>NZ_JACMIA010000001.1:0-2400000 GCF_014252955.1 Stappia sp. 28M-7 | reverse complement strand
CCAGTTGCGGTCGACGGCCAGCGCCGGGTGAGGGGCGTGCCCATCGAGAATTCGCCCGACCACCTCCATCGCGGCAGCAAGGTCGGGATGGTCCGGCGCGCGCTCCGGCATCTGCGGCGAAAAGCCGGCCGCGACCAGCAGGGTGTTGCGTTCGCGCGGCGGCAGGGCGAGCTGGTCGGTCAGCCTCAGCACCATCTCCCGGCTCGGCTGTGCCTTGCCGCATTCCAGGAAGCTGAGATGGCGCTGCGACAGGCCGGCCTCGGCAGCCAGCGCCAGCTGGCTGAGGCGCCGGCGGCTGCGCCACTGGCGCAGAAGGTCGGGAAAGCTGGAGGAGGGTGTCGTGATCATGGGCCTGATCCTGCCCGCGATCTTTTCTGTCTTCAATGACCTGTGAGGTAATCGCCTCGATGACCTCGTGGGTGTTCTCTCCTGTCATCCAGTCCGGCATCCGGCCGGTCTGCCAACCAAGGAGAGTTCCCATGTTGCAGATCTTCGACCGCCTTTCCCTGCGCGGCGTTCTCGGTCTCGATGCCGTCACCTGCCTTGCCATGGGCTGCCTGCTGCTTGTCGCCGCTAGCCTTCTGGCGCCGCCGCTCGGTCTTCCTGAGAATCTCCTGTTCTACGCGGGGCTTGTGCTGCTGCCGATCGCTGCCTTCATGCTGGCGGTTGCGCTCCCGCCCGCTCCGCCGACCGCGGGCGTTTTCGTTGTCGTTGCGGGCAACTGGCTGTGGGTGGCGGCAAGCCTTGCGCTGCCGCTCTTCGGCCTCGTTTCGCCGACCGGGCTCGGCTACGCCTTTCTCGGCATCCAGGCCGGCGCGGTGGCGGTGCTGGCCCTCGCAGAGCAGCGGGCCATGGCGCGCATGTCGGCATCGACCGCTGCTGCATGACCTTCCTCGCTCGGCCTGGCATCCCGGCGGCGCGATCCCCTCGCGTCGCCGCTTTTCATCGTGCCTCTTTATTTCCTCGCGCCATGGTATATTTTGGTATCGAAAATAATATGAAGAGCCGCATGGCGGCGCGGGAGGACGCGTGTATCTGGGAATCGACATCGGCACGTCCGGGGTCAAGACCGTACTCATGGACGAGACGGATGCGATCCTTGCTTCCGCCTCCAGTTCGCTGACCGTTTCCCGGCCGCATCCCGGCTGGTCGGAGCAGGACCCGCACGCCTGGTGGGAGGCGGTGGTCGCAACGCTCGACGAGCTCTCCCGCAGCCATCCGTCCGAAATGTCGGCCGTTGCCGGCATCGGCCTGTCCGGCCAGATGCACGGCGCTACACTGCTGGACGCAGCGCACCAGGTGCTGCGCCCGGCGATCCTGTGGAACGACGGACGCTCGGAAGCCGAATGCGCGGCGCTTGATGCGCGGGCAGACTTTCGCGGCATCGGCGGCAATCTGGTGATGCCGGGCTTCACCGCGCCGAAGCTCGAATGGGTCGCCCGCCACGAGCCCGAAATCTTCGCGAAAACTGCGCTCGTGCTGCTGCCGAAGGACTATGTCCGCCTGCGCCTGACCGGTGCGGCTGCCTCGGACATGTCGGACGCTGCCGGCACCTTGTGGCTCGACGTTGCCCGGCGCGACTGGTCGGACGAGCTGCTCGCTGCAACCGGTCTCGCGCGTGCCAACATGCCGGCGCTTGCCGAAGGGACCGATGCCACCGGGTCGGTCTTGCCGGAGCTCTCGTCCCGCTGGGGCTTTGCGCGTCCGCCGGTGGTGGCGGGCGGTGCCGGCGACAATGCCGCCAGTGCCTGCGGCATCGGCGCCGTGCGTCCGGGCGAAGCGTTCCTGTCGCTCGGAACGTCCGGCGTGCTCTTCGTCGCGACCGATCGTTTCCGGCCCAACACCGCCGGCGCCGTCCATGCCTTCTGCCACGCGCTGCCCGACACCTGGCACCAGATGGGGGTGATCCTGTCGGCGACCGACAGCCTCAACTGGCTGGCGCGGGTTTCGGGCTGCGATGTCGCGACGCTGGAGGCGGAGGCCGCCGCGCGCCAGCGCTCCCGGCGCGACGGGCCGCCGGTGCTGTTCCTGCCGTATCTGTCCGGCGAGCGCACGCCGCATAACGATGCCTCGGCGCGCGGCAGCTTCGTTGGCCTGTCGCAGGCGCATGACCGCTCCGATCTCGCACTCGCGGTGCTGGAGGGCGTCGCCTATGCCTTCTGCGACTGCCTCGACGTGCTGTCGGCCGCCGGCACCCGCGTGGAGCGCGCCACCGCCATCGGTGGCGGTGCCCGCTCGCGCAACTGGCTGGAGATCCTGGCGACGGTTCTGGGCATCGAGATCGACGTGCCCGGCAACGGGGATTTCGGTGCGGCCTTCGGTGCGGCGCGGCTCGGCCGCGCGGCGGCCACCGGCGCTTGCGGCGCCGACCGTTTCGCACCGCCGCCCACGGCACATTCCATCGGCCCTGACGCGGGGCAGCGCGCCTTCCACGAGGAAGGCCTCGCCCGCTACCGGGCGCTTTATCCGGCACTGAAAGAGGTTCTGCGATGACAGCGTTTTTCGACGGCATTCCCGCCATTCGCTACGAAGGGCCGGAGAGCGAAAATCCCTTTGCCTATCGCTGGTACGACGCCGACCGGCTCGTGCTGGGCAAGCGGATGGAGGATCATCTTCGCTTTGCCGTGGCCTACTGGCACAGCTTCTGCTGGCCGGGCGGCGATCCCTTCGGCGGGCAGACCTTCGAGCGGCCCTGGTTCGGCGAGACGATGGAGATGGCGCGCCTGAAGGCCGATGTCGCCTTCGAGATGTTCGATCTGCTCGGCGTGCCGTTCTTCTGCTTCCACGACCGGGATGCGGTGCCGGAGGGCGCGACGCTCGCCGAGAGCAACCGCAACCTGCAGGAGATCGCCGAGGTATTCGCCCGCAAGATGGAGACCTCGAAGACGCGTCTTCTGTGGGGCACGGCCAATCTCTTCTCGCACCGCCGCTACATGGCGGGCGCGGCGACCAATCCGGACCCGGACGTCTTCGCCTATGCGGCGGGCCAGGTGAAGGCCTGCATGGACGTGACCCATCAGCTCGGCGGCCAGAACTACGTGCTGTGGGGCGGGCGCGAGGGCTACGAGACGCTGCTCAACACGGACCTGCGCCATGAGCTCGACCAGATGGGCCGCTTCCTGTCGATGGTGGTCGACTACAAGCACAAGATCGGCTTTCCCGGCACGATCCTGATAGAGCCGAAGCCGCAGGAGCCGACCAAGCACCAGTACGATTACGACGTCGCCACGGTCTACGGCTTCCTCAAGGCCTACGGCCTGGAGAAGGAGGTGAAGGTGAACATCGAGGTCGGCCACGCGGTGCTCGCCGGCCATTCCTTCGAGCACGAGGTGGCGCTCGCCTCCGCGCTCGGGATTCTCGGGTCCATCGACATGAACCGGAACGACTACCAGTCCGGCTGGGACACCGACCAGTTCCCGATGAACGTGCCGGAAGTGGCGCTGGCGCTCTACTACATCCTGAAGGCTGGCGGCCTGACCACCGGTGGCCTCAACTTCGATGCGAAGCTCCGCCGCCAGTCGCTGGACGCGGCCGACCTGATCCACGGCCATATCGGTGGCATGGACACCTGCGCGCGCGGACTTTTGGCTGCGGCCGAGCTCATGGAAAAGGGCGACCTGTCGGATGCGGTGGCGAAGCGCTATGCCGGATGGCAGGCGCCGGAGGCCGCGGCCATGCTGAAGGGCGAGCGCACGCTGGAAGAGGTCGCCGCGCGTGTCGAGCGCGAGGGCATCGATCCGCGTCCCGTGTCGGGCCGCCAGGAATATCTGGAGAACCTGGTCAACCGCCGCCTCTGAGCAGCGGTTCCTCGTCACGCCTTCACGAAAACGAAAACCGCCGAAGCGTGAGCTTCGGCGGTTTGTCGTTACAGCGGATCGATGCGGTCGGTGGGCCGGCGGGGAGACGTGCTCAGCGACCGTTCAGTCCGAGGCGGGCAGCGTTCGAGGCACCGGGCTCGCCGGCGCGGAACGACTGGAAACGGGCCTGCTTCGCCGCGTCGCCCGACATGCCGAGATCGGCAAGGGTGCGCGGGTCGGTGTCGGCGACCGACAGCGCATGGATGCGCGTCGCAATGCCGAAGGTGTTGCCGAGTACCCGGGTCAGGTAGGACATGGGCGCTCTCCATATGCTTGAGTTGCGTGTGCCGTTGCGGTTCGGACGGTTCGCACGGGGCGAACTGTCCTGCCGCTCTAACCGGGGATATGGTCGCATTCGCGCTATCAGGCAAACCAAAAGAACTCATGTATATGATCAATTTCATTGAACTGAAGCGCCAGGAGGGCAAGCCATGGATCTGGTGCCGGGAAAAGGCACGCCGCTGATCGAGACGGACCTGTACAGGACCTTCCTCGTGATCGCGGAAACGGGAAGCTTTTCAAAGGCTTCCGAGGTGATCGGGCGCACGCCCTCGGCCGTCTCCATGCAGGTGAAGAAGCTGGAGACGCTGCTCGGCACTGCGGTTTTCGCAAGGGAGGGACGCAGTGTTCGCATGACTGCGGAGGGCGAGGCGCTGCTCGGTTACGCGCGCCGCATCCTGCTGCTCAACGAGGAGGCGGTGGCGATGTTCCGCTCGCCCTCCATCGAGGGCGAGGTGCGCTTCGGCGCGCCCTCGGATTTCGGCACGCGATTCCTGCCCAACATCCTGACGCGCTTCGCCCGTTCGCATCCGGCGGTCAATGTCGATGTGCATCTCGACGGCAGCCCGCCGCTGCTGCAGAAGCTGAAGGACGGCCAGCTCGACCTGATCCTCTACACGGCCCGGCCCGACAGCGATCTCGCCCGCGGCGGTGAGATCGTCTACACCGAGCCGCTGGCCTGGGCCGGGCTGGAAGGGGGCGTTGCCTATAGCCGCAACCCGCTGCCGCTGGCGCTGTCGGTGTCCGGCTGCCCCTGGCGAAAGGCCGCGCGCATCGCGCTCGACAAGGCCGAGCATCCCTATCGCATCGCCTATCAGAGCTTTCACAGCGCGGGACAGGAAGCGGCCCTGCTGGCCGACCTTGCCGTCGCACCGTTCCCGACCAGCGTCATCACGCCGCCGCTGCAGAAGCTGGACGCGCGCCACGGCTTGCCGGAAATCGGTGACTACCACCTGATCCTCAAGGAGGCGGGCAATGCCGGCAAGGCGAGCGACGCCTTCGCCAGCCATGTGATCGCCTGCTTCCGGGAGATGAATCCGGGCAGCTGAGGGGGCGCACCGCGCCGCCTACATGCGCATGCGCTCCGCGCGCGGGTCGAACAGCGGCTCGGCGATGATGCGGGCCTTGACCCGCTCGCCGATGATCTCGATCTCGAAGGCGCCGTCCGGGCCGAGCGCGGCCAGGTCCTTCGGCAGGTAGCCCTGCGCCAGCGAGGCATCGACGAAGTGGCCGTAACCGCCCGAGGTGATCCAGCCGACCACCTTTCCCTCGTGCCAGATCGGCTCGTCGCCGATCACGTCGGCATCGTTCGCCTCGACGACGAAGCTCACCCGGCGCAGTGTGCCGCCGGTTTCCTTCTCCCGCATGGCGGCCTCGCGGCCGATGAAGTCGCCCTTGTTCAGTGCAACGAACCGGCCGAGATCGGCCTCATAGGGCCCGTAGATCGGTCGGAACTCGCGGAACCAGGTGCCGAAGTTCTTTTCCAGCCGCAGGCAGAGCAGGGCGCGCATGCCGAAGTCGCGCAGGCCGAGATCGGCGCCCGCTTCCTTCAAGGCGTCGTAGACACGGCGCTCGTAATGCGGCGCCATCCAGATCTCATAGCCGAGGTCGCCGGTATAGCTGATGCGGCTGACATGGCAGGGGGCCGAGGCGACGTCCATCGCCCGGCTGGCCATGAAGGGGAAGGCGGCGTTCGACACGTCGTCGCCGGTGACGCGCGCCAGCAGGTCGCGTGCCTTGGGGCCGGCGATCGACAGGCCGACCCAGCCGAGATTGATCGGCGTCACGCGTACCGAGCCGTCCTGCGGCAGGTGCCGCTCGAACCAGCGCATGTGATAGATCTCGGCCTGCGAGGAGCCCCACATCAGGAAGCGGTCGTCGGCAATGCGGGCGATGGTGAAGTCGCCGATCAGCTTGCCGGTCTCATTGAGCATCGGCGTCAGCACCATCTTGCCGAGGGCTGGCATGCGGTTGGTCATCAGCTTGTCGAGGAAGGCCTCGGCGCCGGGACCTGCGATCTCGTACTTGGCGAAATTGGCGATCTCCGTGATGCCGACGCCCTTGCGCACCGCCTGGCACTCGGCCTTGACGTGCGCGAAGTCGTTGGACCGGCGGAAGGAGACGATGTCGCGGGGCTCGGTGCCCTCGGGTGCGAACCAGAGCGGCGTTTCCAGCGCCCAGCTGTCGCCCATCACGGCGCCTTGCGCACGCATGCGGTCGTAGAGCGGCGTCGTCTGGTGCGGACGGGCGGCCGGCAGTTCCTCGTTGGGATAGCGGATGCGGAAGCGGCGGGAATAGTTCTCGCGCACCTTGGCGTTGGTATAGGCGAGGGTGGCCCAGGGGCCGAAGCGGGCGACGTCCATGCCCCAGATGTCGAAACCGGGATCGCCGTCGACCATCCAGTTCGAGAGGGCAAGGCCGACGCCGCCGCCCTGGCTGAAGCCGGCCATGACTGCGCAGGCGCACCAGAAATTGGTGAGGCCGCGCACCGGGCCGACCAGAGGATTGCCGTCGGGGGCGAAGGTGAAGGGACCGTTGACGAACTGCTTGATGCCGGTGTGCTTGAGCGCGGGGAAGTGCTCGAAGCCGATCTCAAGCGAGGGGGCGATGCGCTCCAGGTTCGGGGCCAGCAGCTCCTGGCCGAAGTCCCAGGGCGTCTGGCGCGGGCTCCAGGGCGTTGCCGCCCGTTCATAAGTGCCGAGCAGCATGCCGCCGCGTTCCTGGCGGGTATAGATCTCGCCGGAAAAGTCGATGGCGTGGACCATCTCCTTGCCGGTCGAGGCGACGATCTCGGCGATTTCCGGCATGTCTTCGGTCAGGAGGTAGTGGTGCTCCATGGCAAGGACCGGGAGTTCCAGCCCGACCATGCGGCCGACCTCGCGCGCCCAAAGGCCGCCGGCATTGACCACGTGTTCTGCCTCCACCGTGCCTTGCTCGGTGACGACGAGCCAGGTGCCGTCCGGCTTCTGGGCCAGCTCGACGACGCGGTTGCGCAGCGAGATCTCGGCACCGGCCTTGCGCGCCGCCTTGGCATAAGCGTGCGTGGTGCCGGAGGGGTCGAGATGGCCCTCGATCGGGTCCCACATGGCGCCGACGAAGTGCCGCTCGTCGATCAGCGGCAGCAGCTCCTTGGCCTCTTTCGCCGAGATGATCTCAGTTTCCATGCCGAGATAGCGGCCGCGGGCATGGGCCATCTTCAGCCAGTCGAGCCGCTCGGGCGTGTCGGCCAGCTGCAGGCCGCCGGTCAGGTGAAGGCCGCAGGACTGGCCGGAAAGCTCTTCGATCTCCTTGTAGAGCGAGACGGTATAGGCCTGCAGCTTGGCGACGTTCGGGTCGCCGTTCAGCGTGTGGAAGCCGCCGGCCGCATGCCAGGTCGAGCCGGAGGTGAGCTCCGAGCGCTCGATCAGCAGCACGTCGGTCCAGCCCCTCCGGGTCAGGTGATAAAGGACGCTGCAGCCGACGACGCCGCCGCCGATCACCACCACGCGAGCCTGGGATTTCATTCGTCTGCTTCCCCGCTTGTCTGGAAAGGGATGGGAGCGTCGGCGGCAATCGGCCGCCGACGTCAGAAGTCGGTGGGGGCGCCGCCTTCGGCCTTTCGCCGGGCGACGAAGGCGGCCAGCTCCTCGGCGATGGCCGGATCGAGCGGCGGCGCCTCGTATTCGGCGAGCGCCTTCTTGCAGACCACCTGCGCCTTGTCGTAGGCGGTCGGCGAGCCCGCATCGCGCCAGGTCTCGAAGTTCCGCCAGTCGGAGATGATAGGCGGATAGAACGCGGTCTTGTAGCGGGCCTGCGTATGGGCGGTGCCGAAGAAGTGGCCGCCGGGCCCGACATCGCGGATCGCCTCGACCGCCAGCGCGTCCGGCGAAGTGTCGAGCGGCTGAAGGAAGGCGTCCATCATCTGCAGCAGGTCGATGTCGATGACGAATTTCTCGAAGCCGGCCGTCAGCCCGCCTTCCAGCCAGCCGGCCGCGTGCTTGATGTAGTTGGCGCCGCCCATCAGCGCGCCCCAGAGCGAGAACACGGTTTCCCAGGCGGCCTGGGCGTCGGGCGAATTCGCCGCGCACACGGCCGAGGAGCGGTAGGGCAGTTTGTAGCGGCGGGCGAGCTGGCCGCCGACAAGGGCCGCCTGCATGTATTCCGGCGTGCCGAAGGCAGGGGCGCCGGACTTCATGTCGACATTGGAGGTGAAGCCGCCATAGACCACCGGCGCGCCTGGGCGCACGATCTGGGCGAAGGCGAGCCCGGCCAACGCCTCGGCGTTCTGCTGCACGAGGGCGCCGGCGACCGTGACCGGCGCCATCGCACCGGCAAGCGTGAACGGGGTGAGCACGATCGGCTGCCCGCGCCGCGACATCTCGAGAATGCCCTGGAGCATCGGTGTGTCGAGACGCAGCGGAGACGAAGAGTTGATAATCGATATGACAGAAGGAGTTCTTTCGAATTCCTCATGTGTTAGTCCAAGTGCGATCCTGGCGATCTCCATACCGTCCAGATTGCGCTCGCGGCCGAGCGAGTAGATGTGGAAGGCCTTGTCGGTCAGCGTCACGAAGTCTGAGATGCAGTCGAGATGGCGGACCGACGCGTGGATGTCGACCGGCTCGACCGGGTAGCCGCCGTTCAGGTCGATGACATTGAAGACCTGGCTGAGGCGGAGGAAGTCGCGATAGTCCTGCTGGCTGCCGGGCCGCCGGCCGCGCTGCGCGTCGGCGCAGTTGGGGGCGCTGGCGACGCCGCTCCAGATGACGCTGTCGCCGCCGACCTTCAGGTTCCGCTCCGGGTTCCTCGCGTGAAGGATGAACGCCTCCGGCGCGCTCGCCAGCGCCTCCAGAACCAGGCCGCGATCCATCCTGATTCGGTCGGATGAGGGGGATACGTCGGCGCCGGCGGCCTTCAAAAGGGCCTTTGCCTCGCTATTGATAAAATCGACACCGATATTTTCCAGGACGTCGAGCGAGGCGGAATGGATCGCCTCAAGTTGATCTTCGGACACCGCCTGGACCGGTGCGAAGGGATTGCGGCGGGCCCGGAACGGCTTCTGTTCGATGGCGTCCGGATGTCCCTGGACGTCCCGGCGGCCCCTGCGTCCGCGGCGCCGGCCGGCGCCCTCGTCATCGGCGGCCGGGGTGGCCTCAACTTCGTCGATCTCGACCATGCGAACCCGGCTCCCCGCTGCGGTTGCGGACGTCTAGTTTCGTATCCGTCTCAGTAAAATGCAGCCATCTCCGAAAACGACAAGCAGAGCGCCGGTTGTTTCGGAAGCGTTCGCGTTTCAATACGCGCGATGTGACAGAAGCCTAGCGCCGGCAACGAGGGAAAGGCGATATCGATTATGCGACTATCTGTTGTCCGATACCGACACGTTCGATCCGGACCTCAAAAAAATGGACGCAGGGCTTTGCCAAGCCACCATGATTGCATGCTAGGTTGACGCGGTTGGATCCGTGGCGGCGGCAATGCCGGACGCTGCGGCATCGGAAAAGAGCATCGGTACGCGCGTCCGGCGAGGGGCCGGAACCGCGGCCGGCCGACAAGGAGGATCTCGAGGGCAGGTCCGCAGTCGCACCCCGCCGGCGCGCCAGCGCCAACGCGGGACCGGCAAGGCCACGAACACCATGCGCGGCGGGCTTCCGGCCCGCAGCGGCGATGAAAAGAGCAAACACAGCAATCGGTTGGAGGGGAGACAGGGCATGTCGACCAACGAGACGTCAAGCAAGATGCATCCGAAAGTCAGGGAAGCACAGGAACAGATGGACAGCGGCCGGTTGAGCCGCCGCGAGTTCGTCCGCTACGCCGCGCTTCTGGGCGTGGGCGCCGGCGCGGCCTATGCGATGGCCGGCCTGCCGAGCCCGGCGGTCGCCCAGGATGCAGCCAACCTGCCGTTCCCGGCGGACGACCCGAACGCCAAGGCCGGCGGCATCCTGAAGGTGGCGATGCAGGTCCAGAAGATCGACGATCCGGCGACCTTCTCGTGGACCCAGGCCTCCAACCAGACGCGCCACATGCTGGAATACCTGGCGATGACCGGCCCGGACAATGTGACCCGGCCGATGCTGGCCGAGCGCTGGGAAGCCTCCGAGGATTTGAAGACCTGGACCTTCTACCTGCGCAAGGGCGTGAAGTGGCACAACGGCGACGATTTCACCGCCGAGGACGTGAAGTTCAACTTCGAGCGCTGGACCAACCCGGATCTCGGCTCGTCGAATATCGGCCTGTCGTCGGTCTCGGCGATGGTCGAGGATAAGGACGGCAAGAAGAGCCTCATCGACGGCGCCATCGAGATCGTCGACGATCACACGATCCGCTTCAACCTGACCAAGCCGGTGCTGTCCTTCCCCGAGGATATGTACAACTACCCGACCGCCATCGTGCATCGCGGCTTCAAGCCGCCGCTCGACAACGCGATCAACGGCACGGGCGCCTATACGATCACCGAGAACGTGGTCGGCGACCGCTGCATCCTGAAGCGCGTCACCGAGGTCGGCGGCCAGCCTTTCAAATACTGGGGCGGCACGGTGTTTCTCGACGAGATCCACTACTACAATTTCGATGCCGACAACCAGCTGACCGCCTTTGCCGGCCAGAGCGTCGATGCGATCTACGACTTCGGCGTCGAGCAGATGGAGCTGGCCAAGGCCATCGACGGCAACATCATCGCCGCCCGCACCGCGCAGTGCCTGTGCTGCCGCATGCGCGTCGATGCCGAGCCGTTTACGGACGAGCGCGTGCGCAAGGCCGTGACCATGGCCATCGACAATGCCGCGATCAAGCCGCTGGTCTACCCGGAAGGCGGCGACGTGGGCGAGAACCACCACGTGGCCCCGGTGCATCCGGACTACCAGGCGCTGGCGCCGCTGACCCGCGACGTGGAGGGCGCCAAGGCGCTGCTCGCCGAGGCCGGCCATCCGGACGGCATCACGCTGACCATCGATGTCGGCAACACGGACGGCCCGTGGCACCAGACGGCCGCCGAGGCCATGCGCGACCAGCTCAAGGACGCGGGCATCACGCTGAACATCAACGTCATTCCGGCCTCCAAGTACTGGGAGATCTGGACCAAGACGCCGTTCGGCGCGACCGCCTGGACGCACCGTCCGCTCGGCACGATGGTGATGTCGCTCGGCTACCGCACGGGCGTGCCGTGGAACGAGTCCGGCTTCGCCTCGCCCGAGTTCGACGCGGCGCTCGACGAGGCCGAGGCGACGCTCGACGTGGAGGCCCGCAAGGGGCTGCTCGCCAAGGCCTCGCAGATCCTGCAGGACGCCTCGGTGATGGTCATGCCGATCTGGCGGCCGGTCTACTGCATGGCCTCCAAGTCGGTGAACGGCTATCCGGGCCACCCGACCCAGTACCACCAGTTCAACAAGGTCTGGATGAGCTGATACGGACAACGGATTGCCGCGCCTGGGTTTTTCGGGCGCGGCGGTCCTTTGCCGAGGTCAGGGGGAGGGCCCGCATGCCGCGCTTGCGGCATGATCGATGGGCCGACACGGTGGGCGCCACATGCTGAAACTGATCCTGAGACGCCTGGTTCAGATGGTTCTGATCATGGCGGTCTCCTCGCTGTTGCTGTTCGCGATCTTCGACACGCCGGAGTTCAAGAAACGGCTGGCAGTGCAGGAGCTGGGCGGCTTTGCCGTCTCGGCTCTGACCGAGGAGAGCTACAAGAGTTGGCTCGCCGCACGCGGCCTCGACGTGCCGTTCTACCAGCGCTACGCCAACTGGGTCGGCAACATCCTGAGCGGCGATCTCGGCTTTTCCTACGAGAAGAACCGTCCGGTCGGCCCCTTGCTGGCGGACCGGCTGGCCAATACCGGCATCCTGGCCTTTTTCGTCTTCGCGCTGATGATCCCGTTGTCGCTGATCCTGGGCATTCTCGCGGGGATGAAGGAGGGATCGCTGCAGGACCGGACGATCTCGTTCGTATCGGTCTTCACGACCAGTATCCCGGAGATCGCCAGCGCCATCCTGCTGACCATCATCTTCGCCCTCGGCCTCGGATGGCTGCCGGTGAAATCGGCGATGATCGGCGGGTTCAACTTCCGCGAACTGATCCTGCCGGTGCTGACGCTGGTGATCTACGACTTCGGCTATGTGGCCCGGATGACCCGCGCCTCGATGGCCGAGGTGATGACCTCGCAATACATCCGCACCGCGATCCTGAAGGGGTTGCCGTACCGCCGGGTGGTGATGCGGCACGCGCTGCGCAACGCGCTGATCGCGCCGTTCACGCTGATCGTGCTGCAGCTCAACTGGCTGCTGTCGGGCGTCGTCGTGGTCGAGGTCTTCTTCGAATATGACGGCTTCGGAAAGCTGCTGCTGGAAGCGGCGCTGTTTCCCGATGTGGAGGTGGTGCAGGCCTGCACGCTGGTCGCCGTCGCCGTCGCCGTGCTGTCGCAGATCATCTCCGACATCGGCTACACCTTCCTGAACCCACGCATCCGTTTTGCGTAAGGACCGGAGACGCACTCAATGGCAGTGACCGAGATCCCGTCCGGCCCCTCCGCCCTCGACCGCCTGTCGCGGCCGAAGCCCGTCATCGCGCTGTTTCTGCTGATGTGGCTGCCGCTGATGGCCTATGTGATGTTCGGCCAGGCGATCGGAGGTGAGGCGCGGGCCGTGCTGTTGCCGGCGATCCCTGCGACGCTGATGCTCTACGTGCTCGGCATCCGCGCCTTCCGCGAAAGCCGGGTCGCCGTGATCGGCATTACGCTGGTGTTCTTCTGGCTGCTGATGGCGGTCAGCGCGCCGTACCTGCCCCTGATGGACCCGAACAAGCCGATCGCCCCGTTCACGACGCCCTTCACCGAGCGGAACGGCCTGTTCTTCTGGCTCGGCACCGACTTCAAGGGCCGGGACATGCTGTCGCGCATGATCTGGGGCTGCCAGCGGGTGCTGGTCTGGGGCGTCACGGCGACCATGGTCGCCTATGTGTTCGGCGCCATGTTCGGCCTGATCTCCGGCTACCTGGCCGGCTGGTGGGACGAGATCATTTCGTTCGTCGCCAACGTGCTGCTGTCGTTCCCGGTGATGGTGCTGTTCATCGTCATCCTGAACTATCTGGGGCCGTCGGGCTTCAACATCGTGGTGGCGGTGACCTTCGCCTCGGCACCGGCGATCATGCGCATCGTCCGGGGATTGGCGCTCGACATCAAGACGCGGGACTACGTCTACGCGGCGCAGACGCGCGGCGAGCATCCGCTCTACATCATGATCTTCGAGCTGCTGCCGAACGTGCGCGGGCCGATCATCGTCGATGCCTGCCTGCGGCTCGGCTACACGACGGTGGCGATCACCACGCTGACCTTCCTGGGGCTGGGCCTGCAGCCGCCCGACCCGGACTGGGGATTGATGATCCGCGAGAGCGCCAAGACGGCGATGCTGTGGAAGTTCTCCTACATGCTGCTCGTGCCGGCGCTGGCCGTTTCGAGCCTGATCCTTGGCTTCAACCTGATGGCCGACGGCCTTCGGGAAATGAGCCTGCGCGACTGAGGAGGGGGACACAATGAGCGATCACGCCGCCGAAGAGGTTCCCGTTCTCGAATGCCGGAACCTTTGCATCTCCTACTACACGCGCGCCGGCGAGATCCCGGCCGTGGTGGACTTCAACCTGAAGCTCATGCCGGGCGAGGCGCACGGCATCGTCGGCGAGAGCGGCTGCGGCAAGTCGACCGTGGCGCTGGCCATCATGCAGTACATGGGCAAGAACGGCGCGATCGTCGGCGGGGAGATCCTGTTCGAGGGCCGCGACATGCGGCAGATGAGCGAGGAGGAGCTGCGGCAGATCCGCGGCTCGCGCATCGCCATGGTCTACCAGGAGCCGATGGCCTCGCTGAACCCGTCGATGACCATCGGCGCGCAGCTGGCCGAGGTGCCGATCTACCATGACGGGTTGAGCGAGCGCGAGGCGCTGGCGCGGGCCGAGGAGATGCTGGCCAAGGTGCGCCTGCCGGACCCCAAGCGTATCCTGGCGTCCTACCCGCACCAGATTTCCGGCGGCCAGCAGCAGCGCGTGGTGATCGCCATGGCGCTGCTGTCGAACCCCAAGCTGTTGCTGCTCGACGAGCCGACAACGGCGCTGGACGTGACGGTGGAGGCGGGCATCGTCGAGCTGATCAACGAGATCGCCGAGGAGTTCGGCACCTCGATGATCTACATCTCGCACAATCTCGGGCTGATCCTGGAGACCTGCGACCGGCTGACCGTGATGTATTCCGGCGAGGCGGTGGAGGTCGGGGACATTCATGACGTCTTCGACGAGATGCGCCATCCCTACACGCGGGGACTGTTCGGCTCGATCCCGTTGCCCGGCGCCGACAAGAACGCCCATCCGCTGGTGGCAATCCCGGGCCAGCTGCCGCTGCCGCACGAGCGGCCCGAGGGGTGCAACTTCGGGCCGCGCTGCACCTTCTTCCGCGACGGGCTGTGCAATGTCGGCCGGCTGCCGATGCGTGCCGTTCCGGGCGACGACGACCACAAGGTGCGCTGCGAACGCTTCCAGGAGATCGACTGGAACCGCGACCTGCCGAAGGGCGAGGCGAAGCCGCCGGTCGAGGCGGGCGAGGTGGTGCTCTCGGTCGAGGACATGACCAAGCACTATCTGATCGAGGAGGGCGGGCTGTTCGTGATGGGCGGCAGCGAGCGGGTGGTGAAGGCCAACGAGAAGCTGAGCTTCACCGCGCGCGAGGCCGAGACGGTGGCCATCGTCGGCGAGAGCGGCTGCGGCAAGTCGACCTTCGCCAAGGTGCTGATGGGGCTGGAGGACGCGACCGACGGCAAGGTGATGCTGGGGGATGTCGAACTCGGCGATCTGCCGGTGGAGCGGCGCAAGGCCGAGACGATCTCGAAGCTGCAGATGGTCTTCCAGAACCCGTTCGACACGCTGAATCCGTCGCATTCCGTCGGCAGCCAGATCGCGCGGGTGATCCGCAAGTTCGGGGTCGCCAGCAAGGACGAGGAGGTGGAGGAGATCGTCTTCCGGCTGCTCGACACGGTGAAGCTGCCGCGCGATTTCGCCAAGCGCAAGCCGCGCCAGCTCTCCGGCGGGCAGAAGCAGCGGGTGGGCATCGCCCGCGCCTTCGCCGGCAATCCGAAGGTGGTGATCGCCGACGAGCCGGTGTCGGCGCTGGACGTTTCGGTGCAGGCGGCAGTGACCGAGCTGCTGATGGACATCCAGCGCGAGAACCGCACGACGATGCTGTTCATCAGCCACGACCTGTCGGTGGTGCGGTATCTCGCCGACCGGGTGGTGGTGATGTATCTCGGCCGGATCATGGAGCAGGGCACGACCGAGGAAATCTTCGCGCCGCCCTACCATCCCTACACCGAGGCGCTGCTGGCGGCGGTGCCCATCGCCGATACGCGGATCGAGAAGCGGCACATCGTGCTCAAGGGGGAAATCCCGTCGCCGACCAACCCGCCGCCGGGCTGTCCGTTCTCCACCCGCTGCCCCTACATGATGCCGGGCACTTGCGATGTCGAGCTGCCGCCGCTGCGCAGCTTCGGCGATGGACACAGGATCCTGTGCCATCTCGATCCGGCCGAACTGAGCGCGATGGAACCGGTGATAAAGCCGAAGGTCGAGGCGGCCGAATAGGCCTTGAGAATTTCGAGACGGATTTTGCAAAATTCCGTCTCGAAATTGCGAAATTTTGATTTCGGCCGTCTCAATTTCCCGAAATCGCCGATGCTGCCGGGCGGCGTGCCCCGGGCGCATTTGTCCCCGCCTGTCCGGCGCACTTATCCCCGCCGGGCGCCGCGCCGCATCGTTCGACTTGTCCCCGGTGCGGCTGCCTTGAGGTAGAGTGCGGTCATGACGTGCTGTCCGGGGTGGCCGGATGAAGAGGCGGGAAAGACGGGGATGGCCGGGATCGATCCGTTTCCAAGGTCCTATGCGAAAGGGGTGCGGCTGCGCCGGCGCTCGCAGCGCGAGGCGCAAGGGGCGCCGATCCAGACGCTGGGGGATGTGGAGGCCTGGTTGCTCGGCGAGGCGCTGGCTGTGGCCGACGTGTTGGATTTCTTCGAGGCGTTCTGCTGGCGCATGGCGGCGGCGCTGCCGTCCTTCGAGCGGGCGAGCCTGCATGTGGGCACGCTGCACCCGCAGATCTACGGCTTTGCCTGGAACTGGGAGGCGGGTGACGGGATCTGCGACGAGATCCAGGTGGCCGAGGATATCCTGGCGACGGATGCCTATCGGCGAAGCCCGATCTTTGCGGTGATCGAACGCGGCGAGGCGTTCGACCGGACGATCGACGAGGACACCTCGGCGCACTACCCCTTGCTGCGGGAACTGGGGCAACTCGGCTACAGCCATTACATGGCGCTGCCGCTGACGGCTGCCGGCGGAACCGGGTCCGGCAGCCAGCACAACCTGGTGTCGCTGGCAACGCGCCAGCCGGGCGGCTTCACGGAAACCGAGCGGGCGGGTATCGACCGGCTGCTGTCGATCCTGGCGCTGCATGTTGCCCGGCATATCGACCGGCGGATCTCGGCGAACCTGCTCGACGCCTATCTGGGGCCGGCGGCGGGAGGCAAGGTGCTGCAGGGCAGCATCCGGCGGGGCGTCGGCGAGGAAATCGATGCGGTGATCTGGATGTCGGACCTGCGCGGCTTCACCGATCTGTCGGCGCGGCTGCCGGGACCGGCGATGACGGCGCTGCTCAACGCCTATTTCGAGCGGCTGGCCGGGGCGGTGATCGCGGAAGGCGGCGAGATCCTGAAATTCATGGGCGACGGGGTTTTGGCAGTGTTTCCGCAAGGCGAGGGGGCGGCACACGCGGCCCTGCGCGCGGCGCGGGCGGCCCTTGCCGGGATCGCGGCGCTGAACGAGACGCCGCCCCAGGCGGTCGCGGACGCGCGGGAGGTGTGGGCGCCGCTGCGCACCGGCATCGCGCTGCACGAGGGCAAGGTGTTCTTCGGCAATGTCGGTTCGGCCGGACGGCTCGATTTCACGGTGATCGGCCCGGCGGTTAACGCGGCAAGCCGCATCGAGGCGCTGACCAAGGAACTCGGCCGGGAGATCCTGATCTCGCAGGCGGCTGCGCGCGGTCTCGATGTGCCGCTGGACGACCTCGGCGAGCATCGCCTTCGCGGCGTCGCCGAGCCGGTGCATCTGTTCAGCCCGAAAGGGTGAGGGGCGCGTTTTCTCGGGATGACGATGGTGGGCTGACGACCGAGGTGGGATCTCCGGTGGTGGGGTGCGAGATGCTGCCTCCCTCTCGGAGGTCATCCCGGGCAAGCAAAGCGCGACCCGGGACTCATTGGCACCCTCGGCAGGGGGGGCAGGAGGCGCCCGTTCCACTGTCCGCTGTCATACCTGTGCAGGCAGGTATCCAGTATCCGCCGGGGTGGATGGTGGCGCGAAGTTGGCCGCCACCGACGTTCCGGCGGCAGCGCTCAGGCTCGGGCAGAGCCGTACGGGGTTACTGGATCCCGGTCTTCGGCGTTGCCGAAACCGGGATGACATCCTGTGGGCGGGGCGGATGATGTGCAGCGCCGAGCCTGGACCGGAGAGGCACGGCGGGTGTGGTGTCGTCAGGGAGGGCGAGGTTTCGGTGTCATTGCGGCCGCTCTGGGAACGAATGGGCCCCGGATCTCCGGCTTCGCCTTCGTCCGGGGTGACGTCAGAGGTTGGGACGACGGCGGTGGGCTGACGACCGAGGTGGGATCTCCGGTGGTGGGGGGTGATGGTGCCTCCCTCTCGGAGGTCATCCCGGGCAAGCGGAGCGCGACCCGGGACCCATTGGCACCCTCGGCAGGGGTGGGGCGGGAGGCGCCCGTTCCACTGTCCGCTGTCATACCTGCGCAGGCAGGTATCCAGTATCCGCCGGGGTGGATGGTGGCGCGAAGGCGGCAGTCCAGCTTCGGCGCGCGGCAGCGTTGAGGCTTGGGCAGAACCGTACGGGGTTACTGGATCCCGGTCTTCGGCGTTGCCGAAACCGGGATGACATCCTGTGGGTGGGGTTCACATCAGAGGATCGTTTCCGTCTTCCCCGCGCGCCTGCCTGTCTCCTGCGCTTGCCTCTCCCGCGTCTTTCCGGACGAGGCCGAAGATCCGGGATCGGGAAGGCGCGGCGGGTGTGGGGTTGTTCCTGAGTGCCTTCGCGAGGCTCTCGGCTCGCCGGTCCCGGGTCGCGGCTGCGCCTTGCCCGGGATGACGAACCGAGAGGGTGGTGCGTGAAAGCGAGTGCCATCCGGGGTGACAGCCGAGGGGATGGGAGGGGAGCGCGCAAGAAAAAGGGCCGCAGGAGTGTCCTGCGGCCCGTGATGGTGTCGTGAGACGGTAAGGCGGGATCAGGCGTCGTCGCCCGGAGCCCCGTCCTCGCCAGTCTCGCCATCGCCAGTCTCGCCGTCGCCGGCATCGCCCGACGTGTCGGAGCCGGACGCGGGGGTCTCGCCGCCGGCCTCGTCGAGCATCGCCTCTTCGGCGTCCTCCTCGTCGGAGACGCGGCCGACCGAGACGACTTCCTCGCCTTCGGCGGTGTTGAAGACGATGACGCCCTGGGTGGCGCGGCCGGCGATGCGGATGCCGTCGACCGGGCAACGGATCAACTGGCCGCCATTGGTGACGAGCATGATCTGGTCGCTGTCTTCCACCGGGAAGGAGGCGACGAGCGGGCCGTTGCGCTTGGTCACCGCCATGGCGGTGATGCCCTTGCCGCCGCGGCCCGTCACCCGGTACTCGAAGGACGAAGACCGCTTGCCGTAGCCGTTTTCCGAGATGGTGAGGATCACCTGCTCATGCGCGCTCATGGCCACGTAGCGCTCCTGCGGCAGGTCGCCCGCCGGCACGCCCTCGTCCTCGCCGCCGGCTTCGCCGTTCGCCTCGTCGGCCTCGCCGCGCATCAGGCGGCGCAGGCGCAGATAGGCGCTGCGCTCGTCCGCCGTGCAGTCGAAGTGACGCAGGATCGACATGGAGATGACGCGGTCGTTGTCGGCAAGGTTGATGCCGCGCACGCCGACCGAGTTGCGGCCCGCGAAGACGCGCACATCGGTGACGGCAAAGCGGATGCACTGGCCGAGCGCCGTGGTCAGCATGACGTCATCATGCTCGGTGCAGGTGAAGACGCCGACGATGCCGTCGCCGTCGTCCAGCTTCATCGCGATCTTGCCGTTCTTGTTGATCTGCGTGAAGTCGGAGAGCTTGTTGCGGCGGACGGTGCCACGCGTGGTGGCGAACATCACGTCGAGATTGCCCCAGCTCTCCTCGTCCTCCGGCAGCGGCATGATCGAGGTGATCTGTTCGCCCTGCTCGAGCGGAAGCATGTTGACCAGCGCCTTGCCGCGCGAGGTCGGGCCGCCGAGCGGCAGGCGCCAGACCTTCAGCTTGTAGGCGATGCCGCGCGAGGAGAAGAACAGCACCGGCGTGTGCGTGTTGGCCACGAACAGGCGGGTGACGAAATCCTCGTCCTTGGTCGACATGCCCGAGCGGCCCTTGCCGCCGCGCCGCTGCGCCCGGTAGGTGTCGAGCGGAACGCGCTTGATGTAGCCGGCATGGCTGACCGTGACGACCATCTCCTCGCGCTGGATGAGATCCTCGTCCTCAAGGTCCGCTCCGCCGTCCATGATCTCGGTCCGGCGGGGCGTTGCGAACTCCTCGCGGATTTCCGTCAGCTCCTGGCGGATGATGTCGAGGATGCGCGAGCGCGAGCGCAGGATGTCGAGATAGTCGCGGATCTCCTCGCCGATCTTGTTGAGCTCGTCGGCGATCTCGTCGCGGCCAAGGGCGGTAAGGCGCTGCAGGCGCAGGTCGAGAATGGCGCGGGCCTGCTCCTCGGACAGCTTGTAGGTGCCGTCTTCGTTGACCATGTGGCGCGGATCGTCGATCAGGCGGATCAAGGGCTCCACGTCGCGGGCCGGCCAGTTGCGCTCCATCAGCTGGGCGCGGGCGGTGGCCGGGTCCGGCGCAGTGCGGATCAGCGCGATGACCTCGTCGATATTGGCAACCGCGATGGCGAGACCGACGAGGACATGGGCGCGGTCGCGCGCCTTCTTCAGCAGGAAGCGGGTGCGCCGGCCGATCACCTCCTCACGGAAGGCGATGAAGGCGGTCAGCATGTCCTTCAGGCCGAGCTGCTCCGGCCGGCCGCCGTTCAGCGCCACCATGTTGGCGCCGAAGGTCGATTGCAGCGCCGAGTAGCGGTAGAGCTGGTTCAGCACCACGTCGCCGACCGCATCGCGCTTCAGCTCGACGACCACGCGCATGCCGGTACGGTCGGACTCGTCGCGGATGTCGGAAATGCCCTCGATGCGCTTTTCGCGCACATGCTCGGCGATCTTCTCGATCATCGACGCCTTGTTCACCTGATACGGGATCTCGGTGATGACGATGGCGTAGCGATCCTTGCGGATCTCCTCGATCTCGGCGCGGCCGCGCATGACGATGGAGCCGCGCGCGGTCTCATAGGCAGAGCGGATGCCGGAGCGGCCGAGGATGATGCCGCCGGTCGGGAAGTCGGGACCGGGCACGATCTCCATCAGCTCGGCCGTGGTCATCGCCGGATTTTCCATCAGGGCGATGGAGGCGTCGATGACCTCGCCGAGATTGTGCGGCGGGATGTTGGTGGCCATGCCGACGGCGATGCCGCCGGCGCCGTTGACCAGAAGGTTCGGGAACTTTGCCGGCAAAACGACCGGCTCGCTCTCCGAATTGTCGTAGTTGTCCTGGAAGTTGACGGTCTCCTTGTCGATGTCGTCAAGGAGGCGCGCCGAGACCTTCTGCAACCGGCACTCGGTGTAACGCATGGCCGCCGCGGGATCGCCGTCGACCGAGCCGAAGTTGCCCTGGCCGTCGATCAGCGGCAGGCGGAGCGAGAAGTTCTGCGCCATGCGCACGAGCGCGTCGTAGATCGCGCTGTCGCCATGGGGGTGATATTTACCCATCACGTCACCGACCACGCGGGCCGACTTGCGGTAGGGCTTGTTCCACTCGTAGCCGTTCTCATGCATCGAGTAGAGGATGCGCCGGTGCACCGGCTTCAGTCCGTCTCGCACGTCCGGCAGGGCGCGGCTGACGATCACGCTCATCGCGTAATCGAGGTAGCTGCGCTTCATCTCGTCGGTGATGGAAACGGGCCGGATATCGGACGGCAGGCCACCCGAAGGTGCGTTCGTGTCCCGATCGGTCAAGGGATCTCTCACACTTGTTGAATCTGTCCCGATCTTATAGCCGATTCCGCGCTTTCAGCCAAATCGCCCAAGGGTTTTTGCGCCGCGAAAAGACGAGCGAAAACAGCGTCTTGTCACTTTCCCAAGGGAAAGTTCGGGAAGGGGGTGCCGCCCGGGTGCCCCCACGCCGTATTTTGCTTGATATAACGGGGCCGGACGAGTCGAGCGGGGGGCTTGCGCAATGCTTGCGGACTATCTCATCAACGCCTTCGCGACACTGTTCGTGACCATCGATCCGGTGGGCCTGGCGCCCATGTTCCTGGCGGTCACGGCAGGCGCCACGGCCGCCACGCGCCGGCGCATCGCGGTGCGCGCGACGCTGATCGGCGGGGCCATCCTGTTCCTCTTCCTGGTCGCCGGACGCGGGGTTCTGGGCGTGCTCGGCATCTCCGTGCCGGCCTTCCAGATCGCCGGCGGCCTGCTGCTCCTGATCATCGCCATCGAGATGGTGTTCGAGAAGCGCAACCGGCGCAAATCGGAGACCGCGGAAAAGGCGCTGTCGCAGCATGCGGCGCATCAGGAAGAGCTGCATGACGTGGCCGTGTTTCCGCTGGCGATCCCGCTGATCGCGGGACCTGCGGCGATCTCGGCGGTGATCCTGCTGTCCTCTCAGGCGGTCGACACGGTGTCCTATCTGGGCCTGGCGCTGGTGATCCTGGTGATCATCGGCGCCTGCTTCGTCTCGTTCCTGCTGGCCGACCGCATCGAGCGGATGATGGGCGAGACCGCCGCCGTGGTGGTCACGCGGCTGCTCGGCGTGCTGCTGGCGGCGCTGTCGATCCAGTTCATCGCGGACGGCATCCGCGCGATGATCGCCGCCAGCTAGGCGCGTTCAGCCCGTCGGGGCCTGCTACGGCCTATTGCAGCAGGCGGTAGACGGTCGGATCGTCCGGGCAGGCGGCAAACCCGCATTCGGCAAGCGTGCTCACCGCATTGAGCCCGGCCATCGCCAGCACCAGCACGACGGCAACCAGCGACAGCCCGGTCAGGCGCGCCGGGCGGCCGCCGGCGGTGCGCGGCTCCTCGCCGGGCGCGCGCAGGATCAAGAGCGCCGCACAGGCGGCAACGGCGACAACGAAGACGACGAAGGCCCAGGTGTAGAAGTGCAGGCCGAGGAAGGGCGCACCATAGCCCGCGTCACCCGGCTGGATGTGCAGCAGCACCTGGCGCATGGCAAAGCCCGCGCCGGCAAGCCCGGCAAGGATCGTCACGCCGTAATGGGCGGGCCGGGGGCCGCGCGCCACGTTCAGCACCGGACCGATGGCCAGCAGCAGGAAGCCGGCGCGCTGCAGCAGGCAGAGCGGGCAGGGCAGCTCGCCATTGGCGAACTGGTCGAAGAAGGCGACGGCGAGCACGGCCGAGATGGCGATGAGGGCAAGCGCGTTGAGCGTCGTCTCGAGGGATCTGGAGATCATGGTGCGCCCCTTCAGAACGACAGCGGCAGAGGATCGGTCGCGTGGTGCAGGTAGACCAGCACGGCCGCGAGGAAGCTTGCCGCGGTCAACAGGCCCGCAAGGCGCATGGGGCCGAAGGCGGCGGCGGCAAGGGCCGCAAGCAGCAGGGCGAAGAGAGCGGCGAGAAACATCGGGCGAAGCCTTTGCGGATCCGGTTGCGGAGCGTTGCGCCAAGGCTATGCGATTCTGAGGCGATCACGGAGCCGTGATTGTTGCCGAGAGGGGCGGGGGCAGGGACCGGCGCGTCAATTCGGCACTTGAAACGGCAAAGGCGACGCCTGCGGGGTGCAGGGCGTCGCCTTTTGCAGTGTCGGGTTGCCGGGAAACGGCGCCCGGATCAGGAGCTGGACGGAACGCGCTCCAGAACCGAGGTGTTGGCGGCCGGCTGGCGGGTCTCGACGGTGGTAAACTGCACCTGACGCATGCCCTTGTTGCCGCTCAGCGCCGAGGCGCAGGTCGTCGACCAGTTGCCCCAGGTCTGACCCTGGCACTCGGCGGGCAGCGCGGAGGCGCCGCGATCGGTCTTGGGAGCCGCCATCTCGGTCACCGCGGCACCGGCCGTGGCCGTCTGGACGGTGTGGGCGATGCTTGCGATGCCGCCGAACACGGCCAGAGCTGCAACGGCGGCAATCGCCAGGTCCCGGATGCGATGGGCGTGCTGCTCGCCATGGTCATGAATGAAGGTCATTGTCGTCACGTCCCTGCTGGTTACCGTTTTTCGATGACCCCACATTGGGGCATAACCGGCAAGGAAACCGTGACGCGTATCACGATCCGGAGGGTTGTACCGGCAGCGCCTGGTTGCCCGTCGCCGGCTCGGCGATCACCGGATTCTTCTGCGGCGGGGTGCCGGAGAAACAATCGGGATCCTCCTCTCGGAAGATGATGCCGCCGCAGACCGCCTCGACGGTTCGTGCGATGACGCGCTCATCCTTGCCTGACGAGATAACGCGTTCATGCGCAGAAGGTTGCATGTTGGCAGCGGATTCCGCCGCGGCGTCGACATCCGAGGCGGCCAATCCAGCCCCGAGCGTGGCGACAAGCAGCACGACGCCAGCGCCCCACAGGGCGATCGGAGTCGATAGCTGATGAATTTTGTGAATCGTCATCATGATGGGCATATGTAGTATCCCGAAGGGATTGGCAAGCCTTTGCCGGTTCAGCATTCCGTGAACGGCCTGTGCCGTTTTTGTGAACGATTGCAGAAGCTTGTGTCTGAGCCGGCCATGCTTTTGCATGCCAGCCATGCGCACTGAGCATGGCTGGTTCGGCGCTTTCGGCCGCTCCGCGGTTGCGAGGCGGTTCTGCGTTTTGTCCGCGAGCCCCCTGGTGCCGCTCCGGCCGGGGCCGGGCGCGGCGCAGGTGCCCTGCGGCCCTGTTCGAGAGGTGGGAAACGAGGAGGGGCCGGGCAAGGCGAATGGCCGCGAAAACGCCGCCGCGCGCGCAAATGTGAAAGACCGGTGAAATGTCGGTGATCGGGCGCGGGCAGGCGCGGCGAAGAACCGCGTGGCCGGGTCACCTGCGCTCCGACAGGCCGCGGACGACCGACCGCGCCGACAGCACCGCGCCATGCACCGTGCCGAAATGGGTGGCCGAGGCCGCCTCTCCCGCAAACCAGAGCTGCCCGTCCCAATCCGCGCCGGCGAGCACCCGCCGCGTCGTGGGGCTGGTTCCGACCGCGTTGAAACTGTAGCTGCCGAGCGCGTGCCGATCCTGCCCCCAGCGGGTGATCTGCGCGGCTTGCGGCGCGGGAAAGCGCGCCCCGAACATCGCCCGCAGGCTGCCCAGCGCGGCGGCCACGGTGTCGCGGTCGCTCATCCGCTCGATCTCGGCCGCCGGATCGGCGGCATTGAAGCCCAGGAGGACGGGGGCGCGGAACGTTCGCGCCAGCGACAGCCACTCGCCCCAATGGCCCGCGCGCGGGCCGAGCCAGCCGATCCAGTCCACATCGCCGGGCCAGCGAACCCGGTCGAACCGCAGCCAGCACTTGTTCAAGAGCCCGTTTCCCAGGCCCTCGATCGCTGCCTGCCGATCCCGCGCCAGCGGTTCGGCAAACCGCACGCTGCCCGAGCGCAGCACGCCAAGCGGCAGCGTGCAGACGATGCGCTCCGCCGCGATCCGGCTGCTGTCGGCGAGGCGCACGGAGCCAGGCGCGATCTCGCTCACTTCGGCGGACAGGCGAATGTCCAGCCCCCGCGCCAGATGTCCGGCGATCCGGTCGAAGCCTTCGGGAAACAGCCCGTCCGCCCCGTCGAACTCCTCGCCGTCCTGCCCGTGCCAGGCCGACAGGAGCCGCGCCGGGCTGCCATATTCCTGTTCCAGCGTGGTGTTCACCAGATAGGCTACCAACCGCCGCATCGCCGCATCGGCGTCTTGCCAGTCGGCGGAGGCCTCCAGCGCCCGCGTCACCGAAACATCGTCCGGCAGCCGCTCGGCCGACGCCAGTGCGCGGTGCAGGATGCGCTCGGCCGGTCGCAGGTCCGAGGCGATCTCCGCCCCGTCCGGGCCGAGCAGAAGCGAGGCGTCGTAGCTGGTCGCCACCACCCGCGCACCGGCCTCGCGCGCCAGAGCGGTCAGCGGGTTGCCGCGCTGGCCGTGGATCCAGCTTGCCCCAAGATCCATCGGCAGATCCGGCCAGAGGCGCGAGGTGAAGACACGCCCGCCGATCCGCGCGCGCGCCTCCAGAACCGTGACCGCATGTCCGGCCTCCTGCAGGGCCCGCGCCGCCGCCAGCCCGGCCATGCCCGCACCGAGGACGAGGACGCGCTGCGGCGCCCGCGCGCGCAGGCCGCCGCCGGTCCCAAACGCCGCGACGGCTCCCAGTGCGAAAAGGAACCGACGTCTGCTCGGCGAATTGCTCATGGTCGGCCCTCCCGCATGCCGCTGCCGGATCGCGCCCCGTTCCCCCAGGGGACCGGGTGTTGCCGGGAGCATTGCACCGGGATGCAGGGCTCAGAAAGGGCAAAGATGGCGGACGATGCCGGACGCACCAGGAAGGGGGGATGGAAGCGGAATGGAGGGGGGGAGGGCAGGCCCGGGAAACGCAGGCCCCGAACGACGTGGCGGCGGGCCGGGGGACCCGCCGCCATGCTCTTCGAGAGTGTCCGAGGTCAGGGTTTCAGGGTCACTCCGAAACGCGGGTGCGCGCGAGAACGGTGGTGTTGCCGTCCCGAGAGGCGATGGTGCGCCATGTCGGGCCGGAGGCAGGATCGATGCTGCGCGCGAGATCCGCGCAACCCTGTGCCGTGTCCTGCATGGTGCCGGCGGCACAGGCGACCTGCACCGTGCGCGCCATGCGGTCGCCCTTCTTCGCGGTGTTGATCTGATCCGCGGTGCCGAATGTCAGACTGCCGACGGCAATGGATATGGCAATGGCGGCGAGGCCGCCAAGGCCCAAAGCTGCAATGCCACGCATGTCCTGCGCCTCCTTGTGCTTATGAGCAACAGTCTAGCAGAAAAGTGGCGTGACTTAAATAAATTCGCAGTGAGTGACTTTACGGCAACAATCGCAAAACACTGGCGCCGGCAGGGAAACGACGTGGCTACGGGTTGAGAGGGTTCGAAGCCGCGGGGCTTTGACTCGGTTTGCGCGAAAGCCTTCCTCGTCAGGACATGACGAAGCGGTGCCAGGTCGCGCCGTCTTTGTGGATCAAGCCTTCGTCGGTCATGCCGAGCTTGCGGGCGACCTTGATCGAGCCTGCGTTGTTGGGATCGATTTCCGCGACGACCCGGTCGAGCGCCAGCGTTTCCATCGCATGGTCAAGGACGGGCCGTGCCGCCTCGGTCGCATAGCCCTTGCCCCAGGTCTCGCGCAGGAAGCGCCAGCCGATCTCGATCTCCGGCCCGATGCCGCCGCACGGGACCAGCAGGATCCAGCCGAGGAAATGCTCCGGCATGTCATGCGAAAACACCGACCAGTAGCCGAGGCCCGGCCCGTAGTCGGCCTGCATCCGCCCGCGCACGAAAGCCTCGTGGCCGGCGGGATCGGCCCATGGTTTGGGTACGAACTTGGTAACCTCGGGATCGCGGTCCATGGCCAGGCAGGCGTCCAGATCGGCGAGGGTGCGCGGCCGTATCGCGAGGCGGGCGGTGCGGAACGTCGGCAGGATCGGCAAGGTCTCGTCTCGCTGTCCGATTGGGCTCCCGCAGTTTTAGCGGCGGAGGCGCCACGTGCAAGGAGGGGGCGCCCTCACTGGCCGTCACAGGCTGCTACTCCCAGCTGACAGGGGCGAGGCTGCGCGCTACTGTCGGAGCCGGCCGGAGGCAGCCGGCAGCCCGCACCCCGTCGTGACCATGGCGGGGCATGGCGAATGCCTCCGAAGCGATGCGTCCTGACCGTTCCACCGTCGGGCGAAGGCGTCGGTAATGCGGGTGCTGACGAGGACTTCGCCGTGACGAGGAAACGGACATGCGCGACCATCGCCATTCGAAGCTCATGGCCAAGGCCATGCGCGAGGCTCTTGCCGAGAAAAACCTGACCATCACCCACAGCGAAGCGCTGGAAATCGTCGCCCGCCAGTTCGGCCTGGCCAACTGGAACGTGCTCGCCGCGAAGATCGGGGAGGGCGAGGCGGCCGAGGCGCGGGAGACGATCCGCCTGGACCAGGCGGTGCCGATCGTGCGGATCTTCGATGTTGCCAAGGCGAGCGAGTTCTATATCGGCTTTCTGGGCTTCTCCTTCGACTGGGAGCACCGCTACGGCGAGAACTTCCCGCTCTATATGCAGATCTCGCGCTCCGGACTGCGGCTGCACCTGTCGGAACATGCCGGCGATGCGACGCCCGGCGGAAACATGTGCGTCTACATGACCGGCATCCGCGATCTGCACCGGGAGCTGCAGGCCAAGGACTATCGCTACATGAAGCCGGGGCTGGAGGACCAGGGAGGACGGCTCGAGCTGCAGGTCACCGACCCGTTCAGCAACCGCATCCGCTTCATGGAACTGGCGGAGAGCTGAGGGACAAGGTCCTGCCGACAAAACGTGATCCAAGAGGAGCGTCTCCCGCTCCTTCTCGCATGGATCTCGTTGGACAGCCCGACATAGGGTGGGTGCTTGACATCTAGCGCCATGATATTCTAGCGCTAGAATATGCCAGTCGATCTTACAGATGCTGAATTGCTGCTACTCGGGCTCGTCGCCGAGATGCCGCGCCATGGATACGAGCTTGAACGGATCATAGAGGCACGGGGGATGCGCGAGTGGACGCAAGTCGGCTTCTCGTCGATCTATTTCGTGCTCGGCAAGCTGGAGAAAGCAGGGCTCGTAGCGGCCGAGGTGCCGAGGGGCGCCAAGGCGCGAAAGACGTTCCGCATTACGCCATCCGGCCACGAGGTTCTGTGCGAACAGACCATCGCGGCCCTTGGCGCCTATCGTCCGACATTCTCGTCGCTCCTGCTCGGAATGGTGCACTGGCCGGTGCTGTCGCGCGATGCGGCCTTGAACGCCCTGGAGGCACGCCTGGCGTCGGTTGTCACGGAACTGGAGCGGCTCGAGCGGGTGCGCCGACAAAGGCAGCCCATGCCCGATCATGTCGAGGTTCTCTTTGACTTTTCGGCCGGCCAACTGAACGCCGAGCGCAGCTGGATCGACACCACGCTGGACTATATGAGGAACAAGCCATGGTAGACGAAGCACTGATCGATTTAACGCAGGATCGGGCCACGTTACGCCGGGTCTATGCGCCGCCGGCCGGCGACTTCAGCAGGGTCGATGTGCCCAGGCTTCCCTTCGCGACCCTGGATGGGGAAGGCCCACCCGAACAGACTTCCATCGAAGCCGCGGTGAAGGTTCTCTACACGGCAATCTACGCCATCCGGCGCGAAGCGCGGAAGCTAATGGGCAAGTCCTTTGTCGAGCCGCCGGTGGAAATCCTCTACTGGGCGGACGATATGCGCGACTTGGCAGCGGGCAATCGTGAGAAGTGGCAGTGGCGTGTGCAGATCACTTTGCCGGTTTGGGCCGATGCGCAGAAACTGAAGGACTCGGCTGCCGAGGCGCGCCACGAACTGGGCGATGAACCTGCTGTTCGATGGGAGGTCCTGGCCGAAGGCGAGTGCGTGCAGGTCCTGCATGTTGGTGAGACGGACGACCTTCCGGAGATTCTGGCGGGGCTCTACGGCGACCACCTGCCAGAGCAAGGACTGGAAGCGGATGGCCCCTATCACGAGATCTATCTCGATGATTGGAGCCGCGTTGCTCCGCAGCGGCGCAAGATCATCCTCCGGCAGCCGGTGCGTCCGACGCAGTAGCGGAAAGACCAGTGGAAGCCTATCCGTGAGGACAGGCACCCATAGCTTGGCGGCGGCGAGCGCCGGAGGCAGCCGGCCCCGCCCACCCCGTCCTTCGTCCCGCTTGCCTGACGGCGGCTCGCCCTGTAAATCGGCGGCATGACACGCACCGCGCTCTATCCCGGCTCGTTCGACCCCGTCACCAACGGTCACGTCGACATTCTGCGCCACGCGCTCGACCTTGCAGACAAGGTCGTCGTCGCCATCGGCGTCCACCCCGGCAAGTCGCCGATGTTCAGCTTCGAGGAGCGGGTGGAGATGATCGCCCGCGTCGCGCGCGATGCCTTCGGCGCGGCCGATGCGGGGCGCATCGAGGTGATTTCCTTCGACGACCTGGTCATCGAGACGGCCCGGCGCAACGGCGCCGCCTTCCTGGTGCGGGGCCTGCGCGACGGCACCGACCTCGACTACGAGATGCAGATGGCCGGCATGAACCGGTCGCTGGCGCCCGAAGTGCAGACGGTGTTCCTGCCGGCCTCTCCGGAAGTCCGCCACATCACCGCCACGCTGGTCAGGCAGATCGCCAAGATGGGCGGCGACGTCCGTCATTTCGTTCCGGCTCATGTCGCGGAACGCCTCGCCGAGCGGCTGGCGGCTCCGCGCTGAGAGTTCCAACCCCCGTTGCGGGAGACTTTCCTTCCATGGCACGCCTGCTTTCGTTCTTTTCCGCACTCGTCCTTGCCGCGGTCATCGGCCTGTCGCCCGCCGGCGCCCAGTCGAACGATCCCGAAAACACGCTGCTGCTCGACCTGAAGGACGGGCAGGTGGTGATCCGCCTGCGGCCCGACCTTGCGCCGAACCACGTCGCGCGCATCAAGGAGTTGGCGAGCAAGGGTTTCTATGACGGCATCGTCTTCCACCGGGTGATCGACGGTTTCATGGCCCAGACGGGCGATCCGACCGGCACCGGCATGGGCGGTTCCGATCTGCCGGACCTGAAGGCGGAATTCTCGTCCGAACCGTTCCGCCGCGGCACGCTCGGCATGGCCCGCTCGCAGAGCCCGGACAGCGCCAATTCGCAGTTCTTCATCATGTTCGCCGACGGCGACTGGCTGAACGGCCAGTACACGGTCTTCGGCGAGGTGGTCGAGGGCATGGAGCACGTCGACAACATCAAGCGCGGCGAGCCGGTGCAGAACCCGGACAAGATCGTGCGCATGCGCGTTGCCGCCGACGCCAACTGACGTTACGAACACCGCACACAGATTCCACGAACATACGAAGGAGACCGAGGGTGGCCGAATACAAGGATGCAGAAAACACGCTGGTGATGGAAACCACCCAGGGCCAGGTCGTCATCAACATGCGCCCGGACCTTGCACCGAACCACGTCGCGCGCATCAAGGAACTGGCGCGCGAGGGCTTTTATGACGGCATCGTCTTCCACCGCGTGATCGAGGGCTTCATGGCCCAGACCGGCTGCCCGCGCGGCACCGGCACCGGCGGTTCGGGCAAGAAGCTGCGCGCCGAGTTCAACGCCGAGCCGCATGTGCGCGGCACCTGCTCGATGGCCCGCGCCCAGGACCCGAATTCCGGCGACAGCCAGTTCTTCATCTGCTTCACCGACGCCCGCTTCCTCGACCGCCAGTACACGGTCTGGGGCGAGGTGATCGAGGGCATGGAGAATGTCGACAAGATCAAGCGCGGCGAGCCGGTGCAGAACCCGGACAAGATCGTCTCGATGAAGGTCGCGGCCGACATCGCGTAACGCGCGCCCGCGCATCGACGCGCGGACACGGCGAACAGGAAGGGGCAGGGGCCATGCGGCGCCTGCCCCTTTTTCGTTGCGATGGCGCGAGCATTTTTCAGGCCGCGGCCGCGTACTCCATCCAGACGATACCGTCGTTCAACGGCCGGACCTCGCGAAGCCGCAGGCGAACCCCGGCGCCTTGCGGAAACAGCGTCTTTCCCCGGCCGAGCGCCACCGGATAGACCATCAGGCGGTAACCGTCGACGAGACCGGCGGGGATCAGCGCGTGCAGCAGCGCGGCGCTGCCATAGACGAGAAGGTCACCGTCGCAGCGCGCCTTGAGCGCGGCGACCTGCCGGACCGCGTCGCCTTGCAGGATGCGGGTCTGCGCCCAGGCGCCCGAGGCCAACGTGCCGGAGAGGACATGCTTGGGGAGGGTGTTGATGCGCGCGGCGAAGCCGGTGTCGTCGGTGACCTGCGGCCAGACTGCGGCGAAGGCTTCATAGGTTCGGCGGCCGAGCAGCAGGGCGCTGGCCGCGAACAGTTCCTCATGCTTCAGCCGGTCGCCCTCGGGTCCGCGCGAGAACGGCCCGGTCCAGTCGCCAAGGCCGCTTGCCTCCATGCCGACAGGGTCCTCGATGATGCCGTCAAGCGAGATGTACTGGGTGACGATGATCTTGCAAGACACCGGGTGCTCCTGTCCTTGAGGGCGGTGCGTGCCGCCGGGAAGCGTCGAGTGTGCGGGCGCCGGCCGCCATCCGGCAATAACCTGCAAGGTCATCGCCCGGCGAAGTGCGCCCGCTCTTCCGCCTGCACCTTCCCGCTGCTAGCTTGCGCGCGGACCGGGCCGGCCGGGGAGCAGAAGGAGCGGAGAGGCGCATGACGACGATCACCACGGTGGAGCAGCTCGAGACGCTCTACGGCACGCCGGGGGCGGCCTCCAAGGTCAAGGAAATCGACTGGATCAGCGACGAATATGCCGCCCTGATCAAGGCCTCGCCCTTCGTGGCGCTGGCGACCGCAGGTCCGGAGGGGTTGGACTGCTCGCCGCGCGGCGACCGGGGCGAGGTGGTGCGCATCCTGGATGCGAAGCGCGTGGCGCTGCCCGACCGGCGCGGCAACGACCGCATCGATTCGCTGCGCAACATCGTGCGCGATCCGCGCGTGGCGCTGCTCTTCCTCATTCCCGGCAGCGGCACGACGCTGCGCATCAACGGAAGGGCGACGATCAGCGCCGATCCGCAGCTGCTGGAGGACTTTGCCGTGGACGGCAAGGCGCCGCGCAGCGTGATCCTGATCGAGGTGGAGACGATCTACTTCCAGTGCGCCCGGGCCATCGTGCGCGCGCGCCTGTGGGACGCCGAGGCGCAGGAGGCGGCGAACGGCCTGCCGACACCGGGCGCGATCCTGTCCGCCCTGAGCGAGGCGAAGGTGGGCGGCGAGGCGTACGACCGCGAATGGCCGGAGCGGGCGCGCAAATCGCTGTGGTGAGGTGAGGCGCAGGCCTCACCCTTGTTCTCATCCTTCCGGACGGCAGATCTCGTTGCGGCGCATCGCGGCGAAGGTCTTGGCGACCAGCATCGCGATCACCGCGCACAGCACGCCATAGGCGATGAAGGACAGGGTGCGCTGGAAGGCGGCGCCGGTGCTTTCGGCAAACAGGGCCGAGGCGATGGTGAAGGCCGCCACGGGGAAGGAATAGGCCCACCAGGCCATGGAGAAGGGCAGCCGCAAGAGGCGCCCGACCTGGGTCAGCATCACCAGCACGAACATCAGCGCGCTGTAATACAGAACGCGGGCGAAGGCATCGACCACGCCGCCGTTCAGCAGCAGCCACGCGACGAAGCCGACCGAGGGCGGCGCGATCAGGATGACCAGCGTCGGCAGCAGGCGCTCGGCGATCGGGTTGTGGAAGATCAGCCGGTTGAACACCAGCGTCAGGAAGATCACCCAGAACAGCATGCCGACGGAAAAGAAGAACCAGGAGACCTCGAGGTAGCCGAGCTCGACGCCGGCGGCCGGTACCAGGACGTTGCCGACGGCGGGAATGAACCAAGCCGGCGTCAGATGCGCCTGTTCGAAGGTGCGGTGGCTGATCCAGGCGGAGACGACGCCGAGGATGATGACGAGATGCACGGCCGTGGCGACGATCCATACGGCCTCGACCAGGCCGGGGGCGCGCGGCAGCAGCCCCGAGCAGACCAGCAGCACGCCGATGGTGATCGCCGGGAAGAAGGCGATGCGCACGGGATTGTTCCACTCGGCCTTCATCGCCTCGGTGTGGCGCAGCGCCTTGGCGAGATAGATCGCGGCGATGACGCAGAAGGTGGCGGCGGTGGCGAGCGTCAGCACCAGGCTGGCAGTGCCGGACGCCCCGAAAAGCGCGACCTCCATGCGGCGGGTGGCCAGCGACAGGCCGGCAAGGCCCATCACCACCGCGAAGAAGGTGATCGGGAAATGCCGCAGCCAGGGTTCGTCTGTCGTCCCGGCCTGTGCCGCCGCCGTCATCGTGCTCATGGCTTCCCCCGCCCGAATGCCTGAAAACTCATTCGGATACCTGAATATCCGTCCGCACCGGCTTTCGCCAACATCCGTTCTCGTGTTTCCTGCGACAAAGTGCCGGGCAGTCCGGCGCAACGACTTGACGGACGGGCGCCGGCTCCCGATGACTGGCCCGCCGGAATCCACGCAAGAGGTTTGCAATGCCGTCCACGTCCCGCCTTGCCATCGTCCTGGCCGCCGGCCTCGGCACAAGGATGAAGTCCGACCGGCCGAAGGTGATGCACCAGGTCGCCGGGCTGTCGCTGGTCGGTCATGTGCTGAAGGCGGTCAAGGCGGCCGAAATCGGCCGGGTGGCCGTGGTGGTGGGGCCCGACATGCCGGAGCTGGTCGCCGAGGTCGCGCGCCGGGCACCGCAGGCGCAGTGCCATGTGCAACAGGACCGGCTGGGCACCGCCCATGCAGCGCGCGCCGCCGAGCCGGCCTGGCGCGACCTGCCCGACCAGGTGCTGGTGCTGTTCGGCGACACGCCGCTGGTCTCGCCGCAGACGTTGGCGCGGGTCTGCGCAAGGCTGGAGGAGGGCGCCGACGTGGTGGTGCTCGGCTTCGAGGCCGAGAACCCGACCGGCTACGGCCGGCTGCTGACGGAGGGCGGCCGTCTGCTGGCGATCCGCGAGGAGCGGGACGCGAGCGAGGCCGAGCGGTCGGTGCGCTTCTGCAATTCCGGCATCATGGGCTTTCGCGGTACGCGCTTTGCCGGGATCATCCAGCGGATCGGCAATGCCAATGCCAAGGGCGAATACTATCTGACCGACGCGGTGGAAATCGCCGCCGGGCTGGGCCTTTCCGTCGTTACCGAGCGGGCCGACGAGTGGGAGGTACAGGGCATCAACACGCGGGTGCAGCTGGCCCGGGTCGAGGCCGACTATCAGCGCCAGGCGCGGATCGCCGCGATGGAAGGCGGCGCGACGCTGGTTGCGCCGGAGACCGTGCATTTTTCCCATGACACGCGGCTCGGCCGCGATGTGGTGGTGGAGCCGAACGTGGTGTTCGGCCCCGGCGTGGAGGTCGGCGACGGGGTGACGATCCGCGCCTTCTCGCATCTTGAAGAGGCACAGGTCGCGGAAGGGGCGACGCTCGGGCCTTACGCGCGGCTGCGGCCGGGCGCGGAGATCGGCGCCGGCGCGCATATCGGCAATTTCGTCGAGATCAAGAATGCGCGGGTCGAGACGGGGGCCAAGGTCAACCACCTCACTTATATCGGCGATGCGCGGGTGGGCGCGGGCGCCAATATTGGCGCGGGCACCATCACCTGCAATTACGACGGCTTCCTCAAGCACCACACGGATATCGGCGCGGGCGCGTTCGTCGGGTCGAACTCGACCCTGGTGGCCCCGGTCACCATTGGCGACGGGGCGTATCTGGCAGCCGGCGGTGTCGTCACCGAGAACGTGCCGGCCGATGCGCTGTCGCTCGGCCGGGCGCGGCAGGTGGTCAAGGAAGGGCGCGGCGCGCAGCTGAAGGAGCGCTTTGCCCGCGCCAAGGCCGAGAAGAAGGGCGCTTAGGCGCGGCTGATGCGTTTCGTCTTCTACTGTACGCAATCCTCTCCTCGTCATCCCGCACAGCGCGCAAGCGCAGATGCGGGATCGGAGAGTCGAGGGGATGTGAGCTGCGCTCCCGAGAGACACCGCAACCGCCGTGGCTCGCCGGTCCCGGGTCTCGCGATGCTCGCCCGGGATGACGAAAGCGAGTCCTGCGCAAAGTCGCCCGTCGCCGTGGTGGCCGGGATGACAGCCGAGGGGATGTGAGGCAGTGCCTCCCTCTCCACTGTCGCCCCACCCTTCGAGGTCACCCCGGACGAGCGGAGCGAGATCCGGGGCCCATTGGTTGCCAGAGCGGCGGCGAAACACGCCAGCGCCCACCCCACGCTCAGCCTGTCATCCCGGTTTCGGCGCAGCCGAAGACCGGGAACCAGTAACCCCAGGACGTACGGCTCAAGCCGTGACCTCGCCGCGAACACCCCTCGCCGAGGGCATCCGCTTTCGCAAACCCACACGCCTCGGCGGATACTGGATGCCTGCCTTCGCAGGCATGACAGCCATAGGGATGGCGGCGCCTCCTGCCTCACGCCTGCCGAGGGCGCAAATGGGTCCCGGGTCTCGCGATGCTCGCCCGGGATGACGAAAGTGAGTCCTGCGCAAAGTCACCCGTCGCCGTGGCGTTCGGTCTGGACGGACGGCGGTGCGTGCGGAGAAATGTCGGGGAAAGGCCAAGTCCAAAAACGAACGCCCACCGGTGGGAGGAGGATCCGGTGGGCGTCGTTTTGGAGGGCCGGTGAGGGAGGAGGAACACCGGCCTGAACGGGAGCGAAGCGTGGGAGGAGGATCGCTTGGCTCCGTTGCCCCTGATATGGGTGAGTCTCGCGTCTATTTAAAGAGACGATCTTGCATATCAGCCCCGCTTTTTGTGCAGAGCAGCATAAAAATTTGAAAAGTCATATATTTCAGGTGCTTGAAATGAAAACGCCGCCCCGAATGGGACGGCGTTTTCGGCTGCGGTGCCCCCGCGAGGCGGAGCGAGCTCTTAGCGGTGGTGGCTGCGGGCGATGTAGTCGATATCGCCGCGGCCGATGCCCAGGTCGCTGAGCTCGCGATTGGAGAGGCGGGACAGCTCGTCATAGGTGCGACGGTACTGCTGCCAGGAATTGTACTTGCGGATGAGCGTGTTGATCATTGTCGTGTCCTTGAATGTGAAACTGGGGGTGATCAAACCGGACGGGCTGCCGGCCGGACGCTGCGCATCCTTGCGCTGGTCCGTTGGTGCCTCTGTCCGGCGATCTGGTGTTCTCGTTGGTGGGCGGCGTCCGCCGCTCCGCTCCCTGGCGGTCCCCGTCTTGCGAGGGCCGCGTCCGCCCGCCGGTAGGGAGGAGGAAACCGGCGGGCGGCGCTTTTGCCTAACGGGTCCGGGAGGAGAAGACCCGTCGGTGCACGATCTGGGGCGCGTGGGAGGAGGATCGCGCCCCGGTCCGTGATGGGGTTAGCCGATCACCGCACGGCGAGCGACAGCCGGGATCTCGCCACGCGAGATGCCGAGATCGTCGAGCTCGCGCGGGGTCAGGCGGGACAGCTCCGTGACAGTGCTGTTGTAGGCACGCCAATTGCGGTACTTGCGAGCGAGGGTCGTGAACATTTCAAACTCCGTGATGTTCTTCTTATTGCTCCCGAAGCGGCCGCTCTTCGCTCATCATGCTGCGCTGCGTCATCGTTCGGTGGCACTCATATGGAGTGCTTCGCGCCGTTTGTGAGGCGCTATTTTCGCATGCCCGCCTTGCGGCTTTCGCCGGGGTTGCCCGGTCTTGCGGCATGCACGCAAAAAATGCGAACGCCCGCCGGTGGGAGGAGGTACCGGCGGGCGTCGCAATGTCCGAACGGGATTGGGAGGAGGATATCCCGTCGGCAACACGTCAGGAGATAGGGGAGGAGGTCTATCTCCTTGAACGTGAACTGTTAACGGCTGGCGCGACGGGCGACGAAACGAATGTCGCCGCGAGCGATGCCGAGATCGTTGAGCTCGCGGGTCGAGAGCCGCGACAGCTCGGAAACGGTGGTCTGGTACGTACGCCAGCTGCGGTACTTGCGGGCGAGAGAGTCGAACATGGCATCCTCATATGCACGATCTGTGCGGGAGTTGGCTGGGCGGGTCATCCCGTGTCAGCGCTCCGATCCGATGACCAAGAGATAGTTTTTTCAGCCGTCGAAAAAAAGAGACGATTGTGCACGGCAGCCATGCAAATTGTGCATCGCAAAATAGTTGCGGTCGCATCTGCCTTGCGACAAGGGCGCTCCGAATCCCGACCTTTCCACAACGCACCGGGCGGCGTCCGGTTCCCAGCACGGCAAGACCTGTTGAATCGCTCCTGCTTCGCCCCGCATGAGAGGCCGGGAAGGGGCGCGCGGTTGACCGCGCCGCGGGGGAGGGATAAGAGCCGAAACCCTGTATCAACGCCATCTTTCACCGGGTTCAGCCAAGGCCATGCGCGTCGACGATTTCGACTTCGAGCTGCCGCCGGAGCGCATTGCGCTGCGTCCGGCCCGACCGCGCGATGCCGCGCGCATGCTGGTGGTGCGCCCGAACGGCGAACCGGTGCTGGACGATCGCGGTGTGCGCGACCTGCCCATGCTGCTGGAGCCAGGCGATGCTCTGGTCTTCAACGACACGCGGGTGATCCCGGCGCAGCTGGAAGGCACCCGCACGCGCGGCGAGGCAGTGGCGCGCATCGGCGCGACGCTGCACCTGCGCGCGGGCGACGACCGCTGGTGGGCCTTCGTGCGCCCGGCCAAGAAGCTGGTCGTCGGCGACCGCGTGCAGTTCGGCGTGCAGTCCGGAGGGGAGGGCAAGGCCTGCCTGCTGGGCACGCTCGACGCTACGGTCGCTGAAAAGCGCGACACGGGCGAGATTCTGTTCGTCTTCGACCTCTCCGGCCCGATGCTGGACGAGGCGATCGCCGCTGTCGGCCATATCCCGCTGCCGCCCTATATCGCGGCCAAGCGCGGCGAGGACGAGCAGGACCGGCAGGACTACCAGACGATCTTCGCGGAAAAGGACGGGGCCGTTGCCGCGCCGACCGCAGGCCTTCACTTCACCGACGAGTTGCTGGCGGCGCTGGACGCGCGCGGCATCGAGCGGCACCGGGTGACGCTGCATGTGGGGGCGGGCACGTTCCTTCCCGTCAAGGCGGACGACACCGACGAGCACCGCATGCACGCCGAGTGGGGCGAGGTGAGCGCGGAAACCGTTGCCGCCCTGCGCGCCGTGCGGGCGCGCGGCAACAAGGTCGTCGCCATCGGCACCACCTCGCTGCGCATCCTGGAAAGCGCGGCGCAGGGCGAGGAGGGGCTGGCGCCCTTTGCCGGCGAGACCTCGATCTTCATCACGCCGGGCTACCGGTTCCGCGCCATCGACGCGTTGATGACCAATTTCCACCTGCCGCGCTCGACCCTGTTCATGCTGGTGTCGGCGCTGTCGGGCCTCGACACGATGCGCGCGGCCTATGCCCATGCCATCGCGACCGGCTATCGCTTTTATTCCTATGGCGATGGCTCGCTTCTCTTCCCCAAGGATCCTGCATGACCGCGCCCTTTTCCTTCCGCCTCCTCGCGACCGACGGCATGGCCCGGCGCGGCGAGATCGTCACGCCGCACGGGCGGGTGGCAACGCCGGCCTTCATGCCGGTGGGGACGCAGGCGACCGTGAAGGCGATGTATCCGGACCAGGTGCGGGAGCTCGGCGCCGATGTGGTGCTGGGCAACACCTATCACCTGATGCTGCGGCCGGGCGCCGAGCGCATCGCCCGGCTCGGCGGGCTGCATACCTTCATGAACTGGCCGCACACGATCCTCACCGATTCCGGCGGCTTCCAGGTGATGTCGCTGGCGCAGCTGCGCAAGCTGACCGAGGACGGTGTCACCTTCCAGAGCCATATCGACGGTTCGCGCCATGTGATGACACCGGAGCGCTCGGTCGAGATCCAGCAGCTGCTCGGCTCCGACATCCAGATGCAGCTCGACGAGTGCATCGCGCTGCCGGCGCCGCGCGAGGATGTGGAGCGGGCCATGCGCCTGTCGCTCCGCTGGGCCGAGCGTTCGCGCGCGCAGTTCGAGAAGATGGGCGGGCCGGGGCGCGGCCAGGCGCTCTACGGCATCGTGCAGGGCGGCGACGTGCCGGACCTGCGCATTGCCTCGGCGCAGGCGCTGGGGGAGATGCCGTTCGAGGGCTATTCCGTCGGCGGGCTGGCGGTCGGCGAGCCGCAGGACGTGATGCTGGCGATGCTGGAAGTGACGACACCGGCAATGCCTGTCGACAAGCCGCGCTACCTGATGGGCGTCGGCACGCCGGAAGACATCCTGGAGAGCGTTGCGCGCGGCATCGACCAGTTCGACTGCGTGATGCCGACACGGGCCGGCCGCCATGGCCTTGCCTATACGCGCTACGGCAAGGTGAACCTGAAGAACGCCCGCCATGCGGACGATCCGCGCCCGCTGGACGAGGCCTCGGACTGCCCTGCTGCGCGGGACTATTCGCGCGCCTATCTTCATCACCTTGTGAAGGCGGGCGAGGGGCTGGCCGCGATGCTGCTGACCTGGACCAATCTCGCCTACTACCAGACCTTGATGCGCGAGATGCGCGCGGCGATCGAGGAAGGCCGGTTCGAGGACTTCCGGGCGAAGACGCGCGAGGATTGGGCCCGCGGCGACCTGGCGCCGCTCAACTAGCAAAGAGGCGACCTGGCGCCGCTGGACTGAGAATTCGGCAACCCGGGCCTCAGGCCGAGGCGCCGGGGCTCCTGGTCAGCACGCAGCCGGCGATCTTCCAGCTTCCGTCGGCCTGCTGCTCGAACGTGTAGAGCGCCAGCCAGTCGGTGCCGCCGCTGTCGGTGAGGAACACCTCCTGCACCGGACCGCGCGAGGTCTCGCGAAAGCGGCCGAACGTCACCGATCGGGGGGCGACGACCGGCGCATATCCGCGCTTCACCATCTGCATGAAGCGGTCCGGCGAGGGGAACATCTGCCGGATCGCCGGGGCTGCGTAGCCATAGGCCGCCGAGGCATCGCCCGCGCGCATCGCGGCGATCTGGCCCTCGACCAGGGCACGCAAGGCGGCGGGGTCATCGGCACGGGCCGGCGCGGCGGAAACTGCAAGCGCGAGCGCGAGCAGCACGGCACATATCCAGGACAGGAACGACAGGTTCGGCGTGAAGCGGGGCAGGGCGGCAAGCGGCATGACGGCCTCCGGCTGGTTGGCCTTCCGCCGCGCCGGCGGAGGGCGGGACGGCGGGTCTTGCAGGATCTGGCCCTGCCAACACCGCCACTTCCTGACCTTACGCTAGGAAAGGCCTGCCGGATGCCATAGGGGCTGGAGGGGGTATCTTTACGTACCATTCACACCCGGGCCGCTAACAATCGTCAAACGATTGCCCGACTGCCGGAAATTGCTGCCGGCCTACCCGAGAGTCGACGACCGAGATGCGCCACAAGCCGAATGTACGCGGCGAGATCCGCTCAGCCCCTCGCGCGTCCTGCATGATCCCGGCGATCATTGTCGACCGGGGCGTGTCGGTTTCCTGCCTGGTCGAGGATCTCAGCATCACCGGCTGCCGCGTGCGCATGAAGGGTCACTCGGCGCTCAGCAAGCGGTTCATCTTCGAGTTTCCCAAGCGCGCCATCAAGGTCGAGGCCGAGCTCGTCTGGATGAACGGCGACGAGGCCGGCATCCGCTTCCTGCACAAGAAGCCGGGCGAAGCCGCGACCACCTCCCGGGTGGAGGTCGGCTAGAACCGCGACAGGAGGGCAGGCGTCGGCCAGCCGTCCGCGGGGATACCGAGGCGCAGCTGTTCGGCCCGCACCGCCGCGCGGGTGCCGGCGCCCAGGATGCCGTCGATCTTGCCGACGTCGTGGCCTCTTGCGGCAAGCTTTTCCTGCAACTGCCGCATCTGCGCGTCCGACAGGCCGGGCTCCGGATTGCCCGGATCGTAGCGGGACGCGCCGGCGAGCCGCGTTGCCAGATAGGCGGCGGTCGTCGTGTAGATGAACGACTGGTTCCATTCCAGATAGACGCGGAAATTCGGGTAGGCGAGGAAGGCCGGCCCCTTGTAGCCCTGCGGCATCAGCAGGGCGGCGGGCAGGTTCGCCGAGGGCAGGCGGCCCTCACGGGCGGTGACGCCGGCCTTGGCCCATTCGCCGACGGTGGTGTCGAAGTTGAGGCCGGTCTTTTCCCAGGGAAGGCTGGCGGGCAGCTTCACCTCGGTCAGCCAGGGCTCGCCGGCGCGCCAGCCGAGGCTCTTGATGAAGCCGGCGGCGGTGAGGATCGTGTCCGGCGCGCTGTTCTTCAGGTCGACATGGTTGTCGCCGTCGCCGTCCTTGCCGAAGCGGATGATGTCCTCGGGCAGCATCTGCACCTGGCCGATCTCGCCGGCCCAGGCGCCGGTGGTGCGGGCCGGATCGAGGTCGCCATGGGCGACCATCTCGATGGCGGCAATGAGCTGCGGGCGGAAGAGCTGCGGCCGCCGGCAGTCATGGGCGAGCGTCGCCAGCGCGTTCACCGTGTTGAAGTCGCCCTGGACGGCGCCGAAATCCGTCTCCAGCGCCCAGAAGGCTGTGATCACCGGCGCGGGCACGCCGTAGTCGGCCTCGGCGCGGGCGAAGGTCCTGGCGAACTTCTTCATGTTGCCAGCGCCGTGCTTCAGCCGGTAGCCGCTGACCGAGCGCTTGGAGAAGGTGAGAAAATCCTGCTTGAAGACGCCTTGCGCGCGGTCGCGCGACAGCACCGTCCTGTCGATCTGCGCGCCGCCCAGCGTCTTGCGGATCGCCGCATCCGGCAGTCCCTTGGCGCGGGCCTCGTCGGCGACACCGTTCAGGAAGGCGCCGAAGTCGCCGCCGCAGGGCGTGTTGGCCATGGCGGGCGCGGCGGAAAGCAGCGCCGCGGCGCAGGCGGCGGCAAGGGAGAGACGGGGAAGGCGGCAGATCATCGGCGGGCCCTTTCGGCTGGTCGAGTCGCCCGGTGATCTTGCGGGAACTGCCCGCGCACAAACAAGTGCGCGGCGGCAAAAATCCGCTCAGCCCGTGCGGGAACTGGCCTGTTGCTCCAGGAGATATTCGGCCGCTTCGTCGAAGGGGATGGGCCGGCAGAACAGGAAACCCTGGCCGAACTGGCAGCCGCGCTGGTGCAGGTAGCGGGCCTGGGCGCGGGTCTCGATCCCTTCCGCCACCACCACCGCGCCGAGGCCGGAGGCAATCGCCAGGAAGCCTTCGATGATCACCTCGGCCGAGCGGTCGCGCCCGATGCCGTGGACGAATTCGCGGTCGATCTTGAGCTCGTGGATGGTGAACTCGCGCAGGTGCTTGAACGAACCGTAGCCGGTGCCGAAATCGTCCATCGAGATGCGGATGCCGAGGGCGGCGAGCATGTCGACATTGTCGCGGATGGTCTCCGCCGCGCGGGCGATGAACACATCCTCGGTGATCTCCAGCGTGATCAGCCGGGCGAGCGGCTGGTTGTCCATCACCAGCCGGCGCAACTCGTCCATGCCGCTGCGGGTTGCGAGCATGGATTCCTCAAGGTTCAGCGACACGCCGCCGCTTTCGAGACCGAGTTCGGCAAAGCGCTTGAGATCGGCCATCGCCTTGCGCGCCATCTGCATGCTGAAGTCGGCCTGCAGGCCGAAGCTGTCGATCCGGGACAGGAACTGGTCGGGCGTCAACAGCCCGCGCACGGGATGGCGCCAGCGGGCCAGCGCCTCGAAGCCGGCATGGGCATTGTCAATGAGCGAGACCTTGGGCTGGTAATGCAGCTCGAACTCGCCCTCGCGCAGGGCCCGCTCGACCTCCTCCTTCTCCTCCAGCCCGTAGCGCTGGGGCGCCATCTGCGGCGAATAGACCGCGTAGGAGGGCCGCTTTTCCTGCTTGGCGACATACATCGCCCGGTCGGCTGCGGCCATCAGCGCCTGCGGTCCTCCCGGCACCGACTGGCTGCCGGCAACGCCGATGCTGGCGCCGACCCTCAGTTCGCGCGGGCCGTTACGCACGGGATTGACCGTCGCCTCAAGCACGCGCTTGGCGAATTGCTCCGGATCGCGGCTGCCTTCCCGGGACACGATGACGATGGCGAACTCGTCGCCGCCGAGGCGGGCGACCATGTCGCCGGGGCGCACCAGGTTGCGATAGCGCTGCGCCAGCACCTTCAGCACCGTGTCGCCGGCCTCATGGCCGTAGGCATCGTTGATCGGCTTGAAACTGTCGAGGTCGACCAGGAGGAAGATCAGTTCGCCGTCAGGGCCGGCGGCCTGCGACGCCTTGTCGAGATAGGCATCGAAGGCCTTGCGGTTGGCAACGCCGGTCAGTCCGTCATGGGCGGCGATGAATTCCAGCTCCGCCTGTTTCTGCTCGCGCTCCTGCGCCAGCTCGCGGTTGCTGACCAGCGCGCGCTGCAGTTCCTGCACGGCGCCCGCAATGCTGCCGATCGCATCGCGCCGGGCCGTGTGGGGGACAGGTGTCGCCAGGTCCCCTTGCAGCAGCGCCCGGATGGTCCGCACGAGACCGGTCACCGGCCGGATGATCGCGCGCGAGGCGGCGATGCTGACCGCAACGGCGACCAGCGCGGCCAGAACCGACAGGCCGACGAAATTGCGGATCAGCCGGTCGGAGGTGGCCGCGGCCTCCTCGGTCGCCTTGCGAAACTGTTCCGATGCCGTGCGGCCGAGAGACTGGGCGTGGGCTTCTACCTCGGCATAGGTCTTGTGGCCGCCGCGGGTGGCGACGGCGCCGAGCGTCGCGTTGCGCAGGATAAGGAGCACCGCCTGCGAGGTGTTCTGGCGATAGGTCTCGAAGGAGGACTTCAGCTTGCCGACGTCCTCCAACCCCGCTTTCTCCAGGGTTGCGATGTCGGCTGCCGCCCGCTCCAGGCCATAGTTGATGGAGCGCAGCGTGCCCTCCAGCTCGGCCCCGCGCACGCCGATCTCGCTCCACATGGACAGCTTGTAGAGACTGGCCTCGACGCTCGCCAGATGGTGGGGCACCTCGTAGGCGCGGTCGAGCACCGCCTCCAGCCGCGACAGGTTGGAGACGACCGCCCCGCGCTGGATGGTCAGCGCCTGCCAGGCGAGCAACGCCATGGCCGTCAGTGCCACCAGGCTGACCAGTGGCGCAGCCATGATCTTGGCCGTGACCGGCCAGTTGGAAAACCGCAGGCGCCCGATCAGGCTATCCGGTCGGTGCATCTTCGAATGCCCCTGCGCACAGGATCCGCTCGCCGTCTCCGAGCATGAAGCATGTGTGATATCCCACCGCCGAGCGGGCGGTCCTGGGATGGGGGAAAAGAAGCAGGAACACCTTGTCTCCCGTGCCGCGAGCCGAGGCTTCGGCGAGCTGGGTCCAGAACCGGCCTTCGATATCGGTGATGTTGGACACGTCGATGCCGATCAGCTCCGGGTGGCCGGTGTCGAACCAGCTGACGCCGTCGGTGGTGACGCCCCACAGATGCAGGCCGTTGGCGGGACGCTTCCAGGGAGCGGACAGGAAATCCTTCAAGGCGGTCTCGAGACCGGCTTCGTCGATATGGCGACGGGCGAGATCCGCCAGCTCCACCACGTCGCCGCGCACCAGATCCAGATCGGCTCCCGCGGCACGCCCGGCAAGGGCGGTGGCCGCGTCGAGCGTCGTTTTCTGCTGGGGATCGTTGTCGGCCGATGCTGCCGCTGGCAGGAGGGCGAAAGCCGTCAGAAACGCCGCTGCGACCGTGTTGCGCACGGCCTTGCGGACAGCAGCAGGGGCGCCCAGGGATTCTGGCATTTTCATCTCCGGTCTCCCCCAAACAGAAACGGATACCCCTGAGTCGTGAAAGGGCTTTTAAGAGAGTTCTTCCAATTTTCACGAAACGGGACCGATTGCGGCCGGTCGAAGGATCTTACAAAGTCAGCGTCAGTTTTCCTGATGGCAGGAATGTGGCAGATTCCGTTTGACTGTTCGTTCGTCAGGCGGCTTGCTGCGAATGACTTCCAAAGGCCTTTCCATTCCGGTCCCATGAGCAGCATCGAGACATCGGTTTTTCCCGGCGACACGCCCTCCAACGGCAACGGCCCGATCTCGCCGCAGTCGCGCCGCCACCTGCAGATGCGCAAGGATATCCTGCGCGCTCATCCGCAGTTGCGCGCCCTGTCGGGGCCCGACTGGCGCACGGCGCTGTTCGTGCCGGTGCTGCTGGCGCTGCACTGGGGCATCGCCTGGGCCGTCTCGGACAGCAACCTGCTGGTCGTGTTTCTCGCAGCCTTCTTCCTCGGCCAGTTCGTCATCCATGCGGCCGGTGCGCTGGTGCACGAGACCGCGCATCGGCTGATCTTTCGCGGCGAAAAGGCGAAGCTCGCCTTCGACCTGGGGCTGGAAACGATCCTCGGATCCTTCGGCAAGCAGCTGACCTACCAGCACGAGCACCTGTCGAGCCATCACCCCTACATGGGCGACTACGAACGCGACTACGAGCACGAGGACCTGTGCGCCTTCAAGGCGCGGGAAATGCTGGTGGAGGGGCAGCCCCGCCTGCAGCGGGTGCTGACGGTGGCGACGCTGGTCGTCCACCTGCTGCCGTTCGGCTTCATCATCTCGGACGAGATCTTTCCGCGGCTCTACGAGCGGCTGACGGGCCGGGTGTCGCGCGACCGCCAGCGCCATATCGGCTCCACCCGCGCGCCCGCGTGGCAGCGGCGGCTGTTCATCGGCTGGTCCATCGGCGTCAACCTGGTGCTGCTGGCCGCCTTTGGCTGGCTGGGCTGGCTCTATCACAACTGGGCGCTGTCGATCTTCCTCGGCAAATGCGGCATCTCCAACCTCGGCCAGTCCCTGAGCGAGCATCCGGGCGACAACGAGGAGGTGCCGACGCGCTCCACCTATGGCTGGGTCAACCGGCTGTTCTTCAACACCGGCTATCACAACGAGCACCACACGTTTCCGAACGTGCCCTGGACCCGCCTGCCGGAGCTGACCAAGACGGCGCCCGAGGCCTTCACGGCGCGCTCGGACCGCTCCTATCTCGGCTGCTGGTGGGACCATGTGCGGCGCGATTTCGCCACGTCCCGGCGCAACCCGCTGCAGGGCGAGGAGCAGGAGCTGCGCTGCCCGCGCGCCGGCACCTCCTGACGTTGCGCCTTTTTCAGAAGCGGTAGGTGACGCCGGCGAGCGGGCCGCTCATGTCGATGTCAAGCCGCATGCCGCCCCGGTCGTAGTCCAGGCCCATGTGGCGGTAGCCGGCGGAGACGAACACGTTGTCGGTGACGCGGTAGTTGAGCGTGCCGACCGCCTGCCATGTCAGCTGCGAACCGGCGCCGAAGCCGCCGAAATCGGCATACCCGATCACCGACCAGTCGGGCGCGAATTGCCACCGCGCCCGCGCGGCCACCACCGGATCGAGCCAGGTGTCGCTCTGGTTGGCGGCAAGGCCCGCCGCCTGGATGTTGACGCTGGCATCCAGATACCAAAGGCGCGCGCCGGCCATCAGATCGAGCGTGAATTCCGGCCGATCGACCACCGAATAACCTCCGGTGAGCGTCGCCGAAAGCTGGCGGACCTGACCGTGCACATCGAAGCCGAAGGGGGCGAAGGGCAGGGCGATACGGTCCTGTTCGCTGACGGCCGACCACGTGAAATCGCCGAAGACCACGAAGCGGTCGTAACGGGCGGTGCCGCTGAGGAAGAAGGCGCCGTCGAGATTTTCGAGAATGTCGCTGAAGGGACGGTCGAAGGAGGCCGTCGGCAGGGCGGGACGCGGGCGGATGTTGCCGGACAGCGAGGGAGCCCATGCGTAGGGGGTGATCTGGAACCGCCAGCCCTCCTGGGCCTGGGCACCGGCCGCCGGAAGCAGGCCCGCGCCGAGGGCAAGGGCGGCCGCTGCCGACAGCAGGCGCGACGAGGCTGGGCGGTCCGTTGAGGCGGTCATGGGCCTTTCCCTTGTGATCTGGAGAGCCATCGGCCTGCCGACATGCGCGCAGGTTCGGGCCGATACCCGTTCTCCGCGAGCCTCGGCCGGCAGGGCGGCTGCGTCAATTCGCAATCCGGGCGGCAAATGACTTATCCTCGGCGGCAGCGGCGCATCGCGAGAACCGGTCGGACGCGGGGGCGGATACAATCCTAGGTGTTTCCCTGACTAGGCCGGTGATGAAGGGTATCCCACATTGTCGGCGCGCCTGCAGGCTCCTTGCGAGCCTCCCCCAGCGATCAGGAATAGACACTTCATGACCCGGACACACGAGCGCGACATCAGCGAAGCCCATGCGCGCGAGGGCGCGCGCGTCCTGGCCGCGCTGGAGGCCCTGCCGACGGGCCTTTCCGACCGGGAGGCGGCCGACCGGCTGGCGAAATACGGAGAGAACCGGCTTCCTGAAGCGCCCCGGCGCGGGGCGCTGGTACGCCTGCTAAGCCAGTTCCACAATGTGCTGATCTATGTGCTGATCGGGGCGGCGGCGGTGACCGCGCTGCTCGGCCATTATGTCGACACAGGCGTCATCGCGGCGGTGGTGGTCGTCAATGCGGTGATCGGCTTCATCCAGGAGGGGCGGGCCGAACAGGCGATGGACGCCATCCGCGACATGCTGGCGCCGCACAGTTCGGTCCTGCGCGGCGGGCGGCGCAAGGGCATCGCCAGTGCCGAGATCGTGCCCGGCGACATCGTGCTGCTGGAGGCGGGCGAACGAGTGCCGGCGGACCTGCGGCTGCTGGAGACGGCGGGCCTGCGGATCGACGAGGCGCTGCTGACGGGCGAATCCGTGCCGTCGGAGAAGGAAACGCGGGCCGTGGCGGGCGAGGCGCCGCTGGGAGACCGGCACGGCATGGCCTATAGCGGCACGCTGGTCACCGCAGGCACCGGGCGAGGGGTGGCCGTGGCCACCGGCCCGGACACGCAGATCGGCCGCATCAGCGGGTTGCTGTCCTCGGTGGAGACGCTGACGACGCCGCTGATCCGCCAGCTCGACAGCTTCGCCCGCTGGCTGACGCTGCTGATCCTGCTGATCGCCGGCCTGCTGCTCGCCTGGGGCTACTATGTGGTGCACATGCCCTTCGGCGAGCTGTTCATGGCGGTCGTCGGCCTGTCGGTCGCCGCGATCCCCGAAGGCCTGCCGGCGGTGCTGACGATCACGCTGGCGGTCGGCGTGCAGGCCATGGCCCGGCGCCATGCCATCGTCCGCCGGCTGCCGGCGATCGAGACGCTCGGTTCGGTCTCGGTGATCTGTTCCGACAAGACCGGCACGTTGACCCGCAACGAAATGCTGGCGGCGACCGTCGCCACCTCCCGTCACCTGTTTGCGGTGACCGGCGAGGGCTACTCGCCGAACGGCACGCTGCGGCTCGACGACCAGGAGATCGGAGCCGGGGAACACGCCGTCCTGATGGAGATCGCGCGGGCCGCGGCGCTGTGCAACGACGCCGCGCTGCATCCCCATGACGAGGGCTGGCGCACCGAGGGCGACCCGATGGAAGGCGCGCTGGTGGCGCTGGCCGCCAAGATCTCCGGCGACGGGCACGAGCCCTTCGCCGCTCACCAGAGGCTCGCCGAAATCCCCTTCGACGCGGCCCATCGCTACATGGCGGTGCGCCATCGCGGCCCGGACGGGCGGGCGGAGCTCCACGTCAAGGGCGCGCCTGAACAGGTGCTGGCCATGTGCGCGGGGCAGCGCAACCTGCAAGGGGGAACCGAGCCGCTGGACAAGGACTTCTGGACCCGCGAGATGGACGCGATCGCGGAGAAGGGCCAGCGGGTGCTGGCGCTTGCCACCGTCGACGAAGACCCGCAAACGGGCGGCGAGCACGGGGGCGACCCCGGCGTGCTGCACAAGGAGGACCTGGCCGGCCGGCTCGTCATGCTCGGCCTGATCGGGCTGATCGACCCGCCCCGGCCGGAGGCGGTCGCCGCCGTCGCCGAGTGCCACGGCGCGGGCATCCGGGTAAAGATGATCACCGGCGACCATGCCGGCACGGCAGCGGCCATCGGTCGGCAGATCGGCCTGACGAACCCGAACCGGGTGCTGACCGGCAACGATCTCGACGCGATGGACGATGCGGAGCTTTCGGCGCAGGTGGTGGAAACCGACATTTTCGCCCGCACCAGCCCCGAGCACAAGCTGCGGCTGGTCACCGCGCTGCAGGCACGCGGCCTGACCGTCGCGATGACCGGCGACGGCGTCAACGATGCGCCGGCCCTGAAACGCGCCGATGCGGGCATCGCCATGGGCCGCAAGGGCAGCGAGGCGGCGAAGGAGGCGGCCGACCTGGTGCTGGCCGACGACAATTTCGCCTCCATCGCGGCGGCCGTGCGCGAGGGACGGACCGTCTACGACAACATCAAGAAGGTGCTGAGCTGGACGCTGCCGACGAGCGGCGGCGAATCGCTGACCGTCGCCCTGGCGCTGCTGCTGGGCATGGCGCTGCCGATCACGGCGGTGCAGATCCTGTGGGTCAACCTGATTACCGCCGTCACGCTGGGTCTTGCGCTCGCCTTCGAGCCGACGGAGGAGGACACGATGCGCCGCCGGCCGCGCCCGCGCCACCAGCCGATCCTCGGCGGCGAGCTGCTGTGGCATATCCTGCTGGTCTCGGGCCTGTTCCTGGCGGCGGTCTTCGGCATCTACTTCTACGCGACCGACCGGGGCCACTCGCCGGAGCTGGCGCGCACCATGGCGCTCAACACGCTGGTGGTGCTGGAGATCTTCCACCTGTTCTTCATCCGCAACATCTACGGCACCTCGCTGACCTGGAAGGCAGTGAAGGGCACGCCGATGATCTGGGCCTGCGTGGTCGTGATCACGCTGGCGCAGTTCGCCATCACCTACCTGCCGCCGCTGCAGGCGGTATTCGGCACGACGGCGGTGCCGTTCTTCGACGGCGTGCTGATCGTGGCGGTGGGGGCGGTGTTCTTCGCGCTGATCGAGATCGAGAAGCAGCTGCGGCTGGTGTTCCGCCGCCCCGAGGCGCAACCGGGCTGAGAACCGCGCGGACGACGGGACTTGACGAACGCATAATCGGATGGTTATGAATTAAACCCATAGCCACAGGGTTATGAGTTTATGACGGACGCTCAAGACATATCGCAGGACATCCTGTTCCGCTCGCTCGCCGACCCGACGCGCAGGGCGATCTTCGAACGCCTTTGCCGCGAGGGCGAGCAGACCGTCGGCGCGCTGACCGCGCAGGCCGGGGTCTCCCAGCCCGCCGTTTCCAAGCATCTTTCCGTTCTGAAGCAGGCCGGGCTGGTGCGGGACCGGCAGGCGGGGCGCCAGACCCACTACAGCGCCGATGCATCCGCCCTTGCCCCGCTGGCCGACTGGACCCGGCGCATGACCGGCTTCTGGGAAGCCCGGTTCGACGCCCTGGAAGACCTGCTGGGAAGGATGGATCAGTGACGCAGACGCAGGACGATACGCTGTCGGTGGTGGTGGAACGCCACATCTCCCATCCGCCGGAAAAGATCTGGCGCGCGCTGACCGAACCGCATCTCATCGAGGAATGGCTGATGAAGGGGGACTTCCGCCCGGCCATCGGCCACCGTTTCGGCTTTCGCGCCGACTGGGGGGCGGTCGACTGCGAAGTGCTGGATATCGAGCCGCCGCACCTGCTCGCCTATAGCTGGGGCGATCACGATCTGAAAAGCATCGTCACCTGGACGCTGACCCCCACCGGCAGCGGGACGCAGCTGCGGCTGGAACAGACCGGCTTCCGCCGCGACCAGCCGCGCTATTTCGGCGGGGCGACCGCCGGCTGGCCGCGCTTCCTCGACAAGCTGGAAGAGGTCGTTCAGCGGCTGCAGTGACGGTCTGAAGTCTCGCCCCCCTATCCTTGCCTCTAGACCGGAGCACCATGCCATGACCCGCAACGGATGGATCCGGCAGCTGCATCGCTGGCTGTCGCTCGCCTTTACCCTGGCCGTGCTGGCCAATATCGCGACGAACCTCGCCGGTACGCCCTCCGTCTGGGTCGGCGTTCTGGCGCTGGTGCCCTTGATCCCGCTGATGCTGACGGGGCTCTGGCTGTTCGCCCTGCCGTGGGTGAACAGCCGGACTGCGGGCGAAAACGCGCACTGGCGAGAGCAGGCGTGATGGCCGCCGGAAAGCGCGAGACGTCCAAGGAACCGGTCTTGCTGACCGGCGGCAATCCGCAGATCCCCAAGGGAGAGGGCGACGAACCCGTGCAGGCCTATATCGCGGCAATGCCCGGCTGGAAAAGCGAGGTCGGCCGGCAGCTCGACGCGCTCATCGAGCGCACCGTGCCGGACGTGCGCAAGGCGGTGAAATGGAACTCGCCGCTCTATGGCGTGGAGGGGCAGGGCTGGTTCCTGGGCGTCCACGGCTTCACCAGATACATCAAGCTCGCCTTCTTCCGCGGTGCGGAGCTCGATCCGCTGCCGCCGGTCGCCTCCAAGGACGAGAACACCCGCTACGTCCACCTGAACGAGGGCGAGGAACTGGACGAGGCGCAGCTGGCGAGCTGGATAGCGCAGGCGGCGAAGCTGCCCGGCTGGACACCATGAGAGACGAGATACTGCGATGACGAAGAGCGAGACGATGGCGCCGGATGAGGCTTCTGCGCTGATCGATGCGCGGATCCGCGAGCTGGGCGACTGGCGCGGGGAGATGCTGGCGCGGGCGCGGGCGCTGATCCTCAAGGCCGAGCCGGAAACGGTGGAGGAATGGAAGTGGCGCGGCGTGCCCGTGTGGTCGCGTGCCGGCATCCTGTGCACCGGCGAAACCTACAAGGACAAGGTCAAGCTGACCTTTCCCAAGGGGGCGGCGCTGGAGGATCCGGCAGGTCTCTTCAACGCCAGCCTCGACGGCAATGCCCGCCGTGCCATCGATCTCCACGAGGGCGAGGACCTGGACGAGGCGGCCTTTACGGCGCTGATCAAGGCGGCAGCCGGGCTGAACGCGCAGAAGAAGCCCGCCAAGCGCTGAGGCGGAGCGCGGCCGCTCACCGATCTGTCGCGGAACCACTTTCCGCCCAGCCCGTTGGGTAAGGGAGGGCGGGCGTTCGTCTCGCCCGCCGACACCAAGGGGAGACCGCGCCATGACAGCCGCTGAGGAGCACAAACGCGCCACGCTCTACCGGATGGTGATGCCGGACCACATCTGCCCTTACGGGCTGAAGTCCAAGGACCTTCTGGAGCGGCACGGCTTCACCGTCGAGGACCATCATCTCGCCTCACGCGAGGAGACCGACCGGTTCAAGCGCGAGCACGAGGTGGACACGACGCCGCAGACCTTCATCGACGGGAAGCGGATCGGCGGGCACGAGGAGCTGCGCCGCTATTTCGGCGAGAGCGTTCCGGATGAGGACGCGACCAGCTATCGCCCGGTGATCGCGATCTTCGCCATGGCGCTGCTGATGGCGCTGGCCGCCAGCTGGGCGGCCTTCGGCTCGGTCCTGACGTTGCGCGCCTTCGAGTGGTTCGTCGCGATCAGCATGTGCATTCTCGCCATCCAGAAGCTGCAGGACGTGGAGAGCTTCTCGACCATGTTCCTGAACTACGACCTGCTGGCCCGCCGCTGGGTGCCCTACGGCCGGCTCTATCCCTTCGGCGAGGCGCTGGCCGGCGTGCTGATGATCGCCGGCGCGCTGCTGTGGATCGCAGCGCCGGTGGCGCTGTTCATCGGCACGGTCGGCGCGGTCTCGGTGTTCAAGGCGGTCTATATCGACCGGCGGGAGCTGAAATGCGCCTGCGTCGGCGGGGCGAGCAACGTGCCGCTCGGCTTCGTCTCGCTGACCGAGAACCTGATGATGATCGCCATGGGCCTGTGGATGCCGCTCAAGGCGCTGTGGCTGGGCTGAGGGAGCGCAGGCCGTGCGCGCTAGTGGCTAGAAACCGATCTTCACGCGCCGATTCTGCCGGCCATTGTTGTCGACTTTCAGCACGCGCACCGGCCGGGCGAGCCCGGTCGAGGCCAGATGCGTGCCGCCGCAGCCCTGCCGGTCGATCTCGCCGATCTCCACGATCCGGACGTTGCCGTCGTCCTGGCGGGGCGGCGAGACGGCCTTGCTGCGAAACAGTCCGGGAACGGCATTGGCCTCGTCCCACGGCATCAGGAAGGCCCGCACCGGTAGATCGGCCCGGATCACCTCGTTGATGGGATCCGCCAGCTCGCGCAGCCGTGCCGCATCCGAGCCCGGAAGATCGAAATCCAACCGGAACGTCTCGTCGTCCGACAGCTGGGCGCCGGTCAGCAACGCGCCGTTGAACTCGCGGAAGACGACGCTGTTGGCGATATGGGCGAGGGTGTGCAGTTCGCACATCAGGCGGCGGAACTGAGGCTCCACCTGGACCTGCAAGGGACCGTCCGGCTCCTCCTCGCCATCGAAGGCATGCCACCATCCCCGTTCATCGGGCGTGACGGCGGTGATCGCCGCCTCGCCGCGAGACCAGCGGAGCGTGGCGCGGTCCGCAAGCTGCCCGCCGCCGCCGGGAAAGACGATGCACTTGTCGAGAAGCACGGCCCCGGGGCGGGCATCGAGTGCCGAGGTTTCCAGGACGAGCAAACTCGCGTCCGTCTGATAAAGGGGCTGCGATCTCACGCGTCCGTCTCCGTGGGTGGCTTGGGGTCTTATATCGGATGGCGGATGGGATGGCAGCTTGTTGCGCGGCGTGCGCGGGGCAGGGGGGCGTGGCCTTCGCGATTTTGAGTTTCCTGGGGAGCGGGAATGCGGCAAGCGGCGGCAATATCGCGTCACGTATGGCAATTGGCGGGCCATGGCGAAAAGCAGCGAAACCAAGGGCTACGTTTGCGGCATTATCCTATGAAATCACGGCCCGCGTAGAGGGCCGACTAGTATGACATGGCAATAGCATCAAAAACAGTCGGGCGCGATCCTTGTGCCAATTTAACAGCCCCCATAGTCGTCACCCGGAAGCGACCGTCCTTCCAGAAGTTCTTGCCGATATGCTTTTCTGAACGGGCGGAGGCGGGTTTATCCGCGCGCTTCGTCCGTGGCACGAGCACGGCCTATTCAGCATGAGGGAGCGCAACCGGGTTGGGGAGCGCCCACGATAAAGTCCACTGCTATGCTAGCCGTAAATTCTGGCGTATGTTTTACTGGCAAATGTCAACAGGGTGACGTTGTTGTCTTGAATGCTCTTTCGTATCTCGTCCGGGTCAAGCCTCATCGCATCCTTCAAGCGTACGCGTACTTCAGGATTTTGCCAGTTCCATGATGGCGAACCTATGACTCCGGTAAAAGCCTCGAGACGGTCAAAATTCCAAGTCAAGATTGCCACAGAATCTTGGCAAGATGTATAGTTTTCGAAGCCAAATACTTGCCCTTTTGCAACTAATGAGCGGAGTTTGATAACGGACGGTCGAACTGCTTCCAAGCAATCCAACAAGCGTTTGCCGTCACGCTCTCCATTTTTCTCGATATAGGCAATTGCGCCAGCTATCGCTTTCTCGTCCTCGTCGCCTTCCTCCCAAGAACGAGTATGGCTGTCCATGCCGATCTTTGCTATCTGCAGCAATACAACCGGCTTCGGCATTTCCGCGATAAAAGTGTGGGCTGCTTCGATGAGAGAATCCAAAAACTCGGATTCTCTTTTGGCCTTATCTTGGCGCTTCCAATTTTTGAGCGCTTGATATGCGATGAGAACAGTGAAAACTGGTGCCGTCGTTCGAATGATTTCGGCCAGCGCTGGAATAATCTTCGGCCAATTTCTGGAGGCTAACGCATCGACGAACCATGCAAAAAATTCCTGCATCAGTCCCTCCTAGCAGTGGCGGAAGAGGTGGGATTCGAACCCACGGTACGGTCTCCCGTACGGCGGTTTTCAAGACCGCTGCCTTAAACCACTCGGCCACTCTTCCGTTGCGCTTCGTTTCGCCCTCGCGGGCCGGCTTGTCAAGCGGCGAGGCGAGGGCGGTGGCGGACGTTTCCTCATGTGAAAGAGCGCGGTGCGAGATCGAGCGCCCGGGAGGCTGTCGGTCGCCGTCCGCTGCTGCGCCTTGACCGGATTGCGGTCAGGGCGGGGGCCGGTGCGGCAAGGGCGTTTGAGCCTATGCGCGGCTGAGGCTGGGTGCCGGGGGCTTGTGGAAACAGGCCGGGTGGGGGGGGCTTTCGGGGGAGAAAGAGAAAAGCCGCCGATCCGGAAGGTCGAGGCAGGGACCGGATCGGCGGCTGCGCCGTTGTTCGGCGTCCGGCGCGGGGGCACGCGCCATGGGTCCGTTGTAGTCCGGCGCTCCCGGTGAGGATGTGACCCGTATCACAAATGGTCGCATCGCCTTTTTTCGGTGGCGGAAAGGGGCGGCCGGGGCGCGCAAAGCCCGGTGCAGCTGATCCGGCGGGCGGGCAGGCGCGTAACTCCTTGCATAGTGACAAGCGGGCCCGACGGGGCCGCTTTCCCCCAAGGTTCGACCGGGAGACAAGCAATGCAGCTACGCAAGGCAGGCGCGCTCGCCGCGCTGATCGCAAGTGTCGCCGTCGTCGCAACGCCGGCGCTGGCCAGCGCGCAGCTTTCCGAAAAGGAAATCCGCAACACGGTCGCCGGCAAGCGCATCTATCTGAAGGTGCCGCTCGGCGGCGAGTTTCCTCTCTATTATCAGACCAACGGCAAGGTCAGCGGATCGGGCGATGCGGTCGGGCTCGGCCGCTTCATGCAGCCGAAGGACCAGGGGCGCTGGTGGGTGCGCGGCAACCGGCTCTGCCAGAAGTGGCAGGCCTGGTACGACGGCAAGCAGTTCTGCTTCACCCTGTCCAGGGGCGATGGCAACACGCTCTTCTGGCGCCGCGACGACGGCATGACCGGGCGCGCCCGCATCGGCCAGTAATCGGCTCCAATCACTGAAAATACGGTTCGGGGAGGGCGCGACCACGTCCTCCCCGACGTCATTCTGCGACCCTTTCGCCACAGGTTGTTGAAAAACGTGCGCTGCGACATGCGTGCACGTCGACCGCGTCTTCACCTTGCAGTAAGAGACGGCATGGTACACGTGTCGTGATGCGCCATTGGGGGGCAGCATCGCAACGAGACGGGTCCGACCGGCAGGGCACGCAAGGCAGGCGAACGAGACAGACTCCCCCGGACATGCAGTCCTGAAACGGGCGTCGCTCCACCTAACCTTGTAAGTCCACTGCACATGGCGGCAAAGGACCCCGCGCGGTCGGCCGCCTGGCAGCAGGATGTCGACCGAAGGAGCGGCAAGGCGGACAGAAGGTTCGTCCCAGCCGGAACCCCGGGCGAAAACCGCCGGTCAGGTATCGAGTAGGGCGGCAGAATGAACGATGGCAAGGCCCCGGCAGCAGAACGCCGGCACCTGAGCACAGACCCCAATTCCTCCCGCAGCAGCGTGGCGCCGGATTCCGGTCGCCTGCTTTCCTCGCGCAGTCTCGGCATTCTGGCGGTTTCCTCGCTGTGCCTCGCGCTGGCCGCCTGCGGTTCTGCCCCGAAGGGCAAGAAGGTCAAGTTCAGCGAAGAAAAGTACGGCGTCGCGGCCAGCCCGCGCGTCGTTTCGGGCAACCAGGCCGTGCCCAAGGGCGGCGGCCGCTACATGGTCGGCAAGCCCTACAAGGTGGCCGGCAAGTGGTACCACCCGAAGGACAATCCGAATTACACCTCCGTCGGTCTCGCCTCCTGGTACGGGCCGACCTTCCACGGACGGATGACCGCCAATGGCGAGGTCTTCGACCGTAACGCGCCGACGGCAGCGCACACCACGATGCCGCTTCCCTCCTATGCGCGCGTGACCAATCTGAAGAACGGCCGCTCGATGATCGTTCGCGTCAACGATCGCGGGCCCTTCCACGGCAACCGCACCATCGACCTGTCCGAAAAGGTCGCGACCATGCTCGACTTCAAGAGCGCGGGCGTGGCCAAGGTGAAGGTGGAATATGTGGGCAAGGCCCGCATGGACGGGCAGGACCAGAGCTTCCTGATGGCCTCCTATCGTGGCCCGGGCTCCGTCGAGCCGGGCGCCACCATGCCGGGCACGATGCTGGCCCAGGCCGATATTCCGGCCGCAAGCCCGGCGCCGGTCTCCGGCCCCGCGCCGCTGCCGCGCAACCGTCCGTACGGGCCGGTTCTCGCGGGCTCGGGCGGCTTCGGCCAGATGGTCACCGCCGCGTTCGACCCGGCGGTCGCGTTCGAATCCGGCGCGGCATCGGTGCAGGTCGCCTCGCTCAACACGTTCGAGAGCAATGTTCCGGCAAGCGCCGGGCAGGACAGCACGGCGTCCACGCCGGTCATGAGCTATGGCGGAGACGCGCAGCCGGCGGTGCCGGCGGTCGCGACCGAGCCGGTTCTGGCGCCGGGGCCGGCCTATCTCGGCCAGCCGAGCACGTTCTCCCGCGGGTCCGCGATCTCGTCCTACCGGGCCACGGCCCGTATCGAGGGTGCCTATGCCGCCTTCGACGCGATCGACCAGGGCCTGTCGCCGCGTGAGCTCGCCGCCCGCCAGTCGGACTGAAATAGCTCAAGGCACAGGTAGGCTTGACCCGCTCGAGCCTGTATGTTTTCGCCATGGCGCGAACATCGGGCCGGGACGGGGAGTGCAGGGAATGACGGCTGTTGCCGCAATGCGGAGACGGAATCGCCCAGGTGTGCTGCGGCAGCACCTGGCGCGTGTTCTCGCGTCCGGGCTGCTGGCGTTCGGCCTGGCCCTTGCCGCACCTCCAGGGGCTGCCCGCGCGCAAGACGCGAGCCCGCCCGACAACACCTCCGCTCTGCTCCTCGACATCACCACCGGCACGCTGCTGTCCAGCCGCAATCCGACCGTGCGCTATCAGCCCGGCTCCTCGGCAAAGCTGATGACGGCGGCGGTCGTCCTCGATGCGCTGGCGGCCGGCGAACTGACCGAGGAAACGGTCTTCACCGTGAGCGAGCATGCCTGGCGCAGCGGCGGCGCGCCGGCCCGCGTCACCACCATGTTTGCCCGACTGGGCAGCGAGGTGCCGGTGATCGACCTGCTGCGCGGCCTGATCATCCAGAATGCCAATGATGCGGCCATCGTGCTGGCGGAAGGAATCGCCGGCAGCGAGGAAGCCTTCGCCGCGCGGATGAACGACAAGGCCGCCGAAATCGGCCTGACCGGGAGCCTGTTCGCCAATCCGACCGGCTACGAGACGGCCGAGTCCTATGTGACCGCGCGGGACATGGCCCGGCTGGCGGACTATGTGCTGACCCGCCACAACGACCGCTATGCCTTGTTCAGCGCGCCCGATTTCACCTGGAACGGCATTTTCCAGCGCAACAAGAACCCGTTGATCGGCGAGGTCGCGGGTGTCGACGGGCTGGTGGCAGGCTTTGCCGAAGGGGCGGGCTACAACGCGGTCGCTTCGGCCGAGCGCAGCGGCCGGCGGCTGATCGGCATCGTTGCCGGATATCCCGATGCCGACAGGCGCGAAGAGGCGCTGCGCCGCCTGTTCGACAGTCTGGAGAAGGACTTCGAGGATGTGGTGCTGTTTTCCGCCGGCGACACGGTGACCGAGGCGCGCGTCTTCGGCGGCACGGTGGGGGCGGTGCCGCTGGTGGTGCGCGAGGATGTCGAGATCCTGCTGCCGCGCGGCGACCGCCGGGCCTATCGGCTGCGCGCGATCTATCGCGGCCCGCTGCCCGCGCCGGTGCAGGCAGGCACGGAAGTCGGCGAGCTGCGGGTCCTGAGGGACAGCGATATCGTCTACCGGGCGCCGCTGCTGACCGGCGGCGCGTCCGAGGCCGGCACGGTGACGAGCCGGGCCTCCGATGTGGTCAAGGAAACCCTGTTCGGATGGTGGCTCGATGAATGAGCCTGGCGAGCGCGGGCATTTCGTCACCTTCGAGGGCGGCGAGGGGGCCGGCAAGTCGACCCAGATCGACCGGCTGCGCAAGCGGTTGGAAGGGGCGGGCGTCAAGGTGGTGGTGACGCGCGAGCCGGGCGGCTCTCCGGGCGCAGAAACCATCCGCCGGCTGCTGCTCGGCGGCCGGGTCAAGGATCTCGGCCCGGAGATGGAGGCGATGATGTTTGCCGCCGCGCGAGCCGACCATGTCGACGCCACCATCGAGCCGGCGCTGTCGCGCGGCGACTGGGTGCTGTGCGACCGCTTTGCCGATTCCACCCGCGTCTACCAGGGAGAATCCGGCGTCGACACGGCGTTCCTGGACCGGCTCGAAGCTCTGGCCGTGGCCGGCTGCCGGCCGGACCTGACGGTGCTGATCGACGTGCCGGCCGAGGTCGGCATGGCCCGGGTGATGACGCGCAGCGCCACTGGCAGCGCGCCCCAGCCGGATCGTTTCGAGACGGAAGGGGCGAGCGTGCACGACCGGCGCCGGCAACTCTTCCTGGAGCTGGCCGCCAACGAGCCGGAGCGGTTCCTGGTGATCGACGGAACGCAGACGCAGGACGAGGTGGAACAGGAGATCTGGCGGGCGGTCTCCGCGCGCCTGCTGCAGGGCGAGGGCGCACGCACATGAACGACCTGGCCGATCCGCTGCTGACGGAAGCCGATGCCATCGAGGACGTGCCGCTGCCGCGCGAGCGCGACAGCTTGATCGGCCACCACGAGGCGGAAGCGGAGCTGCTGTCGGCCTACCGCTCCCGCCGCATGCATCACGCATGGATCCTCGCCGGGCCCAAGGGCATCGGCAAGGCGACGCTGGCCTTCCGTTTCGCCCGCTTCGCGCTGGCGCATCCCGATCCGGCCACCCCGGCCGTCGCCGAGGCGCCGGACTGTGCGATCCCTGCCGGGCATCCGGACTTTCGCAAGATCGCGGCGGGCGCCCATCCGGGGCTGCTGCACCTGCGGCGGCCGTACGATCCCAAGCGCAAGGCCAAGGACAAGATCAAGCAGGACCTGACGGTGGACGAGATCCGCCGCACGGTGCCGTTCTTCGGATCTACGGGCTCGGAAGGCTCCTGGCGGATCTGTATCGTCGATGCGGCCGATGACATGAATGTCAACGCGGCCAATGCCTTGCTGAAGGTTCTTGAAGAGCCACCTAAGCGGTCTCTGTTTCTGGTTCTGTCCCATGCCCCGGGCCGGCTGCTGCCGACGATCCGCTCGCGCTGCCGCATGCTCCACATGCGCGCGCTGTCGCGCGAGGAGGTGTTGGCGGGGCTCGGCGAACTCGGCGTTGCCGATCCGGCGGACCGGATCGCGGGCAGGGCGGCGGATCTGGCGCAGGGCAGCCTGCGCAAGGCGATCAAGCTGGCGGCGGGCGATTCCATCGAGCTGGCCGACAGTTTCGCGAAGCTGATGGCAGGCCTTCCGCGGCTGGATGCGGCGGCTGCGCACGACCTTGCCGACCAGGTCTCGCGCACCGGCGCGGACGATGCCTGGAGCCTGTTTCAGGACCTTGTGGCCGACCACCTGCATACCCGGCTCGGCGAGGCAGGGCAGGGCGGGCTCCAGCGCCTTGTCAGGCTGAGCGAGGTATGGGAAAAGACCAGCCGCGCCGCGCGCGAGGCGGATGCCTATAATCTCGACAGGAAGCAGATCGTGCTCAACACCTTGCGCGATCTTGCCGAAACCGCGCGGGCTTGACGCCCGCCGCCTCGCACTCGACTTCTGGAACGCCCATTCGGGCCACCACCTGTAATCCGGATCCTCTGACAGGCCATGACCGATCGATCGCCCTTCTTCGTCACCACTGCCATCTCGTATCCCAACGGCGCGCCGCATATCGGCCACGCCTACGAGAGCATGGCGACGGATGCCATCGCGCGCTTCCAGCGCCTCGACGGCCGCGACGTGTTCTTCCTCACCGGCACCGACGAGCACGGCCAGAAGATGCTGCAGACCGCGCGTGCGGAAGGCATCCCGGTCGAGGAGCTGGCGGAACGCAACGCCACCCGTTTCCGCGACATGGCGGCGGCGCTCGGCTGTTCCAACGACGATTTCATCCGCACCACCGAGCCGCGCCACCACGAGGCGAGCCGGGAGATCTGGCGCCGCATGGCGGCCAATGGCGACATCTACAAGGACAGCTATTCCGGCTGGTACTCGGTGCGCGACGAGGCCTACTACCAGGAAGGCGAGACGGAGCTGCGCGCCGACGGCGTGCGCTACGGCCCGCAGGGCTCGCCCGTCGAATGGGTCGAGGAGGAGAGCTACTTCTTCCGCCTGTCGGCCTATCAGGACCGCCTGCTCGCCCACTACGAAGCCAATCCGGACTTCATCGGCCCGGACGAGCGCCGCAATGAGGTGGTCAGCTTCGTCAGCCGCGGCCTGAAGGACCTGTCGATCTCGCGCACCACCTTCGACTGGGGTGTGCGCGTGCCCGATGACGAGCGGCACGTGATGTATGTGTGGGTCGACGCGCTGACCAACTACATCACCGCCGCCGGCTTTCCCGACGAGAGCAACCCGCGCTGGCGCTACTGGCCGGCGAACCTGCACGTCATCGGCAAGGACATCGTACGCTTCCACGCCGTCTACTGGCCGGCCTTCCTGATGTCGGCGGGGATCGAGCTGCCGAAGCGGGTCTTCGCGCATGGCTTCCTGTTCAACAAGGGCGAGAAGATGTCGAAGTCGGTCGGCAACGTGATCGACCCGTTCGCGCTGATCGACCATTACGGCCTCGACCAGGTGCGCTACTTCCTCCTGCGCGAAGTGCCCTTCGGCCAGGACGGCAACTACAGCCACGAGGCCATCGTCAACCGGATCAATGCGGACCTCGCCAATGATCTCGGCAACCTGGCGCAGCGCTCGCTGTCGATGATCGGCAAGAACTGCGAGGCGCGCCTGCCGGAGCCGGGCGCCTTCACGGCCGAGGACGAGGCCATTCTCGGCCAGGCCGATGCGATGCTGGCGGCCGCGCGCGAGGCGATGTCGCGTCAGGCGATCCATCAGGCGCTGTCGGTGGTGTGGGCCTGCGTCGCCGAGGCCAACCGCTATTTCGCCTCGCAGGAGCCCTGGGCGCTGAAGAAGAGCGACCCGGTGCGCATGGCGACGGTGCTCTACGTCACCGCGGAAGTGATCCGCCAGGTCGCGATCCTGGCGCAGCCGGTCATTCCGACGAGTGCGGGCAAGTTGCTCGACCTCCTGGCGGTGCCGGCGGATGCGCGCAGCTTCGACCGGCTGGGAGCCGGCGGGCGGCTTGCTGCCGGCGCGGAGCTGCCCAAGCCCGAGGGCGTCTTCCCGCGCTATGTCGAGGCCGAGGCGCCGGCCGGCGGAGCCGCGTGATGCTGGTCGACAGCCACTGCCATCTGGACTTCCCGGACTTCGACGCCGAGCGCGATGAGATCATCGCCCGCGCCGGCGAAGCCGGGGTCCGCCTGATGGTGACGATCTCGACGCGGGTGGCGCGGTTCGACACGATCCGCGCGCTCGCGGAGCGCTACGACAACGTGTTCTGCTCGGTCGGCACCCATCCCCACAATGCGGGGGAGGAGGCCGAGATGGCCGTGACGACCGACGATCTGGTGCGCCTGTCGGCACACGAGAAGGTCGTCGCCATCGGCGAGGCGGGGCTCGATTATTTCTACGACAAGGCACCGCGCGAGGCGCAGGCCGCGGGTCTGCGCCGGCATATCGCCGCCGCGCGCCAGACCGGGTTGCCGCTGGTGATCCATTCGCGCGATGCGGACGACGACATGGCCGCGATCCTGCGCGAGGAGACGGAGAAGGGGGCCTTTCCGGCCCTGCTGCACTGTTTCTCCTCCGGGCGCGACCTGGCGCTGACCGGCATCGAGCTGGGACTTTACGTGTCGTTCTCCGGGATCGTCACCTTCAAGCGCTCCGACGAGCTGCGGGCGATCGCCGCGGAGCTGCCGGCCGACCGGCTGCTGGTGGAGACGGACGCGCCCTATCTGGCGCCGCAGCCCTGGCGCGGCAAGCGCAACGAGCCGGCCTATGTGGCGCATACCAACAAGGTGCTGGCGGAGACGAAGGGCATGAGCGAGGCCGAGATGGCCCGCCAGACCACCGCCAATTTCTTCCGCCTGTTCTCGCGGGTGCCGCGGCACCTGCAGCAGGAAGGCTGAGAACGATGACGGACGGCGCCCGGCTCGATTTCACCATTCTGGGCTGCGGCTCGTCCGCCGGCGTGCCGCGCGTCGGCAATATCTGGGGCGACTGCGACCCGAACGAGCCGCGCAACCGGCGCATGCGCTGCGCCATGCTGGTGGAGCGCAAGGGACCGAACGGCACCACGAGCGTGCTGGTGGATGCCGGGCCGGACCTGCGCCAGCAGCTCCTCGATGCCCGCGTTACGGACCTGGATGCGGTGCTGCTGACCCATTCCCATGCCGACCACCTGCACGGCATCGACGACCTGCGGCCGCTGGCGATCACCCATCGCAAGCTGATCCCGGTCCATATGGATGCGGTCACCTCGCACCGTGCACATGATCTGTTCTATTACGGCTTCGCAACGCCGCAGGGGTCGAGCTATCCGCCGATCCTGCGCGACATCCGCATCACCGCCGGCACGCCGGGCGTGATCGAGGGGGCAGGCGGGCCGATCCCGTTCCTGCCGCTGGAGGTCGAGCACGGCGATATCGCGGCGCTCGGATTCCGCTTCGGGAATGTCGCGTATCTCCCTGATGTGAAAGACATTCCGGATGCCGTCCGGCCGGGCTTCGAGGGACTCGACACCTGGGTGATCGACGCGCTGCGGCGTACGCCTCATCCCTCGCACTTCTCGCTGTCGGAGGCGCTGGAGTGGATCGCCCGCATGCGCCCGCGCAAGGCGATCCTGACGAACATGCATGTCGATCTCGACTACCGCACGCTGGAAGCGGAGCTGCCTGAAGGTGTGATCCCGGCCTATGACGGCCTGCGGTTTTCGGCAAGCCTCGACGCCGAAACATGACCCGCGCCGCCCGTCCGCCGACCGAGGAGCGGCTGATGAAGGCGGCGCTCCACTATCTCGACCGCTACGGCTCCAGCCGCGAAAACCTGAAACGGGTGCTCGAGCGCAAGGTGATGCGCGCGGCGCGCGAACTCGAACTCGATCCTGGCGATTTCGACGCGATGATCGAGGCTGTCGTGGCGCGCTGCGCCGCGTCCGGCCTCGTCAACGACCGGCTCTTTGCGGAATCCCGCATCGCCTCCGAACGACGCAAGGGCCGCTCGGCCCGGCGGATCGGCGCGGTACTGGCGGCCAAGGGCATCGAGCAGGAGCTTGCCGAAGAGCTGATGGCGCAGGAGGAAAGCGACGATCTGACCGCCGCCTGCATTGCCGCCCGCAAGCGCCGCTTCGGCCCCTGGCGACGGGGCGAGGCCGATCCCGACCGGCTGCGCAAGGAGATGGCCGCGCTCTGCCGGCAGGGCTTTTCGCTGTCGGTGGCGCGCAAGGTCGTGGATGCGCGGGACATTGCCGAGCTGGAAGAGGACTAGGCAGGGAAGGGGCTCGGAGGGCCCGTTCTTCAGCCCCTTTGTCAGCCTTAGACGCAGGCCTGCAGCAGACTGCCGATTGCCTTCGAAGACCCCTTGAGCGTGAAGCTGCGCAAGTGCTCCAGCGAGCCGCCGAGGTGAAGCTCGACGAAACTTCCCTGCATGAGCGCCGCGAAGAACGGCTGGCCCGGGGCAAGCGTCGGCGATTGCAGAACGCGCGCCGCCTCCTCGATCATGAAGGGCACCGCCGTCGGCTGGCCGCCATCCACCTCGATTTCAATCTCGATCCGGCCCTGAGGTTTTGAAAGATCGCGGGCATGATCGGCGACCGAGCCGTTTTCTTCCCACATCCAGGTCGGGCCATACTGGATGCGCAGCGAGCCGTCGTCGCAAACAAGGCGCAGGCTGTCTCCTTGCGAGGTTGCCAGCATCGCCGAGGGCGAGGGGCCTTCGGTGAAGTACCAGCGGTCGCGCGGCTCCTCCTGCAACATTTCGACCGTCTCACCGCTCAGCGCATAGCGCTGGAAACAGGTCTCCGCGCCGGCACGGCCGCAGGACCCGCCATGCAGAACAGCAAGGAAGGTGCCTTCGGTGGGGCGGTCGAAGCGCAGCTCGTAGGCGAGGAACTCGCCGACCATTGCGTGCGATCCATCGGCGCGACCGAGATAGATCTTCTGGGTGCAGCCAGCCGAGCCGCAGAACATCATCTGCGTTCCGTTGCAGGAGAGCTGGCCGTAATCGACCAGAATGTCCGGCGTTGTATCGCCGTTGATGTTCACTGGAGCCGCGAAACCGGCAAGGAATTCCATGCCGTTCGGGCAGCTCTCCGCAAGACCGGCGCGTTCCTGCTGCAGGACCGTCTGAAGGTCGGCAGCGGCCGGAAGTGGAGCGAAAGCCGGCACGCAGACGAGGGCAAAGGAGCGGGCGAGCCGGGGAAACGGAAAAGGCATTTTCAAAAACTCCGAGGATCAACAGCGGGCAGGGTAGCGGCCTGCGGACGCGCGGGGCAAGCCCGGCGCATCCGAGCCGGCGGTCTAGCCTTCCTGTGGAATCGCGACCGGGAGCTCGTCGAAGACGGCGATGCGGCCGCGGCCCTCCGCCTTGGCAAGGTACAGCGCCTTGTCGGCCCGCCGCATGTGGTCGTCGGCTGTGATGTTGCCGCAGGTGATGAGCGCCACGCCGACGCTGGCGCCGATGACGATGCTCTGGCCGTCGACCTGATACGGCGCGCAGACGGCCGCGACGAGCCGCTCGGCGAGAGCCTTTGCCGCTTCCGGCTGAGACGCGCCATGCTGCAGGATGGCGAATTCGTCGCCGCCGATGCGGGCCACAAGATCGACCTCGCGCACGCAGCCGGACAGGCGTGCTGCCACCTGCCGCAGGACCTCGTCTCCGGCAGGGTGGCCGAGCGTGTCGTTGACCTGCTTGAAGAAATCGAGGTCGAGCGCGAGGAGGGCGCTTGCCACCCCGCGACCTGCAGCGGCCGCCGCCAGCTCCAGCCGGTCGCGCAGCAGAACCCGGTTGCCCAGCCCGGTCAGGGCATCGTGCATCGCCATATAGGCGATCTGGGCCTCGTCCTGCTTGCGTGCATCGATATCCTCCAGAACGCCGGCCCACTGGACGACATTGCCCGCGTCGTCGAGGACCGGCCCGCCGCGGTCGCGCACCCAGAGCCAGCGGCCATCCGCGACCCGCAGGCGGAACTCGATGTCGAAATAGTCGATGGTGCCGCTCTTCTTCTGGCTGATGGCAAGAGCCACGCGCTCCCGGTCGTCGGGGTGAACCTGATCGATCCAGGAGACGCCGAGCGCCTCGCTGTCCGGCATTCCGGTCAGCTTTTCCCAGCCCTCGACAGACAAGAGGTCGCCATCAGCGGACCAGCTCCAGAACACGAGGGCGCCGGCATTGGCCACCGTGTGAAGCCGGCGCTCGTTCTCGCGACGGGCAGCTTCCGCCGCCTCGAAACTAAGCCGCAGCACTTCGAATTCGCGGATTCTGGAGGGCGGAATTGCCTCGGGCGTGCGGGCGCGATCGCCATCGCCGCTGGCAATGGCCAGGCTGCGCAGGGCCAGGGCCTGTACCGGCCGGCGGATCAGCTGGCCGATATGGATCGCCAGAACGGTGGCAAGGGTCGTTGCCAGCGCCGATCCGAGCAGCAGGCCCGTCAGAGGCGTCTGCCAGCGGGCATTGAACACCTCGAGCGGCTCTGCGACGACCGCGGTCCAGCCCGGTGTCATTTCGATCCGCTGGTGTGCCATGATCGTGTTGAGGCCCTCGGTCGTCTTCGCCTCGAACAGACCGCCTTCAGCGGCTACTGCCTGCAACCTGTCCCAGTCCGGCGCCATCATGCCGACGGAGTTCTCCGGATCGCGGGAGCGTGCAAGGATGCGGCCATTGCCGTCCGTGACGGCGATGAGGATGCCGCTGGTGACGTGCTCGCTGCCCGGACGCAGGGTCCGCAACAACTGCAAGGAAGACAGGGAGAGGACGAAGACACGCGGCGGCATGTCGGCCTCGGCCACCGGCAGCGCCAGATGGATGCGATGCTCCTTCGCGCCCGCGCCGAGGACGAGGTTCGAGACCAGCGGCACGTTGCGCTCGAAGGACTGCCGCGCGATGGCCAGCACAGCATCATCGGCCGGGGTGTCCGGCTGACTGCGGGCGAAGTCGACAACCTGGATCACGCCCTCCAGGCCGATGCCTTCGTGGCGGCTGCTTCGCAGAAGCAGCTGATTGTTCGACGTGCTGGGCGACCACAGTGTCGCGAAGGCGCGCAGCACCGTGAAGCGGCTGTCGATCTCTGCCTCGATGGCATTGCGAATGGTCAGCGCGGTTTCGCTCAGGCGTGCGGTCGCAGTGTGCCTATAGGCCGCGCCAGTACGCCAGGCCGCATATCCGGAGATCATGAGGATGGGCAGAAGGCAAACCAGCACCAGCATGACCAGATGCGTGTTGATGCCCGCGCGCCCCGATACGACCTGCTTGTTCAACGGCAATGCATCAGATCCCCCGCAAGACTGATCATTTCCAATGTACATAACTACAAGCGACGATGGATGTCTCGCCGCAGGCACTGACATCGTGACAATTTTAGCGATTTTGCTCCCGTGACCGGCATTCGTGCCACACTGTGCGGGATCGGCGGAAGACGCGAGGTCCGTGCAGGATTTCAGGCTAACATAAAAGTTCCATAATATATCTTATGCGAATTAGCGATGTGGTGACCGGGAACGGGTCGAAGGCCGATTGACGATGCTGATCTGGTGCCCCCCCCGGTTGTTCGCGTCGATGGCGAAGGATGTAGCTCCTCCGGCTTCCCCTTCCATGTTCGGCGCTCTTTGGGATGCTGTGTTGAAGCGCTCCGACATTGTGGTGCCGGTTCGGTCAGGTCGCTGCTGCATCCTCGATACGGCGATACATATAGGTCGTGCCGTGTTTCGCCCGACCGTCCGGGTCGAAGGCGAAGTCCGGGATGATGCCTGCCACCTCGAACCCGATCGAGGCATAGAGCGGCTCGGCGGCATCGCCGGTGCGGGTGTCGAGCGTGACGAGCGTCTTGCCCAGTTCGCGCGCCCGGGCAAGCGCACGATCCATCAGCGCTCGTCCGATGCCCAGGCGCCGTGCCTGCGGATGGACGACCATCTTGGCGATCTCGCAGCGGTGCGGCTGGTTGGGTGGCATCGCCGTGAGAAGCTGCACAGTGCCGACAATCTCGCCGTCATGCCATGCGCCGAACAGGCTGCGGTGCCCCGCCTCCACATGCGGACGCACATCGTTCAGCCAGAACCGCTCTGCATCCGCCTGTGACAGCGGCGCCATGAAGCTGATCGCGGCACCGCCGGCGACACTGTCGATGAGAATGCGGGACAGCGCGGCAAGGTTCGCCTCGATGGCCGAACCGTCGAGCTGGAGAATATGCGGTTCCATTCGAGGATCCTCAGGCCAGAGCGATGAGATAGCGCGCGCCATGCTCTGCGGTCTCGAAGACCGTGGTCCCGAACAGCCGATAGCGCAGGCAGTCGCCCGGGTACAGGTCTCGGCGCTCCCCATCGACTGTGAGGGTCAGCCTTCCCGCGATCATCACAAGATGATGCTCGTGGCCCGGGACCGCCGGACGGTCGTAGGAGATGCGCTGATCGGGCGCGATCTCGCATTCGATGATTTCGAGCTTCAGTCCGCTGCTGGGCGGCGAAACGGACCGACGGGTGAAGCCGCTTTCGGGATCCGACCAGATGCTCTGGTCGGCGCGGCGAAGAAGCGGCGGAAACTCCGGCTCCAGCGGCGCGAGAAGCTGGGAAAGCGGCAGGCCGAAGGCCGACGCCATGCGGCCGAGCGTTTCGGCCGTCGGACTGACCTCCCCGTTCTCGATACGCGAGAGCGTCGCGCGGCTCACACCGCTGTTTTCCGCCAATTCCTGAAGGGTGAGCCCGCGATCCGCCCTCAGGGAGCGCAAATGGTCGGCAAGTGCTGTGTTGTGTCGGTCAATTCTGTCCATATGAGGGATATAATCCCATATATGGGATATTGCAACAGTGTTCACCGTGCGTAAGTGCCGTGATCGGACCTCCCTGCCCTTTGCCGCGATCCCGATCCACGGCGCCCCGCCATTTTGCCGCCGAATGCCTTTCGCGAAACCCGGAACACGGCGGCGAGAGCGGGTGGGCCAAAAGAAACGGGCCGGGAGATCGCTCTCCCGGCCCGCTGCATCCCGCCAGTGGCGGAAACGCGTTGCTGGTTAGTTCGGCAGCTTGTCGTCGATGCCCTTCACGTACCAGTTCATGCCGAGCAGCGTGCCGTCATCGATGATGATGCCCGCGCCGACGGCTTCGCTGCCGTCCTGCTTGAAGATCGGGCCGGTGAAGGGATGGAATTCGCCCGAACGGATCTTCTCGGCGGTCGCGGCGGCTTCCTTGGCCACGTCCTCGGGAACGTTGGTGTAGGGAGCCATCACGACCATGTCCTTGTCGAAGCCGCCCCACACGTCCTCGCTCTTCCAGGTGCCGTCGAGCACGGCCTGGACGCGGCGGATGTAGTAGGCGCTCCAGTCGTCCACGATCGCGGTGAGCTGGGCCTTCGGCGCGAAGGCGATCATGTCGGACGCCTGGCCGAATCCGACCGCGCCGCGCTCCTCGGCAACCTGAAGCGGTGCCGGGCTGTCGGTGTGCTGAGAGATCACGTCGGCGCCCTGGTCGAGCAGCGCCTTGGCGGCGTCGGCTTCCTTGCCCGGGTCATACCAGGAGTTCACCCACACGACCTTGACCTTGAAGTCCGGATTGACCGACTGCGCGCCCAGCATGAAGGAATTGATGCCGCGCACCACTTCCGGGATCGGCACGGAGGCGACATAGCCGGCGGTGCCGGTCTTGGACATCTTCGCCGCCATCTGGCCGATGACGTAGCGGCCCTCGTAGAAGCGGGCGGAGTAGGTGGAGAGGTTCTCGGAACGCTTGTAGCCGGTGGCGTGCTCGAACTTCACGTCCGGGAACTTCTCGGCGACCTTCAGCGTCGGGTTCATGAAGCCGAAGGACGTGGTGAAGATGAGCCCTGCCCCGTCGCGTGCCAGACGCTCGATGGCGCGCTCCGCATCCGGGCCTTCCGAGACGTTCTCGATGTAGACGGTCTCGATCTTGTCGCCGAACTCCTTCTCGATGGCGAGACGGCCCTGGTTGTGCTGGTAGGACCAGCCGTGGTCACCGATCGGACCGACATAGATGAAACCGACCTTCAGCTTGTCGGCCGCTTCAGCGCCGATAACGCTGAAGCCGAGCAGCGCGGCGGCCGCCAACCCCATAATTTTATTCATTTCCTGCTCCTGTGTCCCCTGTTTCAGCCCCCGCCGGAGTTTCGCCGGCTTTCAAGATGGCAGGCGTCGGATGGGGGCTGCCCCGTCCCGCGCCCGCTGGTCAGCGCATCACCGGTCCGGCACGAACGGCTTGCCCAGGCACGCCGGCGTGTTGATACGGGTCAGGATACGGTTTCGCGAAATGATCACAAGCACTGCAATGGTCGCAGCATAGGGCAAGGCGGCCAGCAGCTGCGAGGGAACGCCGACGCCATGCGCCTGGGCGTGGAACTGCAGGATGCCGACCGCGCCGAAGAGATAGGCGCCGGCGAGGACCCGCAAGGGCCGCCAGGTGGCGAAGACGACGAGCGCCAGCGCGATCCAGCCGCGCCCTGCGGTCATGCCCTCGACCCATTGCGGGGTGTAAGCCAGCGACAGGTAGCCGCCGGCCAGGCCGGCGCAGGCGCCGCCGAACAGCACGGCCAGATAGCGCACCTTGCGCACTGAAACGCCGAGCGCGTGGGCCGAGCCGTGATTGTCGCCGACCGCGCGGATGACCAGACCGGCGCGGGTGCGGAACAGGACGTAGGAGACGGCCGCGACCAGCGCCAGCGACACATAGACCAGGAGATCCTGGGCAAACAGAACCCGCCCGATCACCGGCAGGTCGCTGAGCACCGGGATCTCGATCGCCTGAAGTTTCATGCCCGGCCGGCCGACGAACGCCTCGCCGATCATGCCGGCAAGCCCGAGGCCGAGCAGCGTCAAGGCCAGGCCGGTGGCGACCTGGTTGGCAACGAGATGGATCGTCAGGAACCCGAAGAGCAGCGCCAGAACCATGCCGGCAAGCATGGCGCACAGCACGCCGACATATGGGGATCCGGTCGCCTGTGCGGCGGCAAAGCCCATCACCGCGCCGAGGATCATCATGCCTTCGACGCCGAGATTGAGAACGCCCGAGCGTTCCACAACCAGCTCGCCGATGGCGGCCAGCAGCAGCGGTGTTGCCGCGGTGATGACGGTCAGGAGGATCGCTTCGAAAGCACCCATGTCAGGCCCCCTTCCCCGTTGCAGCAGGTCCGCCGAGCCGGATCCGGTAGAGGATCAGCGTGTCGCAGGCAAGCACGTAGAACAGAAGCATGCCCTGGAATACGCGGGTGGTCTTGTCGGAGATGCCGAGCGCCACCTGTGCCGCCTCGCCGCCGAGATAGGACAGCGCGAGAAGCAGGCCGGAGAACAGGATGCCGACGGGGTTCAGCCGGCCGAGAAAGGCGACGATGATCGCCGTGAAGCCGTAGCCGGGCGAAATCACCGGGGTCAGCTGGTTGATCGAGCCGGAGACCTCGCTGATGCCGGCGAGCCCGGCGAGCCCGCCCGACAACAGGAAGGCGAACCACACCATCCTGTTCTGCGAAAAGCCGGCAAAGCGCCCTGCCCGCGGCGCCTGGCCGAGGACGCGGATCTCGAAGCCCTTGAGCGACTTCATCAGCACCACGGCAAGAGCGGCCACCGCAATCAGCGCAAAGATGGCTCCCACATGCATGCGCCCGTCGGCCAGCGCCGGCAGCGATGCGGCATCGGAAAAGAGACGGCTTTCAGGGAAGTTGTAGCCATCCGGATCGCGCCAGGGCCCGCGCACCAGCCAGTCGAGCAGCAGCTGGGCGATATAGACGAGCATCAGGCTGGTCAGGATCTCGTTGGTTCCGAAACGCACCTTCAGGAAGGCCGGGATAGCGGCCCAGGCCATGCCGCCGGCAATGCCCATCAGCAGCATCAGGGGCAGCGTCAAAGGGGTCTGGAAATCGGGAAACAGGATCGGCAGGACGGAGCCGGCAAGGGCCCCGGCCGTGAACTGTCCTTCGCCGCCGATGTTCCATGTGTTGGACAGGTAGCAGACCGCAAGACCGACGCCGATCAGGATCAGGGGCGTTGCCTTGACCACCAGCTCCTGCAACGACCAGGAGGCGGTCAGGGGCTCGATGAAGAAGACGTAGAGCGCCTCGGCCGGGTTCTCCCCCAGGGCCGCGAACAGGATGGCGCCGCTGACGAGCGTCAGGGCGAGCGCGATCACTGGCGACAGCAGCGCCATCGCGGTCGAGTGCTCGGCGCGTTTTTCCAGCTCAAGCCGCATGGGTCGCGCCTCCCTGCCCTTCATCCATCCCGCCCATGAGCAGTCCGATGCGCTCGCGGGTCATGGCCTCCGCCGGCTCGGCATCCGACATTCGGCCGCGAGAGATGACGGCGATGCGGTCGGCGATCTCGAAGATCTCGTCGAGGTCCTGGCTGATCACCACCACAGCCGAGCCCTGGCGGCTGAGGTCGATGAGCTCCTGCCGGATGAGAGCGGCGGCGCCGGCATCGACGCCCCAGGTCGGCTGGTTTACCACCAGAACGCCGGGGCGGCGGTCGAGCTCGCGGCCGATCACGAATTTCTGCAGGTTGCCGCCGGACAGGGCGCGTGCCTCGGCATCGTCATGAGACATGCGGACGTCGAAATTGCTCTTCAGCCGCTGCTCGAGCTGGGCTGCCTTGGCGCGGTCGACAAAACCGCCGCGCACCAGTCCATCGCCGGTGGAATGGCGCGTCAGAACGATGTTTTCCGAGAGCCGCAGGCCCGGCACGGCACCGTGGCCGAGCCGCTCCTCCGGGACGAAGGCAGCGCCTGCCCGCCGCCGGGCGGTGATGCTGCTGCGCCCGGCCGATTGGCCGTCGATCTGGATGGCGTCGGGGGCCGACAGCCGCTCGCCCGACACGAGGTCGAAGAGCTCTCCCTGGCCGTTGCCGGCAATGCCGGCGATCGCCACGACCTCGCCGCCGCGCACCTTCAGATCGACATTGTCGATGGCAACGGAAAAGGGGCCGTCCGCCGGGGCGGAAAGCCCGCGCAGCTCCAGCCGTACCGCGCCGGCCTCGGGCCTCGGACCGCGGTCGAGATCGTGCACCGCGCTCCCGACCATCATCCGTGCCAGCGAGGCGGCGGTCTCCTGCGCCGGGTCGCATTCGGAGATGACCTTGCCGTGGCGCATGACGGTGGCGTGGTGGCAGATGCGCTTCACCTCCTCCAGGCGGTGGGAGATGTAGAGGATCGCGCAACCTTCCGAGGTGAGCCGCTCGAGGGTGAGGAACAGCTGGTCTGCCTCCTGCGGCGTCAGCACCGAGGTCGGCTCGTCCATGATGATCAGCCTCGGCTCCTGCAGCAGGCAGCGGACGATCTCGATGCGCTGGCGAAGGCCAACGGGGAGATCGGCAACGATGGCCTCGGGATCGAGGGTCAGGCCGTAGTCGCGCGAGACCTCGCGGATGCGCGCCGACAACTCGCGCATGCCGGTGTCCTTGGGCAGGGCGAGTGCGATGTTCTCGGCGACCGTCAGCGCCTCGAACAGCGAGAAATGCTGGAAGACCATGCCGATGCCGAGCTGCCGGGCCTCGGCGGGGGTGGAAATGGTCACCTCCCTGCCCTGCCAGTGCAGCGTGCCGCCATTGGGCTCGAGCGCGCCGTAGAGGATCTTCACGAGGGTCGACTTGCCGGCACCGTTTTCACCGAGCAGGGCATGGATCTCCCCGGCGCGCAGTGTCAGGGACACGGTGTCGTTGGCGAGAACCTCGCCGAAACGCTTGCTGATGCCGCGAGCCTCGAGCAGGATTTCTCCCTGTCTCTCGCGGCCTGACGCGGGCGGATCTGTCGGTGTCGTGGATGTCATCGCTTCCCCCGCCGCGTTATCATACGAGCCTCATTCCCCCTGCAAGCCTGCTGCCACGTTTGTTGTGGAAAGCTCCTGCCTGTTCGCGGCGAAGCATAAGTTCGGCCGCCACGGAAATGGCGATGGCCGCCGGCTCCTTGGATGCGATTCCGGAGATGCCGATGGGGCAGCGGAAGCGCGCCAGCGCCTCCTCGCCGTGACCGGCCGCCCGCAGCCGCGAGACCATGCGCGCCGCCTTGGTCGCGCTGCCGATCATGCCGACACCGCCGATCCCGGGCGCCCGCAAGGCGGCATCGGCGATCGCAAGATCGAGCGCGTGGTCATGTGTCATGATCAGCACTTCCGTCGGAGGCTCGGCGCTACCGGCCGAAGTCCGGAACAGTGAGGTCGGATCGACAAGATGGCGCGCCTCGACGCTGCGCGGCGCATGGGCGGGAAAGGCATTTGCGCGGCTGTCGACCCAGGTGATGCGGAACGGCAGGCTGGCCAACGCCAGAACGATGGCGCGTCCGACATGGCCGGCACCGAACAGGACGAGACGCGTCTCGCCGGCGGTGAACCGCTCTTCCAGCAGGCCGGCCGAGAGCGCGAGCGGCGCATCCACAGTGTCTTCGCCGGCGACGATCTCGCGCGGGCCCACCTCTCCTTGCGCGCCGATCGCCGCGCGGGTCGCAAAGCCGCCGCGCTCGGCAAGTGATGCAAGGCAGCGCGCTTCGTCGAGCCTGGCGTCCGAAAAGCTCTCCATCGCCAGTGTCACGCGGCCCCCGCAGCACTGGCCGAGGTCGGGACCGAGCGTGAAGGTCCGCAGCTTCAATATATCGGCCGAGGCCTTGTCCGCAGCCTGCGCGGCCGCCGCGGCGATGGCCTCGTATTCCAGCGTGCCGCCGCCGATGGTGCCGTGGAACGATCCGTCCGGCGCCACCACCATGCGCGCCCCGACCTCACGCGGTGCCGAGCCCTGCAGCGCCAGAACGCTGACCATGGCGCAGCGGCCATGGCGCTCCAGCAGATCGAGAACGGCGCTCCAGGGATTGCGCATCAGCCGGTCCTGCTCCGCTTCATGGAAAGGACGGCTTTTAGGATCGCTTCCGGTGTTGCCGGGGCATCGAGATCCGGGATCGCGCCGGGATTGAGGCTGGCGAGCGCGTCATGGATGGCGCTGAAGACGGAAATCGCCAGCATGACCGGCGGCTCGCCGACCGCCTTGGAGCGGTAGACCGTGGGAGAAGGATTGCCGGGCGAGGCATAGAGCGCCACCCGGAAGTCCTCCGGCACATCGGAGGCGGTCGGGATCTTGTAGGTGGAGGGAGCGTGGGTACGCAGGCGGCCCCGGTCGTCCCAGACCAGTTCCTCGGTGGTCAGCCAGCCCATGCCCTGCACGAAGCCGCCCTCGATCTGGCCGATGTCGATGGCCGGATTGAGCGAGTGGCCGACGTCGTGGAGGATGTCGACACGGTCGACCCGCATTTCGCCGGTCATCGTGTCGACGGTCACCTCCGAACAGGCCGCACCATAGGCGAAGTAGAAGAACGGCCGTCCCGAGGCGCTGGGGCGATCCCAGGTGATGTTGGGCGTGGCGTAGAAGCCCGCTGCCGACAGCTGGATGCGCGCCATATGCGCCTCTCGGGCGAGTTCGCCGAGCGTCATGGTCCGCTCGCCGAGCTGCACGCGATTGTCGGCGAAGGAAATCTCGTCCGGCTCGACCTGATAGCGCTCGGCAGCGAAGGCAACGAGGCGGCCGCGAATGGTCTCGGCGGCGATCTTGGCGGCCATGCCGTTGAGATCCGTGCCGGAGGAGGCTGCCGTCGGCCCGGTGTTGGGTACCTTGCCGGTATGGGTCGCGGTGATCTTCACCTTGTCGAGCGACACGCCGAATTCCTCGGCGACGATCTGGGCCACCTTCTGGAACAGGCCCTGCCCCATCTCGGTGCCGCCGTGGTTCAGATGGATAGAGCCGTCGGTGTAGAGATGCACCAGGGCACCGGCCTGGTTCAGATGCTTGAGCGTGAAGGAGATGCCGAACTTCACCGGCGTCAGCGCCAGGCCCTTCTTCAGGATCGGGCTGGACGCGTTGAAGGCGGCGATTTCTTCCCGGCGCCGGCGATAGTCCGAGCTGTCCTCCAGCTCCTCGACGATGGTGTGCAGCGTCGCGTGCTCTTCCACCTTCATGCCGTAGGGCGTGACGTCCCGCCCCTCGCGGTAGAAGTTGCGCTTGCGCAGGTCCAGCGGGTCCACCCCGAGGCGGATCGCCAGGGCGTCCATCATCCGCTCGGCGGCCAACATGCCCTGCGGCCCGCCGAAGCCGCGAAAGGCGGTGTTGGAGCAGGTATGGGTCTTGAGCCGGCGCGAATGGATCATCGCATCGGGATAGTAGTAGCTGGAATCGGCGTGGAACATCGACCGGTCGACCACGCCCAGCGACAGGTCGGCGGAGTAACCGCAGCGGGCAAAGAGCCGCATGTCGACCACCCGCAACAGGCCTTCGGAATCGTGGCCGAGCTTCCAGTCGACGCGGAAGTCGTGCCGCTTGCCGGTCATGATCATGTCGTCGTCGCGGTCGAGCCGAAGCTTGCACGGACGTCCGGTCGCACGCGCGGCAACGGCCGCGATCGCCGCCCAGTGGTTTGCCTGGGACTCCTTACCGCCGAAGCCGCCGCCCATGCGGCGCACCTCCACCGTCACCGCCGCGTCCGGCACGGCGAGCACGCGGGCGATGATGTGCTGCGTCTCGCTCGGGTGCTGCGAGGAGGTGTGGACGAACATGTCGCCGTCCTCTCCGGGCACGGCCAGCGACACCTGGCCTTCGAGATAGAAATGCTCCTGCCCGCCGATGCGAAGCGAGCCCTCCATCAGGTGGCTGGCGGTCGCGAGCCCCGTCTCAGGCGAGCCCTTGCGGAACTGGTAGTCGGGCAGCACCGTCTCGTCCGCCGCCAGCGCGTCCTCGACGGTCAGCAGCGGCGGCAGGTCCTCCACCTCGATGCGGGCCTTGCGGGCGGCGTGACGCGCCGCCTCGCGCGTCGTAGCCACGACGGCAAAGAGCGGCTGGCCCCAGAACAGGATCTCCTCCTCCGCGAACATCGGCTCATCGCCGAGCGCGGGGGACACGTCGTTCTTGCCCGGCACCTCGGACGGGCCGATCACCGCGACGACGCCGGGATGAGCGCGCACCGGATCGAGATCCAGCGAAAGGATCCTGCCTCTTGTGGCATCACGTGCCCAACCGGGCACCACATGCAGCGTGCCAGCCGGCTCGCGGATATCGTCCACATAGACCGCGCTGCCGCTGACATGGCGGATGGCGCTGTCATGCGGCAGGGACTGGCCGACGTTGGCGAGCGCCGCGGCCGCGGGAGCTTCGCGTGTCCCGTCAGGCTGCATGGTTGACCTCCCCGCTCCGCAATCCGCTCACCCTCGTGCGTTCGTCCGGTGTTCCGCCGATTTCCACCAGGGCCTTGGCGAGCAAGGCGCGTGCCACCTCCTTGCGATAGGTGTCGCTGGCGCGCATGTCGGAAATCGGCGCGAAATCGTCCGCCAGCGCCTTCAGCGCCGCCGCCCAGGTGGCGGGGCGGTCGGGCCGTGCGCCGATCAGGGCAAGTTCAGCGATCTCCGCGCGCCGCGGCGTTGCCGCCATGCCGCCATAGGCAAGCCGCGCCTCGGTGATCGTGCCGTCGGCCAGCGTCACCCGCAGGGCGCAGAGAACGGAGGTGATGTCCTGGTCGAAGCGCTTGGAGATCTTGAAGCAGCGGAAGGCGTGGTTCGGATCGAGCCGGGGCACGTAAAGTCCGGTGACGATCTCCCCCGGCGCGCGGTCCTGCTTGCCGTAGTCGATGAAGAAGGCTTCCAGCGGCAGCGTGCGCGAGGCCTCGCCCCGCCGCAGCTCGATGGTGGCGCCGAGGGCAATCAGCGCCGGCGGACTGTCGCCGATGGGCGAGCCGTTGGCGATGTTGCCGCAGACCGTGCCGGAGGCGCGCACCTGCCGCGAGCCGATGCGCCGCCAGAGTTCGCCGAGATCGGGATCGATCCGCGCCATGTAGGGATGGGCGGCCGCGAAGGTCGTGGCCGCCCCCATCAGAACGCCGCCGGGCGTTTCCTCGATACGGTCGAGATCACGCACCCGGCCGAGCCAGATCACCTGCGGCAGCTCGCGCAGCTGCTTGGTGACCCAAAGGCCGACATCGGTCGCCCCTGCGACGAGCGTTGCCTCCGGGTGGCGCTCGGTAAGCTCGGCGAGCGCGTCCAGCGACGCGGGAGCTGCGAAGAAACCGCCTTCCTCCTGCGCGATGAAGACGTCGCGCGTGTCCTGCTCCATCGCCTGCAGCGCCGCGATGTTCTCGTCCGCGCGCCGGGAGAAGGCGTCGTCGATCTCATTGAAACACGCCTCCAGCGCCGCATCGACGATGGGGCGGTATCCCGTGCAGCGGCACAGGTTGCCGGCGAGCCAGTCGGTCACCGTCTTGCGCGTCGCCGGCTTTTCCGGCGCGTGGTAGAGCGTGAAGAGGCTCATCACGAAGCCCGGTGTGCAGAAGCCGCATTGCGAACCGTGATGGTCGACCATCGCCTGCTGCACCGGGTGAAGCTGTCCGTCCTCGGCAAGGTCTTCCACCGTGACCAGTTCGGCGCCGTCGAGCATGCCGAGAAACTGGATGCAGGAATTGACCGGCTGGTAGACGAGCCGCCCGTCCACAAGGCGTCCGACCGCGACCGTGCACGCTCCGCAGTCGCCCTCCCCGCAGCCTTCCTTGGTGCCGACAAGACCGCGACGCAGGCGCAGATAGTCGAGCACCGTCTCGGTCGGCCGCACATCGGCGAGCTCGACGACACGGCCATTTTGCAGGAAACGGACGACCTCACGCATTCCTCAACTCCCGCGATAGGTGGAATAGCCGAAGGGCGAGAGCAGCAGCGGCACGTGATAATGACTGGCCTCGTCGGCGATCCCGAAGCGCAGCGGAATGATATCAAGAAATGGCGGATCCGGCAGGTCGGCCCCCGAGGCGGCAAGATAGGCGCCTGCCTCGAACCGCAATTCGTAGACGCCCGCACGGAAGGCCTCACCCTCCAGCAGCGGTGCATCGACACGGCCGTCGGAATTGGTCACGGCGGAGCGGATGTGTCGGAATACGCCGGCCTCCTCGCGCCAGAGCGACAGCGTCAGACCTGCCGCCGGCTTGCCAAGCGCAGTGTCCAGTACATGCGTGGTCAGTCGTCCCATGGTCCCCCTTCCATGCGTGCTGTTGCGCGGTCGCTTGCTGCCTCCAAATGATCACGCATTGTGCATGCCTTGAAAGGGTGCAGCAGCTTGATCGCCGCGACCAGAAGATATTTTCGCCCTCTATGATGCCGAATTGGCATCGATCATGGCAAGGCGCGCTCGCAATGCGTCCATAGAATGTTCGAAGAACGCGCGTGCCGCGTGACCGAGGCTTCGGTGCGCCGAGGTCAGAATGGTGAAACGGTCCCGCTTCAGGGGTTGGTCTGCCAGCGGCAGGAAGACCAGAGATCCGTCGACCAGCTCCTGTTCCAGGCCAAGCGTGGTGAGAAAGGCGACCGTGTTATCGCTGCGGGTGAGCTCCCGCATCAGTTTCAGCGAGTTCGCCTCCACGAAGGCGCCGGGCGGAAAACCCCCATCAGACAGCGCGATGTCCAGACGTTTCCTGAGCGACAGGTCGCTGGAGGGAAAGCAGAACGGATGCGACAGGCAGTCGCTGAGCGACACGCGCGCCAGCTGCGTCAACGGATGGCCGGGCCGCACCACGGCCCCGATCTCCAGATCCCGGTGGAAGGCGACGGCAAGGCGCGGGTCTTCGGGCGGCTCGAAGGCGAAGCCGACATCCGCCTCGCCGGCAATGATCGCCTCCACCACCTGCTCGGATCCGGTCAGCACAGTGTGCAGGTGGATGCCGGGATAGTGGCGACGAAAGGCGGCGACCACGTCGGGCAGCAGGCTTTCGGTGACGCTCTCGACGCTGGCGATGCGCACAGTGCCCCGCTGCATGCCGGTCAGGGCATCGAGATCGCCGAGCGTTGCTTCCAGGTCGGCGAATGTCCGCAAGACATGCGCCCGCAGGATCTCTCCCGCGGGCGTCAACTGCACCCCGCGCGCCAGCCGGTCGAACAGCGTGTGGCCGAGCGACTGCTCCAGCCACAGGATCTGCCGGTTGACGGCACTCGAGGCGACGTTCAGCTCACGCGCCGCAGAGCGGATCGACCCGGACCTGGCGACGGCTGCGAAATACCGCAGCGCCGGACCGTAGAGGGAGCGGGATCGATCCATGGCTCGCGGTCAGGGTACGAGGACGGTGGTTCCAGTGGTCTTGCGCCCCTGCAGGTCCTCATGCGCCTTCACGGCATCGGCGAGCTTGTACTCCTGGTTCACCGCGATCTTGACGTCGCCCGAGCGCACCACGTCGAAGAGATCATTTGCGGTCTCCTCCAGGTCGGCGCGCGAGGCGATGTAGGTGAAGAGCGTCGGACGGGTGGCGAAGAGCGAGCCCTTCGGCCCCAGCAGGCCGAGATTGAAGTCGGTGATTGGGCCGGACGACTGGCCGAACGACACCCACATGCCGAGAGGACGCAGGCAGTCGAGCGAACCGGGATAGGTGTCCTTGCCGACCGAATCGTAGACCACGTCGCACAGCTTGCCGCCGGTGATCTCGCGCACGCGCTCGACGAAGTTCTCGGTCCGGTAGTTGATGACGTGGGTGTAGCCGTTGGCCCTGGCGAGCTCTGCCTTTTCCTCCGAACCGACCGTGCCGATCACCGTGGCGCCGAGCTTGGCTGCCCATTGGCCGGCAATGAGGCCGACGCCGCCCGCCGCCGCATGGAACAGCAGCGTCGTGTCGGAGGTCACCTTGTAGGTCTTGCGCAGCAGGTAGCGCGCCGTCATGCCCTTGAGCATCATGCCGGCAGCGGTCTTGTCGTCGACCCCGTCCGGGATCTTGACGAGACGGTCGGCCGGGAGCAGGCGCTCCTCTGCATAGGAGCCGAGCGGGCCGACATAGGCCACCCGGTCGCCCGGAGCAACGTGGGTCACGCCCTCGCCCACCGCGACGACGGTGCCCGCGCCCTCATTGCCCGGAGTGAAGGGCAGGCCGGCGGGTGCCGGATAGAGGCCGGAACGGAAGTAGATGTCGATGAAGTTGAGGCCGACTGCGGTGTGGCGGATCCGCGCCTCGCCCTTGCCCGGATTGCCGAGCTCGACGTCTTCCCAGCGCATGACCTCCGGCCCGCCGGTCTCATGCACCCTGATTGCTTTCACCATGTTTCGCTCCCGTCGGGATTGGTTCTCGATCGTGAGCCGGATGATGGGGGCCGCGGCGAACGGCGGCAACCCCCTTTCGCACGTTGGGTGTTTTGCTTTTCGGGAGCTTTTGCGCGCTATGGGCGCAAGCGCGTCAGCGCAGGCGCTCGAGCAACTGGTGCAGGGCGGAGACACCGAGCAGATAGATGCTGGTCGCGGCCAGCAGCCACTTCACCGGCCCTTCGGCCGACATGCCATCGGCAATGGCAAAGCCAGCGGCCACGAACCACAGAAGCGTCACGGCGAGCGTCAACGGCCGCCAGCGCACCACGCGCACCGGATGGACGAAGCGGATCGGCGCAAAGGTCAGCGCGCACAGGGCCACCACGAAAATGACAGTGAAGACCTGCGAGGAGGACAGCACCATCAGCCCGAACACGACCATGTTCCAGCCGGCCGGGAAGCCCTTGAACGAGCCGTCCGGCTGCTTCATGCCGTTGTCGGCGAAATAGAGTGCGCCAGTGAACACCACCAGGCCACCGCAGATCCAGTTCCACGGCGTCGACAGCATGTCGCTGGCCGCCAGCGCGAAGGCCGGCAGGAAGACATAAGTCGCGTAGTCGATGACAAAGTCGAGCGAGGCGCCCGACCATTGTGGCATGCGCCGGGCAATGTCGAAGTGCCGGGCGAGCGGCCCGTCGATCCCGTCGATCACAAGCGCGATCCCGAGCCAGACGAAAAGCATCGTCCAGTCGCCGCGCGAACCGGCGAGCAACGCCAGCAGCGCAATCGGCGCGCCGAGCGCAGTCAGGACATGGATCAGGAACAGCGGATGCGCGCTTTTCAGCCTGTCCGTAACGCCAGCGTCGAGATCCGCCATCTTTCCCTTTGCCACAGGCTCAGCCTCGCAACCTGGTCCCGTTCCCTTTCGGAAGGGACGAGAGAATGCTTCCCCCTGCCCTTCCTATGCCCGCAAGAGGGGCCGACTGCAACAAGACTGACATGGTTTTGTCGCAAAAAGCGAGGCCGGACGCCATGTCAGCCGGCAAGGGCGACGCGGCCGAACGCGGCGAGCGAGAGCAGGAAGCCGCCCCACAGAAGCAGGAACACGCCGATCACCTGCGGCAAGCGCTCGGAGAGAAACGTCTTTTCCAGGCCCATCAGAAGGCCCAGAAGCGCGATCCAGAGCACGTTCATGATGCCGACGGCAAACATCACCGTCATCAAGGCCCAGCAACAGCCGAAGCAGAACAGCCCCTGCATGACGCCGAGCCGGAAGGTCTCGGCCAGCGTCGAGGGATTGTGGCTGGCGAAGAACAGCCGGGGATTGCGGCAGCGCCACAGGCAGGCCGCCTTGGCCGGCGTGAACTGGTAGATGCCGGCGGCGACCAGCGTGGTGCCGGCCAGGACCGTCGTTACAGGCGCCATCATCGGAGTCAGGGCCCCGGCCATGGTCAGGGCGGCCTGCGCCAGGGTCGCGACGACCGCATAGGCCATCCAGACCGAAAGATAGCCGAGGGCCAGCACCAGCGTTGCCCGCCCCGGCGCCAGAGCGGGGTGCCCCTCGGGCGGGGCCTGACGAACCTTTTCGGCGAAATGCGCGATCACGGGCGCTGCGGTCGGCAGCATCATCGCCAGCGCCATCGCGACCCACATGACCAGTACCAACAGCATGTCGTGCGCCGACCAGACCGCGGAGCCAGGCATCCCGAAGGTCGAGGCGCCTTCGGGCAGGCAGATCGCGGCAAGCAGCGCGCGCGCTTCCGCCGGCAGTCCGGCAAAGATGTTGAAGGCGTTGAAGAGGGCCATGCCAGGGCCGAGCTCGCCCATGTCCATGACCGGGAGCATGGCGGCCACCATCGCCGCCAGATAGGCCCAGCCGGCGAGCGAGACGATGCCGATGCAAGCAAGAACCACCGCGCGCGGGTGCCGAGCGGCAAGGTTCCACAGGCCGGGCGCGCGTTCCGGATCGGGACTGTCGCCGCTTCCTTTCGCCGAAATCCCGACACCTGCCGCCACGCCATTGCTCCTTCGCGCCCGGCGATCCGCGCCCAGGCTTTGACCGATATGATAGGGCGTTCGCGCGCAAACAGCATCCGCGCGGTGCCGGATGCGACCAAATGCGCTGCGCACGGGCTTGCATTACGCCGCTGCCGCGTCATCTTTCCCGCAAAGGTTCCACGAAAGATCGGATGTCGGCAATGACACAGCGCAAAACCGCAGGCGAGACGGCGCGGCACGAGACCGAGATCGCAGTGGTCGGTGCAGGTCCCTCGGGCATGGCCATGGCGCTGCTGCTCGCCGGCCACGGCTTCCGCACCGCCCTTGTCGCCCCTGCCCTGCCGGCTTCCGACGACCGCACGACCGCGCTGCTGGAATCGTCCGCCGAGATGCTGCGCTCGCTCAAGCTGTGGGACCGCATCGCCCCCCATACGGCGCCGCTGGAGCACATGCGCATCATTGATGCGACGGGGCGCTTGATTCGGGCGCCGGAAGTCGTTTTCGACGCATCCGAGCTGAAACTGCCGGCCTTCGGCTACAATATCCGCAATGCAGAGCTCAACGCCGAGTTGGCCGAGGCCTGCGGCGGCGAGCCTCTGCTGGAGCGGATCGACGCCCGGGTCGATGGGCTTCAGATCGGCGAAGGCGGCGCGACGCTCGCCCTGTCGGACGGCAGCACGCTGTCCGCCCGGCTGGTCGTAGGTGCGGACGGTCGCCGCTCGGCCGTGCGCGAGGCGGCCGGCATCGAAGTGCGCGAGTGGCGCTATCCGCAATGTGCCCTGGTGCTCAATCTCGAGCACGACGTGCCGCATCACGACCATTCCAGCGAGTTTCACACCCCGACGGGACCTTTCACGCTGGTGCCGCTCAAGGGGCGCCGCTCGTCGCTGGTCTGGGTCCAGGAGCCGGGCGAGGCCGAGCGGCTGCATGCGCTCGACGACGAGACGCTGGCGCTGGAGATCGAGCGCCGCGCGTCCTCGATCCTCGGCCGCATGCGGATCGTGGGCACGCGCCAGCTCTATCCGCTGGGCGGCTTGAGCGCGAAGACCGTCGCCGCCAATCGCTGTGCGCTGATCGGCGAAGCGGCCCATGTTTTCCCGCCCATCGGCGCGCAGGGTCTCAATCTCGGGTTCCGAGACGTGGCAACGCTGGGCGAGGTGCTGGTGGCGGCCCGCCGGCGCGGCGAGGATATCGGCGCGCCATCGGTGCTGGCTGCCTATGAGCGAGCCCGCCGGCCGGACATCGCCTCGCGCACGACCGCCGTCGACCTGCTCAACCGCTCGCTGCTGAGCGATCTACTCCCCGTCCAGCTGTTGCGTGGGCTGGGGCTCTATCTCGCCGGCCGGGTGCCGCCGCTGCGCCGGTTCTTGATGCGCGAAGGCATCGCCCCGGCAATGGCGCGCCCGCGCCTGATGCGCGGGCTGACGCTCGGTTGAGACGTTGGGCAAACGCCCCTAAACGGGCGCCTTGGCGCTGCGGCTGCCACGGAAGGCTGGCGCAATCGGCACGACGGTCGCCGGCAGGGTGACGTCTCCCGTCGTGACCTCGAAGTCGAACAGCCCGCGCTCGCGGAAATGCGGATCGAGGAAAGCATCCGCCAGACCGGCAAGCGGGGCCGCGCAGCAATCGGCGGCGGCAAGTCGCGGCGCCCAGTAGGCCGTGTCATGCGCGGCAAATGCTGCGGCCAGCGCCCGGCCCGCCCCTTCCGGATCGCGGCGGTCATCACGCGCCTCTTGCGACAGGCCGAGCGTATCGCAGAGTGAGGTCCAGAACTTCTCCTCCAGCGCACCAACGGCGATCAGGCCGCCATCGGCGGCGCGGTAGATGCGGTATCGGGGCGAGGCACCGGTCAGGAGATCGGCGCCGTTGCCAGGCGCCTTGCCGGTTGCGGTCAGCTTTGCCTGGGCGAACAGGGCGAGCGTGAACATCGCATCGCACATGGCGATGTCCAGTACGGCGCCGCGTCCCGTGCGTTCGCGCGCGAACAGCGCAAGCAGGATGTTCATCACGGCTGGGAAGCTGCCGCCGCCGATATCGGCAATCTGTGCCGGCGGCAGGACCGGCGCGTCGGCCGTGCCGCAGGACAGTGCCAGCAGGCCGGTCAGCGCCATATAGGTGATGTCGTGCCCCGCCTCGAGCGCACGCGGGCCGGTCTGCCCGAAGCCGGTGATCGAGCAGTAGACGAGCCGGGGATTGCGTTTCGTGAGGTCCTGCGGACCGAGGCCGAGACGCTCCATCACGCCGGGGCGGAACTGCTCCAGAACCACGTCGGCCTTGTCGACCAGTTCCAGCACCCGCTCCCGCGCGGCAGTGTCCTTGAGATCGAGTTCGATGCAGGTCTTGCCGCGGTTGAGCATGGCATAGAGCGCACTCGCCGGCCCCGCCCTGGGCGGGAAGAAGCGCATGTCCTCGCCGCCCGGCCGCTCGATCTTGATCACCGTCGCTCCGGCCTCGGCCAGCATCAGGCTGGCAAGCGGCCCGGGCAGCAGCGTGCTGAAATCGAGCACGGTGATCCCGGCAAGCGGTTGTTGCGTCATGTCCCTGGTCTCCTCCCGGACGGCCACTCTCTTGTGTTCTTGTGCGGGCGGTACGTTTCGGCGCGAACGTTACTGGAGCGGCAGCAGGCCTTCCGTGATCAGATAGATGAAGATCGACACGGTGACCGTCGAGGCGATGGTGCCGATGAGGATCGAGCTCGAGGCCCGCTGGATGTAGACGTGATACTGCTGGGCGATCACGAACACATTGGCTGCCGGCGGAAGGCAGGCCATCAGCACGGCGGTCGCCACCCATGCCGGCTCGACGCCGCCCATCCAGTTCAGCAGCATCAGCACGATCAGCGGATGGACGATCAGCTTGACCGCCAGGATCACCGGCAACTCAAGCGGCACGCGGCCCATGGGCTGCTGCGCGACCGTGACGCCCATGGCGAAAAGCGCGCAAGGAGCGGCGGCATTGCTGAGGAAGGTCAGCAGCGTATCGATGGCCTGCGGCGGCTGAAACTCGACCGCCGCCGCCAGAACGCCGGCGATGGTTGCCAGAATGAACGGATGGGTGAAGATGCGCTTCACCACCGTGATCATGGTCTTCAGTGGCGGCTCGTTGTCGGTGCCGCCGATGGCCATCATCAGCGGCGTCAGCGTGAACAGCAGGATGTTGTCGAAGCAGAAGACAAGCGCCGTCGGTACGGCAGCAGCCGGTCCCAGCACCGCGAGCGTCAGGCCCGGTCCCATGTAGCCGACATTCGAGTAGGAGCCGGCCAGCGCCTGGATCGTCGCCTCGGGAATGTTGCCGCGCGAAGCAAGGACGCCGACGCAAAAGGCGATGGCGAAGGCGGAATAGGTGGCGAAGGTCGTCGCCGCCACATAGCCGATATTGGTCAGCTCTTCGATCGGCGTCTTGGCCAGGAGGCGGAAAAACAGCGCCGGCAGCGCTATGTAGATGATGAAGAACTGCATCCACGCCAGGCCGGATGCGGGAATGTCCTTCAGCTTTCCGGCGCCTACCCCGAGGAAGATCAGCCCGAAAAACGGAAGCGCCAGCGATATCACATTTTCCATCAGGGCCTCCGGCGGGCGGGAGGGGCGCCCGCCAAACAGGGAGCGTGTTGCCAAGCCTCGACTGCTTGGTTAATCACCGCAGGCCTAACGGGTTCGCACAGACCGGTCAACGGCAACGACCCTCCGCATAAGTGAGTAGAGACGGCAACAGGCGATGACGCAGACCGATTCCCCCGGCGAAACCGGCAAGCAGCCCGGCGAACGCCCCGGCGAGCACGGCGGATTGCGCTATCGGCTGGAATGGGGATTGCTGAGTTTCGCGCTCTGGCTGCTGCGCCTGATGCCGCCGGATACGGCCTCCTTCGTCATGGGCAAGGCCTGGCGGCTGTTTGCCCGCTTCAACAGCCGCCACCGGCGCGCGCTCGCCAATATGGCAAAGGCGATGCCGGAACTGCCACGCGAAGAGCATCGGCGCATCTTGCTGGGAATGTGGGAGAATCTCGGTCGGATCGCCGCCGAGACGCTGCAGCTGGACCGCCTGGTCGCCGATCCGGCCCGCTTCGAATACGATGTGGACGACGTGCGTGAAACGGTGGGCGAGAGCGGCGCCGTGGTGGTCTCCCTGCATGCGGGCAACTGGGAAGTCACCGCGATGGGCGGGCTCGCCGCAGGCTGGCAGCCGGTCGGCGTCTACCAGACCATCAAGAATCCGCTTGTCGACAAGCTGGTCTACGACCTTCGCGCCCGCATCTATCCCGGCGGCTTGTATCCCAAGAGCCACGAGACCGCGCGGCGCCTGCTGACCATCGCCCGGTCGGGCGGACGCACGGCGATGCTGGCCGATCTCCAGGACAGGCGCGGCGCGGTGATTCCCTTCTTCGGCCGCGATGCCTGGGCCACGGTCTATCCCGCCACCATCGCGCGGGCCGCCGGCGTGCCGCTGGTCGCAAGCCGGGTGGTGCGGCTGCCCGGCAACCGCTTCCGCATCGAGGCGCGCGTGGTCGAGATGCCGCACACGGACGACCGCAAGGCCGATGCCGTTGCCGCGACGCAGCGCTATCACGCCCTGTTCGAACAGTGGATCCGCGAGAACCCGTCCCAGTGGATGTGGATCATGCGCAAGTGGCTCTAGCGCTTGTAGCGACCGACGACACCTCCCCTCTCCGTTGACTTTCGCCGAAGGTCCGGCTTGCGTGCCGCGCTGCGAAAGCCATTATATGCGATGCAGCATAACGGGTGAGGAACCGCATCGAAGCGGGCCAAATGGGAGGAGAACACCATGAAGACACCGCGCGCCTTCTACCAACCGCTTGCCATCGGCGCGCCGGCACCGCTGCGCGAGCAGCCGGTGCGGCTGGAGCGGATGATCCATTTCGTGCCGCCGCATGTGGAGAAGATGCGCGCCAAGGTGCCGGACCTGATCCGCTCGGTCGACGTGGTGCTGGGCAATCTCGAGGACGCCATTCCCGCCGACGCCAAGACGGACGCGCGGCGCGGGTTCATCCGCATGGCGCAGGACAACGACTTCGGCACCACCGGCCTTTGGACCCGTATCAACTGCCTGAACAGCCCCTGGGTGCTGGACGATCTGATGGAGATCGTCACCGAGGTCGGCGACAAGCTGGACGTGGTGATGCTGCCCAAGGTCGAGGGACCGTGGGACATTCATTATATCGATCAGTTGCTGGCGCAGCTGGAGGCAAGGGCCGGCGTTTCGAAGCCGATCCTCGTCCATGCGATCCTGGAGACCGCCGAGGGCGTCAAGAACGTCGAGGCGATCGCCACCGCCAGCCCGCGCATGCACGGGATGAGCCTGGGCCCCGCCGATCTTGCGGCCTCGCGCGGCATGAAGACGACCCGGGTCGGTGGCGGCCATCCGGACTACACGGTGCTCGCCGATGCCGGAGACGCCGGCACAGCGCGTCCGGCATTCCAGCAGGATCTGTGGCACTACACCGTCGCCAAGATGGTGGACGCGTGCATGTCCGCCGGGATCAAGGCCTTCTACGGGCCGTTCGGCGACTTCTCCGATCCCGCCGCCTGCGAGGCCCAGTTCCGCAACGCCTTCCTGATGGGCTGCGTCGGCGCCTGGTCGCTGCATCCCAGCCAGATCGACATCGCCAAACGGGTGTTCAGCCCGGAGCCGGGCGAAGTCGCCTTCGCCTTGCGTATTCTGGAAGCCATGCCAGACGGCACCGGTGCGGTGATGATCGACGGCAAGATGCAGGATGATGCCACCTGGAAACAGGCAAAGGTGATCGTCGATCTTGCCCGTATCGTTGCCGCAAAGGATCCGGACATGGCCGCTCTTTACGGACTTTGAACGGCAGGCGGTGCGCATGAGGACGAAGAGTGCGCGCAGCCGACAGCTCGCGACTTGTAAACCGCCCGTTCAGAGCGTATGCGCTAGTGTTGAATAGAGGGAGAAACTCCCGACTTACGCTCAAACTGGCTGAAACCTGAACAGATGCGCACCGCGAAATTCATGATCGGTCAGGTCGTCAGGCACCGGGTGTACCCCTTCCGGGGGGTCATCTTCGACGTCGACCCGACATTTTCCAACACGGAAGAGTGGTGGGACGCGATCCCGGAAGACGTGCGCCCGGATCGCGACCAGCCGTTCTATCACCTGCTCGCCGAGAACGCGGAGACGGAATACGTCGCCTATGTCTCGGAGCAGAACCTGGTTCCGGACGATACGGGCGAGCCCGTTCGCCATCCCCAGGTCGACGAGATCTTCGAACAGCAGGACGACGGCACCTATCGTCCGCGCGACGTGGACCTGCACTAGGGGCGACGAACCGCGTTCCCCCTTTCGGTCCCGACCGATGCCACAACGAAAAACGCCGCGGCCAAGGCCGCGGCGTTGTCGTATCGGTGACCCGAAAGCTCCGGCTCAGTTCGCGCCCGAGCCGGTCACTTCCTTCTGCTTCTCGATCAGCCGCTGGCGAGCCTCTTCGGCGCGCTTCTGCAGCTCGGACTGCAGTTGCTGCTGCTTCTGCTGTAGCTCTTCCGGATTGATCGCCGGACCGTCATAGACCTTGGTGAAGCCGGACAGCGTCAGTTGGAAGGGAACCTGCTTGGCCTGCTGGTTCAGCGTGGTCAGCACCAGGTTGCCGCCGGCCTTCATCGAGCTGATGAAGGCGTCGTCGATCACGAGCTCGGAATAGCAGGCGTTCGGGAAGCAAATGCCGTACTTGGCTTCGGTCTGCTTGCCGGTGTCGACCTGCACGCGCAGGCCCGGCTGGATCAGCATGCCGGGGGGCACCGCCATCAGCAGGGTCTTGCGGGCTTCGCCGCCGATCTCGCGCACGGCGACGGAGGCGAGGAACTGGCCGGTATCCGTACGCAGCTCCTGCGTCACGACGCAGATTTCCTTGTTGGACTGCGGGTCGGTATTGCAGATCTTCACCCAGGGCGTGTCCGCCGGCGGCTGAATCGTCTGGGTCTGCGCAGCGGCGCCGCCGGCAAAAGCCACAGTCGCCGCAGCGGCGATGGTCAGGCCAGCCAGGTGGTTCTTCAGTCTATCTGCCATGCAATGCGTCCCTAAAGTCCGTTGTTTCGTCACGGCGGACACCAAGCGCGTCGTCGCCGCGAACGGGAAAACTTTTGTCCCTCGCTCGCCAAACCTGTGCGCAATGAATGCGGCAAGACCTTGGCTCGTGCGATCACGGGCGCATCTTTACAGTCTGACGCGACGAATATCCAGTTTGTCGGCGGCGCGGGCGCCCTCAAGCCGGCCTCATTCGTGCGGGATCGTCACGCTGTTGCGAGAATGCCGCAGTCTCTGCCCCCTCCCCGTCGTCCCCGGCCAGGGAACTGTCGTTGAGACTGCGTTAACCATAACAAAGTGATTGGGCACTAGAATTCGACACCATGACCGAGATGCGACCCGTCCCGATTCTCCCTCTGGCGAAGCTTCCAGCGCTGTTCGCCGCGGCCGTGCTTGCCTTTGCCCCTGTCGGCGGGGCAGCGCAGGCCGCCGACGTGCCGTGGAGCCATGGCATCGCCATGCATGGCGAACCTGCCCTGCCGGAGACTTTCGCCCACCTTCCCTATGCCGATCCCGATGCGCCGCAAGGCGGCACGGTCACCCATGGCGTCCAGGGCTCCTTCGACAGCCTGAACCAGTTCATCGTCCAGGGCGGCACCACGACGGCACGCGGCATCCGCGATACGGATTTCGGTGCGCTGGTGACCGAGAGCCTGCTGGAACGCAATCTCGACGAGCCCTTCACGCTCTATGGCCTGCTGGCCGAATCGGTCCGGATGCCGGATGACCGCGACTGGATCGAGTTCCGCCTCAACGAGAAGGCCCGCTTCTCCGACGGCACGCCGGTGACCGTGGACGATGTGATCTTCTCCTTCGAGATCCTGCGCGACAAGGGGCGGCCGCATTTCCGCTCGCGTTACAGCCGCATCACCAGCATGGAGAAGACCGGCGAGCGCAGCGTGCGCTTCACCTTTGCCGACGGGAGCGACCGCGAGTTGCCGTTGCTGGTCGGCATGTCGCCGATCTTCGCCAAGCATACGATCGATCCCCAGACCTTCGATCGCAGCACCCTGGTGCCGCCGGTCGGCTCCGGCCCCTATGTCATCGACAGTGTCGATCCGGGCAACAACATCGTCTATCGCCGCGATCCCGACTACTGGGCGAAGGATCTGCCGATCCGGCGCGGCCTCTACAATTTCGATGAGGTGCGGATCGAGTATTACCGCGACGAGAACACGCTGTTCGAGGCCTTCAAGAAAGGGCTCGTGCAGGTGCTGCCCGTCGCCGATCCGGCGCGGTGGACCACCTCGCTGGACTTTCCCGCGGTCGCGGAAGGCAAGGTCGTCAAGGAGGGCTTCCGTCTCGGCACGCCGGCCGGCATGCACGGCTTCGTCTTCAACACCCGCCGGCCGATCTTCGCCGACGTCCGGGTGCGCCGGGCGCTGGCCATGCTGTTCGACTTCGAATGGGTCAACCGCACGCTTTATCACGGCCTTTATGCGCGCACGGGCGGCTATTTCGACAATTCCGTGCTCTCCTCCCTCGGCCGTCCGGCCAGCGAGGCCGAGCGTGCGCTGCTCGCCCCGTTCGCGCAGGAGATTGCCCCGGACGTGCTGGAGGGCACCTGGCGGCCGACGCATGCCGACGGCTCGGGCCGCGACCGCAAGGTGCTGCGCGCGGCGGTGGAGCAGCTGGCCGAGGCCGGCTACCGGATCGAGGGCCGTACCTTGCGCGATCCCGGCGGTACACCTCTCTCCTTTGAGATCATCGTCGCCTCTCAGGATCAGGAGCGCCTGGCGCTGGCCTATCAGCGCGCGCTCAAGCTGATCGGCGTCGAGGTCCGCATTCGCTCCGTCGACAGCGCCCAGTATCAGCGCCGCCGCCAGACCTTCGATTTCGACATGGTCATGAACACCTGGCTGGTCTCCCTCTCGCCCGGCAACGAGCAGCGCTACCGCTGGGGCAGCGATGCCGCAGGGCAGGACGGCTCGTTCAACTATGCCGGCGTGAAGAGCCCGGCAGTGGACGCGACCATCGACGCCATGCTGTCCGCGCGCGATGCGGAAGGCTTCACCGATGCGGTGCGCGCCTTCGACCGGGCGCTGATTTCGGGTGCCTATGTGGTGCCTCTTTTCCATCTTCCTGAAAAATGGGTGGCGCGCTGGACCGCGATCGGCCGCCCTGAGGTACAGTCCATTACCGGACCGCGCTTCGAGACATGGTGGTCCGCCGCAAAACGGCGCTGAGTGGCTTGGGAATGACGAGATGATCCTGACCCCGCTGAAGACAATCGAGGCACACCGGCAGAGCGGCATCTGGGGCCGCGTGACGCTGGATGCGCTGTTCCGCAAGACGGCAGCCGCCCATCCCGAACGGCTCGCCCTGTGCGATCCGGACGAGGCCGTGGGCGGCTTCCGCGAGGCGCCACGCCGCCTCACCTATGCGGAGGCCGATGCCGAGATCAGCCGGCTTGCCGCCTTCTTCGCGGCAGTCGGGCTGAAGCACGACAACGTCATCGGCCTGCAGAGCGCGGGCACGGTGGATGCTGTCATCGCCTTGCTGGCGGCCCTGCGGGCCGGGCTGGTGGTGGCGCCGCTGCCGCTGCACTGGCGCCAGAAGAACGTGCTGGAGGCCCTGACCCGAGCGGGCGCCAAGGCGCTGGTCGCCGGCGAGAGCTTCGGCGGGCGCTCCATCGGGCTGGAGGCGCGCGACACCGCTGCAGACCTCTTCGCCTTGCGTTTCGTCTTCGGCCTGGGGCGCGACGTCGCCGACGGCCTGATGGAGGTGGAGCAGATCCTCGGCGAACTGTCCGAGGATATCGAGCCTGCGCCCGTCCGCCGCGACCAGAACGCCGCCGACCATGTCGCGACGCTGACCTGGACCCGCTCCACCAGCGGCGAGCCGCTGCCCATCGCCCGCAGCCACAACCAGTGGGTCGCCTGCGGCCTGATGCCCTATCTCGAGCTCTCCCTGCCGCAGGCGCCGAACTTCCTGCTGCCCTACGCGCTGACCGGCATGGCCGGCATCGGTGCCGGCCTCGTGCCGTGGCTGCTGTCCGGCGGCACGCTGCACCTGCATCATCCCGGCACGTTGCGCCGGCTCGCCGCCCATGCGGATGCGGCCGAGGCCGATATCGTGCTGTGCCCGGGCGCGCTGGTGCCGGCGCTGGACCGGCGGATCGAGCGGCCCGAATGCCGCATCGTTCCGGTTTGGCAGGCCCACTCGCCCGCCCCTGCCCCGCATGCCAGCAACCGCGAGCTGGTCGACCTGCATGTCGCCGACGAGTTCGCCATGGTCGCCCGCACCCGCGAGGGCAGCGCCCTGCCCCGTCCGCTGCCGAGCGGACGCATGGGCTCGCCCTCTGCCGCCCCACAGGCCCCGGCGCTGCTGGAAATCGCCATCGATACGGAAGTCAGCCCGGCAACGCTGAAGGTGCGCGGCGCCATGGTGCCGGATTCGGCCTGGCCCGCCTGCAAGGTGCGCATGCCGACCGACAAGGCCGGCTTCGTCGACACGCTGTTGCCGCTGCGCCAGACCGAGAGCGGCATCACCGGCTTCGGCATTCCGGGACAGATGGCGCCGGGCATCGGCTCGCTGCCGACGCTGGACGCGCTCTACGCCGCCTTCCCGGGCATCACCGAGGCCGCGGCCTTCCTGGTCGACGACGGCATTCTCGGCGCCCGGCTCTATGCCGCGCTGGTGCCGCAGAAGGGCCTGCTCTTCGATGTGGAGGGCTTCTACGCCTATCTGGAAGCCGAGCATGCCGGCCTTGCCGAGATGCCGCACCGGGTGCTGCCCGTTGCCGCCCTGCCGCGCAATGCCGCCGGCAAGGTCGACCGCGAGGCGCTGGCGATCCGCGCCGGCTTCGGCCACTCGCAGGTCGCATGAACCGGGAGACCGCCCGCCGCCTGTCGGTGCTGCTGGATGGGCCCGCAGATCGCCCGGACAGCCCGCTCGCGCGCCTTGCCCTCGCCTGGGACGACCTTGCCGAGATCGCATGGGCCGACACCCAAACATCGCATCTGCCCGATGTGGTGATCGGCCTTGCAGACGCCCTTCCTCACCCTGAGGCTGCCCAACGGTTGGCGGGCGCGCGGGAAAAGGGCGTGCATGTGCCGCGCGTCGTGCTGTGCCCCGAGACGGCTGGCACCGCCAGCGGCCTTGAGATGCCCCCGCCGGATGCGTTCCTTTCCCTCGCCTGTCCGCCGGAACTGGCGCTGGAGCGGCTGGCCGAGACCGTGCGCCAGGCGCGGCGCATTGAGGAAGCACGGCTGCGCCGGGCCGCCTTCGGCCCGCTGGCCCTGGATGCCTCGCCGAGGGCGCCCCGAACCCGCGACCTCTCCCGCGGCATTCCGCTGCTGGTTGCCGGCGACAGTGCACGCATCGGCGTGGCGCTCAGCGCCCACCTTGCGGCGCTCGACCTGCGCGGTTGCCTCACGGCGGATGCCGCGCTGGCTGCGCTGGAGGAGGCCCCTGCCCGGCTGATGGTGATCGACCTGCCGGCATCGCGGGCGAGCGAGCTTCTAGGCCGTTTGCGCGCTGATCCGCGCCATATCGCGCTACCGGTGCTGGTTCTGTGCGCGGACGAAGCGGAGGCTACCGTGTTGCTGACGAGTGGCGCCAGCGATTGCGTGCCCCGCGCGGCCGCGCCGCAGATCCTCGCCCGGCATCTCCTGTGCCTGCTGCGGGCCGGCGCCCGCCGGGCCCTTGCCGACCGGGTGCTCGCCGGCTATCGCCCGCGCCACAGTTCGGGCAAGGGATTGCCGGTTTTGCCGCGGGCTGCGTACGAGCGCTATCTGGCGGCCCTTGGCGAAGCGCTGGCCTTGCGCGGGCTGGAGCCTCTGGCCCTGCTGCTGGCGCAGATCGCGCCGCCGCCGCTCGCCTCACGGGCCGCGAATGACGACCCCTTCGGGGTTCCCGCCGTCAACCCCGTCCTTTCGGCAACGCTTGCCGCATCGCGCGACGAGGATTTTGTTGCTACGGTCGAGGGGCTGGGCGATATCGCCGTGTTGCGGGACGCGGAGGCGCAGGAGCGCATCCGCCGGCGGATCGGCGCCATCGTCTCCAGCACCGCCTTCGCCTGACGCGCCACCTCTTCGCGCTCTTGCGCAACCGACGAAAGGACTGCCCATGCCAGCCGAGACGGATACCGCAGCCGGGCAGCAGGCAGCCTCGCCCGAGCAGGCCGCAATGCCCATCGACGTCATTTCCGACGTGGTCTGCCCCTGGTGCTATATCGGCAAGCGGCGGCTGGAAAAGGCGCTGGCGAGCCTGCCGGACATTCCCGTTGCCCTGCGCTGGCAGCCCTATCAGCTGGACGCGACCATCCCGCCGCAGGGCAAGGACCGCCAGCAGTACCTGATGGATAAGTTCGGCAGCCAGGCGCGCATCGACGCGCTGCACGAGCAGATCGCCGCCGCCGGCCTGCAGGAAGGCATTCCCTTCGCCTTCGAGCGCATCCGCACCTCGCCCAACACGCTGGACTGCCACCGCCTGCTGCTGTGGTCGCGCGCCGACGGGCTGCAGAGCGAGATGGCCGAGCGGCTGTTCCGCCTCTACTTCCTGGAAGGCGCGGACCTCAGCGATCCGCAGACGCTGGTCTCGGCCGCCGCCGATGTCGGCATGATGTCGGATCTCGTCGCCGAGCTGCTGCCGACGGATTCCGACCGCAACAAGATCACCGCCGCCGTCGAACAGGCCCACCGCATCGGCGTCACCGGCGTGCCCGCCTTCATCATCGACGAACGCTTCATCGTCATGGGCGCTGAAAAGCCGGAAACCCTCGCCGCCGCGATCAAGCACGCCTATGAGACGAAGACGGGGTGAAGCAGGAGAAGATATTCTAATATAATCTTAAAATTACCAGCGCAAAATAGAGATAACAAAGCATTTTGGAGTAAATACCGTGAAACAAATCGCTATATTCAACCACAAAGGCGGCGTAGCCAAAACTACAATGACTTTCCATTTGGCGTGGATGCTCTCCTCTCTTGGGAAAAGAGTTATGGTCGTTGACTGCGATCCGCAGTGTAATTTGACAGGAACGTTTCTTGGGGAAATAGATACAGATGATTATCCTTTTGAAAGTAACAACCCACACGCTCCGAAGAATATACGAGATGCAGTGAAGCCTGCGTTTGAATCGCGCCCCTATATGATAGCGCCCACTGAGTTGTACCCGTCAGCGACCCAGGAGGGCCTGTTTCTATTCCCTGGCCACGTTGGTTTGTCAGAATACGAGAGCCAGCTTGCGGTAGCGCACGAATTGAGTAATACGCTCTCGGCGTTACAGAATATTCCGGGGGCACTTCATCAAGCCATCGCTTCTTCAGGCGGGCTTTATAATATTGATATAGCCCTGATTGATATGAGCCCCAGTTTAGGCGCAATAAATCAGAACTTATTTATGACAAGCGATGCCTTCATTATACCTATGGCCCCCGATCTTTATTCGTCTATGGCACTGAGGTCCTTAGCTAGGACCTTGCCGAAATGGGCCGACTGGCGAAAGAAGGCAGCAGGAAATTCTATTTTGAGAGCTGCCGATTATCCATTTCCGGATATTACACCCAAGTATCTGGGATCTATTGTTCAGAATTTTCGCAAAAGAGCTCGAGGGGATGAGGAAGCGAGACCAACGGCTGCATTTCAGAAATGGTTTGAACGTCTTATACTTACAATGAAAACTGACCTTTTAGGAGCACTGGATTCCTCAGGCATGTTGCTGGATGGCCAGATATATATAGAAGCCGAAGCACCCGCAGATAGATTTCTGATGGAAATTAGCTCGCTGGACGGCCTAATAGCGATTGCACAAGAATTAGCGAAGCCAGTTTTCGCTATAGATTTGGACAAGGATACTAAATTTCGCGGCACAGTAGCAGATTCCTACAGAGAGAAAATTGAGGACGTACAGCAGAAATTTTTTCATGGCGCTAAGAAAATCATAGATCTAACGGATAAATTGTAAAATGGTCCGCTTTTCAGATGCAACCGCAACATTCGAGCATGCTATTAGCCGTGCCCGAGAAATGGTAAACTTATATGATGCGCTGAACGCCATTCGTCCGAATACCGCGGCTAATGACGACGCATTGCGCTCAGCCTATATACAGGCCGTTAGTTCATTTGATTTCTTTGCCCATGAAGCAGTTGCCATAGAGTCGAGGTACAGATTTCATCAGAATATTTTAACAAGAAATATCTCAATACCAATGAATATTATTACAATTTTGGATGAAGAAGAAAGAATAAGGGCTACAGAAGCCGAGCTAAGAAGAAGTAATTCGTTTAAATCTTTTGTTGACCCATCCAAGTTGGCTGAGATACTTTCTTGTTTCTGCCAGGATCCGTGGACGATTATTGAAATCCAATTCAACTCCGATAAACCACAAGAACAGCATTTGAGCTCAAAAAACCTGAAAGGTCAGCTCAAGAGCATTTGGGCCAGAAGGAATAAAATTGCTCACGAAGCGGATGTGGACCCGACCCTTTCAGGAATCAGATTGTGGCCCATTGATAGATACGACACGGAAATGAGCATTGATTTCTTACTTGAAATTGGGAAGATTATACCCTTGGTAATATCAACCCAATTAAATTCATGAATTGATAAAGTTTCATTTAAGAAATCTCAGTAATTTTCAACGAAAATTTAGATCTATGGTGGCAGTTTGGCCGAATAATCGGCATACTATTTCGTTAAATTCATCAGCTAGCTCAGCAAGCAACGAGAAGTGATTGCTCATGCCACGTATCCACTCAGCGGTCGCTATCTATGCTCCAAAGGCACCCTCCCGCAGCGCGGCCACGACGCCTCAACACCGAACACTTAAACTTCCCCAAACAAAAACCCGGTGCGCGGGGTGCGCACCGGGTTTCGGTGTTTCAGGCGGTGACGCGTGAGAGCCGGTCAGCCCTTCAGGATACTGCGGCCGGCGTAGCGGGCCTGCTCGCCCAGCTCTTCCTCGATGCGGATGAGCTGGTTGTACTTGGCGAGCCGGTCGGAGCGGGCCAGCGAACCGGTCTTGATCTGCCCGCAATTGGTGGCGACGGCGAGGTCGGCGATGGTGCTGTCCTCGGTCTCGCCCGAACGGTGCGACATGACGGCGGTGTAGGCCGCCTTGTGCGCGGTGTCGACCGCGTCCAGCGTCTCCGTCAGGGTGCCGATCTGATTGACCTTGACCAGGATCGAGTTGGCGACGCCCTTCTTGATGCCCTCGCGCAGGCGCACCGAATTGGTGACGAAGAGATCGTCGCCGACCAGCTGGCACTTGGAGCCGACCAGATCGGTCAGCGCCTTCCAGCCGGCCCAGTCGTCCTCGGCCATGCCGTCCTCGATGGAGATGATCGGGTAGCGACCGACGAAATCGGCGAGATAGGCGGCCATCTCGTCCGGGCCGAGCACCTTGCCCTCGCCGTCGAGGTGATACTTGCCGTCCTTGAAGAACTCCGTGGAGGCGGCGTCGAGCGCCAGGCAAATGTCCTCGCCCGGGCGATAGCCGGCCTTCTCGATGGACTTCATGATGAAGCCGAGCGCGTCCTCGGTCGAGGCAAGGTTCGGGGCGAAGCCGCCCTCGTCGCCGACATTGGTGTTGTGGCCGGCGTCCTTCAGGCCCTTCTTCAGGGTGTGGAAGACTTCCGAGCCCATGCGCACGGCCTCAGTCAACGTTTCGGCGCCGACCGGCATGATCATGAATTCCTGCACGTCGATCGGGTTGTCCGCATGGGCGCCGCCGTTGATGATGTTCATCATCGGCACGGGCAGCAGGCGCGCGCCGGCGCCGCCCACATAGCGGTAGAGCGGCAGGCCGGCCGACTGGGCCGCGGCGCGGGCGACGGCCAGCGACACGCCGAGGATGGCGTTGGCGCCGAGACGCGCCTTGTTCGGCGTGCCGTCGAGGGCGATCATCGCCTCGTCGATCTTGATCTGGTCTTCCGCGTCGAGGCCGCCGATAGCGTCAAAGATCTCGGTGTTGGCCGCGTCGACAGCCTTCTGCACGCCCTTGCCGAGGTAGCGGGCGCCGCCGTCGCGCAGCTCCACCGCCTCATGCGCGCCGGTCGAGGCGCCGGAGGGCACCGCGGCCCGCCCGAAGGCGCCGTCTTCCAGATGCACGTCGACCTCGACGGTCGGGTTGCCCCGGCTGTCGAGGATCTCGCGGGCGGTGATGTCGACAATTGCGGTCATTCTCGTCTCCCTGCGGGTGGGACTTTCCAAAAGGGTGGTCAGACTTGTCCCCGTCCGGCTGTTCCTAGCCGAGCCGGGCGACAAGGAAAAGGCCGTGTCAGATGCCGCGCGGGCGCGACTTGGCGATGCGGTCGAAGGCCATCAGGTCGGACAGAAGGTCCTTCAGGTCCTTGAGCGCGATCATGTTCGGCCCGTCGGAGGAGATGGTGTTGTCCGGGTCCGGATGGGTCTCGATGAAGACGCCGGCAACGCCGACGGCCACGGCCGCGCGCGCCAGCACCGCCACCATGGTGCGGTCGCCGCCCGAGGAGGTGCCCTGCCCGCCCGGCTGCTGCACCGAGTGGGTCGCGTCGAACACGACCGGCGCGCCGGTCTGCGCCATGATCGGCAGCGCGCGCATGTCGGACACCAGCGTGTTGTAGCCGAAGGAGGCGCCGCGCTCGGTCAGGAGCACGTTGGGATTGCCGGTCTCGACGATCTTGGCGAGCACGTTCTTCATGTCCCAAGGGGCGAGGAACTGGCCCTTCTTGACGTTGACGACCGCGCCGGTCTTTGCGGCGGCGACCAGCAGGTCGGTCTGGCGGCAGAGGAACGCCGGGATCTGCAGCACGTCGACGACCTCGGCCACCGGGGCGCACTGGTCGGCGGAGTGGATGTCGGTCAGCACCGGCATGCCATAAGTTTCGCGGATCTCGGCAAAGACCGGCAGCGCCTCGCTGAGGCCGACGCCGCGCGAGGCGGCGATGGAGGTGCGGTTGGCCTTGTCGAAGGAGGCCTTGAAGACGACGGAAATGCCGAGGCTGTCGGCGATTTCCTTCACCGCGGCGGCGCATTCCAGCACATGCGCCCGGCTTTCCATCTGGCAGGGGCCGGCGATCAGCGACAGCGGCGCGTCCTGCGCGAAGGCGACATTCCCGACCGTCACGGTTCCATTGCACGTCTGGTTCATGGCAGCTCGTATCTCCTGCTGGACCTGGCCGATCTTCCGGCCCGCCCCGCCCGCTGGCGCGTTCCGCCCGTCAGTAGTCCGCATGGCGAGCCGGTGCAAGCATCTCGCGCGCCCTACATGCCATCGCGGCTGCCCGATCCTTGCCGCAATCCTCGTGTCATCGTTCGGCGGCTGCGGCGCGAAGCCGTTGTGCCGACATTCTTTTCGCCAACTTGGTTCCGTCATCCTTTCAGGTTACCTTGCGGCCCGTGCCGCCTCCCGATTCCACCAGACACGGAAAACGCGCTTTATGCAGAACAAGAAGATCCGCAAGGCAGTCCTTCCGGTGGCAGGCCTTGGCACCCGTTTCCTGCCCGCGACGAAGGCCCTCCCCAAGGAGATGCTGACCATCGTCGACCGGCCGATCATCCAGTATGTGGTCGACGAGGCGCGCAATGCCGGCATCGAGCACATCGTCTTCGTCACCGGGCGCAACAAGCACGTGATCGAGGATCATTTCGACATCGCCTACGAGCTGGAGGACACGCTGCGGTCCCGCTCCAAGGCATCGGCGCTGAAGCTGCTCGAGGCGATCCGCCCGATGCCCGGCACCACCAGCTTCACCCGCCAGCAGGAGCCCCTGGGCCTTGGCCACGCCATCTGGTGCGCTCGCGACATCATCGGCAACGAGCCCTTCGCGATCCTGCTTCCCGACATGCTGATGAAGTCCGAGCCGGGCTGTCTGTCGCAGATGGTCGAGGTCTACAACCAGAGCGGCGGCAACGTGATCTCGGTCGAGGCCGTGCCGGAGGACCAGACCCAGAACTACGGCATCGTCGAGGTCGACGGCGACCCGAGTGCGCGCACCTTCACGATCACCGGCATGGTGGAGAAGCCGGCGCCGGGCACCGCGCCGACCAACCTGTTCATCAACGGCCGCTACATCCTGCAGCCGGAGATCTTCCAGCTGCTTGGCAGCCAGGAGACGGGCGCCGGCGGCGAAATCCAGCTTACCGATGCGATGCTGTCGCTGATGGGCATGCAGCCCTTCACCGGCCTGCGCTTCGAGGGCGAGACCTACGATTGCGGCTCCAAGTCCGGCTTCCTTGCCGCCAACATCGCCTTCGCGCTGGAGGACGAGGAACTGGCCCGCGAACTGCGGCCATTGCTGCAGTCGCTGCTCGACGGCTGAGCGGGAAAACGCATGCGCAAGGTTCTCGTCACCGGGTCTGCGGGCTTCATCGGCTTTCATCTGGCGAGCCGCCTGCTTGCCGACGGATGGCAGGTGATCGGCCTCGATTGCGTCAGCCCCTATTACGATCCGGCGCTGAAGGAAGCGCGGGTCGAGATCCTGCGTCAGCATCCGAACTTCATCGAGGCGCGGATCTCGCTGGAGGACCGCGATGCGGTGATGGCGCTGATGGCCGAGCACGCGCCGGAGCGCATCGTCCATCTGGCGGCCCAGCCGGGCGTGCGCTACTCGCTGGAGGCGCCGCAGGCCTATGTGGATGCCAATGTCACCGGCTTCCTAACCGTGCTGGAGGCGGCCCGCGCGTATCCGGTCGACCATGTGGTCTTCGCCTCCACCTCCTCCATCTACGGCCTCGACGAGACGATGCCGCTGTCGCCCCATCGTGGCGGCAACCATCCGATCTCGCTCTATGCGGCGACGAAGAAGGCGAACGAGGCGATGGCGCACAGCTACGCCCACCTCTTCCGCATTCCGCTCACCGGCCTGCGCTTCTTCACCGTCTACGGCCCCTGGGCGCGGCCGGACATGGCGCTCTACAGGTTCACCCGCGCGATCCTGTCGGGCGAGCCGATCGACATCTACAACAATGGCGAGATGCTGCGCGACTTCACCTATGTCGACGACATCGTCGAGGGCATCGTGCGCATCGCCGAGCGCCCGCCGGCGGTGAACGAAGGGTGGGATGCGGCGACCTCCGATCCGGCGACCAGCTCGGCCCCCTACCGGATCCACAATATCGGCAACTCCGAGCCGGTGAAGCTGCTGCGCTATGTCGACGCCATCGAGGCGGCGTGCGGGGTAAAGGCGATCCGCAACCTCATGCCGCTGCAGCCAGGCGATGTTCTAGCCACCTGGGCGGATGTCGACGACCTGACGCAGGCGACGGGCTTCCGTCCCCGCACGTCTGTGGAAGACGGCGTGCGTGCCTTCGTCGAGTGGTATCGCGACTTCTACAAGGTCTGAGGCTGGGCGAAATGACCGGCGAACCGCTTCCTGCCTTTCGCGACGATCTAGAGCTTACGTTGGCCGAATGCTGGCGGCTGCTGCAAGAGGGTGCGGCCTCGCGGCACTCGGCCTTTCATGTTCCCACCGTTGCCACGCTGGACGAGCAGGGCTTGCCCGAGTTGCGCACCATGGTGTTGCGCGCCGCCGAGCCCGAGCGCCGGCTGCTGCGTTTTCATACAGACCGCCGCAGCGCCAAGATCGCACAAGTGGCTCGCAGTCCCTCCGGCGCCATCCACATCTATGACAAGCCGTCCGGCATCCAGCTGCGCCTTGCCGCCAGCCTGTCGATAGAGATGGAAGGAGATGAGGTCGATGCGGCCTGGGCTGCGTCGCGCTCGTTCAGCCGGATCTGCTACCGGGTCACGGCAGCGCCAGGCAGCGAGGTAGAGCATCCGGAGGACGTCGCGTTCGATCACGGCGCGGCCGACGAGGGACGCGGCCAGTTCTGCATCCTGCTCGCCCGCATCCACCGTATCGAATGGCTGCATCTGGCCCATGCGGGCCATCGGCGCGCGGTCTTCGAGGCCGACGAGAAGAATGCGGGAAAGCCTGAATGGAAAGGCCGCTGGCTCGTGCCTTGAGGCGGCTCAGCGGTCGGTACGCTCGGCCATCATGTCGAGATAGGCCTTCTGCATGTCGCTGATGCGGCCAGCGACTCGCGCATTTGCCTTGAAGGCGTTTTCCGCCTGCATCATGTCGACCATTGCCCCCGCCATGTCGGGCGAGAAGCCGATCCCGGGTGCTCCCATCGCCGGAGCGCCTCCCTGCCCGCCGGCCTGGCCTGCTCCGTTGCCGCTCGCTTCGACCAATGCGTTGCCCGCCTCGGCACCGGCCGCGACGATGCGGCGCGCGGAGGCTTCGAAGCGCTGGCCGGCGGCCTGAAGGCCTGAAAGGGAGATGGACAGGGCGGACATGATCTGCACAGTATCCGCGTCCCCTCTTAACGAATCCTGAGTCCAATCCCTCGCATTCAAGCCAAGGCGCGCCGGAGCCTCCACTGTCATTTCAACCAAGGATTGCAACGTCATGCTCCTGACGCTCTCGATCACGGGACCCTTTTTCGCCGTCATTGCCTTCGGTTTCTTTGCAGCAAAACGTGGCTGGATGCCGGACGGGGCGGTGCGCAGCCTGAACGTCTTCGTCTTCAATTTCGCAATGCCGGCGCTGGTGATCCGGGCACTCGCCGGACAGGACATCATCGCCGCCCTGACAGGGCCGATGGTGCCGGTATGGGTGCTGGCGGGCGGCGCCACCTTTGCGGTTGCCATGCTGGCGATGCGCCTCCTGTGCGGCGGCGGGCTGGCCGAAATGGCGGTCAGCGGCCAAGCCGCAACAATCGGCAATATCGGTTTTCTCGGCCTGCCATTGATGCTGGCGGCGTTCGGAGAACGGGCCGCTGCGCCGATGGCGGTGGTGCTGGTTCTCGACCTGACGATTTTCATCCCGCTCTGCATCGGCCTGTTGGAATGGGCGTCGGGCAAGGGTGCGAGCTGGCGGTTGATCGCCACCGTGGCGAAGGGCGTCATCTTCAATCCCTTCGTGCTTGCGATCGTTGGCGGCACGCTCCTGTCGCTGGCCGGAGGCAAGCTCCCGCAAGCGGGCGACAACCTGCTGAACTTCCTCGGTGATGCGGCGGGCGCGACGGCGCTTTTCTCGCTCGGTGTGCAGCTTGCCTCCAGGCGGGTCGAAGGCGAGGCGCGCGTCATCTCGCTGATGATCGTGATGAAACTGCTTGTGCATCCGCTCGCCGTCCTGACCTCGGCGATGCTGTTCGGCCTCGGTGCAGCCGAAACCGCCATTCTGGTCGTGATCGCATCGCTCCCCATCGCCGGAAACGTCTTTGTCGTTGCAGAGCGATACGGCATCTTCCTCCAGCAACTCTCAGCAGCCATCCTGCTGTCGACCACCGCCGGCGTGATCACCGTCTCGCTGGCGCTCATGTGGGCGGGATTGTAGCTCCCGCACGCCAATGCAGGGGCTGACAGGCGATCCGGGCAATCCCATATTGCTGCGTGACGCTGCCGGCTCGCGCCGGCGTCTCCCCTTTTTGGGCCAAGTTTCAAGGATCCAGTTCATGACCGACGCATCCGTCGCCGATCGCAACCCATTGCTTGCCGAGTGGACCGCCCCATTCGGGCTCCCGCCGTTCGGCGAGATCGAGCCGTGGCACTACGAAACGGCCTTCGAGGCGGCCCTGACGCTGGCGCGGCAGGCCGTAAACCAGATTGCCGACAGCCCGGAGACGCCGAGCTTTGCCAACACGATCGAGGCGATGGAACTGTCGGGGCGCGAGCTGACGCGCGTTGCGTCGGTGTTCTTCAACCTTGCGGGAAGCCACACGTCCGAAGAGCTGCAGCGGATCGAGCGCGACATTGCGCCCAAGCTTGCCCGTCATTCCAGCGAAACGCTGCTCAACCAGGCTCTCCATGCCCGGGTCGCGGCCCTTTGGGAGGCACGAGACACGCTGGGCCTTGATGAGGAACAGGCGCGCGTCCTGGAGCGCTACCACCGCATGTTTACCCGTGCCGGCGCGGCACTGGACGAAGCGGGACGAACCCGCATGGCCGAAATCACCCAGCGGCTTGCGGTGCTCGGCACGCAGTTCTCCCAGAATGTGCTGGCGGATGAGGCCGGCTATCAGCTGCTGCTGGAAAGCGAGGAGGATCTGGCAGGCCTGCCCGGATTCCTGCGTCAGGCGGCGGCTGAGGCTGCCAGCGAACGCGGCCATCCGGGCAAGCATGTCATCACCCTGTCGCGTTCACTGATCGAGCCCTTCCTGCAGTTTTCGACCCGTCGCGACCTGCGCGAGACGGCGTTCAAGGCCTGGATCTCGCGCGGCGAGATGGGGGGCGACACCGACAATCGCACGATCATCGCCGAGATCCTGAAACTGCGCGACGAGCGTGCGCGCCTGCTCGGTTTCGACAGTTTCGCCGCGTACAAGCTCGACGACACGATGGCCGGTACGCCGCAGGCGGTGCGCGAACTGCTGGAGACCGTGTGGACCCCGGCCGTGGCGCAGGCACGCAAGGAGGCAGAGGCCCTGCAGGCGCTTGCGGCCGAGAGCGGCGACAATATCGCCATCTCGCCCTGGGACTGGCGTTTCTATGCGGAAAAGCTGCGCCAGCGTGACCACGCGCTCGATGAGGCCGAGCTCAAGCCGTATTTCCAGCTGGAAAAGATGATCGAGGCGGCCTTCCATACCGCCGGGCGGCTGTTCGGCCTGACCTTCCGCGAGGTCGAGGGGCTGAAGCTCTATCATCCGGACGTGCGCGCCTTCGAAGTGCTGGACGCGGATGGCGATCATGTCGGCCTGTTTCTCGGCGACTACTTCAACCGCTCGACCAAGCGCAGCGGCGCCTGGATGAGCGCGTATCGCCGTCAGGAGAAGCTCGCCAGCAACATCCGCCCGATCATCGTCAACGTGATGAACTTCGCCAAGGCGCCGAAGGGTCAGCCGACGCTGCTGACCTTCGACGATGCACGCACGCTGTTCCATGAGTTCGGCCATGCCCTGCACGGCCTGCTCTCGGACGTGACCTATCCGATGATCTCCGGAACCTCCGTTGCGCGCGACTTCGTGGAGCTGCCCTCGCAGCTCTACGAGCACTGGCTTTCCGAGCCGGAGGTGCTGTCGCGCTTTGCCGTACATGTGGAGACGGGCGAGCCAATGCCGGCCGAGCTGATGGAGCGCGTGCTGGCCGCCCGCAACTTCAATCAGGGCTTTTCGACGGTCGAGTATCTCTCTTCGGCGCTCTTCGACCTCGACGTGCATACCCGCCAGGCCCATGGCGAGGCGGATATTGCTGCACTGGAGCACGAAACGCTGAGCCGCATCGGCATGCCGGCGGAAATCACCATGCGCCACCGGCCGACGCACTTTGCGCACGTGTTCTCGGGCGACGGCTATTCAGCCGGCTACTACAGCTACATGTGGTCGGAAGTGATGGACGCGGATGCCTTCACCGCCTTCGAAGAAACCGGTGACATCTTCAATGCCGAACTGGCCCGGCGCCTGCGCGATGCGATCTATTCCGCCGGCGGGCGGCAGGATCCGAAGGATGCCTACGTCGCTTTCCGGGGCGCGCTGCCAGATGCCGGCCCGCTGCTGAAGAAGCGCGGCTTCGCCTGAGGCCTGCGAGAAAGCAGACAAAAGAAGATGGCGGCGCGGAGATCCTCGCGCCGCCAATGCATAAAGGTCAGATGAACTCGACCTTGCCGGTGGCAATGTCATAGATCGCGCCGACGACGCGAACCTTGCCCGCAGCAACCGCCTCGGCAACGATCGGTCCGGCCGCCTTCAACTTCTCGACATTGTGGACGACGTTGGCACGGGTCGCGGCGGCGAGCGGATCGGCCGGCTTTTCGGCCAGCGCTGCCTCAACGCCCGGCTTCAGCATGCCGACGAGATCCGGCAGGTGCCCCGGCAGCTCCGTTCCCTCCTTCACCACATTGATGGTGGCGGAGACGGCGCCGCAATTGGTGTGCCCCATCACGACGAGAAGCGGGATGCCCAGAACGGCGACGCCATACTCGATGCTGGCAAGGCCACTGACATCGACGAAATTGCCGGCGACACGCATGACGAAAAGCTCGCCCGGTCCGTGATCGAAGACCAGTTCCGGGGCGACGCGCGAGTCGGCGCAGGACAGGATTCCGGCAAAGGGATACTGCACTCCCGCGCGCGCGGCACGGCCCACGGAGAAATCGCTGTTGCAGCCGGAATCGGCGACATAGCGCGCGTTGCCCTCGACAAGCCGCGCCAGCGCCTCCTCGGGAGAAATGTCGTTGGGAGCGCCGGCCGCCTGTTGAGCGCTTGCCTTGCCCGGCAGTGCGAAGCCACCAGCAAAGGCGGTCGTTGCTGCCGCCGCACCGAGCCCCAGCAAGCCGCGCCGCGATAGGGTGAAGTCGTGATCGTCACACATTTGGATTTCCTTCTCCCGGCCAGCCGCTTCGGCCGGCTCCCCCCGGGCCCTTCCGATGCACGCCCCGAGCGGGGATGCGCCGGGGCTGCCGGTTCAACAGCGACACCTACGCACAAAGCGCCTCAACGAAAGATAAATATCTCAAAAACAATGCAATTAAAGGTCGCACAAACGCGCTGACACGAACTGCGGCCAGCGATACGGCGGCAGTCCTGGCTGCCAGGAGATACACTCCGGCGAGCGGGTCTTCCAAGTGAAGGGCAAAGTCACGCCGCGAGACGTTGACGGCCTGAGGCTCGTCCATAACCGGGCGGGCCAACAGGTCTTGCAACCTGTCAGGTCCACCCGGCCGAGCGGATCGCTCCGATCAATCAGGGCGCTTCGGCTTGCGGCCCTTGTGCTTGGGCGGCTTGCCGTGATCGGCCGCCGCCGGCCGGTGTTTGCGGGGCGGTTTGCCGTCCTGCTTTCCGTCCTGCTTGAACTTCGGTTTGAACTGCCGCGGCGACATGCGCACCTCGCCGACCGGCGCGATCCTGATGCCCTTCTCGAGGCTACCAGGCTGCAAGATCTGCCAAGCATAGCTGCCGGCCTTGTCGGCGGAAATCTCGAAACGGGTTTCGTTATCGTCGATCCGGATCGCACCGACATCCCGCTTGGTCACGCCGCCGGCGTTGCAGATCATCGGCAGCAGGAACTTCGGGTCGGCACGTTGCCTGCGCCCAAGCGAGATGGTGAACCACACGCCGTCCTCCATGCTCGGACCACGCGGCTCGCGACCCGGCGCACGGTCCTCGCCAAACCGATTGGCACGGCTGGGGCCGCGGCTCTGCAGCGCTTCCGCGGGAAGCGGCAAGAGATCCTCCGGAACCGGATGCGCGGCCAGATGCTGGCGGAGGAACGCGGCCGCGATACGCTGCGGTCCGGCGCGCTCCAGCAACTCGGCCACGAAATCCGCCTCCAGCTCATCGGGCAGCGCCGCCGAAACGGCAGAATCGAGGATCTGCCGGCGATAGCGCGCCTCGATCTCCGCAATGCCGGGAGCTGCGCGCATGGTCGCTGTCAGCTGTGCCATTGCCAGCACGCGCTGAGCGGCACCTCGCCTGTGTTCCGGAACAATGAGAACGCAGATGCCCTTGCGGCCGGCGCGCCCGGTGCGACCGGAACGGTGCAGCAGCGTCTCCGGCTTGCTCGGCAAGTCGGCGTGAACCACGAGGTCGAGGTTTGGAAGATCGATGCCGCGTGCCGCCACATCGGTCGCCACGCAGACGCGCGCACGTCCGTCGCGCATGGACTGCAGCGCGTTTGACCGCTCCGATTGCGCCATCTCACCAGAAAGCGACACCACGGAGAACCCGCGATTGACGAGGCGCGCCGTGAGATGGCGAACCGCTTCGCGCGTGTGGCAGAACACCAGAGCGCTCTTGCTGTCGGATTCCAGCAACGTGTTGATGATCGCGTGTTCGCGCTCGTCGCGCCGGACCAGCATCAGTTGATAGTCGATGTCGGCATGCTGCTCGGTGGTCGCGATTGTCGCGACACGCACCGCATCGGTCTGCACCGTCTTGGCCAGCTCGGCAATGCCACGCCTGACGGTCGCCGAGAACAGAAGTGTCCGGCGCTCCTTAGGCGATGCACCGAGGATGAACTCCAGGTCGTCGCGAAAACCGAGATCCAGCATCTCGTCGGCTTCGTCGAGCACCACCGCGCGAATACCGCCAAGGTCCAGCACGCCGCGCGTGATATGGTCGCGCAGGCGGCCGGGCGTGCCGACCACAAGGTGGGCGCCGCGTTCCAGTGCGCGGCGCTCAGTGCGGATGTCCATGCCGCCGACGCAGGTCGCGATCCTGATCTGCGTCTCCGCATAGAGCCAGGCAAGCTCCCGCTGCACCTGAATGGCAAGTTCGCGCGTCGGAGCGATGATCAGGCCGAGCGGCGCGCCGGCGGCGTCAAAGCGTGTCGCGCTGCCAAGCAGGGTCGACGCGATGGCAATGCCGAAGGCGATCGTCTTTCCCGACCCGGTCTGAGCCGAAACGAGAAGATCGGCTTCGCCATACTTCTCGTTCGTCATCTCCAGCTGGACCGGAGTCAGCTGGTTGTACCCCTTCGCCTCCAGGGCGGAAGCCAAGGCCGGATGTATCCCCGCGATCGGGGATGTGGAACTGGGATCGATATTCGGCGTCATGGTCACCATCTTTGCAAGCTGCCGAGTATCATAGCGTGTGTGCATCGGGCAGCGATAGTTTGCGGAGATCATCGCTGGCTGGCGAGCCGAGCCGATGACGACACTACTGGAAAGGCCTGGAGGGGCTGAGCCAGAAACAAGCCCGGGCGCTCCCGAGCCAACCGGCAGAATGCGGATCGCGTGTCCTGACCGGTGGTCACCCGCGGCGACAGCGTGCCGTTTCTCCGAGAGCCGGCCCGTCCCGTCGGTCGGGGCAGCGGCCTGCTCATTCACCACGACCGCCGCCGCCGCGCAAGACCGCTTTCAAAACAAAACGGGCGGCACCGGCCGGTACCGCCCAATTTCCTGCTGTTTTTGTGCAAGAGCCGTGACCGGATCAGGCCTCGGCGAGATGTCCCTCGACATAGGGCGCAAAGCTCGACCAGCACTCGACGGCGAAATTCTGCTCGCCTGTACGCCACAGAACGATCTCCGCCTTGGTGAAAAGCGTGCGAGTCACCATGCCGACCGGAAAGGCGGCCGGTTCGAGATCCAGAAACACATGCGCGTTGAGAAGGTCGGCAGCGCCCGGCCCTTCCAGCAGCAAGGCAACATTGCGCTCCGAGACATCGACAAGCGAGTGCGGCGCATCACCGAGCGCCGTGGCGATCTCTCCGGCAAGGCTGCGCGCCAACGCGTCGACCGCCTGAGGTCCATCCATGGACGGGCGAGCCAGCAGCAGCCACTCGTCCGGCCCCTGCCACAGCGCGGCGCGCTCGCCGGTGCTTTCGGCGGCAAGAGGCGATTGCGGCAGGGCGACGCCGAAGACAGCTCCTGCCTTTGCGGCCGCGGGGGCATCGCCCCGGAAAACAAAGCGGACCAGCGTTGCAGCCCGGCGGAGCGAGGTTTCCGCTCCGACGCGTGGCGACAGTGCCAGCGTCTCGGCCGGCGCGTGAAACAGGGCGTCAGGCATTGAGCCGGTTTCCTTCCGGATCGACAAAAAGCGGCGGGACCACCTCGACGGCAATCGCCCCGCCCGACAGCGGCACATGCAGGGTTTCGCCGTGACGCGCACGGCCGTTTGCGATCATCGCCAGCGCGATCGGCCGGCCGGCAGCGGCGGACATGTAGGACGAGGTGACATGACCCAGCGCCGGCGTGCGCGGCGCCGGATCAGCTTCCACGGTGACTTGCGCCCCCTCCTCAAGCAGCGCCTTGCCGTCCTTCGTCAGCAGGCCGACAAGCTGCTTTCGGCCCGGGGCCACGAGGTCAGGCCGGGCCAGCGACCGCTTTCCGACGAAGTCCGGCTTGTTCTTGCCGATGGCCCAGGACATGCCGACATCGTCGGGCGTTACCGTGCCGTCGGTCTCCTGGCCGACAATGATGTAGCCCTTCTCGGCGCGCAGGACGTGCATCGTCTCCGTGCCGTAGGCGCAGCCGCCGAGCCGCTCGACATTGGCGAAGACCGCATCCCAGACCTGACGGGCGCGCGAGGGAGGCACGTTGATCTCGTAGCCCGCCTCGCCGGTGAAGCTCATACGGAACAACCGGCAGGGAATGCCGCCCATGACATGCCCCTGACGCACCGACATGTGCGGCATCGCTTCGGTGGCAAGGTCGATGTCGTCGACGAGCGGCGCGATGGCCTCGCGCGCCTTCGGCCCCTGCACCGCGATCACCGCCCACTGCTCGGTGGTGGAGGTCAGCCAGACCTTGAGATCCGCCCACTCGGTCTGGAGATAGTCCTCCATGTGGGACAGGACGCGCGGCGCACCACCGGTCGTCGTGGTGACGTGGAAGCGATCCTCGGCAATTCGGCCGACGACGCCGTCGTCCATGATGAAGCCGGCCTCGTTGAGCATTAGCCCGTAGCGCAGACGCCCGACCCCGAGCTTCTTCCAGGGATTGGTGTAGATGCGCTCGAGAAATTCAGCAGCATCCGGCCCGACCACCTCGATCTTGCCGAGGGTCGAGGCGTCGAAGATGCCGACACTCTCGCGCACCGTACGACACTCGCGCAGGACCGCGGCATGCATGTCCTCTCCGCGTCTGGCGAAGTACCAGGCGCGCTTCCACAAGCTCACGTCTTCGAAGGCCGCGCCTTGCGCCGCAGCCCAGTCGTGGATCGCCGTGCGGCGGACCGGATCGAACAGATCGCCCCGCGAGGTCGTCGCCAGCGTGCCGAAAGTCACCGGCGTATAGGGCTGGCGGAAGGTGGTGAGGCCGACTTGCGGGATCTCGTTGGCCAGCGCGGTCGAGGCGATGGAGAGCGCGTTCATGTTGGAGAGGCGCCCCTGATCGGTCGCCATGCCGGTCGTGGTGTAGCGCTTGATGTGCTCGATAGAATGCATGCCTTCGCGCACGGCAAGCTTCACATCCTTTGCCGTCACATCGTTCTGGAAGTCGACAAAGGCACGCACGCGGGACGCATCCCGGTCATGCGGCACGGCTCCGAGCCACCAGCCGGACGAGGCTTCGCCGCCGCTGGCGGAAAAGGCCAGGATGTCGGTCGGGTTTCCGGTCGCGGCTTGCGCTGCTTCCGCGCCGGCGCGCGCGCCGTCGGCCAGCACCTGGGCTAGCCCGTCGATGCCGCGGCAGCTGCCGGCCGAGCGCTGCGCCTGGATCGGTTCGCCGGGCAGGAAAGCGCCCTTGTCCGCGTGCCAGTCGAGCTTGCCGCGTGCCTGCGAATGCAGGCTGACATTGGGCGTCCAGCCGCCGGACATCAGCAGGCAGTCGCAGGCAAGGCTGCCGGCGGACGAGACGGTGTCGCCGGATATGCGACCGAGTCGAACACCCTCGATCCTCTTCGTGCCCTTCACGCCGGTGACGGTGCAGCCGGTTTCCACCCGGATGGAATGGGCCCGGGCCTTCTCCTTCAACGCCGGATCCACATCGGTCCGCATGTCCAGGATAGCGACCACATTGCCGCCGAGCGCCTTGATGTCGAAGGCGGCGCGCCATGCGCTGTCGCACGCCGTCGCGACGGCAATTGCCCGGCCCGGCAGCACGCCGAAGCGGTTGGCATAGATACGGCCTGCCTCGGCCATCATGACGCCAGGACGGTCGTTCTCGGGGAAGACCAGCGGCCGCTCGATGGCGCCGGTGGCGAGCACTACCTGGCGTGCGCGCACCTGCCACAGGCGCTCGCGCGGAAGGGAGGGATCCGGATCGGCAAGGTGGTCGGTGACGCGCTCGGCAAGTGCGACGAAGTTCTGGTTGAAGTAGCCGAAGACGGTGGTGCGCGGCAGTAGCGTGACGCGGTCGTTGCTCGCAAGTTCGGCAATCGCGGCGGACACCCACTCGGCCGCGGGTCGGCCGTCGGTCTCTGCGCCAACATCATGCAGCAGCGAACCTCCCGGCTCCCCCTGCTCGTCGGCAAGGATCACCCGCGCACCCGAGCGCGCCGCGGTCAGCGCCGCCGCCAGTCCGGCCGGGCCGCTGCCGGCGACGAGCACGTCGCAATGGGCATAGCGGTTGGCATAGCGGTCCGGGTCCGGCGCGGTCGGCGCCTTGCCGAGGCCCGCTGCGGCACGGATGAACGGCTCGTAGACCCGGTTCCAGAAGCTCTTCGGCCACATGAAGGTCTTGTAGTAGAAGCCGGCGACGAAGAACGGCGACAGGCGGTCGTTGACCGCGCCGATGTCGAAGGCGAGCGAAGGCCAGCGGTTCTGGCTGACGACGACCATTCCCTCGTGGATTTCGACCTGGGTGGCCCGCAGATTGGGAACGCTCTGGCCGGCAGCAGCGGCCGCTGCAGACTTTGCCACGCCCACCAGTGCGTTGGGCTCCTCGGAACCCGCGGTCACGATGCCGCGCGGGCGGTGATACTTGAACGAGCGGCCGACGAGATGAATGCCGTTGGCGAGCAGCGCCGAGGCCAGCGTGTCGCCGGCCTGCCCGGTCAGCGTCTTGCCGTCGAAGGTGAATGTGACGGATTTCGCGCGGTCGATGCGCCCGCCCTTCGAAGTGCGGAAGGAGGCGGTCATCGGGCGCCCTCCCCGCTGGCGGCGGCGCTATCCGGGCGCTGCTCGCCGGTCTTGTAGACGGCGATGAAGCGGTCGCTGACCGTGTCGCGCAGCGCATTAAAGAAGCGGCCGCAGCCATGGACGTGGCGCCAGCGCTCGGCCATCACGCCCTTGGGGTTGGTTCGCATGTAGAGAAACTCGGCCCATTGATGATCGTCGAGATCCGCCGGCTGCGCGGGACGGGCGATATGCGCCTCGCCGCCATAGCGGAATTCGATCTCCGGGCGGTCGACGCCGCAGCAGGGGCAGTGGATCAACAGCATCGGCTTGCCCCTAGATCTCGATCTTGCGTGCGGCGGTATCCGGGTCGCCGGTGTTCGGCGTCCCGGAAGGCTCGATCAGCAACAGGTGGGTTTCGACCTCGGCGACCGGGCAATGTTCGACGCCTTTGGGCACAACGAACAGTTCGCCAGGCCCGAGCGTGACATCGCCATCGCGCATGCGGATGGTCAACCTGCCGGACAGGACCTGAAAGAAGTCATCCGTATCGGGATGCGAATGCCAGGTGAACTCTCCCTTGACCTTCACCACCATGAGATCGTGACCGTTGAACGAGCCGACGATCTTCGGTGACCAGTGGTCGGAGAACCGGGCGAGCTTGTCGGCAAGGTTCACAGGCTGATGTGTCATGTCGGGCCTCAATGCGCGACGGCTGCAGCCGCCGCCTCGTCGATGAGCCGGCCGGTACGGAACCGGTCCAGCGTGAACGGCGCATTGACCGGGTGCGGCTCGTCCCGCGCGATGGTGTGGGCGAAGACATGCCCCGAGCCCGGTGTCGCCTTGAACCCGCCCGTACCCCAGCCGCAATTGACATAAAGGCCGGGCACCGGGGTCTTGCCGATGATCGGCGAGCGGTCCGGCGTGACGTCGACGATACCACCCCAGTTGCGCAGCATGCGCATGCGGCGGAACATCGGAAACAGCTCGCAGATCGCATCGACCGTGTGGGTTGTGATCTGCAGGCCGCCGGTCTGGCTGTAGGAGACATACTGGTCGGTACCCGCACCGATCACCAGCTCTCCCTTGTCCGACTGCGAGATATAGGCGTGCACCGTGTTGGACATGACCACACAGGGGAAGCAGGGCTTCACCGGCTCGGAAACGAGCGCCTGCAGCGGATTGGACTCCAGCGGCATACGCACGCCGGCCATGTCCATGACGACCGAGGTGTGGCCGGCCGCGACCACGCCGACCTTCTTCGCCCCGATGAAGCCGCGCGAGGTCTCGACGCCGGCAACCGATCCGTCGGCGTGGCGGCGGATGCCCGTGACCGCGCAGTTCTGGATGATGTCGACACCGCGCCGGTCCGCTCCGCGCGCGTAGCCCCAGGCCACTGCATCGTGGCGGGCAACGCCGCCCTTGCGCTGGAGCGCGGCGCCGAGCACCGGATAGCGGATGTTGCGGCCGATGTTGAGCGGCGGACAGAACTCCTTGGCTTCCTCCGCGCTCAGCCACTCGTTCTGGACGCCGGCCAGCCTGTTGGCATGCACGTGGCGCTTGAAGACCTGGATGTCGTGAACCGTATGGGCGAGCATCATCACGCCGCGCGCGGAATACATGACGTTGTAGTTCAGCTCCTGCGACAGGTCCTGCCACAGGTCCATCGCGTGGTCGTAGAGCGCCTCGCTCTCTTCCCAGAGATAGTTGGACCGCACGATGGTGGTGTTGCGGCCCGTATTGCCGCCGCCGAGCCAGCCCTTTTCCAGAACAGCGATGTTGGTGATGCCGTGCTCGGTCGCAAGATAATAGGCGGTGGCAAGTCCATGGCCGCCCGCGCCGATGATGATCACGTCGTATTCGGGCTTGGGATCGGGCTTGCGCCACTGGTGGCCCCAATCCTGATGGGCATTGAGGGCCTTCAAGGCCAGGTCCCAGAAGGAGAAGCGTGTCATGCGGTCCTCTTGCCGGCGGCGCTCTCGCGGGCGCGGGCAACGCCGCACCAGCGGAGTTGCGTTGCGAACGCCCTCACTCCCGTTGTGCTACCGATCCGGCAGCCGCTCTTGCCGAAAAACGACATTCCGTCGAGGCTTTGCGTCGCACCTGCGACAGCCTCGCGCAGACAGGCCTCAGGCCCGGCGCGCCAGTCGCACGATACCGGCCAGCACGATGCCTGCCCAGGCGGCGATCATGAGGCTGCCGCCTACGGGCGCGGCCATCGGGAACAGCCGGTGCCCCAGCATGACCCGCGAAGCGATATCGCCGGCAAACAACGCAAGTCCGACGGCAAGAACCAATGCGGCACCTGCCAGAATTCCACGCAAGCCACTGTTCCTCAGCGCCGCCAACGCCAGAAAGGCCGGCGCGTGGAAGAGCAGCATGTTGGCCGCGTTCGAGAGCAAATCGCCGCCGGGAACATGGGCTGCCATCGCCGAAAGTGCGACACCCAGCCCGCCGCTGAGGCCGGCAAGCAGCACGACGGCACCATTGATGCGGTCGCCGCCAGAGACTTGCGAACTATCCGGGAAACTCATTGGCTCATTCGCTCGACAATGTGACGTGATCCGCCGACCAGTTGCCCGGCCAGACCTCGGCGCCACCTGCCCGCAGGGCCCGGATGGCCGCAACGGGGACATCGACGACGAGAAGCGGTTCCTCGCCCCTGGTACCATCGATCGGAGCGATCTCCGCCACGACCCCGCGATAGCCGAGGGAAGGTTCGCACGGGATATAGAGCGCAGCACCGGAGACATTCGTGTCGTTCTGGGTCGTGCCGGGCGAAGCACCCACCACACCGCAGACGGCGACCGAGCACATCAGCTCGACAGCCCGCGCCTTGGCGCAGCCGAAGACGCGGTGATAGCCGGCAAGGCTGGACGTCATCGACGGCACGATCAGCAGATCCGGCGCATCGCGGGCGATGAGGCTGGAGAGCGCCGGCATCTCGATGTCGAGGCAGATCAGCATCATCATCGACAGGCCGGCGAATTCGAAGCGGACCACCTTGTCGCCGGGGGTAAGAAGCCAGCTTTCGCGGTCGAGCTCGAACGGCGTCAGGGCGAGCTTGTCATGGGCGATGCTGCGCCCGTCGGCGAGCATGGCGACCGCGCGATTGACGAAGCCGCCCTCTCCATTTGCCCAAGGAACGGAGCCAGCGACGAGCGACACGCCATGTTCAGCAACCAGGGCAGCCATTTCCGGCAGCAGGGCTTCCGCCTCTGCCGCCATGAAGGCGAGCTCTTCAGTGGGCTTCAGCCCCCTCGGCTTCCAGGCGAGAAACGCCTCGCTGAGATATTCGGGAAGCACCAGGAGCTCGGCACCCTGGGCATGGGCACGGGCAAGGCGCTGCGAAATGCCGGAAAGGAATGCTTCTCGGCTTCGGCCGCCCATGCCGAGATTGAAGGCGCAAAGCGCGAGACGAAATGTTTCGGGAAAGGAGGACGTGTTCATGGGCCGGATGCTGGCCCCAACGCCCGATACAATCAAGGCGACAAATTGTGCCGCCGGTCAAAATCCCCGGCAGCGTTTGCCAGCTCAATCGTTGGAGATGATGACCTTGGCCGCCATCAGCAGGCTGGCGAGCACGAGCCCGGCACGCAGCGGCGTGACGGCAGGTGCTCGCTCGGGAACGGTCGTGGAAACGCCCTGCGCCTGCAGGCGACGCAAGGCGCGCTCTGCATTGTCCGCAGCAGTGTCGACTTCGGCCATCAAATGACGCAACTGAGCCCGAGGAGCCATGATTCCATCCCGCAAATCCATCCAGGATCACGGTAGGCGGGCGGAGTTTCGCCTTCCTTAACGAGGCAGGAAATGCCGATGGGCAGAAGATTCCGAGCCGGTCCGGCCGACCTCAGAGACGGGAGCGCTGGGGATCGGCAACGTCGATCACCCTCAACTGCACGCGCTCCTGCCCCTGCCAGGTATCGAGGGACAGCGCGCCGGCGACGTGCAGGGCACTGCCGCGAGCACCCAGGATCGCCTGACCGAGCGGCGTGTCCGCAGCCTTGAAGGCAATGGCCTTGAGCGTGCTGCCGCCGCCGTCGGCCAGCGTCAGGCGCACATGTCCCTTGCCGACCGTATCGGCGAAGGTGACGCGGTGGCTGGGAAAGGCGAAGACAGGTTCCGGGTGGCCGGCGCCGAACGGGCCTGCCGTTTCCAGCATGTGCAGAAGATCGGCGCTGGCGGCTCCCGCCGTCATGGCGCCGTCGATCTTCAGTTCGGTCGCCGAGCGTGCGGCGGCAACGTCCTCTGCCAGCGCGTCCTGCAGGAAGGCGGCAAGGTCGGCGAGTTTCTCGCGGCGCACGGTCAGACCGGCGGCCATTGCGTGTCCGCCGCCCTTTTCCAGTATCTTCTCGTCGACGGCGCGCCGCACGGCGGCTCCCAGGTCGACACCGGGGATCGAACGCCCGGAGCCTGTCCCCTTGCCATCGACGTCATAGGCGATGGCGAAGGCCGGTCGGCGATAACGTTCCTTGAGGCGCGCAGCGACAAGACCCACGACGCCGGGATGCCATCCGGGCGAGCCGGTGAGGAGAACGGCCGGGTCGTCCTGCTGGGTGGCGATCAACGCCTGAGCATCGCCCTCCAGCAGCATTTCGGCCTCGATGGCCTGGCGCTCGGCATTCAGCCCGTCGAGCCGTTCTGCGATGGTGCGCGCCTCGTCCATGTCGTCGGTGGTGAGAAGCCGCGCCCCGAGCGCGGCATCGCCGATGCGCCCGCCTGCGTTGATGCGCGGGCCGATCATGAAACCGAGATGATAGGGCGTTGCCCGGCCGTGAACGCGCGACACGTCGCCGAGCGCGGCAAGACCGGCATTGGCGCGGCCATGCATGGCAAGCAGCCCCTTCCTGACGAAGGCGCGGTTCAGCCCTTTCAGCGGAACCACGTCGCAGACCGTGCCGACTGCGACGAGATCCAACAGCGCCAGCAGATCAGGCTCCCGTCTCGTGCGGAACATCCCGCGGCGGCGGAGCTCGCGGTTCAGTCCGACGAGAAAGACGAAGGTGACGCCGACCGCGGCGAGGTGGCCAAGGCCGGACAGGTCATCCTGGCGGTTGGGATTGACCAGAGCGGCGGTGGCGGGCAGCTCTTCGCCAACCTGGTGATGGTCGAGCACCACCACATCCAGCCCGACCTCTCGCGCTTCGGCAAAGGCCTCGAACGAAACGCTGCCGCAATCGACACAGACGAGGAGCCCTGCCCCCTCCTCCCGCAACATGCGGATGGCCGGCCCGTTGGGGCCGTAGCCTTCGATGATGCGGTCGGGGATGTGGATGCGGCTGGCGATGCCGATTGCGGACAGATAGCGCGACAGCACGGCGGAGGATGTGGCGCCGTCCACGTCGTAATCGCCGAAAATGGCAATCCGGGCTCCGGCACCGACCGCGTCCGCGACCCGCGCAACGGCTGCCTCCATGTCGCTCAGCGACGAGGGGTCCGGCATCAGGTCCTTGATGGTCGGATCTAGAAACCGCTCTGCGGCTTCCAGCGGGACGTCGCGCGCGGCCATAACCCGGGCGACAACCTCAGGAACGCCGAGGCGCTGGGCGATTGCCAGCGCCGTTGCGGCCTGCGGCTGTGTCAGCCGCTCCCGCCAGGTCCGCTCGCCGGCGGAACGGGTGACGCCGAGAACACGGCGGCGCCCGTCGTCCGTCGAAGCGGTCTGGTCAATGCCGGTCATCTGGCGGGTACGGCCCTCTCCGTTCAGTCGAGGTGGAACTTGTCGAGCTGGGTGTGGCGCGCCTTAATGTAGCGCACCGTACCGGTCGCCGCGCGCATGACCACGGTGTGGGTGGTGATATCGCCACGGCCGAAGCGCACACCCTGCAGGAAGTTGCCGTCGGTCACGCCGGTGGCGGCAAACAGCACGTCGTCGCCGCGGGCCATCTCTTCCATCGTGTACTTGCGATGGATGTCGTCGATGCCCATGCGGCCGGCGCGCTCGATCTGCTCGTCGCGGGTGATCACGAGACGACCCTGCATCTGGCCGCCGATGCAGCGCAGCGCAGCCGCCGCAAGCACGCCTTCCGGCGCGCCGCCGATGCCCATGTAGATGTCGATGCCGGTTTCCTGCGGATCCGTGGTGTGGATGACGCCGGCCACATCGCCGTCGCCGATCAGACGCACGGCAACGCCGGTGGCGCGCAGGTCCTCGATCAGGCGGGCGTGGCGCGGGCGATCAAGCACGCAAGCGGTGATCTCGGCAACCGGAACGCCCTTGGCCTTCGCCAGTGCATTGATGTTGTCGGCGACAGCCGCGTCGAGATCGACCAGGCCGGCCGGGTAGCCCGGACCGATGGCGATCTTTTCCATGTAGCTGTCCGGCGCGTTCAGCAGGCCGCCCTTCGGCGCCATCGCGATGACCGCCAGGGAGTTCGGCAGGTTCTTGGCGCAGATCGTGGTGCCCTCGAGCGGGTCGAGAGCGATGTCGACCTCCGGCCCCTCGCCCGTGCCGACCTTCTCGCCGATGTAGAGCATCGGCGCCTCGTCGCGCTCGCCCTCGCCGATGGTGACCGTGCCGTCGATCGGCAGACGGTTCAGCTCCCGGCGCATGGCGTCGACCGCGGCCTGGTCGGCAGCCTTCTCGTCGCCGCGACCGCGCAGGCGGGCGGCGCCAACGGCGGCACGCTCGGTGACGCGGGCGAGCTCCAGGGTCAGGATACGGTCGAGTGCTTCGCTATGAAGGTCTGCGTTGCTGGACATCAGTGTTCCTCGAAGGCGCGTGATAGGGGCGGATCGGTCAGCCGAGTTTCTCGATGCGGATGAGCTGCGGGGTCCCGGCAACGACGTTCTGTGCAGAAATCGTCGCGAGGGCCCGCTTCACCGCGGCCTCGGTGGTTTCGTAGGTGATCAGGATCACGGGTTGCGGCGTGTCGCCATGCGGGGTCTGATCGCCGACCCGGCGGGTGCGGTCCCGCTGGACGATGGACTCCAGCGAGATGCCCTCACCGGCCATGATCCGGGCGATCTCCGCAAAGGCACCGGGCCGGTCGTAGACCGCAAGCCGGATGTAATAGCCTCCCTCATGCATGCGCATGCGCGCCGCCTTGTAGGGAGACAGCTTGTCGACCGGACGTCCGAGTGCGGGAATGGCAAGGCCGCGGGCGATATCGGCAATGTCGCCGAGGACGGCCGATGCGGTGGCGTTGCCGCCGGCGCCGGGACCGACAAGCACGACCTCGCCGACGGCGTCGCCGTCGATCGCGACCGCGTTCAGCACGCCGTCGATGCGCGCGATGGCCGAGGCGCGCGGCACCATGGTCGGGTGCACGCGCTGCTCGATGCCGCTATCGGTTTTCTGGGCGACGCCCAGCAGCTTGATCCGATAGCCGAGCTCGGTCGCAGCCTCGATGTCGGCGCGGGTGATCGAGGAGATGCCCTCGATATAGATCGCATCGGCATCGATCTCGTTACCGAAGGCGAGCGAGGTCAGGAGCGCCAGCTTGTGGGCGGTGTCGAAGCCTTCGATATCGAAGGTCGGATCAGCCTCGGCATAGCCGAGCCGCTGGGCGTCGGCAAGGCACTCGGAAAAGTCCAGCCCCTCCTGCTCCATCCGGGTCAGGATGTAATTGCAGGTCCCGTTCAGAATGCCATAGATCCGCGAGATGTCGTTGCCGGCGAGTGACTCGCGCACCGCCTTGATGACGGGGATGCCGCCGGCCGCCGCTGCCTCGAACGCAAGGCTGACGCCGTTTTCCTCGGCAAGGCGGGCGAGATCGACGCCGTGGCGAGCGAGCAGCGCCTTGTTGGCGGTTACGACATGCTTTCCGGCGGACAGGGCTGCCCGCACGCTCTCCTCGGCCGGACCGTTGTCGCCGCCGATCAGTTCGACGAAGACATCGATATCCGGGGAGACGGCAAGATCCTCGGCCTTGTCGTGCCAGGTGATGCCCGAAAGGTCGATGCCGCGATCACGGGTGCGATCGCGCGCCGAAACGCCGGTAACGGTGACGGGGCGGCCGCAGCGAGCGGCAAAACTGTCCGCCTTGCGGCGAAGCAGGCGAACAAGAGAGGCACCAACCGTTCCGAGGCCGGCAACGCCGACGCGCAATTCAGATTTCATGAAGATCGCGATCCGTTTGAGGAGTGACGCGCCGCGCGAGGCGGCACGCCCTTAACCCGAGGCTCCGATGGGGATGACGTTGTGCAATTTTTCATCCGCGGTTTCAAGGAAGCGACGCAGGCTTCTCGCCGCCTGGCGGATGCGTTGCTCGTTTTCCACCAGCGCGATGCGAACATGGGTGTCACCGTACTCGCCGAAACCGAGGCCGGGAGCAACGGCAACGTCCGCATGCTCGATCAGCAGCTTGGAGAATTCCAGAGAACCGAGGTGGCGGAACTTCTCCGGAATCGGCGCCCAGGCGAACATCGACGCTTCCGGCGCCGGGACGTCCCAGCCGGCGCGGCCGAAGGACTCGACCAGGATGTCGCGACGCTTGCGGTAGGTTTCGCGCGCCGCGACGATGCAGTCGTCCGGACCGTTGAGCGCGGCCGAGGCGGCGACCTGGATCGGCGTGAACGCTCCGTAGTCGAGATAGGACTTCACCCGGGCGAGCGCTGCGATCAGCCGCTCGTTGCCAACGGCAAAGCCCATGCGCCAGCCGGGCATGGAGAACGTCTTGGAAAGCGAGGTGAACTCGACGGCCACATCGATAGCGCCGGGCACCTGCAGCACCGAAGGCGGCGGCGTGGAACCGAAGTAGATCTCGGAATAGGCGAGATCGGAGAGCACGAAGATGTCGTGTTTCTTCGCGAAGGCGACGATGTCCCGATAGAACTCGATGTCGGCCACATAGGCGGTCGGGTTCGCCGGATAGCACAGGATCATCGCGATCGGCTTCGGCACCGAGTGGATGAGCGCACGCTCCAGCGCATGGAACACTTCAGGTCCCGGCTCGGAGGGAATCGAGCGCAGGACTGCGCCCGCCATCAGGAAGCCGAACGCGTGGATCGGATAGCTGGGGTTCGGCACCAGCACGACGTCGCCTGGCGCGGAAATGGCCTGCGCCATGTTGGCGAAGCCCTCCTTCGAGCCCAGGGTCGCGACGACCTGGGTTTCCGGGTTCAGCTTCACGCCGAACCGGCGCTCGTAATAGGCCGCCTGCGCGCGGCGCAGTCCCGGAATGCCCTTGGATGCCGAATAGCGATGGGTCCGGGGATTCTGGACGGTCTCCGTCAGCTTGTCGACGATATGCTTGGGGGTCGGCAGGTCGGGATTACCCATGCCGAGGTCGATGATGTCTGCGCCTGCTGCGCGTGCCTTCGCCTTGAGCCGGTTGACCTGTTCGAAGACATAGGGCGGCAAGCGCCGCGTCTGGTAGAACTCTTCCATGGTCCAATCCTCACCCGCAAAGCGTGGTCTGCGCGCACCTTTCGTTCGGGCGCATTAGAGGCGTCGGCCAAAGCACGACGCCAAACGGCGGCTACATACCAGTGGCCGCGCCGCCGCGCATCGGCAAAAAGGCGTTGAGGCCAAAATATCCGCGCTGGAAAGCGTTTGGCGGCCCTATTCGCTGGCGCCGTCCGCCTCGATCTCCGAGATCGCGCGGGCGCCGTGGCTCTCGCCGAGCATCTTGAGCTGGTTGACACTGTTGCTGTTGGAGACCGCAGCGCGCGAACCGCCGCGCGAGCGGGCGATTTCCTGGAGACGGCTGCGGGTGGCCGCAGCGGCATCCTCGGTGAGCAACCCTTCGGCGTCGCGAATGCGAGAATTTCCTGCGATTCCCTGTTCCGCGACCGGTCCCGAAACGGCGGGCACACCGGTCGGGCTATAGGCGACCGGCGGCGTCAAGGGCGCCATGGTCTCCGTCGCGATGGCCGGCGATGTAGCTTGACCCGCACCTGCCGGAGAGGTCACCGCCGCACGCGGCGAGTGTTCCGGTTCCAGCGCGTCGATCAGGGTTCCTGAAGGCGCGTAGGCGCATCCGGCGACCAGCGCCGATGCCAAAATGGTGGTGAAGACCGTTGCACGCATGTAACCGTGGTCCTGCACGAATTTCCCGAGCGTCACCGCTTGCAAGTTGCTGGGGACGTACGACATTGTAAGCGCTTTGTCCAACTTGTCAGTCTGACGTCATCCAACGCTATTATGGCGTCAAGCGGACAAGGGGTGCAAATGGAAGCGCGACTGGCAGTCGCTTGCGATCCGCACCGGCGAGATCAGCGGCTGTAGCCAGGCAAAAAGTGGAGGATAGGCCGGGGATGACTGACGAGAAGACCAGTCCGCTGTTGCAGTACATCGTCAAGAATCCAGAGGCATTCGCTCAGAATCTCGGTCGTATCATCGAAAATGCCGGGCGCGCGATGGCCGCCTATGTGGAGCCGCGCGAAAAGGGCGAGATCAAACCGGAGACCAGCGACGAGCTGACGGTGATCTTCAAGACCCTGGCCCAGGTCGGAGAGTACTGGATGTCCGACCCGCAGCGCGCGCTCGAAGCGCAGACGCGGCTGTGGGGCAAATATATCGACCTGTGGAATTCCTCGCTGAAGCGGATGATGGGCGAGCACTCTGCCCCGGCCGCGAGCCCGGACCCGCGCGACAAGCGCTTCGGCGATCCGGAGTGGAGCGAGAACCAGTTTTTCGACTTCGTGAAGCAGCTCTACCTCATCACCTCGCAATGGGCCGAGCAGATGGTGGTGGAGGCGTCCGACCTGGACGAGCATACGCGCCACAAGGCTGATTTCTACGTCAAGCAGATCGCCAACGCTCTGTCGCCATCCAACTTTGTCCTGACCAATCCGGAGCTCCTGCGCGAAACGCTGGAATCCAACGGTGAAAATCTCGTGCGCGGCATGAAGCTGCTCGCCGAGGATATCGAGGCCGGCAAGGGCGATCTTAAGATCCGCCAGTCCGACCCGACCAAGTTTCGCGTCGGCACCAATCTGGCCCTGACGCCCGGCAAGGTGATCGCCCAGAACGACGTGCGCCAGCTGATCCAGTACGAGCCGACCACGGAGACCGTGCTGAAGCGGCCGCTGCTGATCGTGCCGCCCTGGATCAACAAGTATTACATCCTCGACCTGACGCCGGAGAAGTCGTTCATCAAATGGGCGGTGGACCAGGGACACACGGTCTTCGTCATTTCCTGGGTGAACCCGGACGAACGGCAGGCGCGCAAGGGCTTCGAGCACTATATGCGCGAAGGCATCCTTGAATCGCTGGACGTCATCCGCAAGGCGACCCGCGAGGAGCAGGTCAACGCCATCGGCTATTGCGTCGGCGGAACGCTGCTGGGCGTGACGCTCGCCTATATGGCGGCAACCGGCGACGAGCGCATCGCCAGCGCCACCTTCTTCACCACCCAGGTCGACTTCACCCATGCCGGCGACCTGAAGGTCTTCGTCGACGAAGAGCAAATCCAGGCCGTCGAGCGGCGCATGGGCGAGAAGGGCTATCTCGACGGCTCGAAGATGGCGTCGGCCTTCAACCTTCTGCGCTCGAACGACCTCATCTGGCCCTATGTGGTCAACAACTACCTGAAAGGACGCGAGCCGTTCCCGTTCGACCTGCTGTACTGGAACTCGGATTCCACGCGCATGCCGGCGGCAAACCACTCGTTCTACCTGCGCAACTGCTATCTGGAAAACCGCCTCAGCAAGGGCGCGATGGAGATTGGCGGCGAGAAGCTCGATCTCGGCAAGGTGAAGATCCCGATCTACAACCTCGCCACCCGCGAGGACCACATCGCGCCGCCGCAGTCGGTGTTCCTGGGCTCGCAGTTCTTCGGCGGACCGGTCGACTACGTCTTGTCGGGCTCAGGCCATATCGCCGGCGTCGTCAATCCGCCTGCCCGAAACAAGTACCAGTACTGGACGGGCCCGCGCCCCAAGGGTGCCTATGAGGACTGGCTCCCCAAGGCGAAGGAGCACCCCGGGTCCTGGTGGCCGCACTGGGACAGCTGGATCCGCAAGCACGAGGGAACGACTGCGAAGCCGCGCAAGCCGGGCGCCAACCGGATGAAGATCGTCGAGGACGCGCCGGGCAGCTACGTCAAGGCAAGTTCCTAAACCCTTACCAGCTGCAAACCACGATCGGCATCTCGGGTGGCGAGAAACGGGTGGCTGCGTTAAACTCCTCAGCTTGAGGAACCGCCACCGGGCCGCGCCAAACTCCAGAACACTGGGAGCTGCGCCCGGACGTCGCAAGAGATGCGAGAGATGCAGCAGCAAAAGGCCAGGACACGGCCGAGATCCGCGCACTATTCGGTCTACCGGCCGATGAATGCCGGCCGCTTGCGCATGCTCGGCATGGACGCGGACGTCTGGCATCGTCACGCGAGCGGATGGAGCGTATGGACCCGCTTCGCCACTTTGCCGCTGCTGTACCTCGCTGTCTGGTCGCATGGCTGGTTCGGCTGGCCGCTGGCCGGACTGTTGATTGCAACCGTGTGCCTGTGGCTCTGGCTCAACCCGCGCATCTTTCCGCCGCCGCGGCGGCTGGACACCTGGCACGCGCGCGCCACCTTCGGCGAACGGGTCTGGCTCAACCGGGCCGTCGTCCCGATCCCCTCCGACGACAACCGCCGCGCCATCGTCCTGTCTCTGGCAACCTCTGCCGGCTTCGTGCTGGGCATGTGGGGCGCGATGACGCTGAACCTCTCGATGGTGCTCATCGGCACGGTCGTCACCTACGCGGCAAAAATGGCATTCCTGTCCGGAATGGTGCTGCTCTACGACCGCATGCGCGACGCCCATCCGGTCTACCGCTCCTGGACTGTCGTTCCAGACAACGACAACGCCTCGCGCCATGATCTGGCGCGCCGTAGCGCTTCCTAGCGAGAGACCCCCTCAAGATCCGCCCGGTTCTCCAGGCTGCCCTCCTCCTGTCCCTCATCCCATTTTTCCAGACGACGGACTTCCTGATCGTAACGGGGATGCAGCGTTCCGCACAGACGATCCCAGAACGAGAAGAAGTTGGCGTAGTTGTAGCGGAACCGGGAATGGTGCTGATCATGAAAAGTCACGCACACCATCGGCGAAGGCACGCGTGCCAACGGGGAAGCGTAGAATTCGAAGCCCGAATGACCGATGGTGCCGTTGAAGTGATCGACAAGCCTGTGGAGGATCAAGACCTCTATCGGGATAGGTAGAACGAAGGGAATCCAGAGGTAATAACTCTGCATCACGAACGCATCGACAAGGCTGTCGTTGTAGGTGCTCCACACGGTGGGCGCCACGGATTGGTGATGCTCTGCATGGAAGCGGTAGAGCCGCGGGGTGTGCATCAGTCGATGCCCCCAGTAAAACCAGGCATCGAAGGCGATGATGGAGACCACGAACATCAGCACTGCCGACCACCATGTGAGCGGAAGCGGTGCGACAAGGGTCCAGCCCTTCACCGATGCGAAAACACCCGCGGCGATGCATCCCGAGGTAACGGTCAGGGACAACAGGCTCTGGCGGATCTCGCGCCACTTTCGTATCTCGCCACGGCGGCGCTGTTGAATGCGCCGCTCCGGATAGTGGGACTGAATTGCGACCAATACCAAGCCGGTTGCAAAATACAGAATGACGTTCGTTCCATAGGCTGCCGCGTGGAACGGCAGGAATTCCAGAGCGACGTTCACCAGATACTCGACAGTTCCCATGCAAACGCGCCCCGAAACACAGCGGGCGGAGTGGCAGCTTGCTGCCACTCCGCCCTAGGAGCATGTCCATACAGGAGGACCGCCCCGGATTCTTCCTGGCGGGTCGGCACTGCGTGGAAACACGCTTGCGACCCGCCGTTGTTGGCAAAAATGTATCTGAATGCGCCCAATCACTCCAGAAATTTAACAGGGAGCGCTTGGCTCAAGTCACGTTATTGGGTCGTCGTTAGTACCGTATTGAAGCGCTCCAGCGCCCAGTCGACCTCATCTGCCGTAATGACCAGCGGCGGGGCGATGCGGATTGTATGGTCATGGGTGTCCTTCGCAAGGATTCCCTGCTCCCGGAGCGCCTCGCAATAGGCGCGGGCGCCGCCGGCCTCGGGATGCAGCTCGACGGCCAACATCAGACCGCGACCGCGTACGTCGCGCACGGCGTTGGAGCGGATCGAGCGCAGGCCTTCGATGAAGCGCTGCCCCTGCCGTTCGGCATTCTCGATCATCCCTTCCTCGACCAGCACCTGGAGCGCCGCCCGGGCGACCGCGCAGGCCAGCGGATTGCCGCCGAAGGTCGAGCCGTGCTCGCCCGGCTGCAGGACGCCCAGCACCTCCGAGTTGGAGAGCACTGCCGAGACCGGATAGAAGCCGCCCGACAACGCCTTGCCGACCAGCGTGACGTCCGCCTCGATGCCCTCATGCTCCTCGGCAAGCAGCTTGCCGGTCCGGCCCAGACCCGTCTGGATCTCGTCGAGGATCAGCGTGACGTTGTGCTGCGAGCAGAGTTCGCGGGCGCGGGTGAAATAGCCTGCAGGCGGAATCAGGATGCCGGCCTCGCCCTGGATCGGTTCGACGAGGAAGGCGACGGTGTTCGGGGTAATCGCCTGTTCGAGCGCATCGATGTCGCCGAAGGGAACCACCCGAAACCCCGGAGCGAAGGGGCCGAAACCGGTCCGGGCCACGGGATCGGTCGAAAACCCGACAATCCCGAGGGTGCGTCCATGGAAGTTGTTGGCGCAGACGATGATCTCGGCCTTGCCGGCCGGCACGCCCTTGACCTCATACCCCCACTTGCGCACCGCCTTGACGGCGCTCTCCACCGCCTCGGCGCCGGAGTTCATCGGCAGGATCTTGTGAGCGCCCGTGAGCCTGGCGAGATCCTCATAGAGAAGCGCCAGCTGGTCGTTGCGAAAGGCGCGGGAGGTGAGCGTCAGCTTTGCCGCCTGCTCGGTCATCGCCGCGAGAATCTTCGGGTGGCAGTGCCCCTGATTGACCGCCGAATAGGCCGCAAGGCAATCCATGTAGCGGTTGCCGTCGACATCCCACAGCCAGACGCCCTCGCCCCGCGTCAGCACGACGTCGATCGGCTTGTAGTTGTGCGCGCCGAGCTCGTGTTCGGCGGCGATATAGTCTTCGGGCAGGCGGGTCACATCCATCTCCATTAATCGGTGCCCGATTCAGGCGAAGGCCTGGGTCGGGCGGTCCATGACGTCCTGGCCGAAGAGGCTGGCGACAAGCTCGGCAAGAGCGATGGCGCTGCGGCCGCGTTCGTCCAGGAAGGGGTTGAGCTCGACGATATCGAGCGACACGGTGACGCCGGCATCCTCCAGCAGCTCCATCACCAGATGGGCTTCGCGGTAAGTGGCCCCGCCGGGAACGGTGGTGCCGACGCCAGGGGCAATGCCAGGATCAAGAAAATCCACATCAAGCGATACATGAAGAACGCCGTCCTCTTGCCTGACCTTCTTAAGAAAGTCTCGCATGAGAAGCGAGACACCGTTCTCGTCGATTTGCCTCATATCGCAGACCGTCACGCCGCGGCGGCGGAGCAGTTCGCGCTCCTGCGGGTCGATGGAGCGGGCGCCGAAAACGCACATGCGGGACGGATCGATGACGGCGCGCGGCGCATCGGCCATCACCGGAAAGAGTTCCTCCTCACCCGCCGCCAGCGCCAGCGACATGCCGTGGAGATTGCCAGAGGGCGAAATGGACGGCGTGTTGAAGTCGGCATGCGCGTCGAGCCAGAGCACATACAGAGGGCGCCCCTTCTCGTGCCAGTAGCTCGCGACGCCGGAGAGAGAGCCCATGGAGAGCGAATGGTCGCCGCCCATGAAGACCGGCAGATAGCCGTCATCGCACAGGCGACGCGCTTCATGCGCCAGCGGGCGCACCCAGGAGGCGACCACCTCAGGCACATGCGCCCTGCCCGGCAGGTGGAGCGGAGCAATCCGCTCCAGAGGGATCTGCACGACATCCCCGAAATCGCTCACCGACCAGCCGAGCGCTTCAAGCCGCTCTGTAAGACCTGCGACGCGCAGTGCCGCCGGCCCCATGGCGGCACCGCGCCGTCCCGTGCCTGCCTCCAGCGGCACGCCAAGAAGTGCGATCGGTTGGGTCCTGTCCGTCGACATGCATCCGTCTCCTGCCTTGCTGTCTGATCCATCAACGATCTGCCGGGCAAATGGATCCGGCAACCGTCAGCGACAGCCTAGCTCAAGTCGGATGATGTCCGGATGAAGAGTGAGCGAACAGGTGATAATTCGTCAGGTTGTCGATATGATCTTACAAACTGAAAAACCCAATCTCGCAAAGTGACAAGATGGACGATCTGGACCGCCGACTCATAGCCCTGTTGCGCCACGACGCGCGCCTGCCCGTCGCCTCCCTTGCAGCCGACCTCGGCGTATCGCGGGCGACCGTGAAGGCGCGTATCGACAGGCTGACGGAAACGGGCATAATTCAGGGATTCACAGTACGCCTTCGCAGTCACGAGGCAGGCGGCCGGGTGCGCGCGATCATGATGATCGAGGTCGAGGGGCACCGGGCGGAGACCGTGGTCCGGCGGCTGCAGGGGTTCCCGGAAGTGCGGGCCCTGCACACGACCAACGGCCGCTGGGATGTAGTCGCCGAACTGGAGACCGACACGCTGGAGGCGTTCGACCGCCTGCTCTCCACCGTCCGCCTGCTCGATGGGATCGCCGGCTCGGAAACCAGCATCCTGTTGTCGTCGCGCAAGGGATAGCCCCGAACGCAAAACGGCCCGCCAGAGGCGGGCCGTAGAGTGTCGCAAGGTGATCGGTGACGATCAGCGCTTGGAGAACTGGAAGCTCCGGCGAGCCTTCCGGCGGCCGTACTTCTTACGCTCCACGACGCGGCTGTCGCGCGTCAGGAAGCCTTCCTTCTTGAGGATGCCGCGCAGCTCCGGCTCATAGTGGGTCAGAGCCTTGGAGATGCCGTGACGCAGCGCGCCGGCCTGGCCGGACAGACCGCCGCCGGAAACGGTGGCGATCACGTCGTACTGGCCATCGCGGTCGGTCAGGACGATCGGCTGGCGCAGGATCATCTGAAGGACCGGACGCGCGAAATACGCGGAGTAGTCCTTCTTGTTGATGGTGATCTTGCCGGTGCCCGGCTTGATCCAGACGCGCGCGATGGCGTCCTTACGCTTGCCGGTGGCATAGGCGCGGCCGAGGGAGTCCAGCTTCTGGACATGCACCGGGGCTTCGGCCTGGGCGGTGCCCATGGCGCCGCCGAGTTCTTCGAGGGACTGGAGCTCAGCCATGGATTAGGCCCTCTTTCCGTCGTTCTTCGCGTTGAAAGCCTTGAAGTCGACCGGAACCGGCGACTGGGCCTCGTGCGGATGCGTGGCACCGGAATAGATCCGGAGATTCTTGAGCTGGGCGCGGCTCAGCGGGCCACCCGGCATCATGCGCTTCACAGCCTGCTCAAGCACACGCTCGGGGAAACGACCCTCGAGAATGGCGCGGGCGGTGCGCTCCTTGATGCCGCCGGGGAAGCCGGTGTGCCAGTAGTACTTCTTGTCGTAGTACTTCTTGCCGGTCAGCACCGCCTTGTCAGCGTTGATCACGATGACATTGTCACCGCAGTCGATGTGAGGCGTGAAGGTCGGCTTGGTCTTGCCGCGCAGCGTGTTGGCAATGAAGGCGGCCAGGCGGCCGACGACAACGCCTTCTGCGTCGATCAAGATCCACTTCTTCTCGACCTCGGCCGTCTTGGCAGAATAGGTCTTCATGGCTGTGGTCCGTCTTTGGTCGCGGGCGCCGCGATCAGTGCGGAACGCCCGAGGTCAAGCAAAACGGGCCCCGAAACGGGCCCGCTTCCTGTCGGCGCAGGATGTACGCGCCTTCGCACGCACTGTCAATGCACTTGAAACTCGCTTTGCCATAAATTCATAAGCAAAAACAATACGCTATAAAAACGGTATATTAATACCACACAAAATCGAGCGTTTTTTGCCGCCTCAGCGGGGCGGAATCGAATAGGTGGCCGTTGCGTGGGCAACGATATCGCCCCCTGCCCGACCGGTAATGGCGCATTCGGTGACGGCAAGCCGCTTGCCGAGCTTGAGCAACCGGCAGGTGCCGACGAGATCGCCAGGCTCCGGCTTGCGCAGGAAGTTCATGTTGAGATTGGTGGTGACCGCAAGCGCGACCGGGCCGATATGCGCCAGGATCACCGCATATGCGGCGAGATCGGCCAGCGCCATCATTGTGGGGCCGGAGATCGTACCGCCCGGCCGAAGATGTTTTTCGGAGGCCTTCACCGACAGCACGGCCTCGCCAGGAGCCACCGCCTCGATTTCATAGATGCGCCCGTCCACATGAATCTGCGGGAATTCGCGGTCCAGAAAGTCGTTGAGCTGGGCGACGGTCATGATGGGCTGCACGGATCTGGTTCCTTCCCTATAGAGTTTTCTCTTTTGACGCTTTCGTTAACGTAAGCCGCAAAAAGCGACAAGTGACAAGGGGAACGAAGGTCCCTTTGTGGGGCTTTCGGCTTGCCCTATAACGGAGAAAGACAGGGAGACTACGCCATGACCGATGCAACAGCCGCCGAAGCAACAACGACCAGGGAGAACGGGCCGATCGCCCGGGAACTGTCCGGCGGAGTGCTGCGCCTGACGCTGAACCGGCCAGAGCGGCGCAACTCGCTTTCCGAAGAGATGATGGCAGCACTGCAGGACGCGCTGGATGCTGCGGCCGATGACATCGCCGTGCGAGTGATCCTGCTGAGGGCCGAAGGCAATGTGTTCTGCGCCGGCCATGACCTGAAAGAAATGACCGCCGCCCGTAGCCAGTCCGACCGCGGCCGCGTCTATTTCACCGAGGTGATGAACCGCTGCGCCCGCCTGATGCAGACCATCGTCACACACCCCAAACCGGTGATCGCCGAGGTCGACGGTGTGGCGACTGCGGCCGGGCTCCAGCTCGTCGCCTCCTGCGATCTGGCCATCGCCAGCGACCGCGCCCGCTTCTGCACGCCTGGCGTCAATATCGGCCTGTTCTGCTCCACCCCGATGGTGGCCCTGTCGCGCAACGTCTCGCGCAAGCAGGCAATGGAGATGCTGCTGACCGGCGAGATCATCGATGCCTCGACGGCGCGCGAGTTCGGGCTCGTCAATCGGGTCGTGCCGGCGGACTACCTTGCGCAGGTGACGGCGAAATACGCCGAAACCATCGCTTCCAAGTCGCCTCTGACGCTGAAGTACGGCAAGGAAGCCTTCTACGCCCAGGCGGAAATGTCGCTCGCCGATGCCTATCGCCATTGCGCACAGGTGATGGTGGAGAACATGCTGGCGCGCGATGCGGAAGAAGGTATCGGCGCCTTTATCGAGAAGCGCACGCCCGAATGGACCGGTGAGTGAGAAAAAAGTGAGCGACATCCAGCACGACACCTATCCGGACAGCTACATCCGCGCGATCCTTGACGACGTGAAGACCATCGCCATGGTCGGCGCGAGCCCGAACACCGTCCGCCCGTCCTATTTCGTCCTGAAATACATGCTGTCGAAAGGCTACGAGGTCTTTCCGATCAATCCCGGCCAGGCGGGCAAGGAGATCCTCGGCCAGACGGTCTATGCCAGCCTTGCGGAGGTGCCCTCGCCCGTCGATATGGTCGATATCTTCCGCAATTCGGACGCCGCGCTCGCGGTGACCCAGGAGGCGCTGCAGCTTTCGCCGCCTCCCAAGGTCATCTGGATGCAACTGTCTGTGAGGAACGACGAGGCGGCCAAGCTCGCGGAGGCCGCCGGCGTGCGCGTCGTCATGGATCGCTGCCCGAAGATCGAATATGGACGCCTGTCAGGCGAAATCGGCTGGACCGGGGTCAACTCGCGCACGCTTTCGGCCAAACGCCCGGCGCTGAAAGGCGGCTTCCAGCACCGCGGGTTGCGGAAGGACTGAGCTTGTTCTCCTGGGCCTGCCGCCCTCGTCGCGATCATATCGCTTGTCGCTGCGGTCTCGCGACGATCATCGCAGGCAGCCGGAAGGGCCGCTACGGCAGACGCCGGTCCTTCGGAAACGTAGAGGACCGCGGCTCCACCAGCGTGGATACGGACGGCTGCGATAGCGACCGACGTCGCAGCGCAAATAACCCCGTCTGGCAAAAGCCGTTTCCGCCAGCCACCTGAATTGAAATCTCTTTCCTTTGACCTGCCTGCGGGCATCGGCCAGTATGCCGCCGATTTGCAGTCACGGAGGAATTCATGAGCGACCGCATTCCCGGTTTTTCGACGCTGGCAATCCATGCCGGTGCGCAGCCCGACCCGTCCACCGGCGCGCGGGTGACGCCGATCTACCAGACCACGTCCTTCGTCTTCGACGATGTCGATCACGCTGCGTCGCTGTTCGGGCTGCAGGCCTTCGGCAACATCTACACACGCATCACCAACCCGACGACTGCGGTTCTGGAAGAGCGCGTGGCAGCACTGGAAGGCGGTACGGCGGCTCTTGCGGTGGCGTCCGGCCACTCGGCGCAGCTGCTTGCGTTCCATACGATGATGACGCCGGGCGACAACATCGTTGCCGCCAACAAGCTCTATGGCGGCTCGATCAACCAGCTCAACCACTCGTTCAAGAGCTTCGGCTGGGAAGTGAAGTGGGCCGATGCAACCGATCCGGAGAGCTTTGCGGCGCTGATCGACGACCGCACCCGAGCGATCTTCGTCGAGAGCCTTGCAAATCCCGGCGGCGTCGTGGTCGATCTCGAGGCGATTTCGAAGGTCGCCAAGGCTCACAACGTCCCGCTCGTCGTCGACAACACCCTGGCTACCCCGTATCTGTGCCGTCCGATCGAGCACGGCGCCGACATCGTGCTGCACTCGCTGACCAAGTTCATGGGTGGCCACGGCAACTCCATGGGCGGCGTCATCGTCGATGGCGGCAGCTACGACTGGTCGTCGACCGACCGCTATCCGATGCTGTCGAAGCCGCGCCCGGAATATTCCGGCATGGTGCTGCACGAGACCTTCGGCAACTTCGCCTTCGCCATCGCATGCCGCGTGCTCGGCCTGCGCGATCTCGGCCCTGCGATCTCGCCGATGAATTCGTTCATGATCCTGACCGGCATCGAGACGTTGCCGCTGCGTATGCAGCGCCACAGCGACAACGCGCTGAAGGTGGCCCAGCATCTGGCCAGCCACGACAAGGTGGCATGGGTCTCCTATGCAGGCCTGCCGGGCGATGCGAACCACGCCAGGCAGCAGAAATACATGCCGAAGGGCGCGGGTGCCGTCTTCACGTTCGGCGTCAAGGGTGGCTATGAGGCCGGCGTTGCGCTTGTGTCGAACTGCCAGATCCTGTCGCATCTCGCCAATATCGGCGACACGCGCTCGCTGATCATCCACCCGGCATCCACCACCCACCGTCAGCTCACCGACGAGCAGAAGACGGCGGCAGGTGCCGGTCCGGACGTGGTGCGCCTTTCGATCGGCCTCGAGGACGCAGAAGACATCATCGCCGATCTCGACCAGGCGCTGGCCACGGTCTGAGCGAACGTCGCTTCCCAGAAACGAAAAAGCCGGGCATCACGCCCGGCTTTTTTGTGGCTATATTGATCGGTTGTGTCAGGTGCGAACCGGCTCGGCAAAGCGCGCCCGCGCCCAGAACTCCACTACCGCCATCATCACGATCACGATGAAGCCCTGATGGGAGAGCGCCAGCCAGAATGGCACGTGACCGAGCAGCGTGCCGATGCCGATCAGCATCTGGACGAAGAGGATAGCCACGACGGCATGCGCTGCCCCTCGCAGATGGCGCGCGGCCTCGCTCCGATAGACCGCCCACATGGCCCAGAGCGCAAAGCCGACGATCAGATAGGCGGTCATGCGATGCTGGAACTGGACCGTCAGGACGTTCTCGAAGTGATTGATCCAAGCCGGAGCCATGGTCCACAGGCCCGAGGGAATGAACTGCCCGTCCATCAGCGGCCATGTGTTGAAGGACAGGCCCGCCTTGAGGCCGGCGACCAGCCCGCCGAGAAAGATCTGCAGCACAAGCAGGCCGAGCATGAGCTTTGCCGCCCCCGAGAACGGGCGCGACGCCTGCGGGCTAGCGGAGGCGCGATCCGCAGGGATCAACGCGAGATATCGGGCCAGGGCGAAGAGATAGATGAAGATCAGGCAGGCCAGCGTCAGGTGCGTTGCAAGGCGATACTGGCTGACATCGACGCGCTCGGCGAGGCCCGATACCACCATCCACCAGCCGACCACGCCCTGCATGCCCCCGAGCACGAATCCGCCGACGAGCCAGGGCAGCAGCCATCGCTCGATCCGCCCGCGCCACCAGAACCAGACAAGCGGTACGAAGAACGCAAGGCCGATGACGCGACCCAGCAGGCGATGCCCCCATTCCCACCAGAAGATGAACTTGAACTCCTCAAGCGACATCCCCTTGTTGATCAGCTGGTACTCGGGGATCTGGCGGTATTTCTCCAGCTCCTCCTCCCACTCTGCGACGGAAAGCGGAGGGATGACGCCGTGGATCGGCTTCCACTCGGTGATCGACAGGCCGCTGTCGGTGAGGCGGGTTGCACCGCCGACCACGATCATGGCGAAAATCAGCACGCAGATCGCGTAGAGCCAGAAACGAATGGCCTTCCGGTCGGAGGCGATACGAGCGGTGGCATCGTCCAGCGGAGCGGAGAGCGGGGCTGCCATCGTGTCGGACATGGGGAGTTACCGTGCCGTGATATGGGAGGCGGCACAGAGCGTGCCGCAAGCCTGAGCGGGGTTATAGGCACGGGGCGCGGAAGACAAGGGCTTGACGAGCGGGGGCGCTGTGACACATGCACTCATGCGACGCTGACAAGCACGCCCCTACCCGCCCAATGTCGAGAGGCGGGCACAATGCCCCTGCCCCACCGGTCCGGAGACGAGATGCGAAACCCCGTGCGTAAATTCATCGGCATGTTGGTGCTGGTCATCTTCGTGATCTCATACGCTTTTACGGCGATGGTGATCGGCGACATGACGTTGCAACACTCGTCGCGCGTTGTGCAGCTGCTATATTTCGGTATCGCAGGCATTGCCTGGACGATTCCGGCCGGCGCCATCATCTGGTGGATGGAGCACGGCTTCCGGATCAGCCGCAGGCGGGATGCGGATTGATCGTGTCCCGAAGGCGGCGCGCCGCATTATAGACCGGGAACGGCGCACCGGTCAGGTATTGCGAAACGATCGCCGCGCTCTGGAAATAGCCGTTGAGCGAGATGCGCGGCAGGGCCATCGGCTCCAGGTCCGGGGACAGAACGCCGGGACGGGTCGTGACGGCAGCAGCAAAGCCGAGCTCGCGGATTACCTCCATCGACTGGACATTGACCGCCGCCTCGTACCCATAGGGATAGGCGAAGACGCAGGGGTGAACGCCGAGCTCCTGTTCGAGACGTTCCAGCCCCTTGGCAACATCCCGTCGCATGCGATCGCGCGTCAGGCGCGCCAGCGCATAGTGATCGTGGGTATGCGCCCCGACCGAAAATAGCGGGTCGCGCAGCATGTCGCGCAATTCGTCCCAGCTCAGGATCAGCTCCTCTGCAAGTCCTGGCAGGTCGATCCCGTGGATGGTTGCCAGCCGGCGCAGTTCCAGGCGCTGGGAATCTTCACCAAGATCCCGCGTGAACCAGTGCAGGAGGTGACAGAACACCTTCTCCTTGTCCGCGTCGGTGCGGGCGGAAAAGCGGCGCATGCTGGCGCCCACCGGCACCTCCACTTCATCCGCCGTCGTGACGATCCTCTCGAGCGCTTCCCACCAGATCTCAGAACTGCGATCGGCAAAGCCCGAGGTCACGAAAATGGTGAAAGGCGCCGAATGGCGCTTCAGCACCGGCCAGGCATGAACGAGATTGTCGCGGTACCCGTCGTCGAAGGTCAGCGCGGCGAAGCGCTTGCCGTCGTAGTTCGGCTCGCGCATGCGTTTGACGGCTGTCTCCAGGGAGACGATCTCCATGCCCGCGGCGCGGATCTGCCGGATCGTGCGGTCGAGAAATTCAGGTGTGATTGTGAGATGGGCATTGGGGGCAAAGCCCTTCGGCGCCTCGGCCGGCCGTACGCTGTGCAGTGTGAAAATGACGCCCCGGCCGCCGGTGAATGGCGACAACAGACGGCCCACCCCGCTCCAGTGCAAGAGCTTGCAGCCTCCAGCCAATAGGTGACGCCGCAGATCCATCTTCTCAAAATGCCTCTTTCCGGCGAATACGTACCGGTTTTTTCAACTGGGGGAAGCATATCGACGTTTTCTTTAGAACTCCTTGCTAGTCAGGTCGACAATCGAACGAGTGGCAATCAGGTCAACAACGACGAGAGCATGGCGGATGGGGAACGCAATGATCAGGTCGGTCGGACTGTTCCGGTCGGATGACTGGGATACGATGGACATTGAAGCGATGAGGCTGGATGCCATGCTCGAAAATGGCGAGTTCGCCGTACGCACGCATCGCAACCCGGCGGATGCCGCCTGCGCCTGGCGCCATCTGGAGGAGAACGCCTTCGGCACGCTGTTCACCAGCTACGAGTGGCTCGCCTCCTGGTATGATCATGTGGGGCGCCCACGCGGCATCGAGGCGGTCATTGTCGTAGGGGAGATCGAGGGCGAGCCCGCGTTCCTCCTGCCGCTCGCCGTGATGAAGGCATGTGGCGGCGCCGTTCGGCTCGGCCGATTCCTCGGCGACTTTCACGGCAACCAGAACAGCGGTCTCTGGCGGCGGGATGTCTTTGCCGGCATTCACGGCAAGAGCCTGCGCAAGGCGTTGCTGCGCATCGGGCGCGAGCACCGTATCGATCTCTTCGACCTCAAATACGTTCCGGCCACCATGGATGATCGCGTCCATCCGCTGATCGACCGGCATGCCACCGAGAGCCTGAACGCGGTTCACGCCTTTCCGCTGCAGTCCGATTTCGAGGCGCTCTACAAAGAGCGCCGCAGCGCCAGCGCCCGCAAGAAACTGCGGGTGAAGGAAAAGAAGCTCGCGGAACTGGGCGGTCTCGTCTGGCGCAAGGCAGCGGACGAGGAAACGGCCCTGCACTTCCTGGACACGCTGGTTTCGCAGCGCAGTGCACGCCAAGCCTCGCAAGGCATCCCCAACGTTTTCGAGCCGGCCGACGTTCGAGGCTTTCTCACGGACCAGCTGCGGGGCGCGATCCGCGATCACTCCGAGCATGTCACCATCCACGCGCTGGAAGCGGGAGGACGCATCCGCGCGACCTACCTTTGCGGCGTGCAGTATGGCCGATACCACGCCTATACCAACAGCATCGACGAAGAGGTGGCGGCCTGCAGCCCCGGCGACATCCTGCTGAATCATGTGATTGCGGATGCCTGCCGGCTTGGGGCCCACACCTTCGATTTCGGCCTTGGAGCGGAGCGCTACAAGACCGCATGGGCCGACAAGGAAGTGCTGATGGATGTGGAGATCCCGGTTACGCTCACCGGGCACCTTGCGCAGCGCGGGATCAAGCAGGTGCGCAATCTCAAGCGCCAGATCCGCAACAAGCCGGCGCTCTGGCAGGTGGTTCGCGCCATGCGCAAGCTGAAGGGCTAAGCAGCCGTCCAAGCGGTTCATCCAACAAGAAAGGCCAGGCGAAACGCCTGGCCTTTCTTGTTTTGGAGCCTGGTTCCAGGCAGCATTCCCGCTACCCGGTCAGGCCGCCATGTCGGCCCAGCCTGTCCCGCTGCCCTTGGTTCCGTCATTCACCGTCTCGACGATCACCGGCGCGCCGGTCTGATCTTCAAGCATGCGCATGGCGTCCTCCATCTCCGGATCGGCAGGGGATCCGCCCGAGGCCACCACGACCTGATCGGCCATCGCCAGGATCTGGGCGCTGATCAGCGAATCGTCGATCAGCCCGAGGTCGAAGAACACCTGATCATAGGTGTGATCGATCGCCTCCATCAGCATCTCGAACCGTTCGTTCTGGGCGAGCTCGTCATCTATCGCGCGGCGTCCGGCCTCGATCACATGAGCGCGGGACGCCGCATCCCGGTAGATGACGCCGGCGAAAGAGGCCGTTCCGTCCAGCAGTTCCGCAAAGCCGGGAACGGCCTCCGGATCGGCAAGGTCAGGTCGCACCTCGAGAAACAGCGGCATCACGCCCTCCTCTGCGGCGGCGCGGACAAGACGGAACGTCACGCTCTGCGAGATCTCGTCGCTGTCGACGCTGAGCACCGCGACACGGCGGGGGCGCGCAGCCGAAGGCGCCGCGGCAGGTCCATCGAGCCCGGAGGCGGGGGGCGTTGCCACTGCCTCGGCATCCTGCAGCGTGTCGTCTTCAACATCGGTCGAAGCCGCCGTTGCGGCCTGAGCAGAAACGGGAGCAGACCATCCATAGGAGAACGTCGAGGCGCCAGCACGGTATGTCGGAAGGCCCGCAGCTTCGGTGGACGGCCGTGCGCCGCTGCCCAAATGCGAAGGGGCGGCAACCGGATTTGCAGTTTCTCCGGTCTCGATCACGCGAGTGACAAACGCCCGCCCCGAGACGAAAACACCGAGAATGACGGCAATGGCCGAGAGCATGAGCGACACGAATGCGGCTATGGCGACGGTTTGCGGCACCTTGGGAGAGAACGGCTCCAGCGGAACCGTCGCCCGGGAGATGACGCGCGCATCGGCGCCGATGGCGGTGGCATTGCGCCGAGTGTCCGCCTCGCGGTAGCGGGTCATCAACTGGTCGAGCTGGGTTGCCTTGACCGCCGCCTCCCGCTCCAGATCCCGCAGACGCACCTGATCATCGTTCGACCGTGCAGCGCGGGTCTTCAGCTGTTCTAGCGTCGCCTGCAGAGAAGCCACCCGCTCCTGCTGGATACCTGCCTCGTTTTCAAGGCCCGCGGCCACGCGCCCGGCTTCCTGGCGGATCTGCCGCTCGAAATCGTCGAGCTGCGACCGCAACGCGCGAATCTGCGGATGGTTGGGAAGCAGTGTCGTCGACAATTCGGCGATACGAGCCTGCAGCTCCACCTGGCGTTCGCGCAGGCGCTGGATCAGCTGCGAATTCAGCACGTCCTGCATTCCGTCGAGCGACCCGCCACCGGCAAGCTGGCTGCGGATCAGCTTGGCCCGCGCCTCGGCCTGGGACTGCGCCGCGCGGGCATCAGACAGTTGAGTGCCGATCTCGCCGAGCTGCTGGCGGTCGAGCGTCTGGTTGTCGGCCCCCAGCAGGAGGTCGTTCTTCGAGCGGAAATCCTCCGCGCGCTTTTGCGCCGCCTGGACCTCCTCGCGCAGACGCTCGATCTGCGGCTCGAGAGAGGCCGCAGCGATATCGGTCGTCTCGCGCTTCACCGACGACTGCAGATCCAGATATTCCTCGACAACCGCGTTGGCGACCCGGGCAGCGAGTTCAGGATCGCGGGAGACATAGCGAACAGAGATGACGCGCGAGCCGTCGACGCGAAAAACCTCGAGATTGTCGTAGAAGACCTTGAGGACCCGCTCTTCGCGGGTGTTGCTGTCGCCATCCCGCATCAGCCCGAGCGCAACGAACATCTCGCGAACCAGGCTGCTGGAGCCGGCCTCGAACTCCGGAACACTGGCGAGATCCAGCCGCTGAGCGACGCGCCGCATCAGGTCACGAGATTGCAGCAGCTCGACCTGGCTGGCGACGCCCTCGGTGTCGAGCAACGCCCTCTCCTCTTCCGCCCCGCGCACGTCGCCGGGATAGACGATGTTGGAAGTCTCGATCAGCACTTTCGATTCGGCGCGGTAGCGCGCGGGAACGAACTGGAGAATGACGAATGTCAGGATCACCGCCCCGACGACGAGCGGCACGATCCAGCGGAGCGAACGACGCAATGCCGTAAGGATCGCCGAAAGGTCGATCTCGACGCGCTCGTCGACGCCGGGCGGGCGGACGTCAGGTGCGTGCGGCTGATTCATGCTCGCTACTCCGGAAGGATGTCTGCGAGGATGATGACGATTCATGGTAAGCGGAGAGTTAACCTCCGGTCGATACCGTAAACCTGAAAGACGACACCGAAGCCGCCGTGATTCACCGCAAGTTAACCACGTTGCGGAAAAGAATGGCGCAATCGCTTCAGGAGATCGGAATGTTCACGCGCCTCATCGCCGTCCTCTGCCTGGCTCTGACGGTCGCCGCCTGCAGCGGATACCGCCAGCCCCCCACGGCATTCCACGACATTCTCACCAAGCCCTACCGTCTTGATTCCAGTGACGTGCTGCGAGTGATCGTGTTCGGTCAGCAGGACCTCAACAACACCTATACGGTGGACCAGGCCGGCTATATCGCGATGCCGCTCATCGGCAGCGTCGCAGCACGTGGCCTGACGGTTCGCGAACTCGAGGCGCAGATCACAAACCGCTTGAAAAACGGGTACTTGCGCGATCCGGACGTGTCCGTAGAGGTCGCCACCTACCGCCCGGTCTTCGTCATGGGCGAAGTCAGCAATGCCGGCCAGTACCCTTATGTCGCGGGCATGACCGCGCAGAACGCGATCGCCACTGCCGGCGGCTTCACGCCTCGCGGGCAGCAGAACTCGGTCGACATCACGCGCCAGATCAATGGCGAGGTGATCAGCGGCCGCGTGCCGATCACCGACCCCGTTCGGCCCGGCGACACGATCTATGTACGGGAGCGATTCTTCTAATCATCGCGCGACCTTCGCTCCTTTCGCGGATTAACCAGCGACTCATCCCTGTCTGCTAACGTTCTTCAAGCGTGACCTGGAAGATAATCCAGGCGCGCTGAAGCGTTGAGCCAGGGAGTTTCCAGATGACCGCCGCGCCCTTGCGCATCGTTCACATCGTTCGCGCCCCGATCGGCGGCATCTTTCGGCACATCTCGGATCTGGCGCTGGCCCAGACACGTGCCGGCCACCAGGTCGGAGTGATCTGCGACGCTTCCACCGGCGGCGCCTTCGAGGCCGAGGCCATCGCCCGGCTCGCTCCGCAACTCGCCCTCGGCATTGCACGCTTTCCGATGCGCCGGCAGGTTACCCCCGCCGACTTTGGTGCAGCCTTTTCTCTTTTCCGCCACGTGCGCGACCTGAAGCCGGACGTCCTGCATGGCCATGGCGCCAAGGGCGGCGTTTTTGCGCGTGCGATCGGCACCTTTCTGCGGCTTCGCGGGCGCAAGGTCACGCGAATCTACTGCCCGCACGGCGGCAGCCTTCACTACGATCCGCAGCGCATCGAGGGGCGAATCTATTTCGCGCTGGAGCGGTTGCAGGAGCGGTTCACCGACGGGCTCGTCTTCGTTTCCGACTACGAGTACTCTGCGTACGAATCGAAGGTCGCACAACCGAAGGTCGCAGCCCGCGTCGTCTATAACGGATTGGCCCCCGAGGAATTCTCCGAAGTACCGCCCCAGGCGGATGCGGCCGACTTCATGTTCATCGGCATGCTTCGCGACCTGAAGGGGCCCGATCTTTTCATCCAGGCGCTGGCACAGCTGGAAAGAACCTATGGGATGACGGCACGCGCGCATATCGTCGGCGAAGGCGAAGATCGTCCGCGCTACGAAGCGATGGTGCGCGAATTCGGCCTGGAGCAGCGTGTCACGTTCCTCGGGGCCAAGCCCGCACGCGATGCCTTCCGTCAGGCACGCTGCGTCGTGGTGCCCTCCCGTGCGGAGGCCATGCCCTATATCGTTCTGGAAACGGTGGCTGCAAAAGTGCCTTTGATCGCAACACGTGTGGGCGGCATTCCCGAGATCTTCGGCCGCTATGCCGACAAGCTGGTAACGCCCGGCAATGTGGACGAACTGGCCGCGGCCATGGCCGCCGCCTTCAGCGACCCGGACGCCATGCGCCGGCGGGCGGAAGGGCAGCGCAAATGCCTTTCGGAAACGTTCAATGTCGAACTGATGAACGACCGCATCACCTCGCTCTATCTGGAAACACGAGGCGCAAAGCGGCAGGACAAGGCTGGACGGAGCCCGGAGACGTCGACGCTGGTATCTGCCAGCGCGTTGGCGAACCGGGAAGCCGGATCGCCGGGCAGGCATGAATGAAGGAGGCAAAGGACGTGCCCCCGCACCACACCGCGCAGCTTCTGCACAACGTCATGCCCAGCAGCGCCGAGAGCGATGCTGAAAACTCCGCGCAGCTGAACAACAGCAAGCTGTCTCCGCTGGCCATCAAGATCGCCAACGGTCTGCAGACCTCGGTCATCTCGCCGAGCGTTCTGGGCGGCACCGTGCGCCTTGCCGACCTGGCCATCGTCAGCGCCTTCGGCTTCGCGTCCCTGCATTCTGGAGGCGTGCCGCTCGCGTCTTCCACTGCGCTGTTGCCGGTCGGCACCGCACTGCTGCTGTCCTCTGCCTTCTTCCAAGCCTCGGACTGCTACCAGATCCCGTTGATGCGCAACATGGTGGCGCAGGCCGCGCGCATGACCATCGCCTGGACCCTGGTCTTCGTCACCTTGTTCATGGCCAAGACTTTCGGCAACGTCATGCGCGGCCTGCCGGGGGATCTTCTAATCATCTGGTACGGGTTCGGCCTTGCAACGCTGCTGACGGCCCGCACGCTTGTCACGATCTTCGTGCGCAAATGGACGCGCGAGGGCCGGCTGGAACGCCGGGCCGTGATCGTCGGCGGCGGTCAGGTGGCAGCCGATTTCATTCACGAGATCGAGCGCCAGCCCAACAATGATATTCGCATCTGCGGTCTGTTCGACGACCGCAAGGGCGACCGCTCGCCCGACATCGTCGCCGGCTACCCCAAGCTCGGGACGGTAAGCGACCTGGTGGAGTTCGCCCGCATCGCGCGCATCGACATGCTGATCGTGACGATCCCGCTGCGCGCGGAAAAGCGGCTGCTCGACTTCCTGAAGACGCTCTGGGTGTTGCCGGTCGACATCCGACTGTCGGCCCATACCGACAAGCTCACGTTTCGCGACCGCGCCTCGTCCTTCATCGGCACCGTGCCGATCGTCGATGTGGTGCACAAGCCGCTGGCCGACTGGGACAGCATCGCCAAGCGTGCCTTCGACCTGACTGTCGCCAGCCTGATGCTCGTGCTGCTGTCGCCGGTGATGATCGCGACCGCCCTGGCGGTGAAGCTGGACAGCAAGGGACCCGCCCTCTTCCGCCAGAAGCGCTACGGCTTCAACAACGAAGTCATCGAGGTTCTCAAGTTCCGCTCGATGTATCACGAGATGGCGGATCCGGGCGCGAAGAAGGTGGTGACCCGCAACGACCCGCGCGTCACCCGTGTCGGCCGCTTCATCCGCCGTTCGTCGCTGGACGAGCTGCCGCAGCTCTTCAACGTGCTGAAGGGCGACCTGTCGCTGGTCGGGCCGCGTCCGCATGCGGTCAATGCCCACACCAACGAGAAGCTCTGGGACGAGGTCGTCGACGGCTACTTCGCACGCCACAAGGTAAAGCCGGGTGTCACCGGATGGGCCCAGATCAATGGCTGGCGCGGCGAAGTGGACACGCCGGAGAAGATCCAGAAGCGCGTAGAGTACGACGTCTACTACATCGAGAACTGGTCGATCCTGTTCGACCTCAGGATCCTGCTGGCAACGCCGTTTGCCCTGTTCAAGTCGGAGAACGCCTATTGAGTGCGGCCACCCATAGCGGGTTTGCCGGTGGTGCGGGCCTGCGGGTCGACACGCGCCTCATCGGTACGCTCGCATTGTGGGTGGTCACGTTTCTCGGCGGTTTCGTGCTTCGCGAGCCAGCGCCCTACGAGCTTGCGATGGTCGTGGTGCTCTCCGGCTGGCTGCTCTCCGGCCCGAGGTTTTCCCCCGCCGTTGGCCCTCTGCTGCTGCTGGTGGTCCTGTTCATCTGCGGAGGCCTCATGGCGACGCTGATGTCGGACGATTTCGGCGAGGCGATCATGTACATCGCCGTGACCGGCTTTCTGGCCCTGACCGCCGTCTTCTTCGCTGCCGTGACCGCCAGCGATCCGACACGCCTTGCGACCATCGCCAATGCCTACACGGCCAGTGCCGTCATCGTCGCGATTCTCGGCATCGGTGGGTATTTCGGTGTCCTGCCCGGCAGCCTTTTCACTCTCTATGGCCGCGCCAAGGGCACGTTCCAGGATCCGAACGTCTTCGGCCCGTTCCTGGTGCTCCCCTGGGCAGTCGCACTGCATGCGGTGCTGACCCGTCCGTTGAACCGCTCCCTGATCGCCCTTTCCGTCCTCGCGGTGCTCAGCTTCGGCATCCTGCTCAGCTTTTCGCGCGCAGCCTGGGGCCTTGCAGCCTTTTCGGGAGCCGGGCTCTACGTGATCCTGTTCTCGATGACGCAGGACCGCGGCGAGCGCAGCCGGCTGATCCTCATCGGTATCGCCGGCGCTCTTGCGCTGCTGGCCATGATCGCCGTCGCGCTGTCGGTCGATTCCATCTCCGGTATGCTGTTGCAGCGTGCCAAGCTGGTGCAGGACTACGACACCGCGCGCCTCGGTCGCTTCGCACGCTACTCGCTCGGCTTCCAGATGGTACTCGACAACCCCTTCGGCCTCGGTCCCTTGCAGTTCCGCAACTTCTTTCCTGAGGACGAGCACAACACCTATCTGAAGGCGTTCACCACCTATGGCTGGCTTGGCGGCGTTGCCTATCTATCGCTCGTCGCCTTCACCGCCATCCGCCTCTTTCCGCTGATCTTCCAGCGGCGCCCCTGGACCTGGGCGGCGCAATGCGTGTTCGTTGTCCTGCTCGGGCACATGCTGATGTCGGCGATCATCGACACTGACCGCTGGCGCCATCTCTACCTTCTGTATGGCCTTGCCTGGGGACTTATCGCCTGCGAATACGCCTGGAGAAGCTCGGCCGGGCGCCGTCTCTCCACAGCCGGTGCACGGGTCGCGCATCAGCGGTGAGTGCAGGGCCTTAAGCGCTTGCGTGCCTCTTGCGAAGCGGATAGGAAGTACGGGCTCGCGACAGCGGGCAGTCGGGCAGTAGCGCAGCCTGGTAGCGCACTTCACTGGGGGTGAAGGGGTCGTCGGTTCAAATCCGGCCTGCCCGACCATTTTTTTTGCAATCCAGCCGATTGCACGACACGCCTGCAGCGGCCGGGATCCTGGCGAGCGCGCCGTGTGAAGCCAAATATTCCGGGATCTCCTGACAGTTCAGCGTCAACCGACGGCCACACGGGCGCCTTTCAGGCTCTGCTTGCGGACCGCTGCGCCGATGCCGACTGCCCGCCAGACAGCCGCTGGCACCCGGTGGGCCTCGCATTGTCGCTGGTTCTGCATGTCGCTGCCGTCCTTATCCTGATCCTCTTTGCCGATCCGCCGAAGCCGTTCGGCGTTGCCGGCGATGATGCGATCGAGGTCGTTCTGGTCTCGGCACGCGTGCGGGCGGTGCCGCAGCAAGGCGACCCCGCAGCACAGCAGCCATCATTGACCCGACCTGAGCCTCCGAGGGACGAGCCAGAACCGCAATCACCGGCGCCACCCATCACGCGCCCGGAGCCGGCGGTGCGTGCCGAAACGCCCCCCGAGCCTCGCGTGCCCGCAAGCCCGCCCTCCCCGTCCGGCAAGGCGACCGATCGGCTGAGCTTGGCCCCTTCGCGCAAGCGCGAAATGGTCGAGGCCCAGACGCTCTACACCTCGCGGCTTCGGGACACGGCGCTCGGCCGCGCGTCGCTCGCCGACCTGGCGCTGGCCGATCCGGAAGAGCGGATATTCCAGCTATGCACCTACGAAGCCGTCGAGCAGCTGCGGCGCGAACACCCCGCACGGCGATTCGACTATGCCATTGCGGAAGCGCGCGAGGAGGCCACGCTGTCCGGGCTCGAACTCGAGGCCAAGGGAGCCGCGATCCAGGGGCGCGACCGCTGGTACGACCTGTCGTTTCGCTGCGAGGTTGCGAGCGACCTGATGGGGGTGACGGCATTCTCTTATCTGCTCGGCGCGGAAATCACCCGCCCCGAGCGCGACGACCTAGACCTCCCCACAGGCGGCCCGGTCCACTGAGCGCCCTGCAGCTTGTGCTGAGGTCTACTTGTGCAAGGCGCGAACGGCGCTACCATACCCGTCAAGGATCGGGAGAAGACAATTCCGGCCGACACGTGGGAGGAACGCATATGTGCCATCTCTTTGCCGGGCAGGACCCGGGCGACTACGAACCCGAAACGCGCCGACTGCGACTGAATGGACAAAGCACCAGCATCCGGCTGGAGCGCTCGTTCTGGGAAATCATCGACGAGATCGCGCAGAGCGAAGGCGTCAGCACGCCGGCCTTCATCTCGAAACTCCACTCAGAGGTGCTGGAACTGCGCGGAGAGACGCGCAATTTCACGTCCCTCCTGCGCTGTGCCTGCCTCGTGCGCCTGCGGCAGACCCTGCCACAGCTGCATCTGGAGGCGGCTGAGTAAAAAAACGACTGTAGTAAAACTTTACTACCCGCGAAGTGAACACCGGACGCATCCTTTCTCCATCGGAAGAACTGGGCACCCCCATCTGACCGCGGTCTTGCGGCAGAAAATGTCCGATTGAAGAAACCTGCCGGCACCACCGTCAGGACTGATCCGGGAGAATACTCGTGGCGAAATGTATACACGCGATGGTCCGCGTGATCGATGAAGTGCGTTCAGTCGGCTTCTACAAGACCGCTTTCGGCCTCGACATCGCCGACAGGTTCGAGTTCGACGACTTCATTCTCATCTATCTCAGAAACGACGACGCGGATTTCGAGGTCGAGCTGACGGTCAACAAGGGGCGCACCGAGCCCTATGACCTCGGTAGCGGCTACGGGCACCTCGCCTTCTGTGTCGACGACCTCGATGCGGAACACGCCCGCTTCGAACAGGCGGGGCTCGCTCCGCGCAAGATCGTGGAGTTCAACCGCGACGGCGCGCTGCTGGCCCGTTTCTTCTTCGTTCAGGATCCGGACGGCTACCAGATCGAGGTGCTGCAGCGCCACGGCCGTTATCGCTGAACGGGGCAACCGTTTCGGGAGGGAGGAAAAATGACCGAAACACTGACCCACAGGAACATGACCAGACGGCAATTGCTGGCGCGCAGCGCGGCAGCAGGCGCAGCGTTCGTCATCGGGCCGGGCTTCTTCGCCGCCAGCAACGCGGCATGGGCAATGGAGGTCGCCCATCTGAAGCCGCAGACCATGGCGACGCTCGTGCAGATGGCGCGCGACATCTACCCGCACGACCGCATTCCCGACGAACACTACGTGGCGGCGGTCAAGGGATATGACGCGGCCGACAAGGCGCAAATGATCGAGGCGGGCATCGCCGCCCTCGATGCGGCGGCCCAGGGCAAGGGCCACGCGGGATATCTCGCCGTGGGCTGGGAGCGCGAGCGCGCCGACATCCTGCGCTCGATGGAGGAGAGCGCTTTCTTCCAGGCCGTCCGAGGTGGGCTGGTGACCGGGCTCTACAACCAGAAGGCCGTCTGGCCGCTGTTCGGATACGAGGGAGAGAGCTACTCGCAGGGCGGGTACATCGACCGCGGTTTCGACGACATCAACTGGCTCTGAGGGAGGAGACTGTCATGGCCGCACCATTCGACCTGAATGACGACAGCGTCGTCGTGGTCATCGGGACAGGCGCCGGCGGCGGTGTCCTGGCCAACGAATTGGCCCAGAAGGGCGTCAGCGTGGTGGCGCTGGAAGCCGGCGGGCGATACCTGCCGGAAGATTACATCAACGACGAGTGGGAGAGCTTCGGACAGCTGGCCTGGCTTGATCCGCGCTCGACCTCCGGCGACTGGCGTGTCGCCAAGGACTTTTCCGGCCTGCCGGCCTGGATCGTCAAGGCGGTCGGCGGTACCACCACACACTGGGCGGGCGCCTCGCTGCGGTTCCAGCCGCACGAGTTCAAGACCCGCACCACCTACGGCAACGTGCAGGGCGCCAACCTTCTCGACTGGCCGATCGATCTCGCCGAGATGGAGCCCTGGTACGAGAAAGCGGAGGAGAAGTTGGGCGTCACGCGCACCGGCGGCCGTGAGGGACTGCCCGGCAACAACAACTTCAAGGTGCTCGAGGCCGGTGCCCGCAAGCTCGGCTACAAGGAAGTCCATACCGGACGAATGGCCATCAACTCGGCCGAGCGTGATGATCGCTACGCCTGCCAGCAGACCGGCTTCTGCTTCCAGGGGTGCAAGTGGGGCGCCAAGTGGTCGGCCGCGTATACGGACATTCCGCGCGGCGAGGCCACCGGCAATCTCGAGGTGCGCGAGCGCGCGCATGTGCTGCGTATCGAACACGACGCGGCCGGCAAGGTGACAGGCGTGCTCTATGCCGACAAGGACGGCAACCAGCACCTGCAAAAGGCCCGCGTGGTCTGCGTGGCGGGCAATTCGATCGAGAGCCCCCGCCTGCTGCTCAACTCCGCCTCCAACCTGTTTCCGGACGGGCTGGCCAACTCCTCCGGCCAGGTGGGGCGCAACTACATGCGTCACATGACCGGCTCGGTCTATGCGGTGTTCGACAAGCCGGTGCGCATGTGGCGGGGCACGACCATGGCCGGCATCGTACAGGACGAGGCGCGGCACGACCCTTCCCGCGGGTTCGTCGGCGGCTACGAGCTGGAGACCTTGTCGTTGGGGCTGCCGTTCATGGCTGCGTTCCTCGATCCCGGTGCCTGGGGACGCGAATTCACCACGGCGCTAGACTCCTACGAGAACATGGCCGGGCTCTGGATCGTCGGCGAAGACATGCCCCAGGAGACCAACCGGATCACCCTGAACCACGATCTCAAGGACCAGTATGGGCTGCCGGCACCGAACGTGCACTTCACCGACCATCCCAACGACATCGCGATGCGCAACCATGCCTACAAGCAGGGCATCGCGATCTACGAGGCGGTCGGTGCAACACGCACATTCCCGACCCCGCCCTATCCCTCCACCCACAATCTCGGCACCAACCGGATGTCGGAGAACCCGAGGGATGGCGTAGTCAATCGTTGGGGCCGGACCCATGACGTGCCGAACCTCTACGTATCGGACGGCAGCCAGTTCACCACGGGCGCGGCGGAAAACCCGACGTTGACGATCGTGGCTCTCGCTATCCGCCAGGCGGACCACATCGCCTCGGAGATGTCGCGCGGCACGCTCTAGCTCGCGCCGGCACATTCGGAAGGCGGCTCGGCATGTAGCCTGGGCTGCCTCCCGGAATGATTGCATGATTTATCATATGTATGATTTTATATCTCCCACTCACCTGCCCGGATGAGGCTCTCCTTCCTCAGGGGAACCGCATCCGGGATCTTTGTGAGCACCAATCGGGGCGAAGATCCCGAACCCCGCAGCCGTGGAGGCGGCTGCCTATTCCGGAGGAAACCCATGAAGACTTTCCTGCTTGCAAGCATCGGCCTGCTGGCCGTGACATCCCTTGCCGCCGCGCAGGCGCCGGTGCCGGACAACCTCGAAAAACTGTCGAACTTCCAGAGCACCGGCACCACGGAATTCACCTTCGTGGAGCAGAGCGGCGCCTATGCCGACGGCATTCGCGAAACCTTGAAGCGCATCAAGCTTCCGGCCGGGTTCAAGATCGATCTCTACGCCGTGGTGCCCGACGCGCGCCATATGGCCGTCGGCCCGCAGGGCATTGTCACCTTCGTCGGCACGCGCAAGGACAAGGTCTGGGCCGTGACCGACCGCAACAAGGACCGGGTCGCCGACGAGGTGAAAAACTTCGCCCCGTCTTTGAAGTTCGCGATCCCGAACGGTCCCTGCTTCTCGAAGGACGGCTTCCTCTATATCGCCGAGCAGAACCGCGTTCTGGTCTATCCGGCGGCCGAATTCTTCTACGAGAGCCCGGACGTCGCCGCCTTCAACGTCGTCAAGCAGGGCGAACTCGTCCCGGCAACGGAGGAGAGCTACAATCACACCGCCCGGGTGTGCAAGATCGGCCCCGACGGCAAGCTCTACATCTCGCTGGGCCAGCCGTTCAACGTGGCGCCTGCCGAAAAGCTGGACCTCTACAAGGAGCACGGCATCGGCGGCATGATCCGCATCAACACCGACGGAACCGGGCGTGAGGTCTACACCTACGGCATTCGCAACTCGGTCGGCCACGACTTCCATCCCGAAACCGGCGAGCTTTGGTTCACCGACAACCAGGTGGACGGCATGGGCGATGACATCCCGCCGGGCGAGATCAACCGTCAGACGGCAGCCGGGCAGCATTTCGGACATCCCTGGTATGGCGGCGGCAGCGTGCGCACCAACGAGTATGCCGGCCAGGAAGTGCCGGTCGACGTGGTAATGCCTGCGGTCGAGACCGTGGCTCATGCGGCGGATCTCGGCATGTCCTTCTACACGGGCCGTCAGTTTCCGGAGAAGTACAAGAACGCGATCTTCTCCGCCCAGCACGGCTCGTGGAACCGGACGGAACCGGTCGGCGCCCGGGTGATGGTGACCTTCATCGATGGCGAGGGCAACGCAACCACCGAACCCTTCGCCGAGGGCTGGATCGACGAGAACGGCGAATATCTCGGCCGGCCGGTCGATGTCGCGCAGTTGCGGGACGGTTCGATCCTGGTGTCCGACGACCTTGCCGGAGCCCTGTACCGCATCTCCTACGAAGGGAACTGAGCATGAAACGATCGGCGATGGCGCTGGCCTGTACAGCGCTTCTCGCAGGTCCGGGCCTGGGCGGGATTGGTCCCGTCCAGGTGCTCGGCTCCTCCCCTGCCCTTGCCGAGACCGTCAAGGGCGACCCGGCGGCCGGGCGAAAACGCGCAGGCATGTGCCGGACCTGCCACGGCCTCGACGGGATGGCGCGCATTCCTATCGCGCCGCATATCGGCGGCGAGCCGCAGGCCTATCTGCGCGCGCAGCTCGAAGCCTTCCGGGACGGCCGGCGCGTGCACGAGATGATGAGCGTTGTGGCCAAGTCGCTCGACGATACCGCGATTGCAGATCTCGCCGCGTGGTACGGATCGCACCAGGCCAGCGCAACGCTGCCGGCGGGCGCCTCAGCGGAGGCGGCACCAGCACAATGCAGCGCCTGTCACGGGGAAGCCGGTATCGGGCAAATGGAGGACGTGCCGAACCTGGCGGGTGAAAGCGCGATCTACATCGACACGCAGCTCAAGGCGTTTCGCCTCGGCAAGCGCAAGCACGAGGTGATGTCGGCTGTGGCAGCGGACCTGACGGATGAAGATATCCGAGCCTTTGCCGACTGGTACGCAGCGGTGAAACTGGAGATCGCGCCGCCAGCACAATAGACGCGGAGGCGGGCGCGCCTCAGCCTAACGCGCCTGATCGAGGATCCGCTTGCACTCCAGAAGCTCGAACAGCGTTGCCTGCAACCGGCGAATATCGTCCTTGGAAAGGTTGCCGGACGGCCCCTCGGCCCTGTCTCCCAGCAGTCTCTCCATCAGCCGGAAGCCGGCGCGCGCCTGGGGCATGTCTGCGGGAGATACGCCATCGGCGATGATCCCCCGCGGCAGCGGTTCAGCATCGTCTTCATCGGCGGAAAATTGAGGCTCGGCCTTGTGGGTTGCTCGCGGATCGTCCTCGGCGGCGATCTGCGGCCGGGCCTGCGCGGCGCGCGGCGGCGGTGCCGCCTCGGCTTCATCCTCGCTCACCTGCTGTGCGGCGAGAGCAGCCAGAGCAATCCCATCCTCGCGCCAGACCTGCATGACGAAACGAGGGCCTTGTTCCTTCAGGATCCGCTGCACGCCCTTGATCGTGTAGCCCTCGCCATAAAGGAGGTGGCGGATGCCGCGCAGCAAATCGATGTCGTCCGGGCGATAGTAACGCCGGCCGCCGCCGCGCTTCAGCGGGCGGATCTGCGAGAAACGGGTTTCCCAAAAACGCAGGACATGCTGAGGCAGATCGAGGTCGTCCGCGACCTCGCTGATCGTGCGAAAGGCATCAGGGCTTTTTTCGACCGTAGCTGAAATGGTGCTTCATCGTCCTTTGGCGCTGTCTCAGTCGCCGTTCTCGGACGCTCCCATCATGGTCTCGTTGATGCGCTTCTTGAGCACGTTCGACGGTTTGAAAACCATCACCCGGCGGGGAAGGATCGGGACCTCCTCGCCTGTCTTCGGATTCCGGCCGATACGCTCACCCTTCGAGCGGACGACGAAAGACCCGAAGGAAGAAAGCTTCACCGACTCCCCCGCTACGAGGCAATCCGCGATCTCCGACAGGACCTTTTCGACGAGCTCTGAGGATTCCGATCTGGAAAGGCCGACTTTCTGGTAAACCGCCTCACAAAGATCGGCGCGCGTTACTGTCCTGCCGCTCATAGTCCCTCCTTGGCCGAACCTCGTGGCTCGACGGTGTCAGGGATTGTTTTCTTTGACCCTTCGGGGCCCACCGAACCCGCTCAACAGCCTATTGGCTCGCGCGCACACGGTCAACAGTCTGACGGGGCTGCAGTTCGTAAAAGTGCACAGGGCTCAAGCCTTTGCGCAGGTTACCAGCGCAGCAGCGACGCACCCCAGGTGAAGCCACCGCCCATTGCCTCGAGCATGATCAGATCGCCGCGGCGGACGCGGCCATCGCGCACCGCCTGGTCCAGGGCCAGCGGAATCGAAGCTGCCGAGGTATTGCCGTGATCCTCGAGGGTCACGACGATCTTCTCCGGATCGATACCGAGCTTCTTGGCGCTCGCGTCGATGATGCGGCGGTTGGCCTGATGGGGCACGAACCAGTCGAGCGCCTCAGCATCCGTGCCGGTCGCCTCGAAGGCCGCCTCCACCACGTCGGTGATCATCGAGACGGCGTGACGGAACACTTCCTTGCCCTGCATGCGCAGATGGCCGACGGTCTGGGTCGACGACGGTCCGCCGTCCACATACAGCTTGTCGCGATGGGCACCGTCGGAGCGCAGATGCGAGGTCAGCACGCCGCGATCGGCCGTGGTCCCCTGGCCCTCGCCTGCCTCCAGAACGATGGCGCCGGCGCCGTCGCCGAACAGCACGCAGGTCGTGCGGTCTTCCCAGTCGAGAATGCGGGAGAAGGTCTCCGCGCCGATCACCAGCGCGCGCCGGGCCATGCCGCCGCGCAGATAGGCATCGGCTGTCGCCAGGGCGTAGACGAAGCCAGAGCACACCGCATGGACGTCGAAAGCGAAGCCGCCGGAAATTCCCAGCTTGTGCTGCACGGTAACGGCGCTTGCCGGGAAAGTGTTGTCAGGCGTGGCGGTGGCGAGGATGATCAGATCGATGTCAGTCGGCTGGCACCCGGCCGCCTCAAGCGCCTTGCGCGCGGCAGCGACGGCAAGATCGGAGGTAAACTCCCCCTCAGCCGCGATGTGGCGCGCATGAATACCCGTGCGCTGGACAATCCACTCGTCCGAAGTATCCACCATCTTGGCCAGATCGTCGTTGGTGAGCCTGCGGGCAGGAAGATAGCTGCCGGTCCCCAGAACGATGGATCGCTTCACTGTCACTTATCACCTTCCGATCCGTCGCGCGGCTCGAACCGGCCGCGATGGTAACTCTTCAGATCCTGAGAAATCTTGTTCATCAGGTCGTTACGGGCCATGTCGTAAGCCAGTTCGACAGCGGCTGCAAAGCCTTCCGCATCGGTCCCGCCATGGCTCTTGATGACAATCCCGTTCAGGCCGAGAAACACCCCGCCGTTGACCTTGCGCGGATCCATCTTCTCGCGAAGACGGTCGAAGGCGTCCTTGGCCAAAAGGTATCCCAGCTTCGCGCGCCAGGTCCGGTTCATCGCCGAGCGCAAATAGCTGCCGATCTGGCGGGCGGTTCCCTCTGCCGTCTTCAGCGCGATATTGCCGGCAAAGCCCTCGGTCACCACCACGTCGACGACACCCTTGCCGAGGTCATCGCCCTCGACGAAACCGGCATAGGTCAGCGAACGCAGGTTGGCCTCGCGCAGGAGCCGGCCGGCGGTGCGCACCTCCTCCAGGCCCTTGACCTCCTCGACGCCGATATTCAGCAGGCCGACAGTCGGGCGCTCGATCGAAAAGAGGATGCGGGCCATTGCGCCGCCGAGCAGCGCGAAATCGATGAGCTGCTGCGCATCCGCGCCGATGGTAGCACCGACGTCGAGAACGATGGATTCGCCGCGCATCGTAGGCCAGATCGCCGCGATGGCCGGCCTTTCGATGTTAGCCATGGTGCGCAGACAGAACTTCGACATGGCCATCAGCGCGCCGGTGTTTCCGGCGGAAACCGCAACATCCGCATGGCCGGTCTTCACCGCCTCGATGGCGCGCCACATGCTCGACTTCCAGCGCCCCTGGCGCAGAGCCTGACTGGGCTTGGCGTCCATCGCGACGGAGACCTCGCAATGATGCAGGGTCGAGGCCTCGCGCAGGCGCGGATGCGCCTGCAGCAGCGGTGCTACGATGTCCGAGTTGCCGTAGATGGAAAAGCTGATGTCGGGGCGCCGCTCAAGCGCCAACGCAGCGCCGGGTATGACGACTTCCGCCCCCCTGTCGCCGCCCATTGCATCCAGCGAGATTCGAACCGTCTGAGCCATTGTCCGTGTCTTCTGGATCGGCGCGCGCGTCTCGTCCACTCGAGCGCGAGACACTGCCGATCGGCACTGCTGTCCCGAATTCTCCAGCCCTCGACCAGGGCCGGGACGGCCGTCATGCCGCCATCTTCTTCTGTCGCCTGCGCCGCCCGTCGGGTCGTCTCACAAGGTCCCGCATCTCACCGATGGAGGGCGCCAGCGCGGCTTTCGACAACCAACGGCCAGCACATCCCCATCATTTGAAGCGTTGGGAACATACCCGTTTACAACGGCGAGACAACAGCTTTCTGGCAATCCACCACGGCGGCCGGACACCTGTACTCACTCATCACGCTTACGAAAGCGCTCGAGAACGGCGAAGGGCGATGGCGGCTTGTCATCCACCTCGTCGTCATTGGCATCGCCGTAGCCGTCCGGCAGTTCGGCGCCCGGTGCGCGCGGGAACGGATCGAGTGCAAGAGCAAGCTGCTCGCACAGGATGGCCCCCAGATCGATCCTGCTGCCCTCCAGCAGGTCCGGCGGATCCTCGGCAAAGGCGTCCACATCGATCTCGCCGTCCTCGGCAACGCCGGCAAGGGCATCCGCGTCAGGATCGAAGCGCATCGAGAAGGTCTCGTCGATCACCTGCTCGACCGGAGCCAGCGTAACGACACAGGTCTGCGTGGCCCGCGCCTTCAGCGCGCCTTCCACGGCGACGCCCTCGCGCCGCCATCTGCGAAGCTCGAACCGACCCAGGACATCGGAAAGCCCGACCAGCGAGTAGGCCTCGGCAATGCGCTGCAACTGCGCAGCGTCCGGGCGCAATTCCACGACGAGCGGCTTCACGGTCAGGTGCTGGACGTCCTGCCGGTGCGAAAAGGGAAATTCTGCAAGGGTCATGTCGGTCTCTGTCTGCCTCCTGCTTCAGCCGATGTCCGTCGGCTCGCCAGGCCAGACGGGCCCGTTTTTGATGATAGCCGAGGCGTCCTGCCGTGCCAGCTCGTCGGCGGCGCCGCGCAGGTAGCGGGCGATGGCATGTGCGGCGGCCGCATCGGGCGCTTCGGCAAACACATTGCGATCGACGACGCTCTCGAGCTGCTGGAGGCCGTCGGACGCCAGGGCTTCGGCAACAGCACCAGCGCGCCCGTAGAAGGCCTCGGCCATCTTCTTCACCTTCTTCGGCACCCCCAGATCGCCAACGCCCATTTCGCGAAGCGACCCGTCCATATCGGCAAAAAAAGTGTCGAAAAGCTGCTGGGAGAAGTCGGCTGCGACATCCCCCTCGCCTCTGAGCCGATTGAGAACCAGAATCATGTGCAGCATGATCATTTCGAAGCGGCCATCGACCGTGTCGGGCACATTGTACCGCTTGTAGAGCCAAGGCTGCCGCGCCTGCGCCACGATCGCAGTGTATGCGGCGAGCACTTCCGGACGCTGACGCCGGCGAAAGAGACCGAAGACCATGTGTTGCCTCGCTTGGACGAAGGTTGCCAAGTGGCCTAACGCAGGTTAGGGACTTTGCCAAGGATGCGCGGAGCGACAAAAACGGCACGCGGCTGCCTTCCGGCCGTGACAGCTGCCAGAAAGCAACAGGATACGCTTCACATGAAGACATGGATTCGCGGAGCAGTGCTGGTGGGCGTCCTGGCGCTGCCGCTGGCCGGTTGCTTCACCACCACCATCAACCATGGCCACGTCATCCGGCCGGAGCGGGTGCGCGACATCCAGGTGGGATCGAGTCGCGAACAGGTGGAGCTGCTGCTCGGCTCTCCCTCGACCTCCTCGCGGCTCGACGGCGAAGCCTACTATTATATCTCGCAGGTCAAGGAGACGACCGCGTTCCTCACGCCCGAAACCGTGGAACAGCGTGTTGTCGCCGTCTATTTCGACGAGGACGGCTTTGTCCGCGACACGGCCTATTACAGCCTGGAAGACGGCAAGGTCGTCGACATCCTCAGCCGCAAGACCCGCACGGGCGGTGCCGATTACGGCTTCCTGTCGCAGATCCTGCGCGGGGCGCAAAATCCGAGCCTCAACCTTTAGCAGACGCGGGCCAGTGCGCCCGGCTCCTGCCAGACACAACGAAAACGCCCGCAGCCAAGGCTGCGGGCGTTTTGCATTCTCGAAAGGCTGACGGTTCGCGTGCAGAGGGCGCCGCCAGCAGACGGCGCCCCAAGCCGCAACCTCAGCTGTGTGCCAGCACGGCCAGCAGCAACAGCGCGATGATGTTGGTGATCTTGATCATCGGGTTGACCGCCGGGCCGGCGGTGTCCTTGTAGGGATCGCCTACCGTATCGCCGGTGACCGAGGCCTTGTGTGCCTCGGACCCCTTCATGTGCTTGACGCCGTCCTTGTCGACGAAGCCGTCCTCGAACGACTTCTTCGCGTTGTCCCAGGCTCCGCCGCCCGCCGTCATCGAGATGGCGACGAAGAGACCGGTGACGATGACGCCGAGCAGCATCGCGCCGACGGCGGCAAAGCCCTGCGCCTTGCCCGCGATGGCGGTGATCACGAAGAACACCACGATCGGGGACAGGACCGGCATCATCGACGGGATGATCATCTCGCGGATCGCCGCCTTGGTCAGCATGTCGACGGCGCGGCCGTAATCCGGCTTCTCCGTGCCTTCCATGATGCCCGGCTTTTCACGGAACTGCCGACGCACCTCCTCCACCACCGAACCGGCGGCGCGCCCAACGGCCGTCATCGAAATGCCGCCGAAGAGGTAGGGAAGCAGACCGCCGAAGAGCAGGCCAACCACCACGTAGGGGTTGGACAGGGAGAAATCCACCACGACCCCGTCGAAATAGGACCCGGGCGCCGCGTTGGCCGCGAAGTATTTCAGGTCCTCGGTATAGGCCGCGAAGAGCACCAGGGCGCCAAGACCGGCCGAGCCGATCGCGTAGCCCTTGGTGACGGCCTTGGTGGTGTTGCCGACGGCGTCGAGCGCATCGGTGGTCACCCGGACCTCGCTCGGCAGGCCGGCCATTTCGGCAATGCCGCCGGCATTGTCGGTCACCGGGCCGAAGGCGTCGAGCGCGACCACCATGCCGGCGAGCGCCAGCATCGTCGTCACTGCGATGGCGATGCCGAAGAGCCCCGCCAGATTGAAGGCGCCAAGGATGCCCGCGATGATCACGAGGGCAGGAAGCGCCGTCGCCTCGAGCGAGATGGCCAGACCCTGGATGACGTTGGTGCCATGGCCGGTGACCGAGGCCTGGGCGATGGAGCGCACCGGCCGATAGTCGGTGCCGGTATAGTATTCCGTCACCCAGATGATCAGGCCGGTGACCACCAGGCCGAGCAGGCCGCAGTAGAACAAGTGCCGGCCGGAGAAGGTCAGCCCGCCTGAGGTGGTGAACTCGGTGGAAAAGCCCAGCCAGAAGAACATGATGCCGAACAGCGCCACTGCCGATAGGACGGCTGTGGCGACGAAGCCCTTGTAGAGGGCGCCCATGATCGAGTTGTTGCTGCCGAGTTTGACGAAGAACGTGCCGATGATCGAGGTCACGACACAGGCACCGCCGATCACCAGCGGCAGGAGCATCAGTTCGAGCGCGGCCGCGCCGGTGAAGAAGATCGATGCGAGCACCATGGTCGCAACGACCGTCACCGCGTAGGTCTCGAACAGGTCGGCCGCCATGCCGGCGCAATCGCCGACATTGTCGCCGACATTGTCGGCGATGGTCGCCGGGTTGCGCGGATCGTCTTCCGGAATACCGGCCTCGACCTTGCCGACGAGATCGCCGCCGACATCCGCTCCCTTGGTGAAGATGCCGCCGCCGAGGCGGGCGAAGATCGAAATCAGCGAGGCGCCGAAACCGAGGGCGACCAGCGCGTCGATGACCACGCGACTTTGAGCGTCGTAGTTGAGCACGCCGGTGAGAATGGCGAAGTAGACGGCAACACCCAGCAGGGCGAGGCCCGCGACCAGCATGCCAGTGACGGCGCCGGCCTTGAAGGCGATCTCGAGACCTGCGGCCAGCGAGGTGCTGGCGGCCTGCGCGGTACGGACATTGGCGCGCACCGAGACGTGCATGCCGATATATCCCGCGGCGGCAGACAGGATCGCGCCGATGGCAAAGCCGATGGCGACCAGGATGCCGAGCAGCCAGAAAACCAGCGCGAAGATGACTACGCCGGCAATGGCGATGGTCGTGTACTGACGGTTGAGATAGGCCTGCGCGCCTTCCTGGATCGCACCGGCGATTTCCTGCATACGGGCATTGCCGGCATCGGCAGCCATGACAGACTGAATGGCCCACACACCGTATGCAACGGACAGCAGACCACACAAAATTACTATTACGAGCTCGAGCATTCTTCCCCCCAATGAAGGACGCGGAAGGACCTTTCCTTGGATTGTTATGCGGTCCTGCGGGAAGAACGGTATCTGTCCTGTGCGTCCCGTCAAGGACGAGTTTCCACCCTGTCGGAAGGACAGGCCCTGCTTTAAGCCGCAAATGCGGGGAGCGGCTTCAGGTCGAGACGGACCTTCTAACGCTGCGGAAACAAGGTCGCGGAGGCGAGGGTACGACGATTTTCCGCTAGGGAAGATTCACGTGTAAAACCAAAGAAAAAGCCACGGCGGATCGCCGTGGCTGCTTCACTCAAATACCGGGGCGGAAAACGGGACTCAGTCCTCCTTTTCCGCCTCCTCCGGCTTGGCGGGGCTGTCGAATTCGCTGCTGCGGAACTCACGTGCCAGCTTGTCGAGCACACCGTTGACCATGCGCGGCTCTTCCACCTCGTAGAAGGCCCGGGCAACGTCGATATATTCGCTGATCACGACACGGGCTGGCACGTCCTTGCGACGCATCAGCTCGAAGGCACCGGCACGCAGGATCGCGCGCAGCGTCGTGTCGATACGACGGAGCGGCCAACCGGCCACCAGAGAGCGATGAATCACCGGGTCGAGGTACCGCTGCTCCGCAACGACGCCCTTCACGAGATCGCGGAACCACGATGCGTCCGCCTCGCGATACTGCTCGCCGTCGAGCTCCGCGCCCAGGCGAAACGCCTCGAACTCGGCCAGCACATCGGCAAGGCTCGAGCCGCCGACATCCATCTGATAAAGTGCCTGGACGGCAGACAGCCGCGCCGCCCCGCGCTTGTTGGCGGGGCGGACAACTGGCTCCGTCCGGGCTTCGTTGTCTTCAGTCATTGTCAGATTCCGAAACGGTCCCTGATCGCGATCATGTCGAGCGCAGCCTGCGCAGCGGCACCGCCCTTGTTCTTCTTCGCCGGGTCGGCGCGGGCCCAGGCCTGCTCGCCGTTCTCGACCGTGAGAATGCCGTTGCCGAGCGGAAGCGCCGCATCGATGGTCAGTTCCATCACCGCACGGGCCGACTCGTTGGCGACGATGTCGTAATGCGAGGTCTCGCCGCGGATGACGCAGCCGAGCAGCACGAAGCCGTCATAGTCTGCGGTCCCTGCCTCCATGGCTGCGAGCGCCATGGCGAGAGCGGCCGGAATCTCGAGCACGCCGGGCACGGAGACGCGGGTGACGTCTGCGCCCTGCCCTTCGAGGACTTCCATGGCGCCGGCAACCAGAGCGTCGGCAATGTCGTCGTAGAAGCGGGCGTCGATGATCAGGATGCGAGGGGTCGTCATGTCGCTCTCTTCGCTTTCATGTCATGGCAAGCCGGGAGCCGGACGCGCGCGATGCGGCAAAACGGACCGGCTGCACTGCCGGAGGAGCCGGCAACAAGGTGCCGGTAGGAACCATGCCGGGCCGCTTTTGTCCAGCGCCGATTGTCAACCCCGCCATGCCCGCACCGGGCATCTGAAGCGATGTCGGGGGACCGGTGAGCCGCTCAGCGATACTCGGCGAGCCGGGCCGCGTAGCGCGCCATCATGTCGACTTCGAGGTTGATGCGGTCACCGGCCTTGCGCTCGCCCCAGGTGGTGACCGACAGCGTATGCGGAATAAGGAACACCGTGAACGTGTCCCCATCCACCTCGTTGACCGTCAGCGAGGTGCCATGCAAGGCAACACCACCCTTCTTGGCGATGAACGCGGCACAGTCGGCCGGGGCGCGGAAGCGGAAGAACACCGAATCCGGATGATCGACCCTTTCCAGGATCTCTGCCGTTCCGTCCACATGCCCCTGGACGATGTGGCCGCCGAGCTCGTCGCCGATCTTCAGCGAACGCTCTAGATTGACGCGGTCGCCCGCCTTCCAGCTGCCAACGGTCGTCAGCCTCAAGGTCTCGGCCGCCGACTCGATCTCGAACCAGTTGTCTCCACCGTCCCTGCCCTTGGCCGTGACGGTGTGGCACACGCCGTCGCAGGCGATGGAAGCGCCGATGTCGATCCCGTCCGGATCATAGGCAGTGAGAATGCGCGTGCGCAGGCCGGCCGGAATGGCCTCAACCGACGAGATGCGCCCCATGTCCGTGACGATACCGGTGAACATGTCAGCTCCTTTCGCGGACAAAATGGGTCATCGTGTCGGCTCCGACCCGGCGGGTGCCGACATTGCGGAACCGGACACTGGCGGTGACCATGTCCGCACCGCGCGAACCGAAGGGCAATATGCCGCCCTCACCGATCACGAGACTGCTTTGCGAGATGATGACCTCGTCGGCAAGGTCCGTATCCAGGAAGGCGCGCGCAACAGTGGAGCCGCCCTCAACCATCAGCTTGGTGATTCCCCGCTGGCCGAGCGCCCTCACCGCCGTGCGCGGATCGATCGGCTCGCCCTTCGCCCGCGCCAAGCGGATCACCGTGCAACCGGCTACCGTCAGCGCCTCCACCTTGTCCGGATCGGCATCGGCCGCGACAAGCAGCCAGAGCGGGATCTCGCCTGCTGTCTGGACGAGCTTGCTATCCAGAGGAAGCCGCGCATTCGTATCAAGAATGATGCGCACCGGGGAGCGATGGGCAAGGCCGGGAAGCCGGCAATTGAGAGAAGGGTCGTCGGCGAGTGCTGTGCCGATACCGACGAGAATTCCATCGCACTCGGCGCGCAGGATGTGGACACGGCGGAACACGTCCTCGCCAGTGATGGCGATCTGTCCTGCACCACGCCGGCCAATGAACCCATCGCGCGACACCGCAAGCTTGAGCACCACGAGCGGACGGCCGCGCGTCAGCCGGCTGACATGGCCGGCGTGGAGGGCGCTGCACAGTTCCTCGCGCACCCCGGAGCGCACCTCGACGCCGGCAGCCTCTAGCATCGCCACACCACGGCCCGAGACGCGCGGGTTGGGATCGAGCAGGCCGATCACGACCCGTCGGATGCCGACCTGCGCCAGCGCCACGCAGCACGGGCCGGTCCGCCCCTGGTGGGAACAGGGCTCAAGGGTGACATAGCAGGTGGCACCGCGTGCGGCCTCGCCCGCCTGTGCCAGCGCGACGACTTCCGCATGCGGTCCGCCGGGCGGGCGGGTGTAGCCGCGGCCGACCACGACGGGGCCGTCGCCGTCATCGCGCACGATCAGGGCGCCGACTGCGGGATTGGGCCATACGCGGCCGAGCGCACGCCGCGCATAGGATGCGGCGGCGGCCATGAAACGATCGTCGTGCCAGCTGTCCGGCATGGTCAGGTATGTCCGAGGGTCAGGTCTCGTCGAAGGCCGCAGCGTCGGGCCCGCTCATCTCGTCAAGAAGCGCCTCGAAGTCCTTGGCTTCCCGGAAGTTCTTGTACACGGAAGCAAAGCGCACATAGGCAACGTCGTCGATCACCTTCAACCCTTCCATGACCAGGTTGCCGATGTCGCTCGCCTTGATGTCGCTCTCTCCCGAACTTTCGAGCTGGCGAACGATGCCGCTCACCATACGCTCCAGACGCTCCGGCTCCACCGGGCGCTTGCGCGTGGCGATGCGGACCGACTGCATCAGCTTGTCCCGGTCGAAGGGTACACGGCGACCGCTGCGCTTGATCACCGTCAGCTCGCGCAACTGCACGCGCTCGAAAGTGGTGAAGCGACCGCCACAGGCGGTGCAAATCCGGCGACGGCGGATTGCGGTGTTGTCCTCCGTGGGACGCGAGTCCTTCACCTGGGTGTCGTCACAACCGCAATAGGGGCACTTCATGCGCTTTGGGCTCCGGACCAGTGAGCCGCCCTCACGGCGGCCCACAAGACTGGGTGCCGATGCGCCGTAGCGCATCGGCCTGCAATCAAAGGTTCGGGTAGATCGGGAAGCGATCGGTCAGCGCGATCACCTTTTCCTTCACCCGGGCTTCCACCTCGGCATTGCCATCGTCGCTGTTGCTGCTACGCAGGCCGTCCAGCACCTCGACGATTAGCCGGCCGATCTCGCGGAATTCACCCTGACCGAAACCGCGGGTCGTTCCGGCCGGAGTGCCGAGACGAATGCCCGAGGTGACGAAGGGCTTTTCCGGGTCGAACGGAATGCCGTTCTTGTTGCAGGTGATGTTGGCTCGGCCGAGAGCCGCCTCGGCGCGCTTGCCGGTGGCGTTCTTCGGGCGCAGGTCAACAAGCATCAGGTGGTTGTCGGTACCGCCGGACACGATGTCGAGCCCCTGCTCCTGCAGGCTGGCGGCAAGCGCCTTGGCGTTGGCGACGACGGCCTGGGCGTAGGTCTTGAACTCGGGCTGCAGCGCCTCGCCGAGGGCAACGGCCTTGGCGGCGATGACATGCATCAGCGGACCGCCCTGCAGGCCCGGGAAGACCGCCGAGTTGATCTTCTTGGCGATGGCCTCGTCATTGGTCAGGATGAGACCGCCGCGCGGGCCGCGCAGCGACTTGTGCGTGGTGGTGGTCACCACATGCGCATGCGGCAGCGGCGAAGGATGTGCACCACCGGCGACCAGACCGGCGATGTGCGCCATGTCGACCATGAAATAGGCGCCGACGGAATCGGCGATCTCGCGAAGACGCTTCCAGTCCCAGGTGCGGGAGTAGGCCGTGCCGCCGCCGATAATCAGCTTCGGCTTGTGCTGCTCGGCGAGGCGCGCGATCTCGTCCATGTCCAGCATGTGATCGTTCTGACGCACGCCGTAGGACACGACGTTGAACCACTTGCCGGACATGTTGACCGGCGAGCCGTGGGTCAGGTGACCGCCCGAATTGAGATCGAGGCCCATGAACGTGTCGCCCGGCTGCAGCAGCGCCAGGAACACGGCCTGGTTCATCTGGCTGCCGGAATTCGGCTGCACATTGGCGAACTGGGCGCCGAACAGCTTCTTGGCACGCTCGATAGCCAGCGACTCGACAACGTCGACATACTCGCAGCCGCCATAGTAGCGCTTGCCCGGGTAGCCTTCGGCGTACTTGTTGGTGAGGATCGTGCCCTGCGCCTCGAGGACCGCCAGAGAAACGATGTTCTCGGATGCGATCAGCTCGATCTCGTGGCGCTGGCGACCTAGTTCGCTGGTGATCGCAGCGTTGATCTCCGGATCCGCATCGGCAAGCGAGCGCGTGAAGAAGTTCGGATAAATCGCCGTGTCGAGCGAGGTGTCAGTCATCGACATCGTCGGTCCCCTCTAGCAGTCCTGAAGTGAGATCAATCGCGCATGGCGACCATTGGCGCCGTCGGAACAATGCCGGACCGGCCAGACCAAAAGGTCACGCCAGATAGCACAGCCATTCGCGGGAACCAAGGCCCATTGCCCCGGCCGCGACATCTCGCCAGCCTGGTTCCGCACAGTACAATCAGCGGGCGGGCGTCTCTTCGGCGAGGCGCCTCATCAGCTTACGCAAGGCCAGTTGCTGGAGGTCGGCCTGGGAGGCCTGCACCGGGCCAAGCACGATGACCTCGATACCGGTCGCAGCGTCGATCGCCGTCACCTTGACCTGTCGGCCGACAGGATAGAACTCGAAATAGACCTCGCCTTTCGGCTGCCTTCCAATGGTCACGACACCATCCGTCCGACACTCGCAAGACTGTACCACCGGGAAAAAGCGGGCCCGCGCCGAGGCGACCCGCTCTTGTCCCGATGCGACAGTCTGTCGATCACTGCAGGGAAGCGCTTCCGACCGTGGCCTCGCTCATGAGCACACCGTCGCGATTGTAGATGTCCTCACGAAAGTGGATCACGCCTTCCGCGGTCGCCCAGGCGGTAACGTAGGACATGTAGATCGGGATCTTGGTGCCCAACTTAACGTCCTCGCGAGCACCGGAGCGGATCGTCTCGTCGACGCGGGCACGACTCCAGTCGGAGGTCGTGCTTTCCAGCAGCCAGGTGATCAGCTCGCGCACGTTCTGAACACGCACGCAACCGGACGAGTGGAAGCGATAGTCGGAGCCGAACAGCGACTTCGACGGCGTATCGTGCAGGTAGACCTGATGCGAATTGTGGAAGTTGATGCGCACCGAACCGAGCGAATTGATCTCGCCCGGCTCCTGGCGGAACTGATACTGGGTCGCCTCGTCGGTGTTCCAGTTGATCTGCTGCCAGGCGAGCTCGTTGCCCTTCCAGTCGAAGATCCGGATGCGGTTCTTCTCCAGATACGCCGGGTCCTGGTTCATCTTCGGAATCAGGTCCTTGCGGATGATCGAGACGGGCACCGTCCAGTAGGGATTGAAGTTGAGCTCGTAGATTGAGGAATTGAGAATCGGCGTCTGGCGGTCGATCTTGCCGACGACGGCGGTGTGGCGCGAACGCACGCGGCCGTTCTCTACCGCCTCGATCTCGGCCGCCGGAATGTTGACCATCACATAGCGATCACCCAGGAAGCCGGACATGGAGCGCAGCCGCACGAGGTTGGTCTCGAGCTGGGACAGCCGCACATCGGCGGGAACGTTCATCGCAACCAGCGTGGTCTGACCGACCACACCGTCCGGCGTCAGGCCATGGCGCAGCTGGAAGCGACGCACGGCAGCGTCGACATAGGAATCGAACGTGTCGGAAAGACCAGCGGTCTGCTCGAGGTCGCCGGAGACCATCAGGCGGCGGCGCAGCGACAGCACATGCTCGTCGCGCATACCCAGACGCATCGCCTTCCGGCTGCTCGTCACAGGCTGCCAGCCGCCCTGCTGCACGATCATCGAATAGCGCTGGATCGCGGTCTCGACATAGGTCGCGGTGTCGGGAGACAGGGTCGGGAAGGAAGATTCGACCGCCTGCAGGCTGCGCATCGTCGTATCGAACTGGTCGTTCCATTCGACACGCTGCTGTTCGAGCCTCATCTGCACGGGCGCCGGCTGCGCAAGCGCATTGTTCCCGATCGCGACGGACGCGAAAAGGCCGGTCAATGCGAGTGCGGCGCCGCGCGCTCCGGCCCTAAGGCCGAGCAGGCGCCCATCGAAGAGGTCGGTTGCTGCAAATCCCACCGTATCGACTCCAGTCCCAGGTCAAGCTCAGAAAGGTCTCGTCAGGGATACGCGGCCGGCATTAACAAATGCTCACAGCCGTCGACAAAGGAGACCCGCCCCGGCCCGACGCGGCAATACTCTGCCCGGACCACGCTTCATCCATAGCGAATGACGCAACGGTTCCTAAGCCATCCCATTATGGCGCATTCATGTCGCGGCGCCAAAAAGTCCAGACGCAGCGAAGCCGCCTCGCACGATCTGCACGAGGCGGCTTCGATGAAGAGGGACCGGGAGTTCCCCGAAAATCAGAGACGATAGAGGATCTGATCGGTCCAGAAGCGCTCAAGGCGGCGCAGCGAACGGTTGAGAACCTTGAAGTCGTCGGCTCCGATTTCGCCGACCTGCTCGACCGACAGCATGTGCCGCTCGTACAGCGCGCTCACCTTCTCCGCGACATCCTTGCCCTTCGCCGTCAGGCTGACACGGACCGAACGGCGGTCGGTGCGCGAGCGCTGGTGATGGATGAAGCCCATGTCGACAAGCTTCTTGAGGTTGTAGGACACGTTCGAGCCGAGGTAGTAGCCGCGGGTCCGCAGTTCACCAGCGGTCAGTTCCGCATCGCCGATGTTGAACAGCAGCAGCGCCTGCACGCTGTTCACATCCGCGCGGCCCTCGCGGTCGAACTCATCCTTGATCACATCGAGCAGTCGCCGATGCAGACGCTCGACCAGCGTCAAAGCTTCCAGGTAGAGCGGCTTGATGTCATCGCTCTCTTCAGCCTGCAACGCGACGTCGACTGCCTTCTTTGCGGTCATCATTTGTTTGCGCCTCATGTATTGTTAGCGGTGCGTTTTTTGTCACCTTGAGACTGACAATACGGGACGGTCTCTAAAATCCGCTTAAAAAGGAGACTAAATCTCCGGTTAACGCGCAAATGCGATGCAGGACGCAACGAAATACAGTCTGTTAACGATATTTTCTGGCGAAGGTCAGGGTTTTCAGGGCCGCTTCAAGCAAGCAAGGCGCGAAACGGTCTCCCGCATCGCGCCTTCCAGTGTCGTTAGTGTCCAGCGTATGGACGATTCACTCTCCGGTCTTGCCGCGCAGGAACCGGACGATGCCGGAAAAGTCCGTGTTCGCATCGCCGCCATTACAAAAAAGATTGTACAGGGCTGCAGCCTCGGCACCGAGCGGCGTGGACGCGCCGCTGGCATGCGCAGCCTCCTGCGCCAGCTTGAGATCCTTCAGCATCATCGCTGCGGCGAAGCCCGGCTGGTAGTCGCGGTTGGCCGGCGAGGTCGGCACCGGCCCCGGCACAGGACAATAGGTCGTCAGCGACCAGCACTGACCGGACGCGGTAGAGGAAATGTCGAACAGCTTCTGCGCGTCGAGACCGAGACGCTCGGCAAGGACGAACGCCTCGCAGGTACCGATCATCGAAATGCCCAGCAGCATGTTATTGCAGATCTTCGCCGCCTGGCCGGTGCCGGCGCCGCCGGCGTGAACGATGGTCTTGCCCATCACGTCCAGATAGGGGCGAGCGGCCTCGAACGCGGCATCCGGGCCGCCGACCATGAAGGTGAGCGTGCCGGCCGCAGCGCCGCCGACGCCGCCGGAAACCGGCGCATCGACCATCGGCATGCCGGCCTTCTCGGCCGCCGCCGCAACAGCGCGCGCGCTCTCCACGTCGATGGTCGAGCTGTCGATGAGCAGCGTACCCGGGCGGGCATGAGCCAGAATGCCATCTTCGCCGGCATAGACCTTGCGAACGTGGGCTCCCGCCGGAAGCATCGACACGATCACGTCGGCGTCGGACGCCAACTCCGCCAGATTGTCCGCCGTCTTACCGCCCACCTCGACGAGGCGCGCCTTGGCCTCGGCCGACAGATCGAGGCCGCGCACCTCGTGTCCCGCCTTGACGAGATTGGCGGCCATCGGACCACCCATGTTTCCAAGCCCGATAAACCCGACCTTTGCCATAAGCATTTCTCCCTTTTCCGCCCCGATGGCGGCACTGTCACTCCCACCCGCGAAATCATGCGGGCACATCGTGTCCAACGAACCGGAGCCGGCCTCCCTGCCCCGGGCCGCAATCTTGCGCGATCAGCGTCGCTGCTCTCTCTCGCTGAGGTAGAGCAGGATGAGATAGATCGCGATGGTCGTCAGATAGAAGGCGATCTCGTAGGGGCGCCGACCGAAGATGTCGGCAAACAGCGTGTGCATCACCACCTGGGTGAGAGCGCGGGTCAGCCACATCACCGTGCCCCAGGACACGGTCAGCCAGAGGCCGATGGCCGCAACCAGATCCAGAACGCCGAAGAAGACCGTTGCCGCCTGCCATTCGACGGGCATTTCCCAGAACCACTGGCCGCGCCAGGGGGACATGCCGACGATGCGCGCCCAGTGAATGAGGCCGCTGAAGATCAACAGGATGGCGATTGCCCGCAAGTACCACACGAGCGTCACAGACCAGGCCGGCCTGTTCTTCAGGTAATCCAGAAACAGCGTGGTCATGACGAGCCTTTCCGCTCCGCCGGCTCGCCCTGGCGAGCCCGGCAGATCACATCACACGTCGAGATCGCCGCCGACGGGCATCTCGAAATGCGCCAGAATGTCCGCCTCGGTCACATCGGCCAGATCGGCCGGCGACCACTTCGGGGCATTGTCCTTGTCGACAATCACCGCGCGCACGCCCTCGTAGAAGTCGGCGCCCTGGAGGATGTGGCAGACGATGCGGTATTCGAGGCGCATGCACTCCTCGAAGTCGAGGGTCGCACCGCGGCGGAGCTGCTGGAACGCAAGCATCACGCTGGTCGGCGACTTGGACCGAATTGCGGCCGCCAGGTCCCCGGCCCAGGCGGCATTCGGGTCGCCCGCCTTTGCGGCGAGCTCATCGAGCGCCTGCAGGATCTCGGCAACAGAACCTCGGCCGAAAACCTCAGAAATCGTGGCTGCACGCGCGGCAAGCGGGGCCTCGCCAGCGTCGTGACGGGCTGCATAGCGAGCAATCGTGCCGTCGATATCGTCGGCTTCGGTGAGCTCGCCGGCCAGAGCTTCCATGTCGCCGGAGGCGATGCCATGGGTCAGAATGCCGGACCACAGGGCGTCCGCCTGCTTGAGCCGCCCGGCCGAAAGGGCCGCCATCATTCCGCTTTCCTGCGGCATGCGCGGCAGGAACCACGAGCCGCCGACATCGGGAAAGAAACCGATGCCGGTTTCGGGCATGGCGAAAGTGGTGCGCTCCGTGCCGACGCGGTGGCTGCCGTGGACGGACACGCCGACGCCGCCGCCCATCACGATCCCGTCGATGAGGGCGATATAGGGCTTGGGGAAGCGCTTGACGCGGACGTTGAGACGGTACTCGTCGCCGAAGAACTCAGCCCGCGTCGGATCGCCCGACATTCCCTGATCGTAGATCTTGCGGATGTCGCCGCCGGCGCAAAACGCGCGATCGCCCGCTCCGCGCACGATCACATGGTGCACGGCGTCGTCGGTCGCCCAACGCTCCAGCTGGTCGATCATCTCCAGCACCATGCCGCGCGTCAGCGCATTGAGCGCCTTGGGACGGTTCAGTGTCACAACGCCGGCACGGCCGATCCGCTCAAACAGGATCTCGGGTTCGCTCATCAAGTATCCTCAACAAATTCGCCAGAACTCTCATCTTATTCCAAACGGCGAAGGAACATTGCGCGCAAGAATACGGCCGTCCCGTCAATCCTTCAGAAGGTCCCTGGCGATGATCACACGCATGATCTCGTTGGTACCTTCCAGAATCTGATGCACGCGGACGTCACGCAGATAACGCTCCACCGGATAGTCACGCAGATAGCCGTAACCACCATGCAATTGCAACGCCTCGTTGACGACGGAGAAGCCCACATCGGTCGCCATTCGCTTGGCCATTGCGGCCATCCGGGTCGCATCCGGCGTCTTCGCATCGACCAGCGTGGCGGCCTTGTGGAGCAACAGGCGAGCGGCCTCCAGCTCCGTCGCCATGTCCGCCAGACGGAATTGCAGCGCCTGGAATTCGGCCAGCGGACGGCCGAACTGCCGGCGCTCCTTGAGATAGGCGATGGAGCGATCGAGACAGCTCTGCGCCGCGCCGAGCGAGCAGGCGCCGATGTTGAGGCGCCCGCCGTCGAGGCCCGCCATGGCGATGCGGAAGCCCTCGCCTTCCTCGCCGATCCGGTTCGCCACCGGCACCCGGCAATCGGAGAAGTTCACCTGGGCGGTCGGCTGGCTCTTCCAGCCAAGCTTGATTTCCTGAGCGCCGAAGCTGAGGCCCGGCGTGTCCTTCTCGACCACGAGACAGGAGATGCCCTTCGGTCCCTCCCCGCCGGTGCGCACCATCACCACATAGACGTCCGACGCGCCGCCGCCGGAGATGAACGCCTTGGAGCCGTTGAGAACGTAGTGATCGCCGTCAAGCGTAGCGCGGGTACGCAGGCTCGCCGCATCCGACCCTGATCCCGGTTCCGTCAGGCAGTAGCTTGCGAACCGCGCCATCGAGGACAGATCGGGCAGGAACCGCTCGCGCTGCTCCTGCGAGCCGAAGCGGTCAATCATCCAGGCGGCCATATTGTGGATCGAGATATAGGCCGCCGTCGAGGTGCAGCCGGCTGCCAGCTCCTCGAAGATCACCGCCGCGTCGAGCCGCCCGAGACCCGAACCGCCGACGTCGTCGCCGACATAGATCCCACCAAAGCCGAGCTCGGCCGCCTTGCGGAGCGTCTCCACCGGAAAGAACGAGTTCTCGTCCCACTCCCTGGCGTGAGGCTCCATCTCGTCGCGCGCGAACTGGCGAGCGACATCCTGAAACGCACGCTGGTCTTCCCCGAGCGCAAAATCCATTGTCAGCCTCCTCCCAGAGCCGTGTCGCGGCACGAGGCCGCACAGCCCCGGTCTTCCCGACGGTAGATTGCTGGATTATCCAGCCCCCGGGCCTGCGTCAATCCGGCCAAGGGTTGCAGCCTCCGGCAGGCTTCCGATTGGCACCGTCACAGTGGTAGGGTCCGACCAACCCGATCAACACCCCTGCAGGGAAGTTCAGATGACCGCTCACCATCGCTCCAACCCGACCACCAAGGCCCACGATGTCGACAGCATCGTCGGGGGGCGTCGCATGCGCCGCAACCGCCGCACGGACTGGTCGCGCCGGATGGTGCGCGAGAACACGCTGACGGTGGACGATCTGATCTGGCCGCTGTTCCTGACCGAAGGAACCGGCGTCGAGCAGCCGGTCGCTTCCATGCCCGGCGTCATGCGCTACAGCGTCGACAATATCGCCCGCCAGGTAGAAGAAGCCGCCGAGCTCGGCATTCCGGCGATCGCACTCTTCCCCAACACCGATCCCTCGTTGCGCGATGCCGACGGTTCGGAAGCTCTCAACCCGGAAAACCTGATCTGCCGCGCCTGCCGCGCCATCAAGGACACCGGCCTGCCGATCGGCATCGTCACCGATGTGGCGCTCGATCCCTATACCAGCCACGGCCATGACGGCCTGATGAAGGGCGAGACGATCCTGAACGACGAGACGGTGGCCCAGCTGGTGGCACAGGCGCTGCTGCAGGCCGAGTCCGGGGCCGACGTCATTGCTCCGTCCGACATGATGGACGGACGTATCGGCGCGATCCGTGCCGGTCTGGATGCCGCCGGCTATCGGGACGTCCAGATCATGTCTTACGCGGCGAAATACGCTTCCGCCTTCTACGGTCCGTTCCGCGACGCGGTCGGCACCAACACGACACTGATCGGCGACAAGCGCACCTACCAGATGGACCCGGCCAACAGCGACGAAGCGCTGCACGAGGTCGCGCTGGACCTAGAGGAAGGCGCAGACATGATCATGGTCAAGCCCGGCCTGCCCTATCTCGACATCATCCGCCGGGTGAAGGACACGTTCGAGCGTCCGACCTTCGCCTACCAGGTGTCCGGCGAATACGCGATGATCATGGCCGCAGCCGGCAATGGCTGGCTCGATGGCGAGCGCGCCATGATGGAAAGCCTGATGGCCTTCAAGCGCGCCGGGGCGGACGGCGTGCTGACCTATTTCGCTCCGCGCGCGGCGCGAAAGCTCAAGGGTCTCGACTGACCCGGCTGCGCCCCGGCACCAAGCGCCTCAGGGTAAAATCTGAGGCCCGCGCGGCGGGCGCGCCATGAGGCTCGCAAGATCCTCCAGCGCCCGCCGATAGACATCCTCGCCGGCAACGCTGCCAAGACACAGGCGCACCGCCTCCGGTGCGCCGCGCGGCTCGACCGCAAAGAAGCGCGCCGGCGCCACACGCACGCCGAGCGCTTCCGCCTCTGCCGCAAAAGCGTCGGCAGTCCATCCACCCTCAAGGTTCAGCCAGGCAAGCCCGCCCCGCAGCGCCTCCGGCTTCAACTGCGGGAAGAGTTCGTGCGCGACTGCAGCACGCGCCGCGATGCCCCCTCGTATCCGCGCCAGCCGGGTCTCGAACCCGTCATTGGAGAGGATATGGGCGGCGGCCCGCGTCAGCAGTGGCGACACCATCAGGCTGAGCGCGTTCTCCACCGCGAGGATCTGGCGGGCAAGCGGCCTCGGCGCCGCAACGAAGCCGACGCGCAGGATCGGAGCCACGCATTTGGAAAGGCCGGTAACGAGGACCGTGCTGTCGGGAAGAATGCCTGACACGCCGATGCGCATGCCCTCCTCCGCCAGAAAGTCGTAGATCCGGTCCTCGACCACCACCACGCCATGGCGTGCGGCGACCTCGGCGAGTTCCTCGCAGCGCCGAGCGGACATCCGTCGTCCGGTCGGATTCTGCGTCGACGGCATGAGAAAGACGCAGGCGATGTTGGAGCGCCGGCACAGAGCCTCGAACGCCTCCGGATCCATACCCTCGTCATCCATCCTCACAGGATGGAGCCGCGCGCGGGCAGCGCTCGCCGCGCTGATTACGCCCGGATAAGTCAGCGTGTCGCAGGCGATCCCGCCGCCATTTTCGGTCAGCGCCAGAAAGGTGGAGGCAATCGCCGCCTGGGTGCCCGCCGTCACGACGATCCCGTCGGTACTCAGCTCTCCACCCTGCCGACCGACAAAGCGCGCCGCAATGTCCCGGATTTCCCCGTCCTCTCCGGCTGTGAGATAGGCAAGAGGCATCTCGCCGCGGGCGAGCTCCGCCTGAGCCACAGCCAGGGCTTCACCGATGAGGGACGAAGCATCCTCGATGAGGAAGCTGTTGACCGCCAGATCGGCGATCCCTCCGGCAAGCCCGGCGCCGGGTTGGGGAAAGGCCAGTTTTCGGTCGCCGGCTGTAATGAATGTGCCGCGCCCCACTTCTCCATGCGCGAGACCGGCAAGTTCCAGTGCCCGATAGGCGCGCGCGACGGTCCCCGGCGCGCAACCGAGCTTCCACGCAGCTTCCCTGATCGGCGGAAGACGGTCACCGGCGGCGAGAACACCGCGCTCGACGCACGAGCGCAGATGCGCCTCGAGCGAGCGCACGGTGACCGGTTCGTCGAGGCCGGAGGGAATGTCGGGCAATATTGTCACAAGAACAATGTTACGATTGTAACACGCATTGTTTCAAGCCAATTCTGCTGGCGAAACACAATCCGCGGCCACGTCGGTCGCCCTGATGAAGTCGCTGCCAGATGCCCTCCGATCTCCTGATGCCGATTGCCCAGTTCGGGTTGCTTGCCCTTTTCGTCTCCGCCATGGTCGGTTCTCCCGGCCCCGCGAACATGGCCCTGATGGCGAACGGCATCTCCTTCGGCGCGCGCCCTGCCGTCCCGTTCATGCTGGGTCAGATGTCTGGTTTCCAGGTCATCTACTGGCTGAACGTCGCCGGGCTCTTCGCGCTGCTGAAGAGCGCTCCGGAGGTCTTCGAGGTCCTTCGGCTTCTGTGCCTCGGGTACATCCTTTATCTCGCCTGGGTGATCGTCCGGAGCCCGGTGCGCGGAGGCGTCAAGGTCGACCGCATCCCCGGCTACGGCCGCGGCTTCTGGGTGCATCCACTAAATCCGAAAGCCTATGCGATGCAGATCGCCGGCATCAGCCAGTTCGTCTCCGCAGAGCGCTACTTCGCGGATGCGCTGGTCCTATCGCTGACCTTTCTGTGCCTCGGCGGCTGTCTGAACGGCTTGTGGCTGCTCGCCGGAAGCTGGCTACGCAGCAATGCTGGTGGCACCAGACTGCTCAACGCCCTGCGCATCGCTCTGGCCGGACTGATGGTCGGCTCCACCATCCTGAGCTTGCAAATGATCCCTGCTTGATGGCAGTTGAGCGGACCTTTTCCGCAGTGCCAGGCCCTTCCGATGCAGGTTTCCCTCGATACGATCACCCAGGCCGCAACGCTTATCGAGGGGGCGGTGATGCGGACCCCGTGCCTGCCCGCCCCGAAACTGTCCCAGCTGACGGGCGCCGAGGTCTTCGTCAAATATGAGAACCTGCAGGTCACCAATGCGTTCAAGGAGCGCGGCGCCCTGGTGAAGCTGTCGTCGCTCTCGGAGAGCGAACGCAGGCGAGGTGTCATCGCCATGTCGGCCGGCAATCACGCACAGGCCGTCGCCTATCACGCCGCCCGCCTCGGCATTCCCGCCACCATCGTGATGCCGGAGCCAACCCCTTTCGTGAAGGTGGCCGCAACACGCAGCTATGGGGCGCGCGTGGTGCTGGCAGGCGAGGTTCTGGCCGATGCGCAGGCCGAGGCCGAACGCCTTGCCGAAGAAGACGGCCTAGTCTGGGTCCATCCTTATGACGATGCCGCGATCATTTCCGGCCAGGGAACGATCGCGCTGGAAATGCTCGACGACCAGCCCGACCTCGACTGCCTCGTTGTTCCTGTCGGTGGCGGCGGACTGATCTCCGGCATGGCGGTCGCGGCGAAGGCGCGAAAACCCGGCATTGAGATCGTCGGGGTCGAGGCAGCGCTTTACCCTTCGATGATCGGGGCCTTGCGAGGAGAAGCCGTCACCTGCGGCGGGGCGACCCTTGCCGAGGGCATCGCCGTCAAGAATGTCGGGCGCCTGACGCTTGAGATCGTTCGCGAGACCGTAGACAACATTCTTCTCGTCGACGAAGCCACGCTGGAGCGTGCGGTCAACGCCTATCTGACCCGGCAGAAGACGATGGCAGAGGGCGCGGGCGCTGCCGGCCTCGCCGCCCTCCTCGCCTATCCGGATCGCTTTACGGGAAAACGCGTCGGCCTCGTGCTGTGCGGCGGCAATATCGACCCTCGGCTGCTCTCCTCGATCATGGTGCGCGAGCTCGCGCGCGAGGGACGGCTCTTGTCGATTCGCATCACCACCGCAGATCGGCCGGGCATCCTCGGCGAGATCTCCACACTTATCGGCCGGCTTGACGGCAACATCCTGGAGGTCTCCCATCATCGGCTGTTTCTCAACGTGCCGGCCAAGGGCACGACGCTGGACGTCACGATGGAGACCTACGACCCCGACCACGCGGGCAAGATCCTGTCCGCACTGGAAAAGGCCGGACACTCGGTGCGCACGCTCGATCTTGGAGAATCGCGCATCTGACACGGCGTTGCTCGGCACGTTTCCTGCGGCATTTGACATGGACAGTGATCGTCACCACCTGCAATGTCAGCAAGGAGCAACGAGCGCATGCAGGACCGGAACGCACAGGGCAGCGACGAGATGAACGAGGCACGCAGCACACACGGGCTCGACCCGCGCCTGTTCGACAGCGTGCGGACCAACCGGATCGTCGCCTTTCTGATCGACGCGGCGGTCATCATCGCGCTGACACTGGCCGGCGGCCTGCTCCTGCTGTTTCTCGGCCTCTTCACCTTCGGCCTAGGCTGGCTGCTGTTTCCTATTCTGGGCCCTGGAGTGGCCCTCGCCTATGTGGGCTTCACCCTGGGCGGGCCGCACAGCGCAACTCCCGGCATGCGCGCCATGGGGCTGACGATGCGGATGCTGGACGGCCGCAGGCCGGATATCCTGATCGCGGCCATCCACGCGTTGTTTTTCTGGTTCTCCGTCAGTCTTCTGACGCCGCTCGTTCTTCTGGTCAGCTTCTTCAATGCGGAGAAGCGCCTGCTGCACGACATCGTTCTCGGGGTCGCGGTCGTGAACCGCGGACGCGCAACGGATTGACCGGAATTTCCTGCCCGCAAGCAAAACCATTTCAGGCGACGAGCGGTGGATGACCCCTTTGCCGCTTTGCTTAAGCCCCTCGGCCCGTTAAAAAAGCACATGGCGCACGCTGCGCCGCACGCGCCCGTGCGCGTCCCGACCGAGGAGATGGGCCCGACGCATGCTGCTTGCCGATCCCGCGATGCTGCTGACCTTCGTGGTGATCGTGATCACCGTCGTATTGTATGCGATGGAACGCCTCGCGCTGGAGGTCGTGGCGCTCGGCTCCGTCGTTGCCTTTCTGCTGATCTTCTCGTTTTTCCAGCCGGCTGACCCGTCCGTCACGATCGGCGCGTCCGAACTGCTTTCGGGCTTCGCCAATCCTGCCCTCGTCACCGTGACCTGCCTGCTGATCGTCGGCCAGGGCCTGTTCCAGACAGACGCGCTGGAAAAGCCCGCCAAGATCATCGTCGACGCCACGCGAAAGCGGCCGGTGCTGGCAGCCATGCCGATCCTGATCGCCGTGGCGGTGATCAGCGGCTTCCTGAACAATACCCCCGTCGTGGTGATGTTCCTGCCCATCCTGTCGGCAGTCGCGGCAGCCCAAGGCAAGCCGGCCGGCCGCCTGCTGATGCCGCTCTCCTTCATCGCCATTCTCGGCGGCATGACGACGCTGATCGGTTCGTCCACGAACCTCTTGGTAGCCGATGTCGCCGCCCGTACGAGCGACGTCCGGCTCGGCTTCTTCAGCTTCACCGGCATCGGCGTCATCCTGGCGAGCGTCGGCATTCTCTACGTGCTGTTCGTCATGCCGTTCCTGCTGAAGCCCCGCCGCTCCATGGCCGAGGAAATGCAGGTCTCGTCCGGCAAGCAGTTCATTGCGCAGATCAGCATCACCGCCGGACATCCGCTCGAGGGCGTCACCTCTGTCGCCGGCCTGTTCCCGGCCCTCAAGGATATGACCGTACGCCTGGTGCAGCGCGGCGAACGCCCGATCCTGCCGCCATTCGAGAATGTCACCTTGATGCCCGGCGACACCGTGATCGTCGCCGCCACTCGCAACGCCCTCACAACCGCCCTGTCGCAGCGCCGCCCGTTAATGGCGACGGAAAGCGACGAGCCCTCGGACATCGAGACATCCGCGCCGCAGCGCTCGCTCACCCTGGCAGAGGTGGTGGTTGCACCCGCCTCGCGCCTGTCCGGCCGCACGATTGCCCAAAGCGGCTTTCACAGCGAGACGGATTGCGTGGTGATGGGCGTGCAGCGGCGCTCCCGCATGCCGCGCATGGCGATGACAGAGATCCGCCTTGAGCCCGGCGACGTGCTGCTGGTGGCGGGTCAGTCCACCTCCATCCAGAAGCTGCGGACGAACCGCGACGTTCTCCTGCTCGACTGGTCGGCGGCGGAGCTGCCGCCACGACGCCTGGCGCCGAGAGCGCTGGCGATCTTTGCCATCATGGTGATCGTGAGCGCCGCCGGCATCGTTCCGATCGTTACCGCGTCGATCGCGGCGACCTTCGCAATGGTGATGTCCGGCTGCCTCAACGTGCGGCAGGCGTTGCGCGCCGTCGACAGCCGGATCTTCATGCTGATCGGCGCATCGATTGCCGCGGCGACCTCGCTCGAGGTCACCGGCGGAGCCAAGACCATCGCCGATCTTCTCGTCATGGTGCTGGACGGCCAGCCACCGATGATCATGCTGTCGGCACTCTTCCTGCTCGTGATGCTGCTGACCAACGTGCTGTCGAACAACGCGACCGCCGTCCTGTTTACGCCGATTGCCGTGAACATGGCGGTTCAGAGCGGCATGCCGGTGGAAGCCTTCGTGACCTGCGTGATCTTCGCCGCGAACTGTTCCTTTGCAACGCCGATCGGTTACCAGACAAACCTGATCGTGATGGGGCCCGGCCACTACCGGTTTTCGGACTTCATCGTCGCGGGAACGCCACTCGCCTTGCTCCTATGGCTGACTTTCACTTTTGTCGCGCCCATATATTATGGATTCTCGATGCTCTGAGACGCGCTGAGCGGGAAGGACGCACTTGACGCGACATCCGACCGACACACCGCAATTCTATCTGACGGCGCCCTCGCCCTGTCCCTACCTGCCCGGCAAGCAGGAACGGAAGGTCTTCACGCATCTTGTGGGATCGCGGGCGCAGGTGCTGAATGACGTTCTGACGCAGGGCGGGTTCCGGCGGAGCCAGAATATCGCCTATCGGCCAGCCTGCGAGAATTGCCGCGCCTGCATCTCGATCCGGGTGCGGGTCGACGATTTTCGCTGGACCCGCTCGTTCCGCCGTCTGTGGAAGCGCAATGCCGATATCGTCGGCTCGACCAGCGAGCCCGCGCCCTCCTCCCAGCAATACGATCTCTTCCGCCGCTATCTTGATGCACGCCATGCCAATGGCGGCATGTCGGACATGACCGTTCTCGATTACGCGATGATGATCGAGGACACGCATGTCGAGACCATGCTGGTGGAGTATCGAAAGCGCGGCCCCGACACGTTCCTCAACGGCCGTGGCACGGGGCCGTTGCTCGCCGTAGCGCTGACCGACCGGCTGAGCGATGGCCTGTCGATGGTCTATTCCTTCTTCGACCCGGAAGCGCAGAGCCGCAGTCTCGGCACCCACCTCATTCTCGATCACATCGAGCGGGCCCGGGCGCTCGGGCTGCCTTACGTCTATCTGGGATACTGGGTGAAGGGCTCGCCGAAGATGGACTACAAAGCCCGCTACCAGCCGCAGGACCACCTGGGCCCGCGCGGCTGGTTTCCCGCATCTTCCCCCGACGACGATCCGGCCGACTGACGGGCGCCCGTCAGGATCCGCGGGCGTCCACGTGGGCGCGCACGGCGGTGAAGACATCGCGGAACATTTCCCGCGTCAGTCTGCCCGTGTTCGTGTTGTACCGGGAACAGTGATAGCTGTCGAAAAGCGTGAGGTGCGGGCTCAGCTCATGCCGGACATTGTGTCCGAAGGCATGGGCAGCGCGACGCATTCCGAGGGCCGACAGCGTCGCATCGTGGGCGATGCGGCCGAGAGCCACCACCGCGACCAACGAAGGCAGCGTTTCGATCGTCTGCGTCAGATAAGGCAGACAAGTCCGGATTTCCGGTCCAGTCGGCTTGTTCTCGGGCGGCACGCAGCGCACGGCATTGGTGATGGCCGCATCGATCAGTTCGAGACTGTCATCGGGACGGGCTTCATACTGGCCGCGCGCGAAGCCGAAATCGACAAGCGTCTCGTAGAGCAGGTCGCCGGCATAGTCGCCGGTAAAGGGGCGCCCCGTACGGTTCGCCCCTCTCAGCCCCGGCGCCAGCCCGACGATCAGAAGACGCGGATCAGGAGCCGCGAATGTCCGGACAGGTGCATTGTACCAGTCCGGCTGTACCGCCCTGTGGGTCTCGCGAAACGCCACGAGCCGCGGACAGGACGGACAATCTCTTGCCGGGTTGGGCAGATGAAGCACGTTCACCAGCCTCTCAATAATCGTCGTCTTCGTCTTCTTCCACGTCGTTGCGACGCGGAGCAGGACGCGGCGTGCGCTCCGCCGGATCGCGACCGACCTTCTTGGTCAGCGTGGCGAGATCGATGAAGTGATCCGCCTGGCGCCGCAGGTCATCGGCAATCATCGGCGGCTGGGTCTGCAAGGTGGACACGACGCTGACCTTGCGTCCCTTGCGCTGCAGTGCCTCGACCAGCGGCCGGAAATCGCCATCGCCGGAGAACAGCACGATATGGTCGACATGCTCGACGATCTCCATGGCATCGACAGCCAGTTCGATGTCCATGTTGCCCTTGATCTTGCGGCGGCCGGCCGAGTCGACAAACTCCTTCACCGGCTTGGTCACAACCTTATAGCCGTTGTAATCAAGCCAGTCGATCAAAGGGCGAATCGACGAATATTCCTGATCTTCAATCAGTGCGGTATAATAATATGCTCTCAGGAGATATCCGGTCTTCTGGAATTCCTGAAGAAGCATCTTGTAGTCGATATCAAACCCGATACTGCGCGCAGTGGAATACAAATTGGCGCCATCGATAAACAACGCCACCTTCTCTCGCGGGTCGAACATTTCGTAGAATACCTTTCGTTGCAATGCAGGACGATCGACGGCCCCGGAAAGAAAACGTCATCCGGGAAAATATCTAGAGTTGCCTCTCAACACGGGTTCGCCCACCGCGTTATGAGATTAAGGCATCACTCCACACCGTTTTCGGATCGACCTACAAGCCGGATTTCCATCCGGTTTCCGTGCCCAAGAGATGCAATCCTGCAAGCATCCCATTGTTTTTGCTTTGGGCGGCACACACGACCGCCTTTGAGTATTTCCACCTACACCATTTTACCACGCAACGGCAACTGAGCTTTGGCAGCTTTCGCGAAGGAGTCTACAGGAAATCATGGCGAAATTAGAAACGTGATTAAAAAACAAAACTGTAGCGTGACATCGCGCAAGGCTTGCGTCTTGCGGTGCAACACAGTACATATCGCCGCTTGCTGATAACAGTTTAAATGGAGCATACCCATGGCACGCGTGACAGTCGAAGACTGCATCGACAAGGTCGAGAACCGCTTCGAACTGGTGCTGCTTGCGAGCCATCGGGCGCGGATGATCTCGAACGGTTCGCCGCTGACCATCGATCGCGACAACGACAAGAACCCTGTCGTGGCGCTGCGCGAGGTCGCCGAACAGACCGTCAGCCCCGAAGATCTGAAGGAAGATCTGATCCACTCGCTGCAGAAGTATGTGGAGGTGGACGAGCCGGAGGCCGATGCTGTGCCGATGGTTCCGAACACGTCTTCGCAGAATCAGGGCGGCACCGAGGTCAACGCGGTGGACGACAGCTCGGTCGAATTCGACCGCATGTCCGAAGAAGACCTGCTGCGCGGCCTCGAAGGCCTTGTTCCGCCGGAGCGCAAGGACGATATCTGAACGGAGACGTCCGGCGGCACCCGGCCGCCGCACGACGTCGTGCGGTCGTCCTGTCGCGGCGTCCCCTGGGACAGCGGCACTGGCCGGCCGCACCGATGTGTGAGGCGTTTCCGCAATGATGCGGCAATACGAGCTGGTCGAGAAAGTCCAGCGGTACAATCCGAACGCCGACGAGGCGCTGCTCAACAAGGCCTATGTCTATGCCATGCAGAAGCATGGCAGCCAGAAGCGCGCCTCGGGTGACCCCTACTTTTCCCACCCTCTCGAAGTGGCCGCGATCCTGACCGATCTGCGGCTCGATGACGCGACCGTTGCCGTTGCCCTGCTCCACGACACGATCGAGGACACGACGGCAACCCGCGACGAGATCGACCGGTTGTTCGGCCCGGAAATCGGCAAGCTCGTCGACGGTCTCACCAAGATCAAACGTCTCGATCTGGCCTCCAAGAAAGCCAAGCAGGCGGAGAACTTCCGCAAGCTGCTGCTCGCCATCGCCGATGATGTGCGGGTCCTGCTGGTGAAGCTTGCGGACCGCCTGCACAACATGCGCACGCTCCATCACATGCCGGAGCACAAGCGCGGGCGGATCGCCGAAGAGACGATGGAAATCTATGCGCCGCTCGCCGGGCGCATGGGCATGCACGACATGCGGGAGGAGCTGGAGGACATCGCCTTCAGGACACTCAACCCGGATGCGTTCGCGACAATCACGGACCGGCTGACGGCGCTGCGCGAGAAGAACAAGAGCCTGATCACCGACATCGAGCACGACCTGATGTCGCGGCTAGAGGAGCGCGGGATCGCTGCTCTAGTCAAGGGACGCGAGAAGCGGCCCTATTCGATCTTCCGCAAGATGCAGTCGAAGTCGATAGCCTTCGAGCAGCTCTCCGACATCTACGGCTTCCGCGTCGTCGTCGGGACCGTGGAGGCCTGTTACCGGGTCCTGGGTGTCGTGCACACGACCTGGCCGGCCGTGCCCGGCCGCTTCAAGGACTATCTGTCGACGCCCAAGCAGAACGACTACCGCTCGATCCACACGACGGTCGTCGGCCCGAGCCGCCAGCGCGTGGAACTGCAGATCCGCACCACGGCGATGGACCGCGTCGCCGAGTACGGCATCGCCGCACATGCGCTCTACAAGGATGGCGAACTCGGCGGACGAAACATCAACAAGCTCAACGACGAAAGCCGCGCTTACGAGTGGCTGCGCCGCACCATCGAGCTTCTGTCGCAGGGCGACACGCCGGAAGAGTTCCTGGAGAACACCAAGCTCGAACTCTTCCATGATCAGGTGTTCTGCTTCACTCCCAAGGGCAGGCTGATCGCCCTGCCCCGCGGCGCAACGCCCATCGATTTCGCCTATGCGGTTCACACGGACATCGGCAACACCTGCGTCGGCGCCAAGGTCAACGGCCAGATCATGCCGCTGGTTACCGAGCTTCGGAACGGCGACGAAGTCGACATTATCCGCAGCCAGGCGCAGACCCCGCCTCCGGCCTGGGAAACGATCGCGGTCACCGGCAAGGCGCGCGCGGCCATTCGCCGCGCCACACGCGAGAACGCCCGCCAGCAATACGGCTCGCTTGGCCAGCATATTCTGGAACGGGCTTTCCGCCGCGCCGGACATGCCTTCAGCGAGGAGCGGCTCGAAGGGGCCCTGCCGTCGTTGGGGTATGGCAGCCTTGCAGACCTGCTGGCCGCGGTCGGCCGCGGAGAAATTCGCGCCCACGAGATCGTCTCGGCCCTGCATCCGGACTATCAGGACGACCGCCTGCCCAACCAGCTTCAGGCGGGCGAGCCCGGCTGGTTCGACCTGGAAGCCGGCAGCGGCATGAAGTTCCGCATTCCGGATGGAGAAGAGACGCGAAACGGCGCCAGCCCGCTCCCCATTCGTGGCCTGTCCGGGGACCTTCCCGTCTCCTTCGCGCCCGACGGCGGCGCGGTGCCGGGAGATCGCATCGTCGGCATCCTTACACCCGGCGTCGGCGTCACCATATATCCGATACAGTCGCCTGCCCTGCAGGCGTTCGAGGACGAGACGGACCGCTGGCTGGATGTCCGCTGGGACATGGCCGGAGACAAGCGCGAGCGCTTCCCGGCCCGGATCAATGTGTCGGCGCTGAATGAGCCAGGTTCACTTGCCACCATTGCCGCGGCCATCGCGGAGCTGGGTGGCAATATCGACAATCTGAAAATGCTGCGGCGGGCTGCTGATTTTCACGAAATCCTTATCGATCTTGAGGTATGGGATTTGAAGCATCTGAACCGCATCATGAATCAGCTCAGGACACAGGCGAATGTGTCCAGCGTGACGCGCGAGATCGGTTGACCTGCTCCACCCTTGCCGACGGGCAGACAGAAGGAATTGAAGACCAGGCATGCTTTTCAAACGCCGTGACAAGCCGACCCATCTCGAGCGTTTGCGCGTTGCCGTGTGGCCTCGCCACAGTTTTGCGCGCTCTGCCCGCTACTTCTCAAAGCGGGTGCTGCGGCTGACTGCGAGCCCGCACGCGATTGCCATGGGATTTGCCGCCGGCGCTTTCGCCTCGATCACGCCTTTCATCGGTCTTCACTTCCTGCTCAGCTTTGTCATCGCCTTCATCGTCGGCGGCAACATGGTGGCGGCAGCGCTCGGCACCGTGGTCGGAAATCCGCTGACCTTTCCGTTCATCTGGGCCTCGACCTACAAGGTCGGGTCCATGATCATCTACGGCGAGGCAAAGGAGCTCGACCATCGGGCCATCGACAAGCATCTGGACGGTGGCTTCCTGGAAAAGTCGCTCGACACGCTTCTGCCCCTGATCAAGCCGATGCTGGTGGGAGCTGTCCCCCTCGGCCTGCTCACGGCGACATTCTTCTATTTTCTGGTGTTCTACAGCGTCCGCGCCTACCAGCGCACGCGCCGCCAGAAGCTTTCCTCCCGCAAACTCCCCGGCGCCGTAAAGGGGGCTGCTCGCGACGCCGACGCGTGAGGCTTGCAAGCCCGCCATCGCATGACGGTTTACCGTTGAAGGCTGGACGTCGAAGCCACATAGTGGCGCTCCATCGCCTTCCTCCGGCTCTCCCAGCCGGTCTTCCCGGGAGCTCTTCATGACCAGTAAGCGCCTGCGTCTTGGCGTGAACATCGATCACGTCGCAACGATCCGCAACGCCCGCGGCGGCCGCTTCCCCGACCCCATTCGTGCAGCACATCTTGCGGCCAAGGCCGGTGCGGACGGCATCACCGCGCATTTGCGCGAGGATCGCCGCCATATCTCCGACCACGACATCGCCCGGCTCAGCCACGAGATCGACCTGCCGCTCAACTTCGAGATGGCGGCCACCGACGAGATGCTGAAGATCGCCCTCGAAGCGCGCCCGCATGCCGCGTGCATCGTGCCGGAAAAGCGCGAGGAGCGCACGACGGAAGGTGGGCTCGATGCCCGCGGTCAGCATGACCATCTTAAGCCAATCATTGCCGCACTTCGCGACAAAGGTACGCGCGTGTCGCTGTTCATCGAAGCAGACAAGGCACAGCTGGATGCTGCCGCCTCACTGGGCGCACCTGTGGTGGAACTGCATACCGGCCGGTACTGCGACCTGCACAATGACGGCGATGCGGAGGGCGCTGCACGTGAGCTCGTGCGCATCCGCGAGGCGGCGCAGCACGGCACATCGATCGGCCTTGAGGTTCATGCCGGCCATGGCCTTGCCTTCGACACGGTCGAAGGCGTCGCCGCCATCCCGCAGATTGCCGAACTCAACATCGGTCACTTTCTGGTCGGGGAAGCAATCTTCATCGGGCTGGAGGCCGCGATCGGCGAGATGCGCCGCCTGATGGACAAGGCAAGAGGCGACTGACCCGCAACCGGCGCGGCTTGTTCGCGCCGCGTTCATCGCTCCGCAACACGAATGCCTTTGCATTGCGTCAATTCGGGCGAGCCGGTACAAGCCTTGGAGACAAGGCGGAATCCTCTCCTCGAACCTGGACGGTCTTCAGCGGAAGCCCGACTCGGGCGAGATTGCATGCCAAAAGTGCTGCAGCCGGCAGGCCGGCACCGGACAGTGACCGTCACGAAGGAAAAAATGAGCGTGTCCGACGAAAACAAGAGCAAGGAAGGCGGCCTTTACGAGACAGTGAAGGTGCTTGTACAGGCGCTTCTGCTGGCCCTGGTGGTGCGGACGCTGCTGTTCCAGCCGTTCAATATCCCCTCCGGCTCGATGATGGATACGTTGCTGGTCGGCGACTACCTGTTCGTGTCCAAATACAGCTACGGCTATTCGCAATATTCGTTTCCCTACGGGCTCGTTCCGATTGAGGGCCGCATCTGGGCGGCCGAGCCTGAGCGCGGCGACGTTGCCGTCTTCAAGCTGCCGAAAGACACGTCCGTCGACTACATCAAGCGGGTGATCGGCCTGCCGGGCGATGAAATCCAGATGATCGACGGCGTGCTGCACATCAACGGCACGGCAGTCGAGCGCACGCAGATCGACGACTTCATCACGACCGACCAATTCGGCAACGTGCGGCGCGTGCCGCGTTTCCGCGAGACGCTGCCGAACGGCGTATCCTATGACACGCTCGACCTGACGCCCCGGGGCACCTGGGACAATACCGGCGTCTACAAGGTCCCGCCGGGACACTATTTCATGATGGGCGACAACCGCGACAACTCGACCGACAGCCGCGTCCTGTCCGCGGTCGGCTACGTTCCGTTCGAGAATTTCGTCGGCCGTGCCGAGATGCTGTTCTTCTCGGTCGACGAAGACGCCTCCGCCTGGATGTTCTGGAAGTGGCCCTGGACCGTTCGCGGCAGCCGGCTGTTCAAGCTGCTTTGAGCCAGGTGGCCTAGAGATCCGAACATGACCTCCGATGTCCAGAAAAAGGCCGAGGCGCAACTGCAGAGGCGCCTCGGCCATGATTTTCGTAACAGCGAGCTCCTGACGCGCGCCCTCACCCATGGCAGCGCCACCGCGCGCAGCGGGCCGGCCACCAGCTATCAGCGGCTGGAGTTCCTCGGCGATCGGGTGCTCGGGCTTGCCGTCGCCACCATGCTGCACCGGAGCTTCCCCAAGGCCGAGGAAGGCGAACTGGCCCGACGGCTGAACCAGCTGGTGCGCAAGGAAACCTGCGCGGAAGTCGCCAGGGACCTGAAGCTCGGCGATGCGATCCGCCTCGGCGAAAGCGAGGCGCAGACCGGCGGCAAACGCAAGATGGCGATCCTTGCCGACGTCTGCGAGGCGGTCATTGCGGCCGTTTATCTGGACGGCGGCCTCGAGGCGGCGCAAACTCTGATCGAGGAGCACTGGGGACCGCGCATGACCGGCTACAATGGCCCGCTGCGCGATGCCAAGACCATGCTGCAGGAATGGGCGCAAGGTCGCGGCAAGGCCGCCCCGCGCTACATCATGACGGAGCGCAGTGGTCCAGACCATGCGCCCAGCTTCACCGTTCAGGTGGAGATCGACGGATACCAGCCGGCAACAGGCACCGGCGGATCGAAACGGCTCGCGGAACAGCGGGCGGCAGAGACGGCTCTCCTGCGGGAAGGCGTCTGGACGGAGACGGATATCAAGTGAGCACCAGCGACCAGGCCCCGACCGAGGGCACCGGCATGCCCCCCGAGACGAACGAAACCGCCACCAGGGCCGGTTTCGTCGCGCTGATCGGGGCACCGAATGCCGGCAAGTCGACCCTGCTCAACGCCCTTGTCGGCGTGAAGGTCTCCATTGTGACCCACAAGGTCCAGACCACGCGCGCCCTCGTGCGCGGCATCGCCATGCACGAGGCTTCGCAGGTGATCTTCGTCGACACGCCGGGCATTTTCCGCCCGAAGCGCCGACTGGAACGCGCCATGGTCGACACGGCCTGGGGCGGCGCGCGCGAGGCCGATGTGGTCGCCCTGCTGATCGATGCGCGCAAAGGCATCGACGATCAGGTCACCAGCATCCTGGAGCGGCTTGCGGACGTGAAGCTGCCGAAGCTCCTGATCCTCAACAAGGTCGACGTCACCAGGCGCGAGAAACTGCTGGCGCTCGCGCAGAAGGCCAACGAGATCGTCCAGTTCGACAAGACCTTCATGGTATCGGCCGTGACGGGATCGGGCCTCGACGACCTGATGGAGGATCTGGCCGAGCGCGTTCCGCCGGGACCCTGGCTCTATCCCGAGGACCAGGCGTCGGACCTGCCGATGCGGATGCTGGCGGCCGAGATCACCCGAGAAAAGCTGTTCCTGCGCCTGCACCAGGAACTGCCCTACATGTCGACGGTGGAAACCGAAGCGTGGCAGCAACGCAAGGATGGATCGGTCCGCATCGAACAGACGATCTATGTCGAGCGCGACAGCCAGAAGATGATCGTGCTCGGCCAGGGCGGACGCACCATCAAGGCGATTTCACAGGCAGCGCGGGGCGAGATCGCCGAGGCCGCGGGCTGCCCGGTCCACCTGTTCCTTTTCGTCAAGGTACGCGAGAACTGGTCGGATGACCCCGAGCGCTACCGCGAAATGGGCCTGGAGTTCCCCCGGTAAAGCATACGAACCTTATCGCGAGCCTCTGGAGTTTACGCCTCTTCAGAGCTCGCAAAAGAGCAGCTTATGGAACCGCAAGTCCCCAAGAGTCCGCTGCCAACGATCATAAAAATCTTATCTTATTACATGCTCTTGCATTTTGTATTTGATTTAACATTGAATATTTTCCTAGGTAAATCCATATTTGCATTGATTTACCAGACATCTAAAGCCTCAAAAAGACTCCTTGGAAACACAGATACTTCCACGCTGAAATTCTTTTTCTGCACGAGCATCGCAATCACGGCCATTTGTTGGATCACACTATTTACAAGCCGATTTCTTCGGCCTGCGGGCGTATTCATTATGCCGTTCAGGTTTGAGATTATACTCGTCATCACATCAATAATATTTCACCTCTTTTCACTTTCGTGCATACACGAGCTTGATACCACGGGTTACATGTCATGGGATCGAGATCCGGAGACGTCCCGTCTAATTATCTATGGATTTGCTGCTCTTCTTTCATGGATGATGGCGGGCGGCTGGCTCGGATTTGTTCGTTTGGCATTTTTCGGCAGTGAGAAAGAGAGGCATGATATGGACGTGATGATGCGTGCATATACGTTCATGAAACTGCCCCACGAGAAGTAAGAACCCCGAGAAATACCCTCTACCTGCCGGCATCGCTCGCGGCCCTGCCGGTTTTGCACCCTTTGCATCACCCGTTTGTCTCGGGTAGTCCTTTCTCCTGTCCCTGCCCCCCCGGCAACGAGAACCGCAACAGAGATGGAATGGAGCGCTGACGGCATCATCCTGGCGACGAGGAAACACGGCGAGAGCAGCCTGATCCTCGAGGCGATGACGCGCGAGCGCGGCCGACATCTGGGCCTCGTGCGCGGCGGGCGCAGCCGGCGCATGCAGGCGGCGCTACAGCCCGGAAACCGCGTCGGCCTCGTCTGGCGGGCGCGTCTCGACGATCACCTCGGCCTCTATGCCATCGAGCCGCTGGAGCTGCGCGCCGCCCAGTTGATGACCAGTTCGACCGGCGTCTACGGCATCCAGGCGCTGGCGGCCCTGCTGCACTTCCTTCCCGAGCGCGATCCGCATCCGCAACTTCACGACGGGCTCGAGGCGATCATCGCCCATCTGCACGAGCCGCTGGTCGCCGGCGCGCTGATGGTGCATTTCGAGCTGCAGGTCCTAGCCGAGCTCGGCTTCGGACTGGACCTAACGGAATGCGCCGCGACGGGACGCATTGATGACCTGATCTACGTGTCGCCGAAATCCGGGCGCGCGGTCTGCCGCGAGGCGGGACAGCCTTACGCCCCTCGCCTGCTGCCCCTGCCGCCATTTCTTGCACCAGAAGCCTCCCCCTCGCGCGTGGACAGTATGCCTTCCGAGCTTGCAGGCCGGCTTCCGGATCGAAAGGCGCTGGAGGACGCCTTCCGCCTCACCGGCTACTTTCTCGACCGGCATGTTCTCGCCCCGCGCCTGCTTCAGATGTCGCCGGCGCGAGATGGGTTCGTGGAGGCGATCCGGCGCCACCTTCAAGAGGCGGAAAGCGGCTGAAAACCGCCATCGGCGGCGCCTCGCGCATTGCTTCGGGCGGCGAATGCCTGTAGCGAATGAGACATGGGAAAAGACCTGATTCCGCCAGGTGGCATCGAGCCTGTCGACCTTCGCTCGGCGCTCGAGGAGCGCTACCTCTCCTACGCGCTGTCGACCATCACCCATCGTGCGCTGCCGGATGTGCGTGACGGGCTGAAGCCGGTCCACCGCCGGCTTCTCTACGCGATGCGGCTGCTCAAGCTCGATCCGAATGCGGGCTTCAAGAAGTGCGCCCGCGTCGTCGGCGACGTGATGGGTAAATACCACCCGCATGGCGACCAGGCGATCTACGACGCGCTGGTCCGCCTGGCTCAGGATTTTGCCGTTCGCTATCCGATGGTCGACGGCCAGGGCAACTTCGGCAATATCGACGGCGATAGCGCGGCGGCCATGCGCTACACCGAAGCGCGCCTCACCGACATCGCCGTGCGCACCCTCGACGGGCTGGACGAGGACGCGGTCGACTTCCGCGAAACCTATGACGGGCTCGACAAGGAACCCATTGTCCTGCCGGGTGGGTTTCCCAACCTGCTGGCCAATGGCGCGGCCGGCATTGCCGTCGGTATGGCGACCTCCATTCCGCCGCACAATATCGGCGAACTATGTGCTGCCGCGCAGCATCTGATCAAGACACCAAGCGCCTCGACCGAGGAACTGCTGCAGTTCGTGCAGGGGCCGGACTTCCCGACCGGCGGCATTCTGGTCAAGAGCGATGCCGCCTACCTGGAGGCCTACGAGACCGGCCGCGGCGGCTTTCGCGTGCGCGCCCGCTGGGAGGTCGAAGATCTCGGCCGTGGCACCTGGCAGGTGGTGGTCATCGAGATCCCCTATCAGGTCCAGAAGTCGCGGCTCATCGAGAAGATCGCGGAGCTGCTGCAGGCCCGTAAGCTGCCACTTCTGGACGACGTGCGCGACGAGTCCGCCGAGGATGTCCGCCTTGTCCTCGTCCCGCGCAGCAAGAACGTCGATGCAGCGCTGCTGATGGAATCGCTGTTCAAGCTGACCGATCTGGAAAGCCGCTTCTCGCTCAACATGAACGTCCTGTCGGGCGGCCGTATCCCCATGGTCATGGGGATCAAGCAGGCCCTGCAGGAATGGCTCGATCACCGCAAGGACGTCTTGGTGCGCCGGTCGCAGCACCGTTTGGCGCAGATCGAGCATCGTCTGGAAGTGCTAGGCGGCTATCTCATCGCCTATCTCAACCTCGACGAGGTGATCCGCATCATCCGAGAGGAGGACGATGCCAAAGCCTCGCTGAGGGCGACATTCGACCTGTCGGACGTCCAGGCGGAAGCCATCCTCAACATGCGCCTGCGCTCTCTGCGCAAGCTCGAGGAAATCGAGATCCGCAAGGAGCACGACAAGCTTACGGCGGAGCGCGACGAGTTGCTGACGCTGCTCGGATCGGAAGCCCGCCAGTGGACCAGGATCGGCAAACAGATCGCCGAAATGGCCAAGGCCTATGGCCCCGAAACGCCGCTCGGCAAGCGCCGCACGACCTTCGGCGACGCCCCCGAACACGACCTGACGGACATTCATCAGGCGATGATCGAGAAGGAGCCGATTACCGTCGTCATCTCGCAGAAGGGCTGGATCCGCGCCCTCAAGGGGCACCAGAGCGACCTGTCGTCCCTGTCCTTCAAGCAGGATGACAGCCTGAAGCTGCACCTCTTGGCGGAGACCACGGACAAGCTTCTCGTTTTCACGACCGGCGGCAAGTTCTTCACCCTCGGCGCCGACAAGCTGCCGGGGGGGCGTGGCCATGGCGAACCGATCCGCCTGATGGTCGACATGGAGGAAGGCCAGGACGTCGTCGACGTGTTCGTCTATCGCGGCGACCGCAAGCTTCTCGTCGTCTCCGACGAGGCGCGGGGCTTCGTGGTCAACGAGGCCGACGTCATCGCCAACACGCGCAAGGGCAAGCAGGTCCTCAACGTCACGATGCCCGTTGAGGCGCGGCTTTGCGTTGCCGCCGAGGGCGACCAGGTGGCGATCATCGGGCGCAACAGGAAGCTGCTCGTCTTCCCGCTGGCGCAGGTCGCGGAAATGTCGCGCGGACGTGGCGTGCGACTGCAGCGTTACCGCGATGGCGGCGTGTCCGACGTGACGGTGTTCAAGGCCGAGGAAGGCCTGTCGTGGGTGGACTCGTCCGGACGCAGTTTCAACCGCAAGATGGAAGAGCTGACGGACTGGCGCGGAGACCGGGCCCAGGCCGGACGCCTGCCGCCCAACGGTTTCCCGCGCACCAACACGTTCGGGCGCCGGACGCTCTGAGGGGCCCAAGGATCAATCAGAATGACCCGCGCCATACCGCTGACCCGTGACGACTTTCGCCTTTTCCGGGCCATTCCCACGCGCTGGATGGACGTCGACATCTATGGTCACGTCAACAATGTCGAGTATCTGAGCTATTTCGACACGGCGGTGAACGGGTGGCTGATCGAGGAAGGCGTGCTCGATCCGCGCCACTCCGAGACGGTGTTTCTCGTCGTCGAGACGCAATGCGCCTACTTCGCCGAGCTCACGTTTCCGGGCACGGTGACCGCCGGCATCCGGGTTAGCCGGCTTGGCGGCTCGTCTGTGTCCTATGAGATCGCCCTGTTTGCGGACGAGAGCGGCAGCGCCAGCGCACAAGGGCGTTTCGTCCACGTCCAGGTGGATCGATCCACAAGGCGGCCGGTTCCGATCGAAGGCGAAAGACGGGATCTTTTGGCCACGATCCTTCGAGGCTAATTCTTCAAACTTGCGAATCTGTTGAGGCAGTTTCTTCAAGTAAATTCAGAAGAACAAAACGAAAACCCGCCTTCAGCCATTCACAGCTTATCCAGCTGTTTTCAACAGGCGTGCCTTCTCGCGATTCCAGTCGCGCTTGCGCTCGGTCTCGCGCTTGTCATGCAGCTTCTTGCCCCTGGCAAGCGCCAGTTCCAGCTTCGCCCGTCCCTTGTCGTTGAAGTAGAGCTTCAGCGGAACGATCGTCTTGCCGTCCTTTTCTACGGCAAGGGCAAGCTTGGCCATCTCCCGCTTGTGCAGCAGGAGTTTGCGCTTGCGGCGCGGCTCGTGGTTGAACCGGTTTGCCTGCAGGTATTCGGGAATGTAGGAGTTGATCAGCCAGAACTCCCCGCCCTCGAAGCTGGCGTAGGATTCGGCGATCATCGACTTGCCGTCGCGCAGCGCCTTCACCTCGGTTCCCTTGAGCTCGATCCCCGCCTCCAGCGTGTCCTCGATCTCGTAGTTGAACCGGGCCTTGCGGTTGTCGGCGATAAGCTTTCGATTACTGTCGGCGGCGCTCTTGCTGGCCATCGTCACTAGCGGCGCCGGGCAGCGCAAAGCACCGCCCGGCAAACCGTCCTTGTCAGTTAAGCAGGCCCGCGTGCGTCATCGCATCGCGGATCGCGGCCTTGGTGGGCTCGGAGACCGGAACCAGCGGCAGGCGCAGCTCGTTCTCCAGCTTGCCGAGCAGCGACAGGGCGTATTTCGCACCCGTCGGGTTCGGCTCGATGAACAGCGCATTGTGCAGCGGCGCCAGCCGGTCCTGGATCGACAGGGCGGTCGCGAAATCGCCCGCCAGCATCGCTTCCTGGAACTGCGAGCATAGCCGCGGCGCGACATTCGCCGTGACCGAGATGCAACCCGATCCGCCATGAGCGTTGAAGCCGAGCGCGGTGATGTCCTCGCCCGACAGCTGTACGAACTCCGGCCCGCACAGCTCGCGCTGGCGGCTGGCACGCGCCATGTTCGCCGTTGCGTCCTTCACGCCCTTGATGTTGCGCGACGTCCTGAACAGCTCCGCCATCGTCTCCGGCTGCATGTCGATCACCGACCGGCCGGGGATATTGTAGATGTAGATGGGGATGCCGACGGCGGCATCGATCGCACGATAGTGGGCGATCAGGCCGGCCTGGTTCGGCTTGTTGTAATAGGGCGTCACGATCAGCAGCGCATTCGCGCCGGCCTTCTCGGCATGGGTCGCGAAATCGATGGCCTCGACGGTGTTGTTCGAGCCTGCGCCCGCCATCACCGGAACGCGGCCGCCGGCGGCCTCGATGCACAGCTCGATGACGCGCTTGTGCTCCGCATGGCTGAGCGTCGGGCTCTCGCCCGTGGTGCCCACCGGAACGAGGCCGTGGCTGCCCTCTTTTATCTGCCAGTCCACAAACTCCTGGAACGCTTTCTCATCGACCGCTCCGTTGCGAAACGGCGTGACGAGTGCGGGGATGGATCCCTTGAACATGCTGGACCTCTTGGAGTGTGGCGTTTGACCGGACTGACCGTCCGGGAGGCGCACAATAGTCGTCACACGGGACCGACGCAACATCGACCCGGCTTTCGCGGTGCATCCGCGGCGGACTTCGCCGGCAAGGCACTTTTCGCCGCATCGTCGCGGTGTCTATGATCTCTCCGAGTTCAGCGAATCCTGGAAAAACGTGGTGGTGGAAATGGATACAGCAGAGGCAGCAGGCGCACAGCCGCACTACCACGAATGGCGTTCGGACGATGGCGTCGCCCTGTCCGCGACCGTATGGGAACCGCAGAACGGCATCGCTCTCGACGTCCTCTGCCTGCCCGGTCTGTCGCGCAACACGCGCGACTTCGCGCCGCTCGCCCGCTATCTCGCCGGCTGCGGACATCGGGTCATCGCCATGGACTATCGCGGCAGGGGGCGTTCGGGACGGCACCCGGACTGGCGGACCTACTCCATCGCACGCGAGGCACAGGACATCGACGCGGGGCTCGAGTCCCTGTCGCTCGGCCGCCTTGCCATCGTGGGGACCTCGCGCGGAGGCCTGCATGGCATGCTGCTGGCCTGGCGCGCACCCGATCGCGTCGCGGGCCTCGTGCTCAATGATATCGGGCCGGCAATCGAGCGCGGCGGGCTGAAGCGCCTCTCCGGCGAAATCGGCAGCAACATGCGCGTCGACACCTGGCAGGAGGCGGCAGAGCGGTTGCATGGCGCACTCGGTAGCCAGTTTCCCGATGTCGCTGCGCAAGGCTGGCTGCGGCTCGCCCGGCAGCTCTACGTGGAGACCGAGGACGGGATCCAACTCGACTACGACGCGCGTCTCGCCAACACGCTGGGTACCATCGACGACGAGACCGCATTGCCGGATCTCTGGCCCGTCTTCGATGCGATCGCCAGCGTGCCGATGCTGGCGATCCGGGGGGCTCACTCGGATATTCTGAGCACCGAGACCTACTCGCAGATGAAACAGCGCAGTCCGGGGCTCGAGCGGCACACGATTGCCAACGAGGGTCACGCCCCGTTGTTGTGGGACGCGGAAACCCAGGGCGTGATCGCCAGGTTCCTGTCGCGTCTGAGGTAACAGACGCAGCGCCTGCCCCTACCTCAGATCCAGCGTCACGCGGGCGGAATTACCATCGGCATCGATGACCGAAATGGTCGAGGCGCCCGGCCCGTCCGGCTGCCAGACGAGCGAGGTCGCGAAGGGACCGCTGGCAACGGGCGCCCCGTTGGCCAGCCAGAGAAACGGGGCCCTACCCCGCCGCAACTTCACGACGAGCGCCGCCTCGCTGCCTTCTCCAAGACCGAGATCGACCGTCGCGCCATCCGGCGGATAGAAGATTTCCGGCCCGCTCTGCGTGTGCATGCCGTCGGGACGCGTCGCCGTGCGGGCATAGCGCAACGGTGCGGGCACGGCGTCTGCCACCGGGTCGAACTCCTTCGGAGGCTGCGGCAGCGGCGTCCTGCGGGCTGCCACCCGCTGGAAAGCGTCGAACAGAAGCGGTGCGGCGGACTTGTAGCCCGTCAGTCCCGGCACCGGCGTGCCGTCTGCGCGGCCGACCCAGACCCCGATGGTATGGCGCCCGTCGAACCCGACGGCCCAGGCATCGCGATAGCCGTAGGAGGTGCCGGTCTTGTAGGCGATTCCGGCACCATTCGCCGTATCCGGCGGCGGCACTTCGGACAGGATGTCGGCGATACGCCAAGCGGCCATTTCCGACAGAAAACGGCGGTCGTCGCTGCGCAAGGCCTCGCCCACTCCCGGTTCATCCGTACCCGCTGCCAGGCTCTCGTGCAGCGAGATGGCCGTGCCTCCGCGCGCGATTCCGGCATAAAGGGCAACGAGCTCGCGAAGCGAGATGCCGAAGCCGCCGAGCGCCACGGCCAAGCCCGGCGCCTCGCCCTGCGGGAAACGGGGCGTCGCCCCGGCCCGCTTCAGCCGCGACACGAAGCGCGACACACCGACCGCATCGAGAAGCGTCACCGCCGGCACATTGAGCGAGGCAGTCAGCGCCTCGCGAACGCGAACAGTTCCTTGAAACGACAGATCGAAATTGGTCGGGCTGTAGCCGGCGACTGTGGTCGGCCGGTCCTCGATCAGGCTGTCGGGATGGGCCACGCCCTGCTCGAAGGCCAATCCGTAGATCAGCGGCTTCAGCGTTGAACCCGGAGAGCGGATCGCACCGCTCATGTCGACATGGCCGCGGCGTGCCTGCGACAGCAGGTCCGCTGAGCCGACACGCGCCAGGATCTGGCCGCTCGCATTGTCGGCAACGATCAAGGCGACGGACACATGGCTGCCGAGCCGGCCGGCCCGCTCCGCCACCATCGCCTCCAGCCGCGCCTGCAAGTCCGCTTCGATGGTCAGCCGCTGGTCGGTTGCCTCATTGCGGGCGAGCGCCTGCCGCGTCGCGTGCGGGGCAAGCATCGGCACCGGTCGCCGGCGCGCAGGGACCGCCTCGCGGCTCGCTGCTGCGACGTCACCGGGGGGCAAAAGACCTGCCTCCATCGCTGTCTGCAGGACCCGGTCGCGGGCACTGCGCGCAGCTTCGGGGAACCGGTCGGGCCGGCGCGCTTCCGGCGATTGCGGCAGAGCCACCAGCAGCGCCGCCTGCGCCGGGGTCAGCCGCGCCGGTTCCTTGCCAAACCACGCGTGGCTTGCCGCCCGCACACCCTCGATGTTGCCGCCGAAGGGTGCGCGCGCGAGGTAGAGCGACAGGATCTCATCCTTGTCGAGATGCCGCTCGAGCGCCAGGGCCAGCACGATCTGGCGCCACTTCGACAAGGGCGAGCGCGTCGGCGCTTCCGTCAGAAGCCGCGCAGTCTGCATGGTCAGGGTCGAGGCACCCGAAACGATCCGCCCGTTGGTCGCCAGTTGCCAGCCGGCCCGCAGGATCGCCAGCGGATCGACACCGTGATGGTCGTGAAAGCGCCTGTCCTCGTAGGCGAGCAGCATCGACAGGTAGAGCGGGTCCACCTCATCGGGCGACACAGGCATTCGCCACCGGTCGTCGCTGGTCTGGAACGCGCGCAACAGGCGCCCGTTGCGATCGCTGACCGAGCGGGACATCTCGACAGCGCCGGGCAGATCCTCCCGGCCGAGCGAGAAGACCTGAGCGCCCAGGGTCGCGCCGATGGCGAGGACGCACAGAACGACGATGCAGCACAGGCCGATCGCCAGCCGCCGCAATCGCCTGCCCTGTCCGGTCCGCGCCACTTGCCGCCCCTTCCGGTTGCGGCGTCAGCGCAGCGGGCCGAGCACCTCGAGCCGCCCCGTGTCGGTGCGGGCCGCGAGGTCGGGCCGGTACATGTCCTCCACGGTTGCCGGCGGATGGGCGAAGCTGCCCGGCAGCGCCGCCCTCGCCAGATAGGCGAAGGTCATGACGTCGATGTTCTGCTGGGACTCGTCCAGCGCGACGACGAAGCGGTCGTCGCGGAACTCGACATGGTCGGTATTGTCGACCGTCGACAGCCAGTCGAGACCGCCGAGATCGCCCGAGCGGACCAGCCTCGGATTGTCGATCACCAGACCGGCCGGCAAGCGGTCGACAACCATGATCCGCCCCTTGCCCGGCCGGTCGCGCGTGACCGTCAGCACGACCGCGACCCGGGTATTGAGCGGCACCGCATCAGGCGAAAGCTCGTTCCCGTCTAGGTCGTAGAGCGTACGGGTGATGCTGTAGCCCGTTCCGCCCGCCGGCTGCGGCTCGACCGGGCGTCCGGTGACGGTGATCACCACATCGGCGGCCTTGTCACCCCGGTTCTCGACCCGCATGGGCTGTCCGGAGACGGTCTCGCCGGTCACGCGCCGGTCCAGCCGCCCGCTCACTGCCGTCCCGTCGACCGCAAAGCTCGCGGCCTCCGCCTTCTGCTCCAGTTCGTGACCGGCCACCAGCAGCCAGGCCATGTCCTGGGTGGACAGAGCAGGCGTTGAATCCTGCCGGTTGGCGACCTCGCGGGTCAGGGCAGCGGTATCGACGGAGGCAGCGCTGGCACGGGTCACATAGGCCAGCACACCGGCGGAGTCGCGCAGGGCCGTTCCATAGTCGGCACGATAGCTCGTGTTTTCCGGCTGACCGGTCCCATCGACCGCGTTCTCGAAGGCGCGCTCCGCCCGACCGCTCTCGCCGTAAAGGGAGAGCGCTGCGGCGATCTGCGACTTGGCAAGAGGCGTCGCGAAATCGCCGAGCTTCACATCCGCATAGTAGCGCAGGTCGCCGATGGAGGCGCGCCCGGCACTCGCCAGAACGTAGAGCGCATAGGCGATCCCCTCTCCGCCATCATCGAAGTCGGAGGCGTAGGCGATGCGGTTTTCCAGGTTCTCCAGAGCCGATTCCAACGCCTGGGTCGGGATGTTGTAATCCCGGTCGCGGGCGCGCAGCAGGAAGTCGGTGACATACGCATCCAGCCAGGTGTCCTGCGTACCGAAGCTGGACCACAGGCCGAACGAGCCGTTCGAACTCTGGTTGCCCAGCACCCGCACGATGGCCTGCTCGATCCGACCGCGGATCTCGCTGTCGGTCTTCAGGCCGCTCGCGACGGCCAACTCGTTGAGATATAGCAGCGGCAGAGCACGGCTCGTCATCTGCTCCGTGCAGCCGTAAGGATAGCGGTCGAGCGCCCCGAGAAGTCCCGGAATGTCGATCCGCGCAGCCCCGCCGGCGGCAACGCTTACACTGGCGCTCGCCGGAACGACCCCGGCCAGCGTGCCGTCGTCGAGCGTCAGGCCGGCACCGGCTGCCAGCGTCACGAAGGACCGGCGCGTCAGCGGCGGCATCGTGTCGCGAACACCGAGCGACAGCACCTTTTCGGCAACCGGGCCGTCCGGCCCTTCCAGCGTCAGGGTCAGGGTAGCGTCGCCCGTGCCGGTCTCCGCCATCAGCGGCATGCGCAGGGTCTGGCGCTCGCCAGCGGCAAGCGAAAGAGTGCGGGAGGCGTCTTCCGCCTGTAGCCAGACCGGTCCTTCGACGGCAGCCTGCAGCACGTAGTCGCCCGCAGCCCCTTCGACGTTGTCGATCTCCACGAGAAGACGCGACTGGTCTTCCGGAGCGAGGAAGCGCGGCAGTGTGGCAGTCACCACCACCGGATCGCGCACCGTCACGTCCTTCTCGGCATGTCCGACGCCGCTCTCGCTCCAGGCAACCGCCGTGAGCCGTACAGTGCCGTTGAAGTCGGGCACCTCGAAGGTCACGGTCGCCTTTCCGTCCGCATCCGTCTCCACGACGCCGGAGAAGAGCGCCATCGGCTCTTCCTGCGGGGGCGGAGCAGCAAAGGAGAGGCCTCCGCCGTCGCCGCCTGAGCGCACCAGCCCGAGATCGCCGACCGTGCGGTCGATGAGCTCGCCGTAATAATCGCGGATCTCGACGCCAAGCCGGCGCTGACCGAAATACCAGCCCGCCGGATCCGGCGTCTGGAAGCGCGTGAGGTTCAGGATGCCGACATCGACCGCTGCGACCGTCACGAAGGCCGGCTTGCCTGCGGGCTGGCCGGAGATCGTCAAACCGACTTCCATGGTCGAGCGCGGGCGCATCGTTTCCGGCGCATCGATTTCCACCGTGTGCCGGCGCTCGCCGGGATCGACGGACAGCCACTGCAGGCCGAGCACGCGCGAGGGCATGCGCTTCGCCTCGATATCCATCGGGCGCAGAAGGGTAGCGGTAACGTAGGCGCCGCTCCCCCAGTCGTCGGTCACGGCAAGATCGATTTCCGTCTCGCCTTCGGAGACCTCGACCACCCGGCTTTCGATCAAGCGGTCGGCCATCACGGAGACCAGCGCGATACCGTCGAAACGCGGCTTCAAACGCAGCTTCGCCGTGTCGCCAGAGCGGTAGGCCTTCTTGTCCAGGCCGACATCGAGCACGTCCGGCGTCTGCGAAGAGGCAGACGAGACATACCATCCGGCGTTGAACGTGATGCTGGTCGCAGCCGGCTCGGCCCCGTTCGCCGCGACTTCGAGGCGATATTCGCCCCACTCCACGGGCACGGACAGTCGTCCAGCCTGATCCGCAGCAAGGCTCAGCTCGCCGGTCGCAACGCGCCGGCTGGTGGTCACCGGTTCGAAGGACCAGCGACCGTCGGCGCGATACCACTGGTAGCGCGTGTCGATGCGCGACAGCGTCCACTGGACATCGGCCGAGATCCGCTCTGCCTGCCGGTCGAGCGCCACGAGCTCGAACTCGGCCGGCGCACCTTCATCGACACCGCCGTCGAATGCCGGCTTGATACCGATCCGCCGACCGTCTGCAAGAACGGGAAGATCAAGACTGCGCTCGACATAGCGCCCGCCAGCCTCGACCACGCGCGTGACCACCTTGGCGGTGTAACCTGCCGTCGTCGGCTGCAGTTGCGGAACAGGCAGAGTGAAGCTGACCTTTCCTTCCTCGTCGGTCACCACACCATCCGGCAGGGGCGTGCGCTCAGGCCAGATCTGCTCGTCGGCGAGGCCAAACGTGTAGCCGGCATAGCCGGGGAACTGGCGGGTGGGCGAAACGACGACCTCGCCCTCGACCCGCTGGGCCGATGCCGGAGCCCCGTAAAGGAAGCTCGCCTGCAGCGAGAGGGTCGGCGGCGCCTCGGGGTCGAAGACCTTGGCTTCCGTCTCCGGCGTGAAGTCGACGCGCTCGGGTTGGTAATCCTCGACCAGGAAGGAAAGACGCGCCAGCGCCTCGCCCTTGGGATCTGCATGGACACGGACAGACCAGCTGCCCTGCTGAGCGCTTGCGGGTATCTCCAGCGCATGGGCACGGCCGCCCGCGCCCGCCTCGGAGACCTGGACCCGGCTGTACTCGACGCCATCAGGCCGCTCGTAGATGAAGGTGAGCGGCAGGTCGGCGACAGCCATGGCCTCGCGGTCGCGCGCCATCGCGCCGACGTGAACCGTCTCCCCCGGTCGGAAGACACCCCGGTCGAGCCAGGCGAAGACATCGACAGGGCCCGGCGCTGCGCGCCCTTCCACACCACGGTCGGAAAGATCGAAAGCTGGTTTGGTCAGGTCCAGGAACGCGTAGTCCGCGTTACCCGGCGTCTCGACACTGACGAGGGCAGGCGCACGCCCGCCGGTTCCGCGCGACAGGCCGGGAGCAAAGCGCGCAAAGCCCTGCGCGTCGCTGGTGGTCTCCCCGAGAATGTCGTTGTTGACCGCAACCAGCCGCACCTTGGCGCCCTCGACGGGGCCGGCATCGGACAGCTTGCGAACGGAGACGACGGTTTCCTGCGAGCCGGTATAGGAGCTGATGCCAAGATCGGACACCAGGAACCACTGTGTCGCCCAGGGACCCCACTCGTTCTGCTTGTCCTCGCGGGCGCGGGCCACCATGGCATAGATGCCGGGCTGCATGGTCAGCCCGAAATCCGCCACCGGAACCGCGGTCGTCACGTCCTGGTTCAACCGAAGTTCCGTCTCGACGGTGCCGGACCAGAGCTTCTCGCCGTACTCGTCGCGCACTTGCTCCGACTGGTAGTTGTTGAGCTGCGACAGGATGCGGCTGTCCCTGAGGGCCGGCGTCAATCCGCGTTCGCCGATACGGTAGATCTCCGTCTCCACGGTCTTGGTGTTCACCGTGACAAGAGGGATCGTCGCGCCATCGCCGGCCGGCAGCACATAAGCCCGACCAAGGAAGCGCACGGTCGGCGCGCGGTCGCGAACATAGACCGTCAGATTGGCCGATTTTTCCAGCTTTTCGCCATCGGCGGACGGGATGCCGGAACGCAGCTGCAGCGCGTAGCGATCGCCGTGACGGATCCCGTCGACGCAGACCTGGGCCCCATCGCCTTCGACCGAGTAGGTCCCCTCGCCCGTCACCTGCACGAAGGGCGAGAAGTCGGCGCCCCGTTGCAGCGTGTCGGAGAAAACCACGCAGATACGCGGGTTCACCGCGTCGGAATCGACCTGGTGATCGAGAATGCGAAAACCGTGGGTGGCGACCATGACGTCATAGCGTTCACGCCGCGCGGGCACCTCGTCGAGCGCCAGTCCGGCACGCAGTGCCTTGATGGCCGGCTTGTAAAGCTGGCGGCGCTCGAGCGAGGACGCCAGCAGGTCGAGGGCACTAACCCGCTCGTCCTCGCTGGCCGCCGTCAGATAGGTGTTGATCGCCGCCAGGGTGCTGTCGGTTTCGACCTGGTTGCGCCGCTGCCAGTCAGAGGGTTTTTGCGCCAGGAGCGAGCCGACCAGCCCCGACCAGAGGTCGTTGCGCTCGACATCCAGGGTGAGCGCGCGGGCAAATTGACGCTCCGCCTCGTCGAAGTTGCGGGATCCGAAGGCAGTGCGCGCCTGCGATTCAAGCTGACCGACGCTCTCGCCGCCCGCCTTGAAGTTACGTGGCAGGCGACGGGCATAGGCGGCGGCATCATCCATCAGCGAGCGCGACAGGAAGGAAAGCTCCTCGCTCCGCGCCTTGCGGCTCGCATCGTCCCGGCGCGCCACCGTCACCACACGGCCGGCCACCGCACCGGCGAAGGACTGCAGCTGCCCGACATCGGACTTCATGAAGCACCAGCGGGCGGAGGTGTTGTAGGTGAAGGCTCGGCACTGGTTGCTGTCGAGGCAAGCGGTCTTGCAGGTGTCGAGATCGACCTCCTTCAATGTGCGGAAATCGGCGCCGAAATAGTCGGCATCATCGACCGTCACGATCCGCCGCTCACCGGCCTCCTGAGCCAGCGCATGCGGAGTGGCCGCGAGAGCGAAGGCGAGTACCCCGGCCAATGCCGGGACAAGAATGCCGCCGAGACCGAATGTTCCGAACCTGCCGTGCATGACGTCCCCCCGAGCTACCAGCTGGCTTTCCGGTCCCTTGCGGACCGTCCCTCCCTGGGGCGCCATTCGCCGGTGCGGTTCTGATTTCACATCGGAGCGGATCGGAGCATGCAATCGTGACAAGTCCAAGACCAAAATGCACCTTCGCTCAACTGAGGCGCCGCGGCTGACGCTCTTCCCTCAAACATGCCGCGACAGGTCACCGGAGATTTCCTAAGAATGGCGCACCCAACCGCTTTCCGGGAGCAGACCCATGGCGTTACTTACCGACTTTCCGATCACGCGCCGCTGGCCGGCGGCCCACCCTGACCGTCTTCAGCTCTACTCGCTGGCAACCCCGAACGGCATCAAGGTATCCGCAGCTCTGGAAGAGCTTGGCCTTCCCTATGAGGCCCACAAGGTTTCGTTCGACACGAACGATCAGATGACGCCGGAATTCCTGTCGCTGAACCCTAACAACAAGATCCCTGCGATCCTCGACCCCAACGGGCCGGACGGCGAGCCTCTGGCCCTGTTCGAGAGCGGCGCAATCCTGCTGTACCTTGCGGAGAAGACCGGCAAGCTGATCCCCGCCGATGCGGCGGGACGCTATCACTGCATCCAGTGGCTGATGTGGCAGATGGGCGGACTGGGGCCGATGTTCGGCCAGCTCGGCCATTTTCACCATTTCGTCGCCGATAAGGTCAAGGATCCTTATCCGCGCGAGCGCTACACGGCGGAGGCGAAGCGCCTTCTTGCCGTGCTGGAGCAACGTCTGGACGGGCGCCCCTACATCCTGGGCGACGACTACTCCATCGCAGATATCGCGGTCTGGCCCTGGATCCGCACGCTCGGCGGCTTCTACGGCGCGGGCGAGATCACCGGCCTCGACACGCTGGCGAATGTCCAGCGCTGGTTTGCCGACTGCTCCGAGCGCCCTGCCTCGCAGCGCGCCGTATCCATTCCGTCCTGACGGAAAGAGACCTTCCCTGTGCCGGCCTCAAGCCGGCATGGGGATCCCGCTCGTAACGCTGGGTACGTCGTAGCCGCTCCGCACTGCCGGCCGTGCCGCCACCTCGAGATACCAGCGCCGAACGTTGGGATAATCGGCGAGGTTGATGCCCTGCCATTCGAAGCGGCTTGCCCAGGGCCAGATCGACATGTCGGCGATGGAATACTCGCCCGCCACGAACTTGTGTTCCGAGAGCTGGCGATCCAGCACGCTGTAAAGGCGCTTGGCCTCGCTGGCATAGCGCTCCTCGGCGTAGGGTGCCTTGCCGGGATTGAAATGCAGGAAATGGTGGGCCTGGCCCAGCATCGGGCCGAAACCACCCATCTGCCACATCAGCCATTCGATGACCCGCAGCCGCTCCGGTCCCTCCGGAGGGAGAAAACGACCGGTCTTTTCGGCGAGATAGAGCAGGATGGCACCTGATTCCATCAGACTCACACCGGCTTCGCGGTCGATGATCGCCGGGATCTTGCTGTTGGGAGAAATGTGCACGAACGCCGGCGCATGTTGTTCGGCATTGGTGATATCGACCGGGAACACCTCATAGGGAAGCCCGCATTCTTCCAGCATGATCGAGACCTTGCGGCCGTTCGGAGTGCTCCAAGTGTACAGGTCGATCATATTCCGCATCTCCGTTCCCGATCCGGCCGGCCCGTCCAAGGCCTTATTGCCGCGCAGCCTGCGCACGGCCAACGCGAAGGTGCCCGACCTGACGATCTCGCGCAAGCGTCATACAGTGAGGCCCCACATCCTTTTATTGTTCACCTCACGCGTACAGTGAATTCAGCTGCATGCGGTTGATGACGCCGCGCCTTCATACGATCTCCTGCCGAGGCCGCAATCGCGGTCGCTGCCCACTACCGCAAACAAAATGCCAGGAGTTCTGTATGATCCGTCTGACCGCCGCCGCACTGGCGCTCGCCCTTGCCGCCGCTCCCGCAATTGCCGAGCCGGTTGCCTACGACTTCGACAAGTCCCACGCCAACCTGACCTTCTCCTACAACCACCTCGGCTATTCGACGACCGACGGCCGCTTCGGCGACTGGGAAGGCGAACTGGTGATCGACCAGGAGACGCCGGCCAACTCGCGTATCTCGATGACCGTCAACACCGACAGCCTCGACACGTTCTGGGGCGAGCGCGACACGCACCTCAAGAGTGCTGACTTCTTCGAGGTCTCCGCTCACCCGACCGCGACCTTCGTCTCCACCAATGTCGAGAAGACCAGCGAGAACACGCTGGCCGTCTCCGGTGACCTGACCATCAAGGGCATCACCAAGCCGGTGGTGTTCGACGTGACGGTCAACACTATCGGCGAGCATCCGATGGCCAAGACCCCGGCCGTCGGCCTGGATGCGACCACCGTCGTCAAGCGTTCGGACTTCGGCATGAACATGTTCGTGCCCTATGTCGGCGACGAGGTTACGATCTCCTTCAGCGCCGAAGCCCTGCAGGCGAAGTAATTTGGAGTTTTCGGGAACGGGCCTCCTCCCAGGCTCGTTCCCGCCCCTCCGGCAGCGAGGAATGGATACGCCATGCAACTGCGCAATACCCGCTCTGGCTATGGCCTTGTTGCCATCCTGTTTCACTGGACGATGGCGCTGCTCATCATCGGGCTGTTCCTGTTCGGCAAGTACATGACGGGGCTCGACCCGATGGCGCCGGACACTTTCACGCTCTACCAGTTGCACAAGTCGCTCGGCTTCCTGGTGCTCGCGCTCGTGCTGGCACGGCTCGCCTGGCGTTTCGCCAATCCCTCACCGGCCCTGCCGGAGACGATGCCGGGAATCGAGCGTCTCGCAGCCCATCTCGGACATGCCGGCCTTTACGCCTTGATGCTGGCGATCCCGCTGTCCGGCTGGCTGATGGTCTCCGCGTCGCCCTGGGGAATTCCGACCGTGGTGTTCGACACCCTGCCTGTCCCTCATCTGCCCGTACCATCGGCGCTGGGCACAAAGGCTGAGGCCGAAAGCGCGCTGAAGGAGGTCCATGAGCTGTTGGCCAACGGATTGCTTCTTCTTGTGCTGCTCCACGTGGCGGCCGCGCTCAAACACCATTTTCTCAACAGGGACGATGTGCTGCGCCGCATGGTCCGTACTGCCTCCACAGGGCGCAGGGACTGACCTCCACCGCCCCTGCCAGCCCTCAAGCTGCGTATCGCACCGCGTCCCCTCCCGTCGCGGCGATACGGCAGCCCCAGACACAAGGTTCATGACGATGTTCGCATATCGAAATTTCCGCGGCCGTGCTCTCGGCCTCGCCCTGGCGAGCCTTCTTGTCGCCGGTCCGGCGGCTGCCAGCGACTGGTCCGTCGATATGACCCAAAGCAGCCTTTCCTTCGTCGCCACGCAGAACGGAAGCCCGGTCGAGGGTCGTTTTGAAAACTGGTCGGCGGAGATTTCCCTCGACCCGGACAACCTCGCCGATGCCCGCATCCGCGCCGTCATCGAAACCGGCACTGCCGGCACCGGTCAGCCGCAGATCGACCAGACGCTGTCGAGCGCCTCGTGGTTCGACCCGTCCAGCCATCCGCAGGCGGTCTTCGAATCCTCGCAGATCACGGCCCTTGGCGATGGGCGCTATGAGGCCGCCGGCGAGCTGTCGATCAAGGGCAAGGCAGTCCCGCTTACCCTGCCCTTCACGTTGGAGATCGACGGCGACACCGCCCGTGCCCAGGCCGAGGTTCCGTTGATGCGCCTGGTCTTCGGCATCGGCTCGGACATCCCGGCCTCCACGGTCGGCGACGAGGTCTCCGTCAAGATCGGCATCACCGCCACGCGGTAACGACGGGTGCCGCCGGGAGGGCGCGGGAGCCTGCGCGCACCTCCCGTGCTCCCTCCCGCGCAAGTCGACTTGGCGGGCGGCAAGGTGATGGCGTAAAAGGCATCCAAACCTATCCACCTCAGCTTCCAGCCAAGGCAGACCGATGTCCGAGACCACGCCTCCCGACTATCGCCACTCCACGCTGTTCCCCCTTGCGGCAGACCCCACGCCCTACCGCAAGCTCACCTCCGACTACGTCTCGACCGCAACGTTCCAGGGCGAAGAGGTGCTGGTGGTGGAGCCGGAAGGGCTGCGCATCCTCGCAGAGGAAGCCTTTGCCGATATCAACCACTACCTGCGGCCCGGGCACCTGGAGCAGCTACGCAAGATCCTCGACGACCCGGAGGCAACCGAGAACGATAAGTTCGTCGCCTTCGACCTGCTGAAGAACGCCAATATCTCGGCTCATGGCGTGTTGCCGATGTGTCAGGACACCGGCACCGCCATCATCATGGGCAAGAAGGGCCGCCGCGTGTGGACCGACGGCAGCGACGAGGCGAAGCTCGCCGAGGGCGCGCGCGACGCGTATTTCAAGAAGAACCTGCGCTATTCGCAGCTCACGCCGCTGTCGATGTTCGAGGAGAAGAACACCTCCAACAACATGCCGGCGCAGGTCGAGCTCTATAGCGAGGGCGACGACGCCTACAAGTTCCTGTTCATGGCCAAGGGCGGCGGCTCGGCCAACAAGACCTTCCTCTACCAGGGCACCCCGTCGCTGCTGACGCCGGACCGGCTCGTCGAGTTCATCAAGGAGAAAATCCTGACGCTCGGCACAGCCGCCTGCCCGCCCTATCACCTTGCCATCGTCATCGGCGGCACTTCGGCCGAGACCACGCTCAAGACGGTCAAGCTCGCCTCCGCCCGCTACCTCGACCAACTGCCGACGACAGGCTCCGAACTCGGGCATGCCTTCCGCGACCTGGAGATGGAAGAGCAGATCCACAAGCTCACCCAGGCGACCGGTGTCGGAGCGCAGTTCGGCGGCAAGTATTTCTGCCACGACGTGCGCGTCATCCGCCTGCCCCGTCACGGCGCCTCGCTGCCCATCGGCATCGGCGTCTCCTGCTCGGCCGACCGCCAGGCGCTCGGCAAGATCACCCGCGACGGCATCTATCTGGAGCAGCTGGAGCGCGAGCCGCACAAGTACATGCCCGAGGTGACGGACGACACCCTGTCCGATCACGTCGTCAAGGTCGACCTGACCCGGCCGATGCCGGAGATCCTGGCCGAGCTGACCCGTCATCCGATCAAGACCCGCCTGTCGCTGAGCGGACCGCTGATCGTGGCGCGCGACCTCGCCCATGCCAAGCTGCGCGAGCGGCTGGAAAAGGGCGAACCGCTGCCCGACTATTTCAAGAACCACCCGATCTACTATGCAGGTCCGGCGAAGACGCCGGAAGGCTATGCATCCGGGTCCTTCGGCCCGACCACGGCCGGTCGCATGGATGCCTATGTCGACCAGTTCCAGGCAGCCGGTGGATCCATGGTGATGCTTGCCAAGGGCAACCGCTCCGCGCAGGTGCGCCGCGCCTGTCAGGCCCATGGTGGCTTCTATCTGGGCTCTATCGGCGGCCCGGCCGCCCGTCTTGCCCAGGACTGCATCAAGAAGGTCGAGGTCGTCGAGTTCCCCGAACTCGGCATGGAAGCGATCTGGCGGATCGAGGTCGAGGATTTCCCCGCCTTCATCGTCATCGACGACAAGGGCAACGACTTCTTCAAGGAGCTCAATCTCGGCTGACGGCCGAGGCACCTACCTACCTGCGGGCGTGACGACGGCATTGCGACCACCTTTCGGTCGGCAAACTCACGATCATGTGACCGCCGTCACGCCAACCATTTTCCGATTATGGCAGTTTCCTGTCCGTCGAGACCTTTGCATTAACCGCATTGCAAGGGACACTGGGAAGTATCGTTACGGAGCCAGATCGTTACACAGCGCCACGCAGGCAACGCACCGGAGCCTCCTCCGCAATCCCATCCCTCCGGGGACGGGTTGTCATCCGAGTTTCATCGCGTTGTTGCATGGGTTCAGGCTGGTTCGGACGACCACCGGATGGGGAAACTGGATATGCGCCTTTTCAACCTGCTTGCCGCCACGCTCGTCGCCGCGACCATCGCGACGCCTGCGGCTGCGAACAGCTTCTTTGATCCCGCCACCCGCAAGTGGGTGGACTTCAGCGCTCACGGCGCCCCGAGCGGCAAGTCGCCGATCCCTCGTGAAACCGTGCGCTACAATGGTCCCCATGCTCCGGGCACGATCATCATCGATACCGGCGAGCGCCGCCTCTACCACGTCCAGGAAAATGGCCGTGCGATGAAGTACGGCATCGGCGTCGGCCGCGAGGGCTTCCAGTGGGCCGGCACCCAGCGCATCAGCCGCAAGGCCGAGTGGCCGGGCTGGACGCCGCCGCCGCAGATGCGCGCCCGCGAGCGCGCCAAGGGGCGCGTGCTGCCGGCGCATATGCCGGGCGGTCCGAACAACCCGCTGGGCGCGCGCGCCATGTATCTCGGCAACACGCTGTACCGCATCCACGGTTCCAACGAGCCCTGGACCATCGGAACCGCGGTTTCGTCGGGCTGCATCCGCATGGCCAATGACGATGTCGTGCATCTCTACGACCGCGTCGATGTCGGCGCGCGGGTGGTGGTCAAGCGCTGAGCTGCGAACCAGCTTCGAAAATGAAAAAGGGCCGGCGATTGCGCCGGCCCTTTTTCGTTGATCCGCCCGCATTCCAACGCAATCCTTCATCCTGACAAGCACGCGCAGGGAGAGCGGGCACATGACGGGACGCAGGACGCAGCGGCGGCACGCCGCATCTTCTCATCAGCTGACGGGATTACCGACCGCTGTCCTTGGGGGGCTTTTCGCAGCCACCCTTTGCCCTGCGCTGCTGGCGCCCGGGTCAGCTGCCGCGCAAACGCCAGACGATGCGCTTGCGCAGCGCGGCAAGGCCCTATCGCAACTCCATTGCGCGCGGTGCCATGTGGTGACGCCGGAGAACCGGATGACCGGCATCTCCTCCACCCCGTCCTTCATGATCATGGTCAGTGCGCTGGACGACTGGCACGACCGGTTTGCCACCTTCCTCGCGCGCCGTCCTCACCCTGCGCATCTGCGCTTCGAGAACGAGCCGCCCCGCCCCCAGGACAGTCCGGCCACGCTGGCCGAGGTCATCCTGACCCAGGACGACCTTGAGGCGATCCTTGCCTATGCCGAAAAGCTGGCAGTCACATCGCGCTGATCTCAGCCGAGCACGACCACCTTGGCGCCCACCTCGACCCGGTCGTAGAGATCGATGATGTCCTGGTGCCACATGCGGATGCAGCCCGACGAGGCGTTGGTGCCGATGGAACGCGGCTGGTTGGTACCGTGGATCCGGTACAGCGTGTCGACATTGCCCTGCCACAGGTAGAGGCCGCGCGCGCCGATGGGATTGCGCGGGCCGCCGTCCTGGCCATCGCGATACTTCTCGAGGGATGGATCGCGGTCGATCATCTCCGCCGGCGGGAACCACTTGGGCCATTCGCGCTTGAAGCGGATCGTCGCATCGCCAGACCAGGCAAAGCCGGCACGGCCGACACCGATGCCGTAACGGATCGCCTTGCCGCCCGGCTGGATCAGATAGAGAAACTTGGCATGCGGGTCGACGACCACGGTTCCCGGCTCGTGGCGGCTCATGTAGCGAACCGACTGGCGGAGATAGCGCGGATCGAACTCTTTCCACGGAATGGCCGGAATATTGAAGCCGCCGTCGCGCCGCGCCGCATAGGCCAGCGCATAATTGGGCGTGCCTTCCGTCGTCACCTCGAGGCCGGCATTGCGGATCGCGCCGCTCTTGGTCTGGCATGCGGCAAGCAAAAGCGGCAGACCGGCCAGAAGCGCCCGGCGGCTCATCCCGCTTGCATTGCTTGCGACCTGCCGTCCGGCCGACCGGACTGTTGCTCCATCACCGCTCACGATTCGCACTCTCCGAAGTGATTCCAACTGCTGCAACTATGCAGACGATTCCAAGCGGCTGTCGACGCCAGTTTCAGCGGCGCGGCTCGCGGGAAAGGCCCTTTTCCTCCAGCTCGCGCAGATAGCCGCCCCACAGTTCCTCGCGCTCGTTCGCCAGCTTGAGGAAATAGTCCCAGGAGAAGATCCCGGTATTGTGAAGGTCGTCGAAATGGATGCGCACCGCATAGTTGCCGACCGGATCGAGCTGCAGGATCCCCACATTCATCTTGCCGGGCACCGTCTTGCGCTGCGCCGGAGAATGTCCCTGCACCTCGGCAGAGGGGGAGCAGACCCGCAGATACTCGGCGGAGTATTCGTGCGCCTCGCCAGTGTCGAAGGTGACGGTGAGCCGCTTGCGGTCCTTGCTCAGGCGGAGTTCCGTCGGCCAGGGCTTGCTGTCGGTCACGTTTCACATCCTTCCCGGTTGCGTTGCTTGCGTTGGTCGCGACGATAGAGCGGCTGCGGCAAACTGCAAGCACGACCGAGGCTGTCGGCCTCTCCTTCCTGCGCACAATTGACGCAAGTCTTCTTTCCGCTACCTTCATACTCAAAATGGGGAGGAGTCCGGAGGCACCGCGCATCCGGCGTCCAGGTATCAAGAGGCCGCACCGGCGGCCGGGCAAGGAACACACGATGTCCCAGCAGATGATCGACCCGTTCGGGCGAACCGTCAGCTATCTCCGCGTTTCCGTCACCGACCGTTGCGACTTCCGTTGCGTCTATTGCATGGCCGAGGACATGACCTTCCTGCCGAAGCGGGAGGTTCTAAGCCTTGAGGAACTCGACCGGCTGTGCTCCGCCTTCATCGTCAAGGGTGTGCGAAAGTTGCGCCTGACCGGCGGCGAGCCGCTGGTGCGCAAGAACATCATGAGCCTGATCCGCTCGCTCTCGCGCCATATCGACAGCGGCGATCTGGAGGAGCTGACGATCACCACCAACGGATCGCAGCTCGCCCGCTACGCTTCGGAACTCTACGACTGCGGCGTGCGCCGCATCAACGTGTCCATCGACACGCTGGACCCGGCGCGGTTCCGTGCGATCACCCGCTGGGGCGACCTTGCCAAGGTGATGGACGGGATCCGCGCGGCCACCGAAGCCGGCCTCTCGGTCAAAATCAACATGGTCGCCCTGAAGGGCGTCAACGAGCACGAGATCGTGCCGATGATCGAATGGTGCCACGGCAACGGCTACGATCTGACGCTGATCGAGACCATGCCGCTCGGCGAGATCGAGGAAGACCGGACAGACCAGTACCTGCCCCTTTCTCTGGTACGCGCCAACCTTGCCGAGCGCCTGACCCTCGAGGACATTCCCTACAAGACCGGCGGCCCGGCCCGGTACGTGCGCATCGCCGAAACGGGCGGACGGCTTGGCTTCATCACGCCGATGACCCACAATTTCTGCGAAAGCTGCAATCGCGTCCGCGTGACCTGCACCGGCATGCTCTACATGTGCCTCGGCCAGGACGACAGCGCCGACCTTCGCGCGGCGCTGCGGGCCTCGGAGAGCGACGAACTGCTCTATTCCGCCATCGACGAGGCGATCGGGCGCAAGCCGAAGGGCCACGACTTCATCATCGACCGGCGCACGCGCCAGCCCGCCGTTTCCCGCCACATGAGCGTGACGGGCGGCTGACATGACGGAGGCTCCCGTCGCCCCCCGCTCCCCGCGACCGCGAGCCATCGACGGGATCGCCGCACGTCTTGCGGCGCTCGCGATCGCCGCGGGACTGGCGGGGGCCATGGTCTGGATCGGAAAGGTCGGATTTGCCGGGGTTGCCATGACGCCGTTCGAAAGTTCGGGCACCGTCGCTGCCGGCATGGCCTCGTCCGGCAACCCGCAGCTCGACGCGTGCCTCGCCGAGCGTGTCGGCGCTGTCGACCAGATGCGCAAGGAAGGACTGGTCGACGCGGCCCGCTACGAGACGTTCCGCTCCCGAGCGGTCAGCTATTGCGAGAGCCAGTTTCCGCCCCAGTAGCACCCCGCCTCAGCAGGACTACCTCGGTTCGTCCTTTCAGGTGAAGCGAACCCGCCGGCGCGCCGGGCGGGCCGGCTCTTGAACGGCCTGCGTTCGAGAAGGCACCGTGTCATAGTCGTCGCGGGCCTGCGGAACGGCGAGCGAAAGCGCCCCCACCTGTCCTTCGTCGGCCTCTGGCACCTGCGCCGTCAGGACATGCGGTTCCTCGTCCTCCGGCGGCGCACTGTCGGCGACCTGCGCGTCGGCGCCTTCGGGAGCGTCCGGCTCAGCCACGTCGGAAGCGGGTTCGGCCGCGTCCTCCGAAGTCGTAACCGTGTCGACCGCATCCGCGACCGCCTCCAGCTTCTCCTCCACCTCGGACATCCAGCTGTAGCCTTTGCCGACCTGCCAGGACGAGCGGATCCCATCGGCGAAGGTCTCGACCGTACGATAATCCTCGTCGTAGTCGTTGAGGCCGTCGACGCAGGCCAGAACCGGGTTGGAGCGCCAGAGCTTGCGCAGCGCCGCGTTCTTCAGCTGGGTGGACACGCCGTCCTTGAGGAACAGCGAGAAATCGGAGTCGAAGCCGAGTGTCTCGAGATCGATAGCCTCCGCTGCCACCCGGTTGGCGTCGGCGATTTCCTCCCGGGTCGGCTGCTGACGCCCAACGCCTCCCTCCGGCTCGCCGCCGGCAAGCTCGGAGACGGGCTCCAGGGGCTCCGCGCGCTCCTCTTCGGCACTCTCGTTGACCTGCTGACGCGCCGCCTGCTTGCGCTGCGACCAGCGCGAGAGAAAGCCGCGGTCGGTCTCGGTGCTCACGACTCCCGCTCCTCTCTGCGGCCGAGCGGCGAAAAGATCGGCTCCTTGCCGAAAATCTGCTTCTCGGTCTCGATGCGGTCTCGGCGGCGCTTGCGGAAGGCCGGCGCCTCCGGCAACGAGGCGAGGTACTGCGCCATCCAGGCAACCGTCTCCCGGGGCATCGCCACCCGCTCCACCAGTCCGGCGGCGCTGTCGAGAACACCCTGCGCCTCGTAAGGGTCGGCGGTGACACCGCGCGGCCTGTAGGGCGGCATGGCGGGTGTGATCTCGTCATCCAGCATTGCCCAGATCGACGGAGAGCCGGTCTCGATATTCGCGTCGTAGGCCTCCACCATCTTGTGATGAAGCACGAGCATGTGCGGTGAGGACAGATAGCGCGTGACGCCATCGTCTTCGTGGATGACCGTCCATCCGTCGGTCGCCGGAGCGTCGGGGATCACTTCCGTGATCTTCCACGACCAATCCGCCCATTTCGAAGAGGACGGACGACGCTCCAGCACGATGCCGAACGGCGCAATCACTTCCCTTTGCACGTAAATTCCTCCCCGCAAGGTGCGGTCCGATATTGTTGTATCTGCGTAATTCTGGGGCACCCGAGAGGGAAAGGCAATGCGGCCGTATCGGCTCCCGCCCTCACCGCCCCTCGACTTCCGACAAGGATGCGCACAAGTTCAGGCAGGTAAGGAAAATCCTCACGAATTGCGCTAGTGTCGGGCAAATCGAACAAGAGCGGCTCGCCAGTGCTCCAGAGCAGGACGGGCACGCGCCACGGAGGAACGACATGGCGTCGAGCAAACCCCGGATCATGCTGTGCAACTGCGAAAAGACCATGCGTCTCGACGCAGGCCGGATTGCAGGACTGGACAAGGACCACACCGTGCACACCCAGCTGTGCCGCGCGCAGATGGCCTCGTTCGAAAAGGCGCTGGCGACCGGCGAGCCCCTCCTTGTCGCGTGCACGCAGGAAGCCCCGCTGTTCCAGGAAGTCGCGGAGGAACGTGGCGCCGAGCAGGAACTGTCCTTCGTCAACATCCGCGAGCGCGCCGGCTGGTGCGCCACCTCGACCGATCCCCATCCCAAGATCTCAGCCCTGCTCGCCGAAGCGCTGGCACCCTCGGTCCCTGCCGCCCTGCATTCGATCGAGTCGGACGGGGTCTGCCTCGTTTATGGCGCGGGCCAGCAGGCGCTCGATGCGGCCCGGGCCCTGGAGGGGCGACTGTCGGTCTCTCTGCTGCTCAGCGATGCCTTGGATCTCATCCTGCCCGGCACGCTGGAAATCCCGGTACATATGGGACGCATCCGCACTGTTGGCGGGTCGTTGGGCGATTTTGAGGTCACGGTCGACGGCTATGCCCAGATGCTGCCATCCTCGCGCGGGGCTCCCTCCTTCGCCCTGCCCCGTGACGGCGCACGCGCCAATTGCAGCCTGATCCTTGATCTGTCCGGTGAGACCCCACTGGTCAGCGCCGCGTCCAAGCGCGATGGATACATCCGCGTCGATCCGGGCAATCCGGCCGCGGTGGCGCGGGCGATGTTCGACATGGCCGACATGGTCGGCACGTTCGAAAAGCCGCTCTACGTCACCTACGACGCTTCGATCTGCGCCCATGGCCGCTCGGGCAAGACCGGCTGCACCAACTGTCTGGACGCGTGTCCGGCAGGAGCGATTTCCAGCACCGGGCGCGAGATCGCCATCGATCCGGGCATTTGCGGCGGCTGCGGCTCCTGCGCGGCGCACTGCCCCACCGGTGCGGTCAGCTACCGCTACCCGGACCGTAGCAGCCAGATCCGCCGCCTCCAGGCCTTGCTCGGCGCCTATCGCGAGGCCGGCGGCAAGAATGCCGTTCTCCTCATCCACGAAAGCCAGCATGGCGGCGACATCATCAATGCGCTCGCCCGCCTCGGCGAGGGCCTACCGGGCAACGTGCTGCCGCATGGCGCCCATGCCGTCACGAGCTTCGGCCATGACGCGATGCTTGCCGCCGTGCTTGCCGGTGCACAGCGCATCGTCTTCCTCTGCCCGCCCTCCAAGGCGCACGAGCTGGATGCCCTGCGCATGGAAATCGAGCTCTGCGAGAGCCTGCTGGCCGGCATGGGATACAAGCCATCCGGCACCTTCTCCATCGCTGTCGAAGACGACCCCGACGCGGTGTCCGGCTATTTCCCCGTCGAGGCGAACGCCCTCGCCGTCCGGTCGGCAAGCTTCGATCCGGTCGGTGGCAAGCGCGACGTCGCGCGCAGCGCGATTGCCCGTCTGCTGGAAGGTGCCCCGGCGCCGCAGGAGTTGATTGCGCTGCCCGCGCACGCGCCTTATGGCCGCATCCAGATTGCTTCCGACGGTTGCACGCTCTGCCTTGCCTGCGTTTCCGCCTGCCCGACGGCTGCGCTTTCCGACAATCCGGACAAACCCCAGGTCAGCATCACGGAAGCGGCCTGCGTGCAGTGCGGTCTGTGTGCCAATACCTGCCCGGAACAGGTCATCACGCTGGACGCGCGCTACAACGCCGCTCCGAGCGCCATGCGGCCCGAGGTCTTGCACGAAGAAGAGCCGGCGACCTGCGTTTCCTGCGGCAAGGCCTTCGGCACGCGCTCGTCCATCGCCCGCATCCGCGAAAAGCTGTCCGGCAAGCACTGGATGTTCCAGCGTGCCGACCAGATCGCCCTGATCGAGATGTGCGACGACTGCCGGATCTCGGCCCAGTGGGAAATGGACGACACGCCGCTGCGGGGCGGCGCAAGGCCGCGGATCGTCACGACCGACGATTATCTGGCGATGGAAAAGGGCTCGCTCACCGCGGACGATTTCCTCAAGGACAACTGAAATCGACCGGTCGCTGCCGCCCGGCGGCGACCGGTTTTCGCCCCAGCGGCGTCAGGCACTTCCCGCCGGCGGATCCAACTCCGGATCGGCAAGGTTCTGACGCAGCATTTCCCGGTAGCTCTCGACCATTTTGGTCACGAAGTCCTCGTGATCCTCGACGCCGACCACTGCTTTTGCCACATGAGCGTTGTAGCGAGCCGCCGCCCAGAGGAAGGCCATCTGCAGGTCCGTGGCCGGGATCTTGCGGTTCTCGCGGTTCGCCACGTCGATGAACTTGCCCGCGACCTGCAGGAAACCGGTCGTATCGAGCGTCCCTGACGCGCGTCCTGCGCGCCGTTCCTGTCTGTTGGCCATGCGGGAAACGTTCCTCTCCTGTTGATGTGGTCTGGACCTGTCCGCCTTGCAGCGAAGGTCAGCTTATCTCGAACCAGCTCATCATGCCGGCTTCCTGATGTTCGAGCATGTGACAGTGAAGCATCCACTTGCCGGGATTGTCGGCAACGAAAGCGATCTCGACGCGCTCGCCCGGCGCGGTCAGCACCGTATCGCGCCACTCTTCCCGTGCAACCGGGGCACTGTTTCGGCTGAGAACCCGGAAGTGGTGTCCATGCAGGTGGATCGCATGCGGCCAGCGCGTGTCGTTGACGATGGGCATGCGCACCGTTCGGCCGAGCGCGGTCGAGAACAATGCCGGGTCATGATGGCTGCCGGCGACGCCGTTGAAGCTCCAGAGCTTGCCGGCCTCCATGAGGTCGCGCATGCCCTTCCTCTCGCCATGCAGCATCGCGGCGCCCATGCGCCCCATCGCCCCACCCTCCATCAGGAGGTCGACCGAAAGCGCACCTTCGAGATCGAGCGCGCTCGCCAGCGGGTTCTTCGGTAGCCGCAAGGTCTCGGGCAGCGGTGCCGTGCGAGCGATCGGCTCACCTTCGGCGCGCAGCTCGCAGGCCGCGAAGGGATCGCGCGAGACTTCGTCGATCTTGAACACGCCCGCCTCGCCCGGCACGTCGACCATAAGGTCGCAGCGCTGCGCCGGCGCGATCTCCAGCGTCTCCTCTGCCAAGGGATAAGGCTCAACCGGCTGGCCATCCAGCGCCAGGACGACCGGCGCAAGCCCGGAAAAACGGAGCTGGAGCACGCGCGCATTGGCGGTGTTGAGGACACGCAGACGCAACCGCTCGCCGGGCCTGACAGTCTGTTTCAGATAGGGCTGGCCGTTGACGGTCAGCACATTGCCGAGACGCCCCGCATGGGCCCAGTCGTGCAGCATCCCCAGGCTTGCGACATCGATCTGCCGCGCCTCGTCGAGCCGCCAGTCGTCGAAGGCCAGGACAATGTCCTGATCGACAGGCACCGGCTCCTGCTCCTCCACGATCAGAACGCCGTAAAGGCCGCGCGCCAACTGTTCCCAGCTGCGGTTGTGCGGGTGATACCAGAAGGTGCCCGCGTCCGGCGCCTTGATCAGATACTCGAAGGTCTCGCCGGGCTCGACGGGCTCCTGCGTCAGGCCGGCAACACCGTCATAGGCATTGTCGATCCGGATGCCATGCCAATGGATGGTTGAGGGCTGCTCGAGTTCGTTGCGGAAGCGCACGCTCAGGGTTTCACCCTGGCGCATGCGCAGCACCGGTCCCGGTACGCCGCCGTCATAGCCCCAGATGTCCGCCAGCGGGCCGCCTTCTTCCCAAAGCGAGGCCTTGCCCGGCTTTGCCACCAGCTCCATCGACCCGGATGCGCTCGCCAGCGAGAGGCGCGGCAGGAACGGCAGGGCGCTTGCGGCAAGCGCGGACTGGAGCAGGAAACGGCGCGACGGCCCGGAGCTTCTCGTCATTGCAGAACCTCGTGTGGCTTTTGGCTTCACGGACTGCCGGTAAATGGTGCAAGGCGCGGCGCCGGCAAGCAGCATATGGGAGACGAAGATACCGCCTGCCGCGCGGCTTGCCTATTCCACCGCTTCCAGCAGCCTTGCAACCACGCCGGAGGCGACGGCAACGCAGCAGCAGACAGTCATGACAAGAACCAGCGGCCAGATGGTTCCCGGCCAAAGAACACCCGTCAGCAGCCAGCCGACCAGCGCGGAGGTGATCGCACCAGCGCCGATCTGCATGCTGCCGGTAAAGCCCGAGGCGGCGCCGGCAAGGTCCGGCCGGACGCTGACGGCACCGGCAATCGCATTGGGCAAGGACATGCCATTGCCGATGCCGACGAGGAACATCGGGCCGAACAGAGAGAGCGGACGCGGTTCCCCCATCCAGAACGCGGTCGCCATGATGATCACCGCAAGACTGAGGACGATGTTGCCGCCGTTGATCATCCGCCCGATGCCGACCCGCGCCGAAAAGCGCCCCGACGTCCAGTTTCCGACGATGTAGCCTCCGGCGACCATCATGAAATAGAGCCCATAGGTCGAGGGCGTCATGTTCATGAGTTTTGCCGCGATGAAGGGCGCGCCTCCGAGGAAAGAGAAGAAAACCGCGGACGTGAAGGCCGAAGTCAGCGCGTAGCTGACGAAGAGCGGCGAGCGGGCGAGCACGCCGTAGCTGCGCGCCAACCCACGCAATCCGCCGCCTGCGGCCGCGCGGTTGTGATTGGTCTCATGCAGCTCGAACCAGGCCCAGATGAAGACGATGATGCCAAGAACGACCATCAGATAGGAACTGGTGCCCCACCCGAAATTCTCATCCAGCGCACCACCGATGGCCGGCCCGACCATCGGGGCGACGGCCAGGCCCATGGTGACGTAGCCGATCATGCTGGCCGCCTGGCTGCGGTCGAACAGGTCGCGCACGATGGCGCGCCCCAGCACGATGCCGGCGCAGCCGCCAGATGCCTGCAACATGCGGCCGACGAGCATCGTCTCGATGGTGTCCGCCAGCGCACAGATGATGCTGCCGACGATGAAGATGCCAAGGCCCCACATCAGCACGGGGCGCCGCCCGTGCCGGTCGGACAACGGGCCGATGCCGATCTGCGCGATCGCCACGGCGGCGAGGTAGAGCGACAGCGTCAGCTGCACCATGCCTGCTGTCGTGTCGAAGATATCCACCAGCGTCGGCATCGACGGCAGGTAGATATTGAGAGCAAGAGGATTGACGGCGGAGACGGCAACGAGGAGCGCAATGGTGGGGCGCCGCTCCGGCACTGCCGAAGGGAGAGGATTTGTCATACGATCTGCTTTAGGGCGTGCGATGGCACGTTGGCAAGCCTTGGAAAATCCTGCCGCTCATCGCGGCAAGTCGGCCGTTGCGGCAGGTCCGGCCTCTTGCAACTTCTTGCGCTCGCGCATCAGGCTGTAGAGCCCCGTTGCCACGACGATGGCGATACCCACGAGCGTCGGCAGGTCGGGCACATCGCCCCAGACGAAGTAGCCGATGATGATTGCCCAGACGATGATCGAATAGCGGAACGGAGCGACCAGGGAGATATCCCCGATACGCATCGCGTTGATGATGCAGACGAAACCGATGAGGATGAAACAGGCCGCCGCGGCAAGGAATGTCAGGTCGAGGAGCGACGGCATCGTCCAGGTCTCGCGGAGCGAAAGCGCAAGCCCGGTCACGGTGACCCCGACAAGCGTCGCGAAGGTGACGCCGAGCGTCGGAACGTTCTTCGGCAGCACATTGGTCGTAAGGTCGCGCAGCGCCATGAACAGAACGCCGGCAAGCGCCATCAGCGCCCACGCGTTGAACCCCTCCATGCCCGGGCGCACGATCAGCAAGACGCCGCCAAAGCCGACCGCGACGGCCGTCCAGCGGCGCCATCCCACCGGAGCGCCCAGGAATACGGCGGCTCCCGCCGTGACCAACAGCGGCAGCGCCTGCAGGATCGCCGTCGCGTTGGCGATCTCCATGTTGAACAGCGCTGTTAGATAGAGAACGGTTGCCGTCACCTCGGCAAAGACGCGCTGACCGACAAGCCTGTTCGCCAGGAGGTAAAAGCGCCTCACCTCTCCGTTGGCTATGCCAAGGCCCAGCACCAGGACGAGCGCCATGATGCCGCGCACGAACATGATCTCGCCAAGCGGCAGACGCTCGGAAACCAGCTTCACGAAACTGTCGTTCACGATGAACCCGGCCATGGCCAGCATCATGAACAGGATGGCGCGGCCGTTTTCCGAAGTGAACATGGCGATGTCCGATTGCTTGCGGACACGGGCCGCGGGCGGGACGTTCAGTTTCGAGGCCGAACGGGCAGGTTTGTCAACAGGTTCTGAGGCTTCATGCGCACGATATTGTCGGCGCCCATCGCAAGTCCCATCCAGACCGGCTTGCCGCGCATGCTCTCGATGGCGTCCCCCCGATTGTCGAAGTCCATGCGGAACAGGGCGACGATCCGGCCAAGATCCGTCTCCCCGACCTGCTGCCCCTGATAGAGGGCATTGAGGATGCGTGTTGCTTCCGCATCGAGCCCGACATGCCAGGACCAGCGCTCGTCGCGGACCGACTGTTGCGGCTGAATGCGCACGGATACCCCGTGGAAATGGCCGATCCAGCTTTCCAGAACCCGGGCGAAGGCGTCCAGCGCAGGCTCGGTAAAGCGGAAGTCGATGGCCGTGTCGAAGCGGTCCGACCGGTCCCAGTAGATCGAGGCATTCTCTTCGGTCAGAACATCGAGCGAGACCGACGGCACGGGCGTGCCCGCCTCGGCGAGCAGCGCGCCGAGGCCGCCCAGACCGCCGGTGCGCGAATAGGTCTCCACCGTCTCGGCGTCGGCCAGCATCAGCTGCCCATCCGCGGTCGTCACGGCCTGTTCCCGGAACAGGAGCTCGCCGGCGCGCACCCGCATCGGGTCCGCCACCTTGCGCAGCACGTTGTGGGCGATCAGGTGGACGAGCTGGTCGATGAACATCGGCGGGATGTCGATGCCATTGCCCTTGAACAGGGCGGCATAGCCACTCTCGATGCTGCCATGGGCGACCAGATGGTCCCGGAAGCGCAGGACGACGCGATAGTTGTCGGCCGCATCCGGATCGACGATGGCCGCAAGATCGTCATCGCCAACCGCGGCGAAAGGATCGGTCATCAGCCGTTCGAAAAGGCGATGCTCAGCCTCGCAGGACTCCTCCACGGGATGGATCTCGGGCCTGGTGAAATAGGCTCGCAGGAAGTCCGGCGTCACCTGGAGGTAGCCGCTGGCATCGCGGCTCAACAGGTGCGCCCCTGACGATTTCCAGAATTGCGGCATCAGTCGTCCTCGGTCACGTCCCAGATGCGGGCATGGGGCGCATCGTCCGGGGGCGTCACAAGATGGAAGCTCTCTCGGATCGTTCCGTCGTCCTCATCGATCTCCCGGCTGACCGCCAGCAGCGCGTTGAGGTCGAGCTCGGACGCGATCTCGGCCGTATCGTTCAGCTCCGCCTCGGCGACGGGACGCGCCGCCTCTATGGATGGGGCGCCGTGCTCCTCGACGAAATGCTCGCAGAGCCGATCCAGCAGCCGCTCCCGCTCCTCTTCGGAGATCTCGGCAGGGGTCGCAAGCGTCGACCAACCGAAGTTCTCCAGCGACAGGAAACCGGAGACGAATGCCTGCCGCAGCTTCCCGGTCAGCCCCTCATCGGTATAGGCACGAAAGGCAAAGGTTCCCGGGATGACCCAGTCTCCCGCCTCCGCCGCAAGCGGAAACACCTTCGTATCCGATACATCGAGCCGGATCGCCTTGAGCAGCCGGGTCATTGGTCCATTCCCTTGTTGTGCAGCGCCAATGCGGCATCCTCGCTGTCGCGATGATCGAGATGCGCCAGGTGCTCATCGAGCGCCAACGCCACGGCGGAGCCGCCGTCGGCGGGCTTGAGCAACAGGCTGCCGGCCTCGTCGATCCCCAGGAACGTGCCACGCCGCTCGCCTTTCGGCCCGGGTACCACGATCTCCTGCTTATAGCCATCGGCACGGAACAGCCAGTTGTCGAGAACCGGAGCGAAGCCGTCAATGTCCCAGGAATGGATCCATGTCAGCATGTGCCGCGACAAGGATTCGACCGCCAGCCTGTGCCCAAGGTCGGCCGCGCCCTCGTCGACGAGGCTTGTGAGATGCGGCATCTCGCCAGGCTCCATCGCCCCATCGACGGGCGCAAGACGCAACTCGATCCCCACCACCAGCCAGAGCGGTGCCCCGTCCTCGCCGGTTTCTTGCGCCTGAGCGAACCGAGCTCGACCGACGCGCGCTCCGTTCGCGCGCAGCACCGCCGGCCATTCGTAGGTCAAGGCAACCTCCGGCGGGATCAACGCTCCCATGGCGTCCGTCGTCGCGACCATGGCGAGGAACAGCATCTCGATGCCGCGCGCCGGCTCCACATCGGGCTCCAGCACCAGCGCGATGCGGACATGAGCGGGATCGGAAGACCACAGCAGGTCGCCGGCGGAGTAGTGCCGGCTCGCAGCGCCTGCCACCGCTGCCTCGAACGGATGAGCGCCACCGTCCAGCCTGTGCCCCTTGAGCAGAGGCGGAAACACCGGCTCCGGGAGCTCGTTCATGTTGTTTTCCAGCAAGATGACAGCGTTCCTTCAAAAACTGAATCCGTCAGCGCCGAGCGCGACGATATCGATCTCATCCCAGGTCGATCTTGCCGGTGACGACGTGCTCGAACTCCTGCCCGTCCAGCGTCAGCACGACCTTCGCCGTGAGGGTGCCATCCGTCAGCCCATTGGTGCGAACATGAGTCTCCAGAGCCTGTTGCGAGGTCACGCCGACCTGCTTCAGAAACTTCCTGAGGGACATATTGAAGGTTTCGTCGTTCATGGACCTAGCCTTTCGATACGGGGCTGGAGGAGCCCCTGGTTGCACGAGATATTCTTGAGAAACTGAATCCGGGAGGGGCTCCAAGAGGTTGTTCAATCTGAAAGATCGAGCTGCACCTCAGAAACTGATTCACCCCGGCGCAACGTCAGGGCTCCGGTTGCGTCAGCCCGTTCCAATCGACCGCGCAGGAGCGCGACGCTTGCGACCGGCCAGCCGTCGACCGCCAGGATCACGTCGTCGGCCTGAAGCCCCGCGCGTGCGGCCGGACTGTCCTCACGGACCGAAAGCACCTGCAGGCCGGCTGCAAGCGGTCCCGCTCGGGTCGGGCGCAGGCTCGCCCCGAGCGTACGGCGCGGCGAGCCCCCGGACCGGGCCGCCTCGACCACTCGGCGTGCCAGCGGCTCCGACACGGCGAAGTTGACGCCGATATCGCCGTCGCCGGACTTTGTGTAAATCGCGGAGAGAATGCCCACGAGACGCCCCTGGCTGTCTACCAGAGCCCCACCGGACGCGCCCGGATTGACGGCGGCATCAGTTTGCACGAAGTCCTCAACGGCATTGAAGCCGATGCCTCCACGGCCGGTTGCAGAGACGACACCGCAGGTCACGGAGACGCCAAGACCGAAGGCATTGCCGATTGCACAAGCGGGACTGGCAGGCTGCGGATCGGATGCCGCCTCGAGCACCGGCAGGTCGACGTCGGCGCGAAGCAGTGCGAGATCCGTTTCCGTATCCCTGTGGACGATCTCGGCCGGATGCACGCTGCCGTCGCCAAGACGAATGCGGACGCTTTTTGCCGTGCCGATCACATGATCGGCCGTCAACAAAAGGCCGCCCTCACCGACTGCCACGGCCGAGCCTTCAGGCTCCTCCGTCCGAGGCTGGCTCGCCGGCCAGTCCGGCAACAGGGCGACGACGGACCGTGTTGCGGTGGCCGGGCCGGACGTCTGCGCCAGGGCCGCCAGCACACCGGCGAAGAGGAACGCCAGCGCCGCCGCCAGGCGGATCATTCGCCCGGTCGCTTGCCGGAATCGGGCGACAGGCGGACTGCGCCCGGATTGTGGGACGAATAGACCGAGGCCGACGAATAATCGAGCTCGCGGGTCAGGTAGGCCCAGGCCCCGGTCCCGATCACCGCGAGCGCCACCATCGCGCTCAGGAACGCCTTCATTGCTTCTGTTCTCCTTGCCTCGCCGCGTCGCCTTCGGCGGGCGCGGTCGCATGTTTCAGATAGGCCACCAGCGCATCACGCTCCTCATCGCTCCGCAGACGCTGGATCGGCATCTTGGAGCCCGGCGTCACCACGTCGGGGCCATGGTCGAAAAGGTCCGAAATCGTCTGTTCGTTCCATACGAAATCGAGGCGCTTCAGCGCCGGCGAGTAGGGATACCCCGGCAAGGTCCCGACCCGTCGCCCGAACACGCCGTAAAGCGTCGGCCCGGCCCGGTTGCCGCCATCCGGCGTCAGCGTATGGCAGACGGAGCATTTGCGCGCGAACTGCCGGCGTCCGAGATCATCCTCCGCCGAGACCTGGAAGCGGCGCGGAAACTGGCTGTCTACCGGTTCGAACGGCTTGCGCGGCGCCACCTGCCAGATGTTCACATGGTCGTCGAGACCCGCATACAGCGCCACTGTCCCGTCCGCCGGGAGAGCCAGACCCCAGACCGGGCCGTAAGGATTTTCGAATTCCTCCAGCAGCCCCCACTCGCCGGTATCGTAGAGGCGAATGCGCCCGTCGCCACCGCCGCTGGCAAGCCGGCTGCCGTCGTGCGACAGCGCCAGAGACAGGACCGGTCGCTCGTGGCTGGCAAGCTGCTTGAACACGCTCCCTTGCGCGATGTCGACAACGGCCACGGCGCCATCTGTCGCGCCGAAGGCCAGATGCGTCTCGCCGGGCAGAAGAGCCATCACGTTGACGCCCCAGCCGTGGGAATAGACCTCTCGCAACAGTTCGCCGGTCTCCCGGTCGAACACCCGGATGGCGCCGTCATAGGACGCGGTGAACACACGGCTTCCATCGCTGGAGAACTCGGCGGCATTGACGTTGCCGCGATGACCCTCCAGTACCGCGCGCTCGGACAGCCGGTCACCCTCAAGCGCGTAGATCCTGGCGGTACGGTCCCAGGAGGCCGTGACCGCGAAGCGCCTGTCGGCGCTGACGGACACCGCCAGCGTCTTGTCCTCGCCGGTGTCGATGCGGTCGAGCATCGCGCCATCGGCAAGGTTCCAAAGGATGACCGCGCCATCGTCTCCGACAGAGACGGCGCGCTTACCGCCGGCAAAGGCGGCATCGTTGGCCGCCGCCTCGTGACCGATCATCCGATGGACGACGCGTCCCTCGCCTGCCTCGAACGCCCACAGGATGACCGAGTAGTCAAAGGACGTTGTCAGCGCGCGCCCATCGTCTCCATCGAGCACGACAGAGCGCACCGGGCCACCGTGCCCTTGCAGCCGCTCCGGCCAGGCCGGCACCGGGCCGTCACCGGCGGCGACCGCATGGCCGCCTGCCAGTGCCAGAACCAGCGAAACGACGAAGGTCCTGACCACTGCCGACACGACGCGCTCCCGGCTACTCTGCGGGCTGGACCTTGCTCGGTCCCTTGTGCTCCGCCTCGCGGGCCATCACTTCGTCGACCCAGAGCGAATGGTGCTCCTTCGCCCAATTGAGATCGACCTCGCCGGAGCCCATGGCGTCGAAGGCGCCCTCCATGCCGATGGTGCCGATATAGATGTGCGCGATGATCACGCAGATCAGGAACACACTCATGATCGAGTGCCACAGCGAGGCGAGTTGCTGTTCCTGCAGCGGCGACAGGGAGGCCGGCAGCGCGGTTCCGAACACGGTATTCACCAGCTCGAACGTGCCGGAGAAGAAGTGCGTGGTGTACGGGAAAAGCAGGGTCCAGCCGGACATGGAAATCGACAGGCCGCCAAGGATCGTCAGCCAGAAGATCACCTTCTGACCGGCATTGAACTTCTTCGCGGGCGGATGGAGCTTGCGCGAAAAGATGCCGCCGCCCTGCAGGACCCACTTGATGTCGGTCTTGTGCGGCAGGTTATGGCTGACCCACATCACGAAGATGATAACGAGACCCGCCATGAAGGCAAAGGCGAGATAATTGTGCAGATACTTGCCGAAGATCGTCAGCGCTCCGAAGGCCTCGGGACCGATGACCGGCAACAGCACATACCGGCCGTACATCACGTTCAGGCCGGTCAGCGCCAGGATGATGAAGGACGAAGCCAGAAGCCAGTGGCCGAAGCGCTCGAAGGCGGCAAAGCGGGTGATGGTCTGTTCGGACCGTCCATGCTCGATGCGAATCCGTCCACGGATCGCAAAGAACAGGCTCAGAACCACGACCATGGCCAGCATCGCCCAGCTTGCATAAAGCGCAAGCGGCCCGTTGCGGATGGAGCGCCAAAGTTCGCCTTCCGACTGAACGAGTGTTGCCGCGTTCTTGTCCGGGATGGAAACCTGTCCGGCAACGCCCTGACGGACTGCACGCCACATCTCGGTGTCGGAATCCGTCCCCAGCGTGTTGCCCGGCACCTGTCCCTGCACGGGTGATACGGTTGCCGGATCGTTGTCGACCGGCTGCGCCAAGGCAGAATCCTGGACCGAGAGCGCCAAGAACAGAGCGGCGACCACCACCATGAGCGCGGTGCGAAGCCGCCAGACAATGCCGTTCGAGATGTATGCGGGGCGCATGGTTCCCGTGTGGTACATCCTAGTCCCTCCCCTGTTCCGTCCGCAGGTTTGATCTTCAGGCTGTCGACGCGCCTCAGAAGCGCTGCCGGTTGCCGCGTTCTTGCAGCGTGCGGCGCTCTTCCGCGGTGAGCGGAGCATCGTCCGCACCCTGATAGACGCCCTTTTCGAGATGCAGCGGGCGATTCTGCTCATCGTCCCGGCACCCCGGAACGAGCGCCAGCAGCGCTCCCGCGACGACCAACATGCCCCACGTGGCTGATCCCGATTTCACGTCACTCTCTCCTCAGTCGAGTTTCGGCGGGTTCCATGCCCCACCGACGCAACAGAGGCGGCCGCAGGCCGCCCCTGTCATTCTTAACGGCCTTAAAAAGGTACCGATCAGAAGCTGCCTGCCTTCTGCTCGTAGGCAGTGCCCCAGCCCCAGGCTCCGGAGCCGAAGCCGCGGGCCACGACGCGCTCGCGATAGATCGACGAGACCACGTCGCCGTCGCCGGCCAGCAGAGCCTTGGTCGAGCACATCTCCGCGCAGAGCGGGAGCTTGCCCTCGGCCAGACGGTTGCGGCCGTACTTGGCGTACTCGGCCGAGGAGTTGTCCGCCTCGGGACCGCCGGCGCAGAAGGTGCACTTGTCCATCTTGCCGCGCGAACCGAAGTTGCCGGCCTGAGGATACTGCGGCGCGCCGAAGGGGCAGGCGTAGAAGCAGTATCCGCAGCCGATGCACAGGTCCTTGGAGTGAAGGACCACACCCTCGTCGGTCTGGTAGAAGCAGTCGACCGGGCACACCGCCATGCAGGGCGCGTCGGAGCAGTGCATGCAGGCGACGGAAATCGAGCGCTCGCCCGGCTTGCCGTCCTGAATGGTCACCACGCGGCGACGATTGATGCCCCACGGCACCTCGTGCTCGTTCTTGCAGGCAGTTACGCAGGCATTGCACTCGATGCAGCGCTCGGCGTCACAGAGGAATTTCATCCGTGCCATGGTTTTTCCCCCTTACGCCACGCGCTCGATGCGGCAGAGCGTGGCCTTGGTTTCTTGCATCTGGGTGACGCTGTCATAGCCGTAGGTCTGGGCGGTGTTGGTCGCCTCGCCGAGCACATAAGGATCCGAACCGGTCGGATACTTGTGCCTCTGGTCCTCGCCCTGGAAGTGACCGCCGAAGTGGAAGGGCATGAAGGCCACGCCCACACCGACACGCTCGGTCACCATGGCCATCACCTTGACCTTGCCGCCCTCCGGACCGTGCACCCAAACCATTTCCCGGTCGCGAATGCCGAGATTGTTGGCATCGCGCGGGTTGACCTCGACGAACATGTCCTGCTGCAGCTCGGCCAGCCACGGGTTGGAGCGGGTCTCGTCGCCGCCGCCTTCGTATTCCACCAGGCGCCCCGAGGTCAGGATGATCGGGAAGTCCTTGGAATAGTCGTTCTCCTGGATCGACTTGTAGCGGGTGGGGACGCGCCAGAAGGTCTTGTCCTCATAGGTCGCATACTTGTCGAGCAGGTCACGACGGCTGGTGTAGAGCGGCTCGCGGTGCAGCGGCACCGGATCCGGGAAGGTCCACACCACTGCGCGGGCCTTGGCGTTGCCGTAGGGCGCGCAGCCATGCTTGATCGCAACGCGCTGGATGCCGCCGGACAGGTCGGTCTTCCAGTTCACGCCGCCGACCTTGTCATTGTAGTCGGAGGGGATATCCCCGGTCTGCGAGGTCTCGCCGACCTCTTCCGACGAAGGCATGGCATCCACCATGCCGGCGACCCATTCGATCATCCGGCGCTCGTAGGGCGTCAGATCCTTGTCCCAGCCCAGCTTGATCAGCATGGCCATGGTGAACTCGGGATAGCCGTCCTCGATCTCCGAACCGACAGGCCAGGAGCCTTCGGCCAGCAGGTTGTCGCCATCCTTCTCGACGCCGAAGCGGGCGCGGAAGCCCATGCCGCCTTCGGCAACCGGCAGCGACGTATCGTAAAGCACCGCCGAACCGGGATGCTTCATCTCCGCCGAGCCCCAGCACGGCCAAGGCATGCCGTAGAAGTCGCCGTCCGCCGGCCCGCCATTGGCGCGCAGGGTCGTACGGTCGAACGTGTGCTGGTTCTGCATGTGCAGCTTCAGGCGCTCCGGCGACTGGCCGGTATAGCCGATGGTCCACATGCCGCGGTTGAACTCGCGGGTCACGTCCTCGATGAGCGGCTCCTCGCCGTTCACCTCGATGTTCTTGAACATGTCCTCGGCAAAACCGAACTTCTTCGCGAAGAGATACGCGATGGAGTGGTCGGTCTTGGACTCGAACAGCGGATCGATGACCTTCTCGCGCCACTGCAGCGAGCGGTTCGACGCGGTCACCGAGCCATAGGTCTCGAACTGGGTCGTCGCCGGCAGCAGGTAGACGCCGTCCTTGCGGTCATGCATCACCGCCGACATGGTCGGGAACGGATCGATGATGACCAGCAGATCGAGCTTCTCCATCGCCCGCTTCATGTCGGGCAGACGGGTCTGCGAGTTCGGGGCATGGCCCCAGAACACCATGGCGCGTGTGTTGTCGGGCTGAAGCAGGTTCGCCTTGTCTTCCAGAACGCCGTCGATCCAGCGCGACACCGTGATGCCGCTCTCGAACATCATGGCCTTGTCCTTGCCGTCGGCGCCCTTCATCGTGGCGAAGCGCTCGGCAAGGCTGTCGTAGGAAACGCCCCACACGCGCGCCCAGTGGCGCCAGGAGCCTTCCGCCAGGCCGTAGTAGCCCGGCAGCGTATCGGCAAGCACGCCAAGGTCCGTCGCACCCTGCACGTTGTCATGGCCGCGGAAGATGTTGGTGCCGCCGCCGGCCTTGCCCATGTTGCCGAGAGCCAGCTGAAGGGCGCAGTAGGCGCGGGTGTTGTTGTTGCCATTGGTGTGCTGCGTGCCGCCCATGCACCAGATGACGGTGCCCGGACGGTTGTTGGCGAGCGTACGGGCGACGCGCTTCAGCTGCGAACCCGGGACGCCGGTGACGCGCTCGGTCTCCTCGGGCGTCCACTTGGCCACTTCCACCTTGATCTGGTCCATGCCCCAGACGCGCTGGCGCAGGAACTCCTTGTCCTCCCAGCCGTTCTCGAAGATGTGCCAGAGGATACCCCAGACCAGAGCCACGTCGGAGCCCGGACGGAAGCGGACATACTCGGACGCATGCGCTGCGGTGCGGGTGAAGCGCGGATCGCAGACGATCAGCGGCGCAGCGTTCTCTTCCTTCGCCTTCAGCACGTGAAGCAGCGAGACCGGATGCGCCTCGGCGGGATTGCCGCCGATGATGAAGATCGCCTTGGAATTGTGGATGTCGTTGTACGAGTTCGTCATCGCACCGTAACCCCAGGTGTTCGCGACACCTGCGACCGTGGTGGAGTGACAGATACGCGCCTGGTGGTCGACGTTGTTCGTGCCCCAGAAGGCCGCGAACTTGCGGACCAGATAGGCCTGCTCGTTGCTGTGCTTGGCCGAGCCGAGCCAGTAGACGCTGTCCGGACCGCTCTCGTCGCGGATCTTCAGCATCTGATCGCCGATCTCGTTGATCGCCTGATCCCAGGAAATGCGCTCCCACTTTCCGCCGACCAGCTTGGTCGGGTACTTCAGGCGGCGCTCGCCATGGGCATGCTCGCGCACCGAGGCGCCCTTGGCGCAGTGCGAACCGAGGTTAAAGGGGCTGTCGAAGCCCGGCTCCTGGCCGGTCCACACGCCATCCTGCACTTCCGCCAGCACGGTGCAGCCAACCGAACAGTGCGTGCAGACAGTCTTCTTGATCTCGACCTTGGCATTGGTCGGCCCGGCCGCTTCGGCCTTGCGCACCATGCCACCGGTAAGTGCCCCGGCTGCGGCGAGCCCGCCCGCGGCAAGGCCCGACCTGCGCAGGAACGTACGGCGGTCCATCGCGCTGGCGCCGATCGCCTCGATCGCGGAAGCCAGGCTGGAACGACGCGCAGTCCCGCTCGTCTTCTTCCTCAGCATCACGTTTCTCCCTCGATAGCGCAGGGCCGCTTCGTGGCGACTGGTTCTGCGCATGCCCCATTCTTTTGCCTTCGGCACGGGGCGCTGATTGCGACTTCAGACAGTCCGGCGTCCTTGCGGATCAGAACCGGGCCGTGTCGTAGAAGGTCTTCACATGCTCGGTCTCGCGGTAGCCGCTCCCAGCCGCCTTGTCGGCCTCGACCGCTTCGGCCTCGCCAGTCACGAGCGTCGCCGTGCCGGCCACGGCACCGAGCCCTGCAAGCTTCAGGAAACTCCGACGATCCGCCTCAATCGCTGTGTCCTTGCGTCTCATGACACCCTCTCGTTCCACTTACATTGCCCTGGGCAGCAGTTTCGCCCGCCACCCGCCTTGCCCGGCCTGCGCCGGGCCAGATACTCAACCCGCCTTGCGGCGCTCCGCGAAAAGCCTGTCAGCCTCGATCTCGACCGCCGTGAAAGCCTGCCCCAGGCGCCCGAGCGCAGGATACAGTTCGCCGGTTTCGGACGCGGCCAGATCCTTGAAGAAATAGGGCGCCCAAACGGCAAGGTGAGCACGGAAGAAGGCGGAAGCCTCCTCCTCGTCGCCATCACCGAAGCTGCCGTCGATCAGTCCGGCCATCATCGCGCAAATCGCCGCGATGTGATCCTCCGGCTCGTGAATGTCCGGATCGCGTTCGATGCCGAGCCGGCGCATGTCCTGCCGTAACAGCGCCAGCGGCTTCTCGTTCAAAAATCCGGTCAGATAATAGGAAGCGTATGGGACCAGCTCGCCGCGCCCAACCCCGATGAAGAGGTCGTGATATTCGCGTCGCAGCACTTCGGGGTCCGCGGTTGCGGCGATACGGGAGAGCTCTGCCAACGGACCGCCGATTTCGCCCTCGAGACGCGGCAGCGCGGCGATCGCGGCCAGCCAGCCACGATCCGCAGCCCGCTCCAGACCGCTCGCCAGAATGCCATAAAGGATGGCCCGCTCCCGATCTTCGGGGACGACCATCATTCTCTCGGCAGCATGTGCGTCCGACGTTCCGGCTTCCGCAGCTGCGGCACCGAAATCCGGCTTGTTGATCATGCAATTAATCTCCCTCACCTTGCAGATTGTCATTTTGGACGGGTGCACGCAAACGCTTTCGGTTTTGCGTTGCGTGGGAGATGTTTATGCATTTCATGTACTTACAATCCAATTTTTGTACAAAAATACACGAAACAACACAGAACGCATGATCTCCGCGCCGCAGGCCATTGTGCGCCGCACAATAAACCGGTAACGCGCACCCGATCGTGCGACAAAAAGGACTGATCGGCGGGAATGTTTTGCCTTGAGATAAAAGCTAACTCGAATAGTCATGTTTTAAAAACCCGCCGCCAAACAATCAATTGGCGGCCCGCGTAGGTTCTTTTCAAGAAACGGGGCCGCTTGAACGCGCGCCGATTCGCCTTCAGCAAAAAGGGCTTCGCGACATCGGCCGCGAAGCCCTTGTTCACCAATCAGGATTGTCTAGCCGGCCGAACGCCATTTCCGGCCCAGATGCAGGGGACAGCCCCTAGCTCTCGATGACGATACGCGGCGCGGCACGCTGGCCGTCCTCGCGGTTTCGCTCGATCTCGGCCCAGACCTTGGTCGCGATATCACGATAGATCGCCGCATGGGCCCCGTCCGGATCGGTCACGGTCACGGGCGTTCCTGCATCGGAATTGATCCGGATCGCCATGTCGAGCGGCACCTCGCCCAGGAACGGGACACCGAGCTTCTCGGCTTCCGCGCGTGCACCGCCATGACCGAAGATGTCGTGACGCCCGCCGCAGTCCGGGCAAAGGAAATAGCTCATGTTCTCCACGATGCCGAGCAGCGGCACATCCACACGGCGGAACATGTTGAGCCCCTTGCGCGCATCGATCAGAGCCAGGTCCTGCGGCGTCGAGACGATCACCGCACCGGCAAGCGGCACGTTCTGAGCCATGGTCAGTTGCGCGTCGCCCGTGCCGGGAGGCATGTCGACCACCAGCACGTCCAGTTCGCCCCACGCGACCTCGCGCAGCATCTGGGTGATCGCCGAAATCACCATCGGCCCGCGCCAGATCATCGGGGTTTCCTCCTCCACGAGGAAGCCCATCGACATCACCTTGATGCCATAGCCTTCCAGCGGCTTGAGGATACGGCCGGACACCGGCTCCGGCCGCCCGGAAACGCGGAACAGGCGCGGGATCGACGGGCCGTAGATATCCGCGTCGAGCACACCGACCTTGAGCCCGTTAGCCTGCAGCGCGAGGGCCAGGTTGCAGGTGGTCGTCGACTTGCCGACACCGCCCTTGCCGGAGGCGACCGCGATGATCGCCTTGACACCGGGCACGCCGGGCTTTGCCGTCTGCTCTGGCGCGGCCGGCGCGGCGCGGCGCTGCATCGGCGGCGGGACGCTGCCCATGTCGGCGGCCGCGGGCGCGGGCCGTACCGGCGGCGGTGCCTTCGCCCCTGCCCCGCCCTGGCGCTCGGAGGTCAGGGCAGCCAGCACCTTCTCGACACCGGCAAGCTTGCCGACGACCTTCTCGGCCGCCTGCCGCATCGGCTCCAGCTCCTGCGCCCGTTCCGCAGGGACGGTGATCGAAAAGATCACCCTGCCATCGGAAATGAAAATATCCGAGACAAGGCCGAGCGATACGATATCCCCTTCGAGATCCGGCCCCTTGACCTTGGAAAGCTCGGCCAGGACCTCTTCACGCGTCGGCATTGCATCCCTCTTTTTCTTCCAGAACATCACAATTCCCGTGCCCGATCACATGCGCGGAACGTAAGGCCGTACCGGGAAACGTCAATTGCTTTCCCGTCGCAGGGCCCCTCACGCGGGCCCCACCTTGCCGCCTCCGGCCAGCGACAAGGGGAGAAAACCGCGACAGACGTGATTTTCACGACATCATCAGCCCCTTTTTAACCATTGATCGAGACCTTGCGCGCAAACTTCAAGGGCGGCTGGGGAGTCCGCAAGCAAGGATCGGAAAAATGGTACTGAGTGCGATCTGCTACAGGGCCCGCATCGACGGTAGCTCCCTTGACGGTCTGTCTTGCGCAGACGTCGACCTGTTGCTCGACCGGACGCGCCGCCTCAACCGCCTGAACGGCGTAACCGGCGTTCTTCTGCGACAGGGCGACCACGTCCTCCTTTGGCTGGAAGGCGAAGCGTCGGGACTTGCCGACAGCCGCACCTGCGCGGAAGGCGATCTTCGGCTGTCCCGCGTCGAGATTATCTGTGAAGGCCCGCTCGACACCCGCCTCTTTCCGCATTGCTGGCTCTGCCTTGCCAACGGCCGGGACGACCGCATGGAAATGCCTGCGAAGGTTGCCGAAGTGTTGACCGGCACCGCCCCGGCGGACCTGTCCCGGGTGCGCGATGCGGTCGCTTGCCTGGCCCGGCGGCTCGAGGATTGCCGCTTTACCCGGGCAGCACTCCTCGTCTGACCCCGACGACCGCGATCCTGCTTGCTTGCCAGTGAGTTAATGACCACAGGCAAGACTTCGGTTTTCCACTTACGGAACGCGAAGGGGTTGTCACTAGACTGCACGCCATGACAGACGCATTGAGGCAGTCCATGACCATCACCCGGGTGAGTTACCGGAGCAGGATCAACTTCAGCGACATGACCTTGTCGCTCGACGAGGAAGTCGACCGGCTGCTCGCGGTCGCTCGCCGCAACAACACCCGAGACGGGCTCACAAGTGCGCTGTTGCTTGCCGGAAACACCTTCTTTCAGGTGTTGGAGGGAGAGCACGGCGCAGTCGAGCGCGCCTTTGCACGCATCATCGACGACACCCGGCACGTCGGCTGCCAGATCATCGACCGACGCGAGGACACCGCGCGCCTGCTTCCCGGCATGCCGATGTTCTTCGCCGATGCGCTCGATTCGCAGGATGCCGTCTTGTCGAACCTCTACATCCCGATCTGCCAGGCGCCGGAACTTGCCAGCTACGACGATCTCGCGTCTGCTGTGATCTTCAGCGCCGCCCGCCATGCCCGCCTCAATGCACAACCGCGTGCCATATCGGCTTGAGGCCGACACGCACACCCCTACCCTTGCCAGCCTCGCCTCTCCTTCCCTAGTTTGTGCCATAACAGACACCGTGCGCCGAGCACCCCGTAAAACGGGCGCATGACGGCCGGCACGGCAGGGAGGACAGCTTGCAGAATCTTCGCAACGACGCCGACCCGGAACGGTTGCCGGATTTTCTCGTTCGGCCCGACCCACAGGATGAGCGCCTTTCAACACCCGTCACCGGCATCGACCAGACCGGCCGCGAGGTGGAAATCCGCGTCGTCACGGAACGGGCGCTGACGCTCTATCTCAACTCGCAGGAGATCGTCACCATGATGACGATCGGCGACCGGCCGGACCTGCTGGCGGTCGGCTACCTGCTGAACCAGAACATGTTGCGGCCGGACGACCGCATCACCGGCATCGACTATGACGACGATCTCGAGGTTGTGGTCGTGCGCACCGAGCGCGAGACCGACTACGAGGAGAAGATGAAGAAGAAGGTGCGCACCTCGGGCTGTGCGCAAGGCACCGTCTTCGGCGACGTGATGGAACGCTTCGACGAGATCTCGCTCGATACGCAGGCCCGCCTGCGCACCTCCTGGCTCCACGCCCTCACCCGGAAGATCAACACCCAGCCCTCGCTCTACCTGGAGGCCGGCGCGATCCACGGCTGCGTGCTGTGCCAGGAAGACCGCGCCGTCGCTTATATGGAAGACGTCGGACGGCACAACGCCGTCGACAAGATCGCCGGCTGGATGTGGCTCAACCACATTCCGCCGCAGGACAAGATCTTCTACACCACCGGCCGGCTGACCTCCGAGATGGTGATCAAGACCGCAATGATGGGCATCCCCATTCTGGTCTCGCGCTCCGGCTTCACCGCCTGGGGCGTGGAGCTTGCCCGGCGCGTCGGGCTGACGCTGGTCGGCCGGGCGCGCGGCCAGCGCTTCGTCGTGCTGTCCGGTGCCGAACGGGTGGAATACGACGCCGTTCCCGAGGCGGGCGACCGCGAGGACCCGCGCCATGCCCGCAAGGGATCGCGCAGCGAGGACGACGCCGCATGACCACGCCCGCTCTCGCAGGATGCATTCTGGCCGGCGGCCTTGCCCGCCGCATGGGCGGCGGCGACAAGCCGCTGTTGTCCTTGGGCGGCGAAACCATGCTCGCCCGCGTCATCGCACGGCTTCGGCCGCAGGTCGGCCCTCTCGTGCTCAACGCCAACGGCGAGGCCGGGCGCTTCGCCGGCTTCGGCCTGCCGGTCGCTCCCGATCCGGTCGACGGCTTTGCCGGGCCGCTGGCCGGCGTACTGGCCGGCCTCCGCTGGGCGCAGGTTCATGCGCCGCAAGCGGAAGGGATCGTCTCGGTCGCCGGCGACACGCCGTTCTACCCGGCTGACCTTGCTGTTCGCCTGATGGCCGCACGCGGCGAGGATCCCCACCGGATCGTCCTGGCCCGAGCCGATGGGCACATGCATCCGGTTTTCGGCTACTGGCCGGTCTCGGCGGCGGACTCGCTCGAGACTTTTCTGCGCGAGGGTACGACCCGCAAGGTGCTCGCCTTCGTCGACATGCACCCCAATGCCAGTGCCGATTTCACTCCGCCGCCCGGCGCGCCCGATCCGTTCTTCAACGTCAACACGCCGGAAGACCTTGCCGCAGCCGAAGAGCTGCTGAAAGCCGAGGCATGAGCGACAGCAGGCATCCCGCACCGGTGTTCGGCATCGCCGGGTGGAAGAACAGCGGCAAGACCACGATGACCGAGCGCCTCGTTGCGGCGATCACGGCGCGCGGGTTTCGCGTTGCGACCGTCAAACACGCGCATCACGCCTTCGACATCGACCAGGAGGGCACGGACAGTCACCGCCACCGGACGGCCGGCGCCGTCGAGACCGCGCTGGTATCGGGCCGGCGGTGGGCCTTGATGCACGAGTTGCGCGAGAAGGCCGAACCTTCACTTGCCGAGATTCTCGCCCGCCTGTCGCCCTGCGACCTGGTGCTGGTGGAGGGCTACAAGCGCGAGGCCCTGCCCAAGCTCGAGCTGCGCCGGACTGCTGCCGCGCGCGGCGAGGCGCTTTCGCCGAATGATCCGCATGTGGTCGCCATAGCCTCGGACGGCGCCGTGGCGGATGCGACTCTGCCGGTCTACCATCTCGACGATATCGACGGCATTGCCGACTTCATCCTGTCCACCTGCGGACTTTCCGGGAACCGACATGGCTCCGACCAGACGACTGCTTGACGACTGTTTCCTGCACGACCGCGATCGGCTGCGCCATGCGGAGGCGCTGGCGATTCTGCGGGAGCGGATCGTTCCGGTGGTGGGACAGGAAAGCGTCGCACTCGGCGAAGCCCACGCCCGCATTCTCGCCCGCTCCGTCGTGGCAGCGCAGAATGTGCCACTCGCCGACAATTCCGCCGTCGATGGCTACGCCTTCCTCCATGACCACTATCTGTCGGCCGGCGACGGCCTGCTGCCGATATCGGCACGCATCGCCGCCGGTCACCCGCTCAAGTCCCCTCTTGCCCCCGGCAGCGCGGCGCGGATCTTCACCGGCGCCCTCATGCCGGACGGGGCCGACACGGTTGTCATGCAGGAGGACTGCGAGATCACCGAGCGCGGCGGCCAGACCTTCGTCCATGTTCCGCCCGGCCTGAAGCCAGGCGCCAACCGGCGCAAGGCCGGCGAGGACCTGAAGGCCGGTGAGGTTCTGGTGCAGGCCGGCGCCCGCCTGAGGCCCCAGGACATTGCCGCAATCGCCTCCACCGGGGCGGGCCGTGTCGATGTGTTTCGCAGGCTGCGCGTGGCGCTGGTCTCCAGCGGCGACGAGTTGCGCCGTCCCGGCCAGCCGCTGCCTGCCGGCGGCGTCTACGACAGCAATCACTTCCTACTCTCCGGCCTCGTTGCCGCAAGCGGGGTCGAGATCACCGACCTCGGCATCTTGCCGGACCGGGCCGAGGCAGTGCAGGCCGCCCTGTCGGCTGCCGCCCTGACCCATGACGTCATCGTCACGACCGGAGGCGCCTCACGCGGTGAGGAAGATCATTTCGTCGCCGCCATCGACGAACTCGGCAGCCGGCACATGTGGCAACTGGCGATCAAACCGGGCCGGCCGATGAATTTCGGCCGCATTGGCGACTGCGTCACGCTGGGCCTGCCGGGCAATCCGGTTGCCGCCATGGTCTGCGGTCTGCTCTACGTGCTGCCGGTCCTGTCCGCACTCGGCGGCGGTGCCTTCTTCGAGCCGGTGCGCTACCAGATCCCGGCCGCCTTCTCCGTCCCCAAGAAAAAGCCCGACCGCCGGGAGTTCTATCGCGGCATTCTCGAGAGCGACTCAGCCGGGCGAACCGTCGTGCGCAAGTTCGCCCGCGACGGATCCGGCCTCATCACCTCGCTGCGCGAGGCCGACGGCCTGATCGAGATTCCCGAGGAAGCGACCTCGGTCGTCGAGGGGCAGCTGGTCGACTTCATCAGCTTCGGCGACTACGGCCTTGCCGCACGCTAGGCCAGGCGCAAACTCTCCCCCTTCCCCTGCGACACCTGAAACAATTGCGGAACAATGTTCCCCGCTCATCATGAGCAATGGGGACAGTCCAACGTAAAGCGGTTGAATTCCGGATAAATTTGGTGGGAGTATGAAATCTGATCCCGCGCCGGAAAAATGGATGCGGGCGGAAAACAGTACCGCAGGGGATACATGATGCGTTTGATGAAGATCGCGGCCGCGGCCGTGCTGGCCATTTCTACCGTAGGCGCAGCCGAGGCCAAGGACTGGACCAAGGTGCTGATCGGCACCGAAGGCGCCTACCCTCCCTTCAACAACCTGACTTCCGACGGACAGCTCGTCGGCTTCGACATCGACATCGCCAAGGCGCTCTGCACCGAGATGAAGGTGGAGTGCGAGTTCGTCGTCCAGGACTGGGACGGCATGATTCCGGCGCTGCAGGCCGGCAAGTTCGATGCCGTGATCGCCTCCATGTCGATCACCGAGGAGCGCCTGCAGAAGGTCGACTTCACCAACAAGTACTACAACACCCCGCCGGCAATCGCCGTGCCGAAGGACAGCACCATCCCGGCCGCCACCAAGGAAGCGCTGGCAGGCAAGCTGCTCGGCGCGCAGTCCTCGACCACCCACTCCAACTACGCCGAGGCCAAGCTCGGCGATGCGGAGCTGAAGCTCTATCCGACGCCGGACGAGTACAAGCTGGATGTGGCCTCCGGCCGTATCGACGCGGTGATCGATGACGTGGTGGTCCTGTCCGAGTGGCTCGCCACCGAGGACGGTGCCTGCTGCAAGCTGCTCGGCACCCTGACGCCGGACCCGGTGATCAACGGCGAAGGCGCCGGCATCGCCATCCGCAAGAACGAGCCCGAGCTCAAGGAACTGTTCAACAAGGCCATCGAGGCGATCCGCGCCAATGGCACCTACGAGCAGATCCAGTCGAAGTACTTCGATTTCGACGTTTATGGCGGCTGACGACCGTTGAACCTCGCGGGGCGGCAGTCACCTGCCGTCCCGCTAAGACCAGCGGTTCCGTCGCATGAATGAAGCCCTGACCCTGATATCGTTCGGCCCGGACGGCTGGGGCGACGAGATCGCGCGCGGCGTTCTCGTTACCGTGTCTCTGGCGCTGGCCTCGCTGCCCTTCGGCCTCGTGCTCGGATTCCTGATCGCGGTGGCGAAGAACTCCGGCGAGCCGTCGCTGCGTGCGGCGGCGAATGTCTACACCACCATCTTTCGCGGCCTGCCCGAGCTGTTGACGCTGTTCCTCGTCTATTACGGCGGGCAGATGCTGCTCAACGAGATCGCCCGCGTTTTCGTCACCGGCGCGACCGTGGACGTGAACTCCTTCATCGCCGGCATGGTGGCGCTGTCGCTGGTGTTCTCGTCCTACGCCTCGGAGGCTTTCCTGTCGGCGTTCCGCGGGATCAAGCAGGGACAATACGAAGGCGGCTATGCCCTCGGCCTCAGCCGCTCCCTGACGATGCGCCTCGTCATCCTGCCCCAGCTGATCCGCCTCGCCCTGCCCGCGCTCGGCAATCTCTGGCTGATCCTGCTGAAGGAGACCGCGCTCGTCTCCGCCATCGGCCTGGATGATCTGCTCCGCTGGGCCGGCATCGCCGCCCGCGTCACCAAGGAGCCGTTTCTGTTCTTCGGCGGCGCCTGCCTGATCTACCTTGTTCTGGCGATCATCTCCTCCGCAGGCCTGACGCGGATCGAGGCCTGGACCAAGCGCGGCGAGGTGCCGCGATGAGCTGGGTCAGCGACCGTACCATCGCCCCGCAGCCGGCTCCGCCGGCCGTGGCACGCGGCTGGACCATGTCCCGCATCGCCGGCCATGTGCTCATGGCCTTGTGGATCCTCGCCGGTGCCAACCTGCTCTACTATCTCGCCAGCAATGTCATGTCGGACTTCTTCCGCGACTACTGGGAGAAGTATCTCGACGGTATCATCATCACACTGCAGCTCGTCGGCCTGTCGATGGTCGCCGGCGCCGCGCTGTCGCTGCCCGTGGCGCTGGCGCGCAACTCGCGCAACCCGCTGCTGTCCGGCCTTGCCTATGCCTATGTCTACTTCTTCCGCGGCACACCGCTGCTCGCCCAGACTTTCCTGATCTACTACGCCGCGGGCAGCTTCCGCCCGTTCTTCAGCGATATCGGACTGTGGTGGTTCTTCCGCGACGCCTGGTACTGCGCGGTCTTCGCCTTCACGCTGAACACCGCCGCCTATCAGGCCGAGATCCTGCGCGGTGCGGTCCAGAACGTCGACAAGGGGCAGTGGGAGGCAGCCGCCGCACTTGGCATTCCGAAGGGCGTGACGTTCCTGAAAGTGATTCTGCCTCAGGCGCTGATCGTGGCCCTGCGTCCCTATGGCAACGAGCTGGTGCTGATGATCAAGGGCTCGGCCATCGTCTCGCTGGTGACCATCTACGACCTGATGGGCGAGACGCGTCGCGCCTATTCCCGGACCTTCGACTTCCAGGCCTATATCTGGGCGGCCGTCCTCTACCTCATCGTCGTCGAAGCGCTGCGCCGGATCTGGGACAAGTTCGAACTGCGCCTGACCCGCCACCTGCGCCGCAGCTGACCGGTTTCTTGCCGCGCAACATCGTAATGCCTGCCCCATTGCGGGGCGGGCATTTCGCGGCTACCGCTTGGCGAAAGATCAGTTCCACCGGAGTTTCCCATGGCCGACACGACCGACCGCCGCCTCTCCCCTGCCTCGCTCCTGGCTCACGGGGGCGGCGGTATCGACCCGCTGACCGGTGCGGTGGTTCCGCCGATCCACACCGCGACCACCTTCGCCCGCGACACCGACTACCGGCTGACCAGCGCCGGCCACATCTATTCGCGCGACGACAGCGATCTCGTGCGCCAGATCGAGAGCCTGGTGGCAACCCTCGAAAACGGTGCGGAGAGCCGCGCCTTCGGCTCCGGCATGGCCGCGATCTCGGCAGTGCTGCGCAGCGTGCGGCCGGGCGGCACCATCGTCGCGCAGTCCGGAATCTACTGGGGCACCACCTCATGGCTGCGCAAGCATTGCGCCCATATGGGAATCGCCCTGATCGAAGTCGATGCGGGCGACACGACGCGCTTTTGCGAGACGCTGGTGGAGACCGGCCCCGATCTGGTCTTCCTCGAAGTGCCGTCCAACCCCTGGCTTACCGTCGCCGATATCGCGCCGATCGCCGAGGCCGCCCATACGCTGAACGCCGTCGTCGCGGTCGACGCGACCGCCGCCACGCCCCTGCTGATGAAGCCGCTGGAGCTTGGCGCCGATCTGGTGCTGCATTCGGCCACCAAGGCGCTGAACGGCCATTCCGATGTGCTCGCGGGCATCGTCACCTGCCGCGATGCACAGACCGACACCTGGCGCTTCATCCGTGAGGAGCGGCATGACGCCGGCGCAGTACTCGGCCCCTTCGAAGCCTATCTGCTGCTGCGGGGCCTGCGCACCCTGTCCCTGCGCATGGAGCGCATGTGCGCCAATGCGCAGGCCGTGGCCGAAATGCTTGAAGCCCACCCTTCGGTGGAAAGCGTGCTTTATCCGGGCCTTGCCAACCACGCCTCGCACACTGTTGCCAGCCGGCAGATGGCGGGCGGCGGCTACCTGATGTCGGTGTTGGTCAAGGGCGGAGCTGCAGAGGCCCTGGCGGTCGCCGGGCGGCTAGACTTGATCAAGCGGGCGACCTCGCTTGGCGGCGTCGAGAGCCTCGTCGAGCATCGTCACACGATCGAGGGTGACGCCACGGGCGTGCCGGTCAACCTGCTGCGCCTGTCCATCGGCATCGAGAGCGCAGACGACCTGATCGCGGATCTTTCCGCCGCCCTTGCCCCGCTCGGCAGCTAGCCGGTCACGGCGTCCTGTCCATCGCGGTGGCTTCGTAGCCAGGCGATGAAGGTCTTGAGCGGCGGGCGCTGTACGCCCGGCCGCGTGACGATGTGATAGCCGTTGCCGCGCTCCTCGTCCTCGAACAGGACACGCAACTGGCCCGAGCGGATCTCCGGCTCGATGAAGGCGCGCGCGGCGGCGGTCACCCCGTCGCCGCGCCGCAGGCTTTCCAGCATCATGTAGCCAGGCATGTGCAGGTTGTTGCTGCGGCTGGGGGCAATGCCCTTCCGGTCCCACCAGTTGGCGCTTTCGTTGGCCCCGAACTCCTGCAGCCAGGGATAGTCGCGCAGCTTGGCGAGATCGGAAAAATCCGCTTCGCCGACCAGCGAGCGCGCCGCCACGACAACGAAGCTCGTCAGCAACAGGGGCTCGGAGTTGAGCCCACGCCACTGCCCCTTGCCGAAGCGGATGGCAAGATCGACGCCGCCGGGCTCGAGCTCTACCACGTCCGCTGTCGGGTTCAGCATCAGCTCGATATCCGGGTGCCGGTGGCGGAAGTCCGAGATGCGGGGCATCAGCCAGCTCACTGCGAAGGTGGGTGTCATGGTCACCTGCAGCGGGCGGGTGCGATCCGCATCGGTCAGTTCCGCTACCGCCCGGTACATCAGGGAGAAGGCCGCCTCGAGATGCCCGGCGAGCGCGCGTCCCTCCTGCGTCAGGACCAGCCCCCGCCCTTCGCGCACCACCAGCTCCGCGCCGAGAAACGCTTCCAGGGCACGCACCTGCTGACTGATGGCCGCGTGACTGACATTCAGCGTTCGTCCTGCTCCTGCGAGCGTCCCGGCCTCCGCGACGGCAGCAAAGGCACGCAGACTGGCGAGCGAAGGCATCCGGCTCCAATCCATATGTAAGCCTCACTTACATTCCAAAGTTTTTCCTGAGTCGCATGAATGTCGGAAAACAGCAATGCTTTCGACAATGGAAGTCCCTTGATGGAGAGCAGACATGCTGGACCAACTTGCAAGAACCTATCTGATCGCGCTGCGCGCCGAGGATCAGGTCCTGCCTCCGCTGGAGGCGCCCCGCCGCATCTGGCGTCCCGTTCGGCGGCGCCCCGCACGGTTGAAGCCCGCCCCGGAGAAAACGTGACATGCAATGCAAGGGCGGCCCACCCCGGTCGCCCTGTCCGCCTGAGTGCAACCACGCCTCTCCGTGACGCTCGGATCCTGACACTCCGCCCCTGACACTGGCACCATGATGCGCTAAAGAGGATGCGACATCATACAATTGCCGTCCCGGCCGGGATGGCTCAGCCAACGAACTCAGGAGGAGGGGCGCAATGGCGAAAGTTGCATTCATCGGTCTCGGCGTGATGGGGTATCCGATGGCCGGTTACCTCAAGTCGCGCGGCGGCCACGACGTCACCGTCTACAACCGTACCGCGGCCAAGGCGGAGAAATGGGCGGCCGAGCACGGCGGGTCCCATGCAGCGACGCCGGCTGCAGCGGCCGAGGGTTGCGACTTCGTCTTCGCCTGCGTCGGCAACGACGACGACCTGCGGTCGGTCACCACCGGGCCCGACGGCGCCTTCCACGGCATGAAGAAGGGCGCAATCTTCATCGACAACACCACCGCCTCGGCGGAAGTCGCGCGCGAGCTCTACGAGGCCGCGAAAGCCAAGGGCTGCGGCTTCCTCGATGCGCCGGTGTCCGGCGGGCAGGCGGGCGCGGAAAACGGTGCACTGACCGTCATGGTCGGCGGCGACGCCGATACATTCGAGGCCGCCCGCACCGCCATCGAGTGCTTCGCCAAGATGGTCGGCCACATGGGCCCGGCCGGCGCCGGCCAGCTCACCAAGATGGTCAACCAGATCTGCATCGCCGGCTTGGTGCAGGGACTGTCCGAGGCCATCCACTTCGCCAAGAAGGCCGACCTCGACGTCGCCAAGGTGATCGAGGTGATCTCGAAGGGCGCGGCCCAGTCCTGGCAGATGGAAAACCGCTGGCAGACGATGCGCGACGACAAGTTCGACTTCGGCTTTGCCGTCGACTGGATGCGCAAGGATCTCGGCATCTGCCTGAAGACCGCCAACGAGACCGGCGCCCGCCTGCCGGTCACCGCGCTGGTCGACCAGTTCTACGCCGAGGTGCAGGCCATGGGCGGCAACCGCTGGGACACGTCCAGCCTGATCGCCCGCCTGCAGAACGCCGGCAAGTAACTGTGCCAACGACCCGGCGGCGCCCTGCCGCCGGGTTTGGCCGGGGTTGCGCCCGCCTACGGACTGCGCCACCCTTCCCCAGCGTTCCAGAGCCGGTACGGCGAACAGGAAGCTGGAGCATCTTGGAAAATGAGCAAGCGCACCAATGCCCGGCGCGATCCCACCGCCCCAGGCGCCCGCGGGATCTCAGGCAGCGACCTTCCCGTCCTGCATACTCCTGGCATGACCTTGCCCGCCGACTGCGGGGTCGTCTTCCTGCATCGGCCGGCGCCACTTGCCCTGCGCCCCTTCTACACCGAAGTCGCCACCTATGAGGAAACGGACGGATTTGCGATCCGCCAGATCGAGACCGCCTCGCTCTCCGCCCCCTTGATCATCAATTTCGGCACGCCTTTCCGCATCCGTCTCGGACATGCGCCCGTAGCCGGAGACGAGCAGCCGAGCTTCATCGCCGGTCTCGATACCGCACGCATCTTCATCGCCTCGAGCGGCCGCTCCGCCTGCCTGCAGGTCAACCTGACGCCGGTCGGCGCACAGCGCCTCCTCGGCATCCCGGCCTCCGAATTCGCCGGCCGGATGGTGCCGCTCGCCGATCTTGCCCATCCGCAGATCTCGGAGCTTCGTCGGCGCCTGGAGGATACCGACGACTGGAATGCCCGGCTCGACTGCGCGGAAAGCTTCCTCGCCGCCCGCTTCGGGGCGGCGGCCGCAGAGCCGACCCTTCCCCTGGTGGATGCCGCCTTCGGCCTCATCGCTTCCGGAGCCGTGCGCCGCATCGACGATCTGGCGACGCGGATCGGCTGGAGCCGCAAGCACCTTGCCGACCGCTTTTCGCGCGCGTTCGGCCTTTCGCCGAAGACAGTTGCCCGCATCGCCCGCTTCAACCGGGCACAGGCCCTGGCCAGAAAGGCCGTGCGGCCCGACTGGGCGGACATCGCCTTTGCCGGCGGCTATGCGGACCAGGCGCACATGATCCGGGAGTTCGAGGACTTCGCGGGGCTCACGCCGCGCGCGTGGTGGTTGAGCCTCGACAAACTCGGCTCCGCGACATGGCCCGACCCGCCGGGCAGGTGACATTTGTTCAATCGTCTGCCGGATACGGCGGCTATCTCTGCCCTCGTTCCGCAACGAGGACAAAGACGACCCATGACCACATCCCCTGCCCCTTGCATCTTCCCGGCCCTTCGCTTCGGCAACGCCCGCCAGATGGTGGAGTGGCTGCAACAGGCCTTCGGCTTCACGGTCCACGCCTGCCATGAGGCGCCTGACGGCACGATCGCCCATGCCGAGCTCGTGCTCGGCAGCTCGATTTTGATGCTGGGACAGGCGCGCGACGACGATTTCGCGCAGATCGTCGGCCAGCCGGACGGTCCGTCCGGCAAGACGCTCTACATCGCGGTCGAGGACATCGATGCGGCCTTCGCCCGCGCCGAGGCGGCGGGCGCCGTCATCGTCGAACCGCTCGTCACCCGCGACTACGGCAGCCGCGAGTTCATCTGCCGGGACCCGGAAGACAATGTCTGGTGCCTGGGTACCTACTGGCCGAAGGTCGGCGAGAGCGGATGACACGGGGCAACCGCTCCGGCCGGCTCACTCGCCGCCGGCTTCCTCGACGATGCCGGCCAGCAGCGCATTGACCTCGGCGATGGCGGCCCGCGATGCCTCGCTTCCCTGTTCGGGGAGCGGGCGATAGCCGACGGAAACCTTGCCGGGTGCGTCGGGCGTTTCGTAGAGGAATACCGAATAGGGACAGAAGGCGACGTTTTCCGGTGCCGCCTCCATCGCCGCGCGCGACAGCCGGGCGGAGCAGAACAGCAACGCTTCCGCGTTCACGAAAACCTGCGTTTCAGAGCCTACATCCGCGGCCGTACGGGCCAACATGTCGCCGACATTGGAGATGTGGTCGATCACCAGACCACGATTGATGATCGCGTTCTCCAGATCGAACCGCACGTCCTCGTAAGACCGCTCCACCTGGCTGATCTGCGGCCCGTCGGCAGCCAGGGCCGGGGTCGCGGACACGGCACATGCCGCCAGGCATGCGGCGGCAAGCCGTCGCCATGCCGGCCCCTGTCTTTGCGAATGCTGTGCCATGTCTCGCCTCCCTTGCTGGCGCGGCCTACTGGTCGTCCCGTTCGGCGCGCGGCTTCTCCGTCTGGACATAGCCGAGCGGCAGCTGGCTTGTCGACTTGATCTGCTCCATCGCGAAGGAGGTGGAGACGTCGGAGATGTCGATCTTGGCGATCAGGCGCTTGTAGAACGCGTCATAGGCCTCGATGTCCGGCACCGCGACCCGCAGCAGGTAATCGACCTGCCCGGCCATCCGGTAGAATTCGATGACTTCCGGGAACTCGGAGATGACGTCGGCGAACTTGCGCAGCCAGTCGTCGTTGTGCCGCGACGTGGTGATCGCCACGAAGGCGGTGACCTTCACGTTGATCTTCTTCGGGTCGAGGATCGCCACCCGGCGCTGGATGACCCCGTCCTCCTCCAGCTTCTGAATGCGGCGCCAGCAGGGCGTTGTGGAAAGTCCGACGCGGCGGCCGATTTCGGCGACCGGAATGGTGCAATCCTCCTGGAGGATCGAAAGGATGCGTCTGTCGATGCGGTCGATCATGGGTTCCTGGCTCGGCGGCTCGAGAGGTTCTCGGATTCATTTTCCAATGAACCGGACTTTGACAACTCTCGTTTTCTTCTACTGGCGGGAGAATGGAGAATATTGGATTTTTCTTCCAATTTCCGTCTCGATTTCGCTTGCCGCGTTTTGTCTCCGGTGTCAACTCCTCCCTTGAAAAGGCCCCTGCAAGGCTTGCGGGAGGTCCCCATTTCTGGAGGCAGACAGATGTTTGCGTTCTCTCGTTTTGCAGCAACCCTGCTGATCGTCGCCACCGCCTTTGCCGCGCCGGCGGCCTTTGCGGCGCCCGCAGTGACGCCCCTCGTCAGCCCGCAATGGCTGGCCGACAATCTGGAGCGCGACGATATCGTCGTCATCGACATCCGCTCGCCCTTCGCCGGCTCGAGCAAGGACGTCTACCTGAAGGGTCACGTTCCGGGCGCCGTCTGGAGCGAGTATCCGGGCTACTGGCGCACCGACCGCGGCGATGTGGTGGGCGTCCTGCCGTCCGTCGAGAAGCTCGAGGCAGCCCTGTCCGAGCTCGGTCTGTCCGAGGACAAGGCGCTTGTGATCGTGCCGGCCGGCGGCAACAGCTCGGAGTTTTCCGCCGCAGCACGCGTCTACTGGACCGTGAAGTATCTCGGCCATGACGCGGTCGCCATCCTCGACGGCGGCCACAAGGCCTGGGTCGCGGGCGGTCATCCGGTCGAGACCGGAAACGTGACGCCTGTTGGCGACATGTTCGTTGCGGAGCCGCGCGCCGACTACCTCGTGCAGACCTCGGATGTTGCAAAGCGCCTCGAGACGTCCGCCGTGCTGATCGACGGCCGCCCGGCCGACCAGTTCGCAGGGCTCGACAAGCACTCCAAGGCAACCCGCTTCGGCCGCATCCCGGACTCCGTCAGCCTCGACCAGGCCGTCTTCTATGACGACGCCAAGGGCCAGCTGAAGCCGCAGGCCGAGATCGCCGCTCTGGTGCCGTCGACGCTCGGCGACAAGTCGGTGGAGATCGTCTCCTACTGCAACACCGGCCACTGGGCTGCGACCAACTGGTTCGTGCTGCACGAGCTGCTCGGCTACAAAAACGTCTCGCTCTACGACGACAGCATGGTGGGCTGGTCGCAGGACGACTCCCTGCCGATGACCTCCGACCGAACGGTGATCGACGAGGTCCGCACCTTCCTGAGCGACCTGTTCGGCTGATCGGCCGCCCGTTTTCCCTCTGGGATACTCCCCGGGGCCTTGCGCCCCGCACCTTCAGCCGGCGTTCGGGTCCTGATCCCGGGCGCCGGCCTTTTTATTGGCAAACCTCAGCCAAGCAGCCGCGCCACCTCGGCGCGGACCACCGGCAGGCAGTCCTCCTCAAACCAGGGATTGCGTTTCAGCCAGGCGTTGTTGCGCCATGAGGGATGCGGCAAGGCGATCGCGGCAACGCCCTCGGCCCGCGTCTCCTCCAGGATCTCGCGCCACGCGGCGACCGTCTCGCGCACGGAGCCGCGGCGATGCTCGCCAAGGTGATAGGCCTGTGCGTAGGAGCCTATGACCAGCTTCAGCTCAAGCTGCGGCATCGCGGCAAAGATGCGGTCATGCCAGAGCCGCCGGCACTCGCGGCGCGGCGGCAGGTCGCCTCCCTTGTCGTCGAGACCGGGAAAACAGAAGCCCATCGGCACGATGGCAAGCTTGGCCGGATCGTAGAAGACCTCCTCGCCGATTCCCATCCACTCGCGCAGCCGGTCGCCGCTCGGATCGGTGAAAGGGCGGCCGCTGGCATGGACACGCGTGCCCGGTGCCTGGCCGCAGATGGCGATGCGCGCCGTTGCCGACAGGACGCAGACGGGCCTCGGCTCATGCGGCAGCGGCCGCCCGGCGGGTGCGGTGATGCAGGTCCTGCAGGCGCCGATCTCCTGCGCCAGCGTGCCAAGTCCCCTTCCGCTTCTTGCCGTCATTCGCTCTCCTTGCCGCCCCGGTCCCGCCTCTGACGCCCATCCAGGTTCGTGACGTTTGGTTAACCACGTCCTTGAGGCGGATATTAAGGGTTGGTCACCACACTGGACCTGTTTCGATCCAACCGGGCAAGTCCCCGGCAACCAGGTGCCTGAGTTACATGGCCGCGCAGGAAACAACCAGCAGCGAGGCGAAAACGGCCCTCAACAGCGAGCGCGCCCGGCGGCGGCGCGACGTGGCGAAGACCGTGCGCAATGTTCGCGAGCGGCTGTCGACGGGCGACGGCATCGCGCCGAACTTCGAATACGAGCTGCTGCTCACCTTTGCCAAGAACCGCTTAAGCGCATCGCTCGCGCTTCCGCTTTTCGCGCTCATCGTCGGCAGCATCTCGCTGCTGTGGATGCGCATCGACATCGTCGTGGGCTGGATGATCTTCACGATCATCGCCCACACGCTGCTGCTCATGGCCTGCCGCCGCTTCGAACGCGAGACGCCGGCCGATGCCGACCTGCCCCGCTGGCGCCGCCAGATGATCATCGGCGACCTGCTTTACGGCCTGTCCTGGGCGGGCTTCTTCCTGCTGCAGTCGACGGCGCCCGGCCATGACGGCTCGGAGATCTTCCAGTTCGCGACGATGCTGATAGTCATCGCCATGCTGACCATGCTGTCGGCCAGCCTGCCGAGGGCCCTGCTCGCCGGCACGCTGCCGATCACCCTGGCGATCGTCGTCTCGTTCCTGAACCAGCAGACCGCGATCCACTACGCGATGATGGCCATGGCCATCGGCGCGCAGGGTTTCTTCCTGATGCTCGGCAACCAGTTGCATGTCTCGACCGTGACGATGCTGGCCTTCCGCGCGGAAAAGGACCACCTGATCTCCGAGCTGGAACAGGCGAACGCCATTTCCGACGAGGCGCGCCGGCGCGCGGAGGAAGCCAACCTGGCCAAGTCGCGCTTCCTGGCGACCATGAGCCACGAGCTGCGCACGCCACTCAACGCCATCCTCGGCTTCTCCGAGGTGATGAAGAACCAGCTTCTCGGCCCGTTGGAGAACGACACCTATCGTGGATATGCGGCCGACATCCACAATTCCGGCCAGCATCTGCTGAACCTGATCAACGAGATTCTCGACCTCTCGCGCATCGAGGCGGGCCGCTACGAGCTCAGCGAGGAAGCCGTGCCGCTGGCCGAGCTTCTCGAAGACTGCAAGCACATGATGGCGATCCGCGCGCGCAAGAAGAGCATCACCATCACCGAAGCCTACGAGGTCGATCTGCCGAAACTGTGGGTCGACGAACGCGCCATTCGCCAGGTGGTCCTGAACCTGATGTCGAACGCGGTGAAGTTCACCCCCTCGGGCGGTGAGGTATATGTCAAGGCCGGCTGGACCGCTGGCGGCGGCCAATACATCTCCATCCGCGACAACGGTCCGGGCATTCCGGAAGACGAAATTCCGATCGTGATGCAGGCCTTCGGCCAGGGCGCCATTGCCATCAAGAGCGCCGAGGAAGGCACCGGCCTCGGCCTGCCCATCGTCCAGGCGCTGGTGCAGATGCATGGCGGCAAGTTCGAACTGCGGTCCAAGCTGCGCGAGGGCACCGAGGCGATCGTCACCTTCCCGGCCTCGCGCGTGCTGGAAGCCATGCCGGCCCTGGCAGAGACCCCGGGCACGGGCGTCGATGCCCGCCGCAGCGCCGCCCGGCGAATGATCGTGCGCAAGGCCTCCTGAGGCGACGGTACGTTCCGCCGCCTCCAAGCCGCCTTCGTTAGTCGTCCGTCGTCAGCCCCAGAAACTGCGCCACGATCCCGACGATCTCCTCGTGCACCTTCGCGCGGTCTGTGCCCTGCGGGTCATCGCAGATCGGATCGTCCTGCCACTTCCGCAGCAGCTCCGCCCCGCCTTCCTTGCACAAGCCGAGGAAGGTGAAATGGTGTGCCGGCGCGACCGCCACATGGCGCGCGCCGGGCACGCGGGCGGCAAGACCGCTCCCGCTTTCCCCGACATCCACCGCCTCCCAGAGATCCGTTTCGCCCAGATTGAGGAAGAGCACCGGAGCCCGAACCCCGGCAAGACTCCCTTCCACTACCGCCTGGGTGAAGCCCGGATCGACGGACACCACGGCCGAGACGCGCAGGTCCCGCATGTCGGCCGAGAACGCCTCGGGCAGCGCATCCAGCCGCACCCCGCCCTTTGCCAGGAAGTCGCAGCCCGGCGCAGTCTCTCCCGCATCCCGGCAGTAGTCGGCAAAGGCCTCGCGGTCGAAACGCAGGCCCGCAAGTCCCAGCACCGTGGTACCGCCGAGCGAGAAGCCAAGCGCGGAAATACGCTCGCGGTCGATATGCGGCGCGAACTGCGGATCGCCGAGCACGGCCTCCAGAGCCGCTCCCAGATCGGCGGCGCGGGGGGCAAGCCGCATCGTGCGGCGCGGCGAGGAGTCTCCCGACGTGGTGCCGGGGTGGTTCACCGCAAGCACGATGGCCCCGCGCGCGGCAAGGCGCGAGGACAGCCACACCACCCCCTCCATCGCGCCGCCGGAGCCATGCGACAGCAGGATCAGCGGATGGCGCCCTTCGGCGACCGCCGCGCCGACCATTGCCGGTTCGCCCTCGAACAGGACACTGTCGCCGATGACGTTTCGATATGTCGCCCGGCCCGCCGGATACCAGAGCGAGGCGGCAATCGGCTGCGCCCGGTGGCGGGCCGGGACGTCCATCCGGTCATAGCCGGGGATCGCCAGCGTTTCGGCACGCGCAGCGACGAGAGGCGTCAGGGCCAGGGCGGACAGGAGGGCGGCAAGTGCAAGGCGTTTCATCGCGGGATCTCCTTGGGTGGCGACGGGATTTCGATGCCTCCCAAAACCCCGCGCTTGCGTCCTGAAACCGGATCGAGGACGACTGCAACCGGATCCTGTACCTGGGATGCGTCGACCCCGTGCCCGATGCGATTCACCGAGGCCCCTGATGCTCGTCTTGCCGATCCCGCTTGCGGTCGCTCTCGTGCTGGCTTTCCTGGCCTGCCGCTTCGTCCTGCTGCGGGACGGCCCCTCGCTCTTTCCGGTGCTGCTCGGGGCGGCCGCGATGCAGGGCACCCTCATCTCGCTGGTCCAGCACTACGGCCTTGCCGCGCTGCAGCCGGTGCTGCCGGTCACCGCCTCTCTGGTGCCTCCGCTCGCCTATCTCGCCTTCCGGCAGGCGGCGATCCGCGCACCCGCACTGCCCGGCGCCCTGCCTCACGCGGTGGCACCCCTTGCCACGGCCATTGCCGTGCCGCTCGGCCAGGGTTCGCTGCACTGGCTGCCCGACGTTGCTCTCGTCGCATTGTATTCCGGCTACGGCGCCGCGATCCTGTTTCAGGCGCGGGGCCGAGAGGACCTGCCGCTTGCGCGGCTCGAGGCCGGCCATCTTCCCCGGCGCATCTGGCAGGTGGTCGGCGCCTCGCTCCTACTGTCGGCGGTCAGCGATACGGCCATTGCCGTTGCGCTGATGTCCGGCGAGGCGTGGCTGCGCCCGCTGCTGGTCAGCCTCACCTCGTCGTTGGCGCTTCTGGCCGTAGGCCTGCTAGGCCTCGTTGCAGCGCGCCCTGGAGCGATGGGAGAAGACGACGAAAAGACCGACACCGGAGAGCCCGCGTCCCAGGAAGGCGAAGCCGGAGCCGAGGTGAACAGCGAGGCCGACAGGGCGCTGATGGCGCGTCTCGACGCGCTGCTCGACCAGGGCGGCGCATGCCTCGACCCGGACCTGACGCTCGCGCGCCTTGCCCGGCGCCTGCACGTTCCGATGAAACAGCTCTCGGCGGCGATCAACCGCATGCACGGCGAAAATGTCTCACGCCACGTCAACGGCTACCGCATCCGCCACGCCTGCAAGCTGCTCTCCGAAGGACACAGCGTTACCGCTGCGATGTTGGCCAGCGGCTTCAACACCAAGTCCAACTTCAACCGCGAATTCCTGCGCGTGACCGGCGAAACGCCGAGCGCGGTCCGGGCGAGACTTTCTGGCGCCGAGGCGAGAGAGACCTAGCTCTCGCCCTTCCCCGACACGCCGGCATCGGAGAACGTTGCCATGCCGTCATGCACCTGCGCGGCGGCACGCACGATTCCGGCCGCGAGCGCTGCGCCCGTCCCCTCGCCGAGCCGCATGCCCAGATCGAGCAGCGGCTCCTTACCGAGCTTTTCCAGCGCCATGCGATGCGCCGGCTCGGCGGACACATGGGCGAACAGGCAATGATCGAGGGCGCGCGGATCCATCGCATGCAGCACGGCGACAGCGGCGGTCGCAACGAAGCCGTCGACGATCACCGGAGTGCGCTGCAGGCGCGCGGCCAGCACGGCGCCGGCCATGGCGGCAAGCTCGCGCCCACCGACGCGGCGCAGCACCTCCAGCGGATCGCTCGTCCCCTCGATCCGGGCAACGGCCTGCTCGACGGCGGCGCGCTTGCGGGCCATGCCCTCGGCATCGACGCCGGTTCCCGGACCCACCCAGTCGCCCGGCGTGCCGCCGAACAGGCCGGCCAGCAGAGCGGAGGCGACAGTGGTATTGGCAATGCCCATCTCACCGATGCACAACAGGTCGGTGCCGCCGGCGACCGCCTCCATGCCGAAAGCCATGGTCGCGGCACAATTCGCCTCGTCGAAGGCATCTTCCTCGGTGATATCCGGCGTCGGCATGTCCAGCGCCAGGTCGAAGATCTTCAGGCCGAGATCATGGGCGATACAGATCTGGTTGATCGCCGCGCCGCCGGCTGCGAAATTCTCCACCATCTGCCGGGTGACGCTGGCGGGAAACGCCGAGACGCCCTTGTCGGCAACGCCATGATTCGCCGCGAAGATCGCGACGACCGGCCGGCTGACCTTGGGACGGCCACGGCCGCTCCAGCCGGCCAGCCACTCGGCGAGGTCTTCCAGCTTGCCGAGCGAACCGGCAGGCTTGGTCAGCTGCGCGTCGCGCGCGCGCACCTCCGCCACCGCCTCCTCGTCGGGCCCAGGCATCTGGCGGACCAGGTTGCGGATATCGTCGAAGGGAAGCGCGGACGGCGAAAGGGACATGGGCTGGAAACTCCGGCTGGTATCGGCAGTCCGCACGATCTTGGCGGCGGGCGGGCGCCGATCTATAAACCGGCGGGCGCAGGCTCGCAAAGTCGGATGAGTGAAAAATGAAGCCTGAGGCCGAAGTCCCCCGCGACAGGATCGCGCATCGCGTGCTGCGCTCCGCCGCCGACCTTGCGGCCTGCCTGCGGTTCTTCTCCCGCGTGCCCGTTCCGGTGGTCAACCGGCTGGACGATCCGTCGCAGCTTCCCGCCTTCTCTCGCGCTGCCTGGCTGGTGCCGGTTGCTGGCGCCCTGCTCGCCCTGCCGCCTGCCCTGCTGCTGGTGCTCTCAGGCCTTACGGACCTGCCGCCGCTCGCCGCATCGCTCCTTGCCGTCGCCCTTGCCATGATGCTGACCGGCGCTCTGCACGAGGACGGGCTCGCCGATGTCGCAGACGGGTTTTTCGGTGCAAGCCGGCGCGAGCGGCGGCTGGAGATCATGAAGGACAGCCGCATCGGCGCCTTCGGCACGCTGGCTCTCATCGTTGGCGTCGGCCTGCGGGTCGTGCTTCTCGCAGCGCTGACCGAGCGTGTCGGTGCCACTTCGGCAGCGCTCCTGCTGGTCCTCGCCGAGGCCGCCTCGCGCGCCGCCATGGTCGGCGTGTGGACCTCGCTTGCCCCTGCCCGGCCCGACGGTCTGGCGGCCGCCAGCGGACAACCTTCCTCGCGCGCAGCAGCACTGGCCCTTTTCCTCGGCCTTGCCGCCGCGCTTGCCGGTCTTGCCCTTCTCCCCGCTACGGCGGTCTTTGCCGCGCTGTTTCTTGCCGCAGCGGCAGCTATCGGCACCGCGCTCCTGGCGCGCGCGCGCATCGGGGGCCACACGGGAGATGTGCTCGGTGCGACACAGCAGGTCGCCCTTGTCGGCCTGCTTGTCGGCTTCTGCCTTGCACGATGACTGCATCCCGGCGCATTTGCTGATAAGAAGACTATCGGCTTTCGGCAGGCGCTGCCGGCCCGTTCCGAGTATGAGGTCTGCAGGGTGACAAGCTCAACTTCCCGTAACGGCAAGATCGTTTCCGCCTCTCCGGCGGTGGTCGTCATGCTTGTCGCTGCGCTCGTGCTTGCCGCCTGCGCCGGACGCCCCGGCCCGGGCAGCCTGATCGAGACACAGGCCATCGCCCCCGGCGCAACCGCCCACGAAATCCTGATCGCCACCACCCGCAAGCGCGACACGACACGCGGCAGCCTGTTCAGCGGCGAACGCGGCGCCGGCCTCGACCATGCCGTTGCCACTGTCTCGGTTCCGCCCGAACACAAACCGGGCTCGATCGAATGGCCGTCCATCCCGCCAGGCGACCCGGCCAAGGACTTCACACTGCGCTCGGCCTCCTATCTCGACGACAAGGGCTTCAGCGCCGAGTTGGAACGCCAGCTGGCGAAGCGTCCGAAGGGCAAGCGCGAGGTGTTCCTCTTCGTCCACGGCTACAACACGCGCTTTCCCGAAGCGCTGTACCGGATGACTCAGCTGAAGCACGACAGCAACATGCCGAGCGTGGCGGTGCTGTTCACCTGGGCGTCCAGCGGCGATGTCACCGGCTATCTCTATGACACCAACAGCGCCACGATCGCGCGGGACTCGCTCGAGCGCACCTTGCGCGCACTGGCCGCCTCCAGCGCCGACCGGGTCAACGTGCTGGCCCACTCGATGGGCAACTGGGTGCTGACGGAGACGATCCGCCAGATCCGCATTTCCGGAAAACCGCTGCCCGCGCACAAGATCGGCCTGATTGCGATGGCTGCACCGGATGTGGATGTCGATGTGTTCAAGGCGCAGCTGCGCCGCACCGGCAAGCCGGAGCGGCCCTATGTCATCCTTATATCCCGCGATGACCGGGCCTTGCAGGCCTCCAGCCTGCTTGCCGGCGGCGAGCGGCTCGGCGCCTATGGCGACGAGGAGGAACTGGCAAGGCTCGGTGCCGTCGTCGTCGACCTTACCGACGTAAAGGGGGACGATGCCGCCAATCACGGCAAGTTCGCCCAGCTTGCCCAGGTGGCGCCGGAACTCGGCCAGGCGCTGCAGTCCCTGGAGCTGCGACAGCAGTCCGGACCGACGGAGACGACCGTGGACGTGGTCGGCAACACGGCCAAGGCGGCAGTCACCTTCCCGCTCAAGATCCTTGCCGCACCGATCACGATCTTGTCCGGGCGCTGAAATCCCCCACATGGGATAGGGATCACACCGCAACGACAGGACCCACGAGAGACATGACAGGCAGCGACAGCCCCTGCATCCGCCTCTGCCAGATCAACCCGGCGACGGGCCTTTGCGCCGGCTGCCTGCGCACCTTGGACGAGATCGCCGGCTGGGCGAGCTTCTCGGAGGCCGAGCGCCGCGCGATCAATGCCTCCCTCGCCGGCCGGTCCGCCTCCACAGCGGAGGCACGCTGATGTTTCGCGGCAAGACGGCAGGCCTCGTCATTCTCGCGCTTCTGATCGCGGTGATCGCCACGGCTATCGTCGCTTACCTGTTCGGCTTCGACATGCCGGGCGACGAAGGCGGCTATTCCGAAACCGGTCCCCGCATCGTCGCGCTGCTGGCCTTGCTCGTGGTGATCGGCGGCTCGATGCTCGCCTCGCCGCGCCAGGTGCCGGCGCTGCTGCGCAGCCTGCTCATCTGGGGTGCCCTCGGCGCGCTGCTGGTCACCGGCTATGCCTGGCGCGACGAACTGGAGGTGGTTGCCCGCCGCGTGGTCGGAACGCTGGTTCCCGGCATGGCGCTTACCGATCCGCAGACCGGCACCATCACCATTATCCGCGACCGTTCCAGCCACTACCGCATCGCGGCACAGGTCAACGGCGCCGATGTCGACTTCCTGTTCGACACGGGAGCTTCGGCGGTCACGCTGACGGATGCGGATGCGCGTGCCGCCGGGATCGACCCGGCGACGTTGTCCTATACGGTTCCGGTGTCGACGGCGAACGGACGCACCCAGGTCGCGACGGTCCAGCTGGACCGGTTGCAGATCGGCGATTACACGCTTCGCGACCTGCGCGCCTTCGTTGCACATCCCGGCACGCTGGAGACCAGCCTGCTCGGCATGTCGGCGATGGACCGGCTCCGGAGCTGGCGCGTCGAGGGCGACCGCCTGATCCTGGAGCCGTGATCCGTCAGCCCCACAGGCTCCAGGCGAAGCGCGCGGCCACCGACAGCAGGAACAGGCCGAAGAAGATTTCCAGATAGCGGCGCGGCAGGGCGTGGGCGATCTTGACGCCGAACGGTGCGGCCAGCGTGGTGATCGGAATGATCAGCGCCACACCGAGGAGGTTGACGTAGCCGAGCGAGAACGCCGGCAGGTTCGGCTCACCCCAGCCGGCCCACATCATGCCGATGACGCCGGGAATGGAAATCAGCACGCCGGTGCCAGACGAGGTCGCAACCGCCTGGTGGATGGGCCGGCCGTAGAGGGTCATGAAGGTGTTGTTCATGACGCCGCCGCCGATACCCATCAGCGCCGAGAAGAAGCCGATCAGCACGCCGCAGATCGCCCTGACCGGGTTGCCGGGGATGTCGCTGCCGATCTTCCAGCTCTCGCGGTTGAATAGCATGCGCAGGCCGACGATCACGGCGATGCCCGCGAAGATGCCTTTCAGGCCGTCGCCGGAGACATAGGCCGCAACGAGACTGGCGATCACGACGCCCACAGGAACGGGAATAAGCCAGCTCTTCAGCAGCTCAAGGTCGGCTGCGCCGCGCTTCTTGTGCGCCATGAAGGAGCGGATTGACGTCGGCACGATGATGCCGAGCGAGGTCGCCACGGAGATGTGCATGCGCACCGCCTCGTCGACGCCGAGCCAGGTGAGGAACTGGTAGAGCACCGGCACCAGCACCGCCCCGCCGCCGATGCCGAAGACGCCGGCCAGCAGGCCGGCGACGGCGCCCGACGCAACAAGGGCAAACGCGAGGCCGACGACCTCGCCGTTGATCGACGAAAAATCCATGAAAGCCCCCACTGGATGCGGCGCGGGAAGGAAGCGGGGACGGGCGGGCCGGACTCAGCCGGTCGCCTACCCCGTGGCTTCTAACTGACCCAAGGCGGCCGCTTTGTCCAGTCCGGCACTGGCAATCTCGGCAAGGGCCTCGTCCAGAACCTCGATGCCGGCGCCCGGTTTCACCGCGTCCACGGTGAGCCGCCGGCGCCAGGACCGAGCGCCCGGAACGCCGTGATAGAGCCCCAGCATGTGCCGCAGCATCTGGTTTGCCCGGCCGCCCTCTTCGAGCCGCGCCAGGATGTACGGACGGAAGGCCTCGACCGCCTCCTCGCGCGTGGCAACGGGATTTTCCGCCCCATGCAGGCGCCGGTCGACATCGGCAAGGAGCCACGGGTCGTGATAGGCCGCGCGGCCCAGCATCACCCCGTCGACGCGCTGAAGGTGCGCCTCCGCCTCGTCGAGATTGGAGATCCCGCCATTGATGCCGATATACAGATCCGGCAGGCGCTGCTTCAGCCGGTAGACGCGGTCGTAGTCGAGCGGCGGAATATCGCGATTTTCCTTGGGCGACAGGCCTTTCAGCCAGGCCTTGCGGGCATGCACCCACAGCGCGTCGACACCGGCCGCCACGACGGTATCGGCCAGCCGGTCGAGCGCCTCTCCCGGGTCCTGGTCGTCGACGCCGATGCGGCATTTGACGGTCACCGGGATCGAGACGACCTCGCGCATGGCGGCAACGCTTTCGGCGACCAGCTCCGGCTCGCGCATCAGGCAGGCGCCGAAGCGGCCCGACTGCACCCGGTCGGACGGACAGCCGACATTGAGGTTGACCTCGTCATAGCCGAAATCCTCGACCACGCGCGCGGCCTGCGCCAGTTCGCGCGGATCGGATCCGCCGAGCTGGCAGGCGACAGCGTGTTCCATGGCGTTGAAGCCAAGGAGTTTTTCCCGATCGCCATGAATGACGGCGGCCGCGGCAACCATCTCGGTATAGAGCAGCGCATGGGAACTCAGGTGACGGTGGAACGCTCGGCAGTTGCGGTCGGTCCATTCCATCATCGGTGCGACGGCCAGGCGCGTGACCGTCGGTAGATACAGCTTTCCAGCCACTTAAAGGCTTCCTTGTGTCTCGCTCGCGCTCGTTCTGCACCAAATACGCCGAATTTCAACCCTGGCCCGGCGCAATGTACCAAATAGGATTCCCATGCACCAAACAAGGAATCCGCCATCGGCGCGCTCCGTCGCCCGGGAGGGCCAAGCTTTCAGGTGAGCGATGAGATCGTCGCGGAGTGTACGGCCCGCGACCTGTAGCGGGGGCCGGTCGGTAGAGCGCGGACGGCGACCTCCGCGGGCCTGCAGCCTTCGGCAGCCACGTGAAGCGTGCCGCGCGGCTCTTTCGGCACTTCTTCGGCCACCTGCGAGAGGGCACATTCCGCCCCCGTTCAATCGGTTGCATATTTTTATCTTTATAACTTTGGGTAGAAATTTCGTAGGGTAAAAGACGGCGATCCAGCGTACGACGCATGATTCGACCGCCACCAACCAAAAGGAGATTAGCATGAGGAACGCAACTCGCCTGCCTCGCACCGTCGCCCGCGGCCTCTCCGCGCTCGGCCTTGCCGGAGCACTCGGTCTTGGTGGAGGCATGGTCGTCCTCGGCACTACCGCACCGGCAATGGCCTGCAACGACGAATCCTACATCGGCTCCGTCTGTGCCTTTTCCTTCAACTGGTGTCCCAACAACTGGCTGCCGGCGGATGGGCGGCTGATAGCTATCAACGGCAACCAGGCGCTCTACAGCCTGATCGGCACCCAGTACGGCGGGTCTCCGCAGAGCGGCCAGTTCGCTCTTCCGGACCTGCGCGGCCGGGCGATCATCAACTACGGCGCAGGTGCCGGATTGTTGCCGCAGCCGTTCGCAAGCCTGTCCGGCCAGCCCACCACCACGCTCACTGTCTCCAACCTGCCGCCGCACAATCATCAGGCGACATTCACCGGCGTTGGCGGAGGCATGGTTTCGGTCAACGTGCCGGGGAGCCCGGGCACGCTCGGGGTTAGTGCGGCACTCAATGCAAAGGACGAAACCGGAGGCGGCACCCTCGCGGCAGATTCCTATCTGGGCAAGGCTCCGTCGTCGGGCACCCAGGCCGCATACATCTATGTTCCCTCCACCAGCACAGCGACAGACATTCCGCTGAGCGGCCTCGACGTCCAGTTGACCGGCACCCCCGGCCATGGCCCCGTCAGCTTTACCGTTCCGACGGGCATCACCGGAGGTGTCGTCACGGTGGGCAACACGGGTAACGGCATCACCTTCAGCAATCAGTCGCCATCGCTGGCAATGACCTACTGCATCATGATCAACGGGCTCTATCCGCCGCGTCCGTAATAATCCTATGCGTCCATAACGACACAGCACCTATAAATTGTACGGTCGATGGTTTACCGCCATTGACCGTACGCCCGAAGCACTTCAAGAAATGATTGAATTGCAGATTCTGGTTGCATCGAGATCAAGCGCTCTCACCTCCCATAAGGAGGCCAGCGATTTAAGGAGCGGGCCACTTTCCCCTGACTCACCCGTCGTGACGAAGATCGCCTCGGAGGTCCGGATTATTGCGCAAGGCCCGCATAATCGTCGCAATTTCAGAAAGCTGCCCTCACGAGGATACATCCTCAAAATTGACGGGACAGGGCATGCGGGGCACACGGCCGGTAACTGGAACCAGCAGGTATGGGACAGCAGGAGATGGCGCATGCTCCCCCCAGCCCACAACCTTTGCGAGGGCGGCATCAGCGCTCACGAACGACACCTCTCACGCTCGAATGACTTGTGCCGGGTCTCGAACGGCACGCCGGCTGCTTGTGCAGTTCTCGTTCCTTGTCCTGACCGTCTGGCTCGCTCTGTGCGCCGGCACCATCGACGCCCACGCACTCTCTGCCTCCTGTTCGCAGATCAGCAGCGATTGGGGTACAGGCCGAACGCTCACCACGGCGGACGGCACCTCTCAGTTCTACCGGGAATATGACAGCCTCGACGTTGGCGAAACCGTGACCTGGAGCGCTGTCGGCAGCGGCACCCAGGGCAGCCCCACCTACGCGAACTATTACGTCGGAAACTTCGACGACTGGGATCACCACGACGCGACAACGACCAACGCCAACATTTCGGATGCCGGAACCTATACCTTCTCGGCGGGCCGGACGTTTGCCGCGTTTGAAGTCGTCGTGAACAAATCGGCATCGGCCCCGGACGTTCCTGTAACGATGACACTAACCGTGTCCTGTTCTGCGGGCGCCCCGGTCACCATCACCTTGAGCCCGGCCGCCGGCAGCCTTGCCAATGGCGAAGTGGGAACCGCCTACAGCCAGACCTTCACGGCCTCCGGCGGCACGGGTCCCTACACCTATGCGGTGACCGCTGGCGCCCTGCCCGATGGCCTGACCCTCGCCTCGAATGGTGCTCTCACCGGCACCCCGACCACGGCGGAGACCGCCAACTTCACCGTCACCGCGACCGACGCCAACAGCGACACCGGCAATGCGGCCTATTCCATCCAGGTCGATGCGGCGCCGGTGGTCATTGCGCTCACACCGGCAGCCGGAAGCCTCGCCAATGGCGAAGTGGGTACCGCCTACAGCCAGACCTTCTCCGCCTCCGGCGGCTCCGGGCCCTACACCTATGCGGTGACCGCTGGCGCCCTGCCCGATGGCCTGACCCTCGCCTCGAATGGTGCTCTCACCGGCACCCCGACCACGGCGGAGACCGCCAACTTCACCGTCACCGCGACCGACGCCAACAGCGACACCGGCAATGCGGCCTATTCCATCCAGGTCGATGCGGCGCCGGTGGTCATTGCGCTCACACCGGCAGCCGGAAGCCTCGCCAATGGCGAAGTGGGTACCGCCTACAGCCAGACCTTCTCCGCCTCCGGCGGCACCGGGCCCTACACCTATGCGGTGACCGCAGGCGCCCTGCCCGATGGCCTGACCCTCGCCTCGAATGGTGCTCTCACCGGCACCCCGACCACGGCGGAGACCGCCAACTTCACCGTCACCGCGACCGACGCCAACAGCGACACCGGCAATGCGGCCTATTCCATCCAGGTCGATGCGGCGCCGGTGGTCATTGCGCTCACACCGGCAGCCGGAAGCCTCGCCAATGGCGAAGTGGGTACCGCCTACAGCCAGACCTTCTCCGCCTCCGGCGGCACCGGGCCCTACACCTATGCGGTGACCGCAGGCGCCCTGCCCGACGGGCTGACCCTCGCCTCGAACGGTGCTCTCACCGGAACGCCCACCACGGCGGAGACGGCCAACTTCACCGTCACCGCGACCGATGCCAACAGCGACACCGGCAACGCGGCCTATTCCATCCAGGTCGATGCGGCGCCGGTGGTCATTGCGCTCACGCCGGCGGCGGGAAGCCTCGCCAATGGCGAGGTCGGAACCGCCTACAGCCAGACCTTCTCAGCCTCCGGCGGCACGGGTCCCTACACCTATGCGGTGACCGCAGGCGCCCTGCCTGACGGCCTGACCCTCGCCTCTAACGGTGCTCTCACCGGAACGCCGACCACGGCGGAGACCGCCAACTTCACCGTCACCGCGACCGACGCCAACAGCGACACCGGCAACGCCGCCTATTCCATTCAGGTCGATGCCGCGCCGGTGGTCATTGCGCTCACACCGGCAGCCGGAAGCCTTGCCAATGGCGAGGTCGGAACCGCCTACAGCCAGACCTTCACGGCCTCCGGCGGCACGGGTCCCTACACTTATGCGGTCACCGCGGGCGCCCTGCCCGATGGCCTGACCCTCGCCTCTAACGGTGCTCTCACCGGAACGCCGACCACGGCGGAGACCGCCAACTTCACCGTCACCGCGACCGACGCCAACAGCGACACCGGCAACGCCGCCTATTCCATTCAGGTCGATGCCGCGCCGGTGGTCATTGCGCTCACACCGGCAGCCGGAAGCCTTGCCAATGGCGAGGTCGGAACCGCCTACAGCCAGACCTTCACGGCCTCCGGCGGCACGGGTCCCTACACTTATGCGGTCACCGCGGGCGCCCTGCCCGACGGCCTGACCCTCGCCTCGAACGGTGCTCTCACCGGTACGCCGACCACGGCGGAGACCGCCAACTTCACCGTCACCGCGACCGACGCCAACAGCGACACCGGCAATGCGGCTTACTCGATCCAGGTGGATGCGGCACCTGTCACCATCACGTTGAGCCCGGCCGCCGGCAGCCTTGCCAATGGCGAAGTCGGAACCGCCTACAGCCAGACCTTCACGGCCTCCGGTGGCACGGGTCCCTATACCTATGCGGTAACCGCAGGCGCCCTGCCCGACGGGCTCACCCTCGCCTCTAACGGTGCTCTCACCGGCACCCCGACCACGGCGGAGACCGCCAACTTCACGGTCACCGCGACCGACGCCAACAGCGACACCGGCAATGCGGCCTATTCCATCCAGGTCGATGCCGCGCCGGTGGTCATTGCGCTCACACCGGCAGCCGGAAGCCTCGCCAATGGCGAGGTCGGAACCGCCTACAGCCAGACCTTCTCCGCCTCCGGCGGCACGAGCCCCTATACCTATGCCGTCACCGCAGGCGCCCTGCCCGACGGCCTGACCCTCGCCTCTAACGGTGCTCTCACCGGCACCCCGACCACGGCGGAGACAGCCAGCTTCACGGTCACCGCGACCGACGCCAACAGCGACACCGGCAATGCCGCCTACTCGATCCAGGTGGATGCGGCACCCGTCACCATCACGTTGAGCCCGGCCGCCGGAAGCCTTGCCAATGGCGAAGTCGGAACCGCCTACAGCCAGAGCTTCTCCGCCTCCGGCGGCACGGGTCCCTATACCTATGCGGTGACCTCTGGCGCCCTGCCCGACGGCCTGACCCTCGCCTCGAACGGCGCCCTCACCGGAACGCCCACCACGGCGGAGACCGCCAACTTCACGGTCACCGCGACCGATGCCAACAGCGACACCGGCAATGCGGCCTACTCGATCCAGGTCGATGCGGCACCGGTGGTCATTGCGCTCACACCGGCGGCCGGAAGCCTTGCCAATGGCGAGGTCGGAACCGTCTACAGCCAGACCTTCTCCGCCTCCGGCGGCACCGGGCCCTACACCTATGCGGTGACCTCTGGCGCCTTGCCCGATGGCCTGACCCTCGCCTCGAACGGCGCCCTCACCGGTACCCCGACCACGGCGGAGACCGCCAACTTCACGGTCACCGCGACCGACGCCAACAGTGACACCGGCAATGCGGCCTACTCCATCCAGATCGATGCCGCGCCCGTCACCATCACCTTGAACCCGGCGGCCGGCAGCCTTGCCAATGGCGAAGTGGGTACCGCCTACAGCCAAACCTTCTCCGCCTCCGGCGGCACGGGGCCCTATACCTATGCGGTCACCGCAGGCGCCCTGCCCGACGGCCTGACCCTCGCCTCGAACGGTGCTCTCACCGGAACGCCGACCACGGCGGAGACCGCCAACTTCACCGTCACCGCGACCGACGCCAACAGCGACACCGGCAACGCCGCCTACTCCATCCAGGTCGATGCAGCGCCCGTCACCATCACCTTGAGCCCGGCCGCCGGCAGCCTTGCCAATGGCGAGGTGGGAACCGCCTACAGCCAGACGTTCTCCGCCTCCGGCGGCACGGGGCCCTATACCTATGCGGTGACCGCAGGCGCCCTGCCCGACGGCCTGACCCTCGCCTCGAACGGTGCTCTCACCGGAACGCCGACCACGGCGGAGACAGCCAGCTTCACGGTCACCGCGACCGACGCCAACAGCGACACCGGCAACGCCGCCTACTCCATTCAGGTCGATGCGGCGCCGGTGGTCATTGCGCTCACGCCGGCCGGAGGTGCGCTGCCGCAAGCAACTGCCGGCGAGGACTACACCACCTCGATCACCGCCAGCGGCGGCACGGCGCCGTATATCTACAGCGTCGCCTCGGGAAGTCTTCCAGATGGCCTGGTGCTCAACATCTCGACCGGCCAGTTGAACGGCCCGCTGGATCCCGATACCGAGGGCAATTACAGCTTCACGATCCAGGCGCGCGATGCCAACAACGTCACGGGTTCTGCAGCCTATACCTTGACCGTCGACGAACAGACCGTGACGGTGAGTGACAAGGACGTGACCGTGCCGCCGGGCTCGACGCCGCCGAACGTCAACCTGACGAGCGGCGCGACGGGTGGACCATTCCAATCCGCGGCCATCGTCTCGGTCGAGCCGGCCAATGGCGGCACGGCCCAGATCGTCTATGGCGAGTTCGCACAGCTCGACAGCGCCCCCGCTCCGGTCGGCTTCTATCTGAAGTTCACGCCGAACCCGACCTATTCGGGCCAGGTGCGGGTGCGTTTCACCCTCACCAGTTCGCTCGGCACGTCCAATGTGGGCACGGTGGTCTACTCCCTGGGCTACGATCCGCAGGCCGTTGCCAACGAAGTCCACGGGCTGGTCCATGATTTCGTCCAGACGCGCCAGAACCTGCTGAGCTCCACGATCAAGATCCCGGGTTTGCGCGAGCGGCGGCAGATGAAATCGGCGCGCGATGTCATCAACATGCGGATGATGCCCTCCTCGCAGGGAGTGACCCTCGGGTTCGCGACCAGCCTGGCGCAGATGTCCGCGGCGAGCGACGCGATCGAACGCAGCCTCGGTGTCGATACGTCCGCCTTCAACGTGTGGGTCGATGGCACCTTCGCCGTGCACAATCGCAATGCGAACGACAGCCGTTGGGGCACCTTCGCGCTGTTCTCGGCCGGTGCGGACTATCTGCTGTCTGAGCGCGCCCTCATCGGCGTCTCCTTCCACTTCGACCGGATGAGCGATCCGACCCGCGACGATGCGCGGCTGACGGGCAACGGCTGGTTCGTTGGCCCCTATGCCTCGTTCGAACTCGGCCGCGGCGTGTTCTGGGATACCAGCCTGCTCTACGGCGGATCGTCGAACGATATCGACACGCGGTTCTGGGACGGCAAGTTCGACACCAGCCGGTGGATGTTCGATACATCGCTGTCCGGGGTGTGGCAGCTCGACGAAGCGACGACGCTGGCGCCCAAGCTGCGGGCAGTCTACCTGTCGGAAAAGATCGACGACTACAGCGTCAGGAACGCTGCCGGCAACGTCGTGGGAATGGACGGCTTCACGGTCGAACAGCTGCGCGTCAGCCTGGGCGCCGAGCTTGCCCGGCAGTTTATCCTCGAAGACGGCATGGTCGTGACCCCGAGCATAGCCCTGACGGGCGGCTTCGCGGGTCTTGGCGGATCCGGGGCGTTCGGATCGGTCGGCGCGGGTGTGGAACTCGCCAATGGCGGCATGTGGAGCCTGGACGGCGCACTCCTCTTCAATATCGAGGGAGATGGCCAGGCCTCGGCCGGCGGCAGGATGGGCTTTGCTGTCCGGTTCTGAACCGGACAGCGGGACGGAAACGGGCGGCGAGACGGGGCGGCACGACCGCTGGCGCGGCTTATGCAGCCACGCTTTTCCGAAAAGCTCCTGCTTTGTGTAAAGGCGCTATTTCCTGAAAAGGATGCGCAGGACGTCGTCGTCCGAATTCAGGAAGTCGCAATCCACGCGGAAGACCTCGCGGAGCAGATCGGGGGTAAGCACGTCGGCGGGCACGCCGCTGGCGACAACCTGTCCCCGGTGCAGCACCAGCAGCCGATCGCAGAACATCGCCGCATGGTTGAGATCGTGCAGCGCGACGATCGTCGTCAGCCCCAGCTGCGCGACGAGACGCAGCAACTCGAGCTGGTGCTGGATGTCGAGGTGATTGGTCGGCTCGTCGAGGAACAGCTCGCGCGGTTGCTGGGCCAGTGCGCGGGCGATGTGGACACGCTGGCGCTCGCCGCCCGACAGGCTCTGCCAAGCCTCGCGGCGAAACCCGGTCATGCCGACCTGTTCCAGAGCGGTGTCCACGGCCTCGGTATCGGCCGGCTTCCAGGCCGCAAGCGGACCGCGATGCGGCGTGCGGCCAAGGCGCACCACATCCTCCACCGTCACGTTCACATCGGTCGCGGCGTGCTGCTGAACCAGCGCCACGCGCCGCGCCAGCTCCCGGCGGCCGGTGCGCGCGATATCCGTCCCGTCGAGCAGCACGCGGCCGGACGCCGGGCGCCGCAGCCCGGCGAGCAGGCGCAGCAGCGACGACTTTCCCGAGCCGTTCGGCCCCAGCAGCCCGAGCACCTTGCCAGGCTCGACATCGAACGACACGTCGTCGACGATCGTCTTGCGCCCGACGCGCCACACCAGATTTTCGGCACGCACGCTCATGTCGCAGGCCTCGCGCGGTACAGGATCAGCGCAAAACACGGCACGCCCACCAGAGCCGTGACGATGCCGATGGGCAGGGTCTGCTGCTCCATGATGCTGCGCGAGACGATATCGGCCAGCACCATGAACACGGCGCCGACCAGCAAGCAGGCCGGCAGCAAGCGCATGTGGCCGGGCCCGATGAGGAAGCGCACCGCATGCGGGACGACCAGGCCGATGAAGCCGATGGACCCGACCATGCTGACGATGGTCGCCGTCATCACCGCGGTGACAGTGAAGAGGATAATGCGGACTCGCTCCACGGGTATGCCCATGGAGGCGGCGGCGTCATCGCCGAATGTGAAGGCATCGAGCGCGCGTGCATACCAGATGCACATGCCAAGACCGAGCGCGATCACCACGGCAAGCAACTGGAACTCCGGCCAGCGCACGCCGCCGAGGCTCCCCAGCAGCCAGAACATCACGTCGCGCGCCTGCTGCGCATTGCCCGAGGTGGTGACGACATAGGCGGTGAGCGCATTGAAAAGCTGGGCGGCCGCGACACCGGACAGGATGGTACGGTCGGCCCCGCCCCGCCCGCCGCCAGACAGGACCGCCACGAAGACGAAGGCCGCCAGCGCCCCGGCAAAGGCGCCCATCGAGAGCGTGACCGCGCCTGCGCCGACACCGAGGATAATGACCGCGACGGCCCCCGTGGAGGCGCCGGCCGAGATGCCGAGCACATAGGGCTCGGCCAGCGCATTGCGCAGCAACGACTGGAGGATAGCACCGCACATAGCCAGGCCCGCGCCGCAAAGGGCGGCGACGAGCGCACGGCTGAGCCGCAGGTCCCAGATGACGCTGGCCTGGATGCGGCTGATCTCCGCTGAGGTCCAGCCGAACTGGTTGGTCACGGCGAGCACGACGGTTCGCAGCGGGATATGCATCTCGCCTATCCCCACCGCCGTGGCGATCGCCAGCATCAGGATTGCCAGCGCCCCCACGAGCAATACCGCGAACCGCAGGCTCGCCCTGGACGGGGATATCCTCACTTCAGCAGCCCGAGCGCCTCGAGCTGGACCGCGATTTCCTCCGCGCCGTAGATGGTGCGGATGGTCGGGTTCATCGCCGCCCCGTTCATGGTGACGATATAGCCGTTCTTCACGGCCTCCATCTGGCTGACCGTCGGATCGTTCTTCAGGAAGGCGATCTTGTTTTCCACCTTGTCGAGATCCCAGCGATCACGGTCGAGGGAGGCCGCGACGATCACCGTCGGATTGGCGGCGATGATGCCTTCCCAGCCCACGGTGGGCCATTCGGTCTCGGTGGTGATGGCGTTGCGACCGCCCAGCACATCGGCGATGAAGCCGGAGGCGCCGTTCTTGCCGCCGAGATAGGCATTGTCAGCCACCGACGGGCTGGAGAACCAGAACAGGAAGGTCAGGTCCGGGTTGTTCCCGAAACGGGCACGCAGGTCCGCCTCGCGCTTCTTGAACTCGGCGATCAGCTGCTCGCCGCGGTCGGCAACGTCGAAGATCCGCGCAAGCTCTTCGATCTCCTGGTACAGGAGGTCCATGTTCCAAAGCTGCTGGCGGCTGCCATAGAAGTCGCCGGTGTCCTTGCGCGTGTTGCAGATGCCCGGAGCCAGGTAACTCGGGATCCCGAGCGTATCGAAATCCTCGCGCTTGGACACCTTGCTGTCAGGCCCGAGCAGCAACGGCAGCTGGGCGGCAATGAAGTCCGGCTCCTGTGCCAGGATCGACTCCAGCGTCGGCAGTTCCACGGTGAGCAGCTTCACCTTCTCGTTCGCCTCGGCGAGCTCCGGCAACACCTTGGTCGGCCAGAAGGCGGAGGCAACGAGACGGTCTTCAAGTCCCAGCAGCAGCAGGATTTCCGCGCTGTTCTGGCCGAGCGCAACCGCCCGCTGCGGCGCCTTCTCGATCGTGACCTCCACACCGCAATTGGTGATCGTCAGCGGATAGCTGGTCGGCTCGGCCTGGGCCGGCGAGAGGGCAAGAGAGGCCAGAGCGAGCGTGGCTGCGGCAAGGGGAAGTCTGAAAGACATGAGGATTAGTCCGCGCATCTGAGGGGGATGCGCGAGAGCTACTCCGACGGGAGAGCTAATTCAAGAGTATTTCACTCATGTTTTTTATCCCCTTCCCCAACTGGCCCTCAGGCCAAATGGATATAGCTGCCGGGAGCGGGCTCGAGCGGGGGTAACCCCTTGTCCGGCGCGCCGATGGCCGGAGGTATCCCCTCTCCGCTGCTGCGGGCAAGAAGCCAGGAAGACCATTCCGGCCACCAGGAGCCGGGACGCGGCCGGTGCTGCTCCTGCCAGCCGTCGGGGCCGGAATAATGGGCGCCGGCCGGGCGATGCGACAGGCGATAGTGCCGGCGCGGATGGCCCGGCTCGCTCAGGATACCGCCATTATGCCCGCCCTTGGTCAGCACGAAGGTCAGGTCGTTGTTGGTGAAAAGCTGGGTCTTGTAGACGGATTTCCACGGGGCGATGTGATCGGTCTCGGTGGCGACGACGAACATCGGCGCCGAGATATCCTTCAGGGCGATGACCCGCCCCTCGACCGCGAAACGGCCGGCGGTGAGCCGGTTTTCAAGGAACAGACCGCGCAGATACTGCGAGTGCATGCGCGCCGGCATCCGCGTCGTATCCCCGTTCCAGACACCGATATCGGTGGGAAGATCGTCCTGGCCGAGCAGATAGCGCCGCACGGCGCGGGTATAGATCAGGTCCTCGGCGCGGATCGCGGCGAAGGTGCGCGCCATTTGCGGGCGGTCCAGGTAACCCTGGTCCCACATCATATCCTCCAGGAACGCCACCTGGCTCTCGTCGAGAAAGAGCAGTAATTCCCCGGCTTCGACGAAATCCACCTGCGCGGCCATCAGCGTGATCGAGGCAAGGCGCTCGTCGCAGTCGCGCGCCATCGTGGCCGCGGCAATCGCCAGCATCGTGCCGCCGAGACAATAGCCGACGGCATGGATGCGGCGCTCCGGAACGATGGTCGAAATGGCGTCCAGCGCGGCCATGACGCCGCGCGTGCGGTAGTCCTCCAGCGACAGGTCCGCCTGTTCGGCGGTGGGGTTCACCCAGGAGATCATGAAGACCGTGAAGCCCTGCTCGACGAGGTATTTCACCATCGAGCTGCGCGGCGACAGGTCGAGGATGTAGTACTTCATGATCCAGGCCGGAACGATCAGGATCGGCTCGGCCTGCACCGTCCCGGTCGCCGGCGCATACTGGATAAGCTCAATGATATCATTGCGGTAAACGACCGTTCCGGGCGTGCACGCGAGGTCGGTGCCCAGTCTGTAGCCCTCGGGCGGCGGGTCGTGGCGCTGGGTCAGCGTCTTGACCATGTCCTGCGAGAAATGCGTCGCCCCTTCCACGAAATTGCGCCCGCCCTGCCGGACGGTCGCCTCGATGATCTCCGGATTGGTCAAGGGGAAGTTGGAGGGCGAGACGAGGTCGAGCATCTGCCGCGCCATGAAGCGGGTGCGGTTGGCATCCTGCTCCTCCAGCCCGCGCAGGCGGTCGGTCGCGTGGTCCCACCAGTCCTGAACCGCAAGAAAGCCCTGTTTCCAGACGCGGAACGGCATCTGCTCCCAGCCGGGATGCTCGAAACGGTGGTCGAAATCCTTCGGGACAAAGGGCGCGCTCGCCTCGCCCTCGGCACCCGGCATGCAGGCCGCCGCCAGTTTCAGCGCGTTTTCCTGTGCTCGTTCAAGCAGCTCCAGCTGGCGCCCGGGCGCCCGGCTCATGTGCAGCGCCCAGTCGCTCCAGGCCTCCATGAAGGCATGCGGCGAAAGCCCGCCGGTCACCCGCGCAACGGCGGCGCGCACGCTGCGATCCATCGTTTCGTGCAGATGGCGGGCAGGCTCCTGCGGGCCTCGCACGACCGCCGGCGGCACGGCCGGCGGAGTGCCGACCGCGGCAAGGGCGGTCCCGGCAAGGAGTTCCGTTTTCTTTTGCGCAGGCTTGGTCACGGCGGCCTCGAAAAACGCTGGGCGTGGGACGGTGCGGTCCGCAGACCGAAGCTTGATCCTGACAGATGCCGGGCGGCGCGCCTTGATCTGTGTCAGCCCCGCCTGGAGAAAGCGCTATGCCCCCGCCGGTCACCCGGAGCTCAGGTGCTGGGCATCTTACGACATTCTCGAACGAAATTCAGATTCAAGAATGTCCGGCAAGATCATGTTTCCATTTCGATTTTCGAACCTGCCCCACTCCGGACGCACGGCGCGTGCAAGGCGTCTTTCACCTTCAACAAGTTAGCGGCAATAGGGCGAACGACGCGGCTTGGTGTCGAGATGGAAGTGATCGTTGTGATAGGCGTCCGAGCCGGGCCCGAGCACGGTGGTGAAGGGTCCGCATGCCGCAGCACGCAGCGCTTTCTGGAGCTTCGTCGCAGCGCGCGCATCGCCGCCGGTCTGGCGCGGGGCGACGGCGAACTCCCGCCCGTCCTCCAGAATGAGCCCGCGAATATCGATGGCCCGGCCGAAGGAATGCTCGCTCAGCCGCGCTCCGGCGATGCGGTTGCGGCCCCGGCAATGATAGGAGGCCGCGACGCGGATCTGGGCCACGTCCGAGCCGAGGGTGGAGCTGGCCAGCGGTGCGATGACCTGCGCGGCGAAACGTGCGGCAACGGCCGCCGTTTCGCAGGAGAGCACGGCTTCGGGAACCAGCGCCATGCCGCCGACCGCCGAGACGGAGACCGCGTCCTCGATGCCGCAGGCGCCCGCCCCCGGGACGGGCGGCACCCGCTCGAAGGTGGCGCCGACCCGGCGCAGGGCCTCGATACACCCGGTGACGGCCTCGCTGTCCGGCGCAGGCTTGTCCCCGCTCGCGGGTGCGGAGGCGAAGTGGCTGTTCCCGGCATCGCCCGCCGGGCCGGCGGACGCAAAACCGGGGACAAGCGGCTTGGGGCGCGGCAGGGCCGCGCTGTCTGCGGCACCGGCGACTGCCGGTTTGTGCGCCGGGATATCCTCTGCCTGTCCCCGCCCGTCCTGCGCGGGGGCGGCCTGGTAGGGTCTTGGCTGCGGCAACGGCGCCTTGGCGCCGACCCCGGAGGCCGTCATGGCGAGCAGCAGAGCGGCGGCAAATGCAATCCCCCCTCGCCTCGCCCTGCAACAAGCGTATAGGCTTGCGGGCAACGAGGTCGGCGCCGCCTGCCCGAAAAACGGATGATCCACGGGAGACGTCGTGTTCAAGAGCCTTTCCCTGCTTCGGTTGCAGCGCATGGTTAGGGGCTTCCTTTTCGTGCCGGCCGTCCTGGCATTATGTGGCCTGCTGCTGGCCGGTCTTGCGGTCTCCATCGACCGCACGGATATCGTCGATCCCGTCTTCGAGGCGCTGCCCTTCCTCAACATCTCCGCGAGCGGCGCCCGGTCCGTCCTGGGCACAATCGCCGGGGCGATGATGACGGTGATCAGCCTAGTCTATTCCCTCACCCTGGTCGTTTTCACGCTGGCGGCGGGCAATATCGGACCACGGCTGCTGGAAACCTTTACCGCCAATCGTGTCAATCAATCGACCATCGGCCTGCTCGGTGCCACTTTCCTCTATTCCCTCTTTGTCCTCTATGTGGTGGGCGACGAGGAAGTGCCTCGCCTGTCCGTCGCGATCGCCATCGCGCTCGCCACCACCAGCTTCTTCTGGGTCGTGTATTTCGTGCATGACACGGCCCGCCGGGTGATGGTGGATAACGAGATCGCCCGCACTCAGCGCTCGCTGCGCTCGGCCATCGACCGGCTGCTCGCCGACGAGCCGAAGGAGGAGCCGGACGACCGCAACGCCATTCCGCAAGGCGAGGGAGAGCCGGTCCTGGCGCGCTCGTCCGGCTATGTCACCGCCGTTCAGGCGGAGGCCCTGTTGCGGCATGCGGTGGAGGAAGACGGCTTCGTGCAGGTGGTGGCGCGGCCCGGCCATTTCATCATTGCCGGCACGCCGATTGCGATCCTTCACCGGGTCGACGGCAAGGAAAAGGCGCTGGCGGAGGCGGTGCACCGCTCGGTGCTGCTGGCCGATGCCCGCTCCGCCGACGGGGACATCCTCTTCAACGTCCACCTCAATGTCGAGATCGCGCTGCGGGCGCTGTCGCCGGGCATCAACGATTCCTATACGGCAATCAGTGCCTTGGACCAGCTGTCCGCCTCGCTGGCGATCATCCTGCAACGCGGCGCGCCGTCCTCGCTGATCTGCGACAAGGAGGGCAAGCCGCGAGTTTGGCTGGAGCTGATCGAGGTGAAGGAGATCGTCGGCACGGCGCTGCATCCGATGCGGCGCGCCTCCAGCGGCAATGTCATGGTGGCGCTGCGCCTCATCCAGGCCATCGGCCGCATGGCCCAGGTCTCGCGCGGCGACCACGCCGCAATCCTGCGCACGCATCTGCGCCTCATCGCAGCCGACACCAACATGGCCGTGCGCAACCGCGACGACCGGGCGGAAGTGGCGCACGAGCTCTACAAGGCGCATCGCAACCTGACGGCCGCGGACGGGCGGTACTGACATCGCCCCGCCCGCACCGACGAGACGGGGACAAGCCCTTCAAAAGCGAATGCCCGGACGGTGGTCCCGCCCGGGCATATCCGGCCTGAAATGCCTTGAGACGAATTTTGCGAAATTCCGTATCGAAATCGCCGAATTTCGAGAATGGCGTCTCAAGATCACTCGTATTCGATCGGCACCGTAAAGGCCCAGCTCTTGCGGCGAGCCTCCGGCGGGATGTTGGGGAACGGCTGAGCCCGCTGCACCGTCTTCAACGCCGCCTTGTCGATGATCTCGTTGCCCGAACTCTGTATCAGGCGCACGCCGGCGAGCCCGCCATTGCTGGCGACGACGAAAGATACCACCGCTTTTCCACGCATCCGACCGACCCTGCCGCGACGCCTTGCACGCTCGATCCGGCTGTGTATCGCATCCTGATACCTGGAGGCGTCGGCATTGCCGAACTCCTTCGACTTGCCGATGCGCTGTGCGCCGCCCTTGTTGGCCGTAGCGCTCGAGTTGCCGCCATGGCCGCTGGTGGTCTTCTTCGAGCGGACGCTTGCGGCCTTCTCCTTCTGACGCTTGACGGTATCGGCCTTGCGGGCCGGCGCTTCGCGTCGGACCTCGGCGATCTTCAGGTCCTTGGGCCTGGCCTGCGGCATGGGCACGGCGGCGGCCGCCTCGAGCCGCTCGGTCGAGGGAACGGGCTGCGCCTCGACCGGCGAGACGCTGGCCTGGACGGGGGCAGCCTCGGGAACCTCGGTCGCGGTCTCGACGGCGGTGGGCACGGCCGTTGCGACAATGCCGGGAGCAAGGGCCGCCATCTCCATCGGCTTCGCCTCGACGGTTTCGCTCACCTGCGGCGTGGGCTCGGCCTGCGGCTGGACCGCCTCGACCACCTCTTCCGGCGGCACGGTCTCGCTGTGCGGGACCTCCGGCGCGGTCGCCTCCTCGCTCAAGGATTCCTCCAGCGCCGTGGCGTGCTCCACCGGCTTTTCGCCTTCCGGCGCGTCGATGGGGGTCACCACCTCCGAGGTCTCGCTGTTGACCTCGGTGTGCTCGCCGTCGGCGCCGGCCTGCAGCGCGTCGACGAAGGCATCGCCGAGTTCGGCCGACAGGACGGTGCCACCGCCCTCGATCTGGACCCCGGAACTCTCGTGCATGATGACGGCGACCGCCGAAGCGTGAACCGCCGTCGAGATCATGAGAGCCGCTGCCACATGATGCGGTCTCAGCTTCATCACTCAGCTCCCCTGGTTACGAGCGATACCTTGCCGGCGCCGGCCCGGTACAACTGGTCTGCGATCTCCAGCATGCGCGCGGCATCGAGATCGCGGTCGACGGCCAGCAACACGTTGGGGCCGCCATTGCCGGCATCCTCGCCGGGCGCAGTCACGCCGTCGGCCGTGAGGGGCGCTTGCGCCTCCCCCATGGCCCCAAGCGCCGCGAGATAGGCGGGGATCTCGACCGGCTGACCGCGATGGGACAGGCGCCCCTCGCTGTCGGCGAACAACGCATCGGGCGGGGCCAGCGGCGGCGCCTCGGTCGTATCGACAAGCGTGACGTCCGGGTCGACCGGCGGGGCCAGCTGGCCAGCGATGAGGAAGAAGATCAGCATCAGGAAGACGATGTTGATCAGCGAGATGGTGCTTTCCGCCTGACGCTTGGGCGGCTTCTGGCGAACCTTGATCATTTCGGCCTCGCCACGATCACCTTGAGCTCGCCACCGCCGCGCAGCAGCTCGAGCGCGCTCACCAGATCCTGGGCGCGGGCGCCCTCGCGCGGGACGAGAAGCGCGGTCTTCGCCCCGGCCTCGACGAGCGCGGAAACGGCAGTGCCCGGTGCTTCAGGATCGATGAGGGTGCCGTTCACGGTGAGGCCGTTCGCATCAACGGTCGCGAAGATGTCCGGCCGGGTGACGGCCCCGCCCGTGCCGCCGCCGGGCGCCGCCAGATCGACCTGCGCGAAGCGCGTGAAGGTCGAGGACAGCATGAAGAACAGCAGCAAGAGGAAGATCACGTCGATCAGCGATGTCAGCGACAGCCGGCGCCGGCGCGGACTGGCAAAGTCAATGCGCATTGGCCACCTGTTCGTAGCCCCCCGCCTCGACCTCTTCAAAGGTCGCGCGGGCACCGCCGCGCGCCTGCTCCAGCAGCACGGCGGAGGCAAGCGTCTCGATGGCGACCTTCTCGTTCTCGATCTGGCCTTCCAGATAGGTGACGACGAGCGAGACCGGCATGGCGACGGCAAGGCCGACAGCGGTGGTCAGCAGCGCCACCCAGATGCCGCCGGCAAGCAGCGACGGATCGACCGCATTGCCCGCCGACTGGAGCTTCTGGAACGCCTCGATCATGCCGAGCACGGTGCCGAACAGGCCGAGCAGCGGCGCGATCTGGGCGATGGCGTCGAGCGCCTTCATGCCGGCATTGTAGCGGTGCAGGCGGCGGGTCGCGGCGCGGGCGATGTCTTCCTCCACCAGCGCCTTGTCGACGGCAGCGCCGCCCTCGCCCGACTGCATGGCGATGGCGACGGCCTCCTCCGAGGCGCTGCGGATGTCGCCGAGCGCCTGCCATGCCTCGCGGCGGCGACCATGGCCCCACAGGCGCACGGCCGCCTCGGCCCGGCCGGGACGGCCGACCCGCTGCGTCCAGAACTGCACGAGCTTCAGAATCACCACAGTCAGGGCGATCACGGACAGGCCGGCGAGCACGGCGACGACGGGGCCGCCGAGCTCCAGGAAGCCCGAGATCGAGGCGAGAATGTCGGCGAAAGACATGGGTGCGTTCCTAACAGCTCATGAAGTTCCGGGGCCGTTCGGCCCGTGTAGCTCTCTTGGCCTGAGGCCGATCGGGTTTCAGCCTAGCGGCCGAGGGGTATTTCGGCCCGGCTGGCGAGCGACAGCTGCGCCTGGCAATGGGCCGCAGCACCGCCCTCGCCGCACTGAGCCGGACCGTTGACGAGGATGCGGCCAAGCTTGCCGCAGGCGACGCCCGCCAGATCGAACTGGCGAACCGAGGTCTTTTCCGGCGCGAGCGCACCGAAGTCAAAGGTGGTCAGCCGGTCGACGAGCCCGTCGCTGTCGAAGAGCACAAACTCGAATCGCGGCTGCGGCACCTCGCCGCCCGTCGCATTGCGCACAACGAAGGTAAGGCGGCACCCGCCGCCGCCATTGTCCGCAACCCGGTTCAGCTCGATGTGAAGGCCGGACACGGAAGCCGCCTCGGGCGAAGCCTCCTCCGCCGCCCGCGCCTGACCGGCCCACAGGGCCGCGGCGGTCAAAGCCGCCGCAGCCACGATTTCAAGTCTGCGTCCCATTCGTTTCTCCCATGCGCCTTACCATCCAAGGGTCTTGGCCAGAGTCAACTTGAACGTGCGTCCCTTGCCGTCATCGCCGGCGAGGTTGTTGCGATACTGCTTGTCGAAAAGGTTCTCCACCGCACCGCGGACCTCGAAACCGGCCATCATGCCCTCGTCCGGCTTCCAGTCGGCGAACAGGTCATGCACCGCATAGCCGCCGAAGCCGCCCGCCCGCGCAGTGGCGCCGGTGCCGATGGAGCCGGCGAACAGACCACGCCAGCCGAAGGACAGGTCGTAGTCCGGCAGGCGGCCGCCGAGCGTCACAGCCAGCGTGTCGGCCGGAATGGTGGTCAGCGTGGCGCCGGTCGACTTGTCTTCGCCGTGGATGTGGCTGAAGGCCAGGCTGCCGAAGAAGAACTCGGAGTCGTACGAGGCCTCGACCTCGACGCCCATGATCTCGGCGGCGTTGATGTTGACGTAGTACGAGACCGGGGTCGCCTGACCGCGTGCCGGGTTCGGCGCGATCATGTCCTTCAGGTCGTTGTAGAAACCGGTGGTCTTGACCTGCAGGCCGTCGCCGGAGGTGAACAGGTCGAACGCCTGCATGGTGAAGCCGATCTCGACCGCGTTCGAGCTTTCCTTGGTCAGGTTCGGGCTGACTGTCCGTCCGCCCGGATAGCTGGTGTCCGGCACGTTGGTCGAATAGAGCTCGTCCAGCGTCGGCACGCGCTCGGTATGGGCGAGCGAGCCGAACAGCGAGAACGTGTCGTTCAGCTTGTACATGACCGCGAGCTTGGGCGAGAACGCCGTCTCGTGCCGCTGGCTGCCGCCGATGACGCTGCTGGAAGGATCCAGATTGACGAAGTCGACGCGCACGCCCGGAATGAGGGTCAGCCGGTCGTTCCAGATGAACTCGTTCTGCGCGAAGAAGCCGGCCTTGGTGTCCGTGCCCTCGGGGTGGAACGAGACCTTGCCGAACACGGTGTCGCCGACACGCTCCTGGTAGCTGAGCTGCGTGCCGAAGGTGAAGTAGTTGCGGATGTTCTCGCCTTCGTAGTCGAAGGTGTTCTCCAGCCGGCCCGACCAGGTGCGGTAGCCGTATTCGCTGTCGAAGAACAACGGCGAGGGAATCGGCGCCGAGGCGTTGCTCTGGTTCACCTTGGTGTCCGAGAAGGACAGGTTCAGCTTGAGATCGAGCCAGGGATTGTCGCTGGCCGGGTTCTCGTAGGCGAAGACGACGGTCTGGTCGAGGATCTCGCGGTCGATGGTGCCGAAGGGCAGCGTGCCGGTCTGCGAGTAGGCCGTGTCGTCCGCATCGCTCTGCCAACGCTCGTAGGACAGGCGGACCGACTGCTCGTTGTTGTCGCCGAAGCGGTGGACGATCTTGGCAAGGCCGGAGAAGGACTCGAAGTCCGAGCCGGGGATCGGCTGGCCGAGGCCGTTCTCGTACTCGCCGGAGCGGCGGAAGTTGCCGTTGAGCAGCATCGAGGTCTGGTCGGAGAAGGCATAGGCCGCGGTGACGGACGCCATGGCGCCGTCCTTGTTGGAATCGTACATCGTCTTGAGACGTACGGCGGCAGTCTGGCCCGGCTTGATGAAGTCTTCCGGATCCTTGGTCTGGAAGTTGATCACGCCACCGATGGCGCCTGCCCCGTAGAGCGTCGAGGACGCCGGGCCGCGCAGCACTTCGACCTGCTTGTAGAGCTCGGGATCGGAGAAGAACGAGCCCATGCGGTACTGCTCGTAGAACTTCACCGCGCCGTCGACCGCGACGATGATCTTCGATTCGTCCGACGAGCCGAGATCGCCGATGCCGCGGATGTTGAAGGACTGGCCGCCGATACGGTCGCTGCCGACGATGGTGACGCCCGGCACCTGGCGGAACAGCTCGCCGATGGTCGTCGCCTGCTCGGCATCGATGCTTTCCTGATCGAGGACGGTCACCGCCTGCGGCGTGTCGATCGCCACCTTCTCGGCGCCTGCGCCGACGACGACGCGCTGCAGCATGGTCGCGCGACCGGTGTCGCCCTCCGCCGCAACGTCCTGCGCCAAGGCGCCCGAAACCCCGCTCAGCGCGCAAAATGCCACGCCGCTCATCAGGACAGCGGCCCTGCCCGCCACCGTCCTTTCAGTCCTGTACGAGCCTGCCAGCCCCATTTGACATCTCCAATCGTGCTCGATCGCTCGCTGGCATGCGCTTGCTTGCTCGTCGAATGTTGATAAAACTTGAGAAACTTGCTCAGGTATTGATGTCGTTACAAAACATGAGTAATTGAGTCAAGTATGAGATCGGCGATCCGATCACAGGCAACCCGTTCGGCACCTTAGCCAGCACAGCCTTTCCACCGGAAAACCGCGGTGGCGCGCAGAGCCGCGCCGGACCCGGAGCCTTCCGGGAAAGGTGCAAGCCCAGGTCGAACACGACCGGCCCGTATGGGCGCGAGACCGCCAGGCGCGGATCGCGGCACGGCCGCTTGCAACAAGGTGACCCCATGACTCGCGAAACTACCGATTACGAACACGTCCGCCGCATGCGCGCCGAGAACCCCAAGATGCGCGAGCGCGACCTCGCCCGCATGCTGGAGCTGAGCGAGGCGGAATTCGTCTCCGCCTTCTGCGGGCTGGGCGTCAGCCGCATCGAGATCCGCTTCGACGAGATCTTCAAGGGTCTGGGCGGCGTCGGCGAAGTCATGGCGCTGACCCGCAACGAGAGCGCGGTGCACGAGAAGATCGGCGTCTACGACCGCTTCGTGCCCGGCAAGCGCGCCGCAATGATGCTGGGCGCGGACATCGACACGCGCATGTTCCCGACCGTGTGGGTGCACGGCTTTGCCGTCGCCAAGACCGGCGAGGACGGCGTGGAGCGGCACAGCCTGCAGTTCTTCGACGCCCATGGCGATGCGGTGCACAAGGTGCATACGCGCCCCGGCACCGACATGGCGGCCTGGAACGCGCTGGTGGAGAGCCTGCTGGCCGACGATCAGGAGCCGGGTCTTCTGAGCGAGGTGACGCCGGCCGAGATCTCCGCGCGGCCCGCGCTGGAGCGCGACAAGGAAGACGCGCTGCGCGAGCGCTGGCAGGCGCTGACCGACACGCACCAGTTCCACGGAATGCTGCGCGACCTCGACCTGCACCGGCTGAACGCGCTGAATCTTGCCGGCGACGACTATGCCTGGCCGCTGGCCGAGGGCGCGGTGCCGCAAATGATGCAGGCGGCGGCCGACAGCGGCCAGCCGATCATGTGCTTCGTCGGCAATCGCGGCTGCATCCAGATCCATTCCGGACCCATCGCCAAGATCGCGCCGATGGGCCCCTGGATCAACGTGATGGATCCCGGTTTTCACCTGCACCTGCGCACCGACCACATCACCGAGGCCTGGGCCGTGCGCAAGCCGACCAGCGACGGCCATGTGACCTCCATCGAGGCCTATGACGCCGACGGCACGCTGATCATCCAGTTCTTCGGCGTGCGCAAGGAAGGCAAGGTCGAGCGCACCGACTGGCGCGAGCTGGTCGAGGGGCTGGCGCGCCCTGAGACCGTCGCCGCCGAGTGAAACACGACAAGCCTGGACGGATCATGACCCTTCTTTCCCAACGGCCGCTCGGCCGCGCGCTTCGCCGCATCGCGCTTGCGGCGGTGCTCACCCTGCCCGCCTCCCCGGCCTTTGCCGAAGAGGCCGGAGACATCTCGGGCGCGCAGCGCATCGTCTCCATCGGCGGCTCGGTCACCGAGATCGTCTATGCGCTCGGCGAGGAAGGCCGGCTGGTGGCGCGCGACTCCACCAGCGGCTTCCCGGACGCGGCCACCGAGCTGCCCGATGTCGGCTACATGCGCGCGCTTTCGCCCGAGGGCGTGCTGTCCGTGCGGCCCGACGCCATCCTGATGCTGGAAGGCAGCGGCCCGCCGGAGGCGCTCGCCGTGCTGCGCGAGGCCGGCGTGCCCTACGTCGCAGTGCCCGAGACCTTCGACCGCGCCGGCATTCTCGGCAAGATCGAGAAGGTGGGCGAGGCGATCGGCGCGGGCGACAAGGCGGCGAAGCTCGCCGAGCAGGTGGGCGCGGAACTGGACGCGGCGGTGGCTGAAGCGAAGGCGCGCGGGCGCGATGCGCGCGTGCTCTTCATCCTGTCGATGAACGGCGGGCGGATCCTCGCTTCCGGAACGGGCACGGCCGCCAACGGCATCATCGAGATGGCCGGCGCGACCAACGCCATGGGCGTGTTCGAGGGCTACAAGCAGATCAACGACGAAGCGCTGATCGCCGCTGCCCCCGACGTGATCCTGATGATCAGCCGCGGCGAAGGCCACACCGCCTCCGCCGAGCAGGTGTTCGCCAATGCCGCGCTGGCCCAGACGCCGGCCGGGCAGAACAAGCGGCTGATCCAGATGGACGGCCTCTACCTGATCGGCTTCGGCCCGCGCACCGGCGCTGCCGTGCGCGACCTGTCGGCGGAGCTGGCCGACATGGGCCTGTAGAAGGAGGCGCGCCCCGTGAGCCTGACCACCTCGTCCCTGTCCGAACGGCTGCTGCCCGAGCGGGTGGCCGCCCGGGCGCGCCTTGGCGATCGCGAGCCGCTGGCACGGCTGGTGATCGCCGGCCTCGCCGTGCTGCTTGTCGCGGTGATGCTGTTCTCCCTGACCACCGGCGCATTGCAGATCAGCCTGTCGACGGCCATCAACGGGCTGTTCGGCCAGGGCGAGGCGGCCAGTCCTTCGGAGCTGCGCGACCGGATCGTGCTGATGGATGTGCGGCTGCCGCGCGTGCTGCTCGGCGCGCTGATCGGCGCGGCGCTGGCGGTGTCCGGCGCGGTGATGCAGGGCCTGTTCCGCAATCCGCTCGCCGATCCCGGCATCGTCGGCGTGTCGGCCGGCGCAGGGCTGGGCGCCGCCTCGATGATCGTGCTCGGCACCACGACGCTGGCGCCGGTGGTTGCCGTGCTCGGCATCTACGCGCTGCCGCTGGCGGCGTTTCTCGGCGGGCTCGTAACCACCTTCGCGCTCTACCGGATCGGCACGCGCGGCGGCATGACCTCCATCGCGACGATGCTGCTGGCGGGCATCGCGCTGGCGGCGCTGGCGGGGGCTGCCACGGGCCTTCTGGTCTTCGTCGCCGACGACCAGCAGCTGCGCGATCTCAACTTCTGGGGGCTCGGCTCGCTGGCCGGCGCCAACTGGGAGAAGATCCTGGCGGCGGGGCCGATCATCGCGATCGTGCTGGTCGGCGTGCCGTTCCTGGCAAGCGGGCTCAACGCCCTGGTGCTGGGCGAGGCAGCGGCCGGGCATCTGGGCATCCGCGTGCAGCGGCTGAAGCGGATCGCCATCGTCGCGGTGGCGGCGGCGACCGGCGCCTCCGTCGCGGTCAGCGGCGGCATCGGCTTCGTCGGCATCGTCGTGCCGCACCTGCTGCGGCTGACCATCGGCCCGGACCACCGGTTCCTGCTGCCTGCCTGCGCCCTGCTCGGCGGCAGCCTCCTGATCCTCGCCGACACGGTGAGCCGCACCATCGTCGCCCCGGCGGAGCTGCCCATCGGCATTCTCACCGCGCTCGCCGGCGCGCCGTTCTTCCTGTGGATCCTGCTGCGGCGGAAAGGGCTGATCACCTCATGACCACGCCTGCGAACGACACTCTCGAGATCGAGGCGCTGCACGTGTCGCTGGGCGGCACGCCCATCGTCCGCGATGTCTCCTTCGCGGCCAAGGCCGGCCAGGTGACGGTGATCGTCGGGCCGAACGGCTCGGGCAAGAGCACGACGCTGAAGGCGGTGACCGGCGAGCTGCCCCATAGCGGACGGGTGCGGCTCAACGGCGTTGAGGTCGACGACCTGCCGCCGGAGGCGCTGGCCGGCTTGCGCGCGGTGCTGCCGCAGCATGCCAGCCTGACCTTTCCGCTGACGGTCGCCGAAGTGGTGCGGCTCGGCATCCGCCGCGGCGTGCTCCCTGCCGGCTCGCCGCACCGACGCATCGCCGAGGCGCTGGAGCGGGTCGATCTCGACGGCTTTGCCGCGCGCGAGTACCACTCGCTGTCGGGCGGCGAGCAGCAGCGGGTGCAGCTCGCCCGGGTGCTGTGCCAGGTGTGGGAGCCCTGCCCGGACGGGGTGCCGCGCTGGCTGTTCCTCGACGAGCCGATCTCCAGCCTCGATATCCGCCATCAGATCCTGATCATGGATGTCGCGGCCGACTATGCGCGGGCCGGCGGCGGCGTCGTCGCGGTGCTGCACGACCTCAACCTGACGGCGCTTTACGCCGACCATATCCTGGTGATGAAAAGCGGCCGGCTGCTGTCGCAGGGAACACCGAAAGAGGTCATCACCGACCGGCTGGTGTCCGAGGCGTTCGACCACCCGTTGCGGGTGTCGGCGGTACCGGCGGGCGAGATTCCCTTCATCCTGCCGCAGGCGGCGGGACCGGCCGCGGCGGTGCGCTGAGGCCCCGCCTCAGGCAGCAGCCAGACATTCCTGCCTGTCTTAGGCAGCAGCCAGACAGGTTGCGCAGGTGCCGCGCAGCTCCACCGTCGACTTGCGCACGACGAACCCGTCCTTGCCGGCAAGATCGCGCAGGTGGTGGGCAAGATGCGCGTCGTTGAGCTCGCGGACCTGTCCGCAGGTCTCGCAGATGGCGAAGGCGGCGGTCTCGTGGCCCTCGCAGTCGGGATGGCGGCAGGCGACGAAGGCGTTGAGGCTTTCCAGCCGGTGCACGGCGCCCATTTCCACCAGCTTGTCGAGCGCGCGATAGACCTGCGGCGGAGCGCGGAAGCCCTCCTCGCGCAGCTGGTCGAGGATGGTGTAGGCGCTCAAGGGCGCGCCGGCGCGCTCCAGTGCCGACAGGACCAGCGTCTGGTTGCGGGTCAGGCCGGACAGGGTTTCTCCGCTCATCGACTGGTCCTCATCACTTGGCTTCCCCCGGGCGCGAGCCCTTTTCATCCCGGCCGAACAGCTTCGGCAGCTTCTCGGCGAAGGGCGACAGGCTGGCGAGAAACAGCACCAGCGCCGCAACGACGATGGACGGCCCCGACGGCGTATCCCACTCCAGCGAGGCGAACAAGCCGCCGACCACCGCAATAGCCCCGACAAGGGCCGCGATGACGGCCATCTGCTCCGGCCCGCCGGACAGTCGGCGCGCGGTGGCCGCGGGAATAATCAGCATCGCCGTGATCAGCAGAACGCCGACGATCTTCATCGAGATGGCGATGACGGTCGCCAGCAGGATCATGAATATCAGGTTGGCCCGGTCGGGGCGCAAGCCCTCTGCCTCGGCCAGCTCGCGGCTGATCGTCGCCGCAAAGAGCGGCGTCCAGATCATCACCAGCACGGCCAGCACCGCGGCGCCGCCGACATAGACGGCGAGAATGTCGAACTTCGACACGGCGAGAATGTCGCCGAAGAGGAAACCCATCAGGTCGATGCGCACCCAGCTCATGAAGGCGAGCGCGACGAGGCCGAGCGCCAGCGAGGAATGGGCGAGCAGGCCGAGCAACGCGTCCGAGGACAGCGAAGCCCGCCGCTGCAGGCCGAGCAGCGCCAGCGAGACCATCACCGAGACGGCGAAGACCGACAGCGTGATGTTGACCTGCATCAGGAAGGCGAGCGCCACGCCGAGGAGCGCGGCATGCGAAAGCGTGTCGCCGAAATAGGCGAGCCGCCGCCACACGACGAAGCAGCCGAGCGGCCCGGCAACGAGGGCGACGCCGACGCCGGCGATCAGGGCGCGCAGGAAAAAGTCGTCAAGCATGGCGCCCTCCGGCCGGGGATGCGGCAGCGCCCCCTGCCCCGTGATCATGGTCGTGATCATGATCGTGGTGGTGATGATCGTGGTCGTGGTGGTGGTGACCGTCGTCCGGATGGCAATGCGTGGTGATGCTGCCGTCGGCATGCAGCACCCGCCCGTCCTCCAGATGGGTGTGGTCGTGATTGTGCTCGTAGACGGCGAGCGTCGCATCGGCGCGGGCGCCGAACAGCTGCTTGTAGGCCTCGCTGGAGGCGACCGCCGTCGGCGCGCCCTGGCAGCAGACATGGCCGTTGAGGCAGACGACATGGTCGGTCGCCGCCATCACCACATGCAGGTCGTGCGAGATCAGCAGGATGCCGCAGCCGATGTCGTCGCGGATGCGGCGGATGAGATCGTAAAGGGCGACCTCGCCGGAAAAGTCGACGCCCTGCACCGGCTCGTCGAGGACGAGAAGGTCGGGCTTTCTGGCCATGGCGCGGGCCAGCAGCGCGCGCTGGAATTCGCCGCCGGAGAGATTGCGCATCTCGGCGCGGCCTAGATGCGGAATGCCGGTCGCCTCCAGCACGCGATCGGTCTCGCGCGAGGAAATGCGGCCGGTGAGCGAGAGGAACCGCTCGACGGTGAGCGGCAACGTCCAGTCGATGCTGAGCTTCTGCGGCACATAGCCGACGGCAAGGCCGGGGCAGCGCTCCGCCTGGCCCTCGCTCGGAGCGATGAGCCCGAGCGCGGTCTTGGCCGTGGTGGATTTGCCCGAGCCGTTCGGCCCGATCAAGGTGACGATCTCGCCCCGGCGCACGGCGAGATCGACGCCGCGCACCAGCCAGCGCCCGTCGCGGTACACGCCGGCACCTGTGAGGCGGACGAGATCCTCGCCGGCGGGCCTCGTTGTGGTCGTCAACATGAAGCTGGATCCTGATTCACGCAGCCATCCTCCAACGCCCCCGCGCGGTGGGCAAGTCCGCCCCGTATCGCAATGCGGGAGATTTTTCGGCAGAGGTCCAACAGGGGGCTTGCCCGCCTGTATCTCACACGTTATAGCGTAACGCAACAATGTAATCTTATAACATGTCAGCCGATACGGAGACGATCATGACGCTTGCCCGCACACTGCTGCTGTCCGCCTCGCTGCTGGTTGCGACGAGTGCCGCAGGGCATGCCGCACCAAAGGTGGTGGCCTCGATCAAGCCGGTCCATTCGCTCGTGGCCTCGGTGATGCAGGGCATCGGCGAACCGCAGCTGATCATCGAGGGCGCCGGATCGCCGCACACCTACAGCCTGCGCCCCTCGCAGGCGCGGGCGCTGCAGGATGCCGACCTGATCTTCTGGATCGGCCACGAGCTGGAAGCCTTCCTGGAAAAGCCGGTCGAGACCATCGGCACCGGCGCGAAGTCCGTCGAGCTGATCGACGCGCACGGCCTCGTCAAGCTCCCCTTCCGCGAGGGCGGCGCGTTCGAGGCGCATGATCATGGGGACCATGGGGGCGAGCATGGGGGCGAGCACGGGCATGCCGACCATGACGAGGACAAGCACGACGACCATGCGGGCCACGATCATGACGAGAAGCACGAGACGGCCGAGGCGCATGGTCACGACCATGGAGACGCTGACGGCCACGGGCACGCGCACGGAGCCTTCGACGCGCATATCTGGCTCGACCCGGAAAACGCCAAGGCCATGGTGAACGAGATCGCCGAGGCCCTGTCGGAAGCCGACCCGGAAAACGCCGCCGCCTATGAGGCCAATGCGGCAAAGACCGTCGAGCGCATCGAGACGATGCGCGCCGACATCGACGCCCGCCTGACGCCGCTGCGCGGCAAGGGCTTCATCGTCTTCCACGACGGCTACCAGTATTTCGAGAAGCGTTTCGACGTGACCGCCTCGGGCTCGATCACCGTCAGCCCGGAAGTGATGCCGGGTGCAGAGCGGGTCGCCGAGATCAAGGCCCGCATCGGCGAGCTGGGCGCGACCTGCGTCTTCGCCGAACCGCAGTTCGAACCGAAGCTGATCCAGGTGGTGACCGAGGGCACCGCTGCCCGCTCGGGCGTCCTCGATCCGCTGGGCGCGGAACTCGCCGACGGGCCGGACCTCTATTTCGGCCTGATCGACGGACTGGCCAGCTCGATGGAACAGTGCCTTGGCGGCAACGGCTGAGGCTGAGCCTTCCGCAAGGGGATGCCATACCGGTCGAGACGCAGAACTAGGACCCAATGGCACCCTTAGCCGGCATCAGGTGGAATGCCTCTGTCTGGCGTCTTCCCGGACGAGGCCGAAGGCCGACGATCCGGGACCGGCGAGCCGCGGCGGTCTTTGCATAAATCCGGAGCGCACCTCATGCGCCCCCGGCTCTCCGATCCCGGCTCGGCGCCGACGCGCCGTCCGGGATGACGAAGGAGAGGTTTCGGTGTCCTCGCTGCCGCTCTGGGAACGAATGGGCCCCGGATCTCGCGATGCTCGTCCGGGGTGACGGCAGAGAGGATGCGAGGCCGCGCCTCCCTCTTAGGATGTCATCCCGGTCAAGCGAAGCGCAGAACCGGGAACCATTGGCACCCTTGGCGGGCGCCTTGTCGCCCCAACCTCTCATGGCGTCATTCCGGGCAAGCGCAGCGCGACCCGGAACCGGAGAGGCACGGTGTCTGCGGTGGTGTTCGGGAGCGCTGTCGACGGGCTCCCAGCTCTCCGATCCCGGCTCGGCGTTAACGCGCCGTCCGGGATGACGAACCGAGAGGGTGGTGCGCAAAAGCGTGCGCCGTCCGGGACGACAGGCGGGGCGTGGGCGCGCATCGGCGTGTCCTCGTCGCCGCTCTGGCAACCAACAGGCCCCGGGTCGCGCTTCGCGTGCCCCGGGGGAACGGCCGAGAGATTAAATAATCGTGGCGGTTCCGGCCGCCTTTCTTTCGGTCAAGCATTGTTATGTGATAACATCATATCTCAGGAGCTTTCGCGATGGACAATCGCCTGCCCGTTACTGTGCTGTCCGGCTTTCTCGGCGCCGGCAAGACCACCCTGCTCAACCACATCCTCAACAATCGCGAGGGGCTGCGGGTCGCCGTCATCGTCAACGACATGAGCGAGGTGAACATCGACGCCAGCCTGGTGCGCGAGGGTGGCGGCAACGTCTCGCGCACGCAGGAGCGGCTGGTGGAGATGACCAATGGCTGCATCTGCTGCACGCTGCGCGAGGATCTGTTGCGCGAGGTGCAGGCGCTGGCCCGGGAGGGCCGCTTCGACCATCTGGTGATCGAATCCACCGGCATTTCCGAGCCGCTGCCGGTCGCCTCGACCTTCGAATTCCGCGACGAGAACGGCGAGAGCCTGAGCGATGTGGCGCGGCTCGATTCGATGGTGACGGTGGTGGACGGGGCAAATCTGCTGAAGGACTACGGCTCCACCGACTTCCTGACCGAGCGTGGAGAATCGCTCGGCGAGGACGACGAGCGCACCCTGGTCGACCTGCTCGTCGACCAGATCGAGTTTGCCGATACGATCATCCTCAACAAGGTGAGCGATGCCCGGCCGCTGGATCTCGAAGCCGCGCGCCAGATCGTGCGCGCCCTCAACCCGGATGCGGTGATCATGGAGACCGACCGCTCTGCGGTTCCCTTGCGCGACGTGCTCGGCACCGGGCGCTTCGATTTCGACAAGGCGCACGAGCATCCGCTGTGGTTCAAGGAGCTGAACGGCTTTGCCGACCATGTGCCGGAAACGGAGGAATACGGCATCCGCTCCTTCGTCTACCGGGCGCGCCGCCCCTTCGCCCCGCGCGCGCTGAGCCGCTTCGTCAACAAGAGCTGGCCGGGCGTGATCCGCGCCAAGGGCTTCTTCTGGCTGGCGACGCGGCCGCGTTTCGTCGGCGAGATCAGCCAGGCCGGCGCCTTCGTCACCACTGAAAAGCGCGGGCTGTGGTGGTCGGCGGTGCCGCGCCAGCACTGGCCCGAGTCGCCCGAATGGCGGCGGGCGATGGAGCCCTATCTGCACCCCGTGTGGGGCGACCGGCGGCAGGAAATCGTCTTCATCGGCACGAGCGGCATGGACGAGGCGGCGATCCGCGCCGAACTCGACGCGGCGCTGGTCGCCGATACGGGCTTCCATCCGGAGCGCTGGACCGGGCTCGACGACCCCTTCCCCGCCTGGGGCAGCGCCGCGGCGTGAGACGGCGGCGATGGCTTTGGGCGATTGGTCTTGATGCGGTCCCCGTCATCTGCCAGTTTGGCGGCGATGGTTGCCGACGGCCGAACCGCCAGAGGCATGAAAAGGGAACACGGTGAGGCGTACCCATCAGGGGCCGAGACCGTGGCTGCCCCCGCAACTGTAAGCGGCCGGGGCCGACGTCCTTTACCGGACGAATGGCCCAGGTCCAGCCGCACGATGCCACTGCCCGAAGCCGGGCGGGAAGGCGCGGCCGGACCGGACCCGCGAGCCAGGAGACCTGCCATCTCCCGCAACGACGACCGGACGGGGTGTTCCGGGAAGGTAGCCATGACACGCAACGAGTCCATTTTCCGCCCATCCAGGGCCTTTATCCGCAGCCTGCCGAACCTTGCGGGCGAACGTGCGGGGCATCGCCATGGCGCATGACCTGGCGCTCGGCGAACGCCGCATGGACGCAGCTCCCGATACGCGCCGGCACCGCATCACCGTGTGCACCACCTGCCGCGATCCGCAAACGCGCGAACAGCCGGGCAAGGACCTGATCGAGGCCCTGAGCGCCGCACTTGCCGAGGGAGGCCTGGCGCATGTGAGCGTGGCGGGTGCGGCCTGCATGGCCGGCTGCTCGCGCCCCTGCACGGTCGCCTATCAGGCCGACGGCAAGGCGAGCTATCTGTTCGGCGACATCGAGCCGGAACGCGATGTGGAGACGCTTGTCGCCTTCGCCCGGCAATATGGCGAACTCGAAGACGGCTGGTGCTCCTCGCTGCAGCGCCCCGACGGGCTGAAGGGCAAGACGCTGGCGCGCATGCCCGCCCTGCCCGCTTTCGACCCCGGATCGCCGGGCCGGGAGAACGGCGCATGAGCCATCACAGCGGAACCCCGGTGGTGCTGGAGCTGCGCGAGGTCGCCTACCGGCCGCGCGGCGCGGACGCGCTCCTCTCCGACCTGACGCTGCATGTGCATGACGGCGAGATCCTCGTCATTGCCGGGCCGAACGGCGCGGGCAAGTCGACGCTGATCCGGCTGATCGCCGGGCTGAGCGAGCCGACCGGCGGCGAAATGCTGCTCGGCGGCAGGCCATATCGCAATGTGCCGATCACCGAGCGCGCCCGCGTCATCGCCTATGTCGGCCAGAGCGAGGAAAGCGACGACCGGCTGACCGTCTCGCAATACGTCTCGCTCGGCCAGCTGCCGCATCACCGCACCGGCGGGCGCGAGGCCCGCGCCAGGGCAACGCAGGAGGCGCTGACGCTGGCCGACCTGACGCGCTTTTCCGACCGGCGCATGAGCGAGATTTCCGGCGGCGAGCGCCAGCGGGCGAAGATCGCCCGCGCCATCTGCCAGCGTCCGCGCATCCTGGTCCTGGACGAGCCGACGAACCATCTCGATCCGCTGGCGCGCGGCGAGCTGCTCAGCCTCGTCTCCGGCCTCGGCATCACCGTGGTCGCGGCCTTACACGACCTGACCCTGATCGAGGCCTTCGCCAGCCATGTGGCGCTGATCCAGGGCGGCCGGCTGGTCGCGCACGGCCATCCGGTCGAGGTGCTGTCGAGCGAGCGGGTGCGTGCGGTCTTCAGCGTCGACATGCACCGGATGCAGCATCCGGTGGAGGCCCGCCAGATCAGCGTGCTGGACATCCCCATCGAGGGGCGGTTCGGCACCGGCATCGCCGGCGAGCTTTCAGGATCAGAGCTTTCAGGACCCGAGCGTCCCGCGCCCGGCGCGCCGCATCTGCGTGCGGTGGCGACGCGCGGCTGAGCCGCGCCCTCACCTTTTCCCAGCGTTCCACGGTTTTTCATCCTCACGAGGAGTCTGTCCCCCATGAAGAAGCCCGGCCTCAAGCGCCTTTCCCTGTTCACCGCTGCGATGGCCCTTGCCGCACCGGCCCTCGCCTTTCCCGTCACCGTCGACAATTGCGGGACGCCGCTGACCTTCGAGGCTGCGCCCGAGCGCATCGTGGTGCAGGACATCAACATGAGCGAGATGGCCTTCGCGCTCGGCCTGCAGGACCGGATGGTTGGCGTCAGCGGCATCAGCGGCTGGTACAAGACCAGCGAGGAGTTCGAGCGCAAGCGCGGCGACATCCCCGAGATCGCGCCGAAATATCCGACGCTGGAAAATCTCGTCGCGGCCGATCCGGACCTGTTCTTCGCCGGCTGGTACTACGGCATGAAGCCGGGCGGCGACGTCACCCCGGACACGCTGGCGCCGCACGGCATCAAGACGCTGATCCTCACCGAGAGCTGCATCCATCTGGACAAGGCGCGACCCGCCGCCTCGCTCGACCTGCTCTATGGCGACATGCTGCGGCTCGGCACCATCTTCGGCAAGGAGGCCGAGGCGCAGGCGCTGGTCGACGGCTGGAAGGCACGGATGGCGGAGCTGGCCGAGCGCATCGGCGAGAACCGCGAGCTGAAGGTGTTCCTCTACGATTCCGGCGAGGACAAGCCCTTCACCGCCGGCCGCTTCGCCATGCCGACGGCGATGATCGAGGCGGCCGGCGGGCGCAACGTCACCGCCGACATGGAGACCAGCTGGGGCACCACCTCGTGGGAGGCGGTGGCGGCAGCCGACCCGCAGTTCATCATCCTGCTCGACTACCAGGACGGCGGCGGGGCGGACAAGCTGCGCGCCTTCCTGGAAGCGCACCCTGTGATGAGCCAGACCGACGCTGTGAAGAACGCCCGCTATCTGCCTCTGCGCTATGAGGAACTGACGCCGGGGCCGGCGAATGTCGAGGGCATCGAGCGGCTCGCCCGGGCCATGCATCCGGAGGCGTTCTGAGCCATGCGGCTGGCGCTGGTCCTGGCGGTTAGCCTGCTGGCGGTCATCGCGCTGCTGGTGGCCGCCGTTGCCATCGGCTCGACGCCGCTGCCCGTGCGCGCGGTGATCGACGCGCTCGCCGGCGGCGACGGGCCGACGGCGCGCATCGTCATGGACCTGCGCCTGCCGCGCGCGCTGCTGGCGCTGCTGGTCGGGGCCGGGCTCGGCACGGTCGGCTGCCTGTTGCAGACGACGACGCGCAACGACCTGGCCGATCCGTTCCTGTTCGGCCTGTCCTCGGGCGCGGCCGCCGGGGCAGTGCTGGTGATCACCGTCACCGGCGACCTGCTCGGCCTGTGGACGCTGCCGCTCGCCGCCTTTGCCGGCGGCATGGCGGCCTCGGTCATCGTGCTGGCGCTGATCGCCCGGCTCGGCGACCGGGGACCGGCGCGGCTCGTGCTGGCGGGGCTCGCGGTCTCGTTCCTGTTCATGGCGCTGACCAACTATCTGGTCTTTGCCGGCGACCAGCGGGCCGCCCATTCCGTGCTGTTCTGGACGCTGGGGGGCCTTGGCCTCGCCCGCTGGGACCTGTTGCCGATCGCGGCGGTCGGCCTTGCCGCGATCCTTGCCTTCGCCTTCGTCCGCCACCGCAATTTCGACGCGCTGCTGGCCGGCGAGGATACCGCGCGCACGCTCGGCGTCGACGTGGTGGCGCTGCGCCGCACGACGTTTCTGGTGTGCGCCTTCGCGACTGCCGCCTTCGTATCGATCAGCGGCGTGATCGGCTTCGTCGGGCTGATGGTGCCGCATATCGCGCGCGCGCTCGCCGGGCCGATGCACGGGCGCTTCGTGCCGGTGGCCGCGCTAACCGGTGCCGGGCTGCTCCTGATCAGCGACATTGCCGCGCGCACCCTGCTGGCGCCGCAGGAACTGCCCATCGGCATCGTCACCACATCGCTGGGGGCCGTCTTCGTGCTCGCCCTGCTGACCCGCGAGCCGCGAGGCTGAGCTGCCCCGCCCGCCTCAGCGCCGGAAAACTCAACCGGGCACGCAGGAGGTCACCTTCTTCAGGCAGCGCAGCGAGAAGCTGGACTTGGAATGGCGCAGGCCCGGGATCGGGAACAGCCGCTCGCGCAGGAACTCTTCAACGCCCTTGGTGCCGCTCGCCGCGACCTTGACGAAATAATCGCAGTCGCCGGCCATCAGGTAGACCTCCAGCACCTCCGGGATCTCCGCCATCGCCTTGCCGAAGCCCTCCAGCGCTTCCGGGTCGTGCCGGTCGAGCGAGACCTCGATCAGCACCGTCTCGCCGACGCCGAGCGCCTCGTGATCGAGCACCGCCGTGTAGCCGGAGATCACCCCCTCCTCCTCCAGCCGCCGCACCCGCTGCCAGCACGGGCTCGGCGACAGGCCGACCTCGCGCGCCAGTTCAGTGTTGGACAAACGCCCGTTTGCGACCAGCGCCTTGAGGATGCGACGGTCGATGTCATCAAGCTGTCGCGGCACAACACGTTCCTCCTTCATATCGCGTCATTGCAGAAGGATATTTCACACACCGGCAAAATCGAAGCAAATTCAGCATGAAATTTCACTCATAGCGGGCAATAGTATTGGAAACACCCGAGACCTGACCGCCCGACACCCCCGGTGCACGGGCCCGCATCTCATGCCATCGTCAGGGACCGGGCATATTTCAGGCGAGGAGGCGCCGTACATGGATTTTGCGCTGTCCGAGGAGCAGACCCTCATCTTCGACATGGCCCGCGACTTCGGCCGGGAGGCCATCGCGCCACATGCCTACGCCTGGGAAAAGGCCGGCACCATTCCCCGCGACGTGCTGCGCCAGGCGGGCGAACTCGGCTTCGGCGCGCTCTACGTGCCGGAAGAGTACGGCGGCACCGGCCTGACCCGGCTGGACGCGACGCTGGTCTTCGAGGCGTTGTCCGAGGCTTGCCCCTCCGTCGCGGCCTTCATCTCGATCCACAACATGTGCGCCGGCATGATCGCCAATTACGGCAGCGAGGAACTGCGCGAGCGCTTCCTCGCCCCGCTCGCGAGCATGGAAAGCATCGCCTCCTACTGCCTGACCGAGCCGGGCTCGGGCTCGGACGCGGCGGCCCTGCGCACCCGCGCGACCCGCACCAACGAAGGCTATGTGCTGAATGGCAGCAAGGCGTTCATCTCCGGCGGCGGCTATTCCGACGTCTATGTGGTGATGTGCCGGACCGGCGAGGACGGCCCCAAGGGCATCTCGACGCTGGTGGTCGAGGACGGTAGCGCCGGCCTTTCCTTCGGCGCGGCGGAGCACAAGATGGGCTGGAAGGCGCAGCCGACCGCCCAGGTGCAGTTCGACGACTGCACGGTGCCGGCGGAAAACCTGCTCGGCGAGGAAGGCAAGGGCTTTGCCTATGCCATGAAGGGCCTCGACGGCGGCCGGCTCAACATCGCCGCCTGCGCACTCGGCGGCGCGCAGGGCGCGCTCACCGCGGCGACCCGCTACATGGGCGAGCGCAAGGCCTTCGGCAAGACGATCGACCAGTTCCAGGGGCTGCAGTTCCGCCTCGCCGACATGGAGATCGAGCTGCAGGCATCGCGCGCGTTCCTGCGCCAGGCCGCGTGGAAGCTGGACCAGGGCGCAAGCGACGCGACCAAGCATTGCGCCATGGCCAAACGCTTCGTCACCGATACCGCGTTCCGCGTCGCCAACGACGCGCTGCAGATGCTGGGCGGCTACGGCTATCTCGAGGATTACGGGATCGAGAAGATTGTCCGCGACCTGCGCGTGCACCAGATCCTGGAAGGCACCAACGAGATCATGCGTGTGATCGTTGCCCGTGCCATGCTGGCCGAGCGCGACCGTTCCTGATTGCCCCGCCGCGGTGCGCGGACCGCGCGCCGAACGGAATTGCACACTGTCGACGAAGGAGTTTTCATGACCGCTCCACGACCGCTTTCCCTTCACGTACCGGAGCCCGGCTGCCGGCCGGGCGACACGCCGGACTTCTCCGATTTCGAGATCCCGCGCGCCGGCGCGGTGCGCCGGCCGGCCATCGACGAGGCGCCGGAAGACATGCGCGACATGGCCTTTTCGGTCGTCCGCGTGCTGAACAAGGCCGGAGAGGCGGTCGGTCCCTGGGCCGGGCTGCTGGACGCCGAGGCGCTGCGTACGGGCCTGCGCCACATGCTGACCCTGCGCCAGTTCGACGAGCGCATGCTGAAGGCGCAGCGCCAGGGCAAGACCAGCTTCTACATGCAGCATCTGGGCGAGGAAGCCGTGTCCTGCGCCTTCCACATGGCGCTGCAGGACGGCGACATGCACTTCCCCACCTACCGGCAGGCCGGTTTGCTCATCGCAAGCGGTTATCCCATGACCGACATGATGAACCAGATCTACTCCAACGCCGCCGACCCGCTGAAAGGCCGCCAGCTGCCGGTGATGTACTCGGCGCGCGACCACGGCTTCTTCACCATCTCCGGCAACCTGGGCACGCAGTTCATCCAGGCGGTGGGCTGGGCGATGGCCTCGGCGATCTCCAACGACACGAAGATCGCCGCCGGCTGGATCGGCGACGGCTCGACCTCGGAGAGCGACTTCCACGCCGCGATGGTCTTCGCCTCCAGCTACAAGGCGCCGGTGATCCTCAACATCGTCAACAATCAGTGGGCGATCTCGACGTTCCAGGGCGTGGCGCGGGGCGGAGCCGTCACCTTCGCCGCGCGCGGCCACGGCTTCGGCATCCCCTCGATCCGCGTCGACGGCAACGACTATCTCGCCGTCCATGCGGTGGCGAGCTGGGCAGCCGAGCGGGCCCGCTCGGGCCTCGGCCCGACCCTGATCGAGCACGTCACCTACCGCGCCGGCGGCCACTCGACCTCGGACGATCCGTCCGCCTACCGCTCGAAGGAGGAGTTCAGCGCCTGGCCGCTCGGCGAGCCCATCGACCGGCTGAAGCGGCACCTCATCACCATCGGCGAGTGGTCCGAGGAGCGCCACACCCAGGCGCTGGCCGAGATCACCGACGAGGTGCGCGCCTGCCAGAAGAAGGCGGAGGCCAACGGCACCCTGATTTCCGGGCCGAAGCCCTCGCCGCGTTCGATGTTCGACGATGTCTACGCTGAGATGCCGCCGCATCTCCAGCGCCAGCGCCAGGAAGCGGGGTTCTGACATGGCACGCATGACCATGATCGAGGCGATCCGCAACGCCCATGACCTTGCGATGGACCGGGAAAAGCAGGTCGTCGTGTTCGGCGAGGATGTCGGCTATTTCGGCGGCGTGTTCCGCTGCACCGCCGGCCTGCAGAAGAAATACGGCAGCAACCGCTGCTTCGACGCGCCGATCAGCGAGAACGGCATCGTCGGCGCCGCCGTGGGCATGTGCGCCTACGGGCTGAAGCCGGTCGTCGAGATCCAGTTCGCCGACTACATGTACCCGGCCTACGACCAGATCGTCAGCGAGGCGGCACGCATGCGCCACCGCTCCGCCGGCCAGTTCACCTGCCCGATGGTGATCCGCATGCCGACCGGCGGCGGCATCTTCGGCGGCCAGACCCACAGCCAGAGCCCGGAAGCGCTGTTCACGCATGTCGCCGGCCTGAAGGTGGTGGTGCCGTCCAACCCGCGCGATGCCAAGGGCCTGCTGCTCGCCTCCATCGAGGACCCGGATCCGGTGATCTTCCTGGAGCCCAAGCGGCTCTACAACGGTCCCTTCGACGGCCATCACGACCGGCCCGTCGTCTCGTGGAAGAACCACGAGCTCGGCGATGTCAGCGAGGACTACTTCACCGTGCCGCTGGGCAAGGCGAAGATCCGCCGGGAGGGCTCGGCGCTGACCGTGCTGGCCTACGGCACCATGGTCTATGTCGCCCAGGCGGCGGCCGAGGAAGCGGGCGTCGATGCGGAAATCATCGACCTGCGCACGCTGCTGCCGCTGGACCTGGAGACCATCGAGGCCTCGGTGCGCAAGACCGGACGCTGCGTCGTCATCCACGAGGCGACCAAGACCTCCGGCTTCGGCGCCGAGCTGTGCGCCGCCGTGCAGGAGAGCTGCTTCTATCACCTGGAAGCGCCGATCGTCCGCGTGACGGGCTGGGACACGCCCTACCCGCATGCGCAGGAGTGGACCTATTTCCCGGGTCCCGAGCGGATCAAGCGCGCCTTCGCGCAGGTTCTGGAGGGCTGAGACCATGGGTATCTTCACCATCACCCTTCCCGATATCGGCGAAGGCATCGCCGAGGCCGAGCTTACCGAGTGGAACGTCGCCATCGGCGACGAGGTCCAGGACGAGGATGTGCTCGGCACCGTGATGACCGACAAGGCCGCGGTCGAGATCCCCTCGACCGTTGCCGGCAAGGTCGTCTGGCTGTGCGGCGAACCGGGCGACGTGATCGCCATCGGCGCGAAATTCATCCAGATCGAGGTCGAGGGCGAAGGCAACGACTCCGCCGCAGCGGACGCCCCCGCCCCCAAGGCGGAGGCAAAGGACAAGACCGACGACACGGCAGAGGCCGCAGGCGAAAAGCCGGCTGCGCCTGCCCCGGAGAAGTCGGCAGAAAAATCTCCGGCCAAGCCCGAAGCCAAGGCCCAATCTCAGCCCGCTTCCCAGTCCCAGGCGGCGCGGCCCGCGGCCGCGCACCGTCCGCTGGCGGCCGGCGAGAAGCCGCTTGCCTCTCCGGCCGTGCGCCGGCGCGCCCAGGAGGCCGGCATCGACCTGCGCCGGGTCGGCGGATCGGGTCCGGCCGGGCGCATCCTGCACGAGGATCTCGACGCCTATATCGAGCACGGGCCGCCGACCGCGCGCCAAAGCGGGCGCATGCCCGCGCTCGGCACCCGCGACGTCAAGGTGGTGGGCATGCGCCGGCGCATCGCCGAGAAGATGGCGCTGTCGAAGTCGCGCATCCCGCACATCACCATCGTCGAGGAAGTCGACGTCACCGCGGTGGAGGAGCTGCGCGGCCAGCTGAACGCGGCGCATGCAGCGAACCGCGGCAAGCTGACCCTGCTGCCCTTCGTCATGCGCGCCATCGTCATGGCGGTGCGCGAGCAGCCCGAGATGAACGCGCTCTACGACGACGAGGGCGGCGTGGTGCGCCAGTACGACGCCGTGCATATCGGCATCGCCACCCAGACCCCGGCAGGGCTGACCGTGCCGGTCGCCCGCCACACGGAAGCGCGCTCGGTCTGGGACTGCGCCGCCGAGGTGGTGCGCCTGGCCGAGGCCGCCCGCGAGGGGAAGGCGAGCCGCGAGGAGCTGTCCGGCTCGACCATCACCATCACCTCGCTCGGGCCGCTCGGCGCCATCGCCACGACGCCGATCATCAACCACCCGGAGGTGGCGATCGTCGGCATCAACAAGATGGCCGTGCGTCCCTTGTGGGACGGCAAGGAGTTCCAGCCGCGCAAGGTGATGAACATCTCCTGCTCCTTCGATCACCGCGTGATCGACGGCTGGGATGCCGCCGTCTTCGTCCAGAAGCTGAAATCGCTGCTGGAAACCCCTGCCCTGATGTTCGTCGAGGACTGAGCCCATGAGCGACATGACCTGCAAGCTGCTGATCATCGGCGCCGGTCCCGGCGGCTATGTCTGCGGCATCCGCGCCGGCCAGCTCGGCATCGACACGATCATCGTCGACGAGCAGAAGCCCGGCGGCACCTGCCTGAATGTCGGCTGCATCCCCTCCAAGGCGCTGATCCACGCGGCCGAAGAGTTCCACAAGCTGTCGCATTTCAACGGCAGCTCGCCGCTCGGCATCACCGCCGCCTCGCCGCAGATCGACCTGTCCGCCACCGTCGACTGGAAGAACGGCATCGTCACCCGGCTGAATGCCGGCGTCGCGGGCCTCTTGAAAAAGTCCGGAGTGCGGCTGATCGCCGGCAAGGCGACCTTCCAGGACGGCAAGACCGTCAAGGTGACGACCGGCGACACCTCGGTGCAGATCCGCGCCGAACAGGTGGTGATCGCCACCGGCTCGGCCCCGGTCGAGCTGCCCTTCCTGCCCTTCGGCGACACGGTGATCAGCTCCAGCGAGGCGCTGTCGCTGCGCTCCGTTCCGGAAAAGCTGTGCGTCGTCGGCGGCGGCTATATCGGCCTGGAGATCGGCACGGCCTTCGCCAAGCTCGGCGCAAAGGTGACCGTGGTCGAGGCGGCCGAGCGGATCCTGCCGCAATACGACAGCGCCCTCACCCGTCCCGTCCTCAAGTCGCTGCAGGCGCTCGGCATCGAGGTGATGCTGTCGACCAAGGCGAAGGGGCTCGGCGACAAGGGCCTCAAGGTGGAAACGGCCGAAGGCAGCGAGCGCGAGATCGCCGCCGACAAGGTGCTGGTCACCGTCGGCCGCCGTCCGCGCTCCGACAGCGCCAATATCGCCAGCCTGGGACTGGCCACCGACGGGCCGTTCCTGCGCATCGACGACCGCTGCCGGACCTCGATGCAGGGCGTCTTCGCCATCGGCGACGTGACCGGAGAGCCGATGCTCGCCCACCGCGCCATGGCGCAGGGCGAGATGGTCGCCGAGATCATTGCCGGCCACAAGCGCAGCTGGGACAAGCGCTGCATCCCGGCGGTGTGCTTCACCGATCCGGAGATCGTCACCTGCGGCCTGTCGCCGGACGAGGCGAAGAAACAGGGCGGCGCGGTGACCACCGGCCAGTTCCCCTTCGCCGCCAATGGCCGCGCCATGACGATGGAGGCCGAGGACGGTTTCGTGCGCGTCGTCGCGCGCAAGGAGGACGGGCTGATCCTCGGACTGCAGGCGGTCGGTCGCGGCGTTTCGGAGCTGTCGGCGGCGTTCTCCATCGCCATCGAGATGGGCGCGCGGATCGACGACATCGGTGCGGTGATCCATGCCCACCCGACCCAGAGCGAGGGCCTGCAGGAAGCCTGCCTTGCCGCGCTCGGCCACGCGCTGCACATCTGACGAGACGGCGGGGCAGCCTCGCCGGGCGCGCCCTGGCCGGTCTCTTTCATGCGGAAACGGAAATGGCCCGCGCCCCTCTCGGGACGCGGGCCTTTGTTGCGGCGGGACGGGCGGAGCGGTGGGAAACTGCGGCGCGGTTCCGTGACGCCCCTCCCGGCTCGTCGCGATCCGCCGGACCGCATCTTGGCGAGACCGGCGGGGGAGCTCTCGTGTCTTCTCTGTCCCCGGCCTGCTAGATACCGGCTGACAGAAACCCTCCATCGACCACCAGAACCTCGCCGGTGACGAAGCTGGCAGCCGGCGACAGCATGAAGCCGATGGCCTCGGCCACCTCTTCCGGAGCGCCGTAGCGGCGCTGCGGGATGCGGCTGATCCAGGCGTTGCGGGCGGCATCGCTGTGCAGCCCGTCGAGCAGCGGCGTGCTGATCGGCCCCGGCGCGACCGCATTGACGCGCACCCCCATCGGGGCGAGCTCGCTGGCCATCACCTTGGTCATGGTCACCACCGCGCCCTTGGAGGCGCCATAGGCGGTGCGCAGCGAATTGCCGATCAAGCCGGACACGGAAGCGATGTTGACGACAGCGGCATCCGGCTCGCGCTCGGCCGCCACGAAGGCGCGCACGGCAAGGAAGGTTCCGACCACGTTGACGTCGAGCACGGTGCGCATCAGCTCCGCATCGGTCTCGCGGAACGGCACCGCGCGGGCGATGCCGGCGGAGTTGACCAGCCCCGCGAGCGGCCGGCCGAAGCGCTCCTGGATCCCCTCGAAGGCAAGCTGCAGGCTGCCCTCGTCGCGAATGTCGGCGCGGGCGCCGAACAGGCGGTCGGACGCGCCCTCGAACTCGGCCGAGAGGTCGGCGATCGCCTTGTCGAGCGCCTCGCGCGACATGTCGAGCAGCGCCACGTCGGCGCCGCGGGCGAGCAGCCAGCGTGCGGTGGCAAGGCCGATGCCCGACGCCCCGCCGGTGACGATATGGCAGCGCTCCTCGAGCGTGCGGTTGAGAGCGGTCATGCGCGTGCACCTCCCATTGCATCTGAAACCGGAGCCGAGCGCGCGCCGGCAAGTGTGCCGGCCGGCACCGCATCCGGCAGCCATTCCTCCAGCACGATCTCGAAGGTCACGCAGACCGGGTTCTGCCCGGGCAGGAAACGGCCGCCGCTGATCGTGCCGTTCGGTTCGGCAAGCACGCCGTGCAGCATAGCGACCGGATTGCCGGCCTCGTCCGCTTCCACCATGCCGGTCATGCCGATCACCTCCACCGCCGGGCCGCGCACCACCTTGATGCTGCCGGAGGAAAAGGCGACGCAGGCGTCGGTCAGGCTGCCGAGCCCGGCGCGCAGAAAGCACTGCTCCAGCCCTTCGCGCAGGCAGATCTTCTCCACCGCCTGGACGAGATCCTCGTTGGGATGGACGCGGGCATAGACGGTGCGGCCGGTGCGGCCGCTGACAAGCTTCACCTCTTCGCTCATTGCACCCCTCCTGAACGGTCCAGAGGCCGGAAGACGGTATGGTTGGTCTCCGCATCGGGCAGTTGCCGGATGTCGAAGCTGTCGAACACCATCATGCGGACCCGCAAGCCCTCGCCGCCGACGCGGCTGGCGAAGGTATCGAGATGGCCGCCGAACACCCGCCCCTCGTGCGGTTCGGCGAACCAGGCGTGGCAATGCAGCAGCGGTGCGCCGTCGGCGCCGATCCCCAGCGTTGCCGAGCCGCCGAAAGCGCGCACGGCGCCGGCATTCGTCATCGGCGTGTAGGTCACCACCCGCTCGCCGCCGGGATCGGGTGCGGCAAGGCAGTAGATGCAGGGCTCGAAGCCGCCCGACAGGATCTCGAAGGCGGCGGGCCGCCACTCGCCGCCGGTCGCCGCGCGCATCGCCGCGCCGAAGGCCTCCACCAGCGGCGTGCCGGGGACGAGCCGCACCAGGCCCGAGCGCACGTCCTCGCAGATATCCATGCCGAGGGTGATCCGGTCGCGGGCGACCGGGCCGGGCTGACGCAGCAGCCGCGAGGCGGCTGGCAGGCCGCCAGGGCCCCTCACCTCGCCCCCTCCAGTACCGGCGCTTCGGCAAGGCGGCTTTCCAGCAGCTCGCGCACCGCCTTCTTGGTGATCTTGCCGTAGCCCGAGCGCGGCAGCGCGTCGAAGACAACGAAACGCTTGGGGATCTTGTAGCCGGCGATGCGCGAGGCGAGGTCCGCCTTCAGCTGCTCCGGCGTGATCTCGGCGCCCGGCTGCAGGACGATGGCAGCCACGCCGATCTCGCCCCATTTCTCGTCCGGCATGCCGACGACGCAGGCCTCGGCCACCGCCGGATGGGCGACGATCTTTTCTTCCACCTCCAGCGGATAGATGTTGGAGCCGCCGGAAATGAACATGTCCGAGGCGCGCCCGGTGATGAACAGGAAACCGTTCTCGTCGAAATGGCCGATATCACCGGTGCGGAACCAGCCGTTTCGGAAGGACTCCGCATTGGCCTTCTCATTGCGATAGTAGCCGTTGAATACCGCCGGGCCGATGACGCAGATCTCGCCGTTTTCCCCCGGCGGCAGCGCATTGCCCTCGTCGTCCTGGATCTCGATCTGCATGCCGGTGCGGGCATAGCCGCAGGTGCCGACGCGCACGCCTGGCCCGTCCTCCGGATCGTGCAGATGCGGCGGCAACACGGTGATGTTGCCGGTCACCTCGCCGAGGCCGAAATACTGCACCAGGCATCGGCCGAGCTTGCGCAGCGCCGTCTTCTGGTGCTCGCGCAGCATCGGCGCGCCGGCATAGATGACATGGCGCAGCGAGGAATGGTCGTAGCGGTCCACCGCCGGGTCGGAGACCAGCGCGGTCAGGATGCTCGGCACGGTGAACATGTTGGAGACACGGTGACGCTCGATCAGGCGGAACGCCTCGTCGGCATCGAGGCTGCGCGAGACCGTCAGCACGGTGGTGACGCAGCGCGCCACCTGGATCAGCTGATGGATGCCCGCCCCGTGCGACAGCGGCGCGACGACCAGCGAGGCATCGTCCGAGGTGGTGCCCGGCATCAGGTCGGCGAGATGATTGGTGATGACGAAGGCCATCTGCCCGTGGCTGAGCACGGCCGCCTTCGGCTTGCCGGTGCTGCCGGAGGTGAAGAAGAACCAGCAAGGATCGTCCCGCTCGACGGCAGCTGCACGGAAGGGCTTGCCGAGCTCAGTCGCCACCAGATCGGCGTGGACATGCTCGCCCGCGCGCGCTTCGCCGATGCAGATGACGATCTGCGCCCCTGCATCGCGCGCCGCATCGGCATGGGCGGTGAATTCCGGCTCGTAGATGATGGCCTTGGCCTGCGACGAGCTGGCGATATGCGAGACGTCGTCCGGCAGGATGCGGAAATTGGTCGGCACCCAGACGGCGCCGAGCTTGTAGACCGCGAACATGGTCTCGAACATCTCGACCGAGTTGCGCGACTGGACGATCACCTTGTCGCCCGGCCCGATGCCGAGGCCGGCCATCGCATAGGCGAAGGCGTCGACGCGGGCGTTCATCTGCGCCCAGCTGACAATTCGTTCGCCATGCACGACGGCGGGCCGGTCCGGATGGCGGCGGGCGGCATCGGTGAGCAGGTCACCGAGATTCATCACCCGGTTGGACATGCGCTCGGCGCCTTCCACCCTCATTTCAGCCGCTCCAGGATCGAGACGTAGTTGGCGACCGCCGCGCCGCCCATGTTGAACACGCCGGCAAGCTCGGCCCGGGGCAGCTGCATGTCGCCGGCATCGCCGCACAGCTGCATCGCCGCCATCACATGCTGGGAGACGCCGGTGGCGCCGATGGGATGGCCCTTGGACTTCAGACCGCCGGACGGGTTCACCGGCAGGCGGCCGCCGAAGGCCGAGACGCCCTCGTCGATGATGCGGTGCCCCTCGCCCTCGCGGGCAAGGCCCATGGCCTCGTATTCCAGCAGCTCGGCGATGGTGAAGCAGTCGTGGGTCTCGACGAAGGAGAGATCGGCGACGCCGACCTTTGCCCGCTCATAGGCCGAATTCCAAGCCCTTGCAGCGCCTTCGAAGGAAGTCTTCGAGCGACGGCTGAGCGGCAGGAAGTCGTTCACATGCTCGGCGGCGCGGAAATAGACCGCACGCGGCGCGGTGGTCAGCGCGGTGTCGGTGTCGGCGATCACCATCGCCGCCGCCCCGTCGGAGATCAGCGAGCAGTCGGTGCGGCGCAGCGGGCCGGCGACGATCGGGTTCTTCTCCGAGACCTCGTTGCAGAAGTCGAAATCGAACGCCTTGCGCATATGCGCATACGGATTGGCCATGCCGTTGGCGTGGTTCTTGGCGGCGATCCGCGCCAGGCTCTCGCGCCGGTCGCCATAGGCCTGGAAATAGGCCTGAGCGATGTTGGCGAAGACGCCGGCGAACCCGCCGTCGACCTCGGCCTCTTCCTTGCGGTAGGAGGCGCCGAGCAGGATGTCGCCGACCTCCGGCGTCGGAGTCGCGGTCATCTTCTCCACGCCGACGACCAGCACGCGGCGGGCGCGCCCGCTCTCGATCTGGCGGATGCCCGCATGGATCGCGGCCGAGCCGGTGGCGCAGGCATTCTCGACGCGCGTTGCCGGGGTGAAGCGCAGCTCGGGCACCGCGAGGGCGACCAGAGAGGCCTGGAAATCCTGTTTGGAAAATCCGTTGTTGAAGGAGCCGAGGAAGATCGCGTCGATCTCCTGCGGACCGACATCGGCATGTCTGAGGCAGTCGCCGACCACTTCGGCAATGAGCTCCTCCGCTCCTGCCGCTTCCGATTTGCCGAACCTGGAATGGGCCCAGCCGATCATGCAGGCTCCCATCGCGTTCCTCCCTGCGACTTACACCATCAGCGCCGTCACTATAGAGCCGGCAATCCGGCTAATCTTGTCTTTTCGAGGCGTCCGAATAGACTAGCGCGCATGAAACCAGCGCGCCAGCGCGTAGACGGAGCTGAAACATGCAGCCACTCGACGAAACCGACCTGAAGATCCTGCGCGTCCTGCAACAGGACGGTTCCCTCTCCGTCACCGAGGTGGCGGAGCGAGTCGGCCTGTCGCAATCGCCCTGCTCGCGCCGCATCAACCGGATGATCGAGGACAAGGTGATCCTCGGCCGCTCGATCATCCTCGACCGTCGCAAGCTCGGCTTCGACGCGACCATCCTGGTGCGCATCAAGCTGTCCGGCCACGGGCGCCAGTCGATCTCGGTATTCCAGGAAGCAGCCCTGAAGATCCCTGAGATCCAGGTGGTGCAGCTGATGCTCGGCGAATTCGACTTCAACCTGCGCGTCGTCGTGCGGGACATGGATCACTTCCAGACCCTCTTGCGCGAGAAGCTGGTGATGCTGCCGGGCCTGCACGAAATCCAGAGCACGGTCATCCTGGAAGAGACCAAGTACACCACACACCTTCCAATATAAATTCCTACCATCGACCAATCGACGCGCGAATTACCACTTTTTATATTATATATATTGATATCATTATTATAATTGATTGCATGCCAGCGAGACCATAAGGTCTTTTTACAGGAAAGACGGAGCGAGATGCGCTCCGGACACCCTGCGGCCTCGTGGCGGAATGGCTACGCAAGGGATTGCAACTCCCTTAATCCTGGTTCGACTCCAGGCGAGGCCTCCATTCCCTCCCCTTTTCGGCAACGGTTCGGCGCGACGGCAAGCAGACGAGGCTCGCCGCCTTTTGCGTTTCCAAACCCTCGAGGGCGTGCGCCCTCAGGCAGGCTGCGCCATTGCCTCCTGCTGCCGTCGCAGTGCCTGGCGGTCGATCTTGCCGGTCGAAGTACGCGGCAGGGTATCGACCGGCACGAAGCGCTCGGGCACCATGTAGTTGGGCAGGAAGGCAAGGCAGTGGCGCTTCAGCGTGCGTGCGTCCGGCACCTCGCGGTGCGCGATGAAGCAGGCGGCCAGCGTGCGGTTGCCGTCGGCGTCGAGCTCGTCGATCACCGCCACCTCGCTGATGGCGTCGTGGCGCAGCAAGGCCTCCTCGACCTCGCCGATATTGACGCGGAAGCCGCGGATCTTCACCTGGGCGTCGCGCCTTCCGACATAGTGAAGCGTGCCTCCCTCGCCGATGCGCACCAGATCGCCGGTGCGGTAGAGCGGATCGGGGTAGAGATCGTGGCGCGGGTCCTGGACGAACTTCGCCGCCGTCATCGCGGGATCGCCCCAATACCCCCTGGCCAGCGTCGGCCCGCGGGCGCACAGCTCGCCGACCGCGCCTTGCGCCGACAGCACCTCCCCCTCCTCGCCCAGCACCAGGACCTCCATGTGCGCGCAGGGCACGCCGATGGGCAGCGGCCCGTCATCCGGCAGCCCGGTCAGCGTGTGGCAGGTGACGTCGTTGATCTCCGTCGCGCCGTAGATGTTGTGGTAGCGCGCATTCGGCAGGCGGCTCATCAGCTCGCGCAGCTCCGCCGGCGGATAGGGCTCGCCGGCAAAGAAGATCAGCCGCAGCTGGTCGTATTCCGGACCCGGATCGCCGAGCTGGCGGGTAATCATCCGCAGCACGGAAGGCACGGACTGCCACACCGTCACGCGGCTTTCGGCGATGAAGCGCACCAGGTCCGTCGCCATGAAGGAAATGCCCTGCGGCACTAGGTGCACACAGGCCCCGTGCGCCAGCGTCGTCCACACATCGAACAGCGACAGGTCGAAATGCAGCGGCGAATGCGAGGCGACCCGGTCCTGCGCGTGAAGCGCGAAATACTCGCCCGCCCAGTCTGAGAAGGCGACGATGGCCCGGTGGCTGATCATCACGCCCTTGGGCTTTCCGGTCGAGCCGGAGGTGTAGAGGATATAGGCGAGGTCCTCGTCGATCACCTGCGAGGGCGGCGGCGCGGCCGCTTCACCCCTCGCCTTATCCTTCGTCTCATCCTGGGGCTCCAGCATCACCGGGGCGATGCCGCGCGCCTCCGCCGACAGCGCCAGCGGCACGCCGCCCGTCACCAGCACCGGCGGCAGCTCGCACCCCTCGGCCGCCAGCGCCTCCAGCCGCTTCGCCTTGTTGGCGGAGGAGACGAGCATCGACGGCTCGCAATCCTTCAGGATGGCGGCAAGGCGCGGCGCCGGGCCGGTCGGATCAAGCGGCACGCAGATCGCGTCCGCCATCATCACGCCGAGCAGCGTGCCGACCGCCTCCGGCGACTTGTCGAGATAGACCGCGACCCGGTCGTCGCGGCGCACACCGCCGGCGCGCAGGGCGCCGGCAACGCGGGCGGCGAAGTCCTGCAGCTCCGCCCGCGTCCATGTCGTGCCCTCGAAGGCGATGGCGGCAGCCTCCGGCGCGTGCCGTGCCAGAGCCTGAAGCATTCGCGGAATGATGCGCGCCATCGTCGTCTCCCGATTTTCTAAATGTCGTACCGGCCCATCAGCCAGGCGAAATACTGGAAGCGGTTGCCGAGGAAGCGCTCGGCCTTGCCCCACATCTCGTCGTCGGTGATGTCGCTCGGATACTTGCGCCCGACCGCGCTGTGCTCGAACAGCGGCCGCAGCAGGGTCAGCGCCAGGATGTAGAAGAGGTCGTGGTCCATCTTGTAGGACTTGCGCCGGTCCCCGTCCCAGCCGCCGAGAATGTCGTCCCGGTGCTTGGTCAGCAGCGCCAGATGCGGAATGAAGTAGCCCCACAGGCGGCGGGAGATGGTGCGGATCTCGGCCTCCGGCACGTCCGGGAAATAGCCGGCGATCTTCGCGGCGATCGGGTCGAACTCCATCAGGTTGTCGATGGTGTACTTGCCGAGCGCGGTCGGGTAGCCGAGCTTGCCGACCATCCGGTAGATGGCGCTGGCCAGGTCGCGCCAGGACTGCATCGCCTTTGCCGTCGGCGGCAGGTGGTTGATGTCCTGCACGGAATCGAGGTCGATCAGGAAGAGCCGCTTGCTCTCGACCGAATAGACGAAATTGCCCCAGTCGCCGGAGTAGCGGTAGAGCTCGGCGAGCGAGAAGTCGTGCAGCAGCTTGCCGGCCTCGCGGGCGAGCTTGCAGATCACCGTCAGGCGGACGCGCTCGTCGTCCGGGTCGCCCTCGACGCCGAGCGCCTCGCGGATGCCGTCGTAATGGGCGTCGAAGGCGGGATCGCTGCCGCGCACCATGCCGGCACCGAACAGGATCTCCGAGATGCGGTAGGAGGCGGAGCCGGGCGAGAGCGTCAGCACCGCGCCCATCGGCTGGCCCTGGAAGGACAGGTTGCCGCCATACTCGATCACCGCCAGCGGCGCGATGGTCGGCACGCCGTGGCGCACCAGCCGCTCGGCCGACCAGAACTCGCGATGGGCGCGCTCGTGGACGATGCCGCCGATGGGGCTCGGCGAGCTGTAGGCGTACTTGTACTCGCCCTCGTTCGAGATGCCGAAATGCGGATAGGTGACGAGATATTCCAGGAGGTCCGTCAGCGGCGGCACCGGGTCGTTGCCGGCATCGTCATGCAGCTTGTTGGAATATTCCGCATCGCCCGGCAGGATCGGGTTCCACAGGCCGACGCCCTTGAGCTTGGCCGCGTGGAAGGTGACCGAGGGGTCGTCCTTCAGCGCGATGGGCTCGTTCAGGCTTTCCCAGGAGCCGCGGCCGCGCCGGGTGAAGGTCGGCACATGGCCGTTCCAGCTGGCGATGTCGAGCAGGCGCTGGAACTCGCCGTCCGAAATGGTCAGGCCGTCGAACTGGTGGGTGATCCGGTAGTCCAGCTTCTGGTGAGCGTTGATGTTCATCGAGTAGCGTCCTGAATGGTAAGAAAACTGCTGGTCGGGCGTGGGTCAGGCATAGGTGCGGGCGCCGAAGATGGCCGAGCCGACGCGTACGCTGGTCGCGCCGTAGATCACCGCCTTCTCGTAGTCGCCGGACATGCCCATGGACCGGCGCGCAAGGCCCGCCTTGTCGGCGAGCGCGGCCAGCAGCTCGAAATGCGGCGCGGGATCCTCGCCTGCCGGCGGGATGCACATCAGCCCCTCGATGGTCAGCCCGTGCACATCCCGGCAGCGCTCGACAAAGGCGATGGCCTCGTCCGGATCGATGCCGGCCTTCTGCGGCTCGCGCCCCGTATTCACCTGCACATAGAGGCGCGGGCTGCGGCCCTGGCGGGCGATCTCGCGGGAGATCTCGGCGGCGATCTTCTCCCGGTCGACGGACTCAATCACGTCGAACAGGGCGACCGCATCCCTCGCCTTGTTGGACTGCAGCGGCCCGAGCAGGCGCAGCTCGATGTCGGGATACTCGGCCTTCAGCGCCGGCCACTTCTCCTGCGCCTCCTGCACCTTGTTCTCGCCGAACACGCGGGCCCCTGCGGCGATCACCGGGCGGATCGCATCCGCATCGAAGGTCTTGGAGACGGCGACCAGCGTCACCGGGCCGGGATTGCCCTCGCGCACCTCTTCCGCCGCCGCGATCTTCTGCAGGACTGCGGTCAGCCGCTCCACCGATTGATCCTTGGTCATGGTCTTCACTCTCTGTGTGACGTTGGTCGAAAAGGAAGCCGCCTACATGCCCACGCCGAACATGCGCGGCACCAGGAGGGTGATGGCCGGGAACAGCGCGCACAGCACCACGATCACCACATGGGCGAAGGCGAAGGGCAGCGACTCGCGCACCGCGCTTTCGTATGGGGCGTTGGCTATTCGCGCGGCGGTCATCAGGGTCAGGCCGACCGGCGGCGTGATGTTGCCGAGGTTGAGCGCCAGCAGCATCACCATGCCCGCATGCAGCGGGTGGAAGCCGAGTTCGACCAGGGCGGGTGCCAGCACCGGCACGGCGATGATGATGGCCGGCAGCACGTCGATGAACATGCCGATGACGATGAGCAGCGCGGCGACCGCCAGGATCTGCACCACCGGATTGTCGCTCATGGTGGCGATGGTCTCGGCCGCATGACGGGCGATGCCGGAGCGGGTGACGAACCAGCCGAGCACGTTGGACGCGCCGAGCAGCAGGAACACCACGCCGCTGAAGCTGACCGTGGAGACCAGCGATTCCCACAGGTCGTGCCGGCTGAGCCGGCGATAGGCGAAGCCGCCGAGCACCAGGGCATAGATGCAGGCGATCACCGAGGCCTCGGTCACCGTGGTCAGGCCGGTCAGCACACCGCCGAGAATGACCAGCGGAATGCCCATCGCCGCCAGCGCGCTGATGCCGGTGGAGACGATCACCGAGAGCATCACCCGCTGGTGGCCGGCATAGCCGCGCCGCCACGAGATGATGCCGCTGACCACCAGCATGGCGAGGCCCATCATAAGCCCCGGCACAATGCCGGCGGCGAACAGGCCGAGGATCGAGGTGTCCCGCAGGGTCGCCGCATAGGCGATCATGATGATGCTGGGCGGGATGATCGGCCCGACGATGGCCGAACAGGCTGTAACGGCAGCGCAATAAGCCGCGCTGTAGCCCTCCTTGCGCATGGAGGGGATCAGCGTGCGCCCGATGGCCGCCGTCTCGGTCACCGCCGCGCCGGTCAGCCCGGCGAACAGCAGGCAGGTGGTGACATTGACATGCGACAGCGCCCCCGGCACCCGGCCGAACAGCGAGCTGGCAAAGGCGATCAGCCGCTCGGTCAGCCCGGCGCGGTTCATGATCTCGGCGGTGATGATGAAATAGGGCACGGCGATCAGCACGTAGCCCGATACGCCGGAATAGAAGCGGTCGGCAAGAATGCCGAGGAAATCCGCCCCGCCGATGGAATAGGCGCCGACCATGCCGGCGGCTGTCAGCACCAGGCCGAGCGGCAGGCCGATGAACATCAGCACGATGAAGGCGACGGAGGCGCTCATCCCGCGACCTCCGCAATGCGCCGCGCGGTCGCTGTGCCGGCTTCGCGCGCGCCGGCGTCGTCCGGCTCGCCCGCACCGGTCGGCGGCCCGTCGCCGAACTCCAGCTCCGCCTCCGCCGCCTCGACCTCCTCGGCTGCCGCGCTGATCGCGCCGCGCTCTTCCAGCAGCGCCATCCCGTCGACGAGGTGCAGGCACAGGATCGCGCCCGCCACCGGCACGGAGGCCGCCGTCCAGTGGTGCGTCACCTGCAGGCTGGGCGAGATGATGTAGAGGTTGCTGGCCTCGCGGAAGAAGCCGAACCCGTACCACACCAGAGCCAGGGCGAAGAGGCCGATGGCGGCCAGGTTCACCGCCTGCGCCAGCCGCGCGGCCCAGCGGGGCAGCCGCCGCGCCACGGCAAGAATGGCGATATGCTCGCCATACTTGAACGCGACGGTGATGCTGAGCATGCCGAGCCAGGGCAGGAACAGGCGGAACAGCGAGGGACGGGTGTTGGCATAGGCGAAGGCCAGCGGCCCGCTGTCGAACAGGTCCGCCCTGTCGAAGCGCCCCGCCAGCGCCAAGCCGAGTTCCAGCATGATGCCGGCCGCCGAGACGAGCAGCATCACGGCAAGCAGAACCGCGCAGACGAGGATGGTGGCGCGGTTGACCATGTCACTGGCCCGGCGCAGGGCGCCAAGAAGCGCTCCCGGCCCAATGGTGGAAGTCATGCTCATCGGTTCGGTCCCGGTCGGCGGAGGCGATGTCCAGAGCGGCGCTTGCGCGTCCGCGAAAGGCAGGCGGCGGCCGGACACGCCCCGTCGCCGCCTGCCAGCCGCGTCAGTCGAGATAAAGCTCGACGGCGGAACGGTTCAGCTCGTTATGGATGCGCGAGACTTCGGCGCGCAGATCGTCGTAGAGCGAGGCCTTCTCCCCGAACTCCTTCACCAGCCACTCGCGATAGAGAGGCTGCGAGATGTCGCGCATTCGCTGCTTCTCGGCATCGGAGAGGATGTGGCACTGCTCGAACTTCTTGCAGGAGTTCACCCAGCCGATGACGGTGATCTGCGCGGCGATGCCATGCGCCATCGCCACCGCCTCGCGGGCCGAGGTCACGATGATCTTCTTGTAGTCGTCGGGCAGCTGCGAGAACCAGGCCTCGCTGACGCTCCAGGTGATGGTGTTGTAGACATGGCCGCTCCAGGTGGTGAAGTCGGTCACGTCCGAGAACTTGAAGATGTCGTTGACGCCGGGCGCATGGAAATGGCCGTCGACGAGGCCGGTCGCCAGACCGGTCTGCAACTCGCCCCAGGGCAGCGTCGTCGGCGAGGCGCCGAGCGCGCTCATGATCGTCATGTGCGCCTGGTTTTCCTCGATGCGGATGCGCAGGCCCTTGAGGTCCTCGACCTTGGTGATCAGCCGCTTGTTGTTGGCGAAGGCGACGAAGCCGCCGCCATCGTCCAGCGTGCCGAGGTAGCGCAACCCGCTTTCCTGCACCATCGGCTTCATGAACCTGGCGAACCACGGGCTGTCGAAGAAGGTCCAGGCCGTCCGGTAGTCGGGGAACAGGAACGGCGAGGTGATCATCTCGTAATTGCGGAAGAAGGAGGCCTGCGTGCCGGAGCCCAGCATGACCGACTGGACGGTCTTGCCGGCGCGGGCCTGCTGGGCGGCCTCAACTTCGCCGCCGAGCGCGCCGTTGCCGAAGATCTGCACGTCGATGTCGCCGCCCGTGGCGCTCTCGACCAGTTGCTCGAAATGCTTGAGGGCCGGCGCGGTCTCGTTGTTGGCAAGGTCGTCCGGATAGAGATGGGCAATCGTCATCGTATAGCTGGCGGCCTCCGCCGGAGCCATCCAGCCCGGAGCGAGCCCCAGCGCCATGGCTCCGGCCAGGAACAGCATGCGCCCTCGCCCCCGCCGGCCAGCGCCTACAGCTCCTCTTGCCGCACGGACGGAAACCGCCGACCCCGCCGCCACGTTACTTACATCAAGGAAGCAACAACAACACTCATCGGCCGACATCATTCCCCTCCTCAAGCGAATATTATTCTATTCGATTGTAAGATGAGGATATGAAGCGGGCCCGACCCGGTCTAATTCTATTTTTCTATTTCTTGTGACTGTTGAAACACGAAACCACAAGCCGGCAAAGCGAGCAGGCAAACGCCAGCGGCCGGGATCTTCCGACCCCGGCTGACACGCTGGCATCCTCGCCCAGAGACGGCTGGTCCGGTTGCCGGCCGCCCTGCCTTCCCCGTTCGCCCCCTTTGAAGTCGGGCGCAGCTGGCCCGGGTTGGCGGCTCGGCTCGGTGGCCCGTTTCAGATGTTCGTTTGGCGGCCCGGTTTGAGGGGCCGGTCTCATCGGTTCGGCCAGGTGGCCGGATTTCGGCGCAGCGCGGCTTGCGCGCCGCAGGCCGAGACCGCGAAGCCGGGCCGCGGGACCGGGCACCGATGCCCCGTCCTGACGCCCGGAAAGCCTGCCCGTCCAGCCTCCGGCACCATCCCCCCATCAACCGGAGGTGCGGATGCCGGACGGACAGCCTCCTAGAGCGGGCCGCGTTCCGGTCAGATCGTCATTCCGCTCTATCCGTTTTCGTTGCCGCCCTGGGCTGCGACGGGGCGGATCCGGTCCGCCCCGAAGCTTGCCGAGGCTCCGTCAGCCCGTCACCGCGCCCTTGTTGGCGGGCAGCGCGAGCTGGGCGAACTTGCCGAGAACGCCGTTGCGGTAGCGCGGCTCCGGCTGGCGCCAGTTGGCGCGGCGCCGGGCCAGTTCCTCGTCGTCCACCTCCAGCTGCAGCAGCTGGCGCGAGGCGTCGATGGTGATCGTGTCGCCTTCCTCGACGAGCGCGATGGTGCCGCCCTCATAGGCCTCCGGCGTGACGTGGCCAACCAGCATGCCCCACGAGCCGCCCGAGAAACGGCCGTCGGTGATCAGGCCGACATCGGCGCCGAGACCGCGGCCGATGATCGCCGAGGTCGGGGCCAGCATCTCCGGCATGCCCGGTCCGCCGCGCGGGCCGAGATAGCGCAGCACCAGCACATCGCCGGGGCGGATGCGGTCGGAGAGGATCGCGTCCATCGCCGACTGCTCGTCGTCGAAGACGCGCGCCGGGCCGGTGATCGAGGTCGACTTCAGGCCGGTGATCTTGGCCACCGCGCCGTCCTCGGCCAGGTTGCCGCGAAGGATCGCAAGGTGGCCTTCCGGATAGAGTGCGCCCTCGATCGGCCGGATGACGTCCTGGTCGGCGGGCGGGGCATCCGGCACATGGGCCAGTTCCTCGGCCAGGGTGCGGCCGGTGATGGTCATGCAGTCGCCGTGCAGCAGGCCGGCATTCAGCAGGATCTTGAGGATCTGCGGCACGCCGCCCGCCTTGTGCAGGTCGACCGCCATGTACTTGCCGGACGGCTTGAGATCGCAGATCACCGGAACCTTGCGGCGGATCCGCTCGAAATCGTCGAGCGTCCACTCGACCTCGGCCGCGTGGCAGATGGCCAGGTAGTGCAGCACCGCGTTGGTGGAGCCGCCGGTCGCCATCACCAGGGTGATCGCGTTCTCGACGCTCTTGCGGGTGACGATGTCACGCGGCTTCAGGCCCTTCTTCACCGCCTCGACGAGAACGCGGGCGGACTCGGCCGTGGAGTCGAACTTCTCCTGGTCGATATTGGCCATGGTCGAGGAGTAGAGCAGCGCCATGCCGAGCGCCTCGAAGGAGGAGCTCATGGTGTTGGCGGTGTACATGCCCCCGCATGCGCCGGTCGTCGGGCAGGCGTTGCGCTCGATGCCCTCGAAGTCCTCTTCGCTCATGCGGCCGGCCTTGATCGCGCCGACAGCCTCGAAGGCGGAGATGACCGACAGGTCCTGCCCCTTCCACTTGCCCGGCTTGATGGTGCCGCCATAAACGTAGATCGCCGGGACGTTGGCGCGGACGATGCCGATCATGCCGCCGGGCTTGTTCTTGTCGCAGCCGCCCAGCACCAGCACGCCGTCCATCCACTGGCCCTGCACCGTCATCTCGACGCAGTCGGCGATGACCTCGCGCGAGATCAGCGAGTACTTCATGCCTTCCGTGCCCATCGACATGCCGTCGGAAATGGTGGGCACGCCGAAGATCTGCGGGTTGGCGCCCGCCTCCTTGATCGCCTTCACCGCCACATCGGCGAGCGGCTGGAGACCGGCGTTGCAGGGCGTGATCGTCGAATGCCCGTTGGCAATGCCGATCATCGGGTTGTCGAAATCTTCCTTGGTGTAGCCGAGGCCATAGAACATGGCCCTGTTCGGCGAACGCTCGACCCCTTGCGAAATCGTCTTCGAACGCTCGTTGTATGGCACCCGCAGTCCTCCCTGGAAACGCGCGCGGCGCCGGTCCGCCGCTTCTCCGGCCCGTCGTGCAGGCCGCCTCCCGATCCGGACGGACACGGCCGGCCTGTCCACGGCTCGCGGAGCAGGTCGAGAGAGCGGCGCAACCGCCTAAAATCCCTCGCTGTTTCGCGTCTGCGGAAGGTGTGCCCGTCAGCTTTCCGGCGACCGTATCGCCTCGCCTTTCATTTCAGAAATATATTTGTCATGCGGTATTAAGTCGTTTTTCGACCTAATCGCGGACGCGGGACGGCGCCCGGACATGCGCCCGAACGAGCGGGCCGGACAGTGGCGCCAGCCTCCCGAGCCGGCGCCAACCTTCGTGTTTGCGTTCGAGTGTGCGGGAGGGACGTTTCCCGTGTCAGTCCAGCCGGCCGGCGTGGCCGTGGCTGTTCAGGTCGTGGCGGGCATGCACCATCGCCGCCTCGGGCAGGCCGACGCCCGGCGCTCCTCCGCCCAGCCCGTCGCCGCGGCCATTGCCCCGGCCCTCGCCCGCGCTGCCGTCGTCGTCGGACACGGGCTCGCCCAGGCTGCGGGCGATCTCCACCAGGCGCAGCACCGTCGGCGAGGGATCTTCCTTGCGCCAGACGAGGCCGGTCTCGATCGTCGGCGGCTTGCCTTCCAGGCCGACATACCGCACCCCCATGCGCCCCAGCCGGCGCAGCGAGCCGGGCACCAGCGCAAAGCCCATCCCGGCCGAGACCAGGCTGATGATGGTCTGCATCTGGATCGCTTCCTGGCCGATGACGGGCTCGATGCCGTTCGCGGCGAAATAGGTGGTGATGATGTCGTGGAAGGCCGGCGCGGAGCGCCGCGGGAACAGAACCAGGGGTTCCTCGGCAACGTCCTGGATCTTCAGCCGGCCGTTGACGATCTCCACACGCCCTGCCCGCACCCACTCTTCCGGCACCGCCGCCACCAGCGGCTCATGCAGCAACGGCAGATAGGACAGCGAGGTGTGCAGGGTCTGGTGCAGCGGAATGATCAGCCCGGCATTGATGTCCCCCTGCATCAACGCCTCGACCTGCAGGTCGCTGGTCATCTCCTTCAGCGTCACCTTCACCTCCGGAAAGGTGGCGCCGTAGTGGCTGATCAGCTCCGGCAGCAGATTGTAGTCCGCCGTCGTGACGAAACCGAGCTTGAGCGAGCCGATCTCGCCCCGGGAAAGCTGGCGCGCCAGCGCCGGCAGCGCTTCGACCTCCTGCAGCAGCTTGCTCACGTGGGACAGAAGGTGCTCGCCGACAGGCGTCAGCGCGACATTTCGTTTCGTCCGCTTGAACAGCGTGACGGACAGTTCCTCCTCCAATGCCAGAATGGCCTGACTGAGCGGAGGTTGCGTCATACAGAGGCGTTCGGCAGCCCTGCCGAAATGCAACTCTTCCGCAACCGTTACAAAGAACTTGAGCCTTCTCAGATTCATTGTTTGCCTTCTGCTCCCTAGGATTGGCCGATTTTTGCTGTCCCCAAAAATTCGAACGCAAACCTTTATATGGCAAAAATATATATTTCTCGACACGAACGGAAAGTTGTATTCTGGTTGTAATTAAAATTAGTTTCTCGTTTCAGGAGTCCATGCAATAAACAAAATCGGATTCCAATGCAGAGAACACGAAAACGGGAGGAAATTATGGCATATGTATTTCGTCTTAATGGCGAGAAGCATTCCGATCTGAGCCACATCAAAGAATAACCCTCTCCACAAGATCACTGTCACTATTATCAATGAAGTTTTCGCCATGGGGAAAAGTCGGCCCCAGGCAACGGCGGAGGCGTGCCTCCAACCCTGTCCGTAGGCCGTAACCCGCAAGGCGAAACTGCCCCCGCCATCCAACCACCTGCCGGACCTCCGCGCAAATGCCGAGACGGCACTCCGGCCGGGGACCAGACCTTCGGCGTGCATGCCCGCCCGCCAGATCCCAGTGGAACACGAGGAGCGCAGATGGACTTCAGCTTCACTCCCGAGCAGGAGGCCTTCAAGGAGAAGGTCGTCCGCTTCGCCAAGGACGAGCTCAACGAGGGCGACCTCAAGCAGCGCGATGCCGAGTGCATCCTGTCCCGCGACCTGTGGCGCAAGATCGCCGGCTTCGGCATCCTCGGCCTTCCCTTCGAGAAGGCCTATGGCGGCGCCGAACAGGACATCATCACCACGGTGCTGGCCATGGAGGCGCTCGGCTACGGCTGCCGCGACAACGGCCTGCTGTTCAGCATGAACGGCCAGATGTGGACCGTGCAGATGCCGATCGCCCAGTTCGGCACGCCGGAGCAGAAGGACAAGTACCTGCGCGGGCTGATTGCCGGCGACCTGATCGGCGCCCACGGCATCACCGAGGCCGAGGCCGGCTCCGACGTGATGAGCCTCGGCACCACCGCCACCCGCGACGGCGACCACTACGTGCTCAACGGCGCCAAGGTGTTCTGCACCAACGGACCCGTCGCGGATGTCTTCGTCATCTTCGCCACGGTCGACAAGAGCGCCGGCTCGCTCGGCCTCACCGGCTTCATCGTCGACCGCGACACGCCGGGCCTGACCATCAGCGCGAACCGCCGCAAGATGGGCCTGCGCACCTCGCCGATGGCCTGGCTGACGCTGGAGGACTGCCGCGTGCCGGTCACCGCGCGCATCGGCAAGGAGGGCCAGGGCGGGCGCATCTTCAACAACTCGATGGAGTGGGAGCGCAGTTCGATCCTGGCCAACCTGGTCGGCGCAATGGAACACCAGGTGGAGCAGTGCGTCGCCCACGCCAACAAGCGCACCCAGTTCCGCAAGCCGATCGGCAAGTTCCAGTCGGTGTCCAACCGCATCGTCGACATGAAGCTGCGGCACGAGACCTCGCGGCTGCTGCTCTACAAGGTCGCCTGGCTGAAGAAGACCAAGGGCAGCTGCCCGATGGAGGCCGCGCTCGCCAAGCTCTACTTGAGCGAGGCCTGGGTCGCCTCGTGCCAGAACTCGGTCGTGATCCATGGCGGCTACGGCTACATGGCCGACTACGAGGTGGAGCGCGACTTCCGCGACGCGGTCGGCAGCCTGCTCTATTCCGGCACGTCCGACATCCAGCGCACCATCGCCGCCCGCGCCCTCGGTCTGTAGCGCCCGCGCCCGGCCTTGCTTGCGTCCGGCGCCCCGCCGGACGCATCCCGATAACAGACTCTGATATTTCTACGAATACCTCTGCGTAAAATTCATATCAATCGATAGATATTCAGTCAGACAGGCGATATTGACTTGCCGCAATTGGGCAATAAGCTGTTTAAATTGGATAAATTTCCAACAACAACAAAAATATACACTCATTCACCGTGCGAATGACAGGGAGCGAGAGGGACTCCCTCAGCGCCCGAACGGACTGCAACGGTCCGGCGTCCCCATGCGGGGAGCCGCGACAGCCTGATGGAGGAGAAGGCCCGTGACTGCACCCGACCTGATGAGCGTACAGAAGAACCTGCTCGCCTACCTGATGGAAAACTCCGGCGTGAACGTTTCGGGCGGCATCGACCCGGAAGAGAACCTGCTGGACAGCGGCATTCTCGACTCCCTCGGCATCGCCGAGGTCACCGAATACATGGAAAAGGAATTCGGCATCGCCATCGACGAGGACGAGATCACCTCGCAGAACTACAAGACGCTGAACGCGCTCTCCGGTTTCTGTCACAGCAAGATCACGTCAGCGGCGGCGTAAGGGCCCAGCCCTTCGTCCGTCCTGGTACCCGAGGGATGGCGACACCATGACACGCATCAAGGCCGACCTGATCCTGGTCCACGCACCGGCGATCTTCGACTTCCGCAACCGGGACGACTTCGTTCTCGGCTGGTATTCCAGCCAGGAGAGCAGCAACGTCACCCCGATCTTCGAGATGCACCCGCTCGGCTTCCTGTCGATCAAGAGCTTCCTTGCCGAGCGCGGGCTGGACGTGAAGATCGTCAACCTGGCGTCGCTGATGCTGAAGCACCCCACGCTCGACGTGGAGAAGCTGTTCCAGTATCTCGACGCCCCCGCCTTCGGCATCGACCTGCACTGGCTGCCCCACTGCCAGGGCTCCATCGAAGTCGCCGGGGTGCTGAAGAAGGTGCACCCCGACAGCTTCGTCGTCTTCGGCGGCATCGTCTCCACCTACTATGCCCGCGAGATGATGCAGTACCCGCAGATCGACGGCGTCATCCGCGGCTACGACACGCTGGAGCCGCTGGCCGATCTCGTCGGGCAGCTCAAGCGCGGCGTACGCGGGCGCCTCGACGTCCAGAACATGGTCTACAAGGACAAGGGGGAAGTCGTCGACAACGGCCATACCTACACGCCCGACGTGCTCAACGACGTGGCGATCGACTGGTCGAAGATGTTCCCCAAGACCGACAACCTGCTGAACATGCCGAACCTGATGGTGCTGCCGAACACCGGCTGCCAGCAGAGCTGCGGCTGGTGCTCGGGCTCGCGCTGGGCCTATCAGCGGATGATGAACGTGGAGAAGAAGACCGTCTTCCACCGCCGCTCGGAGCAGCTGGCGCGGGAGATCACCACCTTCCCCAAGACCGAGTCCCCGCTCAGCGTCTACACGCTGCAGGCCTACTCGGAATCCGCCCCGCGCCTGCTCTCCTACCTGGAGGCGGTCAACGACAGCGGCGTCGTCAGTTCGGTCTCCTTCGAGCAGTTCCGCCTGACCAAGCCGTCCGTGCTCAAGCAGATGGCCGAGGTCGCGCCCAACCTCGACATCTACATCAACCTGTCGCCGCAATCGCACGACGTGGAGATCAGCCGGCTCAGCGGGCGCGGCACCTATACCAACGAGGAGATGGAGGACTGGATCGCCGCCGCGCTCGATGTCGGCATCAAGGGCTTCTACCTCTGGTACACGATCGGCATGCCGAAGCAGACCCATGCCTCGGTAATGGAGACGGTCGCCTATTCGCGCCGGCTGATGCAGCGCTTCCCGAACGACAAGGTGATCCCGACGATCTTCGGCATGGTGCCGTTCCTCGATCCGGGCTGCCAGTGGTTCGAGCAGCCGGAGGAGCACGGCTACACGGTGTTCCACCGCGATCTTGAGTCCCATCGCAAGTCGCTCACCCAGCCGCGCTGGCGCGACGCGATGAACTACGAGACCAAGTGGATGAAGCGCGACGAGTTCCTGCCCAGCATGTACGAGGCCATGCAGGTCATGGCCAACGACAAGGCGGAGTTCGGCCGCATCACCAAGCGCTCGATCAAGATCGTCAACGACCGCATCGACCACCTGCGCTACCTCACGGGCTCCGTCGACCGGGCCTATGAGCTCGACGGCGGGCTGTCCGCCTCGCTGCGCCAGGAGATCGGCCGGCACAACGACGAGATCCTCTCCTACGCGGCCGATGTCGCGCTGGTGAAGAAGCCTCTGTCGGGCCGCTGGTACGACGACCACACGGTGCCGGCGGACATCATCGAGGCCTGCACCGGGGCGGCACGGGCCGCCTGAGCGGCTCGGCACCCCACTGGTTCGCCCTCGCCCTGCTTGAGCTTGCCCGCTGGCCGTCACGGCTGGCGGGCGAGCAGGCAGGCCGGGCGGCGCGCACCCTTCTCCCAGCCAGGAGCCGGATCCCATGACCCGCGAAAGCGCCAGAGACAGCGTTACGGAACCCGTCGGCCTGCTTGCGGCCGCCCATTACCTGCCCGAGCGCACCAACACGCTCGACGAGATCATTGCCCGCGAGACGGGCCCGGTCGATGTCACCGCCGCCGCGCGGCTCGGCGTCGACAGCGTTCATGTCTTCGAGGGCGAAAGCCCCACCGACATGGCCGTTGCGGTATCGCGCAAGGTGCTGGAGACCGCCGGCCTTACCCCGCTCGACCTCGATGCGATCATCGACTTCTCGATGATGCCGCAGCGCTATGTCGAGCCGGCCTGGTCGATGAGCAACGAGCTGCAGGCCGAACTCGGCGCCAAGCGCGCCTTCACCCTCGGCTATAGCGGCGGCCATTCGTCGAACCTGCATGCGGCGATCAAGTTCGCCCGCGCGCTGATCCTCGCCAACGACGATGTGCACCGGGTGCTGCTGGTGGCCTCCGATCAGGCAATATCCGGCAACCGGGTGATCGCCGGCAAGGACGCCCCGCTCACCGTGCTGGGGGATGGGGCCAGCGCCGTCATCGTGGCGCGCGGCGCGGGCCGCGCCCGGATCCTGGGCACCGCCATGCGCTCGACCGGCGCGCTGCACGACGTGCTGAACATTCCCGGCGGCGGCATGAAGCACCCGACCCGGCTCGACCTCTACCGGCTGACGCTGGACGCGGCCAAGCACGCGCGCGCCGACCGCACCAACGAGCTCAAGGGACTGGTCGACAAACTGCTCGCCCGGCACGGGCTGTCGGGGAGCGACATCGGCCGCACCATCACCGCCAACATCTCCGCCTCGGACGCACAGGCGGTCGGCGACGGCCTCGGCGCCGGCGAGCGGCTGGTGCCGGCGGGCTTTGCCTCGCGCGGGCACCTGCATGCCTCGGACCTCGTACTCAACATGCTGGAACTGGAGGAAGAGGCGCCGCCCGCCGGCACCCATGTCCTGCTGGCCACCCATGGCCACGGCTTTCTCTACGGCGCCACCTTGCTGAAATACTGACAAGGGAGATCCAGATGGACCACGTCGGCATCCTTTCCGAAGCCTTCTACCTTCCGCCCGACAAGAAGCTGGTGGCGGACGTGTTCCGCGACGAGGACGTGCCCTTCGGCACCTTGTCGAAGAACATCGACTTCCAGCGCGACATCGGCATCCATGACATCCATGTCACCGACGAGCTGCCCTCGGTGCTGGCCATCGCCGCCGCGCGCCGCGCCCTCGACCAGGCCGGCGTCGCGCCCGGCGAGGTGGACCTCGTCGTCGACTTCACCTCGATCCCGGAAGACTATGTCGGGCCGACCTGGTCGGCCGCCGGTCTCGTGCAGCAGGAACTGGGGCTGGACAATGCCTTCGCCACCGCCGTCAACACCGGCGGCTGCGCCAGCTACCATCTGGCGCTGAAGACCGTCGTCTCCCTGATGCTGGCCGACGACGACGTGTCGACGGCGCTGCTCTTTGCCGGCGACCGCACGCCGGATCTCAACAAGACCTACTACCCGATCACCGTGGCGAGCGACGGCGGCAGCGCCCTGGTGCTGCGCAAGAATGCGACCCGCGCGCGCATCCTTGGCGTGGAGACCATCTCCATCGGCCGGCTGCACGATGTGTGGTACGTGCCCGGCCTGCAGAACCGCCAGCCGAACGAGGAAGTCACCGAGCGGCTGCTGCACATGTACGCCAAGATGGACAAGTTCAACGAGGGCGTCATCCCGATCAATTTCCGCATGTTCGGCAAGGTGATGACCCAGCTGCTCGACAAGCTGAACCTCGGCTTCGACGACGTCGACTATTACGTCTATCCGACCTTCTCGACCTGGGATCAGGCCTATTTCATGAAGAAGTTCGGCCTGCCGCCGGAGAAGGTCTACACCAGCGCGCTCAAGCATCGCGGCCATGTCCAGGAAAGCGACATGGTCATCAACTATGCCGAGGCGGTGGAGCAGAACCTGATCCGCACCGGCGACAAGGTGATGGTCGTCTCCAATGGTGCGGGCTTCGCCTGGTCGGCGGCCCTCATCCACCATTGAGCGCGGCCGCCGTCCCCTCGCGGGACGAACTTGTGGTGCAGCGCCAGGGCCGCGCCGGACGGATCACTCTGAACCGTCCGCGCGCCCTCAACATGCTGAGCGAGGCGATGCTTGCCGGCATCGCCTTGGCGCTCGAGGACTGGCGCTGCGATCCGACCACCGAACTCGTCGTCCTAGATGCGGTTGGCGGGCGGGCCTTTTGCGCCGGCGGCGACATTGCCGCCGTGCATGGCCGGGTCGCCCAGGGCGATGTGGAGGGCGCGCGCGGCCACTGCCTTGCCGAATATCGTCTCGACCTCACCCTTGCGCGCTACCCGAAGCCCGTCGTCGCGCTGATCGACGGCGTTGCCATGGGCGGCGGCCTCGGGCTTGCGCTGCATGCAAGCCATCCCGTCGCCAGCGAGCGGGCGAGCTTCGCCATGCCGGAATGCGGCATCGGCTGGATCCCCGATTCCGGCGCCTCGCATCTTCTCTCCGGCCTCCCCGCTCCGCTTGCCGCCTTCATCGCGCTCACCGGCGAGAAGCTCGGCGCGGATGCGGCCGCCGCGCTCGGTCTCGTGCGCTACCGGGTCGCCTCGCAGCAGATGCCGGAGCTTGTCCAGGCGCTCGGCGAAAAGGGCATTGCCGCCCTGCCGGAGCCCGTGCCGGCCGGGTCGGGCGTCCCCCGACTTCCCGGCGTCCCTCCTGAACTGGAGCGAGCCTTCGCCGCCCCCGATGTGCCGCAGATCCTCGCGCGGCTGGAAGCCGGCGGCGAGCCCTGCGCGCGTGCAGCCCGCGCGCTTGGGAAGGCATCGCCCCTTGCGCTTGCGCTGACGCTGGAGGTGCTTGCGTGCGCCCGCCGGCAGCAGAGCCTGGAGGCCGCGCTCGGCCTCGAATATGCCGTGGTTTCCCGGCTGCTGACCCACCCGGATTTCACTGAAGGGATCCGTGCGGCGATGATCGACCGCGACCGCCGTCCTGCCTGGTCGCACACGCATGCGCGCCGCTTTCAGGCGGTGGACCTTGCGCCGTTCCTCCCCCCGCCCGGCACGGTCCTGCCACCGCTCGGGACGTCCGGGAACCTCAGTCGCAAAGGCACCTGAACCCAGCGGAATTATATATTTCCCCCGCTTCCGGGGCGCCTTTAGATTTTCCCGTGCAAGGCGGAAAAAAGATCAATAACGATGCGGGGTTGCACCCGGATCGCCATCGTTTGCGCGCAGGGCTTGCGGGAGGAGAACCGCCCCTTTCCCGCCTTGCAGTCGTTTCACGGCACACCGCCGTCGGAGGCCTCGTCAACCGGCGACGGCTTCCGCAAACGCATTCGGGAAACAGACAATGACCTCAGTCCAATCGACACCACGTTCCTCGCTGATGGACAACTGGCCGACGCTCGCGGTCGCCGCGCTCGGCTCGTTCCTCGTCATTCTCGACGTGACGGTGGTCGCCATCGCGCTGCCGTCCATCGAGCGGGAGCTGAAGGCGAGCTTCGCCGAGCTTCAGTGGATCATCAACGCCTACAACATCGCCTATACCTCGGTGCTGATCGCCGTCGGCGCGATTGCCGACTGGTTCGGCCGCAGGCGGGTGATGGTGATCGGCCTCGCGCTGTTCGGCGTCACCTCGCTGATCGTCGGCCTCGCCGACACGCCGACGGCCCTGATCTGGGGCCGCGTCGCGCAAGGGCTCTCGGCCTCCGCCATGCTGATCCTCGGCGTCGCGCTGATCTCCAACGCCTTCCAGGGCTCCGACCGGGCCCAGGCCTTCGCGCTGTGGGGCGTGTCGATCGGGTGCGGCGCGGCCTTCGGACCGATCGTCGGCGGCATCCTCGTCGACCTGCTCAGCTGGCGCTGGATCTTCCTGCTCAACGTGCCGATCGTCGCGCTGCTGATCACGCTGTGCTACTGGCGCGTGGAAGAATCCTCCGACGACAATGCGGGCGGCCTGGACTGGCCGGGCATCCTCACCTTCACCGGCGCGCTGGGCTGCCTGTCCTATGCGGTGATCGAGGGCGGCGAACGCGGCTGGGGCAGCGACACCATCCTGGCGGCCATTGCCGGCGCCGTGGTGCTGTTCCTGCTGTTCGTGTGGATCGAGACCAGCGTCAGGAAGCCGGCCTTCGACCTGCGCCTGTTCCGCATTCCCACCTTCACCGGCGTGCAGCTGGTCTGCGTGCTCAACAGCATCACCTTCTGGGTCATGCTGGTCTACCTGCCGATCTACTTCCAGGTGGTGCATGAAATGTCCGCGTCCTCGGCCGGCCTGATGCTGCTGCCGATGACCATCCCCCTGCTGCTCGTCGCCCCGCTCGGCGCACGGCTCGCCTCGCCCGAGCGTCTCGGCGTGCGCGGTCTCATCGCCTTCGGCTGCGCGCTGGTCGCCGTCGGCTTCCTGTGGCTCGCCATCGCTCCGCCGGCCGAGGTGGTCGTGTGGGTGGTCGCCTTCCTGCTGTTGGGCCTCGGCACCGGCCTCATCAACGGCGAGCTCTCCAACGTCGCCACCGCCGTCGTCCCGCCGGAAAAGGCGGGCGTCGCCTCGGGCGTCAACATCACCTTCCGCCACGGCTCCTTCACCCTGTCGATCTCGGTGTTCGGCGCCATCCTGCTGTCCAGCATCACGCTGCAGCTCGGCGGCTCGGGCGATCTGGCGACCGCGCTCGGCGAAGGCCTGACCAATACGGCGAACTTCATCGCCCGCGGCGACTTCGCCGGTGCCGTTGCCAGCGCACCGATCGACGTCCAGCCGGCCGTCACCGAATTCGGCCAGGCGAGCTTCGCCTCCGCCTTCTCGGTGCTGATGTGGATCGTCGCCCTGCTTTCGGTTCTTGCCATCGTCATCTCTGGTCTGATGATCCGGCGGCGCGACCTGCTCTCGGGCCCGGAGGCCCAGGCAGCCGCGGCGGCGGGCGAGTAACCGGAAGACCGGCCGCCGCATCAGCGGAATCCGGCCCGCTTTGCCAAAAGCGGGCCGGATTGGCGGCGGAAGGTTCCTCCCTAAACGACTAGGGCGCGCCCTCATTTCGAAGGCGCGCCCCTTTTCGTTCCGGCAAAACGATACAGCGGGAGCGTCAGCTCCAGTAGGTCAGCGGCTGGTCGTCGCCGCGATGCCCGACGAAGCAGGACATGGTCACCCGACGCCCGCCGACGCCCGGCGTCACCCCGTGGATCAGCTGCGAGTTGAACAGCACCAGGTCGCCGTTTTCCGGCCGGATCAGCAGCCGCGGCTCGCCCAGCACCTCGCGGTCGAGCCCGTCGCGGGTCTCCTGCTCCTTGTCCTGCTCCGGCGTCGGCTCGCTCAGCCACAGCTCCAGCTCGCCGCCCTCCGGCGGCATGTCGAGATAGACGTTGACCGCCAGCTGGCCGGTCAGGTCCGACGCGCCGTTCGACAGCATCCGCGCCAGCCGGTCGTTGTGCGGCAGCATCTTGGCGCCCGGGTCGATCACCCTGCAGGTGCCAACGAAGCTCTTGCGCTCGTCGATGGTCTGGATGGTCGCGCCCGCCGGCCAGACCTCCTCCAGCAGCAGGCGGAAATGGTCGAGCGGCGTCAGGTTGGGATAGATCATGTCGCGGATGCCCCAGATCGAGCGCATCGCCTCGCTGTGGTAGCGGTTGGCGTTGTCCGCGTCCTTGCCGACATCGACATAGCCCATGCCGAGGCGCTTCAGCGCGTTCTGCACCTTGTAGGCTTCCAGTTCGGAATGGCCGGCGATGCAGTCGGCAAATCGCGCCGACAGCTCCTTCGGATAGAATCCCGGCACATGGATCGCATCGATGTTCTTCGCAATGAGCTTGCGGAGGCTGTCCTCGTTGAGCTCCTTCGAAATCTCGATAGCCTTCAACATCGTATTTCCCTTCCCGGATAGGCAGAAATGACGAGCCGTTTTCTTCCGAAATCACTCGAAAGACGGCGCGCCTTCAGTATTCCAGAGAGGGTTTCTTGCAACAAAGTCCGTTTTCATATCTGCGCAAGCAGCGCAAGACAGAGGAAAACGGCCTCAGCCCGGGCCGAGGAAATAGGTCCCGATATGCCCCACGGCCCGCCGCAGCAGGCCCGGCGAGCCGTCCGCCCCACCGGTCAGCGGATTGGGCAGCGTGCCGGCATATTCGAACCCCTTGTCCGGGTCGTTGGGATCGAGAAGCTGCCGGTTGTCGCGCAGCTGCAACCGGTTGATGCAGTTGCGCGGGAACTCCGGCACGAAGACGTCGTGGCGGGCGAACTTCTCGGCATATTGCGGCTGCGCCGCCTGGTACTCGCGCACGCACTCGCCGACCAGCGCCCAGAACCGCGCCTCGGGCAGCACCTGCCGCTCGTCGAGGATCGCCGCCAGATGGCGGAAGTAGCAGTCGAAGACATCGGTGAAGATGCCGTCGAGCCGCACCGCATCGTCCAGCACCACGCAGTTGCGCCGCACCACCGGCGGCAGCGTCGCGCCGCTGTTGAGGATGCGCATCTCCTCCGCCAGGTCCTTCATGACGATGCGCGTCGGCGCGTCGTTCTCCAGGATCAGGATGACGTTCTCGCCATGCGGCATGAAGATGATGTCGTAGGCGTAGTAGCAGTGCAGCACCGGCGCCAGATACGCCTTGAGATAGCGGCGGATCCACTCCTCCGCCCCCAGCCGCGAGCGCTCGATCAGGCTGGCGGTCAGCGCATCCCCTTGCGGGTCGAGATGCAAGAGCGCTGCCATCGTCATCAGCCGTTCGCCGGGCCGGATCAGGTTGACCGGGCTTTCCCGCCACAGGGCGGCGAGCACGTGCTTGTAGGGAGAATCCGCCGCCAGCCCTTCCTCGTAATAGGGGTTGCGATAGCTGATCGTCGCCTGTTCGCAGATCAGGCAGAAGCCGTTGTCCTGCAGATAGCGGTCGCGCGCCAGCAGGTTGCGCAGCCACTCGTTGATCTCCGGCGTCGTCTGCATGTCCTCCGGCGACAGGCCGCGCTGCAGCATGAAGCCCATGTTGAGGATCGACAGCGCCATCTTCACGTAGCGCTTCGACGGCGCCGAGGCGTTGAAGAACGTGCGGATCGACTGCTGCGGCTGGTAGAGGTCCCGCGACAGGCCGAGATAGACGATGTTGCGGCGGGCGATCTCCGGGGCAAAGCTCATCGAGATGCGGTTGAACCACTGCCAGGGATGCACCGGCATGAAGTGATAGCGGTCGGGATCGAGCCCCTCGCCGGTCAGCTGCGCCCGGTAGTCGGCGACCGTGTCCTCGCCCAGTTCCTCCGCCATCAGGCGGTCGTGGTCGATGCCGGACATGGCGGTGAAGCGCGAATGCTCGCGGGAGACCGCGATCCAGACGATGGAGAGCGGGCCCGCCGCCTCGGGCGCATAGAGCGGATAGTCGGCGGTGTCGAAGCCGAGCCGGCCGTTATTGGCGACGAAGGACGGATGGCCCTCGGTCATGCCCGTCTCGATGGCCTGGAAGTCGGCGCCGGCAAGATCGGAGGCCCGGTGCGGCTTGGTCGCCGCCTTGTAGGCGCTGCCGTAGAGAATGCTGCTGATCTCGTCGAGATAGACCGGCATCATCGCATCGCGAATGCCGAGTTCCGCCTTGAACTCGATGATGAATTTCAGCGCGTCGAGCGGCGCCGGCTCGCCCTTGATCCGCTTCTTGATCGAGTGGGCATCCACCTGCCAGTGGTCGAGGCGCATGCGCCTTGCGCGGAACGTGTACTCGATGCCGAGCGCCGGCTGCTCCAGCACGTAGCGTCCGGCCTCGCCGGCGCCCGCCGGCTCCACCTCGCGGGGCGCGAGCAGCAGCTCGTGAGCGAATTCCGAGATCGCCTTGCGCACCAGCAGCCGATTGGCCCACAGCCAGCGGTCGCTTTCCAGATGCGCAGCGGCTCGCTCGTGCGGCGGCATGGTCTGCAGGGCGGCGGTCATCGCGTCCATCGTCGTCGTGCCCCGTCAGCCGCCGGCCGAGACGGCGGCGGTCAGGCCGTCCACGGGCGAGGAGAAGCGCTGGAAGGCAAGGCTGCGCTCCACCGGATAGTATTCCTTGCCCAGCACCTCGCGGATGATGATCGAGTTGCGGTAGCAGGACTGGCCGAGATCCGGCGGCAGGTAGCTGTCGGCGTGAATCTCCGCGTTCTGGACGAAGATCTCGCTGCCCTTGGTGTCGATGCTGCAGTTGCGCGCAACGGCAAAGCGCCCCTCCCCGCACCAGTTGATGCGATCGGAGATGGGCCGCAGATAGTCCGGCATGCGGAACCGGTAGCCGGTGCCCATGATCAGCACGTCGGTCTCCAGCTCGAAGGACTTCTCCTCCTCCACCTGGCGGAAGGTGACGCGGAAGCTGTCGCTCGCCACATCGTGGCTGCAGGCCTCCACCTCCGTGTTGGAGATCAGCATCATGTCGACATCGCCGCCGAGCTGCTTGCGGTAGCGCAGGTCGTAGATATCGTTGATCAGCGACGGGTTGACGCCCTTGAAGATCGACTGCATCGCCCGCACCAGGTCCTCGCGCTTGGACCGCGACAGCGAAAAGAAGTAGTCGGCATAGTCCGGCGTCGTCATCTGCAGGGTGAACTTGGTCAGCTCCCGCGGCACCAGGCGCGAGGAGCGCGTCACCCAGTTCAGCCGGTAGCCGTAGCGGTCTATGTCGCTCAGCAGGTCGTGATAGACCTCCGCCGCGCTCTGGCCCGAGCCGACCACGGTGATCGACTTCCTCTGCCGCACCGCCTCGCGGTTGCGCAGATAGTCGGCGCTGTGCAGCAGCTTGTCGCGCACCGCCTCGCAGGGTGCGGGCACCGCCGGCGACATGCCGGAGCCCAGCACGATGCGGCGGGCGAGCAGCACCTTGCGCTGGCCCATCCTGGTGTTGAGGCTGGTGACCCGGTAGACGCCGGCCTCCTCGTCGTATTCGACCGTCTCCACCTCGCGGTTGAACACCACGTTGTCGAGACGGCTGGCGGCCCAGCGGTAGTATTTGTTGAATTCGTTGCGCAGCAGGAAGAAGTTTTCCGTGTCCAGCAGGAACGCATAGAAGGCGTAGATCCGGCCGGTCTGCTTCAGGTAGTTCAGGAAGCTGAACTCGCTGGTCGGATCGGCCAGCGTCACCAGATCGCACAGGAAGGGCGTCTGCAGCGTCGCCGTTTCCAGCAAGGTTCCCTCATGCCAGTTGAACTGGTCCTTGCGTTCCAGGAACAGGCAGTCGAGATCGCGGATCGGCTGGGTCAGGCAGGCGAGCCCGAGGTTGAACGGACCGATACCGATGCCGATGATGTCGAAGACATGACCTTCGGCGCTTTGCGCGGATTGCGACGTCATTGAAACTCCTTCCAGCGACGCCAACCGGGACGCGGACGGCATCCGCGGCGGACAGGAAAACCTTAGCGATCCGGCCAAAGCAGTTGAAATATATTATATTCGGCACATTCGGTGGCTTGGCGACTGATTGCCGCCAAGCCCCGCTCCGCCGTGGTGGAGACGATCTCCGGCGCGCCGGATGGCGTGATTTGCGAGAACCGGAGCGCAGCGTACGTTCGGGTACGTGAGCACCGGAAGCGCAGAAAATCGCGTCAGGCGGCCGCTGGAGGGCGTCTCTCAGTAGGACGACGGCCGCTTGCCGGAAAAGTCATGGGCCTCGGTGCCCTCGATGGGCGGGCTGAAGATGCTGAGGCAGATCGAGGGGTCACGCACCACCATGCGGTGGGCATCGTTCCGGTTCATGATGAAGGCGGTCGCCCGCGCGCCGTTGGTGTCGATGGGGTGGCTGCCGCTCTCCCAGACATATTCGCCGCTGCCCGAGACGTAGTAGCAGCTTTCGAAATGGTGCCGGTACTGCAGTGGCGAGTCCGTGTTGGCATTGCCGAGCGTCTGGCACAGGGCAAAGCCGAAGCCGTCCGCCTTGACCAGGAGCCGCCGGCTCTGGCCATTGCCCCAGAAGACATCGCGCTCGGTGCCGATGAACTCGTCGACATGGCGGATCAGCGCGTCGGCGCGGATCGCCTCCTGCGGCCCCTCGCCGCCGAAGACGGTACAGATGCGCATTTCGCTCTCGGCGATGAAGCTCACTTCGGTGCTCGCCCGCGCGGCGATCAGCGTTCCGGGCGAGGCACGCTCGCTGCGCCCGTCGACGATCACCATGCCCGTGCCGGACAGGCAGAAATGCGCCTGCGCGGGAAACTCGCCGGCGGCATCGCGCGTCACCGTGTCGGCAGCGCCGGCGGCCAGCGTCGTGTCGTAGAGCGCGTGCCCCACCTGGTCGGTGCGGGCCACCACTTCGCGGGACACGGCGTAGCGGAAAACCGGCGCATCGCCGGCTGCCTTGAAGGTACGGACGATCACGTTTGAGCCCTCCTCGAACATGCCGGGCGGCCCGTTTGCCGGGCTGCTGCCGGACGTGTTCGAAAAGATTATCCCGCTCACCTCCAAAGGTATAAATCTTGTTTTGTCTCAGTTTCGCCACAAGTCGATATCGAACACGCACCGACCTTAAGTATATTGCGCAATAATTCGAAAAATATATTCAACCCCGCAGATCGAGCTATGGGAACGGGCCGCCGCTCTCCGGTTCCGGGTCTCGCGATGCTCGCCCGGAATGACGGCCTGAGAAAGAAGCACGACCTCGCATCCCCTTCGCGCGTCACCCCGGACGAGCATCGCGAGATCCGGGGCCTATTGGCTTCCAGAGCGGCTGCGGGAACACACCGACCTCCGGCAGGCCCACACCTACCGCAGGGCGAAGACGAGGATGCCAGCGGCCAGAGCGGCGTTGAGGACCCAGAAGAGAGCGAGCCGCCGCACGCGCGTGGTGTGCGGCGGCAGCTTCGGCGGGAGGCGCCTTTCAGTCATGCTGGAACCTTTCCGAGATGATCTGTCGCGGCGCCACGCCGAGATCGAGCAGCGCCTCCTCGACGCCCTCCATCATCGGGGCGGGACCGCACAGGACATAGAGCCAATCGCGATGGCGCGCCTCAGTGAACAGCCGTGTGACCAGCGCCGCGTAGACCATCCCGCGCTCGCCTTCCCAGCCCTGCGGCGGTTCGGACAGAACCTGCACCACCTCCGTCCGGTGCTGGCGACGCATGCGGGCGAGGTCCTCCGTGCAGGCGATCTGGCCCGCATGGCGGTTGCCGTAGACCAGCACCGTCGGGCGCGGATCGCCGTCGATCTCCAGTTGCCGCAGCAGGCTCAGCATCGGCGCGATGCCGACGCCGCCGGCGATGAAGGCGATGCCGCTGCCCTGCCGCCCCTCCAGCACCAGATTGCCGTGCGGCCCGTCGACATAGGCGCGCGTGCCGAGCGGAATGCCGCTCAGCGTCGCGGTGAAGTCGCCGAGCTCCTTGATGACGAAGCGCAGGTCCTTGCCCTCGCCCGGCGCCGAGGCGATGGAGAACGGGTTCTCGCGCAGCGAGAAGACCGGCGCGCCGATGCGGATCCAGGCGAACTGCCCGGCGCGGTACGAGATCCCCTCGTGCCCCCTGGGGCTCAGCACCACCTCCCATGTGCGCTCGGCCAGCTGCCGCAGGCCCGTCACCTCCCAGCGGCGGCGGCGCGCCAGCAGCGGTTTCACCAGATAGACATGCGCCAGCGACAGCACCGCCGCCGCCGTCAGCACGGCCCACAGGCCGGCCAGCTGCGGATCCGCGCTGTAGCGGCCGGCGTGGCGGGCATGGATCAGCACCAGCACGGCGATGGCCAGCGCGCCGAGCCCGTGGGCGAGCCGCCAGGTCTCGTAGCGCCAGCCGATGCGGTCGCGGGCAATCGACAGGATCACGAAACCCGGCAGCAGTGCGAAGGCCAGAACGCCGGTCGCAAGCCCTTCGGCGGCGAAGGTCAGCGTCAGCTGGCGGGTCGGGTCGAAAGGGAGCGGCCGGGCGAAGGGCAGCGTGTAGAGGAACGGATGCGCCAGGGCGAGCACCAGCGCGGTGCGGGCGAGCAACTGGTGGAAGCGCATGGTGACGTCGAGGCCGACGCGGCCCGAGATCGAGCGGAAGCGGCCCGACAGCACGAATTCCATCAGCAGGATCGCGAAGGCCACCATCGCCATGCCGCTGGCGATCTCGTCCATCACCGGGCGCGGCGGCCGGCCGCTGGCGGCGGCCAGGGCGAGCGGCGCCAGCGCGATGAGGAGATAGAACAGGATCAGCGCGGCGGCAGGCATTGCGGTTCCCCCGTGAGACGATGCGCGATGATAAGCCCCGCGGACCGTCCGGCAATGCGCGAAAACCTCTAGGGCACATGGCCCGCAAATCATCGTGCCGGCGCCAAGACCTCGACACATTGCCGGGCGAACACTCATCCTGACCCTGCTTTTCGGCAGATTCGTTCAGGAGATTTCAGGCATGACGCTTTTCCGCTCCCTTGCCATGGCGGCCGTTGCGGCGGCTGTCGTCCTCGCAGCGCCGGCAGCGCTCGCCATGGAAATGCGCACCGAACGCATCGACATTCCGCGCGGAGCCGCCGGCACCGAGATCGCCGGCATGATCAAGGGCGAGGAATTCGTCGAGTACCTGCTTCCGGTGACGACCGGGCAGCAGGTCAGCCTCTCGCTGTCCTCCTCCAACCGCTACGTGCACATGGGCGTCGCCGAGCCGGGCAGCCGGCGCGAGGTGTTCGACGGCTCGCATCAGGGCGCGAAATACAGCGGCCGGGCGAGCGAGGCCGGCGACTACCGCATCCGCGTGCGCCTGTCGATCGACGGCGTCGCGCGCAACGAGACGGCCCGCTACGTGCTGACCGTCGCCTCCGTGCGCGCCGGCCAAACCCGCCCGCAGCGCCCCGATCCGCAGCCCGGCACCGGCGGCGGCCGCCCGCCCGGTGGAAACCAGGGCGGGGGCAATGCCGGCACCCCGGAGTTCTGGCAGGTGACCGGCGTCAGCGCCGGCGATTTCCTCAACCTGCGCTCGGGTCCCAACACCAGCAACCCGGTGGTTGCCCGCCTTGCCAATGGCGAGGTGCTGCGCAATCTCGGCTGCCACATGGTCACCGGCCAGAGCTGGTGCCGGGTGGAGCGGCCGAACGGGCGCGACAACGGCTGGGTTTCGGCCACCTATCTGCGCGAGGGCAGCAACCGTCCAGGTCGTCCGGACCGCCCCGACCGGCCGGGCACCGGGCGTCCCGACCGTCCTGATCGTCCCGGCATCGGCCGCCCCGGCCGGCCCGAGCGCCCCCGCATGGACATGGACGACGGCGGCCCGGACTTCTGGCGGGTCACCGGCATCAGCGGGCGCGACTATCTCAACGTGCGTACCGGCCCGGGCACCGGCTTCCCGATCACCGCGCGCCTGTCGGACGGCGAGCTGCTGCGCAATCTCGGCTGCGGCCGGCTGGTCGGTGAGCGCCAGCGCTGGTGCCAGGTCGAGCGTCGCAACGGCGATGCCAAGGGCTGGGTTGCCGGCGATTTCCTGCGCGAAGGCCATCTCGGACAGGGGGACGGTCGCCCCGATCGTCCGGGCCGCCCCAATCGTCCCGGCCGTCCGGGCGATGACCGTCCCGGCGACTGGCGCCCGGACCGTCCCGACCGGCCCTCGCGTCCCGATCCCCTCCCCGGTCCCGGCCCCTTCCCGGGTCCAGATCCGCGCGCCAGCTATTTCGAGGTGACGGGTCTCAGCTCCAGCGGGCTGCTCAATGTGCGCAGCGGTCCGGGCACCGGCTATTCCGTGATCGGCCGGGTGGCCAATGGCGATGTGCTGATCGACAGGGGCTGCCGCGCAGTCGGCACCCAGACCTGGTGCCGCATCCAGCTGCTCGGCGGCGAGGAAAGCGGCTGGGTCTCGGCCAACTACCTGCGCCAGACGCGCTATCGGCCGGGCCGGGGCGGCTGGCGGTAATCCGCCAGCCGGACATTGCCCTGCAACGAAACTCGGCGCCCGGGCTCAGGCCCGGGCGTCGCTCGTTTCGGCGAGGCGCGCCAGCGCGCCGAACAGATCCGTCAGGCTGTCGATGACGATATCGGCGCCAAGGTCTTCCGCCGCAACGCCGCCATAGCCGCCGCGCACCACGATCACCTTCATTCCTGCGGCCCGCGCGCTGTCGACATCCGCGCCGCTGTCGCCCACCATCACCGCCGTTGCCGGCGTCGCACCCAGCTCTGCTGCCGCATGGAGCAGCATTTCCGGCGCCGGCTTGCGGGTGGCGCAGGTGTCGCCGCCGACCACCACCGGCACCAGGTCGTCCATGCCGAAATGGCTCAGGATCGTGCGGGAAAAGCCCTCGGGCTTGTTGGTGACGACGGCAAGGCCGAGGCCGGCGCGCGCGCCTTCCTCCAGCGCCTCCATGGCACCGGGCAGCACCGTCGTGCGCCCCGTCAGGTTGTCGCCGTAAAAGCCCATCATCCGCGCCACCAGCGGCGCCTGCGCTTCGGCATCCAGCACGCGGCCGCGCGCGGCGAGCGCCCGTTCCACCAGCTTGGGGATGCCATGGCCGATCATCCGGCGCACCTCGTCGACCTCTAGCGGCGCATGCCCCTCGCTTTCCAGCAGCTGGTTGGCCGCCGCCGCGATGTCGGGAACGCTGTCGACCAGCGTGCCGTCGAGATCGAAAAGCAGGGCCTTCAGCCCCGATGCATCGTGAATGCCCAAGGCACTCCTCCCTTGCCGGTTTTTTCAAGGTGCCGAGACAAGCACGAAGCGGCGGCAGGGTCGAGGGCATCGCCGCCCCCTCAACAGGAAAGACGGCAAAGGAAAAGCGGCGCGGCGAAGGGAGGAGATCCGCCGCGCCGCCTTGCAAGGGCGGATGTCGTACGGTCAGTGCCCCGTGTCGCCAGCCTCGATATAGCGGGTCAGCACGGGGCGCACGCCATCCACCCACAGCGCGCGGAGGACGCGCGCGAAGGCATCGGCAAAGGGCTGCCTGCGGCCGAGATCGCCGAAGACAGGCGTGAAATCGAGGAAGGCCTGCGGCGTCTCGCGCGCCGCCAGCGCCCGCCGGGTCAGCTCGGCGGCGCGCTCGTCGGCGATCTCGATGGCGCTGCCGTCCTCCGCCGTGCCGGCGCAATAGCGGCACCACAGCGCCACTTCCAGCGCCAGGCCCGCAAGGTCCGCATTCGCCTCCAGCCGCGCCTGCACGGTCGGCAGGATGAATTTCGGCTGCCGGTTCGACCCGTCGAGGCACAGGCGCGGGATCGTGTCGCCCACTTCCGGGTTGGAAAAGCGCGAGGCGATCAGGTCGAAATAGGCGGCGAAGTCGACGCCGGCGATCGGCGGCACCGTCGGGATGATCTCCGCATGGGCAAGCTTGCGCAGGAAGCCGGCGATCAGCGGGTCGGCCATCGCGTCATGGACGAAGTGGTAGCCGAGCAGCGCGGACGGATAGGCAATCGCCGCATGGCCGCCGTTAAGGATCCGCAGCTTCATCAGCTCGTAAGGGGCAACGTCCTCCACGAACTGGACGCCCACCTCCTCCAGCTGCGGACGGCCGGCGGGAAAGCGGTCCTCCATCACCCATTGGCGGAACGGCTCGCAGGCCACCGGCGCTGCATCCTCGATGCCGAAGCGCTCGCGCAGCAAGGCCTTCTCGCGCTCCGAGGTCGCCGGAGTGATGCAGTCGACCATGCTGCTGGGGAAGGCGACGTTTTCCCCCACCCACTCGGCGAAGTCCGGGTCGCTCATGCGGGCAAGGCCCAGCACGGTGTTGCGGGCGACATGGCCGTTTTCCGGCAGGTTGTCGCAGGACATCACGGTGAAGGGCGCGGTACCGGCGGCGCGGCGGCGACGCAGCGCCTTCAGCAGGATGCCGAAGACCGAGGCCGGCGCGTCAGGGGTTGCCGCATCGCCCGCCATGTCGGGATGGCCCGCATCGAACCCGCCGGTAGTCGCGTCCACATAGTAGCCGCCCTCGGTGATCGTCATCGAGACGATGCGGATCTCGGGTCGCTCGAGCACGGCGACGATGGCCTCCGGATCGATCTCGGCGAAATCGATCATCGCACCGGTGACGCGGGCGGTCAGCCCGCCGGGATCCAGCTCCACCACGGTGGAGAGCCAGTCCTGGCCCTTCAGCCGGTCGCGCATCGCCGCGTCGTAGGGCTTCACGCCGGCGCCGATCACCGCGAAGTCGCGGTCGAGCCCGCGGTTGAACAGCCGGTCGAGATAGACGATCTGGTGCGCGCGGTGGAAGTTGCCGACGCCCAGATGCACGATGCCGGAGCTCAGGTCTTCGCGGGCATAGGCCGGCACGCTGGCACCGGTGATTTCGGAAAGGGTCGAAAGTGACAGGCTGGTGGTCACTGGGGTCGCTGTGGTCACGGGGGCCTCTGGATCATGCTCTCTTGGGCCGGCGCGCGGGAGGGCGCGCGGCGAAGTTCTTTCGCGGATAGTTCGTCGTCTCGGCAGGTCCGGCTCAGCTCATCCAGTTGCCGCCGTCGACGTTGTAGGTCTGGGCCACGACGTAGTCGCTCTCCGGTCCGGCGAGGAAGATCGCCATGCCGGCCAGGTCCTCCGCCGTTCCCATCCGCCCGAAGGGCACGGCCGCCCCGACGAGGCGCTTCTTCTCGCCCGGCGCCCTGCCCTCGTATTTCGCGAAAAGCGCGTCCACCCCGTCCCAGTGCTCGCCGTCGACGACACCGGGGGCGATGGCGTTGACATTGATGCCGTGGCGGATGAGGTCGAGCCCCGCCGACTGGGTCAGGCTGATCACCGCCGCCTTGGTGGCGCAGTAGACCGCGACCAGCGGTTCGCCGCGCCGGCCGGCCTGGCTCGCCATGTTGATGATCTTGCCGCCGCGCCCGCGCGCGATCATCGCCCGCGCCACCGCCTGCATGGTGAACAGGCACCCGGCCACATTCACCGAGAACAGCCGGTCGAAGCTCTCGCGGGTGATCTCGACGATGGGCGCCATGTCGAACAGCGCGGCATTGTTGACCAGGATGTCGATGCCGCCGAGCTCCGCGTCCGCCCGGCTCACCGCGCGCTCAATGGAGGCCTGGTCGGTGACGTCGAGCTGCACGGCGATGGCACCGTTGCCGATGGCCTCGGCCGCCTGCTGCGCGCCGTCCAGATTGATGTCGGCGATGGCGACCCTTGCGCCCTCGCGGGCATAGCTTTCCGCAAAGGCGCGGCCGATGCCGCGCGCCGCCCCGGTGATCAGGGCACTGCGTCCTTCCAGCCGTCTCATCGCAGGGCCAGCCCCTTGTCGTCGAAACGGTGCAGGTGCTCCAGGTTCGGCGTCAGCGAGACGGTATCGCCGTGGCGGTAGCCCGCCTCGCCCGGCACGCGCACCGTCAGCGGGTCTTGCCCGTCCACATGCACATGCAGGAACGTGTCGGAGCCCAGATGCTCGGCAACGCCGACGCGGCCGCGCCAGCTGCCGCCCTCCTGCGCGATCGCCAGATGCTCGGGCCGGATGCCGATGGTGTGGGCGCCGTGCTTCGCCGCCTCCTCGCCGGTGATGAAGTTCATCTTCGGCGATCCGATGAAGCCGGCGACGAAGAGGTTTGCCGGGCTGCGGTAGAGCTCCAGCGGCGAGCCGACCTGCTCGATATGCCCGGCCCGCAGCACCACGATCTTGTCGGCCATGGTCATGGCCTCGACCTGGTCGTGGGTCACGTAGATCATCGTCGTCTTCAGCGACTGGTGCAGCTCGGAGATTTCCAGCCGCATGTTGACGCGCAAGGCCGCATCGAGGTTGGACAGCGGCTCGTCGAACAGGAAGGCCTCCGGCTCGCGCACGATGGCGCGGCCGATGGCGACGCGCTGGCGCTGGCCGCCGGAGAGCTGCGCCGGCCGCCGGTCGAGATAGTCGGTGAGGTTCAGCGTCTTCGCCGCCGCCAGCACCCGCCGCTCCTGCTCGGCCGCATCCATCTTGGCCATCTTCAGCGGGAAGGCGATGTTCTTGCGCACGCTCATATGCGGATAGAGCGCGTAGGACTGGAACACCATTGCGAGGCCGCGGCGCGCCGGCGGCAGGTCGGTGGCGGGCGTGCCGTCGATCTCGATCTCGCCGGAGGTGACGTCCTCGAGCCCAGCGATCAGCCGCAGAAGGGTCGACTTGCCGCAACCGGACGGGCCGACGAAGACGACGAACTCGCCATCCTCGATCTGCAGGTCCAGCGGCGGGATCACCTCCACGTCGCCGAAGGTCTTGGTCACCTTGGAAAGGGTAATCCTGCCCATCGTTCGGGTCCTTACTTGACTGCGCCGAAGGTGAGGCCGCGCACCAGCTGCTTCTGGCTGAACCAGCCGAGAATCAGGATCGGGGCGATGGCGAGCGTCGAGGCGGCGGAAAGCTTGGCGTAGAACAGCCCTTCCGGGCTCGAATAGCTGGCGATGAAGGCGGTCAGCGGCGCCGCCTTGGCCGCCGTCAGGTTCAGCGTCCAAAAGGCCTCGTTCCACGCCAGGATGATGTTGAGCAGCAGCGTCGAGGCGATGCCCGGCACCGCCATCGGCGTCAGCACGTGCACCACCTCGTCCCAGAGCGAGGCCCCGTCCATGCGCGCGGCCTCCAGGATCTCGCCGGGGATCTCCTTGAAGTAGGTGAACAGCATCCAGACGATGATCGGCAGGTTGATCAGGGTCAGCACCACGATCAGGCCGATACGCGTGTCGAGCAGGCCGAAGTCGCGGAACATCAGGTAGATCGGCACCAGCACGCCGACCGGCGGCAACATCTTGGTGGAGAGCATCCACATCAATATGTCCTTGGTGCGCTTGGCCGGAACAAAGGCCATCGACCAGGCCGCCGGAATGGCGATCAGCAGGCCGAGCAGCGTCGAGCCGAGCGAGATGATCACCGAGTTCATGAAATGCAGGAAGTAGTCGGAGCGCGAGTTGACCTCGACATAGTTCTCCAGCGTCCACTCGAAGGCGAGGAACGAGGGGGGCGAGGCAATCGCCTCGGCCTCCGTCTTGAAGCTGGTCAGGATCGTCCAGAGGATCGGGAAGAAGATCGCCAGCCCCACGGCCCAGGCAGCTAGCGTGACGACGATCTTGCGGGTTCCGGTGGCTCGACGCGCCATGGTCAGGCCTCCAGGTTCTTGCCGATCATCCGCATCAGGAAGATCGCAACGATGTTGGCGAGGATCACGGCAACGATGCCGCCGGCGGAGCCGCCGCCCACGTCGAACTGCAGCAGCGACTGGGCGTAGACGAGATAGGTGATGTTGGTCGAGGCGTAGCCCGGCCCGCCATTGGTGGTCACCAGGATCTCGGCGAAGACCGACAGCAGGAAGATGGTCTGGATCAGGATCACCACGGTGATCGCCCGCGACATGTGCGGCAGCACGATGAAGCGGAAGCGGTCGAACGCGCTCGCCCCGTCCATCTCCGCCGCCTCGAGCTGCTCCTTGTCGAGCGACTGCAGCGCAGTCAGCAGGATCAGGGTCGCGAAGGGCAGCCACTGCCAGGCGACGATCACGATGATCGACATCAGCGGGGCATGGGCGAGAAAGTCGAAGGGCGGCAGTCCGAGCGCCTTGGCCATGTGGGCGAACAACCCGTTGACCGGGTTCATGAACATGTTCTTCCACACCAGCGCCGAGACGGTCGGCATGACGAAGAAGGGCGCGATCACCAGCACCCGGACGATCCCCTGCCCCCACATCGGCTGGTCGAGCAGCAGGGCAAGGCCGACGCCGCCGACGATGGTGATCGCCAGCACCCCGCCGACCAGCAGCAAGGTGTTCGTCAGCGCCTCCACGAAGGCGGGATCGGTCAGGAAGAACTCGTAGTTGCCGAAGCCGATGAACTCCTCCATCCCCGGCATCAGGAGATTGTAGCTGAGGAAGGAGAAGTAGACCGTCATCGAGAGCGGGACGATCATCCAGCCGAGCAGCAGGATCACGGCCGGCGAGATCATCACGCGCGCGGCGGCACGCGAATGGGCGGTTGCCATCGGTTCAGCCCCGGGTCGGTTGGTCCTTGGGAAGGGCGGACCGGCCCGCATGAAGCGCGGACCGGCCCTCGTCCTTGGCGCGGCTTACTTGATGTAGCCGGCGCGGCGCATGGTGCGCTCGGTCGTCTGCTGGGCATTCTGCAGCGCCTGCTCGGCCGAGACCGTACCGGCAAGGGCGGCGGAGAACTGCTGGCCGACGGCCGTGCCGATGCCCTGGAACTCGGGGATCGCCACGAACTGCACGCCGACATACGGCACCTCGTCGACCGTCGGCTTCTGCGGGTCGGCGGCGTTGATGCTCTCCAGCGTCATCTTGGCGAAGGGCGCGGCCTCCAGGTACTTCTCGTTCTCGTAGAGCGAGGTACGCGTGCCCGGGGGCACGTTGGCCCAGCCTTCCTTCGAGGCGACCAGCTCCAGGTATTCCTTGGAGGTCGCCCAGGCGATGAACTTCTTGGCCGCCTCGGTCTTCTGCGAGCCGGCCGGGATCGCCAGGTTCCAGGCCCACAGCCAGTTGCCGCGCTTGCCCAGGCCCTTGTCGGGAGCCAGCGCGAAGCCGACATGCTCGGCGACCTGGCTGTCGTTCGGGTTGGTCACGAAGGACGCCGCGACGGTGGCGTCGATCCACATGCCGCACTTGCCGGTCTGGAACAGCGCCAGGTTCTCGTTGAAGCCGTTGCTGGACGCGCCCGGAGGCCCGTAATTGTTCATCAGGTCGAGATAGTCGGTCAGCGTCGCCTTCCAGGCCTCGCTGTCGAACTGCGGCTTCCAGTCCATGTCGAACCAGCGCGCGCCGTAGGAGTTGGCCATGGCGCTGAGGAAGGCCATGTTCTCGCCCCAGCCGGCCTTGCCGCGCAGGCAGATGCCATAGACCTCGCCCGCCTTGTCGGTCATCGCCGCGGCGGCTTCCTTGATGAAGTCCCAGGTCGGGGCGTCCGGCATGGTCAGGCCGGCCTTCTCCATCAGGTCCTTGCGGTACATCACCATGGAGCTCTCGCCGTAGAACGGCGCGGCGTAGAGCTTGCCGTCGACGGTCAGGCCGCCGCGGATCGCCGGCAGCAGGTCGTCGACATCGTACTCGGCGCCGAGGTCGTCGAGCGCGACCAGCCAGCCCTGCTTCGCCCAGATCGGCGCCTCGTAGGTGCCGATGGTCATCACGTCGTACTGGCCGCCCTTGGTGGCGATGTCGGTGGTCACGCGCTGGCGCAGCACGTTCTCTTCCAGCGTCACCCACTCCAGCTCGATGTCGGGGTTCTTGGCAGCGAAATCGTCCGTCAGCTTCTGCATCCGGATCATGTCGCCGTTGTTGACGGTGGCGATGGTCAGCTTCTCGGCCAGCGCCGGGGACACGGCAAGCGAGATGGCCGTCGCGCCCAGAAGGGCGCGGATGAATGTGGTCATGAAGTCCTCCCAGATGCCGAATGGGCATTTGCTATGATTGCGGGCAAATACTCACAAAACAGGCAGGAGCCGTCAAGCTGGCGCGGCATGCCGCCCGCCAACATTCGTCGCTGCACCGCAAAAAACATCAATGCGCCAATGGCTTGAGAAAGGCTCTCGTAGCGGCAAGACGCAAGAGGGAAGGCCTTCGCGCGATGCAACCGCTGGCGCGCGCGTGGTCAGGCCGATGCCGAAGGGATCGGTGGAGAGTGCGGGACGTGGGGGTACGGGCCAGCGGAAACACCCGCCCGGCAGCGGCGTCTCAGCGCGCCAGCAGGCGGTCGGCGGTCAGCTCGTTGGTGATCAAGCCGTTCAGCAATTCCCCGCGCAGCGCGCCGAGGATCGCGTCCACCTTGCCCTCGCCGGCGGCGATGCCGATCACCGGCTTGTCGCGCGCCTTGCCGAGCGGGGCACTGGCGACGAGATCGTTGGTCAGGCCCTCGATCAGCTCGCCATTGCGGTCGTAGACCCAGCTGGTGATCTCGCCGATGGCGCCGGCCGCGGTCAGCGCCGACATCTCGTCGCGGCTGATGAAACCGTCGACGAAGAGCGGCGCGGTCTCGCCCATATTGCCGACGCCGACGAAGGTCACGTCCGCGTCCTTGGCCAGCGCCAGGATGTTGTGCACCGGCTCCTGATTGTGCAGCAGCGTCCGCTCGCGCTTGGAGCGGGCGAAGACCGGCAGCGGCATAGGATAGTGGCGGGCGTTCACCCGGTCGGCCATGCGGATGATGACGTTGTAGGCCGAGGCCGATCCGTCGGACATCATGTTGCCGAGCAGCGAAACGATCTTGTGCTGCGGGCAGTCCATGGTCGGCAGCTGGTCGACCGAGGCACGCAGCGCGCGCCCTGTGCCGAAGGCGATGATCTTCGGTTCGTTCGACTTCAGGTGCCGCTCCATCTCGCCGGCCGCCGCCTGGGCGATGCCGACGATGGAGGACGGGGTCGCCGGGTCGCTCGGCACCACCTCGCAGGAGCGCAGGCCGAAGCGGTCCGCCAGATTGCGGCCCAGCTCCATGCAGCGGGCGATCGGGTGGTCGAGCCGCACCTTGATCAGCCGTTCGGTCACGGCCAGCGACACCAGGCGCTGCGCCGACTGGCGCGACACGCCCAGCTTGCGCGCGATCTCGTCCTGGGTGTTGCCGGCGACATAGTAGAGCCAGCCGGCCCGGGCCGCCTCGTCGAGGCGGCTCACATCCGCATCGCCCTTGCCCGCCATCGCCTCAGCTCCCCTGCCCGGCCGTGCGGCCGCCCATATCCCGCGCCAGCTGCGGCGCCATGTCGAAAAACGCGGCCCACCGGTCGAAGACCGGCAGCGGCGGTTCGCCGGGCGCCGCGTCTTCCGCATCCAGGTGGCTGCCGCCAATGAAGTGCCACACGGCCATCTGTGCCGCGCGCGCCGCCTCCAGCCCCGGCAGGCTGTCCTCGATGACGAGGCAGCGCTCGGGCGCGATGCCGCACTCGGCCGCCGCATGCAGGAAGAGATCCGGTGCCGGCTTGCCGCGCGCCACCTGCGAGGCGGTGAACACGGCCTCGCCGAAATAGCTGTCGAGCCCGGCCAGCTGCAGCGAGCGGCGCACGCGCGGAGGGCTGCTGCTGGTGGCGACGCAGGCCCTCACCGCCAGCCGGTCCAGCACGTCGAACACGCCGGCGACCGGCTTCAGCTCCGCCTCGAAGGCGACAAGCAGCCGCTCCCGGTAGTCGCTCTCGAAGGTCTCGGGCAAGGCGATGCGGAAGTCGTCGCGGATGCTCTGGGCAACGCGCGGAAAGCTGCGGCCGAGGAAATGCGCCTTGAAATAGGCATGGTCGACCGCAACGCCCGCCTCCTTGAGCGCGGCCAGCAGCACCCGCTCGCTGATCGGCTCGCTGTCGACCAGCACGCCGTCGCAGTCGAAGATCACCAGCGCGATATCGCGCCCGGCGAGCGGATCCCCGCTGCGAGGGGAAGCGAGCCTGTCGCGAAGATCGGAAGAAGAAGTGTCGAGCGTCTGCACGCGGCGCGGCATCCTGTTTCGCGGCCGCACCCGCGCGGCCCCTACCTGTTCTTCCTGACGATGGCAGGCCTGCCAAGTCAAGTGCGGCGGCCCGGCGGGCATGACCAGCGAATCCAAATTACCAGATCAAGCCATTGATATACATATCGATTTGCGATTATGCCGCAAATATGCCACATTGCATCCCGTCGACCGGGGATGCGCTGCATGCCCGGTTCTGCCTTTCGGGGGCATGGTCGAGGTTCGGACGGGTCCGGATCTTCCGCCCCCCTTCTCGTTCGCCCGGGCCCTCCGGGCGGTCGTAACGAAGCCCGCACGCCGGCTGCCGTCCGCTTCCTCCCGCGGACCATGGCACGCCGGGGCATCTTGCTTGTGCGGGTGCGAGACTGGCCATCGCGCGATGTCGCCGGGAAACCGGATGACGCCGCTTCTGGCACCTCCTGGTGCGGTCACTCGCAAATAAAATCCGACCGGGCCGACAGGCCCGCAATAAAGCAGACACGTCCGGCAAGCGGTTCCACCGCGGGCCAGCATTGTCGTAACAACAGGGATACAAGATGAGCGACCAGACAAGCGCCACCGGCATTCCCGAGCCGGAAGGTGCGTCCGACATCATCGAGACCGACTTCGAGATCGGTCAGCACAACCTGGAGGGGCAGCTCGGTCCCTTCGGTTTCGACATCCACAACCCGGTCTTCCTTATTTCCAGCCTGTCGATCGTCGCCTTCGTGGTCTACGCGCTGGTGGCGCCCGAGCAGGCGGCCTCGTTCTTCGGCTGGCTGCGGCCTGCCCTGACCAGCACCTTCGACTGGTTCTTCATGAGCGCGGCCAATGTCTTCGTGGTGTTCTGCCTGTTCCTGATCGTCAGCCCGTGGGGCAGCGTCCGCCTCGGCGGCAAGGAGGCGAGCCCGGACTACAGCTATGCCGGCTGGTTCGCGATGCTGTTCGCTGCCGGCATGGGCATCGGCCTTATGTTCTTCGGCGTGCTCGAGCCGGTCTATCACATGGCCATCTCGTCGCCCCTCGGCGTGCCCTCGCCGTTTGCGGCCGACGGCTCGATCATCCCGGAGAACGTCGAGGCGGCCAAGGAGATGGGCCTTGCGGCGACCATCTACCACTGGGGCCTGCACCCCTGGGCGATCTACGCCGTGGTGGCGCTGGCGCTGGCGCTGTTCAGCTTCAACAAGGGCCTGCCGCTGTCGATCCGCTCGGCGTTCTATCCGATCTTCGGCGAGCGCGTGTGGGGCTGGACCGGCCATGTCATCGACACGCTGGCCGTGTTCGCGACGCTGTTCGGCCTTGCCACTTCGCTCGGCCTCGGCGCCCAGCAGGCCAATGCCGGCCTTGAGCACATCTACGGCATTCCGAACACGATCACCGTGCAGGTGATCCTGATCATCGGCATCACCTCCATCGCGCTGGTCTCGGTGCTTCGGGGGCTCGACGGCGGCGTCAAGGTGCTGTCGGAGATCAACATGGTGATCGCCGCCGTGCTGCTGCTGTTCGTGCTGTTCGCCGGCCCGACGGTCGCGATCCTCGGCGATTTCGTCACCGGTCTTGGCGCCTATGGTGCCGACCTGGTGGGCCTGTCGAACCCGATCGGGCGCACCGACGATGACTATCGCCAGGGCTGGACGGCCTTCTACTGGGCGTGGTGGATCTCGTGGTCGCCGTTCGTCGGCATGTTCATCGCCCGGGTCAGCCGCGGTCGCACGGTGCGCGAGTTCATCACCTGCGTGCTGCTGATCCCCTCGCTGGTCTGCGTGCTGTGGATGGCCGTGTTCGGCGGCGTTGCCATCGACCAGGTTCTCTCGGACCCGGCGACCAGCGCGGTCAAGGCCAACGTGATCGACAGCTACAGCCCGGAACTGTCGCTCTTCGCCATGCTCGAGGGCCTGCCGCTCTCGGCCATCACCTCGACCATCGCCATCGTGCTGGTCATCGTGTTCTTCGTCACCTCGTCCGACTCGGGCTCGCTGGTGATCGACACGATCACCGCCGGCGGCAAGGTCGACGCGCCGGTGCCCCAGCGCGTGTTCTGGTGCACCTTCGAGGGACTGGTGGCCATCGTGCTGCTGATCGGCGGCGGGCTCGGCTCGCTTCAGGCGATGGTCATCTCGACCGGTCTTCCCTTCACGATCGTCCTGCTCCTGATGTGCGTGGCGATCTTCAAGGGTCTGCAGACCGAGGAGCGCTGACGCACTCGCGCCTCGCTTCTCGGGGCATAGGGTTTCGGCCCTAAGGGGGAAAGGGCGCGGCCTTGACGGGCCGCGCCCCTTTTTTGCCTGTCGGTCGCCGCTGCGTCCTGCATGTCCGACGCCCCGCCGCCGGCGCTCCTCCCTTCTGCCGTCACCCCGCATCCCCTCTGCCGTCACCCCGGACGAGCATCGCGAGATCCGGGGCCCATTCGTTCCCAGAGCGGCGGCGAAACACGCCTGCGCCCACCCCACACTGAGCCTGTCATCCCGGTTTCGGCGAAGCCGAAGACCGGGATCCAGTAACCCCAGGCCGCACGGTTCGAGCCGTGACGTCGCCGCGAGCGCCCTTCGTCGAGGGCATCCGCTTTCGCAAACCCACACGCCCCAGCGGATACTGGATGCCTGCCTTCGCAGGCATGACAGCCATCAGGATGGCGGCGCCTCCCACCTCACGCCTGCCGAGGGCGCCAATGGGTCCCGGGTCGCGGCTGCGCCTTGCCCGGGATGACAGCCGAGTAGGAGGCGCCGCCTCGCATCACCTCAGCCGCCGCCCTTTACCGTCCCTCCTACGCCTTCTCCCCACCCTCCGCCGTCACCCCGCATCCCCTCTGCCGTCACCCCGGACGAGCATTGCGAGATCCGGGGCCCATTCGTTCCCAGAGCGGCTGCGAGGACACCGAAACCTCTCCTTCGTCATCCCGGACGGCGCGTCAGCGACGAGCCGGGATCGGAGAGCCGAGGGCCTATGGGGAGCGCTCCGGAATCATGCCACGACCGCCGCGGCTCCCCGGTCCCGGATCTTCGGCCTTCGGCCTCGTCCGGGAAGACACCAGGGAGAAGCCTCACGCCTGCCCAGAGCGCCAATGGGGCACGGCCTCTGCCTCATTTCCCGGCACGAAACGCCGTGTTTCGAACAGGATCGGACGAAAATTGATCTTGTCACACCAACTCCCCGCCCTCTAGCATTGCAAGGTGATGGTACCCGTGAGGCAAAGCCGAACGCGGGTGAAAAGGGAACACGGCGAGGCGTACCCAACAGGGACCGAATCCGTGGCTGCCCCCGCAACTGTGAGCGGCGAGCGCTGTCCCAATGCCACTGGCCCTTCGGCCGGGAAGGCGGACAGGCGCAATGAACCGCGAGCCAGGAGACCTGCCATCAGCCGCGGCGCAAGCATTTCTTGCGCCTTTCCCATAGCTCCGCGCACGGTGGGTGCGCCAAGGAGGCTGATATGCATATCGAACCCGGCGTCGTCGACGGCGCCAAGATTCTACTCAGCGTTGCGACCGCCGCCGCGTCTGTCGGCCTGATCGGCAAGATGGCGATCGACACCATTCGCCGCGACGGGGGCTTTGCCGCCCTGGTGGTCCGCTCGGTGATCGCGACCGCGCTGGTCTTCTGCTTCTTCGAAGTGCTTCCGACCAAGCCGGTCGGCGTGTCCGAGGTTCACGTCATTCTCGGCTCGACGCTCTATCTGATGCTCGGTGCCGGTCCGGCCGGCATCGGCCTTGCGCTCGGCCTGCTGGTGCAGGGCGTGTTCTTCGCCCCGGCCGACCTGCCCCAGTACGGCATGAACCTGACGACGCTGATCGTGCCGCTCTTCGCCATGAGCCTCCTGGCACGCCGCATCATTCCGGCAAAGACCGCCTACAAGGACGTCAGCTACAAGCAGGCGCTGGCCCTTTCGACCAGCTACCAGGGCGGCATCGTCGCCTGGGTCGGCTTCTGGGCGCTCTATGGCGGCGGCCTCGGCGCCGAGAACCTCGCCAATGTCGGCAGCTTCGGCCTCGCCTACCTGACGGTGATCATCGTCGAGCCGCTCGTCGATCTGGCCGTGCTCGCCGGCGCCAAGCTGTTCGACAAGGCCCGTACCGGCCTCGTCTTCCAGCAGCGCCTCTACCACGCTGCCGCCTGACGGCATCTCTTCCCGGCCGCCTCGTGCGGCCGGTTTTCTTTCGGGGGGCAGGCCCCTCACGCCTTGGAACAGGCAAAACGACAAAACAGCCTGAGGTGAGAAGACGTCCAGGACCTGAAGCAATGACGCGACCCATTCCGGGGCGTCCTGATCGACTTGAGAAAAGGATCGACTGCATGACGAGGTTCACATCCGCCGGGTTCGCCCGCACCGCTTTCCTGGCCGGCTCGCTGGCCGCAACCCTTGCCGCCACGGCGACGCCCGCCCTTGCGCATCTCAATCCCGGCGAGCACGGCTCCTTCGCCGCCGGTTTCAGCCATCCGCTGTTCGGCGCCGACCACATCCTGGCGATGATCGCCGTCGGCCTCTGGGCCTGGCAGATCGGCGGCCGCGCGATCGCCCTGGTGCCGGCCGCCTTCGTCGGCACCATGCTGCTCGGCTTCGCCCTGGCGCTCGGCGGCGTCGCCCTGCCCTTCGTCGAACCGGCGATCCTCGCCTCGGTCGTGGCGCTCGGCCTGTTCGTGGCGCTGGCGGTGCGGCTACCGCTCGCCGGATCGGCCGCCGTCGTCGCCGCCTTCGCCCTGTTCCACGGCCATGCCCATGGCGGCGAGATCGGCGCGGCAACGCAGCTCGCCTACGGCGCCGGCTTCGCGCTCGCAACCGCCCTGCTGCATGCCGCCGGCATCGCGCTCGGCTATGGCCTCGGCAAGCTCGCTTCGTCGCGCGGCCACGCCTTGACCCGCGCGCTCGGCGGTCTGACGGCGCTCGCCGGTGCCGCCCTGCTCATCAGCGGGTGACCGGCGACCACTTTACCGCCTCTGACCCTGAGCGGGGATAACCCGCTCGAGCGGGTGGTTTTCGCCCCTGGATCGGTCCGCCGCGGGGTTTTCGTGAGTTTGAGACCGGATTCTCGAATTTCGCGCTGTTTGCGACGGAATTTCGCAAAATCCGTCTCGAAATTTGCACGCGGCGAAACAGGCATGAAAACGCCCGGGCGAGCGAGATCTCGTCCGGGCGTCTTTTCTCAAGGAATTCAGGCGTCTGCGCCGATCAGGCAAGCCCTCGGCGGCCGAAGGTCGGGCGCGGATGTCCGCCGCCCGGCGGCACGCGGCGCTTTTCCACCACGACGGGCTGGCCCTGCGGCGGCAGACCGCTCGCCGCCATCGCTGTCCGGCTGCCGCCCTGGCCGCCCCGGCCATTGGCATGCCGGCGGATCAGGTCGTCGATCTCGTCGGCCGTCAGCCCGGATCCTGTCGCCGAGCCTGCATAGGCCTCGCCCCCGGAGCGTCGCGGCCCGAAGCGATTGGTGCCCGGCGTTCCGGGATAGAACGCCCATAGCAGCAAGAGGATCGCGCTGCCGATCAGGGGGATAAAGATCAGCAGATACCACCAGGCGCTGCGTCCGATGTCGTGCAGCCGGCGTGAGGAGATGCAGAAACTGGCCCATGAGATCATCAAGGCAGCGGCGACAATGATGATCGACACGTCGAGGGTCATCGGCCCGTAGCGTTTGGCATATCCCGATACGAACGCGAGAAAACCGAAGGCGATGACGGTGACGAAGGTGGAGCAGATCCACCAGTCGATCCGCCCCATACGCCCCTTCGGGCTATAAAAATTCTCCAACATGAAATTACCCGCAACCAGAACGTCAATGGCTGCAAGCTAGCATTGTGCAAACGGGGACAAAATGGCGGCTTCCTGCAATCTCCGATCTCGGTTAACCGGGGATAGCGGCACCGCCATTTCGCATTTCGGCCGTGCCGTCACGTCTTCGCGTCGCGCTGCGCGATCCAGTCGTGATCGGGATGGTTCTTGAAGCGCCACTTGCGCAAGGGGCCGGCCATCACGTTCAGATAGTACATCTGGTAGCCGTAGGGCGCGCCGCAGGGATGGTGGCCCTTCGGCACCAGCACAACGTCGCCGTCCGACACCGCCATCGTCTCGTCGAGGCTGCCGTCCTCGGTAAAGACGCGCTGGATGCCGAAGCCCGTCGCCGGATCGAGACGGTGATAGTACGTCTCCTCCAGATAGGTCATGTCGGGGTAGTTGTCCTCGTCGTGCCGATGCGGCGGATAGGACGACCAATGGCCCTGCGGCGTGAAAACCTCCGTCACCAGCAGGCTGTCGGCGACGTCCTTGTCCTCCATCGCGATGGGATGGATGTAGCGGGTATTGGTGCCCTTGCCGCGCTCCTCGAAACCGATGTTTTCGATCATCCCGGCTTCGTGCCCGCCGCTACCCGGCGCGGTGCACACGGCCAGCGTCAGCTCGGTCGTCGCCTTCGCTTCCCAGGACGAGCCGTTCGGCACGTAAAGGCAATGCGGCGGCTTGCGCTCGAAGACGCTCATGCGCTCGCCCCGCTCGCCGAAGGAGACCCCACCGGCGCTCAGCTCGGCCCGCCCCTCGACCAGCACCAGGATCGCTTCGCGGTCGCCCGTCGCCTCGCTCGCGCTCTCGCCCGGCGCCAGCCGGTAGAGCGTGAAACCCACATAGGACCAGCCGGCGCTCTGCGGCGTGATATCGTGCACCTTGCCGTGCTTGCCCTTTGGTTTCACCAGCAGATCGGCCATGGCGTCCCTCTCCCGTCTCGTGTGTATCGAGGCCTTGCGGCCCACCTTATCCCCGGTCGAGGCCGGTCTCGCGCGCCAGCGCTTTCAGCGCCTTGAGGCCCATCGACTGGTAGGTCACCGGGTCGCGGACCTCCGGGTCCTGCTCCGCCTCGATGACCAGCCAGCCCGAATAATCGTGCTTTGCAGCGGTCTTCAGCACCGGCGCGAAATCGACCCCGCCCTCCGGATCGCCCGGCACGGTGAAGACGCCCCGGCGTACCCCTTCCAGGAAGCTCAGCCCCTCTTTCCGAACCTCAGCCATCACATCCGGGCGCACGTTCTTGGCGTGGATATGTGAAACGCGGCCCATGTGCTTTTCGGCGAGCCGCGCCGGATCGCCGCCGCCGAAATACGCGTGGCCCGTGTCGAGCAGCAACCGCGTCGCCGGGCCGGTCAGCTCCATCAGCGCGTCGATTTCCTCTTCGCTTTCAATGATGGTGCCCATGTGATGATGGTAGACGAGCGGCACGCCCTCGGCCGCGCAATGCGCCGCGACCTTCTCCAGATCGGCGCAAAAGGCGGCGAACCGGTCCCTGTCGAGACGGGGGCGGTCGTTGACCGCAACCCCGTCATTGCCGTGGATAGCGTTGGAGGTCTCGCAGGCGATCAGCACCGGCGAGCCCATCGCCTTCAGCCGCGCCAGATGCTCGCCGATCGCCTCGATCTCGGTGTCGGCCGAGCGCGTCAGCAGATGCAGCGAGTACCAGGCCGAGACGAATTTCAGGCCGTGCGGAGCCAGCGTTGCGGCGAGCTCGGCCGGATCGATCGGAAACTTGTGGCCGTTCTCGATGCCGTCGAAGCCGATCTCGGCAGCCTGCGACAGACAGGTTTGAAGCGGAATGTGAGCGCCGAGGCTCTGGTCGTCGTCGTTGGACCAGGCAATCGGGTTGGTGCCGTAGAGGATCATCTGTTACGCCTTCAAAGGGTCGAAGCGGGGTGAAGACTAGTCGACAAGGTTCTGTTTTTTCACGGCCTTCTCGTAGGATGCACGGGCGGAGCGGACCGCCTCGCGGGTCGAGACCTCCGGCACCGCGACGTCCCACCAGTGGCCGCCGGCCTCGGTCGTCGCCAGCGGGTCGGTGTCGATGACGATGACGTGGCTGCGCTCCGACGCCCGCGCCCTCACCAGCGCGGCCTCAAGCCCCGCGATGTCGTCGACCTTCTCGGAGATCGCGCCCATCGAGGCGGCATGCGCGGCGAAGTCGATGTCGCTCGGCACCACATGGCGGGCGGTGTCGAGCAGGTTGTTGAAGCTCTCGCCGCCGGTCGCCCTCTGCAGGCGATTGATGCAGCCGAAGCCGCGATTGTCGAGCAGCACGACAATGAGCTTGCGGCCCAGCATCACCGAGGTCGCGAGCTCGGAATTCATCATCATGTAGGAGCCGTCGCCGACCATGACGACGACCTCGCGCTCGGGCTGCGCCATCTTGGCGCCGAGCCCGCCGGCGATCTCGTAGCCCATGCAGGAGAAGCCGTATTCCATGTGGTAGCCCATCGGCCGGGCAGCCTTCCAGAGCTTGTGCAGCTCGCCCGGCAGGCCGCCGGCCGCGCAGAAAACCACTGCGTTTTCATCGACATTGCGCTGGACGGCGCCGATCACCTGGGCATCGCTCGGCAGCGCGTTGCCATCGGGCGGCGGGGCTGTCGCCGCGTCCACGGCGGCGATCCACTCGCGCTTGAGATCATCCGCCGGCGGCGTGAACCGCGTGTCGCCAAGTGCCCGGCCCAAAGCCTCCAGCCCGTCGCGCGCATCGGCGCAGAGCGGCACGGCGCCGTGCTTGGCCGCATCATAAGGCGAGACGTTGAGGCTGACGAGCTTGCGGTCCGGCCGCGCGAACAGCGACCAGGAGCCGGTGGTGAAGTCCTGGAAGCGCGTGCCGACACCAAGCACCACGTCGGCCTCGGCGGCGACCGCATTGGCGGCCGAGGAGCCCGTGACGCCGACCGACCCCAAGTTGAGAGGATGGTCCCAGGCAAGCGCCGACTTGCCGGCCTGGGTCTCGACGACCGGAATGCCGTGCGCTTCGGCGAAACGCGCAAGCGCCTGATGCGCAAAGGAATAATGGATGCCGCCGCCGGCAACGATGACCGGGCGCTCGGCCGAGGCGATCAGGCGCGCGACCTCCTCCAGCTCGGCCGGATCCGGCTGGGGTCGGCGCATGCGCCAGACCTTCGGCTCGAAGAAGCTCTCCGGCCAGTCGAAGGCCTCGGTCTGCACGTCCTGGCAGAAAGCGAGCGTGACCGGGCCGCATTCGGCCGGGTCGGTCATCACGCGGAAGGCGCGCGGCAGCGCGGTCAACAGCTGCTCGGGCCGGGTGATGCGGTCGAAATAGCGCGAGACCGGACGGAAGCAGTCGTTGACGCTGACCGTGCCGTCGCCGAAGTCCTCCAGCTGCTGCAGCACCGGATCGGGCGCGCGCCCCGCGAAGACGTCGCCGGGCAGCAGCAGCACCGGCAGCCGGTTGACATGGGCCATGGCCGCGGCGGTCAGCATGTTGGTGGCGCCGGGGCCGATGGAGGTGGTGACGGCCATCGCCCGGCGGCGGCCGAGCTGCTTGGCATAGGCAACGGCGGCATGGGCCATGCCCTGCTCGTTGTGGCCGCGCCAGGTCGGCAGCTCATCGCGAACGCCGTAGAGCGCCTCGCCGAGGCCCGCGACATTGCCGTGGCCGAAGATCGCCCAGACGCCGGAGATGAAGGGAACGCCGTCCTCGTTCATCTGCCGGCAGAGATACCGCGTGACGGCCTGTGCCGCCGTGAGCCGGATGGTCGTCGTCATGCCGCTCTCCCGTCTGCCGCCCTCGCCCGGTCCCAGGCCGCGCAAAGCGTTTCGTATTTCGACGCCATGAGCGCGATCGCGCCCTCGTCGTCAAGCCTGCCGCCGAGCCAGCTCCGCGCCGCCTCGAAGAAGATGGTGCGCCCGACGGCAAAGCCCTTGACCAGCGGGAAGCGGGCAGCTTCCGCGAAACTGGCTTCCAGATCCTCGACCGGTGCGTCGAGACCGAGCACGACGATGCCACGAACATGCGGATCGTTCTCGGAAATCGCGGCGCAGGTCTGCGCCCAGGCGGCGGCGGAGACGGAGGGCTCCAGCTTCCACCAGTCGGGATAGACGCCGATCTCGTAGAAGCGGCGGATCAGCTTCGCCGTGGTGTCATCGCCGACCGGCCCGACCTTGGACGGAATGACCTCCAGCAGCAGCTCGAGCCCGTTGGCACGCGCAGCGCGCGCGAGCCGCAGCACCGTCGCCTCCTGCGCCGCACGCATCGTCTCGTCGTCGTCCGGATGACAGAAGCACAGGACCTTGACCACATGGTCGGCCGGCCATTCGGCAAGGCCGGAGCCAAAGTCCGGGCCGATTTCCAGTTCCAGCGGCCGGGAGCCGGGGAGTTCCACCGGGCGGCCGATCCAAAGGCCCGTGCCGGCGGCAGCGAACAGCGCCTCCTCTCCGAGCCGCCCGTCGCTGAGGATGCCGTAGCCGGGTCGCCCCGCCTGCACCCGGCAGGCGGCGGCAAGGCACAGCTTCTTGAAGGCGGGAATGCGAGCGGGGTCGGCGCCGAGCTCGGCGGCCAGTTCCTCCAGCTGCTTGCGGTGATCGAAGGCAAAGACCCGCATTTCCGGCCAGTCGCCCTTGCGGGTCGTCGACCAGTGGATCTGCTCCAGCTCCGCGTCCTTGCGCAGCGCCGGCACGCGCACGCCGCGCTCCAGGAAGAAGCACAGCTCCTCCCAGCTCGGATAGGACGGGGTGCAGCCGTGCCGCGAGACGGCCAGCGCGCCGCAGGCATTGGCATAGGTCAGCGCGCGCTCCCAGCCCTCGTCGCGCAGCCAGCCGCGCAAGAGGCCGGACATGAAGCCGTCGCCCGCGCCCAGCACGTTGAACACCTCGATGGGAAAGCCCGGGCCGGAGATGCCCTGGTCGAGATCGTCGGGGATCTCGGCCTCGAAGGCGACCGCGCCCATCGGCCCGCGCTTGCACACGAGCGTTGCGGCGGAGACAGCCCGCACGGCGCGCAGGGCCGCCAGCGTATCGGTGCTGCCGCCGGCTATGTGGAACTCCTCCTCCGTGCCGACGATCAGGTCGAAGAGGTGAAGATGCGACTGCAGCTTGGCGGTCACCGCGCTGGATTCGATGAAACGGCTTTCGCCGGCATCGTGTCCGGCAAGGCCCCAGAGATTGGGCCGGTAATCGATGTCGAGCGCCGTGCGGGCGCCGTTTTCGCGGGCAAGGCGCAAGGCCTTCAGCACCGCCGCCTCGGTGCGCGGGTTGGACAGGTGAGTGCCGGTGACGGTGATGCAGCCGGCTTCCGCGATGAAGTCAGGGTCGATATCGCCCTCGTCCAGCGCCATGTCGGCGCAATTCTCGCGGTAGAAGATCAGCGGAAACTGCTCGCGGTCGCGAATGCCCAGAAGCACCAGCGCGGTCAGCCGCTCCGGATCGGTCCTGACGCCGCGCACGTCGACGCCCTCGCGCACCAGTTCCTCGCGGATGAAGCGGCCCATGTGCTCGTCGCCGACACGGGTGATGAGGGCGGAGCGCAGACCGAGCCGCGCGGTGCCGGCCGCCATGTTGGTGGGCGAGCCGCCGATATACTTGGCGAAGCCGCGCATGTCCTCCAGCCGGCCGCCGACCTGGGAGCCGTAGAGATCGACCGAAGCGCGGCCGATGGTGATGACATCGAGCGGCCGCGCGTCCCGGCCTTGCTGCGAACTCATGACAACCTCTCCCCGCCCTGCCGGAACCGCAAAGGGGCCTATTCGCCCCTCAAAACGGAACATAAATTCCATTATGGCCGACTGCAACCGCTTTATCGCCCGCCCGTGGTGGAAAACGAGACCGGGGACCGCGACGGCGGGCGCGACGAAAACCACAAGAGATGCCGCTAGGATTGGCGGGTTTTGGCCTGATATCAATCCCGTAGAGAATCAAGCTACAGCCGGTCATCTGGTATCAGGCGCAGACCATGGGGCACGCACCGCATCCGATTTGACCGCTGCGCAAAGCGATCCAATCGGACCCAAATACGCCCCACGCCACCCCGTCCAGCCATGAAGCCATGCGGGAGCGAGGCCTTGCACAGCCGTGCAAAAACCGCATATGGAATTTTTGTTCCAAATTCTCGAACGGGGCTTCGGAAGCGATTTTCGTTGCATCGCAACATCAAACGTGGTCTATGCGGCGCAACGGCGTCCGCGTGGAGACACGAGCCTTTCGTGACCGGCGCCCAGACGCAACCTTCCTCCCGATCGTTGCCGATACGAAGCGCTGCTACCCGAGCGGCGGACAACATGGTCCGTTTTCGGTGCCGGCGCGCCCCCAAGGCAGCTGATCTGCGCAAGCTCCCTTCATGACAGACACGGACCGCGACCGCTCGCCCATGATGGCGTGCCGGCGCGAGCAAGGAGTCCGCTTGACCACGTTCAACGACCTCGGCCTCGCCGAGCCGATCCTCAAGGCCCTTGAGGCCGAGGGCTATACCTCCCCGACGCCGATTCAGGCGCAGGGCATTCCCGCGATCATGTCGGGCGCCGACGTGCTGGGCCTCGCCCAGACCGGCACCGGCAAGACCGCATCCTTCGTGCTGCCGCTGCTCAACCGCATCGTCGCGCAGAACAGCCGGCCCGAGCCGAAGACCTGCGGCGCGCTGATCCTCGCCCCGACGCGCGAGCTCGCCGCCCAGATCGCAGACAGCATCCGCGCCTATGGCCAGAAGGTGCGCCATTCGGCCACCGTCGTGGTCGGCGGCGTCCGTCCCTTCCCGCAGGTGCGCAACATGGCGCGCGGCGTCGACATTCTTGTCGCAACGCCGGGCCGCTTGATCGACCACATGCAGGGCGGTGCCATCCGTCTCGACAAGACCACCACCGTGGTTCTGGACGAGGCCGACCACATGCTCGACCTCGGCTTCCTGCCGGCGATCCGCCAGATCCTGGCGAGCCTGCCGCGTGACCGCCAGACGGTTCTGCTGTCGGCGACCATGCCGAAGCCGATCCGCGCGCTGGCCGAGGACTTTCTGAACAACCCGCAGGAAATCGCGGTGGCTCCGGCCTCCAAGCCGATCGACCGCATCGAGCAGAAGGTTCTCCTGATCGAGCGCGACGCCAAGCGCCAGGCGCTGGTCGACGTGCTGCGCAGCGAGGACATGGATCGCGCGATCGTCTTCACGCGCACCAAGCACGGCGCCGACAAGGTGACCAAGCAGCTGGAGCAGGCCGGCCTGTCGGCCGCCGCGATCCACGGCAACAAGAGCCAGAGCCAGCGCCAGAAGGCGCTCGACAACTTCCGCTCCGGCCGCACCCCGGTGCTGGTGGCTACCGACATCGCCGCACGCGGCATCGATGTCGATGGCGTGTCGCATGTCGTCAACTACGAGCTGCCGAACGTTCCCGAAGCCTATGTACACCGCATCGGCCGCACCGCGCGCGCCGGCAAGAGCGGCATCGCCGTTTCCTTCTGCGACCGCGAGGAGCGTCCGTTCCTGCGCGACATCGAGAAGCTGATCGGCAAGGTGCTGGTCGAGCGCGAGGACGACGGCCCGGCCCCGCGCAAGCAGGCGCGTGGCGGCGGCGGCCGTGGCCAGCAGCAGCAGCGCAAGCCCTTCCGCCCGCGCGGCGAAGGCGCCGCACGCGATGAAGGTCGCGGCGAGGCTCGCGGCTTCCGCGGCAGTGCCAACGGCAATGGCAATGGCGGCGCACGCAAGGACAAGCCGGCAGGCCAGCAGCAGCGCAACAGCCGCCCGCAGGGCGCCAAGCCGCGCGATCACAGCGGCGAGCGCGGCCGTGTCCGCTCGTTCCAGCCCGCGTAACGCGGCAACGCCGAAACACGCTTGAAAACGAACGCCGGCGCGGATCCCTCCGCGCCGGCGTTTCTCGTTTCAGGGCAAGGCTCCCCGCCCCTGCCCGCGTCAGTCGGCGGCGCGCACCAGTTGGTTCTGGGTGCCCAGGCCGTCGATGCCGAGCGCCAACCGGTCGCCCGGCTTCAGATAGACCGGAGCCGGCTTGATGCCCATGCCGACACCCGGCGGCGTGCCGGTGGAGATCACGTCGCCCGGATGCAGGCTCATCATATGCGACAGGTAGGAGATCACCTTGGCGACGCCGAAGATCATGGTCGCGGTGGAACCGGTCTGCATGCGCTTGCCGTTGAGGTCGAGCCACAGGCCGAGCGCCTGCGGGTCGGCCACCTCATCGCGGGTGACCAGCCAGGGGCCGAGCGGGCCGAAAGTGTCGGCCGACTTGCCCTTGGTCCACTGACCGGCGCGCTTGGTCTGGAAATCGCGCTCGGACACGTCGTTGGCAACGCAGTAGCCCGCGACATGGGACAGCGCATCGGCCTCGGACACGTATTTGGCGTGACGGCCGATAACGACGGCGAGCTCCACCTCCCAATCGGTTGCTACAGAGCCGCGCGGCAGCTCGATACCGTCGTCGGGACCGCAGATCGCCGAGGTCGCCTTCATGAAGACGATGGGCTCGGGCGGCACGTCGAGACCGGATTCGGCCGCGTGGTCGGAATAGTTTAGGCCGATGCAGACGAACTTGCCGACCTGGCCGACACAGGGACCGATGCGCGCGCCCTCTTCCACCAGCGGCAGCGAGGCAGGATCGAGCGCGGCAATGCGGGCCAGCCCCTCGTCGGAAAGGGTCTTGCCGGCGATATCGTCGACATGGGCGGAAAGATCGCGGATGCGCCCTTGCGCATCGACAAGGCCGGGGCGCTCGCTGCCGGCAGGTCCGAAACGGACGAGTTTCATGGAAGGTCTCCTCAAAAGCGACCGTGCAAACGGGGTCGCGCGATCATAGGCGGTTGAGGAAAAACGGCAATCGCCGCACCGACGGGATCACGATCGGCCGGAACGGGCGTCCGGCAGAACCAGCGAATAGCTTGTGGAGCGCCCGCCGCCGGGATCGCGCGCGAGAATGCCGCGGGCGACAAGATCGTTGATATCGCGCAGCGCCGTATCGGGCGAGGTCTTGGTCAGCTTCGCCCATTTCGACGAGGTGAGCTTGCCGTCGAAGCCGTCGAGCAGGCGGTTCAGCACCTTGCGCTGGCGTTCGCCGAGCGGCTCGCCGGCCAGCCCCTGCCAGAAGGCCGCCTTGCGCAGCACGTCCTCGAGAATGCGGGCAGAATCGTCCAGCGCGCGGTCGAGGCAGGCGAGAAGCCACAGCAGCCAGGGCGTGATGTCGAGATCGCCTTTCTGGGTGCGCTCGAGGATCTCGTAATAGCCCTTGCGGTCCTGCCGGATCTGCGAGGAGAGGCTGTAGAAGCGCTGGCCGCTGCCCTCGGAACGGGCCAGCGCCATGTCGCCGACCGCGCGCGCGATACGGCCATTGCCGTCCTCGAAGGGGTGAATGGTGACGAACCACAGATGCGCGAGCGCGGCCCGCAACACCGGGTCGAGCGTATCCGGGCTCTCGAACCACTCCAGGAAAGCGGCCATCTCGCCGGCAACACGGGACGCGGGCGGAGCCTCGAAGTGGACCTTCTCGCGGCCGAAGGGGCCCGAGACCACCTGCATGGGTCCTGCCTCCTCGTCGCGCCAGCGACCGACGGCGATGCGCAGCATGCCGCTGCGCCCCGTGGGAAACAGCGCCGCGTGCCAGCCAAACAGGCGCTCCTGCGTGAGCGGCTTGTCGAACGCACCGACCGCATCCAGCGTCATCTCGACGACGCCCTCGACATTGCGGTCGACCGGCGGCAGGCCGCCGATATCCATGCCGAGCCGGCGGGCGATGGAGGAGCGAACCTGGCTGCGCTCCAGGATCTCGCCCTCGATCTCGCTCGACTTCACGACATCCGCCGTTAGCGTCTCCAGAACCGCCTCGGAGCGCAGTTCGAAGCCAAGCGCATCCATGCGCCCGGCCAGCCGTCCCTGCCGGTGACGCACGGCCGCCAGCGGGCCGGAGACCGCCGCATGGTCGAAGTGGACTTTCGGCCACGCATCGAGTTGATGGATATAGGTCGCCATTCTCCGCACCTTTTGCGGAGAATATAACCCTCATTCGCCGCAACTGCAATTAATCACCGCATATCATGCGGTGATTAGCGGGTTTAATCGCCGCACGAGCCAGACATGCGGGGTGGGCACCACTCTTGCGAGCAGTCGTCGCGGATTGCATTGTAACGCTTTGACGCCTCGAGACACTCGAAACGACAGGGCCCCGCAGATGACCAGAGCATTCACCCACCTGATGTTCCAGGGCAAGGCGCGCGCCGCGCTGGAGACCTATCAGGCGGTGTTTCCCGATTTCGCCCTCGACCTGCTGGAGCTGAACGGCGACGACACGGCCTCCCCCGGAACGGTGCGCATGGCGAAGGTCTCCTTCGCCGGCCAGAACCTGATCGTCATCGACAGCCCGATGCCGCACGACTTCGACTTCACGCCATCCATGTCGCTGTTCGTCGAGATGGAGGATGCGGAGGCGCTCGACACTGCCTTTGCGCGCCTGTCGGACGGCGGCACGGTTCTCATGCCGCTGGACAATTACGGCTTCAGCCCGCGCTTCGGCTGGCTGATCGACAGGTTCGGCCTGTCCTGGCAATTGTCGCTGCCGATGTAAGGGCGACAGCCCGCGCGGCTGCAGCTCAGATGGCGGGCGACGGGTCTTCTGCGCGGGCTGTGGACGGCGGCGCGGGCGGATGGACGTAGCCGGTGGCAAGGAAGGTCCGGCCCCGGCCGTCCTGCTTGGCGCGGTAGAGTGCGTCGTCGGCGCTGCGGATCACCGACTTGGCAGTGAGCGCATCGTCCGGCCACCAGGCGACGCCGATGCTGGCGCCGACCGAGGCCCGGCCGCCATCGAACACGATCTCCGAACAGACGCTGTCGACGATCGCATCGCACAGGGCCAGCACCGAGGCGCGGTCGAGCCCCTCACGCAGCAACACGATGAACTCGTCGCCGCCGACACGCGCGGCCATGCCCCGGTCGCCAACGGATTCCAGAATGCGGGCAGACACGGTACGGATCACCAGATCGCCGATGGGATGACCCCAGGTGTCGTTGACCTGCTTGAAGCGGTCGAGATCGATGCACAGGACCGCGCAGCGGTCCTGTTCGCTGCGCTGCAGGACGCGCTCCATCTCCTGTTCGAACTGCAGCCGGTTGGGCAGGCCAGTGAGGGCGTCGTGATTGGCGAGGAAGCGGTTGCGCTCCTCGCTCTGCTGCAGGCGACGGAGGCTGCGGGCAAAGCGCTGGGCAACGAAGCCGAGCGCGATGGCCGCCAGAACCAGAACACCGACCAGCAGCGGCAGTGCCTCGCGCCAGATCACGGCGGAGGGATGGCTGCGGACCCAGGTGGCGACGAAGCGCGGAGTGCCGTCGCCCAGCGGGATCACGTCGCTGTCTGCCGGGACCGCGTCGACCGGGTGGATCGCGAAGTCCTTCAGGCCGAGCTTGCGGCCGATTTCCGTCAGGATCGACGGCATCAGCGGCTTGAAGGTGAGGAGAATGTTGGGCGGCCCGTCGGGCAGCACGGCATCGTCGTCGGGCACGATGGCCTGGGCGACGATCATGTTGATCTCGCCCTTCACCTCCCGCACGTCGGAAACGTAGAGCGGGCTGGACGAGCGCACCGGGTGGCGGGACACCCGGAAGCCGCTTCCCTGCCGTTCCCGGGCGGAGGCATAGGCCTGGCGTGCCGCCTCGACGAGATCGGCGGCCAGGGCGACGTAAGCCTCGGCCTCCGTCTTGGAGCGGATATCGTCCTCGAAGATCAGCAGGCGCGGCAGATCGTCGGGCCCGACCATGACGGTCGTCTGGATGCCGAAGTCTTCCCAGTGCCAGTTGGCGATCTCCTCGCGAACGAACGTCCAGTCGATACGGGCGACAAGCGCCCTCACCGCTTCGTCCCAGTGGGACACGCGCGACTGGTCGTCGGCAAGAATCTCGACCTGACGGTCGACCTCGTTTCGCACCAGATGGCGCTCGTCCTGCGCGCGCACCTCGTCGGCGATGCCGCCGGCGCTGCCGAGCATATGCGTGTTGGAAAGCGCGAAGGCGACGACAACGGCGGCACATACCAGATAAATCGCCAGCGCCATGTTGCGCTTGCGTCCGTCCAGCCAGTGCCCCATCGATTTTGTTCCGATCTGCTGCATGGGCAGCACCGTGGCACGAAGACTTGAATGTTCACCTAACCGATGTGGTTCCCGTGCCATTAACGATTGGACCCGGAAAGAACCTGCGGTAGCGCCCACACCTTGATCTCGCGCAAGGCGAGACTCGTCTCGCCGCACCATAATGGCGCCGGGCTGGACGGAAAATCGCAACGGGGAGACCGATGGGAAAGACGATGAAAGCCGCCGTGGTGCGCGCGTTCGGCGCACCGCTCGACATTTGCGAAGTGGTGCGGCCGGAGGTAGCGCCCGGCAAGATCTTGGTGAAGATCGCCGCCAGCGGGGTCTGCCACACCGACCTGCACGCGGCCGAGGGCGACTGGCCGGTGAAACCGCAGCCGCCCTTCATCCCGGGCCATGAAGGTGTCGGCACCGTCGCCGCGGTCGGGGCCGGCGTCACCAGCGTGAAGGAAGGCGACCGGGTGGGCGTGCCGTGGCTGCACACGGCCTGCGGCCATTGCCGGCATTGCGTCGGCGGCTGGGAAACCCTGTGCCACGACCAGCAGAACACCGGCTATAGCGTCAATGGCGGCTTTGCCGACTATGTGCTCGCAGATCCGGACTATGTCGGCCACCTGCCGGACGGGCTGGCCTTCGCGCCCGCAGCGCCTGTGCTGTGCGCCGGCGTCACCGTCTACAAGGGGCTGAAGGAGACCGAGGCGAAGCCCGGCCAGACCGTTGTCATCATCGGCATCGGCGGGCTCGGCCACATGGCCGTGCAATATGCCAAAGCGATGGGGATGCACGTGATCGCCGTCGACATCTCCGATGAGAAGCTGGCCCTGGCCCGCGCGCTCGGCGCCGACATGACCCTCGATGCGCGAAGCGGCGACGTTGCCGCCGAGGTGCAGAAGGGCGGCGGCGCGGAAGGCGTGCTGGTGACGGCGGTGTCGCCCAAGTCGTTCAGCCAGGGGTTCGGTATGCTGGCGCGCGGCGGCACGATGAGCCTCGTTGGCCTGCCGCCCGGCGACTTTCCGCTGCCGATCTTCGACACCGTGCTGAACCGCAAGACCGTGCGCGGCTCCATCGTCGGCACGCGCAACGATCTTGCCGAGGCACTCGCCTTTGCAGCGGACGGCAAGGTCGCGGCACATTACTCGGTGGACCGGCTGGAGAATGTCAACGCGATCTTCGACACGATGCGCGCCGGCAAGATCGACGGGCGCGTGGTGATGGAGATCTGACGCGAACGGCTCAGCCGCGCTCCAGCGCGGCGAGCATGAACGAGACGCGCTCGGCGACCGGGACTTTCGGCAGCAGCCGGGTCTCGTAGCCGAGCGCGGGCAACTCGCTCGCCAGGCGCTCGTATTCCTCGACCGCGGCGGCAAAGCCGTGCCGGCGCTCTTCATCACCCGCATGGATCTCCGGCCAGGGCGGGGCAAGAAAGACCAGCGGGCTATAGCGGTAGCGACAGGCGAGCGTCGCAAGAACGGCGCGCCCGGTCGCGGCCTCGAAGGCGGATGCGGCATCGATCACGCCTCGGTCGAAGAAGGTCCAGCCATCGCCACCCGCTCCGGCATGCGCGCCGCGCCAGTCGGCGACGGCCATGCGGATCGCCCGCCGGGCAAAGGCGGCAAGATCGACCCAGGGCAACGCGCTACCCTCTCCCGCCAGTTCCTCGCGGACGATGCGCCGGCCGGGTTCCTCGACCGTTCGGTGACCGAGATGGGCAAGCTCTTCGATCAATGTGGATTTTCCGCCACCGGAACAGCCGGTGACGAGCACGAAACGCTCATGCATGGGAAGGCTCTCTTTATGGGGAAACCGGGGGCGGCGCATCAAGCGCCCTGCCCCGCGTCCCTTGAGCCTACATCGCGTCGTAGTCGAGCACCACCGTGTCGGAGACCGGGCGCGACTGGCAGGTGAGGACGAAGCCCGCCTCGATCTCCCAAGGCTCGAGCGAATAGTTGACCGCCATATCGACCTCGCCGGCCTCGACCTTGGCGCGGCAGGTGCAGCACATGCCGCCCTTGCAGGAATAGGGAACCTCGACGCCCGCGCGCATGGCCGCATCGACGATGGTCTCGCCGGCCGCGACCGGTACCGTGACGCGGGCTCCATCGATGATCAGTTCCGCGCGCGCCTCGTGGGCGGTCTCGGAGACCTTGTTCGCGGGCTTGGCCGCATGCGGGGCCGAGCCGTCGGCCGGCGTGAAGAACTCGCGGTGGATGCGCTCGCCCGCCACGCCGAGGCGCGACAGGACTTCGCTCGCGGTCTCGATCATCTCGCCGGGACCGCAGAGGAACACTCCGTCCGCCTCCGCCACCGGCATCACATACTTGAACAGGCGTTCCAGCTTTTCCGCATCCAGCCGGCCGGAAAGGATCTCCACGTCCTGGGTCTCGCGCGAGAGCACATGGAAGACGCCGAAGCGGGTCGGGAAGACGTCCTTCAGGTCCTCGATCTCTTCCTTGAAGATGATCGTCTGGGCGCTGCGATTGCCGTAGAACAGGAAGAACTCGCTCTCGGGCTCGCGGGTCAGCACCGTGCGGATCATCGCGAGCACCGGCGTGATGCCGGAGCCGGCGGCCACCGCCACGAGACGGCGCGGGCCGCCCTCATGCGCCGGCAGCACGAAGCGGCCCGACGGGGTCATCACGTCGATCTCGTCGCCGGCCGCCACGTTCTCGTTGGCGAAGGCGGAAAAGACGCCGCCGTCGATCTTCTTCACCGCGACACGCAGCTCGCCGTCATCCTCGCCGGCGCAGATCGAATAGGACCGGCGCACTTCCTCGCCGCCGATCACCGTGCGCAGGGTGAGATACTGGCCGGCGGCGAAGCGGTAGGCTTCTCGCAGGCTCTCCGGCACGTCGAAGGAAATCGACACGGCCTCGGGCGTCTCGCGCCTCACTTCGCGGACCTTCAGCGCATGGAATCTCGGCGACATGCGGTTTCTCCCTCAAAAGCTTCCGGCGGCATCCGCTGCCTGCCAGACAAGACGCCAGCTCAGTGGCACTTGAAATAATCGAACGGCTCGGCGCAGGAGCGGCAGCGCCAGAGCGCCTTGCAGGCGGTGGAGCCGAACTCCGACACCTTCTCGGTGTCGATCGAGCCGCAGCGCGGACAGGCGACCTCGTCGTCGCCGAACAGGGCACGGCGGGAGGCCTTGCCGGCCGGCGGGGCGATGCCGTAGGCGCGCAGCTTTTCGCGCGCCTCCTCGCTCAGCCAGTCGGTGGTCCAGGCCGGCGACAGGACGGTATTGACCCGCACCTTACCGAAACCCTCCGCCATCAGCGCGGTCTCGATGTCCATGGTGAAGACGGCCATGGCCGGACAGCCGGTATAGGTCGGCGTGATGTCGACCTCGACCGTGCCGTCGGAGGCGATGCGCACATCGCGCAGCACGCCGAGATCGCCGATGGTCAGCACCGGAACTTCCGGATCCGGCACCTGCGCGGCGACCTCGAAGGCACGCCGGCGGGCGCTCTCCCCCGCGATGTCGTGCAGGCGCGAGCCCATCTCCATCACCACCTGTGGCCCGGCCAGGCCCGCTGCATGTACTGCATCTGCGACAGCAGGTGGCCGAAGCTCTCCGAATGACGGCCCGAACGGCCACCGGTCTGGAACCAGCCATCGGGCGGCAGGCGCAGCGTCGCCTCGTCCAGCACCTCGCGCAAGGTGGCGTGCCACTCGTCGCGCAAGCTCGCCGGGTCGACCGCGATACCGGCGGCAACCAGCCGCTCGACCACGCCGTCGATCTCGAACAGCTCTCCCGTATAGGGCCACAGCTGATCGACAGCGGCCTGGGCGCGCTCATGGCTCTGCGTGGTGCCGTCGCCGAGGCGAATGGTCCACTCGGCCGAATGGCGCACGTGATAGGCCGCTTCCTTCTCCGCCTTGGCGGCGATGGCGGCGAGCGTTGCGTCCTTCGAGGCCTTCAGCTCGCGCCACAGCGGCAGCATGAAGGCGGAGAAGAACAACTGGCGCAGGATGGTCTGGGCGAAGTCGCCGTTCGGCTGCTCCACCAGCAGGCAGTTGTTGAACTGGCGCTCGTGGCGCAGGAAGCAGAGCTGGTCCTCGTCGCGCCCCTCGCCTTCCACCTCGCCGGCATAGGTGTAGAGCGCGCGCGCCTGGCCGATATGGTCGAGCGCGACATTGGCGAGGCCGATATCCTCCTCCAGCGTCGGCGCATGGCCGCACCACTCGCCGAGGCGCTGGCCCAAAATGGCCGCATCGTCGGCAAGGCGCAGGGTGTAGGCAAAGAGGTCGGCGGTCTGGTCGGTCGTGGTCATGGTGCCGCTCCCGCTCACATGTTGCCGACTTCTTCGGGGATCTCGTAGAAGGTCGGATGCCGGTAGATCTTCGAGGCGGTCGGCTCGAACATCACGTCCTTCTCGGTCGGGTCGGAGGCGACGATCGCCGAGGACGGCACCACCCAGATGGAGACGCCCTCGCCGCGGCGGGTGTAGACGTCGCGCGCGGCCTGCAGCGCCATCTCCTCGTCGGCCGCATGCACCGAACCGCAATGGCGATGCGCCATGCCGGTGCGCGAACGGATGAAAACTTCCCAAAGCGGCGTGTTCTTCTCGGTCATGGTTTTCTCCCTCGGGCTCGCGGGCGCATGGCCGGTGCGAAAGCCTCATGTTCCTTCGGAACGTCGTTGTGCCTTGCCCCCGGCGCGTGCCCCGCGCCGGGGTGTCGCGCTCACTCGGCGGCGATGCGGGCCGCCTCGCGGCGGTTGCGGCGCTTCTCGGCATGGGCCAGGGCCGCCTCGCGCACCCAGGCGCCCTCGTCCCAGGCCTTGCGGCGGGCGTCCAGGCGCTCGCGGTTGCACGGGCCGTTGCCCGCGACGACGCGGGAGAATTCCTCCCAGTCGATCTCACCGTACTCCCAGTGGCCGGTTTCCTCGTTGAACTTCAGGTCCGGGTCGGGAAGCGTCAGGTCGAGATAGTGCGCCTGCGGCACCGTCGCATCGACGAACTTCTGTCGCAGCTCGTCATTGGTGAAGCGCTTGATCTTCCAGGCCATCGACTGGGCGGAATGCTTGGAGTCGGTGTCGGAAGGACCGAACATCATCAGCGACGGCCACCACCAGCGGTTCAGCGCGTCCTGAACCATCGCCTTCTGCTCTTCCGAAGAGCGGCACATCTCAAGCAGCAGCTCGTAGCCCTGGCGCTGGTGGAAGCTCTCTTCCTTGCACACGCGGATCATCGCGCGCGAATAGGGACCGAAGGAGCACCTGCAGAGCGGGATCTGGTTCATGATCGCCGCGCCGTCGACCAGCCAGCCGATGGCGCCGATGTCGGCCCAGGTCAGGGTCGGATAGTTGAAGATGGAGGAGTATTTCGCCTTGCCGGACAGAAGCTGCTCGGTGAGCTCCTCGCGGGAAACACCCAGCGTCTCGGCGGCGGAGTAAAGGTAGAGGCCGTGGCCGCCCTCGTCCTGCACCTTGGCGAGCAAAGCCGCTTTGCGCTTCAGGGTCGGGGCGCGGGTGATCCAGTTGCCCTCGGGGAGCATGCCGACGATCTCGGAATGGGCATGCTGGGAGATCTGGCGCACGAGGGTCTTGCGATAGGCCTCCGGCATCCAGTCGTTGGGCTCGATCTTCTCTTCCGCGTCGATGCGGGCCTGGAAGGCGGCGAGCAGCGCGGCGTCCTCGCTGCGCTCGTCCGATGCGTCACGGGCGTTCAGGGCCTGGGTGTACATGCGATCAACCCCTCCTCGGTTGCCATGCGGGACGCGCAAGGGGCGCGCCTTATCTGCCACGCATTATACGTGACGATATTTTTATATTTCAAGTTTTTTCTGTCACACATTAGCCCATGGCGAACCGGTTCGCACAAGTCGCTGATTTGTCTGAATTCCCAGGTTCAGCCAGCAGAAAAGCGGCGGGCTTCCGTGGCATCCGGCGGCGGCAGCAGGCCGTCGCGGCCGCGCGCATGGGACGCGATCCAGGCCTCGGCCGGCGCCCGCAACGCGCCGTAGAGACGGGCCGCCAGCCGGTTGGCGGCAAGGCCCGGCCAATCGGCTGGAAGCAGCGCAGGCGGCAGCATCGGGTCACGCAGGATCAACCGGCGATAGTCGTGAACGAGCAGGATGCGGCAGACCATCGCCGTCTCCGGCGACAGGCACCCTTGTTCCGCACCGCCCTGTCCGGCCACCAGCGCATCGGCGAGCGGCGCGTAGCGCCGGCAAAAGGACTGGTAGCGGCCGGCCAGCGGGGCGAGATCGAAGGCGCGGGCAACGAGATCGGCATCCGACCCGGCCAGCACGGAGGCGGCCAGCGTCACCGCGCCGTCCGCCGCCCCTTGCGGAAAATCGGGCCCGTCCAGCGGCGGGCTGGCCGGGGTGCCGAGCAGCACGCCGGGGGCCAGCAACCCGTAACCCGCCTTGCGGGCCGCCTCACGAAGGCCATTGCGGCCGTCCGTTTCGGGCAGCACGACGACGCGCAGTTCCACCTGACGCGTCTCGCCCCCGTCCGGCGCAAGGCGATAGATGCGCTGCGAGGCCGGGGTGAAGGTCGCGCGCCCGGCCGCCGACAGGGCGTAGAAGCTTAGCCGCCCCTGACGCTCGCGCTCGACCCAGCCGTCGCGGGCAAGACGCGAGAGCGCCGCGCGCACGGCAGCTGCATCGATGCGCATGAGGCCGAGCAGATCGGACAGCGTGCCGGCCCAGACCTCACCGCCGCGCGGGGCGACGAGATCGCCGAAGATCGTGACGATCAGCGACCAGACGCGCAGCGGCTGGGTCTCGTGCAGCCGGTCCAGCAGGGCCGTTGCAAGCGCCTCGACATCCGCCGGAGCCGTGCCGGCCTCAGCCGGCGGCGTGGTGGGCATGCCAGTGCCAGGCGATGTCGATGCGCCGGGTGACCCAGACCTTCTCGTGCGAGGCGACATAGTCGAGGAAGCGGGCGAGCGCCGCAGCACGTCCCGGACGGCCGACCAGACGGCAGTGCAGGCCGATGTTCATCATCTTCGGCGCGCCGGCCTCGCCTTCCGCATAGAGCGTGTCGAACGTGTCCTTCAGGTAGGTGAAGAACTGGTCGCCCGAGTTGAAGCCCTGCGGGGTGGCAAAACGCATGTCGTTGGCATCGAGCGTATAGGGAATGACGAGATGCGGGCCGGACGGCCCCTCGACCCAGTAGGGCAGGTCGTCGGCATAGCTGTCGGAATCATAGAGGAAACCGCCTTCCTCCATCACGAGGTCGCGGGTGAATTCCGACGTGCGGCCGGTGTACCAGCCGAGCGGGCGCGAGCCGGTGACTTCCTCGTGGATGCGGATCGCCTCGATCATGTGGCGCCGCTCGTCCTCGCGCGAGAAGTCCTTGTAGTCGATCCACTTCAGCCCGTGCGAGGCGATCTCCCAGCCGGCCTCGTTCATGGCCGCGACCGCATCCGGGTTGCGCTGCAGGGCGGTGGCGACGCCGTAGACGGTGACCGGCATGGAGCGCTCGGTGAACAGGCGCCACAGGCGCCAGAAGCCGGCGCGCGAGCCGTATTCGTAGATCGATTCCATGCTCATGTGGCGCTGGCGAAGCCAGGGCGCGGCACCGACGATCTCCGAGAGAAAGGCCTCGGAATGGCTGTCGCCATGGAGGATGCAGTTCTCGCCGCCTTCCTCGTAGTTGATGACGAACTGGACGGCGACATTGGCGTCGTTCGGCCACTGCGGATTGGGCGTCTCGCGTCCGTAGCCGACGAGATCGCGCGGATAGGTGTCGCTCATGGGGACCGTCCGTTGCACGAGGGGACCAGGCCCAAGACGGGCTGCTCAAGCCCGGAGGAAACCCAAAACCGTGCGCCGATGCAAGGCCTTCGCGTCAGCCGCGCTCACGCACACGCACAGGAACCGGGACAAGTGCCGGCTCCAGCGCAACTTGGGTCCCGCCACGCGCTCGGCGCCCCCGGTCGTCGCCGGGCTCCGACGGCAGCGCCATGATCGCCGCGCCCATCGCGGCCGAGCACAGGGTGATCATCAGGCCGGCGAGCAGCACCACCACGGGCAGCCAGGGCTGGTCGGAGGCAAGGATCAGGCTGCGAAGGCCGCCGGTATCGAGCCACATCAAGCCACCGAGCACGAGCGCGGCGGCAAAGGCGCCGATCAGCCAGTTGATGGCAAGAAGCCGGAAAAACGGCTGGGCGAGCAGACGGGGGATGCCGCCGGACCGGGAGGAGGAGTGCACGTCTTTCAGGTCGGTCATGGATCCGCACCTTTCCTTGAAGCGTAGACGAGATCGCAAGAGCGTCAACGCGCCCTGCCCGATCCATCTCCTCATCAAGATGGCGCAGGCGACGAGAATGTCCACGTGGTCGACTGCCGCAGTCGGCCCCGTCCGCATTCCAAGGCTCGAAAAAAACCGCTGGCTGCGAAAAATCCCTCGCGGATCGCTTGTGTCCGGAGGCGTGCAGCCTATATAAGGCGGAAGTATATCGAACCGATATATCACTAATCAAGAATATATCGAACCGGCATTGTCCGCAGCCAGCACGCCCTGAAGGGCACAAAAGCGCAAGCGCGGTCGGGACGGACATGCCATCAGGAACGAAACCGGATCGCATCGACAGGATCGCGACCGGCAACGGCCGAACAAGAAGATCGCCTGCAACGACAGGGCGACGGGCCGACACTCCCGGCGAGGGCGGAAGGAAACCGAGAATGAGCGTGAGAACCCTGTGCCTTGCAATCCTCAATTTCGGAGACGCAACAGGTTACGAGATCCGTAAGCTCTCGACCGAAGGCAAGTACAGCTATTTCGTCGATGCCAGCTTCGGGTCGATCTACCCGGCGCTCGCCCGCCTGGAGGCCGAAGGTCTGGTCACCGTGCGCGAGGAGGCCCAGAGCGGCAAGCCGTCGCGCAAGGTCTATTCCATCACCGAGGCGGGTCGAGAGGAGTTCGTCCGCGATCTCAGCCGGCCGCCCGCACCCGACACCTACCGTTCGCCGTTCCTGCTGGTCGCCATGTGCGCGGAGATGGTCGGGCCGCAGGTCATCGCAAAGGCCATCGACGCGCGCCTGGCGCATCTTCGCGAGGAGCTGGCCAAGCTGGAAGCGATCGGATCCGAACCCTGCGACCGGCGCCCGGCCGCGAGCTTCATCCTGGAATACGGGCGCAACTGCATGACCGAGGACATCCGCTTCCTGGAAGCGAACCGACACAGACTTGAAGACATCGCACTCGGCCACCCCGCCCTCCCCCTGGCCGCCGAGTGAACGAACACAGCCGGAGATCCCCCGAATGAAGATCCGCTTCTCCCACGTTCTCGCAGTCGGCATCGTCGCCGGCGTTGCGGGCTGGATGTGGACGGGCAGTTTTGTGGCCGGCGGCATGGCCGACTCGGAAAACGCGACACCTCCCCCCTCGCAGCGCGCGGAGGAAGCGGCGGCAAAGCCCTTCCGCGTCGCCGTTCGCGAGATCACGGCGCAGCCACGTCGCTCGATCCTGGTGATCCGCGGCCGCACCGAGGCCGACGCCAAGGTCGAGGTGCGGGCCGAGACCAGCGGGCGGGTGGCCGAGCGCCGGGTCAAGGAAGGCGACAGGGTCGCGAAGGACGACGTGCTCTGCGTGCTCGACAAGGGCGCGCGCGAGGCCAAGGTTCTCGACGCCAGGGCCCAGCTTGCCCAGGCCGAGCTCGACTTTACCGCCGCCACGCAGCTCAACGAGAAGGGGTTCACCGCCCAGACCCGCGTCGCCGCGCTGAAGGCGGCGATGGATGCGGCAACCGCCCGACTCGAGGAAGAGGAGCTGGAACTGTCGCGCACGATCATCAAGGCACCGATCCCGGGCATCATCGAGAGCCCGATGGTCAGCACAGGCACGGTGCTGGCGGTGGGCGGCGTATGCGCCACCATCATCGACGCCGACCCGGTGCTGGCGATCGGCCAGGTGTCGGAGCGCGACGTGAGCAAGCTGGAGATCGGCCAGAACGCCGAGGTGGAGCTGGTGACCGGCGACAGCGCGACGGGCAAGATCCGTTACATCGGGACGGCCTCCGACCCGGCCACCCGCACCTTCCGCGTCGAGATCGAGATCGAGAACAAGGACGGGTCGATCCGCGACGGCATCACCACCACCGCACGGGTGCCGCTGAAGGAGGAGAGCGCTCACAAGCTGAGTTCCGGCGTCCTGACGCTGAATGATGCCGGTACGCTCGGCATCCGTGCCGTGGACGAGCAGAACCGCGTCGCCTTCCACCCCGTGACGGTTCTGGGCGGCGATGAGGACGGACTTTGGGTTGGCGGGCTGCCGGACACGGTTCGGCTGATCGTGACCGGTCAGGACTATGTGACCGACGGCCAGACCGTCGAGCCCGTGGCCACCATGGCAGGAGCTACGCAATGATCTCGATGCTCGAGACGGTCCTGCGGCGGCCGAAGACCGTTCTCACCCTGATGGTGGTGATGGTTGCGGCCGGCATCATGGCCTATATCAGCGTGCCGAAAGAGGCCGACCCCGATATCGACATTCCGGTCTTCTACGTTTCGATCAGCCAGCAGGGCGTCTCGCCCGGAGACGCGGAACGGCTGATCGCAAGACCGATGGAGACCGCCCTGCGCGGCCTCGACGGTCTCAAGGAGATCACCACGGTCTCCGGTGAGGGCCATGTCGGCGTCGTGCTGGAGTTCAACGTCGACTTCGACAAGGACAAGGCGCTGGCCGATGTCCGCGACAAGGTCGACCAGGCCAAGGCCGACATTCCGGCGGAAGCCGACGAGCCGACCATCGTCGAAACCAATTTCGCCCTGATGCCGACGATCTTCGTGACGCTGTCCGGCGACGTTCCGGAGCGCACGCTGTACCGGCATGCGCGGCGGTTGAAGGACGAGATCGAAGCGGTTCCGACGGTCCTGAACGCAGACCTTTCCGGCCACCGGGAGGAACTGCTCGAGGTCGTCATCGACAGCATGAAGCTGGAGTCCTACCAGGTCACCCAGCAGGAACTGCTGACCTCGCTGTCGAACAACAACCAGCTCGTGCCGGCCGGCTTCCTCGACAACGGCCAGGGCCGCTTCAACGTCAAGGTTCCCGGCCTCGTCGAAACGGCGGAAGACGTGTATTCCCTGCCGATCAAGCAGAGCGGCGAAGGCGTGGTGACGCTCGGCGACATCGCCGAAATCCGCCGCACCTTCAAGGACCCGACCAGCTATACCCGCGTCAACGGCCATCCGGCGATCTCCATCGACGTGGTCAAGCGCAAGGGCACCAACATCATCGAGAACAACGCCGCGGTGCGCGATGTGGTGGAGGCGGCGACCAAAGACTGGCCGGAGACGATCCGCGTCGACTACATCCTCGACAAGTCGGAGGACATCTTCGAGATCCTCGGCTCGCTGGAATCCTCGATCCTGACCGCGATCTTCCTGGTGATGGTGGTGATCGTCTGGGCGCTCGGCTTCAAGTCCGCGCTGCTGGTCGGCATCTCCATCCCCGCGTCCTTCATGGTCGGCTTCCTGATCCTGCAATCGGTCGGCATGACCGTGAACACGATGGTGATGTTCGGCCTCGTGCTCACCGTCGGCATGCTGGTCGACGGCGCCATCGTCATGGTCGAGTATGCCGACCGCAAGGTGGCCGAGGGCATGGACGCGCAGGAGGCCTATATCCGCGCCTCCAAGCTGATGTTCTGGCCGATCACCTCCTCGACGGCAACGACGCTGGCCGCCTTCCTGCCCATGCTGCTGTGGCCGGGCGTGGCGGGCGAGTTCATGAGCTACCTGCCGATCATGGTGATCATCGTGCTCAGCGCCTCGCTGCTGACCGCGCTGGTGTTCCTGCCGGTGACGGGTGCGGCCATGTCCGGCGCGATCTCCTGGATCGGGCGCAACGCCGAATGGCTGGTGGCCCTGATGATCGGCGCCGCCGTCGCCGCGCTGTTCGCCAATCCGGCGGTCGCCGGCTTGCTGCCCCTGCCGCAGGAAGTGTTCCTGACGATTGCCGCCGTCGCCTCTCTGGCTGCGGGTGTGCTCGCCTATTTTGGTCTCAAGCCGCTGGTCGCCGCCTCCCGCCGCCGCGCGCAGCGTGCGGCGGCGGAAGAGCAGGAAGCTGCAAAGCTCCTGTCGGCGGGCGAGCAGTTCGATGCCTCGAAGATCCGCGGCGTCACGGGCATCTATGTCCGGCTGCTGAGCTTTTGCGCCGGCACCGCGTTCGGCAATGTCGTCACGCTGGTCGCGCTCGTGGCCCTGTCGGGCGGCATCCTCAGTTACTTCATGGCCAACTCGCAAGGCGTCGAGTTCTTCGTGGAGGAGGAGCCGAATTCGGCCATCGTGCTGGTTTCGGCACGAGGCAACTTCTCCGCCCGTGAGGCGCTGGAACTGGCGCTCGACGTCGAGCGCGAGGTGATCGACGTCAAGGGCATCAAGAATGCCGTGATGTCGGTATCCACCGGAAGCAGTGGCGGCGGCGGCATGATGGGCGTGCAGGACAAGCCGGCCGACGTGATCGCCCAGATCAACCTCGAGTTCTCCGACTATTGCTGCCGGCGGAACTGGAAGCAGATCGCCGCCGAGATCCGCGAACGCACGGCCGACCTGCCGGGCATCTTCGTGGAGACGCGGGAGATCGAGGGCGGTCCGCCGACCGGCAAGGACGTGCGACTGCAAGTCACCTCGACCAGCTACAAGGAGCTGACGGAAACCGTCGCCAAGGTGCGCGAACATGTCGACAGCATGGAGAGCCTGCAGGACCGCGAGGACAGCCGTCCCCTGCCCGGCATCGAGTGGCAGATCACCATCGACCGCGAACAGGCGGGCCGTTTCCAGGCTGGTATCGGCTCGGTCGGCTCGATGGTGCAGCTCGTCACCAACGGCGTGCTGATCGGCAAGTTCCGCCCGGACGATTCCGAGGACGAGGTGGACATCCGCGTGCGCCTGCCGGAAGCGGAGCGCACGCTGGACCGGTTCGATTCCCTGCGCCTGCAGACGGAACTCGGCCAGGTGCCGCTGTCCAACTTCATCGACCGGGCGCCGCAGCAGAAGGTCACGACCATCACCCGCCGCGACGGGCTCTATGCGATGGACGTGAAGGCCAATGTGGTGATGACCGACACGATCACCACTGCCGACGGCGTCACCCGGCCGCTGACCGCCAACGACAAGGTGGCGGAGTTGCAGGCCTGGCTCGACACCCAGCAATGGCCGGAAACCGTCTCCTTCCGCTTCCGCGGCGCGGACGAGGACCAGAAGGAGTCCGGCGAGTTCCTGATGAAGGCGATGATCGGGTCGCTGTTCTTGATGTTCATCATCCTGGTGACCCAGTTCAACAGCTTCTACCAGACCTTCCTGACGCTCTCGACGGTGATCATGTCGGTCTTCGGCGTGCTGCTCGGCATGGCGGTGATGGGGCAGAAGTTCTCGATCATCATGACGGGAACGGGCGTGGTGGCGCTGGCCGGCATCGTGGTGAACAACGCCATCGTGCTCATCGACACCTACAACCGCTTCCGGGAAGACGGGATCGAACCGGTGGAGGCGGTGCTGAAAACCTCGGCGCAGCGCATCCGGCCGGTGCTGCTGACCACCATCACCACCATCGCCGGCCTGGTGCCGATGATGACGCAGCTCAACCTCGACTTCGTCAACCGGGTGATCGCGCTCGGCTCGATCACCGCGGTGTGGTGGGTGCAGCTCTCCACGGCGATCATCTTCGGCCTCGGCTTCGCGACGATCCTGACGCTGATCGTAATCCCGACCATGCTGGCACTGCCCACGGTGTGGATGCGGCTGTTCGCCAGCCGGCGCAACCGCGAGGCGGATGCGGGCACCGGTGCGGACGGCACTACGCCCGCAGAAACTGCGTTCGGGGAGAGACAGCACGTGGCGGCATCGGAGGCTCCGGCAACGCCGGCCTCGGCCGCCTTCGGCGCACCGGTCTCGGCCACCGTCACCTCGATCGGGCCGCGCAAGGAACCGCCGAGGGTGCCTCCGGGCACGCTGCCCCAGGCAGCGGAATGATATGAAAAGGGCCCGCAGGAGACATCCTGCGGGCCCTTTTTGTTGTCCAAGATCAGGCCCTTGCAGGCGCTGGCTCAGAGTTTTTCACATTAGAGCTTTTCGAGATCGGCGACGCCGGCCTCCGTGGCTCCCTCGCCCGCTCCGGCCGGCCGGCGAAGGGCGGGAAGAATCTCAGCAACGCTGTTCGCAACCCGGTAGTCGACCTCGAAGCCGGCGCGAATGAACCCTTCGCCGCGCATATGCGCGAGCAGGTCAATCAGCGGTCGCCAGAAGCCCCCGATATCGGCGAGCACCACCGGCTTGCAATGCTGTCCCAGCTGGCCCCAGGTCAGCATCTCCACCACTTCTTCCAGCGTGCCGATGCCGCCCGGCAGCGCGACGAAGCCGTCGGCGCGCTCGAACATGGTGCGCTTGCGCTCGTGCATGTCGCTGGTGACGACGAGCTCGCTGACCGACTGCATCATCACTTCGCGCTCCTCCAGGAACGCGGGAATGACGCCGGTGACATGGCCGCCCGCCTCCAGCGCGGAGTTGGCGACCGCGCCCATGAGGCCGAGGGAGCCGCCGCCATAGACGAGGCCAAGGCCTTCGGCGGCGAGCATGCGGCCAAGCTGGCGCGCAGCATCCATATAGGCGGGATCGGCGCCCTCACCCGTGCCGCAATAGACGCAAACGGTTTTCAGGCGGCGGGTTTCATCCTCGCCGCACGGTGACGTGTGATCGTGTTTCATGAGGCTAGATGTGACGCCAGCGCCCCCGCGGGTCAAGCGGGCGAATGCCGCCGCCGGCGCAGGCGGCTGGAGACCCGGCTTGCTTGCCGGCTGCTGGTTTAGCGTATAGTCATTCGGTGGAATTTCGGGGGCGCTGACACATATTGTGTCGCAGGGGTAACCGCACGGCGCGAATCGCGGGGAGCGCGGGTTTTCATGTCGCAGAAACTCATCATCCAGGTTCTTGTCCTGCTCGGCCTCGCCGGCGCGGGAGCCGCCGGCTACTACCTGTCGCAGAAGGACGATGGTCCTGCACAGCAAACGACCGAGGCCCCGACGGCCGGCGATGTGGCGACGCAGACCACCGCGAGCAACGACCCCGCAAAGACGGAAGAGCCCAAGGCCGGCGAAACATCCAGCGAAAACACCGATATCGGCGGGAAGTCCGTCGAGGAGCGACTGGCCGCCGTTCCCTCCTTCGACCTGATGCGTGTGGAGCCGGACGGCTCGGCCGTGGTTGCGGGCCGCTCGGAAGCCGGCGCCATCATCGCGCTGCTCGCCAACGGCGAGGTGATCGGCCGCGGCATCGCCAATGCCGCCGGTGAATTCGCCATCGTGCTCGACCAGCCGCTCAAGCCGGGCGCGCATGCGGTGACGCTGGAAACGCGCGATGCCGACGGCAAGGTGCTCAACGAATCGCAGCAGTCGATGGCCGTCTCCGTGCCGGGCGACCCGTCCAAGGGCGAAGTCCTGGTGATGCTGAACGAGCCGGGCGCGCCTTCGCAGATCCTGCAGAAGCCGCAGCAGGTCGCCGATGCGGGCGCCGCCGCCGACACGCCTTCGGGAGCGCAGGGCACCACAGGCACCGGCGAAACCGCAGCGCCCCAGACGGAAGCCGCTGCCCCGGCGCAGCCGGGCGGCGACACCGCCGCGGCAGGCCAGCAGACGGACGCGGCCGCACAGGCTCAGGCGCAAGCCGAGCCGCAGGCGGCACCGCAGAGCGCCAGCGACAGCAACACGACGACCGAACAGCAGGTGGCCGCGGCCCCGCAGGCCGGCGACACCAGCACGGCGCCCGCCGCAGGCGACCAGCCGGCCGCAACCGGCGGCAACGCCCCTGCCGACACCGCACCTGCCGCCGATGCGGCAACGCCGACCGTGACCGTCGAGGCGGTGGAGACAGAGAACGAAAAGGTCTTCGTCGCGGGATCCGGCGAGCCGAACAGCGACGTGCGCGTCTATCTCGACAACCAGCTGGTCGGCGAGGCCAAGACCGATGCCAAGGGCCGCTGGCTGCTGGAAGCGCAAGGCGAGGTGAAGCCCGGCGAAGTGGCCGTGCGCGCCGACCAGGTGACCACCGGCGACGGCGAAGTGACCGCCCGCGCCGAAGTGACCTTCGAAAAGGCTGCCGACGAGGCCGTGATCCTGCGTCCTGTGGCTCTGTCCGGCGAGGCCGGAGCAGGCTCCGGCGCCAGCGGCGATGCCGGCACGCGCCAGATCCCGAGCGTGATCATCCGTACCGGCGACAACCTGTGGACCATCTCGCAGCGCCGCTACGGCGACGGCATTCGCTACACGACGATCTACCAGGCCAACAAGGACCAGATCCGCAATCCGGACCTGATCTATCCCGGCCAAGTGTTCATGATCCCCGAAGGCGACCGCAACTGGCCGGCGCAGCGCTCGACCGGCGGCTGAGCCAGACGCTCAAGCGCCGGGCACTCACGTTGTCAAAGCGGAAGACCTGCCTGCGGCGGCTCAGCCGGCGAGGCTGCGGGCACCGTCGAGGATGAGGCGTGTGGCAATGCGCGCGTAGTCGGCACGGCTGACGGCGCCGCCTTCGCGGAACCACAGATAGTGCCAGTTGACCATGCCGAAGAGGCTCATGGTCACCGGCTTCAGCAGCGTCGAGCCGGGCTCGGCGAGCTGCGGCACCGCCCGCGACAGCGCGCCGGCAAACAGCTGCACGAGGCGACGCTCGCGCGCCTTCAGTTCCTCCTGCTGCTCGGCCGGCAGCCGCTTCATCTCGTTGATCTGGATCTTGTGCTCGGCATTGGCGTCGCGATAGGCGTCCAGCAGCGCCAGCACGTAGCCGTGCAGCATCTCCTCGCCGGTCATCTCCGGCGTGGCGCCCTCCTCCACCGCCGCGATCAGCTCGTCCAGATGATCGCGGATGATGTCGAAGAGCAGCGCATCCTTGTTGGCGTAGTAGTGATAGAGCAGCGCCTTGGAGACGCCGCAGCCGAGGGCGATCTGGTTCATGGAGGCGCGGTCGAACCCGTGCTCGGCAAAGAGTTCGGCCGAGGTCTTCAGGATCGCCTTGCGCTTGTCGTCGTAATCTTCGGCGCGCGGGCGTGCCATGTCGTCCAGTCCCCCGGAGTGGTCCGGCCGCGGAAGGTCCCGCGGCCGTTGCTGCTGGTGTGCGGGCGCCGGCCTATCAGGCCTTCGGCCGGTTGTCGATCACGCGCTTCGCCTTGCCCATCGAGCGTTCGATCACGCCCGGGTCGGCAACGGCGATGCGAGTGCTGATCCCGATCACGTTCTTGATATGCGTCCTCAGCTCGGCGGCGGAGGCCGCGCGCTGCGCATCGTCGGCATGGGTGGGAAGCGCCTCGACGTGGACGGTCATTTCGTCCATCCGGCCCGAGCGTGTCAATTCCACCTGGTAGTGCGGCGCCAGCCCCTCGACGCGCAGCAACTGTTCCTCGATCTGCGTCGGGAAGACGTTGACGCCGCGCAGGATCATCATGTCGTCGGAGCGGCCCGTCACCTTCTCCATCCGCCGCATGGAGCGGGCCGTGCCCGGCAACAGGCGCGTCAGGTCGCGGGTACGGTAGCGGATGACCGGCATCGCCTCCTTGGTCAGCGAGGTGAAGACGAGCTCGCCGATCTCGCCGTCCGGCAGCACTTCGCCCGTCACCGGGTCGATGATCTCGGGATAGAAATGGTCTTCCCAGATGTGCAGACCGTCCTTGGTCTCGACGCACTCGTTGGCGACACCCGGCCCCATCACCTCGGACAGGCCGTAGATGTCGACCGCGTGCATGTCGAAGGCGGCCTCGATCTCCTGGCGCATGGCGTTGGTCCAGGGCTCGGCACCGAAGACGCCGACCTTCAGCGAGGACTCGCGCGGATCGATGCCGCGCGCGCGGTACTCGTCGAGGATCGCCAGCATGTAGGATGGCGTCACCATGATGACGTCGGGACGGAAGTCCTCGATCAAGGACACCTGGCGCTCGGTCATGCCGCCGGAAATCGGCACGACGGTCATGCCCAGTTCCTCGGCCCCGTAATGGGCGCCGAGACCGCCGGTGAACAGGCCATAGCCGTAGGCGACATGGCAGATCATGCCCGGCCGGGCACCGGCGGCGCGCAGCGAGCGGGCCATGACGGTGGCCCAGGTCTTGATGTCATTGCGGGTGTAGCCGACCACGGTCGGCTTTCCCGTCGTCCCGGACGAGGCATGGACGCGGGCTACCTGCTCGCGCGGCACGGCATACATGCCGAAAGGATAGTTGTCGCGCAGGGTCTGCTTGTAGGTGAAGGGGAACTTGCCGAGATCGGCAAGGGTCTTCAGGTCGTCCGGATGGACGCCGGCCTCGTCGAAGCTCTTGCGGTAATGGGCAACGTTCTCGTAGGCGTGACGCAGCGACCATTTCAGCCGGTCGAGCTGCAGGGCCGCGATCTCGTCGCGAGAAGCGGTTTCGATGGGGTCGAGATCGCCCGGCTTCGGCGCCAGATCGAACATGCGTCTAATCCTCCCGGATTGTCCTGTGCCGTCACGGGGGCTCTCCCCCGCGCGGTCATCGCTCTTGTTGAAATCCGTCGTTCCTGCCGATCACTCGACCGGCAGGTGGGTGCCCTTGATGGTGCGGGAATTGCCGCGGAACTCGGCGAGGACCTCGCCGGCCGCATTGGTCACGGTCACGTCGGTGATGCCCGAGCGCCCCTCGCGCCAGCGCTCGAAGGCCGTGGCAACCAGCCGCTCGCCGAGGCGTCCGGGCCGCAGGAAGCTGACCGCGCAGTGGCTCGCCACGGTGTTCTGGTTGTGGCTGTTGCAGGCGAAGGCGAAGGCCGAATCCGCCAGCGTGAAGATGTAGCCTCCGTGGCAGATGCCATGGCCGTTGACCATCGCCTCGGTGACGGTCATCGCGATCACCGCCCGCCCCGAACCCACCTCCTGGATCTCCATGCCGAGCCCCTGGCTCGCCTTGTCGCCGGCCCACATGGCATCGGCGCAGGCGCGGGCCAGCTCATCCGGGGTCATGCTGTTGGCTGGCCGTGCGGCTTGCGTATCGGTCATGGTCACGCCTCCCCCTCCGGACCCGTGCCCGCGCCCTTCGGCGGGCGGCCGGTGAAGGCAGGCGCACGCTTGGCCATGAAGGCGGCGACGCCTTCCGCGTAGTCCGGCGAGCGGCCGGCCAGCCCCTGCAGGTCGCGCTCCAGGTCGAGCTGCGTGTCGAGATCGTTGCCGAAGGAGGCTTCCAGCGCCTGCTTGACGAGGCCGAGGCCGAAGGTCGGCGCGGCGGCCAGCTCGCCGGCAAGGCGGCGCGCCTCGCCCATCAGCTCGCCATCGGGCAATGCCTTCCAGATCATGCCCCATTCCTCCGCCTGGCGGGCGGGAACCGGGGTGGCAAGAAGCGCCAGCGCCTTGGCGCGGGCCAGCCCGACAAGGCGCGGCAGCGACCAGGTGCCACCGGAATCGGGCACGAGGCCGATCTTCGAGAAGGCCTGAATGAACTTTGCGCTTTCGGCGGCCAGAACGATATCGCAGGCCAGCGCGATGTTCGCGCCGGCGCCTGCCGCGACGCCGTTGACGGCGCAGACGACCGGCTTCGGCAGCGCCTTCAGCCGGCGCAGCAGCGGATTGTAGTTGGCCTCGATGGTGCGGGTGAGGTCCGGCGGGGCATCGCCCGGCGCGGTGACACGGTCGCTGAGATCCTGGCCGGCGCAGAAGCCGCGCCCGGCGCCGGTCAGCAGCACGCAGCGGATTTCCGCATCGCTCTCGGCAAGGTCCATCGCCTCGCGCAGCGCGGCATGCATCGCCTCGTTGAAGGAGTTCAGCTTGTCCGGCCGGTTCAACGTGACGACGAGAACGCCGCCCTCGCGCTCGACCAGAACGGGCGCGGGCTCCGCCCCGCCGTGAGCTGCAGAAGTCTCGGTTTGCATGCGCCCTCCCGTTGCGCCGGTGCCGCCGCCGCGACGTGGATCCACCCTCGGGGTGCCCTCCCTCGCCGCGATGCGTACCGGTCGCCCTCGTGATTTTTCACTTGACTGACCAACCGGTCGGTCAATTATTATGATCGTCAATCGGGCGCTGTCAATCGCGTCCGAACCAACGAACCGACCCGCCCCGTGGCACCGCGATCAGGCACAGCCTGGACACGGCCGGAGAGGCGGGCAAGACATCAGGCGGCGCGTCCGCCGGGAGGAAAACGTCGAGGGATCCCGCAAGACGGGACCGTATCGGCGTGCGTCCCCGGCCAAGCGCGTCACGCAGGGAGACGGTCATGGCCGCATTCTTCGACACGCACAAGGCGACCCTGGACAAGGCGGTGGAGACCATCCATAGCCGCGGCTACTGGTCCGCCTATCCGGAGATGCCCTCCGGCAAGATCTACGGCGAGAGCGCGAAGGACGACGGCGAGGCCGCTTTCAAGGCTCTGCTGGGCAAGCCGTTCGAGCTGGACCAGCCGACGACCGGCGGTCATGTCGGCCATGAGGTCAGCCCCTTCGGCCTCGACCTTGGGGTCACCTATCCCGAGACCACCCCGGACATGGCCGTTGCCGCCGCCAAGGCCGCGATGGACGGCTGGGGCAAGGCGAGCGCGGAAGCGCGCGCCGGCGTCTGCCTGGAGATCCTGCACCGCATCAACCGGCTGAGCTTCCTGTTCGCCAATGCGGTGATGCACACGTCCGGCCAGGCCTTCATGATGGCCTTCCAGGCCGGCGGCCCGCATGCGCAGGATCGCGGTCTCGAGGCCGTCGCCTATGCCTATGACGAGATGAGCCGCATTCCCGGCGCCGTGCGCTGGGAAAAGCCGCAGGGTCCGAAGGATCCGCTGGTGCTGGACAAGCAGTTCCGCATCGTGCCGCGCGGGCCGGCGCTGGTCATCGGCTGCGCCACCTTCCCGACCTGGAACAGCTATCCGGGCCTCTTCGCCAGCCTTGCAACCGGCAACCCGGTGATCGTCAAGCCGCATCCGGGCGCGATCCTGCCGCTGGCGCTGACGGTCAAGATCGGCCGCGAGGTGCTTGCCGAGGCCGGATTCGACCCGAACGTGCTGCAGCTTGCCGCGGACACCGCCGACAAGCCGCTGACCAAGGAGCTGGTCACCCATCCGGACGTCGCCATCATCGACTTCACCGGCTCGCCGGCCTTCGGCGCCTGGGTGCGCGAGAACGCCAAGGGCAAGCTGGTCTATACCGAGGAAGCCGGCGTCAATTCCATCGTCATCACCGGCACGCCGTCGATGCGCGGCATGGCCGGCAACATCGCCTTTTCGCTCTCGCTCTATTCCGGGCAGATGTGCACCGCGCCGCAGAACATTTTCGTGCCGCGCGACGGCATCGACACGGACGAGGGTCACAAGAGCTTCGACGAGGTGGCCGGCGCCGTCGCAACCGCCGTCGACAAGCTGCTGGGCGATCCCCAGCGGGCGGCCGGCGTGCTCGGCGCGGTGCAGAGTGAGGCGACGCTGGAGCGCGTGGCTGAGGCCCGCAAGCTCGGCAAGGTGCTGCGCGACAGCACCCCGGTCGAGGGCATGGACGGCGCCCGCTCGGCGACCCCGCTCGTGCTGGCGGTCGATGCCGCGGATGAAGCCGCCTATCTGGAGGAGCGCTTCGGGCCGATCAGCTTCGTGATCGCCACCGACAGCGCGGAGGACGCGATCGCCCGTGCGGCCGGCTCGGCCAAGACCCGCGGCGCGATCACCGCAGCCCTCTATGCGACGGACGAGACCCTGATCGACAAGGCGGCCGATGCCTTCGCCGATGCCGGCGTGGCGCTTTCGGTCAACCTGACCGGCGGCATCTTCGTGAACCAGTCCGCCGCCTTCTCCGACTATCACGTCACCGGAGCGAACCCGGCCGGCAATGCCTGTCTGTGCGACAGCGCCTTCGTCGCCAACCGCTTCCGCGTGGCAGCCATGCGCCGCCCGGTCGCGGCGTAGGAACGGACGGGCCGGCGGCGACACGTTTGCCCCCGGCCCCTGCTTTCCGAACGGGAGACCGGAAACAGACTGCACTGGACCTGTGGGAGGAAACAAGAATGGCAGTTTTCGGAAAATGCATCCGTGGCGCGGCCCTGCTGGCCGGTGTCGCCATGGTCTGGGCGGCCCCTGCGGCGGCCGACACCATCAAGATCGGCGCTTCGCTGTCGGTCACGGGCCCTGCGTCCTTCCTCGGCGATCCCGAGGCCAAGACGCTGGAAATGTATGTCGAGAAGCTGAATGCCGAAGGCGGCGTCAACGGCAAGCAGCTGGAGCTGATCGTCTATGACGACAGCGCCGATGCCAACAAGGCGCGCACCTTCGCCACCCGCCTGGTGGAAGACGACGAGGTCGTCGCGGTGGTCGGCGGCTCCACCACCGGCACGACGATGGCGATGATCCCGGTCTTCGAGGATGCGGGCATTCCTTTCATCTCGCTCGCCGGCGCCGTGGTCATCATCGATCCGGTGAAGGAGTTCACCTTCAAGACCCCGCATACCGACCGCATGGCCTGCGAGAAGATCTTCGCGGACATGCAGGCCAAGGGCCTTGCCAAGATCGGCATGATCTCGGGCACCGGCGGCTTCGGCAAGTCGATGCGCGAGCAGTGTCTCTCGGTGGTCGGCAACTACGGCATCGAGATCGTCGCAGACGAGACCTACGGTCCGAGCGACTCCGACATGACGCCGCAGCTGACCAACATCAAGAACGCTGCCGGCGTGCAGGCGGTCATCAACCCCGGCTTCGGCCAGGGCCCGGCCATCGTGACGCGCAACTACAAGCAGCTCGGCATCGAGGTGCCGCTGTACCAGAGCCACGGCGTTGCCTCGAAGTCCTTCATCGACCTGGCCGGCGATGCGGCCGAGGGCGTGCGGCTTCCGGCTTCCGCGCTTCTGGTCGCCGACAAGCTGCCGGACAGCGACCCGCAGAAGGCCGTCGTCACCGGCTACAAGTCGATGTACGAGGAAAAGACCGGCCTGCCGGTGTCGACCTTCGGCGGCCACGCCTATGACGGCCTGATGATCCTGGTCGAGGCGATGAAGCGCGCCGGTTCCGAGGATCCCAAGGCTATCCGCGACGAGATCGAGAAGACCTCGGGCTTCATGGGCACCGCTGGTGTCGTGAACATGTCGGCGGACGACCACATGGGCCTCGACCTGACCGCGTTCCGCATGCTGGAAATCCGCGGCGGCGACTGGACGCTGGCCGAGTAAGGCGCAAGCCCTCCCCTGCCGCGCGCCCGGCGAGATCCGGCGCGCGGCAGGGCTCCTGCTCACGACATCGAAGGCCCCCGGCCCCGCCGCATCGACGGCGCGGGCAAGCTGACGGCGGACCCATGCCCGAGTTGCTGCAATTCTGTGTTTCCGGACTGACGGTCGGCGCGGTCTACGCGCTGGTCGCGCTCGGTTTCACCATCATCTACAACGCCTCCGACGTGGTGAATTTCGCGCAAGGCGAGTTCGTCATGATCGGCGGCATGACCACGGTCTTCGCCACCGCTGCCGGCGTGCCGCTGCCGCTGGCCGTGATCGGCGCCATCCTCGTTGCGATGGTGGTCGGGCTGCTGCTGCACCGGCTGGCCATCGAGCCGGCGCGCGGCGCCTCGCCCGTGACCTTGATCATCATCACCATCGGCGCCTCGATCTTCCTTCGCGGCCTTGCCCAGGTGGTGTTCGACAAGCAGTTCCACTCGCTCCCCGCCTTTTCCGGCGACACGCCGATCCGCTTCGGCGGTGCCGCGATCCTGCCCCAGAGCTTCTGGGTGCTGGGCGGGGCGGCGGTGATCGTCGTGCTGCTGTGGGCCTTCTTCAACCGCACGCTGATCGGCAAGGCCGTGCTGGCGACGGCAGCGAACCGGCTGGCCGCGCGTCTCGTCGGCATCAACACCTCCTTCGTGATGGGCCTGTCCTTCGTCATGTCGGCGGCCATCGGCGCCATTGCCGGCATTCTCGTCACCCCGATCACCCTGACCAGCTACGACGTCGGCATGCTGCTGGCGCTCAAGGGCTTCGCCGCGGCCATGCTCGGCGGCATGGGCAATCCGCTCGGCGCGGTGGTCGGCGGGCTGGCCGTCGGCCTGCTGGAAGCGCTCGGCGCCGGCTACATCTCGTCCACCTACAAGGACGCCATCGCCTTCATCGTCATCCTTGTCGTGCTCTTCGCCATGCCGGGCGGCCTGTTCGGCAAGGCCAGCGTGGAGCGCGTGTGACCATGGGCAAGCTTCTCTCCCACCGTCTCGCCGTGCCGCTGGTGATCGCGCTGCTGGTCGTCGCGCTGTCCTTCGCGATGCCCTCCAATTTCTACTACCGCGTCGCCGCGCTGGTCTGGATCTCGGCCCTTGCTGTCATCGGGCTCAACCTGCTGATGGGCTATGCCGGCCAGGTGAGCCTCGGCCATGCCGGGTTCTTCGGCATCGGCGCCTATGCCGTCGCCGTGCTGCCGCCGCAGTTCGGCCTGCACCCGCTGCTTGCGGTTCTGGCCGGTGCCGTTGCCACCGCCGCCATCGCCTTTCTGGTCGGCCGGCCGATCCTGCGGCTCAAGGGCCACTATCTCGCGGTGGCGACGCTCGGCTTCGGCATCCTGATCGCCATGACGATCTCCAACGAGGCCTGGCTGACCGGCGGACCGGACGGCATGCCGGTCGAGCGGCTGACGCTGTTCGGCTGGCGGGTGCGCGGCGCCGACACCTGGTACTGGATCAGCGGCGGCCTGCTGGTGATCGGAGCGTGGATCGCCTGCAATCTCGTCGCCAGCCCGACGGGCCGGGCCTTGAGAGCGCTGCACGATTCCGAGGTCGCCGCACGGGTCGCCGGCATCGACGTCGCCCGCGCCAAGCTGACCGTCTTCGTCATCTCGGCCGTCTATGCCTCGGTCGCCGGCTCGACGCTGGCCCTGGTCAACGGCTTCGTGACGCCGGACAAGGCCAACTTCCTGCACTCCATCGAGCTGGTGACCATGGTCGTGCTCGGCGGCATGGGCTCGATCCTCGGATCGGTGGCAGGCGCCGCCATCCTCGTGGTGCTGCCGCAGGCGCTGACCGGCTTCCACGACTACGAACACATGATCCTCGGCCTCATCATGATGGTGATCATGATCGTGCTGCGTGCCGGCATCGTGCCGAGCATCGCAGCGTTCTTCCAGGGGAGGCGGAACAAGTGAGCACCACAACGCCTCTTCTTTCGGTGAGCGAGATCGGCATCGCCTTCGGCGGCGTGCGCGCCGTCGACAACGTCAGCTTCTCGGCACGGGCCGGCGAAGTCTTCTCGATTATCGGCCCCAACGGCGCCGGCAAGACCACGCTGTTCAACCTGGTCTCGGGCGTCTACACGCCGAAGGCCGGCAGCGTTCATCTGGCGGGCGAGCCCGTCACCGCGCTGGAGCCCAACCGGCTGGCCGAGCGCGGTCTGTCGCGCACCTTCCAGAACCTGCAGGTCTTCTTCCGCATGACCGCGCGGGAAAACGTCATGGTCGGCCGGCACCTGCGCGAAAAGCGCGGATTGCTCGCCCACCTGCTCGCCCTGCCCTCCACCGGTCGCCAGAACCGGGAGAGCGCGGAGGTGGCCGATGCCCTGCTGGCGCGCGTCGGACTTTCCGCGCAGGCGGACATTCCTGCCGCCAACCTGTCCTATGGCGCGTTGAAGCGCCTGGAGATCGCCCGCGCGCTCGCGGCCGAGCCGAAGGCGCTGCTGCTCGACGAGCCGGCCGCCGGGTGCAATCCGGTCGAGACCGAGGAAATCGAGAAGCTGATCCGCAAGATCGCCGACGATGGCGTCGCCGTGGTGCTGGTCGAACACGACATGAAGCTCGTCATGCGCATCTCCGACCGCATCCTGGTGCTCGATCAGGGCCGGGTGCTGGCCGAGGGCTCGGCAACCGAGATCCGTTCGAACCCGAAGGTGATCGAGGCCTATCTTGGAACCCACGGCACGCGGGAGGCCAACCTTGCACTCGACTGATCCGCTTCTGCGCGTCGAAACGCTGCGGTCCTCCTACGGGCGGATCGAGGCCCTGCACGGCGTCTCGCTGAGTGTCGCAGCCGGCGAGATCGTTGCGCTCGTCGGCGGCAACGGCGCCGGCAAGACCACCTTGCTGCGCACCATTTCCGGCGTCCAGCCGATGACCGGCGGCAGCCTGTTGTTCCAGGGACGCGACATCTCGCGCGCCAGCCCGCATGCGCGTGTCGCAGCCGGCATCGCCCAGGTGCCGGAAGGCCGACAGATCTTCGCGCCGCTCGCCATCGAGGACAATCTCCGGCTCGGCGCCTATCTGCGCAAGGACGCGGAGATCGCCTCCGACCTGGAGCGGGTCTACGACCTCTTTCCGGTGCTGAAGGAGCGGCGCAGGAACCCTGCCGGCGGCCTGTCCGGCGGCCAGCAGCAGATGCTGGCGATCGGCCGCGCCCTGATGAGCCGGCCGAAGCTGCTGCTGCTCGACGAGCCGTCGATGGGCCTTGCCCCGGTGCTCGTCGACCAGGTCTTCGAGATCATCCAGCGGCTGAACCGCGAGGATGGCGTCACCGTCTTCCTGGTGGAGCAGAACGCCTTCGCCGCCCTGTCCATTGCCACGCGCGGCTATGTCATCGAGACCGGCGAGATCGCGATGGAGGGCAAGGGCGAAGCGCTCCTGGCCGATGAGCGGGTGCGCGAGGCCTATCTCGGCGTTTGATCCGGGGGCCGGCTCAAAAGATGCCGTTGGCGCGCTGCAGCTCCCGCACATAGGCGATGATCGCGGCGACATCCTGCGGGCTCGCCTCGGGAACCGGCGGCATGTCGCCGAACGTCCAGTGGTGCTGGCGAACGCCGCGCGTTGCCGCCAGCAAGAAAGCCCCGTCCGCATGATGCCCCGGCTCGTAGATGACGTGGACCAGCGGCGGGGCGATCCCCTGCCGTCCGGCCGCGTTTTCACCGTGGCAGCTCGCGCAAAGGGCATCGAAGGCGGTTCTGCCCTCGGCGGCAAGACCCGACAGCTCCGGCACGCTCACCTCTGCCATGGCAGATGCGGGTTCCAGCTCGGGTTCGGGCTGCGGACGCAGGACCACCGCCAGCGCGACGATCGCGACGGCGGCTCCACCGAGAAGCAGGCCCTTTCGCGAAATCACGAGTGACCGCCGCAGGAGGACCCGCTGCCCTTGGCGAGATCCTCGAGGATCGGACAGTCCGGCCGCGCATCGCCATGGCAGGATTCCACCAGCCGGGTGAGTGTCGCCTTCATCGAGCGCAGTTCGGCGATCTTGCGCTCCACCTCGCCGATCTTCTCGATCGCGACCGCGCGCACATCGGCGCTCGCCCGGTGCTCGTCGTCGTAGAGCGACAGCAGCACACGGCATTCCTCGATGGTGAAGCCGAGGCTGCGCGCGCGCTGCAGGAACTGCAGGCGATGGATGTCCATCTCCGAGTAGTCGCGATAGCCGTTGCCGGCACGTGCCGGGCGGATCAACGCGATTTCCTCGTAATAACGGATCGTCTTGGGCGGCAGGCTGGCGAGAGCCGCAGCTTCTCCGATGTTCATGGCACGTCCGACCTGTTGATCTGGATTTGTGCCATGATGAACCTTCCAGCAGGGGCAAGGTCAAGCGCGAACAAACCCTCATGCGATGGAGGGCGATGAGGCCTCCATCTTGCGCGCCATCAGCCGGACCAGCGGCGGACGCATCAGGGTCGGAATGATCCAGGACTGGACCGCAAGGCCGAAGCGGCTGCGCGGAACATAGTGCCCGCCGATCTTCTCCGACTGTTTCTGGAGCCTCCCTGCCACGGGTCGAAGCCGCGCCTCGTAGGCGGCCAGAGCCTCATCCAGCGGGCGCGTCGCGAGCTCGGCCGCCAGCACATGCGCCCCGACGACGGCCGTGGAGGTGCCCTGCCCCGACAGGAAGGTCATGCAATGCGCGGCATCGCCCAACAGGACGACCCGTCCGCGCGACCATTGCGGCACCTCGACCTGGCAGATCGTGTCGAAGAAGGCGCCCGACCAGTCGACGCCCTCCCGGAAGGTGTCGGAAATCAGCGCCGGCCAGTGAGAAAACCGGCTGACGAGTTCGGCCGTGCGCTTGTCCGCCGGCACGCGGGACGTGTCTTCATCGCGCCAGCAGAACAGGGTCGCCACCGTACCGTCGCCGACCCGGTAAAGGCCGGCCTGCAGATCGACATCCATGAAGGCGGCGTAGTCGCAGTCCATCGCCTGCGAGGATGGCATCCGCCAGGCGGCGCTGCGATAGCCGAGCGGCTTCAGAAACTTGGAATGCGGGCCGAAATGCAGTTCCCGCACGCCGCTGCGATAGCCGTCGGCGGCAACCACCAAGTCGAAGCGCTCGCTCGACCCGTCGGAAAATTCCGCCTGCACCGCCTTGCCGTCGTCGACGAGAGCAGAGACGGACGTCCCGTATCGGATCGGCACCCGTCCGCCCAGCCGCTCGACCAGAACCTCCTGCAACGCATCGCGCATGATCACCAGCATGCGGTCGCCGCAGGCTGCCGAAAGATGCCGATAGTTGTAGGAGAACAGCTTGCGATCCCGCGCGTCGCGATAGTCGGCCCGCTGGATCGAGATCGACCTCGCCTTCAATGCGTCGATCAGGCCGAGCCGGGCAGCGACCTCCCAGCCGCCGAGATGCAGGCCGACCGCATAGCCGGCCGTGCGCAGCGTCGGCGCCTTTTCCACCACCACCGGCGACAGGCCCGCATCGAGCAGGCAGTTTGCGAGCGCAAGACCGGCAGGTCCCGCGCCCGAAATCAGGATGCGCATGCCGTCCGCCTCAGAACGTGATCTTGAGGCGGCCGCCGATCGTGCGCCCCTGGCCAAGCTGGTAGACGTTGCCGAAGCCGGCGCCGGCGGAGTCGAAGCCGTAGACCGCGTAGGTCTCGTCGGTGATGTTGTCGACGTAGAAGTCCGCGACGACATGCTCGCCATGCTTCCAGGACAGCCCCGCGTCGAGCAGCGCATAGGCGCCCTGCCCGACCGTGTTCGCCTCGTCGAACCAGGTCTTTCCGACATAGGTGACGCCGGCGCGCGCGGTCAGGTCGCCGAAGTCGCCCGGCAGGCCGAACGTGTAGGCCGCAGTCAGGTTGGCCGTGACATCCGGCGCATAGGGCACCTTGTTCCCGGTCAGGTTGACGCCCGGATTGGCCGGATTGTTGTAGCTGCTGAAATAGCTGTCGTTGAAGGCGATGCCGCCCGACAGCATGAAGGGATCGACCGGCTGCCAGCGCGCCGTCAGGCTGATGCCCTTGCTCTCCACCTCGCCGACATTCTGCAGGTACTGGCCGGTCACCGGACCGACCGACAGCTGATAGTCGTCCGTCATCGTGAAGTAGACGGAGGAACCGAGTTCCAGCGTGTCGTCGAACAGGCTCGCCTTGATGCCGGCTTCATAATTGTAGCTGTGCTGCGGCTGATAGGAGAAGCCGATATTGGCCGGCGTCACCGCGCGGGTGAAGCCACCGGCCTTGAAGCCCGTGCTGAACAGCGCGTAGACGAGCACGTCGTCCGTGACCTTGTAGCTGGCGCCCACCTTCGGCGAGAGCGCGGAGAAATCCGCGCTGTTCGTCTGGCGCACGCCGGCAAGGGTCGTCGCCGCGTCCACCTCCTCGTAGTCGAAGCGCAGGCCACCGGTCAGGTCGATCCGCTCGGTCGCATGCCAGGTCACTTCGCCGAAGGCCGCGTAGGAGCGGATTTCCTGGTGCGAGGCCAGGGTCGAGGCGGGCACTTCGCGGCGGAAGTCGAGATCCTGGAAATAGAGGCCGGCGACATAGTCGAACATCGCCCCTTCCTGCGGATTGGAGGCGATCCGCAGTTCCTGATTGAACGTCTCCTGCCATTCGGGCGTGTAGGAGCCGAAGATCGTGCGCAGCAACGAGCGATCCTGGTAGCCGGTCAGCGAGGTGATCGTCGCCGGGCCGAGATCGTAGGAGGCGGTCAGGCCGTAGCTGTCGGTCGTCAGCTCGTAGTGGGAGGGCACGGGCAGCGAGATGCGGCTGTCCAGCATCGACTGCATGACAAAGCGTTCCTCGTCCGAGGTCCGCTCGCTGCGACCGTAGGAGAACATGATGTCGAGCGGGCTACCCACCGGCGCATAGCGCAGGCGTGCCTGACCGGCCAGCGTCTCGCTGTCACCGGTCCGTTCGCCAGTGACCATGTCGCGCATCTCGCCGTCCTCGCGCTCGGCGCTGAACCAGGCATCGCCGTAAAGGACATCCTCGATCAGCGCTCCGCCGAAGGCGACGCCGCCCAGCACGCCGAGGCTGTTCACGTCGATCACCGTGCTCAGGAAATACTCGTTCTCCGGCTTGTGGGTGACGACGTTGATCACGCCGCCGATGGCGTTGCGGCCGTAGAGCGTTCCTTGCGGGCCGTAAAGCAGCTCTACCCGCTCCAGCGTCTGCGGCAGCAACTGGCTGAACAGCGCCTGATCCTGCGGCAGCCCGTCGACATAGAGCTGGGTCGCCGGATTGTAGAAGTCGACCGACGACTGGCCGCGCACGGTGATGCCGGAATAGGCCCGGCTGGAGCGCTGGCGGATCAGCACGTCCGGAAACACCCGGTCGATGCGGTCGATGGTGGAGAAACCGCGCTGTTCCAGCTCATCCGCTTCGACAGTCGCGACCTCGCCGATCGCCTCGAAGGCATCCTGCAGACGCTTGGTGGCCGACACGAGAACACGGGGAAGCAGCGTCGGCTCGCCCGCCATGGCAGCGTCCTGCGCCTTGGAGGGGAGCGGCCGGAGGACGGCAGCGATCGCGAGGAGGGAAACGCCCAGCAGAGCACGGCTTCTCATTGTTGATTTCCTTGTATTTCCAGTGCCCCCTCAGCGGCGAGGGGCAGGTCCGAGGCAATGGAGTGGCGCCGGGCGAGAGCCGCACCGGCAAGAAGCAGAAGAGCGGCAAGGGCGAAGACGGCCGCATGTCCGAAGGCCTGGCCGATGAAGCCGGCGGCGATGCCGAAGGCGATGGCCATCACCGCGTCGGCGCTCTGCAGCAGGGCGAAATCGGTGCCGGCCTGACGCGGCGAGCACCAGCCGATCATCACCGCATAGAGCGCGATCATCGATGTCGCCGCGGCCGCGGATTGGGCAAGGATCAGCGGGGCGACCAGATCGCGGGAGACGATGCCGGCCCACACGCCCGCCAGCGCCAGGAACAGGGCGGCGTTGGCGAGGGCGGCAAGCATCAGGGCGCGCGCGGACGGACGGCGCAGAAGCGCCAGCATGGCAAGCGCGGCGACAAGACCGGCGGCCGCACCGCCCGCCCCCTTGAGCCAGCCGACATCGGCGAGCGTCAGGCCCACATCGACCAGGAACGGGCCGATCAGGGCGATGCCGAGACGCAGGCCCGACTGGTAGACGAGCATGAAGCCGAGGCCCCGGCGATATTCGGGCCTGCGGAAAGACGCCGAAAGACGCGGGCGAAACGCCGCTTCGTCCAAAGGAACAGGCACACCGTCTTCCAGTCCGCGCGCCGCGACGGCCGGGATCGTCAGCACCACGACCACGCCGGCCATGAACAGCATCGAGGCCTGCCAGCCGAACGCGGCATAGACCGGCAACCACGCGCCGACGCCGAGCAGGAACCCGACATAACCGCCGAAGACCCCGGCACTGCTGACGGTGGCCCGGCGGCTTTCATCGACCACCTCGACCGCCAGGGCGTCGGTGGCGATGTCCTGGGTCGCGGCGAACACCGCAACGCCCAGCAGCACGCATAGCATCAGCTCGAAGTGTCCGGCCGGCGACAGCAGCGACAGGACCGCGAAGCTCAATGCGATCAGTGCCTGGCACACGAGTAGCCAGGATCGCCTCCGGCCGAGGCGGACGACACAGAACCGGTCGACCAGCGGCGCCCACAGGAACTTCAGCGCCCAGGGCAGGAACAGCAGCGACAGGAGGCCGATACGGTCGAGCCCCATCCCCTCCTCGCGCAGCACGGTCGGGAGACCGGTCTGCACGAGGCTGCCGGTGATGGCCTGTGCCGCGTAGAGCCCGATGAACAGGCTCAGGATCTTGAAAGTGAAGACGCCCGATGCGCCTGATTTCGATGTCATGAAGTGCTTACCCCGACCACATTCCGGCCTTAATTGCCCCCGGCGAGGCCCGCCACCCGGATCAGGCCCGCTTCAGCCCTGATCGGGACTGTTCGTGCCTCCTGGGGCGAACCGTTGCCCGCATGTCACGCAAGCCCGGCATGGCAGCGCAGGCGCGCGAGAATGTCGGCAAGCACCGACGGCTCGGAGAGGTAGAAGTGATCGCCCGGCAGATCCGCCCGCGCGAACCGCGATCCGCAGACCTCCTGCCAGGCATCGACATCGGCCGCCGATACCTCCAGGTCGCCCTCGCCGCGCAGGGCCAGAACGGGACAGCCGATCCTCGAGCCCGCGCGCGGCGCATAGGTTTCGGTCAGGGCGAAGTCCGCCCGGATCGCGGGCAGGAAAAGCTCCAGCAGCTCTTCGCTCTCCAGCACCTCGTCGCGCGTGCCGCCAAGGCGCCGCAGCTCACCGATCAGCATCTCGTCGGCCATTGCATGGCGCCAGGGCGCCGGCGTCGGCAGCTGCGGTGCGCGCCGGGCCGAAGCGATGAGGCCGGCCGGCGGCAATCCGCGCGCCTGCAATGCCAGCGCGGCCTCGAACGCGACCAGCGCCCCGAGACTGTGGCCGAACAAAAGGACGGGCCGCCCTGCAGGAACCGCTCCGCACAGCGCCGGAACCAGGCCGGCAAGAAGCTCGCCGACGGTGCGGGAGGCGGGTTCGGCAAATCGACGGCCGCGGCCGGGCAGTTCCACCGGGCACACATCCAGATCCGCAAGCAGCGGATGCTCCCGCCAGCCGTGAAAGAACGATGCCGTCCCGCCGGCATGGTGGAAGACGAAGAGCACGGCCCTTCCCCGCCCCGTCGGCAGGCCGAAGGGGAACCACGGCGAAACGGCTCGAACGGGCGCGTTCATCATGCGACCTCCGCCTGTCGGGAGCCCTGGCGCAGGCGCGCTGCGACCGCCTCCTTCACCACGCCGGCGACGGTCGGCGCATCGTCGCGCGCCATGAAATGTCCGCCCTCCAGCCGGCGATGGGTGAAGCCTCCCGCCGTGCGCGGCCGCCAGCTTTCCACCGCCTCCTTTGAGACGAGCTCATCGCCGGTGGCGGACAGCGCCAGCATCGGCGCGCGGATCACCGCCTCGCTGCGATAGCTCGCCGCCATCGCGGTATCGCCCTCCATCGTCGTTTGCAGCGCCGACAGCATCTCGCCGCTCGACAGGATGTTCTCCGGCGTTCCGCCGAGCAGCCGCAGCCGCGTTTCCATGCCGTCCTCGCCGAAAAAGCTGCGAAGATCCGGCAGCGGCTGATGCGGTCCGGGACACACGCCAGCCACCACCAGCAGCGGCTGGCAGACGCCTTCCTGCTCCAGCCGGTGCGCCAGCTCGAACGCGATCTTGCTGCCAAGGCTCCAGCCGAGAAGAACGAGCGGCGTGTCCCGGTAGGGTCTCACCTTCGGCAGCAAGGCCTCGACGGCCGCCGACAGCGAGGTGAACGGCGGCTCGGCGATCCGTCCCTCGCGGCCGGGCAGCTGCACCGGCGAGACCTGCCAGTCGCGCGGGAACCGGGCCTGCCAGTTCTTGAAGGCCGAGGCACCGGCCACCGCATGGGGAAAGGCGAGGATGTTGACGTCGGCGCCTCGTCTCGGCCCGCCGAACGGGAACCAGTCGGCACGCTCGGCAAGCGAGGCGCGCGCCTCGCCCAGCAGCGCATCGATCCGCGCCGCGCGCCTCTCGAGCGGGCCCGTGTCCACGCTTCCGCCCGGGTCTTCGCCGCGCCGCCAGCGGCAAAGCAGATAGGCGATGGCGCCCCGGTCGAGGCAGTCGTACATGGCCGAGCCGGGTGCGGCGAAGTAGTCCTCCACCTCTGCCGCGCCCCTGCTGCCGGCAAGGCGCGACATCAGCCCGGCGGGCATCCGGTCGCGCGCGCGGCACACCTGCCGCGTCACGTCGCGCAGGCTCTCCAGCACGAAGCCCATCTCCTCCATCGTCTCGATGAACGGGCCGACCAGCTCGGACGGCCAGAGGTCGCCGTGCAGGAACAACCCGCCGGGCGCCAGCACGCGCCGGACGTGCTGCAGGAAGGCGCCCATGTCCGGATAGGCCCCGGAGGATTCCAGGTTGAGGACGACATCCTGGCTGGCCTCCCCCAGCGGCAGCGCACAGGCATCGGCCACCTGCAGGCGGACGCGTCGCCCGGAGAGCAACCGCCGGGCCCCGGCGATGTTGTCGGCGCTGAGATCGAGCCCGATGGCCGACAGTGGGCGGAACCGGCGCAGGACGACATCCAGCGCGCCACCACGGCCGCAGCCGATGTCCGCAACCCGCAGACCGTCGAGCGAGACGGGACCCACCAGTTCGGCGACGAGACGCTCGCACGCCTCGTTGGCGCCCGGCTGCACAAGTCCGGGAACGGCACCGTCGGCAAGCCCGGCAATCGGCTCATAGCCCCAGTTGAGGAAATGCGCGTGCCCGTCGAGCCCGGCCTGCACGAAAGCCTCGTCGAGGGCGGAATAGGCGCTGCGGGTGCGCTCTGCGACCGGTTCAGTCGGCATCGGTGAGGGTCCTTGCGAATTCAACGGGATCGGGATGGGGCGGCGGCGGCACCGGCATGGCGCGTTCGCGCGGCGGTCCGGCCTGGCGCAACACGGTCAGCCAGGCCTTGCCGAGGTCGGCGAGATAGGCGTCCGACTGCCAGGGCACGCTGCCCGGCGCCTCGATGGCGCAGCGCAGCTCGGCGAGCGCATGGCCGATCGCCTCGGGAAATTCGCCATGCACCACGTCCCAGAACGGCGCGCCGGCGGGCGAGCCCAGCACATGGGCGCTCGGCTGCGTGAAGTGGCGACAGCCGGCATGGCGCTCCGGCGACAGCAGATAGGAGCTCGCCTCGCCGTCCTGCCGATAGTCGGGCGCATAGAGCGAATGGCTCCACACGACGGGGCCGAAACTGTTGACCAGATTGACCGCGCCCTCGGGCCAGCCGACCGCCATGCGGTGCATGACCAGCGAGTGGTGATCCGGGTCGGACGGGTCGAGCCAGGATTGCAGCATCAATGAGAAGGGAATGCCGCCGACCCGCCCCTGGAAGGCATGGAACGGCAACGCCTCGGACGGCGGAACCAGAGGGCCGAGGCATTCGAGCCCGGCCAGCGAGCCGAGGCTGCGCCCCAGGCTGTCGAGCGCCGAATAGAGCAGCTGCGGGCTGGTGGTGACTTCGGCAAAGGCCGCCGGGGCCCGTTCGCCCGCCGCGCTCGCATAGGCGATGAAATGCCGGAACGCCGGCAGATGCGGGTAGAAGCTGTTGACGTGGTAGCGCACGCCTGCGCCCTCCGCCTGCCGGCGCAGCGAGGCGACCTCTCCCGGATGCACGGGGTGCTCCTGCAGCACATGAATGCCGCGCTTCAGCAGTGCCTCGGCAAGGCGGCTGCCGTCGCCGCCGAACAGCGTGGTGCGGACAACGACGCAGGCCACGTCGATATCGGCCGGCAGGTCCGCAACGTCCCGATAGAGCGGCACGTCCAGATGAGCGGCGAGCGCACGCGAGCGAGCGCCCCCGCGCGCCAGGATGCCGGCCAGGCGGACATCCCCGCCAAGCCGTGCGATGGCGGCAAGGTAGTGCTCGCCGAAGCAGGTGCCGCAGACGACGACGTTCAGCACCTCACCCGACATGGCCAAAGCCTCCGAGCCAGGCGCGCAGGGAGCTGGCGCCCTCACGGGGCGCACCGGTACCGGCGAACTCCTCCAGCGGCAGCGACCATGCCTTCTCGCCCTTCGCGAGGATCGCCATCACCGTATCGAAGACGGATGCGGCGAGCCCTTGCGGGAACAGTCCGGAGATCTCGTCGATGTTGCACAGCAGCTCGCGCTCCTCCTCCAGCACCTGGAAATGCAGCGCCACCTGCGGCTGGGCCGCGTATTCATAGGCCGGCATGCCGAGCAGCGGGTCGGCGCTTTCCGGCAGCGCATAGGCCTGCCGCACGCCGAGCAGCGATGTCATCGCCACCGGGAACATCAGCGTCGGCAGGTCCTCCGCCGCAGTGTCGTCGGCGAGCCCTCCGCACAGCAGCTGCGACAGGTTCTCGCGGATCGCCGCCTCGGTTCGCTCCATGAGATCCCCGAAACTCGGCGCCCCCGCGAAATCGAACGGGACCGCCATTGCCGCGCTCGCCTCGCAGGCGATGTTCATCGCTTCCGCATGCAGCGGCTTGCGGTCGGGATAGGCAAGTTGCAGGGAGAAACGCTCCGTGTCCGCCGACCACCTGCGCAAGCCGGCGGCGAAGGCCGCAAGCACCAGCGCCGTGCCGGAAACGCCCCGGCCGGCCGCCGCATCCCGGACCGAAAGCCAGGACGCGCGGTCGAGCGCCCGGCGTTCGATGGCGAACCGCGGCGGCAGTGTTTCGGGCAGCGCGGCAAGCGGCAGGTCCGGCGCCGGCGGCAGGGCGGCAAGGCGCCTGCGAGCCGCTGCGCGTGCCTGTTCTGCGGCCTGCGTCTTTCCCACCAGCGCCATGCCGCGCATGTAGTCAGTCGCCGCAAAGCTCAGCGGCGGCAGCTCCTGACCGGGCGCCCCCACATGGCGACCAAGCTCGCGCAACATCACCTGGAAGCTCTCGATATCGAGGAAGGTCGTGTCGATGTCGAAGTGCAGGCGCAGGCGCCCTTCCGGCAGCAGCGACGCGCGCCATTCGAAAAACGGCCAGGCGGACAGGTCGAACGCCTGTGCGCTCATGCGCCGGCGGGTTTCGGCAAGCCGCTCCTCCCGCTCCGCGTCGGTCAGGCCGGAGAGGTCCTCGCGGACGATCGGAGGAACCGTCTCGACATCGGCCGGCACCGCCCTGCCCTCGTCATCGACGGTCATGCGCAGGGCCGGGTGGCGCTGCACGAACCGGGCCCAGGCCTGCTCGAAGGCGTCGAGGTCGAAGCTCGCCGTCTCCTTGTCGTATTCCACATACATGTGCCGGGCGGTGCCGCCGAGCGGTGCGCCTGCCCGCCGGCCCAGCCACCATGCCCGCTGGAGCGGCGACAGCGACCAAGTCATGCCCGGGCGTACCGGTACCGGCGCGAGATCGCCATTCGCGAGCAGAAGCCCCTGGCGGCTGGCGGACAGTTCCGCGAGCGCCGCCCGCAGCGATCCTGCCTCCGCGTCCTCCCGCGAACCGCCCTGCGAGCGGATCCCCTCGATGAGCGCGCCGACCGTATCGAAGCGCATGGCCGCCTCGCCCGACAGCCGCAGCCCGGTCTCGGCGGCAAGCCTTTCGGACAGGTCGAGAAACAGCAGGGAGTCGAGCCCCAGGTCGATCAGCCGGCTCTCGGGGCGCACCGTATCCGCAGGCAGCGAGAGAAGATCGGCGATCAGGTTCATGACGATGGCTGCAAGGTCCGCGCCCGCCGCCTTCGGCGGGAGCTGGCCACCAGCCTCAGCGAGGTGCCGGGCAAGCGAGGCCGGCGTCTGGTCCTGCAAGGCGAAAGCTGCCGAAAGCTCGAGCCCCAGTTCGCCTTTCACCGCCTGCGCGAGTTCCAGCATCATCAGGGAATCGATCCCCAGCGACAGCAGGCTGGCCTGCATGTCGATCCGCTCGCGCGGAAGAGCGAGCAGGCTCGCCAGACGGTCGACAAGCCAGGTCTCGATGCCGACAGGTTCGACAGTATCCCCATGCGCAAGTGCCGGCTCGCGGGCCGGTGCGGCCTGCGCCATTCGCGACAGGGCCGGCGGCAGTCGCCCGCCCGCAGCACCCGCCAGGGCCTGCCAGTCGACATGCAGCGGGCTTGCCACCGCGTGGCCGAGGTCCAGCGCCGCTTCCATCAACGACAGCGCCTCGTCCGGCGCGAGCGTCAGCATGCCCCGGCCGGCAAGGTCCTGCGCCAGCCGTACCCGCTCCGCGCGCCCGTCACCCCAGAAGCCCCAGGCAAGCGCGGTCGCTGCAATGCCGTCCGCGCGCAGCGCGGTTGCAAGTCCTTCCAGAGCGGCATTGGCAATGGCGTGCGCGCCCTGGCCCGCCGGGCCGAAGACGGTCGCGGCCGATGAAGCGAAAACCACGCGCCTAGGCGCCAGCCGTGCGATATGCCGGCACAGGGCTTCGGCCGGCCGCAGCTTGGGCGCCAGCACCCGTTCCAGCGCGGCAGCATCCAGGGAGGCGAGCGGCCTGTCCTCCAGATGCCCAGCGAAGTGGAAGAGCGAGGCGAGCGTCCCCCCTTCGATGGCCGAGAGCAGCCGATCCGTCGCGGCCGCATCGGCCAGATCGATGTTGCTGTCGACGGCCACCTCGACCCCGGCAGCAGTCAGCGCAGCGATCCGGGCCGCCTCTGCCTCCGACGGGGTGCGGCGAGCGGCGATGCGGATGCTGCGCGCACCTTTTCCGGCCAGCCATTCGGCCGTTGCAAGGCCCATCGGCGACAATCCGCCGAGCAGAAGATGCAGGCCGTCCGGCTCCACTCCGAACGAGGAAGGAGCTGCCTCCTGCGCCATGAGGCGCGGCACGAAGCGCCGCCCCCGGCGCAGGGCGACGACCGCCTCGCCGTCCTCGACCAGGCAGGCCCGATGCAGCGCGTCCTCGCCATGGCTGCCGTCGTCATCGACGAGTCGCAACGCCAGGCCCGGATATTCCTGCGCCGCCACCCGCACGAGACCGGCAAGTCCGGCCATCAGCGGCGCACAAGGCCGGTCCCAGGGCACGGCAGCCAATGCCCCGCGCGTCAGCAGCACGATCCGGCAGCCGGATTTCGCCGCCGCAGGCAACAGCGCAGCCAGGGCGGCAGAGAGAGCGGAAAGCGACCGCCCCTCGTCGGCCTTTGTGAGATCGACAAGACAGGTATCGCCGTCGCCCGCATCGGCCGGCAGCGAAAGCTCGGTTTCGAACGGGATCACCGCCGCGACACGCCCCGCGGACACACGGGAGTTGGCAGCCTCCCAGCGCCAATGGCAGAGCTGGGGGCGTGTCGCGGCGGCGGCCGGCCGGACCCTGCGGAGATTGTCGATCCACAGGACCGGCCAGTCCGTTTTGTCGAAGACGGCAATGCCCAGCCCGCCAGCGTCGTGCGAACGGACGGACAGCCGGCCGCCCGAGACATCGGTGCCGGTGCCGCTCACCGCATCGGCGACAAGCGGTCCCTGCCCGTCGAACCCGGCCAATGCCGGACGCAAGGCCTCGGCAAGCGATCCGGCGACGGCGGCCGCGTTCTCGCCGGGCATGGGCGGCAGCGTGGTCCCGGCAAAGCGGGCGGGCCTTGCCGCGATCACCTCCGCCCCCGTTTCCGTTGCAAGGGCAAGTTCGGTCTCGACACTGGTCCAACGCAGGGCCTGCGGTTTAGCTGCGGGGACAAGCCGCACGCCCTCGAACCGCCAGAACCCGTCGCCGGCCCGTGCGGCGAGCCCGGCGATCAGGCCCGCAGCATCGGTCGTCGACACCGTCTCCGACCGGTTTGCGAGGGACGTGGATGCCACGGGCGCCGCCGGCTTCCCGTTGCGGGCAAGCAGGATCGTCTCGCCGATGGCGCCGTCCTTCTGCCCTTCCGGCGGGAAGGACGACCAGTCGGACCACCCGGCTCCGGTGAGGAAAGCCCCCCAGCGGGCGAGCGAGGGGAACAGCTCGCCGCCGCGCGCCTCGATATCGTCGAGCACCGGCACCAGCGGACCAAAAATGAAGTCGAACAAGGGCTTTGGCTGCGAAATCTCACGCATCAGGAGAACGCCGCCGGGCGCCAGAAGACCCCGCACATCGGTGAGCACTCGCGTCAGGTCGCGGCCGTTGTGCAGCACATTGGCCGCCACCACGAGATCGTAGCTGCCCGGTTCGAAGCCCTGTGCGGCGAGATCCTTCTCGATATCCAGCGTCGCGAAGTCGAGGAACGGAAAAGCGGCGAACTTGTCGCGGGCCTTTCGCAGGAACAGCGGCCCGATATCGGTGAAGGTGTAGCGGGTCCGCCGTGCCGGCAGGACTGGCAGCAGCGCGGACGTGGTGCCGCCGGTTCCCGCGCCGATTTCCAGCACGCGCAGGGGCTTGCCCGCCGGCAGTGCCTCGACGATGGCCGCGACCGCATCGGCGGCAAGATCGTTGAGGAAGACGCTGTCGCGCTGGCGCTCGTACATGTCCTCCACGTCGTCCATGGCGGCGGACGGGAACACCAGCGAGACCGCATCCACCGTCCCGGTCAGCATCTGCGCAAGCTGCGGACCGACGCGGGCGACCATGCCCGTCAGGCGGCGATAGCCGCGCCCGGCCATGTCGTCGAGCAGCGGGGCGGCCTCGGCCATCGGCGGCACTTGAAGCGCGCCGAACCTGTCTCCCTCGCGGCGGAGCACCCCCTCGTCCACGAGATCGCGCAGCAAGCGAGCGGTGAGCTGGGCGTAATGCGGGAGAATGCCGCCCGCCGCCATCGCCTCCTCCACCGTGCGCCAGGCACCGTCCGCAAAGACGCCGAGCCTGTCGAAGGCATGGGCGACATGGATGGCGTGCAGGCGGGCGACGGCCGCGCCTTCCGCGTCCAGCGATGACCAGTCGTGCTCGGCCGCGCGCAGGCGCGAGGCCTCCTGGAGACTGGCCACCAGTTCACCCCAACCGTCGTCCCTGCCCTCGCGAGCACCTGGCCGGGCGATGCGCCCACCGACGCGCGGAGCAACGGGGGCGATGACGCGCGGTCCTGCAGGGCCGGCGGGCAGCTCAGCCTCCGTCTCCGCCAGGCCGGCACGCCAGCACGGCGCCGCCGCGTCCTTGTCCTGCACGAAAGCTGCGTCCTCGCCGCCGGTCCGGGCGAACAGCGACAGTGTGCGGGCAAGCTCCAGCCCGTTGCCGCCGCCGATCTCCAGCCGCGCGCCCCGGGCGCCTTTGTGCTGGCGGGCCAGCGTTTCGCAGTAGCGCGGCAGCTCGCCCTCGTAGGCGCCTTCCAGAAGCAGATCGGCATGGGCCTGCGACAGCGCCCGCAACCCCGGCAGATCCGGCGCCGACAGGGCCAGCTGCAAGGGACCGTCGGCCTTGAGCCGTGCCGGCTTCAGCGGCTCCGGCAGGTCCTCCACGATCACATGGCAATTGGTCCCGCCGATGCCGAAGGAGCTGACGCCGGCAATCCTCGGCCCGTCCGGCCAGGCCTGCAGCGCCTGCGGCACCATGAAAGGCGTTGCGTCGATCTCCAGCGCCGGATTGGGCTTTCGGAAATGCAGGCAGGGAGCGATGAGGCCGGTGCGGACGCTGAACGCCGCCTTGATCAGCGCGCCGATGCCGGCGGCGGTGTCGAGGTGCCCGGTATTTGCCTTCAGCGCGCCGAGCGCGCAGGGGTGACGGCGCGGCGTGTCGCGGCCGAAGGCCTCGGCCAGCGCATTCAGTTCGATGGGATCGCCCAGCGGCGTTGCCGTACCGTGGGTCTCGACCATGCCGATGCTGTCGGAGGTGACGCCGGCCAGCGCCATCGCCTCCTCGATCACCGCCCGCTGCCCGGCCAGCGAAGGCGCGGTGAAGCCGGCCTTGTCGGTGCCGTCATTGTTGACCGCGGATCCGCGAATGACCGCGAGGATGCCGTCGCCATCCTCCAGCGCCCGGCGCAGCGGCTTCAGCAACACGACGCCGACACCGTTGCCGATGAAGGTGCCGGACGCCTCCGCATCGAAGGGCCGGCAGGTCCCGTCGGGCGAGAAGATCATGCCCGGCTGGTGGAAATAGCCGGCGGCCATCGGAAAGGTCAGCGCCGCGCCTCCGGCGAGCGCCAGATCGCATTCGCCGCTGCGCAGCTGTTCGCAGGCCACATGCACCGCCACCAGCGAGCTGGAGCATGCCGTCTGGACCGTCAGCGCCGGCCCGGTCAGGCCCAGCTTGTAGGCGGTGCGCGTTGCCAGATAGTCCTTGTCGTTGCCGATCAGCCGCTGGAAGGTCCGCGACTGGCCGGCCGACAGCACGTCCTCCGGCTGCGGCATCGAGAAGGTGCTCATCCGCGCGGAGCCGAAGACGCCGACCCGCATGCCGGCCACCGTCTCGGCCAGCCCCGCCATGTCCAGCGCCTCGCGCGAGCAGGCAAGGAACAGGCGCTGCTGCGGGTCGATGGTCGCGGCCTCCGCCGGCGAGTAGCCGAACAGCTCCGCATCGAAATGCTCGGCTTCGTCGACGACGCTGGCGACGGGAACGAAGTCGTCCCGCTCCAGCAAGGACGGATCGAGCCCGGCGGCGGCAAGATCCTGCGCCGTCACCCGGCGGGACAGCTCCTCGCCGTCGGCAAGGCGCTGCCAGAAGGTGAAGGGATCCGCCGCGCCCATGAAGCGGCATCCCGCCCCGATGATCGCGACCGGTTCCACGTCCTGATAGATCTCGGTGAAGAGGCTCATGTCGAAAGCGCGCATGGGACGTCCTGAATGAAGTGAAGGGAGATGGCGGTTCACAGCTCGCGCACCCGGCGCCGGCGCTCGGCATTGGCCCGGCCCGCCGCCCGGCGCGTGCCGGCACGCCCGGCCTCGCCGGCAAGGGCCGGCTCCGGCGCCCCGAGGTGCCCGGCGAGTGCCTGGACGCAAGGGTGGGCGAACATGGCGACCACGGGGAAATTGCGCGCCAACGCCTTGCGCAGCTTCTGGTGCAGCCGCAGCAAGGTCAGCGACGTTGCCCCCAGCTCGAAGAAGCTCGCCTCCCGGTCCGGCGCGCCGATGCCCAGTTCCTGCGCCAGGAGATCGGCAATCAGGTCGGCAATCTCGCCATCGACAGGCGCATCGACTGCAACGGCCGGTTCCGCCTCCGGCTCGTCATCGGCTGCGTGCGGCAAGGCGCCGGCAGCGACGGGATCGACGGCGGGCAACAGGGCCTGCCACGCGCCCGGGTCGGCGGCGAGATCGGCCAGCATCCGGCAATAGGCGTTGAACACGCCTTCGATCCATTCGGCATCGAACAGGCCTTCGACATGGTCCCAGTTGAAGGCGAGCTCGCCGTCCCGGTCGACGACCTGGTGGTCGATCCACACCTGCGGCGTCTGGGTGATGCCGCCGGTGAAGCGCCCCAGCCAGTCCGCCGTGCTGCCGTCCGATGCGGTGTTGTCGACGCCGACGCCGCTGGTGAACACCACCGGAATGGCGAGGGCCTGCGCATCCGTGCCGCGCCTTGCCGCCTCGCGCATCACCCGCACCGCCGAAACGCGGGCATGCTCCAGATCCTCCATCAGACGGTCCTGCAGGCGCCGGGCGGCAGCGGCAAAGCCATCTCCCGCCTGCGCCTCGAACGGCACCAGCAACAGCGAGGTGAAGTCGCCGACCAAAAGGTCGATCTGCGGGTGGATCGGATCGCGGCGGAACAGCGTCAGGTTCAGACTGAAGCGGTCGCCGCCACCGCCGCCGCGAAGGCTCGCCGCATAGGCGGAGAGAAGCGCCGCGTTGGGAGACAGGCCGGCCGCCGCCGCATTGGCGCGGAAGGCTGCCCAGTCGTCATGGGAGAGCGTTCCGGCAAGGCGTGCAAAGCGCGGCGGCGTCAGGTCCTCGGGCTTGCGCTGCAGGGGCAGGCTCGGCGCCGGCGGCAAGTCCGGCAGGCGGGCGAACCAGTGTTCCAGGCTCGCCGCATGGGCGGGCGAGCTTTCCTCGCGCTCCCAGTGCAGCACCACATCGCGGAACGACAGGTCCAGCGGCGGCAGGACCGTTGCGCGGTCGCGCGCAAGCGCTGCCCATTCGGACAGGATCATGACCATGCTGCGCCCGTCGCAGACGAGATTGTCGAGACTGACCAGCAACCTGACGCCGCCGCCATGCTTGGCCATGCGCACGTCGAACAGCGGCCATTGCGCCGTGTCGTAGACCCGGTGGCTCATCTCCCGGCGCTGACGCTCCAGCCAATGCTCGAGCGCTGCCTCGTCGCCTTCCGTCAGGTCCGACGTCATTGCCGAGAAGACCGGAACCTGCGGCAGGATCCGCTGGTTGCCCGCCTCGTCGATCACCGCCCGCAACATGCCGTGACGCTGCACCAGCCGGTTCCACGCCCAGCCCAGCGCTTCTGCGGACAGGTCGCTCACCTCAATTTCCGCGAAGATGTGGGTCGACACCCCGCCCAGCGGGAACACGGGCTGGCGGCCGATGAAATAGGCCTGCTGCACGTCGGTCAGCGGGAACGGCTCGAACTGAGCGTGCGGATCGACGACAAGCGGCACCGGCGCATCGTCCTGCATGTCCTGACCGCTGTCGCCGAACCCGTCGAGATGGGCGGCGAGTTCGGCAAGGTCCTGCATCGCGAAGATGGTGCGCAGCTTCACCTTGTGTCCGAAGACGGCGCGAATGCGTTCGGCCATCCGCACGGCGATCAGGCTGTCGCCCCCGGCCGCGAAGAAATTGGCATCCCGCCCGACCGCATGACCGAGGAGCTCGCTCCAGATCGCGGCAAGCCGGCGTTCGCTCTCGCTGCGCGGGGCGGCGAGCGCCTGTTGCTCCGGCGCGACCTCGCCCGGCAGCGGCAGGCGCTTGCGGTCCACCTTGCCGTTGGCCGACAGCGGCAGCGCGGCCAGCGGCACCACCTGGCGCGGAACCATATAGGCCGGCAGCAGTCCTTCCAGATGGCGGATCACCCGTTCGGGACGGAAGCGCACCGCCGGATCGGCGTTGCGGGCGGCCAGCACGGCGAGATCGCCGTTATCGGCAGGGTCGAGAGCCATGGCCGCGTCGAAGCCGGCCTCATCGAGGCTCTGCGTCCAGGCCGAAGCGGCCATCAACGGCAGCCCGCTCTGCTTGCGTCCGTCCGCCAGTCCGGCAAAGCCGCGTTCGATCACGCCGGCCGTCAGGTCGATCATCGGACCGTTGACGGTCAGTTCCACCGCCAGCAGGTGCCCCGCCGGTTTCAGCAGCGAGCGGACGGCAGCCAGCACGGTACCGACATCGCGCGCCCGGTGCAGGGCGTTGAAGGCAAGCACGACATCGAAGCTGTTGGGTTCGAGATCCGGCGGCACGGTGCCTTCGGGATCGAACACCACGGTTGCCGCCTGGAGCCCGCCCGGCAGGTCGCGCAGGGCGTCTGCCAGCAGCAAGGGCGAGGGATCAGCAAGCACGAGATCGACACGCGTGTGCGCAGGCAGGTCCCCCGCCGCCTCTACCAGCCCCGCCAGCCAGTCGCGGGTGGCAACGCCGGCGCGGGCGCCGATCTCGAGAACGCGCAAGGGCCGACCGGCGGTCTCGGCCATGGCCGCGAGCGTTTCGCCGATCCGGCGATGGGCATCGACCGCGCAAGGATGCAGCCGGGCCAGACGTTCGGGACTGAGATCGGCCCCATCCGCGTAGAAGAGTTCCAGCGGATCCGTCTCGCCGCGCAGCACGGAGGCAAGCTCCGGCACCAGCGCCTTGACGCGGGAGAGCAGAGCGGGGGCGAGCCCCGCCTCGCCGGCCCGGCGCTCCATGTCCCCCCAGGATAGCGGCAGCACGCCGGGCGCGAACCGCTCGCCCTCGCGTCGCACCACGCCGAGCCGCTCCAGATGGGCGAGCCAGCGCGGGAGCAGCGGGCTGAACTCCGCCGCAAGTCCAAGTGCGGTCTCCGCGTCCTGCTTGTCGAAGGACTTCTCCCCCTCACCCAGCAGCCCCGCTCCGGCGAAGAGATCCGCAAGCATCCGTGCCGCAAGCCCGGCCTGCCAGTCCGCATAGGCACCGGTCCTGCCCTTCGGCAAGGCGACGGCTGCCATGCCGCCGGCAAGCGTATCCCCGAGGGACGCGGCAATCGCTTCCGCCTCCACGGGATCGGCGGTCAGGTCCTCGTGGAAGTCCGGGTGAGTGCCTTCGAGCCGAAGCCATGCGACCAGCCGGCGTCCGCGCTCCTGCGAGCCCACGACATCGACCACCGCGTCCCTTATCCCCGCATGACCGGCCAGAGCGGCCTCGATGTCCCCGAGTTCGATGCGATGGCCGGCGATCTTCACCTGGGTATCGCGGCGGCCCAGGAACTCGATGACCCCGTCCGGCCAGTAGCGCGCCATGTCGCCGGTCCGGTAGAGCGGCTCGCCGTCCGGGTGCCGGATGAACGCGGCTTCGGTCCGCTCCTTGTCCCCCTCATAGCCGAGCGCAAGACCGACGCCCCCGATATGCAGGTCGCCGATCACCCAGTCGGGTCGATCGCGCAGGCGCGTATCGAGCACCCGGTAGCTCTGGTTGGACAACGGTGTGCCGTACGGGATCGACGTCCAGCCGGGACGCACCTCCTCCACCTCGAACCAGTTGGACCAGATCGAGGCCTCGGTCGCCCCGCCCATGGCGATGAGCCGTGCGCCCGGCACCCGCTCGCGCAGGATCGCCGGCAGTTTCAGCGGCACCCAGTCGCCTGACAGCAGGACGAGGCGCAAGCTGGAAAGGTCTGCCTCCGTCTCGCCGAGCAGCAGGTCGCAGACCGCCGGGACGGAATTCCACACGCTGACGCCGTGGCGGGCGATCAGCTCCGCCCAGTGCGAGGGATCGTGCGTTCCCTCCGGGTCGGGCAGGACGAGCGCCGCTCCGGCCGCGAAACCGCCGAAGAGATCGTAGACCGACAGGTCGAAGCCGAGCGCCGAGAAACCGAAGATGCGGTCGTTTTCATCGACGCCGAAGCGGGCGTTGATGTCGAGGACCGTATTCGAGGCCCCGCGATGGTCGATCAGCACGCCCTTGGGCGTTCCGGTCGAGCCGGAGGTGTAGATGACATAGGCCTCGTCGGAGAGAGCGCGCCCGCTCGCCGGACCCGCTTCCTCGAAGTCCCTGCAGGCATCTTCGTCGGCGGGGATGAGTTTCCCGGAAAATTCCGGCAGCCGCCCGATCAGCCGCGTCTGCGTCAATGCGAGCCGGATCCCGCTCGTCTCCACGATGCTGGCAAAGCGCTGCGAGGGGATCGCCGGATCGACGGGGACATACACGCCGCCCTGCGACAGGATGGCGAGGCAGGCGGCGGCCTGCTCGGGGCCCTTCTCCATCAGCACGGCGACACGCTCGCCATGACGGATGCCGGCCTGACGGAGCCCGCCGGCAAGCTTGCCGACCCAGCCGGCCAGTTCGCCGTAGGAGTAGGACCTCACCCCGGAAATCAGCGCCAAAGCTTGCGGCCTGGCCTGCGCGTTGCGGAAGAACGGGGCATCGAGCAGGTCGAGCGGCAACTCGCGTGCTGTCTCGTTGACGGCACGGCGCACCTTTCTCTGGTCCTCGGGCCTGAGGTCGCCGACCGGCTCGCCCCATGCCTGCGCCTCGTCGGCCAGCCGCTCCAGCACCGCCCCATAGGCCGTGAACATCCCTTCCACGAGTCCCGCCGGGAACAGCCCGTCGACCACGTCCCAGTTGTAGACGAGCCCGCCGTCCTGCTCGCCCGCCTGATGGTCGAGCCAGACCTGCGGCGTCTGCGTGATGCCGTGGACAAGCCGGCCGAGCACGTCTCCTTCCGACGTGCCCTTGGTGGGGTCCTGCATGCCGAGCTGGCTGGTGAAGACCACGGGCGCTGCAAACTGCCGGCCGGAGCCGCCACGGTTCAACTCGCGCAGCACGTCGACCGCGCTGAAGGTCCGGTGTTCCAGCGCCTCGAACATGCGCCCCTGCACCTCGCGCAACCGCTCGCCGAGCGGCATGGCCGTACCGAAGTCGAGCGGAAGCAGGGTCAGGCAGGTGAAGTCGCCGACCAGCCGGGGCACGTCCTCGTGGAGGGCGAGACGGTCGAAGATCGTCAGGTTGAGCGAGAAGCGCGCCTGGTCGCTCCAGGCGGCGAGCACCTCGCCGAAGACGCCGACGAGAAGGCCAGCCGGGGTCACCCCGACCGCGCGGGCCTGCGCCTTCAGCGCCTCCCAGCGGGACGCGTCGAGACCTGCCTGAAGCCGGGAAAAGCGAGGCACTCCGATATGTTCCGGCGCACGCGCCAGCGGCAGCTGCGGACCTTGCGGCAGCTCGTCGAGCTGCGCCATCCAGTAGGCGCGGTCGATCTCCTGGCGCCGTTTGCGCTCCGCATCCGGGGCCGATTTGGCCAGGACATAATCGCGGAAGGAGATGGTGAAGGGCGGCAGGCCGGCGGCCTCGGGCGAGCCTGCAAGGTAGAGCGCCTGCCATTCCTGCCAGAGGATCTGGCTGCTCATCGCATCGTTGATAAGCATGTCGATGGAAATGTGCAGGCGGTCGCGGCCGCCGGGCATGCGCGTCAGGCGGATGTCGAACATCGGCCAGGCCGAGGGATCGAGCACCTGATGCGACAGGGTCTCGCGCATCTCCAGCAGGTGATAGGCGATGCGGTCCGGATCCGCGTTGGAAAGATCCGTTACCTCGATGCGATAGCGCGGAACCTCTTCCAGAATGCGCTGGCGGCCGCTGTCGTCGACGACCAGCCGAAGCGCGTCGTGGCGGGCGATCAGCAGGTTCCAGGCATCCTCCAGACGGGTCACGTCGAAGGGGGTATCCGGCTCGGTCTCAAGATAGGCGTGGCAGGCGATGCCCCCGAGGACATGTCTCGGATCGCGCCCCACCCAGTAGGCGTATTGCAATTCGGTGAGAGGGAACGGCTCGTGGCGGGCATTGGGATCGGCAAGGATCAGGCCCTGCCCGCCGCTGCCGGGCAACGTGTCCCCGCCGCCTGGAGCCGGCTCCGCCTCTCCGGCGAGGTCGACGAGGTGGGCGCGCAGCCGGCCAGGCGTCGCGTTCTCGAAGATCGCCCGCAAGGGGCAGGCAAGACCAAGATCGCGGGTGACGATCCGGGCAAGGTCCATCACCAGAATGGAATCGAGGCCGAGGCCGATCAGGTCCGCCTCGTCGGTCAGAACCCCGGCATCGACCTTCAGCACCTCGCGCAGCGCCGCATCGACGAAAGCGCCGACCGTCTGGCGACGCTCGTCTTCCGACAGGCGCGACCAGTCCGGATGCTCGCCCTCCACCGGCCCGGCAAGCGCCGGCGCGACACGGGCCAGCAAGTCGCTGCGCCCGAAGGCGCGATAGAGCGGCGCGAAGGCCGGCCATTCCACATCGACGGCGACGACATTGCCGCCGGGTCCCGCGACGAGCCGGTTCAGCGTGGCGATGCCGCGTGCCGGTTCGAACTTGTGGATGCGGGCCCGCCGCAGCAGGTCGAGAAGGTTATCCTCCAGGTCGGAGAGCCCGCCCTTGCCGCCCCACGGCCCCCAGGCGATGGACAAGCCGGGCAGACCACGGGCGCGGCGCGAGCGCACAAGGGCATCCTGGTAGGCATTGGCGGCGCCGTAATGGATCTGGAGGCGCGATCCCCACACGCCGGAGATGGAGGAAAACAGCACGAAGACCGCAAGATCGGTGCGGTGCTCGGTCAGGCGGTGGAGCACCGCCGAGCCCTCCAGCTTGGAGCGCAAAACGGCCGAGAAATTCTCCTCGCCAAGCTCTTCGAGCGTGTCGAAAAGGCCTATGCCGGCGCAATGGAAGACGCCGCGCAGCGGCACGTTGTCCCCGTCGATGCCGGCAAGAACGGCGGCCATCGCCGCCTCGTCGGCGACATCCGCCTCGACATGGCGAATGTCGACGCCGGCAAGCCGCAAACGCTCATGGGCGGCGCGGACCCTTGGTCCCGGCGCACTGCGGGCGGTGACGACGATGTGCCGCACGCCCCTTGCAGCCAGCCACTCGACCACATGGGCACCGGTCGCGCCGGCCCCGCCGCACACGAGATATGCCCCGTCGACCGGCAGGTCGCCGGTATCTTGCGAGGCCGCGGCCTCGAGCGGCGTTATGCGCGGCGAGAACCAGCCGTCGGCACGCGCCTGCAGCATGTCCTGCTCTTCGAAAACGGCATCGAGGCGCGGCAGGAGCTCCGTGAATATCCCGGCGGGATCGCATCGCGGATCGATGTCGACAAGCAGGATCTGGAGATCCGGGCATTCGATCGAAAGCGAGCGCGCCGCCCCCCAGAATGCGGCCTGAAATGGCGCATTCGTGCCGTTTTCGCCCTGCGCTCCGCAGGTCGGGAGAAGGATGCGGAATTTTTGCGAAGTCGACTGCAAGGTTTGAGAAAGGCGTATCAACCTCCACAAGTTCGAGACGCAGGATGCAGGGTCCGCGGCCTCCCCTTCGACCCCGAACCCATCGAGCCAGACGATCGGCTGTTCCGAATTTCCGGCGAATTGCTCATCGCTGCCGCAAGCGGCGATCTCCCGCCCCGGCGCGGCCGCGCGAAGTGCGCGGACAAGGTCCGGCGACCCGCCGACGGCAAGCAGCGGAGCGCCGGGGACAGATGCGGCGGCGGGCGCAGCCGGGGGCAGTTCGACCTGCTCCCACTCCACCTGGTAGAGCGGCAGCACGCCGGAGCTGTCGCGCCCCGGGGCCGGAAGGGCGGCACGCGTCGGCTGCGAGGCGCTGTAGTCGAGCCAATAGGACTTGTGCGCGAAAGGGTAGAGCGGCAGCTGCGAGGGCCGCGCGCGCTCGCCCCGGAACACGGCCGCGCGATTGGCATCGACGCCGCGCCGGTAGAGCGCGGCAAGGCTGCGGCGCAGCATCAGGCCGCCGGCATCGTCCGGCGCGGCGCTCGCCAGGAACAGCGCGCCGGTCAGATCGTGGTGCTGGGCCTCGCGCTGCGACAGCATGGTGAGCACCGGCCGGGGGCCGATCTCGACGAAGGTGTCGAAGCCGGCCTCGAAGGCGCGGGCGAGCGCCTCGGCATAGCGGACGGTGCGGCGCGCCTGGGTGCCCCAGTAGTCGGCGCCGGGCGCCCGCTCCAGTTCCGCCCCCGTGACGGTGGAGAAGACCCGAAGGCGCGGATCGCCGAGAACGATATCCCCGGCGACCTCGGCAAAGGGCGCCAGCATCGGCTCCATCAAGGCCGAGTGGAAAGCGTGCGAGACATGCAGGCGGCGGGCGCTGACGCCCCGCCCCTCCAGCATGGCGGCGAGCCGGTCCACCTTGTCCTCGCTTCCCGCAAGCACCGCATCGGCGGAGGAGTTGACGGCGGCGAGCGACAGGCCGTGCTCTTCGGCAAGAGCCTCGGCCTCGTCCTGGGGCAGGCGCACGGCGAGCATCGCGCCGGCCTCGGGGAGCTCCTGCATCAACCGGCCGCGACGGGCGATGATGCGGGCTGCATCATTGAGCTCCAGCATCCCGGCATGAACAAAAGCGGCGAACTCGCCGATGGAGTGGCCGATGACGGCGGCGGGCTCGATGCCGAAGGCACGCCAGAGCCGGGCCAGCGCGAACTGGACGGCGAAGAGCGCCGGCTGGGCAAACTCCGTGCGCCGAAGCTCGTCCTCGCTGGCGGAGAAGACGAGATCGCGGATCGAGCGGCCGAGATGCGGCTGCAGGGCAGCGTCGGCGCGGTCGAAGGCCTCGCGGAAGACCGGTTCGGCCTCGTAGAGCCCCCGGCACATGGCCGGATATTGCGCGCCCTGCCCGGTGAAGAGGAAAGCGACGCGGGCGGGTGCAGCCGGACTTTCCTCGCAGACCGCGCGCTCCAGCTCGGCAACGAGCCCCGCCGCATCGCCGGCGGCGACGGCGATGCGGTGCCCCGCCTCATGGTCGCGGTGATGGGCGGCCGCGTTGACCAGCGCGCGGGCGTCTGTGCCCGGTTGCGACAGGCGCTCGGCGAAGGCGCGGCGCAGGCCGTCCGCCGCCTCGCGGCTGCGGGCGGAGAAGGCAAGGAGCAGCGGCGGCTTGCCCTCCGCTTCGCTCCCTTCGGTCTCCTGTGCGCGCTCCAACGCCCGTTCTGGCTCCTGTTCTGGCGCCTGTTCCAGCAGGATGTGACCGATGGTGCCGGCAAAGCCGAAGGAGGTGACGCCGGCGCGCCGGAGGGAACCCCGGCGCGGCCAGTCGGTCGCGCGGTCCGGCACCACGGCCGGGATCTCGCCCAGGCCGATCTCCGGATTGACCTCATTGAGGTGGAGATGCGGCGGCATCTGCCCGGCCTCCACCGCCAGCACCGCCTTGATCAGGCCGGCGATGCCGGCTCCCGCTTCCAGATGGCCGATATTGGTCTTCACCGAGCCGAGATAGAGCGGATCGTCCTGCGGCCGGCCGGCGAAGACATCGCGCACCGCGCGATATTCGATGGGATCGCCGAGCCGGGTGCCGGTGCCATGCAGCTCCAGATAGTCGATATCGCCGGGCGTCAGGCCGGCGCGCGTCAGCGCCGTCTCGATCATCCGGCGCTGCGCGGCGGCATTGGGCGCAGACAGGCCGGCACTGGCGCCGTCCTGCGCCAGCACGCTTTCCAGCACGACGGCCCGGATCGGGTCGCCATCGCGCAGCGCGTCGGACAGGCGCTTCAGGACCACCATGCCGAGCCCCTCGCCGCGCACATAGCCGTCCGCCGAGGCATCGAACGTCTTGCACCGCCCGTCGGGGGCCAGCATGCCGGCGCGCGCCAGCACCACGTCGATCTCGGTCAACATCTGCAGCTTGACGCCGCCGGCCAGCGCCACCCCGCATTCGCCAAGGCGCAGCGCCTGGCAGGCGCTGTGAACGGCGGCATGGGAGGCGGAGCAGGCCGTGTCGACCGCAAGGCTCGGCCCGTGCCAGTCGAAGAAGAAGGAAAGCCGGCCGGCGGCGGCGGCAAAGGCCGTGCCGGTGCCGTAATAGGGATCGAGGTGGGAGCGGTCGCCGGTGGCGAAGGGAATGTGGCCGTAATCGCCCGTGCCGATGCCGATGAAGACGCCAGTATCCGTGCCGGCAAGGCTTGAGGGGGGAATGCCCGCATCCTCCAGCGCATGCCAGGCGGCCTCCATCAGCAGGCGCTGCTGCGGATCGGTGTTGATCGCCTCGCGCGCGCCCATGCCGAAGAAGGCTGCGTCGAACCCGTCGACGCGGGTGAGGCAGGCACCGAAGCCGGGGATCTCCGGTTCCGGGGCAAAGCGCGCGGGGCTGAGCGGGCGCACCGCATCGCCGCCCTCCATGAGGAAGGACCAGAAGCGCGCGGGATCGTCGAAGTCCTCATCGCCTCCGGGAAAGAGGCAGGACAGGCCGATAATCGCCAGCGGCTCGGCGCGCGGGGCGGAACTGGATGCGGCTCGGGCATCGGCACGGGAGGCGGCCGACGTCTGCGCAGGCTCGCTGTCTGCCTGTTCGGCGCGGGCCAGCCAGTCGGCAAGCGATGCCACCGTCGGATGGTCGAAGAGCAGTCCTTCGGGCAGCTGGCGGCCGAGCCGGGCCTCGAGCGCGGCAATCGCCTGCGTCGCGGCAAGGGAATCGAAGCCGAGAGCGAAAAGGCTCGCCTGCGGGTCGATCCGGCGCGCCGAGCCGAGGCCGAGAGCGCGGGCGGCAATCTCCGCCACCAGCGCGCGGTAGCCGTCCGCTGCCGGCGCCGGCCGGGAGGCCGGCTCGTCGGCCACGGGCGCCACCGCAAGAACCAGCTCGCCGGCAAGATAGGCGCGGCGCATCTCCGCCCGCCGGACCTTGCCGCTGGTGGTGCGCTTCAACGTCCCCTTGCGGATGAGCACAACATCGGCGAGCGCCAGGCCGTGCTCGCGCGCGATCACCTCGCGGATGGTGCTTTCGACCTCGCCCGTATCGAGGGATCCGTCGCGGCGCACCTCCTGCACCAGCACGACCGCCTCGCGCCCCTGTGCGTCCTCGACGGCGAAGGCCGCCGCTGCGCCGCCGACGATGGCCGGATGCGCGCCGACGAGACTTGCCTCCAGGTCGTTGGGGTAGTGGCACTGGCCGCGCAGGATCATCATGTCCTTGAGCCGGCCGGTCACATAGAGATGGCCGTCCTGCAGGAAGCCGAGATCGCCGGTGCGCAGGAACGCATGCTCCGGCGCACCGTCGGCGGGAACCGCACGGAAGGTCGCCGCGCTGGCCGCCTCGTTGCCCCAGTATCCCCAGGCGATCTCGTCGCCGCCGACCCAGATCTCGCCGACCCGCCCTTCGGGCAGGGTCTCCAGCGTTTGCGGATCGACGATCCGCACGTCTTGACCGTCCGTCTCCGCGCCGTTGGAGACATAGATGCGCGAGGCAGCCGCCGCCGCCTCCGCGACCGGAACGACGCGCCCCTCCTCCAGGGCGGCGGTATCGACGGCGAGATGGCGCGGGCCGGCGGGCTCGAAGCCGGTGGTCACCAGCAGCGTCGCCTCGGCAAGACCGTAGGCCGGGCGGATCGCCTCCGGCCTCAGCCCATGCGGGGCGAAGGTGTCGCGGAAGGCCGCGACCTGGCGCGGCAGCACCGGCTCGGCGGCGGGAATGAAGCTCTCCACCCGGCTGAGATCGAGATCGGCGCAGCGTGCAGCGTCGTAGCGCTCGACGCAGGCATCCATGGAGAAGGCCGGGCACGGCATCATGCCCGCCCCTTCCGCCGACGCCACCTCAAGCCAGTGGAGTGGATCGGCGACGAAGGAGGTCGGCGACAGGACCACGGCCTTGCCGCCGGCCACCAGCGGCGCCAACACCCCCATGATCAGCCCCATGTCGTGATAGAGCGGAAGCCAGCTGACGACGACGGGCCGTTCTTTCGGTGCCAGCAGGCGGGCGATGAAGCGCAGGTTGCGCATCAGGGGCGCGTGGCCGTTGATCACGCCCTTGGGCTCGCCGGTGGAACCAGAGGTGTATTGCAGGAAGGCGGTGTCCGTGCCGCGAAGGGGATCACCCTGCCACGCGCACCGCTCGCACGGCGCATCGAGGATGAGGACGCGAGCCCCGGCCTCCTGCGCGAAGGCCTCCAGGTCGGCCTGCGACTGGCGGCGGATCTCCTCAGTGGTGACGATGAAGGCGGGCCGGCAGTCTGCCGCTATCGGGCCGACCTTGCCGAGCACCCGGCGGACCCGCGAGGGACCCGGCAGGTTGACCGGAACGCCGATGAAGCCGGCCTGCATGCAGCCCAGCAGCGCCACCACGTAGTCGATGCCGGAGGGCAGCAGGATCAGCACCCGCTCGCCCCGGCTCCCCTTTTCCGAAAGCCGCGCGGCGAGCGCCCGGGCGCTCGCCGACAGCTGCGCATAGGTGAGCGTCACCGGCGCGGCGCCAGAGCGGGCGCGGAAGTCGAGCGCGATCTCCTCCCCCCGTTCCCCGGCCCAGTGCGCAATGGCATCGACCAGCGTTTCGACGGCGGGAACCTCAGGCGAGACAACGGACATGCGTAAACTCCAGCTGACCTGTCGCAGTGCGATAACCCGCTGTTTTCCTGACGCGAATGTCGCAATTCGCGGCAAAAGCGGGTTTCGGGGGAGCGCGATTAAATGTTGACTTTTTCAGTCAAGAATTGGAGATCATGGACGGGCCCGCTACCCCGATCCGGGCCGGCACGGCCCCAATCGGATACTTATTTTTGCGTGCACCTTCCGCCTTAGGCACTTTTCTGGTGCGCAGCCCTGGGAGAGGTTCGAATGGCTCTGAACATCGAAGAGCGCCCTTTGAGCCAGGCTGCCAGCGAGCTCGATCTCGCGGCGCGGCAGCCAAGCCACAGCGGCCTGACGGAGACGGCGGTCGACGGAGAGTTCCGTCGCTTCGGCATCCGGCTCGGGCTTGAACTGTCCGTCTATGACCTGCAATTGCAGGACCGCTTCCGCCGCACGGCCAACATGGCGCCGGGCCTGACCATCGTCATCCTGCAGCACGCGACCGGCAGCAGCATGCTGCGCGCGCTGGACGGCGACCCGCATCCGGTGCGGCTGGACTACGATCCGCGCTCGGCACTGATGATCTTTTCCAAGACGCCGATTTGCGGGGTCTACGACGTGCCGGCGGACACGCGCTTCCGCGGCATCGAGATCCGCGTGAGCGAGGCATTCCTGCGCCGGCTCGATGCGATGGCCCTGTTCGAGCAGGCGCTCGGCGGCCATCCGCTGACCGTCGCCGCCGCCGGCTCGTTCTGGGTCGGCCGGTTCCCGGCGACGGAAATGATCGACGCGCTGGCCGCCGGGCTGGTGGCCAGCGGGCTCGACCGCTGCTGCGAGGACCTGGCGATCGAGGCGCGCTGCCTCGACCTGCTGACCGCGGCGATCTCGATGATGCGCGAGCCGCTGTTCTGCCAGAAGACGAAGATCCTGCGCGACTCGCGCAAGCTCAACGAGGCGAAGAACACGCTGTTGCGCCAGCTCGACCGCAGCTGGACCATCCACGACCTCGCGATCTGCGTCGGCCTCAGCGAAAAGCGGCTGAAGGACGGGTTCCGCCAGCAGTTCGGCCTGCCGGTCTACAGCTTCCTGCAGAAGTCGCGGATGGAGGAGGCGCGCACGCTGCTGGCGCGCGACGGGGCGACGGTGACCGAGACGGCGCTGGCGGTGGGCTATGCCAATCCGAGCCGATTCTCGCAGCTGTTCCTGCGCGAATACGGCATGACGCCCTCCGACTTTGTCCGCCGCAACCGGCTGGAGGTAACCGGCATATAGACGGAAACTCCGTCATATTGCCGGAAACGGCGTCAGAATCGACGCACTGTGCCCTGATGCCCGGACATGAGCCGAGATATCCTCATGGAAACAATATCCAGAGGAGATTTTCGTCATGACTGTCTGGCCGGTGCTGATCATTGGTGCGGGAAAGATCGGCCGCACCATCGCCGCCCTGCTCGCCGCGACGGGCGACTACCGCGTGACCATCGCCGACCGGGATGCGGCGGCGCTGGCCGCCGCACGGCGCCCGGATGTGGCCATTGCGCAAGTGGATGTCGCCGACGAGGAGGCGCTGGTAGAGGCGCTTGCCGGGCACCGCGCGGTGCTGTCGGCCGCCCCGTTCTTCCTCACCCAGACCATCGCGCGTGCCGCGAAGCGCGCCGGGGCGCATTATCTCGACCTGACCGAGGACGTCGCCTCGACCAAGGCCGTGAGAGAGCTGGCGCAGGACGCGGAAACGGCCTTTGCCCCGCAATGCGGCCTGGCACCGGGCTTCGTCTCCATCGCCGCGCACGACCTTGCCGGCCGCTTCGACACACTGGAGAACCTGACCCTGCGGGTCGGCGCCCTGCCCCGCTACCCGACGAACGCGCTGAAATACAATCTAACCTGGTCGACGGACGGCTTGATCAACGAGTACTGCAATCCGTGCGAGGCGGTGCTGGACGGCGAACGGACGCTGCTGCAGCCGCTGGAAGGCTACGAGACCTTCTCGCTGGACGGCGTCGACTACGAGGCGTTCAACACCTCCGGCGGGCTCGGCTCGCTAGCCGAGACGCTGCAGGGCCGGGTGCGGAACCTGCGCTACCTCACCGTGCGCTATCCCGGCCACCGCGACATCATGCGGCTGCTGCTGACAGACCTCGGCCTGAAGGACCGGCGCGACCTGATGCGCGACGTGCTGGAGACGGCGGTGCCGATCACCCGGCAGGACGTGGTGCTGGTGTTCATCACCGCCTCGGGCCGGCGCGGCGACCAGCGCGAGCAGATGTCGGCGGTCTACCGGGTGACGGCGCAGGATGTCGGCGGCGAGACCTGGAGCGCGATCCAGATCACCACCGCGTCGGGCATCTGCGCGACGCTGGACATGCTGCGCGACGGCACGCTGCCGGCACGCGGCTTCGTCACGCAGGAGGCAATCCCGCTCCACGCCTTCCTCGCCAACCGCTTCGGCCGCGCCTATGGCCAGGACAGTGGCGCGATCGGCGCCGCACCGGCGGGGGCACGACGCGCGGCAGCGTGAGGCGGAAAAGTTTGCAAAAAACGCGTGGCGGTGCCTGGCACCGCCATTTTTTTAACTCATATCAATACAATACCGGTGGTACGCCCCGCTTCGGGCGCGATTTGCCGATAACCGAGAGGTCGTCACGGTCCAGACACGGCGCGATCGCACGCGCCCGGAGAATGCCCGCCGATGTTCGAGACGCTCAACCTGCTGATCCTGATCGCCGCCGGGCTCGTCGCCCTTTCGGTGTTCACATCGCTGGTGAGCTTCCGTATCGGCGCCCCGTTGCTGCTGGTGTTCCTCGTGGTCGGCCTTGCCGCCGGCGAGGACGGACCGGGCGGCATCGCCTTCTCCGACACCCGGGCCGCCTATTTCATCGGTTCCATCGCCCTCACCTTCATCCTGTTCGACAGTGGATTCCGCACCCGGCTGGCGACGTTCCGCCTGGCCGCAGCGCCCGCCGTGGCGCTGGCGACCCTGGGCGTGGTGCTGACGGCGGGCGTCGTCGGCGCGGCGGCGCACTACCTGTTCGGATGGGCCTGGACCGACGGGCTGCTGCTCGGCGCTATCGTCGGCTCGACCGACGCGGCCGCGGTGTTCTTCCTGCTTCGGGTCGGCGGGGTGAACCTGCGCGAGATGATCTCCGCGACGCTGGAAGTCGAATCCGGCTCGAACGACCCCATGGCCATCTTCCTCACGGTGACGCTGATCGGCATGATCACCGCCGGCTCGATGGAAGCGGATGCGGCGGCCGGCGCCGAGATGATCCTGGAATTCGTCCGGCAGATGGGCCTCGGCCTGCTGGCGGGCCTGGCCGGCGGCTATGCCATCGTCCAGATCGTCAATCGCATCAAGCTCGAAGCCGCGCTCTATCCCATCCTGGTGCTGGCGCTGGCGCTGGTCTTGATGACCGTGACCACCCTGGTCGGCGGCAGCGGCTTCCTGGCGGTCTATGTCGCCGGCATCCTGTGCGGCAATGTCCGCATGCGCCAGCAGCCTTCGCTCAAGAAGTTCCAGGGCGGCACGACCTGGCTCAGCCAGATCGGCATGTTCGTCACGCTCGGCCTGCTGGCGGCGCCCTCGCAGTTCGGCGACGTGGCGGTGCAGGGCTTCGGCCTTGCCGCCGTGCTGATCTTCCTCGCCCGCCCCTTCGCGGTCTGGCTGTGCCTGATGCCCTTCGGCTTTTCCCGCAGCGAGATCGCCTTCGTGTCCTGGGTGGGTCTGCGCGGAGCCGTGTCGATCCTGCTCGCCATCCTGCCGCTGATTTCCGGCCTGCCGAACGCGCAGGAGATCTTCAACGTCACGTTCCTCATCGTGCTGACCTCGCTGGTGCTGCAGGGCTGGACGATCCGCCCCATGGCGCGCTGGCTGAAGCTGACCGTGCCCGCGCGCATGGGGCCGGTCGACCGTATCGAGCTGGAGCTGCCCGGCGGCCAGGACCTGGAACTGGTCGGCTACACCGTCCATCCGGCGAGCCCGGTCGCCCGGGGCGAGCGTATTCCCCGCTGGGCGCGGCCGGTGCTGATCCTGCGCGAGGGCCGCAACATCCGCCTGCAGAAGGCCGGCAAGCCGCAGCCCGGCGACCGGCTCTACATCCTCGCCAGCCCGCGCCAGGTGCCGGTGCTCGACACGCTGTTCGCCGCCGCGACGCAGGAGGAGAACGACCCGGCGCTGTTCGGCGACTTCGACCTCGACCCGGAGACCCGGCTGGCCGAGCTCGGCGCGCTCTACGGCTTCCACGTCAACAAGGGCGATGCGGACCTGACCTTGCGCGCCTTCATGATGCGCGAGCTCGGCGACGACGTGGAGCCGACCGACCGCGTCGCCTATGGCGACATCGACCTGGTGGTTCGCGCGATCGATGACGACCACGTCATCACCGCCGTCGGCCTTGCCGTCGAGCATGTCGAGCCGGCGGAACCGACCCTGCCCTTCTTCTTCTCGCGCGAGGACATCTACAAGGTCGCCCGCCGGATCGCCGGACGCATCCGCCGCAACCGGGCGCGGGCCAAGGTGCTGGCACGGCGCAAGAGCGCCTATGACCGGCCGGAGGCAACGGAGGCCCCGTCTGCGGCGGTGGCTGCAGCCGCCGCGCAGGACGCGCGCCCGGCGTCCGGTGCGCCGCAGACGGACACCGCCGGTTCCCCGGCGCCGAGGCCGCCCGCTCCGCCGCGCGCGGCAACGAAGGACGACGCCCAGGACGACGACGAGGACGACGCCCCGGCCGCACGCAAGGACGAGGACCCGGACGACGAGACCGGCGAGACGCCGCGTCTTGCCGCCGCCGGCAGCGACCCGTCGCGCTGATCCCGCCGCCGCCTGACGGCGGGCGAAAAACATGACATGAGGGGAAGACCTCGTGGCGATGCTCGCTTATGGTGCGGCCGTCACAGTGTCTTTCATTTCATGTCATGGAAGTTCAGCATGCACCGATTGACTACGCTTGCCCTTGTTTTTGCCTCGGCCTCTCTGGTTGCCGCCTGCGGCGGAGCAAAAGCCCCCAAGGAATTGATGGCTTACGCAAATTGCGTGGAGCAGGCCAATGTGCCGAAGCCGTACCGCGTCTCCCAAAACTCGGTCATCACGTCTTCGAACTACAAGGTGACGTTCGAGGAATTCTCGGTACAGGGGCAGGAGTTGACGCCCGACCAGGCCGTGCAGATCCGGCAGTGCTACGATCTGGCCCTGCTGGGTCCGGGCGCCGTGGCGGCGCCGGCATCCCAGCCGCAACCGGCCGCCCCGGCCCCCTGAGCCGTTCGCCTGCGGCCCTTACTTCTTGCCGCCGAACCGCTCCTTCAATTCCTCGCAAGGATCCCCGCGATCCTTGCGGGGCGTGAACCAGAGATAGTCGTAAGGGGGCGGAAGGTCCGCGGTTCCGCCCGCATAGAGCGAGGGCTCGTTCTCGCCTTCCCTCACCTCGACGAAGCCGACGGCAACGGCCTTCGCGTCCGGCGCCCGCCATTCGAGATAGCGCGGCACGCCGAGATCCTTGCGGACATGGCCGCTGCCTGCGATCAGGACAGCCCCTTCGTCGCCCGCTGAAATCATCGCATCGGCAAGCCTTGCATCGCGCAGGCGCTGCACGGCGACGAGCGGGGTCAGCGCCTCGCGCGGCATCATTGCGCAATGCCCGTCGAACAGGGTGTCGAGCATGGCACCGTCCGCCGCCTCGCCCAAGGGCTCGGAAAGCCGCAGCGCCGCCACCTCGTCCGCGCCGAGCGCCGCCATGCCTTCCGCCGCGATCTTGCGGCGCTCGCCGCGCGGCGTATCGCCGGCAACGACCGGCAAGCCCTGCGCGACCGCGACCTCGATCACCGGCCGGTAGATCGCATAATCCGGCCAGCCGCTCTCCGCCCAGCGAAGTGCCTCGCCGAAACCCTCCGCCGTGCCCTTGCCCTCGACGAGATAGGCATCGACATCGCCCTGCCGGTCGCGGGGCAGCATCTCCAGCACCACGGCGGGCTTGCGCGCGCCCTTCCCCGCCGCCGCCGCCAACAGCCGTGCCTGCAGCGCGTGATGGTCAGGGTTGTCGTGGATCTCGCCGAGCAGCACGAAGCGCGCGCCTGCGACCACCTGCTCGACCTCGGCCGGCGGCACGAAGGCGGACCTTGCGACGGACCAGACACGCGCGGCGAGCGGATGGTCCGCGCCGTCCGACAGAGAGAACCCGCCGGAGGGAGCCCCGTCAGGAAAAGCGGCTTGAGAGAGCGCGGAAGGAACGCCCGCGAGCGGGACGAGCACAAGGGCGGCGGCAAGCCGCAGGGCCGACAGGGTCATGTCCTTGGATTCCATGATCGGGCAACGCAACGCCCCACCCGTCCTATCCGCGGCGGGCAGCGACCGACAGGCAGATGGGGCCTTTTCAACAAAGGAAAAGGCCCCGCGCCCGATCAGTCGACGTTCAGGTTCTCGATGGCCAGCGCAATGCCCTGGCCGCCGCCGATGCACATGGTGACCAGGCCGTAGCGGCCGCCGGTGCGCTCCAGCTCGTAGAGCGCCTTGACCGTGATGATGCAGCCGGTGGCGCCGACCGGATGGCCAAGCGCGATGGCCCCGCCATTGGGGTTGACCCGGTCGGAGGGGAAGCCGAGCTCGCGCATGACCGCACAGGCCTGCGCCGCGAAGGCCTCGTTCGATTCGATGAGGTCGAAATCGGCGGCCGTGAGGCCGGTCTTTTCGAACAGCTTCTGCACCGCCGGGACCGGGCCGATGCCCATCACGTCCGGCTCGACGCCCGCATGGGCATAGCCGACCAGCCGGGCCATCGGCTTCAGCCCGCGCGCTTCCGCCAGCGCCCGGTCGGCCAGCACCACCGCTGCCGCACCGTCATTGATGCCGGACGAGTTGCCGGCGGTCACCGAGCCGTCCTTGCGGAAGACCGGACGCAGGCTGCTGAGCGTCGAGGGCGAGGTGTCGGCCCGCACATGCTCGTCGGTGTCGAAGGTGACGGCGGTGCGCCCGGCCTGCACCTCGATCGGCAGGATCTGCTCCTTGAAGCGCCCGTCCCGGATGGCGAGCCCCGCCCGATGCTGGCTCTCCACCGCGAGCGAATCCTGCGCCTCGCGGCTGATGTTGTAGCGGGCGGCGACATTCTCCGCCGTGATGCCCATATGGCCGCCGCCGAAGGGATCATTCAGCGCGCCGAGCATCATGTCGTGCATCACCGCATCGCCCATCTTCACGCCGAAGCGGGCACCGGGGCTGGAGAACGGGGCACGGCTCATGGATTCGGCGCCGCCCGCCAGCGCATAGTCGGCATCGCCGAGCAGGATCGACTGCGCGGCGGAGACGATGGCCTGCGCGCCCGAACCGCAAAGCCGGTTCAGCGTCAGCGCCGGGGTTTCCACCGGAATGCCGGCATCCACTGCCGCAACCCGCGCCAGATACATGTCGCGCGGCTCGGTGTTGATGACATGGCCGAAGACGACATGGCCGATTTCTTGGGGTTCGACGCCCGAGCGGCGCACAGCTTCGGCAGCGACCTTGGCGCCGAGCTCGGTCGGCGGCACGGATTTCAAGGCACCGCCGAACGACCCGATGGCCGTACGCACCCCCGACAGGAACACCACTTCACGCTTCGACATAAATCTACTCGCTTCCGTATTGCCCGACCTGTGAATTTTCCGTCCAGTCGCCGACGACGAGGAGAGTGCCTCCCGACCCCGATGCCAGCCCAGTTTGCCCCTGGGCGACAGGTAAACAAGCCACGGCATATTTAGCAAGGCGGACGTGTCGCCGAAGGCCGGGCGGACAGGTGGATCAGGAAGCGTTTTCAAGCTCCCGCGCCATGCCAACCGGCTCCCCTCCTCGCGCAAACAAAAACCCGCCCCGGCCAGGCCGAAGCAGGTTTCGCAATATTTCCGGGTGGCGGTCGTGGCGCGGGCTGGCGCCCGCGTGCACTCGCGGTCGTGCCACCGGCACGATCGGTCCGGCCCCGAAGGGCCGGACCAAGGCTCACTTCATGGTCGGAATGACGAACTCGGCGCCGTCCTTCAGGCCCGACGGCCAGCGCGAGGTCACCGTCTTCGTCCGCGTGTAGAAGCGGAACGCATCCGGGCCGTGCTGGTTGAGATCGCCGAAGCCGGACTTCTTCCAGCCGCCGAACGTGTGGTAGGCGAGCGGCACCGGGATCGGCACGTTGATGCCGACCATGCCGATGTTGATGCGGCTGGCGAAGTCGCGGGCCGTGTCGCCGTCGCGGGTGAAGATCGCGGTGCCGTTGCCGTATTCGTGGCTCATCGGCAGCTCGAGCGCCTCGTCATAGTCCTTGGCGCGCACGACGGAGAGCACCGGACCGAAGATCTCTTCCTTGTAGATCGACATGTCCTTGGTGACGTTGTCGAACAGGCAGCCGCCCATGAAGTAGCCGTTCTCGTAGCCCTGCATGGTGAAGTTGCGGCCGTCGACTGCGAGCGTCGCGCCTTCCTTCACGCCCTGGTCGACCAGGCCCTTGACGCGAGCCAGCGCCTGGGCGGTGACGAGCGGGCCGAAGTCGACATCGTTGCCGGCGGTGTAAGGCCCGATCTTCAGCGCTTCGACGCGCGGGATCAGGCGCTTCATCAGCGCGTTGGCGGCTTCCTCGCCGACCGGGACGGCAACCGAGATCGCCATGCAGCGCTCGCCGGCAGCACCATAGCCGGCGCCGATCAGCGCATCGGCCGCCTGGTCCATGTCGGCATCCGGCATGATGATCATGTGGTTCTTGGCGCCGCCGAAGCACTGCGCGCGCTTGCCGTTGGCGGTGGCACGCGAATAGACGTAGGCCGCGATGGAGGTGGAGCCGACGAAGCCGACCGCCATGATGTCCGGATCGTCCAGGACGCCGTCGACCGCTTCCTTGTCGCCGTTGACGACGTTGAGGACGCCGGCCGGCAGGCCCGCCTCGATCATCAGCTCGGCCAGCATCATCGGCACGGACGGGTCACGCTCCGACGGCTTCAGGATGAAGGCGTTGCCGGCGGCAATCGCCGGGCAGAACTTCCACATCGGGATCATCGCCGGGAAGTTGAACGGCGTGATGCCGGCAACGACGCCCAGCGGCTGGCGCATGGAGTACATGTCGATGCCGGGGCCCGCACCTTCCGTGAACTCGCCCTTCAGCAGGTGCGGCGCGCCGATGCAGAACTCGGCAACCTCGAGACCGCGGATGATGTCGCCCTTGGCGTCCGGAATGGTCTTGCCGTGCTCGCGCGACAGCGCCTCGGCGAGCTTGTCCATGTCGCGATGCAGCAGGTCGACGAACTTCATCAGCACGCGGGCGCGCTTCTGCGGGTTCTGGGCGGCCCATGCCGGCTGGGCGGCAGCGGCGTTCTCGACCGCGGCGCGCAGCTCTGCCTGCGAGGCGAGCGCCACCTTGGCCTGAACCTCACCGGTGGCCGGGTTGTAGACGTCGGCAAACCGGCCCGAGGTGCCCTCGACATGCTTGCCGCCGATGAAATGTCCGATTGTCTTCATGGGTCGTTCTCTCCCTTGTGGCGCAGCCCGCACGATGGAGCGCGCAGCTTCTCGCGGCCAGATGCCACGTTCGAGGCTGACACTGTCATGCCTTCGTTTTTTGTTGCGCACAATAGGCGGAAAGCCGCATCCGTTGTGCGAAATTTATAGCCATGCTAGCGCTGATCCGCAGCTGCCCCCCGAAGCCTGCCGGAGAACGCGCATGAACTGGGACGATACACGCATTTTCCTCGCCGTGGCGCGCAGCGGACAATTGCTGGCCGCCGCAAGAGCGCTCGGCGTCAATCACGCGACGGTGGCGCGCCGCCTCAGCGCGCTGGAGGACGATCTCGGCGTGAAGCTGGTCGACCGGCGCACCACCGGATCGGCGCTGACGACGGCCGGCGAGCGGTTCCTCGCCACCGCCGAGCGGATCGAGGCGGAGATGCTGGAGGCCCGCGCCGAGATCGGCGATGCGGATGTCGCAGTCTCCGGCACCGTGCGGATCGGCGCGCCCGACGGTTTCGGCGTCGCCTTCCTCGCCCCGCGCCTCGGCACCTTGACCGAGCGCCACCCGGCCCTGACACTGCAGCTCGTCCCCGTTCCCCGCGCGGTCTCCCTGTCGCGGCGCGAGGCGGACATCGCCATCACCGTGGAGCGGCCGGACCATGGCCGGCTGGTGGCGCGCAAGCTGGTCGACTACACGCTCGGCCTCTACGCCTCGCGCGCCTATCTCGCCCGGGCCGGCACGCCGAAAACCGCTGCGGAGCTCAAGTCGCACGCGCTGGTCGGCTATGTGGAGGATCTCGTCTATTCCGGCGCGCTCGCCTATGCCGAGGAGATCGACCGCGCCTTCCAGCCGCGCTTCGAGATCGCTTCCGCGCTCGGCCAGACCGAGGCGGTGCGCGCTGGTGCCGGCATCGGCATCCTGCATGCCTTCATCGCCCGCAGCGACCCCGACCTGGTGCAGGTGCTGCCCGAGCGCACGATCTCGCGCGGCTACTGGCTGGTGCTGCATGAGAGCGTCCGCGACCTTGGGCGCGTGCGCGTGGTCGCGGATTTCATCTCCGAGGCGGTGGCGAGCGAACGCGGGATCTTTTCCTGAGCGCGCCGCTCAGGCGAAACGGCGCGCCCCGACGACGCAGGCCACCACGAAGACGGTGACGGCGATCATCGACGGGGCGACCGGCTCGGCGAGCAGCAGACCGGCCAGCAGCAGGCCGAAGAAGGGCTGCAGCAATTGCAGCTGGCCGACGCCGGCAATGCCGCCGAGCGCAAGGCCGCGATACCAGAAGAAGAAGCCGACCAGCATCGAGAAGACCGAGACATAGGCAAGGCCGGCCCAGGCGGGCATGGCAATGCCGGCAAGCGTCTGCGGATGGACCAGCAGAGCCAGCGCGACCATCGGCGGCAGAGAGAAGACCAGCGCCCAGCAGATCACCTGCCAGCCGCCAAGACGACGCGCCAGCCGCGCGCCTTCCGCATAGGCGAAGCCGCAGACGAGGATCGCAGCAAGCATCAGCAGGTCGCCGACCAGCGAGATCTCGCCGTTGCCCTGCACAGCGAAGAGGGCGACGGCCAGCGCGCCGGCGCCGGAAAACGCCCAGAACAGCGGACGCGGGCGCTCGCCGCCGCGCAACACGCCAAAGATCGCCGTCGACAGCGGCAACAACCCGATGAAGACGATGGAATGGGCCGCAGTGACATGCTCCAGCGCCATGGCGGTCAGCAGCGGAAAGCCGACGACGACGCCGAGCGCAACCAGCACCAGCGGCACCACGTCGCCCGCCGCCGGGCGCTTCTGGCGCAGCACGAGCAGGATCGCGCCGGCCATCAGCGCCGCCAGCACCGCGCGCGCCGAGGTGAGAAACAGCGGGCTGAACCCGCCGACCGCAACGCGGGTCGCCGGCAGCGAGCCGCTGAAGATCAGAACGCCGAGGAGACCGTTGCCCCAGGCGGCGAGAGGTGAGTGCATGCCGCTGTTCCTGTCCATCATCCGCAAGGTGTGGCGCAGGAGCGCTGGCGGAGACAGGTACAGACCAGTACAATCGATCCAAACTGTATTGATGCAATCGACCATACAGATGGGCAACAGGATGACCCGGAGCACGCGCACGCAAACCGTGATGGCCGCGATCCGCAAGCGGATCGAGACGCGGACGCTGACGCCGGGCGAGCGCCTTCCCTCGATCCGCGGGCTCGCCGCCTCCATGCAGGTCTCGCCCTCCACCGTGGTGGAGGCCTACGACCGGCTGGCCGCCGACGGGCTGATCACAGCCCGGCGCGGTTCCGGCTTCTTCGTGCTGGACACGCCGCAGCCGCTTCAGATCGCCGCCACGGGAGCACGGCTCGACCGGGCCATCGACCCTTTCTGGATCTCGCGCCAGGCGCTGGATGCGGATCCCGCCCTGCCCAAGCCCGGCTGCGGCTGGCTGCCGGCCGACTGGATGCCCACCGATGCTCTCCGGCGGGCCCTGCGCGCCCTGTCGCGGGTGGAGGCGGAAACGCTCGCCGACTACGGCAGCGCGCAGGGTCAGGGCGAGTTGCGCCGCCTCATCGCCCGCGATCTTGCCGAGCAGGGGCTGGACGTGCCGCCCGACCGCATCCTGCTGGCCGGTTCGGGGACACAAGGAATGGACCTGATCTGCCGGCTGCTGCTGCGCCCCGGCGACACGGTTCTGGTCGACGATCCCTGCTATTTCAACTTCCAGGCCTTGCTGCGGGCGCATCAGGTGCGGATCGTCGGGGTTCCCTACACCCCGCAGGGACCGGACACGGAGCGGTTCGCGCAGGTGCTGGCGAGCGCGCGGCCGCGCCTCTACCTCACCAACTCCGCCCTGCACAATCCGACCGGCGCTACCATCTCGGCTCCCGTGGCGCACCGGCTCCTGGTGCTCGCCGCGCAGCACGACCTCACCATCATCGAGGACGACATCTTCGCCGCCTTCGAGCCGGAGCCCTCCCCCCGCCTTGCCGCGCTCGACGGGCTGGAGCGGGTGATCCGCATCGGCAGCTTCTCCAAGACGCTGTCGGCCTCGGCCCGCTGCGGCTACATCGCCGCCCGGCCCGACTGGATCTCCGCGCTGATCGACCTGCAGGTGGCGACGAATTTCGGCGGGCCGAGCCCGATGGCGGCCGAGCTGCTGCGCGTTGTGCTGGCCGATGGCGGCTATCGCAAGCATGTCGCTGCCCTGCAGGGCCGCCTTGCCAGGGCGCGGAGGCAGGCAGCGTCACGGCTCAGCGCGCTCGGCATCACACCGTGGCTGGAGCCGCGCGGCGGCTTCTACCTGTGGTGCCGGCTGCCGGAGGGGTTGGATGCGGCCGATGTCGCCCGTGCCGCGCTGAAGCGGGGCATCGTGCTGGCGCCGGGCAACGCCTTCAGCGCGGCGCAGACGCAGACCGGATTCATGCGCTTCAACGTCAGCCAGATGGGCGGTCCGGAGGTCGATGCGGTGCTGCGGCAAGCGCTGACCGAGGCCCGCGAGATCACCGGGCGCCGCTCGCAGGCGAGCTGATCAGCCGACCTCTTCCCAGCCGCCGCTGGCAAAGGACCGGGCAGCGGCATGCACCGTGCGCTCGATCTCGATCCCTTCCTCGAAAGTGATCAGGCTCGCCGGTTCGCCCCGGATGAGGCGGATCAGCTCGCGGCATTCGATCACCTTGAGATCGTTGAAGCCGAGACCGTGGCCCGGCGCCGGCACGAAGCTGCCATAGGGCGGGTGCGCAGGTCCCGTGAGAATGCGGGTAAAGCCCTGGCGGGCGGGATCGCCGGTCGCGCTGTACAGCTCGATCTCGTTCATCCGCTCCTGGTCGTAGAGGATCGAGCCCTTCGAGCCGAAGACCTGCAGCGCGATGCGGCCCTTGCGCCCCCAGGCCGACCGGTTGACCAGCAGGCTCGCCTGCAGCCCACCGGAAAAGCGCAGCAGGACATTGGCCATGTCGTGGGTTTCCACGGCGCGGCGCCCGCCCTCGGCCAGCGGCCGGGTGGCATAGGGCTTCGCCATGTCGCAGAACACCCGCTCCGCCTTGCCGAACAGCCGGTGCGCCAGCGACAGCGGGTGCACGGCGAAATCGTCGAGCGCGCCGTAGCCGGAACTCGCCTCGCTCTTCCAATAGAAGGCCTGCTCCGGGTCGGCCATGAAGTCCTCGTCCATCTCGGCGCGGAACTGGATGGGCTCGCCGATGGCACCATCCGCGATCATGCGGGCGATCTCGCGAAAGGCCGGGTTCTGGATGTAGTTGTAGCCGAGCGCCGCGATGCGCCCGCTGCTGCGCGCCGCCGCCAGCATCCCTTGCGCATCGGCAAGAGCCGGCGCCATCGGCTTTTCGCACCACACATGCTTGCCGGCCTGCAGCGCGGCAATCGCCATCTCCGGATGAAACGCGTTCGGCGTCGTGATCGACACCACATCGACGCCCGCGTCGTTCACCAGCGCCCGCCAGTCGGAAGTGGCACGGGCAAAGCCGAAGGCCGAGGCCCGCTGGCGGGCCAGATCCTCGTTGACCTCCGCCAGCATTTCGAGCCTTGGACGCGCCACATCGCCGAAGACGGCGCGCACCGCATTCCAGGCCAGCGCGTGGCACTTGCCCATGTAGCCGGTGCCGATCAGGCCGACACCGAGGGACCCGTCCGGGCTGGTCATGGCGCTGTCTCCTTGCGACAGTGTCCGGCACGCGATACCCGGCCGAAACCGGTGCGTAACGTCCGGAAACGGCCCGCATGCCGGTGCATGCGATCTTGCGTGGATGAAACGCAAATTCTATGATTGCGTCAATATGGAATAAACGTTCCTCGAAAGGATCAAGACCTTGCTGTCTGTAGCTGTCATCGGTGCGGGCCGGATCGGCCAGATCCACGCCGCCAATCTGGCCGCGCGTGCGGCGGAGACCAACGACGTCCGGCTGGCCGGCATCTGCGATGCGGTGGAAGTGGCCGCCGCAACCCTTGCAACGCGCCTCGGCGCGCCGGTGATCTCGCTCGACGAGGCGCTGGAGGGCAAGGGATCGAACGCGGTGCTGATCGCCTCGCCGACCGACACCCACTCGGATTTCATCGAGCGCGCCGCCAAAGCCGGCAAGGCGATCTTCTGCGAAAAGCCCGTCGACATGTCGGCGCAGCGCATCGAGGGCGTGCTTGAGGTGGTCGAGGCGGCCGGCGTGCCGCTGTTCATCGGCTTCAACCGCCGCTTCGACCCGAACTTCGCCTCCTTGCGCGCGCGCATCGCGGAAGGGCGGATCGGCGAGGTCGAGCTGGTGACGATCCTGTCGCGCGATCCCTCCCCGCCCCCGGTCTCCTATATCGAGCGCTCGGGCGGCCTCTTCCGCGACATGATGATCCACGACTTCGACATGGCGCGCTTCCTGCTCGGCGACGAGCCGGTGGAGGTGCATGCGGTCGGCTCCGCCCTCGTCGACCCTGAGATCGGCAAGGCGGGCGATGTCGACACCGCCGCGGTGCTGCTGAAGACCGCGCGCGGCAGGATCTGCCAGATCTCCAACTCGCGCCGCGCCACCTACGGCTACGACCAGCGGGTGGAGGTGCACGGCTCGCTCGGCCTGCTGCGCGCCGGCAACCAGCACGAGACGACGGTGGAACTGGCGACCGCCTCGGGCTTCACCGCCGACCCGGTGCAGAACTTCTTCCTGGAGCGCTACGCGCAAGCCTACCGGCTGCAGCTCGCCGCCTTCATCGACTGCGCGCGCGGCACCACCCTGCCCTCACCGAGCGGCCATGACGGACTGATGGCGCAGCGGCTCGCCGACGCGGCAACGCTCTCCGCGCAAAGCGGCGAGCCGGTCCGGTTGTAGGGGACGGGCGGCGCCTCCCTTCGGAGATCATCCCGGCCGGATCGGCGAGCCGCAACGCTGCCCCACCCCTCAAGGGTCATCCCGGCCGCAGGCGAAGCCGGAGAGCCGGGACCCATTGGCACCCTCAGCAGGCGTGAGACGGACGGCACGCACCCCACTCTCGGTTGTCATACCTGCGAAGGCAGGTATCCAGTATCCGTGGGGGCTGACGGTGGCGCGATGACGGCCGCCACCAACGGTCCGGCGGCAACGCCGAGGCTCGAGCAGATCCGTTCGGGGTTACTGGTTCCCGGTCTTCGGCTTCGCCGAAACCGGGACGACAGCCGAGGGGTGGGTTCGCGTCGGCCGGTCACCGCCAGCGCTGCGCTCCAACCTCTCCGGCGTCATCCCACACGAAGCGTAAGCGGAGACGCGGGGGAGGTTTGCGCAAGGGGGAAGCGATGCGGGCAGGTTCGTCGCCCGATCACTCAAGCCGTCCGGCCGGTTTGGACAGCGGTCTCGATTTCAGCGGATTTCGAGAGCGATTTTTGCAAAATCCGTCTCGAAATTCGGGAGAACAACCCAACAAAAATAACAAAACAATTTCAGATACTTAAAATCAAACGCTCAAACGGCGACGCGAGATTTCGAGAAAGCTCTCTCAATCTCGTTTTACCGCTTGTCCCCGTCGTCGTGGTCCGCCGCCGGACCGCGCCAGGCGTTGGTCCGCGGGGCACTTGTCCCCGCGGGCCTTGTCAGTGCAATCCCCGCGATCAGGCCTCGGCCTTGACGAGCTCGATGGCGATCTCGCTGCCGCCGACCTCGTGCGTGGCGCGGTAGGCTCCGTCCAGCGCGCCGCCGATGGTCAGCTCCAGCGCCAGCGTGTCCTGGGCGATGCGGGAGCGATGCTCCTCCACTGCCTGGACCAGCGTCTCCGGCAGGACCAGATTGAGACGGATGCGGTCGGTCACCTGCAGCCCGCCATCCTTGCGGGTCTGCTGGATGAGGCGGACCACGTCGCGGGCATAACCTTCGCGCTCCAGCTCCGGATAGATCCGCGTGTCCATCACCACCACGCCGCGGCTGGCATCGAAGAGACCCGTGTCGGAGCCTTCCGGTGCCATGACGCGCATGGTGTAGTCTTCGGGCGGCAGCTCGACGCCCGCCAGCTCGACGATGCCGTCGGACCGCAGCGTCCAGTTGCCGGTCTTGGAGGCGGTCATCACCTCCTTCATCTTCTGGCCCAGGCGCTTGCCGATCTGCGGCTTGACCACCAGGCTGTGCTCGCCGACCGACAGCGGATCGGCCTCCAGCACCAGTTCCTTGACGTTCACCTCGTCGGCGATCAGCTGCGAATACGGGCGCAGATCCTCGATGTCCGCATGGGCGACGGTCAGCGTCTTCAGCGGCAGGCGGGCGCGCAGGCGCTTGGCCTCGCGCAGCGACATCACCGAGTTGCAAACGTCGCGGATGAGGTCCATGCGGCGCACGAGATCCGGATCGCTCGGCATCCTGGCCGCTTCCGGCCAGTCGGCCAGATGCACCGACAGTTCGCCCGTCAGGCCCTTGTAGATGCGCTCGCTGACGAACGGCATCATCGGGGCCAGCACGCGCATCAGGTGCGTCAGCACCGTGTAGAGCGTGTCCAGCGCGTCGCGCTTGTCGTCGTTCAGCTCCTCGCCCCAGAAGCGCGAGCGCGAACGGCGGATGTACCAGTTGTTGAGCGCGTCGATATAGCCCGGCACATGCGAATAGGCGGACGGGATATCGTAGGCATCCAGCGAGCCCTCGATCTGCTCGATCAGCTCGCGGGTCTTGGCCAGGATATAGCGGTCCAGCAGGCCCTTCTGGTCGAAGCGGACCTGCGCCTTGTACTGGTCGGCATTGGCATAGAGCGTGAAGAAGTAATAGGCGCTCCAGATCGGGATGATCGCCTGGCGCAGCGCCTGGGCGATGCCGCGGCCGTCCTTGGCCACAGCCAGGTCGCCGCCGACCAGCAGCGGCGAGGACAGCATGTACCAGCGCAGCGCGTCGGCGCCGTAGGTGTTGAAGACGCCGACCGGGTCCGGATAGTTCTGCAGCCGCTTGGAGAGCTTCTGCTTGTTCTCGTCCAGCACCACGCCGTGGCAGACCGCATTGCGGAACGGCGCACGGTCGAAGATCGCCGTCGACAGGACCATCAGCGTGTAGAACCAGCCGCGGGTCTGGGCGACGTATTCGACGATGAAGTCGGCCGGGAAGTTCCGCTCGAAATGCTCCTTGTTCTCGAACGGATAGTGCTGCTGGGCGAAGGGCATCGAGCCGGAATCGAACCACACGTCGAGCACTTCCGGCACGCGGCGCATCATCGCCTTGCCGGTCGGATCGTCCGGGTTCGGGCGGACCAGCTCGTCGATCATCGGACGGTGCAGGTTGTCTACCTTCACGCCGAAGTCGCGCTCCAGCTCCTCCAGCGAGCCGTAGACGTCCATGCGCGGATGGTTGGGGTCGTCGCTCACCCAGACCGGGATCGGGCAGCCCCAGAAGCGGTTGCGCGAGATGTTCCAGTCGCGGGCGTTTTCCAGCCACTTTCCGAACTGGCCGTCGCGCACATGCGAGGGAACCCAGTCGATCTGCTGGTTGAGCTCGACCATCCGGTCCTTGAACTGCGATACGGCGACATACCAGGCGTCGATCGCCTTGTAGATCAGCGGCGTGTCGGTGCGCCAGCAGTGGGGATAGTCGTGAAGATAGGTCTCGTGGCGATAGACGGTATCGCCACGCGCCTTGAGGTCACGGATGATGTCCTTGTTCGCCTCGATGACGTTCTGGCCGACATAGTCGGCAACCTCGGCGGTGAACTTGCCCGCCTCGTCCACCGGCACGACCAGCGGGATGCCGCGGTCGCGGGCCAGCTCGAAGTCGTCCTCACCGAAGCCCGGTGCGATGTGCACGCAGCCCGTGCCGTCGCCGGCCTCGACGAAGGCAGCGGCAAGCACGGCGAAGGCGTTCTCGGTGTCCTTGAAATACGGGAAGAGCGGCTCGTAGGCGGTGCCGGCCAGCTCCGCGCCCTTGAGCGCGCCGACCTTCTGCCACTCGCCGAACTCGCGCTCGTAGCGCTCCAGCGCCGCTTCGGCGAGGATCACCCGCACGCCGTCCTTTTCCAGGATCGCGTAATCGAGATCCGGCGATACGGCGAGCGCAAGGTTGGACGGCAGGGTCCAGGGCGTCGTCGTCCAGGCGAGCAGGCGCGTCGGCACCGAGGCGAAGCGCTCGCCCTTGAGCAGGAAGCCGACGGTCAGCGCCGGGTCCTGGCGCTCGCGATAGGAGTTGTCGAGGCGCGTCTCGAAGTTCGACAGCGGCGTCTGCACGGCCCAGGAATAGGGCACGACGCGGTAGCCGCGATAGACCAGCCCCTTGTCCCAGAGCTGCTTGAAGCCCCAGATCACGCTCTCCATGAAGGAGAGGTTCATCGTCTTGTAGTCGTTCTCGAAGTCGACCCAGCGGCCCTGGCGCTCGACATAGTAGCGCCACTCGTTGGTGAAGCGCATGACCGAGACCGAGCAGTGCTCGTTGAACTTGCCGATGCCGTATTCGAGGATCTCGTTGCGGCCCGAGATGCCGAGCTCCTTCTCCGACGTCAGCTCCGCCGGCAGGCCGTGGCAGTCCCAGCCGAAGCGGCGCTCGACGCAGTCGCCGCGCATGGTGCGGTAGCGCGGGATCAGGTCCTTGACGAAGCCGGTGGCCAGGTGCCCGTAATGCGGCAAGCCGTTGGCGAAGGGAGGGCCGTCGTAGAAGATGTACTCACCCGCCCCGTCCTGGTTGCGGCGGTTCTCCACCGAAGCTTCGAAAATCCGGTTTTCCTGCCAGAACTTGAGGATGTCTTCCTCGAGCTTGGGAAAATTGGGATTCGGATCGATGGCTTCGTACATCACAGATGTCCCGTTCTGATTTGGTTGCCGGGTCAAGACGGCCCGCAGCCCGCAAGATGTCGTTGCGTGGGTTAGCCGACCGGCAGGAAAAATACAATCGTCACGGCCGGCATGTCCGCCATGCCGGCCTTTGGCACAGGGTCAGGCGCGCGTCACTTTCGGCTCGCTCGCCGGATAGCGGCCGCGGGTGTCGATCACCAGCTTCGCCTTGTCGAGGATCATCGCGTAGTCGAAGGCATCGTGATCGGTGGCGATGACAATGGCGTCCTGGCTGGCGATGGTCTCGGCATCCGCCTCCACGGCGGCAAACGCGTGGCCGCTTTCCAGCGAGAGCTGCGGCACGAAGGGGTCGGCATAGGAGAGCTCCCCTCCCCGCGCGACGATCCGCTCCATCACCATCAGGCTCGGCGACTCGCGGATGTCGTCGATGTTCTTCTTGAAGGCGGCTCCGAGCACCAGCACCTTCGCGCCGTTGAGCGCCTTGCGGTGGCCGTTGAGCGCGTCCATCAGCTTCTCGACGATGAAGTCCGGCATGTAGCGGTTGATCTCGCCGGCCAGCTCGATAAAGCGGGTGTGCAGGCCGTATTCGCGCGCCTTCCAGGTCAGGTAGAACGGGTCGACCGGGATGCAGTGACCGCCGACGCCGGGGCCGGGATAGAAGGCAGTGAAGCCGAAGGGCTTGGTGGCGGCGGCGCGGATAACGTCGAAGATATCGATGCCCATGCGGTCGGCGAGCGTCTTCATCTCGTTGACGAGGCCGATATTGACCGCACGGTGGATGTTCTCCAGCAGCTTGGTCATCTCGGCGACGCGGGTCGAGGAGACCGGCACCAGCTGGTCGACGGCGGAGCCATAGAGCGCTTCTGCCGCGGCAAGGCAGGCGTCGGTGACGCCGCTCACCACCTTGGGGATCTCGCGGATGCCGAAGCTGGCGTTGCCGGGATCCTCGCGCTCGGGCGAGTAGACGACGAAGATGTCCTGGCCCACCACCAGGTCCTCGCGCGCCATCGCCGGCAGCATGTCGTCCTCGGTGGTGCCGGGATAAGTGGTCGATTCCAGCGCGACCACCTGGCCGGAGCGCAGGTAGGGGCGGATGGCACGGGCGGCATCGAGAATGTAGCCGATATCCGGATCGTGGAAGCGGCCGAGCGGCGTCGGCACGCAGATGATCAGCGCGTCGCAGTCAGCCGCGCGCGCGAAGTCCGTCGTCGCTTCGAAGGGGCCGGCGAACCGCACCTCCTCGCGCCGATTGCCGACATAGCGGGGAAAACCGCGATCCGCGTTGAGCCTTGCGACCTTCGCCGGGTCCACGTCGAAGCCGACGATCGGATGGCCGATCTGCGAAAAGCGCAAGGCAAGCGGCAGGCCGACATAGCCGAGACCGATGACGCCGATGACGGCGGAGCGGTCGGCAAGGCGGGCGCGCAGGCTGGCAAGGGCATCGGAGTGGGCAGTGTCCGCGGCCATGATCGGATCTCTGGTAGGGTTCGATGAAATAGAAACGGCATGCGGAAGAGCTTCCGCATGCCGTTTCGTGTCGCACAGGCGTCGCAGCGCGGCAAGTCCCGGCGGCGAAGAGTTCTCCCCCGCCGGGCGCTCGCCCTATCCTCCGGTCACACGAAGCTGAAGTCGCTCTCCGAAATCAGCGTGTGGTCGAAGTTCTGCAGCACGATGGTGTTGGTGCCGAAGGTCAGGTGCGTGTCCGCCCCCACATCCGTCACGGTGATTTGCGAGAACTGCGTCACCCCGAGGCCGATTGCAATCGTATCGATCCCGTCCTGGAAGTCCGTGATCGTGTCCGTGTCGCCAGCGTTCAGGAACGCGAACGTGTCGTCGCCAGACCCACCGGTCAGGATGTCGTCGCCTGCACCGCCGTTCAGGAAGTCAGACCCCCAGCCGCTATCGAGGATGTCGTTGCCGTTGCCGCCATCCAGGTTGTCGTTGCCGCCACCGCCATACAGCGTGTCGTTGCCGTTGCCACCCGCAAGGCTGTTGTTGCCGATGTTGCCGGCGATGATGTTGTTCTGGCCGTTGCCGTAGCCGTTGATATTCCCCGTCCCCTGCAGATACAGGTTCTCGAGGTGCTGGCTCTGAGAGCTCAGGCCGAACGTGATCGAGGCGTAGACGCTGTCCACCCCTTCTCCGGCAAGCTCGACGATCGTGTCGCCGGCGCTGTCGACATAGTAGGTGTCGTTGCCCCAGCCGCCGACCATGTGATCGGCGCCCCAGCCGCCATCGAGCGTATCGTTGCCGCCACCGCCATACAGCGTGTCGTTGCCGCCACCGCCGGCAAGGCTGTTGTTGCCGATGTTGCCGGCGATGATGTTGTTCTGGCCGTTGCCGTAGCCGTTGATGTTCCCAGTCCCCTGCAGATACAGGTTCTCGAGGTGCTGGCTCTGCGAGCTCAGGCCGAACGTGATCGAAGAATAGACGCTGTCCGTACCCTCGTTCTCAAGCTCGACGATCGTGTCGCCGACATTATCGACATAATAGGTGTCGTTGCCCCAGCCACCGACCATGCGATCGGCACCCCAGCCGCCATCGAGCGTATCGTTGCCGCCACCGCCATACAGCGTGTCGTTGCCGCCACCGCCGGCAAGGCTGTTGTTGCCGATGTTGCCGGCGATGATGTTGTTCTGGCCGTTGCCGTAGCCGTTGATGTTCCCCGTTCCCTGCAGATACAGGTTCTCGAGGTGCTGGCTCTGCGAACTCAGGCCGAACGTCATCGAGCTGTAGACGCTGTCCGTTCCCTCGTTCTCAAGCTCGACGATCGTGTCGCCGGCACTGTCGACATAGTAGGTGTCGTTGCCCCAACCGCCGATCATGTGATCGGCGCCTAGGCCACCATCCAAGGTGTCGTTTCCGCCACCGCCGGCAAGGTTGTTGTTGCCGCTGTTGCCTTGAATGTTGTTGTTCTGGCCGTTGCCGTAGCCGTTGATGTTCCCTGTACCCTGCAGATACAGGTTCTCAAGGTGCTGGCTCTGCGAACTCAGGCCGAACGTGATCGAGGCGTAGACGCTGTCCGTACCCTCGTTCTCAAGCTCGACGATCGTGTCGCCGACATTGTCGACATAATAGGTGTCGTTGCCCCAACCGCCTTCCATATGGTCGGCGCCGTCGCCGCCATCAAGCGTATCGTTGCCGCCGCCGCCATACAGCGTGTCGTCGCCCTGATTGCCGTCCAGGTTGTTGTTGCCGACGTTGCCCGCGATGATGTTCGCCTGCCAACTACCCCACGCGTTGATGTTCCCAGTCCCGATTAGATACAAGTTTTCGACGTAAGCAAACACGCTCAGCCCCAACGAGATTGAGCTATAAATCGAATCTGTACCTCCTCCAGAACTCTCAAGAATGGAATCACCGATGTTATCGACATAATATGTGTCGTCGCCATCCCAACCGATCATTCCATCGGCGCCGGCACCGCCATCCAGGATGTTGTTTCCCGAATTGCCGTTAATAATATTGTTCAGATCGTTTCCGTAACCGTTGATGTTTGCGGAGCCGGCCAAAGTCAGACTTTCAACAAAATCGGTTAGTGTATAACTAATCGAACTCATCACACCATCGCGGCCACCCCGGCTCGAGTTCTCGATGACGATGTCGCCGACATTGTCCACAATATATGAGTCATTCCCGGTGCCGCCGATCATTGTATCGGCACCTTCGCCACCGTCGATGATGTTAATGCCGCCGACACCGTAAATCGTGTCGTTGCCGCCGCCCCCTTGTAGTCTGTTAAAGGACGAGGAGCCGGTAATAATATCCTCTGCGGAGGAACCGAGGACAACCTCGATGCTCGACAGCGTGTGACTGAAGGCATTGCCGTTGTAGCTTCCCGTCGCCGTGCCCGCGCCGAGATCCACGGTCACGCCGCCCATACCAACCCGGTCGAACCTCACGGAGTCCCAGCCATCCCCTCCGTTCACGGTATCGTTGCCGCCGAGCATGACAAATTGCTCATCGCCCCAGCCACCGGTGAACGTGTCGTCGCCGTTCGAGCCGACGATCACAGCAACATCTTCCAGTGTATCAGTGCCGATCCCAACGCCCGTCACAGTGCCGCTGACATTCGCGCCATTGTTACCGGTATAGACGATCCCCGACGCGACATCGGCATAGACGACGCTGACGAAACCGGCGTACTGACCGGCCGCAGGAGTACCATACCAAGCGTAGCCACCGGTGATGGTGTCATCGCCTGCACTCGACAGAATCTCGCAGGGCATCCCGAAATAACGATCGATTACGATTGCGTCATCGCCCAAACCGGGGGCGATCGTCAAACTGCTGACATCGGGATCAAAATCGCCGCTGAAGACGAACGTGTCTGAGCCGACCCCGGATATGGCAACTATGTGTTCTCCACCCGGCCCACGCTCCATGGTGGCCGCGAGTCCTTCGATGAACGCTGAGTAGTCGACGTAAAGGCCGACCTCAGGAGTAAGCGTTATCGTATCGCTTCCACCAGTTCCGATATAAGTGTGACCGAGCCCGGTGATCGAGAACACATCGTTTCCGCTTCCGCCTGAATACGTCGTCATTTCAACCCCTTTAGTGAGCTTGGCAATGGCTCGAATGCCTCTAAACGGCATCGCTCGGCGCGGTTGAGTCTGGCATCAACGCCCTCCCAACTACCGAAATACTTTATCGGGGAGAAGTCTTCAGGCAGAAAATGCGTGCGCGGAGCACCGTTTTGAATAGTCAGCCCTGTTAGTTATCGCCATATAGATGCGATTGTAGACGCCTGCGGCAGTTTCAACGCAACCCCAACAGGATCTTCCCAAGTCATAGTCTCGTCGCGAGGACCGGCGGCCCAAGCGGGTCGCCGGTATACATGTCAACGTCATACTTGAACAGGATCACACGAAGCTGAAGTCGCTCTCCGACACCAGCGTGTGGTCGAAGTTCTGCAGCACGATGGTGTTGGTGCCGAAGGTCAGGTGCGTGTCCGCCCCCACATCCGTCACGGTGATTTGCGAGAACTGCGTCACCCCGAGGCCGATTGCAATCGTATCGATCCCGTCCTGGAAGTCCGTGATCGTGTCGGTATCGCCGGCGTTCAGGAACGCGAACGTGTCGTCGCCGGACCCACCGGTCAGCGTATCGTTGCCTGCACCGCCGTTCAGGAAGTCAGACCCCCAGCCGCTATCGAGGATGTCGTTGCCGTTGCCGCCATCCAGGTTGTCGTTGCCGCCACCGCCATACAGCGTGTCGTTGCCGTTGCCACCGGCAAGGCTGTTGTTGCCGATGTTGCCGGCGATGATGTTGTTCTGGCCGTTGCCGTAGCCGTTGATATTCCCCGTCCCCTGCAGATACAGGTTCTCGAGGTGCTGGCTCTGAGAGCTCAGGCCGAACGTGATCGAGGCGTAGACGCTGTCCACCCCTTCTCCGGCAAGCTCGACGATCGTGTCGCCGGCGCTGTCGACATAGTAGGTGTCGTTGCCCCAGCCGCCGACCATGTGATCGGCACCCCAGCCGCCATCGAGCGTGTCGTTGCCGCCACCGCCATACAGCGTGTCGTTGCCGCCACCGCCGGCAAGGCTGTTGTTGCCGATGTTGCCCGCGATGATGTTGTTCTGGCCGTTGCCGTAGCCGTTGATGTTCCCAGTCCCCTGCAGATACAGGTTCTCGAGGTGCTGGCTCTGCGAGCTCAGGCCGAACGTGATCGAGGCGTAGACGCTGTCCACCCCTTCTCCGGCAAGCTCGACGATCGTGTCGCCGGCGCTGTCGACATAGTAGGTGTCGTTGCCCCAGCCACCGACCATGTGATCGGCACCCCAGCCGCCATCCAGGCTGTCGTTGCCACCACCGCCATACAGCGTGTCGTTGCCGCCACCGCCGGCAAGGCTGTTGTTGCCGATGTTGCCCGCGATGATGTTGTTCTGGCCGTTGCCGTAGCCGTTGATGTTCCCCGTTCCCTGCAGATACAGGTTCTCGAGGTGCTGGCTCTGAGAGCTCAGGCCGAACGTGATCGAGGAATAGACACTGTCCGTACCCTCGTTCTCAAGCTCGAGGATCGTGTCGCCGACATTGTCGACATAATAGATGTCGTTGCCGGCGCCACCTTCCATATGGTCGGCACCCCAACCGCCATCGAGCGAGTCATTGCCGCCACCGCCATACAGCGTGTCGTTGCCACCACCGCCAGCAAGGCTGTTGTCGCCGCTGTTGCCGGCAATGATGTTGTTCTGGCCGTTGCCATAGCCGTTGATGTTCCCCGTTCCCTGCAGATACAGGTTCTCGAGGTGCTGGCTCTGCGAGCTCAAGGCAAACGTGATCGAGGCGTAGACGCTGTCCGTGCCCTCGTTCTCAAGCTCGACGATCGTATCGCCGACATTATCGACATAATAGGTGTCGTTGCCCCAGCCACCTTCCATGCGGTCGGCACCCCAACCGCCATCAAGCGTGTCGTTGCCACCACCGCCATACAGGGTGTCGTTGCCGCCACCGCCGGCAAGGCTGTTGTTGCCGACGTTGCCCGCGATGATGTTGTTCTGGCCGTTACCGTAGCCGTTGATGTTCCCCGTTCCCTGCAGATACAGGTTCTCGAGGTGCTGGCTCTGCGAGCTCAGAGCGAATGTGACCGAGCTGTAGACCCTGTCCGTGCCCTCATTCTCAAGCTCGACGATTGTGTCGCCGACGTTGTCCACGTAGTAGGTGTCGTCACCCGTACCGCCGATCAGCGTGTCGGCTCCCAGGCCACCGTCCAGGGTGTCGTTGCCGCCGAGACCTTCGAGCCGGTCGTTTCCGTTGGAACCGGTCAATGTGTCGCTCTCGGTACGCGATCCGCGAACGTGCTCGATATTGGCGAGCGTATGGCTGAAGGCATTGCCGTTGAACAGACCCGTCGCCGTACCGGCCGCGAGATTGACCGTCACAGCGCCCATACCGTTGCGATCGAAGCGCACCGTATCGAACCCGCCGCCGCCATCGACCGTGTCGTTGCCGCCGCGCAGGATGAAACGCTCGTCGCCATCGCCGCCGTTGAAGACGTCATTGGAGTCGGAGCCGCGGATCTCGCTCACGTTGACCAGGGTATCGGTGCCGATGCCTGCGCCGGTCACGGTGCCGCTGACGCCGGAGCCGTTGTTGCTGGTATAGGTGATACCGGACGACGCGTTGCGATAGTCTGCACGGACCGAACCATCACCTGTCTGCGTGATGGTGTCGTCGCCGGCGCCGCCGCGAACCTGCACGAAAATACCCGCAGTCGCGTTGATCGTCACGGTGTCGTTGCCGGAGCCGAGCGCGAGAGCGACGCTGCCCAACTCCGGATCGATGGGCCCCGTCACGTTCAGCGTGTCGACATCCCCGGTTCCCTTGTCGATGGTCATGACCGTACCGGTCATGCTGATCGCCATGTTGGTGGTGAACCCGGCGTAGTCGACATAAACGTCATGCTGCTGCAGGACGTTGATCGTGTCGTTGCCGGCAGACCCGATGACCGTATCCTCGCCCTCGCCGGTGTTGATGATGTCGTCGCCATCACCACCATCGAGGTAGTCGTTGCCGGCCCCGCCGTTCAGCGTGTCATTGCCGCCACGCCCTTCCAGTGTGTCATCGCCGGACGACCCCGTCAGGCTGTCGTCGCCGGTGCGCGAACCGCGGACCGCCTCGATGCCGGACAGGGTGTGACTGAAGGCATTGCCGTTGAACAGACCTGTTGCAGTACCTGCCTCAAGATTGACAGTCACCGCCCCCATGCCGTCCTGGTCGAAACGCACCGTGTCGTAGCCGTCGCCGCCGTTCAACGTGTCGTTGCCGCCGCGCAGAATAAAGCGCTCGTTGCCGGACCCGCCGTTGAAGACGTCATCGTAATCGGTGCCGCGGATTTCCGAGAGGCCCACCAGAGTATCGGTGCCGACACCTGTTCCGGTCACCGTACCGCTGACATTGATGCCGTTGTTACTGGTGTAAGTGATGCCGGACGAAACGTTGCGATAATCCGCCCGTACAAAACCGTAACCCAGTTGGGTGATCGTATCGTCGCCTGCGCCGCCTCGGACCTGGACAAAAATGCCAGAGACCGAATCGATCGTGACATTGTCGTTGCCGGAGCCCAGAGCAAGGGTAATCGTGCCGCTGCCGTCGTAGGGCCCGCCGATATTGACCGTATCGGTGCCACCGACGCCCTTGTCGATGGTCATCGTCGTGCCGGTAAGATTGACCGACAAGGCGCTGGAGAACGAACTGTAGTTCAGGAAGACCTCTTCAGTCGCCAGAACATTGATCGTGTCGTTGCCGGTCGAACCAAAGACCGTGTCGCTGCCGGTGCCGACATTGATGATGTCGTTGCCGCCGCCGCCGTTGAAGACATCGTCGCCGGCATAACCGTCGAACCGCTCGTCAGCGTTGGAGCCGGTAAACTGTGTGCTTTCCGTACGCGACCCGCGGACATATTCGATCCCGGACAGGCTGTGCGAGAATCCAACGCCGTTGAACGTTCCCACCGCTGTTCCGGCGGAAAGATCGACAATGACGGATCCCATGCCGTCGCGATCGAACCGGACCAGGTCGAACCCGGCGCCGCCATTGACGATGTCATTGCCGCCGAGCGGGATGAAACGCTCGTCGCCGTTGCCGCCATTGAACGTGTCGTTGCCGGCCGAGCCCATGATCTCGAAGACGCTGGAGAGCGTGTCCGTCCCCATGCCAGCCCCGACCACGGTGCCGCTGACGCCCGAGCCGTTGTTGCTGGTATAGGTGATGCCCGTTCCGACGTTGCGATAGTCGACCCGAACGAACCCGCCGAGGTTCGTGATGGTGTCGTTGCCGGCGCTGGACTGGATGCTGTAAAAAATGCCGCCGGGATCGTCGATGGTGACGCTGTCATTGCCCGAGCCGAGGCCGAATGTCAGGGCACTGACGTCCGGATCCAGTTCCCCGCCGGCAAGGAAAGTATCCGTGCCGATCCCGTCCTTCGTGACCTGACCGCCGCCGGCGTCCCCGTCGATGACAACCGTCAACGCTGCCGAGAAGCCCCGGTAATCGACATAAAGGTCGACTTCAGGAAGAAGCGTGATCGTATCGTTGCCGCCGCTCCCGATATAATCGTGACCGAACCCGGTGATCGAAAATGTATCGTTACCGTTTCCGCCTGAATACGTCGTCATTTCAACCCCTCCAATGAGCCTGGCAATGGCCCAAATCCCCTTGAACGGCGTCGCTCGGCACGATTGAGCCTGGCATCAATGCCCCTCGCCGCAACCGAAATACTTTATCGGGGAGAGGTCTTCAGGCGGGAAATTGCGAGCGAGAAACGCGGTTCGATCAGTCAGCCCTGTTAGTTATCGCAATAAGAATCAAATTGTAAACGCCTCGGGCAATTTTGAGCCCCTTGAGCGAAAGCCCGCAAGGGTGCCCATTGCCCGTTCGGGGCGAATACCGGCAATCCTGCAAAATCGCCGGCATCCATCTCGTCAGCACATCTCGGCCCGGGTCACACGAATGCAAAGTCACCCGAGGAAATCAGCGTGTGGTCGAAGTTCTGCAGGATGACCGTGTTGCTGCCGAAGGTCAGGTGCGTGTCCGCCCCCACATCCGTCACCGTCACCTGCGAGAAGTTACTGGCGCCAACCCCGATCCGGATCGTGTCGACCCCGTTCTCAAAGTCGGTGATCGTGTCAGTATCGCCGGCGTTCAGGAACGCGAACGTGTCATCGCCGGACCCACCGGTCAGCGTATCGTTGCCTGCACCGCCGTTCAGGAAATCAGACCCCCAGCCGCTATCGAGGATGTCGTTGCCGTTGCCGCCATCCAGGTTGTCGTTGCCGCCACCGCCATACAGCGTGTCGTTGCCGTTGCCACCGGCAAGGCTGTTGTTACCGATGTTGCCGGCGATGATGTTGTTCTGGCCGTTGCCGTAGCCGTTGATGTTCCCCGTCCCCTGCAGATACAGGTTCTCGAGGTGCTGGCTCTGCGAACTCAGGCCGAACGTGATCGAGGAATAGACGCTGTCCACCCCTTCTCCGGCAAGCTCGACGATCGTGTCGCCGGCGCTGTCGACATAGTAGGTGTCGTTGCCCCAGCCACCGACCATGTGATCGGCACCCCAGCCGCCATCGAGCGTGTCGTTGCCGCCACCGCCATACAGCGTGTCGTTGCCGCCGCCACCCGCAAGGCTGTTGTTGCCGATGTTGCCGGCGATGATGTTGTTCTGGCCGTTGCCGTAGCCGTTGATGTTCCCAGTCCCCTGCAGATACAGGTTCTCGAGGTGCTGGCTCTGCGAGCTCAGGCCGAACGTGATCGAGGCGTAGACGCTGTCCACCCCTTCTCCGGCAAGCTCCACGATCGTGTCGCCGGCACTGTCGACATAGTAGGTGTCGTTGCCCCAGCCGCCGACCATGTGATCGGCACCCCAGCCGCCATCGAGTGTGTCGTTGCCGCCACCGCCATACAGCGTGTCGTTGCCGCCACCGCCGGCAAGGCTGTTGTTGCCGATGTTGCCCGCGATGATGTTGTTCTGGCCGTTGCCGTAGCCGTTGATGTTCCCCGTTCCCTGCAGATACAGGTTCTCGAGGTGCTGGCTCTGAGAGCTCAGGCCGAACGTGATCGAGGAATAGACACTGTCCGTACCCTCGTTCTCAAGCTCGACGATCGTGTCGCCGACATTGTCGACATAATAGATGTCGTTGCCCCAGCCACCTTCCATGTGGTCGGCACCCCAACCGCCATCGAGCGAGTCGTTGCCGCCACCGCCATACAGCGTGTCGTTACCACCACCACCGCCGAGGCTGTTGTTGCCGCTGTTGCCTTGAATGATGTTCGCCAGCCCATTGCCGTAGCCGTTGATGTTCCAACTTCCAGTCAGATACAGGTTCTCAAGGTGCTGGCTATGCGCACTCAACGTGAAGTTCACCGAGCTGTAGACACGGTCCGTTCCCTCACCCGCATTCTCGACGACCATGTCGCCGACATTGTCGACGATGTACGTATCGTTGCCAGCACCGCCGATCATCCAGTCAGCGCCAGCGGCTCCATTCAGTTCGTTGTCGCCGGAATTGCCGGTAATCGTATTGTCCAGAGCGTTACCGGTACCATTAAGGTTTGCAGTACCTTGAAGTTGCAACGCTTCGATATTCTGGCCATTTTGCCACAGCACAAACGACAGGGAGCTGATGATCGTATCGTAGCCTTCGCCGGCATTCTCGACGATCATGTCGCCAGCATTGTCGACGTAGTACACGTCATCGCCCGTACCGCCGATCATCGTGTCGGCGCCGGCATTTCCGTTCAGGTGGTTGTTCGCGCTGTTGCCGATGAGGGTATCGTTGCCGCTGCCGCCGGTCGCGTTCTCGATGACAGTGCCGCGAGCAATGGTCAGGTTGCCGGTCAGCCCGCCCACGTTCGAATAGGTCTCGGGACGCAGGTCGATCAGCTGGGCAGCATTGATCCCGGAGAAATCGAGAATGTCGATGCCGCCATTATCGTAAATGGTCAGCGCAACGTTGTTTCCGTAGCTCAGGAAATTGTCGATATAGGTGCCTGTGTTGTTGGCGCCCGTGGAGCCATACACGGTGTTGCCGAGATTGGTCGTCGTCGACGCGCCGTACAGGTTCTGGATGGCGATGATGTCGGCCACCATCGGCGTGATGATGTAGGCACGCGTGGCGTTGATATACGTATTCTCGTCCTGGTCGAAATAGGACATCACGGTGCCCTGCCAGGAGTCGTTCCTGTAGTGGTTGTCGACGCCGTAGGTCGCCGTGCTGTTATAGTTGCCGGCATGCCCCAGCCCCAGCGCATGACCGATCTCATGGATGTAGGTCTGGAAGGAATAGCTGTCGATCGTCGTGCCGGAATTGGCGAGCCAGGCGGTCGAGACGTTCACGGTCGACGACAGGATCGTGTTGCCGCTGGTGGTCGAGCTATTGTAGGCGCCGCTGTCGTTGTCGTCGATGGTGATCGCGGCGGACCCGGACACGAAGTTGAAGTTGATACCGGTCACGGCCGTCCATGCGGCCAGGGCCTGGGTGGCGAGAAACTGCCCTTCGGCCGTCAGGCCCGTGATGTTCACATCCAGCGTGCCGCCGGAGGACACATTGAAGGACCGCTGCGAGCGTCCGGTCGCTTCCCAATAGCCATTGGTCAGCTGCGCGGCGATCTGGTCGTTATCGAAGACCGGGAGCGGCGGCGGGGCCGTGATCGACAGGGTGTAGTTGCCGGTGGATAGACCGTTATAGGAGCCTGCGTTCAGATAGTAGGTGCCGCCGGTCGTCGCAGTGAAGGAGAGGAACGAATTTAAGCCGTCGCCTCCATCGTCGTTGAAGGCGATCTGAGTACCGGAGGAGTTGTGGACGCGAAGATAAGTGTCGAGGCCCGACGTGTTTGCGGTCAATGCGATGTTGTAGGTCGTACCTGCCTCGAGCGTGACCCGCACCCAGTCCTGATCGCCGCTCGTCAGAGTGCCGTTGAAGCTGTCGCCGACATTGATCGTGTAGGAGGTGGACGTGCTTGCAGAGGCATCCACGCCTTCCGAGATGACCGCGAAGTCCGTATCCGCACCCGGAGTGAACGTCTCGTCGCAGCTGTAGCCGGCAACGACGGGAACTTCGGGATCCCGGTAGGTCATCGCACAAAGGTCACACATGATCTCACACCCTTTCGCAATCTGATCGGACGCCTGGCGTCCTGATGACCGGCTGCAGGCGCCGGTCGTCGATAATCATCCCCCCACAGGCAAAGTGTCCGCCAGCATCCGGCCAAAGGGCCGTGCGTCGGAGAAATTGACCTGTCGGTCATTGACGGAAAACTCGATAACGGGCCCCTGAGCCGCAGCGGCCGAGCCCTGACGCCAGGAAAGGCGCGCCATCACGAAAGTCTCGTGAGACCTCACCCACTCCACGGCCACCCGCATGGAACGGGCATCGCCATCGTCGCCGCCGGTCCGGACCGCAATGTCCGGCAGCCGCTCCCGAAGGCGCGCGAGGAGACCTTCGCATGCGTTCCTGCGCCAATCATCGCCACCGAAATCGCAGGAGACGACAAGCTCCTCAGGTCGTTGTGCAAACACCAGATCGGTTACCTTTTCGCCGGCATCGGCCATTCGCGGGCCAGTCAGCATACCTGCCACTGCCGCAACGGCAACAGCCAAAAAAAGCACGCCATGCCGGACCCTGTTCATAACGGTCTTCATTGCGCGACGCCGTGCTGAACCAGAATCACGCACTGCCTAAATTACCTACCGGAATTAACCATAACCCCGTTCCACGCCACTTTCCACGAGTTGCGTGAAATTTGCGTGATAGCGGGACCGCCTCAGCCGCAGACCTGGTCGAGTTCGGCAATGGCGCAAACGAGGTGATAAAGCGAACTGGCCGGCGCCGGCTCATCGATGAACCGGCCATCCGGCGCCAGGCGGTCGCGCCAGAGACCGCGCGGCTCAACGTCCAGATAGGTCTCGATGACACGGGCGGCCGCAATCGCTGATGCTGCGGCCTCGCGCTCGCGCGGCACGTCGCCGGCCTTGCGGGCCTCTTCCATCATCACCAGGGAGGCCTTCAGCCATTCGGTCTGGGACCACAGCCGTGCCACCGGATCGCGCGGGCGCAGGTCGTCGCCGATCTCCAGCATGACCACGCCGCGATCCGGGCAAATGCCATGCTGCAGTCCGGCCGAATAGAGCCGGGCCGCCGCGGCAAGGGCATCGTCGCGGCCGGTCCTGCGCCCCCAGATCGTCAGCAGCCAGCACCACTCGAACAGGTGGCCGGGATCGACCCTGTGCCCGGCGTCGCCCGCCGCCGGCGACCAGTCGCCCTCGAAATACTCGCGAAGCACCCCCAGATCGGGATCGATGAAACGGCTCATAGCGAGTTCGGCGATGCCGCTCGCCATGTCGCCCCAGCGCGGACTGCCCGAAAGCCGCTCCCAGGCCAAAGCCGCCTCGAAGAGGTGCATGTTGGGATTGGCGCGCAGCGGCAGCCGGCGGGGAACATCCTCCTCGAAGCCGCCGTCCGGATGGCCGAGCGTCTCCATCAAAAGGTCCCGAAGGCGCCTGGCCTCCTCGACGGCGATCTCGCGCAGGCTCGCCACGGCGCCGGCGATGCTGGCATAGGCGAACAGGGCAAAGGCCTGGTCGTAGAGATCGAAGGGACGCGAGCCATCCGCCGCCGGCGGGCGCAGGCTGCCGTCCTTCTGGAGAAAGCGGCCATGGAAGGCGCCAAGCCCGCGGGCCGCGATGCGCGCCGCATCCCCCGGCCAGCCGAGCCGCGCGCCCTCAACGAAGGAATAGATCTGCCGGGGCGGCACGCGCGGCCGCGCCGGAGCCGAAGACGGCTCAGCCGTTCCCAGTTCCAGGCTCTCGGCGAAGTGCCCGCTCGCCGCGTCGTAGCCGGCCTCGGCCCAAAGGGGCAAGGCGTCTCGCACGAGCCAGTTCTTCAGCCGTTCGCGAACCACCATCAGTTCGGAGGCGGACTCCTCGGACCCTGTCGCGCGCACTACCGCCTCCTCCCCCAAGACCGACGCAGCAGCGTCAGAGCGTCTGGTTATAGTCGCCGACTTCCGGATTTTCCCGCAGGACCGCATCCACCGCGTGGAACATGGCGTGCAGGCGTTCCTCGGAGACCGGGCTTTCCACCACGACGACAAGCTCAGGCTTGTTGGACGAGGCACGTACCAGACCCCAGGTACCGTCCTCGGCAACGACGCGGATGCCGTTGACGGTGACGAGATCGGCGATACTGTGCCCGGCAATCGTCTCGCCGTTCTCCTTCATGGCGGTGAAGCGCTCCACCACCCGGTCGACGACCTCGTATTTGATCTCGTCGGCGCAGTGCGGCGACATGGTCGGCGAGCCCCAGGTGCGCGGCAGCGCGCGGCGCAGATCCGCCATCGAGCGGCCCGGGTTGCGGTCCAGCATGTCGAGAATGGCGATGGCGGAGACGAGGCCGTCGTCATAGCCGCGGCCGATCGGCGCGTTGAAGAAGTAGTGCCCGGACTTTTCGAAGCCGACGAGCGCGTCCAGCTGGTTGACGCGGCGCTTGATGTAGGAGTGGCCGGTCTTCCAGTAGTCGGTCACGGCCCCGTTCTGCTGCAGCACCGGATCGGTGGCGAACAGGCCGGTCGACTTGACGTCGACGACGAAGCGGCAGCCGGGATGCAGCGCGGACAGGTCGCGGGCCAGCATCACGCCGACCTTGTCGGCGAAGATCTCCTCGCCCTCGTTGTCGACGACACCGCAGCGGTCGCCGTCGCCGTCGAAGCCCAGCCCCACCTCGGCGCCGCTCTCCAGCACCTGGTCGCGGAGCGCATGAAGCATCTTCATGTCTTCCGGATTGGGGTTGTAGCGCGGAAAGGTGTGGTCGAGCTCGCAGTCGAGCGGGATCACCTCGGCGCCCAGGGCCTCCAGCACGCGCGGCGCGAAGGCGCCGGCCGTGCCGTTGCCGCAGGCGGCGACCACCTTGATCGGACGCGACAGGCGCGGCCGATTGGTGAGGTCCGCGATATACTGCTCCTGGAAGTTCTCGACAAAACGGTAGCTGCCCGAGCCTTCGCGGAAGCTCGCTGTCAGCACGATCTCCTTCAGGCGTCCCATCTCGTCGGGACCGAACGTCAGCGGACGCTCGATGCCCATCTTGACGCCGGTCCAGCCATTGTCGTTGTGCGAGGCCGTGACCATGGCGACCGCCGGCACGTCGAGGGCGAACTGCGCGAAATAGGCCATCGGCGACAGCGCCAGGCCAATGTCGTGGACACGCACGCCGCCGGCCATCAGGCCGGTGACCAGCGCCATCTTGATGGCGGCGGAGTAGCCGCGGAAGTCATGCCCGACGACGATATCGGGGCGCACGCCGCGCTCGCGCATGAGGGTTGCAATGCCCATGCCGAGGGCCTGCATCCCCATCAGGTTGATTTCCTTTTCGAACAGCCAGCGGGCGTCATACTCGCGGAACCCGGTGGCCTTCACCATCGGCCGGGATTCGTAGGCGTAGGTGTTCGGCTTCAGTTCGGCGACAGGCACTGGCAGCATGTATCTTCCTCAGGATCTGGTCCGGTTCGGCTCGCGCGGGTCGCAAGACAGGCCCGCACTTACTTGGACGAAAATGGCGCCCCCGCCTCGTCGTAACGGATAATGTCGTCATCGCCTATATAGGCGCCCGACTGGATTTCTATGACACGCGCCGGCACCCGGCCCGGATTGGCGAGCCGGTGGCGCGCTCCCACCGGAACGTAGGCCGACTGGTTCTCGGTCATCAACCGCGTCTCGCCGTCGATCTCGACCGAGAGCGTGCCGGAGACCACCACCCAGTGCTCGGCCCGGTTGACGTGGCTTTGCCGGGACATGCTCTCGCCCGGCTTGATCTCGATTTCCTGCACCTGGAACCGGCCGCCGACGGCGATCTCCTCGCGCCAGCCCCAGGGGCGGTACAGCCGGCGATGCTCGCGGGTCTCGCGGCGGCCTTCCGCCTGCAGCCCCTCGACCACGGTTTTCACATCCTGGGCATGGGCCTTGTCGGCAACCAGGACCGCATCCTTGGTGGCGACCACCATGACATGGTCGAGGCCGACCACCGAGACCAGCGCACCATCGCTGACGACGAGATTGTCGCGCGCCTTCACGAAACGCGCCTCTCCCAGAACGCTGTTGCCCTCATCGGATTTCTCGAAAGCCTCCCACACCGCAGACCAGGAACCCAGATCGCTCCAGCCCGGTTCCATCGGCACGCAGGAAATCCGCTCCGACTTCTCCATGATCGCATAATCGATGGAGATATTCGGGACCTGCGAGAAGACCCCGGCATCGAGGCGCAGGAAGTCGAGATCGCGGGTCGCAGCGGCCAGGGCCTCCTTCACGCGGGCGAGGACCTCGGGTGCATGCCGCGCGAATTCCTCCAGCATGGCGCGGGCGGAGAACAGGAAGATGCCGGCGTTCCAGACATAGGTCCCGGCGGCAAGGAACGCGCGGGCGCGCTCAAGATCCGGCTTCTCGACGAAAGCCTCGACCGCACAAGGCCCCTCGCCGGCTTCCGCCAGACGGATATAGCCGTAGCCCGTGTTGGGTTCGGACGGCTTGATGCCGAAGGTGACGATGCGCCCGGCCCTTGCGGCCGGCAGCGCCCGCTCGACGGCAGCGGCAAAGGCGTCGGTGTCGCGCAGCAGGTGATCGGAGGGCGCCAGCAGAACCAGCGCGTCCGGGTCGCGCGCCTCGGCCAGCAGCGCGGCGATGGCCGCGGGCGCCGCCGTGTTGCGGCCGACGGGCTCCAGCACGATGGCCGTATCCTCGGCCGGAGCGCGAACTTCCGCCATCTGCTCGCCGACGAGGAAGCGATGCTCGGAATTGGAGATGACGATGGGCGCCGAGAAGGCGGGGCCGGCAAAGCGCTTCAACGTCTTCTGGAACAGGCTCTCACCGTCGAAGATCGGAAGAAACTGCTTGGGTCGAGCCGAGCGCGACAGGGGCCAGAGCCGCGAACCGGAGCCACCGGACAAGATGCAAGGGATGATCACGCAAGGTCTCTCGTCACCGGGGTTTGCCGCAGGATGCGGAAAGGTCAGACCCTCTTTTGCCCAATCCCGGACTGACAGGAGGTTAACCCGAAATCCCAGAGGTGTGAAACAGCAGAGAAAAACGCCCTGAAGCTCAATCGGGAGAGGCCGGCGCGGACCAGGCGCGCGCCTGCGCTGGCCCCAGCCGCAACAGGTCCACTGCGCGCGCGGCGATCTGCGCAACCGCATCGGACAGCGAGGCAGGCTGCAGATAGAAGGCCGGCACCGGCGGCAGGATGATGGCACCGGCCTCGGTCGCCAGCACCATGTTGCGCAGGTGGATGAGCGAGAGCGGCGCCTCGCGCACCAGCAGCACCAGCGGCCGGCGCTCCTTGAGCTGAACCGAGGCCGCCCGCGTCAGCAGGTTGTCGTCGAGGCCATGGGCGATGGCGCTGAGCGTGCGCATGGAACACGGGGCGACGATCATGCCGGCGATCGCGCTCGAGCCCGAGGCGATCTCCGCACCTACATCGGCAATCGAGTGTTCACGCACGGCAAGCGCGGACAGCTCGCTTCGCGCGTCTTCGCCTCCCTCCAGCTCCAGCGTCCGCCCTCCCCCGGTGCTGACGACGAGATCGAGCAGCGCGCCGCGTCGGGCCAGATCGCGGGCACAGGCGAGCGCCAGCTGCGCCCCGGAAGCGCCCGAGACGCCAAGAACCACGCGGGTCATGCCAGCCCCTCCGCTTTCAGGATGCGCTCGGCGGCGCCCTCCGCCTCGGGCGAGAGCCGCATCACCTCGCCGAAGGCGCGGTCGGTCTCCGATCCGAGCTTCACCGTCGCGTCGAGCCCGATCTTGCCGGCGAGCCCCTCCAGCGGCGAGGCGAAGTCGAGATAATCCATCGGCGTGCGATCGAGCAGCATCGTGTCGCGGGCCGGGTCATAGCGCGTCGCCAGCGCCCAGGCGATGTCGTCCCAGTTGCGCGGATCGATATCGGCGTCCACCACCACGATCATCTTGGTGTAGCTGAACTGCGCCAGCAGCCCCCAAAGCGCCAGCATCACCCGGCGCGCCTGGCCCGGGTAGCGCTTCTCGATGGCGATCACCGCGATGCGGTAGGAGCACGCGGCCGGCGGCAGCCACAGGTCCACCACTTCCGGGATCTGCTGGCGGATGACGGGAAGCGCCAGTTCGTTGAACACCTCGCCGATGATGGAGGGCTCATCCGGCGGCCGGCCGGTCCAGGTGGAGAGATAAAGCGGATCGCGCCGGTGGGTGATCGCGCTCACCCGCATCACCGGGAAAGGTTCGACCGAGTTGTAATAGCCCGTGTGATCGCCGAACGGGCCTTCCGGCGCCGTCTCCTGCGGATGCACCCAGCCCTCCACCACGATCTCCGCGCTGGAGGGAACCAGCATGGGCACGGTGACGGCGGGCGCCAGCGAAGTGCGCGCCCCGCGCAACACGCCGGAGAAGGCCAGCTCCGACACGGTTTCCGGCAGCGGCAGGGCCGCGGCTAGCAGCAAGGCCGGATCGGCGCCGAGCGCGATGGCCACCGGCATCGGCTCCCCCTTGCGCACCCAGCCGCGATGATGAGCCGCCGCGCCCCGGTGCGGCAGCCAGCGCAGGATCAGCCGGTCGGGGCCCAGCACCTGCGCCCGGTAGATGCCGGCATTGTAGCGTCCGCTGTCGCTCGCCTGCGACCCCGGATCGCGGGTCAGCACCACCGGCCAGGTCATCAGCGGGCCCGCATCTCCCGGCCAGCAGGTCTGGACCGGCAGGCGCGACAGGTCCGGTTCTCCCATCCGCTCTTCCTGCGAGACACCCCTGCCGAGCACCTTGACGCGGGCCCTGAGGGCCGCCGCCATCTGCGGCCAGCGCGAAAGCGCATCACCGACGCCTTGCGGGGGCACGGGGCTGCGCAGCGCGGCGAGAAATTCTCCAAGCTGAGCGATATCGGCAGGCTCGATACCGAGACCGGCAGCAACGCGCCGCCGGGTGCCGAAGAGATTGGCGATGAGCGGGATGGAGGAGACCGAGCCGTCTTCGGCGAGCGGACGCTCGAAGCGCAGGACTGGCCCGCCCGCCAGCAGCACCTTGCGGTGCACGGCGGTGACCTCCTCGCGCAGCCGCACCGGCTGGGCGATGGAGCACATCTCGCCGGCTGCATCGCACCAGCGCAGAAAGCTGCGGAGATCGGGAAAGGCTGGCAGGCGGCGCATGGCGGCTCCTTGAAAAGGGTGCCCTGCCTTAGCAAAGCGGATCGCCCGCGAAGTTGATGCGGATCAACAACGGCGGGAGATCGCCCCTCTATGGTGCGCGGCACCCGTCCCCTCCTGCCGGAGCGCCCCATGCCGCAAGCCCTTGCAGATCCTCTGGAACATCGCGCCATTCCGAAAATGCCGGCGCTTCTGGCCTTCGGTGTGCGAATGGCACCGCACGGGCCGGCGGACCTGCTGCTAACGCAGGTGACGCGCCGGATTCTCGCGCGGCATGCCGGACTGCTGGAGCGCCTCGGCCCCTATCGCCGGACGCGCTTCGTGGTGACGGCGAGCGACGTGCCGCTGTCCTTCCTGCTCGACCTTGCCCGCGACACGCCGGCGGTCAGCCTCCACCGCGAACCGCCGGAGGGCGATGCACGCATCACCGGCAGCCTCGCGGCCCTGGTCGGCCTCGTCCATGGGGTTTGGGACGGCGACGCACTTTTCTTCTCCCGCGACCTCACCGTTGAAGGCGACACGTCCGCCGTTCTGGCTCTGCGCAATGCCATTGATGATGCGGAACTCGACATCGGCGCGGAACTGGCCGGCCTCACCGGCCCTCTGTCGGGTTTGGCCGCACGCGCAATCGCCCGCCTGGAAGCGGCAACGGGCGTGCCACTCACCCGCGCGGGAGGCGTGCGATGATGGAGCTCGTCTGCCCCGCCGGCACACCGGCTTCGCTACGCGCTGCAGTGGATGCCGGCGCCCACAGCATCTATTGCGGCTTTGCCGACGACACCAACGCCCGCAACTTTCCCGGCCTCAACTTCTCCCGCCCCGAAATGGCGGACGGCATCGCCTATGCCCATGCGCGCGGCGCCAAGGTACTGGTCGCCATCAACACGTTCCCGCGGGCCGGCGAGACGGAGCTCTGGCACCGGGCGGTGAGCGACGCGGAAGCGCTCGGTGCCGACGCGGTGATCCTTGCCGATCTCGGGCTGATCGCCCATGCGGCCGAGCGCCATCCCTCGCTGCGCCGCCACCTTTCGGTGCAGGCGGCGGCGGCGAACCCGGACGTCATCAACTTCCACGCAAGCGCCTTCGGCGTGAAGCGGGTGGTGCTGCCCCGCGTGCTCACCGTCGACGAGATCGCCTCGATCAACCGCGACATCGACGTGGAGACGGAAGTCTTCGTCTTCGGCGGGCTCTGCGTCATGGCCGAGGGCCGATGCTCGCTGTCCTCCTACATCTCCGGCAAGTCGCCGAACATGAACGGCGTGTGCTCGCCGGCAAGCCACGTCGCCTACGCCGAAGAAGACGGCGAGCTGGCCGCGCGCCTCGGCGGCTACACCATCCACCGCACCCCGGCGCAGGCGCCCGCCCCCTACCCCACCTTGTGCAAAGGCTGCTTCAAGGTCGGCACGCGCACCGGCTACGTGTTCGAGGACCCGGCGAGCCTGGACGCCTCGGAGCTGCTGCCCGCGCTTGCCCGTGCCGGCGTCACGGCGCTGAAGATCGAGGGCCGCCAGCGCTCGCGCGCCTATGTCGCGCAGGTGGTGCGGAACTTCCGCCAGGCGGTCGAGGCGCTCGCCGAAGGGCGCGAGGTGCCGCTCGGCACGCTTGCCCGGCTGACCGAGGGACAGGCCGCGACCGCCGGCGCCTACAACAAGATCTGGAGATAAGCAGATGCAGCTGACCGTCGGCCCGATCCAGGGCTTCTGGGATCCGGGGCAGTGGAGCGCATTTTACGAGCGGCTGGCCGATACGCCGGACATTTCCCGCGTCGTCATCGGCGAGCTCGTCTGCTCGAAGCGGCTCCCCTTCTACCAGACCCGCCTGCCCGATGCGATCGCGCAGCTGCTGGCCGGCGGCAAGGATGTGGCCCTGACCAGCCTCGCCCTCGTCACTCCGCTCAAGCGGGAACGGCGAATGGCCGCGGAACTGGCCGCGATGGACCTGGAGGTGGAGGTCAACGACCTCACCATGCTGGCGCATCTGTCACCGGACGCGCGCTTTTCCGTCGGCCCGTTGGTGAACGTCTACAACGAGGGCACGCTGGCGGTTCTGGCGCGGCGCGGCTCAATGCGCGTCTGCCTGCCGCCGGAGCTGTCCGCCACCTCCGTCCGCCGCATTGCAGCGGCGACCGACATGCCGGTCGAGGTGTGGGGCTGGGGACGCCTGCCGCTCGCCATGTCCGGGCGCTGCTATCATGCGCGCTATCACGACCGGGCGAAGGACCAGTGCCAGTTCGTCTGCGCCGAGGACCCGGACGGGCTCGCCGTCGACACGCTCGACGACCAGCAATTCCTGGCGATCAACGGGCTGCAGACCCTCTCCGGCCAATGCGCGAACATGGCGCATCACCTGCCGGCCCTGCGCGAGGCGGGCGTCGCGGGCCTGCGCCTGTCGCCGCAGACCAGCGGCTTCTTCGAGGTGATCGAGCTCTTCGCACATCTGACGGCGGGCCGCATCGATGCGGAAGAGTTCTGCGCCAAGGCCCTGCCGCATGCGCCGGGCGGGGCCTTCTGCGACGGCTTCCTGGACGGCCCGACCGGGGTCTCCTGGTCGGGCTCCAAGGATCAGGTCAGGATGCAGCCGGCCGGAACGCCTTGAGCCGCGCCGGATCGGTGTCGATGCGTGCCGCGCCGATGAGGTCGAGGCAATAGGGCACGGCGGCGAAGACCGCCCGCAGCGACGTGGCGATGCTCGCCGGCTTGCCCGGCAGGGTGATGATGAGGCTGGCGCCGCGCGTGCCAGCCTCTTGCCGCGAGAGGATCGCGGTCGGCACTTCGGCGAGATTCGCCTGCCGCATCGCCTCGCCGAAACCGGGCAGGAACCGTGTTGCGACCTGCGCCAGCGCTTCCGGCGTCTCGTCGCGCGGAGCCGGCCCCGTGCCGCCCGTGACCAGCAAAAGGTCGCACCCTTCCACATCGCACAGATGGCGCATCGCGCCGGCAACACTGTCGGCGCCGTCCGGCACGATGCGGCCGACGAACTCCCAGTCGCCGACCAGATGCGCCCGCAGCCACTCGAGCGCCGCCGGCCCGCTGCGATCCTCGTAGATGCCCGCGCTGGCCCGATCCGAAACCGTGAGAATGCCGATGCGGGCGGGCTTGCCCAGTGTACTTGCCATGAGATTGTTCCTTGGGAGGAAGGGAGGGGCTGCCGGTCAGTCGGCTTCAACCGGCAAGGGAGTAATGCGCGGCGGTGAAGACCGCGCCGATGGTGCCGCCCAGCGCGGCGATGAGGGCGATGAGGCCGTAACGCCAGCCGGCCGGTGCCTCGCGCAGGCCGAGGAACTGGGTCAGCACGACCCACGCCTTGGCGAGCGCAAGGGCAAGGATCGACCAGACGAGGACCGGGGTGCCGCCATCCGGCACGGCGAGCGAAGCGGCGGCGAGCCCAGCCAGGGCAAGGGCGGCGACATGCAGGCGTGTCATGGAGATCACCCGATCAGGTAGACGACGGGGAAGACCAGGAGCCAGACCAGGTCGACCATGTGCCAGAAGGCGGTGCCGGTCTCCAGGGTCTCCAGGCTGTTGTAGCAGGCGACCACGGCAAGCAGCACGATGCCGGCCAGCACATGCAGGGCGTGGAAGCCGGTGACGAGATAGTAGAGTTCGAAGAACGTGCCGCTGTCCGGGCCGTAGCCCAGTGAGATCTTGGCGGCATATTCGGCGCCCTTCACCACGAGGAACACAGCCCCGAGCGCCATCGCCGCTGCAAGCTGCGGCCGCCCGGAGCGGCCCGTCTTGCGCCCTTCCACTGCGAGCGCCGCGCACCAGCCGCTGGCGATCAGAACCAGCGTGTTGAGCCCGCCGAGCCGCACGTCCAGTGCCGCCTGCCCTTGCGCGAAGGCGAGCGGGTCAAGCGCCCTCGCGACCGAGAATCCGACAAGCAGCGCACCGAACACGGCGAGCTCGCCGAGAATCAGGATCCACATCATCGGGTTGCCGGGCAGTCCGTCCAGCGGTCCCCATCCTTCGTCGGGCGTCTCGCCCGCGACGTCCTCATGCATGCTTGCGCCTCCAGTCGGCGCGACCCTAGCAGGCGCCCGCCCGGCTGAGTTTGAGCAGGCTCAAACTCGCGGCGAGGTGGTGCGGGCGAGTTTGCGCTGGAACAACGTTCGTCCGACGCCTTGGCCCTAGCTCTTGGCTCCACTGACGGCATCCGCCAGCAACTGGAGAGCACACATGTCCGGACCAAGCGAACCGCATCGACCGCCGGTCGAGCGTTTCACGAAGTCGGCCGCCAGAAACATTTTCTACGGTGGCTCGATCTTCTTCTTCGTCGTCTTCGTCGCCCTGACCGCGCAAAGCCATTGGCACATCGTCACCAATTCGACCGACGAAGAGACGCTGACCGCGGCGGTGATCCGCGGCAAGCACGTGTGGGAGAAGAACTCCTGCGTCAACTGCCACTCGATCCTCGGTGAAGGCGCCTATTTTGCGCCCGAGGTCGGCAATGTCTGGGTCCGCTACGGCGGCAAGGACGACCCGGAAGGCGCAAGGGCCGGCCTCATCGCCTGGATGCAGGCCCAGCCCACCGGCATCGAGGGGCGCCGGCAGATGCCCCAGTTCAACCTGACCGACCAGGAGCTGAACGATCTCGTCGACTTCCTGGAGTGGACGAGCCGGATCGACACGCAGGGCTGGCCGCCCAACGACGCGGGCTGAGGAGCAAACCCCGATGAAATACGCTTCCCAAAGAGTGGCCTACTGGTACTTCGTCTGTGCCATGGTCCTGTTCGGCGTGCAGATCCTTGCCGGCGGCCTGGCCGGCACGGTCTATGTCCTGCCGAACACGCTTGCGGAACTGATGCCGTTCAACATCATCCGCATGATCCACACCAACGCGCTCATCGTCTGGCTGCTGATGGGCTTCTTCGGCTGCGCCTACTACCTGGTGCCGGAAGAGGCGGAGCGCGAGATCGAGAGCCCGTTCCTCGCCTATGTGCAGCTCGTGCTGCTGATGGTCGGCGCACTGGCCGCGGTCATCGGCTACACTCAAGGCATCCATGGCGGACGCGAGTTCCTGGAGCAGCCGCTCTGGATCAAGATCGCCATCGTCGTGGTGGCGCTGATCTTCCTTTACAACGTGTCGATGACCGTGCTGAAGGGCCGGCGCACCGCCGTGACCAGCGTTCTGCTGCTGGGCCTGTGGGGCATCGCCGTCTTCTGGCTCTTCGCCTTCTACGCGCCGGACAACCTGTCGCTGGACAAGGTCTACTGGTGGTACATCGTCCACCTGTGGGTGGAAGGCGTGTGGGAACTGGTGATGGCCTCGGTCCTCGCCTTCCTGCTGATCAAGCTGACCGGCGTCGACCGTGAAGTCATCGAGAAGTGGCTCTACTCCATCGTCGGCCTCGCCCTGTTCTCGGGCCTGCTCGGCACCGGCCACCACTACTACTGGATCGGCGCGCCCGGCTACTGGCAGTGGGTCGGCTCGATCTTCTCCGCACTGGAGGTCGCGCCGTTCTTCGCGATGGTGGTCTTCGCCTTCACCATGGTCTTCCGCGGTCGCAAGGACCATCCGAACCGGGCCGCGGTGCTGTGGTCGCTCGGCTGCACGGTCGGGGCCTTCTTCGGCGCCGGCGTGTGGGGCTTCCTCCACACCCTGTCTTTCGTGAACTACTACACGCACGGAACGCAGCTCACCGCCGCCCATGGGCACCTGGCCTTCTACGGGGCCTATGTGATGCTGAACCTGGCGCTGATCTCCTATGCAATGCCGTATCTGCGCGGCAAGGCGCCCTATCACCAGACGCTGAACATCACCTCCTTCTGGCTGATGAGCGGCGCGATGATGGTGATGACCTTCGCGCTGACCTTTGCCGGCGCCGTGCAGGTCCACCTGCAGCGCGTACTGGGCATGTCCTACATGGAGGTCCAGGACGAGATCGCCCCCTTCTACTGGGTGCGCCTCGGCTCCGGCATTCTCGTCGTCATCGCCGCGCTGATGTTCCTGTGGGCGGTGTTCGGCCCCGTCCGCGAACGGCGCAAGGTCGCTCGCGAGGGTCGTGCGGCCTCGCTGCAGGCAGCCGAGTGACACAAGCCGGGCGCCGCATTGCCGGCGCCCGGCCCTCTTATTCCGCCCCGTCTTTTGCGCAAGCGCCCCCCGGCGCAACAAGGAGCGATCCGCGATGATCCCCGCCACCTCTCCCCTCGCCGCAAACGGCGAAACTCCGGACCTGCCCTTCTACGCGGCCTCCGGCGATGAGTGCATGCTGTTCGAGCAGGCCTGGCGCAACCGGCTGCCGGTGCTGCTGAAGGGGCCGACCGGCTGCGGCAAGACGCGCTTCGTCGCCCACATGGCTGCGCGCCTCGGCCGGCCGCTCTACACCGTCGCCTGCCATGACGACCTCACGGCCGCCGACCTGACCGGACGCCATCTGCTGAAGGGCGGCGAGACCGTCTGGGCCGACGGGCCGCTGACCCGCGCAATGCGCGAGGGCGCGATCCTCTATCTCGACGAGGTGGTGGAGGCGCGCAAGGACGTGACCGTGGTGCTGCACCCGGTCACCGACGACCGGCGCACGCTGACCCTGGAGCGGACCGGCGAGACGCTGTTCGCCCCGCCCGAGTTCATGCTCGTCGTCTCATACAATCCCGGCTACCAGAACGTGCTGAAGTCGCTGAAGCCCTCCACCCGCCAGCGCTTCGTGGCGATGGAGTTCGGCTATCCCGACCCGGACACGGAAGCGGCCATCGTCGCCAGCGAGACCGGCCTTGCGCCCGATCGCTGCGTGCCGCTGGTGCGCATCGCCAACGCCTTGCGCGACCTCAAGGGCCAGGACCTCGACGAAGGCGCCTCGACGCGGCTCATCGTCTACGCGGCAACCTTGATCAAGGCCGGCATGAAGCCGGCGGCGGCCATCGACGCGGCCCTGCTGCAGCCGCTCAGCGACGATCCGGACGTGCAGGCCGCCCTTGCCCGCGTCGCCGACCTTGCCCTCGGGTGATGCCATGTCGCTGTTCGAGCCGGAAGAGTTCGTCGGGTCCCACTGGCACAGGCTGGTCGGCAGCCTGACCACCCTGCCCCATCATCCCGAGGCGGCCGTGACGCTCGCCGACATGCGCACGCGGCTCGGCGTGCTGTTCCGGGCGATGGGCGGCAGCGGCGCGCTGCGTCTAGTCGAAAGCGCGCCGACGGTTTCCGCGCACCGCCTGTCGCCGCTGCGGCGCATGGGGCTCGGCGCGGAGAAGATGAGCCTCGCCATCCTCGACAAGTCGACGCTGCGCCTGCCGGCCGTCCTCGACAGCTTTCCCGACCGTTCCGACAATATCGCGCTGTACGAGTGGCTGGTCGCCTGGTTCGCCCATGCCGGCGCGGGGGTGACGCCGAGCGGCGATCCTCTGGTCGACGACCTTCAGCGGCTGCGCATGAGCGTTGCCACGACCCGTGCGACGCTGCGCGCCTGGCCGGGCCTGCGCCCCTTGTTCCACCGGCTGCGCGTGGCAGCCCTTGCCGTTCGCCCGCAGCGCTCCCTTCCCGCGGTGGAGATGCGCGTCGAACAGGCAATCCAGGCCCTGCTCGGCGGCCAACGCGGCGAGGATGCGGACAGTCTTCTCGCCCTGATCGAGAGCCCGGACGCCCGCCTTGCCGGCGTCAAGGCCCCGCGCGGCTACCGCACCTATCTGCCCATCCCGCTGTTCGGCGAAATCCGCGAGGAGGCCGGCGCCCCACGCCCCGACGACGCCGAAGATCCGACCGGAACCTCCATTGCCGTCGACGGCCGCCGCCGGCAGGCGGAGCGGCGCGACACCGACATGAGCGACCGGGGCGATCCGCTCTACTTCCACCGGTTCGAGACGATCTTCTCCCTGGCCGAGATGGTCAATGTCAACCGCCGGGTGGATGACGACGACGAGGACGGCGCCCGGCAGGCGGCCGACGACATCAGCGAACTGACCATCGGCAGCAACCGGCAGAAGGCCGGCGTGCGGCTCAAGATGGATCTCGACCTTGCCCCTTCCGAGGCCGAGGAGGGAAGCCTTGCCGGCAGGCTGACCTATCCCGAATGGGACTGGAAGCGACGCGCCCACCGGCCGGACCATTGCCGCGTCGTCGCCGCGCGCGCTCCGCAGAGCGGCGATCTCTGGCAGCCGGACGAGGCGATGCAGCGGCGCATCCGCGCCGTTCGCCGCCAGTTCGAGGCCCTGCGCCCCAGGCGCATCGTCCTGCACGGACAACCCGACGGCGACGATCTCGATCTGTCCGCTCTCGTGCGTGCCGAGGCCGACCGGCGTGCCGGCAGCGCCGGCACCGAGAACCTGTTCACCTGCGGCCGCGCCGTCGAGCGGGACCTGTCCGTCGCCGTGCTGATGGATGTCTCGCTGTCGACCGACGCCTGGATCGGCAATCACCGGGTGCTCGACGTCGAAAAGGCGGCGCTGCTCGCCCTCACCCACGGCCTGACCGCCTGCGGCGACGAACACGCGATCCACACCTTCACCTCGCGCCGGCGGCAAAGCGTACGCGTCGACACGGTGAAGGACTTCGGCGAGCCGCTCGGCCCCGCCGTCGAACGCCGAATCGCGGCGCTCACTCCCGGCCAGTACACACGCATGGGCACCGCCATCCGCCATATCGCCAGGCAGCTGTCCGCAAGGCCGCAGCGCCACCGGCTTCTGCTGCTGCTCACCGACGGCAAGCCGAACGACATCGACTATTACGAAGGGCGCTACGGGATCGAGGACACGCGCGAGGCGATCCGCGAGGCCAGGCGGGAGGGGCTGACCGTCTTCGGCGTTACCGTCGACGAGGCGGCGCGCGACTATTTCCCCTACCTGTTCGGCAAGGGCTCCTACGCGATCATCGCCGATCCGGAGCGGCTGCCCGGCGCCCTGCCGGCGATCTACCGACGCCTCGTCTCGTAAGGATCAAGCGCCGCCGTCCTCTCCCACGACAAGGCCCGCCCAGAAACCGGCGACTGCAGTCCGGTCGCCGAGCCGGCGGCTGCGCGCAATTCCTCCTTGCGCGATTTCCTTCGCCTTCGCCCGGTCGCGGGCAAGCCTCAGCACCGCATCTCGGAACGCTGCGGGATCATGCGCGGCGAAGAGACCGTTGCGGCCATCCTCGATCACCGGCGCGAACACCGCCGTCGGCGTGTAGATGCCGGCGGCGCCCGCCACCGCATGCTGGTGCAGCTTGATGATCGAGCGGCCGTCATTGACCGGATTGACCGCATAGGGCGCCAGCGCGATGTGGTGGCGCGCCCTGTTGAGCCAGCGCTGGAAGTCCTCCAGCACCAGCGGCATCATGTGCGCCACCTGCCGCGAGGCGGGCAGCAGGGCCTCGCCCTTTGTCCCCAGGAACGTTTCGACACGCAGACCCGGCTCGGCGGCGAGCGCCTCGGCAAGGCCGGGGGCGACGGCGGCGAAGTCCTCCGCATGGGTCGCTGTTCCCAGGAACAGCACCCGCGTCTCGCCGTCCTCCCGGTCGAAATGCGCAAGGTCGCCGGTGGGGGCAAGGTCGGCGGGATGCAGAAACGCGCCGGGTAGCGGCGCCAGCCGCTCCAGCAGGCGCCGGTTCGGCGCGACCGCGACGTCGACGCGCTCGAGCAGCCTTGGGAACAGGCCAGAGAGGAACCGCGCGATCCGCCCTCGGTAGCGGGCGTCGAGGCGCGTATCGCTCGCCATCGCCCACAGATCGTCGTCGAGAAGATAGGCGACGCGCCCGCCCCTTGCGCGGAACGCCGACAGCAGACGCAGGTCGCGCGCGGTCACATAGCGCACGACGATGGCAAGGCTCCGTCCCTGCCCGTCGGTCAGCGTCAATCCGTGCTGGCCTATGCGGCCGAGCTGCAGCCCCGTCGCCGCCAGTTCGGCCCCGCAGATCTCCACATAGTGATAGCGCGTCGGATAGGCCGTCTTTGGCCTGCCCGTGAAATGATCGAAGGCGGTGGCAAGCGCCGCCTTGCGCAACAGGTTGGGACGCAGGATCACGTTCCGTCCTTCGTCGTGAGCTCCGCCAGTCGCTGACGGGCAAGCTCGTTGTCCGGGAAAAGCTCCAGGGTTTCTTCCAGGACCGAGCGGGCAAGATCGTGTTCGCCGGAGCGACGCAGCAGATGGGCCAGCGTCACCCGGTAACCCGCAACACCGGGGGCCCGCTCCACCGCCCTTCGCTGAAGGCCGACGCCTTCCGCAAGGTGCTCGGGAAGGCGCGAGAGAACCCAGGCGCCGAGCGCCAGCCCGCGGTCGTTGTCGGGAAAGCGCTCAACGAGCCCGCGGGCCAGATCCACGGCCGCGGAGCTTGGTCCTTCCAGCGAAAACGTGAGCCTTGCATGTTCATGCGCCGCATCGAAATGCGACGGATCTTCCGTCTCGGCCTTGCGCGCCCATTCCGCGGCCTCTTCCGCCTTGCCAAGACGCTGGAAAACTCTTGAGCGATGATAGCTGCGCGAGGGCTGCAGATCCTCTCCCGCCTTCTTGCGGATGATCACCATCTTGGCGGGGCCGGTGGGCAGGCCCGCTTCATTGACGAACGTCACGCCGGCAATCTGCGAGGCGGCCTCCAGATAGCGCTCTTCGGGGATATCTCCGGTTTCCGCGAACCGGCCCTCCAGCAGAAACCGCGAGAACAGCTCGGCCGTTTTCGGCACGCTCTTCAGCTCTTCGATCTGCGCCGGCTGCCAGTGCAGGTCCTCGATGATGTAGGTCCCACCCGGCACCAGCGCCGGAAAGAGCTCGATGAACGCCGTCTGCTGATGCCACGAGGCGTGCGATCCATCATCCACCACGACATCGAAGCCGTCCGGACACGTCTCTCGCAGTCGGGCAAGGTCCGCAGGCTCCCCCATATCGCCCTGCACGAACGTGAAACGGTCAAGGGAAACGGCCGAGAAATCGGATATGTCGAAGCCGAAGATCCGGGCGTTCGGCAGATAGTCCCGCCACATCCTAATCGATGGGGCATCGACGGTCTCGCGGCGAGCGCTGCCGCCTGCCGCTTCCGGCCCGCCGACCAGCAGCCCGATCTCCAGAAAATTGAGCGGCTCTGCCCTGCGATGGGCAAGGAGCAGGTCATATACGGCGGTGTAGCCGTGGGCATCGCGATTGCGATAGCCCTTGTCCGAACCGTATTTGTCCGCGAGCGCGCTGAGGTCCGGCAGCTGACCCTGCATGGTCATCATGAAGTTCCTGCTCGTCAGGTTGTCGGCAACCATACCTAGACCAGCGGGCAGTCAACTACCAGTTCCAGAGCGCGCTGCAGAGGGTTTCCACACCTCAGACAGGAGCCCCGTCGCGCATCTTCAGCCACTGGGTCCCGTCGGAATAGGCGAACTGGGCGCCGCCGGCCGCATCCTGGACATAGGCGAGCGTGCCGGCCCCGACGGTTGCTGCCGACGGCAACGCGGCCTTGAGATAGCTCCCTGTCCGCACCGGCCCCGCCACGTGCAGCCGTGCCGTCGGTGTCACGGTTCCAACGCCGACGTCGCCGCCGCTGGCGATCCGGATCCGCTCGCTGCCGCCGCCATACAATCGATGCGACCGCGTGGGCGTGTCATACATCGTCATGATGTCGGTAACGCTCCCGTAGATATAGAAAGCCGAGCGGTTCCAGTCGGGGATGCCGATCCAGGCTTGCGCGCCGCTCGGGCCGGTGTTTGCCAGCTGCAGGTATGGTGAAAACGACGAGGTATTTCTGATGCCGCCCGAAATTTCCAACCGCGCCGCGCCAGGCGTCTTTCCAAGACCAACATTTCCATTGGTCCGATCTACGGTAATCGCATGCTCCCAGATATTTCCGTCTGCTGATACCTTCAATTGCAGATCGTCCGATCCCAGGAGTCCAAGTTCAGCACGCCCCGAATAGCCGGTTTGCCATACCAAATTTGCCGAAGCTCCCGAGATCGCCTTGTTCACCTTGAGAGAATGACCGCCCTCCCTCCCATCAAACAGGCTTGCCGGACCTCCCACCGCCAGCCGATTCATCTCGTCAGCAGCAGCGTTGATGCCAAGGGAGCCGAAGTTCCCAGGAAAAGCGCGCCACGCGTCACCGTCGAAAACCAGCAAAAGCTCCTCGTCGACGATCCACGAGATCCAGCCGGCCCGAGGTTGAAAATACGTCCACACCGAAGACTGCCAGTGCGCGATGGTCGAACCTCGCCCCTCCCACGCCCCAGCCCCCTCACCGGCCACAAGATAACACCCCCCGTCTTGCGGATCGATCGGCGGCGCCTCGAGCGAACGCGACACCAGCGCCAATTGAACAAGACTGTCGAGAATGGTCAGGGCTTCATTGTGCGTGACGTGCTTCTGGGCCTGCGACGCGCCCATCACCGGAAGTCCGAGTTTCTGGGTAAAGTGGCTCATGATCCGCTCCTCCGATTGGAGAAGCCATAATCACGCCCGGATTGTCGCCGCGGATAACTTCATGCATCCCGAGGATGCTAGCAGTGCAACCTTCGATGCAACGGCGGAGCTTTCGATCAAACGGGATCTCTCATTGGTCAGGGTAGTCGTCCATTGAAATGAGACCGACTTTCGACTAGAAGTCTTCAGCGCGACAAAAGTCGGAAGCAGCGCGTAACACGCAATAAACGGAATAGCTAATCATGACGAATGAGACAAAATTCAAGTATCCGTTTATGGACTCGGATGGCATCCATAGAATTTTCGCTGCTGACGATATCAGAAAGAAAAACAAAGAAGCCGAAGCTTCGATCCAAAATTACCACAGGAAATACCAGTCCGCCCCGCATTTTGTTATAGATGGACAGGCCCCGACCATTCCCGACCATCTTCTACAGACCTGCCAGGTGGTCTCGAGCAGAACTGAGATTTTAAAGCGGCTTCCCAAAGGGGGCACCGTCATTGAGGTCGGCACGCAAACTGGCAAGTTTGCGAGAACACTGATCGATCATCTTTCGCCGGAAAAACTCTACCTTGCTGACATCAGCTATGCGCTCTTTAACGATAGCTTCGTCGAGAAAGAAATTCAGTCCGGCCAAGTGGAAAAGCGTGAAGGGTATTCCTGGAACATCCTCGACTCCTTTCCGGATGGCCACTTCGATGTAATCTACATTGACGCCGGTCATTACTACGCACAAGTCGCCCGCGACATCGACACCGCCTACAGGAAACTAAAATTCGGCGGGTACATTATCCTCAATGACTTTACCATCTGGTCCCCGTTAGAGCAGGTTAGGTACGGCATTTACAAAGCAGCTTGCGAGGCAATAATCCATTATGGGCTCGAGATGCGTTATATCGGCATGCATCCTGAAGGTTACCATGATGTAGCCCTGCGAAAGGTTGCACCTCAAAATTTTGGACTTACACAGATTATTGCTCGCGATATTTGCGTGTTCAATATGGGCAAAGTCGCAAACACTGCCATTACAAAGGCGCTTGGAAAATCCTACGAGGTCGCCGGCCGGAGAATTTACTCCTTCCATATTCTGGATCGGTCGCAGGTCGAACGCAGTAAGGCCACCTATGAGAAGTCCGGCGTGACGCCTCCCACTCATCTTGACTTGAGTCTGGAAGTCATCAACCGGTACGAGACCGATTCATACTCTGCGGACTTCATCATTCCGTTCAGGAATCCTGTAGAACGCAATATCTCGGACTTCTTCGAAAACCTCGACCTCTATGCTTCCAAAGAAGATCAGAATAATGCGGAATCGCTGGCGCGGATATTCTTGGAGAAGTATCCTTTCGAGTCCTGCAACTGGTGGATAAGCACACAGCTCACCAAGGCACTTGGCGTGGACTTCAACCGGATTGATCTCATCGAAAGCGGATACCAGAATCTCTCGCTCGGGAAAGGCCGCGCGCTTCTCCTCAGGGCCGAGCTGAGTGATGAGCTCAAAGGCTCTATTATCTCGGAGTTTCTTGGCATCAGCTCCCTGAGCATCGAGAAGGAGCGCGTGCGTACGGAGATTTCCGGAGAGGTTTATCAGGAGTTCAAAAACTCCATCAAAATCGACCGTGAAAACATGAGTAAGATGATTGATGCTGTTCAAATGAAAGGAATTCTCTCCAGTGAAGAGAAAGAATTCCTGAGAAACAAGTATCAGTCGTAGATATCAACCACATTCCACAATCGGTAGCCTTCGGGAGACCGGTCCGTCAAGGCAGTGCTGGTCGCGGTGGCGCCGTAGTTCGCCGCGATCCGCAGCTGGCCGATGATCTCCACCTCGTCCGCGGACGGCCGGCCGAGCAGGCGATCCAGCCCGCGGAAGGCGTCGGCCGGGTCGAGCGCGCCGGGCCCAAGGCGGGGATTGGCGAGCATCTCCTCGACGAAGGCAAGCGCGGCCTCCTGGATCGGCCCGATGGCCTCGGCGTGCTGGCGCTCCTCGTCGGGGCGCTCCTCGCACACGGCAACGATCCCGTCTCCATCACGGCGATAGCCCGCCGTCGACCCGTGGCCGGCGGTGTGCAGCAGCTCGACAAGGCTCGGGCTCCTGCGCAGCGCCTGCGCCCGCGGCGTGCCGTCGAGCGAAAAGAGGTAGCCTGCCGCGTCGAAGCCGCTCAGCGCCGCCCTGTCGAGGAAAAGTCCGAGGTAGCGGCCTGCCAGCCGACCGCGCCAGCCGCGCGCGCGCAGCACCTCACTGAGGCCCTTCTGCAGCGAGCCGTGCCAGCCGATATCGACCAGCGTGACCGCATCCGCGCCGATCACCCCTTCCTGCGCCAGATAGTCGGCAAAAAGGTCCGCATGCGCCTGGTTGGCGGCCTGCAGCGCCGTCCGGCATGCCTCGAAGAGCTTGGCAAAGCGCCCTGCCCCGGCCCTGTCGCCGATGGCCACGACATCCTGCGGTGATGAAAAGCCCGCACTGAGGATCTGAGCCGCAAACTCCTGCGGGTCCAGCCCCCAGCGCGCCAGCGCATCTGCCGGCGTCAGGCGGGCCCAGTTCTGGGCGAAGAGCGCGGCCGCCGCCTCCGGCTCGCTCACCGCGCGGGCGCGGTAGATCGCCTGGCGCGAGACCATCAGGTAGCGGCTGTCCGTCTTCGTGCCGAAACGCCTGCGGAACAGATCGAAGGCTCGCTTCATGATCAGGCCGTCGCGCGAGCAGAAATGCAGCACCGGCGTCTTGTTCGCCTGCGCCGCCTCGTGCAGCCAGCCGGCCATGCCGAACAGCAGCGGCCCGAGGCATTCGCGGCCGACCCTCTCCAGCACCGGCATGTCCTCCGGCTCGCGCAAGGCGATACCGGAGCCGAAGAGCTCATCCGCAACGCTGGCGAACACCGCGCTCGAGGGCTGCGGGCTCGGATTGCGCCAGTCGATGCGCCAGCGGCCGATCAGCCGCCCCGCCGGATTGGCGACGCGCAGATGCGTGATGCCGGCTTGCAGCGCACGCGAGCCGTCCGACCACGGATTGTCGCCGATATGGGCGATCTGCCGGGGTGCCACGCCCATCTCCTCGCAGACATGGGCATAGAGGTCGCCGTGATGCTTGGTGTGGTCGACGTCGCAGGAGACGAACAACCGCTCGTGGTCGGTGTAGCCGTTGCGTGACAGCGCCTCGTTGATGAACGCGGCAGAAGAGTAGAAATCCGAGACCAGGACGACACGCTTTCCGGCACGCACCGCCCAGTGATAGATCGGCTCGACGCTCGGAACCGGGCGCAAGTGCTCCAGTTCTATTTCCTGCTCGATCCGCTGCGCCTCGACGAGCGCGGCCTGCGTCACGCTGGGACGCCCCTGCGTCGGCAGCAGCGCGTTCATCCGGCCATACATTTCGGCCAGCGTCACCTCGTGGCCGCGCCGCGCCTCCAGCGCGCAGCGGGCATCGCGCTCGCCGCGCATGCGCAGACGCGCGAACTCCCCCGGCGACAGCCCGAGCAGCGGGCCGGCCTTCTCGCCGATGGTCAGGAACAGGTCGATGGGGCGGAACACGCCCTCGCGCCGCAGCAGGGTCTCGAAAATATCGAAGGAGATCACGTCGAAGGGCGCGAGCCGGCGCAGGATGTCGTCCAGATCCTTGCCGGCGGCAACCGCACGGCCCGCCTCGCCGCGCGCTGATGCGATGGGAAGGCGTGCCACGTCCAGATCGAGATAGTTCAAGGTCATGAGCGGTGCTTTCGCAAGCGTCGGATCAAAGGCGTTTGGCGATCAGCGACTCGACATATTTCATGTGCTCGGCGCGGTCGTTGAGCATCTTTTCCAGCCAGTGCATGTGCTGGCGCATCTGGTGCAGCTGGTCGGTGACCTCCCGGTGCATCTCGCCCATGTAGAGCATCTGCCCGTCACTGCTGCCCTGGCCCATCCCCTCGCGCATGTGCCGGTTGATGTAGAGCGCGCGCTGGATCCGGTGCACGTCCTTCTGTGCCACGACCGTGTTGCCGTACTCGCTCGTCGTGCCGGCGGAGCGGTGATGGTAGAAGGCCAGCGGCTCGCGCAGCACATCGACGCGGAAACGCTGTGCCGCGCGCAGGTGGAAGTCCCAGTCGCCCAGCACCGGCAGCTCGCCGTCGAACAGGCCGACCGTTTCCATCACCACGCGGCGGAACAGGAAGGAGATCGGCGGGAATTGGTTCTCGACCGAAAGCCGCGTCAGCTCCAGCGCCTCCATGTTCTTGAACAGGAACCGCTGGCGCTCGATGACGTTGTCGCCCTCGATATCCTCGATCACCACGGTCGCGTGGGTGACCACGCCGCCGACATCCGGCGAGGAGGTGTCGAGATGGCCGATGCAGCGCTCCAGGAACTTCGGATCCCAGGCGTCGTCGTCGTCGTGCACAACGAGGAACTCGCTTGCCGAGTTGGTGACGCCGGCGTTCGAGGCGTTCTCCATGCCGGTCGAGACAGGATTGTTGATCACCAGCACCCGGCCCTGGAAGGCGGCGCGGCGCGCCTCCACCAGCTGGCGCACCGGCTCGGGATCGCCGCCGTCGTTGACCACGACCAGCGCCCAGTCGGTGTAGGTCTGCGACAGCACGCTGTCGAGCGCGCGCTGCAGCAGGATCGGCCGGTCCTTGGTGCGCATGATCACGGCGACACGGCCATAGGCGATGCGGCCGGCGACCGGCAGGCCGCTGCGAGCCGGCAGGTGTGGATCGACCGGAGGCTGGTCCCAGCGCTGGGTCAGGCCCTGCGCCAGCATCAGCATGCGGTGGACGCCGTGCGGCAGCTCGTGAGAATAGGCGCGGATGTTGCGCTGGAAGTCGACCTGGGCGCTCTCGCGCCCGCGCAGCATGCTTTGCGCCGCCACCCGGTACCAGAAATGCGCCCGGTTCAGCAGCTCGTGCCGCAGGCCGAGCGTGCTGGCCCGCGCGAACAGCTCCCAATCCTCGTGGCCACGGCCGAAATCCTCGGTAAACCCGCCGATCTTCTCGAAGGCCGCGCGGGTGATCAGCATGTTGGCATCGCCGAAGCAGTTGGACAGCACGCCAACCGCAAGATCGGGGATCAGCGGCACGCCGATCTCGCGCGGGATGTCGCGGCCCGGCTCGATGGCGTCGGTCCCGTCGAACATGGCAAAGCGCGAGGTGACGATGTCTGCCCCCGTCGCCAGATGCGCATCGACGAAGGCATCGATCATGCCCGGATGAGCGAGGTTGTCGTCGTCCATGAAGACGATCAGCTCGCCGGTAGAATTGCGCACCGCCGTGTTGCGGGCCGCACCCAGGTAGCTATTGGGCTGGCGCACCACCTTGCCGTTAACGGCGGCGAGTTCCTCTTCAATCGTTGCCAGCTCTCGGGAAATGCCCGGCACGGCGCTGCCATCGTCGACGACGACGATCTCGAGCTCCGGATAGCCGCAGGCCAGCACGGAGGCGAGCGTCTGCCGCAGCAGGCTGGTGCGGTTGAAATGGCTGATGCAGACGCTGACGCGCGGACGCGGCGCGGCGCTCGCGGCACTCGCCGTCTGCGGGGCGGCCGCGGCGATCTCCTGCGCAAGGGCCGCGCCCATCGCGCTCCTCGCGGCCCCCTGGGCCAGAGGCGCGCGAGCACCGGAAAGCGCGGCATCCAGCGCATCGGCAAGGTCGGTCGCATTGCCCGCCCGCACCGACGACAGATCGGCCAAGGGAAGCTCGGCAGCACTGGCGAGGCTGTCCCACGCGGTGCCTTCGACCGCCGGAAGGCGGACGCCGATGCCGTTTGCGGCAAACGAGCCGAGCAGCCCGGCGAAACTGTCGAGCGTCAGGTCCAGATGAATGCGCAAGCCGAAGCGCCACTTGCGGGCGCGCTCGCGGATATAGGCGCTGGCGCGGCGGCCTCGCACCCAGTCCTCGGTGCCGGCGAAGACCACGCCGACCGTGTCCGGGTCGATGCCAGGCCGGCGCATCAGGCGGTCGAGGGCATCGCAGAGCTGGACAAGCCCGGTGCGGGTGCGCAAGGGGGCCGCAAAGACCAGCCAGCGGCGCTCGCCCCCCTCCTGCGGGAAGCCGGCGGCGCTGGCCGCCGTGCCGATCTCGGCCGGAACGACGAGGCTGCGCTCGCGGACCGAAGGCTCCAGCTCGGCGCAGGTCTCCAGAACCTGTGCCGAGGGCGCCAGTATCCGGGTGCAGGCTGCAAGAGCCGCCTTTTCCAGCGCCTCTTCCACCAGAAGCTCCGGCCGCTCCAGCAGCTGGTCACGGTCGAGCAGGTCCTGCACCGCGAAGGTGTCGGCCAGCATCACCACCTGCGTCGTGGCGGGCAGCAGGCCCTGCCGGCGCGAGGTGGCGCAATAGGAGAGAATGCCCGAGCGGCTGGTGCCGGCTATCAGCGAGAAGGCATTGGCCCGCGCCCACAGGTCGAGCGCATAGGCCCGCTCCTGCGCTCCGCCGGCGGTCGAGGGCAGCACTGCCTGCGGCAGCGGCACGAAAGCCGCACTTGCCAGCAGGCCGGCATTCTCGCGGCCGACCAGGTCTTCCACCAGGGGGGCGAGATCGCCGCTCGCCCCGCGCAACGAGGCGCGGTGGCCGCAGGAGACGACAGTGATCGGCGCAACGCCGGCGCGCGCGGCAGCCACCGCCGCCAGAAGCACGCTCCGCGCCTCCTCGCGCGACTGCGCGTTGACCAGGGGATCGGGCATGACGAAACAGGCGCCGGTGCGGCTGTGACCGGCATCCTGCAGCCGATGGGCGCCTCCGCCGGTGGACACCGCCTGGTCCAGCAGCACCCGCCCGTCGAACGTGGCGCGCACGCGTACCGCGGCCTTTTCCGGGATGGGGCGCTCGAAGCGGAAGCCATGCGCGTCGGTCAGAAAGCTTTCTGCGGCAAGCTGCGGATGGGGATCGCGGGCGGGGCGCGTCTCCACCACCTTGCCGTCGACGATCAGCGAGACCTCGGCGACCGCCTCGCCGTCCCAAGGCAGCACGACCCAACCGGACACGGCGCCGCCGACATGCTCGACGCGGGTCAGCGCGTTGGTGCGCGGCTCGCCCGCGCGGAACATCAACGGCCGTTCCGGCCAGCGGCGCTCGTCGCCGACGATGCGGGCCTCGACCCGGTGCGGCAGCCCATCGCGCCAGCGCGCCGAGATGGAAACCGCAAAATGGCCGATGCCGGCATCGTCGTTCGGCAGTCCGCGGGCAACCTCGATCGCCACGGGCTTGTCGTCGATCAGGATCTCCACCGCCGTCTCGCGGTTCTCCTGCCAACGGTCGACCACCTTGCCGGAAATCCGGTCGTCGGCGATGTCCATCGACAGATCGAAACGGTGAAAGGCCAGCTCCCGCGAGAAGGCTACACTGGCCGCCTTGCCATCCCCTTCGGCCGAGCCGATGCGCACCGTGTGGGTTGCGTCTTCCAGCTTCAGGGCCGGCACATGCGTGTCGAAGGAGAAGAATGGCGCGGCGGACAGCTCGGCAACCCGGCGCTCGCCGATCCACACGCCGCACAGCCCGCTCGCCGCCTTCAGCAGCAGCCCCTGCCCTGCGATCCTGCGCTCGGAGACCTCGGCCACCGATACGGCAAGCGATCCGTCGGCAGCGATGTGCACCGGCACCTGCGCCGAGCCGGCCGGCTGGCCATTGGCGCTCACGGCAACGCGCACCTTCACCGGGCCGTCCATGCCGGCCGGCTTCACCAGCGCGGCGATGTCGGCCGGCTTGGCGCGCCAGGAAAAGGCGTGCAAGGCGTTAGTCGTTCCCTTGTGCACCACCTTGCCGTCCAGCGAGATCTCGATATCCACCGAAGCGCCGGCGCCTTGCGGCAGCCAGGCTGCTCCCTCGACAGCCAGCGGCGTCAGCAGCGGCAGCTCGCAGCGCACCTTGGCGAAGGTCCGCGCCTCCACCGCATGGAACGGCTTCGGGCGCCCCTTGCAGCGCAGTTCGATGGCGTGCGAACGGCCGTCGCGCAGCACGGGCGGGATGGCGAAGCGGAACATGCAGGAACCGCCCGCCTTGCCGGCATCGGCAAGGTCCTGGCGATAAAGGTCGGCGACGGTCTCGGCCAGCACCACGCCGTCCTCGACCAGTTCAAGCGGCAGGCGCTTTTCCGGCGTTGCCGGGGCCCAGATCCAGCCGACGATACCCTCGTCGCTGACCGTGTCGACGTTGAAGTCCAGCGCCGAGGCCGAGGCCGCTTGCGGGAAGACGTGGAAGGGCACGCGCGCGCCGGCAAGGCGCAGGCTGAGCCGTGCCGGCGGCGTCTTGGCCACGTCTTCCGGCAGGTGCATGTCGAACGCATGGGCGCCATCGCCCTTGCCGGCTTGCTTGAGGTCGTCGCGATACCCATCCGCCGTTGCGGCGGCGACCACCCGGCCATCGGCGACGGCCTCGATGCGCACGCGCTCGCCCGGCTTCTTGGGCATCCAGGCCCAGCCGGTGATGCGCCCCGGGGTCTTGCTGTCGATGTGGAAGTCGACCTTGCCGGCGGCAACGCGCGGCGATTGCCAGAAGGGGCGGCGCGCGCCCTTGCAGCGCAGGCCAAGCCGGTCGGTCACGCCCGGCTCGGGAAGGGTGATCTGGAACCCGTGCGCGCCGTCGCCCTTTCCGGCCTTCAGCAGATCCTCGCGGAACTGGTTGGCCTCGACGGTGGCGACCACCTGCGCACCGCTCAGGATCTCGATGCTGATGCGCTCGCCCGGCCGTTCCGGCCACCAGGCCCAGCCCGCGATCAGCAGCGGCCCCGTCTTGTCGACATGGAAGTCGGGAGACGGTCCGCGCCAGAAGGCAAGATTGGCCAAAAGCTTCTTCTTCGCAGGCCTGTTCGTCCCAGTTTTCAACATCGCTGTCCCGATCTGCAGGTCTTGCATTCAGTTCTTGTACGCGCCGCGCTGATGCCAGCGCCAGGCGTCGGAAATCATGTCCTCGAGAGCGGACCGCTGCGGATCCCAGCCCAGTTCCGTCCGCGCCCTGGTTGAGCCGCACACGAGCTGCGTGGCATCGCCCTCGCGTCTGGCCCCCTCCAGCACCGGCACCGGCTGGCCGGTAACGCGGCTCGCCGCCTCGATCACCTCGCGCACGGAGAACCCCCGTCCCGTGCCAAGGCAGAAGACGCGATTGCTGTTGCCCTGCCTCAGCCATTGGAGGCCGGACAGATGCGCGTCGACGAGATCGCAGACATGGACGTAGTCGCGGATGCAGGTCCCGTCCGGCGTCTGGTAGTCGGTGCCGAAGATGGTGATGGCCTCGCGCCGACCGCTGATCGCGTCGAGCACCAGCGGAATGAGATGGGTTTCGGGAACGTGGCACTCGCCGATCTCCCCGTCGGGATCGGCGCCGGCCACGTTGAAATACCGGAAGATGGTGTGGCGCAGGCCGGCCGAGACGGAGAAGTCCCGCAGCATGTCCTCGATCGCCCGCTTCGAGGCGCCATAGGCGTTGATCGGCGCCTGCGAGGTGTCCTCGTCCAGCACCACGCCGTCCTGTTCGCCATAGGTCGCACAGGTCGATGAAAAGACGAAGTCGAGGCACCCGGCGGCCGTCGCTGCCTCGATGAGATTGAGCGTCGCCGAGACGTTGCCGCGCCAATAGCGGCCCGGATCCTTGATCGACTCGCCCACTTGCGAAAGTGCCGCGAAGTGCATGACGGCGACCGGCTTCCAGCGGGCGAAGACCTCATCGAGGCGCGCCCGGTCGGAAAGATCGCCTTCCTCCAGCGGACCGAAGCGCACCGCCTCCCGCCAGCCGGTGACGAAATTGTCGAAGGTAACGGGCAGATAGCCTGCGCGGCGCAGCGCCTTGCAGCAATGGGAGCCGATATAGCCGCCCCCGCCCGTCACCAGAACAGTCTCTTCCGCCATGCCACCGATTCCCGTCTCTCGGTATGTTGCAGTGCATCATGGTCAGCCGTCGCAGCAACATTGTGACGCTGGTCACACGGTTGCCGATCCGGCGGCTGGCGGTCCCCGGCTTCGTCCGATCCACGAAGCCGGGACCGAACTCAGATCAGGTTCTGCGCCTCCAGATAGGCGATGATTTCATCGACGATCTCCTCTGGGTCGCGGCCCATCGTGCGGATGTGGATTTCCGGATTTTCCGGCGCCTCGTAGGGGCTGTCGACGCCGGTAAAGTTGCGCAGCTCGCCTGCATCCGCCTTCCGGTAGAGACCCTTGGGGTCGCGCCGGCGGCATTCCTCGATGGGCGTGTCGACGAAGACCTCGATGAAGCGCCCTTCCGGGAACAGTTCGCGCGCCATGGCACGCTCGCTGCGGAACGGCGAGATGAAGGAGATCAGCGTCAGCAGGCCGGCATCGACGAACAGCCGCGCCACCTCGCCCACCCTTCGGATGTTCTCCACCCGGTCGACATCGGTGAACCCGAGATCGCGGTTGAGCCCGTGGCGCACGTTGTCGCCGTCCAGCGTGTAGGTGTGACGGCCGCGGACATGCAGTTTCTTTTCCAGAAGCGAGGCGACCGTCGACTTGCCCGAGCCGGACAGGCCCGTGAACCACAGCGCCGCCGGCGTCTGGCCGAGACTCTGCGCGCGCGCCGCCTGGTCCACTTCCAGCGCCTGCCAGTGGATGTTGGTCGCCCGCCGCAGGGCGAACCAGACCATGCCGGCGCCGACCGTCGCATTGGTCAGCCGGTCGATCAGGATGAACGAGCCGGTGGTGCGGTTGGCCTCGTACGGATCGAAGGCGACCGGCACCGTCATCGCCAGATTGGCGAAGGCGATCTCGTTCAGCTCCAGCGTCTTGGCCGCGGCCCGCTCGAACGTATTGACGTTGATCTTGTGCTTGATCTCCGTCACCGAGGCGGTGATCGTCCGCGTGCCGATCTTGAGCAGGTAGGAGCGGCCCGGCAGCAGCGCCTCTTCCGACATCCAGATCAGATGCGCGGCAAACTGGTCGGCAACATCCGGACGGGCGGCAGCAGCGGCGATGACATCGCCGCGCGAGGCGTCGATCTCGTCGTTCAACACCAGGGTCACGGCCTCGCCGGAGCCGGCGCTTTGCGTCTCGCCCACCTGGGACAGGATGCTCTTGACCGTCGAAGTCCGGCCCGAGGCCGCGACCACCACCTCGTCGCCGACACTGACGCGGCCGCCGGCAATCGTGCCGGAAAAGCCGCGGAAGTCGAGGTTCGGGCGGTTCACCCACTGGACGGGGAATCGGAACGGGCGGGCATCGTCGTCGCGGCCGACCTCGACCGTCTCCAGATGCTCCAGCAACGTCGGCCCCTCGTACCAGGGCATGTTCTCGCCGGCTGCAGTGACGTTGTCGCCGAAGCGCGCAGACATGGGGATCGCCACCAGCGTCTCGAAGTCGAAGCCTTGCGCGAAGGCGCGGAACTCCGCCTCGATCTGGTTGAACCGCTCCTGCGAATAGCCGACCAGGTCGATCTTGTTGATGGCGAGCACCACATGGTGGATGCCCAGCAGCGAGGCGATGAAGGCGTGCCGGCGCGTCTGGGTCATCAGCCCGTTGCGCGCATCGACCAGCAGGACGGCAAGATCGGCGGTCGAGGCGCCGGTCGCCATGTTGCGGGTGTACTGCTCGTGGCCGGGCGTATCGGCGACGATGAACTTGCGCCGGTCGGTCGCAAAGAAGCGATAGGCGACGTCGATGGTGATGCCCTGCTCGCGCTCGGCCTCTAGGCCGTCCACCAGCAGCGCCAGGTCGATGTCGTCGCCGACCGTGCCGTGGCGGGTGGAGTCGCGCTCCAGCGCGGCGAGCTGATCCTCGAAGATCAGCTTGGTGTCGTAGAGCAGGCGCCCGATCAGGGTGGACTTGCCGTCGTCCACGCTGCCGCAGGTCAGGAAGCGCAGCTGGTCCTTGTTGACCTGGGACAGGATGTACTCGCGCACGGCCTCGTCGGAGGCGGACGGATCCGGATTGCGCATGGTCAGAAATACCCCTCGCGCTTCTTCTTTTCCATCGAGGCGCTGTCGTCGTGGTCGATCAGGCGGCCCGAGCGTTCGGAGGTGCGGGCAACCAGCATCTCGCGGATGATCGCCGGCAGCGTGTCCGCATCGGACTCGATCGCGCCGGTCAGCGGATAGCAACCGAGCGTGCGGAAGCGCACCAACAGGTCCTCCACCCGGTCGTCAGGACCGATCGGCATGCGCTCGTCGTCGACCATGATCAGCATGCCGTCGCGCCGCACCACCGGTCGCCGCTTGGCGTAGTAGAGCGGCACGATGGGGATGTTCTCCAGCAGGATGTACTGCCAGATGTCGAGCTCGGTCCAATTGGACAGCGGGAACGCACGGATCGACTCGCCCTTGGCGATGCGTCCGTTATAGAGGTTCCACAGTTCCGGACGCTGGTTCTTCGGGTCCCAGGCATGGGCCTTGCTGCGGAACGAGAAGACGCGCTCCTTGGCGCGGCTCTTTTCCTCGTCGCGCCGGGCGCCGCCGAAGGCCGCGTCGAAGCCGTACTTGTCGAGCGCCTGCTTCAGGGCCTCGGTCTTCATCACATGCGTGTGCACGGAGGAGCCGTGGCTGAAGGGGCCGATGCCCTGCCGGATGCCGTCCTCGTTCGTATGCACGATGAGATCCGCACCGATCCGCTTCGCCGTCTCGTCGCGAAAGGCAATCATCTCGCGGAACTTCCACGTCGTGTCGACATGCATCAGGGGGAAAGGCAGGCGCGAGGGCGCGAAGGCCTTCATCGCCAGATGCAGCAGGACGGAGGAATCCTTGCCGATCGAATAGAGCATCACCGGATTGCGGAACTCGGCCGCCACCTCCCGGATGATGTGGATGCTTTCCGCCTCGAGCGTCCTGAGATTGTCGAGGCGGCCGGGCGCCATCACGTCTTCTTGCAAGTTCGACCCTTCCTCATGCATCAAGCCACCTCGCGCCGCATCGCAGTCCCGCTTGCAGCGAGACCGTCGCGGTGGTGCGCAAGGCGAGCCGCTTCCTGGCTGCCGGATTGTCCGTACTGGCTCTGATGGCCTGTTCCGCCCCCGCCTGCCGCACCTTTGCGCGGCATGATCGGGCTCCCTGGCGAACGGAAGGACCGGCGGCTGAAAACCGCTTCGACACTCATTCCGTGCACTCCTTCTAGTTGCTCGGTGCGGTGCGATCAAGCCGTTGGAACAGCGTCCCAAACCGACGTTTTTCTCTACCTGCCCTAGCGTTCGAGACGCCGCAACACGGCCCCGGTCTGCCCGAGGCGCCCATCCGGCACGATCTCGCGATATCCCTCAACGTATTTCTCGACGGCAAAGCCGAGCTTTTCCGCCCAAAGCTCGATCACATTGCGTTCGATGAACATGTTCATCACCGGCTTCGTCCCGTTTCTCTGCTGCTCGACACTGCCGAGGAAGACCGGGAAATGGCCGCGATTGCCGAACTCCAGGAACGAGAACAGGAACGTCCCGCCCGGCCGCAGCACCCGGCTCACCTCCTCCATGTAGAGGTAGGTTTCCTCGTGCAGCAGATGCGTGAACAGGCTGAACGAGTAGACGATGTCGGCGGACGCATCCTCTGCCGGGATCTTCAGGTTCGTGGAGATATGGAAGCGGTAGTCGGCCGGCGTATGGGCGCGGGCATAGTCGATCAGGTCCTTGACCACATCGATGCCCAGATAGCCGTAGCTGCCGCTCTCGGCCAACTGCCTTGCGGTCCGGCCGCTGCCGCAGCCCAGATCGATCAGGCTGTCGCCGTCCTTGAGGCCCAGCGAGCGCAGCAACTCCAGATGTATCCGGCCCTGAATGTCGTAGTGCCCGCCGACGGCCAGCGACATCGCCTCGTCCAGCGGGTGGCTCTCCTTGAGATTGCGGACATGGCGCTCGTAGTCGCGCTGGAAGTGCGGCTTCTCCGCTTCCGCGCGCGCCTTGGCGCCCGTCAGCGCGCCGACGATACGCTGCACGATCCCGCCCATCACGCGCTCTTCCGCTTCCTGGCGACGAAGGTCAGCGCCGGCCCGTTGACATGGCCCGGATCGTCCTTGCCGATCTCCACGTCGAAACCGAGCGTGTCGAACAGGCGTAGCAGCGAGTCCTTCTCGACCCAGCGGGTCACCCGCTCGGCGCCGCCGCAAAAGCCCTTCCAGTCGAGCGCCTGCTGGACATAGGTCTGCCGGCTCATGGTCAGCGGCACGCCGCGATGTTCGGTCGTCTCGGGCGCGGCGAAGCGGTTGGCATAGACCGGATGGCGCGACAGGATGTCGTGGTCGTAGTAATGGGTCCAGATGCCGATGGCATCGGCGCTCCGGCACATCGCCTCGATCAGCGCCACCGGATCGCTCATGTGGTAGAGCACGCCGCTCGCGACGATGGCGTCGAAGCGGCGCGGCTCCTCCTCGAGATATTTCAGGAAATCCCCGAGCAGGAACCGGGCCTTGTGCAGCCCGTAGTTGTTCTTGACGATCAGGCACTTGAGATAGGCGCGGGTGTTCGCCTCGATGGAGGTGATCGAGGCCGCCCCCTTCATCTGCAGCATGTAGGTGTGGCTGCCCTCCAGCGGCCCCAGCTCCAGCACGTGCTTGTTCACATACCCGCCGCTGGCGCGCTCGAAGAAGTCGACGCGCGGATCGGCGTAGAAGGCCGGCTTGCCGTTGGGCGGCAGGCCCGGCAGGGCCCCCGACCATTCGCCCTCGAACAGGTCGACGGCGTTTTCCGCGCGTGCCGGGCGCATGTCGTAGCGCTCGTCGAGCGCTGCGTCCTGATGCCCGCGTGCGTTTCGCGGCGACACCGCGCGCCGCACCCCTGCAAGCGTGCCGATAAGCCGGCCGAGCAGCCTGTTTGCCATGGTTGCTGCCCTCATTCTCAGATCGAGCCGTAGCGGAACAGGACCTTCTTGAGGCCCTTGTAGTAGCGCCCCATCCCCTTGCTGCGGATGTCGACGCGGATTTCCTCGGCGAACGGCAGGTCGAGCTCGTCGATGATCTTGTTGATCTGCTCGAACGTGTAGACGCCGCGATAGACCAGATCGCGCTTCAGGATCGGGATGCCGAGGAACTTGTAGTAGAGAAATCCGCCGAAATGGATCTGGTTGCGCTCGGTCAGAAGCTTGACGTATCCCTCGATGAACTCGGCCACCTTGAAGTCGCTGAGGTTGCGCCGGCTCTGGAAGTCGTAGCGCAGGTCCAGCGCCTTGGTGACGTCGTCGTCGTCGGCAAGGGAAGTGCCCTTGGCCCGGGCCGTATTGACGAGATCGGCGAAGCGCTCGATGAACTGGCCCTGGGCCAGCGCCTCTTCCGAGATCGCCTGGCTGGAGCGCATCTCGATCAGCTTGTAGAGCTGCTTGCGCAGCAGGTTTCTGTTGCGGAACGGCACGAGGTCGATGGTCGAGCGCAGTTCGCCGAAATCCATGCCGACGAGGATGTTGTAGACCTCGACCGGGTTGACGATGATGTGCGGGCCCTGGCCGACCTTGCGCAGCACGCATTTGGTCAGCCCCACCTCGCCCTTGTGCACCGACCAGCGTCGGGTGCTGATCGGCAGGTACTTGTCCCAATATTCCAGGAAGGCCGGCGCCTCGATCACGTCGCGGTTGAAGGCCAGCAGGAACGACTGGACGTGGTAGTGGTGCTCGAACACTTCCGTCAGGCCGATGAACGGCTCGTTGGCGTCCAGCTTGGCGAAGATCTCGTCGAGACCGTTCGGCAGGTAATAGACGCTGTCGTTCATCAGAATCAGCTTGTCGATCACCGGCTCGCGCTTGCGCAGCAGGCTGAAGCCGTCCTTGTAGGCGCCGAAGTCGCGGCCCAGGTTCTCGCGCTCGATCAACAGATGGCAGTTGTCCAGCAGGTCCTCGCGCACATCGCCGCTCGCCCGCATGTTGGTGACGAAGACGATGTTGATGCCGCGCGCGTTGAGCGCGTCGATGGCCGTTCGGGTGAAGACCTGGATGTCCGCTTTCGTGTAGATCACGAAGATCGCGAAGCGCTTGCCCTCATGCGAGCGGCGCCCCTCGCTCACGCCGAGGATGCGGCGCTTTTCCGAATAGAGCTTGGGGTCCAGCCGGCAGACGAAGCGGGCATAGACCTCGTAGGGCATGATGACGACGAAGTACCAGTACAGGTACCAGAGCCGGTTGATGATCTTGTAGAAGAAGAAGATGACTGGGTGGATGACCTGCCCGAGCATGTTCCGTCTGCCTATTTTCGTCCGCTGATCTGCAGGAGGTACTCGCCATACAGCGTCTTGGCGAGCGGCTTGGCGAGTTCGGCGACATCTTCCGGGGTGATCCAGCGGTTCACCATGGCGATCTCTTCCAGGCAGGCGACCTTCAGCCCCTGCCGGTGCTCGATCGCCCGGATGAATTCCGAAGCCTCCATCAGGCTGTCATGGGTGCCGGTGTCGAGCCAGGCAAAGCCTCGGCCGAGCTTTTCCACCGTCAGCTGCCCTGCCTCGAGATAGCGGCGGTTGATATCGGTGATTTCCAGCTCGCCGCGCGCGGATGGGCGCACCTGATGGGCATGTTCCACCACCTTGGCATCGTAGAAATAGAGCCCTGCGACAGCCCAGTTCGACTTCGGGCTCGTCGGCTTTTCCTCAAGCGACACCGCGCGTCCCGCCTCGTCGAACTCGACGACGCCGTAACGCTGCGGATCCTGCACGTGATAGGCGAAGACCTTGCCGCCGGCGGTCAGGGCCGAGGCCTTGACCAAGCGCTCGGACAGGCCGTGGCCGTAGAAGATGTTGTCGCCGAGCACGAGGGCGCAGGGGCTGCCGTCGATGAAGCGCTCGCCCAGGATGAAGGCTTCCGCCAGGCCCCGCGGCTCCTCCTGCACCACGTAGGACAGGCGGATGCCCCACTGGCTGCCGTCGCCCAGCAGCGCCTCGTAGCTTGGCAGATCGCGCGGCGTGGAGATGATCAGGATCTCGCGGATGCCCGCCAGCATCAGAACCGACAGCGGGTAGTAGATCATCGGCTTGTCGTAGACCGGCAGCAGCTGCTTGCTGGTCACCCGCGTCAGCGGATAAAGGCGGGTACCGGACCCGCCGGCGAGCACGATGCCTCTCACGCCAGGTACCCCTTCTCGGCCAGATACGCCTCGAGCGCTTCCTGCCAGGGGCGCGGGGCGCCGATCGCCTTGGAGAGCTTGTCGTTCGACAGGACCGAATAGGCCGGCCGGCGTGCCGGCGTCGGGAACTCGGACGAGGGGATCGCCTCGACGCTCGCCTTGGTCCCGGACCTGCGGATGATCTCCTCGGCAAAGCCGTGCCAGGTCGTCGCGCCGGAATTCACCACATGCCAGGTGCCGGCCGGCACCTCGTCGCGCAGCATGGTCAGCAGCGCGGCGGCGATGTCCTTGGTCGAGGTCGGCGACATGTGCTGGTCGGCGACGACGCGCAGGTGCCCGCGCTCGCGGCCGAAGCGGATCATCGTCTCGACGAAGTTGCCGCCCTTGCCGCTGGCGCCGGCCACGCCGAACAGCGAGGCGACGCGCAGGATCAGCGTGTTCTCGCAGGCGAGCCGGGCCAGATCCTCACCCATCGCCTTGCTGGCGCCGTAGACGTTGACCGGCGCGCGCGGGTCGGCCTCGTCGAGAGGCTCACGCTTGTCCTGGCCGCCAAACACGTAGTCGGTCGACACATGGACGAAGCGCGCCGACTTCGCCTGCGCCAGTTCGCCGAGCAGCGCAACCAGATGGGCATTGATGGTGAAGGCCTGCTGGGCGTTGCCCTCGACCTCGTCGGTCTTGTGGTAGCTGGAGCAGTTCACCAGCACATCGAAGTCGGCCGTCGAGAGCAGCTCACGCACCCGGTCGAAATCGGCAAGGTCGAGCCGGTCGCGGCCGACGGGAACAATGTCGAGCACGCCGCCAGCCGCATCGTTCGCCCGGCGGATGTCCGTACCGAGCTGGCCGCCGGGACCAAGAAGGATCGTCTTCATGGGAACCTCAGATGCGCAGGATGCCGCCGTTGAGCTCGAGCTCCTTGATGCGTTCATGCCAGGTCACGAGTTCCTTGTACCAGGCGAGCGTGATGGTCTGGGTCGTCTTGTCGGTGCGCCCGTCCTCCAGCGCCGCCAGCACATCGCGCACACCGTCGACCGCGGTCAGTTCGGCCTTGAAGCCGAGCGCCTCGATCTTGTCGAAGCCGACCCGGTAGGAACGGTGGTCGGGGTCTCCGTACCATTCGATGGCGACATCGTTCGGCAGCGTGTCGGCGACGATCTGTGCCAGCGGGCCGATCTGGTAGTTGTTCTCGTCCGAGCCGACGTTGAAGATCTGGCCGTTGATCCTGTCGGCCGGGGCGCTCAGCATGAAGATCTGGGCACGGGCCGTGTCGCGCACATGCACCATCGGGCGCCACTGGGTGCCGTCGCGCATCAGAGGCAGCTTGCCGGTCTTCCAGGCGCCGAACACCATGCCGTTGATCGCGAGATCGAAGCGCATGCGCGGGCTGTAGCCGTAGACCGTCGCCTGGCGCAGCACCACCACCGTGAAATCGTCGGAGGCGAGCGGCAGCACGCCGTGTTCGGCCATCTCGTTGGCGCGCGCATAGGCGGTCAGCGGATTGGTCGGGGTGGTCTCGGTGGCGATCACGCCGGGCTCCTGGAAGCCGTAGAGGCTGCAGGAGGACGGCAGCACGTAGCGCTTGACGCCGGCCTCGCGGGCGAGCCTGGCGGTGCGAACGCGCGAGATGTGGTTGATCTGGTCGGTCTCGCGGCTGAACTCCTCGCCGGACGGGTCGTTGGAGATGGCGACGAGGTCGATCACGTGATCGATGCCGGACAGCAGCGCCGGGTCGATCAGCCGGGCATCCTGGCGGACGATCTCCAGCCGCTCGTGCTCGGGCAACAGGTCTCGGCCGAAGAAGAAGCGGTCGACCGCGCGCACCGCATAGCCTTCTTCCAGCAGCAACGGCACCAGGGTCGTGCCGATATAGCCGCCCGCGCCTGTGACCAGAACAGTTTCCATGCAAACACCGACCGCGTTTCGAGTTGTAGGCCGACAGAACTGTCAGCCCCTTGCATTTCCAGGAAGGCACCCTGCCCCGGATGCCTTCTTCCCTGCCCGACTCTCGCCCAGGATCACGCGACGTCGTTTACCGACGGCCGCATTTTGCAGCGCAAGACGATCCAATCAACCCGCAGGTTGGCGAATCTTCAAGAAATCGTCATCGCGCGCCGGCTCGCCTCGCGTCTGACGTGTCAGAACCAGTGGATTACATCCTTGAAGAACGGCTGCACCCGGTCCTTGTCGGACAGGATCACCTTGTCTTCGGCGATCCCCCAATCGATGCCGAGGTCCGGATCGTTCCAGCGAATGCCAAAATCGTGGGTGGGCGCGTAGTAGCCGGTCACCTTGTAGATGATCTCGGTATCCGGCTCGAGGGTAAGGATGGCGTGGGCGAAGCCGACCGGCACCAGGATCTGGTTCCATTCGGCCGCGGAAATCTCCGCCGACACCCATTTTCCGAAGGTCGGAGACGACTTGCGGATGTCGACGGCAACGTCGAGGATCCGGCCGCGCACGCACCGCACCAGCTTGTCCTGGGCAAACTCGCCGCCCTGGTAGTGCAGGCCGCGCAGGGTCCCCGCTTCCGCCGAGTAGGAATGATTGTCCTGGATGAAATCGAGATCGATACCGGCGTCCGCGAAAGCCTTCTTGTTGTAGACTTCCGAAAAGAACCCGCGATGATCGCCGAATTTCCTCGGCCGAATAATCTTTACTTCGGGAATTTCGAGGCTGGTAACGTCAAGCGACATGGAAACGGATGCCTGTCCTTTGGAGTTCGGGGCACCGGAACGGACCCGGCGTTGTATAGAAGACGCTGCCAGGGCGAACAAGGCCGCGCCGCAGGCGGAGTGTCTCCCTCCTGTTGCGATGACCTTGCCGATGGCCTAAGCGACAGCGAAGTCACATGGAAATGCGGCGCTTTGCCGGCAGCTTGGGAAGGAGCGGTGGATGGATGTCGAGACGGTGGTGATCGGCGCCGGCGCGGTCGGCCTTGCCATTGCCCGCGAACTGGCTCTGCGCGGCCAGGAGGTGATGGTGCTCGAGGAGCATCCGATCATCGGCTCGCAGACCAGCGCCCGCAACAGCGAGGTGATCCACGCCGGCATCTATTATCCGGCCGGCAGTCTCAAGGCGCGCGCCTGTCTTGCCGGGCGCGAGCTGCTCTACCGCTTCTGCGACGAGCACGGGGTTCCGCACCGCCGCCTCGGCAAGCTGATCGTCGCGACCTCGCCCGAGCAGGTCGAGACGCTTTCGGACATTCGCGCCCGGGCCGAGGCGAACGGCGTCGACGACCTTGCATTCCTGTCGCGCGCCGACGCTCTGGCCTTGGAGCCGCACCTTGCCTGCGAGGGCGCCCTGCTCTCCCCGTCCACCGGCATCGTCGACAGCCACGGCTTCATGCTGGCCCTGCAGGGCGGGCTGGAGGCGCGCGGCGGCCAGGTGGTCTGCGGGTCAAAGGTCACGGGTCTTGCCGCCCTCGGCGACGGCTACCGGCTGACGGTCGAGGACGGCGCCGAGGGTTTTGCCCTCACCTGCCGCAATCTCGTCATCTCCGCCGGCCACGGCGCGCCCTCGCTTGCCGCCCTCCTGTCCGGCACGCAGCCGCCGACGGCCTATTTCGCGCGCGGCTGCTACTTCTCCATCACCGGCCGCGCGCCCTTCTCGCGGCTGATCTATCCGGTGCCCGAGCCCGGCGGGCTCGGCGTCCACCTGACGCTCGACATGGGCGGCCAGGCCCGCTTCGGTCCCGACGTGGAATGGATCGACAGCCTCGACTACACGGTGGATCCGCGCCGGGCGGACGGCTTCTATGCCGAGATCCGCAAGTACTGGCCGGAGCTTGCCGACGGCTCGCTGCGCCCCGACTACAGCGGCGTCCGGCCGAAGATCTCCGGCCCCGGCGAGCCGGCGGCCGATTTTCGCATCGACGGACCTCGCGAGCACGGCCATCGCGGCCTCGTCGCGCTCTACGGCATCGAGTCGCCCGGCCTGACCTCGGCGCTGGCGCTTGCCGGGCTCGCCGCCGATCGCCTGGGGGAATAGGTGCATTGCCCCGCCGGCCCGGACATGCCATGGAATCGTCGCGTTCCCCGGTCAATTATCCCGCAATGCAACACGCATGGCCGGGACCAGAAGCTTCGGGAGTGACATGACGACGTCCTTCGTCGCCGCGCTGGCCAATCAGAAGGCCGTGCTGGGCGCCCTCATCCTGCGCGACATGCGCACCCGGTTCGGGCGCACGGCGATCGGTTTCGTCATCGCGGTCGCGTGGCCGCTCACCCACCTTCTGGCGATGCTCGGCATCTGGGTCGCGATCGGCCGGGCCGTGCCGCTCGGCACCAACAATGTGGTGTTCTTCGGCACCGGCATCATGCCCTACATCCTGTGCCTGTATCCGGGCCGGATGATGATGCTCGCCATCCAGCAAAACAAGCCGATGCTGCTGTTCCCGGTGGTGAAGGTGATCGACATCATCCTGGCGCGCGCCTTGCTGGAGATGATCACCGCGATGTGCGTGCTGCTCGCCTTCTGCACGATCCTCTACATCGCCGGCGTCGACTTCCTGCCGAACCGGCCGGAGATCGCCATCGCCGCCATCGCGGTCACGGTTCTCTACGGCATCTCGGTCGGCCTGCTCAGCTGCGTGATCCTGGTGCTGTTTCCCATGTGGGTGGCGATCTTCATCCTGATCATGATCGCCCAGTGGATCACCTCCGGCGCGCTCTACCTGCCCAGCATGATGCCGCACTGGGTGCTGGAATACATCGTCTACAACCCGCTCTATCACTGCATTTCCTGGCTGCGCACCGCGTATTACGACGGATATGGCGGCAGCACCGTGGAACCCATGTACGTGGTGCAGGTCTCGCTCTTCATCCTGCTGCTGGGCTTTGCGGCGGAGCGGGCCGTTCGCGGAAAGCTCTTGATGAAATGATCAGGTTCCAGAACGTCTTCAAGTTCTACCGCACGCAGAAGACGCTCAAGATCGTGCTGGACCACATCAGCTTCCGGCTGGACAAGGGCGTCAGCTACGGGATCATGGGCATCAACGGCGCGGGCAAGTCGACCTTGATGCGGCTGATCGCCGGCACGGAGATGCCCAACAGCGGGCGCATCGTGCGCGAGTCGCGCGTGTCCTGGCCGCTCGGCTTCGCCGGCGGCCTGCATCCGGCTCTGACCGGCCGGGAGAACATCCAGTTCGTCGCCCGCGTCTACCGGCAGGACATCCGCAAGGCGGTGCGCTTCGTGGAGGACTTTTCCGAGCTCGGCCCCTTCATCGACGCGCCCTTCGGCACCTATTCCTCCGGCATGCAGCAGCGCCTCGCCTTCGGCCTGTCGATGGCGATCGACTTCGAATGCTACCTGATCGACGAGGTGATGGCGGTCGGCGACTCCCGCTTCCAGCAGCGTTGCCGGGACGAATTCAACAAGCGCAAGCAATATTCGGATATGATCATGATCTCGCACAGCATCGAGCTTGTGCAGATGTATTGCGACCGTGGCATCGTGCTGGCCGATGGAAAGATGTATTTCTTCGATTCGGTCTCGGATGCGGTCGAGATGTACAAGCAGTTGAACATGTAGCGGCCGCGGGCGGGACAGCCTGCGGCGAATGGCGGAGAAGATGTCGGACGCGCTCATAGACGTGGTGCTCGGCGGCGGCGGCGACGTCGTCGAGAAGGCACCGAAGAGCGAGAAGCGAACGGAAGCGATCTCGGCGGCCCTCAAGGAGGCCAGCCGGCGCATCCGCTCGAACCGTCGCGTCATCGGCGGCGGCGGCTTCAGGCGCCGCCGCGGCGAGCGGCTGTTCCTGCTGTCCATCGCCGCCAGCTGGCTGCTTCTGGTCCTGCTGCCCGCCCTGGTCGCCGGCGTCTATTTCGGCCTTGTCGCCTCGGACCGCTACCAGTCCGAGATGCAGTTCTCCCTGCGCAACTTCAAGACCACGACCCCCGCCTCCTTCATGTCGCTGACCGGCCTGCCCACCGGCAACCTGATGCAGGAGGCCATGGTGGTGGAAAGCTACGTCCACAGCCGCGCGCTGGTCGACCGGCTGCAGGAGCGCACCGACCTGTTCGGAAAATTCAACGCGGGCGGCATCGACTATTTCTCGCGGTTTCCGCAAGGCGATCCGATCGAGGATTTCATGGACTACTGGCGCGAACGGGTCGGCGTCCATGTGGAGTCCCTGTCGGGCATCGTCACCATCACGGTGCAGGCCTTCTCGGCCGAAGACGCGCAGGAGGTGAACCGGCTGATCCTCGAGGCCATCGACGAACTGGTCAACGACCTGTCGGCCCGCGCCCGCACGGACCTCCTGCAGTTCAACCGCGAGGATCTCGACCAGGCGCAGGAGCGGCTTAAGAAGCTGAGCGAGGACCTTGCCAACCTGCGCAACACCACCGGCCTGCTCGATCCCGAGACCTATGCCAAGTCGATCTCGGCGGTCGCGACCGAGCTGGAGGTGCGCCTCACCGACATGAAGGTGCGGCGCCAGACGCTGCTCGGCTCGATGAATGCCGACACGCCGCAGATGCAGTTCCTGACCCGGCAGATCGAAACGCTGGAAGGCGAGATCGCGCGCCTGCGCCGCGAGATCGCCTCGCCCGGCAGCACCGGCGAGACGCTCTCCACCACCAAGGCGCTGTTCGACCGCTACCTGCTCGACCAGGAGATCGCCCGCAAGCAGTACACCCAGGCCAGTCTCGAATACGAGCGCGCGCGGCTGGACGCTGACCGGAGGCAGGTCTATACGGCGGTCGTGATGCAGCCGACCCTGCCGGAGGATGCCGAGTATCCCCGCCGGATCTGGTCCTGGACCGTGGTCCTGGTGCTGTGCGTCGCTGCCTGGGGCGCGCTTGTCGGGCTTGCGGTGCTGGTCCGCAACCATCTGGCGGCATGACCATGAATGCGAGGCTGGAGCACGTGCTGCGGGCCGCATGCCCGCATGCTGCAGAACCCGCGAGGCGCTGGACGTGACGATGCAAAGACTGCTTTCACGACGCCCCGGCACCAAGGATCGGGGCAACAAGGCGCAAGACGCGAAGACGGGACACAAGCCGGCAAGGGCCGAGGCCGTTGCCGCCCGCGCCGTGTCCGTGACCGGCGGCGGCACCGATGCGGACGCCCTTGCACCGCGCCGCCGCGGCCCTCTCGCGCGCGCCGGGGCCCAGGTCACCGGCCTGGTGAAGACCGTCCGCGAGGACCTGAAGGAACTGCGTGAGACCGACGCGAGCGGCCGGCGCGGCGGCGGGCTCTTGCGCACCTTCGGCATCTTCGTGATGATCCCGACCCTTCTCGCCGCGCTCTATTTCCTCGTTCTGGCCTCGGACATCTTCGCCTCCGAGACCCGCTTCATGGTGCGCAGCGGCGACACCCAGCAGGAGGTCGGCACCGGCACGCTGGCCATGGTCGCCAAGGTCGCCGGCGTCTCGGGCACCAGTCCCGACAGCTTCGCCGTGCTCAACTACGTCAAGAGCCGCGCGATCATCGAGGATGTCGGCGGCAAGGAGACCATCTTCCGCCTGTACAACCGCGACCGCGGCGACTTCTTCGCGACGCTGGAAAGCGACGCGACCTGGGAAGATATCGTCGAGTACTGGCAGAACCGGGTCACCGCCTCGCTCGACACCCAGTCGGGCATCATCACCGTCGAGGCGACCGCCTTTTCCGCCGAGGAAGCGGACTGGCTGGCCCGCCAGGTGGTGGAAAAGAGCGAGACGCTCGTCAACGAGATTTCCCGGCGTGCCCGCGAGGAAGCGCTGCGCGTCGCCATGGCCGATGTGGAACTCGCCCGCACCGATCTTGCCGAGGCGCGCGAAGCGCTGCGCCGCTACCGGAACGCCAGCGAGATCATCGACCCGACCATGACGGCCGAGTCCATCGGCCAGGTCCTGTCCCAGCTGATGATCAAGCGGATCGAGCTCGAGGCCCGGCTTGAGACGACGGCCTCGATGATCGACCGGGATTTCGCGCCGCGCCAGGTGATCGAGCGCGAGCTGGCCGAGGTCAAGGCCCAGATCGCCGAGCAGGAGGGCCTGCTGGCCTCGCAGGGGCGCAGCGGCGGCACCGTCTCGGACGTGGTCGCCAGCTTCGAGAACCTGCGGCTAGAGGAGGAGTTCGCCGCCAATCGCTACTCCATCGCCACCTCGTCCTTCGAGAGGGCCCGGCAGGAGACGGAGCGCCAGCAGCTCTACCTGGTCGAGATCGTTCGCCCCAGCGTGCCCGACACCGCGCTTTATCCGCGCGTTGCCGCAGGCATCTTCATGATCTTCTTCATTTCCTTCGTCCTTTGGGCGATCGCCTCGCTGATCGTCGCATCGGTCAAGGACCACGCGATCTGACGGGACAGCCCCGGGAGACCCTGCACAGTGCAGTTTCACATCGACCGACAGGCCAACGGCGTCCTCTCCGGCTGGATCGTGCCCAACAATCCTGGCGGCACGCCGCATGTGAAGGTCATCGTCAACGACGAGGAAATCGCCGTCATCGGCCCGAACGTGAACCGTCAGGACATCAAGGACCTGGGGCTTCACACGACGGGCTTCGTCGGCTTCCACATCGACGACAAGATCGTCAAGGGCATCCAGAAAGCCGACAACGTACAGCTCGTCGAGCAGGAAACCGGGCTGATGGTGCACCGGCACACGGCCTCACCTTTCCGCATCGAAAAGCGGGTGATGTTCTTCAACCTTTGCGTCGTGCCGCAGATCCGCATGCGCAACATGGCGAGCAACCTGTTCAGCCTGACCTATACCAACAGCGAACGCATCACCTTCGCGACAATCTCCAGCATCCTGATCAACCACAACGCCCATTCGCAGTTCGTGATGGGCCGCAGCAATCACAACCGCATCGCCGAGTTCCTGCTGAGCCGCGAATACATGCGCATCGCGCTGCTGCGCGATCCCATCGTGGAGCTCGCCGAGCGCTTGATCATGATCAAGCAGATCTCGCGGTCGTCAAACCGCAAGCTGCTGGAGAACCTCGTCTCCGGGCTCGAGAACCTGTTCGGCCTGTGCGAGACCATCAACCTGGAGAGCGAGGAATCGCTGCGCGACGCCTTCACGCGGCTGCGCCCGCAGCAGGCGCAGGCGATTGCCGACCCCTTCGTACGCACGCTGGTCTGCGATCAGGGTGACGAGCCGGAAGAGCGGCATATCAGCATGGCGCTGGACCGGCTGGCCGAGTTCGATGCGGTCGGCGTCGAGGAGCGGATCGACGCGTTCAACACCTGCGTCGAGGAAGTCACGGGACGCGACATCTTCGGCGGCTACGAACCTTACGTGCTGCCGGGCACGATGGAGCTGGCCGAGCGGCTGCACGGCATCGAGAAGGTGCAGGAATATCTGGAATTCGACGCCCTGCTCTACCGCGAGCTGCGCGGTGTCATCGACACCGAGTTCGGCGCAGCCGCCCCCGCTCCCGCGGGCGGCGTGCCGCAGGCCGCCCAGCGGCGTTGAAGCGCCCCCGTCCCTCGCGCCTCAGCGCTTGACGCAGCAGACCGCGTAGTCGAGGCGGCGGCCGTCGACATATTCCTGGTAGCGCATGGTGCCGGGCATGTCGGCCCAGTCGCTCGCATAGTCGCGGAACGGCCAGGGCACCCGCTCGATCAGCTCGCGGCGGCGCGGCACGTCCTCGGCGATGGCCGCAAAGACGTTCTCGGTGATGTCGACCACCTTGTGCACGTCGAGCCCGTTCTTCTCGCAGAGCTCGTCGACGATCTTGCGCTGGTCGGCGAAGGCCTTGTCCGTGTAGCCGACCGAGAAGCTCAGGACGCCGCCGGGGCGCAGCACGCGCGTTGCTTCCTTCGTGAAGGCGTCCATGCCGACATAGCTCGCCGCGCCGACGCTGAAGATCATGTCGAAGGAGCCGTCGGCCAGCGGCAGGTCGCGGGCATTGCCCTGCAGGATGCGGATCGAGGGGATGTGCTGCAGGCGCTTGCGGCAGACGCTTACCGCGCTGGAATTGACGTCGACGCCGGTGATCCGCGCCTGCGGGAAGCGGTGATGGGCCACCTGCACGCCGCCGCCGAGGCCGCAGCCGATGTCGAGGATGTCGCCCCACTCCCCGCCCTGGTTGGCGGCAAGGTCCCGGGTGAACTCCCACAGCACCTTGTCGTAGAGCGTCGACTGCAGCGGCTCGCGGTCGAAGGGGGCAAGCTCCGTCCACGGTGCCTCAGCCGGCGAGAAACCACTGTTGAAGAAGTTCTGGTGGCGGGCCGGCGACAGCCGGTAGAGCGCGAAATAGATCGCCTCCTGAAGTTTGCGCTGGAGCGGCTTGGGCAGGTTCCGCTGGATGCGGCGCTTCAGGACATAAAGGAACGACATGCAGGTCTCCGGCGGCTGTTGCCGACCGTGTTACAGGCTCGCGCTCCGCTTGCCTACACCCTGCCGGCACTCCGGCGGCAGGTTCCGCCGGAGTGTTGCGCCGTCGCGCTAGGGATTACTGCCGGCCCGAACGGTGCGCCCAGCCGGTCATGCGCATTTCCAGCCAGGCCATCGCCGCATACATGACGATGCCGAGCACGGCGAGCGCAACGAGGCCCGCCCAGACCAGCGGCACGTTGAACTGCGACTGCGCCGCCAGCATCATGTGGCCGATGCCGGCATTCGCCGCCACGGTCTCGGAGATCACCGAGCCGACGAAGGCCAGCGTGATGGCGATCTTCAGCGAGCCGAAGAAATAGGGCATGGAGCGAGGGATGCCGACCTTCAGCATGATGTCCATCTTCTTCGCGCCCAGCGCCCGCAGCACGTCCTCCATCTCCGGTTCGATGGTGGCGAGCCCCGTCGCCACGTTGACGACGATGGGGAAGAACGCGATCAGGAAGGCGGTCAGCACCGCCGGCACCGTGCCGATGCCGAACCAGATCACCAGGATCGGCACGACGGCGACCTTGGGGACGGAGTTGAAGCCGATCATCAGCGGGTAGAGGCCCGCATAGATCGCCCGGCTCCAGCCGATGGCCAGCCCCAGCGCCAGTCCGCCGGCCACCGCCAGCAGGAAGCCGACGGTCGTGGTGAACAGCGTCTGCAGCGAGTTCTTCCAGATCGGCGACCAGTACTTGACGATGGCGGCCCAGATGTCGGTCGGCGCCGGCAGGATGAAGACGGCGATGTCGAAGCCCTTGCACGCCGCCTCCCAGACGACGAACAGGCCGATGGTCCACAGCCAGGGGGCGGCCTTGATCCAGCGATCGTTGGTCATGCGGCGGCCCTCGCCTCGGCAATGTGTCCGCGCAGATCGTGGACGATGTCGTTGAAGCCCCCGTCATAGGTCAGGTCGATGGGCCGGGGGCGCGGGAAGTCGACTTCCTGCTCGACGATGATGCGGCCGGGGCGCGCGCTCATCACGAAGACGCGGTCGGCCAGGAACACCGCCTCGCGCAGGTCGTGGGTAACGAGAATGACGGTGAAGCCCTTTTCCGCATGCAGGTCGCGCATCACCTGCCACAGCTCCTCGCGGGTGAAGGCGTCGAGCGCGCCGAACGGCTCGTCCAGCATCAGCAGCGCCGGATCGTGGATCAGCGCACGGCAGAGGTTTGCGCGCTGCTGCATGCCGCCCGACAGCTGCCAGGGAAACTTGTCGCCGAAGCCCTTGAGGCCGACGATCTCCAGCAGGTTCTCGGCCCGGGCGACGTAGCTCTCGTATTCGCTCTTCAGGCGCCGGCGGTGCGGCTGGACGATCTCCAGCGGCAGCATGACGTTCTTCAGCGTCGTGCGCCAGGGCAGCATCGAGGGGTTCTGGAAGGCCATGCCGGCAACGGAAACGGGTCCGTCCACTTCCTTGCCGGCCACCTCGACCGTACCGGCCTGCGGGCGGATCAGCCCGGTGGCGAGCTTCATCAGGGTGGACTTGCCGCAGCCCGACGGGCCGACGACGGCGGCGAACTCGCCCTTCTGCACGGCCATGGTCAGGCCGTCGAGGGCCAGCGTGCCATCGCCCCCGCCATAGGCAAGGCGGATGTTGTTGAGATCGACGAAACCTGTCACGGCTGGGCGAAACTCCAAAGGATGATGCGGCCGTGCGGGCCACAGGACGGGCGGGTGCGCCCGGCGCGGGACGCCTTGCGGGAGCGAGGCGCCAGGAGGCGAGGAAACGACGCCCGCGCCTCCCCTTCCCCGCCTGTGCGGCCGGGAAGACGTGGCGCGGGCGCGGCCCCTTACTTGATCATGCGCTCCTCGACCGGCGGCAGGTAGGAGGGGTCGAACACCCGCTCCGGCGCCGGCGGGGTGTCGCTCACGCCCATGGAGGTCTTCAGGTATTCCATCGACTTGGCGAGCTTGGCCATGTCGACGCCGCCGAAGCCGTTGGCCTTCACCGCCGGGGTGGCGATGGAGCCGTCCACGGCCATCAGGATGCGGTCGGTCTCGGTCGCCTGGTCCAGCACCTCGTTGCGCTTCAGCACGTAAGGCACGGAGGCCTCCGGGTCGGCGATCGTATCGAGGAAGCCGCGCACCAGCGCCTTGACGAAGCCCTTCACCGCCTCCGGATTGCTCTCGGCGAAGTCGGTGTTGACCATCACCACGTTGCCGTAGAGGTCGAGGCCGTTTTCCGCCATCAGGATGGTGGCGATGTCGTCGACCGGGACACCCTGCGACTTCAGGTTGATCACCGAGGAGAAGGAGAAGCCGAAGATCGCGTCGACCTGGCCCTGGGCCAGCATCGGCTCGCGCACCGGGAAGCCGACATTCTCGATGGTCATGCCGGACGTATCGAGCCCGGCGACATCGACAAAGGCCGGCCACTGGCCGAAGGCGGCATCCGGCGGCGGGGCGCCGAGCTTCTTGCCTTCCAGGGACTTCGGGTCCTCGGTGACGCCGAGGCTCTTGCGGCCGATCACCGCGAAGGGCGGGCGCTCGTAGGCCATCATCACGGCCTTGACCTTCAGGTCCGGCTGCTCGTCCAGCAGCTTGATCAGCGCGTTGATGTCGCCGAAGCCCATCTGGTAGGCGCCGGTGGCGACCCGCGGGATCGATTCGCGCGAGCCCGCGCCCGTGTCGATGGTGACGGAGAGGCCTTCCTCGGCGAAATAGCCCTTGTCCTGGGCGATGAAGAAGGGAGCGGCCGGGGCCTCGAACTTCCAGTCGAGGGTAAACTTGATCTCGGTTTCCGCCATCGCGGCCGGAGCGGCCAGCGTCAGGGCGAAGGCAATGCCAAACAGTCTGCGCATAGGGTCCCCACTGGTGTTTTTATGAAAGGTCACCAGCAAGACTGCCCCGCAATTGCCCATCTATCAAGCAATTTTGGATCACGCTCAATTAGCGTGCAAGGCCGCCCAAAAAGACGGCAAAACCGGCCGGAGGCATCGCTTCCGGCCGGTTTTTTCGGCATTTCGCCTCAGGCCTTAGAGCCCGAGATAGCGGATCACCTCGTCGGCCAGGTCCTCGGCCGACCGCGACACCGTGTCGAGCACCAGTTCGGCGCTGTCCGGCGCCTCGTAGGGGCTGTCGATGCCGGTGAAATTGCTGATCTCGCCTGCCCGCGCCTTGCGGTAGAGCCCCTTGGGATCGCGCGTCTCGGCCACTTCCAGCGGTGCATGGACATGGATCTCGACGAACTCGCCCGGCGCGAACAGGTCGCGCGCCATCTGCCGGTCCGAGCGGAACGGCGAGATGAACGACACCAGCGTGATCACGCCCGCTTCCGTGAACAGGCGCGAGACCTCACCCACCCGCCGGATGTTCTCCACCCGGTCGGCCTCGGAGAAGCCGAGGTCGCGGTTGAGCCCGTGGCGCACATTGTCACCGTCCAGCAGGAAGGTCAGCCGTCCCTGCGCGTGCAGCCGCTGCTCGACAAGGTTGGCGATGGTCGACTTGCCGGCGCCCGACAGGCCGGTGAACCAGAGCACCCGCGGCGTCTGCCCGGTCAGCCTTGCGCGGGCCGCCCGGTCGATGTCGAAGGCCTGGCGGTGGATGTTGTCCGCCTTCCTGAGACTTGCCCAGATCAGGCCCGCGCCGACCGTCTGGTTGGTCAGCGGGTCGATCAGCACGAAGGAGCCCATCTCGCGATTGACCTCGTAGGGGTCGAAGGCGATGGGCGCGCTCAGGTGGATCTCGCAAAAGCCGATCTCGTTCAGCGCCAGCGTGCTCGCCGGCAGATGCTTCAGCGAATTGACGTCGATGCCGTGCTCGATGCGCGCCACCACGCCGGTGGTGCTGCGCTTGCCAGCCTTGATCACGTAGTTGCGGTCGGTGCGCAGCCCCTGGTCGCCCATCCAGATCACGTGGGCGCTCAGGCGGTCGGAGACCTCCGGTCGGCTTTCCGGCGTGCTCAGCACGTCGCCGCGCGAGATGTCGACCTCTTCCTGCAGGGTGATGGTCACCGCATCGCCCGCCACCGCCTCGTCCAGGTCGCCCCCCATCGTGGCAATGCGGGCCACCGTGGCAACGCGCCCGGACGCGGCTACCGCCACCTTGTCGCCGGGGCGGATCGCGCCGCTGACGACAGTGCCGGCATAGCCGCGGAAGTCGAGATTCGGGCGGTTCACCCACTGCACCGGCATGCGGAACGGACCCAGGCGATCCTCGCCGGCGACATCCACCGCTTCCAGATGCTCCAGCAGGGTCGGACCGTCGTGCCAGTCCATCGCCTCGCTGCGGCGGGTGACGTTCTCGCCGGTCAGCGCCGACATCGGGATCACTTCCAGCGTCTCGAAGCCGAAGCCTTGCGAGAACGCCTCGTACTCCGCGCGGATCCGCTCCAGCACTTCGCGCTCGTAGCCGACCAGATCCATCTTGTTGACGGCCACCACCACGTGGCGGATGCCCAGCAGCGAGACGATGAAGGAGTGGCGGCGGGTCTGCTGCAGCACGCCCTTGCGCGCGTCGATCAGGATGATCGCCAGATCCGAGTTGGAGGCGCCCGTCGCCATGTTGCGGGTGTACTGCTCGTGGCCGGGCGTGTCGGCGACGATGAACTTGCGCGCCTCGGTGGCGAAGAAGCGATAGGCGACATCGATGGTGATGCCCTGCTCGCGCTCGGCCTCCAGGCCATCGACCAGCAGCGCGAAGTCGAGTTCCTCGCCCTGCGTGCCGTATTTGCGCGAGTCCTTCTGCAGGGCCGCCACCTGGTCCTCGAACACCCGCTTGGTGTCGTGCAGCAGGCGTCCGATCAGCGTGGACTTGCCATCGTCGACGCTGCCGCAGGTGAGAAAGCGCAGCAGCCCCTTTTGTTCATGATCGCCGAGATAGTCGACCGCCTGACCGGCGAGAGAAGGCATTGCCTGGTTCATCGTTCAATCCTCAGAAATAGCCTTCGCGCTTCTTCTTTTCCATCGACGCCGCCTCGTCGTGGTCGATCAGCCGGCCGGAGCGCTCCGACGTGCGGGCGATCAGCATCTCGGTGACGATTTCGTCGAGGGTGGTGGCGGGCGACTCGATCGCCGCCGTCAGCGGGTAGCAGCCGAGGGTGCGGAACCGCACCTGGCGCATCTGCGGCACCTCGCCGGGGCGCAGCGGCAGGCGCTCGTCGTCCACCATCACCAGCATGCCGTCGCGCTCCACGACCGGGCGCTCGGCCGCGTAGTAGAGCGGCACGATGGGGATGTTCTCGGAGCGGATGTACTGCCAGATGTCGAGCTCGGTCCAGTTGGACAGGGGGAAGACGCGCAGCGATTCCCCCGGGCGCACCCGCGTGTTGAAGATCGACCACAACTCCGGGCGCTGGTTCTTGGGATCCCAGCCGTGCGAGGAGGTGCGGAAGGAGAACACCCGTTCCTTGGAGCGCGACTTCTCCTCGTCGCGCCGCGCACCGCCGAAGGCCGCGTCGAAGCCGTAATGCGACAGCGCCTGCTTCAGCGCGTCGGTCTTCATCACCTGGGTGTAGTAGGACGAGCCATGGTCGAACGGGTTGATGCCGTCGGCCAGTCCCTGCTGGTTGCTGTGGGTCAGCAGTTCCATGCCCGCTTCCGCCGCCATCCGGTCGCGGAACGCGATCATCTCGCGGAACTTCCAGGTCGTGTCGATGTGGAGCAGCGGAAACGGCGGCGGCGCAGGGTAGAACGCCTTGCGCGCCAGATGGAGCATGACGCTCGAATCCTTGCCGATCGAATAGAGCATCACCGGTCGCGACATCTCGGCGACGACCTCTCGGATGATCTCGATGGATTGCGCCTCCAGACGGCGCAGATGGCTTCCCCGGTTGGACACGGACGTCTCCTCGTGCACGAGGCCGGGAGAGGCACGAAGACGGCGGGAGCGCCCCTGCGTCCCCGTTCCGTCAACTGCTCCCGGCAGCTATCGTCCACGACTTAAGGAGCCGCGCGCACAAGCGCGAGAAACAGGATTGCCGACAAGCGGCACTCCTTAAAAAATCTCTGTCATTTCGCAGCTTTTGCGGACGCTTCGACGACCCTTTGGGCCGCGATGACAGGCGTGGAGACTGGCGAAGGCCTCGCATCCCCTCAGCCGTCACCCCACCCTCTGCCGTCACCCCGGACGAGCATCGCGAGATCCGGGGCCCATTCGTTCCCAGAGCGGTGGCGGGAGCGCGCCAATCTCTCCTCCTCCTCCCGGACAGCGCTCGCTCGCGCGCACCGCCCTCTCGGTTCGTCATCCCGGGCAAGCGAAGCGCGACCCGGGACCGGAGAGCCGAGGGCGTGTGAGGTGCGCTCAGAAAAAGAGGGAATCACCCTGCCTCCCCGATCCCGGATCGTCGGCCTTCGGCCTCGTCCGGGAAGACGCTGGGGAGAGGTTGGAGCGACAAACACCTGCCGAGGGTACCAATGGGTCCCGGCTCTCCGGCTTCGCCTGCGGCCGGGATGACCTCCGAGGGAGAGGCTTGGCCCTTCATCCCCTCTGCCGTCACCCCGGACGAGCATCGCGAGATCCGGGGCCCATTCGTTTCCAGAGCGGCAGCGAGGACACTCGAGCCCTCCCGCACTCAGCGTTCCTTTGGCATCAGCCGGCAGCGGACGCCTCGGCCACTTTCGCGGCGGCCGCGCGCACCAGGTCGGCCGTTCCCGCCGCCAGGAAACCCGGATTTGCGAAATCCGAGTCATGCGGCTGGTTGCGCTTGCCATAGAGGAAAGGCTCGCCGTCGAGGCGGCAGACACTGCCGCCGGCGGCCAGCAGCACGCCGTGGCCTGCGGCCGTATCCCACTCCATCGTCCGCCCGAAGCGCGGATAAAGATCCGCCTCCCCGCGCGCCACCAGGCAGAACTTCAGCGACGAGCCGACGCTGACCGTATCCGTCACGCCCATTGCGGAGAGCAGCGCGTCGGTCTCCGCGTCCCGGTGCGAGCGGCTGGCGACCGCAACCGGCGGCACCTTCGGCTCGGCCCGCACGCGCAGCGGCACGACCTCGCCGCCGGCGCCGGCGCTGTCCACCGCGACCGTTTCCTCCACCGCGCCCTCGCCGAGGCGCCCGAGATAGAGCGCACCGCGATGCGGCGCGTAGACCGCGCCCATGACGGGCACGCCCTTTTCCACCAGTGCGATGTTCACCGTGAAGTCGCCGCGGCCGGAGATGAACTCGCGCGTGCCGTCCAGCGGATCGACGAGGAAGAACCGCTCGCCGACGGCCTCGGGCAGCCGGCCGGCGGAGACTTCTTCCTCCGCGACCACCGGCACGCCCGGAAACGCCTTGGCAAGTCCGGCAAGGATGATCGCCTCGGCCCGGCGGTCGGCTTCGGTCACCGGGCTGTCGTCGGCCTTGCTCTCCACCGCGACGCCGCCGTGGAAATAGTCGAGCAGCACCGCGCCCGCCTCGAGGCAGAGCGCCCTGAGCGCCTGCATGTCGTCCGTCATCCGCATGGCCTGTCTCCGGTCATGTGTTGCGCGTGAGGTGATCTGTCGGGCGCGTCAGCCGACCGAAAGCGGCGTCTTGCCGATGCCCTGATAATCGAGGCCGGCGGCGATCACATCGGAGCCCTGCCAGATGTTGCGCATGTCGACCACCGCACGCCCGCGCATGCGCCGGGCGATCTCGGCAAGGTCGAGGCCGCGATAGGTGTTCCACTCGGTGATCACCGCAAGGACGTCCACCTCGTCGGCGACGTCATAGGGGTTGGCCCGCCACTCCAGGCCCGGCAGCAGCGGCTCGGCCTGGCCGCGCGCCTCGGGATCGTGGGCGACCACGGTGACGCCGGCCGCCTGCAGCGCCGGTACGATCACCAGCGAGGGGGCGTCGCGCACGTCGTCGGTATTGGGCTTGAAGGCGATGCCGAGAATGCCGACACGCTTGCCGGCAGTGTCGGGCCTGAGCGCCGCCAGCACCCGTTCGGCCATCTGCCGCTTGCGCTCCTCGTTGACGGCGATCGTGGTTTCCACCAGCCGCTGCGGCGCGCCGTGCTTCAGGCCGGTGGCGGCCAGCGCGGTCGTGTCCTTGGGGAAGCACGAGCCGCCGAAGCCGGGACCGGCATGCAGGAACTTGGAGCCGATGCGGTTGTCGAGGCCGATGCCGCTCGCCACCTTCTGCACGTCGCCGCCGACCTTTTCGCACAGGTTGGCGATCTCGTTGATGAAGGTGATCTTCACCGCCAGGAAGGCGTTGGCCGCGTATTTGGTCAGCTCGGCATTTTCCAGCGAGGTGACGAGGATCGGCGTCTCCCGCAGATAGAGCGGACGGTAGAGGCGGCGCAGCGCGGTTTCCGCGCGCTCGTCCTCGGCGCCGACCACCACGCGGTCGGGACGCATGAAGTCCTCGATGGCCGAGCCTTCGCGCAGGAATTCCGGGTTGGAGGCGACGGAGAAGTCGACGCCCGGCCGCTCCTCGCGGATGATCTCGGCCACCTTCCGGCAGGTGCCGACCACCACGGTCGATTTGATGACGACCACCGTGCCCGGCCGCATCGCCTTGGCGATCTGGCGCGCGGCAGCATAGACGTAGGTGAGATCCGCCTCGCCGTCGCCGCGGCGCGAGGGCGTGCCGACCGCGACGAAGACCACATCGGCCCTGGCCACGGCCGTGTCGAAATCCGTGGTGAAGGACAGGCGCCCGGCGGAGAGATTCCGCTCGATCAGCCCGTCGAGGCCGGGCTCGTAGATGGGCACCTCGCCCGCATTGAGCCGCTCGATCTTGCTTGCGTCGATGTCGACGCAGGTGACGTCGAAGCCGAACTCGGAAAAGCAGACACCCGAAACCAGGCCGACATAGCCGGTGCCAATCATTGCGATACGCATGCGTGCTCCTGGACTTTCCTGGAAAGAGAGGGGCCTTGCGGTCGGGCGGGAGGCGGCGCCGCGGGGCCGTACCGGTGCTGTTCACGTCACGATCTGCAGGCGGAACCCCGACAGGCGTCCCGGGTCCTGGCGTCCCTTCGGGTCTCGTGCGCTGCGCGCACGGTCCCAGCGTCAAGGCATGCCGGTCCGCTGCGTTCCTGTTCGCTTGCCACCGGTTTGTCAACCCGCTAACACGGCTGAGGCGGGCACGCGCGGACGGGCGTTGTGCGCGCCGCCGCGATCAATTGGCGGCGATCATCGGCAGGAGGGGAACATGGCAGTTCTTGTGACCGGCGGCGCCGGTTACATTGGCAGCCACATGGCTTGGCGCCTGCTGGACGCGGGCGAGCGCGTCGTCATTCTCGACAGCCTTCAGGGCGGGCACGAATGGTCCGTGCCCCCGGCTGCCCTTTTCCACCGCGGCGATGTCGCCGATGGCCAAGCCCTTGCCCATGCGCTGGATCTCGCCGGCGAGCCGGTCGACGCGGTGCTGCATTTCGCCGGATCGGTCTCCGTGCCCGAATCCGTCGAACATCCCGAGAGATACTATCGCAACAACACCTGCGCGACGCTGGCGCTGGTCGAGGGATGCCGCGCGGCCGGCATCTCCAATTTCATCTTCTCCTCCACCGCCGCCGTCTATGGCGAGGTCGGCGGCCGCCCGGTGAACGAAAAGGCACCGACGCAGCCCGCCTCGCCCTATGGCATGTCCAAGCTGATGAGCGAGCGGATGCTGTCCGACATCGCCGGCGCCCACGGGCTGCGCTGCGGCGTGCTGCGCTATTTCAACGTCGCCGGCGCCGATCCGCAGGGACGCACCGGCCATTCGACGCGGGGCGCGGGGCATCTGCTCAAGGTCGCCTGCGAGGCCGCGCTCGGCCTGCGCGACGGGCTGACAATCCACGGCATCGACTACCCCACGCGTGACGGCACCGCCGAGCGCGACTTCATCCACATCGCCGACCTTGTGGAGGCGCATTACCTTGCCTTGCAGAAGCTGCGGGCGGGCGATGCCGGCTTCACCCTCAATTGCGGCTATGGGCGCGGATACACCGTCCTGGAGACGATTTCCGCGGTGAAGCGCGCGTCCGGCAAGGACTTTGCCGTGCGCACCGGCCCGCGCCGGCCCGGCGACATCGCCAGCGTCATCGCCGACAACCGGCAGATTCTCGCAAGGCTCGGCTGGACACCTGCCCATGACGACATCGACATGATCGCAGGACATGCCCTCGCCTGGGAGCGCAAGCTTTTGCAACGCAGCGAGAGCTGAGTGTCATCATCTTGAAAGATGAGACATTTCAGATAGCGGGCTCAAAGATTCCGTAAGGGCACAAATATCTGGAGAAATCCATGCTGCGATGCAATATTGCCTTATTATCGACGCTTTGAAGACCGCCTCGTCTTGATATATTGAAGTTCCCCCCGATACCGCTTCGCGAACCTGCTTCGAGGCTGGGGGGCAAGATGCCCGGCGGGGGGACGGCGGCAGGAACCGTCCCTGGTCGAAGGCTGGGCGATGGACTGGATCCGGCGGGTCGGATCCATGAAACGGATCCGGGGGCGGATCCGGTTTCGGGCCGGCAGGGCCCGGCACGGCGGGTGCAGGGGACATGCAACCCGACGACAACATCCGGTGGCATCCTCGCGGGTCGCCGCCGCTTGGCAGCATTGGCTCGCAAGAGCCGCTACGGAAGAGTTCTGGATGTCCTTGCGCGCGAATAACACTGTCATCACCGGCTATTCGGCACGCCTTCCCGGTGCCGGGACAGTGGAGGCCTTCTGGACATTGCTCGACGACGGGCTGTGCTCCGTCAGCGAGATACGCCCCGACCGCTTCGACACGCGCGGCTTCCACCATCCCCGCCCCGGCACCTCGGGCCGCAGCTTCACCTTCGCCGCCGGACAGATCGACAACGTCTGGGGCTTCGACGCCGGCTTCTTCGGCATTTCCCCGCGCGAAGCGGTGCAGATCGATCCGCAGCAGCGGCTGCTGCTGCAGGTCGTGTGGGAGGCCATCGAGAATGCCGGCCTGCGCCCGTCCGATCTCGCCGGCACCCAGACCGGCGTCTATGTCGGCGCCTCGGGCCTCGACTATCACCAGCGGCTGCTGTTCGACCTGCCGTCCGTCGACATGCAGACGATGACCGGCAACACCCTGTCGATCATCTCCAACCGCATCTCCTACATCTTCGACCTGCGCGGGCCGAGCTTCACGCTCGACACCGCCTGTTCGTCCTCGCTGGTGGCGCTGCACCAGGCGGTGAGCGCCATCGAGAGCGGGCAGATCGACACGGCCATCGTCGCCGGCGTCAACCTGCTGCTCAGCCCCTTCCCCTTCATCGGCTTCGCCCGCGCCTCGATGCTGTCGCCGCAGGGCCTGTGTCGCGCCTTCGACGCCTCGGGCGACGGCTATGTCCGTTCCGAGGGCGCGGTGGCGATGATCCTGCAGCGCGACACGACCGCACGCGAACCGCGTGCCCGCATCCTTGCCACCGGCATCAATGCGGACGGACGCACCGCCGGCCTGTCGCTGCCCTCCTCGCCGGCGCAGAAGACCCTGCTGGAGAGCATCTACAGCGACGAGCTGGGCATTTCGCCGGACGATCTCGCCTTCGTCGAGGCTCACGGCACCGGCACCCAGGTCGGCGACCCGGCCGAGGCGAACGCGCTCGGCACCGCCATCGGCCGCAAGCGCGGCGCCCCGCTGCCCATCGGCTCGGTCAAGACCAATGTCGGCCACCTGGAGCCGGTCTCCGGCCTCGTCGGCATCCTCAAGTCGGTGCTGGCGCTACGCCACGACCGGCTGCCGAAGTCCCTGCATTTCGACGAGCCGAACCCGAACATCGACTTCGCCGGCCTCAACCTTTCTGTTGCCGCCGAGCAGGTCGAGCTGGCGCGGGGCGCGCGTCCGCGCCTTGCCGGCATCAACTCCTTCGGCTTCGGCGGCACCAATGCCCACACCGTCATCGGCGACGTCGCGCCGCAGGGTGCCGAGGACAGCCGCGTGCCGGACACCGCGCCGCTGGTGATCTCGGCGCGCTCGCAGGCCGCACTGCGCGAGCTGGCCGGCCGCTATGCCGCGCTTGTCGAGGATCACGGCGACAAGGCCGGCGCGGTGATCGACGCCGCCGCCCGCCGCCGCGACCTGCACGACCATCGCCTCGTCGTGCTCGGCGACAGCACCGCAAAGCTGTCCGCCCTGACCGCCTTTGCCGGCGGCGAGGATGCGGCCGGCGCCATCGAGGGCAAGACCGCCCCGCGCACCCGCGGCGTTGCCTTCGCCTTCTCCGGCAACGGCTCGCAATGGGCCGGCATGGGCCAGGACGCCTATTCCGGCGACAAGGCCTTCCGCGAGGCGCTGGAGACCGTCGACCGGCATTTCATGGCCGTTTCGGGCTGGTCGCTCGTCACCATGCTGTTCTCCAAGGACCTGGAGACGGAGATCGAGCGGACCGAGATCGCCCAGCCGCTGCTGTTTGCCGTCCAGGTGGCCCTCGTCACCGCGCTGAAGTCGCGCGGCATCGAACCTTCCGCCGTGCTCGGCCACAGCGTCGGCGAGGTCGCCGCTGCCTGGTGCTCGGGGATGCTGGATCTGGCCACCGCCACGCGCATCATCCATGCCCGCTCGACGCAGCAGGAGGTGGTGCGCCATCTCGGCAGCATGGCGGCGCTCCTGCTGCCGGCGGAGGACGCGCGTGCGGCCATCGCGGAAGCCGGCCTGCCGGGCATCGAGCTCTCGGCCATCAACTCCCCGCGCAGCGTCACCATCTCCGGCCCGTCGGAGAGCATCGACGCCTTCGCCCGCCTTGCCCGCAAGAAGCGGTGGGCCCTGCGCAAGCTCAACATCGCCTATCCGTTCCACAGCGCACTGGTCGATCCCATCGAGACGCCACTGCGCGAGGCGCTCGGCACGCTGACCTGCAACGCCCCGGCGATCCCGTTCCTCTCCTCCGTCACGCCGGAGCAGGACGAGATCACGCCGGATGCCTCCTACTGGTGGGAGAATGTCCGCCGCCCGGTGCGTTTCACCGATGCGGTCGCGCGCCTTGCCGAGCAGCCGGTCGACCTCGTCGTCGAAATCGGCCCCAAAGCGGTTCTCACCACCTATGTGCGCGATGCGCTGCGCAGCATCGGCAATCAGACGCCGGTGCTCGCCAGCCTCGAGGCGCCTCGCAGCGAAGGCGCGCCTCTCGCCGATATCGACACCATCGCCGCGCGCATCGTCGCCCATGGCGCTGCGCCCGATCTCGACCTGTATGTCGGACCGCAGGGGCGCAACCTTCCGGTCCTGCCGGACTATCCCTGGCAGCTCACCCCCTTCCTGGCGCCGGAGACGGACGAGCGCATCACCGCCCATGGCGAGCGCGGCTGGCCGCTGGCCGGCAAGCGCCTGCGCCCGGAAACGGCGGAGTGGTTCAACGTCATCGACCTCGACCTGCTGCCGTTCCTCGCCGATCACAAGGTGGAGCAGACCGCCGTCTTCCCGGCTGCCGGCTTCATCGAGATGGCCCTGCGCGCCGCCCTGCAGTGGACCGGCGAGGCGCGCATCGAGGTGCGCGACCTGGAAATCCTGCGCCCGCTCGTGCTCGACGAGGGCAAGACCTTCGAGACCATGGTGCGCCTGTCGCCGGACGACCGGGTGATCGAGATCCATGCCCGCCCGCGCCTTTCCGGCGCCGACTGGTCGCTTTACGCCAAGGCCGGCTTCCGCACGCTGGCCGGTGCAGCGGACGCGCCCGCGCCGCAAGCGGACACAGCCGGCACCAAGGTCTCCCATGACGAGATCTACCGGCTGACGCTGGCGCATGGCCTCGACTACGGCCCGGCCTTCCGCCTTGCCGATACCGCCGTCCTGTCGGGCGAGCGCGAGGCGCGCCTCGGCCTGCTCGCCCCGGCCGCCGCGCCCGAGCCGGGCACCTTCGCCCTGCACCCGGCGGTCGCCGATGCCGGCTTCCATGGCCTTTTCGCCCTGCTGGGGCAGCGGGCCGAGCCGGCCGAGGGCGGCTTCCTGCCGATCCGCTTTTCCGGCATCGAGTTGCATGCCCCCGCTTCCGTTCCCGTTGCCGTGCGCATCCAGGTCGAGAAGGGCAGCGCCCGCTCTCTGGTCGCCAGCTTCGACTATCTCGACGCCGAGGGCGGCCTCGTCGCGCGCCTGACGGGTGCCCGCTTCAAGGCGGTTCAGTTCCACATGACTGAGCGCGACCATGGCCTCACCTACCGCGTCGTCTCGCGCCTGCTGACGCCGGCCGATGCGGGCGCGGCGCATGTCCTGCCGCTTGCCGCGATTGCCGGCGACCTCGGCCTTGTGGCGAGCGAGGACTACGATCCCTCGGACGCCGCCCTGCTGGCCGACGCGCTTGCCCGCACGATCGCCCACCGGGCGCTCCATGACGTGCTCGGCGGCGCCCCCCTTGTCCTTTCCGCCAAGGTTCGCGACGGTGCCCTACACGAAAGCGCCGCGCCCTTCGCCGCCCATTTCCTCGAGCTTCTCGCCCATCACGATCTGGCCGAGGAGGAAGACGGCAAGTGGCGGATCGCCGATCCCGCCGACGGGCTCGACCCCGCCTCGCTGGTGCAGACGCTGGTCTTCGAGGCCGGCGCCCATGGCTCGCAGGCGACCCTGCTCGCACGCCTTGCCGACGACCTGCCGGACCTTCTGCGGCAGGGCCTGCCCGCCAGCGCCGGCGATGTCTTCGCCTCGGCCCTGCTGGCCGGCTGGCGCAATGCCGATCCGGCCGCACAGGCCCTGCGCCGCGCCTGTCTCGACATCGCTGGACGGGCCGTTGCCGACTGGCCGCAGGACAAGCCGCTCTCCGTTCTGGTTCTCGGCGAGCGCTCGTTCCCCGTCGCCCGCCATCTCGACACGCTGCTGTCGCCCTACAACGCCACGCTCACCGTCGGCGATCCCTCGCCGGGGGCTGCCGAGCGACTGCGCCGCAACTGGCAGGGCAGCGCCCAGACGCGCTTCCTCTCGCTGGAGGACGGCGCCCTTGCCGAGGGCGGCCCCTACGATTTCGCCGTCTGCTGCGACACGCTGAGCGGCGCAGGCGATGCGGTGCTCAAGGACCTTGCCGCGATGCTGTCGCCCGGCGGTCAGCTGCTGGCTCTTGAGCGCGCGCCGTCCAGCGATGCCGAGCTGATCCTGGGCACCGGCGCCGACTGGTGGACGCCCGTTCCCGGCTCGCCGCGTCCTGCCACCCCGCTGCTCGGCGGCGAGGGATGGGCCGCCCGCCTTGCCGCCTTCGGCTTCGGCCTGGCCGAGGCCCTGCCGCTTGCCGGCGGCGAGGTCGATGCCAGCATTCTGATCGCCCGTGCGCCCACCCTCCCCTCCGACCACTCCGCTGCCAACAGCAACGGCGCTGCGGAGAGCGAGGCGGAGCTGCGGCGCATGGCCATCGTCTGCGACGTGGACGGTCCCTCGCGCGCCGTCGCCTCGGCGCTGCGCCAATGCCTGAAGCCGCACCGCATCGACGCGGTGCTGGTGGCCGGCGGCGCCCCGGCGGCCAATGACGAAATGATGGCCGCCGATCTCGACGATCCCGCCATCTGGGACGAGGCCACGCCGCTTGCCGCCGCCGCGCGCGACGGCATCGTCCATCTCGCCGGCGCCTATGCCCGCACCGGTTCCGGTGAGGATGCCAGCGCCGCTCTCTCCGCCCGCACCTGGCAGCTGGCGCAGATGCTCAAGGGACGCGGCAGCGCGGCCGGCCCGATCATTGTCGTCGCGCCGGAAGGCGCGCGCGCCCCGGCCTGCGGCACGTCCCCCGATCCGCTGCAGGCGGGCGTGTGGGCCTTCGGCCGCGTCGCCATGAACGAGTTCCCCTCCGCCGGCCTGCGGCTCGTCGATATCCGCAAGGATCTCGACGCGAGCGCTGCCGCCCTGCGCCTTGCCGCCGAGATCGTCGGGCTGGACCGCACCGACGAGCGCGAGCTGGTCATCGACGGCGACACCCGTCTCGGCCTGCGCCTGGAGCGCGGTCCGGAGCTGCCGCAGCCCGGCACCGGCGCGGCGGACGAGGGTACCGGCATCCTGCGCCTCGACATCGCCCAGCAGGGCTCGCTCGACCGCCTGTCGTGGTCGCGCCTTCCCGCCCGTGCCCTTGTCGGCGACGAGGTCGAAATTGCGGTGGAGGCGAGCGGCCTCAACTTCCGCGATGTGATGTGGGCGCTCGGCCTGTTGCCGGAAGAGGCGCTGGAGGACGGCTTCGCCGGCCCGACGCTCGGCATGGAATGCGCCGGTACGGTCGTTGCCACCGGCCCGCAAGCGCGCCGCCTGCGCCCCGGCGACAAGGTCATCGCCTTTGCGCCGGCCTGTTTCGCCAGCCGCGTCACCGTCTCGGAAAAGGGCTGCGCCCGCACGCCGCAGGGGCTCGCTCCGGAAGCGGCGGCGACCATCCCCGTCGCCTTCCTCACCAGCTATTACGCGCTGCACCGGCTTGCCCGGCTGGAAGCGCACGAGACCGTGCTGATCCATGGCGGTGCCGGCGGCGTCGGCCTTGCCGCGATCCAGGTCGCCCGCCATATCGGCGCGACGATCATCGCCACCGCCGGCAGCCCGGAAAAGCGCAGCCTTCTGCGCCAGCTCGGCGTCGACCACGTGCTCGATTCCCGCTCGCTGACCTTCGCCGACGACGTGATGCGGCTGACCGGCGGCAAGGGCATCGAGGTGGTGCTCAACTCGCTGTCCGGCGAGGCGATGGAGCGCAGCATCGAGGTTCTGGCCCCCTTCGGCCGCTTCCTCGAGCTCGGCAAGCGCGACTATTACGAGAACACCCATCTGGGCCTGCGGCCATTCCGCCGCAATCTCAGCTATTTCGGCATCGATGCCGACCAGTTGCTGATCCATCAGCCGGCCCTGGCCGAGCGCCTGCTCGACGAGCTGATGCAGCTCTTCGCCGGCGGCGCGTTGTCGCCCCTGCCCTATCGCGCCTTCGAGGCCGACGAGGCGGTCGCCGCCTTCCGCCTGATGCAGCAGGCCGGCCATATCGGCAAGATCGTCATCCGCCCGCCGCAGCAGCCCGCAGCCCCGCAGGCTGCGCCCGCGCCCTTCCGCTTCGAGAGCGAGGCGGGAAGCCTCGTGGTCGTCGGCGGCTTCGGCGGCTTCGGCGCGGCGCTGATCGGCCGGCTCGCCGACATGGGCGCGACACGCATCGACGTCCTGTCGCGGCGCGGCGCCACCACGCCGGAGGCCGCTGCCCTGATCGAGGAGATGGGCCGCCGCGGCGTCACGGTCGTCGGTCATGCGTGCGATGCCACCAGCGAAAGCGCTGTCACGGCCGCGCTTGCGGCGATCCGCAAGGATGCCGGCGCGATCCAGGCCGCCTTCCACACGGCGATGGTCCTGCACGACACCCTGCTTTCCAACCTCACCCGCGAGCAGCTCGACGCCGTGCTGGCGCCGAAGGTGCGCGGCGCGCAGCTTCTCGACCGGCTGACGCGGGGCGATTCCTTACGCCAGTTCGTGCTGTTCTCCTCTGCCACCACGCTCGTCGGCAATCCGGGACAGGCCAACTATGTGGCCGCCAACGGCTATCTGGAGGGCCTTGCTGCCCGCCGGCGCGCCGAAGGCCTGCCCGGCCTTGCGGTTGCCTGGGGCGCGATTTCCGATGCCGGTTACCTTGCCCGCAACGCCGATGTCGGCGACCTGCTGGCGCGCAAGCTCGGACGCCACGCGCTCACCGCGCGCGAGGCGCTGGACGGGCTGGCAACGCTCATGGCCCTGCCGCAGGACGACGCGGCCGCGGCCGCGCCCGGCTATGCCCGCATCGACTGGGCGGCGGCGCGGCGCGATCTCGCCCTCCTCGCCACGCCCTTCGCCGAGCGGCTGGGGATCGCGGCCGGCAATGACGGGGCCGGCGAAGGCGGCACCATCGATCTTGCCGCACTGGTCAAGGGTCTCGACCGCGCCAGCGCCATCGCCAAGATCTGCAAGTTGCTGGCCGTGGAAATCGGCCGCATCCTGCGCATCGGCGAGGACGATATCGACCCGGCGCGTCCGCTCACGGAAGTCGGCATGGATTCGCTGATGGCGCTGGAGCTGCGCATGGCGGCGGAACGCCAGTTCGGCATCGACATCCCGCTGATGTCGCTGGCCAACGGCGCAACGCTCAGCGACATGGCCACCCGCATCGCCGACCAGGCCCTGTCGGGCGTCGCCGGCGTTGGCTCGGATCTGTCCAGCGAAGCCCGCACCAACGCCATGCAGCATCTCGGCGACGACGTGTTCGACGGCGACGCGGAGGCGCTGGCCGATGTGGCGGCCGAGGTCGAGGAACGCACCCGCAACGTCCGCTCGCTGCTATAGTGGGCGATGCGGGCGCAACGCCCAGCTCTCGAGGAGACGACAACTTGGACCAGCACGGCAGCAAGTCGGACGAGCGGCGCGAGCTGATGGCGAACCTTCGCGCCGGCCACAAGGCGGCGCGTCAGCGCCAGCCCGCGCGCCCGGCCGTGCAGGCCCCGCCGCCTCCCGGTCCCGCCGCCTTCGACTTCTCCGAACTGCCGCAGCTGCGCCAGTTGCGCATGCACCGGGCCGCGGCCGATCTCATCGGCCTCGACAACCCGTTCTTCCGCCCGCATGCGGGCGTTGCCGGCGCCACCACGGTGATCGACGGCAAGACCTACGACAATTTCGCCTCCTACAACTATCTCGGCCTGAACGGCCATCCGGAGGTGAACGAGGCCGCCACCCGCGCCATCGCCACCTACGGCACCAGCGCCTCGGCCAGCCGCGTGGTGGCCGGCGAGCGGCCAATCCACCGCGAGCTGGAGGAGCGCCTCGCCCGCCTGCACGGCGTCGAGGATGCGGTGGTGATGGTCAGCGGCCACGCCACCAACGTCACCGTCATCGGCCACCTGATGCAGGGCGACGACCTTATCCTCACCGATTCCCTGGTGCACAATTCGGTCACCGAGGGCGCGCGCCTGTCGGGCGCGGCTCGGATGAACTTCCCCCATGGCGATCTCGACGCGCTGGAGCAGATCCTGTCGCAGAACCGGCACAAGTTCGACCATGTGCTGATCGTCGTCGAGGGCATCTACAGCATGGACGGGGACTATCCCGACCTTGCCCGCCTGATCCGCCTGAAACAGAATTTCGACTGCTGGCTGCTGGTCGACGAGGCCCATTCCGTCGGCGTGCTGGGCGCCACCGGGCGCGGGCTCGCGGAGCAGTATTCCGTCGATCCGCGCAGCGTCGAAATGTGGATGGGCACGCTCTCCAAGACCTTCTCGGCCTGCGGCGGCTACATCGCCGGCTCCAAGGCCCTGTGCGACTACCTGCGCGCCACCGCGCCCGGCTTCGTCTTCTCCGTCGGCCTGTCGCCGGCGCTTGCCGGGGCGGCCATCGCCTCCGCCGACCTCCTGGAGCGCGAGCCCGAGCGCGTGCAGCGGCTTGCGGCCAACGGCCGGCGCTTCCTGGAGCGCGCAAGGGCCGCCGGCCTCGACACCGGCCCCAGCGCCGGCCTCAGCGTCATTCCGGTCATCGTCGGCGATTCCATCGGCGCGGCAACGCTTTCCAACCGCTTGCTGGCACGCGGAATCAACGCGCTGCCCATCGTCTTCCCGGCGGTCGCGGAAAAATCCGCCCGCATCCGCTTCTTCATCACCAGCGAGCACAGCGCCGAGCAGATCGACCGCGCGGTCGATGCCACCGCCCAGGAGCTGAAGACAATGCGGGAAGAGAATGTCGGCTTCTCGTCGCTGGTCAAAAGCGTCCGCCAGACAAGTTAGACAGACCAGTTAAGACGGCAAGCTAGAGCCCCAGCTTGCGCCCCAGCCAGGACAGCTCCTGCCGGATCCGCGTCACGATCCGGTGGCGGGTGCTCGCCCTCTGGCTCTCCAGCCGCGCGATCAGGAATTCCGGCCCGCAAGGGACGAGGCTCACCGGATCGACCGTCAGCGGATAGTCGATGAAGGCGACATGGGCGAGCGTTGCCAGATCCAGCCGCCGCCCGCGCCTTGCGCACTCGGTCAGGTCGTCCGTCAGCCCCCATCCCGCATAGAACGGCATGCCGTAGACCGTCACAGGCTTGCCGCGCAGCAGCGCCTCGAAGCCGCTCAGCGAGGAGAAGGTCTCGACCCGGTCGGCCAGATCGACGAGGTCGAGGATATCGCAGCCCTCCACCACCTGATCGGCCAGCCCTTCGGTCTCGTGCGGCTCCAGCCGCCCGGCGCGCAAGCGCGCGGCCACATCCGGATGCGGCTTGAACAGGATATGGGCTTGCGGGTTGCGGGCGCGCACCTGCCGCAGCAGCTCCAGATTGACGTTCTGGCAAGCCGCGCAGTCGATGGTCGCCGACAGCGAGCGGCGCACGCCGGCATCGTCCGCCACCTGCCCCGGCACCAGGATCACCGTGCGATCTCTCGGCACGCTCGGCAGCGTGCCCTTGCCGCCGACATTGTACTTGGTGACCCGCGCCTTGCGGATGCGGGCGATGAGCCCGTCGGCGCGGGCCCGCTCCACCGGGGTCAGTTCCCGCTCCCCCAGCAGCCGCTCCATGCGGCTCGGCCGCAGCGCATCGAAATAGATGCCCTCATTGTCGAAGCCGACCGAGGCGCCGCGCGCCAGTCCCGCACCGAGCCCGACCGAGCGCAGGAAGCCGTCCTCGATCCGCCACAGGTCGACGCCCGCGCGAGCCGCCGCCGCCTCGGCCTCGGCACTCACGCCCGCCGCCCAGCCGAGCGCCCGTCCGCCCTCGCGCGCCGCGCGGGCAATCGCCTCGTCCGCGCTCGCACAGAAGGCGAAATCCCGGCCCGGTCCCGCCAGCGCCGCACGGATCGTCGCGTGGTTCCAGGACTTGGCGCCGAAGCAGAACAGCGGCTTTTGCGAAACCTCCACCCGCCGCGCGGCCGCCGCCACTCCTTGCAGCGCCAGCGCCGCCGGCAGCGCCTGTCCCGCCTCATAGGGCGAAGGATAGATGTGCGCTTGCGCCAGCAGAATCCCGGCCCACTCTTCGGCCAGGTCCTCATCGAGCCCGAAACTCCGACACAGCGCAGAACCCCAGCCCGCCGCATCCTCAAGCGCCACAGCTTTCAGCGCCGCGACCGCAGCGGCGCTCGCCGCTGCCTCGCCTTCGCGCAGAACCACTGCCGGATCGACCGGCAGGAGAACTGCCACCAGCGTATCTCTGGCGAGCGGGGCCGGCGGGGCATCGAGGCGGATCAGGCCGGCCAGCAGCAACGGAACGCCGGTCCCTGCCGCCTGCCGCGCCCGCTCCGCCACCTCGGCGCTTCCGGCAGGGCACACCAGCCCTTCGCCCGTCTGCGGCGCGCGGGTCGCAACAACTGCCGGCTTCCCCAGGATCGCGGCAAGCGCGCGGGCACACGGCGCAAGCTCCTTGCCCGCGACGAGCCAGCGCCGGCAGGTCGGCCACACGCTCACAGCGGCACACCCATCGCGCGGGCGCGGGCAAGGCGCGGCGGCAGCTCCGCCTGCCAGTCCGGATCCGGTGCCGTGTCGTCCAGCAGCCGCGCCGTCATCGTCGCCACGGCGACATGCAGCCCCTCGCGATTGTGGATCGAGCCGCGCAGCTGCGAGCTTGCCACCACGACTTTCAGGAAATCGGCAAGCAGCGCCGGATCGGGCGGCTGCGGCGCCCGCCAGAAGCTTTCGAGCGGACCGCGATGGGTCAGCCCCTCCATGTCGTAGAGCGCCGGCGTCAGCACTGCGACCGGCACCCCGGCCCTCAGCGCGTCGAGCCCGGCGGTCGAGTTCACCGTCACCAACCCGGAAAGACGCGGGAACAGCGCGGCCAGCGACCCGCCGTCGAGGAAGACGATCCGCCCTCCGTCCTCGCCGGCATGACGCGCGATCTCTGCCCGCCAGTCCACCTCGCCATTGTCCAGCGGATGCGCCTTCACCACCAGCCGGGCCTCTTTCGACGCACCTTCGCGAAACGCCGCAATCACGTGGCCGAGCGCTGCGCGCATGGTGCCGAAATGGGAATGCGCCAGGATCTGGTAATCCCCCTCCACCTGCAGCGGCAGCAGGAACAGCGGCTCTTGTCCCCCCAGGAGCTCCGCCTCGATGCGCGAAGCCACGGCCTTGCGCCGCCGCTCACCGGCGAGCCGGCGTATCCAGGACAGGTAATCGACGAGCGGATGGCTCGGCGTGTGGCGGCGATAGGAGGGATGGAAGGCAAAGCCCGCGACATTCGGCAGGTGATAGGACACGTCCTGCCAGGCCTCCAGCGCGAAGGAGCCGGGATAGCGGGGCGACAGGTCCGGATCAGTCAGACGCGCCCCTGCGCGGCGGATGATCGCCGGGTCGTCCGGCAGCCGGCTCAGCACGCCGAGCCCGCCGCGCGCCAGCGTCATGTAACCCGGCCGCACCAGCCCCAGTTCGGTGACATGGACGGCGACCCCGCGCTGCTCCGCCGCCAGCACCGCCGGGCGGTGATAGGGCCGCGTGTCGCCATGCAGCACGAGATCAGTGACGCCGCCCTCCTCCATCAGCCGCGCCGCCTCGGCCGGCCAGTCGGCGAGCTTGCCGCGCCAGAATCGGCACTCGCGCCCGTGCCAGTGCAACCAGTCGCCGCTGCAGAAATTCACCCGGGTCACCCGGTGGCCGGCCTTGGCCAGTCTTGCGCCGATACTGCGGTAGAGCGGCGACAGCGGCCCTTGCAGGAACAGGAAATGCCGGGCGCGGCCTGCGCGCGTCTCAGCCGCGCCAGGCACGCCACCACCGCCCGATGCGGCCGCGAACCTGCATCTCCTGCGTGAAGGTCATGGGAATGCCGAGCCGCCGCGCCTTTTCCCCGCGCGGTGCCGGACGCACGCAGGCGCCGGGCTCGTTGACGCCGTTCTGCGTCAGCCGGCGGGCGAGTTCGCGCGCGGCCGCCTGCTTGCCCTCGGCCGTGTAGAAATTGCCCTGGATCTGGATCGCATGGCCCATCAGCCGCTGCACCGCGTCGTAGACGCCGGCATCGGGGGCCTGCGGCGTACGCCAGAACCGGTCGAGCGGCAGCTGGCAGGTCAGCCCCGGCAGATCGTAGACGGCAACGCCGAGGATCTTCACCGGACAGCCGAGCCGCACCGCATGCAGGCCCGTGGTGGAGTTGACCATCAGCGCGCCGGAAGCATGCTCCAGCAGCGTCACTAGATGGCCGCCGTCGACCAGATGGACCCGGTGCTTGACCCGGTGCTTGCGCGCCAGCTGGCGCACGATCCGCCCCCATGGCTCGATGCCCTGGTCCATCGGATGGATCTTGATCACCAGCTGCGCCGCCAGGTGCGCATTGGCGGCGAAAGAAGCGAACACCTCGTCCAGCGCCTCGGCCAGATGCCCATACTGCGCATTGTAGCGCAGCTGGTAGTCGCTCTGGAGCTGCAGCGGAAAGACGAAATACGGACAGCGCGACTCGATCAGGTCGGCGATCAGGATATTGGCGTTGCGGTCGCGCCGGCTGGCGAAGAGCAGCCGCGGAACCATCGCCGTGAACTCGAAGATCGGATGGTAGAACTTGTCCTGGGTGAAGCGCGGCCAGAACAGGAAGAGGAACGCATTGACGAGGTGGAAGGTCACCTCGTGCACCGCCTCCAGCCAGAACGGATGGCGATAGCGCACGGTCAGGTCGATGGGCGCCAACACCGAGGCCGCCTCGCGGATCGCGCTCACGTCGTCGGGAAACAGCGAGCGCGCGGACATGCCGTCGAGTTCCGCGGTGATCCAGTCGGGGCGCAGATAGCCGTTCTCGTAGGCGACCGTACGCAGGCCCAGTCGCCCGGCGACCTCGATGGCCGCCGAGTGGTAGGGGAAGCGGTCCTGATAGAAGACGATGTCGGTGACGCCGTGCTTGCGGACATAGGCCTCGAGAAAATCCGGCCACGCCGTCAGGCTGCCGCGATAGCTCGTGCAGCGGGCATCGTGCCACAGCAGCCAGTCGGACAGGCTCAGGTTGATGCGCAGGGTGCGATGACCGAGCGCTTCCAGCTCGTTGGCGACGACGCGCGGAAAGTCCGAGGGCGGACCCTGCAGGAACAGCACCGTGCGCGTTTGCGTCTCTTGCGGCATGTCAGGCGTCCGTTGCGACGCCGGCCGGTTGGCGGAAGCCTGCCGCTCGCGGCGTCGCGGGCGTGCGCCCCCTTTCCGGGGCGCGGCCCGCCATCAATTGGTGGCCAGCGCGTCGACCGTTCTCGCACTCGACAGCAGCGGGCCGATGATCTGCAGGAACTTGCCGAACTCCGCCGTCGGATGGTTGGCGACGTAGATGATGTCCTTGTCGCGCATCTCGAACGAACGGGCGAGGAAGAAGGCCTCGGCCTGACGCATGTTCAGCTTGTAGACGACCGGCACGCGGGTCTTGGAGAACTTCTGCGCCACCTCGTCACCGCGAATCCGGCGCACCAGTTCCCGGTCCTCGAAGCGGAACAGGAAGATGCCGCCGGCATCGGCGAAGAAGTCCTTCAGGCCGCCGACCTGGGCAAGGCCCTCGGCCAGGGTCACCGATTCGGTCTTGAACGGCACGAGCTGCGTCGCCTGCACCGCGCCGAAGGCGGAGAAGGTGCGCGGCTTGTGCGTCACCAGCACGTTGTCGCCCGGCGTCAGCCAGATGTTGTTTTCCGGATATTCGATCAGGTCGACGAGGCGCGCCTCGCCGGAGCGCGAGCCGCGCTTGACCGTCACCACCGTCTCGTAGGTCGCCTCGCGCGAGCCGCCGGCCCGCGCCACCGCTTCCAGCAGGCGCATGCCGCGCACCGACATGGTGTACTGGCCGGGCTTCATCACGTCGCCGACCACGACGACGCCGCTGCTCTCGTTGCCTTCCACCAGGACCAGAACCTGCGGCTCGATGGCCTTGCCCTTCAGCCGCTCCTGGATCGAGGAGCGCAGCCCCTCGACCGACAGGCCGTTCGCCTGGATGCGGCCGGCATAGGGAATGAAAATATAGCCGGCCTCGTCGACCACCACGGGAACGGAGACGTTCTTGCCGTCGGTGGTGGAGAACAGGCCTTCCGGTGCCGCTTCCCAGATCGTCACGACTAGGCGGTCGCCGATGCCAAGGCGCGTCGAACGGCCGGCACCGGGCACCGAGGCGAAGTGGCGGGAGAACAGCGCCGGGCGATAGTCGTGCACGGCCGAGATCGTCTGGCGGTCGAGCGACAGGAGCACGTAGTCCGAGCTGACCGCGTCGCCCTCGATTTCCTCGGACGTGATGGTGATCGCAGCCGGTCCCTGCCCAGGCAGGCCAGCACAGCCCGCGAGCGAAAACGCAAGGAAAACAGGGATCAAGAAACGCATCAAGGCCTCGGTAGTGACATTCCGGACGTGTCACGCCCGCTTCTGTTAGCACCCTCTCGGGCGGGTGTCCAAGCTGGATGGACACGCGCCGCCGCAAGCCCGGCACCTGTTGTCCATCGGCAACATTGTTTACCTCATTGGTTAATCAAACAGAAAATGAATCTGACAAAATTGTCCCCGTTTTCAGGCATTTGTGGGCCGGATTTCGAGGGGAGCGACAGGAGCGGGCAGCGTTTCTACCCTGACGGCAATCGCGGCCGGCACCCGCAACCGCGCGCCCTGCCTCGCCGAATCCGCCGCAGGGCGAGATTCGTCAAAGCGCATGAAACATGCCATATGGTGAGCGAATTGGTCCGGATGGGGCCATCGGTTCAGAACCGGTCAACCATTCGGGCCTAGCCTGAGGCTTACAAGATGGGTCGATGAAGGACCTTTCGGGCTCAACCGGAACAGGATGTCTCGTGCGTATCAACGAGATCCGGGCGGCAGACTCGTCGGCGTTTTTGACGGGGAATGCGAGGACGGCGCAGCGAGGCACTCGCCGGCGCGCCCTTTTTGCTGCGCTGATGGCCGGGTCCCTTTTCAGCCTTCCGTCCTCTCCGGCCGCCGCGCTCGACCTGCTTGGCTGGCTGCCTTTCGGCAAGTCGGAGAGCGAGACGGAAACCGCCGTCGTCGATCCCTTCCCCTATACCGTCACCCTGTCGCTGGCCGGCTCCAACGATGAGCTCAAGGAGAGGCTAGAGAGCACCTCCGAACTCGTCAGCGATGCGGACCGCCCGCCCTCGGGCGAGGCCGGTCTCATCGCCCGCGCCAATTCCGACTTCGAGCGCCTTGTCGGCCGGCTCTATGTCGAGGGCTACTATGCCGGCACCGTCGACATCCGCCTTGCCGGGCTGACGCTGGAGGCGGCGCTGCGCATGCCCTCCCTGCCTGGCCCGCGCCCCGTTCCGGTGACGATCCGCGTCTCGCCGGGCGCGCTGTTTTCCTTCGGCAACCTTGCGGTCGAGAGCACCTCGCAGGACGCCCTGGTTGGCACGCCGGAGAGCTACGGACTTGTCCCCGGCGAGACCGCCAATTCCGAGAAGGTGCTGCGCGCCGAGCAGCAGATCGTCGCCCAGCTGAAGGCGGCCGGATATCCCTTCGCCAGCATCGAACGGCGCGAGATCGTCGCCGACCACGCGACCAACCGGCTGGACGTGCGCCTCGTCGCAGCCCCCGGCCGGGCGGCCCGCTTCGGCGAGGTCACCGTCAGCGGCACCGAGGCGACCGATCCGGATTTCGTCGTCACCCAGGCCATGCTGCCGGAGGGCGAGCAGTATTCGCCCGAGGCGATCGAGCGCGCCACCAAGCGGCTGTCCGATCTCGGCATCTTCTCCTCCGTGCGTATCGTGCCGGGCGAGCAGGTCGGCCCCGACGGGCGCCTGCCGATGACCATCGAGGTCTCCGAGCGCAAGCGCAACGTCATCGGCGTCGGCGCCAACTGGTCGAGCTCGGAAGGCTTCGGCGTCGAGGCCTACTGGCGGCGGCGCAACCTGTTCGGCCGCGGCGAATTGCTCAGCATCGAGGGCTCGGTCGGCCGCATCGGCGACAACAGCCTGTCGGACCTGGAATATGCCGGCCGCATCGCCTTCGAGAAGCCCGGCGCCTTCGGGCCGCTGACCACCTTCACGACCAGCCTCAGCGCCAAGCAGGAAATTCCGGACGCCTATCGCAGCCGCAACGTCACGCTCGACGCCTTCGTCCGGCGCGAGTTCAGCGACCAGTTGTCGGCGCGGGTCGGCGCCGAGGTCCAGTTCGCCGACGAGCAGGACGTCTTCGGCAACCGCACCTACCTGCTGACCGGCATCATCGGCGAGGTCGCCTACGACACCCGCGACGACAAGCTGAACCCGACGAAGGGCATCAACGCGGTCGCCTTCGCCGAACCCGCCTATGACGCCAAGGGCGGCAACTTCATGCTCTTCACCAAGGCGCAGGTCTCCGCCTACCAGGCGCTGGACGAGTCCCGCCGCTTCGTGCTCGCCGGGCGCCTCGGCGCCGGCAGCATCATCGCCCCGTCCATCCGCGCGGTGCCGGCGGCCCGGCGCTTCTTCTCCGGCGGCGGCGGCTCGATCCGCGGCTACGCCTATCGCAATGTCGGCCCGCGGATCGCCGGCGAGGTCACCGGCGGGCGCTCCTATGTGGAGGCCTCGGCAGAAGTGCGGATGAAAGTCACCGAGACGATCGGCCTCGTCGGCTTCGTCGACGCGGGCAACAGCTTCAGCTCCGTCTATCCGGATTTCTCGGAGGGGCTGAAGGTCGGCGCCGGTGCCGGCATCCGCTACTTCACCCCGGTCGGGCCGCTCCGGCTCGACGTCGCCGTGCCGCTCAACCCGGAAAAGGACGACCCCAGCTTCGCCGTCTATGTCGGCCTCAGCCAGGCGTTCTGATTTCGAGAAATTGAGACGGTTTCGGCGCTCCGAACGCAAAATTTCCCGAATTTTTGCAAAATCGTCTCGAAAATCGATTCTGCGAATCATTTCAGCGACATAATCGGAGCCGATAAGGTTCCGATTCCGATTCAACGCCTTGAGGCATCGATTCAGGGCAAGCTGCCGCTACGCCATGATTTCGCTTCAAGATTGCGGGATAAGTCTTTCCATGACGAATCGTTTTCCAGCTCGCCGGGGGGCGTGACTTGACCGAGCCGATGCCCCGCCGCCGTTCCCGCTCCTTCCTGCGTGCCACAGCCCGGCTGCTGCTGCGCGTGCTCGCCGCCATCGTGGTGATCGTGCCCTTGCTGGCGCTCGGCCTGCTCGGCGCACTGCAGACGGATGCGGGGCGCAACGCGGTCGTGTCACTGGTCAACGGGATCGCCGGCGGCCCGGACGGCGGCGTGAAGCTCTCCGGCCTCACGGTCGGCTGGGGCCTTGATGCCGGCGTCGAGCGGGTCGAGGTCTCTGACGCGCAAGGCACCTATCTGACTGTCGAGCAGGCCCGGCTTGCCTGGGCTCCGCTGGCGCTGCTGTCCGGCACTATCGATGTCGAAGCCGTCGACGTCGCCCGCGTTTCCCTTGCGCGCCTGCCCGTCCCCTCGCAGAGCGAGGACACGTCCGGCGGCTCCGTGCCGCTGCTGCCCTTCCGCCTCGGCCAGGCCCGGATCGCGGAGATCGACATCGGCGCCCCCGTCGTCGGCATCCCGGTTCGCCTGACCGCGCAGGCGCAGGCGAGCCTGTCCGACGCCCCGCAGGCGGCCAATGCCGAACTCACCATCAGCCGCATCGACGGCACGCCGGGCGATATCGCCGCGACCGTGCGCTTCATGCCGCAGGCCGAGGAGCTGTTCTTCGACGTCACGGTGAAGGAGCCGCGCGGCGGCCTTGCCGCAAGGCTGTTGCAGATCGAGGGCCTGCCGGCGCTCGACATCGCGCTGAAGGGCGACGGCCCGCTGGACGACTGGCAGGCGCAGCTGTCGCTGGCGCTGGACGGGCGCACCGAGATCGCGGGCACCGCCCGCCTTGCCGAGACCGGGGACACCCGCAAGCTGAACGCGCGGCTGGAGGGCGAGTTGTCCGCCCTCGCCCCGCCGGTCGCCGCCGCGCTGGTCATGGGCCGCACGGTGCTCGACGCGGAGGTTATCCTCACCCGTGACTTCGCCCCGCGGCGGGCACAGGGCACCCTGGCGACCGGCACGCTGTCCTCCAGTTTCCGCGCCGACCTGCCCGAGGACGGGCGGATCGATGCGGACGCGAAGGTGCGCCTGTCGGCCGGCGACGGCGCGATGATCGGCATCGAATTGCCCGACCGGCTCATCGCCATCGGCGAGACCAACCTGTCACTGACTGCCAGCGGCCCGCGAGATGCGCTCGACTGGTCGCTGGCGCTCGACACAGTGCGCCTGCAGACCACGGAAGCCCAGTTGGAGGGCATCGGCCTGCGCCTTGCCGGCGAACAGCTGGACACCACCACCGCGGACGCCCCGCTCGGCCTCACCGCCAAACTGACCGCGCGCCACCTGCAGCCGCTGATCGAGGGCGCAGAGATGCTCGCCGGGCCGTTGACGCTCGACGCGCGCGCCACCGTCGACCCGGCCGCCCCGGGCGCGGAGATCGACGCCCTCACCCTGACGCTGAACGGCATCGAGACGACGTTCGACGGCGCTGTCACGGCGGAGACCATCGACGGCAGCTATACGGTGACGCTCGCCGACCTTGCCCGCTTCGCGCCGCAAGTCGTGGGTGCGGCCCGGATCGAAGGCACGGCCAAGGGCACGCTCACCGGCCCCGACGTCGTCGCGAAGCTCACGGCCGAGGCGTTGCAGCTCGCCGGCAAGCCGGTCACAGATCTTGAGATTGACGTCACCGCGACGACAGCACCGGACGCGCTGTCCGCGAATATCCAGGCGCGCGGCACCGTCGACGGCAACCGGCTGGATGCGGAGATCGACGCGGAGCCGAAAGGCCCCGGCCTCTCCATCCCGACCTTTTCGCTGGCGACGGGGGAAAACCGGATCACCGGCGCCTTCGAGATCGGCGACCTTGCCGATGCGCTCGGCACCGTCACCGGCACGCTCGACATCGCCGCGCCGAAGCTCTCCGAGCTTTCGGCCCTCGCCCTGACGGAACTGGAAGGCGCGCTGTCGGGCAAGCTGGCGCTGACGGGAACCGGCGCCGATCAACGGGCGCAGCTCGACCTGCAGGGCGAAGACGTGGTCGTTGCCGGCAACCGGATCGCCCGGCTTGCCGCCTCGGGCACCGCCAGCGGCGGCCTTGCGGCTCCCAAGCTTTCGGGCGAGGCGCGGCTTGGCGGCATCAATGCTGGCGGCACCGCCATCGAGACGGTCACCGCGACCGCGACCACACAGGGTTCGCGCACCGATATCGAGGTGGACGCCCGCCTGTCGCAGGGCGGCAATGCCGATGGCGTGGTGCTGACCGCGGCCCTGCAGCCGACCGAAAACGGGCTGGATGTGCTGCTGTCCTCGCTTCAGGGGCGCTATCGCGGTCTTGCCACGCGCCTAGCGCGCGAGGCGCGGATCGGCATCGCCGACGGCACCACCACAATCGAGAACCTGGGGCTGCGGATCGGCGAAGGCCGCATCGACATCAGCGGCACCGCTTCCGACCGCCTCGCCATCGACGCGAAGATCGCCGCGCTGCCGCTGACGGCGCTGGCCCCGCTCGCGCCGGGCGTCGCCCCGACCGGCAGCGCCTCGGGCACGGTCACCGTGCGCGGCGCTGCGGCCGACCCGCAGGCCGAATGGTCGCTGTCGATCGCCGAGCTCTCCGCCGCCCCCTTGCGCGAGAACGGCATTGCGGCGGTCAATCTGCGCTCCAACGGCCGCTTCCAGGGCGGCCGCATCACCCAGACGACGGACATCACCGGCTCGGACGGACTGGCGCTCACCGCCAGCGGGCCCGTCGCCATTGCGGCGCCCGGGGCCCTCGACATCACGCTCTCCGGCAACGTCCCGGTCGGTGCGGCACGGCAGCGGCTGATCCTGTCGGGCTTTTCCGGCCAGGGCGGGCTTGCCGTCTCGGGCAAGGTCACCGGCCCCTTCGCCGCGCCGCGCTACAGCATCACCCTGCAGCCGCGCCAGCTGTCGTTGACGCAGCTCGCCTCCGGGCTCACCTTGCAGAACTTCACCGGCAGCATCGCCATCGACAATGCCGGTGTTGCGATCAACGATCTTAACGCAGCCATCGCCGCCGGGGGTAACCTGTCGGCCGGCGGGCGGGTCGGGCTCGGCGCCGGCATGCCGGCGGACCTCAGGGTACAAGTGCGCGACGGGCGCTATTCCGACGGTCGCGTGGTGCAGGCAACGGTCGGCGCCGACCTGCGGCTGACCGGCCCCCTCGCCGACCAGGCGCGCGGTGCCCGGCTGGAGGGTAACGTCACCGTCGCCCGTGCCGACATCACCATTCCCAGCAGCCTGCCGGGGGCGATCAATCCCCTCGCGGTGACCCATGTCAACGCACCGGAAGCGGTGCGCCAGCAGGACGCAGCGCTGGCCCGCGACCAGGGCGGTTCCGGCGGCGGCAGCAGCCGGCCGATCGCACTGGACGTCACTGTCTCCGCCCCCGGACGCATCTTCGTTCGCGGTCGTGGTCTCGACGCGGAAATGGGCGGCACGTTGCGGGTGGCCGGCACCACCGCCGACATCCAGGCCATCGGCTCGTTCAACATGCGGCGCGGCCTGCTGCAGGTGCTGACCCGGCGCGTCCAGTTCAACCGGGGCGATGTCAGCTTCACCGGCTCCCTGATGCCGCGGCTGGACTTCGCCGCCACCTCGCAGACCAGCAGCGCGGCGGTCACCATCACCGTCACCGGCCCGGCGGCGCAGCCGGAGATCGCCTTCACCTCCTCGCCGCAGCTGCCGCAGGACGAGGTGCTGGCGCAGTTCCTGTTCGACCGGTCGATGAGCCAGCTCTCGCCCACGCAGATCGCCCAGCTCGGCGCCTCCGTTCTGGCGCTGACCGGCGGCAGCGGCGAAGGCCCGCTCGGCGCGCTACGCCAGTCGCTCGGCGTCGATGCCATCGACGTGGAGACCGACGGGACCTCCGGCCCCTCGCTCGCCGTCGGCAAGTACCTGAGCGACAACATTTATCTCGGCGTGAAACAGGGCACGGAAGCCGGCTCCAGCCGTGTCACCGTCGACATCGACGTCACCAAGTCGCTGAAGCTGCGCGGCGAGGTCGGCGCGGACGGCGAGTCCAAGGCCGGCATCTTCTTCGAGCGCGAATTCGGCAACTAGCGGAAGGCAGCCAGAGCGATGGCACGGGTCACCCCCGTTGTCGTCCCGGTTTCGGCGTAGCCGAAGACCGGGATCCAGTAACCACAGGTCGTGCCGCTTAGGCCTCGGCGCCGGCACAAAGCCGCATCCACCCGCGACCTTGCCCCGCCCTCTCTCATCGTCATTCCGGGCAAGCGAAGCGCGACCCGGAACCGGCGGGCCACGGCGGTCGTGGCTCCGTCCCGGAGCGCGTCCGCAAGCGCGCTCGGCTCTCCGGTCCCGGCTCGGCGCTCGCGCGCCGTCCGGGAGGACGCAAGGAGAGGCCTGTGCGTCTCGCCGTCGCTCTGGCAACCAATGGCCCCCGGGTCGCGCTCCGCTTGCCCGGGGTGACTTCGGAGGGGAAAGCCAGGACCGCGCCTCCTTCTCAGGCCGTCATCCCGGCCGCAGGCGAAGCCGGAGAGCCGGGACCCATTGGCAACCTCGGCAGGTGTTGTCTTTGCTCCAACCTCCCGACGCGTCATTCCGGGCAAGCGAAGCGCGACCCGGAACCGGCGGGCCACGGCGGTCGTGGCTCCGTCCCGGAGCGCGTCCGCAAGCGCCCTCGGCTCTCCGGTCCCGGCTCGGCGCTCGCGCGCCGTCCGGGAGGACGCAAGGAGAGGCCTGTGCGATGGCACGGGTCACCCCCGTTGTCGTCCCGGTTTCGGCGCAGCCGAAGACCGGGATCCAGTAACCACAGGTCGTGCCGCTCAGGTCGCGGCGCCGGCACAAAGTCGCATCCGCCGGCGTCCCTACCAACCACCCCGGCGGATACTGGATGCCTGCCTTCGCAGGCATGACAGCGGTGGAGGTGGCGCGCCGAAGAAATCCCCTCAGGCGTCGCGCCAATCCTCGCCGGCCAGCGCTGCGATTTCCGCATGCACGGCTGCGGGGATAGTCAGACCCTCGCGGGCGGCTCGGGCGCGCGCCTCGAGCCGGCGCGATCCCGGCAGGCGCACCCCGTCCTCCGCCTCGATGGCCGCGACCAGCGTCTCCATCCGCTCGCCGTAGGCGCCGGCCGAGCTCATGCCCGGATCGATGGCGATCACCGTCTGGCCAAGGTCCGGCGCGGCCCCTTCCCCCGTGAACAAGCTCGATGCCTCGAAGGCAAGGCTCGCCCCGACCAGAGCGGCGGCCATCACCTCCACCATCAGGGCCAGCGCCGCGCCCTTGGCCTCGCCGATGGGGATCATCGTGCCCGCCATGCCCGCATCGGCATCGGTCGTCGGGTTGCCGTCGACGTCGAGCGCCCAGCCTTCAGGGATCGGCAGGCCGGCCTTTTGCGCCGACAGGATACGGCCACGCGCGACGCGCGAGACGGCGAGATCGATCACCAGCGGCGCCCGCCCCTCAGACAGCGGCGCGGCGAAGGCGATCGGATTGGTGCCGAACAGCGGCTTGCGACCGCCCCACGGCGCGATGGCCTTGGGCGCATTGCCGAAGACGAAGGCAACGAGGCCCTTCTCCGCCAGCTTCTCGCAATGGGCGCCGGCCTGGCCGAAGTGGTGGGAGCGGCGGATGGCGGCAAGGCCGATGCCGGTTTCCGCGACGATGCCGGGCAGCGCGTCGATGACGAGATCGAAGGCCGGATAGGCGAAACCGAGGCCCGCATCGACCCTCAGCAGGGCCGGCGCGGGGCGCGAGAAGTCCGGCACTGCATGGCCGTCGACCTTGCCGCTCTTCGACTGCGCCGCATAGGAAGACACCCGCGACAGGCCATGGCCGGCCTGGCCGTCCGCTTCGGCGGCGACAAGCGCGCGGGCGACGGACTCGGCGTTTTCTGCGGAGGTGTTCGCAGCGATGAGAGCGGCGCGGGCAAAGGCGCCGGCTTCGTCCAGCGTGAGGGTGACCGGGGAGGACATGGCGAAGGCTTTCGTGGTCGGCAGGGCCGGATTAAGGGCTGCAGCGCGTGGGGGCGCCTGGTCTTCCCGCCGTTTAGACCGCTTCGCGCCGCGCGAAAAGGGGCGTGTGCGCCGCCCCCCTCCGCCCGCGCCCTTCGCCGCACCGGGGCGGGCCGCAAAAGTCGATCGCCGGGACCGATTGCGGGGCGAGACCTCCATCATATTCTTGTATATGATATTTGTCTGATGAATGATGCGAAGCACGCGTTTTCAATGCTCCCTCCGCATGAGGTTCCTCCTTCATGATCGCCAAGGCCGGATACAGTCCGCTCTACCGCAGGGTCGAGGACATCATGCGGACCCGGCTGACCGACGGCAGCTGGCCGCCGGGCCACAAGCTGCCGAGCGAGCAGGCGCTGGCGGGCGAGTTCGGCGTTGCCCAGGGCACGCTGCGCAAGGCGGTGGAGACCCTGGCGGCCGAGGGCCTGATCGAGCGGCGGCAGGGCAAGGGCAGCTTCGCCCGCCAGCCTCAGGTCGCACGGCCGATGTTCCAGTTCTTCTTTCTCGCCCGGCCGGGGGGCGAGCGGCTGACGCCGGACCTTCGCCGCACCAGCGTCGAGGACGGCACGGCGGACGAGGCGGAGGCCGCACGGCTTCACCTGGACCCCGGCGCACCGGTAGTGCGGATGTTCCGCGAGCGCAGCCTCGAAGGACAGGTGGTTCTGGTCGAGCGCATCGTGCTGCCGGGCCACCGTTTCGCCGGCATCGGGAACCTGCGGCTGCCCCAGGCGCTTTACGCCATGTACCAGAGCGAATTCCGGGTGATGGTCACCGCGGTGCATGAGGAATTGCGGTCGATTGCGGCCGATGCGGAGCAGGCCGGCCTTCTGGAGGTTGCGCCGGGCTTCCCGCTGCTGGCCGTCGACCGCATCGCCTATGACCTGGAGGGAACCCCGGTCGAATGGCGGGTCAGTGCCTGCAACACGCAGGATCTCGTCTATTCCGTGACGCTTCGCTGAGTTTCGGGCCGCATGCGCGGCCCCGACAGGACGATGGCCGGCTCCTGCCGGCGCGCAACGACAACACAACGGGAGTGCAAGAATGATCAGCGACCACAGGCTCTTCAAGCAGTCCTGCCATATCGGCGGATTGTGGACCCACGCCGACACCGGATCGGTGATCGAGGTCGACAATCCGGCGACCGGCGAGATCATCGGCACCGTGCCGCGCTGCGGCCGGGCGGAGACCGCCCGGGCCATCGAGGCCGCCTATCTCGCCTTCCAGGACTGGAAGGCGACGACAGCGGAGGAACGCGGCGCCCTGATGCACAAGCTGTGTGATGCGATCATGGCCAATCACGACGCGCTGGCGGAAATCCTCACCACCGAGATGGGCAAGCCGCTGGCCGAGGCGAAGGGCGAGATCGCCCTCGGCGTCAAATACATCCGCTTCTTCGCCGAGCAGGCCAAGCGCATCGACGGCGACATCATCCCCTCGCCCTGGCGCGGCAAGCGGATCCTGGTGACCAAGGAGCCGGTCGGCGTCACCGGCGCGATAACCCCCTGGAACTTCCCCCACTCGATGATTTCGCGAAAGCTCGGCGCGGCCCTTGCCGCCGGCTGCACCATGGTGATCAAGCCGGCGAGCCAGACGCCCTTCTCCGCCCTCGTCTTCGCAGCGCTTGCCGAGGAAGTCGGCTTCCCGCGCGGGGTGGTGAACGTCATCACCGGCTCGGCCGCCGAGATCGCAGCCGAAATGTGCGAGAACCCGCATCTGCGCAAGATCACCTTCACCGGCTCGACGGAAGTGGGGAAGAAGCTCGCCTCCAACGCTTCCGCCCACATGAAGAAGATCTCGATGGAGCTCGGCGGCAACGCCCCCTTCATCGTCTTCGACGACGCCGATCTCGACGCGGCGGTGGAAGGGGCTATGGCCTCCAAGTTCCGCAATTCCGGCCAGACCTGCGTTTGCGCCAACCGCATCTACGTGCAGGCCGGCGTCTATGATGCCTTCGCCGAAAAGCTCGGGGCCGCCGTCGCCGCGCTCAAGGTCGGCAACGGCCTCGAAGAGGGTGTGACACAGGGCCCGCTGATCGACGGCAAGGCCGTCGAGAAGGTGGAGGAGCACATCCAGGACGCACTCGCCAAGGGCGGCAAGGTGGTTCTGGGCGGCAAGCGCCACGCCAATGGCGGCAGCTTCTTCGAGCCGACGCTGGTCGTCGGCGCGACCCCGGAGATGAAGGTGGCGCGCGAGGAAACCTTCGGGCCGCTCGCGCCCCTCTTCCGCTTCGACACGGAAGACGAGGCGGTGGCGATGGCCAACGACACCGAATACGGCCTTGCCTGCTACTTCTACACCCAGGATCTGGGGCGCGCCTTCCGCGTCATGGAGGCGCTGGAATACGGGTTGGTCGGTGTCAACGAGGGGCTCATCACCACCGAGGTCGCGCCCTTCGGCGGCGTCAAGGATTCCGGCCTCGGCAACGAGGGCTCGAAATACGGCGTCGAGGACTACCTCAACATCAAATATGCCTGCGTCGGCGGGCTGGGGCTTTGATCCTGTCCCACTCCGAATAAGCGAAGGGCCGCCCTCCGGGGCGGCCCTTTTGCGTTTCAGGTCAATTGGTTGCGCGCTCGCACCTCGGCGAGCATCGCCGCGACATCGGCGGCGAGAAGATCGGCGACGCGGGTGGCGATGCGCGGCAGCGCGCGGCGGGAGCTGATGGCCAGCGCGATGCTCTGCGGCACCACGTTCTGCCCCGTCACGGGGATGGCGACGAGGCGCCCGTCCAGCAGTTCCTGCGCCGTGTCCAGCTCCGAGGTGAGCGCGGCATGGCTGCCGGAGACGACGAGCTGTTTGAGAAGCTGCAGCGAGTTGGTGACCACCGGCGGGCGGTTCTCCGAGAACATCCAACCGTGGCGGGCGTCCAGCATCCGGCGGATCGCCAGCGACGGGCTCTGCACCACGGTTGCCTGGTCGCGCACCTTGGCAAGGCTCACCTGGCTCAGTTCCGCAAGCGGATGGCCGGGCGCGACGACGCAGTGCAGCGGCAGCTCGGCGCTCCACACCACATGCAGGTCGCGATGCGGGCGCAGGTTGAAGGCGAGCGCCACGTCGGCATCGCCCCGATCGAGCACGGCCATCGCATCGTCGGGCGTTGTGATCTCCACGTCGATGCGAACCCGCGGATACACTTCCGCCACATGATGCAGGAAGCGCGGCAGCACGCCGTTGACGAGGCTGTCCATCGTCACGAGGCGGATATGGCCGAGGCTGATGCCCTGCATCTGCTTCACGTCGGACCACAGGCGGTTCTCGTCCGCCCGCCAGCGCCGCGCCAGCACCACGAACATCTCGCCGACCGGGGACAAGGTCATGCCCGTGGTCATGCGGTCGAACAGTTGTACCCCGAGCCGGTCCTCCAGCAGCTTGATCTGCCGGTCGATCGCCGAAGCGGCAATGCCGATGGCGCGCGAGGCCGCCTGGATCGAGCCGTGCTCTGCAACGGCCTCGACATAGTGCAACCCGCGGGGAACGAGGTGGAGCGACATTTCCGGGCATCCTAATTTCTAGAATGCAGGATTGTCGATAATGTCATGGATTGCAATGACGAGGGCCGGCTAGCGTTCAGGGCATAAAGGACACCGGACGGCAAAGGCCCGCCATGACTTCCGCCCTCGACACGCTCAACTCGGCTTCCCGCGAAACAGCGCTAGCGCTGCTGGAGCCCCTGGTCGAGCGCTCCCCCTGGGTGGTGGAGCTGACCGTCGACCAGCGCCCCTTCGCGGACGATGCGGCGCTTGCCGCGGCGCTGGCGGACACGATCCTTGCAGCCGGCACCGAGCGCCAGCGGGTGCTGTTTGCCGCTCACCCGGAGCTTGCCGGCCAGGAAGCGGCCGAAGGGCGCATGACCGACGCCTCGACCGGCGAACAGGCCCGGCTTGGCCTGCTGTCGCTGTCAGCGGACGATGCCGCCCGGCTGCGCGCGCTCAATGCCGCCTATCGGGCGCGGTTCTCCCATCCCTTCATCATCGCCCTGCACCGCGTGCCGGACCTTGAAACCCTTCTTGCCACTTTCGAGCGCCGCCTCGCAGCGCCTGCGCCGGAAGAGCATGCCGCCACACTGGACGAGATCGCCTCGGTGATCCGCTCCCGTGCCGCCCGCGCCTTCGGGCCGGGCGCGAAACCGCCCCGGACCTCCCTCGCCGCAACCCTGGAGCACCCAGCCATGAAAGCCATCCTCCCGCTTGTCGCCTCCACCGCCCTCGTGCTGTCGACCGCCATGGCCGATGCCAAGGACACGATCCGCATCGCCGGCAACTTCGCCACCGAGCACTCCTCCTCGCTTGCCATCGCGAAGTTCGAGGAAGAGCTCGAGCGCCTGTCCGGCGGCGAGATCGACGTCAACGTCTTCCCGGCGCAGCAGCTGGGCGGGGCGGCCGAAAACGTTCAGGCCGTGAAGATCGGCGCCATCGAGATGATGTGGGTGGGCACCGCCTACCTGACCCGCACCGTGCCGGAGCTTGAGGTCATCGGCCTGCCGTTCCAGTTCCCGAGCCGCGAGGCAGCCTTCGCCATCACTGACGGACCGGTCGGCACTGCGCTGGACGACATGATGGCCAAGGAGGGCATGACCTCCCTCGGCTACATGGAGCTGGGCTTCCGTCACCTGACCAACAATGTCCGCCCGGTGGTCGCCATCAGTGACATCGAGGGCCTGAAGATCCGCCTGCAGCCGAACGAGACGCATCTCGCCACCTTCCGTGCCCTCGGCGCCAATCCGGTGGCGATGGACGTGAAGGAGCTCTACTCCGCGCTGGAACAGGGCGTGATCGACGGCCAGGAAAACCCCTTCGCGATCATCAATGTCGCCGGCTATGCCGAGGTGCAGAAGCATGTCTCCAACACCGGGCACTTCTTCGACTTCATCTCGGTCGTCGGCAACAAGAAGTGGTTCGACGGGCTCGCCCCGGAGAAGCAGGCAATGGTCCGCGAGGCCATGGCGACCGCCGTTGCCTATCAGCGCGAGCTGGCCGCCGAGCAGGATGCAGCGGGCCTGGCGCAGCTCACGGCCAAGGGCATGACCTTCACCGAGGTTTCGCCGGAACTGGCAGCCGCCCTGCGCGAAAAAACCGCCGGCGTCGCCACCGAGACCAAGGCCCGCCTCGATCCGGAGCTGGTGAAGCTGCTGGATGCCGAGACCGCCAAGCTCGGCATGTGACCCGATGGCGCTCGACCGCCTCCTGACCTTCGTCCTTGCGCGCGCCGATACCGGCGCGCGCCTCCTCGTCATCCTGGGTGCGGCCGCCATGGTCGCCGTGGTCTCGGCCCAGGTGGTGATGCGCTATGTCTTCAACGGCTCGCTCGACTGGGCCGACGAGGTCAGCCGCATCGCCTTCGTGTGGACGATCTTCCTCGCGATCCCGCTCGGCATCCGCGACGGGACCCATGTTGGGATCACGCTGCTGGTCGAGCGCCTGCCCGCCGGCGTGCAGCGCCTCGTTGCACGCGCGACCAGCGCCCTCGGCGCGGCGCTGATGGGCGTCGTGTTCTGGACCACCATCGGCGTCGCGCTGGCCACATGGTCCGAGCGGCTGGGCGCGCTGAACATCACCTCGAGCGTATTCTTCTTCCCCGTCATTCTCGGCGCGCTGCACTCGGCCCTGCATCTCGTCCATCTCGCGCTGGTCCCGATGGAGCCCCGGGCATGAGCCTCTTCGTCATCGCAACCTTTCTCGTGCTGGCCCTTCTCGGCATGCCGCTCGCCTTCTCGCTCGGCGTTGCGGCGCTCGCCGGCCTGTGGCTGTCGGGCATCGACGTCGCGGTGCTGGCGCCGCGCCTGATGAACGCGGTCAACTCGTTTCCGCTGATGTCGATCCCGCTGTTCATGATCGCCGGCGAGTTGATGCTCAAGGGCGGGATCATGGACAGGCTGGTCGACTTCGCCAACGCCTTCATCGGCCGGGTGCGTGGCGGCCTCGCGCAGGTGACCATCGTCGCCGGCGCAGGCCTCGCCTCCGTTTCGGGCGCAGCTGTCGCCGACGCCTCGGCCCTCTCCTCCACGCTGGTGCCATCGCTCAGGAAGCAATACGGCCTCGGCTTCTCCACCGGCATCGTGGCGGCGGCCGCCAATCTCGGCCCGATCATCCCGCCCTCCGGCGCGATGATCGTCTACGCGTTCATGGCCGGGTCCAGCGTGTCGGTCGGCGGCATGTTCATGTCCGGCGTCATTCCCGGACTGATCCTGTTCGCCCTGTTCATGATCCTGTGCTGGCTGATCGCCTGGAAGCGGAACTACCCGCTGGCCGGCACGCCGGTGACGCTCTCCAACATTCTGCGCGAGCTGAGGCGCAGCCTCGTCATCTTCCTGATGCCGGTTCTGGTCATCGGCGGCATCGTCGGCGGTGCCTTCACCCCGACCGAAGGGGCCGCGGTCGGCGTCTGCTACGCGCTGGTCCTCGGCTTCTTCGTGACGCGCAAGCTGAAGCTGTCCGACCTGCCGGACGTGTTGCTTACCGCCGCCAAGACCTCCGCACTGGTCGGCGCGATGATCGCCTTCGCCTCGACGGTGACCTTTCTCTTCACCATCGACCTGCTGCCGATGAAGCTCGCCGGCCTGATGCAGGGCGTCACCGACAGTCCGTTCCTGTTCCTCTGCCTGATCGCGGCGATGCTGCTCGTGGTCGGCATGTTCCTGGAATCCAACGCCGCCTACATCATGCTGGTGCCGCTGTTCCACCCAATCGCCCTGCAATACGGGATCGATCCGCTGCATTTCGGCTTTCTTTTCGTCTTCAACCTGGTGATCGGCATGCTGACCCCGCCGGTCGGCGTCGTGCTGTTCGTCGTCTGCGGCATTACCGGCGTCAGGATGGGCGAGCTGGTGCGCGAGAGCTGGCCCTTCATCGCGGCGATGTATGCCGTGCTGCTGGCCTGCATGATCTTTCCCGGCATCGTCACCTGGTTGCCCGAAAGGCTGGGCTACTGATGCGCCTGCTGCTGCTCAACCCCAATACCACCGAGGCGCTGACCGACCGCCTCGCGCGCAGCGCGGCAACGGTACTGCCGGCCGATGTCGAACTGCTGCCCCTGACCGCACGCCAAGGCTTTCCCTACATCTCCTCGCGCGCGGAGGCCCAGATTGCCGGCGCCGCCGTGCTCGACCTGCTGGCGCAGCACGAGGGACGCTTCGATGCCGCGGTCATCGCCGCCTTCGGCGATCCGGGGCTGTCTGCGGCGCGCGAGCTCTTCGACCTGCCGGTGACCGGGCTTTCCGAGGCGGCGATGCTCGCCGCATTGGCACTGGGGGAGCGCTTCGCCTTCGTCACCTTCTCGCCCCGCCTCACGCCCTGGTACGAGGAGCAGGTGACGCGCGCGGGGCTCGGCATGCGCTTTGCCGGCACGTTCACGCCGGATGCCACCCTCGGCTCCATCGCGGCAGTGGCGGAGGAGATGCGCGCGCCATTGGTGGAGACCTGCCGCCGCGCAGCAGCGCATGCGGATATCCTGATACTCGGCGGCGCGCCGATCGCCGGGCTGGCCGGGGATATCGCCGACGAGGTTCCGGCGGTGCTTCTCGACCCGGTGAAAGCCGCGGTCCTGCAGGCGGTTTCGCTTCACCGCCTGCGCCCCTCCGGCGCGGACAAGGGCAGCTATGCCCGCCCGCCGGCGAAGGACAGCACCGGCCTCTCCCCGGCGCTCGCACACCGGATCGCCGGCAAGGACGCGCCCGACGCGCCTTGAGCGCAGCGGATATCCCCGCGCCCGCGTCCTCCTCCTTTGGCACAAGTCCCCGATCCCGCCTTGTGAGGGGCGCCCTGCCATGCGAGCATCGCGGCGGGAGGAAATAGCCATGGTGTCGGCGCTGTCGCACATCAGGGAGATCGAGCGCGTCGCCATGGGCGGGGCGAGCGGCCGGGATATGCCCGTCGTCCAGTCGTGGCTGCGCTGCGTCAACGACTACCGGCTCGACCCGGCCCAGGCGCAGGAAGCCTATATCGTTCCGCAGACGAAGCTGCGCGAGCACCGCGAGCAGGCGGAGGAACTTATCCGCATCGGCCGCAGCGGGCTGGAAACACTGTTCAACCAGGTCGCCGAACAGAAATACGTGCTGTTGCTGTCGGATGCGCGCGGCGTCACCGTCGAGTTCATGGGCGACCCGACCTTCGACAACCAGCTGCGCAAGGCCGGGCTCTATCTCGGCTCCGAATGGTCGGAAAACCGCGCCGGCACCTGCGCGGTCGGGGCCTGCATCGTCTCCGGCAAGCCGGTGGTGATCCACCAGGACGACCATTTCGACAGCAGCCATATCGGCCTGACCTGCACCGCCGCGCCGATCTACGACACGCTCGGCGACCTGACCGCCGTGCTGGATATCTCCCAACTGCGCTCGCCCACCGCCAAGGCCAGCCAGCAGCTGGCGCTGCATCTGGTCGCGGCGACCGCGCGGCGGATCGAGCTTGCCAACCTGATCTCGCGCACCCGCAACGACTGGGTGCTGCGGCTGTCGCGCCTGCCGGACTTTCTCGACGTCGACCCTGATGCGGCGCTGTCGCTCGACGGAACCGGCCGCGTCACCGGCATCACCCATGGCGGCTTCAACGCGCTGGCGCGGGCGATGAACCTGACCGCCTTCACCGCGCGAGAACTGATCGGCGAGCGGATCGACCGGTTTTTCGAGATCGATATCAACGACCTGCCGCGCTACATGCGCGGCGGTGCCGACCGGGAACGGGTGCTGCGGGCGCGCGACGGCTCGGCCTTCTTCGCCAGCTCCATCGCGCCGGTCGTGGCGCCGCGCGGGCCGGCAACCGCCCGTCCGCGCCTGCCGGGCGCGCTCTCCACCTTGAGTTTCGGCGATCCGCGCATGGAGGCGATGCTGGCGCGGGTGTCGCGGCTCGCCGGGCTCGACATCCCTATCCTGATCCATGGCGAGACCGGGACGGGCAAGGAGTATCTCGCCCGCGCCATCCACGAAAGCCGCGAGCGCCCCGGCCCCTTCGTCGCTGTGAATTGCGCGGCGATCCCCGAGCACCTGATCGAGTCCGAGCTGTTCGGCTACGCTCCCGGCGCCTTCACCGGCGCGGCCCCACGCGGCAAGACCGGCCTGATCGAGGCCGCGGCCGGCGGCACGCTGTTTCTCGACGAGATCGGCGACATGCCGCTCTCGCTGCAAAGCCGCCTGCTGCGCGTCCTGTCGGAGGGCGAGGTGCAGCCCGTCGGCGCGCTGAAGACACGGCCCGTGCGGCTGAAGCTCATCTCCGCCTCGCACCGGGATCTCGGCCGGCTGGTGGCGGAGGGCCGGTTCCGCGAGGACCTCTACTACCGGCTCAACGCCGCCACCTTCACCCTGCCGCCCTTGCGCGAGCGGCTGGACTTCGATGCGCTCACCGAGCGCATGCTGGCCCGCATCGCCGCCGAGACGGGCGGCAGCCCGCGCCTGTCCCCCGGCGCGCGCATGGCGCTGCGTGCCCACCACTGGCCGGGGAACCTGCGGGAATTGCACAACGCCCTGAAGGTCGCTGCAGCGCTGGCGGACGGGGACAGGATCGATGCCGAGGCCTTGCCCGAGCAGATCGGCCGGCCGGGCGCCAGGCAACCGCTGCGCCCTGCCCTCGCCCCGATGCCGCCGGCAACGCCGCCCGGCAGCACGGATGCGGCAGGCGAAGGCGACCTCCTGCAAGAGCTCGCGGCCTGCGGCGGCAATGTCTCGGCGCTGGCGCGCCGGCTCGGCGTCAACCGCTCGACCGTGCATCGCTGGCTGAAACGCGGCACCCCGCGCACCGGCTGACCTGCTCCGGCCTGTCGCATCGCCTGCGACAGGTGTTGCAGGCCTGTTGCGCAACGCTGCAACAGGTCCTGCAACACACATACGCAAGCCCTTGAAGAAAAAGAGCTCCCAGCCTTTTCGAGACTGGCACGCGGCTTGCCACCTACCTTGCACCGGGCGGGCGCAGATCCGTCCCCGGAGACATGAGCAACGGGAGGAGACGATATGCTCGACAAGACACCGACGGCCCGCGTGCAGGCCTTTCTCGACCGGTTCGGCGGGGCGCTGGAGGCGGGCCGGATCGACGAGGCCGTGAACATGTTCGCCGAGGAGTGCTACTGGCGCGATCTCGTGACCTTCACCTGGAACCTCAAGACCGCCGAGGGACGCAGCGAAGTCCGCGACATGCTGGAAGCGCAGCTCGCCCTGACCAAGCCGACCGCCTGGCAGGTGGCGGAAGGAGAGGAGGCCAGCGAGGCCGACGGCGTGACCCAGGCCTGGATCACCTTCGAGACCGCGGTGGCGCGGGGCTACGGCCTGATCCGCCTCAAGGACGGGCTGATCTGGACGCTGCTGACCACCATGGTCGAGCTGAAGGGCCACGAGGAGAAGTCCGGCTTCAGCCGGCCGCTCGGCGCCAAGCACGGGGTCAATCCCGGCGGCAAGACCTGGAAGGAGGAGCGCGAGGAAGAGGCCGCGACGCTCGGCTATACCAAGCAGCCCTATGTGGTGATCATCGGCGGCGGCCAGGGCGGCATCGCGCTCGGCGCGCGGCTGCGCCAACTCGGCGTTCCGACGATCATCGTGGAGCGCAACGACCGGCCGGGCGATTCCTGGCGCAAGCGCTACAAGTCGCTCTGCCTGCACGATCCGGTCTGGTACGACCACCTGCCCTATATCGATTTCCCGAAGAACTGGCCTGTCTTCGCGCCGAAGGACAAGATCGGCGACTGGCTGGAAATGTACACCAAGGTGATGGAGCTGAACTACTGGACCCGCTCCACCGCACGTTCGGCGAAATGGGACGAGGCCAACAAGGAATGGGTCGTCACGGTGGACCGGGACGGCGAGGAAGTGGTGCTGCGGCCCAAGCAGCTGGTCTTCGCGACCGGCATGTCGGGCAAGGCCAACATCCCGCAGTTCAAGGGCGCAGACCGCTTTGCCGGCGAGCAGCACCATTCCTCGAAGCATCCCGGCCCCGACGGGTACAAGGGCAAGAAGGTCGTTGTCATCGGCTCGAACAATTCGGCCCATGACATCTGCGCCGCGCTTTACGAGGCGGGCGTCGACGTGACCATGGTGCAGCGCTCGACCACCCATATCGTGCGCTCCGAACCCTTGATGGAGCACGGGCTGGGCGCGCTCTATTCCGAGCAGGCGGTGGCCGGCGGCATGACCACGGCGAAGGCGGATCTCATCTTCGCCTCGCTCCCCTACCGGATCATGCACACGTTCCAGAAGCCGATCTACGACAAGATCCGCGAGATCGACGCCGACTTCTATGCGGCACTGGAGAAGGCCGGCTTCCGGCTGGACTTCGGCGCCGACGGCTCGGGGCTCTTCATGAAGTACCTGCGGCGCGGGTCGGGCTACTACATCGACATCGGCGCCTCGCAGTTGATCATCGACGGCAAGATCAAGCTGGCCGCCGGCGAGGTGGAGGAGATCACCGAGACGTCCGTCAAGCTCGACACCGGCGTCGAGATCCCGGCCGACGTGATCGTCTACGCCACCGGCTACGGCTCGATGAACGGCTGGGTCGCCGACCTGATCGACCAGGAGACCGCCGACAAGGTCGGCAAGGTCTGGGGCCTCGGCTCCGACACGCCCAAGGACCCCGGCCCCTGGGAGGGCGAGCAGCGCAACATGTGGAAGCCGACGCAGCAGGAAGCGCTGTGGTTCCACGGCGGCAACCTGCACCAGTCGCGCCACTACTCGCAGTTCCTGTCGCTTCAGCTGAAAGCGCGGATGGAAGGCATCCCGACGCCGGTCTACGGGTTGCAACAGGTGCACCACAAGGGCTGAGCCAGGGCCAGCCGACACAGGACCGGGCGGAGCGATCCGCCCGGTTTTTGCGTGTTCAGGGTCGCCGGCAGCAAGCTGTCTTGTGTCCGCCGAATTGGCCAGTCCCGCAGCCGCACGCAGGCAGGATTGCGCAAACAAGCAGGGCAACATCCAGATTGTCGCGGCAATCCGCGAAAAGACCAGCTACAACGCAGAAGAGTGCTGCGGTGCAGGCCTGTTCCGGTCGAAAGCATCGTCCCAGCAGCAGAGACACATTCTTTCGAATACCGCTTCAATAGACATACAGCCTGATTTCGGACGACAAGATCGATGAAACTCACGACTATTGCGCGCCCTGACCTTTCTCGCCTCCGGAACCAATCCAAATCCTCCCCAGTGAGCACAGCAGCCAAGGCGGCTGCCTTGCTGGGCGTCTTGCTGCTTGCAAGCGGTTGTCAGGGTGAGGATCCGGAAGCCGCCGTCAGGCAGATTCTCGCGGAGAGCAGCCCGGACCTTGCGCAAGACAATATCGTCTTTAGGGGCTGCGAGCTGAAGGTGACCGTGGCGGCCGTGAACCCGATGGGCTGGAATATCCGGCAGGTCCTGCGAACCGATCTTTCGCTGTTCAATCTGGACCGCGCCGGGATAACACCGACCGACCAGAACGGAGCGGTTCTGAGCTTCGAGAGAAAGCCGGTGGACGGCAAACTTCTCGACCAGGCCGAACGGATATCGAAGCTTCTGCCCGCCGAGTTCCAGAGCAAGGAAGGCCAGCTCACGCTGTCCAACGGACAAACCTCCACCCGGGAAAACAGTACGGCCGTCGCAAGCGGAACGGGCATAGGTCGCGATCGGCTGGAGCAGATCCTGAAATCGCAGAACGGAACACTTGTCTTCCGCCTGACATCCGTCGGTGTGGGCGGCGGTCCGATCCAGCCTCACAAGGACGCGCCGCAGTTCTATGATTTCGCCCAGCAGGTTGCGGCCCTCCCCGCCCCTCAGCTGGCGGGAATATTCCTGCAGTTCAACAAGTCCGGGGAAAAGCGGGAGGACCTGATCTCCGGCGCGGTAATGGTTCCCCAACTGCTGCAGTTCAAGGCCTCCTCCACCGAACAAGCACAGCGCCTGGGCGAGGCCCTCAACGCCTACGGCAAGGACGCCTGCGCGTCCTGACCGGGGTAGGCTTCGCCGGACGGGAGGCAACAACACCATCCCGCCCAGCGCATCAAAAGCCTTTACACCTGAACGGCCGGCGACGGCACCAACCTCAAGATGCGCTCGATCTCCGCGTCGTAGGCATCGTCTTCGAGAACGGCGACCTCCGGCCAGGTTGCGATCCACTCCACCAGATAGTGGACGGGCTCAGGCCCTTTCTGGTGCGCGAAAAAGCGGTCGTCGAGCGCATAAAGAGGTGCGGCCACCGCCTTGTCGGACCAGTCCGACAGTTGATCGATCTTCTCCGGATTCTGGCGCAGCCAACCCAGGTAGTCGACCAGGACCTCGGCGTATTCCTGCGCCCCCATCGCGTGAGCCGCCATCAGGGCTTCCTCCAGATACCAAACCCGCCTCGGGCTGGAATTGACGATGAACTGACGATGGCCGCCATTGTTCACCTGCGCCATATAATAACTGAAGTAGTAGGCTTGCCTGAATTTCGGATAGATCCGGCCCATCGGCATTCTCGCCCGATTGCACAGGATGTTGACGAAGTCCACAAGGCTCTGGTCGATCTCGAAGAAATCCAGATAGCCCTTATCTCCAAGCCGCAGCCGAGTCTGAATGCCCGGCTGGGCAAGATCCCATATCCGCCTGCGGATAGGGAGGGTCTTGATCATCTCGTCATCGTTCACCGGCTTCATATCTGCCGGCGGTCCGCGCCTCTTTCCGAACACGTCTCGTGCCTCGCCATTCGAACAACTCTGCACAACGTAATCGACCTCAGGTTGTGCACACGTAAATGCCTTGCATAAAATGATCTGCCAGAGGGCATATCTTGCCGGACGCGCCTTCCCATCCCCTGTGGACAAGACAGCGCGGGCGCGGCCTTGTCGCGGGCTGCCCGACGATTTTCGCCGGACGTGCGGGGGAAACGGCGAACACCGCTTGACCTTGCCTCGCATGTGATTGATAAGTCTGCCCGCTGGCCTCGTGGCGGAGTGGTGACGCAGCGGATTGCAAATCCGTGCACCCCGGTTCGATTCCGGGCGAGGCCTCCAGCACCCTCTCTAGACAATCCTATGTTCTGACGGCAGATGTCTTGACAGGTAGCCGCGCTGCCAGCAGCGGCGCCTATCGAGGTCGCTGCGTCTACAACGGCATCTAACGCAGCCGGAACAAGCCTCATCCCACGCGGAAAACTGCGCACGCCCTATCGAGAGGCGATGGCTTGCCGTGCGCACGAAACTCCATCAAACCTGACTGAAATACACCAATAATCTCAACGTTTACTTGCATTTCAATCAATAAATTCCCGTTTTTCGAATTCCGCTCCCTATCAATTGGTGCAATCGCGGACGATCCGGTGTGAACCGGACTGTACCACATCCGAAAACTGGCTATACAGAGCCTCAAGGATGCGCAAAAGCCATCCACGACAACGATACTTTGGTCACATGAGGTCCCAATGCTGCTGAGCGGCATCGCCAACATCGGCCTGCTGAGCCTTGGCGCGCTCGCAATGCTCTTTTCCCGGGAACATTTCGGCCTCAAGCTGCCCAACAGATTGCAGGAGCTGCTGATCGGCATCTCCTTCGGCCTACTGGCCGTCCTGGTCGTCAATTTCCCCGTCACCATTCCGCTCGGCGCAACCTTCGACACGCGCGCGGCGCCTGCGATGCTCGCCGGCTTTTTCGGTGGCCCCGTCGCAGGGGTGACCTGCGGTGTAATTGCCGCCGCGGCGCGCTACTGGGTCGGAGGGCCGGCGGTCATCGGCGGAACGCTCAGTCCGCTTGTCTACGCCTCCGTCGGCGTCGTTGCCGGCCTGATCGTGTTCGGTCAGCTGCGTCGCAAGCCGAGCCTGCCCGATTTCGTTGCCCTTGCGCTTGCGGGCACATTCTTCGTCCTGCCGTGCTTCTTCGTCGACCGGGGATTTGCCACCGGGCTGACGATCCTCTCCAGCGCCTGGCACCTGCTGCTCCTCGGCAACGTCGCCGGGGTGGTCATCCTCGGGCTTTTGTCGGAAAGCGTCCGCCGTTCGATCTTGTCGCATGAGGAGACCGAACGCAGCCTGACGATGCTGGACCTTGCGCGTCACTCGGCGCGGATCGCCATGTGGCGCTACAACTTTCCGGCAGACAGGCTGGAGTGGGATGCCGCCATGTTCCCTCTCTACGATGTCGACCCCACGCGCTTCAGCGGGCGCTTCGCAGACTGGACCGCCTGCGTCCATCCGGACGACCTCTCCCGCGCTGTCGCGGAGTTCGAGAACGCCCGGGACGCCGGAGGCCGCTTCACCTCGCGCTTCCGCATCCGGTGCCGGGACGGCAGCGTGCGGTGGCTTCAGGCCCATGCCCAATGCAGTTTTGACGCGACGGGCGCCCCGGCAGAAGCCATCGGTCTCAATTGGGACGTCAGCGAGCACAAGCTGCTGGAGTACAATCTGCGTGCCAAGGAAACCGAAGCACGGGAGCGGACCCGGGAACTGGAGAGCCTGCTCGCCTCGATGCGCCAGGGCGTGATGCTGTTCGATGCGGACGACCGGCTCCAGATCTGGAATGCGCAGGCGGTCCAGCTCTTCGATCTCAAGGACAATACCTTGCGTGCCGGCATGCCCCATGAGGCCGTGGCCGAAGCGCAGACTGCCGCCGACGGACGACTGGCCTCTACGCTCCCCAATCCGCGGACCGTTCGCAAGAGATTGCGCGACGGCCAGATTTACCGTCTGAAGTCGCGCAAGAAGGACGGCACGATCATTGCCACCACCCTTTCACCCATCCCCGGTGACGGCTGGATCGAGACGCACGAGGATATCACCGATCTCGAAGAGGCAAGCGAACGCATTCGCATTGCCGCCGAAACCGACCCCCTTACCGGGCTATCCAATCGCGCAGTCTTCTCCCGGGAGTTGGAGGCCTGCGTCGCGGCTGCGCGGCAAGGGATCGCCAAGTCGGCGCTGTTGCTTATCGACCTCGACCGCTTCAAGGCGGTCAACGACAAGTTCGGGCATCTCAAGGGCGACGAACTGCTGGTCCAGGTCGGACAGATCCTGAAACAGGCGACAGCTCCAAACGACGTCAGTGCCAGGCTTGGCGGCGACGAGTTCGCGATCATATTGAAGCTGGGAACGCTCACGAACGCGCGAGCCGTCGCGGAACGGCTGGTCGAGCAGATATCGCAGCCCCATACACTGGAGGGGGCAGTCGTCCATCCCGGCGTCAGCATCGGTATCGTCGCCATCGACGAGACGGCGACCGACCCGCAAACCCTGCACAGCTACGCGGATGCGGCACTCTACAGAGCAAAATCCAGCGCAGATCCCGGGTACCGCATCTTCGATGAGGACATCCGGAAGGCGCTTTTTGCGCGCCGCCGGATCGAGACCGGACTTGCTGCAGCCGTCGAGAACAAGCAACTGGAGATCTGGTTCCAGCCGATCGTGGATTTGAGCGGTGACCAGATCTGCACTTATGAAGCTCTTGCCCGCTGGCGACAGCCGGACGGCAGCTTCATCCCACCGGACGATTTCATTCCAGTCGCCGAGGAGACAGGGTTAGTCGAGCAGATCGGCCTTCTCGCGCTCGAGCGCGGCCTGGAAGCCATGCGCGACTGGCCCGAAGGCACCCGGTTGTCGCTGAACACCTCCCCGCGTCAGTTCGGCAAGGGCCTCCTGGTGCCGGCGGTTGCCGCCGCACTGGAGCGGTACGGCACACCTGCGACCCGAATCGAGCTGGAAATCACCGAGAACCTGCTGATCAACAGCGGCCCGGAAGTGTTCGAGGACCTCGATGCCCTGGCGGCGCTCGGCGTCGGTCTCGTGCTTGACGATTTCGGCATGGGCTACTCTTCGCTGAACCGCCTTCACCGCTATCGGTTCAACGGACTGAAGATCGACCGCACCTTCATCCAGCGCATGGAGGAGGACGAGACCTCTGCGGCGATCGTCTCGGCAATCGCCGGGCTGGCGCGCAGCATCGGCATGCACTGCACGGCGGAAGGCGTGGAAACGCAGGCGCAGTTGGACCTTGTGCACAAGGCCGGATGCGGGCGAGCCCAAGGATACCTGCTCGGCCGCCCCGGCCCGCACGCCTCATCGCAACCGACCACCTGAGCGACACGCGAAGCGGCAAAACGCGACGCCCATGCTGCGCACGCGGAAAAGCGTTTCCTGCCTCGCGCCTCGTGTTCTAGGGTCCGTTCCGAACGGAAGGAACGGAGGCGAGCGCATGAAGCATGGCGGCGATCTGGGCGGCGCAATGGCCCGGTATGGCGGACTTGCCGAGGACTGGCTGGACCTGTCGACCGGCATCAATCCGCATGCCTATCCCGTGCCCTCCCTGCCTTCCCGCTGCTGGCAGGACCTGCCCTCGCAAGGCGCGCTCGATCGGCTGCTCGCCGCCGCGCGCAAGGCCTATGAGGTGCCCGCCCACCTGAAGCTCGTCGCCGCGCCGGGCACGCAGGCGCTGATCGCCCTGCTGCCGCATGTGCTCCCGCAGGGCGACGTCGCCATTGCCGGGCCAACCTATGGCAGCCACGGGGATAGCTGGCGCCGCGCAGGACGGCGGGTCTGCGAGATCACCTCGCCGCATGCGGAGCTGGCACCTCAGGTGAAGGTGCTGGTGATCGTCAACCCGAACAATCCCGACGGCCGACTGGTCGACCCGTCGAGCCTGCGTCACATGGCCGGGCAGATGGCGGAGCGCGGCGGCATGCTCGTCATCGACGAAGCCTTTGCCGACTGCGTGCCGGGCGCCAGCGTGCTGCCGCATCTGGCCGGGCGCCCGGCGGTGGTGCTGCGCTCCTTCGGCAAGTTCTACGGCCTTGCCGGGCTGCGCCTGGGCTTTGCCGCAGGCCCCGAGAACATTCTCGCCGTCCTCCGCGAGCGGCTGGAGAGCTGGGCCGTCTCCGGCCCGGCCATCGAGACCGGGGCTGAGGCGCTCGCCAATACTGCCTGGCGCAAGGCGATGATGGCACAACTGGCGGACGAGGCCGCAGACCTGACTCTGTCCCTGCAGATGCACGGGCTTTCCGTGTTCGGCGGCACGCCGCTGTTCGTGCTGGCGGGCACGCGCAACGCCGCCGGCCTGCATGAAGCGCTCGCCCGGCAGCGGATCTGGACGCGCATCTTCGACTACGCCCCGACCTGGCTGCGCATCGGCCTTCCCGGTGGACGCGAGGGACTGGTCCGACTGGAGGCTGCGCTACAGAACGCCATGGCCGACAGCGGCACAGCATCGGGACGCTAGGGCCATGCTGCTGTTTGCCGACACCGCCTTCCTGCTGCTGCTGGCCCTGGTGCTGGATGCACTGGTCGGCGACCCGCGCTGGCTGTGGAGCACTGTGCCGCATCCGGTGGTGCTGTTCGGCAAGGTGATCGAGATCGCCGACCAGGACTTCAACGACCCCGCCGCCTCGCCCCGCGCGCGCAAGATCTACGGCGCCATGTTTCTCGCCAGCCTCGTTGCCTGCTCGCTGCTGATCGGCGCGCTGCTGGAGGCGATCCTGCGCGCCCTTCCCTTCGGCGAGATCGGCATCGCCGTGATCGCGGCGATCTTCATCGCCCAGAAGAGCCTTTATGAGCATGTGGCCGCGGTCCGCGACCGCCTGCTGGAGGACGGGCTTGCCGGCGGCCGCCGGGCGGTCGCGATGATCGTCGGCCGCGATCCGCAACAGCTCGACGAGGCCGGCGTTTCCCGCGCGGCCATCGAGTCCTGCGCCGAGAACGCCGCCGACGGGGTGACGGCGCCGGCCTTCTGGTTCCTGCTGCTCGGCCTGCCGGGGCTGATCGCCTACAAGGCGGTGAACACGGCGGATTCGATGATCGGCCACCGGACCGAGCGTCACGAGGCCTTCGGCTGGGCCTCGGCCCGCTTCGACGATCTGGTGAACTGGCCGGCCGCGCGCCTGTGCGGGTTCGCCATGGCGCTCACCGCGCCGCTGAACGGCGGCAGTATCAAGCAAAGCCTTGCCGTGATGCGGCGGGATGCGCCGAAGCACCGCTCGCCCAATGCCGGCTGGCCGGAAGCGGCAATGGCCTCGGTCCTGGGACTGGCGCTCGCCGGCCCGCGCGCCTATCCCGGCTACACGGTCGACGATCCGTTCATGAACGAAGGCGGCCGGCGCGAAGCGACCGCCGGAGACATTTCCAGGGCGCTGAAGGTGTTCCGCCAGGCGATGGTGCTGCAGGGCGTTGCGGTCGCGGCCATCGCACTCGTTGCCCTGTTCCTGTGAGGTCCGCGATGATTCCCTTCGCCCCATCGGCCGAGCGCAACAAAGACGCGATCCTCGCAGCACTCCGTCCCCATCTCGCACACCGTCGGCGCGTTCTGGAGATCGGCAGCGGCACCGGCCAGCATGCGCTGCACATGACGCAAGCCCTGCCGCAGCTTGTCTGGCAGTGCAGCGACCTGCCCGGCGCCATACCGGGGATTGCGGCACGGCTGGAGAGCGAGGGAACGGAACGGACACCGCCGCCGCTCGCGCTCGATGTCGCCGCCCCGCCCTGGCCGCTGCCAGCGGCAGAGGCGCCCGATGCCTTCGACGCGGTCTTCACGGCCAACACGCTGCACATCATGTCCTTCGCCCATGTTGGGCAGTTCTTCGCCCGCATCGGCGAGATCCTGGCGCCGGGCGGTCTGTGCTGCGTCTACGGGCCGATGAAATATGGCGGCGCCTTCACCACCGAGAGCAATGCCGAATTCGACGCGCAATTGCGGGCGCGAGACCCGCAGAGCGGCATTCGGGATTTCGAGGCGCTCGATGCGCTGGCGCAAGCGCAGGGGCTGACCCTGCTGGAAGACATTGCGATGCCGGCGAACAACCAGTTGCTGATATGGCGGCGCACCGGCGGGTAAGGTCACCGCGCGCGGGCGATCTCCAGCAGCGCGTCGATATCGAGCGAGGCTTCCAGATGCGCGGCCAGCGCGTCGAGCGTGCGGTCGATCTCGCCTTCGTAAGCACGGGTGGAGCCGCTGCCCAGTTCCGCCAGCAGGCCGGCGCGGAACGTGTCCGACGCGAACAGGCCGTGCACATAAGTGCCGGCGATGCGACCGTTTGCCGAGACCGCGCCGTCCGGCTCGCCGCTCTCGCCCAGCAGCGCGAAGGGACGTGCGGTGTCGGCCCCTTGCGTGCGGCCAATATGGATCTCGTAGCCGGAGAGCGCCGCCCCGCTCGCCGCATGGCGGCCCGTCACCTCGACAAGCCGCTTGTCCGCCGTCAGCACCGTGTCGACGTCGAGCAGGCCAAGCCCGTCGACGGTGCCGGGCGTTCCCTCGATGCCGTCGGGATCGCTGATCGTCCGTCCCAGCATCTGGTAGCCGCCGCACACGCCCATGACGCGCCCGCCGCGCCGCACATGGGCGGCCAGATCGATGTCCCAGCCCTGCGCGCGGAAGAAGGCGAGATCCCCGACCGTCGACTTGGACCCGGGCAACAGCACCAGATCCGCATCCCCCGGCAGCGGCCGGCCCGGGCCGATGAGCTCCAGTGTCACGCCCGGCTCCAGCCGCAACGGATCGAGATCGTCGAAATTGGCGATGCGGCTGATCACCGGCACGGCGATCTTCACCGAGCCGTCGCCGTCGCTTTCCTCCAGCGCCAGCGCATCCTCCGCGGGCAGGCGGTGCGCATCGGCAAACCACGGCACCACGCCGAGCGGGCGCCAGCCAGTGCGTGCGGCGATCTCCCGCACGCCTTCGTCGAACAGGGACACATCCCCCCGGAAACGGTTGACGAGAAAGGCCTTGATGCGGGTCCGCTCCGCCTCGGGCAGAATCGCATGGGTGCCGACAAGGCTTGCAATCACCCCGCCGCGGTCGATGTCGCCGCACAGGGCGACGGGGATATCCACCGCCTCGGCAAAGCCCATATTGGCGATGTCGCCTGCGCGCAGGTTGATCTCCGCCGGGCTGCCCGCCCCTTCCACCAGCACCAGGTCCGCGCCCTCACTGAGGCGGGCGAAACTCTCCAGCACCTTCGGCAGGAGCTCGGCCTTGCGGCTGCCGTATTCGCGCGCGCGCATCGTGCCCGCGCGCCGGCCCTGCACGATGACCTGCGCCCCGACATCCGTCTCGGGCTTCAAGAGCACCGGATTCATGTGCACCGACAGCGGCACGCGCGCGGCCATCGCCTGCAGCGCCTGCGCCCGGCCGATCTCGCCGCCGTCACTGGTCACGGCCGCGTTGTTCGACATGTTCTGCGGCTTGAACGGCCGCACCTTCAGCCCCCGGTCGGCGAACAGCCGGCAGAGCCCCGCCACGACGAGACTCTTGCCGACATTCGAGCCGGTGCCCTGGATCATCAGTGCGGGGATGCGGCGGGCTACCGCCATCAGAACTCGATCCCCTCCTGCGGCTTCACGCCGGAGCGGAACGGGTGCTTGACCTGCTCCATCTCGGTGACGAGGTCGGCGATCTCGATCAGCTCGTCCTTGGCGTTGCGGCCGGTGACGACGACATGCACGTCCTCCGGCTTCTCGTCGCGCAGGAAGGCGACGACTTCCTCGATCGGCAGGTAGTCGTAGCGCAGCACGATGTTCAGCTCGTCGCACAGGACGAGGCGATGCTCGCGCGAGCGGATCAGGTCCTTGGCCGCTTCCCAGGCGGCTCGGGCGGCATCGATGTCGCGCTGGCGGTCCTGGGTCTCCCAGGTGAAGCCCTCGCCCATGCGCTTGATGGTGACGAGGTCGGAGAAGCGTTCCAGCGCCATGCGCTCGCCGGTCTCGATGCGGCCCTTGACGAACTGCACCACGGCGACCTTGTGGCCGTGGCCGAGCGAGCGGAACACCATGCCGAAGCCGGCCGTCGACTTGCCCTTGCCCTTGCCGGTATGGACGATCAGGAGACCCTTCTCGATGGTCTTGGTCGCCATGATCTTGTCGCGCGCGGCCTTCTTCTTGCGCATCTTCTCGGCGTGGCGGGCGTTGAGCTCCTCTTCGCTCATTTCGGCCTTCTTGTCGCTCACGAGGTCGTCTCCCTTTCCTGCCCGTGCGGAGTTTCCCCCTGCGGGCTTTCGATGTTCAAGGCCGCGCGCACCGAATTGCGCCGCGGCCGCCACAGATCGCGCTCGACCGCCTCGCGGAAGCGCGCCTCGATTTCCTCCAGCGCCTTCGGATTGGCCTTCTCCAGAAAGGCGCGGACTTCGCCGTCGTCCAGATAGGCATCATAGAGCTGGTCGAAGTGATGGTCGCCCACCGCATTGGTGGTGGCGGCAAAGGCGAAGAGATAATCCACCGTCGCGGCGATCTCGAACGCGCCCTTGTAGCCGTGGCGCATGACGCCGGCGATCCACTTCGGATTGGCGGCGCGCCCCCGCACCACCCGGCCGATCTCCTCCGACAGGGTGCGGATCACCGGGCGCTCGGGGCGCGAGTGGTCGTTGTGATAGATCTTCGGCGCCGTGCCCTTCAGCGTTTCCACCGTCGCGGCGAGCCCGCCCTCGAACTGGTAGTAGTCGTCGCTGTCGAGCAGGTCGTGCTCGCGGTTGTCCTGGTTGTGCAGCACCGCGTCGACCTGCGACAGGCGCGCGGTCAGGCTGGCGCGGGCGCCCTCGCCCTTCGCCCCGCCACCATAGGCGTAGGAGCCCCAGGCGAGGAACGCGTCGGCAAAGTCCGCGCGGGCATCCCAGATCCGCTCGTCGATCAGCGCCTGCAGGCCGGCGCCATAGGCTCCGGGCTTCGAGCCGAAGACCCGGTAGAGCGCCTGCCGGCGGGCCTTTTCCGGGGCAAGGCCGTCCGCCTCCAGCCGGGCGGCTTCCTTGCGGGCGCGCGCGGCGAGCGGGTTGGCGTCCTCCGGCTCCTCCAGCTTGGCGATGGCGGCGACCGCCGACTGGAACAGGTCGACCTGATGCGGGAAGGCATCGCGGAAGAAGCCGGAAATCCGCAGCGTGACGTCGACGCGCGGCCGGCCGAGCTCGGCCAGCGACAGGATGTCGAAACCGGTGACGCGGCCCGAGCCCGCCTCCCATTTCGGCCGGGCGCCGATCAGCGCCAGCGCCTGGGCGATGTCGTCGCCGCCGGTGCGCATGTTGGCCGTGCCCCAGCAGGTCAGCACGACGGCGGCCGGATACTCGCCCTCGTCCTGGAAATGCCGCTCGACCAGCCGCTCGGCGCTGGCCGCGCCGATGCGCCAGGAGGTCTCGGTCGGCACGGCGCGCACATCGACGGAGTAGAAGTTGCGGCCCGTCGGCAGTACATCGGGGCGCCCGCGCGTCGGCGCTCCGGACGGCCCCGGCGGCACGAAGCGTCCGGCAAGACCGGCAAGAACGCCGGCGGTTTCCGCCTCGCCCGAGGCGGTGACGGCCGGGCGGATGCGGGTCTCGATCTCTTCCAGCACCGCGGCGGTAGCGGCAAAGCCGTCCGGCGCAGATCCCTGCTCCGCCAGCCGGGCTGCCAGCAGTTCCAGCCGCTCCACCGTGTCGCCGCAGCTGCGCCAGGGGCTGCTTGCCACCTCTTCAAGCAACGGCGGGCGCGGCCCGTCGAAGGGCAGTTCGTAGGCGCAGGCGAGCGGATCGAAGCCCTCCAGCCCGAGATCGCAGGCGAGCGCCCGGGTGATGCCCTCATTCGCCGGCCCTTCCCCGCGCGGCACCCGCACCAGTGCGACGAGCAGCGCGGTCAGCAGATCGCCGCCAGGTGCAGCGCCCAGAACATGCAGCCCGTCGCGGATCTGCAGCTCCTTCAGGTCGCACAGATGCGCGTCGAGCCGCGCGAGCCGCGTCTCCTCGTCCATCTCGCTGGTCAGGCCGATGTCGCGGTCGAGACCGTGTCGTTCCGCCGCCTCGAGAATGTCGCGGGTCAGCGCCTTCAGCCGGCGCGGGTCGACGCCCTGCGCCAGGTAATACTCGTCGAGCAGCACCTCCAGCTCGGCGGCGACGCCATGACTTTCGGCCCGCGCCAGCGGCGGCGTCAGATGATCGACGATGACGGCGGAGGTGCGGCGCTTGGCCTGCGCGCCCTCGCCCGGGTCGTTGACGATGAAGGGATAGATGTTGGGCAGCGGCCCCAGCACGGCTTCGGGGAAACAGTCTTCCGACAGCGCCAGCGCCTTGCCCGGCAGCCATTCGAGGTTTCCGTGCTTGCCCAGATGCACCACGGCGTGGACACCGAATGCCTCGCGCAGCCAGATGTAGAACGCGAAATAGTGGTGCGGCGGGACGAGATCCGGGTCGTGATAGGTCGCCTTGGGATCGATGTTGTAGCCGCGCGCCGGCTGGATGCCGACGACCGCATTGCCGAAGCGCGTCACGGCGAGGCGGAACGCCCCCTCCTCCACATGCGGATCGTCTTGCGGCTCCCCCCAGCGCGCGGTGACTGCCTCGCGCACCGCCTGCGGCAGCCGGGCGAAGGCGGCGGCATAGTCAGCGAGCGGCAGCTCAGCGCCGCCATGGCGCACGCGGCGGGCGGCGATGTCGTTGGTCGGGCCGTCGCTGATCCGCGCCATCAGCTCGGCAGAGCCCTCCGGCGCGCCGTCGATGCGGTAGCCCTCGGCGGCCAGCCGCTGCAACAGCAGGGCGCAGGAGGCCGGCGTGTCGAGGCCGACGCCATTGGCCAGGCGCCCGTCCTTGTTGGGATAGTTGGCAAGGATCAGCGCCACCTTGCGCTCCGCCGCCGGGGTGGCGGCAAGGCGGGCGATCCGCGCGGCCTGGGCGGCGACGAAGGCCACCCGGTCGGGTTTCGGCACGAAACGCATGGTCGCGGACTGGGTCAGCGGATCGTGCGGCGCCTGCTCCTTGAAAGAGACCGCGCGGGTGAGAATGCGCCCGTCCACCTCCGGCATCACCACATGCATGGCAAGGTCGCGGATCGACAGGCCCTGGTCTGCATCGCGCCACCCCTCTTCCGAGGACGAGGAGAACACCACCTGCAGCACGGGCACGCCCGGTGCGTCGAGCGGCGTTTCGCTGTGGGCCTCGCCGGCCTTCGAGACGGCGAAGGCTGTCGCGTTTAGCACCACGGCGGGTGGCGCCTCGGCAAAGAGCGCGGCCAGCACGGAGGCGGATTCGGCCTCCTTCAGCGAAGAGACGAAGATCGGCAGCGGGTTGATGCCCTCGCCCGCCAGCGCTTCGCACAGGGCCTCGACCGGCGCGGTCGCAGCGCTCTGCATCAAGGCCTTGTAGAAGACGATGGCGGCAACGGGGGCGGCAGGATCGGCCCAGGTCGCCCGCAGGTCGGCCAGCGTCGGGCGTGCCCGGCCGGGCAGCAGCAGGCCGGCGCGCGGCAGCGGGCGCGGCGGATCGGGCTCCTCCGCCCCGTCCAGCAGATGCGCGGCGTAGCGCAGGAAGTTGCCGAGATTCTCCGCCCCGCCTTCGGCGAGGTAGCGCCACAGGCGCATCACCTCGTCGACGGGCAGCGTGGAGCGGGCGGCAAGATCCGCGTCCCAGCGGTCGTCGCCCGGCATCACCGCCAGGTGCAGGCCGTGGCCGCGCGCCGCCTCGGTCAGCCGCTCGACGCCATAGGGCCAGTATTCCGCTCCGCCGAGCAGACGCAGCACGACGAGCCGCGAGCCCGCCACCGTCTGCTCGGCATACATGTCGACCGAATAGGGGTGCGACAGGGCCATCAGGTTGGCAAGACGCAGGCTCGGCTGCTCCGCCCCGCCGCCCGCCGCCACGGCAGCTAGCGAGGCGAGTTCCGTATCGGCTGCCGACAGCACGACGACATCGGCCGGCGACTGGCCGAGATCAACCGCCTCGTCGCCCTGGTCGATGCGTCCGCTGCGTCCTGCGAGAATATGCATGCCGTCTCCTGCCCTGCGCCTAGCCTGTCGTCCGGATCAGGCCGCGAGCGCGCTGGCGAGCAGGCCCTCGACACGGGCAAGGTCGAAGCCGGCAAGGCCGATCACCACGACGCGGCCGGGACCGCGTGCATCGCGCGCGAACCACGCTTCGACGCGCGGGCCGACCGCCTGCACCATGGCAGGCGCCGCCTTGCCCTCGATGCCGACCGCCCCCTTGATGCGCAGGACGCCCGGCACCGCCATGGCGGCGGCAACGCGCGCTTCCAGGTCCTTCAGAGAGGCGAGCGGGGCGAGCTCGACCACATGGCTGACGAAGTCGTCGTGGTCGTGATGATGGTGGTGGTGGTGATCGTGGTCATGGTCGTGATCGTGATCGTCGTGATCATGGTCATGGTCGTCGTGGTGGTGATGCTCGTGATGGCTCTCGCGGCCGTGCATGTCCTCTTCCGCGGCACTGGCGCGGCCGAGCAGCACGTCTGCGGCAAGCATGCCCTTTTCCGCCGCGACGATCTCCACCGCCGCGCGGACGCGGCCGGCAACCTCGGCGCGCACGCGCTCCAGCGTCGCCGCGTCGACGAGGTCGGCCTTGTTCAGCACCACGAGATCGGCGCAGACGAGCTGGTCCTCGAACAGTTCCTCCACCGGGCTGTCGTGGTCCAGCGCCTCGTCGGCGGCGCGCTGCGCAGCCAGCGCCACCTCGTCGCCCGTCACGCGACCTTCGGCGACGGCCGCAACGTCCACCACCGTCACCACCGCGTCGACCGTCACGCGGGTCTTGACGCTCGGCCAGGAGAAGGCGCGCACCAGCGGCTGCGGCAGGGCAAGGCCCGAGGTCTCGATGACAATGTGGTCCGGCGCCTCATCGCGGGCGATCAGCATTTCCATGGTGGGGAGGAAGTCGTCGGCGACGGTGCAGCAGATGCAGCCGTTGGTCAGCTCCACCACCTCTTCCGCCGCGCAGTCCGGATCGGCGCAGCCGTCGACCAGCGAGCCGTCGAAGCCCATGTCGCCGAATTCGTTGACGATGAGCGCGATGCGCTTGCCCTTCGCCTCGCGCAGGAGGTTGGAGAGCAGCGTCGTTTTGCCGGCCCCCAGGAAGCCGGTGACGATGGTGGCCGGGATCTTGCCGGCGGTGCGGGGCGTGGATGCGGTCATAGGCGAATCTCCGGCTGAAGGTGGGACGGCTTGAGAACGAGCGGCAGGCCGGCGGCGACAAGCACCGCGACATCGGCGAGTTCCGCGATGCGGCGATTGAGGCGCCCCTGCTCGTCGCGAAAGCGGCGGGCGAGCGCATTGTCGGGAACGATGCCCGAGCCGACCTCGTTCGTGACGAGAACGACGGGACCGGGCGCTGAGCGCAGCGCCTCGGCAAGCCGGACCGTTTCCACTTCCGGATCGGCCTCGGCGAAAATCAGGTTGCTGAGCCACAGCGTCAGGCAATCGACGAGGATGGCGCTTTGGGCCGTGCTTTCGGCGGCGATGACACCGGCAAGGTCGCGCGGCTCCTCGATGGTGCGCCAGCCCTCGCCCCGCTGGTGACGGTGGCGGTCGACGCGCTGGCGCATCTCGTCATCGAAGGGTGTGCAGGTGGCGACATAGATGCGCTCGCGCTGCGCTGCGCTCACCAGCCCTTCGGCATAAAGGCTCTTGCCCGAGCGCGCGCCGCCCGTCACCAGCACGGTGCGGGCCACGACACGAGCCGGGGCAGGCAAGGTATTGGATGCGGGAGCATGGCTCACGCGCAGGTCTCCCCGCGGCTGGATATGCCGGGAGAGCTGAAGCGGCGGGCGCCCTTCAACGGGAACATTCTGGCCTCCTGCCGTCCACCCGACGGCGCGTGACGTTTCGGGCCGGGCCCCGTGGGGGCCCGGATGATCCGGCTCGTCTCCTGGCTCGCGGGTCGTCGCCTTGTCCTGCCCTTCCCGGACCAAAAGGCCCAGTGGTTCATGCAGAAAGACTCGCCGCTCACAGTTGCGGGGGCAGCTGCGGATTCGGGAGCCCGACTTGGGTCCTCCCCCACCGCATTCCGACTTTCCCCTTTCATCGGACTTCGTCCGTCAGAAAGGACCGGAGGATGACGACTCATAGCCTGCCGAAGGGCCCCGCGTCCAGCAGCGAGGCGGAAAGGCCTTGCACGCCTTCCCTTGCGGAGTATTTGCCGGCGCAGGCGAAAAAGCCCCGATAGCCGCGCCCCGCCCCGACTGTGGAAAAGTTTTGCGACAAAGGGCTTGGCAAGCGGCGGCGCAGTTTGCTATACGCCTGCCACCGACGCGGTGCATCTGCCCCGCGTGATTGGTGATCCCCGGTAGCTCAGTGGTAGAGCAAGCGGCTGTTAACCGCTTGGTCGCTGGTTCGAATCCGGCCCGGGGAGCCACTCTTCTTCTAACTTCCCCCAAATAGCCGACCATCGCGCCACCGCACGACGCAACGCGCCGCGCGGTAATTTGCGTTTGCCTCACCCCTCGCGGTTCAGCTGCCAGATCGAGAAGTTCAGCGCCGCGGCGAAGGTGACCCAGGCGAGATACGGCACGAGCAGCAGCGCCGCGAGCATGTGCACCGGCCAGAACAGCACGATCGTCGCGAGAATCGACAGCCACACCAGCACGATGTCGATCATGCCGAGGTCCGGGCGGTGCAGGCCGAAGAACAGCGGCGTCCACACCCCGTTGAGCACCAGCTGGATGCCGTAGACGGTGAGCGGCAGGGCCGCGCCTTCAAAGCCCGCCTTGCGCCAGACCAGCCAGCCGGACACCGCGATCATCACGTAGAGCATCGTCCACACCGGGGCGAACAGCTTGTTGGGCGGGCGCCAGGACGGCTTCTTAAGGCGTTCGTACCATTCGCCGGGGCGGAACAGCGCCCCGGTCAGGGCGGCGAGAAAACAGGCTGCCAGAAACCCGAAAAGAGCCGGCAGGGTCGACGAATCCATCAGCTTTGCCTCGAACGTTCACGAACCGTTGTGCTCGGGGGCGAGCCCCTCTTGCCAAGCCAACGCATCGCGGGCTGGCCAAGTTCCCCCTCATTTATCCTCGGCGAGCGTATGGGCAACCAGCGCGTTGGCATGACCATGGCCGAGCCCGTGGGTTTGCTTCAGCCAGGCCACCAGTTCCATGTGCTTGAGACCGGACTGCGAACGGATCAGGGCCTTCCATTCGGCGATGGGCCGGCCGTAGGTCTTCTCGATGGAGGGGAAGTAGGAGGCCGGCCCCTTCACCGGCGGCGTTTTTCCGGACAACGACATAGCTGGCTTCCTTGCCTAAAGATCCCGCTGGCGGATCGTATCGGACGGGTGAATGCAGACCAGCTCCAGCTGATCCGTACCCACGTTGAGATAGCGATGCGGCACATCGGCCGGCGCAACGACGATATCCCCGGCAGAGGCGCGCAGCCGCTCGTCGCCGACCAGGAACTCCGCCTCGCCTTTCCGCACCACCCAGGTCTCGCGATAGGGGTGGACATGCAGCTGCGATCCGGTTCCCGGCGCACTGTCGGTGACGAACATGGACACCGGCGCGCCGTAGTCCTTGCCCTCGAACCGGACCGTCGGGCTTTCGCCCGGAGCCGGCGGGCGGTGGCGGCGGACGGAGATATCGGGCCGCCCGGCCTCTTTGGCCGAGGCGTGAGCACTGGCTATCATGGCAATCCCTCCTGCATTTATCTTGACGTGAAGATACTTTCGGAGATTTGCCTTTGCGTCAAGATAAATATCTTGATATCGAGAGACCGAACCTGAAGCCGCGTTAGAGCAGCGGCGGGGACCGGGAACTGAAGCGGAGACTGCCATGGCGGATCATGTCGACAGGCTGAGGGCGCAGTGGGCGCGGGAACTGCCGGATCTCGACACCGAGCCGATGGCCATCCTCGGCCGCGCGCGGCGGCTGACGCTGCTGGCCGGTGCCAGCATCGAGAGAACCTTCTCAGGCTTCGGCCTCGACCGGGGCGAGTTCGACGTCATCTCGACTTTGCGCCGCGCAGGGCCGCCCTATCGGCTTACACCGACGGAGCTCTATTCGACGCTGATGATCTCCTCGGGCGGGCTGACCCATCGGCTGGCAAGGCTGGAAAAGGCGGGGCTGGTCGTGCGCGAGAAATCGGCGAGCGACGGGCGCAGCCTCGAGGTCGTGCTGACGCCGGCCGGGATCTTGCTGGCGGAAGAGGCGTTCCGGGCGGACATGGCGAACGAGGCGCGCTATCTCGCGCACCTTGCCCCGGCTGAGCGCGAGGCGCTGGCCGGGTTGTTGCGCGCGCTTCTGGAAGAGCTGGAGGCCGCGGAAGCCAAGGCCTGAGCGGCCCTGACCGGCGCCCTGCCCTCAGGCTGCAGTCAGGCGCAGGCGCGTGCCCCAGGGGTCGGCGATGACGAGGCCCTCGCTCCCCTCCTCGGCCATCTCCAACCCCGCCTTGCGCGCCGCATCGGCGATGGCCCCGGCCCGGCCGGCGTCGCGCAGGACGATCTCCAGCTCGGCCAACCCGGTGCGTCCGTCCTTTCGCGGTCCCGCGCCCCGGCTGTTCCAGATGTTGCCGGCCAGCTGGTGGTGATAACCGCCCGAACCGTAGAAGCTCGCGCCGGGATAGCGCGCGGCGATGTCGAAGCCGAGCAGCCCGGCATAGAAGCCATCGGCCTTGTCGGTCGCCCCGACCTGCAGGTGCACATGGCCGACGATGGTGCCGGCGGGCGCACCCTGCCACTGCGTCCCCTCGGCGGCGGCGAGCAGCGAAGGCGCATCCAGCGGATCCGTCGACATGACGATGGCGCCCGACGCATCCGTCCATCTGGACGGGGCGCGGTCGGCGTAGATCTCGATGCCGTTGCCTTCCGGATCGGCGAGATAGATCGCCTCGCTCACCTTGTGGTCGGACGCGCCCTGCAGGCGCAGGCCGCGCGCGGCGGCAAAGGCGAGCCAGCGGCCAAGGTCGGCGCGCGTCGGCAGCAGGAATGCTGTGTGGAACAGGCCCGCCTCGGAGCGCGGCGCAATCTCGAGCTCCGCGTCGCCGCGCAGGCGCAGCAGCGGCACGCCGCCAGCGCCCAGCAGCACCTCCGCACCGTCCGTGCCGAGGTCTTCCAGACCCAGGATGTCGCGATAGAAGGCTGCAACGCGCGCGCTGTCGCGCACGGCCAGCGTGACGAGGCCGACGCGCAGGGGCGCTGCGGCCATGTCGAAACGGTCGGCTTGCGCGCCGGCTCGGATGTCGAGGGTGGTGGCGGACATGACTGTCTCCAGGTCTCAAGGCGGGCTTTGGGCCCGCAGTCTGTGACCTGGAATGTGCGCTTCACATCGCGCAATTACAATCCGCCGTTTCCTTACAGTATCGTTCACGTATCGGAAACAGTCGCCCTCGAATCCCGCTGCTGCGGCTTATGCCGCGTCGAAGCGGGCGAGGAAGTCGCGCACCGAGCTTCTCAGATTGCCGGCCTCGCGATGCACCGTGCGCGACAGCTCGCGCACCATCGCCGCCTCCTTGCTGGTCTCGCCGATGGCCGAGGACATCTCGCCCATCGTGTCCGCAACCTCGCTGGTCCGGGTCGAGGCCTGCTGCGCGTGCTGGCTGATATCACCGGTGGCCTGCCCCTGCTGGTCGACGGCCTCGGCGATCGAGCCGGTGAAGCCGTCCACGTCGTGCATGGTGCGGGTGATCTCGCCGATGGCGGCCACCGCCTCCTCGGTCGATCCCTGGATCGCGGCGATCTGCGCCCCGATCTCTTCGGTCGCCTTGGAGGTCTGCGTGGCCAGTTCCTTCACCTCTGCCGCAACGACCGCGAAGCCCTTGCCGGCCTCGCCGGCGCGCGCAGCCTCGATGGTCGCGTTGAGGGCCAGCAGGTTGGTCTGTTCGGCAATCGCCTGGATCAGCGAGACGACCTCGCCGATCTTGCTGGCACCGGCGGCAAGCCGCGACACCGTCTCGTTGGTGCGCTTGGCGTGGTCGCTCGCCCGCGACACGACCTCGGTGGTGGAGGTCACCTGCCGGGCGATTTCGGAAATCGAGGAGGACAGCTCCTCCGCGGCGGCCGCCACGGTCTGCACATTGTCCGAAGCGTGACGCGACGCGGCGGTCGTGCGCTCCGAAAGCTCGCCCGAGCGCACGCTCATGGTCTCCAGCGTGTCGACGGCCTTCATCAGATCGCCGGCCGCCCCTTCCAGGGAATCGAAGAACGCGCGGGTCGTCTCGTGGAAGGACTGCGCGGTGCGGCGCTCCAGCTCGCGCTGCTCGCCGGCGCGGCGCTGCTCCTGCTCGGCAGCCTCCTCGGCCAGGCGTCGCTGGTGGATCACGCCCTCGCGGAACCGGGCCAGAGCCTCGGACAGGCGCCCGAGTTCGTCGCCCGATCGCCACGTCGGTGCAGGAGCCTCGGTATCCCCATCGGCATAGGCGCGCGCCAGCCGGTCGAGATCGCGCAGACGCATCGCAACGGCCCGATGCACGAAGACGGTGCCGGCGAGAAACACGAGGATCATCGCGGCGACACCGCCGAGACTGACGGTGCGCGCCCACTCGGCTTCCGAACGCAGCTTCGCAAGGCTCACATCCATCGAATCGTGGATCAGCTCCTCGGCCTCGTCCGCGCGGGCGATGAAGCTCTCGAACGTTTCGTCGAAGATCTCGTCGGCCTTCGACCCGGCCGCCCCCGCAACCCCGGAGGCAAGGCCGGCATGGCGTTCTCGTGCGACCTCCTCGAACGTGTCGATCTTGGTGGCGACATCCTCGACGATCTCGCGGACCGCCGGATCGGTGGTCGCGATGAAAGTCCCCTCGTCGTTGCTGCCGCCTTCCAGGATGGCCCGGGCATAGAACCGGGCTTCGTCGATCAGCCGCCAGACCTCCTCGACGCTCTCGCCCTGGTCGCCGGACATGATCTCCTCGAACAGGAGATGGGCATGGGTGGCGGAGAGCTTGATCTCCATCGCCGCATCGGCGAGCGGCGCCTCGGCCTCGCCCAGGTCGACGCCGTTCTCGCCGACCCGCTGGGTGGCGTTGAAGGAGACAAGACTGCTGATGACCGCGACCCCGATCAACAGGGCCATCGTGGCACCAATCTTGTGAGCGACGCTGAGGCTGAACGTTCGGCTGCGCATTGCGCTCCTCCAGATGCGGACGTGACCTTGCGGCGATATTGGCGGGCCGACATGAACGCTAGGTAAATTTGCCGATACAGAAAAAAGAGGACTGATTTGACGGGAAGATTTATCGAATAGCCGCGACAGCCTTCGAATCTCTTCACAGAAACGCAGGTCCAGGGACGGCGAAATACGTTTTCGCACCGCTGAAGGGACATGCGCAGACAAGGGTTGTGCCGGCCCCGTTTTCGCCGCTAATCCGGGAAAGGATCCAACCGAGCGCGCACCGCGACAAGGATGCGCGAACGACCTGGCAGGAAAGGCAGGACAGGCATGGCACGAACGACAAGAACAACCGCAGCAGCCCTTCTCGCCTGGAGCCTTGCCGGTACCGCGCTGACGCCGGCCCTTGCGCAGGACGAGACCTGGTCGGCGAAGGTCATCGGCAGCGCCGCCTATCGCGAGCGGATCGCCATCGGCAGCGATGCGGAGCTGGTGGTCGAACTGCGCGAGATGGGCGCGCTCGACCCGGCTGTCGATGCCGGCTCCGTGCGCCTGCTTGCGGAAAACCGCCAAAAGCTGGAAGGCCGGCAGGTGCCGCTCCCCTTCTATCTGAAGGCAGAAGGCGCCAGCCTCGTCCCCGGCACCAGCTATGCCCTGCGCCTGCAACTCACCAATGGCGATGGCCCGGGCTGGGTGTCGGCGCCGATCGCGGTCGAGATCCCGCAAGCGGCCACCGGCAAGGTCGAGATCGAGGCCGGCAACGTGCTGCTCGTGCGCAGCCTGCCCGTCCAGACCACGGCACGCCTTGCCTGCGGCGACGAGACGGGCCGCCTGCAGCACAAGGGCGAGATCGCCGTTCTGGACTTCGGCGGTCAGACGCTGGCTCTCAGGCAGACGCCGGCCGCCAGCGGCGTGCGCTACGAGGCGGCGGACGACGCCACCACCGTGCTGTGGACCAAGGGACCGGAGGCGAGCTTCACCTTGCGCGGACAGGAGCAGCCGCCCTGCACGCTGGAGATCGAGGCGCCCGAGATCGCCTCGGGCTTGGATACCCTGCCGGGCGGCGAATGGGTGGTGGAGGGCATTTCGAGCAGCGGCATCATCGACAATTCGCGCGTGACGCTGATCTTCGCCGCCGACGGCCAGCTCAGCGGGCGCGCCACCTGCAACAGCTACGGCACCCGCTTTGCCACCAATGGCGACCGGATCGCCATCGACCCGCGCGCGATCTCGACGATGATGGGCTGCGCCCCGGCCCTGATGAACCAGGAGCGCAAGTTCCTGGACACCCTGCCGAAGCTCACTGGCTGGCGCATCGACGAGACCGGCGCCCTGCTGCTGGAAGGCAGCGACGGTGCCTTGGTGAAAGCCCGCCGCGACGGCTGAACAGGCGCGGTTTACCTGCTGGCGCGCCGCCGCGCGGACAGGCGCGCCCGCACCGCCTCGGCCGCAAGGCCTGCGACAAAGCCGGGGAGCACGCCGAGGCCGAACGTACCGAGGGCTGTCGCGGCGATCACCGGGCGACAATCGGGCCGGGCATCGAACAGACGGCGGCTGAACGCAAGATCCCAGGCAGCATAGAGCAGCAGCGCGCCGGCGACCGGCGCGGGGATACGGGCCAGCAGCTCCACCACCGCATCGCCCGACAGCGCGGCGGCCGCACACAGCGCCGACAGCAGCAGCGGAGCGAGCATGCCGCGCGCGCCGAAGCGGTGATGGCCGGAAATGCCGCCCGCACCGTGGCACATGGGCAAGGCGCCGAGCGGCGCCATCACCAGATTGAAGAGACCCGAGGTTGCCGCGAGCCGGCGCTCGCTCACATGCCGTGCCGCCTCGCCGTGCAGCGAACGCGCGACGGCTGCGGCCACGACGACCGCGTTGAGCAGCGTCAGCGGCAGCTGCGGCAGCACGCCGAACGTCACCGCATCCAACAGCGAAGGCGTCTGCCCGGCCCCGTCCGCCGATCCGCCGGCGGCAAGCAGCGTCAGGCCGGGCGCGGCAAGCCCATCGCCCAGCAGCGGGCCGAACGCGATGGCGGCGACCACAAGCATTAGGGCCCAGGGCCCGCGCGGCAGCACGAAGCTCAGCGCCAGCACGGCGACGGCCGCCGCCCCCAGCAACCACTGCCCGCCGATCATCCGCAAGGCCAGCGCCCCCAGCAGCAGGCCGAGCCCGGCCTGCAATCCCGTCACTACCGACTGCGGGATGGCGCGCGCCGCCCGCACCAGATACGGCGTGCAGGCGAAACCGACCAGCAGCGCGCCGAGCAGCGCCCCGCCCCAGGCGATCTCGACGCCGGCGACGGTCCCGGTCAGGATCGCCACGCCGAAGGCTTTCATCGGCTGCACCGCGATGGGCAGGCGATAGACCAGCGCCACCATCAGGTAGGCGATGGCGAATCCGGCGAAGACCGGCGCCGGGGCAGCGAGGCCCGCGACCAGCACCAGAACCACATAGGGAAGGAACGTGCCGAGGTCGCCGCAGGCGCCCGAGGCCTCGGCCAGCACATGCGCCAGCCCGTCGCGCACGCGACCTTGCTGCGGTGCCATCGGCGCCACACCCACCTCAACTGTGCGTTTTTGTGCATTTTCGTGCATTATTTTCTTTTTTCTTGCGCGATCTCACAGCAACTGGCCAACAGCATCCCGAAGATTCCGCGGGAATGCAACGTTCTCCGCATTTTTGATCATGAGATTTGCCATAGGGCGTCGCCCGCCAGTGGATTTTTCGATCTTTTTGTGTATTTCTTCCCATAAGAGGGAGAAATCACAGGCATGCAGAACTTCGCGTCCGTTTTGGGCGACGCGGTTGCCCTGATCCTGTCGGGCGACGCGGACCTGATGGAAATCATCGCACTGTCCTTGCGCGTCACGATCACCGCGGTGATCGTCGCCTGCGTGATCGGCCTGCCGCTCGGCGCCGTCGTCGGCGCATTCCGCTTTCCCGGGCGCATTCTCGCAACCGTCCTGCTCAATTCGCTGATGGGCCTGCCGCCGGTCGTGGTCGGCCTCATCGTCTATCTGGCGCTGTCCGCCTCCGGTCCGCTCGGCCCGCTCGGGCTGCTCTACACGCCTACGGCGATGGTGATCGCCCAGACCATCCTGGTGACGCCGATCGTCGCCGCCCTCACCCGCCAGGTGATCGAGGATCTCGACCGCGAATATTCCGAGCAGTTCCGCTCGCTCGGCGTCGGCCCCTTCACCCGCGTCAGTGCGCTGCTGTGGGACGCGCGCTACAGCCTGCTCACCGTGGCGCTGGCCGGCTTCGGCCGGGCGGTCGCGGAGGTCGGCGCGGTGATCATCGTCGGCGGCAACATCAACCACGTCACCCGGGTGATGACCACGACGATCGCGCTGGAAACCTCCAAGGGCAACCTGGAGCTGGCGCTGGCGCTCGGCGTGGTGCTGCTGGTGATCGCCGTGCTGGTGAATGCCGCCGTCATGGGCCTGCGGGCCTCCGCCGCGAGGGCTGCCTATGCGTGAAGCAGGAGCATTGGCACGCGCGGACGGCGCAGCCGGCCCGGAGCTGCACGAAGCGCCCCCGGCGCCCGCCCTGCTGGACGCGCGCGGCCTGCGGCTGGAGGTCGGCGGAAAGCGGCTGATCGACGGCATCGACATCCGCATCGGCCAGGGCCGCAAGACCATGATCATGGGCGCCAACGGCGCCGGCAAGAGCCTGTTGCTGCGGCTTCTGCACGGGCTGATCGCACCCTCTGCCGGCCAGATGACCTGGCGCGGCGGCCCGCTCGACAAGAGCGCCCGGCGCGCCCAGGCGATGGTGTTCCAGCGCCCGGTCATGCTGCGCCGGTCGGTGCTGGCCAATCTCGCCTTCGCGCTCAAGGTGCGGGGCCTGCGCGGGGCGGCGCGCCAGGCGCGCATCGACGAGGCGCTGGACAAGGCACGGCTTTCCGACCTCGCCCGCAGCCCGGCGCGCGTCCTGTCCGGCGGCGAGCAGCAGCGCCTCGCCCTTGCCCGCGCGCTCGCCTGCGATCCCGAGCTTCTGTTTCTCGACGAGCCGACGGCGAGCCTCGACCCGGCCTCGACCCAGGCCATCGAAAGCCTGATCGCCGACGCCAGCCGGCGCGGCGTCACAGTCGTGATGGTGACCCATGACCTAGGCCAGGCCCGGCGGCTGGCAGACGACATCGTCTTCCTGCATGCCGGCCAGGTCGCGGAGAGCGGCCCGGCCTCGCGGGTGCTCTCCACCCCCCGTTCCGAAGCCGCCCGAGCGTGGCTGGAAGGGCGCCTTTTCCTCGACGGACAGGGCGCGCAAAGCTGACCAACAATACAGGGAGTTTCAACATGCTTCGTCGTCAGTTTCTGACACTCGCGGCAGCCGGCCTTCTGGCCACGAGCCTTGCCGCCCCGCTGCATGCGGAAGAGAAGTTCATCGTGGTGCAGTCCACGACCTCCACCCAGAACTCGGGCCTGTTCGAGTTCATGCTGCCGAAGTTCCAGGAGAAGACCGGCATCGAGGTCCGCGTCGTGGCCGTGGGCACCGGCCAGGCGATCAAGAACGCGGCCAATGGCGACGGCGACGTGCTGTTCGTCCATGCCAAGCCGGCGGAAGAGAAGTTCGTTGCCGACGGCGACGGCGTGAAGCGCTTCGACGTCATGTACAACGACTTCGTCATCGTCGGCCCACCGTCCGATCCGGCCGGCGTCGCCGGCTCCAGCAATGTCACCGAGGCGCTGAAGAAGATCGCCGAGGCCAAGGCTCCGTTCGCCTCGCGCGGCGACGACAGCGGCACCCACAAGGCCGAGCTGCGCCTGTGGAAGGCGGCCGATGTCGATGTCAAGGCGGCGTCGGGCGGCTGGTATCGCGAGACCGGCTCGGGCATGGGCGCGACACTCAACACCGGCACCGGCATGGGCGCCTACATCATGACCGACCGCGCCACCTGGATCTCCTTCGGCAACAAGGGCGAGTACAAGATCGCCGTCGAGGGCGACGAGAAGATGTTCAACCAGTACGGCATCATCCTGGTGAACAAGGAGAAGCACCCGAACGTGAAGGCCGATCTCGGCCAGCAGTTCGTCGACTGGGTGATCTCCGACGAGGGCCAGCAGGTCATCGCCGACTACAAGATCGACGGCCAGCAGCTGTTCTTCGCGAACGCCAAGCCCGGCAGCTGAGGCGGATCCCGCACAACCGGCCCATCCCCGGCGCGGGGTCCGTCCCGCGCCGGCTTCGTTTCCCTCGGCCCGCCCTTGCGGTCAGGGCCCGGCCCTGAGGCTTTGCATATGCGCCGCACCCTCGCCGCCACGGTTCTCGCCGTTTCCGCCACCCTCGCTTCCGGCACGCCCTCCATGGCAGACACCGCTCCCGTCCATCTGCATGCGGCCGGCAGCCTGAAGTCGGCCATGACCGACATTGCCGATGCCTTCGCCAAGGCATCCGGCACCGAAGTCGAACGGGCATTCGGTCCCTCGGGCCTGCTGCGCGAGCGGATCGAGGGCGGCGAGAAGGCAGAGGTCTTCGCCTCGGCCAACATGGCCCATCCCCGGCGCCTCGCCGAGGCGGGCAAGGCCGCCCCGGTGGTCCTGTTCGCGCGCAACCGGCTGTGCGCCCTCGTCCAGCCCGACGTCGAGACCGACAGCGACGGGCTGCTCGCCACCATGCTGCGCGAGGACATCCGCGTCGGCACCTCCACGCCCAAGGCCGATCCCTCCGGCGACTACGCCTTCCAGGCCTTCGACAAGGCCGAGGCCGTGACGGCGGGCGCCACCGAAACGCTCAAGGCCAAGGCACTGCAACTGACCGGCGGCAAGAACAGCGAGCCGGCCCCCGAAGGGCGCAATCCCTATGGCTGGGTGATGGAAAGCGGCAAGGCCGACATCTTCCTCACCTATTGCACCAACGCGCTGCTCGCCCGCAACGAAGTGGAAGCGCTGAAGATCGTGCAGCTGCCGTCGACGCTGGCGGTCGGCGCAGATTACGGCCTGACGGTGATGGACGGGGCCTCTGGCGACGCCTGGAAACTTGCGCTCTATATACTGTCGCCGGCCGGTCAGCAGATTCTGGCCGACTACGGTTTCGACGCGCCGGGCACGCTCGACTGACACCGGGCGGGCGGCTATCGCCCGATGGAGGGCGCATGACCCGGGGCGAACGAGAGGGGAGCCCGAAATGACGCAGCCTGCCAGGTTCCCTGCCTTTGCCCGCGCCCTTACCCCTGCCCTGGCCCTGATGGCGGCGCTGCTGGCCGTCCTGATCGCGGGCGCGCCTGCCTCGGCAAGAACCATTGTCGATTCCGCCGGCCGCACCGTCGAGGTGCCCAACATGGTTTCGCGGGTCTTCGCCGCCGGCCCGCCCGCCTCCATCCTCGTCTATGCGTTGAAGCCCGAAGCGCTGCTCGGCTGGCCCCGGGCGCTGCGCCGCGAGGAGCGTCCCTATATCGCCGAGGCCTATCGCGACCTGCCGGAGACCGGCCGGCTGACCGGACGCGGCGGCGAGGCGAACCTTGAACGGGTTCTGGCGCTGAAACCCGACCTCATCATCGACTTCGGCTCCGTGCGCGACACCTATGCCGACCTTGCCGACCGGGTGCAGGCGCAGACCGGCATTCCCTATATCCTGATCAACGGCCGGTTCGACGAGACCGCGAGTTCCCTGCGCCTCGTCGGTGAGGCGCTCGGCGTGCCGGAGCGCGGCGAGGCTCTGGCGCGCGACGCAGAGGAGACCTTCGCTGCTCTCGACGCCGCGCTCGGCGCGGTGCCCGAGGCGGAGCGTCCGCGCGTTTACCTCGCACGCGGTCCCGACGGGCTCGAGACCGGCATGAAGGGCTCGATCAACACCGAGATCATCGAGCGGGCCGGTGGGCGCAACGTCGCCGAGGCGCCGGGCCAGTACGGGCTGGTGCAGGCCTCGCCCGAACAGGTGATCCTTGCCGATCCCGACACGATCATCACCTGGGACCGCACCTTCTTCGAAGCCGTGTGGTCGAGCCCGGTGTGGTCCGGCATCACGGCAGTGCGCGAGGGGCGGGTCTACCTTTCGCCGACCGCGCCCTTCGGCTGGATCGACCGGCCGCCCTCCCTCAACCGGATGATGGGCCTGAAATGGCTCGCCGGCCTCTTCTACCCCGAGCTCTGGACGAAGGACCTGCGCGAGGAGACCCGCGCCTTCTATCGGCTCTGGTATCATGTCGAGCTGTCGGACGCCGAACTCGACACGCTGCTGGAATGGGCGAACGGGCGCGCGCCTTGAGGCCCCGGTCCGGGCTCGCCGTTGCCCTGCTGGTCGCCGCGCTGCCGCTGCTGGCGCTTGCGGCCCTGCTGATCGGCCCCTTCCCGCTGTCGCCCGGCGAAGCGCTCGCCGTGCTGTGGCGCGGCGCGACCGGCACGCTTGCCGAGGGCGACCGGGCTGCAACCGTCCTCCTGTCGATCCGCCTGCCGCGCGTTGCTGCCGCACTTCTCGTCGGCGCCGCCCTTGCCGCGGCCGGTGCCTGCTACCAGACCCTGTTCCGCAATCCGCTGGTCTCGCCCGACATTCTCGGCGTCTCGGCCGGCGCCGGGCTCGGCGCGGTGCTCGGCATCTTCCTGTCGCTGCCCGTCGCCGCGATCCAGCTGATGGGCTTTGCCGGCGGGCTTGCCGCCGTCGCCCTTGTCGGCTTCGTCGCCGCGGCCGTGCGCACCGGCGACCGGACGCTGGTGCTTGTGCTGGCCGGCGTCGTCGTCGGCGCGCTGACCGGTGCGGCGACCTCGCTGCTCAAGGTGCTGGCCGATCCTTACGACCAGCTGCCGGCCATCACCTTCTGGCTGCTCGGCTCGCTGGCCGGCATCAAGGCCGAGGACGTCCTGCCGGCCGCGCCCGTCGTGCTGCTGGGGCTGGTGCCCCTGGTGCTGCTGCGCTGGCGCATCAACGTTTTGTCGCTCGGCGACGAGGAAGCCCGCTCGCTCGGCATCGAGGCGGGGCGCCTGCGCCTTGCCGTGATCTGCTGCGCCACGCTGGTGACCGCGAGCGCGGTTGCCATTGCCGGCGTCGTCGGCTGGGTCGGCCTGGTCATCCCGCATGTGGCGCGCATGCTGGTCGGCCCCGGCTTCGGCACGCTGCTGCCGGTCGCGGCCCTCCTCGGCGCGGCCTACATGCTGGTCGTCGACACGCTGGCGCGCACCGTCTCGGGCGCGGAAGTGCCGCTCGGCATTCTCACCGCCGTCGTCGGGGCGCCGTTCTTCCTGTGGCTGCTGGCGCGCGGGCGGAGGGCCTGGGCATGAGGCTGGCGACCCGCGCGCTCGCCACCGGCTATCGCGGCCGCTCCGTCGGGCGCGACATCACGCTTGCCGCCGGCCCCGGCGAGGTCCTGTGTCTGCTCGGCCCCAACGGCTCGGGCAAGACGACCTTGTTCAAGACGCTGCTCGGCCTCATCCCCTCACAGGGCGGCGAGGTGCTGCTCGACGGCACATCGCTTGGCCGGCTGCCGCGCGCGGAGATCGCCCGCAAGATCGCCTATGTGCCGCAGGCGCATGCGATCCCCTTCGCCTTCCCGGCGGAGGAGGTGGTGCTGATGGGCCGCACCGCCCGGCTCGGCACCTTCGCCCAGCCGGGGCCTCGCGACCGTGAGGCCGCACAGGCCGCACTCGCCCGTCTGGGCATCGCCGACCTCGCCCCGCAGGATTACACGCGCCTGTCCGGCGGCCAACGCCAGCTCGTGCTGATCGCCCGTGCCCTTGCCCAGGAAACACCGCTGCTGGTCATGGACGAGCCGACCGCCAGCCTCGACTTCGGCAACCAGGCGAAGGTGCTCGCCGAGATCGCCGGGCTTGCCGGCGGCGGACTGACGGTGATCCTGTCGACCCACGATCCCGACCACGCCTTTGCGGTGGGAACGCGGGTGGCGCTGTTGCACGAAGGCAACGTCCTGGCGGAGGGGGCTCCGCAGGAAACGCTGACCCCGCAGGCGCTGTCCACGGTCTACGGCGTCGAGGTCACGGTGGAGCGCACCGCCTCCGGGCGCACTGTCTGCCTGCCGAGCCTTGCCGGCCCGCAGGCGCGCCCCGGCGCGTGATCCGCCTGTTCAGCAGACGTGAAAGACCGCCCAGGCTTCGCCGAGCCTGAACTCACGGAAACGTGAGATTAACCTCGCCATCTTTTCGCCCGGCACCTGCCGCATTTGCGCCCGGTTTGAAACCCGTGCGATTCCAGCGCGTTGCCCTCGCGTCCTGTGAAAGTATGAAAAAAACGTTTCCGCGGGAACCGCACAGGTGTGATGCGCGTTACTGTTTTGTCAGGATGTTTGAGAGACGTTTGGCTACGCTTGGCCTAGAATATTTGGGCGATGAGTACCAAATCTCAAGCTTAGCAACATTCAGGCGGTTACCGACCAAAGAACTCGGGACCGCCCAGCCTTGGGAGGCGACGAATGTTTGAACTTGCAAAGAATATCGTTGCGGGAAAGTCACGCAGTGTGACTTCGCGGCACGGTGCTGCGCATGTTGGACTGGCCATTGCGGCGGCGATCGGTATCGCTGCGGCGGTGACCGCATCCGAACTGCGCGCTGAATCCGCGGAGACGGTCCTCCAGAAGAGCGACCGCGAGACTTTCCTCATTCCCGAGGACCGCCTGGCGGTCACGCTCGGCACGCCCCAGGGCACCGACGGTGAGAGCTCCTACGCGATCTGGGTCGGCGAGGTCGAGCGCAACGGCCGCAAGACCGCTTGGGTCGAGCTGATCGACGAGCACGGCGAAGTCATCTACGACAGCGAAGTCGCGCAGAACGAGACGCACCTCTTGCCTGATGGCCGCGCCGTCGTCGTGCGCGCCATGACGGACCCGCAGGACGGGGAGACCCGCGTCGCCAAGACCGACCAGTCCCGCGTTGCACCCGACGCCCGCCTGGTGGTGACCCGCCGCGTCGTCGACGACCCGAACCTGCAGACCACGATCGAGTTCATCGAGGAGACGCCCCGCTCGGAACCAACCGCGATGATGCGCATCGCCGCGTTCGGTAATGCCGTGTGGACCGCCCTCATCGCCAGCCTCGGCGCGGCCGCCGACAGTGTCGCCGTCGCCTGGAACTGGATCACCGAGCCGTTCCGCGCCTGAGGGAAACGGATCACGACTGACTGACCGGCCCGAGCCAGAGCAATCCGCTTCCCCGCGTTGTCCGGCTCCGGACCATGACTGCCACGACCCGAAAAACGGCTGCGTCCCCCCGACGCGGCCGTTTTTCGTTTCTGGCCGCCGGCCTGCTCGCATTTCCCGCCGGCCCAGCAAAAAGTGCTGATCCATCAGGCCCTGAAAGGCGTAACCATGAGCACAGACCCGCTGAAGACGGAACATTCGCCATATGCCCTCAAAGGACAGTCCCTCCCCGATTGTCGTCTGGTTCCGCGATGACCTGCGCCTCGACGACAATCCTGCGCTCGCCGCAGCCGTTGGAGAGGGGCGCCCCGTCATTGCCCTTTACGTGCTCGACGAAGGCAAGGGCGCACCCCGCGCGCCGGGAGGCGCATCGCGCTGGTGGCTGAACCTGTCGCTGAAGGCGCTGGCCGAAGACCTTGCCAAGGTCGGCGTGCCCCTGGTCCTGCGCAAGGGACCCGCCCCCAAGACCGTGCGCCAGGTGGTGTCCGAGGCCGGTGCCGGGCGCATCGTCTGGAACCGGCGCTACGACGCGCCCGGCATTGCCATCGACACGGAGCTGAAGTCCGCCTTGCGCGACGACGGTCTCGTCGCCGAGAGCTTCAACGGCGCGCTCTTGGCGGAGCCGTGGGACGTTAAGACCGGCGAGGGCCAGCCTTACCGCGTGTTCTCCCCGTTCTTCCGGGCGATGAATGTGCGCGGCGCCCCGGCCCAGCCGACGGAGTTCAAGGCCCCCTCCACGCTCCTGCCGCAGCCTCCCGCGCTTGAGAGCGAGGAGATCGATGCGCTGCTTCCCCTGCCCTCGCGTCCGGACTGGGCCGGCGGCCTGCGCGAGACCTGGACGCCGGGCGAGGCCGGTGCGCGCAAGCGGCTGGAGGCGTTTCTCGGCGACCGGCTGCGCCGCTATGCCGACGAGCGCGACATGCCGGGCGAGGACGCAACATCCCTGCTGTCGCCGCATCTGCGCTTCGGCGAGATCTCGCCCCGGCGCATCTGGCATGCGGCCGGCGACCGCGCCGCCGCGCGCGAGGAGATCAGCGACAAGCAGCTGGACAAGTTCCGCGCCGAGCTCGGCTGGCGGGAGTTTTCCTACCACCTGCTGTTCCACTTCCCCGACATCGGCCACGCCAATTTCCAGCCGCGCTTCGACGCCTTTCCCTGGCGGTCGGATGCGGAGCAGTTCCGCCTTTGGACCAAGGGGCAGACCGGCTATCCGCTGGTCGATGCCGGCATGCGCGAACTCTGGCACACCGGCTACATGCACAACCGGGTGCGGATGGTCGTCGCGTCGTTCCTGATCAAGCACCTGATGATCGACTGGCGCGAGGGCGAGGCCTGGTTCTGGGACACGCTGGTCGACGCGGACCCGGCCAACAACACCGCCAGCTGGCAGTGGGTCGCAGGCTCCGGCGCCGATGCAGCCCCTTACTTTCGCATCTTCAACCCCACCAGCCAGGGCGAGAAGTTCGACCCGGACGGCATCTATGTGAAGCGCTGGGTGCCGGAGCTCGCCCGCCTGCCCGCCTCCCACATCTACAAGCCCCATGAGGCCCCGCGCGAGATGCTGGAGCGCGCCGGCATCCGCCTCGGCGACACCTATCCCCGACCGATGGTCGAGCATGCCAAGGCGCGCCAGCGTGCCCTCGATGCCTTCCAGACCATAAAAAACGCTTCCTGAAGAAGAAGGATACGCAATGCGCATCGCCGTCATCGGTTCCGGCATCGCCGGCAACAGCGCCGCCTGGGCCCTGAGCGAGAGGCACGACGTCACGCTTTACGAAAAGCGGGCGCGCCCCGGCGGCCACAGCGCCACGGTGGACATCGACTATGACGGCACGCAGATGGCGGTGGACACCGGCTTCATCGTCTACAACGAGCTGAACTATCCCAACCTGACCGCGCTGTTCGAGCATCTCGGCGTCGCCACCGAGGCGAGCGACATGAGCTTCTCCTTCTCGCTCGATGGCGGCGTTCGGGAATGGTCAGGCTGCAATCTCGGCACCATCTTCGGCCAGCGGCGCAACATCGTCTCGCTGCGCTTCATGTGGATGCTGCGCGAGATCCTGCGCTTCAACCGCATGAGCGTCGCCGACCGCGCCTCCGGCTATCTCGCCGGCCTGTCGCTTGCCGACTACCTCGAGCGGCGCAAGTTCTCACCCTGCTTTGCCAGCGACTACCTGCTGCCTATGGGCGCGGCGATCTGGTCGACGCCGCCAGCCCACATGCTCGCCTTCCCGGCGGAGAACTTCATCGCCTTCTTCGAGAACCACCGGCTGGTCAACCGCGACCGCCCGGTCTGGCGCACGGTCTCGGGCGGCAGCCGCAGCTATGTCGAGCGGCTACTGTCGCCGCTGCAGGGCCGGGTGCGGCTGGCAACGCCCGTCGCCGAGGTCACCCGCCGCGGCGGCCGCGTCCATGTGCGCGACACGTCCGGCCACGAGGATGTCTTCGACCATGTGGTGCTCGCCTCCCACACCGACCAGACGCTGGCGATGCTCGCGGATGCCTCGCCGGAGGAGCGCAACATCCTCGGCGCGGTGCGCTACCGGCCCAACCAGGTCTATTTGCACCGCGACCGCGCCCTGATGCCGCAACGGCGCCGGGTCTGGGCGTCCTGGAACTACATCGCCTCCAGCGATCCGGGCGCGCCCTACCGCGATGCCTCGGTCACCTACTGGATGAACCGGCTGCAGAACCTGCCCGGCGACAAGCCGGTCTTCGTCAGCCTCAATCCGGTGGAACCGCCGAGCGAAGACCTTACTTTCGGCCGGTTCGAGTACGATCATCCGCAGTTCGACGCGGCCGCCATCGCCGCGCAGAAGGCACTCGGCCAGATCCAGGGCAACCGCAACACCTGGTTCTGCGGCGCCTGGTGCGGATACGGCTTCCACGAGGACGGCCTTGCCGCCGGCCTCTCGGTCGCCGAGGCGATCGGCTGCGAGATCCCCTGGCGCGTCGGCGCGGACGGCGTCGCGCGCACTGCGGAGGCCGCCGAATGACCACGCGCCCCATGGCGACGACCCAGGACGCCAACGGCCCGCCGCCGGAGGCTGCCGCCGTGCTCTATCCGGGCAAGGTCATGCATGCCCGGCTGAAGCCCTTCGGCCACCGCTTCGACTATTCGGTCTTCTCGCTGCTCGTCGATCTCGACCGGCTGGACGAGGCTGACCGGCAGTCGCGCCTGTTCTCCGTCGGCCGCTTCAACCTCGCCTCCTTCCACGAGGCCGATCACGGGCCGCGCGACGGCTCCCCCTTGCGCGCCCATGTCGAGACGCTGCTGGCCGCGCGCGGGATCGACGAGCCGCCGGCGCGGATCCTGCTTTTGTGCTATCCGCGCATCCTCGGCTACGTGTTCAATCCGCTGTCGGTCTATTTCGCCTATGACGCAGCCGGCGAGCTTCTCGCCCTCGTCTACGAGGTGCGCAACACGTTCGGCGACATTCACACCTATGTCGAGCCGGTGCGCGAGAGCCAGCGGGGGCCGGAGGGCATCCGCCAGTCCCGCGCCAAGGCCTTCTACGTTTCTCCCTTCATCGACATGGCACAGACCTATGCGTTCCGCGTGCTGCCGCCGGGCAAGGCGGTGCGCATCCGCATCCTGGAAAGTGACGCAACGGGGCCTCTTCTGTCCGCCGCCTTCGCGGGCACGGCGGTACCGGCGAGCAGCGGGGCGCTTCTCTCGCTCTGCTTGAAAATCCCGTTCATGACACTCAAAGTGGTGGGCGGAATCCACTGGGAGGCGCTCCGTTTGTGGCTGAAGGGCGCGCCTTTTCATTCGCCGTCTCAACGTCCGGGAACCATTCGACGCCACAACGCATATACGGGTAGCTGAAATGTCCCGGCTGTCCGACGAGGAGCGACCGACCATGTCGACTGCGATCGTTCTCACACCTGAAAATGCCCGCCAGGCCCTGGCCGGACTTCCCCGGCTCGCACGCCTTGGCCTTCGCATCGCCCTCAACCTCAAGGCCGGATCCCTGAGCATTGAGACCCCTGAGGGCAAGCGCTTCCTGATCCGTGGCGAGTTGCCCGGACCGGAGGCCGAGGTACGCATCCATTCCTGGCGCTTCATCCGCCGCCTGCTCAGCGGGTCGGATATCGGCGTCGGCGAAAGCTACATGGTCGGCGAGTGGACCAGTTCCGACGTCACCACGTTCCTGGAGCTGTTCTGCCGCAACCGCGATGCCACCGCCGACATGCTGCGCGGTAGCCCGATCTTCCGCATGATGGTGCGTTTCCGCCATTGGCTGAACCGCAACACCCGCTCCGGCTCGCGGCGCAACATCTCGGCCCACTACGATCTCGGCAATGCCTTCTACCGGGAGTGGCTCGATCCCACGATGACCTATTCCTCGGCGCTCTACGACGGCGGCGTCAACGACCTGGAACAGGCGCAAAAGCGCAAGTACCGGGCGCTGGCGGAGGAAAGCGGCATCACGCCCGATCACCATGTGCTGGAGATCGGCTGCGGCTGGGGCGGCTTTGCCGAATTCGTCGCGAGCGAGATCGGCGCCAAGGTCACCGGCCTCACCATCTCGCGCGAGCAGTTCGACTTCGCCTCCAAGCGCATCCAGGATGCCGGCCTTGCCGACCGGGTGACACTCAAGCTGCAGGACTATCGCGACGAGCGCCAGCAGTACGACCGCGTCGCCTCCATCGAGATGTTCGAGGCGGTCGGCGAGGAGTACTGGAGCACCTACTTCCAGACCGTGTCGAACTGCCTGAAGCCCGGCGGGCGCGCCGGCCTGCAGATCATCACCATCCAGGACAAGCTGTTCCACGACTACCGCCGTACGCCGGACTTCATCCAGCGCCACGTCTTTCCGGGCGGCATGCTGCCGCCGCCGGGCGAGCTGGAAGCGCTCGGCGACCGCAGCGGGCTGAAGCTCGCCGCCCAGCGCATCTTCGGTCACGACTATGCCCGCACGCTGGAGGAGTGGCGCCAGCGCTTCTGGGACGCCTGGCCGCGCATCCGCCCGCTCGGCTTCGACGACCGGTTCAAGCGGCTGTGGGAGTTCTACTTCCACTACTGCGAGGCCGGCTTCCGCTCGGGCAATATCGACGTGCGCCAGATGATCTACGAAAAGGCGCACTGACACATGGCGCCAGCGCCGGGCCCGTCATGGGGGCAACTTGCGGCCTATGCGGGACCGGCGCTGCCGCTGGCAGCGCTCACCCTGCCGCTCTACGTCATCCTGCCCAGCTACTATGCCGGTGCCATCGGCCTGCCCTTGGCGCAGGTCGGTTTCATCCTGCTGATCGTGCGGCTCGCGGATGCGATCTCCGATCCTCTCGTGGGGCTTGCCGCTGACCGCTTCCACCCGCCGCTCGGCCGGCGGCGCGGCTGGCTGGCGCTCGCCGCCCTTCCCGCCGCGCTCGCGGCCTTCATGATCCTGACGCCGCCGGCCGACGCCGGCTGGGCCTATCTGCTGGGCTGGGGCCTTGCGCTCTCGCTCGGCTATACGGCGGCGATCATCCCCTACACCGCCTGGGGGGCGGAGCTTGCCGACGACTATCACGGCCGCAGCCGCGTCGCCGGCGCGCGCGAGGGGATGGTGCTGGTCGGAACGCTGGTCGCGATCTCGGTGCCGGCGCTGGTGGAGGCGAGCGGGGCCGGCAGCCAGGGCGATGCGCTTGCCGTGCTGGCCTGGCTCGTCGCGCTGTCGCTTCCCCTGGCGGTCGTTGTGGCGATCCGCGCCCTGCCGGAGCCGGCGGAGGCGGCCCGAGCCCTGCCCGGCCTGCGTCAGGGCCTTGCCCATCTGGCCGCCAACCGGCCCTTCGTGCGCCTGCTCATTGCCTTCGTCGTCAACGGCTTTGCCAACGGGTTGCCGGCCACCCTCTTCCTGTTCTTCGTGGCGCGGGTGCTGGAAGCCCCGCAGATGCAGGGGCCGTTCCTGTTTCTCTATTTTTTCTGCGGCATTGCCGGGGTGCCGCTGTGGATCGCCGTCTCGAGGCGGCTCGGCAAGCATCGCAGCTGGTCTTTCGCCATGCTGGGGGCCTGCGCGATCTTCGCCCTGGTGCCGCTGCTCGGCCCGGGCGACCTTCTCGGTTTCGCGGCGATCTGCGTCCTCACCGGCCTTGCCCTCGGCGCCGATCTCGCCCTCCCTTCCGCGATCCAGGCGGACGTGATCGACGTCGACCGCCTTGCGACCGGCAGCCGCCGGTCCGGGCTCTATTTCGCGCTGTGGGGGCTTGCTACGAAACTGTCGCTGGCGCTTGCCGTGGGCCTTGCCTTTCCGCTGCTGGACCTTGCCGGCTTTGTCGCGGAAGGCACCGGAGACAGCGGCCTCGGCATGCTGGTGGCGCTCTATGCACTCGTGCCCGTCGCCCTCAAGCTCGTTGCCATCGCCTTGATGTGGAACTTCCCGCTCGATGCGGGCGCGCATGCGGATCTTGCCCGCTCCCTCGCCGCGCGGGAGGCCGCGCCAAACCCGCCGGGATGACCGGCCGGCGTGACCGCCGGCCCTACGCCTTGTCTGTCGGCTCTGCCGCCGGATCTCCCTTGCGCGACCAGCCGGTGCTTCGGGCGATCAGGGGGAAATACAGCCGGTAGGGCAGCATGCGCAGCAGCTTCAGCTGCCGGGTAAAGCGCTTGGGGAACGAGATCTCGAAGTCGGCCGGGTCCTCCAGCCCCTTGATCAACTCGGCGACGGCCGCCTCCACGCTCATCAAGTGCGGCATGGGAAAGGGATTGTCCTTCGTCGCCGGCGTATCGACAAAGCCCGGCGAGATCACCTGCAGGCATATGCCGAGCCGGTCGAGGTCGAACTTCATCGACTCCGCCAGATTGATCAGGCCCGCCTTGGTCGCCCCATAGGCCGCCGAGGTCGGCAGGCCGCTATAGCCCGCCACCGAGGCGACGATGGCGATCTGGCCGCGTCGGCGCGGCTTCATCGCGTTCACCAGCGGCACCAGGGCGTTGGCCGTGCCCTTGAGATTGACGTCGAAGGAGGTGTGGAAGGCGGAAAGGTCCGGATCGGTCCCGTCGACCGGCAGGTAGACACCGGCGTTCAGCACCGCGAGCGCGATGCCGCCATGGCGCTCTTCCAGCTCCGCAACGATCTCGGCCATGCGGGCCGCATCCGTCACGTCGCCCGGCATCGGCAGGATGGCACCCGGCAGCGCGCGTGCGGCAAGGTCCTGCAGCGCATCGGCCGAGCGCGCCGTCACCGCCACGGTCCAACCGTGCCGCTGCAGCTCGAGTGCCAGTTCCGCCCCGATGCCGGAGCTTGCGCCGGTCACCCAGGCCACGCCGTCCTGCGGAGCAACGGCCCCGATCGCTCTCGCGCTCATCGTCTGCCTCCATCCTGTTGTTCAGGGTTTACGGCAGGCGGACGCCGACGGATCGCCTCGAACGTTCGGAAAGACAAAGGAGATTTTTCCGGCCGGATCCTGTCTGGGTCCGGCCGGGACGGGGTCGCCCGGATTTGCGGCGGCTCAGCCGCGCATGAACGGTGCGAACAGCCGGCCGATCGGGCCGGTCAGGCGCAGGCTGCCTTCCGTGACGGCGAAGCAGATGCAGTCCTCGTCGTCGTCGGCCACCGGGCGGTGATCGATATCATCGTCCGCATAGGCGACATCGCCGCGGATGTAGTGTCCGTGGAGATCGGAGAACCCGCCTTCCAGCACCAGGGTAAGCTCGGTGCCGTGATGGGTGTGCGAGGGCATCGCCATGCCGGCGCGGATCCACAGCAGGCTGGCGCTGCAGCCGTCCATCTCCGCGACCTTGTACTCCTTCAGCCCCGGAATCTTGGTCCTCCAGGGGATCTCCGCCACATCCTTGCCGATGAAGTCGAAGAGCGGCTGCGGCAGCCTCGTTCTGGTGACCATCTGCGGCACCGAGATCGGCTCCTCGGCAGGGGATGCGAAAATCGCCGCCAGCATGGCGTCGCGGTTGTCGATCCCTACCGGCGCGATATCTTCCAGCATCGCTCCGCCTGCAGCCTCAAGATCGCGGACGAAACCGCGATTGACCGGCGACAGGTCGAGATGGCTCCGCACAAGCAGTCTTGCAGGTTCGGCCAGCGTGCCGGCCACATATCCGGCCAGCAGCGCGTCGAACTGTTCGCGTGATGCGTCCATTCCAATCCAATCCCTGTCGCGGCACCCCCAAGGCCGCGTCTCATCGCTCATACTCCACGAACGGCTCCGCGCCAATACATCCCGAATGACGGTGCGGTCGTGTCCGGAGATCCTTTGCCAGTGATACGACGCCAGTCCCGCAGCGGATCATCGCAAGCATACGATTCCAAGCTTACGTGGACTGTGATGATTTATCGACCAACTTTGTAGAACAGGGCCGAAAGGATTATCAACGAAGGCCAGACAAATGGCACGGGTTCGCTTGAAGGCCCGGCCCCCTCCGGCCTACCCTGCCGGCCCACTTGATACGCGGCCCGCTCCTTCTGCAGGGAGTGCCGCCACCTGGAACGGACGGAACGAGCGATGGACATCAAGACCTCCGTGATCGACGCAATCGGCAACACGCCGCTGATCCGCCTGAACCGGGCTTCCGAGCTGACCGGCTGCGAGATCTACGGCAAGGCCGAGTTCATGAATCCCGGCCAGTCGGTCAAGGACCGTGCCGCCCTCTATATCGTCCGAGATGCGGAGGCGCGCGGCGCCCTGCGGCCCGGCGGCGTCATCGTCGAGGGCACGGCCGGCAACACCGGCATCGGCCTGGCGCTGGTCGGCAATGCGCTCGGCTACCGCTCGGTGATCGTCATCCCCGAGACCCAGAGCCAGGAAAAGAAGGACATGCTGCGGCTCGCCGGTGCGGAGCTGGTCGAGGTGCCGGCGGTGCCCTACCGCAATCCGAACAACTACGTGAAGCTGTCCGGTCGCCTTGCCGAGCAGCTGGCCAAGACGGAAGCCAGCGGCGCGATCTGGGCCAACCAGTTCGACAATGTCGCCAACCGGCAGGCCCATATCGAGACGACCGGGCCGGAGATCTGGCGCCAGACGGACGGCAAGGTCGACGGCTTCGTCTGCGCCGTCGGCTCGGGCGGCACGCTGGCCGGCGTCGGCATGGCGCTGAAGCAGTTCAATCCGAAGATCCGCATCGGCCTTGCCGATCCGATGGGCGCGGCGCTCTACAACTACTACGCCCATGGCGAGCTGAAGGCGGAAGGCTCCTCGATCACCGAGGGCATCGGCCAGGGCCGCATCACCGCCAATCTGGAGGATGCGCCGGTCGACATGCCGTTCCAGATCCCGGATGCGGAGGCGGTGCAGGTCGTCTTCGACCTGCTGGAGCACGAGGGCCTGTGCCTTGGCGGCTCTTCCGGCATCAATGTCGCCGGCGCCATCCGCATGGCGCGCGAGATGGGCCCGGGGCACACCATCGTCACCATCCTGTGCGACTACGGCAACCGCTACCAGTCGAAGCTGTTCAACCCGGACTTCCTGCGCTCCAAGGACCTGCCGGTCCCGGGCTGGCTGGAAAAGCCGAGCAGCATCGCCGCCCCGTTCGAGCAGGTCGCCTGAGAAGGTGACCTGAGCGGGACGCTGCGGAAGGCGGCGCAAGGGGGCGGGAAGCGGATCATAAGGGGTAGGCCTGCCTTGTATTCGGGCAGGTTCCTGCCTACCGTCTTCCCCCGACCCTTTTCACCTCCGAGTTGAGATGATCCGCGACTTCGATCTCGCCGAGGCGCTCGTCGCCAACCTTCCGATCATCGCCGCGCTCACCTTCGCGCTCTACACGCTTGCCGCCGTGTGCGCGGTGCGTGAGGTGCTGCATTCGCGCACCTCGCAGGGCTCGATCGCCTGGCTCCTGTCGCTGCTGTTCCTGCCCTTCCCCACCGCCTTCCTCTACCTCGTCTTCGGCTGGAAGCGCTTCGAGGATTACGGCGAGGTCCGCACCTATGCCGGCCGCACCACCCGCGCCGCGCGCGCCGGCGAGCTGCGCCTTGCCGATGCCACCACCAGCACCAGCTGGCCGGTGCTCACCCGCATCGCCCAGGTGCCGTTCCTGGCCGGCAACTCGGTGGAGCTGCTGGTCGACGGGCCGGACACTTTCGAGTCCATCTTCGCCGGCATTGCCAAGGCCCGCCACGAGGTGCTGGTCCAGTTCTTCATCATCCGCGACGACGGCCTCGGCCAGCGCCTTGCCGAGGTGCTGACCGAACGTGCCAGGGCGGGCGTGCGGGTCCATGTCCTTTACGACGACGTCGGCTCCAAGAGCCTGCCGCGCAGCTATCGCCGCCGGCTGCGCGAGGCCGGCGTTCAGATCGCCGGCTTCAACCAGCGCCACAAGTGGCTGCGCTTCACCGGGCCGATGCGGCTCAACTACCGCAACCACCGCAAGATCGTCGTGGTCGACGGCGAGGCCGCCTGGGTCGGCGGGCACAATGTGGGCGATGAATATGTCGGCCTATCGAGGGAATTCGGCCACTGGCGCGACACACATGTGAAGGTGGTGGGCCCGGCAGCCATCGCCTGTGCCCTCTCCTTCTGCGAAGACTGGCACTGGGCCACCGGCACGCCGATCCGTCCCTATCTGCCGGTGCCGATCCCCCAGCCGGGCGACGAGCCGGTTCTGGTGATGCCGACGGGTCCTGCCGACCGCTTCGACGACTGCGCCATCGCCTTTTCCGAGGCCATCGCCAGGGCGCGCGAGCGGCTGTGGATCGTCAGTCCCTATTTCGTGCCGGAAGAGGCGATGCAGACCGCACTGATGGCCGCGTCCATGCGCGGCGTCGACGTGCGCATCCTCTTGCCGGAAAAGGCCGACCACCGGCTGGTCTGGCTGGCGAGCTATGCCCATGCCGACGACATGGTCGACTACGGCATCAAGGTCTATCGCTACTCCTCCGGCTTCCTGCACCAGAAGGTGATCCTGGTCGACGACGCGCTCGCCGGCATCGGCACGGTGAACTTCGATTCCCGCTCCTTCCACATCAATTTCGAGGTGACGCTGTGGTTCACCCACGAGCGTTCCGTGAACAAGGTGGAGCGGATGCTGGAGCGCGATTTCGCCAATTCCCGCCCGACGACGCCGGAGGATCTGGAGGTGCGCTCCTTCGCCTTTCGCCTCATTGCCCAGGCTGCGCGGCTGTTCTCGCCGATCCTTTGACCGCGCCGGGCCTTGCCGCCGCGGATGGTTGATTGCCGGTGCCGATCGGATAGGCTGGCGCTCCTGCCTGAATCACGGCTGACCGACCGGGGACTTCTCATGACGGAACTGCTTTTTCGAGACGATGCCTATCTGCGCAGCTGCGATGCGCGGGTAACCGCCATCACCGATCGCGGCGGCATCGTACTCGACCGGACCGTCTTCTATGCGACCGGCGGCGGGCAGCCCGGTGACAGCGGCCGCATCGAGCTGGCCGACGGCCGCCAGATCGCCATTGCCACCACCGTCTATGGCGAGGACCGCAGCCAGATCGTCCATGTTCCGGCCGAGGGCGAGACGCTCCCTGCCGTCGGCGACGAGATCGTGCTGCATCTCGACTGGGACCGCCGCTACCGCCTGATGCGCGTGCACACCGCGCTGCACCTGCTCTCCGTCGTCCTGCCCTTTCCTGTCACCGGCGGCCAGATCGGCGAGGGCGAAGGCCGTCTCGACTTCGACCTGCCCGAGGGCAGCCCGGACAAGGACGAGGTCGCGGCGAAGGTCAACGAGATCGCCGCCGCCGACCATGCGGTCACCACCGACTGGATCACCGACGAGGAGCTGCTGGCCAAGCCCGAGATGGTCAAGACCATGAGCGTCAAGCCGCCGATGGGCAGCGGGCGCGTGCGGCTGGTCCGCATCGGCGATGTCGACCTGCAGCCCTGCGGCGGCACCCATGTCAGCCGTACCTCGGAGATCGGCCCGCTCGCCGTCACCAAGATCGAGAAGAAGGGCCGTCAGAACCGGCGCGTGCGCATCCAGCTCGTCGACTGACGCTCTCCCGTTCCATCGCTCAAGCGAGGCTTTCAAGAATGGCGCTTTCCCCGCTCGTCTCGACCCAGTGGCTGGCCGACAAGATGGCCTCGCCGGATGTCGTCGTCGTCAATGCCTGGCTACCGCCGGTGGGCCAGCCGGACGTGCCGCCGGAATATCCGCAAGGCCATATTCCCGGCGCGGTGTTCTTCGACGTCAACGCGGTCGCCGACAAGACCAGCGACCTGCCGCACATGCTGCCGCCTGCGCATGTCTTCTCCTCGATGATGCGGCAAATGGGCATCGGCGACGGCCAGACCATCGTCGTCTATGACGGCATCGGGCTCTATTCGGCCGCCCGCGTATGGTGGATGTTCCGCGCCATGGGCGTCAGCCAGGTCTTCGTGCTCGACGGCGGCCTGCCCAAGTGGAAGGCGGAAGGCCGCCCGATCGAGGATGGCGCGCCCGCCCCGCGCGGCGAGCGCCACTTCACCGCCCGGCTCAACAACGGTCTCGTCGCCGATCTCGACAAGGTGGCCAAGGCGCTGCAGGGCGGCCAGCAGGTCCTCGACGCGCGCTCGCGCGGCCGTTTCGCCGGCCGCGATCCGGAGCCGCGCGCAGGGCTTCGCAGCGGCCACATGCCCGGCGCGCTGAACCTGCCCTTCACCGAGTTGATGGAAGACGGCCGCCTGAAGCCGGCCGAGGATCTTGCCGCCGCCTTCGACGCGGCCGGCATCGACCGCTCGCGCCCCGTCATCACCAGCTGCGGCTCCGGCGTCACCGCCGCGATCCTGTCGCTGGCGCTCGCCATCACCGGCCACGACCGCTCCGCCGTCTATGACGGATCCTGGACGGAATGGGGCGGACGCGAGGACATGCCGCTCGCCACCGGCGACGACTGATCGCAGCTTTTCACCCGCAGGACGACGATTGCGCGATGCCGCCATGTCGGTTCGCAAACAGTCGGCCCTGCCCTCAGCCTTTAGGATTGGCTTTCCAAATCGAACGATAGACGGCGGCAGATGAAACGACCGCCCGGGGAGAGGACAGTTTGCCATGGCCAGTGACATCGAGATTGCCCGCGCAGCCAGTCTGAAGCCGATCACCGAGATCGGCGCCAGGCTCGACATTCCGGCGGAAGCGCTGGAAAGCTACGGATCGACCAAGGCAAAGGTCCGCTCCGACTTCATCAAGGGTCTATCCGGCCGGCCGGACGGCAAGCTGGTACTGGTCACCGCCATCAACCCGACGCCTGCCGGCGAGGGCAAGACCACGACCACGGTGGGCCTCGGCGACGGACTCAACCGCATCGGCAAGCGCGCGGCGATCTGCCTGCGCGAACCCTCGCTCGGCCCCTGCTTCGGCATGAAGGGGGGAGCTGCCGGCGGCGGCCACGCCCAGGTGGTGCCGATGGAGGACATCAACCTCCATTTCACCGGCGACTTCCACGCCATCACCTCCGCCCACAACCTGCTCTCGGCGCTGATCGACAACCACATCTACTGGGGCAACGCGCTGCAGATCGACACTCGGCGCGTCACCTGGCGGCGGGTGATGGACATGAACGACCGGGCGCTGCGCCAGATCGTCTCCTCGCTCGGCGGCGTCGCCAACGGCTTCCCGCGCGAGGCCGGCTTCGACATCACCGTCGCCTCCGAGATCATGGCGATCCTCTGCCTTGCCAGCGACCTTGCCGACCTGCAGAAGCGCCTCGGCGACATCATCGTCGGCTATCGCCGCGACCGCAGCGCCGTCACCGCGCGCGACCTGGAGGCGGACGGCGCCATGACCGTCCTGCTCAAGGAGGCGATGCAGCCGAACCTCGTGCAGACGCTGGAGAACAATCCGGCCTTCGTGCATGGCGGCCCCTTCGCCAACATCGCCCATGGCTGCAACTCGGTGATTGCTACCAGAACCGCGCTGAAACTCGCCGACTACGTGGTCACCGAGGCCGGCTTCGGCGCCGATCTCGGCGCGGAAAAGTTCTTCGACATCAAGTGCCGCAAGGCGGGCCTCAAGCCCGACGCGGCGGTCATCGTCGCGACCGTCCGGGCGCTGAAGATGAACGGCGGCGTCGGCCGCGAGGCGCTGGGTGAGGAGAATGTCGAGGCGCTTGTGCGCGGCTGCGTCAATCTCGGCCGCCACATCGAGAACGTGAAGAGCTTCGGCCTGCCGGTGGTCGTCGCCATCAACCACTTCGTCAGCGACACGGATGCGGAGGTTGCCGCGCTCCAGGCCTATGCCGCCGAGCAGGGCGTCGAGGCGGTGCTGTGCCGCCACTGGGCGGACGGTTCCAAGGGAACCGAGGCGCTCGCCCGCAAGGTGGTCGAGATGGTCGAGGGCGGGTCGTCCAACTTCGCGCCGATCTATCCCGATGACATGCCGCTCCTGGCGAAGATCGAGACCATCGCCCGCAAGATCTACCGCGCCGACGGCGTTGCCGCCGACAAGTCGGTCATCGACCAGCTGGAGCGCTGGGAGGCGGACGGCTTCGGCCATCTGCCGGTCTGCATGGCCAAGACGCAGTATTCCTTCTCCGCCGACCCGACCTTGCGCGGTGCGCCGACCGGCCACATCGTGCCGGTGCGCGAGGTACGCCTTTCGGCTGGTGCCGGCTTCGTCGTGGCGATCTGCGGCGAGATCATGACCATGCCCGGCCTGCCGAAGGTGCCCTCCGCCAACCACATCCGCCTGGATGCGGACGGCCAGATCGAGGGCCTGTTCTAGCCGTCGCCCTGGCGAGGCGGCCGAGGGGTGATCGGGCAACGCCAACGGGGTGGGGCGAATGCGCGATCACAACTACTATGTCTACATCCTGGCCAGCGGCGTCGGCGGAACCCTCTACACGGGGGTTACCAACGACGTTGCACGCCGGGTTTCGGAGCATCGCGACAAGATCGCGCGCTCCTTCACCTCCCGCCACGACGTCACCCACCTTGTCTATTTCGAACATCACACCGATGTCGAAGCCGCCATTCGGCGCGAAAAGCAGATCAAGCGCTGGAAACGAGCCTGGAAGATCAGGCTCATCGAAGAACATAACCCCGACTGGCGCGACCTCTTTCACGGCCTTCCGTAGCCGACCATAAAGACAGGCAGGCAGCACCCCGCCCTCCGCCTGTCGTCCCGGTTTCGGCGCAGCCGAAGACCGGGACCCAGTAACCCCGGACGTTTCCGCTCAAGCCGTAAACACCGCGAAGAAGCCCCCGGCCCTTTCGCGTCACCAACACCGCCAGCGGATACTGGATGCCTGCCTTTGCAGGCATGACAGCGGAGAAGGTGGCTGCCTCAACGGCGGGACGGCAGGCGCACGCGCCAGATGCGGTCATCGTCGATCCGCTCGCCGAGCTGGAACGTGCAGCGCCCGACTTCCCTGAACCCGTAGCGGGTGTAGAAGCGCTTCGCCCGCTCGTTGTGATCGAAGACGGTCAGGTAGACCTCTCCCGTCCCCTCTGCGGCGGCGGTCTCCAGCGCCCATGTCATCAGCCGGTCGGCGACGCCCCTGCCCTGCCAGTCGCGCAGGACGTAGAGCTGCTGCAGCTCCAGCGCGCCGGGCTCGGCGTCGAGCGCCGGCGCGCGAAGCGGCCTCAGCTTGGCATAGCCGATCGGCTGCCCCGCGCTCACCGCCACCAGCCAGCGTATGCCAGGTGCCTCGAAGTCCTGCGACATGGCCCCGCCGGGCCGATAGACCTCGTCGCAATACACCTCGAAGGCAGCCGTGTCGTAGCGCTCCGCGAACGTGTCGGTGAAGATCTGCCGTGCGACCGGCAGCAGGCGCTCGAGCAATCCAGGATACGGCTCGACGAATGCGACAGACATTGCAATTCCCTTCAGGTCTGCGGTCGGAAAGGCCCCCTGCGGTCCCTCACCGGGATCGCAGGGTCGCCTGCCGGAACGATGCGCTGCGCATCGCGAGGATGCAGAGCAGCGGGGCGAGCGCCACGGTCACGAACAGCCAGCGTGCCGCATTGGCCACATCCATACCACCGGATGGCGCGCCCGCGCCGGCCAGATTGACCGCAAGCCCGGCGATGGCCGCACCGAAGGCGGTGGCGCAGAGCTGCACCGTCATGATCGACGAGGCCGCGTTGTCCGCCTCCTCGGGCGGGGCCACCTGCAGGACCATCGCCGACAGATGCGGATAGGCGAGCCCGACGCCCGCCCCGCCGGCGATCAGCGCGGCACAGATCAGGGCGAGCCGCAGCCAGTCGCCCGCCGGACCAGACACCGGGCCGGCTACCGGCAGAACGAGCGCCAGGGCGATCATCGCGGCGAGCGACAGGACCGGCCCGGCCCGCACCGCAAGCGTGCGGCGCGCGCCCTGAAACCCGGAGGCGAGGATCGCGGCGGCCGTCCAGCCCGCCGACATCACGGCCGCGATATAGCCGGCCTCCAGCGGCGAGCGGCCATGCAGCTCCTGCAGGAACAGCGGCAGGAAGATCTCCGTACAGGTGACGGTCATGGCCAGTAGCGCCGAGGTCGCATAGAGGCTCCCGAGCGCGCCGGGCAGCCTGAATGTCTCGGCCGGCAGCAGCTTTCTCGCCGATCTGCGCTCCACCACAACGAACAGCACCACGAGCATCAGGGCGGCCAGCATTCCCGTAACGGTCGACACGATAGTCTCGCCGATCCCACCCCACGAGGCGGCGAAGACGGCAATCGTCAGCAGCGCGAGCTGGACGAGAGGCAACGGCTCGGCGCCCTTTCCGTCCGCCGCACGCCTCGGCAGGACCAGAAACGCGGCACAAGCGATCAGGGCTGCGAAGGGGACCAGGATGAGAAAGGCCCCGCGCCACAGGTCGAGTTCGGCGAAGATGCCGCCCACCGCCGGCCCGAGCAGGGTGGCGATGCCCCACATGCTGGACAGCAGCGCCAGCGCGCGCGGCCAGAGCGGCTCGGGATAGACCCGCCGGACCATCGCATAGGCCAGCGCCAGCAGGATGCCGCCGCCCAGGCCCTGCACGAAGCGGCCGGCGAGCATCACCGGCATCGATCCGGCCGCGGCGCAGGCCAGCGTCCCGGCAATGAACACCGCCGCCGCCACGACATAGCCGCCGCGCGGGCCGGTCTGTGCCAATACCGGAGAGGACAGCGCCGCACCGAGGATCGAGGCGATCACGAACAGCGTCGTGTTCCAGGCATAGAAGTCCAGCCCCCCGATCTCGCGCACCACGGTCGGCAGGATCGTCGTCGAAATGTAGAGATTGACGGCATGCAGGGCGACGCCGCCGCTCAGGGCGAGCGAGCGGACAAGATTGCCGCCGGACAGCAAGTCCGCCCAGCCGGGCGAGGCTGTGACGACACGCGCATCGGTCATTGGATGGTCCTTTCGGCATCGCCGAGGCGCGCCAGCTTGTCCGGATTGCGCATGATGTAGATGCCGGTCAGGCGCCCCTCGGCATCGCAGGCAAGGCTCACCGACGCGACGATCTCGGGCCCGTCGAGGACCAGCGCCCCGCGCGCGCCGTTGATGTCGATGTGCCGCCACTCGTAGCGGGACCAGTATTCGCCGAGCGTTCCGCCGACGAAGTCCAGCACGTCGGCCTTGCCGATGAGCGGCTGCAGCAGGGCCTGTACCTTGCCGCCCCCGTCCGTCTTCAGCTCGATGTCTTCGCGCATCAGACTGGCGAGCTGCGCCGTGCTTCCGGTCATGATGGCTGCCTGGAAGGCGGCAAGCAGCGCGTCCTGGCGGGCTTTCGGCACGGCGGCGCCGGGCTCTTCCCGGCCGATGCGGCTGCGCGCGCGGGACACCAGCTTGCGGCAGGCCGCCTCGCTCACGTTCAGCGCGACCGCCACGTCCTCGTAGGACTGGTCGAAGATCTCGCGCAGGAGATAGGCGGCGCGTTCCTTCGGGGCGAGCCGTTCCAGCACCAGCATGAAGGCGAGCGAGAGCGTGGACGACAGGTCTGCCGCCTCTTCCGGGCCATCTTCGGTCATCGTCTGGATCGGCTCCGGCAGCCACGCACCCACATAGTCCACCCGCGCGCGGCGGGCGGACCTCAGCATGTCGATGCAACGACGCGTACAGGCGGCGGTGAGCCAGCCGGCGGGGTTGGAGATGGTGGCGCGCTCGCTTGTCTGCCATTTCAGGTAGGTGTCCTGAACCGCATCCTCGGCTTCGGCACGCGAGCCGAGGATGCGGTAGGCCAGACCTGTCAGGAACGGTCGCCGTTCTTCGAACAAGGCTGTGTCGGAGGGCTGCATGTCAGTGCGTCGAGACCTGGATGCGGTTCCAGAGGTTGATCATCGCGACAGTCGCGGTCAATGCGCTGATCTCCGTGTCGCTGAAGTGCTCGCGCAGCTCGGCACGCAACACGCCGTAGTCGGTCTTGCGGTCGAGCTGGGTCAGCGCCTCGGTCCAGGCGAGCGCGGCGCGCTCCTTGGCGGTGAAGTCGCCGACATGCTCCCACACGGTCAGGCGGTCCAGCCGCTCGTTGGTCTCGCCGTCGTCGCGCGCTTCCTTGGTATGCATCTTGACGCAATAGGCGCAGGCGTTGAGCTGCGAGGCCCGCAACTGCACCAGATGGTGCAGCATCCGGTCGAGGCCGTGCACATCGATGGCCCCGTGGACATTCTCCAGCGCCCCGAAGACATCGGGAACGTTCTTGTAGTGATTTACCGGCTTGGTCGTCATCGTAAGCTCCATTGGCTTGGGTATACCCGCTTGACGATTGAGCCGGCCGGTTTGTGACGTGCCCGCCGGAAAATCTCCGGCAAGGCGTGCCCATGCGCTGCTAGCGGGCGGTGACGACGCTCAGGGCGAGCGCCGTCAGCACCGACGCCATCGCCCAGCGCTGCACCCGCATCCAGCCCGGACGGGTGGCGAACCAGCGCGCCACCCAGCCGGCGGCGAGCACGATTGCCGCGTTCACCGCAAAGCTCACCATGATCTGCACGCTCCCCAGCAGCACGCTCTGGGCCAGCAGGTTGCCCTTCTCCAGGTCGAGGAACTGCGGCAGCAGCGACATGTAGAGCAGCGCGATCTTCGGATTGAGCAGATTGGTGACGAAGCCCATGGTGAACAGGCGCAGCGGCGGATCGACGGGAAGGTCGGTGCGCGGCTGGAAGACCGAGCCCGCACCGGGCTTGACCGCACGCCAGGCGAGATACAGCAGGTAGGCAGCGCCAGCGAACTGGATCGCCTTGAAGGCGAAGGGCACCGCCAGCACGATGGCCGTCACGCCGAAGGCCGCGCACAGCATGTAGAAGACGAAGCCCGCGATCACGCCGAACAGCGAGATGAAGCCCGCGACGCTGCCCTGCAGGATCGAGCGGCTGATCAGGTAGATCATGTTGGGTCCGGGGGTGATCACCATCCCGAACGAGACGAGAGCGAATGCTGCAAGATTGGTGCTCGTGACCACGATATGCCTCCGGCCTGTTGCGAAGGCAGCCTCGTTCATTCACAATCTCGGTGCAATTTCAACATTGCACTCGGAGCAATATAGATGCACGGCTTCAGGGAAATCGCCGACGCGCTCAGCGCCCAGATCATGTCGGGCGAGCTGAAGCCGGGAGAGCGCCTGCCACCACAGCGCGACTTCGCCTATCGGCGCGGCATTGCGGCCTCGACCGCGGCGCGCGTCTATTCCGAGCTTGCACGGCGCGGGCTGGTGACCGGCGAGACCGGCCGCGGCACCTTCGTCCGCCTCCCGACCTCGCGCCAGGCCCCTGCCCTCACCGAGCCGGCAACGGCCGCGATAGACCTGGAGCTCAACTTCCCCATCGTCGACGAGCAAGCGGCGATGACGGGACGCGCCGTTGCCGCCTTGCTGCAGGGCAGCGCGATGGAGGACGTGTCGCGGCCGATCGGAGCGACGGGCACGCCGGCGGCGCGCGCCATCGTTGCCGATCATCTGCGCCGGGTCGCCTGGCGGGCGGATCCTGAGGCCATCGTCTTCGCCGGCAACGGCCGGCAGGCCATCGCCGCGACCCTCTCCGCCCTCGCACCTCCGGGCAGCCGCTTCGGGGTGGAGGCGCTGACCTACCCGGTCTTCAAGGGGCTGGCCGCGCGCCTCGGGATCACCCTGGTGCCGATCGCCTGCGACACGCGAGGCATGCTGCCGGATGCGATCCTGCGCGCGCACGCGGCCGCCCCGCTCAGCGGCCTCTATGTTCAGCCGAGCCTGCAGAACCCGGTCGGCACGACGATGGACACGGCCCGCCGCCGGGAGATCGCGGCGGTTCTCGAGACCACGCGCCTCGTCGCCATCGAGGACGGCATCTACGGTTTTCTGACCGACGAGGAACCGCTCGCCCATTACGCGCCGGCGCATGCCGTTCTGGTCGACAGTCTCTCCAAGCGGATTGCCCCCGGCACCACCGCCGGCTTCATCGCGGCCCCGCTTCACATGCGCGGGCAGATCATCGCGAGCGTGCGCAGCGGCTGCTGGGGGCCGTCGGGCTTCCCCCTCGCCCTCGGCCTGCAGATGATGTCCGATGGCAGCGCACACCGGATCGGCGAGTTGAAGCGCGAGGACGCCATGTCCCGCAACGCCCTCGCCCGCCGGCATCTCGGCAACCTGCGGATCGACGGCGATCCGCGCGCCTATCACGTCTGGGCCACCCTGCCCGACCATTGGCGCGCGGACACGTTCGCGATGTTCGCGGCCCGGCGGGGCATCGCCGTCGTTCCCGGCAGCGCCTTCGCCGTCTCGCCGGGCCATGCGCCCAACGCCGTTCGCCTCGCCCTCGCCTCGCCGCCCCTGGCCGTTTTGGCCGACAGTCTCGACGTGCTGAACGCCCTTGCCGCGTCCTCGCCGGACCAGATCGAGTGACCGGCTTCGGCGCCCCTCAGGGCCGGAGTTTCAGGGCTGCCAGCCGCCGCTGCCATAGGGCCGCGTGATCACCTCGAGCAGGTGCCCGTTGAGATCGTCGAAATAGAGCCCGCGCCCGCCGTCGTGCCGGTTCAGTCCCGGCGTGGTTCTGGCCGGATCCGCCCAGTACGGCAGGCCGGCCGTTTCGATCCGCGCCAGGATCGCGTCGAAGCTCGCCTCATCCACCAGAAAGGCGTAGTGCCGCGCGGCGACGTCTCCCGCCTGTTCCCCCTTCTGTTCCATGTAGTCGAGGTTGACGCCGTTGTCGGTGGTGACCATCCAGAACGGCCCCCATTCCCTCGGTTCCGGCAGCGACAGGATCCTTGCCAGGAACAGGGCCGAGGCCTTTGCATCCTTCGCCGGCAGGATCGTGTGGTCGAGGTTGATGCTCATCGGGAGCCTCCCTTTCTTTCGGAATTCGGCACCGCGAGCCGATGCGCATAGGCGACCACCACGGTTGTTCCCATCAGGGCCGCGCCGGCAACGATGACCGCCGCCGAACTCCAGCCGAACCGCTCGATGGCGCTGCCGACGGCAACGGGGCCGAGGATCTGTCCCAGATTGTTGCCCTGAACGATGAGGCCGATCACCACGGGCACCAGGGCGGCCGAGGAGGCGACGATCGGAGCGGACGACAGGATGGTTGCCGGGATCAGGCCGCCGACGGCCGAGAACAGCACGCACAGGAGAAACGTCGCGGTTGCCGGCAGCAGGGGCAGGAAGATGCCGAGGCTCGCCGCGCCCATGATCAGGCAGGCCCCGATCAGCAGCGCCGGCCGGCTGACGCCCCGCGACAGCATCACGCCCGCCGCCAGGTTGCCGATCACGTTGACGGCGGAGGCCAGCGCGCTGAGCAGCCCGGCGGTGCGGTGGGACACGCCCATCTGCTCCATCAGCAGCACCGGCAGGAAGCTGAACAGCGCGAAGAACATCAGGCTGTAGAGCGCGAGGGAGATGGCGAGCCCGACCGCCCCGGCATTGCCGAAGACCGCCGCCGTATCGTCCCGCAGGTGCCGCCATGACCAGGCGTGGCGCTCGCGGGAGACCGGCACGACGAGCGGCACCAGCAGGCAGAGCGCCAGGGCGAGCCCGCCGCTCGCCCACCACATCGCGCGCCAGTCGTCGAACATCGGCCCGACCAGCATCGCCGCCGCCAAGCCGAGCGGCATGAAACAGCTCCACAGCGCGAAGGCGAGGTCCCGGTCGCCGGGCCGGGAGACGCGCCCGAGCAGCGACGGAGCAGCGACGATGATCAGCAGGAACCCCGCGCCTTCGACGATCCGCGAGACCATGAGCATCGCAAGACCTGCGGACAGCGCCCCGGCTGCCGCGCCCGCCGCCGTGACCAGCAGCCCTGCGACCAGGACCCGGCGCGCGCCGAGACTGCCGACCAGCGCCCCGGTCGGGATGCCCCCGACCAGCCCGATGAGGGCGAAGACACCGGTCAGCCAGCCGAGCGCTGCAAGCCCCACGCCGAGATCGCCTTCCAGCAAGGGCGCTGCGATGGGCGCCTTGCCCACCTGCAACGCCGCGACGATCCCGGCCGCGACGATCAGGCCGACGGCCGCCCAGCGCGTGGCGGACGGCTCCAGCCTTGCAGCGGCGGTCATCACGCGGCCCTGCCCTGCCGCCCGGCGGCCAGCGCCAGCGCGATCTCGGCGACATGCCGCCCCTGGAAGCGCGCGCCGTCGAGTTCGTTTTCGCTCGGGTCGCGATGCCCGCCGTTGCCGTCATCCGCCAGCGTCGAGGCGCCATAGGGCGAGCCGCCGGTGATCTCGTCCATCCGCATCTGCCCCTTGAAGCTGTAGGGCAGGCCCACGATGATCATTCCGAGGTGGAACAGCACTGTCTGGGTGGACTGGATGGTCGTCTCCTGCCCCCCGTGCTGACTGCCGGTCGAGGTGAAGACGCTGCCGACCTTGCCGACCAGCTTGTCCTCGAACCAGAGACCGCCGGTCTGGTCGAGGAAGTTCTTCATCTGCGAGGCCATGTTGCCGAACCGCGTCGGCGTTCCGACGATGATCGCATCGTAGTCGGCCAGCTCCGCGACGGTGGCGACCGGCGCCCCCTGGTCGACCTTGTAGCCGGACTTCTCGGCGACCGCCTCGGGCACCAGCTCGGGCACCCGGCGAATGGCGACGGCCGCGCCGGCCTGACGGACGCCGTCGGCCACCGCTTCGGCCATCGTCTCGATGTGACCGTAGGAGGAGTAGTAGAGCACGAGAACCTTGGCCATCGTTTCAACCTCACGTCTGATTGCGAATGAGGTCGAAGTTGCCCCCAAATCTCGAACAGTTTAAGTGATATAAAATCTATCAACTCGATCATCTGGATTGATCATGCTCGATGCCCTGACCCTCGACCAGATGCGCACCTTCGTGACGATCGCCGAAAGCGGCAGCTTCCGTGCCGCCGCCCGGAAGCTCTCGCGCGTGCAGTCGGGGGTGAGCGTTGCCATCGCCAACCTCGAGGCCCAGCTCGGCGTCGAGCTGTTCGACCGTTCGGGGCACCGACCCGTCCTGACGGCCCAGGGCCGGGCGCTGCTCGGCAATGCGCGGGACATCATCGTGCGTGTCGATGCCTTGCGGGCGAAGGCGCGCGGCTATGCGGACGGGGTGGAGACCGAGCTCGCGGTCGCGGTGGACACGCTCTATCCGCTGCAGCAGGTCGGCCGGGCGATCTCGCGGATGCGCCAGGACTTCCCGTCCGTGTCCGTGCGGGTGCGGGTCGAGCCTCTCGGTGGCCCGCTCGACGCGCTGAGGCAGAAGCGCTGCGCCCTGTCCGTCATGGTCGGCGAGGATTTTCGCGACCCCCGCATCCGCTTCGACGCGCTCTCGTCCATCACCCAGGTTGCCGTCGTCGCCGCGACGCATCCGCTCGCGGACGGAGAGCCCGGCCGCCCCCTGGAGGTGCTGGATCTTGCCGACCATCTCCAGATCGTGCTGTCGGATCCTTCCGCCATTTCGGAAGGGCGCGACTTCGGCGTGCTCTCGCCGCAGACCTGCCGGGTCAACACCCAGGACGCCAAGCACAGCCTGATCCTCGGCGGCGCCGGATGGGGGCGCCTGCCGTTCTGGCTGGTGGAGCGGGACATCGAGCAGGGCCGGCTGGCGCGGCTCAACATCGGCGCGCTGGGGCGCGGCGGCGAAACCGCGTCGGAGGCCTATGTCGCCCACCGGCTGGACGAGGCGATGGGCCCGGCGGCCCGCCGCCTTGCCGATCTTCTCATCGAACTGGACACCGGCGGCGCCTGAGGCCGGCACCGGGCACAGGCCGGGGCCGCCTGCCGTCACTCTGCGATCAGTCGCTCGAACACCGGGGCCGGGTCGTCCACCTCGATCAGCCGTCTGCCCGAAATCACCCAGATCCGCGTCGCCACCGAACTGACGAAGGTCCGGTCGTGGCTGACCAGAAGGCAGGCGGCGCCGTGCTCGATCAGTTCGCCCTCCAGCATGGTCTGTCCGTCGATGTCGAGATGATTGGTCGGCTCGTCCAGCAGATAGAAATTCGGCCGCGACAAGCGCAGGAGCAGCATGGCGAGCCGCGCCCGCTGGCCGCCCGAAAGCCGGGCAAGGGGCGCGTTCTGCGCGTCGATGTCGATCCCGGCTCCGGCAAGCTGCGCCCTTGCCTGGTGGTCGGTCAGCTTGTCGCTACGCTTGACCGCATCCCAGGGCGTTGCAAACGCGGCGAGCTGGGACAGTGCCTGATCGCTGTAGCCGAGCTTCAGGCTCGCCGCTCCCCGGATGTCCGGGTCCTCCCCCGCCAGGGCCGACCGCACCCTGTCGACCATGCGCGTCTTGCCTGTGCCGTTGGCGCCGAGCAGCGCGATCCGGTCGCCATTGCCGATCCACAGCTTCCCCGTGCGGAACAGCAGCCGGCCGTCCGGCGTCGTGATCGCGGTATCGCCGATCGCGACCAGCGCCTTGGCATGGGTTCCGCTGTTGGTCAGCCGGATCGCCCCCGACGTCCCCTCGTGATGCGCCGGGCGCGCGCTTTCCTCCAGCTTGTCGGCGCGCTCGGACAGCTGCTTCGTCTTGACGACCAGCAGGTCGGAGCCGGAGTTGATGCCGATGTTCTTGAGCTTGGCCGCCTGCTGGCGCAGCGCCTTGACCTTGCGCATGTCGTTCCTGAACTGCCGGTCGCGCGCGGCATCGCGCTCCTCCAGCGCCTCCAGGGCGCGGGAATAGGGCAAGGAGAAATCCTCGCTCTCGGCCGGTCGCAGAAACAGCGTGCGGGTGCTCGTATCGTCCAGGAAGGCGCGGTCGTGGCTCGCCGCGATCACCGCGCAATCGCGCGGCAGGCCGGCAAGAAACCGCTCCAGCGCGCCGATCCGGCCGATATCGAGATGGTTCGTCGGCTCGTCCAGCAGCAGCAGGTCGGGCTCGATCACGGCGGCCCTGGCGAGCAGCATGGTGCGCTGCCAGCCGCCGGACAGCTCGCCGACGGCGCGCCCGCGCAGCTCCTCCGGAACGCTGAGATCATCGAGCAGGATATCGACCCGCCAGCTCTCGGTTTCCGCGACCTCCGCGGCAAGCGCGTCGCGCACCGCGTCGTAGAAGCTCAGCGGCAGCAGGTGCTCCGGCGGATCCTGCGGCGCCAGGGCGGCGACCAGTCCGCGGGCGCGGACAACGGTTCCCGAGGTCGCGTCCTCCTCGCCCGCCAGAATGCGCAGAAGCGAGGACTTGCCGCGCCCGTTCGCGGCCACGAGGCCGAGGCGGTCGCCCTTGGATATGGAGAGATCGAGCCCGGCAAAAAGGGTCTCGCTGCGGGTCAGGGAAAGGTCTTTGGCAGAGATAAGGGACATGGCAGTCTCATCGGATCAGGCAGGCACACGCTAGGGTGCCGAAAAGGCTGACGATGAGACGGCGATGCGGTCCTTTGTCAGCCCCGCGGGAAGAAGCGCGGGGCGGAGACAGGTCCGCGTTTGTTGTCATGGAAGTGATCGTAAGGCATCGACTTCCCCTCTCTGGCGTGATTCCTGAGCAGAATAACAGCATCTAACGGGCCGCACGGCAACCCGGTCCGGCGTGCCTGCGGCCAGACCTGCGGCAACGGCCTAGGTCGCCTGCCCCGCACTGGCGAAGGCCGCGGCGAGAGCATCGCCCCCGCCATGCTTGGCGATGGCCGCCTCCAGCGCCTTTTCGTAATCGGGCCGAGCCGCCGTCAGATGCGCGCGGCCCTTGTCGGTCAGCACCGTGTAGACGCCGCGCTTGTCGTCCGGGCACAGGTCCCGAATGGTGAGGCCGCTGCGTTCCAGCCGCTCGACCATCCGCGAAACCGAGCTCTGGTTGAGTTGCAGATGGGCCGCCAGCTCCTGCATGCGCAGCTCGCTTTTCGGCGCCCTTTCGAGCGCCTCCAGCGCGCGGTAGTCCGACAGGCCGATGCCGTACTGGTCTTGCAGGATCCTGCCCAGCTCGGCTTCGACGGTCGCGACCGACTGGACCAGCCGGAGCCAGAGATCGCCTCTTGCGGACATGCGCAATTCTCCCGGACGAAGGGTGACGGATCTGAAGCATGTATGCTCATGCAACAACGCTTTCAAGCCTCGTTCCCATCCATGCCCCCCGCCCAGGCCTCGGCCCCCTGCCTCAACCTAGCTCTTGTGCGGCCGGGTGCCGAAGCTTGCGAAGGGCAACAGGCTGTCGCCGACGGTGAGCTTTCCCGCCGCTGGCACGCGCCAGGTCAGCGGGTCCTGGGCGAACAGCCGATAGGTCCCGCGATAGTCGAAGCCGTGGGCTGCCGCCTCCTCGCGGTCGGCGGCAAAGAGCACCTGCGCGATGCCGGAATAGTGGGCGCTCATGTAGCACAGCGCGCAAGGCTCTCCGGAGGCCAGCAGCGTCGTCCCGTGCAGGTGAGTCGTGCCATGCCGGCGGCAGGCGTCGCGGATCGCCTCCACCTCGGCATGGGCGGTCGGGTCGTGATGCTCCCGGACGCGGTTGACACCGCGCCCGAGAACCACGCCGTCCCGGTCGACGATAAGGGCCGTGAAGGGAATGCCGCCGTCGTGGACATGCTGCACGGAGAAGGCGACGGCCTCCTCCATGAGCTCGGTGAGGCGTGCGGGGGTCATGCCGCCTCGCCCTGCAGCTTGGCGCTGTCGGCGAGCTTCAACCAGACGACGCCGACGATGATCACCGCCAGCCAGAAGGTCTGGATCAGCGTCAGCGGCTGGTCGAGCAGCGCGCTGCCGAAGCCTGCCGCGCCGACCGAGCCGATGCCGGCCCAGACCGCATAGCCGATGCCCACGTCGATGGTCCGCAGGGCGGCGCTGAGGAAGTACAGCGTCAGCAGGAAGAAGACGACGGCCGCCACCGACCAGCTCAGGACGGTGAAGGCCTGGCTGCCGCCGACGCTGAGCGCGTAGCCAATCTCGAAGATGCTGGCCAGCAGGAGCATGCCCCATGCCGCGCCGACGCTCTGGGTGTTCTTGTTGGTATCCATGATGTTCGGTTCCTTTGATCGGGAGAAACTGTTCGGGAGGACTTGCCGCGCCTCACGCGGCGCCGCTGAGGCGCAGGCCGACAACGCCGCCGATGACGAGAATCATGCCCAGCGCCTTCTTGGCGTTCAGCGTCTGGCCGAAGAACATCGCGCCGAGGATGACGATCCCGACCCCGGACACCGAGGTCCAGATGGCGTATCCGACGCCCACGTCGAAGGTGAGCAGCGCAAGGCTCAGGAAGAAGGTGGCGATGGCGCCGCTGACCAGCGTCGCGATGGTCCACCACAGGCGGGTGAAGCCCTTCGCGTTGCCGGCGCTGATTGCGACCGCGATCTCGAAGACGACGGCGATTCCAAGATAAAGCCAGCTCATTTCATGCATCCTTTGATGAGTGAGGAATGGTGTTTGGTGGGTTGGGGAGGGCAAAAGCCGGTCAGAGCGGCAGCTCCGCCTGGCTGGAGCGGTCCGGGGTGCCGGTGCTGGATTCCAGCTCGTCCAGTGCCTGAACCAGCTCGTCCATGGACGGCGTTCCCCGGAACACCCGGTCGCCGACGACGATGGTGGGAACGGAGGTGATCTCCATGTCCTCGCGGGCATGGCGCAGCGCCTCGCGGTGACGCTCCGCATAGGCGCCGCTGTCGAGCGCCCGGCGTGCCTCGGCGGGGTCCAGCCCCGCCTTCCCGGCCAGCTCGACCAGCACGTCGGGATCGCCGATGTCGCGGTTGTCCTGGAAGAAGGCCCGCAGGACCTCCATCGAATAGGCGTGATCCGCCCCGCGGTCCTGCGCCAGCGCCAGAAGCTCGAAGGCCTTGCCCGTCCGCGGCTGCGGCGAGATCGAGGGAAGCCGGATCGGCACCCCGAGCCTTTCGGCCAGCGGATAGACCGAGGTCTTCCAGATCGCCGGCAGATAGGGGTCCTCGGGCCGCAGGGTCGGCACCGGCTCGGGCCGAAGCTCGAAGGCACGCCAGGAGATGCGCCAGGAGGCAGGGACGTCCCTGCCCTTGATGGCCTTCGACAGCACCTGTTCCGCCAGCAGGCAGAACGGACAAACATAGTCGGAATAGACGGTTACGGTGTTCACTTCACACCTCTCCATTTGCTTGCATGCGCATGCATTAAACTGGAAGCATCCTCACTGTCAATATATATGCATGCGCAAGCATATTTTTGAGCGACCCTCCGGAGGATCGGCCGCGCCCCGTGAAGCGCCGGACGTGGGTGCGCGCGGTGCGCGACTGGCGGCCAGGGCGGCAGCGCTTAGCGCCCCTTGCGTCAGACGTGACCGGGATCGCACCTATCGGGGATGCGTTGAAGTGAGGGAATTTTCATCGTCTTGATCACCGCAGGTGATCAGGCCTGCCGGCAGGAACCGCCGGCGGCCGGCGCCGCCCGACAGCGTGGCAGGCTCAGAGCCTTTGCCCGAGCTGCCTGTCCTTGCCGAGGAACTCCAGGACCTTGCGCACCCGTGCCACGTCCTTCAGGTCCGGATGGATCAGGATCCAGAGCGGGATTCCCAGCTCCTCGACCACCGGCCCGCAGCGGCGCAGGCCCTCGTCGGCATCGCCGAGATAGCAGGGCAGCACCGCCCGCCCCGCGCCGGCTCGCACCGCCGCGTGGATGCCGAGCGTCCCCTCGACCTCCATTGCTGCCTCCCCGGCGCCCTGCCGGCGCAGCCAGCGCTCGTACTGGGCGTAGTTCATGGAGGCGGCCGGGCCGATCCACCGCAGCCCGGCATCGTCCTCGATATGCGCGGGCGCATACACCGCCTGCCGGATCGCGCCGAGATTGCGCCCGAACAGGTGCGGCTCCGGAGCGGTGGTCGGACGCACGGCGATATCCGCCTCGCGCCTTGCCAGATCGTGCAGGTCGTTCGACAGCCTGACCTCCAGCGAGATGGCCGGAGCCTCCTGGCGAAACCGGGTAAGCGCACCCGCGATCAGCCCGGAAAACAGCGCATCGGTCGTCGTCAGGGTGACCAGTCCCTCCGCTCGGCGGTCGAGATCGGCAAGCTTCCGCTCGGTCGTGACGGCCAGCTCCTCGAAGGCCTTTGCCGCGGCCACGACCGCCTCCCCGGCCTTGGTCAGCGCGTATCCGTTGCGGTGCCGGTCGAACAGCCGCGTTCCCAGCCGTTCCTCTACCGCGTTGAGCCGGCGGAACAGCGTCGCATGGCTGCGCCCGGACTGGCGGCCGGCCAGCGTCAGCGACCCGGCGCGGGCGATCTCCAGCACCAGGCGATAGTCGCTCCAGTCGAGTCGATCTTGCAAAACTGCAAACTCCATCTGCGATATCGACCGTAACCCTATCATTTTCGCAAGATAAGCTGAAGCGAACGTCCATATTCAGAGGAAACCCGCATGCATGTTCGCATCATCCAGGCCCATCCCGATCCGGGATCCTTCAACGGCGCCCTGTCCCGCGCGGCCGCACAGGCGCTGAGCCGCGACGGCCACACGGTCAGCCTTCAGGACCTCTACGCCTCCGGCTTCGATCCGGTCGAAAAGGGCGCGCATTACACCAACAGGCATAATGCAGCCGCGTTCGTCCCGCTCGCCGAGCAGCGCCACGCCTGGCAGAGCGGCAGCGTCCCGGCGGACGTCCTCACCGAGATTGCCGAGCTGGAGCGCGCCGACCTGCTCGTGCTCCAGTTTCCGCTGTGGTGGCACGGCCCGCCGGCAATGCTGAAGGGCTGGTTCGACCGGGTGTTCCTGAGCGGTGGCCTCTACACCAGCCGCGTGCGCTACGACGCCGGCTATTTCCGTGGCCGCCGCGCCCTGCTCAGCGTCACAACCGGCGCACCGGAAAGCGCTTTCGGGCCGGGTGCACGCGGCGGCGACTTCGCCACGATGCTCTGGCCGCTGCACTACTCCCTGCACTATCTCGGCTTCACGGTCCTGCCGCCCTTCACCGCCTGCGGGGTGCAGGGGCACGGCTATTCCTACGAGGACGAGAGCACCCAGAAACAGCGCCTAGGCTCGGTTCTTGAGGCCTGGGGAGCACATGTCGCAAGCGCGGAAACCCTCCCCGCGCTCCCCTTTCCCGGCTGGCAGGACTGGGATGCGGCCGGCCAGCCGCTGCGCACCGAGCACGCGGCGCGCGGCTGACGAGGCTTCTCCCGCTACCCGCCGAGGCTTGCCGCGACCACCAGGTCCGCGGCCGCCGGAGAACAGGCGATGGGCGTGTCGTGCAGGATCGCCAGCCGGGTCAGCGCCATCAGGTCGACATCGCTGGTGTGGTGGCCGTGCGGATCGGCGAAGAAGATCACCGCGTCCAGCTCGCCGGTGGCGATCAGCGCGCCGAGCTGCTGGTCGCCGCCATGCGAGCCGCGCTGCAGCCGCTGGATCGCGAGCCCCGGCACCGCCTCCAGCAACATGGCGCCGGTGCCGCCGGTCGCCACCAGCTTCTGCCGGCGCAGCACCTCCGCATGCCGCCCCACCCAGGCGCGCAGATGCGCCTTGCGGGCATTGTGGGCGACCAGCGCGATACGGCGCGGCGCGGTGGAGCGGCGGCGCGCCTCCAGCGTCAGCGACAGGATCGCCCGCACCTGCGCGGCCAGGTCGCCTTCGGGGGCCGCGAACTGGCCCTTCAGCGCCGCCGTGCCGACGGTGAAGCCGGCCGCGCCCGCCTCCGCCACTTCGACGATGCGCGCCGCCCGGTCGATGCTGCCGGCCATGATCACCGGCTTGTCGCAGGCCGCACAGACGCTGCGCATCAAGGCCGGCACGTCGCCGGCGAAACGGTAGGCGAGCAGGTCCAGCCCGTGCACGCTCTCCAGATCGGCCAGCGCCCGGGCGCTCTCCGTGATGCTTTCGATGGTTCCCGCCAGCACGCTCGGATGGCCGACGATCTCGCCGGGAAACGGGTAGTAGCGGATCGGATGCGCCTTCAACAGCGGGGCCACCTCGGCCGGCCGGGTACCGCCGAGCAAGCAGTCGACCTCCAGGCCGATGGCCGCGCGCGCCGAACGCAGCTCGCTCTGCGCATCGAGGCTCACCACCTCCAGATAGACCCGCCCGCCGGCGGCGCGAATGTCGCGGGCGAGGCCCTGCAGCTCCTCGAAAGGCAGGCCCACATCCTTGAACCCGATATGCCTTGCGCCGCCCGCCAGCACCTCGTCCAGCCGGCGGCGGGCATCGGGGACGGTGCTGTCGTCCTCCGTCAGCATGAAGATGAAATCGAAGGCCATCGACGCACCTGTCCCCTTGAAGTCTGCGGCCGGCGCCCGCCGGGCGCCGGTGCTGTCGCTCCCGCGACTCCGCATGTCGCTTTGAAGATATCGACGGGAGGCGGCGCGAACCAGTGTACTGGGAGCAGGCCCGTAAGCGAGCCCTGTCCCCCGAACGCGCAAACGGAGCGCCCGCGATGTCCCAGGAAGACGATCTCGATCTCAGGTCGCTGTCCGACGAGGAACTCGTCGAGCAGATGCATGACGATCTCTATGACGGCCTCAAGGACGAAATCGTCGAGGGCGTGGAGATCCTGCTGGAGCGCGGCTGGACGCCCTACGCGATCCTCACCGAGGCCCTGGTCGAAGGCATGCGGATCGTCGGCGTCGACTTCCGGGACGGCATTCTCTTCGTGCCGGAAGTGCTGATGTCGGCCAATGCCATGAAGGCGGGCATGGGGCTGCTGCGCCCGCTGCTGGCCGAGACCGGGGCGCCGAAGGTCGGCAAGATGGTCATCGGCACCGTCAAGGGCGACATCCACGACATCGGCAAGAACCTCGTCTCGATGATGATGGAGGGCGCCGGCTTCGAGGTGATCGACATCGGCATCAACAACCCGGTCGAGAATTACCTGGCGGCCATCGAGGAGCACAAGCCGGACATTCTCGGCATGTCGGCCCTGCTGACCACCACCATGCCCTACATGAAGGTCGTCATCGACACGATGATCGAGAAGGGCATCCGCGACGACTACATCGTCATGGTCGGCGGCGCGCCGCTGAACGAGGAGTTCAGCCAGGCCATCGGCGCCGATGCCTACGGGCGCGATGCGGCCGTCACCGTGGAACTCGCCAAGGACCTGATCGCGCGCAAGCACAACCAGCTGGCGGCGCGGGCGGGCTGAGCCATGCAGGCGTTGCTTCCGGGCGCGTCTGGGAACGGGGCGGCACCGGCCGCCCCGGCTCTCGACGTTGCACCCGGCATCGCCCGCGAAAAGGTTCTGGTCATCGCCTGCGGCGCGCTCGCGAGGGAAATCCTCGCCATCGTCGAGGCCAACGGCCTTGCCCATGTGGAACTGCAATGCCTGCCAGCGCAGCTGCATAACCGTCCGGAGAAGATCCCCGCCGCCGTGCGCGCCGAGATCCGCAAGGCGAAGCGCGACCACACCCGCATTCTCGTCGGCTATGGCGATTGCGGCACCGGCGGCCTCCTCGACAAGGTTCTGGCCGAGGAAGGGGTGGAGCGGATCGAGGGCGCCCATTGCTACGCCTTCTTCGCCGGCCTCGATGTCTTCGACGCGGAAGCCGAGGCCGAGCCCGGCACCTTCTACCTCACCGATTTCCTCGCCCGCCATTTCGAGACGCTGGTGATCCGCCCGCTCGGGCTCGACACCTATCCTGAGCTGCGCGACGCCTATTTCGGCCATTACACCCGCCTGCTCTATCTGGAACAGGCGGCGGATCCGGAAATCGAGGCGCGCGCCCGCGCGGCGGCCGAACGGCTCGGCCTTGCCTATGCCAAGCGGGTCACCGGCTACGGCCTGCTGGAAACCCGCCTCACCACCATTGGCACCTGATCCCGCGCACCCGTCGCCGCTTTGCACGCATCTGTTGCATCCGTGTCATTGCGCGCTAGCCAGCGCGTGCTAGAAGCGCTGTCCCGGCGGCACGGACGGGTCTGCGTGGCATGAGCCGCAGGACCGGTCCCCTCATCTCATCCAACGGGCCGGAAAGGGCCCAGCCTCGCGACAGAGGACGACCTCCCGTGAGCAATTTTTTCGAAAGCCCCTTCAAGGGCAAGCTGCTGAGCGAGCAGGTGACCAACCCCAACATTTCGGTCGGCCGCTACAGCTACTACTCCGGCTATTACCACGGCCATTCCTTCGACGACTGCGCCCGCTACCTGATGCCCGACCGCGACGATGTCGACCGGCTGGTCATCGGCAGCTTCTGCTCCATCGGCACCGGCGCCTGCTTCATGATGGCGGGCAACCAGGGCCACCGGATGGACTGGATTTCCACCTTCCCGTTCTTCTTCATGTCCGAGGAGCCAGCCTTCGCGGATGCGGAGACCGGCTACCGTCCGTCCGGCGACACGGTCGTCGGCAATGACGTGTGGATCGGGGCGGAAGCGATGATCATGCCCGGCATCCGCATCGGCCACGGCGCGATGATCGGCAGCCGAGCCGTCGTCACGAAGGATGTCCCCCCCTACACCATCGTCGCCGGCAACCCGGCGCGCGAGATCCGCAAGCGCTTCTCCGACGAGGAGATCGCCATGCTGCTCGAGATGGCGTGGTGGGACTGGCCGATCGAGCGGATCGGCCGCGAGATGCGCACCCTGTGCTCGGGCGACATCGCCGCCCTGTATGCCCGGTGGAAGGCGGACCCGGACGGCACAGCCGAGGCCTGAGTCTCCGCGCATCGCGCATGCCCTGCACACCGACAGGCACGCCCGCCGGGAGCGAAAGCCCCCGGCGGGCGTGTCGCTTTCGAGCGCCCGTCTGCCGCTTTCCTCGTGCCCGCCGAAAGCCCGTGTTTCCGCGCGTCCCGCCGCTGTCGCTTTCTGACTTTCCGGTGTCGTCTGTGCACCGATGAGATGGCCGGCCGAAGGCATCATGATGCTTGAAAGCGCGGGAACGAGAGGCGTTCCCGACCCGGTTTGCAGGGCTTTTCCGTGGCGCAAAAAACCATCGTCTACTGGCGTGACATCCCGGCCCAGGTGCTGGTCCGGGCCGGCCGCGCCAGCGCCCGCCGAGAGCTGCCCGAACGTTTCATCCAGGCTGTCGACCGCTGCGCCATGCGCGTCGGCGCCAAGGACAGCGATGCCTATCTGGCCGAGTGGCGGCGGGGCGATCCCGTCGCGGTCGGCGACGATCTCGAGGCCGAAGCGGAGGCGGCGCTTGCCGCGCTTGTCGAGGCCTATCCGCCGGAGCGGCTTGCGGCGCTTGTCGCAGCCGAAGGCTTTGATGCAGCCGCCTCCCCCTCTCCCGACCACGCCAGCACGGGACCGGCGACATGACCGACCACCGCCTCAACGATTTCGGGCGCCTTGCCGCCTCCACGGAAATGTCGCCCCGCCAGGTGGTGGAGAAGCCGGAGCTGCTCCGTCTCGTCCCCGCCGGCACGCGCCTTTACCTCACCGACCTCGGCAATGTCGGGGAGGACGACATCGTCCGCGCCGCCCGCACGGTCACCGATGCCGGTCTCGTCCCGGTGCCGCACATGGCCGCGCGCCGCTATCCCTCGCTCGTCGCCTTCGAGTACCGGCTGACCCGCCTCGTCGCGGAAGCCGGCGTGCGGGAGGTGCTGGCCATTGCCGGCGAGGCGCCGACGCCCGGTCCCCTCACCTCCTCCGTCGCGATGATCGAGACCGGGTTGTTCGACCGGCTCGGCATCACCCGCATCGCCGTTGCCGGCCACCCCGAAGGCGCGCCGGAGATCTCGCGCGAGACCATCCGCGCCTTCCTGATGCGCAAGCACGAGCTCGCGGCGAAGAGCGACGCGGAGTTCCACATCGTCACCCAGTTCGGCTTCGATCCGCAGAAGGTCAGCCTCTGGCTCGACGAGATCGCCGCCTGGGGCAACCGCTTCCCCGTGCATATCGGCGTCGCCGGCCCGGCCAAGATGACCACGCTGCTGAAATACGCTGCCTTCGCCGGGGTGGAGAACTCGCTCTCCTTCCTGAAGAAGCGGGGCGGCGCCGTCGTCTCCATGCTGTCGGGCTACGATCCCGAGACAATGGTCGGCCCGCTGGAGCTGCGCATCCAGACCCAGCCCGAGACCCGGCTGCAGCAGATCCACGTCTTTCCCTTCGGCGGCCTGACCAAGACGGCCGACTGGCTCAGCGCCCGCGGGAGCTGGACGTTTCCCGCCGCTGGCACCGCGACTTACCCCGCAGAGGTAGCTCAATGACCCGTACCATCGTTGCCTCGGCCACCCGCGAGATCGTCATCGGCTTCGACCAGCCGTTCTGCGTGATCGGCGAGCGGATCAACCCGACGGGCCGCAAGAAGCTCGCCGCCGAGATGATCGCCGGCGACTTCTCGACCGTCGAGAAGGATGCGCTCGCGCAGGTCGCCGCCGGCGCCACCATGCTCGACGTCAATGCCGGCGTCACCGCCGTCAATCCCAACGAGACCGAGCCGCCGCTCCTGGTCCGGACGCTGGAGATCGTCCAGAGCCTCGTCGACGTGCCGCTGTCCATCGACAGTTCGGTGACCGCCGCCATTGAGGCGGGCCTTCGCGTCGCCAAGGGCCGTCCCCTGGTCAACTCGGTCACCGGCGAGGAGGAAAAGCTCGAGGCGATCCTGCCGCTCGTCAAGAAATACAACGTGCCCGTCGTCGCGATCTCCAACGACGAGACCGGCATTTCCGAAGACCCGGACGTGCGCTTTGCGGTGGCGAAGAAGATCGTCGAGCGCGCCGCCGACTACGGCATTCCCGCCCATGACATCGTCGTCGACCCGCTGGTCATGCCGATCGGCGCCATGGGCAGCGCCGGCCAGCAGGTCTTCCGACTGCTCCGCCGGTTGCGCGAGGAGCTGAAGGTCAACACCACCTGCGGCCTGTCCAACATCTCCTTCGGCCTGCCCCACCGGCACGGCATCAATGCCGGCTTCATCCCGATGGTGATCGGCGCCGGCATGACCAGCGCCATCATGAATCCCTGCCGCCCGCAGGAGATGGAGGCGGTGCGCGCCGCCAACGTCCTGACCGGCAACGATCCCAACTGTTCCGACTGGATCATGACCTATCGCGACTACAAGCCAGGCGCGGAAGGCGGCCCGGCGGCCGCCCCCGCCGCCTCCGGCAGCTCCGGGCGGCGCGGCGGACGCGAGGGACGACGGCGGGCCAGCGCTTGAACGAACGGGCGACAGCGAGGACGGGCGAGGCCATGAGCGAGACGCCCGAAACGGCGAAGGTTGTTTTCCAGCCGAGCGGCCGGCGGGGCACGTTCCCGCTCGGCACGCCGCTGCTGGATGCCGCGCGCGCGCTCGGCGTCTATGTGGAATCCGTGTGCGGCGGGCGCGGCATCTGCGGCCGCTGCCAGGTCTCCGTCTCCGAAGGCGCCTTCGCCAAGGAGCAGATCGTCAGCACGGCGGACCATCTCGGCCCGGTGACCGACGCGGAGGCCCGCTACGTCTCCCTGCGCAGCCTGCCGGAGGGCCGACGCCTCTCCTGCCAGGCCGCGATCCTCGGCGACATGGTGGTCGACGTGCCGATGGAGGCGCAGACCAACCGCCAGGTGGTGCGCAAGCGCGCCGAGAACGTCACCGTCGCCCCCGACAGCGCCATCCGCCTCGTCACCGTCGAGGTCAGCGAGCCGGACATGGAACAGCCGCTGGGCGACGGCGACCGGCTGCTCGCCGCCGTTGCCGAAGCCTCCGGGCTTGCCGGCCTCAGCCTCGACCCGCCGCTCTTGCCGACGGTTCAGAAGGTGCTGCGCGCCGGCCATTGGCGCGTTACCGCCGCCATCTGGCAGGACGACGGCTTTCCCCCGCGCGTTACCGCCCTGTGGCCGGGCGAGAAGACGACCGTCTACGGACTTGCCGTCGATATCGGCTCCACCACCATTGCCGCGCATCTCTGCGATCTCGCCAACGGGCGCACGGTCACCTCGGCCGGCACCTCGAACCCGCAGATCCGCTTCGGCGAAGACCTGATGTCGCGCGTCTCCTATGTGCAGATGAACCCGGCGCGCCTGCCCGATCTCGTCGCGGCGGTGCGCGCCGCCGTCGATGCGCTGGTCGCCAAGCTGGTCAATGATGTCGGCGCGACCCGCGAGGACGTCATGGACGCCGTCTTCGTCGGCAACCCGATCATGCACCACCTCTTCCTCGGCATCGATCCGACGGAGCTGGGCGGCGCGCCCTTCGCCCTTGCCGTGTCGGGCGCCGTGCATATCCCCGCCTCCGAGCTCGGGCTGGAGCTCAATCCCGGCGCGCGCGCCTATATCCTGCCCTGCATCGCCGGCCATGTCGGCGCCGATGCCGCCGCCGCCGCGCTCTCCACCCGCCCGTTCGAGGCAGAGGCGCTGACCCTAGTCGTCGACATCGGCACCAATGCCGAGATCGTGCTCGGCAATCGCGACCGGCTGCTGGCGGCCAGTTCCCCCACGGGGCCGGCCTTCGAGGGCGCGGAGATTTCCTGCGGCCAGCGCGCGGCGCCCGGCGCCATCGAGCGCATCCGCATCGATCCGGTGACGCTCGAGCCGCGCTTCAAGGTGATCGGCCTCGACGAATGGTCGGACGATCTGGAGTTCGCGGAAAAGAAGGACCAGGTCGGCGTCACCGGCATTTGCGGCTCCGGCATCATCGAGGCGGTTGCCGAGCTCTATCTTGCCGGCGTCATCACCGTGGACGGGCTGATCGACGGCGCGCTCGCCGAGCGGTCGTCGCGCGTGGTGCAAAAGGGGCGGACCTTCGCCTATGTGGTGGCGAGCGAGGGCATCGAGCTCACCATCACCCAGACCGACATCCGCGCCATCCAGCTGGCCAAGGCCGCGCTCTATGCCGGCATCCAGCTGCTCTCCGACAAGCTCGGCAATCCTCCAATAGAGCGCATTCGCCTTGCCGGCGCCTTCGGCAGCTATATCGACACCAAATACGCGATGATCCTCGGGCTGATCCCCGATTGCGACCTTGCCCATGTCTCCAGCGTCGGCAATGCCGCCGGCACGGGCGCACGCATGGCGCTGGTCAATCGCGGCGAGCGGCGCACGGTCGAGCGCGTCGTGCGCGAGATCGAGAAGATCGAGACCGCGCTGGAGCCGCGCTTCCAGGAGCATTTCGTCAACGCGATGGCGATCCCCAACAAGGTGGATCCCTTCGTGAAGCTGCGCGAGGCGGTGACCTTGCCCGAGCCGCGCGCGGCCAGCGAAGGCTCGGAGGAAGACGGCGACGGCGGGCGCAGGCGGCGTCGGCGGCGCGGCTGAACCACGCATCGAGCGCTGCCGGCCGAGGCGGCGTTCCAGTTCGCCGAACTAGCGGTAGCCGTCGTCGAACAGGTTCCGACGGTTCTGCCAGATCTTCTCGCCGATCAGGCAGTCATAGGGCGCGGGCGCGGCAAACTGCGCCGGCACCACCGGCGGGCGGGCGTCCTGCAGCGGGTGCTGCCAGAGATCGAGCCATGGATCGCGCAGAGGATCATCGGGCGGCGCCAGTCCGCCGATCTCCAGCACCAGCTTGCGGCGCACCGCCTCGGGAAACTGGTCCCAGCCGTTGACCGGCACCACGAAAGCGCCCGGCCCGCCGATCACGCAGCGCCGATAGTATTCGTCGAGATCGGGGATGCCGAAGATGTGGGCGAACCCGTCGGTGGTCATCATCGGCAGGCCGTTGATGGTGATGCCCCGGCTCACCGCCGCATCGCGCAGCTCGGTCACCGGCGGGCCCTGGTTGTTCGGCCCGTCGCCGGACACATCGATCACCAGCCGCTCGGCGCTGTAGGGCACCGCCTGCAGCATCGCCATACCGCGCATCAGCGCGCCGGAAATCGAGGTGCGCCGCTCGGCGATGCTCTCCTGTTCCAGCAGCCGCGCGGCAACGCCCTGCGCGTCCGCCTCGCTCTCGATGATCGTCCAGGACACGACCTCGCGTCCGTGAAAATCCCCGGCCCATTCGAAGATCGCGATGCCGATGCGCCCGTGCGGGCCTTGCGAGATCGCCCGCAGCACCTCGCGGCTGGCAATCGCCTCGGCATAGCCCCTGCGCTGGATGGCCAGTTCCTCGCGCGACATGGATCGGGACACGTCGATGGCCAGCACCAGCGCGACATCGACAGGCTCGCCGGTCGCCGTCGCCGGCTGCGCCCGTGCCGGCTGGGCAGCGGCAAGCGCCAGCCCCGCGGCCAGCAGCAGCGCCGCGGCAGGTATCGACCGGACAACGGCGCCTGCTCTCCACCTCATTGCAAAAGCCTAGCGGAAGATCGCGGCAACGCCAGCGCACAGTCGCGTGATCGCGGGAACAGGCAGACCGGCATTCTCGCCCGCCGCAGCAAGGCTTGCCGGGCTTTCCGCTGCCTGTCCCCAGTCGTCCACTGCCGATGCGGCTGCCCTTGCAGGTTGCACTGGCACCCCGTGCAGCACAGTCCTAGGATCGCCGCATGACCCGTTCAGCCCGCATCTACATCACCGGCGCCTCCTGCGCCGGCGTCACCACGCTCGGCGCGGCACTCTCCGCCCGTCTCGGCGTCTCCCAGTTCGATGTCGACGACTATTACTGGCTGCCGACCGATCCGCCCTTCACCCAGAAGCGCCCGCCGCAGGACCGCGTGCGCCTGATCGCCGCCGACATGGCCGAAGTAGAGCAGGCAAAGGGCCGCGGCTGGGTGCTGACCGGCTCGTTCGACGGCTGGGGCGATGCCCTGATCGAGGAGGTCGACCTCATCGTCTTCGTGGCGACGCCGACGCCCCTGCGGCTGGAACGGCTGATGGCGCGCGAGCGCCAGCGCTACGGCACCCGCATCGATCCGGGCGGCGACATGCACGAGATCCACACGGCCTTCGCCGCATGGGCCGCCGGCTACGACACGCCCGGCTTTTCGGGCCGCAACCGCGCCCGCCACGAGGAATGGCTTAGCGCCCAAACCGCCCCCGTCCTGCGCCTCGACGGCAGCCGCCCGGTGGACGAGCTGGTGGAGAGCGTTGTGGGGCAGCTTGAGGGGTGAGTCACCCTCGCCAACGTTGAATTTCCCAACAATCCAGGAAATCGCCTCTCAAAGGCGGCTCGAGCTTCTGGACAAACCCTCAGGAACGAGCATAATTCGCAAATACTGAATTAACTTCAATAAAACACGGTTTTATCATGAATATCAAACGCATGCTTTTCCTTCTCCCTTTCCTTTTTGCGACTTATTCAAATGCAATCGCGGGCTTCGACAGATGGACTGCGGAGGTAGAAGAAAACCCCTTCTCAAAAGGGTTGTCTGTCACCGTTTCGAACATGTCGACAATCCGCTCCGGCATTTTGATCATGTGCGATTCGAGCAAGCCCGGTGTCCTTGTCCGTGCGGTCCCGGGCTTCGCCTATACGGACGTTCTCTCGCTTGTCTCGCCAAATATGCAGTTCGCGATCGATGGAGATCTTCTTCTGTCTCAAACCGGAGAGACCGGCTCCGTCGGAGACAACCTCGCAGTTGCGCAAGTTCAGCTGACAACGGCAAACTCGCGCCGCTTTGTGGACGCGTTCATGAAGGCCGGCCGGCAGATCGCGGTGCAAGATGGCATCTCGGATCGTCCTCACCTCATGAATGCACGAGGCTCGACAAAAACAGGCAAAATATTGGATGCCTGCCTCAGGATGCAGGCGCCGGGCAGCTGAGTAAAACGCTCAGCACTGCTCTCTCTTGGGCGCAGCCGACCTGGCGCTCGCGCTCCTTCCAAGGCTACCTCGGGCGGCTCTCATCGTTGCCGATGCGAGCGATGACGTCGGGAACGCTCGGACGCGCGTTTTCTCGTATCCGTCGAATACATGACGTATAGCTCAAGATGGCCGCGAGCGAAGCCCTGACATTTCCGCACTTTAGCCTCGTGGTCGGCTACTGCCAACCTAGCCTAACCATTCCCATACTGATCTCTGATGTGTTCATTGTAATAAGCCCCCTTGGACCAAGCACCGCAAAGTCCATCGTAGATGTGCTGCGGAACCCCGAAAAAATCGTAGGGCCCTCCACTCTCGACAAACCAAATCTGCAACACTGCGGTCCGAGGGTCATACTCCGCGCGTGCAATAGCGCTTGAATTGAAGTAAGGCATGCAGAACAACTCCTCTTCATAGATAAAATCAAAATAACAAACCAAAATAATAAATAAATTTCAATATAAAAAAATTAACTCCAAAAATCTTATGCACCCAACCGAAAGGGTCGAGCTCTTTTATCATCTTTCAAGAATATCAGAACGTAGCCCCTCGGCCTATTTGCAAGACGTAATCTTGGATTGCCCTCTTCCGATTAAAGCTCTGGGCCCAAAGACACAAACAAGATGCAGAACGCGCCCGTCGGCATCCCCTTCTACGGCCCCCTCAACACCCGCGTTCGGAGGAAGGTGCGAACTCGATATGGTCGAAGGCGGCGCGGGCGCCGCAGTGATAGGCCTTGCAGGTCCAGTCGCGGTCGACCATGCGGACACTGCGGTCCTCACCGATCAGGATATCCAGCTGGCAGTCCCCGACACCGTCGATCCTTTCGGTGTAGCGCCACCCGCCGGACATCGCCTCAGCCATGCCGCTGAGATTGCACATATGCGCGCCCCGGCTCTGCACCGAGTTCACCACGATCTCCGCCTGCGAGGCCGAGACCATCCTGATCGTCAGCGACGAGTTGCCGTCGTCGTAACAGGCCCGGCGGGTACGGCCGGCGCGGCGGCGGCCGACGCATCGCCCCGGCACGGGGCGTAATGAACCGTCGAAAGATCCCGGTCCAGCCAATCGAGCGACAGGACCGCACCGGTCTCCGTCTTTCGCCAGGTCCAGGCCTGGCGGTCCCGCCATTCCTCGCCTTCTCCCCGGCAGGACAGCTCGATCTCGGCTTTCGTCCTGTCGGCATTCGCTCTTACCGAGACGAAATCGCACCTGCCTTCATGGAACTCGATCCGCTCGCGGAACACCCGCATCCTGATATCGGCGTCGGCGGGAGAACAGGAGGGCGTCTCGCCCGGCTTGACGATTTGCCATAGTCCCTGGAACTGCGGCGGCAAGGTGTCCTGGGCAATGGCGGAACCTGCCACGGCGGCCAGCGCCGCACCGCCGAGAATGGCCGCCGCAAAGCGATGTGCTGGTGTCACCGTGCCCCTCCCCGGCCAGATCTCCCCTCGCCAGCCATATTGGCGGAGACCGGCCGTGCGGCACAAGTCCAGTCCCGAGCTGCCCTGCCCGCTTGCCGCTTAGCCCCTCCTGCGCCGCCGCCTTCCGCCCTCGCCGTCACCGCCCTCCGTGGGGCTTGCTGCCGGCGGGGAGACCAGCGGGCCGATGCGGGCGACGACCTCTTCGACGCTCGGGCGCGTGCCCTTCTCGTACCCGTCGAGCGCCTGGCGCATCGCCGCCAGGTGGGCGTAGGACGTGCCGCAGCAGCCGCCGATGATGCGCGCGCCGGCATCGACCGCCAGCCGCGCATAGTCGGCCATCAGCTCCGGCGTGCCGGTATAGACCACCTCGTCGCCGCGAATGACCGGGATGCCGCAATTCGCCTTGGCGATGACGATGGCGTCCGGATGATCGCGGGTGATTTCCAGCACGGCGGCGAGAAGATCCGACGCGCCGACCCCGCAATTCGAGCCATAGGCGACGGGCGCGCAGGAAAACTGGCCGGCAAGATCGCCCAGGCCGCTCGGCGGCAGGCCCATCATCGTGCGCCCCGCCGTGTCGAAGCTTGCCGTCACCACGAAGGGCATGCCGACCTTCGCGGCTGCCTCGGCTGCCGCGCGCATTTCCTCCGGCGCCGACATGGTCTCGATCCAGGCGACATCGGCGCCGCCCGCCTTCAGCCCCTCCGCCTGCTCGGCGAAGGCCTCGACCGCCTCCTCATAGGTGAGTGCGCCGAGCGGAGCGAACAGCTCGCCCGTCGGGCCGATGGAACCGCCGACGATCACCTCGCGCCCGGCCTCCGCCACCACCTCGCGGGCCAACTCCGCCGCCGCCTTGTTCAGCTCGTGCACGCGCCCTTCCAGCTTGTGCAGCTTCAGCCGATGGCGGTTGGCGCCGAACGTGTTGGTCAGGATGATATCGGCGCCGGCTTCCACGAACTTGCGGTGCAGGGTGCGGATCTTCTCCGGCTGGGTGACGTTCCACTCCTCCGGCGGATCGCCGGAGGTCAGCCCCATGTCGAAGAGGTTGGTGCCCGTCGCGCCGTCGGCAAGCAGCGTGCCCTTTTTCGCGAGGAGTTCGTCAAGCTTGCTCATGGTTCTGCCCTGTTGCCGTCATGGCGTGTTGCTGTTGCGCAAAGTTTACCGCGCTGCGTCTGTTTTCGGCCTCGCATCAACGTACCTCTACGGCGCGCCCCGGCGACTGTTTTCGTCATCCCGGGCAAGGCGCAGCCGCGACCCGGGACCGGAGAGGCACCATGGTCGTGGGGACCTCCCGGAGCGCACCCCATACGCTCCCGACTCGCCGATCCCGGCGCTGCGGCCGGGATGACGCCCGAGAGGCCGGAGCGCGGACCCGCGCAGCCCCTCAACTCCGCGGCTTGAGGTTCTGCGGATCGTAGAGCGGCGCGTAACCGACGCCTGCGACCTCGACCGGAAACTCTTGCGAGAAATACTCGACGCTGAGCTTCTGACCCACCTTGGCAAATTCCTGCGGCAGGTAGGCGAGCGCGATGTTCTTGCCCACCGTCGGGCCATAGGCGATCGAGGTCGTATAGGAGAGCCGGCCCAGCGCATCGACCAGGGTCTTGCCGGTCGCCGGATCGATCACCGGCAGCGCGCCGACCGGATAGCGCGGCGTGCCGCTCGCATCCAAATTGTCGGTCATCACCAGCGTGCACAGCATCGCCGGCTGGTGCTCGCGCGCCCGGTATTCCAGGTGCTTCGCCTTGCCGCGGAAGTCGGCCTCCTTGACCTTGGGACGGGCAAGATCCGCCTCGTAGAGGTTGTACTGCGTCAGCAGGTCGGCGTTCTGCAGGCGCAGCGACTTCTCCATCCGCCGCGAATTGGCGTAGGTCTCCACGCCCGCCGCCATGATGCCGAGCGCCCGCAGCGCGTCCCAGACGGCCAGCCCGTCCTCGTAACGCATATGCAGCTCCCAGCCCTGCTCGCCGACATAGGACAGGCGCAGCGCCGTCACCTTGCGTCCGGCGATCTCGATCTCGCGGATCGCCGCGAAGGGGAAGGCGTCCGGCTCGAGGCCGGCCGGATCCGTGACCGCCTGCTTCAACTTCTCGCGGGCGTTCGGGCCCCAGATGCCGATGGTGGTATAGCGCTCGCTGACATCAGTGACGGTGACGTCAAGTCCGCGGTCCTGCGCCGTCCGGCGGACATAATGGAGGTCGCGCGGGCCGGCATCGGCGCCGTCGATGATGCGGCAACGGTCGGCCAGGCGGATCACGGTGAGGTCCGCCCGCACCATGCCCTCGTCGTCGAGGAAATGGGTGTAGATGCCCTTGCCGATGTTGCCGTCGCCGCCGATCTTCGCCGCGCAGAGCCATTCCAGCAGCTCCACATGGTCCGGGCCCTCGACCTCGAACATGTAGAAATGCGAGAGATTGATGAGCGCGCAGTCCTCGCTCATCGCCAGATGCTCGGCATTCGACACCCGCCAGAAGTGCCTGTTGTCCCACTCGTTTTTCCGCTCGGGCACGCGGTCGCCGTATTTTTCAAGCAAGTGCTCGTTGGCCGCGTAGCCATGGGCGCGCTCCCAGCCGCCGAGCTCCATGAAGTGGCCGCCGAGCTCCACCTCGCGCTCGTAGAACGGCGAGCGCTTGACACCTCGCCCGGTCGCGTAGGGCTCGCGCGGATGGATCGCGGGGAAGTAGATCTTCTGCGCCGCCTCGCGGCAGCGTCCCTCGATGAAATCCTCGGTCAGCTGGTGCGGATAGAAGCGGGAATAGTCGATGGAGGCGTGGTCGATGCCGGTGCGCCCGTCGGTGATCCAGTCGGCGATCAGCTTGCCGTAGCCCGGCCCGTCCTTCACCCAGATCGCGACGCAGTACCACAGGCCGCGCACCTTCTGGCTCTCGCCGCAGGACGGCCCGCCGGCGGCGGAGACCTGCAGCAGCCCGTTGAACGAGTGGCTCTCGTTGTAGCCGAGCTCGCCGAGGATCGGCGTCAGCTCCATCGCCCGCTCCAGCGGGCCGATCACCTGCTCCATCTCCAGGTCGCGCTGCGAGGGCGACAGGCGCGCCTCGTGCTTTTCCAGCAGCTCGCGCGGGTGGCACAGGCGCGGTTCGTCGGTCTCGTAATAGCCCCACTCGATCTGGCCGCCCTCGGTGGTCTTCGGGTCGCCCGTGTCGCGCATGTAGGCGGAGTTGCCCTGGTCGCGCAGCAGCGGGCAGCCGATCTCCTTGCCGGTGCCCTCGAACTCGGTATAGGGCCCGAAGAAGGTCAGCGGATGATCGACCGGCATGACGGGCAGGTCCTCGCCGACCATCTCGGCGATCAGCCGGCCCCACAGGCCCGCGCAGACGATGACGTGGTCGGCGCGGATCGTGCCGCGATGGGTGACGACGCCGGCAATACGCCCGTCCTCAATGACCAGCGATTGCGCCGGCGTGTTGGCAAAGGCCCGCAGCCGGCCGGTCTTCTCGCCCTCGTCGACCAGCTTACCGGCGACCGTCTGCGAGCGCGGCACGACAAGGCCCGCATCCGGGTCGAACAGCCCGCCCTGGACCATCTCCTCCTCGATCAGGGGGAACTTCTGCTTGATCTCGGCCGGCGTCACCAGATGGGCGCGGGTGCCGAAGGCCTTGGCGGAGCTCGCCTTGCGCCGGATCTCCTCCATCCAGGTGTCGTCGCCGGTGCGCGCCACTTCCAGCCCGCCAATGCGCGCGTAGTGGCCCATCTTCTCGAAGAAATCGATGGAATACTGCGTCGTCCAGACCGACAGGTAGTCGTGGCTGGTCGTGTAGCAGAAGTCGGAGGCATGGGCCGTCGAGCCGATATCGGTCGGGATGCCGGATTTGTCGATGCCCACGACATCGGTCCAGCCGCGCTCCAGCAGATGATGCGCCACCGACGCACCGACGATGCCGCCGAGGCCGACGATGACGATTTGTGCCTTGTCCGGGAACGCCGACATTGTCCACCCTTTTCGCAACCGATTCCGCAAGCCGGCGGCCCGCCGGCACGTCCTTGCCGGGCAGTATCGCCACGATTTGCGGCTCCCGATGGCCTGATTGCGTCATGCCACCATCCCCGCGACGACACGCGGGCGCAAAGATGAGGCGACTTCCCCCTCCCCGGCTGCATGACGCTTTTAGAGAAACCGACGACGCTTTCGCGCCGCAGACGCGCCGCCCCCCGTCGCACAGTGGCAGTCGGAAAACGGCCAACGGCAGTTATGCACAAAGGGCTTGCAGCGCATGAGTGACCAGGAAGCGCGCGCCGGACGGCGCGGCCGGGCGGCGAGAACGGAAAAGCGGCGCGGATCGCAGGCGGCCGGCGCCCTGCCCTACATTTCCCGCAACCTGCCGGTCTACGACATCCTCAGCGACGAGGGCGCCGAGCTGATCGAGGCCAATGCCGACCGGCTGCTGGCGGAGATCGGCCTCGAATTCCGCGACGATCCCGAGACCATCGCGATCTGGAAGGCGGCCGGCGCCGACGTTGCCGGCGAGCGCGTGCGCTTTCCCAAGGGCATGCTGCGCGAGCTGATCAAGACCGCGCCCTCGCAATTCGTCCAGCATGCGCGCAACCCGGAGCGCAACGTCGTCATCGGCGGCAACAACACCGTGTTCGCGCCGGTCTACGGCCCGCCCTTCGTCACCGATCTCGACAGCGGCCGGCGCTACGGCACGATCGAGGACTTCCGCAATTTCGTGAAGCTGTCCTACGCCTCGCCCTGGCTGCACCATTCGGGCGGCACGGTGTGCGAGCCCGTCGACCTGCCGGTCAACAAGCGGCATTTCGACATGGTCTACGCGCACCTGAAATATTCGGACAAGCCGTTCATGGGCTCGGTGACGGCACCGGAGCGGGCGCGCGATTCCGTCGCCATGGCGGAGCTGGTCTTCGGCAAGGAGTTCGTCGACCAGAACTGCGTGATGATCCAGCTGATAAACGCCAACTCGCCGCTGGTCTACGACGCGACCATGCTCGGCGCGCTGAAGGTCTATGCGGCGGCCAACCAGGCCTGCATCGTCTCGCCGTTCATTCTGGCCGGTGCCATGAGCCCGGTCACGGTCGCCGGCACCCTGTCGCAGGTGCTAGCCGAGGCGCTGGCCGGCTGCGCGCTGACCCAGCTGGTGCGCCCCGGTGCGCCCGTCGTCTTCGGCGCCTTCGTCTCGTCCATCTCGATGCAGTCCGGCGCCCCCACCTTCGGCTCGCCGGAGGGCAGCCTGCTGCTCAACGGCGCGGCGAAGCTTGCGCGCCGCGCAGGCCTGCCTTTCCGCTCCGGCGGCTCGTTCACCTCCTCGAAGACCCCGGATGCACAGTCGGCGCAGGAGTCCGCGCAGACCATCCTGGCAACGCTGGTGTCGGGGGTGAACTTCTGCCTGCATGCGGCCGGCTGGCTGGAGGGAGGCCTGTGCTCCTCCTACGAGAAGTTCGTCATGGATGCCGACCAGCTCGGAATGATGCACGTGCTGGCCAAGGGCATCGACCTGTCGGAGGAAGCCCAGGCGATGGACGCGCTGGCCGAGGTCGGCCCCGGCGGCCACTTCCTCGGCGCCATGCACACGCAGCGCAATTTCGAGACCGCCTTCTACCGTTCGGAGATCGCCGACAACAACTCCTACGAACAGTGGAGCGCCGATGGCGGGCTGGACGCTGCATGGCGGGCGAACCGGAAGTGGAAGCAGATGCTCGCATCCTACGAGGCTCCGCCGCTCGATCCGTCTATCGACGAATCTCTGATCAGCTTCATGGCTAATCGAAAAGCTGAATTCCCGGACAGCAACGTCTAATCACAGTCTATCTTGCGAATACGAAACGGGGTCTGGCTATTTCCGCCAGACCCCTCGAAAATAGAGCAAATCTCTGACTTTCTCGGGCGCTCTTCGGCACGGCATTCTTCGCTGCGCTGCAAGAGCGCTTTGTTTTTTCACTCAGATTTTAATATTTTTTCCACAGATGCCCTTCCCATCCCTGTCATTTTTTGCTTATGTACGGTCACCAACAGGGCAAAACAGCGGACCAAAAGAGTTCGCGAGAGGGGAAAAGGAGCGAACGCGCCGTTAACTCGGCGCGAATGCATTCCCCTTGCCTGCATTTTGCTTAGGGGCAACAATGACAGAATCAAGGGGCGCTGCCGTCCGCTACGAAAATGTTCAAAAGAGCTATGATGGCGAGACGCTCGTCGTAAAAAATCTCAATCTAGATATTCCGCCTGGCGAGTTCCTGACCATGCTGGGCCCGTCGGGCTCGGGAAAGACCACCTGCCTGATGATGCTGGCGGGGTTCGAACCTGCCACCCATGGCGAGATCTTCCTGAACGACAACCCGATCAACAACGTGCCGCCGCACAAGCGCGGCATCGGCATGGTGTTCCAGAACTACGCGCTGTTTCCGCATATGAGCGTTGCGGAGAACCTCGCCTTCCCCCTGCAGGTGCGCGGCATCGGCAAGGCGGAGCAGGAAGAGAAGGTGAAGCGCGCGCTCGACATGGTCGAGCTCGGCGACTTCGGCTCGCGGCGCCCGGCACAGCTGTCCGGCGGCCAGCAGCAGCGCGTTGCCGTGGCCCGCGCCCTCGTCTTCGAGCCGGAGCTGGTGCTGATGGACGAGCCGCTGGGTGCGCTCGACAAGCAGCTGCGCGAGCAGATGCAGTACGAGATCAAGCACATCCACGAGAATATCGGCGTCTCCATCGTCTACGTGACGCACGACCAGACCGAGGCGCTGACCATGTCGGACCGGGTCGCCGTGTTCAACGACGGGGTGATCCAGCAGCTTTCGACGCCGGATGAGCTTTACGAGAACCCGCAGAATTCCTTCGTGGCGCAGTTCATCGGCGAGAACAACAAGCTCTCGGGCACCGTGACCGAGGTTTCCGGCTCCGATTGCAAGGTGCGGCTGGACGACGGGACCGAACTGGCCGCCGAGGCGGTCAATATCGAAGGCGTCGGCTCACGCACCACCATCTCCCTGCGCCCCGAGCGCGTCGAATTCGACACCGACCAGTCGATGGACAACCTCGTGAAGGGCCGCATCGAGGAAATGATCTATCTCGGCGACCACATCCGCGTGCGGATGAACGTCGCCGGCAACACGGAATTCATTGTCAAGGTTCGCAACCGCGGCCAGAGGCGCGACCTGCGAACCGGCCAGACAGTGGAGATCGGCTGGGCAGCGTCCGACTGCAAGGCGCTCGACGCCGTCGGCTGACGCAGCCCGATCGACCAGCTGTGGCGCCCGTCAGGGCCGCCGCGACCAAAGCCGGGACCCCATGTCCCGCACCCAACTCAAAACAAGGGGAACTACATGACCTTCAAGACGCTTCTTCTAGCAAGCGCTGCAACGGCGATGATGACGACCGGCGCCAGCGCCATCGACCTCACCATCGTCTCCTGGGGCGGGGCCTATTCCAACTCGCAGAACGAGGCCTATCACAAGCCCTACATGGCCGAAAATCCGGACGTGACCATCATCAACGACGAGAGCTCGAACGAGGCGGTCGCCAAGCTGCGCGCCATGAACGAGGCCGGCAACCTGACCTGGGACCTCGTCGACGTGCTCGCCTCCGATGCCATCCGTCTGTGCGACGAGGGCCTCGCCATGGAGGTCAACCACGACGAGGTGCTGGCCCCGGCGCCCGACGGCACGCCGGCTTCCAAGGACTTCGGCGACCTGATCGTCGCCGACTGCTTCATCCCGCAGATCGTCTATTCCACGACCTTCGGCTACCGCACCGACGTCGAGGCGTGGAACGGCAAGGAGCCGGACGACATCTGCGACGTCTTCGACCTGGAGACCTTCCCAGGCAAGCGCGCGCTGGAAAAGCGCCCGATCAACAACATGGAATGGGCCCTTCTGTGCGACGGTGTCGCCAAGGAAGACGTCTATGAGATGCTGGAGACCGAGGAAGGAGTGAACCGCGCCCTCGCCAAGCTGGACACGATCAAGGACCAGACCGTGTGGTGGTCGGCCGGCGCCGAGACGCCGCAGCTGCTCGCCGACGGCGAAGTGGTGATCGGCTCCACCTACAATGGCCGCCTGTTCTCGCTGATCGAGGAGCAGGACCAGCCGGTCAAGATGCTCTGGGACGCGCAGGTCTTCGACCTCGACGGCTGGATCGTGCCGGCCGGCCTGCCGAAGGAGCGCCTCGACGCGGTGATGGAGTATCTGCGCTTCGCCACCGACACCCAGCGTCTCGCCGACCAGGCCAAGTACATCTCCTACGGCCCGGCCCGCGACTCCTCGGCGCCGCTCGTCGGCAAGCATGCCGAGCTCGGCATCGAGATGGCTCCGCACATGCCGACCGACCCGGCCAACTCCAAGAACACCTTCCTGTTCAATTACGAGTGGTGGGCCGATTACCGCGATGACCTGGACGCCAAGTTCCAGGCCTGGCTCGCCAGCTAAGGCGGCTTGAGGCGGGTGGCGGTGCATGCTGCCGCCCGCCGACGCGATTGCCGTGGCGGATGTTCCGCCGCGGCGCCGATGGGGCGATCCGCCGCCCTGCCTGCCTCCCGACAAGCCTGCAGACGCGCTCCGGCGTGCTCCCTCGCGTGCTTGTCCGGATACAGGCCGCTTCTTCCGGTGACCACGGAAGGCGCCTTCGCGGCCGCTTCTTGCGGCTCTGTCCCGGCCCCTGGGCCGCCCGCCTGCCGCCCGGCCGTTTTCGGCCGGCCGCAGGGCCGAGGCCCCTCCGTTGCCGGATGACCCAACACGGACGACACGTCCCGAACGGACAGCGAGCATGACGACAACCGACACAGTCTCCAGGGCCGCCCCGCCGGCCGACCCGCCGCCGCAGCCGCAGGTGCTCACCACCCGCGACGGCACCCCGCTCAAGGTCAGCCTGATGCGAGCCCTGCGGCGAGAGAAGATGCGGGCGCTGCTGCTGATCGCGCCGCTCCTGCTGTTCATCGTGCTGACCTTCGCCGCGCCGATCGCCGACATGCTGTTCCGCTCGGTCGAGAACGGCATCGTCGCAGACACGCTGCCAAGGACCGTCGAGGCGCTGGCCGACTGGGACGAGACCTCCGGCGAGGCGCCCGGCGAACCGGTCTTCGCGGCCCTTCATGCGGACCTCCTGATCGCCACTGAGGAAAAGACCCACACGCGGCTCGGCTCGCGGCTCAACTACGAATCCTCCGGCATGTCGAGCCTGTTCCGCAAGACCGGCCGGCGCGCCGACCGGATGGACGATGCCGAGCCTTACAAGGCGCAATTCATCGACATCGACAAGGACTGGGGCGATGTCGCCACCTGGCGGGTGCTCAAGCGCTTCTCGCCCGAGCTGACCTCCGGCTACTTCCTCAATGCGGTCGACATGCAGATGACGACCGACGGCGTCGAGCTGAAGCCCGAGAACGAGCGGATCTACCTGTTCCTGTTCGCCCGCACGCTGTTCCTGTCGCTGACCATCATGGCCTGCTGCCTGCTGCTCGGCTATCCGATCGCCTATCTGCTGGCGGCACTGCCGGCGCGCACGTCGAACCTCTTGATGATCCTGGTTCTGCTGCCGTTCTGGACCTCGCTGCTGGTGCGCACCTCCGCCTGGAAGGTGCTGCTGCAGCAGCAGGGCGTCATCAACGACTTCCTGGTGTGGACCGGCCTTGTCAGCGATGCCGGCCGCCTCGTCATGATCAACAACCAGACGGGCACCATCATCGCGATGACGCACATCCTGCTGCCCTTCATGATCCTGCCGCTCTATTCGGTGATGAAGACCATCTCGCCCACCTATGTGCGGGCGGCCAAGAGCCTTGGGGCGACGGACTGGACCGCGTTCTGGCGGGTCTACTTCCCGCAGACCGTGCCTGGCATCGGCGCCGGGTCGATCCTCGTCTTCATCCTGTCGATCGGCTACTACATCACGCCGGAGCTGGTCGGCGGTACCAGCGGCATCTTCATCTCCAACCGCATCGCCTATCACATCTCGTCGTCGCTCAACTGGGGTCTGGCGGCCGCGCTCGGCGTGCTTCTGCTCGCCGCGGTGATGCTGCTCTTCTACGTCTACGACAAGATCGTCGGCATCGACAACGTGAAGCTCGGATAAGGAGAAGACCACAGATGAGCGCCCTTCCCTCCTATGCTTCCGCCGGCCAGCGCGCCTGGTACTACGGCTTTCGCGCGATCTGCGGAATGATCTTCTTCTTCCTGATCTTCCCGATCCTGATCATCGTGCCGCTGTCGTTCAATGCGGAGAACTTCTTCACCTTCACGCCGCAGATGCTGGCGCTGGATCCGGCCGGCTATTCGCTGAAGCACTACGAAGACTTCTTCACCAACCCGGACTGGCAGCAGGCGTTGCGCAATTCCTTCGCCATCGCGCCGGTGGCGACGCTGCTCGCCACTGTGCTCGGCACGCTCGCCGCCATCGGCCTGTCCCAGAGCCATGTGCCCTGGCGTTCGGCGATCATGGCGGTGCTGATCTCGCCGATGATCGTACCGCTGATCATCTCGGCCGCCGGCATGTACTTCTTCTATTCGCGCATCGGCCTGCAGGGCACCTACCTCGGCGTCGTGCTCGCCCATGCCGCCCTCGGCACGCCGTTCGTCATCATCACGGTGACGGCGACGCTGGTCGGCTTCGACCGCAGCCTCGTTCGCGCGGCGGCGAGCCTTGGCGCAAATCCGGTGACAACTTTTTTCAAGGTGCAGATGCCGCTGATCGTGCCCGGCGTCGTCTCCGGCGCGCTCTTCGCCTTCATCACCTCCTTCGACGAGGTGGTCGTGGTCCTGTTCCTCGGCTCGGCCGGCCAGAAGACCCTGCCCTGGCAGATGTTCACCGGACTACGCGAACAGATCTCGCCGACCATCCTCGCCGTCGCCTCCCTGATGGTCGCGATCTCCATCGCCCTGCTGACCGTTCTGGAGCTCTTGCGGCGGCGTTCGGAGAGGTTGCGCGGGCTGACGCCCTCCTGAGGCGATTTCGAGACGGCGCTCTCGAAAATCCGGAAAATTGAGACGGAATTTCGCAAAATCCGTCTCGAAACGAAAAACCCCGCAGCTTCAAAAGGTTGCGGGGTTTTTCGTGTATTTCCGGTCGTTTTCGGTGTGCTTACAGGATCGTGCCGGGCTCCCCGACCCGGTAGCCGAATTCCAGCGCCGCATCCGTGATCCAGTCGATCAGCGCATCGGCAAGGCTCGACGGTGCCAGCACGTCGAAGGCCATTTCGCTCCGGCGCAGGATCACCACCGGGATCTGGTGGATCACCGACTGGGCCAGCGCTCCGGCCGGAAACGCGGCCGGGTCGAAGTCGATGGCGACCGCCTTGTTGAGCAGCGCCGGCGCCGCCCCGCCCTCGATCCGCACGATCCGGCGCGCACCGGCGAGATCGACGACGGCGGCGTCCTCCGTGTCGAGTGCGGTGTCGACGCGGGCCGTGTCCTCGGCTGCCGCACCCACATAGATGAACCGCCCGAAAGCGATCCAGCAGACCAGCGCGGAGGCGCTTTCGGTGAAGCGGCCCGGGCGGCCCGGCAGCGTCACGCCGGCGAGCTCGCCGAGGCGATTCGCAACAGTTTCCAATCGGTTGGGCCAGGCGCCGACTTCCAGCAGAGCGCCGGCGGACAGCTCGCTCAAGGTCAGCGACGGGTCTTCGGCGCCCGCCGCCTCGCCGGGCACCAGCCGGCCGACCACCGGCCGGGCAACGGCGGTTTCCGGCGTCGTGCCGGCAGTCCTTTCGGCGGTGGTGGGCGGTGCGTTGCTGGCGTCAGACATGCATTCGGCTCCCGTCGGGGTCATAGAAGCAGGGATCGGTGACCGTCACCGCCACCCGCTCGTCCTTCAGCGGGAAGGCCGCCTCCAGCGGCTCGCCGTGTCGGTCACGGCCACCGGACAGGAAGGCGAGCGCTATGTTGGCGCCGAGGGCCGGCGACCACGTCACGGCGGTGACATGCCCCAGACTCGCCCCTCCACCGGGCAGGGTCAAGTGGCTGCCGGAGCGGATCGCCTGCCCGTCCCGCGATATCAGCCCCACCAGCACCGGCCTTTCCGGATCGACGAAAGCGGGACGCTGCGTCATCGTCGAGCCGACATACGGCTTCTTCCGCGACGCCATGCCGCCAAGCCCGACATCGGCCAGCGTGGTCCGACCGTCCATTTCAGCGCCCGTTATATGTCCCTTCTCGATGCGCAGCGTGCCGAGCGCCTCCATCCCGTAAGGCATGATTCCATTGGGTTTTCCGGCCTCCATCAGTGCTTGCCAGACGGCAAGGCCGGCCGGCCAGTCGCAATAGACCTCGTAGGCCAGCTCGCCCGAGAAGGAGAGCCGCGCGATCATCACCGCCGCCCCGGCGATGCGTCCGCGCACGATGCCCATATGCGGGCACACCTCGGCCGACACGTCACCCTCATCGAGCGCGGCCTGCAGCACCTTGCGCGCCTGCGGTCCCGCCACCGCCATGCCGGCGTAACGGTCGGTCACCGAGGTGACGTGGACGTTCAGGTCCGGCCAGACCACCTCCAGATAGTGCTCCATATGGGCCAGCACTGCGCCGGCATTGGCCGTCGTGGTAGTGACGAGGAAGCGGTTCGGCGCCAGCCGCCAGGCCGTCCCATCGTCGAACATGATGCCGTCCTCGCGCAGCATGACGCCGTAGCGCGCCTTGCCGACCGGCAGCTTGGCAAAGCCGCCGGTGTAAAGCCGGTTGAGGAATTCGGCGGCGTCCGGGCCCTGCACGTCGATCTTGCCCAGCGTCGAAACGTCAACAATGCCAACGCGGTGGCGCACGGCCGTCGCCTCGCGGATATAGGCGTCTCGCAGGGTCTCGCCCGGCCCGATATAGGCGCGCGGGCGCATCCACAGGCCCGCCGCCATCATCTCGGCGCCCTTTGCCACGTGCCAGTCATGCATCGGCGTGCGCCGCACCGGCGCGAAGTGGTGGCCGGTCTCGCGGCCGGCCAGCGCGCCGATGGTCACCGCCGTCCAGGGCATGCGGAAGCGGGTCGTTCCGACCTGCGGCGCGCTCAGGCCGCGCGCCCGGGCCATCAACGAGATCGCATTGACGTTGGAGGTCTTGCCCTGGTCGGCGGCCATGCCGAGCGTCGTGTAGCGCTTCAGGTGCTCGACCGAGCGGAAGCCCTCGCGATTGGCAAGCTCCACGTCATCCGCCGTGACGTCGTGCTGGAAGTCGACGAACCGCTTGCCCCGGCCGGTCGCCGGGACGTCGAAGAGCGGGAACGGCAGGTCGGTGCCCGCCAGCTGCCCCGACAACTCGGGCAGCGGAATTCCGCCGTTTTCCAGCGTTTTTCCGCAAGCCTGGGCGGCCTTATGTCCGGCCTCAAGGCCTGCGGCAAGGCAGCCGACAAGGTCCAGCGTACCCGCGCAGGCTCCTGCCGCCGTCCAGGCCTCGCGGGCGGTGCCCGGCACGAAGGATTGCAGCGCATCGTCGAAGACCGGCGCACTGCCGGCCTGGCTCGCCAGATGCACGCTCGGGGTCCAGCCGCCGGAGACGAGAAGCGCGTCGCATCCGGGCTGCATCACATTGGCGCCGAGCACGCCGGAAACAGGGTCGAAGCCGCGAATGTCGACGCCGGCCAAGGCCTTGCGCCCTCTGGTGGCAGCGACGACCGCTCCGGTTTCGAGGCGGATGCCCCGCTCACCGAGCGCTGCGGCAAGAGCGGGAGCGATCTCGCGGCGCGGGTCTACCACCGCCTTGATCGACATGCCAAGGTCGGCAAGGCGGATCGCCGTGCGTGCGCCGCCGTCATTGTTGGCGAAGACGACGACCGAGGAGCCGACGGCAACACCGTAGCGCGTCGCATGGGCAAGGCCGGCGGAGGCCAGCATGACGCCGGGCGCATCGTTGCCGGAGAAGACCAGCGGCCGCTCGATGGCGCCGGTTGCCAGCACCACATGGCGGGCGTGGATGGTCCAGTGACGCTGGCGCGGCTCGAACGAGGCCGGCTTGCGCTTATGGTCGGCGACCCGCTCGACCGCGCCGAGCACGTTGCCGTCGAAATAGCCGTAAACGCTGGTGCGCGGCAGGATGCGGCCGCCACCTGCCTCGATCTCGCGCAAGGCGCCGTAGACCCAATCGGCCGGCGCCAGACCGTCGAGATGCACGCCGTCATCGAAGAGGCACCCGCCGGGCCGTGCGTTCTCGTCCGCCAGAATGACGCGCAGGCCGGCGGCAACCGCCGCGCGCGCCGCCATCAGTCCGGCCGGACCGGCACCGACCACCAGCACGTCGCAAAAGGCGTTGGTCTTCTCGTAGCGGTCGGGATCGGCAAGATGGGTACCCCGGCCGAGGCCCGCCGCCTTGCGGATGAAGCGCTCACAGAAATGCCAAGTCGCCTGCCCCGTTCCCATGAAGGTCTTGTAGTAGAAACCGGCGGAAAACAGCGGCGAAAGCAGGTCGTTGACCGCCATCATGTCGAAGGAGAGCGACGGCCAGCGGTTCTGGCTCGCCGCTTCCAGCCCGCCATAGAGTTCCGTCATCGTGGCGCGGGTGTTGGGCTCCTGACGGGCACCGTCGCGCAGCTCGACCAGCGCGTTGGCCTCCTCCGGGCCGGCACCCATGACGCCGCGCGGGCGATGGTACTTGAAGCTGCGGCCGACCAGCACCCGGCCGGAGGCGAGCAGCGCGGAGGCCAGCGTGTCGCCGGCAAAGCCCTGCATCGGCTCGCCATCGAAACGGAAGGCGAGCGGCCGCGAGCGGTCGAGATGACTGCCGCCGTGGGAAAGCCTGTAGCCGCTCATGCGCCCGCTCCCGGCATGCGCGCGGCATCGCCGGCAAAGCGCCCGGCCATCTCGACGCTGCTGATCTCGTGGGTCAGCGTGTCGCGCGTCACCCGCAGCCAGTGGCGGCAGCCGCCGATATGGTGCCAGAGCTCGACATGGGGCCCTCGCGGGTTTTCCCGCTCATAGACATAGGCGACATGGGCGTCGGTGTCGGTAACGGCGAGATCCGGCCGGCGAATGGTGCCATCGCCGCCATAGGAGAACTCGGCGACGCCGCGCGGCCCGCAGCAGGGACAATGGATGCGCATGGGCGGGCGTCCTCTCAGTGCATCTTCGGATAGGGGCCGGCGCCGCGCTCGTCGAGAACGTAGCCGCGCTGGAACCGGTCGAGCGTGAAGGGGGCGTTGAGCGGGTGCGGCTCGTCCCTGGCCATCGTCCAGGCGAAGCACCAGCCGGAGGCGGGCGTTGCCTTGAAGCCGCCATAGCACCAGCCGGCATTGAGGTAGAGGCCGGGCAGCGGGCCGGTCGTGATGATCGGGCTGCCGTCCATGCTCATGTCCATGATGCCGCCCCAGTTGCGCAGCAGCCGCAGGCGCGAGACGAAGGGCAGCATCACGCTCACCTCCGACATGACGTGCTCGACCACCGGCAGATTGCCCCGCTGGGCGTAGGAATTGTACTTGTCGATGTCGCCGCCGAAGACCAGCCCGCCCTTGTCGGACTGGGAGATGTAGAGATGGCCGGCGCCGAACGTGACGACGCAGTCGAGGATCGGTTTGACCGGCTCGGAGACGAAGGCCTGCAGCACATGGCTTTCGATCGGCAGACGCTCGATGCCGGCGAGACGCAGCACCTGCGAGGTGCTGCCGGCCACGGCAACGCCGACCTTGGGCGCGCGGATCTCGCCGCGCGTCGTCTCGACGCCGACGATCCGCCCGCCCTCGCGCAGGAAACCCGTGACCTCGCAGTTCTCGATGATGTCGACGCCGCGCGCATCGGCAGCGCGTGCGTAGCCCCAGGCGACGGCGTCGTGGCGGGCGGTGCCGGCGCGCGGCTGCAAAAGCCCGCCCAGCACCGGGAAGCGCGCGCTTGGCGACATGTCGAGGCCCGGGACCATGCGCGCGACCTCCTCGCGGCCAAGCAGTTCCGCGTCGATGCCCTCCAGCCGCATGGAGTTTCCGCGCCGGGCGTAGTCGTCCAGCTGGGACGGCGTGTGCGCCAGGTTGAGGACGCCGCGCTGAGAGAACATCACATTGTAATTGAGGTCGAGCGACAGGCCCTCCCACAGCTTCATCGACCACTCGTAGAAGCGATTGTTGTCCGGCAGCATATAATTGGAGCGCACGATCGTCGTGTTGCGGCCGATATTGCCGGAGCCGAGCCAGCCCTTTTCCAGCACCGCGATATTGGTAAGGCCGTGCTCCTTGGCGAGGTAATAGGCGGTCGAAAGACCATGGCCGCCGCCGCCCACGATGATCGCATCGTAGGCGGGTTTGGGATCGGGCTTACGCCAGGCGGGCTGCCAGTCGCGGTGTCCGGACAGGGCGTTGCGCAGCAGCGAGAGGGCCGAATATTTCTGCAAGGGCAAGACGTCCTTCCTGGTGGGCAGGCCCGGTTAAAAAAACGGAGGGCGGAGCCAGCCTAACCCGCCGACGAGAAAGGCCCAATGGCCGATATCCGTCCCGCCGCTGTCGCATATGCGACCCGCACGACAACCGGCGTTCAAGCCGCCCCTTGCGCCCGCTCGCTTCCCGCCGGCAGGCGCTCCAGCGAAGGCGCGAACTCGGTCAGCATGCGGCGGCGGAAGATCTGCACCGCCTCGCGCTGCAGGTCGTCCGGGCGGAACAGCATGAAATAGCCGAAGCCGGAGGCGGCAGTGACGGAAAGCGGAGCGGCAAGACGCCCTTCGGCGATGTCGCGCGCGGCGAGCCGGCGGTCGGCGACGACCAGCCCGCCCTCGCGGGCGGCGAAGTCCAGTGCCATATGCGCGGTGTCGAAGACGATGCCCTGCGGCAGGGTGGCGGTAACGCCGGCGGCGCGCAACAACTCCACCCAGGCGGTGTGGCGACCCGCCTCGTTGCGGATGTGGATGACGGTCTCGCGGGCAAGCGCTGCGGCGATCCCCTCCTCCCGCACGCGCGGCGCCATGTCCGGCCGGCACAAAAGGGTCAGCTCCTCCATCCACAACAGGTCCATCACCTGGTCGGTGACACGCGGACGGGAGAAGACGACGGCCGCGTCGTGAACCGTGCTGTCGAGGCTTTCCAGCACGTAGGGCGTGTCGATCTCGATGGCGACGCCGCCTTGCGCCCGGCAGGTCTCGATGATCGGCGCGGCCATGCGAATGGCGAAGGACGGCGGCAGGGCAAGGCGCAGCGTGCCGCCGCGGTCGATCTCGCAGATGGCGTTGAGCCCGGCCTGGAGCCGGTCGAGGGCCGGGGTGACGTTGCCGATGAGGTCCTGCCCGGCGGCGGTAAGAGCCAGAGAGGAGCCGCGCCGCTCGAACAGCTGGGCGCCGATCACCTCCTCGAGGTTGAGGACATGGCGGCTGACGGCGCTCTGGGTGACACCGAGGCTCTCGGCCGCGCGGGTGAAGCTCATCTGCCGCGCAGCGGCCTCGAAGGCGCGCAGCGAGTTGAGCGGCAGACGGCGGCGGTCGATCGGGCTTGCGGTCATGCTCACAGGTTCCGGGCGGCGCGTATCCTCCCGCCGCTCGGTGAAGGCTACGACGGCAGCGTCCGGCTGCAAAGGGTTCATCGGCAGCCCTTTCCCTGTCTTCAACCGAAGCCGAGCGCGCGCTCGGCCAGCAGCAGCAGGTCCTCGTCGGTGACGAGGCGGCGGCTGGCGGCGCGCATCGGCGCGTTCTCCGGCGCGGCCATGCGCGCGGCAAGGCGTTCCGGGCTCAGCCGGTTGATGTCGGCTGCCAGCGACAGGCGGATGCCGAGACGGCGGACAAGACCGGAAAACGCCATCGGCAGCTCGCCGTAATGGGCGCAGCCGAAGGCGCGGGCGACCTCCGTATAGGCCTCCTCCTCCCCTTCCATCGACCAGCCGAGCGAAGCGGCCATGCCGATGGCGACGGCGCGGCCGTGATGGATCGGCACGAGGCTTGCCAGCGCATGGGCGATGTTGTGGGCCATGCCCGTTCCGGCATTGTCGATGCCGATGCCGGCCCAGGTGGCGGCAAGCAGCATGGCGCCGCGCGCTTCCAGGTCGTTCGGCTCGGCGACGGCGCGGTCGATATGCGAGGTGGCGAGGCGGATTGCCTCGTGGCAGATGCGGGAGTTCTCGGCAAAGGCGGCGCGGCCCGTCGCCGCCTCCATGGCATGGACGATGGCGTCGACGCCGCAGGCCGCCGTCAGCTGGGGCGGCAGGCCGGTGGTGAGCCGCGCGTCGAGCAGGGCGACATCGGGCTTCAGGGCCGGCGCCCAATACCAGTACTTGGTGCCCCCGGCATCGGAAATGACCGAGACGGCAGTCGCCTCGGAGCCGGTGCCGGCGGTGGTCGGCACGCAGACCAGCGGCACCCGCGCCACGGGCAGCGCGGCGGCGGCAAGGCGGTAGTCCTCGAGCTTTCCGCACGCGCCGATCATCGCGGAGACAAGCTTGCCCGCATCGAGGGCCGAGCCGCCGCCAAGGCAGACGACGGCGCCAACTCCCTCCTGGCGGGCGACGCGCACCGCCTCGGCCACGGCCGGCTCCTTCGGATCGCTGACAATGGCGTCATGGGTGACGACGCGGTGGCCGCCATCCTTGAGCACGCCGGCGATGCGCTGCGTCAGCCCGATGCCGGTCAGGCCGTTGTCGGCGACCAGCAGCACGCAGGCCCCCGCCCCGGCAAGCTCGGTGACGATGGCGCCGATCTCGCTGCTGCGCCCCGGGCCCGCAACGATGCGCGGCACCTGATTGGTGGTGAAAGGCTGCATCTCCCCTCCCTGCAAAGGGTGCCAAGCCGGCCCGGACGCTGCCCGCATGGGCCGCGACGGAAACCGGACGAAGGAGAAAATGCTAGGGCCGCAATGCCCTTGCACGGAAATGCAAAAAAACCATCGGCCAATGACATTATGTCGGGGGCCGGAATGGCCGTCAGGGCCTCGACACCACCTCCCCGGCACGCCTAAAGTGGGGCTGCATGCAGTTCTTGCCCCTCGGTTGTCCGTCCGGATGCCGTGGAGGGCAACATGGGTTCGTGACGTGACTTGAGCGGCGACGCCGCGAACGGGGCTTTTTCGACGAGATGGACGACGCTCACTCCGACCAGCGGCAGGCCGGCGCGCTCGAACGGTTCTCCAAGCACCCGATCTGGGCTCCCATCGGCGCGCTGAGTACGGTCGCGGGCGTCGGCATTGCCATCTACACCTATGTCGCCACCCAGCAGCACCCCACTGCGCCTGCACCAATACAGGTGGCAACGCCGGCAGCAGCGCCGCCGCCGGAAACGAAGGCTGCACCGCTCACAGCACCTCCTGCTGAGCAGCCGCCGAGCACGCCCGCGCCGGCGCAGGTCGCACAGACTGCCCCTCCCGCCGCCGTCAAGACCCCGCAGAGCCCGGCCGAGCCACCGCAGGCGGGGGCCGCAAAGGCCGATACCCGGCAGGCAGAACCTCCGCCGATAGCCACCGCGGAGCCACTGCCCGAACCCAAAGCGGCCGCGCGTGAGCCGGCCCACGACATGCCGCTGCGGCCGCTGGAGACGCCGGCCCCGAAGGCCGACGAACAGGACGCCCCTCAGGACATCGAGCTCGCCTCCCGCAGCGACCCGGGCGTTGCCGTACCGATGCACCGGACACCGCAGCGCGAGGTGCAGGCGGCCGCGCCGGCGACGCCGCGCAGCATCAACGTACTGGCATCGGAAACGTTCAGCCTGTGCGGCCATGGCGCATTCCAGGCAAGGCCGAGCGCGCTCGGCATCCTGCTGGAAAACCAGGATCGCACCTTCCCCTTCAGGCGGCAGGGAACGCTGGCGCCGTGGACCTACCGCGTGACCTCGGCCGCGCCGACACAGGTGTTTCCCGGCTGCCTCGCCACCTTCAATGTGCAGACTTCGCACGGCGTGCAATACGTCGCGATCACCGAACAACCGAACCAGACGGGGCAACAGGGCAGATGAAAAAACTCCTGACACTCGCCATTCCGGCCTTGCTGGCCATGACGACGTCCGGATGGGCCTGCGACGAGTACAAGACGATGTCGCAGGACGAACTCAAGCAGTATCGCGACGTGCTGTCGGATGCGAATGCGGACCCGATCGACCGCTTCTTCGCCTATCAGGGGCTGGCCTGCTCCGACCAGCCGGTGATGCGCGCCTACGCAACGCGCGCGGGACTGGCGAGTGCCCGCGACCCGATCCTGCGCCAGCAGATCGCCTTCGACGCGCTGATGGCGCTGCCGCGGATCGACCTGGAGCTGGCGCCGAACGGAGCCAACGAGAAGGTTCAGAGGTTTCTCAAGGACAACGGCACGGTGTTCTCCTACGAGGTGCGCTACCGCAGCCGGCAACAGGGCTGTATCGATTTCTACAACAGAGGCGCCTGCTATGAAGGCAAGTCGCTGACGCTCAAGGGCGATACGATGCTGTTCAACGTCGGCGACTTTGTCGGCACGCTGACCTTGACCGATGCGGGCGAGTATATCGGCGCGGTCCGGTTCAAGGGCAATCCGATCCCGGCGCGCATCCGCGTCTACTGAGAACGCGCAGACCGCAAGAAAACGGGCCGGCGTGCGAAAGCGCGCCGGCCCGTTCGTTCATATTGGATCCGAAGCAACGGACCTTACGCGAGACCGGCCTTGGTCAGCGGCAGGACCGCCGGCAGCTCGCCGGTGGCGGCAAGGATCGCGTTCGCCACAGCAGGACCGACCGGCGGGGTGCCCGGCTCGCCGGCGCCCGACGGGGCCTCGGCGGAGGCCAGAACCTCGACCTCGACCTTCGGCATCTCCTCGATGCGCAGCGGACGGTAGGTGTCGAAGTTCAGCTGATCCACGTGGCCGTCGGTCAGGGTGATCTCGCTGAACAGCACCGCCGCAAGGCCGTAGCCGATGCCGCCTTCCATCTGGGCCTTGACGTTGTCCGGGTTGACCGCAACGCCGCAGTCGACCGCACACCACACGTTCTCGATCCGGAAGGTTCCGTCCTCGCGGCGGCTGACCTCCGCGACCTCGGCCACATAGGTGTTGAACGACTTGTGCACGGCGATGCCGCGGAACCGCTCGCCATTCTGCGAACCAGACCAGCCGGACATCTGCGCGACCTTGTCCAGCACACCGAGCTTGCGGGCATTGTCCTTGTCGCGCTCGGCAATGCCGGAAGGTTGCGACAGGTGCAGGCGGCGGAACTCGAGCGGATCGACGCCGGCGGCGCGGGCTGCCTTGTCCATCATCGCTTCCACGACATAGCCCGTCTGGGTGTGGCCGACCGAGCGCCACCACAGCACCGGCACGCCGACCTTCGGCGAATGCAGCTCGGCATGGAAGGCCGGGATCGCGTAGCTGGCATCCTTGACGCCCTCGACCGAGGTCTCGTCGATGCCGTCATGGACCATGAACTGCTCCATGAACGTGCCGGACATCAGCGACTGCTGGACGATGCGGTGATGCCAGCCGACGAGATTGCCGTCGGCATCGAGCCCCGCACGCACCTTGTGGACGCCCATCGGCCGGTAGTAGCCGGCGCGGGTGTCGTCCTCGCGGGTGTAGACCAGCTTGATCGGCTGCGACTTGCCCCAGATCTTGGCGATGCTCGCCGCCTCGAGGATGTGGCGTGCATCGGGCGATGTGCGCCGGCCGAACGAGCCGCCGCCGTAGAGCGTGTTGATCGTCACGTTCTGTACCGGGATGCCGAGCACCGTCGCCGCCGTCTGCTGGTCGACCGTCTGGAACTGCGAGGGATACCAGAGCGTTGCCCGGTCGCCCTCGACATGGATGGTAAGCACCATCGGCTCCATCATGCCATGGGCGAGATACGGGAACTCGAAGACCTGCTCGACCACCGTCGCAGCGCCCGCAATCGCAGCCTCCGCATCGCCGTCGTTGCGGAACACGGGCCCCGCCGTTTCGGCCAGTTCACGATACTCCGCGAACAAGGCATCGCTCGAACGGGTCTCGGCACCAGCCTCGTCCCACTCGATCTCCAGTGCCTCGCGGCCCTTGATCGCCGGCCAGGTGGAGGTCGCGAGCACCGCGACGCCATGGCCCGGCACCTCGATGACATCGACGACACCCTTTACCGCCTTGGCGGCATCGGCGTTGAAGGACTTCACCTTCGCTCCGAAGGCCAGCGGACGGGTGAGCACGGCGACCAGCATGTTCTCGCGCTGGACGTCCATGCCGTAGGTGTTCGGCGCGCCGACCGTCTTGTTCGGCACGTCGAGCCGCGGGAAGGACTTGCCGATATAGACCCACTGGTCGGGGGACTTCAGCGTCACCTCGGCCGGAGCCTCCAGCTTCGCCGCCGCTTCGACGAATTCGCCGAACGTGCCGGACTTGCCCGAACTGTGCGACAGCGTGCCGCCGGAGATGGTGATCTCGCCGGCCGGAACGCCCCAGGCCTTTGCCGCCGCCGCAACCAGCATGGCGCGGGCCGTGGCGCCGGCCTTGCGATACTGCTCGAAAGAGTTGGCAATGGCGGTGGAGCCGCCGGTGCCCTGCATGCCGAAGGCAAGGTTCTTGTAGCGCTCGACATCGGCGGGGGCGAACTCGGCCCGCATCTGCTCGGGGGCCGCGTCAAGTTCCTCGGCGACGAGCGTCGCAAGGCCGGTGGCGTTGCCCTGCCCCATGTCGAGATGCTTGTTCAGCACCGTGACGAGGCCGTCCGGCGAGATCCGGATGAAGGGCGTGAAGGCATCTTCCGCCGCAGCCCCTTCGGCCAGTGCCGCGCCGGGCAGTGCGAGCCGCGAGCCGACGACGAGACCGCCGGCGGCGACCGCCGACATCTTCAGGAAGTTGCGGCGGGTGGGACGCGCGGCGGCGTCCTGCATTCGCTTCATGACATGAAACATGAGCTCAGCCCTCCATCGTGTCGGCGGCGCGATGGATCGCCGCGCGGATACGGGTGTAGGTGGCACAGCGACAGACATTGCCGCTCATCGCCATGTCGATGTCCTCATCGGACGGCTTCGGCGTCTCGGCGAGAAGCGCAGTGGCGGCCAGGATCTGGCCGGACTGGCAGTAGCCGCATTGCGGCACTTCGAGTTCGCGCCAGGCGTCCTGGACGGCCTTGGCCGCCTTGCCGTCGACACCCTCGATGGTGACGATGGACATGCCTTCCGCATCGCTCGCCATGGTTTGGCAGGAGCGCACGGCCATGCCGTCGAGATGGACGGTGCAGGCACCGCAGGCGGCGATGCCGCAGCCGTATTTGGTGCCGGTCATGCCGAGTTCGTCGCGCAGGACCCAGAGCAGCGGCGTATCGGGATCGACATCGATCTCGCGATCCTGGCCATTGATGTTCAATCGGATCATCCGTCCCTCCTGATGAACGGGATTGGCTGGATCGCGCCAGTCCCCTCTCCCTGCTTTCTTCCGCCCGAAGAAACGCAAAAAGCCGGGAGACGGGACTTGCGCGATTGCTACGCGACCTTAAGTGGGTCACGATCCATCCATCGTCCAATTGATTTTGGATATCCGGGAACATTGACGAGATGAATATATCCTCGGTCGACCTCAACCTGCTGGTGGCGTTCGACGCGCTCATGAGCGAGCGCAACGTGACGCGCGCCGCGCGGCGCATCGGCCTGTCGCAGCCGGCGATGTCGAACGCGCTGTCGCGGCTGCGGGCGCTCCTCGACGACGAGCTGTTCGTGCGCTCGGGGCGGGGCATGGAGCCGACCGCGCGGGCACAGTCGCTGGCCATGCCGGTGTCGGAGGCGCTGCGGCGGATCGAAGAGGCCATCGCGCCGGCGCTCACCTTCGACCCGTGCAACCTCGACCGGTCGGTGCGCATCGCGATGACCGACAATTCGATGGCGGTGCTGCTGGAGGCTCTGATCCTGCGGTTCCGCAATGCAGCGCCCAAGCTCGACCTGCACATCAAGAACTCCCGCGCCGCCGGCATGACACCGATGCTGGACGACGGCGAGATCGACATGGCCATCGGCGTTGCCGGCGAGCTGGAGGCACGCCACCGGGCGATGCCGCTCTATTCGGACCGGCTGGTGGGAATCGCCCGGCGCGGGCGGTTCGGCCCGCAGGGGCCGACACTGGAACAGTTCGTGGCGGCCGAGCACGTGGTGGTGACGCCGCGCCACGCCACCGGCGGCTCGCTGGACCGGGAGCTTGCCAATCGCGGTCTGTCGCGCCGGGTGTTCCTGACGCTGCCGCAGTTCATCATGGCGCCCTATGCGGTCGCCAAGGCCGACCTGGTCTCCTGCCTGCCGGCGCGTATCGCGCTGGCCAAGGCGGAAATGCTGGACCTGGAAATCTTCGAACCGCCGGTGGAGCTGGACGACTTCACCGTGTCGCTGATCTGGCACGGGCGCGACGATGCCGAGCCAGCCCATCGCTGGCTGCGCGAGACCGTGGCCGACGTGGTGCGTGAGGTCACGACGCTCAGCGACACCGACCGCTGGCCGATCTGCCAGACGCTGGCCGGCATGTGCCGCCCCAATCCCGCTCCCGCCGGCGAGATGGCCGCCGAGGCGGCAGCGCAGGAGCACCCGGCCGAAACCGAGCGCGTTCCCGCGTCCGCCTGAAGCCCTGCCGGTCAGGCGCCTCTGGCGTCGACCGGTCCGTCCTCGGTGAGTTCGATGCCGGTCAACCGTCGGTCGAGATGGCGCGCGCGCCAGGACAGCATCTTTTCCGCATAGTGCAGCCGCAGCGAGGCATAAGCCGGGTCATCCGCGACATTGCGCGTCTCGTGAGGATCGGCGGCAAGGTCGAAGAGCAGCGGCGGCAGGCCGGCGAAGTGGACGTATTTCACGTCCGCATCGCGGATCACGCTCATGGAGCAGGCATCGAGCGACAGACCGAGCGCGGTCTGCGCCTCGCCGGTCGCGACCTCGCGGAAGTCGTACTCCCAGTGCGCCGCATCGCGCCATTCGGCCGGAACGCCCCCTTCCAGGAAGGCGGTCAGAGGCGCTCCGTCGAGCCATGGCGGACAGGTCGCCCCGATCGCTTCCAGCACCGTCGGCATGATGTCGACAGACTCGGTGAAGGCCTCGACCGTCCGGCCATGGCCCTTGCCCTTGCGCGGATCGCGGACGATCAGCGGGATGTGATAGGCCTGATCGTAGAAGCCGAGCTTGGAGAAGAGCTGGTGGTCTCCCATCATCTCGCCGTGGTCGGCGGTGAGCACGACCAGCGTGTTGTCCCATTCCCCGCGCGCCTTCAGCTCGGCGACGATCCGGCCGATCTGCGCATCGACCTCGGAGACCATTCCCCAATAGGTGGCGCGCATCTGCCGGCGTACGCTCTCGTCCCAGTCGCGCACCTTGCCCGTCGCGCCCCAGACGAAATGCGACTTGTCCTGCTGCTCGACCGCATAACCGAGGAAGGGATGCAGGCGCGCCGCCTCGTCGGGCGTTGCCGCGCCGAGGAAGCCCGGCCCATCGGCCGGATCGTACATGGAGGCATAGGGCTCCGGCACGATGAAGGGCGGGTGCGGCCGAATGAAGCTCAGATGCGCGAACCAGGGGCGCCCGCCGGCCTTGGCGCGGGCGGGCGGAGCGCTTTCCACCTCGCCGAGCCAGCGCAGGAACTCGTCGACCAGGAACGCGGTCTCGGTCTCCTCGGCCGAATAGCGCGCCGGACGGCCCGAGGGCGGATCGGCGGGACCGTCCACAGGCAGCCACATGTCCTGCGGCGGATCGGGCAACTCGTGCCCGCGCGATGCCAGCCAGGAGAGCCAGGGGCCGTGATCCTCCGGCACGCGCACACGCACGCTCATGCCCGGCAAAATGCCCTCATAGGTGCGCAGCCAGGGATCGTCGCCAGTGACCGTGCGCGGGTCGACGGACTGGTCCGTATAGCCGAACAGCGTCGGGTCGTAGCCGGCCCGGCGGGCGGCAAGCGCGATGGTGTCGTGCCGCGCATCGAGCGGCGTGCCGTTGCGCACCACCCGGTTGGTCATCTGGTAGAGACCGGTATAGAGGCAGGCACGTGCCGGCGCGCAGGGCGCGGCCTGGCAGTAGTGGCGGGAGAAATACACCGCTTCCCGTGCCAGGGCGTCGATATTGGGTGTGCGCACGACCGGGTGGCCGGCGATCCCGAGACAGTCGCCGCGCCACTGGTCGGCAGTGATGAGAAGCACGTTGAGAGACATCGCCAGACCTTCAAGACCAAGTTTTCGGCTGGTTAGCAGTGGAGCATTGCAGCGCGGTGACGGGACCCGAAGCTTAGAAAAATATTGTTGAATTTCCAATTTCGAACTTTGATAATTGCATATGTTTTCAGTTGTTTTTATTGGGGGGTTAAAATGAGTTTCAAGGATTCTGTTTCCGAGCTGTCCGTCCGCTCACAGTCAGCGCGCAAGATGGCACAAACAGAAGAAGCCACAAAAAACGCTGTGGTGATGCCCTTTCTCCGAGCTTTGGGGTTCGACGTCTTCAATCCATCGCAAGTCATTCCCGAATTCGTATCCGATGTTGGAACGAAGAAAGGAGAAAAAGTCGACTACGCAGTTCGGATTGGCGATAGAATTGAATACCTAATCGAAGCGAAATCGATCAGCACCAATCTTTCTGACGCTCAGTACAATCAGCTATTCCGATACTTTACGGTCACCGAGGCTCGGATCGCCATCCTGACCAATGGCATCCAGTTCTGGTTCTTCACTGACATCGAAGACAAGAACAAGATGGATAGCGCACCGTTTTTCAAGTTTGATTTGGATGCTTACGACGAAAATGACTTGAAGGAGATCGAGAAATTCCATGTTGATCGGTTCGACATAGAAAAGATCCGCTCCGCGGCGTCTTCGTTGAAGTACACACGCTTGGCAACCGCCTACATCAACAGCCAGTGGAACGCGCCGGACGATGAGTTTGTAAAGTCCGTCGCCCGCAGCTTCTATGAAGGCAACATCACCAAACAAGTCGTCGAGTCACTGCGACCGATAATCAAGCGTGCGTTCGACGACCTTTTCAGACAAAAAGCGCGGCAGAAATTCAATGCCGTTCTGGAAGGCAACGAGCGCGACGGAGCCACCGATGCTGATAGCCTTCCCGAAGAAGAGGAAGCGAGCGACATCGTTACCACTCAGGAAGAGCTTGACGCATTCTACATGATAAGGGCGATTTGCTCTGAAGTGACCCCTGCTTCCAACATCCACATGCGAGACCAGAAATCTTATTGCGGCGTCCTCTTCGAGAACAATAACCGCAAGCCCATTGTTCGCCTTCACTTCAATGGGAAGAAATTTTACATTGGACTATTTGATGAAACGAAGACAGAAACGCGCGTCCCGATAGAGACCCTTGAAGAAATATTCGCTCACAAAGACAAAATTCTGGAAACGGTTGGAAGGTACCTGACGCCAGAACCTGCCTAACGGACTCTCGGCAAACCGGCCGGTGGGATGGTGGCGGCTGGTTCCGCAAACGGGAACGCTGTGTCGCGCCGGCCGCATCTAGCGCGAGATCCTGCAAGGGTTATCTCCCTGTCATTGCCTTGCCTTCCGCGTGGAATGGCGAGACCCTAAGGGACGGTCGCCGAACCCAGCGGCCCGTCTCATGACCAGCCGCTTGTCCGACGCGGACAAGGCCGCCAGAGGGAGACCTGCCGATGACCTGGATGCCCGACCTCGACCCCACGCCCGGCGATGCCGGCGCCTGCGACCTGATCGACACGGTGATCGTGCCGCGTGCCCGCGACCTCGGCGGCTTCGAGGTGCGACGTGCCCTGCCCTCGCCGAAGCGGCAGATGGTCGGCCCCTTCATCTTCTTCGACCAGATGGGACCGGCCGAATTCCTCGAGACCGGCGGCATCGACGTGCGGCCGCACCCGCATATCGGCCTTGCGACCGTGACCTACCTGTTCGAGGGCGAGATCCACCACCGCGACAGCCTAGGGTCGGACCTGGCTATCCGTCCGGGCGAGCTGAACTGGATGACCGCCGGCAGCGGCATCGTCCATTCCGAGCGCGAGGACCCGCAAGTGAAGGGCCACCGGCGCAAGCTCTTCGGCATCCAGAGCTGGGTGGCGCTGCCCAAGCATGCGGAGGAAAGCGCGCCGGCCTTCGAGCATGTCGGCCGCGACGGCTTGCCCGTTCTGGAGGACCACGGCGTCAATGTCCGGGTGATCGCGGGCGACATGTTCGGCGCCCGCTCGCCGGTCAAGACCGCTTCGGAGACGATCTATGCGGACGTGACGCTGGAGCCGGGCCGAACCATGCCGGTCGACGCCACCCACGAGGAGCGCGCGATCTATACGGTCGGCGGCACCATCGAGATCGCCGGCGAGAGCTTCGAGGAAGGCCAACTTCTGGTGTTCAAGCCCGGCGACAACATCACGGTGCGGGCGACCGGCAGCCTGCCGGCGCGCTTCCTGCTGCTGGGCGGCGAGCCGATGGACGGGCCGCGCTACATCTGGTGGAACTTCGTCTCTTCCTCGAAGGAGCGGATCGACCAGGCCAAGGAAGACTGGAAGCAGATGCGCTTCGACACCGTTCCTGGCGACGCGGAAGAGTTCATTCCGCTTCCCGGCCGCTGAGCGGCGGGCGTTCGCCCTCCGTCTCCTCCTCCGTCGCGCTGAAGATGATGTCGCCGGAGGGCGGCGTGCGCAGCGTCGCTCCGCCGACCGGGCGGTTGCGGCGGCGCCCGCTCGCCTCCTCCTCCCAGGCAAAGGGCGCGAACAGCTCCGCCGGAGCCACAAGGTCGACGACGGGAAAATCGAGGATGACGTTGAGACGGACGACAGACGCCTCGTCGCCCGTCAGCTGCGCGTCTTCCGGCAGCACGCGCAGGCGCATGCCGAACTGCTCCAGCTCCACCTCTCCGCCCTGCTCGATGGCCGCCCGGAACTCTGCCGGCCAGGGCCAGCCGTAGCGCTCGCCGACCGCATCCAGCACGCGCAGGAGCGCGGCGCGGGCCGCCGGCGCCGTCTGCGGGTTGTCGCCGTTCAGCTTGATCCGCACCGTGTTGAGCGTCTGTTCCGACTGGCCGCGCAGGTTGACGAACAAGGACGAGCGCGCCCCTCCCGGCGTCGCGCGGCCAATCACCGCGAGATCGCTGACGCAGTACCAGAAGCCGGCAACGAAGGGATCGAGCCGCCATTCCGACATGGGCACGCCGAGCTCGGAGATCGCCTTGCACAGGTCGCGCGGATCACCGCCGAAGACCCGCTTGAAGGCGGCGGGGCGCTCGAGCGCGGTATCTGGCGCCTCGTCGAGAAGCCGTGCCCGCAGGCGCGGCGGCAAACCGGCGAAGGGGTCGGGCGGCGCGACCTCCACAGGGGCCGGCGGTTCGACTGGCGGACGCAGGAACAGCAGCGACCCGGCGGCCACGCCGCTGCCGATCGCCAGCAGAATCAGGGTCCTGGCGAAAATCCGGCGACGGTTCAACGCGGCGAGCGCGGACGCGCCCGGTCCCGCCACCCCGCGCAAGAGCGGAGGCAGGATCGATTTTTCCGGCCGCCCTCCACCGCGTGACGCAGCGTCTTTCGCCATTGCCGCTCCCGACGGGCGTCGTGCCCGAAAATCCCGCAAGGCCTGCCTTGCGGATGCGCTGGAAACCGGTTCCGGCCTGAGGCACGATGCCGTCCCGACACCACCGGTTGCGCAGTTCAAGTCCTATCACGGGAGACCACATGCTGGAGGCGCTTTTTAGACGCGTCGAGGACAAGCGGGACGACGTCGTCGCGCTGACGCAGGACCTCATCCGTATTCCGACCATCAACCCGCCGGGCGAGGCCTATACCCCTTGTGCCGAGCTGATCGGCAACCGGCTGGCGCGGCGCGGCTTTCAGGTTCGCTACATCCGCGCAGAAGACACGCCGGGCGACAGCGCCCGCTATCCGCGGACCAATGTGGTCGCCCGCATCGAGGGTCGCCGGCCCGGACCTTGCGTGCATTTCAACTCGCATATCGACGTGGTCGAGGCCGGCCAGGGATGGACCTTCGATCCGTTCGGCGGCGAGGTGAAGGACGGCAAGGTCTACGGACGCGGCGCCTGCGACATGAAAGGCGGCCTCGCCGCCTCGATCATCGCAGTGGAGGCCCTGCTGGAGGCGGTGCCGGACTTTCCCGGCGCCATCGAGATCTCGGGCACGGTGGACGAGGAGTCCGGCGGCTTCGGCGGGGTTGCCTATCTCGCCCGGCTCGGCATGTTCTCCAAGCCGCGCGTCGACCACGTGATCATCCCCGAGCCGCTGAACAAGGACCGCATCTGCCTCGGCCATCGCGGCGTGTGGTGGGCGGAGATCGAGACCAAGGGCTCCATCGCCCACGGATCGATGCCGTTCCTGGGCGACTGCGCCGTGCGCCACATGGGGGCGGTGCTCGACCGGTTCGAGACCGAGCTGTTCCCCAAGCTGGCAGCCAAGCACACCGATATGCCGGTGGTGCCGGAAGGGGCGCGCTCCTCGACGCTGAACATCAACTCGGTCCATGGCGGCCAGCCCGAAGGCTTCGACGGATTGCCCTCCCCTTGCGTGCCCGACAGTTGCCGCATGGTCATCGACCGGCGCTACCTGATCGAGGAGAGCCTGGACGAGGTCAAGGACGAGGTGATGTCGATCCTCGACGACCTGACGCGCACGCGCCAGAACTTCGACTATCGCATCCGCGACCTGATGGAAGTGATCCCGACCATGACGGATCGCGACGCGCCGGTGGTGCGGGCGGTGGCGGACGGCATCCGCGAGGTGCTGGCCAAGAGCCCCGACTATGTGATCTCGCCCGGCTCCTACGACCAGAAGCACATCGCGCGTATCGGCCACCTGCACGACTGCATCGCCTATGGCCCCGGCATTCTCGACATGGCCCACCGGCCGGACGAGTTCGTGGGCATCGACGACATGGTCGACAGCGCGAAGGTGATGGCCCAGGCGACCATGGCGCTGCTGGGAATGGCGCGGTAGTGTGCACCGCACACGCGGGAAGAGAACCCGCCCCTCCGGTGGCCGGACGGGCGAAGGACGTGCAAAAGAACGGGAGGCCTCAGGCATGACTGGACGTTTCACCCGGCGCGGCGTGCTCGCCACCGCCCTCACGGCGATGCTGGCGGCGACCGCCCCCATCACCCCGGCGGGCGCGCAGACGATCCGCACCGACGTCAATATCGGCGTCCGGCTCGAGCCGCCGCATCTCGACCCGACCGCGGGCGCGGCAGCGGCCATCGACGAGATCACCTATGCCAACATCTTCGAGGGTCTGACGCGCATCGACGCGGAGGGAGCTGTGAAGCCCTGGCTCGCGAAGAGCTGGGAGATTTCCGAAGACGGGCTGACCTACACGTTCCACCTGCAGGCGGACGTGAAGTATCACGACGGCACCGACTTCGACGCCAACGACGCCAAGTTCTCGCTCAACCGGGCACGCGGCGAGTTCAGCACCAATGCGCAGAAGCCGCTGTTCGAGGGCATCGAGGAGGTCGAGGTCGTCGATCCGCTGACGCTCAAGGTCACGCTGAAGAAGCCGAACGGCGCGTTCCTGTTCAATCTGGGCTGGGGCGATGCCGCGATGGTGGCGGAGGAGACCGCCTCCTCCAACACCTCCAAGCCCATCGGCACGGGGCCGTTCAAGCTGGTTCAGTGGGTGCAGGGTGACCGTATCGAGCTGGCCAAGAACGCCGAATACTGGGGCGAGCCGGCGCAGCTCGACCGGGCGACCTTCCGCATCATCGCCGATCCGGCGGCGGAGCTCGCCGCGCTGATGGCCGGCGATATCGACGCCTTCCCGAACTTCCAGGCGACCGAGAACCTGCCGATGCTGGCGGCCGACCCGCGCTTTACCGTGGCCGTCGGCTCGACCGAGGGCGAGACCATCCTCGCCATGAACAACAAGAAAGGGCCCCTTTCCGATGTGCGGGTGCGCCGGGCGATCTCCCATGCGGTCGACCGCCAGGCGGTGATCGACGGCGCGATGTTCGGCAACGGCACGCCGATCGGCAGCCATTTCGCTCCGCATCACCCGGCCTATGTCGACCTGACGGGCACCTATCCGCTCGATCTCGACAAGGCGAAGGCGCTGCTTGCCGAGGCCGGCTATCCGGACGGGTTCAAGGCGACCTTGAAGCTGCCGCCGCCGACCTATGCCCGCCGCGGCGGCGAGCTGATCGCCTCGGACCTGAAGAAGATCGGCGTCGAGCTGGAGATCGTGCCGCTGGAATGGGCGCAGTGGCTGTCTGAAGTCTTCAAGGGCAAGGACTTCGACTTCACCATCATCTCCCATACCGAGCCGATGGACATCAACATCTACGGCCGCAAGGACTACTATTTCCAGTATGACAGCGAGGCCTTCGACAAGGTGATGGCCGAGTTGGAGACGACGACCGAAGAACAGGCGCGCTACAAGCTGCTGGGCGATGCCCAGCGGATCATCGCCGAGGACGCGGTCAACGTGTTCCTGTTCCAGCTGGCCAAGGCCGGTGTGTGGAGCGCCAACCTCAAGGGCATGTGGGTCAACTCGCCGATCCAGGCGAACGACCTGACCGGCGTCTATTGGGAATGACCCCGGCCTGACGGCCGGCAGAAACGACGAGGGGCGGCGGCCGCAAGGCCCCGCCCCTTTTCATTGCGCCGTTGCGGGCGTTCGCTAGATGAAGAGCAGCACGCCGCCGCCCGCAACGAGCCCGGCGCGCAGCAGCGGATTGATCGGGGCGATGACGCCGAAGGATATGGCCGAGAGGGCCGCGCCGACTTTCAGAGCGGCGAGCAGTGCCATGGCCGGGTCAGCAGCGAGCGCGATCAGGTCCGGATTGGCGATCATGCCGAGCGGCACGAGATAGAGCCCGAGGCCGAGCGCCATGGCCGAGGCCGCGACCTTCAGCCAGTTCTCCCCGACCATGCCGGCGGCAATGAAGACCGCACCGCAGACCGGCGGCGTGATGGTCGACAGCAGCGCGTACCAGAACACGAAGAGATGCGCCTGAAGTACCGGCACGCCGAGTGCGGTAAGCGCCGGGCCGGCCACCGAAACGCAGATCACGTAGGCGGCCGTCGTCGGCACCTCCATGCCGAGGATGAGGCAGGCGAGCGCGGTGAGCAGCAGCGCCGGCCACAGCAGCCCGCCCGAGCCGGACAGGATCAGCGAGGTGATCTTGACCCCAAGACCGGTCAGCCCGAGCACGCCGATGATGATGGAGGCGCACAGGATGATCGCCGCGATGGTGGCGATCTGCCGGCCGGAGTTCACCGCCGCTTCCTCCAGTCGCAACAGGGTGCGGCGCCAATCGAAACTCAGGCGAGCATCGAGGACAAGGAGCAAGGCACCGACGAGGATCGCCAGCGAGGCGGCGTATTGCGGCGTCACCTTGAGGCCGAACATGCCCCACAGCAGGATCGAGAACGGCACGAGGAAGAAGGCGGAGGTGATGACGACCGCACGCAGGGCCGGCCGGTCCTCCGGCGCGATGCCTTTCAGCACATGGCGGAAGGAGAAGGCATCAATGCCCACCCACACGGCAAGGAAATAGAGAAAGGTCGGCAGGAGCGCGGCCATCATGATGTCCGAGTAGGGCGTGCCGGTCAGCTCCACCATCACGAAGGCGCCTGCCCCCATCAGCGGCGGCATGATCTGACCGCCCGAGGAGGCGACCGCCTCGACCGCGCCTGCGAGCGAGCGTGGATAGCCGAGCCGGGTCATCGCCGGCAGGGTGATGGCGCCGGTGGAGGCGACATTGGCCGAGGCCGAGCCCGAAATCGAGCCGAACAGCGCGGAGGAGATCACCGAGACCTTGGCCGCACCGCCGCGCAGGCGGCCTGCGGCGGCCGCCGCGACATTCATGAACCCCTGCCCCGCCTCGCCGGCATTCAGCACCGCGCCGAAGATGACGAAGATGGCGACGACCGAGACCGAGACGCCAGTCAGCTTGCCCCACAGAGCGCCCTCGGCAATCGTCAGCGTGCCGAAGAGACTGGCCATCGGCAGGCCGGGATGGCCGAACTCGCCGGGGATCGCCTCGCCCCAGACCGCATAGGCGAGCGCAATCGCGGCGACCAGCGGCAGCGGCCAGCCGATGGCCCGGCGCGCCATCTCCAGCGTGACGAAAAGCAGGGCAAGGGCGATGGCGAGCTGTCCGTCATCCACCAGGAAGCCGTACTGGTCGCCCAGCATGTCGTGGTTCCAGGCGACCCACAGGCACGCGGCGATGCCGACGGCGGCAAGCGGCAAGCCGGTCCAGCGCTGGAACGGAGTACGCGCCATCAGCACGAAGACGAAAGGAACTGCAAGCGCCATGTGCAACGGCCGGCTTACCAGGTTTGGCACCAGGCCGGTGAAGACCAGCCAGAGGTGAAAGCCGATGGACAGCGCGCCGAGCGCTGCCCAGAAGAGCCGGGCCGAAAGAGACATGAACGCCGTCCTGGTGAACCGCCGGCACCGAGCCGGAAACGAAAGCTGCAAGGGAAAAGGCATCGGCCCGGACAGATGCCCGGGCCGGAACCGCGTAAGTCTGGCAGACGGCCGGCTTAGAGGCCGGCCCCAGACACTGACTGTTGTGCGCTTACTTCTGCGCGTCGGTCAGGGCAATGCCCTTTTCCGAATAGTAGCGCTGCGCGCCCGGGTGGATCTTGCCGGAAATGCTGGCGAGCATTTCGGTCGTCACGCCCTTCCACCACGGCGCATCGGCGCTCATCTTTTCCTTCTGCTCCCAGAAGGTCTTAGTCATCTGATACGCAGTCTCGTCATCCATCGCGGTGGTGGCGAAGGCGACCACGTCCAGCGAGGTGGTGACGACGTCCTTGTCCTGACCGGCATAGGTGCCGGCCGGGATCACCGTGCGGGTGCGCTTGGTCGCCGCGACCTGCTCATCGGAAAGCGAGAGCAGCGTCACGCCGGTGCCGGCGGCTGCCTCGATGACATTCGGCGCCGGCCAGGAGCCGGCGGTCACGAAGCCGTCGATCTGGCCGTTCTTGAGCGCAGCGCCCGCATTGGACAGCTCGACGTCGGCGAGGTTGACCTTGTCCTTCAGCCCGAAGAGATCGAGATACTTAGCGCCTTCCGTCGCACCGAAGGAGCCCTTGCCGATCAGGATGTTCTTGCCTTCCATGCCGGCGAAATCGGTCACGCCGCTCTCCGTCGACATGACAAAGTGCATCGTCAGCGAGGGAATCGGGAAGAGCGCGCGGATCTCGTCGAACTTCGGATTGCCCTTGCCGTCGAACGGGCCCTTGGCGCCCTGCGCCAGGCCGACGAGGCCGGGAGGCGTGGTGAAAACGTAGTTGCCCGGCCGAACTGCCGCTTCCATCACGTTCTGAACCGAGCCCTGGCTCTCTTCCAGCGTGACGATGATGCCGCCGTCGGTGCCGGCCTTGATCGCCTCGGCGATCTGCACGCCCATCTGGTAATAGGAGGTGCCGGCGGAGGCCGACTTGTAGGTCACGCGCGTCTCGGCGGATGCGGACAGAGGCACGAGCGCGGCAAGGCCGGCGATGGCGAGTTTGCTCCAGATCGTCATGTATCCTCCCAGGGATCGTTCGTTGCATTGTTCTCGGGCGGGCCGCCCGCAAGCAGGACGACCGGGCCGGCAAGCGGTTCGGGAGGCCGAGATTAGTCCGCGCGCGCGCACCATGCACCCCTGAAATCGCGGAAAATGACGAGGGTGGAGAATGACTCGAAAATGCAGCACCGACCCACAAAAAACGCAACAAATCTCAATAAACAATAATATTCATCTCCTCCGCCACCAACGATAGAGAAGAAAATACTGCAGAATCCTCATTATATAAATAAGATGAACTCTTATCCTCAATCATTGGCGACGGCACCCCCCAGTACCATTCTATTATCTTACCATCGGACTGCTTTCTCGACTTCTTTTCGAAGATATCTCTATATCTCCGAGGAGAAATGCCCACAAAATGCGTAAAACAAACCCTCTCCCCTTCTCGCGAGTCGAGAATTATCGAATCTTGGTGCAAAGACAACGCCTTGCTTTTGGGATAAGGCTCAATAAAAACGACACGGCTGATGCCCGACGCTATAATGTGCTTTGCACAATTGTGGCACGGAAAAGTCGTTACAAATATAGTCGCGTCTTTCGTCGCGCGTCCTAATCGCGCTGCATCACACAATGCTGTCATCTCAGCATGTGTCATTCGCCCAAATTCTGTGATATCCGAAATCAACGCGGATTTCACAGCCAACTTAAAATCTTCACCTTCAAATATCCTCTCCGAGTCCTCCCCCAAGACTCCAATAGCCTCCAACTTTTTCAAGAAATCGAAAATAATCCGATTCTTCTCTACGCGATTAGAATCTGTCCTATCATCAAAATCGCGATGTTTTTCTTCAGAATCCTCCCAGTATGTCCCGCCTTTGTATTTAGGGACCTCGTTACAACCCAACGAAATAATTTCCCCTTCCGAAGAAAATATCGCAGCTCCCACCTGACGAGAAAGGTCAATAGATCTCAATGCAGCGGAAGCCGCAATATACGCACCATACTCATCACGCGTAGGACTTATTGAGTTCTTACCGAAAAACGCCTCAATGAATCGCCTGATAGACCTTTCTATATAATCCTCTCTCCGCCCATCAATGAATGCATCCCCAAGATGAAATACCTCCTCAATCCTTTGTCCATGAAGATCTGTACGCTCATTCATGTCTATCTCGATAAGTTCATCAGCCGCTACCTCGCACTCTTCTCGAGACAAGATGGAATTTCCGCGCGAAAATAAATTTATTAGATTAGTTCGACGGAAGTCCTCAGCGGCATGAACTGAAATCTGAATAAATTTTCGACCATAAACCTTTCGAAGAAGCTCAACTTCTTCGGATCTCTTCAATTGCCTGAGTATGTAGGCCATCCTCTCAATCGGTGGCGTCAACTCTTCAGGTGCACTTGAAGAGCCGGAATTTTGTCCTGCGCTCCGTTTTCTTTTGATATCAGCTATTGCCAACCCAGCTAGCGCAGCATCGTTATCACATCGCTCCCGTACCGAATTCGCATAACTAATACGAGATTTATACTGCTCGACCTGATTACCATCATCAGAAATTTCAGGCCCATCAACTGCGACTTGACGCATCAAATCTGTCAGTCGAATTGTCGTTGTCTTATATCCAACCGATATCAGCGCGTCGTGCAGCTTGCGCTCAACTGCATCCATATCGACCCCTATCGGGCCCACCAACCCAAAAACCAATTCAGGAAATTCCGTTTGAACCTTCATCTGATTTTTATCCGCTCGATCACATTTCACTTATAAGCTCGCTCACAAGCTTGCGATAAAAAATGAATCGCCCATTATGCAAATGGTGGGAGGATTTGAACTATGCGACAGAATCAGACCTTAGTAGCGATGCCCCTCTCTGATAAGAAACAGCACTCTCCTCAATTACAAGAGAGCCTTCATTTGGCTGCAAAGTCATTAAGCGGCCGTCCACTCGGATTGCGTGGCCCGTTCCTTATACAAGCTCCAACCAATAAGGAGAAGGGAGGGGGGTAAGCCTCTGTCATAATCGTTTACATCAGGGCGACTTTTTTAGTTCAATTTACCGGGGTCAATTTGATGCTAGAAGCATCTAGGCCGCGAGATGTCGAAATTTAGTTATTTTGATAGAGGAACTCTAAGCCCTTTTCCGCCGGGCTCTTCCCCTATAGCGTTGGCACGTCGACAGATTCTCGCCCGGAGCCGCCTCGCCCGATGCTGGTCCACGCCGCCAAACGCTTTGCCGGACTGTTCGCGACGTTGATCGTCGCGACCGTGGTCGTGTTCCTGGTGCTGGAGGTGGTGCCGGGCGACCCGGCGCAGGTGATGCTGGGCATCAACGCGCAGGACGACACGCTCGCCGCGCTGCGCGGCCAGCTCGGCCTCGACCGCCCGGCGTGGGAGCGCTACTTGAGCTGGGTCACAGGCTTTGCCACCGGCGATCTCGGCACCAGCTACACCTATTCCGTACCAGTGGCCGATCTGGTCGCCGCGCGCATTACCGTCTCGCTGCCGCTGGCACTGCTGGCGCTGGCGCTGTCCACGGTGATCGCGATCCCCGTCGGCGTCTATGCCGCCTCCAAGCGCGGCCGCTGGCAGGACGGCGGTATCATGGCGCTGACGCAGGTCGGCATCGCCGTTCCGAACTTCTGGTTCGCGATGCTGCTGGTCTTCGTCTTCGCGGTGACGCTGCGGCTGGTCCCCTCCGGCGGCTTTCCCGGTTGGGAGGCCGGGCTGTGGCCTGCGCTGAAGGCACTGCTGCTGCCGGCCATCGCGCTGGCGCTGCCGCAGGCGGCGATCCTTGCCCGCGTCATGCGGTCATCCCTGATCGACGCGCTGCACGAGGACTATGTGCGCACGGCGCGCGCTAAGGGCCTGACCCGGCGCGCGGTTCTGTGGAAGCACGCGGTGCGCAACGCGCTGATCCCGGTTCTGACGATCCTCGGCCTGCAGTTCTCGTTCCTCATCGCCGGCACGATCATCATCGAAAACGTGTTCTACCTGCCCGGTCTCGGGCGGCTGATCTTCCAGGCGATCACCCAGCGCGACCTGATCGTGGTGAAAAGCGTCGTCGTGCTGCTGGTCGCCTGCGTGATCCTGGTGACTTTCCTCGTCGATCTCGCCTATGCGCTGGTCGACCCCCGGCTGAGGAGGCGCTGAGCGATGGCAGGGTCAGGAGCACTGCGCATGGCCGCGCAGCACAAGACACTGGTCGCCGGTGCGGCCATCGTCGCGTTCGTCCTGGTAGCGGCGCTGATCTCGTTGGTCTGGACGCCCTATCCGATCGACGTTCTGTCGGTCGCCAACCGGCTCAAGCCCCCCTCGCTGACGCATCTTCTTGGCACCGACCAGTTCGGCCGCGACATGGTGTCGATGCTGATGGTGGGCGCGCGCACGTCCATTGCCGTCGCCCTGGTGGCGGTTGGGATCGGCATCCTCGTCGGCGTGCCGCTGGGACTGCTGGCGGCCGCGCGCGGCGGCTGGCTGGACGAGACCTTGATGCGGGCGAACGATCTCGTCTTCGCCTTCCCCGCGCTTCTGTCGGCGGTGATGATCACCGCGATCCTCGGCCCCGGCGCGATCAACGCGATCCTGGCCATCGGCATCTTCAACATTCCCGTCTTCGCACGGGTGGCGCGCGGCGGTGCGCTGTCGCTGAAATCGCGCGAATTCGTGCTCGCCGCGCGCGTCTCCGGCAAGGGCGAGGTACGGATCATCGCCGAGCATGTGCTGCCGAACATCGCCAACCTGCTGATCGTGCAGGGCACGATCCAGTTCTCGCTCGGCATCCTGGCCGAAGCGGGCCTGTCCTATGTCGGCCTCGGCGCGCAGCCGCCGCTGGCCTCCTGGGGACGCATGCTGAACGAGGCGCAGACGATGATGGCACTGGCGCCGAGCCTTGCCCTCTATCCGGGTCTTGCCATTGTCGTCACCGTGCTCGGTCTCAACCTTCTGGGCGATGGATTGCGCGACCTGCTCGACCCGCGACTGAAGAGGCGCACGACATGAGCGGCTTCTTCGCGGTCGAGGGGCTGGACGTCGACATTCACGGCAAGCGGATCCTCAAGGGTGTCTCGCTGGAGATCGGCCGCGGCGAGACCTTCGGCCTGGTGGGCGAATCCGGTTCCGGCAAGTCGATGACCGCACTGGCCGCCATGCAGCTGCTGCCGCACGGGGCAGAGGCGCGCGGGCGCATCCTGCTGGACGGGGCCGACGTGCTGTCGGTGAGCGAGGCGGCGATGTGCCGGCTGCGCGGACGGCGGATCGGCATGGTGTTCCAGGAGCCGATGACCGCGCTCAACCCGGTGAAGACCATCGGCGAGCAGATCGCCGAAGGGCTGGTCCTGCACATGCGGATGACGCGGGCTACGGCGATGGAGCGGGTCCGGGTGTTGCTCGACCGGGTGGGTCTGGCGCGCGCCCGGGTGACGCCCGAGCGCTTTCCCCATCAGCTGTCCGGCGGGCAGCGGCAGCGGGTCGTGATCGCCATGGCGATCGCCTGCCAACCGGACCTGCTGATCGCCGACGAGCCGACGACCGCGCTCGACGTCACCATCCAGGCGCAGATCCTCGCCCTGGTGCGCGAGATCGTCGCGGCGGAGAAGATGGGCTGCCTGCTGATCAGCCACGACCTTGCCGTAGTGGCGGAGATGGCCGATCGGGTGGCGATCATGAAGGACGGCGAGATCGTCGAGAGCGGGCGCACGGCCGCGCTGTTCGCAAACCTGCGCCATCCCTATTCGAAGGCGCTGATGGCGGCCTCGAACCATGTGCCGAAGCGCAGCAAGGGCCCCGCGCATAGCCCGGCCAATCACGGCATGCAGCCGATCCTCTCAGTCCGCGAGCTGGTGCGCGCCTATCCGCAGCCGCGCGCGGGCCTGTTCCGGAAAAGCCCGCCGGTGGTCGCCGTCAATCGCGTCAGTTTCGACATCCGCCCCGGTCAGAGCGTCGGCCTTGTCGGGGAATCGGGCTGCGGAAAATCGACCCTTGCCCGCGCCCTGCTGGGGCTGGAGGCGCCGGACGGGGGAGCCATCTCCGTGCTGGGCCAGGATCCGCATTCGGCGCGCGGAGCAACGCGCGAGGCAGTGCACCGGGCCGTGCAGGTGGTGTTCCAGGATCCGTATGGCAGCTTCAACCCGCGCCACCGCATCGGCCGCGTGGTGGCCGAACCGCTCTATCTGCTGCGCGGCGAGATCGACGGGCGAGAGGCCAGGGACCGGGTTGCCGGCGCCCTGACCGAAGTCGGCCTGTCGGAAGCCGACATGGCGAAATATCCGCACGAGTTCTCCGGCGGGCAGCGCCAGCGCATCGCCATCGCCAGGGCGCTGGTCACGCGGCCGAAGCTGATCATCGCCGACGAGCCGGTGTCCGCGCTCGACGTGTCGATCCGCGCGCAGATCCTCGACCTCTTCGCTGATCTCCGGGCCCGGCACGGCCTTGCCTATCTGTTCATCTCGCACGACCTCAGCGTGGTGCGTGCCATCACCGACGAGGTGATGGTGATGAACGGCGGCCAGATCGTCGAACGCGGGCGCACGGCCCGGGTGTTCGACCATCCCCGGCACCCCTACACGCGGCTCTTGGTCGCCGCCGCACCGCGCCTCGACACGGCGCTGGCGGCCCGGCGCCAGATCGAGGAGGCGAGCACGAACTGAGATGAGCACGACAGCAAGCGACCCGCTGCGCCTCGGCATCGACTGGGGCGGCACCAAGATGGAGATCATCGCGCTGGAGCGCGACGGCACCGAGCGATTTCGCCTGCGGGTGCCGACGCCGCGCGACGATTATCAGGGCTGCATCCGCGCTGTTGTCGGTCTCGTGGAGGCTGCCGAGAGCGCGACCGGCCAGCGCGGCACCGTGGGCTTCGGCATCCCCGGTTCGCTGTCGCCGGCAACCGGTCTCGTCAAGAACGCCAATTCCACCTGGATGAACGGCATGCCGCTCGACCGCGACCTGGAGGCCGCGCTTGCACGGCCGGTCCGCATCGAGAACGACGCCAACTGCCTTGCGGTCTCGGAGGCGACGGACGGTGCCGGCAAGGGCGCGCATGTGGTGCATGCGATCATCATCGGCACGGGCTGCGGTTCAGGGATCGCAATCGATGGACGGGCGCATCGCGGCCGCAACGGCATCGGCGGCGAATGGGGCAACATTTCCGTACCGTGGATGACGGATGAGGAGTTTCCCGGCCCCGACTGCTGGACGGGCAAGCGCGGCACCATCGACCGCTGGTGCTCGGGGACGGGCTTTCAGTGGGACTACAAGCAGGCGACCGGACGCTCGCTCTCCGGCCACGAGATCATGGAGCGCGCCCGGTCGGGAGAGGCGGACGCGCTCGCCAATCTGGAGCGCTACGTCTCCCGACTGGCACGCGCCATGGCAATGGTTGCCAACATCCTCGACCCGGATGTCTTCGTGCTGGGCGGCGGAATGTCGAACATCGCGGAGCTCTACGACCTGCTGCCCCGGGAAATCGGCCGGCATGTCTTCTCGGACCAGTATGACGTGCCGATCCGCAAGGCGGTGCACGGCGACAGTTCCGGCGTGCGGGGCGCCGCCTGGCTGTGGAACGACTGAGCCGGGCAGCTCGTCGCAACTGCACACGCCGGTTCGCCCCCTCCCAGTCTCGGTCAGCCTGCCTATATGGTTCTTGAGGATCACCAGGGAGGAGGGTCTCACATGGTTTCACTCAAGCCTGTCCGTATCGCCGCCTGCAGCGCTCTTGTTGCGGTCCTCACGGTCGCTGCCCTGCCCGCGCAGGCCGAGCCGCGTGCCTATCGGATCGATCCCAGCCACTTTTCCGTCGTCTTCAACGCCATGCATATCGGCTACGCCCCCACTTGGGGCCTGTTCCTGAAGGGCGAAGGCAGCTTCACCTATGACGAGGAAACGCGTGAACTCTCCGATCTCTCCGTCGCCATCGAGGCCGGGAGCGTCTTTTCCAACGACGAGCGTCGCGACGGACACCTGCGCTCGGGCGACTTCCTGAGTGCGGAAGCGCATCCTCGCATAACCTTCCAGATGACGGATGCACGCCCGCAAACGGACACGAGCGGGACCGTGACCGGCGACCTGACGCTGCGCGGCGTGACGCGGCCGGTAACGCTTGATGTCACGCTCAACAAGATCGGCCCCTACCCGTTCGGCGGAACCTATGTGATCGGCATCAGCGCCAGCACCGTGCTGAAACGCTCCGATTTCGGCATGACCTATGCCGTGGCGGATGGGCTGGTCGGCGACGAGGTCTCCATCCGCATCGACCTGGAAGCGATCCGGCAATAGCCGCTGCCATAGAGGCACCTCCCCCGCACCCCAACAACGACCGGCAACAACTTTAGGAAATTGCCATGGCGGATCACAATCATCGAGAAACGACAGCGACTGATCGGATCCCATAAGAAATCGGCAAAGATCCTGATGATTAAGTCGATGGTAACGCGCCCCCTATAGGCACTTAGACGGAGATATTCGCGGCTGGCCTTCAGGGGGTTCGAAATGCGTTTTTCCGATCTGTCGATCAGAAACAAACTGCTGGTCAGTGCCGGCGCACTGTTTTCCGTTTCCATCATCGGCGTGAGCCTTGTCGGCTCGATGGTCATGTCCTCGGCAGCGGAGAGCGCCGCCGAACGGGAAGCCAAGGCGCTTCTGACATCCTATGCCAACGAGGTGTCCGGCAGCCTCACGCGTTCGCTGACCGTCGCCAAGAGCGTTGCCGCTGCCGCGGAAGGGCTGATCGCCAACGGCATGACCGATCGCGACCGGCTCGGCGACCTGATGATCAAGACAGTGGAGAACAATCCGCACCTTGTCGGCATGACGCTGGCCTTCGAGCCGAACGGGCTCGACGGCCGCGATGCCGATTTCAAGGATCACAAGTATTCGGACGCTAACGGCCGCTTCGTCCCCTATTTCTATTTCGGCGAGGACAAGAAGGTCGCTGTCGAGCAGCTGGTGATGACCAAGGAGGCCGGCACCGAAGGCTGGTACGACATGCCGGTGCGCGAAAACCGGTCTCTGCTCACCCCGCCTTACGCCTATCCGATCGACGGCAAGGACGTGCTGCTGACCACCATCAGCTGGGTCGTGCGCAAGGACAACAAGCCGATCGGCATCGCCACGTCCGACCTCGCCCTTTCGGGCATCGCCGACCGCATGGCCGCCAATCACCCGTTCGGCGCCGGCGAAGTTAAGCTGATCGGCGGCGACAACCTTTGGGTCGCAACATCCGATACCGCCACCCTCGGCAAGACCGTCGAGGATGGGAACGTCCTTGAAGTGCTTCAGAAAGTGGGAACGGAAGCCGCCGCCTCCCTCTTCGGTGAGCGGTACGTCGCCATTCAGCCCGTGACATTCCCGGACGTTCAGGAGCGGTGGTACGTCGTGCTGGACGTGCCCCATTCGGCGATGATCGCCGGTGCCGTGACCGCGCGCAACACGATGCTGGCCATCGGTCTCGGCCTGCTGGGAGCCGTGCTGGTGCTTGTCTGGTTCGGCGCAGGCGCGCTCGCCCGCCCGGTCGCACGCCTCACCGATGTGATGGGCCGACTGGCCGCCGGCGACACCTCTGTCGATGCCGGCATGGACGAGCGCCGCGACGAGATCGGCGACATGGCCCGCGCAGTCGAAACCTTCCGCGAAAACGCCATCGAGCGCCAGCGGCTGGAAGAAGCGCAGTCGGAGGACGCGCATGCCCGCGCCGCCCGCCAGGCCCGCACCGAACAGCTCATCGCGGACTTCCGCGACAAGGTGCAGTCGCTGATCGGCACGGTGAGCGAAACGGCCAGCGGGCTGGACGAAACCGCCCGCGCCCTGTCCGCCTCCGCCCAGGAAAGCGCCGAGCGCGCCAGCGAGACCTCGCAGGCCAGCTCCGCCGCCACCGGCAACGTCCAGACAGTGGCCAGCGCCGCCGAGGAGCTCTCCGCCTCCATCGCCGAGATCTCCCGCCAGGTCGGCCAGACCACCCAGGTCGTCAACCAGGCCACCCAGGGCACCCACTCAACCAACGAAAAGGTCGCGGGCCTTGCCGCCGCCGCCCACAAGATCGGCGAGGTCGTCTCGCTGATCCAGGCCATCGCCGAGCAGACCAACCTTCTCGCGCTGAACGCCACCATCGAGGCGGCCCGTGCCGGCGAGGCCGGCAAGGGCTTTGCCGTCGTCGCCGCCGAGGTCAAGGAGCTGGCCAACCAGACCTCCAAGGCGACCGAGGAGATCGGCGCCCAGATCGCCGCGATCCAGGGCTCGACCGGCGAGGCGGTCGCCGCCATCGGCGAGATCGCCCAGATCATGCAGGAAGTGAACGGCTATACCGCCTCCATCGCCTCCGCCGTCGAGCAGCAGGGTGCCGCCACCAACGACATCTCCCGCTCGGTGCAGCAGGCGGCCGAAGGCACCGGCTCGGTGACCCGCAACATGGAGATGCTGGCCCACACCGTCGACAGCACGTCGGCAGCCGCCGACAACGTCCTCGACGCCTCCGGCGCCATGAGCCGCAACACCGACGCCCTGCGCGGTGAAATCGACCGATTCCTGAAGGACGTCGCGGCGGCCTGACATCGCAGCATCCGGCCCAAGACAGGGAGCACGCTCCCTTTGCGCAAAAAATTGCCCCCGGTTCGCGCCACGAACCGGGGGCTTTTTCTTTCGCGTTGCGGCAAAGCGGGGCTAGGTTTGAATCCGTAACCTCGCGATTCCGCAACGAGACAGGAGATATCGCCCGTGAGCGACCAGGAGACCATCGAAACCCCGAACGGCGAACTGACGCTGCGGACGATGGCCATGCCCGCCGACACCAACGCGGCCGGAGACATCTTCGGCGGCTGGGTGCTGTCGCAGATGGACCTTGCCGGCGGCATCGCGGCAGGCCAGCGGGCGCGCCGGCGCGTGGTGACAATCTCCGTCGAGCGGATGACCTTCATCCGCCCCGTGCATGTGGGCGATGTGCTTTGCGTCTATTGCCGGGTGACGGGCGTCGGCCGGACCTCGATGAAGATCGGCATCGAGGCCTGGGCCCTGCGCCATCGGCACGGCCAGCGCGAGAAGGTGACCGATGCGACCTTCACCTTCGTCGCGGTCGACGATCAGGGGCGCCCGATCCCGGTCCCGGCGGAAGACGAGGACTGACGCCGACGCAGGCGGGCACGCAGCGCCACGGCGAGCTGCGGATGGCGGGCGGCGATGTCGCGAAACAGCACTTCGTCGACCGCCCTGCGGCACCCGCCGGTCCACAGGTGCTCGAGATCGGCAAGGCGCCGCGCGCGCTCGGCATCGTCGAGAACAGCCTGCTCCCCGCCCCGGCCAAGGCCGATACAGGTGGCACGCATCCGCAGGCCGGCAGCCAGAACACGAATTTCGGAAAGACGCAGCGGTGCTGAGGCTGCAAAGGCACACCGCGCTTCGAGGGGCGCGGCTGCGGGGTCAAGGCTCGTCGGCGCGGCGGACGCGGCTCTGGACATAAAAAATCCTCCATCGGTTTCCCGAGGAGGACTGGCGCGGATCAAACGACCGTTTCGTTGCCGCTATTCTGCGGCCACATCCCCAAAACGCAAACCGGTTGATCCGGTCCTTTGTGTCAGGGAGACCACCTTGCCCGGTCGGGCAGGTTGGCGAGGGCGCCAGCCCTTCTCTTGATGACGAGCGATCTATGCCACGGGGCACGCGCCAGTGCAAGTGGCCCGGTACAAGTGGCAAGGCGCAAGCGGCAAGACCGCCCGCCCTTTGCCAGGGTCAGGCAGCGTCGCGCGACGTCTCTTCTTCTTCCTCGGCGCGCGGGTCGAGCGCGAGGGTCTCCGGCGTGGAGAAGCGAACCCCCGAGGCCATTGCGACGAAGTCCTCCTTCTCGCCCTGCGCGACCGGTGCACGCTGGGTCATCCGCCAAATCGCGAAGGCGATGATGAGGGCGTGAGCGGCGGAAGTGACAGCGAACAGCCCTTGCGGGCGCGTCATCGTCATCATCACGGCCGCAAGCAGCGGGCCGACCACTGAACCGACACCGAACAGCAGCAGCAGACCGCCGCTGGTCTTTAGGAATTCGCCCGGCGGCGAGTGGTCGTTCGCGTGGGCGACGATGACCGGATACATCGAATAGATCATGCCGCCGAAGGCCCCGACCAACGCAATGATGGCGATGGGCGACAAGGCGCCGCCGAACGTCAGCCCGGCCCCGAGCAGACAGCCGACCACCGCGATGCCGATCAGCACCATGCGCCGGTCGATGCGGTCGGACAGGACGCCGATCGGGATCTGGATCAGGGCACCGGCAAGCAGCGCTACCGACATCATGGTGGCGATGGACGAGACGGATAGCCCCACTTGGCGGCCATAGACGGCCCCGAGCGTGCCGAAGGCGCTGTTGGAGATGCCCACGAGAAAGACGCCGATCACGGCAACCGGAGAATTGCGCCAGAGCGAGCGGATATCCAGACGCACCTGGGACAGCGGCTGGGGAGCTGCGGCGGTCGACAAGGCGGTGGGAAGCAGCGCGCAGGAATAGACCATCGCACCGACCACGAAAAACAGGAAGCCGGCGGGATCCCCCAAGGTGAGCAGCATCTGCCCGGCGGTCGTCGCACCGAGATTGATCATCGTGTAGATGCCGAAAATGCGGCCGCGCGTTTCCGGATTGGCCCGCTCGTTGAGCCAGCTCTCCACCACCATGGCCGCACCGGCGAAGCAGAAGCCGGAGAGCGCACGCAGCGGGATCCAGGCCCAGGGCGTCATGAAGACGAGGTTCAGCAGCACGACGATGGAGGCGAGCGAGCAGAACACGCCGAAGGAGCGGATGTGGCCGACGCGACTCACGATCACCGGCGTCAGCAGGCAGCCGCCGATATAGCCGATGGCCCAGCCGGTACCCAGAAGACCAAGGGAGCCGTCGGAAAAGCCCTCGAACGAGCCCCTGAGCGGCAGCAGCAGCCCCTGAAGACCGCCCGCGAGCAACAGCAACGCGGAACCGACGAGAAGGGCAGCGATGGGAAGTATCTGGGTCATGCGGGCCGTTTGGCTGGCGAACGGGAGTGCCTGCAATCGCAGGAGGGCGGGGCTGTGAGGCCTTCGCCCAACCTATCTTGCGGGCCTGCGTCGGAATTGAGGCAGGCGGCGGCGAAAGGCCGGCCGCACGAAGCAGCCGGCACCTGACGCGAAGCCTAACAAATTCCCGTTCAAGAACAACCGCCCCCGACCGGATCGGGCGACGTTGCCCGATCAGACCCGGTTCAGCAGGCGAGCCCGGATTGTGCCCGACAGGAGGCGGATCTCCTCCAGGATCTCCACCGCATTCGCCACCGGCCCATCGGCGTCGAGAACGACATAACCGATCTCGCCATCGGTCTGGTAATGCTGCGCCGCGATGTTGATCTTGTAGCGGGCGAAGAGGTCGTTGAGCTTGCCGAGCTCGCCCGGCAGGTTGCGCTGGACCTGGATGAAGCGGGTGTTGTTGGTGCCCTTGGGGAGCTGCACCTGGGGGAAATTCACCGCACCGATGGTGGAGCCGACGTCCGAATACTCGATCAGGCGGCGGGCGACTTCCTCGCCGATCCGCTCTTGGGCCTCTTCCGTCGAACCGCCGACATGCGGGGTCAGGATGACGTTGTCGAGCCCGCGCAGGGCCGAGACGAATTCCTCGTCGTTGGACTTCGGCTCGCTGGGGAAGACGTCGACGGCGGCACCGGCAAGGTGACCGGAGCGAAGCGCCTGCGCCAGGGCATCGATGTCGAGCACCGTGCCGCGCGCGTTGTTGATCAGGTAGGCGCCCTTCTTCATCGACGCGATTTCGGCAGCGCCGATCATGCCGCGGGTCTCCGGCGTCTGCGGCAGGTGCAACGAGACAACATCGGCAACGGCGAGAAGTTCGCCGAGCGAGGAAACCGGCTCGACATTGCCGTGGCGGAGCTTGTCGGTGTGATCGAAATAGACCACCCGCATGCCCATCGCTTCGGCGAGCACCGCGAGCTGGGAGCCGATATTGCCGTAACCGACGATGCCGAGCGTCTTGCCGCGAACCTCGTTGCTGCCCGCGGCCGTCTTCAGCCAGCGCCCGTTATGGGCGGCCATCGACTTGGTGAAGGCGCCGCGCATCAGCATGACGATTTCAGCGATGGTCAGCTCGGCGACGCTGCGGGTGTTGGAGAACGGCGCGTTGAAGACCGGGACGCCGCGCCGGTTCGAGCCGACGAGATCGACCTGGTTGGTGCCGACGGAGAAACAGCCGATCGCCACAAGGGTGCCGGCGGCCTTGAGGATCTCCTCGTCGATCTGCGTGCGCGAGCGGATACCGACGATGTGGACGCCCTGCAGCGCCTCGATCAGCGCATCGCGGTCAAGTGCCGTCTTGAGCTGGGTGACATTGGTGTAGCCCGCCTGCTCCAGCAGGACGGGGGCGGTCGGGCTGATGCCTTCCAGCAGGAGCCAGCGGATTTGGTGCTTCGGGCGCGACAGACCGGTCTTCATGAAACGGCGTTCCGTATGCGGTGCAAGGGAGGGGCGGCGATTGCCGCCGCTGCGCTCTGGTGCCCTGTCTGCCGTAAAAATTCAACTGCCGCTTTTTGCAGCCCAGTCACGCAGCGAGGCCAGGAAGGCGGAAAACCGCGCTCGCGTGTCGCGAAAGCGCGCGGTTTTGCCATAGGTCTCAACATCCATGTAGAGCGCGCGATTGACCTCGATCTGCAGGGAGTGGACGCCTCGTGCCGGATTGCCGTGGCGACGCAGAATCTCTGCTCCCTTGAAAGGATCGTTGACCGTCACCGAGAAGCCGAGTTCGATCAACAGGGCGCGCGCGGCCTCCAGATAGCCGGCACCGGCACTCGTGCCCTCGCGATCGGACAGCACGATATCGGGCCGCAACGATCCGGTTGCGTCCTCGTGCATGGCATTCGCCACCGGCTGCATGGAGTGCAGGTCGAGATGGAAGACGCGGCCATGCACCGCGCGAGCACTCTCCAGCAGTTCGCCAAGCGCCGCATGATAGGGACGCCAGCAGCGCTCCAGCCGGCCGAGATATTCTGCCCGGCGTACCGGGCCGGCGAGAAGCGGCGCTCCGTCGGGCGGCGTTGCCGTCCACACGACGCCCTTGCCGAGGCGCGCCTTGGCCGAAGGGGCAAGCTCCAGACCCTCGGCATCATCCAGCGAAGCCGGATCGAGATCGTCGAAGGCCCGATTGACGTCGCAGTAAATACGCCCGAACCGTGCCGTCAGAAGCTGCAGGCTCAGGGTGGGAGCGGAGGAAAAGAGCTCGTCGACATACATGTCCTCCGCCCGGCGATAGCGCTCGGGCGGCTGGGCCGGCCTAAAGTCCGGCGGATAGAGCGTGCCGGAGTGCGGGCTGTCGAGGACTAGCGGCACCGCCGAGCCGGCAGGTCGCAGGATGTCGAACACCTCCCCCTCCCCGCCCTTCGGCACCGCGCACATGCCCTATGCCTCGTTGAGGTGACAGGCGGAGATGCGACCCGGCGCAATCTCGCGCAGGGCCGGCGCTTCCTCGCGGCAGCGCGGCTTTGCATGCGGGCATCGCGGGTGGAAATGGCAACCGGTCGGCGGGGCGAGCGGCGACGGGATCTCGCCCTTCACCGGCTGGAACACCCGCTTGCGCGTATCGATCCGCGGCACCTCTTCCAGCAGCGCCCTGGCGTAGGGATGATTGGGGTCGGCGAAGAGCTCCGCCGCCGGCGCGCTTTCCACCACGCGGCCGAGATACATGATCACCACCCGGTCGGCGAGATGCTCGACCACGCCGAGGTCGTGGGAGATGAAAAGGTAGGTGAGCCCCAGATCCTCGCGCAGGTCCATGAAGAGATTGAGCACCTGCGCCTGGATCGAGACGTCGAGCGCGGCGATGCTTTCATCGCAGACCAGGAAGTCGGGCTGCACGGCAAGGGCCCGGGCGATGCCGATGCGCTGGCGCTGACCGCCGGAAAACTGGTGCGGATAGCGGCTCTTGTAGCTGGGGTCGAGGCCCACCCGCAGCAACATGCGGTCGACATAGTCGGCGACCTCGCCGCCCGACACCAGACCATGCACCCTCGGCGCCTCGCCGACGATGTCGCGCACGCGCATGCGCGGATTGAGCGAGGACATGGGGTCCTGGAAGATCATCTGGATTTTCAGCGCCGCATCGCGGCGCTCGGCCCCGGACAGGCTTTCGATATCCTGCCCGCGCCACAGGACGCGGCCGGCACTGGGGGCATGAACCCCGGCAACCACGCGCCCGAGCGTGGACTTGCCGCAACCGCTCTCGCCGACAAGGCCGACCACCTCGCCTTCGGCGATCTGCAGGGAGACATTGTCGACGGCGTGGACGACCTCCTCCTGCCGGTTGCCGCCGAACAGGTTGACGATCTTCTCGGCGGCGTCGAGACGGCGCACGAAGCGCTTCGACACGGCATCGAGGGCAAGAAGCGGCGCGGCGCTCATGCGGCACCTCCCCTGGCGGTTTCGAGAGTTCGGTGCGGATGGTGGCAGCGCGAGAACCGGCCGGCCTCCAGCTCGGCCAGATCCGGCATGACCGTGCAGGCGGTATCGGCGCGCGGACAGCGGGCGGCAAAGCTGCAGCCCTCAGGCAGGGACAACAGCGACGGCGCCATGCCGGGGATCTGGGTCAGGCGCGCGCCGCGCCGGTTCTGACTGGGCACGGACCCGATCAGCCCGTGCGTATAGGGATGGAAGGGCGCATCGAGAACGGCATCGACCGGCCCCTGCTCGACGATCCGGCCGGCATACATCACCGCCACCCGGTCCGCGAGGCCGCCGACGACGGCGAGATCATGGGTGATCCAGATCATCGCAAGCCCCGTGTCGGCGCACAGCTTCTGCACCTCATAGAGGATCTGCGCCTGAATGGTGACGTCGAGCGCCGTGGTCGGCTCGTCGGCAACGATCACCTCCGGTTCGTTGAGGAGGGCAATGGCGATGGCGACGCGCTGGCGCATGCCGCCGGAGAACTGGTGCGGATAGGCGGCGAGCCGCTCGTCCGGCGAGGGAATGCCGACACGGGCAAGCGCCTCACGGGCCCGCTCGCGGGCCGCCTCGTGCGACACACCGGCATGAGCGCGGATCGCCTCGATCATCTGCGTATCGATGCGCAGGACCGGATTGAGCGTCATCATCGGGTCCTGGAAGATCATGGCGATCCGCCGGCCCCGGAGCCGTCGCCACCCCTCTTCCGGCAGGCCGGCCAGTTCCTCTCCGCCCAGGCGGATCGAGCCCGAGACCAAGCGTCCCGGGGGATCGACAAGGCCCATCAGCGAGAAGCCGGTGACAGTCTTGCCCGAGCCGCTTTCGCCGACGAGGCCGAGCACCTCGCCGCGGGCAAGCGAGAACGAGACACCATCGACGGCGCGAGCGACGCCTGCCTTGGTGAAGAAATGGGTCCGTAGATCCTGGACCTCGAGAATGGTTTCACGGGTCATGCGGCCCTCACTTCTGCAGCCGCGGGTTCAGCACGTCGCGGAGCTGGTCGCCGACAATGTTGATGGTGACGATGGTGATCAGAAGTGCAACGCCTGGGAACACGGCGATCCAGTACTTGCCGGACAGCATGTATTCGAAGCCGTTGGAGATCAGAAGACCAAGGGAAGGCTCGGTCTGCGGCAGGCCGACGCCGAGGAAGGAGAGCGTCGCCTCCAGCGCGATGGCGTGGGCGGTCTGCACGGTGCCGACGACGATCAGCGGAGCGATGCAGTTCGGCAGGATATGCCGGAAGACGATGCGCGCATGGGACAGGCCGAGACAGGCCGCCGCCTCGACATATTCGCGCCGACGCTCGACCAGCGCCGAGGCCCGCACGGTGCGCGCGTAATAGGCCCACTGCGCGATCACGAGCGCGATGATGATCTTGTCTATGCCCTTGCCGAGGATGGCGAGAAGGATCAGCGCGATCAGCACGGCCGGCAGCGACAGCTGAATGTCGACGATGCGCATGATCAGCCCCTCGGTCCGGCCACCGGCATAGGCCGCAAGCAGACCGACGATCATGCCGACCGTGAGCGCGATGATGGCCGAGGCGACACCGACCGACAGCGAGATGCGCAATCCGTAGATGATGGCGGAGAGCAGGTCGCGACCGGCCCCGTCCGTGCCCAGCCAGAAGGTGACGCCGTCCATGCTCTGCGAACCCGGCGGCAGGCGGGCGTCGAAGATCGAGACGACGGCGAGATCATAGGGGTCCTGCGGTGCGATCCAGGGTGCGAAGACCGCGAGAAAAATGATGATCACGAGCAGGACGGCCGCGAGAACCGCAAGCCGGCTGTCGGTGAAGTCCGACAGGAAGCGGCGGAACGGCGTATCGGCCGCGCGTCGGGCGGGAGGCGCGCCGCCGGCCGGAGTGTGCGTGGATGCCATGGGGTCCGCCTTCACTGGCCGCGGTCGCCGAGCCGCACCCGCGGATCGAGGACCGAATAGAGGATGTCGACCACCAGGTTGATGACGACGAACAGGAAGACGATCATCATCAGGTAGGCGACGATGATCGGCCGGTCGAGTTGCTGGATCGACTCGATCAGCAGCTTGCCCATGCCTGGCCATGCGAAGATCGTCTCCGTCACCACCGAGAAGGCGATCAGCGAGCCGAACTCCAGGCCGAGAACGGTGACGACCGGGATCATGATGTTCTTCAGCAGGTGCACGCCGACGATGCGCGAGCGCGAAAGACCCTTGGCGCGGGCGAACTTGATGTAGTCCTGCAGCATCGCCTCGCGCGTGCCGGCCCGGGTCAGGCGGATCACCAGCGAGATCTTCAGCAGCGCAAGATTGAGCGCTGGAAGCGCCAGATGCCGCAATCCGTCCAGGGTGAGGAACGACAGGTGGATGCCGAAGACCTGCACGGTATCGCCCCGCCCGGTCGAGGGAAGCCAGCCGAGCATCACGGCGAAGACCATGATCATCATGATCCCGACCCAGAAGGTGGGCAGCGAGAAGCCGACGATCGAGCCGGCCATGATGGCCCGTGAGGAAAAACTGTCGGGATAGAGCCCGGCATAAAGGCCGAGCGGAATGCCGATCACCACCGCCAGCAGAAGCGCAGCGAAGGCGAGCTCCAGCGTCGCGGGCATGCGCTGGATGATGAGGCCGAGAGCCGGCTCACCGAAGATGAAGGACTGGCCGAGATTGCCGCTGAGGGCATTGACGATGAACAGCCAGAACTGTTCCCAGATCGGCCTGTCGAGACCGAGTGCCCGTGTGACGTTCTCGATGTCCTGCTGGTCCATGTCCGGCGTGACGAACATGTAGACGGGATCGCCGACGAGATGGACGCCGAAGAAAACGATCATGGCCATGGCAACCATGACCAGCGCGCTCTGCAGGAGGCGGCGAAGAATGAAGACGCTCATCAAGCGGTCTCCCGGCGTTGCGGCATGAACTGGAAAAGCGATGTCAATGACCGGAAATGGCGGGACACCGCCATTTCCGGCCAGTTCATCGCGACGGAAAACCGAGGGAGCCCCTGCCCCCGGCACGAGGCCGGAAACAGGGGCATGGCCCGGTCAGTCCTTCAGCACGCCATAGGCGACCGTGTACTCGTCCGTGCGCGGGATGTACTTGAGGCCCTTGCGGCTCGCCCAGGTGTTGACCTGGTAGTGGATCGGAATGATCGCGAGATCACCGATGGCCACTTCCGTCGCCTTGGCCAGCAAGCCTGCACGCTTCTCGTCGTCCACCTCGGACAGCGCATCCTCGATCAGCTTGTCGACTTCCGGGTTGGAGTAGCGGCCACGGTTGGCCGTACCCATACCCTTGTCATTGTCGAACGTGGCGATGAGAGCGCGCAGCGGCGAAGAGGCCTCGCCGGAACCGGCGCCCCAGCCGACAAGGATAAGCGAGAACTCGGGCAGGCCGTCCGCACCCGTGGAGGCACGGGTGAAGTAGACCGACCGAGGCATCGTCTCGACTGCCGTCTTGATGCCGGCCCGCGTCAGCATCTGCGCGATGGCCTCGGCGATCTTGGCATCGTTCAGATAGCGGTCGTTCGGCCCGTGGATGGTCAGTTCGAAGCCATCCGGCAATCCTGCCTCGGCGAGAAGCGCCTTCGCACCCTCCACGTCGTAGGCTTCGGCCTTCAGGTTCTCCGAAACGCCGAAGAAGCCTTCCGGCAGCAGCTGGCCGGCGGGAATGGCGAGCCCTTCCATGACACGGTCGCGGATCAGCTCGCGCGAGATCGCCTTGGAAATCGCCTTACGGACGCGCAGGTCCTGGAGCGGGTTCTTGATCTCGCCGCCTCCATTCGCCTTCACGAAGGGCGAATTCTCGCGGAAGTGGTCGAGATGGAGATAGATGACGCGGTTGGAAACGCCTTGCGAGAGAACCACGCTGTCGCGGCCCTTCAGCGTCTCGATGTCCGTGGTCGGCACGCCGTTGATGATGTCGACATCGCCGGCCAGCAGGGCGGCGACGCGCGAGGGACCGGACTTGATCGGCTTCAGCGTGACCTTGTCCCAAATCGGCTTTTCGCCCCAGTAGTCCGGATTGGCTTCCAGCACGATCCGGTCGCCCGGTACGTATTCGGCAAACTTGTAAGGACCGGTGCCGGCGGCCGCCTCGCCCGAGTTGAAGGCTTCGGTCGTACCCTTGCAACCGGTCTCGTTGGAGACGATGGCGACGTTGCCGAGATCGTTGACCATGACCGGATAGGGAGCTTCCGTCTTCACGTGCACCGTGAAGTCGTCGATCTTCTCGAAGGTCTTTCCCTTGGTGTAGGTGTCGAAGCCGGCCGGCGAGTTCGGCACGTTGGGCGCGCGCTCGAAGGTGCAGATGACGTCATCGGCATTGAAATCCGATCCGTCATGGAACTTCACACCCTCACGCAGCTTGAACTCCCATGTCGTGCTGTCGATCGGCTTCCACGAAACGGCAAGACCCGGCTTGAAGTTCTGCCGCTCGTCCGGATTGGCCAGGCGGTCGAACATCATGAAGCCGAGCTGGTTGTTCGGTCCCAGATTGTGGAAATGCGGATCGATCGAGGTCGCCTCGGAATCGAGCCCGATCACGAGATCCTCGGCGGCCGCGGGCGCGGAGAAGGCGACAATGGCACATGCCGCCCCCATGAGCGCGCGCGCGAGCGGCGTCCTTGCAGGTTTCATCAGGTAACTCCCCTCTGGATCCCCTCTGGATTTTTACGGACGGGGCGGGATCGACTGGTCCCCGTCTGCTGCCTTGTGTCGGGATCGAACGTCCCGCTGGCTTGTGGGAAAGGCTATTATGCGTTTATATGATCGACAATCGAAAAACGATAACCTAGACGCATAATTCTATTCCCATGACAAATACAGAGGTTACGGACGAGCCCCCTGCCCGACAAGCCGCAAACGGCCTCAACCGCAGCGGCCTGACGCTTCGGGAGCTGGAAGTGCTGCGGGCGGTCATCTCCGAAGGCAAGACGACGGCGGCGGCGCATCGGCTCGGGATCTCCCAGCCGGCGGTCAGCCGCGCCATCGCCCAGCTCGAGGCGCGGCTCAACCGTCAGCTCTTCCACCGCAACGGCAACAAGATCCTGCCGACCTCGGAAGGGCTCGCGTTCAACGAGCAGATCGAGCCGATCTTCGCCACGCTCGCGCGTCTCGATGCGGCGGAAACGGAAGATCTCAATGCCAAGCGGCTGCGCATCGCGGCGCCGCCGACCCATGCCCACAGGCTGATCACCAAGCTGCTTCCGGGCTTCCTGGCGGAGAACCCGGAAGCCTCCGTCCATCTGGAAATCGGCATGTCGACCTATGTGACGGCCGCCGTCGCCGACGAGAACGCCGACCTGGGCATCAGCGACGGGCGGGTGCGGCACGACGGGCTGAGGATGTATCCGTTCCGGCAGGCGATCGCCCATGCGGCGATCCCGGCCGATCACCGGCTTGCGGGCAAGGACGAAATTGTCCCCGAGGATCTGGCCGGCGAATCCTTCATCGCGCTGACCCGCCGCTTTCACCAGCGCAACGTCTACGACCGGATCTTCGCCGAGCGAGGCATCGAGCGGAAGATCCGGGCGGAAACGGCAACCAGCATCGCCATTTGCGAACTGGTGCGCGAGGGAATGGGAATCGGGCTGGTGAACCCGTTCCCGGTCAGCCTGCGCCCCCTGGAAGGCGTCGTCTTCCGCCGCTTCTCGCCGCGGGTCGACTACCTCACCCAGTTTTTCGTCCCTGCCGGGCGCGCCTCGCCGATCGCCCAGCGTTTCATCGAACACGCGCGCCGCACCGTCCCGGTCGACGCCTACTCGCATCCGGCCTGACCAGGCCGCAAGGAAAGGACACCGCATGCTCCAGCTTGCTGCCCCGCGTTCGGCCGGCATCCTGAAGGACCTCGTCGGCTTCGACACGACGAGCCGCAACTCCAACCTCGCGCTGATTGCCCATGTGGAGGCGTTCTTTGCCGCACGCGGGATCGCCACGACGCGCGTGCTGGACGAGACCGGCGAGAAGGCGAACCTGATCGCCACCATCGGACCGAAGGATGTTCCGGGCTACGTGTTGTCCGGTCACACGGACGTCGTGCCGGTCGACGGCCAGAACTGGACCAGCGACGCCTTCACGCTGACCGAACGCGACGGACTGCTCTACGGGCGCGGCTCCTGCGACATGAAGGGCTTTCTTGCCTGCTGCCTGGCCAAGGTCGACGACATGCTGGCCCGCGATCTCGCCAAGCCGATCCACTTCGCCTTCTCCTATGACGAGGAAGTGGGCTGCAAGGGCGTGCCGAGCCTCATCGAGCGGCTTGTCGAGACCGTCGCCCTGCCGGAGGCCTGCTTCGTCGGCGAGCCGACGGAAATGCAGGTGATCATCGGCCACAAGGCCAAGCGCTCGTACCGGGCCATCGTGACGGGTCGCACCTGCCACTCCTCGCTGGCCCCGCAGGGCGTCAACGCCATCGATCACGCCGCGCGGCTGATCCTCAAGGTCCGAGAGATGGGCATGGAGCTTGCGGATGGGCCGAGCGATCCGCTCTACGACGTGCCGGTGACGACGGCCCACACCGGCACGGTTTCGGGTGGCACGGCGCTCAACATCGTGCCGGACCATTGCGAATTCGCCTTCGAATTCCGGGTCCTGCCCGGCGAGGATGCCGACGCGCTGGTCGACGAGGTGATGCGCTTTGCCCGCGAGGAGATCGAGCCCGAGATGAAGGCGCGTGCGCCCGAAACCGGGATCGCCTTCGAACAGATCTCCAGCTTCCCCGGTCTCGACACCGCAGCCGATGCGGACGTAACCCGCCTCGCCAAGCGGCTGGCCGAGCGAAACGACCACGCCAAGGTGGCCTACGGCACCGAAGGCGGCCGGTTCGTCGAGATCGCCGCGATCCCGACCGTGGTGATCGGTCCCGGCTCCATCGAACAGGCCCACAAGGCGGACGAGTTCATCGCCGTCTCGGAACTCGTCAAGTGCGAGGCCTTCCTTGACCGGCTGATCGAGGAAGCCGCTCGCTGAACCGCAGTCTTCTGTCTCCACCTTCCCTGAGAGAAACGCCATGACCGCAACAACTCCGCCCGTCGAACTGTCGAAAACCGACATCACCCCCTACCGTGCCGGGAACACCGGCATCGAGGGCGTCACCACCTTCGACAGCGGCGTCGCCGGCCCGCATGTGGCCGTGACGGCCGTGGTGCATGGCAACGAATTGTGCGGTCCGATCGCGCTGGACTGGTTGTTCCGCATGGATGTCCGCCCCGTGCGGGGCAAGCTGTCCCTCGCCTTCATCAACCTGGATGCCTACGACCGCTTCGACCCGGCCGATCCCTTCTCCTCGCGCTGGGCGGACGAGGACATGAACCGCCTGTGGCAGCCGGAAACGCTGGGCGGGGGCGAGACCCTGGAGCGCAAGCGTGCCAAGGAACTGCGCCCCTTCATCGACGACGTCGACCTCTTACTCGACATCCACTCGATGCAGAGTGCAACCGCGCCGCTCTACATCGCCGGCCCGCTGGCCAAGGGGCGCGCGCTTGCCCGTGCCGTCGGAACGCCGGCACTGGTGGTCAGCGACGAGGGCCACGCGGCCGGAAAGCGGATGCGCGACTATGCCGGCTTCGGAGATCCGGCCAGCGACAAGAACGCGCTGCTGGTGGAATGCGGCCAGCACTGGGAGGACGCAAGCGCCGATGTGGCACTGGAGACCACTCTCCGCTTCCTGCAGGTGACCGGTGCAGTGGCCGAAAACGCCTTTGCCGACGAACTTGCGCGCTTCCCCGCCCCCGCGCCCCAGAGCTTCATCGAGATCATCGAGCCGGTGACGATCATGACCGACGCCTTCCGCTTCGTGGAGGACTATGTCGGTCAGGAGGTGATCGAGAAAGCCGGTACGGTGATTGCCCATGACGGCGACACGCCCGTGACCGTGCCGGAAGACCGCACGGTGCTGATCATGCCGAACCGGCGACCGGTGAAGGGCCAGACAGCTGTTCGTCTGGGGCGCTTCGTTGCCGGCACGTGAGGAGCCGGCCAGGTGACTTTCGCCGTTGCGGCGGAACCGCGCATGCGCTACTGACAAGAGCATGACGATGATGACGACGATCAACGGCTGGTGGTGGCGCTCCTGGTAACAGGCGGCGAACGACAGCGCGTGACGTAACGTCACTCGAGGAGTTTCACAAAGCCGCCGCGGGGTCCCGCCGGCGGCTTTGTCATGTCCGGCCGGGAGGATCGCGGCCAGCGGAGGCAGGGAAGACGGACATGCAGACAGGACGCGAAGAGACCTTCGTGACGAAGGGAAGCATCGGCATCAGCGTCGTGACGCGGGCAGCCGACTACGAGCAGGGCACCTCGCCCTGGATCGACCGGCTGGACGCCGAGCGCGGTGCGGTCTTCTCGTCTTCCTACGAATATCCCGGCCGCTATACCCGCTGGGACATGGCGCTGGTCAACCCGCCGCTGGTGCTGGAATCGCGCGGGTCCGACGTGCGTATCGAAGCGCTGAACGAGCGCGGGCAGCTGCTGCTGCCGGCCATCGAGCGCAGCCTTGCCGCGCACGAGGACGTAGAGGGGCTCGTGCGCGACGGCGGGATGCTCACCTTGAGGGTGCGCCCGGCAACCCGTGCATTTTCCGAGGAAGAGCGCTCGCGCCAACCTTCCGTGTTTTCGGTGATCCGGGCGATCAACGCGTTGTTTGCCTGCGACGATGGCCATCTCGGCCTCTACGGCGCCTTCGGCTACGACCTCGCCTTTCAGTTCGAGCCCATCGAACTGGTGCTAGCCCGCCCCGACGACCAGCGCGACGTGGTGCTTTATCTGCCCGACGAAATCCTCTTGGTCGACCACTACGGCCGCAAGGCGCATGTGCGCTGCTACGACTTCGAGGTGGATGGGGTCAGCACCGCCGACCTGCCGCGCGGCGGCAAGAAGGAGGCCTATAGTCCGGCCAACGAGGATCCCGGACGCGGCGACCATGTTCCCGGCGAATATGCAAAGCTGGTGGATGCCGCCAAGGACTACTTCCGGCGCGGCGACCTGTTCGAGACGGTTCCCGGCCAGGTGTTCTACGAGGCCTGCCCGGCGGCTCCCTCCGCCGTCAGCCGCCGACTGACGGAGATCAACCCGTCCCCGTACGGCTTCTTCATCAACCTGGGCAATGCCGAGTATCTCGTCGGCGCAAGCCCGGAGATGTATGTGCGCGTGTCCGGCGGACGGCGCGTGGAGACATGCCCGATCTCCGGCACCATCCGGCGCGGCCGCAATGCCATCGAGGACGAGGCACAGATCCGCAAGCTACTGAACTCGGCCAAGGACGAGGCCGAACTGACCATGTGCTCGGATGTCGACCGTAACGACAAGAGCCGCATATGCGTGCCGGGCTCCGTCCGGGTGATCGGACGGCGCCAGATCGAGATGTATTCCCGCCTGATCCATACGGTCGACCATATCGAGGGCATCCTGCGCGACGATCTGGACGCACTCGACGCATTCCTGTCGCACACATGGGCGGTGACGGTGACCGGCGCGCCGAAGCGGTGGGCGATGGAGTTCATCGAGCGTCACGAGAAGAGCCCGCGCGCCTGGTATGGCGGCGCCATCGGCGCGATCCTGTTCAACGGCGACATGAACACCGGCCTGACGCTGCGCACCGTGCGGATCAAGGACGGCGTCGCGCAGATCCGTGCCGGTGCGACGCTGCTCTACGACAGCGTGCCGGAGGAGGAAGAGGCCGAGACGGAGCTGAAGGCGGAGGCGATGCGCGCCGCCGTGCGCGAGGCCGGGCTTGCCCGCGAGCGCAAGCTCGATCCGATGGCCGCCCAGCCTGGCAAGGGACTGAAGATCCTGCTCGTCGACCACGAGGACAGCTTCGTCCACACGCTCGCCAACTACTTCCGCCAGACAGGCGCGGAGGTTGCGACCTACCGTTCTCCCGTGGCTGACAGCGTGTTTCACGATGTCGCGCCGGACCTGGTGGTGCTGTCGCCCGGTCCCGGCAGCCCGAAGGACTTCGACTGCGCGGCGACCATCGGCCGGGCACGAGCACGCGGGCTACCGATCTTCGGCGTCTGCCTCGGCCTGCAGGCGCTGACGGAGGCCTATGGCGGCGAACTCGCCCAGCTTGCCGTCCCCATGCACGGCAAGCCCTCGCCGGTCTCCTTCACCGAAGGTTCGATGCTCTTCGACGGGCTGGCCTCCCCGGTGACGGTCGGGCGCTATCACTCGCTGCACGCGCAGCGGGAGATGTTGCCGGCCGGCTTCCGGATCACATCGGAAACCGAGGACGGGGTGATCATGGCCATCGAGCATGAGAGCGAGCCGGTCGCGGCGGTGCAATTCCATCCCGAGTCGATCATGTCGCTCGATCAGGATGCCGGTCACCGCATCATCCAGAATGTGGTGACACGCCTTGCCCGGCAGACGCCGCAAGCGATGGCCGCCGCCAGCTGACCGGCGGCAGAGACCTTCAAGCGGGCGCGGCATCACCGCGCCCGTCGCCTTTATTCGGCGGCCTCGACCTCCGCCTGCTTGCCGAGACAGGTCTGCCGGTTGCGCACCTTCAGCTTGTGCGACACCTCGACAATGGCCCGGATCGCAGGCAGAAGCTCCGCCCCCAGATCGGTCAGCGAATATTCCACCGACGGCGGCGATGTCGGACGGACGGTGCGCGCGACCACGCCCTTCTTCTCCAGATCCCTGAGACGGACGGTCAGCACCTTTGCCGAGACGGCCGGAATGTCCAGCCGCAGCTCGGAGAACCGGCGCGGCCCTGCGGCCAGGCACCAGATGACGTTCGGTGTCCAGGCGCCCTTCAGGATCTCCATGCAATGACTGAGCGGGCACCCTTCCGGCGGCGGCGGGCTTTGGTTCTTTCGGATCTTAAGGGCCATGTCTGCCTTCCCGGATAAATAAGTTCCGACCTTCCCTCGCCCTCGACACACCGGAGTGCGGACCAAACGGGTTACCGGTCGGAAATCTCATTTTCCCGTAACACAAGGTTTGCAGGTTTACAAAGGTAACCAAAGCTTCCTAGATGCCGGTGACGCGGAAAACGACCGCAACAACTCGTCCCGATCCGGATGCAACCGGACGGTCGGACATACGGGAGCACTGACAGTATGAAGCTCTACTACAAGCCGGGCGCCTGCTCGCTCGCCACGCATATCGTCCTCAACGAGCTGGGCCTCTCGTTCGACGTCGAGAGCGTCGACACGGCTGCAAAGAAGACCGCCGGCGGGCGCGACTTCCTCGAGATCAACCCGGACGGTTATGTGCCCGCGCTGGAGCTGGACAATGGCAACGTGCTGACCGAAGGCGCCGCGATCCTGCAGTACCTGGCGGACCAGCACCCGGCATCCGAGCTGGCGCCGGCACCCGGTTCCTGGGAGCGCACGCAGTTGCACCAGCACCTGAATTTCATCTCCGCCGAGCTGCACAAGTCCTTCGGACCGCTGTTCCAGGGAGCGGAAGGTGCTGCGCGCGAGGCGGCGGTCGAGAAGGCACTCAAGCGGATTGCACATTTCGAGCCGATCTTTGCTGATGGCCGCTCCTACCTCATGGGCGAGACGTTCTCGGTGGCTGACGCCTATCTCTTCACCGTGCTGAACTGGACCGGCTTCGTCGGCATCTCGCTGGATGAATTCCCGAACGTGAAGGCCTTCCATGCCCGTGCCGGAGCCCGCGCGGCCACCCGCCACGCGCTGGAGCGCGAAGGCCTGCTCAAGGCGGCCTGAAGAAGCTGCTTCCTGCGTGAGATACGGAAACGGCGGGCGGGCAGTCCGTCCGCCGCTTCCGGCAAGGTCGCAACCGGAGCCTTCAAATGACATCCAGCGAAACGGCGGACTTCGCCGCGATCCTAGATCTATGCGGGCACTATCACGATGCCCTGCATCGCAGCGATGCGGAGCTGCTGGGTAGCCTGTTCCACGACAATGCCCTCTATGCGACGACGACCGACGGCGATATCCGCTTCTGGACCATGGACCACTATCTGCCGATCGTTGCCGACCGCCCCTCACCCGCCTCGCGCGGCGAGCCTGCGGACGGGGAAGTCGTATCGGTCACCTTCGCCGGCCGCCATGCGGCACTGGCTCAGGTGCGCAGCTCCATCGGCGAGCGCTTTTTCACCGACTTCCTGTCGCTGGTGAAGATCGATGGCCGCTGGCTGATCGCCGCCAAGGTGTTCGACTACACCACCCGGTCGCGCGACGCGGCGGCCTGACACCAACGAGGTTCCCATGCCCTACGTGAACATCAAGGTGACTCGCGAAGGTGTTACCCGCGAGCAGAAAGCCCGGTTGATCGCCGGTGTCAGCGACCTTCTGGTTGAGGTGCTCGACAAGGATCCTGCGACCACCTTCGTCGTGATCGACGAGGTCGAGCTGGAGAATTGGGGGATCGCCGGCGTGCAGACGGATGTCTTCCGCGCCCGCAAGAAAGCTGCCGCGGAGCAGTGACGACAGCTCGCGCCGCTAGTAGCGGCCGAGCAGCGGTGCCAGCGCCTCGACCAGGGCCGGCGAAAGCGTTTCGGCGCCGCGCACCGTCAGATGATTGGAATCGAAGTAGAGCGGCTCGCCCTCCGCGGCGATCCGGCAACCCTCACCGGCGCCGCATAGCGGGTCGATCGGATCGACCACACGCCAGTTGTGGCGCGTTGCAGTATGTTCCAGCGCGGCGCGCGTAGACTGCTGGCGAACCAGTGCAGCGCCACGCTTAGGCCCGACAGGCTCTGCAAAGCCGAAACGATCCGACACGGCGATTGCCGAGGGCACATTGATGCCCGGCTCAGGTACCGTGTGAACCAGGATCACCTGAATTGCTGCCTGAGCGAACCGAGCTGCGAGAGCCTCGGCCGCTTCCTCAAGCGCGTTCAAACGCGCAAGGCGCTGTGATTCCGAAAGGGGCGGTGCAAAGCGAAGGTCCACGCCCGTACCGCCCTCGGCGATGAGCGTCCAGCGAGCGGCAAGGATCACGGCATCGGGACGGGCGGTCACGATCTCGTCCAGTACCCGTGCCGTGAATTGCTGGCATGTCCCGTCCAGCTCGGAGCCCACGATACGCGGATCCACCAGCGGCGGGCAGCCGGCCTTGGCGACCAGAAGTCCGCCTGTGCCGAGTTCTGTCAGTGCGGCATCAACGCCCGGCGCCAGGGCGGCGGCGTGGGAATCGCCCCAAAGCACCACCTGGGCTCTCCCCTCATCCGACCCCAGGCGACAGACGCTGTCAGGCTGGCCGCGCTCGGCAAGAGTAAAGTCCTCCTCGCGCCAGCGGCTCATGCAGACGAGGCGGTCGCTGGCGCGCCATTCCTCGTTCACCGCCATCAGCCCGGCCACATGCGGCGGGATGCGCTGCGGCAAACCGTCGGTCGCCTCCACCACCGCTGTGATCGCCAGCGTTGACAGCGAGAGGCCGGCGAAAAGTCCGAAGGCGCGTAGCGCCCCCTTGTGCCGCCAGCCCCGGACAGGCTGTTCGACAAAGCGCCAGGTCGCTGCCGAAAGAGCCGCCATCAACAGGACAAGGGAGACCGTTGTTGCCGGCGCAGCGGGGTCAAAGCCCAGAGTGCGGGCGAAGGCGATCACCGGCCAGTGCCAGAGGTAGAGGGAATAGGAGACAAGGCCGATACCAATGCAGACCGGCCAGCGCAGGACGGAGGTGATGCGCGGCTCGGCGCCCTTTCCAGACAGGATGACCAGCCCGGCCCCGACACACGGCAATAGCGCCCAGCCGCCGGGATACGCCAATCCGTCCGACAGAAGAACGAAGGAGGCAGCGATCAGCGCAAGCCCAAGGCCTCCGGCGACTTCTCGAGCGGCGGGTGAAAGCCCGGCACCTGCCCCCGATACCGCGAGCAGCGCGCCGATCATCAGCTCGAAGGCGCGCGTGTGAGGCATGAAGAAGCCCGCCCGCGGCGCCAGTACGGCCATGGCGATGCTGGCGGCGAGCGAAACGGCGCCCAGCACCAGAACCAGCAACAGAGCCTTGCGTGCGGACGCACCGGCAAAGCGCACGAGCAGCATCAGAAGCAGCGGGAAGACGACGTAAAACTGTTCCTCGACCGCCAGCGACCAGAGATGCAGCAGGTGATCCTGCTCAGAGGCCTGGTCGAAATAGTCGATCCGCTGAGCGAACCAGAAGTTAGCTGCAAAGAGCACGGATGCCCGCGCCGACATGGAGAAGGCGTCGAACTCCACCGGCATCAGCACGACAGCCCCAACGAGAAAGCTTGCGGCAAGCACCAGATAATAGGCCGGCACGATGCGCAGAATACGTCGCTGGTAGAAGGTCTTGAGCGTGAAACGTCCGGCAGCAAGTTCCGACCAGACGATGCCGGTGATCAGGTAACCCGAGATGACGAAGAAGATATCGACGCCGGCAAAGCCGCCGGGCAGCCAGTCCGCATTGAGGTGGAACACCACCACCGACAGGACGGCCACGGCGCGAAGGCCATCAATATCCGGTCGGTAGGCAGCAGGTGTCACGGCGGCGGACGCGTCCCGTTCGTTGGTCCGGCTGTCTATTTCACATGGAGCAAGACAGCACAAGCACGCGCTCAGAATCCCCTGAAGCTTGCGATGTCATAGAGCGGAACGCGCTCGCTCCTCCAACGGTTGACCGGCGCATCCGCATCCGCATGCCCAAGCGCGATAGCGCAGAACAACATGTGTTCCGGGTCGGGCCGCAGATGGCGCGCCAACAGCCCGTGCCACTGTGCCCAGGCTTCCTGGGCACAGGTATGCAGCCCGTGCGCGCGAGCGGCCAGCATCACCGACTGCAGGAACATGCCGCAGTCGGCCCATTGCGGCGGGCCCATCGAGCGGTCGAGATAGACGAAAAGACCGACAGGTGCACCGAAGAGGCGGAAATTCTGGCGGAACTGGCGGCCGCGGCCCGCCTTGTCCTCGCGGGACACGCCGAGCGCCGCATAGAGCGCTTCCCCTGCACCGAACCTGCGGGAAGCGTAGGGTTCCTTCAGGTCCGCCGGATAGATGCGATACTCCGGCGTCTCGCCGCGCGGCATCTCCTGCATCGTCGCCTCGACGTCGGCCAGAAGCTCGGCCAGGGGAGCACCGGTCAGCGCATGGATATGCCAGGGCTGAAGATTGCCGCCCGACGGCGCGCGTCCGGCGGCAACAAGGATCTCCCGAACGGTACCCTCCGGCACCGGATCGGGGCGGAAGGCACGGCAGGAATAGCGGCTGTCGAGCGCGTCGAGAACATTCATCGCAAGGTGCGTCCGGCGGCAGGGTGGCGAAGGAGGGCCACCCTGCCCTTGCCGTACGATGCAATCAAGAGGTCTTGCGGAACGGCGGGGCCGCTCACACCGGTACGATCGCCGTTCCCTCGATCTCGACCTTCGCCTCCGGCTCTACCAGCGCGACCACCTGCACCACGGCCATGGCCGGATAGTTGCGACCCATGACCGCGCGGTAGACCGGGCCGAGTTCCTTCAGGCATTCCCGGTAGGCATCGATGTCCGTGACGTACCAGGTCAGCCGGGCGATGTGCTCCGGACCACCGCCCGCCGCGCCCACGACCGCTACGACGTTTTCAAGCGTCTGGCGGATCTGGCCGAGGAAGTCGGGTGGGAAGACGCCATCCGGTGTCCAGCCAATCTGGCCGCCGGTCAGCACCATCCGCCCCTCGCCGGCCATGCCGTTGGCATAGCCTCTCGGGGTCGGCCAACCTTCCGGCTGCAGGGCCGCGAGCGGCGAAGGAACGGAGGCACGCGCAGGCATCGCGGCGGCGGTGTCGGCTGTCTTGCTCATTGGGTCTTCCAGGTCCCGATCTTCAATTGTTCGCGTTCACGACGCGGCGGATCTTGCGGCCGGCGGTTCGCCCTCTCCAGCCGCCAGCTCGCGCAGCGCGAAACGCTGCAGCTTGCCGGTTTCGGTCCGCGGCAGCGCAGTGACGAATTCGATGGCGCGCGGATACTTGTACGGAGCGAGCTCCGCCTTGATGTAGTCCTGCAGCGTCTTGACCAGGGCTGCATCACCGGTGACGCCCGGCTTCAGCACCACATAGGCCTTGACGATACGGCCACGATCCGGGTCCGGGGCGCCCACGACACCGCATTCGGCAACTGCCGGGTGGGCGAGCATCGTGCCTTCCACCTCCGGGCCGGCGATGTTGTAGCCTGCCGATACGATCATGTCGTCGGAGCGGGCCTGGTACCAGAAGTAGCCGTCGGCATCGCGGATGTAGGTATCGCCCGTCACGTTCCAGCCGTCGATCACATAGGCGGTCTGGCGGTCGTCGGCGAGATAGCGGCAACCGGTAGGCCCGCGCACGGCGAGCCGCCCGGGCATGCCGTCCGACACCTCCTTGCCGTCGGCACCGATGACTTTCGCCTCATAGCCGGGCACGGGCTTGCCGGTTGCTCCTGGGCGCACCTCGTCCTCGCGCGCGGCAATGAAGATGTGCAGCATCTCAGTCGCGCCGATGCCATCGAGAATGCGGATGCCGGTCGCCGCCTGCCAGTCGTCCCAGGTCGCCTTGGGGAGCGCCTCTCCGGCCGACACGCATTTGCGCAAGGAGGAAAGATCCGCATCGCCCTTCTTGGCAAGGATCGCGCGATAGGCGGTCGGTGCGGTGAACATCACCGTCGGACGCATCTCCGGGATCGCCTTCAGCAGATCGTCGGGGCCGGCCCGCTCCAGCAGGATGGCCGTCGCGCCGACGCGGAAGGGAAACAGGACCAGGCCGCCGAGGCCGAAGGTGAAGGCGAGCGGCGGCGAGCCGATGAACACGTCGCTTTCCTGCGGGCGCAGCACTTCGCGCGAATAGCAGTCGCAGATCGCCAGCATGTCGCGGTGGAAGTGCATCGTCGCCTTCGGGACGCCGGTCGTGCCGGAGGTGAAGCCGAGCAGGCAGACATCATCCGAGGCAGTGTCGCAGGCCGTGAAGTCCGGCGAGGCGGCTTCCATGCGGCGCTCCAGCGAGCCTTCGTCGCCGCTGCCGGCATAAAGGATCGTCGTCAGCCGGTCGGTGCGGCCGCGGGTCAGCTCCATCTCTTCGGCAAGGCGATGGTCGCAGACGGCGAACGACAGCTCGGCCTTGTCCACGATGACCGCCAGCTCCTTGGCGCGCAGCAGCGGCATGGTGGCGACGACAATGCCGCCAGCCTTCAGGATCGCGAAGTAGACCGCCGTCATCATCGGCGTATTGGGAAAGCGCAGGAGCACGCGGTTGCCCGGCTGCAGGCCGAAATCGGCCACCAGCACATTGGCGATCCGGTTCACCTTTTCGGCGAGTTCGCCGTAGGTCCAGCGCTCGGTCGGGGAAACAAGCGCCAGCTTGTCGCCGCGGCCTTCCGCAACGTTCTTGTCGATCAGCTCGACTGCACAGTTCATCCGCTCGGGATAGCCGAGCTTCTCCAGATTGATGAAATCGGGCCAGAGCTCACGCGGTGGCAGATTGTCCGCCGCGAAGGTGTCGGTGTGGGCTGAGCGGGCCATTCGGCACTCCTGTGGAAGGTTGGGGCGGCCGGTTTCCGGCGCGTTTTATGGTCGTCATTCGGCCGCTGCCGCGGAGGAGCGGCGAGCGGCATGGTCGGCGATCGCCTGACGCGCGATCACGATCTTCTGGATTTCGGTTGCACCCTCGTAGATGCGCAATGCGCGGACATCGCGGTAGAGTTCTTCCATCTTGCAGCCGACGCGCACGCCGTGGCCGCCATGGAGCTGGACCGCGCGGTCCACCACCTTCTGGGCATTCTCGGTCGCCACCATCTTGGCCAGCGCCGCTTCGCGGGTCACACGCGGCGCGCCCATATCCTTGGTCCAGGCGGCGCGATAGACCAGCAGCGCGGCGGCATCGACGTCGGCGACCATGTCGGCGAGCGCGCCTTGGGTCAGCTGCAGATCGGCCAGCGGCGCCCCGAAGAGCTGACGGCTGGTGGTGTGCTCCAGCGTGTCGGCCAGTGCCCGTCGCGCAAAGCCGAGCGCGGCTGCGCCAACGGTCGAGCGGAAGATGTCGAGCGTGGCCATCGCGACCTTGAAACCCTCGCCCGGCCGGCCGAGACGCGCCGAAAGCGGCACGCGAACGCCATCGAAGGACAGGGTCGCCAGCGGATGCGGCGCCACGGTGTCGATGCGCTCCTTGACCGAGAACCCGGCCGCATCGGCATCCACCACGAAGGCCGACAGTCCACGGGCGCCCGGCGCCTCGCCGGTGCGGGCGAAAACCACATAGTGATCGGCGATGCCGCCGTTCGAGATCCATGTCTTCTCGCCGGTGATGCGGACATGATCCGGCCCGTCGGCCTCCACGACGGTGGCGAGGGCCGCCACATCCGACCCGGCCTCGGGTTCGGACAGGGCAAATGCCGCGATCTTCTCGCCGCGCATGACCGGCGGCAGGTAGCGGTCCTTCAGCTCGTCGGAGCCGGCAAGCGTGATCGAACCCGTACCGAGCCCCTGCATGGCGAAGGCGAAATCGGCGAGGCCGTTGTAGCGGGCCAGCGTTTCCCGGGCGATGCACAGGCTGCGGACGTCCAGCCGCTCATGCAGGCCGCCATGGGACGCTGGCACCGCGGCGCGCAGCAGACCGGCTCTTCCGAGCGCGGCGACCAGCCGGCGGCAGGATCCGTCGACGTCGTGGTGATCGGCAAGGCCGGCAACCTCAGCCGCGGCGAAGGCCTCCACACGTGCGGCGAAGGCCCGATGCCCATCGTCGAAAAACGGCCAGTCGAGAAAGCTCAGGTCGGTCATCGGATCCTCCTCCTCAACGACGGCGCGTCAATTACCCTCGAAGACAGGCTTCTGCTTCGCGGCAAAGGCCTCGAAGGCGCGGCGGTAGTCCTCGGTCTTCATGCAGACCGCCTGTGCCAGCGCCTCGGCCTCGATGGCCTGGTCGACCGACATGTCCCACTCCATGTGAAGCATGCGCTTGGTCATGGCGTTGGCGAACGTCGGGCCGGCGGACAGGCTGTCGGCCAGCGTCTTTGCCTCCTCGAGCACGGCTTCGGGCGCCGCCAGTCGGTTGAAGAAGCCCCAGCGTTCGGCCTCCTCGCCGCTCATGACGCGACCGGTGTAAAGAAGCTCCGAGGCACGTCCCTGCCCGATGATCCTCGGCAGGATGGCGCAGGCGCCCATGTCGCAGCCGGCAAGGCCCACGCGGTTGAACAGGAACGCGACCTTGGCACCCGCCGTGCCGACGCGCAGGTCCGATGCCATGGCAACGATGGCCCCAGCGCCGACGCAGATGCCGTCGATGGCCGCAACGATCGGCTGCGGGCACGCACGCATCGCCTTGACCAGTTCGCCGGTCATGCGGGTGAACTGCAGCAGCCCCGGCATGTCGCGCGAAAGGAGCGGCTCGATGATCTCGAAGACGTCGCCGCCCGAGCAGAAATTGCCGCCGGCGCCGGTCACGACCACCGTCTTCACTTCCTCGTCGAACTGCAGGGCGCGGAACAGGTCGCGCAGCTCCGCATAGGAATGGAAGGTGAGCGGGTTCTTGCGCTCCGGCCGGTTCAGCGTGATCACCGCCGTCTTGCCGTCCACGTCCAGACGGAAATGGGTCGGCCGATACTCCCGCACGGGTAGCGTGATCGAATAGGTCTCCTGCGCGCCAGCGGGCGGGGCGGAAACGGCGGCATCAGCCATTGGACGGCTCCTTGTCGGTGGAAGTCGTTGTGCGTGTCGGGTCGGCAGCGGTGCGTGCCGATGTCTTCGCCCGTCCCAACAGGCGCATCAGGTCGTCGATGTCGGCATCGGAAAGGTCCGCGAAAAGATCGCCGATCCAGTCGCCATGGGCATGCGCCATCGCCTCGAAGCCGGAGCGCCCTTCCGGCGTAAGACTGACGAGGGCCGAGCGTCGGTCGCCCGGCGCGGGGCGCCGCTCGACAAGCCCATCCTGGACGAGACGCTCGACAAGGCCGGTGACATTGCCGGCCGAGACCATCATGCGCCGGGACAGGTCGCCGAGGGTCAGCCCGCCGGGCGCCTTTTCCAGCTGCGCCATCAGGTCGAAACGCGGCAGCGTCACATCGAACTCGCCGCGCAACCGCGAGCGGATCTCGCTTTCGATCAGGTTCGTCAGGGTCAGCAGGCGCAGCCAGAGCCGCAGCTCCGCGCGATGATCGTCGCCATGCACGCGAGTTTCCGCGTCGAGCAGGATCGCGGCAGTGTTCGCTTCACCGCCCGTCATGCCGCCATTTCCGGTCTCATCCATCGGCCCGCCCTCACATCACCTCACCGCCGGCGACCGCAATCGCCTGCCCCGTCACCGAGCGGGCGGCGTCTCCCGCAAGCCAGGCGACCGTATCTGCCACCTCATCGGGATCGATCAGCCGCTTCTGCGGGTTATCGCGCACCATGTCCGCGATGATGTCCGCCTCTTCGCGGCCCGTCTTCTCGCGGATCTTCGCAACGCTCTCGCGCACCAGATCGGTATCGGCGAACCCGGGACAGACCGCATTGACGGTCACGCCGGTCTCGGCTGTTTCGAGTGCCAGAGAGCGCGTCAGGCCGATCACCGCATGCTTGGCGGCCACATAGGCCGAAACATAGCGGTAGCCCTTGAGCCCGGCGGTGGAGGCGACGTTGACGATGCGCCCCTCGCCAGCCTCGATCATGTCCGGAAGCACGGCATGGCAGGCGTTCACGATGCTCATCAGATTGACGGAGAACATCCGTTCGAAGCGCTCGGGCGACGTCTTGAGAAAGGGCGCGCTCTCGGCCTGGCCGGCATTGTTGACGAGGATGGCAATCCGGCCGTGCTCGGCGGCGGCCTTGCGGAGCACCTCGGTCAGGGCGTCGCGGTCGGTGACATCTGCGGCAGCAAAGCCCGCTGCCCCGATCTCGCGCGCGGTCTCTGCCGCCCGCTCGGCGTTCCGACCGAGGATGGTGACGGTCGCTCCGCCAGCGATCAGCCGGCGGGCGATGGCAAGCCCGATACCGCGCGTTCCCCCGGTTACCAGGGCGTGACGGCCGTGAAACGGAGCCTCTTTCGCCATGCCTCTCCCCGAAATTTTCCGGTCGTTGCCGCACCACCAGAACGACGTTGCGTCCCGAATTATTTTAAGCTTAAAATATCTGCGAGGGGGACGCAAGCGCATCCATGCGGCGACCCGATACCGGCAGCACGCTGGCCCGACGGGAGGCCAGCGGAGATCCAGCCGGCGGCGATGTCCCGCAAACCGAGAACGGACAGGGAAGGATCTGGTCATGCGTATCGAGGTCATCGGCGGCGGCCCGGCAGGGCTCTATTTCGCGATCCTCATGAAGAAGGCGCGCCCGTCGGCCCGCATCACCGTGCATGAACGCAACCGGGCGGACGACACGTTCGGCTTCGGCGTGGTGTTTTCCGACCAGACGCTGGAAACCTTCGAGAAATACGACCGCGAGAGCTATCGCGCCATCACCGAGAACTTCGCCTATTGGGACGACATCGCGATCCACTACAAGGACGCGAGCTTCCGTGTCGGCGGCAACGGTTTCTGCGGCTGCTCCCGCCGTACGCTGCTGCTGCTCCTGCAGGAGCGCGCCCGCGAACTGGGTGTGGAGATGCACTTCCAGGCGGACGTGCCGGGTATCGAACAGTTCCCCGACGCCGACCTGATCGTCGCAGCCGACGGCATCAATTCGGCGGTGCGCGAGGCGCATCGGGACCACTTCCGCCCGTCCGTCGACATGCGCCCGAACAAGTTCACATGGATGGGCTCCACCAAGCCGCTCGACGCCTTCACCTTCTACTTCAAGGAAACCGAGCACGGCATCTTCATCGCTCACACCTACCAGTATGAGCCGGGCCGCTCGACCTGGGTCCTGGAGACCGATCCGGAGACCTTCGAGAAGGCCGGCATCGGTGCGATGTCGGAGCAGGAATCCGCCGACTTCCTGGAAGGCGTGTTCGCGGAGGAGCTCGACGGCCACAAGCTGCTGATCAACCGCTCGATGTGGCGCAACTTCCCGATGATCCGCAACGCCCGCACGACGATGGGCAATGTGGTGCTGCTGGGCGACGCCAAGTCGACGGCCCACTTCTCCATCGGGTCCGGCACCAAGCTGGCCATGGAGGACGCCATCGCGCTCTACGAGAGCGTCATGCGCAAGCCGAGCATTGCCGACGCTCTTGCCGATTTCGAGGAAACGCGCCGCGAAGAGGTGGAGAAGACCCAGCACGCGGCGGACGTGTCGCTGGTGTGGTTCGAGCACGTGAAGCGCTACTGGCACATGGATCCGGTCACCTTCGCCTTCGGCGTGATGACCCGTTCCAAGGCGATCACCTACGACAATCTGGAGCTGCGCGCGCCCGACTTCGTGGCAGCCGCGACCCGCGCCTTTGCCGAGAAGGTCAAGGCGTCCGGTCTCGACGTCGACACGCAGGACCCGACGGTGCCCGCCTTCCAGCCGCTGCGGCTGCGTGAGATGCAGGTCTCGAACCGCTTCGTCGTCTCGCCGATGTGCATGTATTCCGCCGTCGACGGCATGCCGCAGGACTTCCACCTTGTCCACTATGGCTCGCGCGCCATGGGCGGCGCAGGTCTGGTCTTCACGGAGATGACCTGCGTTTCGCCGACCGCCCGCATCACCCCGGGCTGCGCAGGCCTATGGACCGACGAGCAGCAGGCAGCCTGGACGCGCATCGTCGATTTCGTCCACGGACAGTCCGAGGCAAAGATCTGTCTGCAGCTCGGCCATGCCGGACGCAAGGGCGCCTCGAAGCTGATGTGGGAGGGCATGGACCGTCCGCTTCCCGAAGCCGAGGCATGGCCGATCCTGTCGGCGTCCGCCCTGCCCTACTATCCGGAGAGCCAGACGCCAAAGGCGATGGACCGGGCGGACATGGATGCGGTGAAGGCGGATTTCGTCGCCGCCGTCGAACGGGCGATCGCCTGCGGCTTCGACATGATCGAGCTGCACTGCGCCCACGGCTACCTGCTGGCCAGCTTCCTGTCGCCGGTCACAAACCAGCGTGACGACGAGTATGGCGGCTCCATCGAGAACCGCCTGCGCTATCCGCTGGAGGTGTTCGAGGCGATGCGGGCGGCTTGGCCGAAGGACAAGCCGATGTCGGTCCGCGTTTCAGCGACGGACTGGATCGAGGGCGGCATCACCGGCGACGACAGCGTGGTGATCGCCCGCGCCTTCGCGCAGGCCGGGGCAGACCTCATCGACGTCTCCACCGGACAAACCAGCCCGGCCAGTTCGCCGGTCTACGGCCGCATGTTCCAGACCTCCTTTGCAGACCAGATCCGCAACGAGGCCGATATTGCCACGATGGCAGTCGGCGCCATCACCTCGGCGGACCAGGCCAACACGATCCTGGCGGCAGGACGCGCCGACCTGATCGCGCTGGGGCGTCCGCATCTGGCGGATCCGGCTTTCACGCTCCGCGCGGCCGGCGACTACGGCGCCGGCGATATTTTCGCGCCGAAGCAGTACCAGCCGGGCAAGTTCCAACTGCTGCGCAATGCCGAGCGCGCTCGCGAGGAATTGAAGGAGCTGAAGCTCAAGGCCAAGCCGAAGACGCACAACCCGGCCTACCGCGAAGCCGCGGAATAGACCCGGAAAACCGGCGAAACGGCAAGGGGCGCGACCTGCGGCAGCAGGCCGCGCCCTTTGCAATCGCGCTTGTGCGACTCGACGCTCGAGAGTAAGCATTCGCGCGAGTTTTCACCTTTTCCGGACATCAGAACGTGGATCAAAGCATCCGTCGGACCAGCGCCGACTCGCTCGCCAGCGCGAACGGGTCGAGCCGCCTGGTCGTGCTGGACGCCCTGCGCGGCCTTGCGGCCCTCGGCATCCTGTGGCGCAACATCTTCGTCTTCGGCATGCCGGCGGTCGCGTTCTCCCTCCCTGAGGAATGGGGCGAGGCCGTCGTCTCGAACGTCGCCTCCTGGCTGTTCGTGGTCATCTTCGTAGATGGCACGATGCGCGGGCTGTTCTCGCTGATCTTCGGCGCGACCGCGATCCTGCTGATGGAACGGCACGCCCGAAACCCGGGCGGCCTGGCTGCGGCGGACCTCTACTTCCGCCGGCTGATGTGGCTGATCGTGTTCGGCATCGTCCACGGATACCTGCTGCTGTGGCCGCATGACGTGCTCTACGTCTACGGCCTCCTCGGCATGTTCCTGTTCGTCTTTCGCAACCTGTCGGGCCGCAAGCTACTGGCGATCGGACTGGTGATCTTCGCCATCTCCTCGTTCAAGGACGGAACCGGCCTGTCGCTGGACCAGATCTCGAGCGACGCATTCGAGGCCGCCCAGAGCGAACAAGTGCAACCGGGCGACGGAATCGACACGCAGCCGGCGGAGGCCACTCAGCCTCCCCTCGCCCAGCCGCAGGACGACAGCACCCAGCCAGATACCGAACAGCAGGAGAGCGACGACGAGGCCGCCATGTTCGAGGAGCTGGAGCGCATGGCTCTGGCGGAGATGGACGAACGCCTCGCCGGCTATACCGATGTGGTGCGAAACCTTGCCCCCGAAACCTTCCAGGAGCAGACAACGCTGTTCTTCACGGACCACATCCTCGATGTCGGCGCGATGATGTTCTTCGGCATGGCCCTCTATCGCCTGGGAGCCTTTTCGGGCAGCTGGAGCACCGGGCAGTATGCCGCGATGGCGCTCGTCGGACTGTCGGGCGGTATCTTCCTCGGCTTCCTGGTGCACGGCACCAACGCGATCCCGGGCTTCGAGAGCTGGTCGCTCGGGTCATGGGATGCCTATTTCTACAATCTTCGCCGACTGTTGATCGGTCTGGGCCTGATCGGTCTGGCCAACCTCCTGGCGCGCGGGAGCGCAGGGCGGATCCTGCTCGCGCCGTTCGTAGCGGTCGGCAAGATCCCCCTTACCGTCTATATCGGCCAGACGGTGATCTGCGGCATCGTGTTCTACGGCTTCGGTTTCGGGCTGTTCGGATCGATGGAGCACCATCAGCTTCTGTTGGCGGCGTTCGCAATCAACGTCGCCCAGATCCTCTTCGCCCTCGCCTGGCAGCGCACGGGGCGCCAGGGACCGCTGGAATGGCTTCTGCGCTGGCTGGTGCAGCAAGGACCGCAGGCGCCCATGGACGGCAACCGGAAAGCCTGAGGCGGGTCGGCCGTCAGTCGCAATCCCGGCGCGAGGAAACGCCGACGCCGCCCTGCTGCCCGCTTCCCACAACGACACCCGTCGACCGGCAGCGCTCCCGGCGGGTCAGCGGGCGCGGCTTGCCCGCCATGCAGGCGGCATAAGCCCTGTCGAAGGCGGCCTGCCAAGCCTGCTCGTCCACCCGGCCGAGCCCCTCGAGCGCGGCAATTCCGCCGCCGGTACGTGCGCCGCGCGCAGCACCTCCCGGACTCCAGCCCGTCCCGAAACGGTCGCGCCCGGCCAAGCCTCCGATGATTGCTCCATCGATGCCGGCAGCTGCAACATCGCCCGCATCCGGGCCTCGCGGTGTGTCCTGGTCGGCAAAGTCGGCGGCCATGTCGGCGCAGGCTTGCGACATGGCCGGATCAACCGGCTCCGGGCCGGAATCAGCATGTGCGGCCGGCGGCATCGCCAGCACACATGCGAGCGCGCCGGCAAGTGCCGCAGCACTCGCAGATGCTCTCCCCTTCCCGTGCCAAGCCACCCTCATTGCCACCCTTTCGGCCGTTTGCCCCAGATGCTCTCGCACGATGCACACCTGAAAACCCTTGGAGCCTATTCGGTTTCCGCTTTCCGCATGCTTAACTTGCTGGTCTGTGCATGACGGGGCTTCACAGAGGAAATATTTTAGGCTTAAAATATTTCCAGACCGCCGGGAGAGCGGGTGCGGCCAAACAGCCGCGATAACGACCATATGCCATCCAGATGCACGCAGGGGCCAGGGGGCCTCGATGCGGGCGGTCCTGAGGGGAGACTAGAATGAAGCGTATGTTCACGGCGGCAGTAGCCGCAGCGGCGCTTGGCCTGACCGGCATGGCCGCTCAGGCCGAAAGCCTGAAGATCGGATTCCTCGCCACCTTGTCCGGCCCGCCGGCCGCACTTGGCGAGCACATGCGCGATGGCTTCCTGCTCGGCGTGAAGCAGGCAGGCGGCAAGCTCGGCGGTCTCGACACCGAGGTTCTGGTGGTCGACGACGAGTTGAAGCCGGATGCGGCCCTGACCAAGGTGCGCGGCCTGATCGAGCGCGACCAGGTCGACATGCTGGCCGGCATCGTCTTCTCCAACGTGATGATGGCCGTCTACAAGCCGATCATCGATGCCGAGACGATCTTCGTCGGCGGCAATGCCGGTCCTTCGCCGATCGCCGGCAAGGCCTGCTCGCCCTACTTCTTCACCACGTCCTACCAGAACGACCAGAACCATGAGGCGATGGGCAAGTATGCCGAGGACGCCGGCTACAAGCGCATGGTCATCATGGCGCCGAACTACCAGGCTGGTAAGGACTCGCTCGCCGGCTTCAAGCGCTACTTCAAGGGCGAAATCGTCGACGAGATGTACACGCAGCTCGGCCAGCTCGACTTCTCCTCGGAGCTGACCAAGATCGCCGCGGCCAAGCCGGACGCCGTGTTCGTGTTCATGCCGGGCGGCATGGGCGTCAACCTCGTCAAGCAGTATGCCCAGGCCGGCCTGTCCGGTCAGGTGCCGTTCCTGTCGGCCTTCACCGTCGACGAGACGACACTGCCGGCAACCCAGGACACCGCACTCGGCCTGCTGTCGGGCGCGCAGTGGGCGCCGAACCTCGACAACGAGGCCAACAAGGCCTTCGTCGCCGCCTTCGAAGCTGAATACGGCTACGTGCCGTCCATCTACGCCTCGCAGGGCTACGACGCGGCACGCCTGATCGACGGCGCCGTGAAGAAGGCCGGCGGCAAGGCCGACAAGGCCAAGCTGATGGCCGCGATGAAGGAAGCTCCGTTCGAAAGCGTGCGCGGCGAGTTCAAGTTCAACACCAACCACTTCCCGATCCAGGACGTGTATGTGGTGAAGGCCGTGAAGCGCGACGACGGCAAGTATGCCACAGAGACCGTCGAGATGGTGTTCGACGACAAGATCGACGCCTATGTCGGCGAGTGCGGAATGAACTGATGCAGTTCCCCGCCGGGGCATGTGCACGCCCCGGCGGGACTTTCGCCCGACCCCATCCCACCGCAAAGCTTGCGCAACCGACGAGGCCGGTCCGTTGAGCGCCACCCTTCTTGCCGTCCAGACGCTGAACGGCCTGCAACTCGGCATCCTGCTGTTCCTGATCGCCGCTGGACTGACGCTGGTCTTCGGCGTCATGGACTTCATCAACCTGGCGCACGGCGTCCAGTACATGCTCGGCGCCTATCTCGCCGTCACCGGATACAGCCTTACCGGCACCTTCTGGGGCGCCCTGCTGTTCGGCATGCTCGGCGCACTGGTCGTTGGTCTTGTGCTTGAGCTGCTGGTCTTCCGACACCTCTACGATCGAGACCACCTGGATCAGGTGCTCGCGACCTTCGGCATCATTCTGTTTCTCAACGAGGCGGTCCGCACGGTCTGGGGCTCGACCCCGCTGACCCTGCCGATGCCGGACCTGCTGAGCGGTTCCTTCGAGCTGATGGACGGCCTGCTCTATCCGGTCTACCGCATCGCGCTGATCGTTGCCGGCCTGGTCGTTGCGGCCGTGCTCTACATCCTCGTCACCCGCACCCGCGCCGGTATGCTGGTGCGCGCCGGCGCCACCAACGCGCCGATGGTCGCGGCACTGGGCGTCGACATCCGCCGCCTCTTCATGCTGGTCTTCGGCTTCGGCACCATGCTTGCCGGCTTTGCCGGCATTCTCGCCGCGCCGATCCTGGTCGTCGAGCCGGGCATGGGCGACAACCTCCTGATCCTGGCCTTCGTTGTCATCGTGATCGGCGGCATCGGCTCGATCCGCGGCGCCTTCATCGCTGCGCTGATCGTCGGGCTCGTCGACACGCTCGGCCGAGGCTTTGCCACCGACATTGCCAAGCTGGTGATGTCGCCGTCTGCCGCCAACAGCGTCGGCCCGGCCATCGCCTCGATGCTGATCTATCTCCTGATGGCTGCGGTCCTGTTCTTCCGGCCGACCGGCCTCTTCCCGGCACGTGGAGGCTGAGCCGATGACTGCAAGTCCCCTCTCCACGACAGAGCCCGCAACGAGTGCAGCTCCCCCTGCACCGGGGCGTTCTCGCGAGACGCTGATCGCTGGCGTCGCGTTTCTCCTGTTTGCCCTGCTGCCGCCGGTGGCCATCGTGCTGGAAGATACGTTCTTCGTCTTCTTCACCATCCGCGTGATGATATTTGCCATCGCGGCCCTCAGCCTGTCGCTGATCCTCGGATTCGGCGCTCTCGTCAGCTTCGGCCATGCGGCCTATCTGGGCCTTGGCGCCTATAGCGTGGGCATCCTGGCCGAGCACGGCTACTGGGACGTGACTATCTCGCTCCCCGTCACCCTGCTCGTCTGCGGCCTGTTCGCCGCGATTACCGGCGCGATCAGCCTGAAGACGCGCGGCGTCTACTTCATCATGATCACCCTCGCCTTCGGTCAGATGGCCTATTATACGGCCACGTCTCTCTCCGCCTACGGCGGCGACGACGGGCTGACCATCTGGGGCCGCACCGAGATCTTCGGCGCTTCCGTCCTCGGCGACCGGACAACGTTCTACTATGTCGTCCTTGGCATGCTGATGCTGAGCTATGTCATCGCCCGGGTCATCGTCGCTTCCCGTTTCGGCCGGGTTCTGCAGGGCGCCAAGCAGAGCGAGATGCGGCTGCGGGCCGTCGGCATCGATCCCTACTGGTACCGGCTGGTCGCCTATGTGATCGCGGGAATGATGGCCGGTGTTGCCGGTGCGCTGCTGGCCAATGCCACAAACTTCGTGTCGCCGGCCTACATGTCCTGGCACCGGTCGGGCGAACTCATCGTCATGGTGGTACTCGGCGGTCTCGGTTCGCTCGCAGGCTCCATCGTCGGGGCCGCAAGCTTCCTCATACTGGAAGAGGTGCTGGCACTTTTCACCGAACACTGGCGGCTGATCTTCGGCCCGCTCCTCGTCCTGGTCGTGCTGTTCGGCAAGGGCGGCCTGACCGCAATGCTCGGCGGAGGACGCAAGAATGGCTGATCCGATCCTGCAGCTTCAGGACCTCACCAAGGCCTATGGCGCGCTCAAGGTCACCGACCACGTCTCTCTCGACGTACTGCCCGGCGAAATCCACGCGATCATCGGTCCGAACGGCGCCGGCAAGACCACGCTGATCGGTCAGATTTCCGGCTCGCTGCGCCCGGACGGAGGCAGCATCCGCTTCGCCGGGGAGGACGTGACCCATCTGCCGATGCATGCAAGGGCGCGTGCCGGGCTTGCGCGCTCGTTCCAGATCACCGAGATCCTGCCTGCCTTCACCGCCCGCGAGAACGTCGCTCTGGCGCTGCAGGCGAAACAGGGCCATTCGTTCCGCTTTCTGCGCAACGTCTCGCGCGACCGCGACCTCAATGACCGCGCGCTCGCCTGCCTCGCAGAACTCGGCCTTTCGCATCGCGCTGACCTGCCGGCCGGCATCCTGTCGCATGGGGAAAAGCGCGCGCTGGAGCTTGCCATCGCCATGGCTTGCGAGCCCAAGCTGCTGCTTCTCGACGAGCCGATGGCCGGTACTGGCCGCGAGGAGACCGACCGTCTGGTCGAGGTCCTCGGCCAATTGAAGGGGCGCTACGCGATGCTTCTGGTCGAACACGACATGAGTGCGGTTTTCGCGCTCGCCGACCGGATCTCGGTGCTCGTCTACGGACAGATCATCGAGACCGGCACGCCGGACCAGATCCGCGCCAGCACCAAGGTGCGGGAAGCCTATCTTGGCGAGGAGGCCGCCTGATGAGCCATCTGCTGGAACTGGACGGCATCGAGGCCGCCTATGGCGCGGCGCAGGTGCTGTTCGGCATGAGCTTCACCGTCGGCACCGGCGAAGTCGTGACGCTGATGGGCCGCAACGGCATGGGCAAGACCACGACCATCCGCACGCTGATGGGAATGATGACGGCCAGCAATGGCCGGATCCGCTTCGAAGGAGCGGATCTGACGGGCGCGCCCTCCTATCGGATCGCACAATGCGGGATCGGCCTGGTGCCGGAGGGCCGTCAGGTGTTCCCGACCCTATCGGTGGAAGAGAACCTCGTCGCCACCTCCGCGAACCGGTTCGGCGCAACGCCCGGCTGGTCCCTGTCGCGGGTCTACGAGTTCTTTCCGCGGCTCAAAGAGCGCCGCTCCAATATGGGCAACCAGCTTTCCGGCGGCGAGCAGCAGATGCTCGCCATCGGCCGGGCGCTGATGACCAACCCGAAACTCCTCATCCTCGACGAGGCGACTGAAGGCTTGGCTCCGCTGATCCGCGCGGAGATCTGGGCCTGCCTCGAAAGGCTCAAGGGTGACGGCCAGTCGATCCTCGTGGTCGACAAGAATGTCGAGGCGCTGGAGGTTCTGGCCGACCGGCATGTGGTGGTCGAGAAGGGGCAAGTCGCCTGGAGCGGTACCAGCGCCGAGTTGAAGGCTGACCCGACGATCCGCGAGCGCTATCTCAGCGTGTAAAAACCGCTAATTTCAGCCATTGCGAGAGATCGGTATCCCCGATCCGGCACCCTTGCGCGCAATGCATGGCCGTATTGCGAGCCCGTCCCGCAATTTCCTTGCGTCGGCGGTTCCGATCTCGTACCCCATCCTTCCAAACTAATAGTCATACGAACTGATCGAGGCGAGCATGCCGACTTACCGGTCCAGAACCACCACCCACGGACGCAACATGGCGGGCGCGCGCGGCCTGTGGCGTGCCACAGGCATGAAGGACGGAGACTTCGGCAAGCCGATCATCGCCGTGGTCAATTCCTTCACCCAGTTCGTGCCGGGCCACGTGCACCTCAAGGACCTCGGCCAGCTGGTCGCTCGCGAGATCGAGGCTGCCGGCGGCGTCGCCAAGGAGTTCAACACGATCGCCGTCGACGACGGCATCGCGATGGGCCATGACGGCATGCTTTACTCGCTGCCCTCGCGCGAGATCATCGCCGACAGCGTCGAGTACATGGTCAACGCGCATTGCGCCGACGCCATGGTCTGCATCTCCAACTGCGACAAGATCACCCCCGGCATGCTGATGGCCGCGATGCGCCTCAATATCCCGGTCGTGTTCGTCTCGGGCGGTCCGATGGAAGCCGGCAAGGTGAAGCTGGCGGACGGCAAGGAGCGCCACCTCGACCTGGTCGATGCAATGGTCGCCGCTGCCGACGACAGCATGTCGGACGAGGACGTTCAGGCCATCGAGCGGTCCGCCTGCCCCACCTGCGGCTCCTGCTCCGGCATGTTCACCGCCAACTCGATGAACTGCCTCACCGAGGCTCTCGGCCTGTCGCTGCCGGGCAATGGCTCGACGCTCGCCACCCACGCGGACCGCAAGCGACTGTTCGTCGAGGCCGGCCACCTGATCGTCGACGTCACCCGCCGCTACTATGAGCAGGACGACGAGAGCGTGCTGCCGCGCTCGATTGCCAACCGCCAAGCCTTCCACAACGCCATGTCGCTCGACATTGCCATGGGCGGCTCGACCAACACCGTCCTGCATCTGCTGGCCGCGGCGCGCGAAGGCGAGATCGACTTCACGATGGCAGACATCGACAAGCTGTCGCGCAAGGTGCCGGTGCTCTGCAAGGTCGCTCCGTCGGTCTCGCATGTTCACATGGAAGATGTGCACCGAGCCGGCGGCATCATGGGCATTCTCGGCGAACTCGACCGTGCCGGCCTGCTGGACACGTCGCTGCCGATGGTCCATTCGCCGAGCGTTGCCGATGCGCTGGATCGCTGGGACGTCAAGCGTACGACCAGCCAGAGCGTTCACGACTTCTTCCGCGCCGGTCCGGCAGGCATCCCCAGCCAGACCGCATTCTCCCAGGATTGCCGCTATGACAGCGTCGATACCGACCGCGAGAAGGGGGTGATCCGCGCCAAGGAGCATGCCTACTCCCAGGACGGCGGGCTTGCGGTTCTCTACGGCAACATCGCCCGCGATGGCTGCATCGTGAAGACGGCGGGTGTCGACGAGTCCATCCTCAAGTTCACCGGTCGCGTCCGCATCTTCGAAAGCCAGGACAGCGCCGTCAGCGGCATCCTGACCGGCAAGATCGAAGCAGGTGATGTGGTGCTGATCCGCTACGAAGGTCCGCGTGGCGGCCCCGGCATGCAGGAAATGCTCTACCCGACGAGCTATCTGAAGTCGAAGGGCCTCGGCAAGAAGTGCGCCCTCGTCACCGACGGGCGCTTCTCCGGCGGTACCTCGGGCCTGTCCATCGGCCACGTTTCGCCGGAAGCGGCGGAAGGCGGCGAGATCGGCCTTGCGATGGAGGGCGACACGCTCGAGATCGACATCCCGAACCGCACGATCCATCTCGTCGTCTCTGACGAGGAAATGGCACGTCGCCGCGCGGAGATGGAAGCCAAGGGCGCGGATGCCTGGAAGCCGGGTGAGAAGCGCACGCGCAAGATCTCCACGGCCCTGAAGGCCTATGCGCTGCTTGCGACCTCGGCCGCAGAAGGTGCTGTGCGCCGCGTCGACTGAGCCACCAGCCGCTGAATACGAAAAAACCGGCCGCCCATTGGGCGGCCGGTTTCATTTTGTGCTCATGAATACGGTGCCAACCATCTGAGGCACCTGCGCATCAGCGCGGTGCTAGCCTCTGCAGGCACCTGCGCATCAGCGCGGTGCTAGCCTCTGCAGGCACCTGCGCATCAGCGCGGTGCCATGCGGATCGCACCATCCAGACGGATCGTCTCGCCATTGAGCATCGGGTTCTCGCAGATCGCAGCGACGAGGTCCGCATATTCCGCTGGGCGGCCGAGCCGCGAGGGGAACGGCACCTGCTGGCCGAGCGAGTCCTGCACTTCCTGCGACAGGCCGAGCAACATCGGCGTCTCGAAGATGCCCGGAGCGATGGTCATGACGCGAATGCCGGACTTCGACAGGTCACGAGCGATCGGCAGCGTCGAGGCTGCAACACCGCCCTTGGAGGCGGCATAGGCGACCTGTCCGATCTGGCCGTCGAAAGCCGCGACCGAGGCGGTGGAGACGATCACGCCGCGCTCGCCATCCGCCGTGATGGGGTCGAGTTCCACCATCGCCGTCGACGAATGCGCGATGCAGCGGAAGGTACCGACCAGGTTGACCGCAATGACCTTCTCGAACATGTCCAGCGGATGCGGCTCGCCGCGCGAGGTGGTCTTGGCGACCGGCGCGATGCCCGCGCAGTTGACGAGAATACGCTCGACGCCGAAATGCTCACGAGCGACGGCAAAGCCGGCCTTCACGCTGTCATTGCTGGTCACGTCGACCGCAACGAAGGCGCCGCCGATTTCCTTGGCAATCGCCTCGCCTTGCTCCGCGTTCATGTCGAACAGCGTGACCTTGACGCCAGCGGCGGCAAGACGGCGAGCCGTAGCAGCACCAAGGCCCGACGCACCGCCCGTTACGACAGCGGCAATCCCTTCCCCAAGCTTCATGTTCACTCCCTGATTGTATCGAAGTGCAGCGCACTCCCTTGGACCGTATCGGTGAGCAAGAGGTGGCAGGAAGCGACCGGCCGGTCAAGCACCTGCCATCCATGACCTAACGTCATGCGAGAACAACGAGATCGAGCGGTTCGGACAGTCCGGGAACGACCTGACAAGGTCGAATTTCCGGCCCGAAATCCGGGGTTCCCTGCTTGAGAGCAGCCTCATACGTCGCGCGGTCCGTAAGCACGATGGAGCCCTGCCCCTTGTTGGCATCTTCCAGCTTTGCCGCCCGGTTCACCGCGTCTCCGATAACGGTGAACTCCAGCCGGCCGGCTGCACCGACGACCCCGACCGTGACCGGGCCGGACGCAATGGCCGCGCCTGCCCGCAATGGCTCCGGCCAGCCGAGAGCCGAAAGTTCCGGCGCCAGGGCGGCAAACGTCTCCGGCAGTTCAATGCCAGCGCGCAGGGCGTCCGCAACCGCCGTCGAGCTCGCCCGCGCAGCTCCGAAGGTTGCAAGAACTCCGTCGCCGAGAAACTTATCGACTTCGCCGCCGTGGCGCGCAATCACCTCGAGCACAGATTCCTGGTATCGGGAGAGGACCACCATCACGGTCTCGGGAGGCAGGCTCGCCGCAATACGGGTAAAGCCGCGGATATCGACCATCATGACCGCGACATCGCGCAGGCTGCCCTGCCCGGCCACCAGTTCCTCCTCGGCGCCGGTGATCGACCGGGCGACCTCTGGCGCGAAGAACCGTCGCAGGTCTTCGGCCGCCGTATGATCGCGCACCGCCTCGAAGAACATCCTGCGACCGCGGTAAAGCGCGACAGAGAGGCACATCGTGACACCGAGCACGACGATTACCTTGTCCAGTTCCGCGCCGATAAGGATCGCGTTGGAGGTCAGGTACTCAACGTAGTTGCGGGTGATGGACATGGTCCCCATGCCCTGGACGATGGCGTAGAGCACGAGCGCTCCCCAGCCGAGCGCTCCGACAAGACCGGTGATCAGCACGAAGCGCGGTTCGAAGCGCAGCGCCCGCAACGATATGAAGAGGAACAGATACATCAGCGTCGGCGCCTTCAGATAGAAGGTTGCCGGCTGGGCGTACTGGATGTGGAAAGAGAAGATCAGCCCGCACAACAGCGCCACGTCGACGATGATCGAGATCACCAGATACCAAAACGGCAGGACCATCCGGTACGACAGGACCAGGCGCAGGATCGTGAAGAGGAAGTAGGCGCCAAGAGCAAGGGGGACGAAGTTGAATCCGCCGCCGCCTTCCGCCCGGGGCGCGAGCGTGTAAAGCACTGCAAAGAACAGCACCATCGCCAGCTGGATCCAGCCGATCAGGCGCTCTGCCTCGCTTTCACGCTGAGCGATTTCGGATCGCACCCGCGCCGGAACGCCGCCTGCGGGGTCGCCCCTGTTATCGGCTTGTGCCAACGCCCCTCCCCTCGCCAGAACGCCCCCAAGAGCCCAGATGCCCTCGCGGCCTCATCGCATGACGTTTTGCTGCATAGAATGCCTCGCCGTCACGCCCTTGCAAAAGGATACATCGCCCCGCGGGTCAGGGAACGACAACCATCCCCTCACGCCCGACGACGGCGCCGGCGTGCCGGCGCGCAGCTTCCTCGCCGATGGCGTCGAGCGCATCGTCGGACCTCTTAGGGTCATGGTGATGCAGGACGATCTGCGAAACGCCGGCTTCCAGCGCCAATTCCACACCCTTCTGCCAGGTGGAGTGCCCCCAACCGGCGTAGCGGGCGTATTCCTGGTCCGTGTACATGGCATCGTAGATCATCACGTCGGCGCCTTCCACGAAGCGCCGGACAGCCCGATCCACTTCGGCATCGCCGTGCTCGTGATCGGTGATCACGCAGATCGATTTGCCCTCATGCGCGATCCGGTAGCCCGTCGCGCCGCCCGGATGATTGAGCGCAATCGTCGTCAGGTGTGCAGCGCCCTTTCGCTCGACCTCGCCGCCAGCGCGGAAATTGCGGAAAGTCACGGCGCGCAGCGTGTTGGCCGCCACGGGGAAGATCGGCGGAGACATGATGCGACAGATGATATCCATCAGCCCGGAACTGTCGGCAAAATGCCCGGCCCAGGCATTGATGGAAAACCTATCGTCATAGGCAGGGGTGAAGAACGGCAACCCACAGATATGATCGAGATGGGTGTGGGTGAAGAAGAGATCGTATTCCGCCGGCGGGCGGGCGTGCAGTTCCATACCGAGACTGCGCGCACCCGATCCGCAGTCGATCATGAAGATGTCATCGCCGGCGTGAATTTCGAAACACGTCGTTTCTCCGCCGTAGCGCAGTGTCGATGGACCGGGCGTCGGCGTCGATCCGCGCACGCCCCACAGCTTCAGCGAAAGGGTCACAGAAAGGCCATCCCCGTCTTCACGCCCTGCCGCCCGAGGACTGGAGTGCGACGAGATCCTGGGTAGTACGATCCAGGCGTTTGGCGAGCGTACGCATCACCTCTAGCGACATATCCGGGAACTCCTTGAGGAGACGGAGGAAATCGTCCTTCGAAACGGTGAGGACGTCCATCTCCTTGGTAGCTACGACAGTGGCCGTCCGGGGAACGTCGCACAGGATCGCGATCTCGCCAACTATCGAATTCTCGCCCAGCCGCGCCACTGCGCGTTCGCCGTCCGGCGTGCTCACCCGCACCTCGGCCTCACCGGCAAGGATGATGAACGCGGAATCGCCCTCGTCCCCCTGATCGCAAAGGTGCTCGCCCGGCGTAAAACTCGTCCGGTCGGAAATGAAGGCCAGGAGCCTCAGCTTGGTGGCGTCGATGCCTCGGAAAAGCGGTACGCGCCGCAGTGCATCGACTTCCGCGTCAAGGGTCACATGTCCTCCTTCGGGAGTGCGGCCGGAACGGTACCGGCCTCATCCGCAGTCAGGTAAGGGGCGTCAACAGGGGCGAGCAGATGCTTCATCCGGCACCTTCCTCATCCACAACACGTCCCTGGTTCATAACGATACTATGGTCGAATTCGCCCGCCACGATCAAATTGGGCGCGCCGAAAAGCAACATGCGGCCCTTGAGCGCCTTGCGGATCGAGGCGCGCAAGGCCTTGTCGTCGTCGCTGCCGCTGCCCGCGGTATCGTCAAGGATGGTGATCGGAGCGTTCTTCATCAGCGCCCGCACCAGCGCAACGCGCCGCCGCTGCCCCGTGGACAGACGCGATCCCGCGACACCGACATGGAAGTCGAGCCCCGCACGCACGATCGGACGGCGCAGTTCCATTTCGTCGACGATGGACCGGATGAGACCGTCGATCTTCTCGCGCGCATCGCGCCGGTCGACGCGTGGGCGCCCGAACAGCAGATTGTCCTCGATGGACATCGGCGCGATGAAACTGTCGCGGTCGAAGACAACGAAGCGGCTCTGGTCGCCGTTCAGCCGCTTGTGGAAGGCCGCGCGCGCCGCAACGATCTCCTCACGCATGGCATCGTCCAGGACGCCGAGGCGGTGACGGGCAGGAATCAGCTTGAAGGCCAGGCCGATCAGCCGCTCCTGGTCGGGATCGCGCAGCTGCCCCTTCGACGATTCAAGGCGAGAGGTGCGCACGATCCTGTCGAACTCCGGCAGTTCGTCGAGCGTGATGAAGGAGTAATCCCCGAGCAGTCCGGAATCGTCGCTGACATTTGCGAACAGCTCGACCATCGTGCCGGCGATCTTCAGGCCGATCTCGACCAGCCGGCTCCGCAAGCCCGTCTCGTCGAGCGCAGCAGCAACATCCGGGTCCGATGCCAGGGTGTAGATGCCGACCGTCGGATCAACCGGCATTGCGAAGAGCAGGTTTTCGGCAAGGCTGGCAGAGTTGTTGAACCGCTCGACATCCCACAACTCGACCATCGCAGCGAGACGGCCGTCTCCGGCAACCCTGTCGGCCAGCGCCCTGCGCACGGCAAGCACGCGGTCGGCGAACTCCGGATGGCGCGCCGGGTCGATGGGCGACTGCAATCCCATTCGGAAAACATCCGCCGCAAGGCCTGTCATTTCGATGAGCTCAAGCGCGCGCGAGTCCAGGTCGTCAATCGTATCGACACCGGCGGCCTGGAAGTCCTCCCATTCGGCCTGGATGTCGTAATCCGGGTTCTCCGTTGCACGCGCCTCGGCCAGCCAGCGAGCGTATCTGGCCTTGTCCTCGCCTTCCCGCTCTGGGACGCGCAACGGGCGATGGCGCAGGCCATAGAGAATGTTGTCTCGTACCGTACCGGTCCACACATGCACCGAAGGACCGACATAGGCTATCTGACGGCCCAGCACCGCCTCGCCCAGATTGTCGAGATTGTGCCCGCCGATCTCGACCCGCCCGCTCGTCGCTCCCAGCAAGCCGGCTGCGAGCTGCAGGACTTCGGACCGACCGGATCCGTCCGGCCCGGCGACCGCCGCCTGAGCCCCGGATGGTACCGTCAACGAGACATCGAAGACTTCCTGCCCCGCAGCGCCGCCGGAGAAGCTGACGCTGCGCATCACCAGATCGCCGGACAGATCTACGTCCGCGTTGTCGTCCGTCAGCCGCGTGACCGGATAGATGTCGGCAGGATCGAAGTTCTCGACCACGGTCTGGTACTTCACCTCGACGTCCGCAACCATCTGATAGTAGGCCAGCAGCTCCTTCCAGGGGCCGGCAAGATCCTTGTAGGCAGCGATGACGGCAAGCAGCGCACCGATCGAAAGATCACCTTCGATCACCAGCCAACCGCCGATCAGATAGAACAGGAACGGCGTCAACTGGTTCATGAAGTTGTTCAAAAACTTGATGAAATACTTCCAGTTGAAGATCTTGAAGCGGATCTGGTAATTCGTGTAGAGGCGCTCGGAGATGTCCGCGGAGTGCCAGGCGGACGCATCGTTGGCGTGAATTTCCGACACGCCACCGATGCTCTCGCCGATCTTGTCGGCGATCACGCGCACGTTGCGCACCCGTTGGCGCGACAGCAGGACGACCCGCTTCTGCAGCTTCGGGATGACATAGGCCTGCATCGGGTAGGACGAGATGGCCGCCAGCCCGAGCAAGGGGTCCTGCATGAAGATGAAGCCGATCTGTACGGCCAGCATGCCGCCCTGGTAGGCAGGAAGCGCCACGGCCTCGCCGATGAAGCCACCGACGTCTTCCACCTCCGATGTGATCATCGGGATGATCTCGCCGGAGCTGACCTTCTTGAAATGCGGCAGTCGGAAACGCAGGACGCGTTGGAACAGCTCGAATCGTAGGCGGCGCAACATGCGCTCGCCCAGCCGCCCCTTGTAGACGTTCAAGGCGAGCTTGATGCCGTTGGACAGGATCACGAGGCCGAGAAAGGCGAGACAGAGCACGACGAGGTAGGACACCTGGTCGAACTCGAGCCCATAGACCTCGCGCGGGAAGTTCTCGCCCTGAATTGCGTCGTTGACGATGAGCTTGGGCAGTTCCAGCAGCACATAGGTGACCGGATAGGCGATCACCGTGATGAGCAGGATCGTCAGTTGCTGACGGGCGCTGTATCGCCAGATGAACTTGAAAAGGCTTTTTTCCATCGTCGGTCGCGTTATCGGGTCGCGGGCCTGTTCACCATCCGGCAGGTCTCACGCGCATCATAGCGCAGCCCAGCGAAATCGCTACAAGTAACAATAGCCCTCGCCCTTGCATCGGCGGCAATCGGAAGATAGAGAAAGACTGACAATGGGGACGCGTGGTCGTGCGGCAGTACCGACGCGCTGACCGAATGGGTAGGCATGACCAATAGCGCCCCGAAAGTGCTGATCTACAGCCATGATTCCTTCGGGCTCGGTCATCTGCGACGGTGCCGTACCATCGCGCATGCGCTGACCCGTCGTTTTTCGGACATGTCCGTACTGATCCTGTCGGGATCGCCGATCATCGGCAGCTTCGAGTTTCGCTCGCGCGTCGACTTCGTCCGCATTCCCGGTGTGATCAAGCTGCGCAACGGCGAGTACACGCCGCTGTCGCTGTCGCTCAACATCGAGCACATCCTTGCCATCCGCACCTCGATCATCGAGCACACGGCCAAGGTCTTCGACCCGGACATCCTGATCGTCGACAAGGAACCTCTCGGCCTGCGCGGCGAGATCCTCGGCACGCTGGAGATGCTCAAGGAGCGTGGCAACACCCGCCTGATCCTGGGCCTGCGCGACGTGATGGACGACCCGACGGTGCTGCGTGAAGAGTGGACGCGCAAGAACGTCGACCCGGCCCTGGAGAGCCTCTACGACGAGATCTGGGTCTACGGCCCACCCGACCTGCACGACCCGCTGGCGGGCATGGGCCTGTCCGCAAATGTTCACGCGAAGGCAGTGAACACAGGCTATCTGCGCCGTGACGTACCGGCCGATGCGCGGATCACCGAGCCCCTGCCCTTCGACGACGAACCGTACATTCTGGTCACGCCGGGTGGCGGTGGCGACGGTGTGGAGATGGTCGACTGGGTGATGCGCGCTTACGAATCGCGCGCGCAACCGCTCTTTCCCGCTCTGATCGTACTCGGCCCGTTCATGCCGGCACAGGCCGCGGCAGAGTTCCAAGCACGGGCAGAATCGCTTCGCGACGTGCACATCCTGCGGTTCCTTCCGACCATCGAGCCCTATATGGCCGGTGCCAAGGCGATCGTGGGAATGGGCGGCTACAACACGTTCTGCGAGATTCTGTCCTTCGACAAGCCGACGCTTCTCGTGCCGCGTGTCGTTCCCCGCCGCGAACAGTCGATCCGCGCAACGCGCGCCGAGACCATCGGTCTGCTGAAGGTGCTGCCGATCGATGATTACCCCGATGTCGACAAGATGATCGACGCACTGGCGGAACTACCGTGGCTCGCGCCCCCCTCCACCGCCGGCATAGACAACCTGCTCGGCGGCCTGGACGTGATCGGCGACCGGGTGGAGCGCATCCTTGCGCAGCGGAGCGGCGCTGTCAGGGAACTCGCGTCCGTGCGCGCCTGAGCGATCCGCGTTCATCCGCACCGGTCGGAACCGACCTTCACGATTTCAGGACCTTCGCATCGCATGTCCCGCATTGCCGTCGTCGTAAAAGGGTATCCGCGCCTGTCGGAGACCTTCATCGCGCAGGAAATCCTAGGCCTTGAGCGCCGGGGGATCGGGCAGCTGATCGTCGCCCTGCGCCAGCCTTACGACCCCTTTATCCACGAAGTGCACCGGCAGATATCGGCCGACGTGCTCTATCTTCCGGAATATGTGAAGGACGACGCAGCGCGCGTCGCCCGGGCAAAACGCTGGGCCGAACGTCAACCGACTTATCGCGATGCCCATGCTCTGTTCATGGCCGATTTCGCGAAGGAATCGAATGCCAATCGCCAGCGACGCTGGGCTCAGGCCTGCGTCTTCGCACATGAACTGCCCAGCGATATCGCCTGGATCCATACCCATTACCTGCACACGCCCTGTTCGGTCGCGCGGTATGCGGCGCACCTTTCGGGCCGCGGGTGGTCGTTTTCTGCCCATGCCAAGGACATCTGGACCAGCGAGGAATGGGATCTGCGGGTGAAGCTCGACGATGCCGCCTGGGGTGTCACCTGCACCCGGGTCAACCTCGACCATCTCCGCTCGCTCTGCGCCCAGCCGGACAAGCTGGAGCTGGTCTATCACGGGCTCGACTTCTCCCCCTTCCCAGGCCGTCAGAATTACGGCAAAGGCGACGGCGGACAGGCAGGCCCGGTCCGGATCATGTCGGTGGGCAGGGCCGTGGAAAAAAAGGGCTACGACGACCTTCTGGCGGCTCTGGCAGCCTTACCAGAAGGACTGGACTGGCACTTCGAGCATATCGGCGGCGGAGAGCAGGCGACCCGCCTGGCGGATCTCGCCGGCTCCCTCGGCATCTCCGACCACGTCACATGGCACGGGGCACGCCCGCGCGAGGACGTGATCGAAGCCACACAGCGTGCCGATCTCTTTGTCCTCGCCTCGAAGGTGGCGAAGTCCGGCGATCGCGATGGCCTACCCAACGTCTTGATGGAGGCCCAGGCGATGGGCCTGTGCTGCCTGGCCACCGACGTCTCGGCAATTCCGGAGCTCATTCGCAGCGGAGAGACCGGGCTGCTGGTCCCGCCTGGAGACCGCACGCGCCTGCGTGACGCGCTTGCCTCGCTCATAGCCGATCCGGCGATGCGCGAGCGGCTTGGCCGGGCTGCCTCCAAGGATGTTCGCCAGCGCTTTTCGACGGATCCGGGGCTCGACCGGCTGGCGGTCCGGTTCGCTTCCCTTCTGAAGGACCAGGCAAAAGCCTCTTAGAGGTATCCAGGACACCGGCATGCGTGTTGCCTTCACAGCCCCCATGAAGCCGCTGGACGATCCGGTGCCATCCGGGGACCGGACCATGGGACGGCTGATTGTCCAGGCGCTGGAAACTGCCGGACACGAAGTGACGGTCGCCACGCGATTTCGCTCGTGGAGGGCGACTGGCGGCAACGATGCGCAGCAAGAGGTCGAGCAGGCAGCACTTGCGGAGGCGAGCCGTGTCCTGTCCTCATGGGAGGCGTCAGGCTACCGCCCCGATATCTTCCTGACCTATCACCTCTACCACAAGGCTCCCGACTGGATCGGCCCAGCGATCGCTTCACGGCTGGGCATACCCTATGTGGTTGTCGAGGCAAGCCGCGCCCCGAAGCGCAGGACTGGAGACTGGGCCTATGGCTTTGCTGCGGCCGACGCAGCTCTCGACCGCGCCGATCTGGTTGCCGCCATGCACAGGGCTGACAGGGAGTGCCTTGCAGCGGTCGTTCCAGCGGAACGCCTTGCCGTCCTTGCCCCGTTTCTCGATGCAAGCCGGTTCCTGCAGGCGCCGCGCATCCCGCGCCGAGACGGTGAGCCCGTCCGGCTGCTCGCCATCGGCATGATGCGCGAGGGAGCGAAACTCGCCTCTTACCGCCTGCTTACAGAGGCGCTGGACCAACTTCCCGCCTCGTCCCGCTTCACCCTCACCGTTGCTGGCGACGGGCCTTGCAGGGCAGAGGTCGAGGCGCTGCTGGCCCGCCATCCGGTCACCTTCATGGGCGCTGTCGCGGGAGAAGAGATCCCGGCCCTTTGCGCCTCGCACGACCTCTTCGTCTGGCCGGCGATCCGCGAGGCATTCGGCCTGGTCTTCCTGGAGGCTCAGGCCGCCGGCCTTGCCATTGTGGGAGGCGACACGTTCGGCGTGCCCGACATCGTCGCCCATGGCACGACCGGGCTTCTGTCTGCGGAGGGAGATGCCGTGGCTTTCGCGCAGAACCTCGCGGTGCTCATCTCGAACCCCGGTCGCGCATCGGACATGGGGCTTGCTGCCCGCAATCACATCCGCGAGCGCCACACGCTAGCCAGCGGGGCTGCCAGCCTCGACAGGCTGCTGGGGCGAGCCTTGCGCAACTTCGCGCTGCGCGCTACCGCTTCGCCGCAATGACACGCTCCGCCTTCATCCATGTCCAGCACCTGCTCGGCACCGGCCACGCACTGCGTGCTGCCGCTATCGGCCGCGCGCTCGCAGCGCGCGGCGTTTCGGTGACCCTGGCGACCGGAAACAGCCTGCCGCCGCTGCTCGACACCTCGGGCCTCGATGTCATCGAGCTGCCGCCGGTCAGGGCGCAGGACGCTCGGTTCAAGACCTTCCTGACGCAGGAAGGACGCGAGATCGACGAAGCGTGGAAGGCTGCCCGGACCAGGGAAACGCTGAACGCCTTTCAGGCACGACCTTACGACCTGTTGCTCACCGAGACCTGGCCGTTCGGGCGACGCCCATTCGCGTTCGAGATGCAAAACCTGGTCGACGCCGCCAAGGCTTTGTCTCGTCCGCCGCTCATCGCCTCCTCCATCCGCGACATCCTGGTACGAAAGCAGGAGATCTGGAAGGAAGAGGAAATGGCCGAGCGGGCGCTGGCCGCCTACGATCTTGTCCTCGTTCATTCCGACCCGTCCTTCATACGGCTGGAGGACAGTTTTCCTTTCGCCGACCGCGTGTCGCATCTGCTGCGCTATACGGGCTTTGCCGAGACCGGCACGGGCGGTAGAGACGCCCCCGGCGATGACGGCCGCGACGAGGTCATCGTTTCCTGCGGCGGCGGCGCCGTCGGCATCGGGCTGCTCAGAGCGGCTCTCGAGGCCCCTGCCCTCTCCCGTCTTGCCGGCGACTGTCGCTGGCGCCTCCTTGCCGGCCACGACATCGACGAGGAGAGCTTTTCAGCGCTTGCCGCACAGGGCGGGGACACGATCATCGTCGAGAGGGCACGGCGGGACTTTCCCTCGCTGCTGGCACGGGCACGCCTTTCGATCAGCCAGGCGGGATACAACACCGTGCTCGACATCCTCCATGCCGGCGTTCCCAGCGTGCTCGTGCCCTTTGCCCAGATCAAGGAAACGGAGCAACAGCAGCGCGCCGATGCCCTGGTGCGCCATGGGCGCGCCGTCACTGTCCCGGAAAAGGGGCTAACGCCAGAGGCCTTGGCAAAGGCTGCCGATGACGCATTGGTCCTTCCGCGCCGCGATATCCCGGTCCGCTTCGGTGGAGCGGAAACGGCCGCCGAAATCCTGCTGGACGCGCTGGAGGCCCGCCGATGAGCGAGGCAGAGTTTCGCGCCTATCGGGGCGGTCTCGTCCGGCATCTCGACTGGTTCGCCGAACGTGGCCTCGCCGTCCCGATCTGGTGGCGCGATGACGACGCAATCGAGCCGACCCCGGCGCTCGAGCGGCTGCTTCGGATCGCGAACACTTATGAAGTCGAAGTTGCGCTGGCCGTGATACCCGCGAATGCGACCGAGGCCCTTGCCGACCGTCTGTCAGGCGAGCGCTTTGCCTCTGTCCTTCAGCATGGATACGAGCACCGCAACTTTCAGGACAAGTCGCGAGGAGAAAAAGCGGCCGAGTTCGGCCGCCGGCGCGATCCCGACGAAGCGGTTGCGCTGCTTGCCTGCGGCCACAAACGCCTGACGAACCTGTTCGGCACACGCTTCGTGCCGGTCATGGTGCCGCCGTGGAACCGTATCGCGCCGCGTATCTCCGCCCGCCTCGCGGAGGCCGGGCTTTCAGGCCTGTCGACCTTCACGCAGTTCCATCCGCGCGCGCTTATGCAGGTGCAGACGCATGTGGACATGATCAAGTGGAAGAAGGAGCGACGTTTCATCGGCTGGCATTCGGCCGGCCTGCGCTTCGACTACCATCTGGCGCGACGACGCACGAACCCGGCAGAACCGCTCGGCGTCCTCTCCCATCACCTCGCGCAAAACGATGCCTGCTTCGAGTTCCTGGAGAGGACGTTCGACATCTTGCGGGCGCATCCCGGCGCCCGCTTTGCCCGCATCCTGGAGCTGCTGGACGCCGAGCGCGCGGCGCACGGCCTGCCTCCGGTCAGCCAGCCGACGGCCTGATCAGCCGCAGCCGCCAGGTGACGTTCTTCTTGTCGGAGGTCAGGCGGTAGTCGTCGAGAACTTCCCAATCCGGTCCGTCGGTCGCTTCCCACAGCCGGGCGATCAGACGGTTGGCGCCCGATTCCAGGCGCTTGGGCGAATACATCGAAACGGCGATCACGCCGCCCGGCGCCAGGAACGGCACATAACGCGCCACGGCCGCGGCCGGATCGTCGGAAAAATGCAGCACCTCGTTGAAGACGATGGCGGAGAAAGTCTCGCCCTTCTCGGGTGCGAAAGTGTGCAGGTCGCCGGCGCGCAGCGACGCGATCTCCGGGTCCACATTGGCGATGCCGAGCGCTGCAGGTGCCAGATCGACACCGACATACCGGCCGATGCCCATAGGCTGCAGACGCTCGTACAGCAGGCCTTCGCCGCAACCGATGTCCAGCACCCGGTCAAGCGACCCGTTCAGTGCGAGCCACATACCGATGATGCCGTAACGACCGCTTTCGGGCAGATCGCGAAGGAAGGCCCAGCGCCCGCGCCGATATTCCTCGTCCCAGCCGTCGGCGGTCGATGCGTTCTTGGACATGCCTTGTCTTCCTGTTCGCCGGCGTGGCGGCCGGTCTTTCAACGCCCCTGTCAGGCAGATGCCGCGACATCTGCCCGCCCGCAGCCGGACATCACTTATACGGGTCGGCCGCGTCGCGCAAACCGTCGCCCAGGAAATTGAATGCAAGCACCACGATGATGATGGGAACAACCGGCGCCATCAGCCAGGGATAGATGACCACAACGGAGATATCCTGCGCCTCGTTGAGCAAGACGCCCCAGGACACCGCAGGACGGCGCAGACCGAGATTCAGATAGGACAGGGCCGTTTCGCCGAGAATCATCGCCGGTATCGACAGCGAGGCCGATGCGATGATGTGGCTAGTGAAGCCCGGCAGCAGATGCTTGCGGATGACACGCGACGGTTTCGCGCCCATCAGCAGTGCGGCCTTGGCATATTCCTCCTCGCGCAGGGCCAGCAGCTTGGAGCGCACGGCACGCGCCAGACCCGGCCAGTCGAGAAGACCGAGGATCACCGTGATGCCCAGATAGATCCACACGGGCGACCAGGTGACCGGCAGGGCCGCCGACAGAGCCATCCAAAGAGGCAGCTCCGGCAGGGACCGCAGGATCTCGATGACACGCTGGATCGCGCTGTCGATTATTCCGCCGAAAAAGCCGGCAAGCCCGCCGAAGAACAGTCCCAGCACGATGGAGATGGTCACGCCGATCAAGCCGACGGTCAGCGACAAGCGTGCTCCGTATACGAGACCGGACAGCACATCACGCCCCAACCGGTCGGTGCCGAGCAGGTAGAGCGTCCCATCCTTCGCAGGGCACACCAGGTGGAAGCTAGCGTCGAACAAGCCCCAGAACTTGTATTGCGGCCCGAAGCAGAAAAAGCGCAGCGGCTGCACGTCCCCCCGGTCTTCGGTGTAGACCCAGCGAACCGTCTCCAGATCGACTTCCGCCTTCAGCCCATAGACGAACGGTCCGACGAACGAGCCCTCGTGGAAGAGGCGCAACGTCTGCGGCGGCGCATACAGGTGATCGTTGGAGCGCTGGTTAGGCGAGTAGGGAGCGATGACCTCCGCGAACGGCACACACAGATAGAACAGGATGAGGATCACACCCGACCACACGGCAACGCGGTGGCGGCGGAACTTCCACCACATGATCTGCCACTGCGAGGCCTGGTAGTAGCGTTCCTGCTCCGGGGTCAGCGTTTCGGCGTGAGACGGGTTGAACGCATCCGGATTGACGTAGTGCTCGGGCTCGTTGCGCATGTTCATCACGCCTTCCCCCCAAGCCGGATACGCGGATCCAGCACCGCCAGAAGCAGATCGGACACCAGCATGCCGATCAATGTCAGGACCGCGACGAAGAGCAGAATGAAGCCGGCCAGAAACTGGTCCTGCGACTGCAGGGCATTCAGCAGCACCGGCCCGACGGTCGGCAGGTTGAGCACGACCGACACGATGACGGAGCCGGAGACGAGCGAGGGGATCAGGTTGCCGATATCGGCAATGAACGGGTTGAGCGCCATCCGCAGCGGATACTTCACCAGCAGGTGGGATTCGCGCAGGCCCTTGGCGCGCGCCGTCGTCACGTATTGCTTGTGCAGCTCATCCAGCAGGTTGGCGCGCAGCCGGCGGATCATCGCCGCCGTACCAGCCGTTCCGATCACAACCGTCGGCACGATCAGGTGCGCCAGCACCGACAGCGCCTTCCCCATGCTCCATGGCTGGCCGATATACTCTGGCGCCATGAGGCCGCCAACCGACAGGCCGAACCACAGATTGGCGAAGTACAGCATGATCAGACCGAGCAGGAAGTTCGGCGTTGCCAGCCCGATATAGCCGATGAACGTGAAACCGTAGTCGCCCCACGAGTACTGGCGGGTCGCCGAGTAGATACCGATCGGGAAGGAGACGACATAGACGAACAGGATCGTCGCAGTGTTCAGCACGATGGTCAGCGGGAGGGTCGGCCCGACCACTTCCGAAACCGGTTTCTCGTATTCGAAGGACCAGCCCCAATTGCCTTGCAGCAGACCGTCGAAGCCGTGGACGCCCGGCCACAGGCCGATCCAGATCAGATAGCGCTCCAGGAACGGCCGATCGAGTGCAAACTCCGCCCGCAGGAACTCGAGCTTGGCTATAGACGCGCTCTCGCCGGTCGCCCGCAGCGCTGCAATTTGGTTGGAAATGTAGTCACCGGCCGGAAGCTCGATGATGACGAATGTCAGCAGGCTGATCACGAACAGCGTCGGGATCATCGTCAACACCCGGCGCACGATATAGTAGAGCATCAAGCGGTTCCCCCAGCGCCCCGCAGCGCCATTCTCACGTCACTTCCGGTAGAATTCGTCCATCCGGTGAATGCCGAACTGGGCCCCGGGATCCCAGCCGTAGATGCCGTCCTTCGGCACGTTGCCGAGGCCCTTCACCACCACCGGCTGGCGGACTTCCGACACCAAACCGATATGGATGGTCTCCTCGGCATGAATCTGCAGGATCTCGTGCCAGATCTCTGTGCGTTCTTCCGCGGAGCTGGACTGCAGCCAGTCGTCGTAGAGCTTCGTCAGACGGATCGCCGGTTCCCAGTCCGGCTTCTCGCCGGTCTGGCCGTCGGTTTCATACCAGTTGCCCCACCGCGACCAGGACAGGAAATCGCTGCGCACCGGCGCGAAGTCCTCCGGTGGCATTTCCGAGGTCGGGATCCCGTTCTCGAATCCAGCCCAGACCGACATGACCAGCAAGCCCGACAACGCCCGCTCGCGAATGATGTCGCGCTGGCTCGGCTTGGCGAACAGCTTCACGCCGATCTCGCGCCAAGTCTCGCCCACCAGTTCCAGGGCGTCGAGCTCTTCCTGGCTCTCGCCGGTCGCCTCGACGATGATCTCGAGCGGACGGCCGTCCGGCATCAGCCGCACCCCGTCGCCCCGGCGTTCCGTCAGGCCGATCTCGTCCAGCAGACGGTTGGCCTCTTCGGGATCGAACCCCGCGTAAAGATCTCGGTACTCCTGCCGATACAGCGGGCTCTGTTCGAGCACCGTGTCGTTCCCGGGCGTTGCAAGCCCGAGATAGAGGACCTTGTTGATCATCTCGCGGTCGATGCCGAGGGACAGCGCACGGCGGAAGCGCGTGTCCAGCATCAGCTTGCGCCAAACCGGATCGGCGACCGTCAGGTTGGGCTGCAGGGAAATCTGCGAGCCCTTGCTGATCGGCCAGAGATAAGTCTCGAACCGGCCGAGCTTCTCGCCCTGCTTGAGGATCGTGATGTCGGAGAAGCCGATATTGCGCGCCTGCAGGTCGGCTTCGCCCGCCTGGGTCTTGGCAGCGATGATCTTGCCATCGGCCACCGTCATCACGACGCTGTCGAGATAAGGCAGCTGCTGCCCCGCCTTGTCGACCCGGTGATAGTAGGGGTTCCGGTGCAGCACGAAGCGCCGCTCGCTATCATCGGCCAGCCTCACCCAGGGCTGCAGGCTCGGCAGCTCCGGGTTCCGGGCGTCATACATGTCATCCATCTTGTTGAAGAGCGCGGCCCAGCTGCGCAGCTTGCGCTGTTCGGCGAGCTTCTCGATCTTCTGCGCATCGCCGTAGCGGTGATGGAACTGCTTGAGATAGTGGGCCGGGCGATAGATGAAGGGCGGGCGCGACTTGGCCAGCTCCGGCTTGAACAGCGGATTGGGCGCATCCCAGGTGAAGCGCACCGTCGTCTCGTCGATCACCTCGAAGACCGGCGGCTTCCCGCCTGTCAGCATGAACTGCGGCAGGCCGGAGGGCTGGAGCTCGGCGTTCGAGGCTACATCCTCGTACCAGAAACGGATGTCTTCGGAAGTGAACGGGTGGCCGTCCGACCACTTGTGCCCCTTGCGCAGCACAAGAGTGAAGCGCCGCCCGTCTTCCTCCAAGAAATCCTTGAGGATGTCCGGCACCAGTTCGAGTTTTTCGTTATAGGCAACGAGACGGGCATAGCCCCAGACATTGATGAGGCGCACATCACGCGAGCGGCCGATCAGCGTGTCGACCTTGCCGCCCGGCGTGCCAATCTGGCGGCCGCGCGCCTCCAGATCGACGATCAGCGGCTCGTCAGGCACCCGCTCCGTGACCGGAGGCAGGTCCGTGCCGACGCGCGGCGCCAGCGACGGCGTCTCCTTCAGCACCAACGCCGATGCAGGCAATGCCATGAAAGCGGATGCACAGAACAGGACGACGGCAGGAAGCACTGTGCGGGATGTCATTGTGCGGCCTCCATGGAGGCAGACGCCCCGTCACCGGCGAGACCCGGCGCGCAGACGAAGTGATCCTTCTCCATTTCCACCAGCACCGGACGGACGCCATCGACGATACGGTAGGGCTCTGGCCAGAGATCGGGTTCAGAGGCTCGCCCTGCTTCCAGCGCCGCAAAGTCCAGCGGCGCGTTCAGATCGGGTTCGGGAACGGAGGCCAGCAGGGCTCGCGTATAGGGATGCAGCGGGTTTCCGATAACGGAGCGGGTACTGCCGACTTCGACGACCCGGCCGCGGCACATCACGGCCAGCCTTTCGGCGATGTAGTCCACGACCGCAAGATTGTGGCTGACGAAAAGGTAGGTGAGCCCGAGTTCCTTTTTCAGATCCCGCAAGAGGTTGAGGATCTGCGCCTGCACCGAGACGTCGAGCGCCGACGTCGGCTCGTCGCACAGGATGAACTCCGGATTGAGCGCGAGTGCCCGCGCTATGCCGATGCGCTGGCGCTGCCCGCCGGAGAACGAGTGCGGATAGCGGCGCAGGAAGCGCGGATCGAGGCCGACGAGACGCATCAGTTCGCGCACCCGCTCCGCCCTCTCCTCCGGCGTTCCAACCTTGTGGATCACGAGCGGCTCCATCAGCAGCTCGTTCACGGTCATGCGCGGGTTGAGCGATGAGAACGGGTCCTGGAAGATCAGCTGGACCCGGCGGCGGTATTCCAGCAGGTCCGCTCCCCGCAGGCTGGCAACATCGACGGGGCCGTCGCCGCAGTCGTAGCGGATTGCGCCCTCGTTGATCTCGAGAGCGCGCAGGATCGCCTTGGCGGCCGTCGTCTTGCCGGAGCCGCTCTCGCCGACCAGGCCGAGACACTCGCCGCGCCTGACCGTCAGGTTGATGTTGTCGAGTGCAAGAACCGTTCGTGTTCCGCCGCCCAGGAACCCGCCCTTGCGGGTCGTGAAGCGTTTGGTGACATCGGTCATGCTCATCAGCGGCTGTCCGACGGCGCAGGCCCGCTCGGACTGACGCTTCTTGAGGAAGCCCTCCGCGTGCGGCTCGATCGGGCGGATCGGCACCAGTCTTTCGCCCTCTTCCATCCCGAAGCGCGGCACCGCGTTAAGCAGCGCCTTGAGATAGTCGTGGCGAGGATTTGCAAAGAGCGAGGCCGCACTGCCACGCTCCATGATCCGGCCGTGATAGATCACCACCACCTCGTCCGCCATGTTGGCAACGACGCCGAAATCATGGGTGATCAGCAGCGTCGACATATGCAGCTCGGCCTGGACATCCTTGATGAGCTTGAGGATCTCGGCCTGGATGGTGACGTCGAGCGCCGTGGTCGGCTCATCGGCGATCAGCAAAGCGGGATGGCAGATCATCGCCATGGCGATCATCGCACGCTGGCGCAGGCCGCCGGACAGCTCGAAGGCATAGGAATCGAGCGCCCGCGCCGGATCGGGAAAGCGCACCAGCCGCAGCATCTCCTGCGTCAGCTCGCGGGCTTCCTGCGCGCTCACGCCCCGGTGCAGCTCGGCTGCCTCGCCGATCTGGTCGCCGATCGTGTGGAGCGGCGACAGCGAGGTCATCGGCTCCTGAAAGATGATCGCGATGCGGTTGCCGCGGATGGCGCGCATCGCTGCGCCCTTGCGGTCGAGGGCTGCGATGTCGACCGGTGCGGTGGTCTCGTTCTCCCGGAACAGCACACGGCCGCCGGAGATCTGCGCCTTTTCCGGCAGCAGCCCCATGATGGTCTGGGAAATGACGGTCTTGCCGGAGCCGGACTCTCCCACAAGGGCAACGGTCCGGTTGCGGGGCACGGAGAAGGACACGTCGTCGACGGCCCGTATGCGGCCCTCGCCGGTCAGGAAATCGACACTGAGCCCGTCGATCGTCAACACATCCACGCGGCTTATCCTCCTCCAGGCGCCCTCGGTGTTTTCCGTTGTCGCGCCATTATAGGAGACGAGTGCCAGCACGAAAGTGCGTGTTGCCCCTTGCCCCCTTGTCGCTCTTAACAGTGCTAGCGCAGGCTCGTGTGACCGGCATCACAAATTAATGACGTCACCTTGAAAAACTGTAGTGAAAATCCAAAGAAGGCTCATTAGCCGGCCAGATCGATGCCGGTCCCGGGTATGCACAGTCCATCCGGCTCGACCGTATCATCCAGCCGCCAGACCGAAATCGCCTCGCTACGACCGCGCAGTCGGTGCGTTCCCACCTTCCGCGCCGCCCCCGCCGCGATCATTCCTCCCGACTGGGCCTGGATGCGACTGACGGCGGTATCGCTGGCCAGGATCACCATCTCGTCCTGCGGGCCCACATCCCGACCAAAGGACTGGAGCCTCTCGCACAGGTTCACCGCATCGCCAACAACCGTGTAGTTCCAGCGATCCAGCGCCCCTACGTTGCCGACGACGACACGGCCGGTGTGCAAGCCGATGCGCATGCGCACCACCTTGCCGCCATTGGCATTCGCCCGTGCATTGTCCTCCCGCAGCGCGGCAGCAATGCCGAGACAGGCACGAGCGGCTGCAAGCGCATGGTCCGCCCGTTCGTCCGGCGCGCCCCAGAAAGCCAGCATGCCGTCGCCGATGAACTTGTCGACCGTTCCGCCCTCCCGCTCGACAGCCGCGACCAGCAGGGCGAAATGCTCGTTGAGGATATCCGCGGTCTGCGCCGCCGTCAGGTTCTCCGACATGGAGGTAAACCCGACGATGTCGGTGAAGATGAAGGTCAGGTCGCGCTCGCTCGCCACCGCCGCCTGGTCGACACCGAGCCGCATCAGTTTGCGGAACAAGGAACGCGGAACATAGGTGTTCATCGCCCGCAGGCCCGTCACCATGGCATTGAACGCCTGAAAGACCTGGTCGATCTCACGGACCATGTTGTGCGGCAGTTGCTGCACCTTGTCGAAATCCAGCTCTCCCACGAACCGCGCCTGCCGCGAAATCTCGGCCAGCGGGCGGGTCGCGCGTCGCACAAGGAGAACCGACAGGCCGATCGCCACCACGATCGACAGCAATCCGACCATGGCAGAGCCGAACAGCCGCCGTACTTCCCGCGAGATCGTGGACGCAACGTAGTATTGGCCGACGGTCCAGACGCCCGGCCCATAGCCGGCGATCACCTTGGTCATCGACAGGTAATCGGGGCCGCCTGCGTCATTCTCCAGATCCCGGACCTCGACACCTGCGGCGCTCGCCTGCTGAAAGTTGTCCATCGGCTTGGATGTCGCGAGGCTGGCCAGCGCCCTATCGCCGAGCTGCTCGACGGTAATCGGAAGGCGCGGCACCTCGCCGCCCGGCGCGGCAAAGTCCTCGATGTCGGAGTGGGCAATCACCTCGTTGCCGTTGGCGATGATGAAGACGGTGGAGTGCTCTCCTTCGTCAAGCTGGCGCACGGTACGGCCCAGTTCGTCGATGGAGACGGCCGCAGTCAGATAGCCGATGAGGGCTCCGCCACGGACCAGCGGGACGGTCACATTGGCGTAGAGCATGCCGCTAGAGGTCACCAACGGCCCCCAGGTCGCAGGCGAGTTTGCGGTCATCTCGGGAAGCGCGTAGAGCCTGGCGTCTTCAGGAATCTGCTGACGGCGAAACGGCCAGAGCTTGCCCGTTGGCGAGCGATAAATACCGAAGCCATCCCCGGCGACATCGTTGACGACCAGGGCATCGAGCGAAGGATTGGCATGCACGGCGGCGATCAGTTCGCTGCGCAAGTCCTCCAGTCTTTCGCCGAGTTCGCGTTCATCGAACACGGTCTTGAGCTGGACGACGGCCTGCGAAGCAAGGTCGAGATGATCGCGCAGCCGACGCTCAAGCGAGTTGGTCGTCAGCACCGCCTTGTCGTTCAGAAGGGAAAACGTGTTCCGCATGTTGGCGGAGACGGCAAGTCCGAGCACCAGAAGCATCGAGACGCCGATCAACAGACCGAAAGCCGTACCCACCACCCAGGTAATCGAATAGACACGACGTTTGCGCGCCACCTGCTCAACTCGCTGATCGTCCATGCGTAGCTGCGCCGTCCCTGCACTGTGCCCGCCAGATATCCCGCCCGCATTCGCGTCATACGCCGGTCGTTACCTTTCCCGGCACAATAGCGCGGATTGCGACCGAAACGCGACCCTGCACGACCGATCTCATGGTCGCCAACAACCGGACGGATATTCCCCTCGCCCCCGGGACGCGCACCCCGCCGTCTCTGTACTCGGCACGGCACAGCCGCTAAGAGACTTCTCTACACACGGGAGCGAACGCGTGATCGACTACGAGGCCGAATACAACAACCGGGCACTGGTGCCCGAGCATCCCGCGATCATCGAGGGCTGGGCGCGCGATGCCGCGCACTATCGCAGCGAGGCCAATTGCACGCTCGCCACGGCCTATGAGCTGGGAGAGCGGACGGTCTACGACCTCTTTCTCCCCGAGACCGGCATGCCGGAGCGCGGGCCGCTGGGCCTGTTCATCCACGGCGGTTATTGGCAGGGCCTCGACCGGACGTTCTTCTCCCACATGGCCAAGGGCCTCAATGCCCATGGCATTCCCGTCGCCGTTCCCAGCTATTCGCTCTGCCCGCAGGTGCGCGTCGGCGACATCGTGGAGGAGATCCGGCGGCTCGTCGCTCATCTCTGGGAGAGGTATCGCCGTCCTGTGCTGGCCTATGGCCACTCCGCGGGCGGTCAGCTGACCGCAGCGCTGCTTGCCACCGACTGGGGCAGCCGCGGATTGCCGCGCGGCCTCGTTCCGGCCGGGCTGGCCATTTCCGGCGTCTTCGATCTCCAGCCGCTGATCGGCACGTCGCTGAACGAAAAGCTGCGCCTCGACCGTAAGGAAGCGATCGATGTTTCGCCGATCGCATTCGCCGCCCAGCCGGGCACGCGCCTTGTCGCGGCCGTTGGCGGGGGCGAATCGTCCGAGTTCATTCGCCAGTCGCGGGTGATCGCGGACATCTGGCAGCGCGGCGGCGTGGCTACCGAGCTCGACATCCGAGGCCAGGACAACCATTTCACCGTCATTGCACCGCTGGCCGACCCGGACAGCGACCTGACCCTGCGTCTCGCCGAGATGGCGCGGTCGATCTGCTGACCCCCTGGGCCGCGTCGGTTGTCGCGACGCCGGCCGCCCGATGACCCTTGTCAATGCGCCCGGTCCGGCCCTCCCGCAATCTCGGTGGCCGTAGACCACAGCGCCGCAGGAAGGAGCCTTCATGCGCCCCGAATCCCCCGCTCCCGTTCGCCTGGAAGACTACCGGGCACCGGCCTATCGCATTTCCACTGTTCATCTCGACATTCGCCTGGCACCTCGCTCGGCGAAGGTGCGGGCTCGGCTGGCGGTGGAGCGGGCGGACGACACGGCAGCAGGGACGCCCCTGGTTCTCGATGGCGACGAGCTCCGTCTGACCGCCCTATCGCTTGATGGCCGGGTTCTGGCGGATGCCGACTTCGCCGTCACTCCGAACCGGCTGGAAATCACATCGCCCCCCTCAAGGCCCTTCACGCTGGAGATCGAGACGACGCTTGATCCCGATGCCAACACCAAGCTGATGGGTCTCTATCGCTCGAACGGCACCTATTGCACCCAGTGCGAGGCGGAAGGCTTCCGGCGGATCACCTATTTCCTCGACCGGCCCGACTGCCTGGCCGTCTACACCACCAGGATCGAGGCGCGGCTCGGCGAGGCGCCGGTGCTGCTGGGCAACGGCAATCCCGTGGAAAGCGGCACCATACCGGGAACCGACCGCCATTATGCGATCTGGCACGACCCGCACCCCAAGCCCGCCTACCTCTTTGCCATGGTCGCGGGAGACCTTGCCTGCGTCAGCGACAGCTTCCGGACCTGCGAGGGCCGCGACGTTGCGCTCAACATCTATGTCGAGCACGGCAACGAGGGCGCCTGCGACTGGGCGATGGACAGCCTGAAGCGCTCCATGCGCTGGGACGAGGAGGTCTTCGGCCGGGCCTATGATCTCGACGTGTTCAACATCGTCGCCGTGTCGGACTTCAACATGGGGGCGATGGAGAACAAGGGCCTCAACATCTTCAACGACAAATACGTGCTGGCCCGCCCGGAGACGGCAACCGACCAGGATTATGCGGGCATCGAGACCGTCATCGCCCACGAGTACTTCCACAACTGGACGGGCAATCGCATCACCTGCCGTGACTGGTTCCAGCTCTGCCTGAAGGAAGGCCTGACCGTCTTTCGCGACCAGGAATTCTCGGCCGACATGCGCTCGCGCGCGGTCAAGCGCATCGCTGACGTCCGTCTGCTGAAGTCGCACCAATTCCCGGAAGATGCCGGCCCCCTCGCCCATCCGGTGCGCCCGCGCCTCTATCACGAGATCAACAACTTCTACACGGCCACCGTCTACGAGAAGGGCGCGGAAGTCGTCCGCATGCTGAAATGCCTCATCGGCGACGAGGCATTTCGGGCGGGCATGGACCTCTACTTCCGCCGCCATGATGGCGAGGCGACCACGATCGAGGCGTTCCTTGCCTGTTTCCAGGAGGCAAGCGGGCTCGATCTCGACCAGTTCTCCCTGTGGTACGAACAGGCCGGAACGCCTGTGCTCAAGGTCGACAGCACATACGAGACCGAAGCCGGACGCCTCACGCTCACTTTCAGGCAACAGCTCCCCCCCTCGCCCAAGCAGCCTGACAAGAAGCCGATGCACATTCCCGTGCGCGTCGGCCTTATGGGATCGGACGGCGAGGAACTCGTGCCGGCAGCAATCACCGGCGCGGACCAGACAGGAGATGTGCTGCACATCCGCAACCCGGTGCAGACCGTGGTCTTCACCGGTCTCACCGAGCGCCCCATTCCCTCGCTGCTGCGCGGTTTCTCGGCGCCGGTCTCGCTCAAGAGCGATCTCGGCGAGAGCGATCTCCTGTTCCTTGCGGCAAACGACAAGGATCCCTTCAATCGCTGGGAGGCCCTGCAAAGCGTCGTGATGACGGCCCTGATCGCAGCAACGGCCGGCACCGCCCGGCAGGAAGCCGTGGCGGTCAGCCCGGCGCTGATCGAAGCCTTCGCCGCCAATGTCGCCGACGACAGCCTCGAGCCGGCCTTCCGGGCCCTGTGTCTGCAACTTCCGGGCGAGGCCGACATTGCGCGCGAGATCGGTCACGACGTGGATCCCGATGCCATTCATGCGGCGCGTGCCGCCTTCCGCCGCGCCATCGCCGACGGCATCGCTCCGACGATCCGGGCCACCTACGAGGCGATGCGGGACGAGGCGGAGTTCTCCCCCGATGCCCGCTCGGCCGGTCGCCGGGCCCTGCGCAACACGCTGCTCGACTACCTGGGCCACGGCTCGGATCCGGTCGGCAGCGCCCTCGTGCAGACCCATTTCGAGGCAAGCGACAACATGACGGACCGCTTCGCCGCGCTGTCGGTGCTTACCCATGCCGCTCTGCCGGGCCGGGACGCGGCGCTTGCCGCCTATGAGGAGCGCTACCGCGCGGTACCGCTTGCCATGGACAAGTGGTTCATGGTGCAGGCAACCGCGCCCAATGCCTCGACCCTCGACCGGGTTCGCGACCTCACCGGGCATCCGGCCTTCTCGCCCGGCAACCCGAACCGCGTCCGCGCACTGGTCGGAGCTTTCGCCAGCGGCAACCAGAGCCAGTTCAACCGCCCGGACGGTGCCGGCTTTGCCTTCGTGGCGGACTTCGCTCGCGATCTCGACCGGCGCAACCCGCAAGCAGCTGCGCGGATGATGTCGGCCTTCCGCTCCTGGCGGGCGCTGGAGCCCGGACGACGTGCCCAGGCCGAGGCCGCCCTTCGGGGTCTTGCGGCGGAAACGGATCTTTCCGTCGACATGCGCGACATCGTCGAGCGCTGCCTGCAGTAAGGCGCAATACCCGTTCGAATCAGGCTTTCGGGCCGCCCGGGCAGTCATCCCAGACCGCCCCGGCGGCCCGTTTCATGTTGGCCGCGCGGGACTCGTAAGAGTTGTGCACTCTGCAAATCGCGTTAAGCTTCCATTAACTATATTTTTCTTGGGGGACTCTGGACAAAACCGTCGAATGCGATTCAAATGAAAATGATTCGAGCGCCGGTTGCGTTCTGTTTGCGGCAAAATCGACACATCGGGGGCCATTACGATGGCGCGTGCCTTTGCAGGGGCTGCGTCCGCGCGTCGATTCGCGGACATGTTGAAAAGACAGCGTGACTCGCAGTCGCTGACCGGGCACATCCGCCTGCTGGCGCAGCCCGCCTATCAGCGTCTGCTGACTGCGGAACCGTTCTTCCGTCGCGCCATTCCCATCCTTTGCGTCGTCTTCATCGCGACCCTTGCCACCTATCGCGCCCTCACGCTCTCCTATGAGCATGAGGAAACCGATCTGCGGGCCCGCGACGACCTGACGATGATCGCAACCACGCTGGCCGCGCGCCTGTCGACCGCCGAGGCAGCACTGCCGCAGCAAGGTTTCAGCACGGCTCTTCAGGCCGCCCTCGCCGACAGCCTCCCGCCGCGCGCCACCGGCGACGGCCGCCGCATCCTCGTCGCCGACCCGGACGGCGTGATCATGGCCACCGCGCCGATCCGCTCCGATCTCGAGGGGCGCCCGCTCGCCGACCTGCTCGGCGCCGGACAGCCGCTGACCGTCTTCGGGGCCCGTGCCGGCGTTCTGACCGTCTCCGCTGGAGAGCCGGATGAATCCTACGCCACTGTCCATCACCTCGATGGCCGCCTCGGCATGGTCGCCCTCATCCAGTCGAAGGACATGATCTTCGCCGATTGGCGGGCCAGTGTTTCGGCCAACGTCACGCTGTTCGTCGGCACCGCGTCGGTTCTTCTGGTCCTCATCTACGCCTTCTTCGCCCAGGCAACCCGCGCCGAGCAGGCCGACCAGATCTATGCCGCCACCCGTGCACGGATCGACCTGGCGCTCAATCGCGGCCGCTGCGGCCTGTTCGACTGGGATCTTTCCCGCGGCCGCATCTTCTGGTCCGCCTCGCTCTACGAGATGCTGGGCCTGCAGCCGCGCGACGACATTCTCGGCTTTGCGGAGATTTCCGCCCTCGCCCATCCGGACGACATCGATCTCTACGAGCTGGCGGAGTCGCTGCTCGAGACCGGCGAGACCACCGTCGACCGCATGTTCCGCATGCGCCATGCCAATGGCGACTGGGTGTGGCTGCGCGCCCGCGCCGAAGTCCAGAGCGAGCCGGGCATCGCCGAGCCGCACCTGATCGGCATCTGCATCGACGTCACCGAGCAGAAGCAGCTTGCCGAGCAGAGCCGCACCGCGGACCTGCGCCTGCGCGATGCCATCGAAACGATCTCGGAAGCCTTCGTACTGTGGGACACCGAGAACCGCCTGGTGATGTGCAACTCGAACTACCAGACGCTGCACAACCTGCCGAATTCCGCGATCAAGGCCGGCACGCCCTATGCACAGGTGATGGCCGCAGCCCGCCAGACCGTTGTGTCGGCGAGCCCGACCATCGGCAGCGACGCGTCCGACCCCTCCTCCTCCTATGAGGCGCAGTTGGCCGACGGCCGCTGGTTGCAGATTTCCGAGCGCCGGACCAAGGATGGCGGCTTCGTCTCCGTCGGCACGGACATCACGGCGCTGAAGCGCCACGAGGAAAAGCTGATGGAGAGCGAGCGCCGGCTGATGGCCACGGTCGCCGACCTGCGCCAGTCGCGCCAGAAGCTGGAAGTGCAGGCCCAGCAGCTGGTGGAACTCGCCGAGAAGTACTCGGAAGAGAAGACCAAGGCGGAAGAGGCCAACCAGGCCAAGTCCGAGTTCCTGGCCAACATCTCCCACGAGCTGCGCACGCCGCTCAACGCGATCATCGGCTTCTCGGAGATCATGGACCAGGGCATGTTCGGCCCGCTCGGCTCCGACAAGTACCGCGAATACTGCACGGACATCCACGACAGCGGCCGCTACCTGCTGAACGTCATCAACGACATTCTCGACATGTCGAAGATCGAAGCCGGACGCATGGAGCTGAAGCGCGAGGCGGTCAACCTCGGCGCGATCGTCACCGACGTCACGCGCATCATCTCCGCCGCCGCCGCCGAAAAGGCCATCACCGTCACCAGCGAGACCGAGGAAGGCCTGACGCTCTCCGCCGACCGGCGCGCGGTCAAGCAGGTGCTGCTCAACCTGCTCGCCAATGCGGTCAAGTTCACGCCCGACAACGGTTCGGTGACGCTGGCCGCGACCCATGGCCGGATGGATGCCGCCGACGCCGTGGTCATCGCCATCTCCGACACCGGCATCGGCATTCGGGAAAGCGACATCGCCCGCTTGGCCAAGCCCTTCGTCCAGGTGGAGAACCAGTTCACCAAGACGCACAAGGGATCGGGCTTGGGCCTCGCCATTGCCCAGTCGCTGGTGAAGATGCATGGCGGCACGATGGAAATTCGTTCCAGCGTCGGCAAGGGAACCACGGTGACCGTCACCCTGCCGGTGGAAGCGCGCCCGGCCATCAAGGCAGCGTGACGAGGCGGAGGCACTCCCCTTCCTCTCCCGCTCTATCCACTCCCATCCGACACGAAGGGTCCGCATAGCGGGCCCTTTCTCTTTTGCGCGGCTGCCCCCCTGCGACATCACGCCGCCGAGCTCGCACCTTTTTGAAACTTAGGCAATGACCTAAATTTCAATTGACCTCTTCACGACGAATGGATAGTTAGGCGAATGGCTAAGCATGATCCGGACCTGAACCTCAAGTTCGCCGCTCTTGGCGACGAAACCCGCAGGGCGGTGGTCTCCCGCCTCGCACGAGGTCCTGCATCGGTGAGTGAACTGGCCTCGGCTCACGCCATGGCCCTCCCTTCGTTCATGGGTCACCTGTCCAGGCTGGAAGCGGCCGGGCTGATCGAGACGACGAAGAAGGGACGCGTGAGATACTGCCGGCTTGCGGCGGACGGGATAGCGCCCGTCACTCATTGGCTGGTGGAACAGCAGTCGCTCTGGACGTCCCGCATGGACCAGTTCGACGCCTATGTCGCCAAGATCGTGAAAGAGAGAAACGATGAAACTTGATCCGGAAACCGATCTCATCCTGAAGCGCACGCTCAAGGCGCCGCGTTCGATCCTGTGGGAATGCTGGACGACACCCGAGCACATCAAGCACTTCTTCGTGCCACGGCCCCACAAGGTCACTGCCTGCGAGATCGACCTGCGGGTCGGCGGCCGCTTCAACACCACCTTCGAGGTGGAAGGCAACGAGATGGCGAACGAGGGCGTGTTCCTCGAGGTGGTCCCGGAGGAGAAGCTGGTTTTCACCGATGCCTACACCGAGGACTGGAAGCCCGCCCCGGATCCGTTCATGACGGCCATCCTGCTGCTGGAGGATGATGGCAATGGCGGCACGACCTACACCGCAATCGCCCGGCACCGCTCGACCGACGCCCGCAAGACCCACGAGGACATGGGCTTCCACGACGGCTGGGGCACGGTATCGGAACAGCTAGACGCCTATGCGCTTGAGCTGTTGAAGTCGCGATAGACCCTGCCCACTGCCCGGCAGAGGCGACGCGCCCAGGCGCGTCGCCCCGTCTTGTCGGCCGCTGCGCCGCTCACTCGGCCTTGGCGGTGACCTTGCCCACCAGCTTCTCGAACGTCTCGCGCACCTGCTTCTGCCGGTCGGCGAGCATCGCCTCGAGATGAGAAAAGTCCGGCGCCTCGCCGGCATGAACAAGCAGCTCGCGCACGCCCTTCGGCACGGCCTCGGCCTTGAAGGTCCCCTCCAGCGTAAGACGCTGCACCTGCGTCAGCGCGTGGTACAGGCGTATCGCGGGCAACAAGACCTCGGCGTCTCCGGCGGACAGCAAACCGGCGTCGCGCGCCCTTTCCAGCACGGTCTCGGTCGTCTGCGACAGGATTTCGGGATGCGCCTGCGCGTTGACGAGCTGCAGGTACTGGGCGACGAACTCGACATCGACCATACCGCCCGCGACCTGTTTCAGGTCCCAGATATCCGAGGTCCCCTTTTCCGCCTCGATCCGGCCGCGCATCGAGGCGACTTCGGTAGCGATCTTGTCCGCCTCGCGAGGCCGCGCCAGCGTCTCGCGGATATTGGCATCGATGCGCTCGGCAAAGGCGTCGGAGGACCGGGCGATCACCCGCGCCCGGGTCAGCGCCATATGCTCCCAGGTCCAGGCCTCCTTGGCCTGATAGGCCTCGAATGCGGCAAGGCGTGTTGCCAGCGGCCCGGCATTGCCCGACGGGCGCAGGCGAAAGTCCACCTCGTAGAGGCGCCCCTCCGCTGTTGGCGCGGACAGAGCCGCGACCAGCCGCTGGGTCAGGCGGATGAAATACTGGCTGGCCGCGAGCGGCCGCTTGCCATCGGTCTCCGCCTCGTCTTCCGGGTGGTCGTAAAGCAGGATCAGGTCGAGATCGGAGGCCGCAGTCATCTCGCGCCCGCCGAGCTTGCCCATGGCGACCACAGCCCATTCGGCACCGGGCAGCCGGCCATGGCTCTCAGCCACCTGGTCGATCACGAAAGGCATCAGACCGGCGACAACGGTCTCGGCCAGACGCGCCAGCGCCTCTCCCACCTGATGGGCGTTCAGCGTGTCGGAAAGCAGCCGCAGGCCGATCAGAAACTGCTGCTCCTGCGCAAAGATGCGCGCCCTGTCGAGCGCATCCTCGTAGAAGCGGGCAAGGTCGAGCGTGCGGGCAAGGCCGGCGCGGAACTCGGCGGATGTCGGCATGGCACCGAAGAAGGCCGGGTCCATCACCGCATCGAGCACATGCACCCGCTTGGACACCACCTCGCCCATCCGGGGAGCTGCCCCCATCACGGTCGCCAGGAGCTTCAGAAGCTGCGGATTGGAGCGCAGCAGCGAGAACAACTGCACGCCGGCGGGAAGCTTCGACAGGAAGCCGTCGAAGGCGATCAGGGCCTGATCGGCATTGTCGGTGCTGGCCAGCGCCGAGATCAGCACCGGGTGCAGCTCGGTCAGCCGCTCTCGCGCCTTTGAGGAGCGCACCGCCGGATACCGGCCGAAATGCCAGGCACGGATGATCTTGCCAGCCTCTTTCGGCCGCTTGTAGCCGAGCCGTGTCAGGGTCTCCAGCGTCTCCGGGTCGTCGTCGTCGCCGGTGAAGACCAGATTGCCGAGGTCGGAGGCCAGTTCCGGCTCGTTCTCGAACAGGGCCGAATAGTGCTTCTGCACCCGTTTCAGCCGCGTGCGCAGCTCTTCCTCGAAGGGCTCCAGTTCGGCAAAGCCCATCAACCGGGAGACGCGCGCCCGTGCCTCGGGTTCCGCCGGCAGGATATGCGTCTGCTCGTCGTTGACCATCTGGATGCGGTGCTCCACGGCCCGCAGGAAACGGTAGGCCTCGGTCAGCTCGTCGCGCGCGTCTGCCGCGATCCAGTCGAGCTCGGCGAGCGTTGCCAGCGTGTCGAGGGTCCTCCGCCCCCGCAGCTCGGTGATGCGCCCGCCGGCGATCAGCTGCTGGGTCTGCGCGAAGAACTCCACCTCGCGGATGCCGCCGCGTCCGAGCTTGACGTTGTGGCCCGCCACCGCGATCCGGCCATGGCCCTTGTGGACATGGATCTGGCGCTTGATCGAGTGCACATCGGCAATCGCCGCATAGTCGAGATACTTGCGCCAGATGAAGGGGGCGATCTCCTTGAGAAAGCTCTCCCCGCACGCCACGTCGCCCGCACAGGCGCGCGCCTTGATCAATGCCGCGCGCTCCCAGTTCTGACCGAGGCTCTCGTAATAGACCAGCGCGGCCGGGATCGACATGGCAAGGGGCGTTGCGCCGGGATCGGGACGCAGCCGCAGGTCGGTCCGGAAGACGTAGCCGTCCGCCGTGCGGTCGCCCATCATCTTGACGAGCCGCTTGGTCATGCGCACGAACTCGACCGGCGCCTCCGCCCCGCCCGTCACCGGCGCCAGCTCCGGCTCGTACATCACGATGAGGTCGATGTCGGAGGAGTAGTTCAGCTCCAGCGCGCCATACTTGCCCATGGCGAGGACGACGAAGCCGCAGCCCTTCTCCGGGGCTGCCTCGTCGCGGATTTCGAACTTGCCGCGCCGGGCAAGGTCGCGCAGGCAAAAGCGGATCGCCGCCGTCAGGGCCGCATCCGCGAACCGGCTGAGCCCGCCGGTCACCGCATCGAGATCCAGCGCGCCGGCAATGTCGGCAAGCGCCAGCGTCAGCGCGAGGTCCTGCTTGAGCCGGCGCAGGCCGGCCATCACCGCGCCCTCTTCCTCACCGGTCAGTTCCCGCGCCTCGGCAACAAGCCGGTCGACGCGCGCCTGCGGGCTCTCCTGAAGCAGGGCCGAAAGGCGGTCATGGTCGGCAAGGGCAAGGTCGCGCAGATAGGGTGCATTCGTCAGTGCGCCCGAAAGGAAGGCGCCGACGCGGTCGCGTTGCTCGGCATCCGCATCCAGTCCGCCGACGACATCGGCAAGGTCCTGCAACAACGCCTCGGCCGCAGGCTCGCTTTCGGGGGCCGGAAGGAGCGAGATCCCGGCCATCAGGGACGCTTCGCTAGGGCCTGCCCCCTTGTCGTCTCCATGTCGGCCACCATGGTTTGCGGCGCCCTTCGCTGCGACACTCTCGTTCAATCCGACCTCCCGATCCGCCTCTTGCAAGAGGCTGTATGATTCAATCTCCGCCGGCCGTCGCGGCAGCGTCCGCATTGCCGGCCTCCGGCAGCCGCAACCGCGCCATCAGGCCGGGCTGCGCATCGGCAAGCTCCAGCCGTCCATGATGCAGCCGCGCCACCGCCGAAACCAGGCTGAGGCCGAGACCGGAGCCCGGCGCGCTGCGGCTGGCTTCCAGCCGCACGAACCGGTGCAGCACCCGCTCCTTGTCGGCATCGGCGATGCCCGGTCCGTGATCGCGCACGCCCAGCAGCACCTCGCCGCTCTCGGCGCGCGCTTCCAGTTCCACCCTAGCGCCCTCGCCCTCTTCCTGCCGAGCGTATTTCAGTGCGTTTTCGACAAGGTTTATCAGCGCCTGGACCAGCAGCTCGCGATTTCCCGACACCCGCAGTCCATCGGTCACGCGCAGTTCCATACCGCCGCCCTCGTCCTCGGCGACCGGGGCATAGAGTTCGGCCACCTCGCGCACCAGTTCCGAGACGTCGATCTCGTCGAAACTCGCGTCGGAAGAACCCGCCTCGACCCTTGCGATCCGCAAGAGGGCGTTGAACGTGCGGATCAGCACGTCGCAGTCCTCGATGGTGGTCTCCAGCACCTCCCGCGCCTTGCTGTCGCCGGACAGATCGCTGCGCAGCGCCTCCTCCAGCCGGTTGCGCATGCGCGTCAGCGGCGTCTTCAGGTCATGCGCAATGTTGTCGGAGACGTCCTTGAGGCCCTGCATCAGGGCCTCGATGCGGGTCAGCATCGCGTTGAGACCGATCGCCAGGCGGTCGAACTCGTCGCCGCTTCCCTCGACCGGCAATCGCTCGCTGAGATCGCCCGACATGATCCGCCGGCTCGTCGCGGTCATCGCATCGATGCGCTTGAGCACCCGGCGGCTGACGAACACCCAGGTGATGAGCCCGAGCGCGGCCAGCACGAACAGCCAGAAGCGCATGGCCTCGGCCAGGAGCGAGCGGAAATACTGCTGCTCCTGCAGGTCGCGGCCGACCAGCAGGCGAAAACCGCCGGAAAGCTGGAACACGCGGGCCAGCGCCTCGCGGCGGGGGCCACCGCCGATGGGCGTGTAGATCACGCGCTGCAGCTCGCCGCTCTCGCCGGCCAGCACCCGGTCGTCGAGCTGCTCGATATTGCCTACCAGCTGGTTCGCGGCAAAGTCGGTGACGAGATAGAGGCTGGCGCCGGGCCGGCGCGAACGTGCATCTACGGTGGCGACGAGCGCCCGGATGCCGCCGATGCGATACTGGTCGGCAAGACCCGAAATCTCCGCATCGACCGTGTCCACCACCTGCTCGCGCAGCACCGTGGCGGTGTTCTGCGACAGGTAGACCAGCACCGCGCCGGAAGCGAGCGTCAGCGCCGCCAGATAGATCAGCGCGAGCTTGATCGCTGTCGTTCGAAACAGCCGGACGGTCGCGGTCGTGTCGCTCATGCGCGGCCGGCGTCGCGGATCGTATAGCCGGCGCCGCGCACCGTATGCAGCAGGGGCCGGTCGAAGTCCTTGTCGATCTTGGCGCGCAGCCGCGAGATATGGACGTCGATCACGTTGGTCTGCGGGTCGAAATGATACTCCCACACATGCTCCAGCAGCATGGTGCGGGTCACCACCTGGCCGGCATGCTGCATCAGGTATTCCAGCAGGCGGAATTCGCGCGGCTGCAGGGGAATCTCCTGTCCCGAGCGCGTCACCGTGTGGCTGAGCCGGTCGAGCGTCAGGTCGCCGACAGTGTAGCTGGTCTCGACTTCCTGCTGGCGCGGCCGCCGGCCGAGCGCCTCCACCCGAGCCAGAAGCTCGGAAAAGGCGTAGGGCTTGGGCAGATAATCGTCGCCGCCGGCACGCAGGCCCGTTACCCGGTCGTCGACCTGGCCGAGCGCGGAGAGCACCAGCACCGGCGTGTGAAAGCCCTGCGAGCGCAGTCCGGAGATCAGCGACAGGCCGTCGCGCCGGGGCAGCATCCTGTCGACCACAAGCACGTCATACGGTGCGCTGGTCGCCAGGTCGTAGCCTTCCTCGCCATCGGCCGCATGGTCGACCACATGGCCGGCTTCGCGAAAGGCCTTGGCCAGATAGCTCGCCGCTTCCTTGTCGTCCTCGACAATCAGGATCCGCATGACCTCTTCCGTGTCTCCGGTCTCGGGTATCAGGCTGGTTCTGTTTGCTGGGTTTAGCATCGGCAAGAGCTCCCGTCGAACGCGACGAAAAAACCCCGGACCGCAGGACGGTCCGGGGCTCCGGCCCCTTGGCATGCGCCTCGTGGCGGTTGCGAACCTGCCCCACGCATGCCGGTGACCTTCCGGATGACAGACCTCCCGTCCGGGGGCTTGTCGTCGGATGGCCCCATCCGGTTCGGCTTGCAACAGGCGCTCGTTGCGGGGCGCCGTCGCAATCATCGCCCCGCGCCGGCCTTGGCCGGCGCGGGATCGGTGGATGTTGGCGATCAGCCCTTGTTCTGCTCGACCGGCACCGCGACGAAGCGCGAGGCATCGTTGCGCTCGACCCGCAGCAGAACCGACTTGCGGCCGTTCTCGCTGGCGCCCTGCACCGCATTGGCGACCTCGCCGGGGTTGTTCACGGCCTGGCCGGCCACCTCGAGGATGACATCGCCGCGCTGCAGGCCCTTCTCGGCCGCCGCACTGTCGCTCGGCACTTCCGTGATGACCACGCCGCGCTCGCCGGCGCCGACCACGCTGGCCGCAGCCAGCTCCACGCCGAGGCTGTCGACGAAGGCCGTGTCCTTGCCGGTCGGCTCGACCGCGGCCGTCACCGGTCCGTCGTCCTGCAGCCGGCCGAGAATGACCTTCACTTCCTCCTCGCGGCCATCGCGCCACACATCGAGGGTCACCTCGGTCTCCGGCGGATAGGCAGCGATCATCCGGGCAAGATCGCGCGGACCGTCGATCGTCTGGCCGTCGACGCTGAGGATCGTGTCGCCCGAGCGGATGCCGGCCTTGCGGGCGGGGCTGTCGCCCTGGGCATCGGCCACGATTGCGCCCTTGGCGTCCTTCAGGCCGACGCTTTCGGCGATGTCCTTGGACACCGGCTGGATCTGCACACCCAGCCAACCGCGGACCACCGTACCATCGTCCCTCAGGTCCTTGACGATAGCCGTCGCGGTGGAGGCGGGAATGGCGAAGGCGATGCCGACATTGCCGCCCGAGGGAGAGAAGATCGCGGCATTGACGCCGATCACCTGCCCCTTGACGTTGAAGGCCGGGCCGCCGGAATTGCCGCGGTTCACGGGCGCGTCGATCTGGATGAAGTCGTCATAGGGGCCTGCGCCGATGTCGCGGCCGCGCGCCGAGACGATGCCGGCGGTCACCGAGCCGCCGAGGCCGAACGGATTGCCCACGGCCACGACCCACTCGCCGACCTGCGGCGCCTCGGGCGCGAATTCCACATAGGTGAACTCGCGGCCCTCGCCGTCGACCTTGAGCAGGGCGAGGTCGGTGCGCTTGTCGGCGCCGATCAGCTTCGCCTCGTATTCCTGGCCATCATCCATGATGACGGTGAACTCGCTGCCGTTCGACACGACGTGCTCGTTGGTGACCAGGTAGCCATCGCCGGTGATGAAGAAGCCGGAGCCCTGGCTCATGCCATGACGGCGCGGCTGCCGCTCGCGGCGCTGGTCGCCGCCGAACTGCTCACCGCCGAACCGGCGGAAGAAGCGCTGCAGCGGGTGATCCTGCGGCAGGTCCTCGAAGCCCGGAACGCCTTGGCGGTTCGACATCATCTTCGGCGTCTCGTCGGTGCGCACACGCACGCTGACCACCGCCGGCTTCACTGCGGAGACGACGCTCGCGAAGTTCTGCGGCGCGGCGCTCTCGACCCGCACCGGATCGGCGAAGGCGAACTGGCCCGGCACCACCGTCTGCAGGCTCATCGCGCCAGCAAGGCCAAGCGCCAGCGCACCGGCAGCCAGGCTGGTGCGGCCGCGCGGCAGGCGACGAAGGGCCGAGGGGATGTACTTGTTCGACATGTCTTGCTCTCCACGTCAGGACCCGGACACCTGTCCGGATAATCAGGAAATCTCGAGCCGGCGGGCCATTCGCGGGGAAGCGGTCACCGGCTGTCCTGACTGATATGGAACACGTCGCCTTACAGCCGCCTGTCGGCGGGATTAAGCTTTCGTAATGTTGCGGGATAAGATGCCGCGTCCCCGCTCAGACCTCGCGGGTGACAATGGCCGCGCCGGCCTCCAGGGTGCGATGCACCGGGCACCGGTCGGCGATTTCCAGAAGCCGCGCGCGGGTTTCCGCGTCCAGATCGCCCTCGATGGCAATCCGCCGCTCGAACCGGTCGATGCGCCCTTCCCTCGTGCGCAGTTCTTCCGTGCAGTCCAGGCAGTCCGCCGCATGAACCTTGCCGTGGGTCACCGTGGCGGAGATGCGCTCGACCGCCAGCCCCTTGCGCTCTGCATACATGCGCAGCGTCATCACCGTGCAGGCGCCGAGCGCCGCCGACAGGAAATCATAGGGAGAGGGACCGCTGTCGAGGCCGCCGACCGCTTCCGGCTCATCCGCAATGAGGCGATGCCGTCCGCTCTCCACGCTCACCTGGAACTTGCCGTTGCCGGTCTCGCTCACCCTGACGCCGTCAGTCTCGTCCGGCTCCGGAGCCGACGCGGTCTCGGCTGCCTTGCCGATATAGCGCAGCGCCCAGGCGGCGATGACGCCGGCCGCATAGGCCGCATCCGCCGGGTCGTTCAGCAGATGGTCGGCGCTGTCCAGCGAGACGAAGCTCTTGGGGTGCTTCGCCGCCACGAAGATGCGCGTGGCGTTGTCGATGCCGACCGTGTCGTCGAGCGGCGCGTGCAGCACCAGCAACGCCTTGTGCAGGTGGGAGACCCGCTCGTGCACATTCTGCTCGGCGATGTCGTCGAGGAACTGCTTCTCGATGGTGAACCGCCGGCCGGCCAGTTCGACCTCGGCGCGCCCTTGCGAGCGGATACGCTCCAGGTCGGCGTGGAAATTGTGCAGCACGTGTTCGGCATCGGCGGGCGCTGCGATGGTCGCGACCGCCACGGCCTCGGGGATTTCATGCGCGGCCGCCAGCATAGCGGCGCCGCCGAGCGAATGGCCGATCAGCAGTTTCGGCGCCTCGTGCGCCTCGCGCAGGAACGCCGCCGCTTTCAGGAGGTCGGCCACGTTCGACGAGAAGTTGGTGGAGGAGAAGTCGCCGCCCGAACCGCCGAGCCCGGTAAAATCGAACCGCAGGACAGCGATGCCCTCGCGGGTCAGCGCCTCGGCGATACGCCGGCCGGCAGCCCCGTCCTTGGAACAGGTGAAGCAATGCGCGAACAGCGCATAGGCGCGCGCCGGTCCGTCGGGCAGGTCCAGCCGGGCGGCAAGCTCGGCGCCGTTATGGCCCTCGAAGGTCAGGCGGACAGGCTGTGCGGGCATCGGGCTCTCCGTTTTTCGGTCGTGTCTGTCGTCCCGCAGCAACGTAGGAAGCGAGCAAGGCTTGCGCCAGCGGACAGGAGAACACGAAACCGGGAGCCGATCACGCCTCCTTGTCGCGGGTCAGGATCCGGTCGAGCTCGGCCTGTTCGTCCTCGCTCAGCCGGGTCGCGCCGCTGGCGGCGACCGGTGCTGCCCCGCGCCGCCTCCGGGCACCGCGATACAGCACCACGATGCCGATGAGCAGCGCAAGCGGCGCCAGCCCCCACAGCACAATGGTCTGCACCGACAGGCGCGGCTTCAGCAGCACGAACTCGCCATAGCGCGCGACGAGGAAGTCGACGACCTGCTCGTTCGTGTCGCCGGCCACCAGCCGCTCGCGCACCAGGATGCGCAAGTCCTTGGCCAGCGGTGCGTCGCTGTCGTCGATGGACTGGTTCTGGCAGACCATGCAGCGCAGCTCGGCGGAAAGTTCGCGGGCACGGCTTTCCAGCACCGGATCTTCCAGCACCTCGTCCGGGGCGACCGCATGGGCTGCCGGCAGTGCGGCAACCAGCATCGCCAGAGCCAGGAGCAGCTGTCGCAGGAGACGCATCAATCGCCCCCCTGCCCAGCGGCCGCCATCTTGCGGCGGGCCGGCTTCGGCGCGCCGACCCGCAGCCTGCGGTCGAACAGCGACAGCACGGCGCCGAAGCTCATCACCAGGCAGCCGATCCAGATCAGGGTCACCAGCGGCTTGTGGTAGAGACGGATGTCGGCGCCGCCATCGGCATGCACCTCGCCGATGGAGACATAGACCTGCGACAGGCCGAAGGTGACGATACCCGCCTCGGTGGTCGGCATCTGCCGCGCGGTGTAGAGCCGCTTGGCCGGATCGGCCACGGCGACCTGCTGCCCTGCCCGGTAGATATCGAAATGGCCGACATCGTCGACATAGTTGGGACCGGTGCGACGGGCCAGCCCGGCGAATTTCAGCGTGTAGTCGGCGATCTCCACGCTCTCGCCCGGCCGGATGGTCAGCACCTTCTCTTGCTGGAAGGCGGAGACGGCGACGATGCCGAGCAGTGTCAGACCGATGCCGGCATGGCCGAAGGCCGTGCCCCAGGCCGATCCGGGCAGACCGGCAAGGCGGGCAAGGCCGGTCGACAGGCCGACATCGCGGAACCGGGCGCGCGACAGGATCTCGGCCGCCGCGCCGCAGATCACCCACACGGCAAGGCCGACGCCGAGCGCGGCCAGGATCTGCTGCGTGCCGTGCCACCAGGCGCTGACCAGGATCGCGACCAGGGCAAGGCCGGCGACCGCGTAGAGCCGCTGGCCGACGGCGGCAAGGTCACCGCGCTTCCAGGCCAGGAAGGGACCGAAGGGGATCGCCATCAGCAGCGGGATCATCAGCGGCCCGAAGGTCAGGTTGAAGAAGGGCGGACCGACGGAGATCTTCTCCTGCGTCAGCACTTCCAGCACCAGCGGATAGAGCGTGCCGACCAGCACGGAGGCGGTCGCCACCGTCAACAGCAGGTTGTTCAGCACCAAGGCGCCTTCCCGGCTGACCGGAGCGAACAGGCCGCCCTGCTTGAGCATCGGCGCGCGCCAGGCGTAGAGCGCCAGCGAACCGCCGATGAACAGCACAAGGATGGCGAGGATGAACATGCCGCGCGCCGGATCGGTGGCGAAGGCATGCACGCTGGTCAGCACGCCGGAGCGCACCAGGAACGTGCCCAGCAGCGACAGCGAGAAGGTCAGGATGGCGAGCAGCACCGTCCAGACCTTCAGCGCCCCACGCTTTTCCATGACGATGGCGGAGTGCAGCAGCGCCGTACCGGCGAGCCAGGGCATGAAGGAGGCGTTCTCGACCGGATCCCAGAACCAGTAGCCGCCCCAACCGAGCTCGTAATAGGCCCAATAGGAGCCCATGGCGATGCCGAGCGTCAGGAACATCCAGGCAAGCAGCGTCCACGGCCGCACCCAGCGCGCCCAGGCCGCATCGACACGGCCGAGGATCAGCGCGGCGATGGCGAAGGAGAAGACGATGGAGAAGCCGACATAGCCGACATACAGAAGCGGCGGATGAACCGCGAGGCCGACATCCTGCAGGATCGGGTTGAGGTCGGCTCCCTCCATCGGCGCCGGAGACACGCGCACGAACGGGTTCGAGGTCGACAGCATGAACAGCAGGAAGGCGGCCGTCACCCAGCCCTGCACGCCCAGCGTCGCGGCCTTGAGCTCAACGGGGATGTTGCGGCCGAAGGCAGCGACCAGCGCGCCGAACAGTACCAGGATGAGCACCCACAGGAGCAGCGAGCCCTCGTGATTGCCCCACACGCCGGTGATCTTGTAGAGGTCCGGCTTGGCCGAATGGGAATTCTCGACGACGTTCAGCACCGAGAAGTCCGAGACCATGTAGGCCTGCATCAGGGCCGCGAAGGCGATGCCGACGAGCAGGAACTGCATGCCGGCGACGGGCGGTGCCACCGCCATCAGCCGGCGGTCGCCCTTGACCGCGCCCCAGACCGGCACGACGCTCTGCAGCACCGACAGGATGAAGGCCAGGATCAGTGCGAAATGGCCGATCTCGATGATCATACCGGATCGTCTCCCTCAAATCGGCAAGCCGGATGGCCCGCGCGCGGCCGGGGTCTTCCCGGCTATTCCTCGCCCTTCCAGACGCCCTTGCCCTTGAGGGCTTCGGCGACTTCCTTGGGCATGTAGTTCTCGTCGTGCTTGGCCAGCACGTTGTCGGCGTGGAACCAGCCATCGCCCTTCATCACGCCTTCGGTGACCACGCCCTGCCCCTCGCGAAACAGGTCCGGCAGCAGGCCGACATAGACGACCTTGACGCTTTCCACCGTGTCGGTCACGGCAAAACGCACTTCGGCATTGGCGCCGCGCTCGACGCTGCCCTCCTCGACGAGACCGCCGAGGCGGATGCGCTGGCCGTCCGGCAGCTGCTTTCCGACGATGTCGCTGGGGCTCTGGAAGAAGACGATCTGGTCGTTCAGCGCCACCAGGATCAGCCCGATCGCGACGGCGAGCACGCCGCCGGCGGCTGCGATCATCGTCATGCGTCTTTGCTTGCGGGTCATCTTGCGTCGTCCGTTTCCGTAGCTCGTCTGTTCCCGGTGGCTCACGAGCCCTCGCCCAGTTCGCGGGCCAGTTGCCGGATGCCCGCGAGTGCCGCCGGATCATCCTTCAGCGCCTCGCCGGCGCGCGCTATGACCTGGCGCAAACGCTCGCGGTCGCCCAGTACGTTCAGCGCGCGCATCAGCTGCATCCATTCCTCGGCGCTGCCGCCGTCTGCGGCAAGACGCGAGTCCAGCCCGTCGACCATCGACCGGATCATCTGCTGGCGTTCGTCGTTGCTCAGGCTCCCGGCCGCCTCGATCTGTTCGCGGGAAGGACCAGCCACGGCGGGCGCCTCGACGCCGAGCTTGGCCAGTTCCATGCGCACAGCCTCGGCCCAGGCCTCGCCGCCCTCGGCATCGGCCAGCAGCGACTGCCAGGCGGCGATCGCCTCGTCCTTGCGGTTTTCCTGGGTCATCGCCAGCGCCAGGAAGAAGCGCGGCTTGACCGCCTGCGCGTCCATTGTGACGGCCCGTTCGAAGGCCGCGCGCGCATCTGCGCTGACGATACCGTTGTTGGCGACGACCAATGCCTCGCCACGGTCGGTCTCGCGCCGCACGTCGGATCCCAGCAGACGGATGGCCCTTGCATAGGCGGAGGCCGCGTCCTGCGGCCGGCCCATGCGCATGTAGACCGGCGCCAGCACGTCCCAGCCCCGACCGTCCTCGGGATTGTCGGCCAGATGCCGCTCGACGCGCGCCACCAGGTCGGGCAACGAGCGGCCTTGGGCCGGAGCCTCGATGCGGGCGGACAGCGGCTGATCGGGAATGTCGGGCGAGCCGAAGGCGATATAGGCGGCCACGGCTGCGAGCGGCACGAGAAGCAACGCGGCGACCTGCACCATGCGCAGGCGCGCGGCGCCCCCCGCCCTTCCGTCCGTGGCTGCAGGCTCCGTCCCGCCGCCGCGCTGCGCTTCCCGGTCGGCCGCGATCAGCCGGCGGGCGATTTCGGTGCGCGCGGCCTGCGCCGCTTCCTGCGAGATCAAGCCGCGGTCGAGATCGCGCTCCACCTCGGCAAGCTGCGACTTGTAGACCTCGGCGTCATGCAGGGCGGCAGCCGTCGCGACACCGCGTCCGGCGCGGGCGAGCGGTACAAGCACGGCCAGCGCCGCCAGCACGGTGAGCAGAGAGAAGGCGATCCAGAGCGTCATGAGGGGGATATAGACCGCGCCTTGCGCGTTTCCGCAAGTATTAGCGGCCTGTGACAGGCGGTCGCGCCGCCCCTTTCCCCTTCACGAAAAGGTCAGATCCGCGCCGGCCTCGGTAATTTCGTCAGGACGCGGCCTGCCGGGCTTCCTGCTTGGGCTTGGGCGTCAGCGCCGCCTTGCGGCTGCGCCGCAGCTGATCGGCATAATCCTTGCCGTAAAACGCCTCGCACAGGTCGATGGCGATGTCGACGGCCAACAGATGCGCCGGGCGATCCTCCTCGCGCGAGGCAGCGAGCGCGGCCAGCAGCGAGCGTGTCTTGATGTCGAGCGACTGGTCCAGCGCGTGGCGGGTGCGGGCGGTGATCTCGTTGACCGCCAGGTTTTCCGCTGCATCGCGCATCTTGTTGACCAGCATGATGCCACGATGCGCCTCTTCCAGCAGCACCACGTCGACCTCCGGCTCCGTGCCGGGCGCAGCTTTCGGCACCACCAGCAGCCGGCGGATGCTGCCTGTCGCCACTTCCAGTTCCCGGGCGACCAGCGCCGACATGACGCGCCGCGTCTCGGCCACCCGCTTGTGCCAGGCCGGCTTTTCCATCAGGTCGAACTGGCGGTCCAGCACCTTGACGATGCGGGTATAGGCGTCGATGGCGCCGGACAGCTTGAGATTGGTGCAGTCGCCGCAGGCGATGCCGGCATAGCGCTCGACTTCCGACAGGGCCATTTCCGCGAAGACCGAATAGCTGCTCTCGGCGATCTTGCGGATCGACATCGAGCCGGAGAGCGCCGCTGCCAGCGACAGCATCGATTCGGGGGCCTCCACCCGGCTCAGCACGATGGCGGCGATCAGCGCACGCTCCTCGTTGTGCCGGTCGGTCACGGCCTTGATGCGGGTCAGCGACGGGCTGCCCGGCTTGAAGTCCCATTCCGTCAGCCGCTGGGGAAGGCTTTCGCGCAGGGCTTCCAGCCAGGCCCCTTCCCGGAAGGCGGCGACGAGGTCCTCCACGTCGCGCAGCGCCCGCTCGCCCCCCACCAGCATGCTGATCTTCTGGTGCAAGCGGTCGTCCGCATGCGCCTCGGCCAGCGCCTTTTCCATCGGTGCCAGCACGTTGCGGCGAAGCGAGACGGCCTGCTCGATCACCTCGTCGGGCTCGGTCTCCAGGCGGCGGCTGATTTCGAGCGCCACGCTCACCCGGTCGGGCGCGATGTCGCGGGCGATCCAGGTCCAGATCTGCGGCAGGCTCGAGCGGGTGATCCGGCCGCGCTCCTTGCTCGGCAGCATCTCGGTCACCAGCATGTCCTCCACCGGTGCGAAGAACAGGCGCTGCAGCCAGTTCTCGCGCGGTTCGGCATTGAGCACGATGCCGGTCTCGGGACGCACCGCGCTCAGGCAGGCGTCGAGAATCAGGTCGAGATGAGGGTCGTCGGATCCGCGCGCACGCGCTCCTTCTAGGCCACGCAAAAGGGTCTGCACTGCGCGGGGCGACAGGGCCTGCAGATAGGATCGGATCTTTTCCGTCAAAAGGTGCCGGTTAGGCATCAGTCCGCGCTCGAACGAGTTCTGGGATCGTTGGCGGATGTTTTCAGAAAATGATTAATTGAATCTTGGCGATGGTCCATACCCGGCTTTGCGGATCGCCCGGGAAACGGCGAAAAACCCAGCGTTTGCGGGCGGTTTCAGCCGTTCTGCCCGAAACCCCGGTCAGGTGATCGGCAGCCAGCCGCCATCGCCGCTGCGGCACGCCGCACCGCGCATGGAGCGCTCGACGCCTTCCACCGTCACCACATGGGTGTAGTCGCGGCACAGGATGTTGTTCACCTGGTAGCTCGGACCGGTCACGACCCGGCCGCTGGTGCCCGAGCTGCGGTTCTGCCACTGCACGGTCTCGCCGGTGCGGTTGGTGCCCAGCGCGCCGCGCAGCGCGGTCGCCGCGGCCCTGCGGTCGGAGCTTTCCAGGCCCTGTCCGGCTTCCGAGCGCAGCAGGTCTGCAAGGACGACATCGGCTTCCGATTGCTGGACGGTCGGCGCGCTGAAAGCGCTGCCGAACAGGCTGCCGCCGACGACGACGGGCCCCGCACCGACGCTGCCGCCGGTGTTGCAGGCGCCAGCCACGGCGGCCAGGGTCACAGCAATGGCGAGTTTCAAGGCGTTCATCCGCTCTTGCCCTCGTGTCATCCCTCTGGGTCCGGTTCCCGTGCAAGGCACAGGAGTCGAAGCGGCGGCGCACAAGCACCGCCATAAGCCTAAACGTCCGGGCTGGGTTCGCCAACCGGGAGGAAGGGTCGGCCCGAATTCAAGCGCCAGACGTTACACGCATTTGTGGCCGAACTGCGTCGGTGCAAGGGGCTTCCACCGCCTTCGCGCGTCCTCAGATCGCCGGCAGCGTCAGGCGCGCCGCCAGTCCGCCGCCGCCCGGCCCGCGATCGCGCGCCAGCGCCAGGTCGCCGCCATACAGCCCCGCCAGATCGACGACGATGGACAGGCCGAGGCCCGTACCGGGAACCGTCTCGTCGAGGCGCCGGCCGCGCTTCAGCGCCTCGGCCATTTCGCTCTCGCCCAGCCCCGGCCCGTCGTCCACAATTGTGATGACGATCCGCTCGCCCCCCTCGCCTGCGCCCACCGCCGCCACGCTGACGCGCACGCGCGAGGCGGCCCACTTGCAGGCGTTGTCGATGAGGTTGCCGGTCATCTCCTCCAGGTCCTGCTCCTCGCCGCGAAAGCGCAGGCGCGTCTTCATGTCGAGGGAGATCTCGATGCCGCGGTCGCGATGGATGCGCGTCATTGCCCGGATCAGGCGCGAGAGGGCCGGTTCCACGTCGCAGGAGACGCCGATCACCCGTCGCTGCGCCGCCATGCGTGCGCGCTCGAGATAGTGATGCACCTGCGAGCGCATCACCTCCGCCTGTTCCGCCACCTTCGGGGCGAAGGGAGCGTCCTGGCCGCGCACCTCGTTGAGGATGACGCTGAGCGGCGTCTTCAGCGCATGGGCGAGATTGCCGACATGGGTACGCGCGCGCTCCACCACCTCGCGGTTGGACCGCACCAGCGCGTTGAGCTCCACCGCCACCGGCTTCAGTTCCGGCGGCAGGTTCTCGTCCACCGTCTGGGCATCGCCCCGTCGCACCGCCGCCAGCGAGGCGCTGAGCGCCACCAGCGGACGCAGGCCGACACGCACCTGCAGGAAGATCGCGCCGATGAGGCCAAGGCCCAGCACCAGCAGCGTCAGCGCCACCTGGCCCGCGAAATCGTATTCGCGTTCGCGCAGCTCCGCCGTCTCGCCGGCAACCGCAATCCGGTAGGCCGCCGCCTCGCCGAAGATGATGGTCTGCTGCAGCACGCGCAGCTCCGCCCCTTGCGGGCCGGAGATCACCGAGCGCAGGATGACGCCCGGCTGCGGCTCGTCCAGCGGCAAGCGGTCGCCGAGCAGCGACATGGACGAAAACAGCACCTCGCCGCTGTCCGCGTTCATCACCAGCCAGTACCAGCCGGAGGCCGGCAGATCGAAGCGCGGGTCGCCGAGATTGCCCGGCTCGGCCGGTTCGCTGGGAGTGCCGGCGGCCATCTCGCCGATGATCGCCTTGAGATAGACGTCTAGGCGGGCGTCGAACTCGCGCTCGCTCGCCTCCCGGTACAGTGCGACCAGCACGGTGCCGGTTACCAGCAGCGCGACCAGCGACCACAGGGACGCCACCAGGATGAGCCGTGTGGCGATGGAGCGCTGGCGTGCAGGACGGGCGACCGTTGCCGCTGCCGTCTCGCCGGCCTCCTGCCCGGCATCGTCCTCGGTGCCTTGCCCGCTCTCAGGCATCCGGCTCGCCGATCCTGTAGCCGAGACCGCGCACGGTCTCGATCAGGTCGCTGTCCAGCTTCTTGCGCAGCCGCCCGACGAACACCTCGATCGTGTTGGAATCCCGGTCGAAATCCTGGTCGTAGAGGTGCTCGATCAGCTCGGTACGCGAGACCACGCGCCCCTTGTGATGCATCAGGTAGGAGATCAGACGGAACTCGTGCGAAGTCAGCTTGATCGTCGCCCCGTCCTTGGTCACCTTGCCGGCGCGGATGTCGAGGCGGAAGGGACCGACGCTGATCTCGTTGCTGGCATGGCCCGCCGCCCGGCGCAGCAGCGCCCGCAGCCGCGCCACCACTTCCTCCATGTGGAAAGGTTTGGCGACATAGTCGTCGGCGCCCGCGTCGATGCCGGCCACCTTGTCCGACCAGCGATCGCGGGCGGTGAGGATCAGCACCGGCATGAGGCGCCCGTCGCGGCGCCAGCGCTCCAGCACCGACAGCCCGTCGAGCACCGGCAGGCCGAGATCCAGCACCACCGCGTCATAGGGTTCCGTGTCGCCGAGGAAGTGGCCTTCCTCGCCGTCGAAGGCGGTGTCGACCACATAGCCCGCTTCGCCCAGCGCCTCGGAGAGCTGGCGGTTGAGGTCCTTGTCGTCTTCAACAACGAGCAGTCTCATGGTCGGGCCTGTTCCTTACGTGTCGTGTCGCAGCGCCGTCTTCAGCGCAGCACCTGTCCCGAGCGGGCATCGATGACGCGCTCCTTCACCCGTCCCCCGTCGAGCACCGACAGGATGTAGACGAGCTGCCCGCCCTGCATGCACAGTTCGGCGCGCACGATCTCGCCGCCGGCACGGCCGGCGATGCTGCCGAGCGGGCGCGCTTCGCCTGCCTGCACGGCCTGACGGGCCTGGGACTGGCTCAGGCATTGAGCCTGCGCCAGCGCCGGAGCGAGGAGCGCAAGCACCGTCGCCAGCACCAATGCGGCGCGTCGGGACGTCTTGCGAATGTGTAGCTGCCTGACCATGCGCGATCCATACCGTGTACCGCCTGAATAGCACATGAACGCAAGGTGCAGGTACTGCACGGGAAACGCCGCTCAGCCCGCCTTCCGGCTTGCCCGCAGGTTGCGCGCGATGCCTTTCGCGCCGTCGACCAGGAACAGCGACAGCACGATGCCGCCGGCCCATTCGTCCAGCGGCGGCGGCAGCGCTGCGACATTCCAAGAAAAACCGAAGATCGAATCGACAATCACCGCCGTCCACCACAGCCCGAGCGGCAGCACGAAGACCAGCCGGCCGATCCGCCCGGCCGACAGCAGGGTTCCCTGCTCGGCGATCAGCACCTTGCGGGCCTCGGCCCGGGCCTCGATTTCGGCGCGGATCTCCTGCGCCGCCAGTTCCGCGGCAAGGTCCCCCTGCCGCTCCTTCGCCGACAGGCGCCGCTCCATCAGGGAGACCAGCGCACTCAACAGCGGGCCGGCGAGAAAGGCGAGCAGCCCGCTCATCGCCGTCCCTCCACGTCCGGCTCGTCGCACTTGCCCTCCCGGCCGCACCAGCCGGCCGGTCCGCGCGTCAGGTGGCGCAGCGCGATATTGGCGAGGTTGACCGCAACCACCAGCCACAGCGCCTCGCGCGGGCCGAGTGCGGCCGCCCAGTCGACGCCAGCGAGAAAGCCGGCCATCTCGGCGGCGACCACCGCAAGGCCGGTCGCAAGATTGAGGGCAAGGGTTCTCCAGCCGCGCATCGCGGTCTCCTTCTCGCAAGGTGTCGGATGAAAGGGATCAGCGCCGGCGCAGCAGGGCGAACAGCGCCCGCATCAGGTCCGCAAGGCGTGCCAGCAGACCGCCAGGCACCTCGGGCAACTTGCCGGGCGGCACTGCGGCCGCGACGCCGTCTCCGTAATCGCCGGTCAGCAGCAGCCGCGCCTCTTCCTGGCGCCGCCGCACCAGCCCGGCAAGCTTGCGCCCGCCGGCGGTGTTGTAGTTGGCACCAAGGATATCGGCCGCGCCTTCGACGTCGCCGGCCTTGAGCGCGGTCGCCCAGCGCCACTGCAGCGCGCGCGGGCCGAGATTGAAGGCGACCGAGCAGGCCGCGTCGTGCCGGTGCTGCGGCAGCTCGCCCAGCGCCTTCGTCACCTCGCGCCCGTATTCCTCGTCGATCAGTCGGCGCAGCAACCGGTCCGCCTCGGCGCGCGAGATCCGGTCGCCGGGGGCGAGCGCGCGGCCATGCGCCTTGCGCCAGCTTTCCGCGAAGAGGCGGCTGCCCATGGTGAAGCCGTAGCCGATGGTCAGCACGCCGACCGGATCGCGGTACGCACTCGCGACGAAGCCCTCGTGCCTGGCGACGAACGCCAGGCCCCTTTCGCTTACCTTCATGGGTCTCTTCCTTGCGTGGATGATAATCAGGGATGGAGCTCGAAGAGGCCCGCGAGCCCCGGGCCAACGCTCGCCGAGACCTGCCGCACCCTTAAGCGGAACTGCGCCTGCGGCCCGCCGAAGGCAGCCGTTTCCTGAGCTGCCGTCAGCATCGCCTCAGGGCTCGCCACGCTCGCCGACCAGCGGGCGATACCTCCTTCGTCCAGCAGTTCGGCGAGATACTCCTCGCGCTCCTCACCGAGCGGCACCTCGCCCTCGCGCCAGCCGTCGCCGCCGATGCGCGTGCGGCGGATCCAGGTGAATTGCACCTCGCCCCCGGCGAGCCGTTTCGCGCGCCCATGCACCGGCGCGAAGGGCATCAGCCCGCGCGCCATCGCTGTATGGGCAAGATCGACGCGGGCGAGACTGTCGAGTGCGTGTCCGGCCGGCAGCACCGCATAGGAAAAGCCGATGCCGATCTCGTCGAGGGTCAGCGGCAGCGGCAGCAGCGCGTCGTCGATCAGCACCACCCGGCTGCCGGCCGGCGTCGGCGCGCGCGCCGCCTCTTCCGTGCCCTGCTGGCCGCGCAGCAGCATCGACAGGCGGTAGCGGCGCGGGCCGACCAGTTCGGCGCCGGCGAATTGCAGCACCTCCAGCCCGCCGGCCCCACCCAGCACCGCCAGCGCATTTGCCCCCGACAGCACCGCCTCCTCGCTCGCCGAGGACAGGGTGCCGCCGGAAATCTCCACCACGGGCCGGCTGCCCCGGTCCCAGATCGCCACCGGCCCCGGCGGCAACTCGGTCACCAGCGTGCCGATCAGCGCCGGGCTCTCGGCCCGTGCATGGCGCACCGGCGACAGGCCGTCGCGCCAGCGATAGACGTCGACCGCTCCCGGCCAGGGCGCGCTGAACACGGCCAGACGCGGAGCCTGCGCCGCGCTGTCGCCGGGCAGCGGCGGCAGGTCGAGGATCACCGCCTCCACCCCGCCGGCCGTCGCGGTGATGCTGCGCGGACGCGCCTCGCCGCCGATGGCGCGGGCCGCGCTCGGCGGCGGGCGGCGCACCACCCTGCCGGTCAGCCGGCGTCCCTCCGCCTCCTCCACACCGTCGATGCGGATGTCGAGCGCCTCCTCGCGCCCCAGCAGCGGATCGGCCGCAAGGCGCACCACGTCGCCGGCCTCCGGTTCCAGCCGCCCCGGCGGCAGCGCCAGCTGCGCTTCCTCCCGCTCGTTCCAGCGCCGCATCAGCAGCCGGTCGGCAAGTCCCGCCGCCAGCGCCGGGTCGAGCGCCGCGCCGAGATCCAGTTCCTCCACCCGCGCGCCATGTCCCTCGATCCGGCGCGAGGACACGACGAAGCGCCGGTGCTCGCGGGTCGCATCGCGCGCAGCGAGCCGCACCTCCGCCGGCAGGTCCGCCGTCTCGCTCCGCCGCAGCGACAGCGCCGGACGGTCGGCATCGCCGGCCAGGATCCCGCCCGCGTCCAGCTCAGTGATGGCCGGCGACCAGGCCGGCAGCAGCGCCAGCGCCTCGCCCCGATCGACGGCGACCGCGCCATGCGCCTCGATCAGCGGCGCCAGAACGTCGCGCGGCGCCACGGGTCCTGCCAGCGCGATCCCATCCAGCGTCCCGGAGAGGCCTCCGAGCCGGATCAGATCGTCCGGCAGGCCGAAATCGGCGGCGATCGCCCGCACCAGCCCGGCCAGCGACAGCCCGCCCAGCCGGCCGTTCAGCCAGTGGCCGGCGCGCCAGTTGCTGCCGTCGGCCCACAGGTCCGTTGCCGTCGGGAAGGCGGGAAAGGGCCGCGCGTCCCAGGCCCACAGGTGGATGCGCGCCGGATCGACCATCGGCCCGCCATATAGCGGCGAGACCGGGTTGTCGCCGGCGCCGAGCTGCGGATGCCATCCCGACCAGCGGCCGATCACCGCCTCCAGCGCCCGGCGCTGGATCAGGTCGTCGCGCCCGCCGTCGGAAAAGCGCGGCCAGGCGGATTCGGAGGATTTCGCGTCGAAGAAGACATTCGGCTGGTTGGCGCCGCGGCTGATCGCCGGCACGCCCAGCTCCGTCAGCCAGATCGGCTTGGACTGCGGCACCCAGGCCGTCGCCCCCCCGATCTCCACGCCGCCGACCCGCTCCACATGCGGGTTCAACCACCAGCCCTTCAGGTCCTTGGCGCGGTACACCCACGGCTTGCCATGCGCCCCGTCGCTGATCGGAGAGCGGAGGCCTGCGCGCCGGTCCGCCTCGCTCGCATAGTACCAGTCGTAATCCTCGCCGCCCGCCACCGCGCCCGCCAGCGCGGCGATGTCGTAGGGGTCGACAGTGCCGTCCGGGTCGCCGTCCTCGCGCTGGTCGGCGAGCGGAAAATAGGCATCGATGCCCACCGCATCGATCTGCGGATCGGCCCACAGCGGATCGAGCGGAAAGCGCAGCTCGCCACTCCCGCGCTGGTAGCCGCCATATTCGCTCCAGTCCGCCGCATAGGTGATCGCAGCTTCGGGCAGCAGCGCGCGCACCTCGCCGGCCAGCTGGCGCAGCACCTCGACGAAGGGGAAGCTGCCGGGCGCGTCGCAAAGCCGCGTCAGGCCGCGCATTTCCGAGCCGATCAGGAAGGCATCGACCCCGCCGGCCGCCTTGGCGAGCGCGGCGTGATGCAGCACGAAGCGGCGGTAGCTCCACTCGCTGGGGCCGAGATACGACACACCGTCGCCTGACGGCGCAAACTGCCCCGCATGCGCCGTCCCGGCAAAGGCCGCGATCTCGGCGCCCGCCGCCGCCGTGCCGTCCGGCGAGCCGGCAAGGCCGGGCGCCAGCGCGCCGGTGATGCGCCCGCGCCAGGGATGCGGCGCCTGTTCGCCCCCGCCGTAAGGATCGGGGAGAGCATTGCCGGGCGGCACGTCCATCAGCAGGAAGGGGTAGAGCGCCACCTTCAGCCCGCGCGCCTTCAGGTCGCGGATCGCCCGCACCACGCTCGCATCCGACGGCGTGCCGCCATAGGCAGGCAGCCCCTCGTGCCGGCTCACCTCCTCGGCGACCGCGCCGGAGAGGCCGGCGACCCGCCATGTGGCGCCGCGCGTCTGACGGCCGCGCGTTTCCACCTTGGGGCGGATCGTGCAGTGACCGGCGCGCAGGTCGTCGCCGAACCATGCCGTCACCAGCGCCACCTGCTCCAGGTTCGGGCACAGCGCCTGCAATTCGTCGATGGAGGCGGTCCAGTTGCTCGGCGCGTGAGAGACGTGGCGGTTGGCGCGTTCGGAGACACCCGGACGCACCGTCCAGGTCACTTCCGCCGGCTCGTAGACGAATTCGCCCGCGCCGGGGATGATCGTCACCGCCCGCACCATCTCTTCCAGCGGCTCGACAGCGCGCACCACCTCGAAGGTCAGCTGCGGCAGCCGGTCGCCGAACTCCTCCAGCGGCAGCCGCTCGAACACCGCATAGGCGGTGCCGCGATAGGCGGGCGTCGCCTCCTGCAGCGCCGCGATCAGCGGGTCCGGCGGCTGGTCCGCCTCGCCCTTGTAGAGCCGCCAGGTCGCGCCGGTCAGCTCCATCGGCTTGCCGTCCGCCCAGATCGCCCCAACGTGGGAGATCGGCCCCTGGCACAGCGCCACGGCGAAGCTTGCGTGATAGCGGTAGCTGCGCACCCGCGTGCTGCTGCCGCCGCCCTTGCCGCCGGTGGTTTCCTCGCGCACCTCCTCCTCGAAGCGGGTCGCCCAGATCACCTGTCCGGCCAGCCGCACCCGGCCATAGACCAGCGGCAGCGGCGCACCTTCCGCCGAGGACTGGACGGAAAGATCCGACAGCCGCCGCCCCTCGATGGTCCGCGTCTGACCGAACAGCCGCTGGTCGAGCGCATGGCCCGCCAGCGCGCCGGCCGCCTGGCCGAGGATCGCGCCGGTACTGCCGAGAAAGGCCGCGCCCAGCGCCTGGCCGGCGGCCGCCAGAACGAGCGTTGCCATCAGCGTGCTCCCGGAAAGGCGAAGACGGCGGCGATCCGCCGCCGCCAGGCCGGCACCAGCGGACTTTCGGAGACCGACAACCCCTCATAGGCGTGGATCATCGCAGGCGCCGTGCCGGTGAGGTCCGTCGAGAGGAAGCCCGCATGCTTCACCGGCGCCCCGTCGCGCCAGCGGAACAGCAGCACGTCGCCCGGCTGCGCCTCGGCGAGGCTGAGCTCTTCCATGTGGCGGCGCGCGGCGGCGAGCAGCGTCTCGCGCACATCCGCCTCGGCCCAGTCGCGGCTGTAGGGGGGCGGCGCCTCCGGCTCCGTGCCGTGGATCGCCCGCCACACCCCGCGCACCAGGCCCAGGCAATCGCAGCCCGCGCCCCGACAGCTGCCCTGATGGCGATAGGGCGTGCCGATCCAGCGCCGCGCCTCGCAAAGGATGTCGCTTCGCAGCACCATGACGTGCCTCCCGTAGTGTCGCAGGCTTCGTGAAAGTGTCAGCGCACCAGCGCGCCGCCGTCGTTCTCCGCCGCGCCGCGGCTCGGATAGGCCAGCACCCGTTCGGAGCCCGGCATGTGCGGAAAGCCCTGGAAGTTGAGCGCGTTGGAGAATTTCTCGCGGCAGCTGGCGAAGCGCTTGTCGCAGCCGGCGGTCAGCCGCACGGGCGCGCCCTCGGCCACTTGCCGGACGAGCGGCGTCATCAGCTCGACGATGCGCAGCCCCTCCTCCACCCGATCGGAGACCACCTCGCCGACGAGCCCGCCGGCTTCCAACCGCCCTCCGGCAAACCAGTCGCGCGGCGGCCCGGCAATGCCGTCCACCTTGATGCGCCCGGCGGTCGAGCCCGCCGCCACCGTGCCCTCCAGCCGGAAACCGCCGGCAACCAGATCCAGACGGCAGCGTCCGTCGCCGAGGTCCGCATCGCACAGATGCGAGAACACCCGCCCCTGCGGGATGTCGAGCAGATGCGCCAGCCCGCGCAGCTCGGCGCGAAAGGCATTGCCCGCCCGCGTCACCTCGCCGATGACGGCGCGGCGCAGCAGCATCCGGTGCTCCGGCGCCTGCCAGTCGACCAGGAAGATCTCGACGCGCCCGCCATCCCACAATCCGGCGGCAAGATCCGCTTCGGCGATCCGGTCGGAGGCGAGGATGCCGGCCGCCTCGCTGGTGCCGGTGGCAAAATCAGGTGCCATGTCCGTGGCGCTCGCCTCGAAGCCGAGTTCGGGGCGGAACTGCGTCCCCTCGAAGGTGAGCACCCGGTCGTGGTCGGTGAAGCCCAGCACGGTGCCGTCGGCCCGTGTCAGCCGCCAGCAGGTGGCAAGCGTCGTCGCCTGTGCGCCCGCGCGCGCCGCGAGTTCCGGCGGAACCGTCCTCATGGCGCCTCTCCCCCGTCCGGCGTTATCTCCACGAGCGGGATCGTCGGCACGCGCCCGGCCTCGAAATGGGTCAGGCTCAGCTCCAGCCGGTCAGTGTCGAAGCGCACCGGCACGTCGAAGCGAAAGCCCGCCGTCACCGCCGCGCCCGGCGCTGGCGCCTCGCTGAGCGTCACCAGCCCGGTCGCCGGATCGCAGGTGAAGCCCGTCCCCTCGGCGAGCTCAGAGCCGCCGACGGCGACCCGTACGGAGCCGGCCACCGGCTTTTCGATCCGCCGCAGCGCCGCGCCCTCGCCGGCGCCGTAGCTCTTGGCGAGCGGAAACTCTACCCGCGCCCCGTCGCCCGTGCCGAGCCGGCAATCAAGCGGGCCGACCGTATTGCCGGTCGCCGCCGACAGGTTGTCGAAGGGATCGCGGAAGCGGAAGCCGATCAGCCGCCCGCGCATCCGCTCGAAGAAGCCGGCCACTTCCTGCAGGTCGGCGAGCGAGCGCACGCCGCTACCGGCATCGTAGCGCCGTCTCGACCCGGCCCAGCGCGCGTTGCGCATCTCGGCGCCGGAGGCCAGCGTCACCACGTCCGTGCGCCATTGCGGCCCGCCGCTGGCGCCGAAGGCGACGCCGAGCGGAAAGCGTTCCTCGATGAAGCCGGGCGTCATCGCTCCGCCCCCCTGTTGCGAATTTTTGAAAGAAATGCCCCGAGTTTGATCTTGCTCAAGGTTCGGCCCGCCGCGGCGGGGCAGTCTCTTCGCGTCACAGGAGGTCTACCGGACATGAGTCATGTTCCCCACGAGTTGCACGAGGAATTCCCGGACAAGGTTGCTGCCTTGCACGAGCTGAAGGTTTCCAACGGCCATTTCGCGCGGCTTGCCGACAGCTACCACGACGTCAACCGGGAGATTCACCGGGTCGAAACCGATGTGGCCCCGGCCTCTGACGAGGCCCTGGAAAACCTCAAGAAGCAGCGCCTTCACCTGAAGGACGAAATCGCGGCGATGCTCGCCGCCACCTGAAACGCCGGTGCCTGAGCCCCTCCTCTTCAGGCCCGACGTCAAAGCCCGCGCCGTCCCCGTCCGACGGCGCGGGCAACCATTGTTGCGATCTGCGCTTCCGAGCGCGCGAAGCTCTCCGCATCCCTCGCCTCCACATTGAAGACGATCTGCGGCATGGCCTGTCCGCCGCCTGCTGCGCCCGCGGCAACGCCCAGCCGGCCGCTCGCATCGCGCGACAGCGGCAGAACCGCCTCCGCGCCCGCCTCGCCCATCAGCCCCAGCGCGCCCGCGCCGCCTCCCGGCAGCGGGAAATAGCCGGGCGCGGCAACGACGCCGCCCTTGGCGAAGGGCAGAATGCCGCCGCCGGAAAACCCGGACGCCAGCCCCGAGAACAGCTGCCCGGCAAGCCCCGAGATCCCGCTTGAGATCCCCTGCTCCAACGGGGCGAGCGCCGCGCTCAAGGCCCGGTTCGACAGCGACAGCGCCGCCGACCGCAGCACCTGTTCCAGCGAGCGGCCGTCGACCAGCGCCTGGCGCAGCCCGCGCGACAGCACTCCGGCCGCATCGCGCGAGGCGCTGCGCACATCCTCCATGGCGGCGCGCAGCCGCTCCGCCTCGTCCAGTTCCAGTCCCTCAGCGCTCATCGCCGCCCTCCTGCCGTACCGTGTCGCCGCCCGCCGCCGCATCGGGGAAGCGCCGCATCAAGGCCTCCAGTCCGGCGCGCGCCAGCGGGCGCAAATCGCGCGCCCTGCCGCCACCAAGGCCGGCCAGCACCGCCGCAAGCTCGCGCGGCGTTGCCCGCCAGAAGCTGTCCGGCGGCCAGCCGAGCCGGCCCATGCACAGGCCCATCGCCTCGTTCCAGGGAAAGGGCCGCGCTTCCTCCGCGCCCGCCTGCGGCCCGGCGGACGCGGCGCTCAAGGGTCCGGCGGCGTCTCGCCCTGCGGCCCGTCCGCGCTGCCGGCAAAGGTCGCGCGCAGCAGCTCCGCCGACAGCAGCGCCAGCCCGGCGACGCCGTCCGCGTGGTCGAGCCGGGCGACCTCCTCGTCGGTGATGTCCTCGCCGGCACCGCGCAGGCCCGCCCCGAGGATGCGGATCACGTCGCGCGCCGACAGCCGCGCCTCGGCGAAGCGCTCGGCCAGCGTCGCCATGTCCTGCGCCCCATAGACCGCCTCCAGCTCCGCCAGCGCGCCCAGCGTCAGCACCAGCCGGCGGTTCCGCCCGCCGAGCCGTGCCGCCACCTCGCCGCGGTGGCGGTTCGCCGCCAGTCCCTTGTCACCTGCCATGGTCAGGCCGCCGTGAAGCTGATTTCGCCGGCCGATTCCAGCGCCAGCTCGTAGGTCACCTCGCCGTCATGGGTGCCGGCATAGTCGAGCGCGCTCACCTGGAACGGCCCGCTGATCGTGCCGAAATCCGGCACCACCACCTGCCAGAAGCGGATGGTCCCGTCGAAGAACATCGCCCGCACGGTCTCGTCCGCCGTCTTGTCGCGGAAGATGCCGCCGCCCGAGATGCTGGCCGAGCGGGTGCCGGCGCCCGACAGCAGCTCGCGCCAGCGTCCGAAACTGTCCGCGTCGGTGACGTCCACGCTGCCGGCATTGAGCGCGATGCGCCGCGCCTTCAGCCCGGCCATGGTGACGAAGCTCCCGCTTCCGGTCGCATCGCATTTCAGCAAAAGGTTCCTGCCTGCCTGTGCGGCCATCTCCGCCTCCGTTCCTGTATCGACCTATTCCGCCGGCTCGCTCACCAGCCGCAACCGCAACCGGCCGCGCCAGCTGCGCCCGTCGGCCAGCCGCTCGCTGCGCTCGTCCAGCGTCCCGGCATTGACCAGCACATGCCCGTCGAGAAATCCGCCCGCCCCGCTCAGCACCGCCTCGCGGGCCGCCGCCATCAGCGCGGCAACCTCGCCGCGCGCGTCTTTTCGCGAATGCACCAGGATCTCCGCCTCGTGCTCCTCGCCCTCCTCCGCGCTCGAAAGCAGCGGCCGCGAGACGAGGGCGCCGAGCTCGATGAAGGGGTGCGCGCTCCCACGCGGTGCCCCGTCATGCACCCGCTCGCCGCCCGTCAGCGCGGTCAGCTGCGCATCGGCGCGCAAGGCCTTCACCAGCGCCGCACGCAAGGCGACTTGCGCGCTCATCGCCCCTCCTCCTCGATGAGGCAGGCGACAAACCCGCTCCGCCGCGCCGTGTCGTCGACGGCGAGCACGCGGAAGCGCCGCGCGCCCTCGCTCAGCCGCCAGCCGCCGGCGATACCCGTGCCGGTCCGCAGCCGCGCCACATGGGTGGCGATGCCGTCGTGCCGCCCGCCCGCCTGCCGTTCGGCAAGGCTCGCCGGCGCCAGTGCCACGAAGACGAGGCCGGTATCGGTGAAGATCGTCTCGGCCTCGCCGTCCCCCGCCTCGATCCGCTCGGGCCGCTCCAGCCGCATCGCGCGGTCGAGCGGGCCCGCTCCTGCCGCCGCCCTCACAGCCGCAGCATCCGGTAGCTGCCGGCAAGGCTTGCGACCGCCGGCGGCAGCCCGAGCGCAGCCGGATCCAGTCCCGGCTCGCGATGCTCGAACCAGTGCGCGACCAGCAGCAGCACCGCCTGGCGCAGCGGCCCCGGCACCGCGCTCGTATCCGCCCCGTATCCGGCGGTGAAGTCGATCTCGATGCCGTTGAAGCCTTTGAGCCCGGCCGGTGCGCTCGTCTTGACCTTCAGCCGCGGCGGGCTGGTTGCCGCCTCCAGGCGGTAGTCGCCGGGATCCAGCGCCACCGGCAGCCCGTCTCCGTCATAGACGGTGACCGCCTCCACCAAGGCGACCGGGGCGACCGGCAGCCGCACCACCCGGCCGGGCGGCCAGGCGTCCAGATAGAGCCGCCAGCCCTGCGTGATCAGCGCCCGGCGCGTTGCCAGCTCGATCTGCCCGCGCGCGGCGGCGATCAGCCGGCCGAGCAGCGCGTCTTCCTCGCTGGTTGTCACGCGCAGCTGGGCGCGCGCCTCCTCCAGCGTCACCGGCTCCAGCGCCGGCGGCGTCGTCACGATCGCGGTCATCGCATCCCCATCCGCTGTCCGTTCCGCATCGCCGGGCGGGAAGCTGTCCCCGCCCGGCGCGTTCCCCGCCGCCGTTACGCGGCGAAGACCAGCAGCTTGATCGCGTCGAAGTCCTGCATGCCGCCGCCCACGCGCTTGGTCGTGTAGAACAGCACGTAGGGCTTGGCCGAATAGGGATCGCGCAGGATGCGCACCCCGGCCCGGTCGACCACCAGATAGCCCCGGCGGAAGTCGCCGAAGGCGATGGCCGGCGCGCCCGCGGCGATGTCCGGCATGTCCTCGGCCTCGGTGACGGGGAAGCTCATCAGCGTTGCCGGAGCTCCGAGGCTCGCCGGCGGCTGCCACAGGTAGTTGCCGTCGCCGTCCTTCATCTTGCGCAGCACGCCCTGCGTGCGCCGGTTCATCACGAAGCGGGCGTTCTGGCGGTAGCCGGCCTTCAGCGCATAGACGAGGTCGATCAGCACGTCGCCCGGCTCGCTCGCCGGAAAGGCCGCATCGACGCCGGTCGACAGCGTGCCGACATTGCCCCAGCTCCAGGCGTTTTCTGCCACCTGCGGATAGTCGAGGAAGCCGCGCGGCCGGTTGACGCCGTTGCCGGCCACAAAAGCCGCGCCCTCCTGCTCGGCGAAGGCCTGTTCCACCTCCTCGGCGATCCAGGCGTCGATATCGACCGCCGCATCGTCGAGCAGCGAGGCCGTCGCCGCCGGCATGGCGTAGAGCTCCATCGTCGGGAAGGCGAGTTCGGCCAGCGTCGGCGAGCCGGTCTCGGGCCGCGCCGCCGTCTCCGCCACCCAGCCCGACTGCGGGCCGGAGATCGAGAACGGCTTCTTGAAGACGCTCGACGAGACCTGGCGCGAGCCGGCGATGGCGCGGATCGGCGAGACCGACGTCATCCGGCGCAGGATGCCGGCCTCGGTCTCCTCCGGCACCAGATAGCCGCCGTCCGGATCGGAGCCGGTCGACAGCGCCTTCTGCTCGAGGGAGCGCAAGCCCTCCTCCTGGCCCTTGCGCATATAGGCGAGGAAGCCCGCCCGGTGCTCGCCGGCCGCCGCGCTCTCGCGGGTCCGGGTGCCGGTCGCTTCGCCCTCGCGCGGGGGACGGGCCGCCTTCAGAGCCAGCGCGTCGAGGCGCTGCTGCTGTCGGTCGATCTCCGCCTCGATGCGGGCGAGCTTGTCGCCGGTCAGCACGTCGGTGCTGCCGCGCTGCTCGATCTCCGACAGGCGCTCGTCGTTCACCTCGCGAAACGCGGTGAAGGCGGCGCGCATCTCGTCGAGCTCGCGCTCCAGTCCGGCGCCGGCGGCAGGCGCGGCGCCGCGTCCGGTCACCGCCTTGGTTTCGGGGGCGTGGCGCGTCAGCGCCGGCTGCTCGGCAGGACGGGGATTGCTGCTGGTCATGATCTGCGAAACTCCATTGCCCTGGTTGAGAGGCCCGGCGCTGCCCGCGCCGGTCGGACGGCCCTGCGGCCGCCTCACGAGTCGAGCGCGCCTTGCGCGCGTCCCGTGGGGTTGGACCCGGCATCGAGCCGGGCCATCGGGTGCAGCGGGAAGGTCACGAGCGACACCTCCCACAGGTCGATGTCGAAGATCCGCCGCAGCCCACTCTGCGGATCGCGGCGGGCGGAGCGGGTGCGAAAGCCGATGGAGAGCCCGTCCAGCGCACCGGCCGCAACCAGCGCGGCGGCATCGCGGCCAGTGCGCGTGTCGGTCACCAGCCGGCCGCTGAGATAGAGCCCGTGGGCGTCTTCCCTGGCGCTCTCCCACACGCCGATGGGCCGTGCCGGATCGTGCTGCCACAGGAAGCGGATGCCCTGCGCCCCGCGTTCGGCGAGGCTGCGGCGGAACGCGCCGCGCATCACCATGTCGAGCGCATCGTCCGGCGCGCCGAAGACGCTGGCATAGCCGGAGATCCGCGTCGGCCGGACGAGAGCCCGACCGCCCTTCGGCTCCGCCCCGCCGCCGTCGCGGCCGAAGCGCCCTGCCGCCAGCGCCCGCATCGCCAGTGCGGCGCCGTCCCGCTTCACCGGGCTTTCGGTCTGCGCCCGGCTCATGCGCGGGCCCCGGCGCTCACCGCGCTTCTTTCGACGGCGGCACGCAGCACCAGCACGAAGCGGGCGAACACGGCCCGGTGCGCCCGCTTCACATGCGGCGCGCAGCGGATCGCCTCCGATGCGGACATCTGAGAACCTGATGTCTGGAAACCGGGCACGCGCGCGACCGCGCCCGCCCCAACACGGTGCGTCATGATCTGGATCTCCCTTTGGTGAATTCGAACTGCGAATGGCCGGGTGCCGCCTCTACCGCTCTGGCAACCAATAGGCCCCGGGTCGCGCTTCGCTTGCCCGGGGTGACGCGCGGAGGGGATGCGAGGTCGCGCCACTTTCTCAGACCGTCATCCCGGCCGCGCGTCAGCGCAGAGCCGGGACCCATTGGCACCCTCGGCAGGGGTTGAGAACCGAACGGCGCCCGCCCCACGCTCCCCCGCTCCGCCCCTGCCATCGTCATCCCGGGCAAGCGAAGCGCGACCCGGGACCGGAGAGCCGAGGGCGTATGAGGAGCGCTCCGGAACGCCCCCCGGACGCCGTGCCTCCCCGATCCCGGATCTTCGGCCTTCGGCCTCGTCCGGGAAGACGCGAGGAGAGGAAAGTGCCAAGGATGACGAACAGAGAGGCAGTAAGCCCCCCTACTCGTCGCCGATCATCCGGTTGAGCCGGGCGATGGCCTCGACGAAATCGTCGAAGCGGCGGTTGGAGCGCACCATCTCGCGCAAGCTCCAAACCAGCAGGCTCGACGAGGAGCCCGCCCACAGCAGCAGCACCAGATGGGCAAGGTCCCCGCGAGCCGCCACCTCGCGCAGCGCCGGCTCCATCATGCGCCCTCGCCCGCCCCCGAAGCCACGGAGCCGCCCTCTTCCGCGCCGTAGCCGACCGCCTGCCGCTTCTCGGCTCGCGTCAGGAACGAGGCCCGCTCGACCCGCTCCCACAGGGCGGCGCGCTCCGCCGACAGCGCCTCGATGGCATCGGCATCGGGCACCAGCCGCAGGTCAGCCCCCTCGCGGGGGGACAGCCACCGCGCCAGCGCCTCGCCGACACGCGCGGCCAGCGGCAGCACGGTCTGGCGCCAGAAGGCGCGGTTGGCCTCCTGGTAGTTGGCGAAGGTGTTGTCGCCGGGGATCGCCAGCAGCATCGGCGGCACGCCGAAGGCGAGCGCGATCTCGCGTGCCGCCTGGTTCTTCGCCTCGATGAAATCCATGTCGCGCGGGGTGAAGCCCATCGGCTTCCAGTCGAGCCCGCCTTCCAGCAGCAAGGGCCGCCCGGCATTGGCCGGCCCCTGGTAGCCGGCCTCCAGCTCACCCTTCAGCCGGTCGAACTGCTCGTCGGTCAGGTTCGCCGCATCCGCCCCGCCATAGACCAGCGCGCCGGAGGGGCGCGCCGCATTGTCGAGCAGCGCCTTGTTCCAGGCCCCGGCCGCGTTGTGCAAGTCGAGGCTCACCTGCGCCGCCTCCAGCGGGGCAAAGCCATAGTGGTCGTTGAGCGGGTGGAACACCTTCAGATGCAGCACCGACGGATGCCCGTCGCGCGGGTCGGCGGGAAAGCGCACCGTGCGCCCGGCGACCGTATAGTCGAACGCCTCCGGCCAGCCGTCGCGCCCCGGCACCACGCGCACCCGGTCGGGCCGCAGCGCATGGAGTTCGCGCGGGTTGCCATCGATGTCGACCCGCTCCAGATAGGCATTGCCGGCGACCTGCAGGTAGCCGTGGATCTCCTCCAGCAGCCCCTGCCCCGACTGGCCCGGCGAGGGCCGCGCCAGCAGGTCCAGCAGCGGATGCGTGTCGAGCTCGCGCGCGCCCTCATAGAGCACCAGCGGCACGCTGGCCGCCGCCTCCGCCACCATGCGCACGGCCCGGTGCACCACCGGGTTTCGCGCATATCCCTCGCGGGCGAGCGCCGCATAATCGCGCGGCGTCCATACCGCCCGCCCGCCGCCCGAAAGCGCCAGCAAGGGCCCGGCGCGCGAGGCCTTGGCCTCGGTCGCGGGTCGAAGAACAGAATCAAGCAGGCCTCGCAACCCCATGATCGCGCATCCTTTTTCCGATCGACTTGAGAAAGTGATTCCGCTGCCTGAGACATCGATTCAAACAGATCGATCGAGATGCCTCGCATCGTGATTCAACGCGGTGCGGCGGGTCTTACAGGCTGCGCAGGCGCGGGCTGGCGAGCGGCTTCAACGCCAGCTCGTGCAGCGCATAGACCAGCGCGTCGAGCCGGTCGGGCGAGTGGCCGGCCGACAGCCCGTCGGGGGTGAATTCCGCCATCTCGTCTTCGAGTTCGGGAAAGGCGCCGACATGCCGCACCCGGCCCTGCTCGTAGAGCATGGCGACCGGCTCGGCGCGCAGCCACTTGCCCCGCCGCGCCCGCACCTCGGCGACAGGCACGCCGGGATCGACGCCGTTGATCACCGCGCCCACCATCTCGCCGCCCTGGTTCACCTCGGCGACCAGGCAGTCGGCCCCGAGCGTCCGCCACAGCTCCACCGCCGCTCGGGCCCAGCGCGCCGGCTTTGCCGCCCGCACGCTCGCATCCGCCAGCACATGGACGATGCCCGCCGCGTCGATGCCGGCGGCAACGATGCCGCAGGCGTCCGAGCGGCGGGACGAGCCCGCCGGCGGATCGACCGCGACGACGATGCGGGCAAGCTCCTCCGGACGCCGGTCGGTGCGGCAGCGCTCCAGCGCGTCGCGGCTCCACATCGCGCCTTCGCGCTCGCCGACGATCTCGCCGTCCAGTTCCTGCCGCGCCAGCCGGGTGCCGCGATAGCGGGCGCGGATCGCGGTGATGAAGCCCTTCGCCAGATGCGCCGCGTTGGCCTCGCTCGCCGCGCGGGTCACCACCGTGCCCTCGTCCTCGATCAGCCGCTTCAGGAGCGGGATCGGGCGCGGCGTCGTGGTCACCAGCTGGCGCGGATGGGTGCCGAGCCGCAGGCCGAATTGTAGCATGTCCCAGGTCTCCTGCACATGCCGCCACTTGGCCAGCTCGTCGCACCAGGCCATCTCGAATTGCGGCCCGCGCAGCGCGTCCGGATCCTCGGAGGAAAACACCTGCGCCACCGCCCCGCACGGCCATTCCAGCCGCCGGCGCGAGGGCAGCCATTGCGGCCGCTCCGATGCCGGGTGCACGGACAGCAGGCCGGAGACGCCCTCCACCATCACCTCGCGCGCATCCATCTGCGTTTCGCCGACCAGCGCGATGCGCAGCTCGCCGCCCCGCCCTTGACGCGCTGCCGCGTTCACCGCCGCGCGCAGCCATTCGGCCCCGGCGCGGGTCTTGCCGGCGCCGCGCCCGCCGAGCAGCAGCCACACCCGCCAGTCGCCCCGCGGCGGCAGCTGGTGCTCATGCGCCCAGATGGGCCAGTCATGGCGCAGGAAGCGCAGCTCCGCCGCCGTCAGCCGCGCCAGAAAATCCGGCAACCGCCCCTTCGCCGCACAGGCGGTCAAGGCGCTGCGCAAGCTCGTGCCTGAGTGCATCCTCGTCCCTCCCCGCCGGGTCCAGTTCCCTCACCCCGCCACGCAGCTCGATCAGGACGTCGAGCGTTCGGGCGAGACTGCCCAGCGTGCGGGCGTTGCGCTCGGCCAGTTGCGAGGCCTCCGCCCGGTCGAGCTTCAAGGCGCGGGCGCGGCCGATTTCCAGCTCGATCGCCTCCACCTGCCGCTCGAACGCCTCCGCCAGCCGCCCCACCAGGCAGGCAAGGCCCTGCGTGTCGCCGGCGGCGATCAGCCCGCGCACGTCACCCGAGCGCACCCAGCCCTCGGCCTGGATGTGCCGCAGCACCGTGCTCTTGGCGACGCAGAACCGCTTCACCACCCCGTCTACATCCAGCGCGCCGCTCTCGTAGAGCTGCCGCGCCTCCGCCCAGGCCTCCGCGCCCAGATGCACCGGCGCCTTGCGGTCGGGAGCGGCTGCGTCCGCCGGATGTGGCTTTTTGGTTTTGGCGCTCGGCGCCTCGGGATTGGCCGGCAGGGTCTCAGCCGCAGCCGGCATGCCCCTGCCTTCGGCCTGTTCCGGGGATTGCGCGGCACCGTCCGTTGGCGCCTTTGAACCGGCCATCGGCTCCTCCCTGTTTGATGTCAGGATCATGTTCGGCAAGGATCGGGAGACGGCCCGAGAAAGAAGCACCACTTGGCATCCCCTCCGCGCGTCACCCCGGACGAGCATTGCGAGATCCGGGGCCTGTTGGCTGCCAGAGCGGTAGCGGGAACACGCCGACGCGCGCCACTCCCTGCGTGTCGTCCCGGTTTCGGCGAAGCCGAAGACCTGGACCCAGTAACCCCATACGGTTCGGGTCACCCCCTGGTGTCGCCGCATCCTCCCGCACGCAGGTCCCTCCCCTCGTCATCCCGGCCGAAGAGCCGGGATCGGAGAGCCGAGGGCGGTGCGGCAGCGCTCAGACAAAAGAGGCGAACACCCTGCCTCTCCGGTCCCGGCTCGGCGCTTTCGCGCCGTCCGGGAAGACGCGAGGAGTGGCCGAAGCAACAAAACACCTGCTGAGGGTGCCAATGGGTCCCGGCTCTCCGGCTTCGCCTGCGGCCGGGATGACAGCCTGAGAAAGAGGCGTGACCTCACATCCCCTCCGCGCGTCACCCCGGACGAGTATTGCGAGATCCGGGGCCTATTGGCTGCCAGAGCGGCGGCGGGAACACCGCAAACCCATCCCCTCGTCATCCCGGCCGAAAAGCCGGGATCGGAGAGCCGAGGGCGGTGCGGCGGCGCTCAGGCAAAAGAGGCGAACACCCTGCCTCCCCGGTCCCGGCTCGGCGCTTTCGCGCCGTCCGGGAAGACGCAAAGGGTAGGTTGGAGCAACACCCCCCCCCGCCAGAAACACAAATGGCGGCCGAACCTCTCGGTCCGCCGCCATCGCCAGGCCGCAACTGTGTGACCATGCCTGAACCCTACCCGACCACCGTTACGGTGTCAAGGATTTTTTTCCTAGACGTGCCCCGCCGGAGATCCCGGCGGGGTTTTCGCGCGTCCGGTCAGGCCCGTGCCGTCAGCCGACGACCACCAGCCGGCCGTCGAGATCGGCGCCGCTTGCCCGTGTGACCGTGCCCAACTCGCGGATCGCGGCGATGAGCTCGTTGCGGTAGACAAGGCCGGTGTTCTCGAAGGGCAGCCTGCGCAGGTCCGGTGTCGCGATCCCGCCGGCGACGCCGCCGCCGATCGGCTTGCCGTTCCAGGCCTCCGAGAAGGCGCCGAGCATCACATAGGTGTTGAAGGCGAAGCGGAAGGGCTTGTCGAGCACCTCCTCCACCGGCTTGCCGGCGAGCGTGATGTCGACCGCGCGGGCGTCGGCCGCCGTTGCGCCCAGCTCCACCTTGTAGCGGATGCCGGAGGAGAAATGCAGCAGCCCGCGCGAGACGAAGGTGGAGAGATCCGTCGCCGCCACCTCGTCCGGGCGTAGCAGGCGCTTGGCGTTGGAGATCAGCATGTCGCGGATCTCGGCCCCCGTCATGGTCGCGATCTCGACCTGGTCCGCATAGGGCATGACGTCGAACCAGGCGCGGAAGCTCAACGGCTCGCCCGGGGCGATGCCCGTCGCCAGCCCGGTCGCGTTGAACAGGGCGAAGTCGACCGCCCCGCCGGGGAAGGTCGCCGACTGGTGCACCAGCGTGTCGTTCATGAAGTTGGCCAGTGCGGTCTCGCCCGTGTAGCGGGTCGCCTGGGTCTCCTTGGTCGAGACCGGCGCATCGGCGGCAACCGCGCCGATCACCTCGGCGAGCTTGTCGTCGAGGGCCGCGATCATCGGCGCCATCACCTCGGCCTCGAACCCCGCGTCATAGTCGCCCTCGTGCTCAAGCGCGGCGTAACCGTCCGCCCCTTCCGCCACCGTGTCGTCGCGCTTCTTCACCGGGTGCAGCGACACGTTGGAGAACCACTTGTCGCGCCCCTCGCCGGCGGCGATCGACATGGCGATCTCGCCGAGGAAGGCGCCATTCGCCTTGGCCTGGGTGAGCAGCACGCCGGAGACCATGTTGTTGGGGTCGATGCCGTCCGTGTTGAGCTCGGTGTGCGAGTGGCCGCCGACCAGCACCACCGGCTTGGTGGCCAGCGGGCCGATCGCCTCGGCGATGGCGAAGTCGCCCTCGCCGATCTCGCGCAGGGAGCCGGCCTTGCCCGACTTGTGCATGCCCTTGCCGTAGCCGCAATGGGAGAGCACCACGACCACGTCGGACACGGCCTCCACCGCCCTGTAGAGGTTCGTCGCCGCCTCGACCGGGCTTGCCACCCGCATGGTCGGATCGGCCTTGGTGCCGGTGCGGATGTCGATATTGGTGGTGAGTCCGATCACGCCGACGCGCAGGCGGTTGGCCTCGATGATGGCGGCAGGCACATAGTCGCGGTCGCGCGCGAGGTGGGCCGAGTCCGCCACGTTGGCCGAGAGCACCGGGAAGGCGGCGTCGCGCTCGATGCCGAGCCTGAGCTGGGCCGCCCCCCGGTCGAACTCGTGATTGCCGAGCACGGCGATGTCGACGCCGGCGGCCGACGCCGCCCGGTAGCCCGCGTCAACCACGTAGTCCGCCTCGGTCCAGCCCAGCAGTTCGTCGAAGATCGAGCCGGTGTGGTCATCGCCCCCCGACAGCAGCAGCACGGTTTCGTTGGCGGCGGCGCTGGCCCGCGCCTCCTTCACCCGCTTGACCATCTGCGCCATGCGGTGGGTGTCGCCGCGCTTCGCGTGCATGTCGGTCATGTGGTTGTGCATATCGTTGAAATGCATCAGCCGCAGCACATGGCGCTCGCCGTCGGCGAGCCGGCGCTCGGGCACCGGAGCGCCGTCCTGCGCCACGATGGTGGTCACCGGACCGGCGAGCGGATCGCCCTTGAGCAGGAAGACGCGCTCGGCAGCACCGGCGGGATTGGGCGTGACGGCGACCATCTGCAGCTCGCCCGCTCCGGGCGTGGCATCGGCGCGGCGCACCAGCACCGGCGACAGGGCGACCAGCGCGCCAAGGCTCGCGGCGGAAGACAGGAAATAGCGACGGGTGAAGGATGTCATCGGGAGACCTCTCGCGGACTTGCGTGAGCCCGTCTCATTTCAGGGACACATCTCAGCCGTGTGACGGTTCCGTGTCTCCCCACAAGAGCCAAGGCCTTGTGAACACTTTTAAATTCACGCTGCGGAAAGTTGTCTGATGGCGCGGATCATTGCACCCGCTCCGTTCCTCCCTTGCCTCACAGGCCGTCGTCCGGGGCGCAGGCAAAGCCGCGACCCGGGAGCCAATGGCAGCCCCGACCGGGGCGGGACGTAGGGCGCTTGCCTCCCCTCGGCCGTGCGAAGCGCGCGCCGGGGCCTATTGGCTTCCAGAGCGGCAGCGAGGACACCCGGACCGAGCCCCAGGCGCCATTCTTTCCCCCCAAGAAGAAGAGATGAGGGGGAGATGTCGGCGCAGCCGACAAAGGGGGGTGAGCAGAGGCAGCGACGGCGCGCCGCCCTCTCCCCTCGTCATCCCGGCCGAAGAGCCGGGATCGGAGAGCCGATAGCCTCGCGGCAGCGCTCAGACAAAAGGGGCAAACACCCTGCCTCCCCGGTCCCGGGTCGCGCTTGCGCTTGCCCGGGAAGACGCAAAGGAGAGGCCGGAGCGACACCCGCCAGAAACACAAATGGCGGCCGAACCAATCGGTCCGCCACCATCGCCAGGCCGCAACTGTGCAGTCATGCCTAAATTCACCCGACCACCGTTACGGTGTCAAAGATTTTTTCCCAATTAAACAACTTGCGTCATCGGCTTCGAATGCAGGTAGGGTTTGTCCTCTGACGAGCTGACATCCAGCGATTCTAGGAAAATCCTCATGTCGACTCTAAAGGTTACCAAACCCGATGGCATTGCGAATACTCTGAGCATCAGCCGGTATTATTAAGTTACTCGAAAATGGGCAACTTTCACTGAGAGTGATGTAATGATCCACAATTCCCTAGACCCGAAGATGAAGTACTCGACCGCTTGGACTGGCTTTCTCACCCAGGGCTTGTGTTGGGCATGGATTGTGGTGCCATACGATCCAAGCTCCCCACTGGAGAGGATCGTTCGGGATATACAGCAGGCGATCAAAGTGAAGCTGTATTACCCTGCTCTTCTAGTAGCCCTGACGATACCTGATATCTGTATGGGCTTGACGCTCAATAAATCTGATTTTGTGAAAAAAAACCATTATATCGAATTTATTAATCGATATACGACGGAACAATCATTGGGTCTTGATGGGACATCATGCTATCAACTGAGAGGCGGCTTGGTTCATCGCGCAGATCTACGAGGCCATGCATACTTCGATAACACACACGTTATTTTCACAGTACCAGAGTCTCGCGGGCATATTCATGCGCTTACCCTCGTTGTAGAGGACAAGAGAGCTGCCATGTTCGACTTGGAGCTATTCTGCCAAGCGATGATAGGTGCGGCGCGCAAGTGGTATGAGGATCACAAGAATGATCCAATGGTCGTAGAGAACCTAAAGAACCTGATTAGATGGTGCCCAGAAGGGCTCCCACCGTTTGTGGGCGGTTTGCCTGTCGTGGCAAGCGGCGCCTAATTTCTAAAGATCAAAATAATATAACAGCGGCCCCAGAAAAGCATCGTCCAACCGTTCACACTAGCGCAGTATGGCTTTTTCCAACGAAAATCCTACTCCGCGAGGAATTGGAAAAAGCGCGTTGATGGGCGCCGACCTCCCACACTTAACCAACCGAGACCTTGCCTCCGCAAATAGGATAATCAGCAGCAGCAGCCATTCCGCCCCCTCACTTAACAAACCCCACGCGCACCGTCTCGTCCATCGGGTTCTCGCCCGGCCAGTCGGCGAGGAAGTTCTCGTAGTCTTCCAGCGGGATGCCGTCTTCGGGAAAGGTCTGCCCGCGCACCGAGATGCCGGCGGCATGCACCGTTTCCGGGTCGCCGGAGACCAGCGGGTGCCACCAGTAGAGGTCGCGCCCTTCCGCCACCAGCCGGTAGGCACAGGTCGGCGGCAGCCAGGAGAGCGTCGGCACCAGCTCGGCGGTGAGCTGCAGGCAGTCGGGCACGGTGGCGAAGCGGTTGTCGTAGTCCGAGCAGCGGCAGCTTTCGCCGTCGAGCAGGGTGCAGGCGAGCGAGGTCCAGACGATCTCGCCGGTGTCCCAGTCCTCCAGCTTGTTGAGGCAGCAGCGCCCGCAGCCGTCGCACAGGGCCTCCCACTCGGCCGGGTTCAGCTCGTCGAGCCGCCTGCCCTTCCAGAACGGCTCGCCCGCCGCGAGCGCATCCTCGCCCTGCGGGCCATCCTCTGGCTTTCGTGATCGCTCTGTCACCGGCACATCCTTGAAAGGCCCGGCGGATCGGGGGTAAAACGAAACGCGCCGGATCGCTCCCGCAGCGGGAGCCTGTCCACGGCCATAGCAGAACGGATGACCAAGGTGAACCAGCGATCCGGCGATGCCGACCCGCAGGACAGCCCGCAGCCCGCGCCCGTCTCCGGGCAGCCGGCCGGGGAGCAGCCATCGGGGCGGCGCCCGTTCGGCGCGCGCCTGCGCTCGGCCATGCTGTCGGTCGACGCCTGGGTCGACACCGCGCTGTGGCGGTCGTTTTCGGGCCTGCGCGCCGGGGTCGAGGGCTATTCGGCCTGGCTGCGCCGGTTCCGCGCCCGCGGCGCGGGTCGTGTCGCCGCCGAGCTTGCCTCCGACGGCGTGACCTTCGGCCTGCTCGGCCTGATCCTGATGCTGGCGCTCGCCCAGGACGCCTTCCAGCAGACCGAGCGCGCCGACTGGCGCACCACCGAGGACTTCTCCGTCACCTTCCTCGACCGCTTCGGCAACGAGATCGGCAAGCGCGGCATCCTGCTCAACGACACGGTGCCGCTGGAGGAGATCCCCGACCACCTGATCAAGGCGGCGCTGGCGACCGAGGACCGGCGCTTCTTCTACCATTTCGGCATCGACGTGATGGGCACGATGCGGGCCATCGTGGAGAACATGCGCGCGCGCACCGTCGTGCAGGGCGGCTCCTCGATCACCCAGCAGCTGGCCAAGAACCTGTTCCTGTCGAACGAGCGCACGCTGGAGCGCAAGATCAACGAGGCCTTCCTGGCGCTGTGGCTGGAGATGAACCTGTCCAAGCGCGAGATCCTCAAGCTCTATCTCGACCGCGCCTATATGGGCGGCGGCACGTTCGGCGTCGCCGCCGCGTCCGAGTTCTATTTCGGCAAGAACGTGCGCGAGCTCAGCCTTGCGGAATCGGCCATGCTCGCGGGCCTGTTCAAGGCGCCGACCAAATACGCCCCGCATATCAACCTGCCGGCGGCGCGCGCCCGCGCCAACGACGTGCTGACCAACATGGTCCAGGCCGGGTTCATGACCGAGGGCCAAGTGATCGGCGCCCGGCGCAATCCGGCCGTCGCCATCGACCGCAGCAAGGACCGCTCGCCGGACCACTTCCTCGACTATGCGTTCAACGAGGTGAAGGAGCTGGCGCGCACCCATCCCGCGCTCGCCAACGACCGCATCGTCACGGTGCGCACTTCGCTTGATCCCGGCCTGCAGCGCCAGGCGGAGCGCGCCATTCTGGAGAACCTGCGCCAGCATGGCGAGCGCTACCGGGTGCGCGAGGGTGCCGTCGCCGTCGTCGTGCCGGAAACCGGGGCCGTGCGCGCCATGGTCGGCGGGCGCGACTACGGCGAGAGCCAGTTCAACCGCGCGGTCGACGCGGTGCGCCAGCCCGGCTCCTCGTTCAAGCCCTTCGTCTACATCGCCGCCTTCATGAACGGCTACTCGCCCGCCTCCGTGGTGCCGGACGCGCCGATTTCCATCGGCGGCTGGAGCCCGCGCAACTATTCGCGCGGCTATGCCGGCCCGGTGACGCTGAAGACCGCGCTGACCAAGTCGATCAACACCGTGCCGGTGCGCCTGGCCCAGGCCATCGGCCGCGACAAGATCGTCGACTATGCCAAGGCGATGGGCATCACCACCGAGATCAAGATCACCCGGCCGTTGCCGCTCGGCGTTGCCGAGGTGAAGGTGCTGGACATGGCCGCCGCCTATGGCAGCTTCGCCAGCGGCGGGCTCAAGGTGGTCCCGACCGCGATCCTCGAGGTGCGCAATTCCGCCGGCGACATCATCTACGAACAGGCCAACGACCGGGCCCCGCCCGAGCGCATCTTCCCGGAGGAAAAGGCCGCCGAGATGAACGACGTGTTGGTCAACGTGGTGGAGAACGGCACCGGCCGGCGCGCCCGGGTGGAGGGCGTCACCGCCGCCGGCAAGACCGGCACCACCCAGGCCTATCGCGATGCCTGGTTCGTCGGCTACACCGGCAACTACGCGGCGGCCGTGTGGTTCGGCAATGACGACTTCACCTCCACCGCCCGGATGACCGGCGGCAGCCTGCCGGCGATGGCCTGGCAGACGATCATGGATTATGCGCACAAGGGCATAGAGCTGCGGCCGATGCCCGGCGTCGACCGCCCGGCCCGCGAGGACGGGGCGATTCCGGTGGCCGAGGGCGCCGGCTCCGACCGGCCGCGCCTCCTGCGCGTGCAGTCCATCGCCGTGTTGCAGGAGATCGGCGCGCGGCTGGATGCCATCGGCAAGCGGGCGGAGGCGCCCGCTCCGCTTCAGCTGCCCGGACAGGCGGAGCCCGTCGCCCGGTGACACTCGCCCTGCTTCACGATCCCGAGACCGACGGCCTGCGGCCCGATCGCGTCCCCTCCATCCTGCGGCGGCGCCGGCGCAGCCTCGCGCTGGATCTCGCCATTGTCCTGGCCATCGCCATGGTCACCGGCTTTTCCACCGCCTATCTGGCGGTGGAGCGGGCGCCGGCCTTCGGCGCGCTGCAGCTCGGCGTGTGGGAGGCCCGCCCGCGCCAGGGCACCCGCGAGGCCGATCCCTATTCCACCGCCACTCACGCCCGCACGGGGCGCGTGCCGCTGGCCAGCGGCGAGGGGCTGATGTTCCTCGCCGAGACCGACAGCGCCGGCAACGCGCTGTCGCCGCGTTGCGACTACGAGATTTCCGGCCAGGCCGCGCCGGCCCGGCTGTGGACCATGGTTGCGCTCGACAGCGAGTTGCGGCTGGTCGCCGACGGCTCGCCGCGCAGCGGCGTCGACAGCCGTCACCTGCTGCGCCGCCCGAACGGCGAGTTCACCATCACCGCCGCCGCCCGCGCCCGGCCGGGCAACTGGCTGCCGACCTCGGACACGGCGCGCGGGCTGGTGCTGGCGCTGCGCCTCTACGACACACCGCTGACCACCGGCACGGGCGTCGCCAACGTGCCGATGCCGGAGATCCGCAGGGGGCAGTGCCGATGAGCGCGCGCTCCCGCAAGACCCCGTTCCGCTTCGCGCTGCGGGCGCCCGACGGCATGGTCGTGGTGCGCGTGCTGCTGCTGACGCTGGCCGGGCTGTTTCTCGGCGGCATCATCCATATCGCCATCGTGCTCGGCGTGCCCGGCCAGGTGCCGGAAAGCGCCTATGCGCGGGTGGCCGCCTTCGGGCCGGACGGGGTGTTCAACCGCCTGCCGGCCGTGGAGCCGGGCGCCGAGCCGCTGCCGATGCTCGACCCGATGATGATCCATGCCGCCTGCCGGTTCGATCTCGGCCAGGGCCCGTTGAAGATCGAGGCGGCACTGCCGCCCCCCTTCTGGTCCTTCGCCCTGTTCGACGCGGGCGGGCGGGCGATCTACAGCCTCAACGACCGCACCTCCGGTGCCGGCGGCCGGCTGGAAGTGCTGGTGCTCACCACCGAGCAGCTCAGCGTCCTGCGCGAGAACCCGCCGGAGGGCCTGGAGGACCTCATCGTCATCGAGACCGATGCCACGCACGGCTACGCTCTGTTGCGCGCCTTCGACGGTGCGCCCTTGCAGCGCGAGCGGATCGAGGCGGCAATGGCTCAGGCGAGCTGCCGTGGGCTTTGAGGCGCACCCGCATCCCTCAACGGATATCGAGACCCCGCATGTTCAAGACCACCACCGTCCGCCTGTGCGCGGCCTCGCTCCTTTGGATCGGCACCATGCTTCCCGTTGATGCGCAATCGCTGAACGAACAGCTCCGCAAGAGCTTTGCGGCCGGCGAGCTGCCCGGCCTGCACGGCGCGATCGTCGACTTTCAGGGCAAGCGCTTGGCCGAGGTCTATTTTCCCGGCGAGGACGAGCGCTGGGGCCTGCCGCAGGGCCTGCAGGACCACTCTGCCGCCTCGCTGCACGACCTGCGCTCCGTCACAAAATCGGTGGTCGGCCTGCTCTACGGGATCGCCCTTGCCGAGGGCAAGGTTCCGGAGCCCGATGCGCCGCTTTACGCCCAGTTCCCGCAATATCCCGACCTCCTGGCACAGCCGGGCCGCGAGCTCATTCTGGTACGGCATGCCCTGTCGATGCAGATGGGCACGGAGTGGAACGAGGACCTGCCCTACAGCGACCCGCGCAACAGCGAGATCGCGATGGAAAACGCGCCGGACCGCTACCGCTTCATCCTGGAACAGCCCATCCGCGAGGCGCCCGGCGAGACGTGGATCTACAGCGGCGGCGCCGTCGCCTTGCTGGGAAAGCTGATCGAGACCGGCACCGGCCTGCCGCTGGACCGCTACGCCGCCGAGAAACTGTTCGCGCCGCTCGGCATCGAGACCTTCGAATGGATCGCGGGCGCCGATGGCGAGCCCTCGGCTGCCTCCGGCCTGCGGCTGACGCTGCCGGACCTTGCACGCATCGGGCAGCTGGTGGCCGATCACGGCGTCCATGAGGGGCAGCAGATCGTCCCGCGCGACTGGCTCGCCCGGTCGTTCGAGCCGAGGGCAACGGTCAACGAGGTCACGCGCTACGGCTATCTCTGGTATCTCGCCGGCTCGCCGGATCGCACCATCGCCGTCGCGGTCGGCAATGGCGGCCAGCGGCTGACCGTGCAGCCCGATCCCGGCCTCGTCGTCGCCTCCTTCGCCGGCCGCTACAACGATCCCGAGAGCTGGCAGACCTCCATCAAGGTCCTGCTCGACTTCGCCGTGCCGGAAGCAAAGCGCCTGCTCGGCAAATAGGCCGGCGCACAGCCGACCACACCCGCCTTTCCTTTCCCGCACGCGGCCCGTGGATAGCGCGCCGGCGCCCGACATGCTGCGCCGGCGGCAGGGCGCCACTTTGCGCCCCTCTCTCCCCTCCCGCGCTCGCGCAAGATCCGCACGCTTCGCGCAAAAAACGACAACACAACCGCACTTATCCCCGGACGGGTATTTTTCCCGTAAAGATATAGGAATATAAACCTAAAATTGATAAGTGGAGGCAGAAATGACTGGATTGTCCGGAGTTTCACACCTCGGCGGCCTGACCGTCGGTGTGCCCGCGGCCCCTCGGTCTCGTCCGGTGCGGGGGGCGGGGTTACTCGTCACCGCCTGTGTCCTGTCGGTCTTCGAGGTGGAGGAAGCCGACCTGTCCCAGCCCAGTCGCGGCCGGGCCCATGTTGCCCTGGCCCGTCAGATTGCCATGTATCTGCATCATGTCATCCTCGAGCGCACGCTGACCGACATTGCCCGCGAGTTCGGACGTGATCGCACCACTGTCGCCCATGCCTGCCGTCTGGTCGAGGACCGGCGCGACGAGCCGGACTTCGACGCGATGATCGGCGGGCTGGAGACCGCGCTTCAGGCGGGTCTTGCGGCCCTGCCGCGCAGCCGGGCGGCTGCCTGAGATGGCCGCTTCCCGCCGCGCGCTCGACCGCCTGCTCGTCCGCCTTGCCGCCGCACACGCCTGGCGCCCGCAGGACGGCCCGAACGGCGCCCTGCAGCTCACGCCCCTGCCCGGCCCCGCGAACCTCCGAAAGGGCGGCTCCGCCCCTCCCACACCGCCACCGCCCGGCTCTCCCGCGACTTCCCGCTCCCCCGTCTCTTCCGCTCCGACGTCCCCCTCCTGCCCCACCTCGCTCACCGTCGATCCGGCGCAGCTGCGCGCCGCCTTTGCCGCCGGGCTGGTGGAACGGGGCAGTGCCGGCCGGCTCGTCCTGTCGCAGGCCGGCCGTGCCCGGCTCAGGCGCCTTGCCGCAGGCGAGGAGGATTTCGCCGCCCAGCACCGGGAGACCGGCACCCGCCGCATCGCCATTGCCGGGGCGGGCGACGAGATCGTCACCGTCAATCACGCGGAAAGCCCGCTCGCCTGGCTGCGCCGGCGGCGCGCGCGCAGCGGCGAGCCGATCCTGGACGACGGGCAGTTCGCGGCCGGCGAGCGGCTGCGCGCCGATCACACCTACGGCGCCATCGTTCCGGGACTGCGCGGCATGGCCTGGTCGGCACTGGGGAGCGGCGCCGGCGGCAGCGGCGGACGCGATCCGCGCGGCGGCCTTGTCGAGCTGACCGACACCACGCTGGCCGCGCGCGAGCGTCTTGAACGGGCGATGCGGGAAGTCGGGCCGGAGCTTGCCGGCGTGCTGATCGACGTGTGCTGCGAGCTCAAGGGGCTGGAGCAAGTCGAGCGGGAGCGGCGCTGGCCGCCGCGCTCCGCCAAGGTGGTCTTGCTGCTCGGGCTGACGCGGCTCGCCCGCCACTACGGCTACGGCTGAGCCGGCGCCCTGAGCTTCGCCCCTTGTCGCCTTGCGACCGTCCCTCCGCGCACGGGATGCCTCACTTTCTCAGGACGTCACCCCGGACGAGAATCGCGAGATCCGGGGCCCATTGGGAACTTGAGCGGGTGTGAGGCGGGACGGCATCGCCTCCCACATCCCTGTCATACCTGCGAAGGCAGGTATCCAGTATCCGCCGGAGCACGCGATGGCGCGAAGCCGACAGTTCCCCGGCGATCCTGTGGCAGCGTCACGGCTCGAGCCGCGCGACCCTTGGGGTTACTGGATCCCGGTCTTCGGCTTCGCCGAAACCGGGACGACATCGGAGGGTGGGGCTCGGCCGGCGTGCTCACCGTTCAGCCCCCTTGCACCGCCCCCTCCCCGCGTCATCCCGGGCAAGGCGCAGCCGCGACCCGGGACCGGAGAGGCACAACGGTGGCGGATGTCAGAAAACGGCCCGCCTCAGGCCTCGGCAAGCGCTGCGCGGGCGTCCGCGCGGATGCGCTCGACCATCGACTTCAGGCCGTTCGCCCGCTGCGCCGACAGGTGCTCCTTGAGGCCGATGCGCGAAAAGATCTCGTCGATATCGGTCTTGGCGATCTCCGCCGCGCTGCGCCCGGAATAGGTGGCGAGCACGATGGCGACCAGCCCCTTGACGATATGGGCGTCGCTGTCGCCCTGGAACACCAGAAGGGGCGCGCCGTCCTCGCCCTGTTCCACCGACTTCACCAGCCAGACCTGCGAGGCGCAGCCGCGCACCTTGTTGGCGTCGGTGCGCTCCTCCTCGGGAAACTCCGGCAGCATCCGCCCCAGTTCGATCACATAGCGGTAGCGGTCGTCCCAGTCTTCGAGGAAGTCGAAGTTCTCAAGAATGTCGTCGAGCGGCGGGATCATGGGCAGCCATTGGTCTTTGGGCGGTCTTTGAACGGAGCGCGGAGCGGGTCGGACTTTCGTGACCCGCTATATAGTCCGCCGGGCCGGAGATGGAAACCGGGCGGAGCAGCGACGTTTCGGGCAAAGGGCAAAAGACAAAGAAAAGCCCGCGGGCGAACAGGGCAGCAGTTCACCCGCGGGCGGCGGTAGGGTCCGCCTTCAGTTTGCGCAAAACGTCAAAAGGCTTGCGGCAATCCCAGGCGGCGGGCGCTCCCGCCGGACCGGGGATTGACGGCCGGCGAAACGGGTCGCCGGGCCCTGGGTCGTCGTCGGCGGGTCCCCTGCCAGAGAGGGTCGCCGGGAAAGAGCTTCGGATCAGACCGGACGGTCCGCGCCCTTGGGACGGGGCAGCGGGACCGGGCCATGGCCGGGCGCCGGGATCGGCGCAACCTGGGCCGAGCGCTGCTGAACGGGTGCGGGCGCTGCGGCTTCGGCGGTCGCCGGGCTGCCGGCCGTACCGGTGGTCGCAGGCGCGCCACCCGGCAGGCTCCAGACCGGCTCCAGGTCGGTCGCGGTCAGCGTGCCGGTCGTGCCGGTGGTCAGTTCGCCGTTCTCGTCGAGGTATTCGTAGATCATCCGCGCGCTGACCTTGGCCTTGGCGCCGATCTGCGAGATCGCCTGGCCGCCGGTTTCGCAGGTCTGCGGATTGCGCTCGCAGAAGCCCGACAGGTCGCTGATCGTCGACTGGGCCGCGAAGAACGCGGTCACGGGGTTGATGCCGGCGCTCTCCTTGCCGTCCTCGCCGGTGTCGATCGGCAAGATCAGCAGCACGAGCGCGATCCAGAATGCGCATCTGAGAAGAAAGAACATGGTTGCCGCCCTTGGCTGTCATTTCTGCTTCGGGGCCGGTCGCCGACATGCGGTCGCCGGATCCGTTATGCCCGCAATGTAGCACGCATCCTCCAACGCCGGGTTGAGTCGCCCGTCTCAATTTTCGGCAAGTTCGAGACGAGTTTTCGCAAAATTTGTCTCAAATTTTATCGATTTTCCAAGGGGCCTCTGGCGGGCCGTCCGGCCCTGCCGCTCCACCGCGAAAACTTGAGGTTTCATGGTTCCTTAAGCCGTTCCTGTGACCATCAAGGCAAGACACGTCGAGCGAACGGCCGCGCGCCGGAAAGACAAGAATGATGCCAGCATTGCAGGATCGGCTGAGGCTTGCGGCAAGCCATGTCGATACCCTGGTTCACCCGGATGCGGCCCATGAAGCGGCCGCCCGCGCCAGCCACGGCGCCTTCATCCGCGGCCATCTCGCCTGCGGCGCGCTGGCGCTCGCCCTGCTGCCGCTCATGCTCGCCTTCAACGGAATCACCACCCTTGCAGTTGCCCTGATTCTCGGCTGGCTGACGGCGCACCTGCCGCTGGCCATGTATGTCTCGCGCACGGGGCAGCTTGCCCGGGGACAGATCGCCTCGGCGCTGCTCTTCGCGGTGAGCTTCGGCGTGCTCGCCGCGCTGACGGGCGGCAGCGAATCGCCGGTGCTGCCCCTGCTCGTGCTCGCCCCCGTCGAAGCCGCGCTGGCCGGCCGCCGGCGCGGCATTGCCCTCGTCGCCGCCGTGACGCTGGCCATGGCCATCGGCCCCTCGCTCGCCGGATTGGCGATGCCCGCTGCCGCTGCCCCGATCGGCGGTTTCCTGCCCGTTTCCCTGCTAGCGGCAACGCTCGCCGTGCTTCACGCAGCCCTGCTGGCACTGCGCGTCGGAGCGGCCACCCGCCGGCGCGAGAGCGAACTTGTCCTGCGCGAGGTGCGCACCGAGCTTGCCGCACGACTGACCGGCGAAGCCGTGCTGCGGCACGGCACCGGCGGGCGCGTCGAGGAGGCGAACGAGGCCGCCGCGCGCATCCTTGCGCTCGGCCATCCGGCCGCCGCCACGCGGGAATTGGCCGGCGACGGACTGTTCGCCCGCGTCCATGTCGGCGACCGCCCCGCCTATCTCAAGGCCCTCAGCGACGCTGCCTCGGAAGGGGCGGTCCAAAGCTTGCGCCTGCGTCTGCGCCGGGGCATCAACCAGCCGGGCGAGGCCGGACGGCCCGCCTATGTCGTTGCCGAGCTGACCGTGCATCCGGCGCCGGACGGCGGCGGGGACGTGTTCAGCGTCCTGCGCGACGTCACGGCCGAGACGACGCTCGCCAACGAGCGCGACACCGCGCTCGCCGAGGCCGGCAAGGCCCGCGAGGCCCACTCCCGGTTCCTGGCCACCGTCAGCCACGAATTGCGGACGCCGCTCAACGCGATCCTTGGGTTCTCCGACATTCTGCGGGCGGATACCCCGAACGGCGCCGCCACCGAGCCGCAGCGGGTGCGCGACTATGCCGGCACGATCCACCAATCGGGCAGCCATCTGCTGCAGCTGGTCAACGACATGCTCAACATGGCGCGGATCGAGACCGGGCATTACGATCTCGTCGCCGAGCGCTTCGACCTGCGGACCTGCCTCGACAGCTGCCGCCGGATGATGGAGCCAGAGGCCGCGCGTCTCGGCCTGCGGCTGTCGTCCGACCTGCCGTTGACGCTCGGCGAGGTCAGTGCCGACCCGCGCGCCTGCCGCCAGATCGCATTGAATCTGCTGTCGAATGCGCTGAAGTTCACGCCGGAGGGCGGCCGCGTCGTGCTGTTCGCCCGCAGCGAGCCGCAGGGCTTCGTCTTCGGCGTGCGCGACAGCGGCATCGGCATCGCACCCGCCGACCACGAGCGGATCACCGAGCCTTTCGTGCAGGCAAGCGCCGGCCTCGCCCGGCTGCATGATGGCGCAGGCCTCGGCCTTGCCGTGGTCAAGGGCTTGACCACCTTGAGCGGCGGCCGCATGACGCTGGACAGCCGCGAGGGAGAAGGCACCTGCGTCAGCATCGCCCTGCCCACGCTGGCCACGGACACCGGGGCCCCCGCCCCGCGGCCGACACTTTCGCAAAGACTTGCGGCGCCCCGGGGGGAGGCCGTCCGCAGCACGGGACATGACATCAAGCGCAGCGCATGAGCGCCAGGAAGAAGACTGAGAGAATGAGCCGTTCGCCCCGAAACCAGCCCGCTCCCGCCGCCCGGCGTGGACGACGGCACGAACCGCTGCCTCCCGCGCGTCCGGCCTCGCAGGGCCTCGGTGCGGTGGCGCTCGACAATCCGGTCGCAACCGGCGGCTGGCTGGTCATGGCGCTGACCGGCGGTCTCATCGTCGCCAATGCCCTCGCCTTCCAGTCTGGCCGTCACCCGGCGCCGCTGTTCGCGACCCGCGATGCGCCTGTCAGCGCGCCGGCCGCACCGGTCGTCACCGAGGCGCAGCTGGAGCGGCAGCGGCTGGTGCGCGACGTGCAAATGGAGCTGCGGCGCCTTGGCATGTATGGCGGCCTGCTCGACGGGCTGAACGGCCCGGCGACGGAACGCGGCGTGCGCGCCTACCAGCGTGCGCGCGGCCTTGCCGAGACCGGCGATATCGATACCGCGCTGCTGGCGCGCCTTGCCATGGATACCGGCGGGGCCGTGGACAACCTGCCGCCGCTTCCTCCGCTGCCGCCGGAAACGGCGCCGGGTCACTCGTCATCCGGTCGTTCCGCGCCGGCCGCCTCCCAGGCCTCGAACCCGACGACCGGGTCGGTGCGCACCACCCGGGTCACGCCGCCGATGCCGGCCCCGTCTGCGCCGCGCGCGCAGACCGTCTCGGCACCGGCAACCACAGGCCCCGTGCCGCCCGCCTCGGTCGGCGCCGGCGCGCTGTCGGGCGACCGCGCCCGCATCGCCCGCCTGCAGGCGGCGCTGTCGGAAATGGGCTATGGTCCGATCAGCGTCGACGGATTCGCCGGCGAACAGACCGCCAATGCCATCCGCCGGTTCGAGCTCGACCGGGGCCTCGCCATCACCGGCGCGCTCGGCCCGATGGTCGAGCAGGAGGTGGAAAAGGTGCTCGGCCGGCCGCTGTAAGGCCAGGGCGGGCCGGGCTGACCGCCCGGCTGCGCCTGTGAAAGGACTGCCATGCGCCTGACTTCCGGTTTCTGGGTCTCGGCCCTGATCCGTCGCTGCTTCGGCGAGAACGCCTGGGCCGGCGTGGTCTCCAGGGGCGCGGAGGAAGCCGGCGCCATCTATCTGGTGGTCGACCGGCGCGACGGCACCTGCGATCTCTACGGCCCTGCCCCGCAAAGCCTGTTCATGGACGCGCCCGTCGGCGACCGGCTGTTCGAGCGCCTGGCCGAGCGCGCGGAGCGGGAAAAGGTCGAGGCGCGGCTTGCCTCCGAGCGGCGCATGGATCCCGATATCTGGGTGGTCGAGATCGAGGAGCGCAACGGCCGCACCTTCTGGGACGTTGCCCCGGACTGAGCGCCGGCCCCTGCCCCCGAACTCTATCCCCACCCCTGCCCGCCGACCGCATACTGGCTTGCGAACGACGAGAGCGGGGCCGATGGGGACGAAATATACAGCTAGCCGCAGCGATGGGGATATCCCGCTTTGCGATATCCATGCGAGGGTGACGGGGCGGCTCGGCGTGCCGGCGGGGATATCTCCCACCGAACAGATCCGCTGGCTGGAGCGGGCAGCAGCGGCGGAGCGCCAGCTCGGCCTTGCCGGCTCCTGGGCCCATGACCCGAACCGGCTTCTGGCCTTGCGGCAAGCCCGTGCGCTCGGTGCAGCTCTTGCCGAAGCGCAGGCGCGCGGCTCGCTGCCGCCACGATAGTCCCGCCTCAGTCCTTCCAGGGAATGGCGCCTGCCGGCACATGGCGGGCGAGCGCGTTGACCGCCAGCATCACCAGCACGGTCGCCACCACGGTGACGCTCGACATGGCGGCGGCAAGCGTCGTGTAGCCGCCATCCTCGTAGTTGAAGATCGTCGTGCCGATGGTCTCGTTGCCGCTCGACCACAAGAGCGCGGAGACCGTCACCTCGTTGTAGGAGGTGAGGAAGACGAGGATCGCACCGGAGGCGGCAGCCGGGGCGACCAGCGGCGCATGCACCCGCGCCAGGCGGCGGAAGAAGCCGGCACCCGAAACGCGCGCCGCATCGTCGAGGCTGGCATCCACCTGCATGTAGGCGGCCATCACCGAGTTCAGCCCGATGGCCAGGAACACCGCCACATAGGCGAGCAGGATGATCGCCATTGTGCCGTAAAGGCTGACGCCGAGCACCGGCAGCGGGCGCAGGAACATCAGGATGAAGGCGATGGACATGACGAGGCCCGGCACCGCATAGGCGACATCGGCCTGGGCAGCGACCAGTCCGGCCAGCCGGCGCGCCATGCCGCGGCGCATGGCCAGGAAATAGCCGAGCACAATCGACAGACCGGCGATCAGGAGCGCCGCCAGCGCGGCCGCCACCGTCGAGTTGGCGAAGGCGCGCAGCGTTACCGCCTGACGGAACAGGATCTCGGCGTAATTCTCCAGCGTCAGGCTGCTTGCGACCAGCGGCAGGCCGTAGGTGCGCATCAACGAGGTGGCAAAGAGCGAGAGCGCCGGCAGCAACAAGGTGGCCGCCAGCAGCATCCAGACGGAGGCCTCGACGGGAAGACGGGCACGGCCGAGATCAACGGCCAGCGGCTGTTGCGGCAATCCGACGAGCGCGTTGCGCATGCGCCGCTGCAGCAGGACCTGGATAGCGACCAGACCGAGGGTGACGATGCCGAGCAGCATGGAGATGAGCGCGACATCGCCGATCACCGAGGGGCCGTAGCCGGCGAGCCGGCGCCAGATCAGCACCGGCAGCGTGGTGTAGCGGGCGGGAATGCCGATCAGCGCGTTGATGCCGAAATTGCCGAGCGCGCTGACGAAGGCGAGGACAAATCCGGCCAAAAGCGAGGGCGCGAGCAACGGCAGTGTGATGCGCCACAACAGCCGCGGGGTACGGGCACCGGAGACGCGGGCGGCATCGCTGAGTTCGCGCGGGAAGGCGCGCAGGCCCGCCCGCACCACCAGGAAGACGATGGGCATGTGCTGGAAGGAAAGCAGCGCCACGAGGCCCGTCAGCGAGTAGACCGGATGCGGCGCGCCAGCCGCCGGCGCCAGCCCCAGCGCCTGCAGCACCGGGGATGCGGGTCCCAGCGCCTGGCTCCAGGCGATCGCCGTCACATGCGGCGGGATCATCATCGGCAGCAGGATAAGGAAGACGAGAGGTGCCTTGGCCCGCACGTTGGTCAGGCCGAGGGCCAGCGCCAGCACGGTGCCGAGCACGGTGGCAAGGCAGGCGGAGAGAAAGCTGCTTTCCAGCGAGTTCCACAGCGCCCGCTGCACGGAGCGCGAGGCGAGCGTGTCGGCAAGCGGGCCGAGCGACAACCCGCCCTCACCCGTCAGGCCGATGGCAAAGAGCAACGCCAGCGGCACGCCGCACAGCAGCGTGACCAGAAAGGCAACGGCGGCGAGGGAGAGCCCCTCGCCGCCGGGAATCGTGAAGGCGGACGACCTGCGCAAGCCTGGATTACCCGCCGAAGATCTCTTCGAACTTCATCTTGTTGGCGGCATCGCCCTCGAGCGCGGCAGCCGGATCGAAGTTCAGCAGCTTGATCTTGTCGCGGGAGGGGAAGCCCTCCGGCGCGGGCACGCCCGGATGCGCCGGCAGGTAGCCCTGCGAGGCGGCAAGGGCCTGGCCCTCTTCCGAGATGAGGAAATCGACGAAGGCCTTGGCAGCCTCGACATTCTTCGCGGTCTTGAGGATCGCGACCGGCTCGGTGACGGCGGACACGCCCTCTTCCGGGAACACGAAGGCCACCGGCGCACCTTCCGCCGCGCCGCGGATCGCCATGAAGTCGACCAGGAAGCCGTAGAGCTTCTCACCGCCGGCAACCGCCTTGTAGACGCCGCCATTGCCGCCCTGGGCAAGCGCGCCCTGGTCCGCCAGTCCCTCGTAGAAGGCCCAGCCGAGATCCGGATGGCTGGTCACCGAAACCATGTGGATGGTCGCCGCGCCCGAGGTCAGCGGCGAGGGCATTGCGAAGCTGTCCTTGGCCTCCGGCTTCAACAGGTCCTTGTAGGATGCGGGAACCATCGAGGCTCCGGTGTTGTAGACGATGCCGGTGGTGATCAGCTTGGTGGAGAAGTAGGTGCGGTCCTTGTCCATGATCGCCGGATCGTAGGCGGAGACGTCCGCGCCCTCGTGGGCGAGCAGGCGGCCTTCCTTCTTCAGGCTCTCCATGGTCACCGTGTCGGCGATCAGCAGCAGGTCCGGCTGCGGCTCGCCGGCGGCGAACTCGGCCTGGAGCTTGGCCATCACCTTGGACGTGCCATCGCGAACCCACTCGATCTCGAGGCCGGGATGCTTGGCCTTGAAGGCGTCGACCGTCTGCTGCGCATCGGCATTGGGCTGGGACGTGTACAGCACCAGCTTGCCGGACAACTCGGCGAAGGCCGGCGTTGCGAGCGAAACCGTCATGAGGGCTGCGAGCAGCTTGGTCTTGATCATGCGAAACCCCGTGAATGGCGTGATGTCCCGTTCGTCGCGAGCGGGCGAACAGGGGCCATAGCAGGCGCATGTAACAGTTTCTTGTGCCCCGGCCCAGACGCACGGGATTTTTTACGAGGCTCGCCTGCCTCAACCGGCATCGCGGCGCGAGGGGGACGCCAGGGGAGAGGCAGACGGGGCGATCGGCCTGCCGCCTTGTCCATCGCGGCGCTCGGCATGGGACAGACCGCCATAGGGCGATGCGAGACCGGCAGCGCGCCCCCGGGAGAGCGCGGCGCGCGGCGCCTCCTCGCGGGCTGCTACCAGCTGTTCCACGGTGGCGGCCGGGCCGGCATGCAGCCCCTCCATCACCATCATCGCGGCACGCGGGGTAACACGGTCATGCAGGGCGACGAGGCCGCGCAAATGCTCCAGCGCGGCGGTCTGGCCGAGCACCCGCACCAGGATGCGGCCGCTTTCGCTGTCGCCGGTGCCAAGCGCGCGCAACGCCAGCACCAGGGCCTCCCCGCCGGGGTCGTCGACGATGCGGGCGGCGGTTTCCGCCGGCAGCGCGAGCGCATGGGCGAGCCGAGCTGCAAAAACGGCAAGGCCGCCGGAGAGCGCCGCCTCGACAAGCGCTTCCAGCACGGCGGGCTTGAAGGCGACGTTGAGCAGCTTCGGGTCGCCGCGACGGGCGAGCTCGGCAAGCGCGCGTGCTTCCGCCGCCGCGATCGCCTCCATCCGGCCGGCGCTGTCGAGATCCAGAAACAGGGCAAAGAGCAGCGGCGCGGGCAGAGCATGGCGACGCGCAAGGTCGGCCGCCAATGCGCGCAACATGTCCTCGCGTGCTGACAGCAGCTCCAGAACATGCTCGTCCGGCGGGCAGTCGGGACGGGCGAGCAGCACCTTCAGCGTCGGCGCATCGGCATGGCGCAGCAGGACGCCGGCAACGCTCGCCGGCATCTGCGAGCGCGCGGCAATGGCCCGGTGCACGGCGGTATCGCCGCTGGCAGCACGGGCGATCAGATCGGTTTCGGGCAAGGCGGTCTCGCCGGCCAGCGCCGCCGCGGCGATCTCGCTGTCGGGATCCGCGGTCAGCAGGCTGAGGCATTCGGACGGCGCCTCGGGCGCCGCGGCAAGCAGATGCGCGATGGTCAGGCGATGCTCGGCCGGGGTCTCGGGCAGCAGCTGGCGGAAAAGCTCGGCGAAGATGCGGCGCTGCGAGGTGTCATGCCCCTGGCGGGCGACATAGAGCTCGGTGGCGGCCAGCAGAAGCCCCGCCTTGCGGGCCTCGCCCGGCTCCATCGGCAGGTCGAGCACGCCCTCCATCGCCCTGTGATGCGGGCGACGGCGATCCTGCACGCTCTCCTCGGGGACAGCGCCAGGGGACAAGGACTTGGCTGAAACGTCGAAAGAACTGGACACGGGCCGGGACTGCCTGCGCTACGCATTTACACGCGCCCGCCGCCATCGGTCCTTTACGAGATGAACCTTCCGGTAGCGAACTGCGTAAAACTGCCAGAAAAGCGTTAGCGAGTTGTTAACCCTGACTCGCTCCTACTAACCTTACGGCAGTTGGTTTCGCGTGACCTGCCAGGGGTCTGGGGCCGGAGCGCCAATGCGCACCGGGTTGGCTCATGGAGGATGCTATGGGCACCGTGCTGAACTTTCATTGCGGCTATCGGTCGGGGCGCCTCGCCCGTCGGGCCATGCCGCGCGGCCGCCATGTCTCGGCCGAAATCGTCATCTTTCCTGGCGTGAGGATCGAGCGCCACGACGACGTCGAAGCGCTTGATATCGGCGCGCGAATCGGGCGCAAACAGGATAGCCTTGGGCATCCGGGTCCGGAGCGAGATCCCGGCAAGGCTCACTGAGCCGGACCGCCCGCCCCGTCCGGGGCGTGCAGGCCACGACGGGAAAGAGCAAAGCGTGACGATCCGCCGTCCGACAGTGCTAGCGGCCACGGCAAGGAAGCCGGGGTCCGCGAGGCGACAGAACGCAGTGCGCCCTGCGTCTTGGCGTACGCTGCTGCTTGCCTCGGCCAGCCTGTCCCTTCTCGTGCTTGGCGCCTGCCAGCGGCCGACGGGCGATTTCGGTCGCCCTGCCCCGTCGATCATCCACGACCGCCTGATGCCGCAGGTCGGCTCGGAGCTGGCGGTGGCGCGCGGCGAACCGATGTCGCGCTTCAACCTCACGGACGACGAACGCGAGCTGCGCGACCGCGGCTGGACGCTGATCCGCCCGCCGGCGAGCGAAGACTGGATCGAGGGCACGCGCACCGAGCTGATCCGCACACGGATCCTGCCGGAGACCGCCAACAAGCTCGATCCCGACCGCTACTATTCCTATCTGCGCTCGGACAAGTACCGCTCCAGCGAGGTGCGCTACGACAAGGTGGCCGCCGATGCCCTGGCCGATGCGGCGCTGGTGCCGCCCTTCTGCGAAGTGGCGACGCGGGTGATGGCCGCCGACGAGGAGCGGCTGCGCGCACTCGGCCGCCGCGACATCTCCACCAAGGAAGAACTGGCTGGCGCGCAGGCGCGGGTCTGGGAGAACCGCCGCTATATCGACTGGGCCAGCCAGGCGCTGCGCTACCGTCTCGTCTCCTACCGCAACGCCATCGACGCGCTGGAGATCGAAACGCCCTCGCACAACAAGGTGTGGGACGCCAATGTCGCCTGGAAGAAGCTCGCCGCCGAGGTGGTGCTGCTTGAAAAGGGCTGCGAGGCGATCAATCGCTACGGCCAGGAAGAGGAGACGCGGCGCTCGCGCATCTATTCCAACTGGGGCACGGAGCGGCCGGCGCCGCAAAAGTGAGCCGCAAGGCGGCACGCTGTCACGCAATCCTCACACAAGCATGCGATGGGGCGCGCTTGCGGGCGGGCGCCTGCACGGTTAAGCAGATCGCCACGCCGCCCTCCTTCCCTGAGCACAGCACCGGAGCCCCATGTCGGTTTCCCTTCGCGCGCTGACCAAGCGCTTCGGCCCGCAGACGGCCGTTTCCGACATCACGCTGGACGTGGAGGCAGGCAGCTTCTTCGCCATTCTGGGACCGTCCGGCTGCGGCAAGTCCACCTTGCTGCGGCTGATCGCCGGCCTTGAGACACCCGACGGCGGCGAGATCGCCATCGGCGGCGAGACGGTCGCCTCTGCCTCCCGCCATGTGCCGCCGGAAGCGCGCAATGTCGGCGTGGTGTTCCAGTCCTACGCGCTGTGGCCGCATATGAGCGTGCGCGACAACGTCGCCTTTCCGGTGGAGAGCGCCGGCCTTGCCACCAGCGAGCGAAAGGCGCGGGTGGAGACCAGCCTCGACAAGGTGGGCCTGTCGGCTTTCGCCGCGCGCAAGCCCGCCTCGCTGTCGGGCGGCCAGCGCCAGCGCGTCGCCCTCGCCCGCTGCCTTGCCCAGCAGGCCGGCACCATCTTGATGGACGAACCGCTGGCCAATCTCGATCCGCACCTGCGCCAGTCGATGGAGGAGGAACTCGCACTGTTCCACCGCCAGACGGGCGCGACGACGCTCTACATCACGCACGACCAGCGCGAGGCAATGGCACTGGCCGACCGCATCGCGATCCTCTGGGAAGGACGGCTATTGCAGGCCGCAAGTCCCGAGACAGTATATCTGCGCCCCGCCGGCGAGCGGGTCGCCCGCTTCATCGGCCGTTCGGCCCTGACAAAGGTGAGCGTGGAAGCGGCGGAAAACGGTACGGCACGGGTGCGAGCGGGCGGCCAGGTGCTCGAGGTGCGCGCACCCGCCGATGCGCGCCCGGGAGCCGGCAAGGTGATGCTGCGCCCGGAAGACATCCGGGCCGAGGCCGGCGACGGCGCGCTGAGCGCGACGATCCTGCATGCGAGCTATCGCGGCGGATTCTTCGAGGCCACTGCCGAGTTGCCCGGTATCGACGAGCCGCTGGTCCTGCATCTTGCCCGGAAGGTCGCCCCCGGCGACACGGTTCCGGTACGGATCGCGGGCGGCTGGTTGCTGCCGCAAAGCGGCTGAGCGCCCCTGCCTTCTTCTCTGCAGACAGTTTCAAAAAAGAAAGACCGCCGCGGATTGCTCCGCAGCGGTCTGAACTTCCGAAGACCTTGATCGCTGGAACCTTCGGCACGGCCCTGCAGCCGCTCGAAGCTCCCGGATCGGGCTTACTTGCCGCGCTTGCGCTGCTGGCCGAGGCCCATCTTCTTCGCCAGTTCCGAACGGGCAGCCGCATAGTTCGGCGCCACCATCGGATAGTCGGTCGGCAGACCCCACTTCTCGCGGTACTCTTCCGGCGACATGTCGTAATGCGTGCGCAGGTGGCGCTTCAGCGACTTGAACTTCTTTCCGTCCTCAAGACAGATGATGTAGTCGGGGGTCACCGACTTCTTCACCGGCACGGCCGGGCGAAGCGGCTCCGGCTCCGGCTCTACGGTCGAACCGCTGGTGCGCTGGAGGGCACCGTACACCTCGTTGATCAGACCGGCGAGGTCGGACGAAGCGACAGTGTTGTTGGAGACATAGGCCGAGACGATGTCGGCGGTCAGGTCGATAAGATTGTCGTCGGCGACCGTATCAGTCATTATTCCACCCATCAGTTTATTCGGGACTTTGCGAAATAGACCGACAAAAATTACGACCAGACAAGCTCAGCGTACTGTTGGGATACTGACGCGAGATAATATCTGACTTCGATTCTGCCGACCGAAACCCATGAGTGTCGTATATATCGACAAAATGGCGACCACAAGAGAAATTTTTCAATGAAACCCATGTAGCTTGGCCCAAATGCCAAACGATTGCCAAGGCCGGTTTAGAATTCGCAAAAACACGAAAAGCAGATCCCGAATATAAAGGCGAAATCTGGGCAGTTGCCCTGCCAAGAAAAAGCCCGCGCCGGTAGAGCGGCGCGGGCCGTAACGTCATTTGCGGTCGTCCGCCATCTCATCGATATGCGTATCGGCACAGGGCTTGTAACCGGCCTGGTAGGCGGCCTTGGCCAGCAGATGCGCGGCGACGGGAGCCGTCAGCAGGAAGAACACCACACCGGCCAGCGCACGGGTCAGCACATCGACCTCGCCGGCATGGACAGCCAGCGCGATCAGCATCAGGCCGGAGCCGAGCGTGCCGGCCTTCGAACCGGCATGCATGCGCATGTAGACGTCCTTCAGCCGCAGCAGGCCGATGGTGGCGATCAGGGAAAAGATCGAGCCGACAACGAGGACGACGCCGACGGCAATCTCATAAACCGGGGTCATCGGCCCGCCTCCCCTTGCGCGGTCTTGGTCCGGACATCGCGGATCTCGTCGACGATCGTCGGATCCTTGGCAAGGCCCCGGTTCAGCACGAACCGTGCGAAAGCGACGGTCGCCAGGAAGCCGACAAGGCCGAGTGCGATCGCGATATCGACATAGAGGTAGTAATCGGTCTGCACGCCGATGGCGGCGATGAAGCCGATGCCGACGGCGACCAGCATGTCGAGCGCCACCACCCGGTCCGGCAAGGTCGGTCCCTTGACGATGCGCAGCACGATCAGGACGAAGGACACGGTCAGGATCGCAAGCGAGATGCTGACGCAGACGTCCAGGAAGTCGGAAGAGAAATTGCCAAGGCCGCTCATCGGAAGGCCTCCAGGATCTTGCGTTCGAAACCGTTCTTGATGTCGTCGATGGTCGCCTGCTTGTCCGGCACATCGATGCAATGGACATAAAGCGTGCGGCGGTCGTCGGAGACGTCGACGGACAGGGTTCCGGGCGTCAGCGTGATCAGGTTTGCGAGCATGGTGATCTCGAAATCCCGGTCCACGGTGAGCGGATAGGCGATGATGCCCGGCTTCAGGTCGATCTTGGGCCGCAGCACGATGGCGGCGACGCGCAGCGCGGACAGCACCAGCTCATAGATGAACAGCAGCGCCAGCGTGCCGATCTGCCAGAAGCGGCGCAAGTACCGGTCGGACCCGACCTGCTCCCGGATGATGTAAAGCGCCATCATGCCGAGCACGAAGCCGAAGAACAGGTTGACCTCGGCAAAGCTGCCGGTCACGGCACCCCAGGCGAGAGCCAGCAGAATGTTGATGAGGAAAAGGCCGGTCATTGGACGATGTCTCCGAAGACGGACCGCAGGTAGCCGAGCGGCTCGACAAGGGTCGTGGCGCCGCGCTGCGCCACCTGCATCATGAACTCGGGCTGCAGGCCGATCACCACCACCAAGCCGAGCAGCAGGGCGATGGGCAGCCACACGGCCGCACCGCCAACCTCACGCGGAACGACGAGCGAGGCGGTGAGCTGGCCGTCGGCCGTACCCTCCGCACCGCCGCGCCAGAAGGCGTAGATCCACACCCGGCCGACAGCGATGGTCGTCAGCAGGCCGGTGAGCAGGATCGCGCCGGCGATCCAGCCGTGCCCGTCGCGCAGCGCCGCGTCGACCAGCAGGACCTTGGGCCAGAAGCCGGAGAACGGCGGCAGGCCGGAAACGGCGAAGGCAAGCATCAGGAACACGGCCCCGAGCAGCGGGCTCGCCCGGTAAAGTCCTCCCAGCTCGCGCAGCGAATAGGAGCCCCCGAGTGCCCGCATGACACCCGCAGTCATGTAGAGCGCGGTCATCACCAGGATCGAATGGACGGCATAGAAGATCGCGCCTGCCATGGCCGGGCCGGTTCCCATGGCAAGCCCCGCCAGCATGGACCCGATGCCGGAGATGACAAGGTAGCCGAGCAGGCGGCGTAGGTCGGTCTGGGCCAGCGCGCCGATCACGCCGGTCAGCATGGTGGCGATGGCGACCACGGCGATCAGGTCCGCCAGCATGAGCCGGGCATCCGGCAGCAGCAGACCGAAAATGCGCAGCAGCGCATAGACACCGACCTTGGTCAGAAGGCCGGCGAAGACCGCCGCCACGACGATGCGCGGCGTGTGGTAGGAGGCCGGCAGCCAAAAATTGACCGGGAAGGCGGCCGCCTTCATGGCGAAGGCCAGGAAGTAGAGCACCGCGACCGTCATAAGCGGGCCATCGACGCCGCCGGCCGCCGCCTTGCGGGCGATGTCGGCCATGTTGAGCGTGCCGAGAATGCCGTACAGAAGGCCCGTGGCGATCAGGAACAGCGTCGTTGCGATGATGTTCAGCAGGGCATACTTGACCGCACCGTCCAGCTGGGCGCGCTCGTTGCCGAGCACCAGGAGCCCGAAGGACGAGATCAGCAGCACCTCGAACCAGACATAGAGGTTGAAGATGTCGCCGGTCAGGAAGGCGCCGCAGACGCCGGTCATCATCAGCAGCAGGAACGGATAGAAGCCGTAGCGCCGCCCGGAACTGTCGATATCGTTGATGCCGAAGACAGCCGCGGCGAGCGCAACGATCGACGAAGTCAGCGCAAGCGTCGCTCCCATCGCGTCCACGGTGAAGGCGATGCCGAAGGGTGGCAGCCAGTTGCCGGCGACCATGGTCAGCACGCCCTTGTCGAGAACGCGGGCGAGCAAGCCTGCGCAGGCAAGGACCAGCAGCGTCAGGAAGATGATCGCGATCTTCGGCTGGGAGGCAGTGTTCTTGCGCGTCATCAGGCAGAGCGCGCCGCCGAGAATGGTGATCACCAGCGGCGCGATCATCAGCCAGTCGCCCGGCGGGACCGCATCCATCCGCATGGCCTGCGAAATATCAACGGAGTAGTCGGAAGCGGCCATGCTCAGTATCCCTGCGGCGGGGCGGTTTCACCGGTCGGCTCGGCGACGCGCATTTCGACCGCGTCGTCGGTGCCGAGTTCCTGGTAGGCGCGGAAGGACAGCACCAGCAGGAAGGCGAAGAAGGAGAAGGAGATCACGATCGCCGTCAGGATCAGCGCCTGGGGCAGCGGATTGGCGATCGTTCCCTCCGGAACCTGGAGGGCCTCCGGGATGACCGGCGGCACTTCGCGCAGCAAGCGGCCGGAGGTAAAGATCAACAAGTTCACCGCATTGCCGAGGATGGCGATGCCAAGCAGCACGCGCACCAGCTGACGCGACATCAGCAGATAGACTGCAACCGTGAAGAACAAGCCGATAAGGATGGCAAAGGCGGCTTCCATCAGTCGCTCTCCCGTTCTTCGAGGGCCAGGGCAATCGAGGAGATCGAGCCGACGACCACGAGATAGACACCGATGTCGAAGAACAGCGGCGTGGACAGCGGCACCTCGACGCCGAGCATGTGGACATACCACCACTGGCTGGTCATGAAGGGCTGGCCCGTGAACAGCGAGGGCAGGCCCGACAGACCGGCGAGGAAGAGGCCGGAGGCGGAGATGCTCATCGGGTGGAACGTGATGGCCCGGCGCACGGCAGCGACGCCGCAGGCAATGCCGTAGATCGCAAAGGCCGAGGCGGCGATCAGCCCGCCGATGAAGCCGCCGCCGGGCTCATTGTGGCCCCGCAACAGCACGAATATGGAGAAAAGCACCATCAGCGCCGCCAGATAGGGAGCAATGGTGCGGAAGATGACCGTCTTCACAGGCGTGCCTCCCCGCTCTTCTGCAGCGCCTCGTCACCGGCGGCGCGGTCGAGCGCCTCCTCCCGCGCGTGTTTCGGTCGCACCCGGATCAGGGCCAGCACGCACAGGCCGGCGAGCATGACCACGGCGATCTCACCGAACGTGTCGAAGCCGCGGAAGTCGACGAGGATCACGTTCACGATGTTGCGCCCGTGGGCGATGGTGCGGCTGTAGGCCTCGAAGAAGTCCGACAAGGACCGATCGAAGGACAGCTCGGTGATCCGCATCAATAGACCGGCCAGACCGACGCCGACGCCGAGGGCAATGGCACCCTGCACGATCCTGGGCACCATCGGCCGATGGTCCCGCGGGCGCAGGTTCAGGCGCGTCATCACCAGGGCCAGGATCACCACCGACAGGGTCTCGACCATGAACTGGGTGAACGACAAGTCGGGCGCGCCGAACAGCATGAAGATGACGGCGACCGCAAAGCCCTGGATGCCGAGCGAGACGATGGCGGTCAGGCGGGTTTTGGCCACCAGAACCGCGACCAGGCCGCTCGCGGCGATCGCCAGAATGCCCCATTCGTAGAAGCGGAAGTCCGGCATCGACGCGACCGAAGGCCAGTTGCCGGTCAGCGTAAGCGGCACCAGGAGGGCCAGCGCAGTGACCAGGAAGGTGAGCGTCATGTAGACGTCCATCCGCCCGCCCTGGACGATCCGCGTGAACCCGCCGGAGAAGGACACGATGCCGGCGATCACCTGATCGAAGCCCTTGTCCGGGCCCCAGCCGATCGCAGCGAGCGTGCGGGCCATGGCGGCGCGCAGCGTGTCGAGCTTGAGATAGAAGACGATGCCCAGCGCGACGGTCACCAGTGACAGGATGAGCGCCGCGCCGATATAGCCGGGGATGAGGTGGACCTCGACCTCGGTTGCCGTGCCGAGCACGGAGGACACCACCGGCGAGATGAAGTAGACGCCGGTCGCATGCGCCATCACGGCCGCAGCAAGACCGGCCAGCGACAGCGCCACGGGCCCCGCGAAGAGCAGGACCGGCCCTTCATGCGCATGCTTGGGGGTCTCGACCTTCGGCCCGAGGAACGGCTTCAGCGCCACGGCAGCGGCGATCACCAGCATGAGGGCGTTGCCGATCACCGCAACGGCGGTAACCGCCTGATGCGCGCCGGTCGCACCCCAGGTGCCGGCATACAGGTATTCCTTGGCGATGAAGCCGACGAAGGGCGGCAGGCCCGACATGGACAGCGCCGCAAGGCAGGCGGCGGCAAAGGTGATCGGCATGGCGCTGCGCAGGCCGCCGAGCTTCGTCACGTCGCGGGTGCCGGCCTCGTGGTCGATCGTGCCGGCGACCATGAACAGTGCGCCCTTGAACAGCGAGTGGGCGAGCAGGTAGAGCACCGCACCCTCGATCGCCTTGTCCCAGCTGGTGCCGGTCAGCATGACCAGCAGGCCGAGCGAGGCGACGGTGGTGTAGGCGAGCATCAGCTTCAGGTCGGTCTGGCGCACGGCGAGCAGCGTGCCGACCAGCAGCGTGGTTCCGCCGAAGATCGGCAGGATCGTCGTCCACATCGCCGTATCGCCGAGCACCGGATGCATGCGCATCAGGAGGTAGACGCCGGCCTTGACCATGGTCGCCGAGTGCAGGAAGGCGGAGACCGGGGTCGGCGCCTCCATGGCATTGGGCAGCCAGAAATGGAACGGGAACTGCGCCGACTTGGTGAAGGCACCGCCCAGCACCAGCAGCAGCACCAGCGGATAGAGCGCCTGCTCGCGCAGGATATCGCCGCCGGCAACCAGCGTGGCCATGTCGGAAACGCCGGTCAGCGCGATGATCATCAGGAAACCGGCCAGCAGCAGCAGGCCGCCGCCGCCCGTCACCACCAGCGCCTGCAGCGCAGCACGGCGCGAGGCGGCGCGCAGATGATCGAAACCGATCAGCAGGAAGGAGGTGATGGAGGTCAGTTCCCAGAAGATGAACAGCGTGATCAGGTCGTTGCCGAGCACCAGGCCGAGCATCGCGCCCATGAACAGGAACAGGAAGGAGAGAAAGCGGCCCTGATGCGGATGGCCCTTCAGATAACCGCCGGCATACAGGATGATGAACGTGCCGATGCCTGAGATCAGCAGGGCGAAAAGCGTCGACAGGCCATCGACATAGAAGGAGAAGCTGACGCCATAGGCCGGCACCCAGTCGACGGCGGGGGTGAAACTGGCGCCGCCTGCGACCTCCGGCACGAGGCCGGCGAAGAACAGGAAGATCGCCGCCGGCACGACAGCCAGCGGCCAGGCCGCATTGGCTCCCAGCAATCGCGTCGCGAAAGGAGCAATCGCCGCCGCGGCGAAGGGAGCGAGGACGGCGGCGAAGGTCGCCTCAGGGCCTGTGATCGACATGTTCCTCCCCAAAGATATGAAACGGGCCCAACAGCCGGGTGATCTGACGAATCAGCCCATGCTACGCCAGTGTTCATGAAGATTTGCCTCACATATAACCAGCACAACAGGCCGGGCAAGCGATTTAGGGCCGGGGCCTTACAGTTTTCGGACCCGATCACAAAGCCTATTGTCGCAGGGGCTGGCGGTTCCTATTTCTGCTTGTCGGGGTTGTCACTTCATTAACGGAGTCCGCACATGTCGAACGCGACAGAGCACAAGAAACTCGAGAAGAGCGACGAGGAGTGGCAGGCCGAACTGACACCGGAACAGTTTCATGTGCTGCGAAGGGCCGGCACCGAGCGCCCCTTCACCGGCCCTTACTGGAATGTGTTTCGCGGCGGGCTCTATTCCTGCGCGGGATGCGGCACGCCCCTCTTCCGCTCCGACACCAAGTTCGACGCAGGCTGCGGCTGGCCGAGCTTCTTCGAGCCGGTGACGCCGGACGCGGTGCGCGAATACGAGGATCGCTCGCATTTCATGGTGCGCACGGAAGTGCGCTGCGGTACCTGCGACGGCCATCTCGGTCACGTCTTTCCGGACGGCCCGCCGCCGACGGGCTTGCGCTATTGCATGAACGGCACGGCGCTGCATCTCGACGAAGACGAGGCCTGACGCGCGTCAGGCGGCCGGCAGCTGTCGCAGCATCGCCGCAACGATGGCTTCCGGACAGTCCTCCTGCACCAGATGGCCGGCCTCGGGTATCACGACCAGAGGCCGGTCGGAGATGCGCCCGGCAAGGTCGCGCCCCTTGTCCAGCGGGATCCAGCCGTCCTCTTCGCCCCACAGCACCGTGACGGGGCAGTCGAGCGGACGATAGAGGCTCTCCACCTCGTCGGTGTAGCACTGGTCCATCTGGGCGATCTGCCGGTAGAAGGCCGGCTGGCCCCGCTCTCCCGTCCAGGGTTCTGCATAGATGCGCATCGCCTCCTCATAGAGCCCCCGGTGGGCCGAGGTCTGCAGATAGGCGGCGACGAGCGCCTCGTGCATGTAGGCCGGCATGCCGGCAAAGGCGGCCTCGTGCTGGCGCACATGACGGACGAAGGGCGAACCCCAGGGGGCCAGCGCCACCGCATCGAAGATGGTCAGAGAGGCGTAGGAAAGTCCGTCGAGAAAGTGTCCGCGCAGAGCCGTCGCGCCGCCGAAATCATGGGCCAGCACATGCGGCCGCTCCAGCCCCCACTCCTGCAGAAGCGCGGCGAGAACCAGGTTCTGCACGCCGAGCGAGACATCCTGTCCCTCGCGCATCTCCGAGCGGCCATAGCCGGCAAGGTCGAACCAGTACACCGTCCAATGCGGCGCCAGATGCGGCACGATGCGCCGCCAGACCTGAGACGAGAACGGCGTGCCGTGGATGGCGACGAGCGGCGGCCCCTCGCCCGCACGTCCCCAGCGGATCGCGGAGCCATCGACGATGGTGGTGTTCGGCAGATCGAGACGCATCAACCGGCCCTCCCTGGTCATTGCATCATATTTACATTTAGCGAAATGACTATATGATAAGGCGCATGAATGATGCAACCCCTGCCCCGGCAGATGCCTTGCGCGAGGCCCAGTTGCGGGCGATTTCCAGCGACGTGCGCATGACGATCCTGCGCCTGTTGCAGGATCCGGCGGCGCATTTCTCCGGTCAGGCTTCGGCGGATCCGGTCGCTTTCGGCGTCTGCATGACGCTGATCGCGGAGGCTCTAGGGATCGCCCAGCCGACCGCCAGCCGGCATCTCGACCTGTTGCGGCAGGCGGGGTTCCTCACCGTCCGGCGGCAGGGAAAATGGTCCTATTGCCGCCGCGACGAGGCGGCGATCCGCGACTTCCTCGCCTGGCTGAAGCGGGATCTGGAAGGCTGAAGGGCGCGCGCCGCTCCAGTTGTGGGACAGTTCCGGACAGGTCGGGCTTGCTCCCGCTTCGCCCAGAGCGATAATTGCGCCAGCCAGAGCCGCGGCCAAAGGGACCGCCGCACGAGCCGGCGGAGCCTATCCCGCCGCCCCTCTCCCATCCCTGAACCTCACCGGACACATATGACCGACACGCCAAAGCCCGCCCTGACGATCACCTATTGCCGCCAGTGCAACTGGATGCTGCGTGCCGCATGGATGGCGCAGGAACTGCTCTCGACCTTCTCCGAGGAGGTCGGCTCCGTGACGCTGGTGCCCGGCACCGGCGGAACCTTCACTATCACCTGCGACGGGGCGACCGTCTGGGACCGCAAGGCCGATGGCGGCTTTCCGGAAGCGAAGGTCCTGAAGGCGCGCGTGCGCGACCTCGTCTGGCCGGACATGAACCTCGGCCACAATGACGGACACAATAGGGAGGGACAATGAACGGCAGTGAACCGTGACATGCAAACCGGCCGTGAGGGCAGGCCTTGTCGCGACACATCAATGTTGATATCAACCTAATTAAGGAGCACAACAAGCCCGACTCGAACGACGGAGGACAGGACGATGCAGGGCAATTTCGTCTGGTACGAGCTGCTGACCACCGACATCGAAGCCGCCAAGGCCTTCTACGGCGCGGTAGCGGGCTGGGAAGCCGAGGTCACCGGCGCCGCCGGGTTCGACTACATCCTGTTCAAGGTCCCCGGCTTCGACATGGGCGTGGCGGGCATGATACAGCTCACCCAGGAAATGCTCGACCGCAAGGTGCCGCCGAACTGGTCGGGCTATATCGCGGTCGAGGATATCGACGCCAAGGCGCGCGCCTTCACCGCCGAAGGCGGATCGGTCATCGTCGAGCCTCAGAACATCCCCAATATCGGCCGCTTTGCCGTCCTGGCGGATCCGCAGGGTGCGGTAGTCTGCCTGTTCAAGCCCAACCCAATGGACGGCTCGATGCCGCCAGCGCCCCCCGCCGGCTCGCCAGGCACATTCAGTTGGAGCGAGCTCTATGCCGGCGACGGCGACTCGGCCTTCGCCTTCTACTCAAAAATGTTCGGCTGGGAGAAGGACATGGCGGTCGACATGGGCGCCATGGGCACCTACCAGTGCTTCGCTGTCGACGGCCGCAGCACCGGCGGCATCATGACCAAGATGCCCCACATGCCGATGCCCTTCTGGAACTACTATATCAACGTCGAGGCGATCGACGCGGCCGCCGAGCGGATCAAGGCCGCTGGCGGCCAGGTGGTCAACGGCCCGATAGAGGTGCCCGGCGGCTCCTGGATCATCAATTGCCTCGACCCGCAAGGTGCCATGGTCTCGCTGACCGCGCCCAAGCGCTGAGATCTCCCCCAGCCGCTCCGCGCTCCTGACACCGTTGTGTCAGCATGGTGCGGGTTTCCGGCGGACAAAGCCGGAACACGGGGTTTCCCAAACGCGGCTTTGGGACCATATTGCCGCCATGGCCAAGCGACCCACTTCCTCCTCTCCCTCTTCCGCGTCTTCCTCCGGCAAGGCCCGCGCCGAAGACGCGCGAGACGATGCCGCGCCGCAAGGCTTCGGCGAAGCGCCGCAGGCCGCCTTCGAGGGCGCGCCGCTGACAGGTCCGGTTTCGGACTGGGCGCGGCAGCTGACCGAGGACGAACCGGCGCCGGCTGAGAAGAGCAAGGAGCGCCCCGCCGCGAAACAGGCCAAGCCGGCACGCTCGGCGCGCGGCACCTCCATGGGCTCGAGCAGCAATCCGCGCGAGCGCGCGGCCGGCGGACTCAACCCCGTCGCCGGGCTGGACATGAGCCTGGAGGAAGCCGAGGCGCTGCTGGCCAAGCAGGTGGCGGAGACGAAGAAGGCGCGCAAAGGCAAGAAGCCGGCGCCGGAAATGTCGGACGGCACCACCGGGCACACCGCCACCGTGCAGGCGCTCACCGACCTGATCACCTCCGGCAACCCGCTGCACAAGAACGGTGTCGCCTGGGTGCCGCACCGCCCTGAGCGGCCGGCCAAGTCCGAGGGCGGCATCCCGATCAAGCTCGTCTCCGAATACGAGCCGCGCGGCGACCAGCCCACCGCCATTGCCGATCTGGTCGAAGGCCTGGAGAACCAGGACAAGACGCAGGTGCTGCTCGGCGTCACCGGCTCGGGCAAGACCTACACGATGGCTCAGGTGATCTCCCGCACCCAGCGCCCGGCGCTGATTCTGGCGCCGAACAAGACGCTGGCCGCGCAGCTCTACGGCGAATTCAAGTCGTTCTTCCCGGACAACGCGGTCGAGTATTTCGTTTCCTACTACGACTACTACCAGCCGGAAGCCTACGTCCCGCGCACCGACACCTATATCGAGAAGGAAAGCTCGGTGAACGAGCAGATCGACCGGATGCGCCACTCGGCCACCCGGGCGCTGCTGGAGCGCGACGACGTGATCATCGTCGCCTCGGTGTCCTGCATCTACGGTATCGGCTCGGTCGAGACCTATACGGCGATGACCTTCGCCATCGAGGTGGGCGAGCGGATGGACCAGCGCCAGCTGCTCGCCGATCTGGTGGCGCTGCAATACAAGCGCAACGACGCGGCCTTCCAGCGCGGCACGTTCCGGGTGCGCGGCGACACGGTCGAGATCTTCCCGGCTCACTATGAAGACCGGGCCTGGCGCATCTCGATGTTTGGCGACGAGATCGAGGCGATCACCGAGTTCGACCCGCTGACGGGGCAGAAGTCGGCGGAGATGAAAAGCGTCAAGATCTACGCCAACTCGCACTATGTGACGCCGAAGCCGACGCTGGCGCAGGCGGTCAAGTCGATCAAATCGGAGCTGGTGCATCGGCTGGAAGAGCTGAACGCGCATGGCCGGCTACTGGAAGCGCAGCGGCTGGAGCAGCGCACGCTGTTCGACCTGGAGATGCTCGAGGCGACCGGCTCCTGCGCCGGCATCGAGAACTATTCGCGCTACCTGACGGGGCGCAATCCCGGCGAGCCGCCGCCGACGCTGTTCGAATACCTGCCGGACAACGCGCTGGTCTTCGCCGACGAGAGCCACGTCACCATTCCGCAGATCGGCGCGATGTATCGCGGCGACTTCCGCCGCAAGGCGACGCTGGCGGAATACGGTTTCCGCCTGCCCTCCTGCATGGACAACCGGCCGCTGCGCTTCGAGGAATGGGACGCGATGCGGCCGCAGACGGTCTGCGTGTCGGCGACGCCCGGCTCCTGGGAGATGGAGGAATCCGGCGGCGTCTTCGCCGAGCAGGTCATTCGTCCGACCGGCCTCGTCGATCCGCAGATCGACATCCGTCCTGCCTCCTCACAGGTCGACGACCTCCTGGGCGAGGTGCGCGCGGTGGCGGCCAAGGGCTATCGCACGCTCGTCACCGTGCTGACCAAGCGGATGGCCGAGGACCTCACCGAATACCTGCACGAGAACGGCGTGCGCGTGCGCTACATGCATTCCGACATCGACACGCTGGAGCGCATCGAGATCATCCGCGACCTGCGGCTCGGCGCCTTCGACGTGCTGGTCGGCATCAACCTGCTGCGCGAGGGCCTCGACATTCCCGAATGCGGGCTGGTCGCCATTCTCGACGCGGACAAGGAAGGCTTCCTGCGCTCCGAGACCTCGCTGGTCCAGACCATCGGCCGCGCGGCGCGAAACGTCGACGGCCGGGTCGTGCTCTATGCCGACCGGATGACCGGCTCGATGGAACGAGCAATTGCGGAGACCAACCGTCGTCGCGAGAAGCAGGAGGCCTACAACGCCGAACACGGCATCACGCCGGAGACCGTGCGCCGGTCCATCGGCGATATCCTGCAGTCAGTCTACGAGCAGGATCACGTCACGGTCGATGCCGGCTTCGCCGAGAGCGGCAACCTGGTCGGCCACAATCTCAAGGCGCATATCGAGGACCTCGAGAAGAAGATGCGCGAGGCCGCCGCGGACCTGGAGTTCGAAACCGCGGCGCGCCTGCGCGACGAGATCAAGCGGCTGCAGGAGACGGAGCTGGCGCTGGCCGACGATCCGCTGGCCCGCCAGTCAGCGGTGGAGGATCGCAGCGGCGGTTTCCGGGGCGAGAAGAAATACGGCGCCAGCGCCAACATGCCGAGCGCTTCGAAAGTGCGGAAGAACACGCTGGACGAGATGACCGTCGGACGCACCGAGGTGCCGTTGTCCAAGGGCGCGCTGCCGAAGAAGCCGGGCAGTTCCCCCGAAGACGACGTCAAGCCGGTCGTCCGCGGCAAGATCGGCGCCGGTTCCTACGAAGACCCAGCGGAAGAGCGCCAGCGCCGCGGCCGCCCGAAAAAGAGCGGTCGCCCGGGGCGCTAAGGCGTGTGGGCGCACGAAGCGCCCGCCCCCCCCTTTCAGCCTGCAAAGGCGACTTTCAGGCCGGCAAGGGCCTTGGACCGTCTCGCCTGACTGAATGCGGCTCATTTTCCCGCTTTACTTGCAGGGCCGTTTGCATTGAAACTCTCTTCCATTCATATCATTGAATTCACAAGAGACTTCCATGAAGCAGACATCAAGGACCATCCCGACGCTCGTCATTGCGGCACTTGTCGTTGCCTGCGGGCCGTTCATGACGCCGATTTCGACGGGCAGCGCCATGGCGCAGAATTCGTCCTCTGCCAAATCTTGGAACGACCCCGACTTTCCGGGCGTCGACCCGACCCAGCGCGCCCTTTACGGCTGCACCTTCAGTCTCAAGCGCTTCCGCATGAAGTACAAGCAGGTAAAATATTCGGCCTTTGCGAAGGGCCGTGCCTTCTCCATTACCGGCATGAGGGGCTGCGGCTGGAGCGTCGGCGAGCGTACGCAGGCCCGCGCCGATAAGGTCGCGATGGACAAGTGCCGCAAGAACGCCCGCAACCCGGACAGGTGCGAGGTCACCGAGCGCACGACCGACAGGTAGTCGCCAATACGCGATTCAATTGAACCAAAACAATCAAAGCGACTAGGGTCAAAACCCATTGATCTGGTTGATTTGATGTAGCAAATCAGAATCAAGGCTTCCAATCACGGGATTGGAGGTTTGGAGATCGCTTGTTTTGGCTTTTCGATGAGCAATGGGCGGTAATCGAGCCGTTGTTGCCGAGGAACAAGGGTGGCGCGCGGCGCGTCGATGACCGCCGTGTGATCTCAGGCCGCTCAAATCGCAAACGTAAGCTCCGCTACGACGCCAAGCGTTACAAGAGCCGCCATCTCATCAAAAACGCCTTCTGCCGCCTGAAAGACTTCCGCCGCGTCGCAACCCGCTACGACAAACTCGCCAGGAACTTCCTGTCCGCTGTCGCACTCGCAACACTCGTCGCATTCTGGCTATGATTGAGTCTGAACCCTAGGCCGTGGATCGATGATTGCGCGGGGAGCGGCGTCGTCGCGGCAGCCTCACAGGGCTGATCGTCACGCGACGCGCACATGGCACTTTCGAGGACAGCGGTATGTTCGACCATCGTAAGGGGGCACCACAAAGTCGCCACATGACGATACGGATCGCGTTGGCTCTCGCACTGCTACCCCCCGCCCTGCCAGCCGTGGCGCAGGACATGCCGGCCTGTGCCGTAACGGGTGCCTCGTCGGTGATGATCAACGGCCGCCCGGCACTGCGCCTGTCGGACGTGGCCGCGTGCCCGCCGGGTCTGTTCGAGCCGGTCCCGGGCGTCTTCGTGGAAGGCGAGCCGGCCGTGCGGTTCGTCGCACCGGCAGAAGGATGCGTTGTCGTGGGCTCGTCAGACGTGACCATCGACGGCGTGGGGGCAGTGCGCGCAGGGGACGTCGTCTGCCCGCCGCAATGACCAGGCGGCGTGCGGGAGCCGAAAATCCTTTCAGAATCCGACGCATGCGGTACTGGCGCGGGCCGATTCATCATGTCGCCGCCCGGCCACATGCGCTATAGAACGCAGGAACCCCTTGTCAGGAGTCCGCTGCGTGAGCCTTCGCAAACTTGCCAATCGCTTCCGCGCCCGCCGTGCCGGACTGATGTCTCCGCCGCTGATAGACGGGCATGACGAGGTGATGGCTGCCGGCGGCGCCCGTACACTCTACCACTCGCGGTTCAACCCGGCCTGGTTCGGCGAACTCGGCATCTCGCCGAAGGCGATCATCGATCTCGGCTCTTTCGACGGCGGCGATGCCTTCCGCTTTTCCCGCGCCTTTCCCGATTGCCGGGTGGTGACGGTGGAGGCCGACCCGCAGCGTTTCGCGCTGGTCAGCGGCAATCTCGCCGGCGAACGGGTGGAAGTGCTGAATTACGCCGCCTGTGCCACGGACGGGCCGGTCGACTGGCACCCGGCGACCATCGACGGTGAAGTGTTCGGCCAGGGTTCGATCTACGCCCATACCGACACCTATCGCAGCCGCTTTTCGCATGTGGCGCAGCAGGCGGCGACGCAGGTGGAGGGACGTCGCTTCGACACGCTGTGCGCCGGGCTCGGCATCGCCGCCATCGACCTGCTGCACATGGATATCGAAGGTGCGGAAGCCGCCGTGCTGTCGAGCCTTGGCTCCGCGCGGCCGACGCTGATCTACATGGAATTCAGCAAGGGCTATTTCGCCGGTGCGCCGGACGGCCGCGAGACTCATCGCCGGCTGGAGGAACTGGGCTACCGGATGGTGCTCGACCTGTCCAGCGACCGGCTCTACCTGCGCTCCAACTGACGGGTCAGGTCTCCGGCTCGGTCTCGAAGCGCAGCGGAAAGCCGTTAGCACGCCCGGCCTCGGTCGCACGGGTCGCCTTGGTCTCGGCGACATCGCGCGGGAAGACGGCAACGACGCACACGCCCTGCTGATGGGCGGTGATCATCACCCGCACCGCCTCGTCCTCGCTCATCCGGAATTCGGAGGCGAGCACCGCCACGACGAATTCGCGCGGCGTGAAGTCGTCGTTGAGAAGCAGCACCTTGTAAAGGCGCGGGCGCTCCGTCCGCGTCTTCGCGGACGGCTGCAGCGTTGTGGACCTGTCGCTCATGGGCGCGCTTTTATCACACATGGGCACGCTTGTGCACCGGTCACTCGGAATGACGCGCGCCCCCGTTTCGCAGCACGCTGCCACCTTGCCAAGACCCATGAAAGCGCCTACCTCCGCTCCATGTTGAAGACACCCAATAGCCCCCTTTCCGATGCCGCGGCTGCGCCGGCGCCGCGCGCGGAACAGCGCCCCCTCACCCTGACCACCCACGGCATCGTCAGGGAGGACCCCTACCACTGGCTCCGGGCGGAGAACTGGCAGGAGGTGATGCGGGCACCCGACACGCTCGACCCCGCCATCCGCGCCTATCTGGAAGCGGAGAACGCCCACCTGGAAGCCGGCATGGCCGACACGAAGGGCCTGCAGGAGACGCTGTTCTCCGAGATGAAGGGGCGGATCAAGGAAGACGACAGCAGCGTGCCGATGGCCGACGGGCCCTATGCCTACGGCTTTGCCTATGTGGCCGGCGGACAGCATCCGCGCCTCGTCCGGATGGCGCGCGAGACAGCCGAGCGCGGCGGCGAGGCCGAGGAAATCCTGATCGACGGCGACAAGGAAGCGAGCGGCAAGGCCTATTTCCGCCTCGGCGGCGCGTCGCACTCGCCCGATCATTCGCGCCTTGCCTGGGCCTTCGACGACAAGGGCTCGGAGTTCTACACCCTGCTCGTGCGGGATCTCGCCAGCGGGCGCGATCTCGACCAGCGGATCGAGGACACGGGCGGCGGCGGCGTCTGGTCCGCCTGCGGCCGCTATCTCTTCTATGTGCGCCTCGACGACAATCACCGGCCCTCCAGGCTGTTCCGCCATGAGGTCGGGACGGATCCGGCTGGTGACGTGCTGGTCTACGAGGAGGCCGATCCGGGCTTCTTCATGGGCATCGGCAAGACCCAGTCAGGCCGCTTCCTGACCATCGACATTCACGACCACGAGACGTCCGAGGTCCGCCTGATCCCGGCCGATGCCCCGCTGGAAGCCCCCCTCACGGTCGCCCCGCGCGCAACCGGCACCGAGTATTCGGTGGAAGACGACGGCGGCGACACGCTGCTGCTGCTGACCAATCATGGCGGCGCCGAAGACTTCCGCATCATGAGCCTGCCGCTCGCCGCCTTGCGCGCGGGCGCCGGCCCGGAAGCCTGGCAGGATGTGGTGCCGCATCGCGAGGGCCGGCTGATCCTCTCCTTCACCTGCTATGCCAAGCACATGGTGCGGCTGGAGCGGGAAGACGGGCTGCCGCGCATCGTCGTGCGCCGCGTCGCCGACGGTTTGGAGCATGCCATCGCCTTCGACGAGGAGGCCTATTCGCTCGGCCTCACCGACGGCTACGAGTTCAATACCAACCGCATCCGCTTTTCCTACTCGTCGATGACGACGCCGGCGCAGGTGTTCGACTACGACATGGAGACGCGCGAGCGCACGCTGCGCAAGACGCAGGAAGTGCCGTCCGGCCATGACCCGGATGCCTATGTGACGCGGCGCCTGCAGGTGCCGGCCGGCGACGGCGAGACGGTGCCGGTGTCGCTGCTCTACCGCAAGGACACGCCGCTGGACGGCAGCGCGCCCTGCCTGCTCTACGGCTACGGCTCCTACGGCATCACCATCCCGGCGAGCTTCAACACCAACTGCCTGTCGCTCGTCGATCGCGGCTTCGTCTATGCCATCGCGCATGTCCGCGGCGGCAAGGACAAGGGCTTCCGCTGGTACCGGGATGGCCGCCGGCAGGCCAAGATGAACACATTCACCGACTTCATCGCCGCCGCCCGCCATCTGGCCGACGAGGGGTTCACCTCGCCCGACCGGATCGTCGCGCAGGGCGGTTCGGCCGGCGGCATGCTGATGGGCGCGGTGGTCAACATGGCGCCAGAGGCCTTCGGCGGCATCATCGCCGAGGTGCCCTTCGTCGACGTGCTCAACACCATGCTCGACGACACGCTGCCGCTGACGCCGCCCGAATGGCCGGAATGGGGCAATCCGATCGCCTCGCCGGACGATTACCGGACGATTGCCGCCTACTCGCCTTACGACAATGTCGCGGCGCAGGCCTATCCGCCGATCCTGGCGGTCGGCGGACTGACCGACCCGCGCGTCACCTATTGGGAGCCGGCCAAGTGGGTTGCGCGTCTGCGTGAGCGGCGCAGCAACGAGGCAGCGCTCTTCCTCAAAACCAACATGGAAGCCGGTCACGGCGGCGCCTCGGGCCGGTTCGACCGGCTCAAGGAAGTGGCCCTCGTCTATGCCTTCGCGCTGAAGGTGGCGGGCGCGACAGGCTAAACAGCGATCCGGCGCGGGCATGACACCGTAAACGGCATCAAGGGCGGCAGGTTGCCGCCCTGCAGCCGACTACGGAGGTTTCCATGCCCGCGCTGATCTTCTGCCGCGAGGCGGCTCGCGCCAACATTTCCGCCGTCGCGGCGGTTCTTGCCTTAGTGCTTCTGCTGCCGATGCTGGCTGCCGGTTCTGCGCGCGCAGCCGACAAACCGCTGGTTCTTGAAGAGTATTTCCGAGGCCGCACGGTCGGAGAAGGCGTGTTCGAGAGCCGGATCGCCGGTATCCGCCGCCCCTTCACCGTGGTGACCCACGGCAGTTGGAACCCGAAGACCTTTACCTTGCGCCTGCGCGAAGACTTCCGCTTCGCCGATGGCGAGCGCGATACCAAGGTCTGGTTCTTCCAGAAGGTGGCGGAAAACCGCTATATCGGCACGCGGTCCGACGTGCTGAACCCGGTGACGATCACCGCCGGCGGAGCAAGCATCCGCTTCGACTATGCCGCGGAACTGACCACCGCGGATGGACCGGTGGCCGTGCGCTTCTGCGACACGCTTACACGGGTCGACGCGCGCACCGTGCGCAACACCGCCGATGTGCGCAAATACGGCATCACCGTCGGCACCGTCGATCTCACTTTCCGCAGATAGACGGGGGTGCGAGCACGGCACGTCACACTGCGGTCACGAAAGGCGGCAAAAGTCCTTCTCCCGCATTCGACCTGCCTTTCGCCAGATGACGCCTTTCCAGTCCTACGTGATCTGTACCTCGCCGCGCAGCGGCAGCACGCTGCTGTGCCGGCTTCTGGCCGCGACAGGCATCGCCGGTCGGCCGAGTTCGCTCTTCCATGAGCCATCGCTGGACGACTGGCTGGAGCGCTTCGAGCTTTCCGCCGATACCGACCGCGACGAACACGAGGTTCTCGCCGAGATATTCGCCGCCGCCCTCGACGAGGGGCGCGGCGGGACCGACGTCTTCGGGGTCCGTCTGCAGCGGCACAGCTTCACCTTCTTCCGCGACAAGCTCGCGATCCTGCACCCTAGCCGCCCGAGCGACCATGCGCGCCTCGAAGCGGCCTTCGGCCGTACGCTGTTCATTCACCTGACCCGTCTGGACAAGGCGGCGCAGGCGGTGTCCTACGTGAAGGCGCAGCAGAGCGGCCTGTGGCACAGGGCCTCGGACGGTACGGAGCTGGAACGCCTGTCGCCGCCGCGCGAACCGGTCTACGACACGGAGCTGCTGCGCAGCACTCACGACACAATGGCAACGGCGGATCGCGACTGGGAAAACTGGTTCGCGGACCAGGGCATCGCGCCGCTGCGACTTACCTATGAGGCCCTTTCGGCCGACCCGCCGGCAACGCTGCGTCTTGTGCTCGATGCCCTCGGCCTCGACCCGTCTCCGGCAAACACTGCCGTGCCGGACGTCGCCCGGCTGGCCGATGCGAAGAGCCGGGACTGGGTGGTGCGGCTGCGGGCAGACCTTGAGGCCCGACAGCCCTAGCGGCCGCAGGTGTTGACGCCGAACAGCGTATAGGCCGGGCACCATTTCAGAAATGCGGTCAGCAGCGGCACGACGCCGATCCAGCCGATCCACTTCCAGGTGATCTCCGCCGGACCGAACAGGGCGAAGGCAATCAGCGCCACGCCGACGACGATGCGGGCGATCCGGTCGGCACTGCCGACATTGGTGGTGATCATCGACATAAGCGACCCCTTTTCTCATGCTCGGACCGGAAGGCGTCCACGCCCCCGACAGTCAAACCCTTTTAATTTCTATTATCCGAATATAATGGATCGCATCTACATCCGGCAAGGTGCCGGCCTGCGACAGGTTGGCGGTCCTGGAGCAGGAACCCAGAGGCAAGGCGTGGACAGGTTCACACACCTCGGCTATGTGCGGGGCACGCTCCGTTCCCCCTCCCCCACTGCGATGCCTGCCATGACAGATCCAACTCTTGCCCACGACCTGCGGATCGAGACCGGCCGCGGCGCGATCTTCGCCCGGATGTGGTGGGAAAAGGCCTCTCTCCACGATGCGCCGCCGCCGATCGTGCTGTTTCACGACTCCCTCGGCGCCGTCGATCTGTGGCGCAGCTTTCCGCGAGCGCTTGCCGTGGCGACAGGTCGTCCGGTGATCGCCTATGACCGGCTCGGCTTCGGACGCTCGGACGCCTTCCCCGGAGCGCTGCCCGCGGACTTCATCGAGGCGGAGGGACGCGACACCCTCCCGCTCCTGCGCGAGGCTTTCGGCTTTACGCAGTTCATCGCCTGCGGTCACAGCGTCGGCGGCGGAATGGCTGTGGAGACCGCCGGCCGATATCGCGAGACCTGCCTTGCCGTCATCACGATGGGCGCGCAGGCCTTCATTGAGGATCGCACGCTGGACGGCATCCGCGTCGCGCGCGCTACGTTTCAACAGCCGGAAGAACTGGCGCGGCTTGCTCGCTACCACGACGACAAGGCGCGCTGGGTGGTGGACGCCTGGACCGAAACCTGGCTGTCGCCGGATTTCGCCGGCTGGACGCAGGACAAGGCGCTGGACAAGGTCGCCTGCCCGCTGCTCGCCATCCACGGGGATGCGGATGAGTTCGGCTCGCCCGCCCATCCCGGCCGCATCGCCGAGGGACGCGGGCGCGCCGTGCTGCTGCCCGGCATCGGTCACAATCCCCACCGCGAGGCCGAAGCACAGACCGTCGCAATGATCGCTGGCTTCCTCGCTGGGCTCGATGGCCATGCCGATCAGGGGCTTGGTTTGGGCGCTGGCGCGTAACCCGCCTTAAACGAAAAGTGGCTAGAACGGCCTTCACAGGCTCGCGTTCGTGGCCGAGCTACCATGATTCCGCCCCAGTCCTTCCGCCAGATGGCGGGCAATCCGGGACCTGTCCAGGCCACGCGCCAACTGCCCGAAAACCAACAGAACAACCCGTCGAGGAGCCTCATGTCCGCTTCAAGTGCCTCGTTCCGCAAGACCGGATCCATGGCCGGCCGCGCCGCCGCGCTGACGCTGGCCGCGACGCTCGCGCTGTCCCAGGCTGTGCCCGCACAGGCCGGCTTCATCGGCGACCTGCTCTTTGCCCCCACCTATGACGAAGACTATGTGCCGAGCACCTATGGGTCGCGCGCCGACTGCCGCAATCCGTCCGCCGGACCGTGGCGCGGCATCGTCGGCGGCCGCAAGAGCGTCGACCTGAGGACCATCCAGTTCTCGCGCGAAGGCTGCTTCCAGACGGAGGCCGAGTGCCGGGCGTTCCTGAACCACATTTCCGGGTATCTCACGCTGGTCTTCACTGCCCAGTGCAGCCGGCGCTGAACCAGCCGACAGCCGCAAGTTCCGGCCGGGATACAAAAAAGGCGGGTCCGCGAGGACCCGCCTTCTTCGTTTGAGCCGGAGCGTAAAGCCTTACGACGCGGCCTGGAACAGCTCGTCGACATAGTCCCAGTTGACCAGGTTGTCGACGAAGGCCTCGAGGTACTTCGGGCGCGCGTTGCGGTAGTCGATATAGTAGGAGTGCTCCCATACATCGACGCCCAGCAGCGGCACTGCGCCGTGCACCAGCGGGTTCTCGCCGTTCGGGGTCTTCGTGACGGCCAGCTTGCCGTCCTTCAACACCAGCCAGGCCCAGCCGGAGCCGAACTGCGTGGTGCCGGCGGCAATGAAGTCCGCGCGGAACTTGTCGAAGCCGCCGAGGTCGGAGTCGATGCGCGAAGCCAGGCCGCCCGGCAGCTTGTTGCCGCCGCCATTCGGCTTCATCCACTTCCAGAAATGGATGTGGTTGTAGTGCTGGCCCGCATTGTTGAAGAGACCGGCGTTCTTGCCGAAGCTCTCCTTGACCACGTCCTCCAGCGACTTGCCCTCAAGGCCGGAATCCTTCAGCAGGTTGTTGCCGTTGGTCACATAGGCCATGTGGTGCTTGTCGTGGTGATACTCGAGCGTCTCGGCCGACATATAGGGGCCAAGCGCGTCGTAGGCATAGGGCAGGTCCGGGAGTTCAAAAGCCATGGAAACCTCCTCAGGGCGGGGGCGAAAGAATGATGCCGGCCAGACGGCCGACACTCGCAGGCGGAAGCCGGGGCGCCGTTGCCGCGACGGCCTGCGTGGGTTGTAAGACATTCGGTCCGACAGCCGGATGACGGTCGGTCCGGGTTGCGGGCAACCTTCCGCAAATCGCGTCGGCTGCCTGTCACACAAGGCAAAATAGGCACCCGACCTTCAATCGGCAACGGGCATATGCGCCTTTTTCCCAAAGCCCTGACACCTCCCGACCTCTCCATCGTCAGTTGCCGCAGGGCCCTCCACGGTTACCGCCCGCTCACCGCTTTCTCGCCGCTCAGACAGATTTCCCCTCCCGGCCCGGCGTCTCACGCGCTAGGTTTGCCTCCCGCCTCCCTGCCAAGCTTCGCAAGGCTCTTCCCCGCATGATTGCCAAGCCACGCACCACCGCCCCCTCCCCCGTGTTGCTCGCGTTCGGCGGTTTCTGCGCCTTGGCGGCCGCCATGGGCATCGGCCGCTTCGCGCTGACGCCGGTGCTGCCCTTCATGAGCGAAGCCATCCCGCTGTCTGCCTCGCAGGCGGGACTCATCGCTTCGGCCAATTATCTCGGCTATCTGATCGGCGCATTGGCCGTGATGGCGGTCAGCAAGGACAAGATCGGCACGGGCTTCCTGCTCAGCCTGGCCGGCAGCGCGGCGACGTCCGCCTTGATGGCGGTCGACGGCGGCCTCGTCTGGCTCGCGCTGGTGCGGTTTTTCGGCGGCATCGCCAGTGCCGGCGTGCTGGTGTTCAGCTCCACACTGGTGCTGGACCGGCTGGCAGCGGCCGGGCGCGGCGAACTCGCCCAGTTCTTCTTCTCCGGCGTCGGCATCGGCATCGCCCTGTCGGCGGCGACAGTCGGCTGGCTGGCCCGCGAAGGCGCGGGCTGGCAGGGCCTGTGGGCCGCCTGCGGCCTGGTGTCGGCAGTGCTGAGCATGGGCGCCATTCTCTTCGTGGTGGCGCGGGCGCCGCGCATGACCGCCTCGCCCGCGGCAAGTGCAGCGCCTGCACGCGCCCGCATCTCGCCTGCCCTTGTGCGCCTCGCCATCGCCTATGCGCTGTTCGGCATCGGCTATGTGGTAACCGCCACCTTCCTGACCTCGATCCTGCGCCAGTCGGAAACGCTGGCCCCGTTCGAGGCGCCCGCCTGGGCAGCGGTGGGGCTGGCCGCGGCCGGATCCGTCTGGGTCTGGGGCCGGGTCTCGGCCTGGCTGGGAGGGGCCTGGGCCTTCTCGCTCGCCTGCCTGGCAGAGGCCATCGGCGTTGCCGCCAGCGTGACATTCTCCGGCCTCGCCGGCATGGCGCTGGCCGCCGTCCTGCTCGGCGGCACGTTCATGGGCATCACGTCGCTGGGACTGATCGAGGGACGGCGCCTTGCCGGCGGGGACCCGCGCAAGGTGATGGCGCTGATGACTGCCTGCTTCGGCACCGGCCAGATGGTCGGCCCGACGCTGGCGGGCCTGATCGCCGATGCCACGGGCAGCTTCTACTGGCCGTCGATGGCCGCCGCCGCCCTTCTGGTGCTGGCAGCGCTGCTGGTCGGCCCGCTGTCGGGACCGCGACCGGCGCGCGTCCAGGCAAAATGAAACGGCGGCACAACCCTCGCCGTACCGCCGCTCCAATCATTCCGTCCGGTTCACACGAACCGCTCAGCCGTGGGCGAATTCCCAATAGAGGTCGCGAGCGCGCTGAGCGACCGGGCCCGGCTGCAGCTCGCGATCCTCGATCCGCTTGACCGGAACCACCTTGTTGTAGTTACCGGTCGAGAAGATCTCGTCGGCATCCAGGAAGTCGCCATAGCCGAGCGTACGCTCGTAGACCTCGGTGCCGGCGTCGCGCAGCAGCTTGATGATACGCTGGCGGGTGATGCCATTGAGGAACGTACCGTTCCAGGCCGGCGTATGGACGGCGCCGTCCTTGACCATGAACACGTTGGCCGTGGTCAGCTCCGCGACGTTGCCGAGCATGTCCAGCACGATGGCATTGTCGAAGCCGCGGGACTTGGCCTCGACGATGGCCCGTGCGTTGTTCGGGTAAAGGCAGCCGGCCTTCGCATTGACCGGCATGGTCTCCAGCGTCGGGCGGCGGAACGGCGACAGGGTCAGCGAGATCGCCGCATCCTTCGGCGCGAGAGCCGCCTCGAACAGGCAGAGCGCGAAGCGGGTGGAGGCCGCATCGCCGGCGATGGTGCCGATGCCGTCGCCTTCCGCCCAGTACATCGGCTTCACATAGACCGGCGTATTGGGGGCGAAACGGGACAGGCCGTCCTGCGTCAGCTCCATCATCTCGCCGGCCTTCATCACCGGGTTGAGGCCAAGGGCAACCGCGGAATCGTTGAGGCGCTGACAGTGGAGATCGAGGTCCGGCGTCACGCCTTCAAAGGCGCGCGCGCCGTCGAACACCGACGAGCCCAGCCATGAAGCGTGGGTACGCGTACCCATGATCGGGGCATTGCCCTCGATCCAGTTACCGTCGATCCAGTTCCAGGTTTGCGACCATTCGCTCATCTTCTGCTCCCGATCCGTCTTGGCGCGATTGGTGGGGATCGAACGCCCTTCGCCGGCGAAGGTCAAGGCCCTCCCGCACGCGCGCGGGAAAAGGACCGAAATGTTCCGCACACACCGCGCCACCGTCCAAATCGATCCAGCTACGCCAAATTTAGGGAATGATGTTGCGCAGCGGGCTGCCTTTCGCTCGCTTCCGCACGGACCACCCCGACGAACCCATGAGACGTCCTGAGCCGGCTTCTTGTGCGGCGCACAAGAAGCCTTGACCTCGGGCCGGGTTGGCTGTTTGCTTGGCAGCTGAACAAAATTGCGGCAGCGCCGCCAGAGGGCTCCCGATGCCGGGCGCCCCACCCGCCAAGGCCCCAAGCCCATGTCCCATTCCGCGACTCGCCCTGTCTCCGCCTATGTCTTCGACGCCTACGGCACGCTGTTCGACGTGCACGCGGCGGTGCGCCGCCATGCCGGCGATCTCGGCCCGGAGGCTGTAAGCCTGTCGACGCTGTGGCGGCAGAAGCAGCTCGAATATTCCTGGACACGCGCTCTGATGGGCCGCTACCTGGATTTCTGGTCATTGACCGAGCAGGCGCTGGACACGGCGATGGCGATGACGGGAAAGAGCGATGCGGACCTGCGCCAGCGGCTGCTCGACGCCTATTGGAAGCTCGACTGCTACCAGGAAGTCCCCACCGTTCTGAAGCGCCTCAAGGACGACGGCAACCGGCTGGCGATCCTGTCCAACGGCTCGCCGGCGATGCTGGAGGCTGCCGTTCGGGCCGCTGGGATCGAGGACCTGCTCGACGAAGTGTTCTCCACCGACCTGCTGAAGACCTACAAGACCAGGCAGGACGTCTACGAGCTGGTGACCAACCACTTCCGCATCTATCCCGAGGCGGTGTCGTTCCAGTCGTCCAACCGCTGGGACATCGCAGGCGCCACCGCCTTCGGGTTCCGCGGCGTGTGGATCAACCGCACCGGTGCCGCCGACGAGTATTCCGACCTGCCGCCGGTGGCCGTTCTGGCCGATCTGCAGGGCCTGCTGGCCCTGGCCTGAGCGCCCTGGGCGGGCTCAGCAGAGCCGCTCCTTGGCGGAAACGAAAAACGCTCCGGCCCACGAAGGACCGGAGCGTTTGAAATCTGCCGGATCGAGGTCCGTCAGTAGGTCATGATCGCCGGCAGTTCCTTAGCCTGCGCCACCCACTTCTCCACGCCGGACTCGCTGGGAAGCTGACGAACGAGCTTCTTGGCCTCGTTCACTTCCTTCATCTTGGCATGGAGATTGGCCGGGACCCGGTGCTTGAGCTCCTTGACCGTGTCGACGCCAGCGGCCTCGAGAAGCTCGGAATATTCCTCGCCAACGCCGCTGATGCGCATCAGGTCGGCCATGTTGGCCCACTTGAGAATGCGCTTGTCATCGATCCCGGTCTCTTCGGCCAGCGCCTTGCGGCCCTTGGGATCCTTCGCCCGCTCCAGATAAGCATCGGTAGTCTTGATACCGACCGCCTGCAGCTTCTCCGCATAAACCGGGCCGATACCCTCAATCTCGTCAATGGAATAGGACATCTCGCACCTCCAGACTTGCCCGGCACCAGCAGCCGGGCTTCAAGACAACCGGTCGCGGCACAGCACGGCCAGCTCAGAGCACCTGGCCGAGGCCGGGGATCGAGGAAACCACACGATCGACCACATCGGCGCCTGCGTGTTCGCGCGCGGCCTGCACCAGTTCGCGGGTGACGGTCTGCACCTCGCCCATGTCGAGCCCCGCATTGGTCAGCTCGTTGAGGGCCGCCATCGCTCCCATTCCGCCGCCGATGCTGCCACCGAGCTTTCCGGCAAGGCTGCCGAGCAGCCCGCCGCCACCGCCGCCGCCCTGCTCGGCCATCAGCTGAGAAGCGCCCGGCAGGGCATCGACGATCCGGGCCACCGCATCCTGCGGGCCGTCGCGATCGAGAAAGTTGAGGATGATACCGATCGCCTGACGGGCGAGGTCTTCGCTGATGCCAGCAGCCGCAGCAATCCGGCTGACAAGTTCGTCCATGTGTCCCCCCAGAGGAATCATCGGGCGTCTGGCCGGTAATTTGGCACGAGAGCGCGCACCGCGACAACCGCTATACACAGCGCGATCTGCGGGTTACATGGTTTTTCGAAGCGTCGGAGGGGCCGACGGCGGCAGCGGAGGCGCACGCAGTGCAGGACGCAGACAAGATCTTCATCGGCGGATCGGGCAAGCCGGAATATCTGACGCTGAAGCTTGCCAACCGGCACGGCCTGATCACCGGCGCCACGGGCACCGGCAAGACCGTCTCGCTGCAGATCCTCGCCGAGGGCTTTTCCAATGCAGGCGTCCCGGTTTTCTGTGCCGATGTGAAGGGCGACCTGTCCGGTATCGCCGCCAGCGGCGAGAGGAAGGACTTCCTGGAAAAGCGTGCCGCACAGATCGGCTTCACGGGCGATTACATCTACGAAGACTTCCCCACGATCTTCTGGGACCTGTTCGGCGAACAGGGACATCCGATCCGCGCCACAGTCTCCGAGATGGGGCCGCTGCTCCTCGCCCGCCTGATGGACCTCAATCCGACGCAGGAAGGCGTCCTCAACGTTGCCTTCGAACTGGCGGACGACGAGGGCCTGCTGCTGCTCGACCTGAAGGACCTCCAGGCGCTTCTGGCGCATGTCTCCGAGCGGGCTTCGGAGCTGTCGCGCGTCTACGGCAACGTCTCGAAGGCCTCGGTCGGTGCGATCCAGCGTCAGTTGCTGATGCTCGAGCGCCAGGGCGGCGATGCCTTCTTCGGCGAACCAGCGCTCGATATCCGCGACATGATGCGCACCACGCGCGACGGGCGCGGCGTCGTCTCGGTGCTGGCCGCCGATAAGCTGATGGGCGCGCCGCGCCTCTACGCCACCTTCCTTCTGTGGCTGCTGTCCGAGCTGTTCGAGGAACTGCCCGAGGTGGGCGACCCGGAAAAGCCGCGGCTGGTCTTCTTCTTCGACGAGGCACATCTGCTGTTTTCCGAGGCGCCCAAGGCGCTGCTGGAAAAGGTCGAGCAGGTGGTACGGCTGATCCGCTCCAAGGGCGTCGGTGTCTATTTCGTCACCCAGAACCCGCTCGACGTGCCGGACACGGTTCTGGCACAGCTCGGCAACCGGGTGCAGCATGCCCTGCGAGCCTACACCCCGCGCGAACAGAAGGCCGTTCGCGCGGCGGCGGAAACCTTCCGCCCCAACCCGGATCTCGACACCGAGCGCACCATCATGGAGCTGGGCGTCGGCGAGGCGCTGGTCTCGGTGCTGGAAGGCAAAGGCGTTCCTTCCATCGTCCAGCGCACTCTGGTGCGGCCGCCCTCCTCGCGGCTTGGGCCGCTCACCGCGAGCGAGCGCCGCGAGATCATCACGATGAGCCCTGTCGGCCATCTCTACGACGAGACCGTGGATCGCGATTCCGCCTTCGAAGTGCTCAAGCGCCGGGCCGAAGAGGCAGCCCGGATGGAAGAGCGCCAGAAGGCGCGCGAGGAGCAGGAGATCGAGCGGCGCGGCTCGCCCCGTCGCACCCGTTCCGGCTTCGAGATCCCCGACTTCGGCACCTCGCCCACCCCGGCACCCAGCCGCAGCCGGACCCGGTCCAGCCGCTCGCGCTCCGACAGCGTGGCAGACGCTGCCGTGAAATCGGTCGTGCGTTCGCTGGGCTCGGCACTCGGCCGGGCGCTGGCACGCGGCGTCCTGGGCTCGATCAAGCGGGGCTTCTAGGCCCTCGCTCCGGTCCGGGCCCGGAACTCTCCACAGATCCTTTTTCGGCCCGCCGGCGGCGGGGCCGGCCTCGCCGCGACGGCAATCAGCGGCTTGCCTTCGGTAAAAAGCCGGAGGCCTTTGTTGGCATAATATGAATAATTGACTCATGTTTTTGCAGGTCCTATGCCTGCCCCATCGAGCCACCCGACAGGCGGCTCCCGAGATCCGGTTCGCCCGAGCAAGCACACGCAGCCAGGCTGAACCCGTCCCCAAATATCCAACAAGAGACCGCGCGGACATTTCGCGCTGCGACCGGGCATGCGCGTCCGGCGCCGCGCGTCCGCCTGTCCGGGAAAAGGTTAGGCATGACGTCAAGCAGATCGAAGCTCCTGCGCGCCACTGCGCTGTCCACTGCGCTTTGCGGTCTTCTTCTCGCCCCGGCGATTGCCGATGCCCAGCAGGTTGATCCTGCAGGGGTGGGCGCGCCCTTGTGGGGGCCGCATCTGGAAGTCGGCGGCAAGGCGGGCACGACTGGTCGCTCCAGCACCGGAGAGACGACCCTCTTCGTCCCGCTGTACCAGACCTTCGATCGGCTGATCTACACCGACATTCGCGGCACGTTCGGCGCCTCCGGCTCGCAGGAGGTCAATGCCGGTCTCGGCATCCGCCAGATCATCGACAATCGCTGGATCGTCGGTGCTTACGGTTTCCTCGACTACCGCCGATCCCAGTACAACAACCATTTCCTGCAGGTGACGCTCGGCGCCGAGCTGATGACCGAGCATTTCAACCTGCGCGCCAATGCCTATCTGCCGGTCGGCAAGACGACACACCAGCTCGCCTCCCATGACACTGCGCGGGTCGGCCCGAGCTCGATCACCGTGCGCGGCGGTGAGGAACGCGCCATGCGCGGCCTCGATATCGAGGCGGGCGTCCTCACCGGCCTCAACCTGCTGGGCGACGGGCGCGACGAATTCTGGCTGCATGGCGGCGGCTACGCCTTCTGGGAAGACAAGGCGGAAACCGTCTGGGGGCCGCGTGTGCGCGCCGAATACCGGATGAACGATGTCCTGTTCGAGGGCAGCCGCGTCAGCCTGCTCGCCGAGTACCAGTACGACAGTCCGCGCGGCTCGCAGGGCTTCTTCGGCGCCCGGCTGCGCCTGCCCCTGCAGCGCGCGATCGGCGAGGAAGAGCGCGGCACGCGCCTGACCGCGCTTCAGCGGCGGATGACCGAGACGGTGGTTCGCGACGTGGACGTGGTAACCCAGGCCGGAGCGTTTGGAGCCGAGGTAACGGGCGTCGATGCCCGCACGGGCGCGACGCTCGACAACCTGGTGGTGATCGACCCGGCGAACGGCAATGTCGGCCAGGCCATCGAGGCCGCTACCCCCGGCCAGCAGGTGTTCGTCAACGGCAACGGCACGGTCATCGAGATCGACGACACCATCACCCTTGCCGCCAACCAGCGGATCGCCGGCGCGTTCGACGTGCGCAATCCGCTCACCGGCCGCACCTTGCGGGTGGGCGACACCCGCCTTCACGGCATCGACGCGTCACGCGACCTCTTCGCGATGGCGGACGATACGGTCCTCTCCGGCTTCTCGCTGTCTGGCGGCCGCACCGCGGTTGCATCCGACGGCGCCAGCCGAGTGACGCTTACGGACCTGCGCATCTCGAACGTGGCCGGCACCGGCATCAACTTCCAGAACGGTTCGGACCTCACTGTGGCCCGCGTCGCCCTGTCGGAAATCGCCTTCGACACGGCGGACGGTTTCAGCAACTTCAGCCCGGAAGACACCGAGGTCGGCGTCGGCATCCGCCTTAACCGGGCGAGCCACGTCACGGTCGAGAACGTGACCGCCGATCGGGTGGGCATGGGCATCTTCGCGAATGTCTCGCAGGACCTCACCTTCGCGAATGTCGACATCTCGAACACGGCGAAGGAAGGCCTGGTGTTCCACTATGTCCACCGCGCCGATCTCGATGCGGTCGACATCGCCCAAACCACTGCGGACGGTGCCGCCTTCGTCGCCTCCGGCGAGATCGGCTACCGCAACTCCGTGCTGACCGGCATCGGCGCGCTGCCGAGCCTCGGCGTGCGCAGCGGCATCAACATCAGCTCGTTCAGCGGCGACTGGTCGATCATCGTCGGCTCGGAGTCCAACCACGGCTACGACTTCCAGAACCTGACCATCAATGGGGCCACCAACAGCGGCATGATGATCATGGGCATCCGCGACTCCAGCTTCACCGACATCTCGATTTCCAATGTCGATGTCATCGGCATCCAGCTGATGCAGATGCTGAACCCCTCCGACGCACTCACCTTCGACAAGGTAGAGATCGACCAGGCGGGCCGGGCAGGCTTCTGGATGATGGGCGACTTCGAGAACCTCAACGGCTCCGTAACGGTCACCGGAACGCCCGAGGCCTGCGGCCGCTCGCCCTTCATGCCGACGAGCCTGACGCAGTCGCCCGGCAGTGCTTTCGTACTGAATGGCGAGGCACTCACCAATGCCGATGTCACGGGAGCATGCGCGCCCGTCAACAACTACTAGGACGCCGACAACACGCCGCCGCGCCATCCGCGCGGCGGCCTTTCCACAAGCGGCCGCCTCCCCGGGTTAGCGTCCGAGGAGCTGGTGTAATTTCATCGCCGTCGGCGGTGTGATCCCAGGTGGCCATCGAGGTGTATGTTCGAGGTGGAGTTTGGCGACTTCAACCACGGCCCCTACGGAGACCCCGATGACCAAGACGAACATGGACCTGTCCGAGCTTCTGGCCAAGCACGATCAGGGCGACTTCTTGCGCGGCATTGCCGAAGCCGTGCTGCAACTGATCATGGAGACCGATGTGGAAGGCATCATCGGCGCCGGCCGGCATGAACGCAGCGGTGAACGCACGACCTGGCGCAACGGGTATCGAGAGCGCGCTCTCGATACCCGTTTGGGCACGCTGAACCTGCGGGTGCCGAAGCTGCGGCAGGGCAGCTATTTCCCGGGCTTCCTCGAGGCCCGCAAGACCTCCGAGCAGGCGCTGGTGGCGGTGATCCAGGAGGCTTGGATCGGCGGCGTCTCCACCCGCCGCGTCGACGAGCTGGTGCAGGCCATGGGGCTCAGCGGGATATCGAAGAGCACGGTCTCGAAGCTCTGCAAGGATATCGATGACAGGGTCGGGGAGTTCCTGAACCGGCCGCTCACCGGCGACTGGCCCTATGTCTGGCTCGACGCCACCTATCTCAAGGTCCGCCAAGGCGGGCGCATCGTGCCGGTCGCGGCCATAATTGCGGTGGCGGCCAACACCGAGGGCCGAAGGGAAATCATCGGCTTGGGCATTGGGCCCTCAGAGGCCGAGACCTTCTGGACCGAGTTTCTGCGTTCCCTCCGCGCCCGGGGGCTGAGTGGGGTCAAGCTGGTGATCAGCGATGCCCACACCGGCCTCAAGGCAGCCATTGCCCGGGTGTTCGAAGCGACCTGGCAGCGATGCCGCGTTCACTGGATCAGGAATGCTCTCGCCCACGTCTCGCGCGGCCAACACACCGTTGTCGCCGCCGCGATCCGCCAGGCTTTCGACCAGCCCGACCGCGCCCATGCGGGCGAAACCTGGCGCAAGGTTGCCGAACAACTGCGCCCGCGCTGGCCCAAGCTGGCCGATCTCATGGACGCCAGCGAGCATGACGTGCTGGCCTACATGTCCTTCCCGCGCCAGCACAGGACCAAGCTGCACAGCACCAACCCGATCGAGCGCCTGAACAAGGAGGTAAAGCGGCGCTCCGATGTCGTCGGGATCTTCCCCAACGAGGCCTCAATCATGCGCCTGATCGGCGCCGTGCTCTTCGAAGCCAACGACGAATGGCAGACCTCGAGCCGCTACATGATGGTCGAGGCCTTCGCCGAGATCGACAAGGAGGAGATCGACCCCATTCTCAGCATAACCACGAAAGCCGCCTGATCATGCCCTCAGGCCATCCAGGAATTTACACCAGCTTGACGGACGTGACCCTCCCCGGCCCCAAGGCGCGGCGGGTCCCGATCCGGGACCGCGCCGCGCCTTGCCTTGACCGCCGATCTGTGTCCATGCTGGGTTCCCTCACCAGCGCGCCGGCCGCAGTCCTTGCCATGGTCTGTCGGCCCGCGGGCATCCTCTCGCAGCGGAGCCCTACCATGTCCGATCTCGACCGGGTCCTGTCTCGAATCGACTCCGATTTCGACGACTCGCTCGCCCGTCTCTTCGACCTCGTTCGCATCAAGAGCATTTCCACCGACCCGGCCTTCAAGAACGATTGCCGACAGGCAGCGGATTGGCTGGCGAACGAACTGACGGCCATCGGGATCCCGGCGAGCGTGCGCGACACCAACGGTCACCCGATGGTCGTCGGCCACCGCAAGGAAGACGGCAAGGCAGGCCCCCATGTGCTGTTCTACGGCCATTACGACGTCCAGCCGGTCGATCCGCTCGACCTTTGGGAGCGCGATCCGTTCGAACCGGCCGTCGTGACCCGCCCGGACGGCTCGAAGATGATCGTTGCCCGCGGCTCCGCGGACGACAAGGGCCAGTTGATGACCTTCGTCGAGGCCGCCCGCGCGTGGATCGCCGAGACCGGCGGGCTGCCGGTCTCCGTCTCCGTGCTGCTGGAGGGCGAGGAGGAGTCCGGTTCGCCGTCGCTCCATCCGTTCCTGACCGCCAACAAGGACGAGCTCGCCTGCGACCTCGCGCTGGTCTGCGACACCGGCATGTGGGATCGCCAGACCCCCGGCATCACCACCATGCTGCGCGGTCTCGTCGGGGAAGAGATCACCATCACCGCCGCCGACAAGGACCTGCATTCAGGCATGTATGGCGGTGCCGCCCGCAACCCGCTGCATGTGCTGGCCGACATTCTCGCCGGCCTGCACGACGAAACCGGCAAGGTGACCCTGCCCGGCTTCTATGACGGCGTCATCGAGATGCCCGAGGACGTGCGCGCGCTGTGGGACAAGCTCGGCTTCGACCACGAGGCCTTCCTCGGCGGCGTCGATCTGAAGTATCCGGCGGGCGAACAGGACCGCACCGCTCTTGAGCAGATCTGGACGCGCCCGACCTGCGAGATCAACGGCGTTTGGGGCGGCTACAACGGTGCCGGCTTCAAGACCGTCATCGCTTCACAGGCCCATGCCAAGATCTCGTTCCGACTGGTCGGCGACCAGGATCCGGAGAAGGTGCGGGCCGCCTTCCGCGCCTATGTGGAAGCAAAGCTCCCGGCAGACTGCACCGTCACCTTCCACAAGCACGGCGGCAGCCCGGCCCTGCGCCTGCCCTTCGACAGCCCGGCCCTGGCCAAGGGCCGCAAGGCGCTGTCCGACGAATGGGGCCGCGAGGCGGCGCTTATCGGCTGCGGTGGGTCCATTCCGATCGTCGGCGACTTCAAGACCATGCTCGGCATGGACTCGCTGCTGATCGGCTTCGGGCTGGATGACGACCGCGTGCACTCGCCCAACGAGAAGTACGAGATGACCAGCTATCACAAGGGCATCCGCTCCTGGGCCCGCGTGCTCGACGAACTGGCGAAGGGCTGATTGCAGCAATGAAGTCTATCTGCGTTTTCTGCGGCTCCAGCATGGGAGCCAAGCCCGCCTATCGCGAGGCCGCCGTCGCCACCGGCGCGGCCATTGCCCGCTCCGGCCGGCGCCTCGTCTATGGCGGGGCGAAGGTCGGGCTGATGGGCGCGGTCGCCGATGGTGCCCTGGCGGCCGGCGGCGAGGTCATCGGCGTGCTGCCGCTCTCCCTGCAGGAGAAGGAGCTCGCCCATGCCGGTCTCAGCGAGCTGCACATCGTCGCCTCCATGCACGAACGCAAGGCGATGATGGCCGACTTCTCCGACGGGTTCATCGCCCTGCCGGGCGGTGCAGGCACGCTGGAGGAGCTGTTCGAGATCTGGACCTGGGGGCAGCTCGGCTATCACCGCAAGCCCTGCGGCTTCCTGAATGTCGACGGCTTCTATGACGGGCTCCTCGACTTCCTCGACCTGCAGCGGGACGAGGAGTTCGTGAAACCGGTGATGCGCGACATGGTGCTGGTGGCCAACGACCCGGCGGAGCTGCTCGCCAGGTTCGAGCGCTACGAGCCGCCGGCAACGCCGAAGTGGATCAAGCGCGACGAAACCTGACCCGGCGCCCGCCGCCCTCGGCGGCGGCAGGCGACGTGGACACCAAATGACAACGGCCACCCGGACTAATCGTCCAGGTGGCCGTTTTCGTTTCTGCTGCCGGCTTTCCGCCGGCGTCCCGTCCGCCTCCGGTCAGAGCCGGATCTGGCCGTAGCGCAAGGCCTCGACCACGGTATGGGTCTTGTTGGATGCGTTGAGCTTGGCGCTGGCGTTCTGCAGATGCGCGTGCACCGTCCGCTGCGAGATGTCGAGCAAACCGGCGATATCGCTCGCAGTCTTGCCGAGCGCGGTGAGCTCCAGCACACGCCGCTCGCGCGCCGAAAGGTCGCCAGGGCGCTGCGTCGACAGCACACCGAGATCGATCAGCCGGCGGAAGGCAGTGTTGCAGATCAGCTCGAGATTGGAGAGCTCGACCGAGCCCGCCTCCAAATGAGCGCCGCCGCCCATAACCACGGCCTGGAACGGATGCGTCTCCGTCACCGGCACCACCACCACGCGGGTTTCACCGCCGAGCGACGCAAAGAGCTCGGAGTGCTCCATGTCGCCCACCGTCACATCCCAAAGGAATGCCCGGTTGCGCATCAGACCCAGCATCAGCGCGCCGTCCTCGGTGTCGAGGTCGCTGCGCTCGATGCCGCCGGCACGCTCGTCCGCCCAGCGGAAGCGGTGGACCAGGCCATCGATCGGCCGGTTCGGCATCGGCAGCCCGGTCACCAGGATATGTGTCGCCCCCAGCTTGCGCAGCTGAGCCTCGACGATGTCGAGAACATGCTTGCCCGTCTGTGCTTCGGCAATCGCCGCCGCCTTGGACTGCGTCTCCATCGGGTCGGCCATCTCTTCCCTGCCTTTCGTCCTAAGAGCCTCGCCGGCTCGCGGCTTGGCATCTTCACCCATGCATACACTCGCAAATTGTGCCAGTTTGAGGGCCGACACCCGCCGAGCGCGCATTTCCCGCTCCGCAAGCCCGTCAAACTAACAGGCGTACCACCACCCTGCAGGCGCTCCTTCCCTGTCAGAATTTCCCCGCCCCAGCGAGGCTCCTGACGCGAAACGAACCAAAAACCGCACTGTGCCGGCGCCCTCCCCCTCCCCGGAGGGGCGTCCGACCACGGTCTTACGAATCCTGACAGGGCAGCTGACCCCTAGTACTCCAATCAGACCATGGAACGCCGGAGTTCTGCAACCCTCTGTTACCAATAGTTTTTACTGCAACGAAAGAAAAGCGTCGAGGCGTCTCCGCAATTCATTGCGATTTCAACCTTTTCAAGTCGCCTCACGACCGAGCGGCGAAAAACCGTGCCGGATCGCCGCATCCATTACTGTCAATTCCGCGAAGGGCAATCTCATCAGGGGTACCGCGCGTGGTGGAGGGGACAAAACACCGCCCCCTCAGGGGTTCCTTGCCAGGCTCATGAGTGCTATCTGCCGGGCCGGGCACAGTCGAGGAGATCCGATTCACGATGAGACTTTCACGTTCCGCCCTCTTCCTTCTCCTGCCTCTGCTTGCCGCCTGCTCGCCGACGCTCGATGGCGACACCGTCGGCTCGATCCGCACGCCAGGCCCGCAGGTCCAGATCACCGAAGCCGGCGCCGGCGGCATCACCGCAGACACGCCCTATTCGGAAAAGGCCATCGCCGCTGCCCTGCCCGGCTTCACCACGGAAGGCTTCCAGGCCGCGACCGAGGACAAGACCGAGTGGGCCATCGGTGCCTACAACGCCGAGGGCTTCCAGGTTCTGCACTTCTACAAGGGCAGCAACGGCAAGCTGCGCGAGATGCACGGCGTGACCCACCACCTGCAGGGCCCCAACGGCGAGCGCATCGGCATGAGCTTTGCCGATATCGGCACCTCGCGCGGCGATTGCCGGGTCGGCCGCAACCTGTGGCGCGGCATGGCGATCTGCAAGGCGCGCGGCACCAGCAACGTCACGCTCGTCTACGCGATCCCGCAATATCCCGGCCCGTTCGATCAGCTCGCGCCCAGCGACCAGCTCCGCGAAGCGGTGCTGCAGCGGATCATCTGGACGCCCGGTCGCGCCTGACCTTCCCCCTCCTATCGGAACCGCGAGCACCGTCCCGTTTCGGGACGGGTGTTCCGGCACGCCGTTTGCGTTGAATGCGGCGGGGAGAGTGGATAGGCATGAAACGAGACAGGCAGCACATGGCATCGCCGTTTGAGGCGCAAGGTCGCGCGCAATCCGGGCCGACACGGCGCGGGCTGTTGCGCGGCGGGCTGGCGCTTGCCGGTCTCGTTTCACCTCTTCTCCTGCCGCACGCCGCAAGGCCGGCTGCCGCAGCAGTACGCGTCGCGGACCTGCGCGGTACCATCGAGGCGAGCGAATTCGGCATCCGCCCCGGCGCGGCTGACGACCAGAGCAGCCTGATGCAGCAGGCCATCGATGCGGCGGCCGAGCGCGGACGGGCGCTGTTCCTGCCCGGTGGACGCTATACGGTCGCCAACCTGCGCCTTCCCCCCGGTACCCGCCTTGTCGGCCTGCCCGGCCAGACCCGCCTCGACTATCAGGGCGGTGGCCATCTCCTGTTCGCGCAAGGGCCCGGCACCATCGGCATGGAGGGGATCCATTTCGACGGCGACAACCGGCTGCTCGGCGAATACACGCCTGCCCTGCTTCACTTTGCCGATGTCGACGACCTCCTGATCGAAGGCTGTACCATCACAGGCAGCTCGCAGGCCGGCCTCGCACTGGACCGCTGCGGCGGGCGCGTCGTCGGGAACACGATTTCCGGGGCCCGCACGGCCGGTCTGCGCTCCATCGAGGCGCGCGGCCTGTCGATCACCGACAATCATGTCCATGACTGTGCCAATGCCGGCATTCTGGTGCATCGCTGGAGCGAGGGAGAGGACGGCAGCATCGTCTCCGGCAATCGGGTGGAGCGGATCTCTGCCCGCGACGGTGGCACCGGGCAGAACGGCAACGGCATCAACATCTTCCGTGCCCATGGCGTCGTCGTGCGCGGCAACCGCATCGCCGATTGCGCCTTCTCGGCGATCCGCTCCAACAGCGGTTCCAATGTGCTGATCGAGGGCAATTCGTGCCTGCGTTCGGGCGAGACCGCGATCTATTCGGAGTTTGCCTTTCAGGGAGCGGTGATCGCCGACAACCTGGTCGACGGCGGCGCCATCGGCATTTCCATCGCCAATTTCCTGGATGGCGGCCGGCTTGCCACCTGCTCGGGAAATATTGTCCGCAACATCGTCGATACCGGCCCCTATCCGGCGGAAGTGCAGGGCTTCGGCATCGGTATCGCTGTCGAGGCCGACACGGCTGTCACCGGCAATGTGGTGGAAAAGGCCGCGCGCTTCGGCCTGCACATGGGCTGGGGGCCGTATCTGCGCGACGTCAGCATCGCCTCAAACGTCATCCGCGACTGCCCGGTGGGCGCGGCCGTGACGGTGGTCGAGGGAGCCGGAGCCGCGCTGATTTCCGGGAACATCTTCTCCGGCACACCGGGTGGCGCCATCGTCGGCCATCGCTGGAAGGAAGCGGTCACCGGCGACCTGACGCGGCCGGGCGCAGCCGACGGCTTCGGCCATCTCGCCATCCAGGGCAACATGGTGCGGTAGGACCGGCGGCGGCCGGTCAGCGCGGCTCAGCCGGCACTCGTCGTCAGGCGAGGCTTCTCAGCGGCGCGAAGGCTTCTGCCACGGCACGAATGCTGCCGACGGGCCTGCCGTTCCAGTTGGCCAGCGGCGGCGCGAGCCAGGGGCGCAGGGCTTTCGCCTCGTCCTCGTCGAGTTCCAGGAGGGCGTCGATGACAGCGGCCATCATCGTCTCGGCCGCGCGCGTCGCACCGTCATCGCATTTCAGCGCAATGCCGAAGCCGAGCTCGGGGATCGCCGCGGTGAAGACACCTTCGGCGCCGGTTTTCACGAAGACCCGGCCGCCGAGCGCGCCCATCACTTCGGTGCAAAAGCGACCCGTACCGGCGATCATGAACGGATGGTCGACACAGGCATTGTAGAGCCGTTCCACCGCCTGTGCGCGCAAGGGCTCAAGCCCCTCGCCGGTCCCCAGACAGGCAAAGGCGCGCGCCAGCGGCGCCATCGGCATCGCATAAGCGGGGATCGAGCATCCGTCCGTGCCGCGCGGCATCGCGGACAGGTCGATGCCGGCCATCTGCTCGATGGCGGCCCGCACCTCCAGCTGTACCGGATGGTCCGGCTCGACATACCCGCGGGTGGGCACGCCGAGCGTGCGGGCAAGGCCGAGGAAGCCGGCATGCTTGCCCGAGCAGTTGTTGTGCAGCGGGCAAGGCGAGGCATCCGCCCGGTGAAGGACGGCAACGTCCTCCATTCGCCGCGGCCACTGACTGCCGCATTCCAGCGCGTCCTCGTCGAGGCCGGCCTTCATCAGCATCACCCGTGCCGCGTTGACATGCACCTCCTCGCCATTGTGCGAGGAACAGGCGAGCGCAAGCTCGGCATCGTTGAAATCGAGCGCTTCAGCAGCTCCCGATTCCACCAGAGGCAGGGCCTGGAGAACCTTGATGGCCGAGCGCGGGAAGACCGGACGCTGATGATCGCCGAGCGCCGCGACCACATGGCCCGCAGCATCGACCACCGCAAGGGCGCCGCGATGGCGGCTTTCCACCGCATCACCGCGCAGCACTTCAACCAGCACCGGGTTTTCCATCTCGCTCAAGCCCTTTCGGCGGCCACCTGGAGGGAACCCGGCGCCGACAGGACGGCAGAGACGCTGCCGCGGGCCGAGAGGAAAGCGTCCAGCCGTTCCAGCGCCCCGTCCAGCACCTCGTCCTTCTTGCAGAAGCAGAAGCGCACGAAATTGGTCGGCGCATCGGCGACGTAGAAGGCGGAGACCGGCACAGCGGCAACGCCCGCCTCTTCCACCAGCTGGCGGCAGATATCGACATCCGTGCCCTGCAGGCCGAGGGTCGAGACGTCGCAGGTCAGGAAGTAGGTGCCCTCGCACGGCAGCACGCCGAAGCCGAGTGCCGCGAGCCCGCTGGCGAAGCGGTCGCGTTTGGCCTGCATCTCGTCGCGCAGGGTCAGGAAGTAGCTGTCTTCCTTGCCAAGGCCATAGGCCACCGCCTTCTGCAGGTTCGGCGGCGTCGTGAAGGTGACGAACTGGTGCGCCTTGGCGATCGGATCGAGCAGGTTCGGCGCAGCCGTGACATAGCCGACCTTCCAGCCGGTCAGCGAGAAGGTCTTGCCGGCGGAGCCGATGCGCACCGCACGCTCGCGCATGCCCGGAAACGCCATCAGCGGCAAGTGCTGGCGGCCGTCGAACAGCAAATGCTCGTAGACCTCATCGCAGATCGCGTAGACGCCGTGCTCGATGCAAAGACGTGCGATCGCGGCCAGTTCCTCTTCCCCGAACACCTTGCCGGCCGGGTTCATCGGGTTGTTGATGAGGATCGCCTTGGTGTTCTCGGTGAAGGCATCGGCCAGCTTGCCGAGGTCGAGCTTCCACTGCGGCGGGGTCACGCGCAGGCGCACCGGAATGCCGCCCGCCCGCTTCACCAGCGGCAGATAGCAGTCATAGAGCGGCTCGATCAGGATGACCTCGTCGCCCGGCTCCAGAAGGGCCAGCAGCACGTCGGCCAGCGCTTCGGTCGCGCCTGAGGTGACCATGACCTCGCTCTGCCAGTCGACGTCGAGATCGTAGAAGCGCTTGGTGGAGGCGGCGACCGCCTGACGCAGCTCCGGCAGGCCCAGCATCGGCGGGTACTGGTTCGGGCCGGCCATCAGCGCATCGGCTGCGGCCTGGCGCACGTCCTGCGGCCCGTCCACATCCGGAAAGCCCTGGCCCAGATTGATCGCTCCATTGGCGATGGCGAGCCGGGACATGGTCTCGAAGATCGTCGTCGGCAGTCCGGTGAAGACAGGATTGGTCGGCTTCATGGCGTGCTTGCGTTCCCACATGGCGACTTTGTCCGGGGGTTGTAGCCATTCGCGGCGGCTGCGTCGAGTGAGGATGCGCGAACGGCCCGCGCCGGCCTCCCGCTAGGGAAGATCGGCACGGGCCGTCGGGACGTCCGGATGGTGATACGAGCTCAGCGCACCAGGATGTTGCGGAACTGCCAGGGATCGCTCTCGTCGAGATCCTCCGGGAAAAAGCCCGGGCGATCGGTGAGCGGCGTCCAGTCGGTGTAGTAGCCCTTGACCGGGCCGAGATACGGCCGCTGGACCTCGAGGCAACGGCGATAGTCCATCTCGTCGGCCTCGACGATGCCCTCGTTCGGGTTCTCCAGCGCCCAGACCATGCCGGCGAGCACGGCCGAGGTCACCTGCAGGCCCGTTGCGTTCTGGTAGGGGGCGATTTCGCGGGTCTCCTCGATGGAGAGCTGCGAGCCGTACCAGTAGGCGTTCTTCTCGTGGCCGTAGAGCAGCACGCCGAGTTCGTCGATGCCGTCGATGATCTCGTCCTCGCCCAGCACATGCAGGGTCTCCTGCATCTTGCCGGCGGCGCCGAACAGTTCGTGCAGCGACAGCACCGCGTCGTTGGCCGGGTGATAGGCGTAGTGGCAGGTCGGACGGTAGACGACCTTGCCGTCCTCCTTCAGCGTGAAGAAGTCGGCGATGGAGATCGACTCGTTATGCGTGACGAGGAAGCCGTACTGGGCGCCCGGCGTCGGGCACCAGGTGCGCACGCGGGTGTTTGCGCCCGGCTGCTCCAGGTAGATCGCAGCCTTGCAGCCCTTCTTGTGCTTGCGGGCGTTCTTCGGCATCCACTTCTCGTGCGTGCCCCAACCCAGCTCGGACGGCTGGAAGCCCTCGGAGAGGAAGCCCTCGACCGACCAGGTGTTCCAGAATGCGCCCATCGGCTTCGGCTTCTTGGCGCGCTGGGTGTCGCGCTCGGCGATGTGCACGCCCTTGACGCCGACCTTCTTCATCAGCTTCGCCCAACCCTTGCGGTTGGTCGGCTCCTCGAACTTGGTACCGGTATCGCGGGCGATGTCGACCAGCGCCTGCTTGACGAACCAGGAGACCATGCCGGGGTTGGCGCCGCAGCAGGACACGGCCGTGGTGCCGCCCGGGTTCTTCTTCTTCTCGCGGCGCACGGTCTCGCGCAGCGCGTAGTTGGTACGCGAGGCGTTGTCGGCGTTCTCGTCGAAATAGAAGCCGAGCCAAGGCTCGACGACGGTGTCGATATACAGGACGCCCAGCTCGCGGCAGAGCTTCATCAGATCCAGCGAGGACGTGTCGACCGACAGGTTGACGCAAAAGCCCTGGCCCTCGCCCTCGGTGAGCAGCGGCGACAGGACATCGCGGTAGTTGTCCTTGGTGATCGCTTCCTTGAGGAACTTGTAGCCACGGTCGTCGACCAGCTTGCGGTCGGCGTCGACCGGATCGATCACCGTCACGCGCGAGGCGTCGAAGCGGAAATGGCGCTCGATCAGCGGCAGGGTGCCCTTGCCGATGGAGCCGAAGCCGATCATCACGATCGGGCCGGAAATCGTGCCGTGCACGGGCCAGGACTTCTCCGCCGCAGCAGAGCTGGCGGCCGACTGGGTCGCCGGGGCGGACTTGGCGGTCTTCTTCGCCGCCGGCATCTTCGTTTCGGTCATGGCGGGTGTCCTTTTGCTTACAACTGTCGGCATGGCGGGCAGCGGGCAAGGCTCGCCATGGCTCGACCATAACGTCGGCCGGTCGCCTTCGCGACCGGCCGGTTCGGAGTTATTCGGGATCTCTATAGATGTGATTCTGGATGACCGTCAGATGACGTAGGAGCGCAGAGGCTCGAAGCCATTGAATGCCACCGCCGAATAGGTGGTGGTGTAGGCGCCGCACGCCTCGATCAACACCTTGTCGCCGATCGACAGGCTGACGGGGAGCTCGTACGGAGCCTTTTCGTAAAGCACGTCGACGCTGTCGCAGGTCGGGCCGGCGAGCACGCACGGGGTCTTGCGGTCGTCATCCTTGTCCGTGCGGATCGGATAGCGGATCGCCTCGTCCATGGTCTCGGCCAGGCCGTTGAACTTGCCGATGTCGAGGTAGACCCAACGGATCTCGTCCTCGGCCTCGGACTTCTTCGAGATCAGGACCACCTCGGCCTCGATCATGCCGGCATCGCCGACCATGCCGCGGCCCGGCTCGATGATCGTCTGCGGGATGCGATTGCCGAAATGCTTGGCCAGGCCGCGCAGGATGGCCTCGCCGTAGCGCGGCACGCCCGGGACGTCCTTGAGGTAGCGCGCGGGGAAACCGCCACCCAGGTTGACCATCGACAGCACGATGCCGCGCTCGGCCATCTCGCGGAAGATCGCGGCGGCAGAGCCCAGGGCCGTGTCCCAGGCCTCGACATTCGCCTGCTGCGAGCCGACGTGGAACGACACGCCATGCGCAACCAGGCCCAGACGATGAGCATGCTCGAGCACCTGCGGCGCCATGGAGGGCGCGCAGCCGAACTTGCGCGACAGCGGCCAGTCGGCGCCGGCGCCATCGCACAGGATGCGGCAGAACACCTGCGCACCGGGAGCGGCGCGGGAGATCTTCTCGACCTCGGCCTCGCAGTCGACGGCGAACAGGCGCACGCCCAGCTCGAAGGCACGCGCGACATCGCGCTCCTTCTTGATGGTGTTGCCGAAGGAAATGCGGTCGGGGCCTGCGCCGGCGGCCAGGGCCATCTCGATCTCCGGCACCGAGGCGCAGTCGAAGGAGGAGCCGAGGCTGGCGAGCAGCGACAGGATCTCGGGAGCCGGGTTCGCCTTCACCGCGTAGAAGACGCGGGTGTCCGGCAGGGCCCGCTCGAACGCGAGATAGTTGTCCTGGACGATGTCGAGATCGACGACGACGCAAGGCCCGTCGCCTCGTCGCTGCCGGAGGAAGTTCTTGATGCGCTCGGTCATGGCATTCACCCGCAAGTCCGAATTCCGGTACAGGTGCATATGCGATCGCGCCTCCCGCCCGCTTTGGAGACGGGGAGAAAACGGACGCCATATGCAACGGTCGGGTTCAACGCGTGCATGTGCGCAAGCGTGTCGCCGTTCCGCGATTGCTGCCTTGGATTGGATCGGGTGTCCCGAACCGCACGGCCGGCAATGATGTAACAAGTGCCTCTTCAGTGACCCCGGGACTTGGAAACCCGGCAGAGACCAAAAAAGCCCTCTTACGTCGTTGCTTTAAGCCATCCGTTTTGTCGCTCTATTCCGGACAGGTCCGGGCCCTTTTGAGCGACTGCCACCTTTCGGTTGGACGACCACGGGCACGTGCGAATTTGGGCAAGGGGAGATATGAATCAGGAACCTGTCTTAATCAAGGGAAAAATCCCCCGAGCAGGTGCATTTTTTGCGCATCCCCTATGCATTTCCGCATTTCCCTGTGAGTTTTTCCGATAGCAGCCACAGGCCGCCCGCCGCAAGGCCACAACAGAGCGGCCAAACGCCGGGCGCCGCAGGGGAATCGGTGCGTTTCGGAGACCGCCCTCGCTCCTTGCGCCAACGCGAACGGCGGGACACGAGGTCCCGCCGCTTGTACAGATCAGCGAAGAGGTCTTGCGCGTACGCCGGCCTCTCAGTCGTTGCCGCCACGCGGGCCTTCGCCGCGCTCGCCGCGACCTTCGCCCTTCATGCCGCGATGCATCTCGCCATGCCAGCGCTTGCCGCCGCGCGGACGGTCTTCACGCGAGAGCGCGCCGTCGCCGTTGCGGTCCATGCGGGCTACGAGGCCGGCGAAGGGACGTGCCGCTTCCTCGCGGGTGATGGCAAGGTCGCCGTCACGATCGAGACGCTGGAAGGCCCGCACCATGCGGCTGTCCATCCGCTCGGCCCAGATCGTGCCGAACTCCTCGAGCGTCAACGTCTTGTCGCCATCGGCGTCGGCCTTGGCAAAGGCATCCGCCCGGGCGGCGCGAATCTCGTCGCCGGTGACGTTGCCGTCGCCGTCCGCATCGAAGCGCTCCATCATCCGGCCATGACCACGCGGACCGCCGCGGCCCTTCTTGTTGTCGTCGTCGCCGGCGCGCTGCTCCATGCGGGAGATCATCCGCTCCATACGGCCATTGTACTCGTCCTCGGTGATCTTGCCGTCGCCGTCACGGTCGAGACGCTGGAAGGCGCGAACGCGGCGCTCGCTGAACTCGTTCTGGTAAGCGACCTTGAACTCGTCCAGCGTGACCTTGCCGTCGCCATTGGTGTCGGCGGCCGTGAAGGTCGCTTCCACCTTGGCGTCGATCTCGGCCTGGGTCACCTTGCCGTCGCCATCGGTGTCGAAGCGCTCCATGAACATGCGGGCCATGTTGCCGCGGCCACCATGATGCCAGCCGTTCTTGCCGCCACGATGGGACTGGTGCCAGCCCGGCTTGCCGCCGTCGCGCCCCCAGCCGTGCTTGCCACCGTCACGGTCGGCAAAGGCGGGCATGGCGGTGGTTCCGACCAGCGCCGCGGCGAGGGCGGCCAGCGTGATCTTCTTGAAAGTCGTCATCGCGTCATCTCCTTGTCGGTCACTGCGATGACACCGGTCTAGCGGTCGGTTGTCGCTGAAATGTGCCCGCAACACCGCCTTTGTGTCGCAAGCTGTGACGGGTCGCGCACCCGTTACATCTGGATACAATTGCGGTTTCCCTGCCCGCGCCTGCGACGATATCTAGAATGCGAGGGAGACATTCGAGGCGAAAGCGATCATGAGCGAAAGCGGGCCACACATTCTCGTCGTCGACGACCACCGCGACATTCGCGAGTCGCTGGCGCGCTATCTGCGCAAGAACGGGCTTCGGGCCTCGGTCGCGGAAAATGCCGCCCAGGCGCGCAAGTTCCTGAAAGCCGCGGCCGTCGATCTCGTCGTGCTCGACATCATGATGCCCGGCGAGGACGGTCTGTCGCTCTGCCGATCGCTGGTGGAGAGCGGCACCATGCCGGTGATCCTGCTCACGGCGATGGCCGAGGACACCGACCGCATCGTCGGGCTGGAGATCGGCGCCGACGACTATGTGACCAAGCCGTTCAACCCGCGCGAGCTCCTGGCCCGCATCCGCGCCGTGCTGCGCCGCTCCTCCCAGGTGCCCAGGCAACGCGACCCGATCGAGGCGGAGACGCTCGCCTTCGCCGGCTGGCGGCTCGATGTGCCCAAGCGCCTGCTGACGGGTGAAGACGGCATTGCCGTGCCGCTGTCGACCGGCGAGTTCCAGCTCTTGATCGCCTTCCTGAAGCGGCCGCGCATGGTGCTGTCGCGCGACCAGTTGCTCGACATCACCTCCGGCCGCAGCCCGGCCGCCTTCGACCGATCCATCGACAACCAGGTCAGCCGCCTGCGCCGCAAGATCGAGCCCGACCCGAAAAACCCGGAGCTGATCAAGACCGTGTGGGGCGGCGGGTACACATTCACCGCCGAGGTCGAGGACCTGCTCGCATGACGCCTCGCTTTCGCCCCTGGCCGCGCTCGCTCGCCGGACAGCTCGTCGCGCTGCTGCTGATCGCGGTGGTGCTGGCCCAGGTCATCACCTTGTGGCTCTTCGCCGGAGAGCGCCGGGTGGCACTGGTGGAGCTTGCCCGCAATACCATCGTCTCGCGCACGGTCTCCCTGGTGCGGCTGGTCGAGGCCGCACCGGAAAGCCAGCATCCGGACATGCTGCGGGCGATCTCCAGCCGCTTCCTCTGGTACTGGATCGACGACGCCCCTGCCCTTGCCGAGGCCGGCCGCGGCAAGACCGACAAGCGGATCGCCGCGATGCTCGGCGAGGAGCTGAATGCCGGCAAGACGATCCGGGTCGACGTCTCGCGGCGCGAGGTCTCCCACGCCCCGCCGTCGCGCCGGCGGATCGATGTCGGCGACAGCGAGGGCGAGGACGAGGCGGAGGACCGGCCGGCGGAGCCGCAGGCGAGCAAGCGGACGCGCGAATACCGGGCGCCCTTCCATCACAGCAACTGGCGCGCCGCGCCGGTATCGCTGACGCTCTCCGTACAGCTGTCGGACGGGCGCTGGCTCAATGGAGCCAGCCGCTTCCGCGTACCGCGCAACACGCTGCTTCCGGTCTTCGTCACCGTCGCCCTGATGGCCGGCGCCATCGTGCTGGTCATCGGCGTGACCGTCAGCCGCCTCACCCGCCCCTTGCGCGAACTGGCGGCCGCCGCCGGCCGGCTGGGGCGCGGCGAGGATGTGGAGCCGCTGCCCGAAAGCGGTCCTTCCGAGGTGCGCGGCACGATCCGGGCCTTCAACGTGATGCAGGACCGCCTGACCCGCTTCGTGCGCGACCGCACCCGCATGCTCGGCGCCATCAGCCATGACCTGCGCACACCGATCACCTCGCTCAGGATCCGCGCCGAGTTCATCGACGACGACGAGAACCGGGAGAAGATGATCGAGACGCTCGACGAGATGCAGCGCATGGTCGAGGCGGCTCTGGCCTTCGCCCGCGACGAGGCGTCACGAGAGGTCGGCGCGCCGACCGATCTCGGCGACTTCATCGACGCAATCGCCGAGGATTACCGCGATATCGGCCGCCCCGTCGCCTTCGACCCGCCGCAGACGCGCTGCGTCGTCTCGTGCCGGCCGTTCAGCCTGAAACGGGCGCTGCGCAACCTCATCGACAATGCCGTTCGCTACGGCGGCGATGCGGAACTGGCTCTGGCGACGGAAGGCGGACAGGCGATCATAACCGTACGCGACCACGGCCCGGGCATTCCGGAGGAACGGCTGAAGGACGTGTTCGAGCCTTTCGTGCGACTGGAGGAATCCCGGTCGGAGGAAACGGGCGGCATCGGCCTCGGCCTCTCCATCGCCCGCTCCATCGTGCATGCACATGGCGGCACGCTGACCCTCGCCAACCATCCCGAGGGCGGCCTGGAAGCACGGATCGCGCTGCCGATGGACGACCGTCCCGGCCGCCGGTAAGGCCGCCGGGCGCGAATCCCCGACCGACCCGCAAAGAAAAAGCCTCCCGGCCGGACAGCCGGGAGGCTTTGTTCGTTTCGCCCTGGTGCCAGCGTCAGCCGCGGGCGGCGGCCTTCACCTCCAGGCGGCGGGCATGCAGGATCGGCTCGGTATAGCCGGAGGGCTGCTCGCGGCCCTTGAACACCAGGTCGCATGCGGCCTTGAAGGCGATCGAGCCGTCGAAGTCCGCGGCCATCGGCGTGTAGAGCGGATCGCCTGCATTCTGGCCGTCGACGACCTTCGCCATGCGCTTCATCGTCTCCATCACCTGTGCCTCGCTGCAAACGCCGTGGCGCAGCCAGTTGGCGATATGCTGGGACGAGATGCGCAGCGTCGCCCGATCTTCCATCAGGCCGACATTGTTGATGTCGGGCACCTTGGAGCAGCCGACGCCCTGGTCGACCCAGCGCACCACGTAGCCGAGGATGCCCTGCGCGTTGTTGTCGAGCTCGGCCTGGATCTCCTCGGCCGACCAGTTCGGCCGCTCGGCAACCGGGATCGACAGGATATCGTCGAGGCTGGCGCGGCCGCGGGCCTTCAGTTCCTGCTGGCGGGCAGCGACATCGACCACATGGTAGTGCAGCGCATGCAGGGTCGCGGCGGTCGGCGACGGCACCCAGGCCGTGTTGGCGCCGGACTTCGGATGGCCGACCTTCTGCTCCAGCATCGCCTTCATCAGGTCCGGCATCGCCCACATGCCCTTGCCGATCTGGGCGTGGCCCGGCAGGCCGCATTCGAGGCCGACGTCGACGTTCCAGTTCTCATAGGCCTGGATCCAGGCGGCCTGCTTCATGTCGCCCTTGCGGATCATCGGGCCGGCTTCCATCGAGGTGTGCATCTCGTCGCCGGTGCGGTCGAGGAAGCCGGTATTGATGAAGCACACGCGCGAGGACGCCGCGCGGATGCACTCCTTGAGGTTCACGGTCGTGCGTCGCTCCTCGTCCATGATGCCCATCTTCAGCGTGTCGGCGGCAAGGCCCAGCGCCTGCTCGATCCGGCCGAACAGCCGGTTGGCGAAGGCGACCTCGTCGGGGCCGTGCATCTTCGGCTTGACGATGTAGAGCGAGCCGGCGCGCGAGTTCATCCGCCGCCCGCCGCCGGACGGGCCGCCCGTGCCGATGTCGTGCATGGCGATCAGAGCGGTCATCATGCCGTCGAGGATGCCTTCCGGCACCTCCTTGCCGTCGCGGTCGAGAATCGCCGGCGTGGTCATGAGGTGACCGACATTGCGCACCAGCATCAGCGAGCGGCATTTCACGAGCAGCGGTGCGCCCTCCGGCGTCGTGTAGGTGAAATCGCCGTAGAGCTTGCGCTCGATCGTTTCGCCGCCCTTCTGGAACGTTTCCTTCAGATCGCCCTTCATGAGGCCGAGCCAGTTGCGGTAGGCGACAACCTTGTCCTGCGCATCGACGGCCGCGACCGAATCCTCGCAGTCCATGATGGTCGACACCGCCGCCTCGAGGTTGACCGCGGCCATGCCGGCGGGATCGGTCTTGCCGATGTCCCAGCCACGGTTGAACAGGATCTCGATACCAAGGCCGTTGTTCTTCAGGAGCACGTGGCGCCAGCCGCCCTCGCCTTCGGCATGGCCGGCATACTGGTCCGGGCGCTTGAGACGGACCGGGCCCGACGCCGTCGAGAGCTTGAGCTCCGCGCCGGCCTCGACATCGGTCAAGTCGGCCCACTTGGCGCCGTCGAGGGGCGCGGCCTCGTCGAGAAAGGCTTTCGCCCGGGCGATGACCTTCTCGCCACGCTTCGGGTTGTAGCCCTTGCCCTTCTCTGCGCCGCCGGTTTCGGGAATGGCATCCGTGCCGTAGAGCGCATCATAGAGCGAACCCCAGCGGGCATTGGCCGCGTTCAACGCGTAACGGGCATTGGTGATCGGCACCACCAGCTGCGGGCCGGCGATGGAGGCGATTTCCGGGTCGACATTCTGCGTCGTCACCGAGAAGGCGGGGCCTTCGTCCACCAGATAGCCGATCTCCTTGAGAAAGGCCTTGTAGGCCGCAAGGTCGACCGGGCCGGGATGGGCGCGGTGCCAGTCGTCGATCTTGGCCTGCAACGCATCGCGGCGGGCCAGCAGGTCGCGATTCTCCGGCGCCATGTCGTGCACGATGGCCGACAGGCCCTTCCAGAACGCGTCCGCCGTCACGCCGGTGCCCGGCAGGGCCTCCTGCTCGACAAAATCCCGCAGTTCCGGGGCGATCTTCAGGCCGGCAATCTCGATACGGTCCATGGCGGTCGGCACTCCCTGGTCGACGTTTCTTGGTGTGACTGTTGCAGCGCTCTGTCGGATGCGTCCGTCGCGGCCATCTCCGGCTTGCGCGGGCAGCACGGTCTTCACAAAAGACGATGCAGAGACACCGGGCAAGCGCTGATGAGGCGCGGTCTGACGGATGAAATCCGAACGGAACGGTTCGATCCTCATCAAACCGCAGGGACCCTTTCCCGGTCAATCTTGCACAAATCGAAAAGACTTGATCCTCAGGGGAAACAATCTCCACTGCAGGGCAGCCCTGCGTCTGGTGCAATGCCCGGTCCCGCCCGCGTGGCTTGCATCGACTGGTGCAATTCGTCATACGATAGAGCTGTTTCTTCGATCCCGCGCCGGCGAGACACGCCCATGGTGCGGGCCACCCCAGCAAGTCCGGACGACGGAATGCCCCGGCAAGACGGCCGGCGCGCGTCCTGCTCCGGCGCGGACCCATGGCCCCATGTCGCAATCCGGCTCGCCCCTGCTCACGCGCTTTTTCAACCAGCCGATCCTGCTGCTGGTGCTGACCACCCTGTTCTGGGGCGGCAACACCATTGCCGGTCGGCTCGCCATCGGCGAGGTCTCGCCGATGGCCGTCGTGCTGCTGCGCTGGATCGCCGTCTCGGGCCTGCTGCTGGTGCTGTACGGGCGGCAGGTCCGGGCCGAATGGCCGACGCTGCGGCGGCACCTGCCGATTCTCATCGCCATGGGCATGTTCGGCTTCACGGCCTTCAACGCGCTGTTCTACATCGCCGCCCACAGCACGACCGCCGTCAACCTCGGCATCATCCAGGGCTCCATGCCGATGTTCGTGCTGCTCGGCGCGCTGGTGATCCTGCGCACGCCGATCCGGCCGCTGCAGGCGCTCGGCGTGCTGGTCACCATGGCCGGTGTCGCCTTCATCGCCGCGCAGGGTGACCTGTCGCGCCTGGCGGGGCTCGAGGTGAATATCGGCGACGCGCTGATGATCGTCGCCTGTCTGCTCTACTCGCTTTACGCCGTGCTGCTGCGCAAGCGCCCGCCGGTTTCCGGCATGGTCTTCTTCACCGTGCTGGCAGTGGTCGCCGCGGTCACCTCCGTGCCTCTGTTCGCCATGGAAGTGGCGCAGGGCGCGCTGCAATGGCCAACGCCCAAGGGTTGGCTGGTGATCGCCTATATCTCGATCTTCCCGTCCTGCCTGTCGCAGATCTTCTTCATGCGCGGGGTGGAACTGGTTGGGCCGGGACGCGCCGGGGTGTTCATCAACCTGGTGCCGATCTTCTCGTCGCTGCTGGCCGTCAGCCTGCTCGGCGAGCCGTTCCACCTGTACCACGCCGCCGCGCTGTGCCTGGTTCTGGTCGGCATCGCGCTTTCCGAGCGAAAGTCGCGCAAACCCGCCCCGGCCACCTGACCAGCCGCACAATCAACACCGAAAATTTCGGAGGACGACGCGAAACGGTCGCGTCATTGTCGAAATGTGGCAAGATAGAGGGGACATGCAAGCGCCCCTCTTCATCGCAGCCATCGCCGGCCTCCTCGTCGTCATCTCTCTCATCCAGCCGCTTGCGCGGCGGCTGAAGGTGGCCCCGTCCGTGTTGTTGGCGCTTGTCGGCACCGCAATCGGCGTCCTGTCGGGCTGGCTGCTCTACACGCCCAGCACCGACGCGTTCAATCAGATCGCGTCCGTCTTCGTGAACCTGCCGCTGAACTCGCAGGGCATTCTTCACCTGTTCCTGCCGGTGCTGCTGTTCCAGACGACGCTGACGCTCGATGTGCGCCGCATGGCGGACGACGCAGGCGTCATCTTCGTGATGGCCGTGGTCGCCGTCGTGGTCGCGACCGCCTTCATCGGGTTCGCGCTCGCGCCCTTCACCACGGTGCCGCTGGTCGCCTGCCTGCTGCTTGGCGCCATTGTCGCCACCACCGACCCGGTCGCGGTCGTCGCGATCTTCCGCGACATCGGTGCGCCGGCGCGCCTCGGCCGCCTGGTGGAGGGAGAAAGCCTGCTCAACGACGCGGCCGCGATCGCCCTGTTCGTCATTCTGCTCGGCGCGATGACGGGCGGCTCGGCCCCCACGCTCGCCGACGGCGTCGAGCTGTTCCTGTGGAGCTTTTCCGGCGGCATGGCGCTCGGCTATATCGGCGGCCAGGTGCTGGTGCGCCTGCTCCCGCTGGTGCGCGACTTCCGCCTCGCCCAAGTGACGCTCAGCGTCGCCATGCCCTATCTGGTCTACATCATCGCGGAAAACTTCATCGGCGTATCCGGTGTCGTTGCCGTCGTCGTGGCCGGCATCGTCATCAATCTCGCCGGCCCCTCGCGCGTCACCCCCGACGGCTGGACCTATCTCAACGACGTGTGGGACCAGATCGCCTTCTGGGCCTCGTCGCTGATCTTCATGCTGGCCTCGATCCTGATCCCGAAGCTGCTCGTGGACGTCGGCTGGTACGACATCGCCCTCCTGGCCATCGTCGTGGCGGCCGCGCTTGCCGCCCGCGCCGTGGTGCTGTTCGGCCTGCTGCCACTGATGAGCCTGCTGCAGCTGTCCCAGCCCGTCAGCACGCCGTTCAAGACGGTCATGCTGTGGGGCGGAATGCGCGGGGCGATCACCTTGACGCTGGCGCTCGGCGTTACCGAGAACCTTGCCATCGACCCGCAGATAAAGCGCTTCGTCGCCGTACTCGCCACCGGCTTCGTGCTGTTCACGCTGCTGGTATACGGCACGACGCTGAAGCCCCTGATCAAGGTGTTCGGCCTCGACAAGCTGCCGCCGCTGGACGCTGCGATGCGGGCCCAGGTGCTGGCCCTTGCGCTTGCCAATGTGCGCGAAGGCGTGGCCCGCGCGATTTCGGAATACCACATCGCACCGGCGGCAGCGGAAGAGACCGATCGACGCTACCGCGAGCGGCTGATCGAGGCGCAAGGCCTCGACGGTGGCATGGACGAGATCCTCGACCGCGACCGCGTCACGGTGGGCCTCGTGTCGATCTCCAACCGAGAACGCGAGATCGTGCTGCGTCATCTTCGCGAGCGCACCGCCTCGATCCACACCGCCGAGGAGCTGCTGGCCCGCATCGGCCGCATCGCCGACCGGGCCCGCGCCGGCGGCCGCATCGAGTACAACCGCGCCGCGCGGCAGGCCCTCGCCTTTCCGCGCACCATGCGGCTTGCCCAGTGGCTCCAGCGGAACGTCAAATACGACCGCTGGCTCGCCCGCCTGCTCGGCGACCGTTACGAGATGCTGCTGCTGAACCGGATCGTGCTGGATGAGCTGATCGCCTTCACCAACGAGAAGATCGAGCCGCTGCTGGGCCGCCGCGTGGTCGAAATCCTGACGGAGATCCTGCTCGGCCGCCGCGAGGCGACGACCACCGCGCTTGAGGCGTTGCGGCTGCAGTATCCCGACTATGCCGACAGCCTCGACCAGCGCTTTCTGCAGAAGGCCGCGCTGCGGCTGGAGGAAGACGCTTACCGCTCGCTCTACGCGCAGAACCTCATCGGCACCGAACTCTATTCCAACCTGTCGCAGGGCGTGAACGAGAATCGGGAGACGGCCGACTCGCGGCCGAAGCTGGACATGGGGATGCGCACGGAGGAGCTGACCGCGCAGCTGCCGCTGTTCCGCGACCTCAGCGAGGACCGTATCCGCGCGATTTCCCGGCTGATGCGGCCGCTCTTTGCCGTGCCCGGCGAGCTGCTGATCCGAAAGGGTGAGCGCGGCGACACGGCCTACTTCATCTCCTCCGGCGCGGTCGAGGTGATCACCGAGCATGTGCGCGTGCGCCTTGGTCGTGGCGACGTGTTCGGCGAGATCGCGCTGTTGACCGGCCAGCCGCGCACCGCCGATGTGCGTGCGCTCGGCTATTGCAACCTGCTCGTCCTGTCCAGGACCGACTTCCGCAGCCTGACCGACAAGGATCCGACGCTGAAGCAGCACATGGCGAACATGGCGGCACAGCGCCGGCAGATGAACGCCACCGCAGTTGAAGACGACGCGCTTGCGAGCGAAGAAGCCGCAGAAAACCTCGTGAAAGAAAGTTGACTCAATCTGATATACTCAGGGTTGTATGATAAATAAAGAAAATCAGAAATAGATTTTTTATCGCTTAAGTTGCGGAAGATCATTTCTTCCCCGAAACATCTTGACGACTCGCCTCACTCAACATCTAATTTCAGATGTCATGAAGTGATTTGCATGACTTTCGTGCGCCAGTGCGCCGCAAAGTAATTTTTCAAAAGCCCGGTCTTTCGTCGAAGGGGCAGCTTTATCGCGGAAGGAAGACCGGAGCGGCCAACTGGCGTTTTCCTTAGCCAACATATTTTATGGGGCAATACATGACTGACGAACTCAAAAAGGTCGAGATCCACGATTACCAGGCGTTCGGCCAGCTGATCACCGAATACGCCACGGGCGCGAAGCCTTGGCCGGAGACGCTGGAAGCCCTGAAGCAGGCCACCAAGGGCATCGCCACGATTCCCGATACCTACAAGGCCCTGCAAATGATCCAGGCCTGCGAGGAAGTCCTGCTCCTTCGCCTGCCGCCGCGGCGCATGACCGAAGAGTCGCTGGCCAAATACGGGGATGTCTCGGCGAAGGCCTATCCGCTGCCGGATTTCTACGCCCGCAAGGACGAGATGAACGAGCACGACTTCTATCTCAGTCGCGTTGCCGACTACACGATTGCCGTGTGCACCTGAGGTTTTTCGCCTTCAGGAGAGTTCGGAGGGCCGCGATGTTTCGCGGCCCTTTTTCACGCTCGCCGCGATGTTTCGCGGCCCTTTTCACGTTACCCGCAAACTGCCGCAGTTCGTCCAGCGTCCGGCATTGGCTCACCGGCGGGTAGCGCCCTCGGGAGCAAGATCGGCCGGCAACACGATCCCGGCGGACGACAGGCCTTGATGGATCTCGTCCCAGGTGCGCGGCGAGGAGATCGGGAAGCAATTGCCGATCCAGCGGGCGATATCGTCATCATCCGGCGGCTGCGGCAGCACCCAGCGGTCAGTCACCCGCTGCTTGAGATGGCTCGCCTGAGCGCGGGCCTCCTCTTCCTCGCCGGTCAGCGCGAGCGCGGCGACATACCAGGCCTCGACGCCGAGATAGCCATCGCTGAGATAGCGAAAAGCCGCGATGGAAGCCGCATGGTCGCCGCACAGGCAGGTGATGCCGACGAAATAGCTCCAGTGCAAGGGTGAGGTCAGCAGGCCGTTCTCGCGGTGGCGATAGGCGATGGCCAGGGCTTCCTGGCGATGGCCGTAATAGGCAAGCCCGTGTGCGGCGGACAACGCCGTCCAGGGGTCGTTGTCGTTGAGCTCCAGAGCCTGGCGATGCTGCGCCTCCGCCTGCTCGAAGCGCCGCTGCAGCGCCAGCGTCCAGGCGGCGCACAGATAGCCGCGCGAGTCGAAGGGATCGAGCGCCAGCGCCATGCGTGCCAACCCGGCGGAGCGCTCGAGCGTCTCCGGCGTCTGCGCCTGGCCGGGAAAGACGATGTGGCGGGAATTGATGATCTGCGCCAGGCTCGAATAGGCAGGGCCGAAGCGGGGATTGTCCTCGATCAGCCGGTCCAGGATCGCCTCGGCGCGATGGGAGTCCTCGATCTTCCAGGTGTAATGGAGCCTCTGGCCCATCAGCAGGCGGTCATACTGGTCCAGCGACGCATCCGGGATGCGCGACATGTTGGCCAGCCGCTCGGCCGAGATGTTGACGTTCATCGCCATGGCGATCTCGGCGACCAACATCGACTGGCGAGCGAACAGCTCGCCGATATCGACGGCCGAGTTCCGCCCCCAGACATAGGCGTTGGTGCGCGAGTTCTTCACCGTCACGGAATAGGATACTGAACGTTCGGCCCGCATGGCGCTGATCGACACCCGGTAGATGGGCGCCGCGGAGCGCGACAGCTCTTCCGTCACATCGTCGGCGACGGACCACTCGCGAAAGCGGACGAGACGCGAAATCAGGTCGTGGCGGAACACCTTGGCCAGTCGAATGTCTTCATGAGCTTCGGTGATCTGAAGGATCTGGTCGACCACGATCACCGGATTGACGTGCTGCACCACCACCGGCGAGCGGTTGCCGTCAACTTTTTCGACCGCAGGCGAGGCGGGAGCGCGCTGAGCGGCTTCCTCGGCGAGACGCATGCGCTCGCGGCGCAGCCAGTCGGAAAACTTGCCGAGCTTGATATCGACGATCAGCGATTGGGTCTCGTTGGAAGGCTGAGTGTCGAACTCGTCCTCCAGCACGTTCCAAAGGTCCTCGTAGGCCCGCAGCGCGCCCGTATAGTCGCCCTGCACTGCACGGGCGGTGATGAAGGCACGGCAGGCCGGCTCATGCGTCGGGTCGAGATTAAGCAGCGCCACGGCCGCCTGCTCCATCCGCTTCCAGTTGCCGCTGTCGAGGCGCACCATAGGCTCCAGCAGCGCCCGCAACTGGTCGTGAAGCTGCTGACGGCGCAGGCGCAGCCAGTTGTGGAAGGGCTCGGCCAGCATCTCCCCGCCTTCGAAGAGGCGCTCGGACAGACGCTTTTCGACCAGCAGCCGCGCCGGAACCTCGCCCCCATCGCCGGCGAGTTCCTCCATGTCGAGCGTGACCCGGCCAAGATCCAGCCAGATGTTCATCTTGTCGCTGTCGAGACCGTCGAACCCGGCATCCTCCAGCGCCCGGCGCAGGATCAGCAGCGTCTGACGCAACGACGAGCGGGAGTGATGTTCGGAACTGTCCTGCCAGAACAGGTTGGCGGCCATTTCACGGGACAGACGGCCGTCGCTGGTCAGGCACAGGCGGACCAGCAGGCCCTCCGCCTTCCGTGAGCGGAACGCAACCGGCTTGCCGTCGACCAGGAAACGCGGCACGCCCAATACGGCAACGTGAAGACGGGAGCGTCCAGAGCCGGCGCCCTGCCCGTGTTCCGCGACCTCGCGATTGCCTATGTCCTCCACGTCACTCCGCCCCTGCATGCCACGTCAGATCCCGCAGGATCTCGCCCCGTTTTCCCACACCCCGAAATCTGGAAAAGGTTTGAAAGAAAAGGCATTCAGTAGAGCCGGACACGATCACCGGGAAAACCGGCTGAGGAATGGAGTGCCCGCTGCCGCTCGAGCCGCGGCGTGACCAGCGTGGCCGGATCAGGTTGCAATCCCGGAACCAGCACGCGTACAACGCTTATACCCGGATCGACACGGGTAAGGTCAATTGCCACTGCACGAAAATTTCGTTTGGCGAGAGCTGAAAGCGGCTCAATATCCCCGAAACTTTCGGGGGGGCCATCCGCATTTCCACTGCCCTGCCGGTTGCCGGATGCCGGCGCTTCGGCCGGCTGCAGCGCCTCCCAGTCGGGCTTCACGAGACTGCGCCGGGCAAGGTGCAACCGATCCGTGTCGTTCAGCCGTTTCTCGTCCGCCTCGGCGAGCTTGGCGTCCACCACCCGATCGGCCAGTTCCACCTGCGCCAGCTCTGTGAACGCGGCAAGCAGGGCCGAGGAAAGGTTTTTCCGGGCTGCAAAGCCATAGGCGAAGCGCTTGCCCTGCCGGTCGACGGACAGGGCCGCAGCCACCGGCACGCCGAGATCGCCGGTGAGATCGAGGAACCAGCTGAGCCGCGCCTCGCTTCCGCCTCGCCACCGGGCGATCCGACCGGCGACAGCAGGAGCACACAGCGTTTCGACCGGGATGGCCCGCCCGCGGCGGCCGCCGCGCCACCACAGGGCGACCGCGTCGCGTTCGATCCATTCCAGCGCCGCATGCCGGCAGGCCTCGCGAAAGCTGCGGCCGGCGGCAACGCCAAGCCCTCGGGCGAACGGCAGCGTATCGCGGTCGCGCCGGCGCCAGCACAGCTCGGCCGGAAGCGGGCCCTGTCGCCCGGTTGTGAGGTCGGCGGCCACGACATGCTCATCCAGCGCACGCAGGCGCCCGCCGCTTGCATCGCTCGGCTCCTGTGACGGCACCAGACCGAGCGCAAGGCTCTCCGCCTCGCTCCAGAAGTCCTGATCGGCCAAAGGCGTCTCCGCGCCTTCGCGCGGCTCGAAAGGCGCGGCCGGCGCAGGTTCGAACTGCGAGAGATACTCGACCGCTTCGCCGACACAGGCGCGAAACGCCTCAAGCCGTGTCTCACCGACGCCGGACACGGAGCCGCGAGCGCCCATGGCCGCCCCGAAAACGCTCGGCACCACCTCGGCTCCGAAGCAATAGAGGCCCGGGGCATCCGGAAGGGACAATTCGAACAGGCGCTCCAGGCGGGCGGCAACGCCGATCAGGCGGGCAAGGTCGCGGTCGCCGGACAGCCCTTCCGTTGCGCCTTCCGCCAGATAGGCGAGGAAATGACCAGCCGGTCCCGAGGGATCGGGCAGGTCATCGCGCCTCTCCAGGTGTTCGGCCGCAAGGGCCAGTGCCCGACGGGTCTCCTCCCGCATGTGTCAGCCCCCGACTTTCGTTTGGTCGCTTCCGCTCCGTCGCTTCACGCCCTTTGCAGAAAAATCACGCAGAGATAACGCTAGCTGGTGTTGTATCGGAAAATCAATTGGATGGGGGTTCGCGCAGCCGGCTTTACCGGTATTCGGGCGGAATTCCATGCCACCCGGTTGATGGCCGTGCGGGCGCGTGATGCGGGACCGGACATAGAGGTTGCGGGCCCGTGGGAGGATCCGCGTAACCGCCGGCCGACTTCGGGTGGAATTGACGGAATCGAGTTTGACGAGTGCCCTTGTGACCTCTCTCCGACGCGCCTTCGGCGCGGCCCGGAACGGCAGTTCGCCCTGCCGGACGGACGTCACAAGTCACAGCGGGCCGCCCGGAGCTTTTCAGGCTGCGGATCGCACGTGACCTAACTGGGGCCGGGTCGCAGGACGATCCGGCCCGCTTTTCCCGACCTTGGCCAGTTTTCGGCCCTGATCGGGAGACTGGGCAGTCAAGACCGGCCTCAAGGGGCCGCCGGAGCGCAGATCGCGGGCCGGAATTGAGAGAACTCCTGCCGGATCCGAACCGGCATCGTGATTTTCAACGACGCCTTGGCGTCAAAGTTATTAGGCCTGGCGGCACAAAATATACGAGAAGACCTAGTCCAGGGCTTTCAAACGTTCCCGCCCGTTCGCGCCTGCACGCGAACGGGCGGTTTCGTTTCAGTCGGGGCCGTTCGCGCCTGTCCACGGACGGTCGGTTTCGTCTCAATCGAAGCCGTTCGCGCCTGTCCACGGACGGTCGGTTTCGTCGCAATCGAAGCCGTTCGCGCCTGCCCGAGGACGGGCGGGCACCTTCGTTTCAACAGGTCTGCTTGCCAATCCGTTCGAGTGCGGTTTGCCTCCCTCGGCGACAGGGGCGCCCTGCCCCTGTGCCGATCTGGCGCCCCGCAGGCCGGGCCGATTAGGCGTAGCGGCGTGTATCGGCCGCCCGGCCGGAGCCCGCCCCCGATGCTGCCGTGTGCTTGCCCTTGGCGGCACCGCTTTCGGTCGTCTGGCGGATTTCGCTGAAGAAATCGCGGATCTGCCCGGAGATCTGGTCGGACTGGCCGCGCAGGTCTCCAGAGACGACCAGGAAGTCGCGCGCGGCATCTTCCGTCTTGTCGATGGCCGCGGTCACGCCGGTCACATTGCGGGTCAAGGTGACCGTGCCCTGGGCCGCGTGCTGAACGTTCATCGAGATCTCGCGGGTCGCCGCGCCCTGCTCCTCGATCGCAGCGGCAATCGTCGCCGTCAGCGTGTCGATCTCGCCGACGGTCGAGGCGATGGAGCTGATCGTGTCGACCGCCCGCGTCGTCGCACTCTGTATCTCGGCGATCTGCTGAGCGATGTCTTCCGTCGCCCTGGAGGTCTGGCCAGCGAGATTCTTGACTTCCTGCGCGACGATGGCAAAGCCCCGCCCCGCATCACCGGCCCGGGCCGCCTCGATGGTGGCATTGAGCGCCAGCAGGTTGGTCTGTTCGGCAATCGCCTGGATCAGGCCGATGACGTCGCCGATCTTCTGGGCCGTGACCGAGAGCAGGCCGACCTCGCGCGAGGCGCTGTCGGTGACCACGTTCGCGCGACGCGCGACATCGGACGCACCGGTGACCTGCCGGGCGATCTCTTCGATGGAACTGGCCAGTTCCTCGGCCGCCGAGGCGACCGTCTGGACGCTGGTGGAAGTCTGCTCGGATGCGGCAGAGGCGGAAATGGCCTCATGGGACGCAGCGCCGGCGACCGACGACAGCGTGTCGGCGCGCTTCTGCATCGTGTCGGCCGCCTTGTCGACGGTGGCCAGCGAGGCCTCGACCTTGTCCTTGAAGCGGTCGATCGCCTCGGACAGACAGCGGGTGCGCGCCTCCTGCTCTTCCATCAGGATCTGCTGATAGGTGGAGATGGCGTAGTCGAGATCCAGCAGGACGGCCTTGTTGAGCGCCTGCAAAGCGCCCTGCGCCTTGGTGACCGAGAAGCGGTGCCGCTTCAGCACCACGGCGGTCAACTCGTTGAGAACAAACTGATATCCGGCGATGTACCAGCGCGGCTCTAGGCCGATGCGGCTATGCGCGCGGCCGATCCGGTTGATACTGCTTTCGTAGTCTTCGTCGAATTTCGCACTGAACAGGCGCTGCCAGTGCGTCTTCTGAGCAGACTCCAGGGCCGCCTGACGATTTCCCAGGAGCTCCCTGAGCGAGGGCTCCATTACGAGATGCTTGTAGAATCCGGCAAGAATACCATCCAGGTTCGGCTCGACCACGGTCCAAAGGTCCCGCAAGGTCTTCCTGGTTGCTTCATCTATCCGTGCGAACTCCAGGCGCGTTCCCGAATACCTGCTTGCCGCTCCCGACATGGGTCATCCTTTCGATTTCACGCCAAAAAACCCCCGACGCGTTAAAAAGGATGACTCGATTCAGTTTACAGAGCACTAATTTCACCGAATAAATACGGATACTACTTTGGGTGATTGGAAGTTTTCCCGACACATCTAAAGACGTTTCGCAAAAACGAATCATCATGACCAGGTTCGTCATCCGAAATTTCACGTATCTCTACGGAAGAAAATCCGGATACGCGAAAATTGACTTGCAATGAACGCAGCGTCCCGCGCGATACAACCGACAGAAATTCGAGAAGGATTTTGCAAAATCCGGTCTCAAAAACCCGAAATTTTGCATCAGCCTCCGCAACCGCCGCAATTCCCGCAAGAGGTGTAACCCGCAAGACCAGTTGACAATTGACGGGGAGATCCGGGGAGACCCGTGAACCACCGGAAACATACCGAACCCCCATGGAAACTCAAGGAGTTGTGCGGGGTTTGACGGGGTCGGGCGGCGGTGCGCCGTGTGCTCCCGACCGGATCGGCCGCGCAAGACCGCTTGGCAATTCGAGACGAGAAGGCTTGGCGATGTCGACGCCGCCACGCTGAGAATGGCAGAGATCTGCCAGTCGGCCCTTCGAAAGTGGGGCGCAGGAATGGCAACTGCAACGCCCCGCCCCACTTCGCTCAACAGCGCAGAAAACTGCCAATTCCTAGCCCACTCAGGCTGCAGGCCTAGTTCAGAAAGTGGGGCGTTTCAATTTCGGCTTAAAGCATCAGGCCCGACCGGCTGCACATCGTCATCGTAACAGCCACATCGGTGCTGTCACCGCCCACTGCAGCGGTGACAAAGCCCCCATCAGTCAGGATGCCAAGGAAGGGCTTTTCGCCGGTGTAGCCGCCGAAGCTGTTTTTGGCATTGACCCAGCCGCATGCCGTGACAACCCCGTCCGCGTTGGCGCCCGCAACGATTGTTCCAAAGCGGGCGGACTCCGGATCTTTCAGAACTCTTCTAACGCCGTCATGGATCGCGGTAGTCTCCGCGGCACTTAGCTTGTGAGGCGTGAGAACCTCCATCGGCTTTGATGGCGTCTGACAGCCACCCGCCATCAGCATAAGAACCAACGCAGCGCGTTTCATCATTTGTTCCACCCCAGAATTCCACTGCTACCAGTGATCGTATTTGTACGACGATTGCAATTTCTGAAATAGATAGAAGAGACTATGGGGATCAACCTGTAGTCTGCACTACCATCAAGCCGGACGTTTACCAGTGCCCGGCTCAGCCGCCGCTGTCTGCAGCTTCTTCCGCAACCGCGCCTCCAGCCAAGGCAAGAGCGCCTCTAGCTCTGCCGGATCGGCAGGGTCCTCAGCACGCGTTATCAGGGCGTTATAGGCATCCGCTTGCTCATCCAGCGCGGCGTCCGGGGGCAGCCTCACGCCCTCTTCCTGGTGCACCCTCGCCACAAGCCGGCCGACCTGGCGAAAGACTGCCGCGTCGATAGTTGCGGCAGCATCATTCGGCTCGCCCAGTTTCTCGCCTTCACCGGTTGCAAGCCAAGCGACCGAATAGCCGGTCGCCCTGGCTACGGCGACAATAAACGACAGCTTCACCTCATACTTGCCGCTGATCTGGTCACCGACTGTCCGCCTGGGAATCTCAATGATCTTGGCGAGTGCATTAAGCCCGCCAACGACCTGTGCGGCCTCTTTTACGCGTTCGCCAATTGTATCCATCGCGCACGAGCGAACGCAGCCAAGCATAGCGATATCTCGCTTGCTACATGGCGACGAATCGCTATACCTATTGTTAGCGGCCCGCTTCGGCGACCCGCAATTGATGACACACCGTCAACAAAAAGCGGGTGCGCCAACACCCGCTTTCAGTAGGAGTAGCAGCCATGGCGAAAGCCCAGCCCAAGTGGGACAGGCATTCGATCCTCGCCGAGTTTCGACGCAGGGGCGTCAAGCTCACCGAGTTTGCGATTGAAAACGGTCGAAACCCGAACACCTTCCGAACTGTTTGGACCCGCTGGAATCGCCCCAACGAAAAACTGATCGCCGACTTTCTCGGGGATCCCGTGGAGGTGGTGTGGCCCGACCGCTATCCCATCACTGCCAATCGGATCTTTGATAGCAGAGAGCGTCCGAGCAAGGCGAGTCAGAAAACCCCCGGAAGCTCTGACAGGGTGGCCGCGTAATGCGCCCGGTTCTGTCAGCGCTTCGCGTCATCCTTGACACCTTTTCAGACGCCCAGGACGTGATGGCTCTCGCCGTCCTGTCCTTCTCGGTCGCCGCCTTCCTCTTCTTCGTGGAAGCCGCATCGGATCTCGTGCTGGTCTGGAGGATGGGGTGAGCGACGCTCCGCGCGAGATCCCGCTCGCACAGATCGACGTGCCCGCCGGCCGGCGTAAGGTCGACCCGGATTGGGTGGCCGCGCTTGCCGCCGATATCGACGGCCAAGGGCTTCGCATCCCGATCCTCGTGGTCGAGGCGGGTAAGCGTTTCCGGCTGATCGCGGGAGCCCACCGGCTCGGCGCGGCGAAGCTGCTCAAGTGGAAAAGTGTCCGGGCCGACGTGAAGCCGGCGGATGCGTTCGCCGACGAGGCCGCCTTGCGGCTTGCGGAGATCGCCGAGAACCTGATGCGCCGGGAGCTCTCGGCGCTGGACAGGGCGCTGGATGTGGCCGCCTGGCGCGAGATCTACGAACAGGCCCAGGGCGCGGTGAAGCGCGGCGGAAACCGGCGGGCGGCATCAAAGTTTCACGATGAAACTTTGATCGTCGCCGACCCGGTGGCTGCTGCCGCCGAGCGGTTCGCAGCGTCTTTCGGCGAGGCGGCGCAACGGGCGCTTGGCCTCAGCAAGGTCACGGTCTGGCGATGCCTCAAGATCGCGTCGCTTGACGGGTACACCCGCGAGCGAGTGGCGCTCACCAAACTCGCCGACAGCCAAAGCGAACTGATGGCGTTGGCCGATCTGCCCGAGGAGATGCGTCCCGCCGTTCTGGATCACGTGCTCAGCGAGCCGCCGATGGCGGGTTCGGTGGCCGGCGCGGTCGCCATGATCGAAGGACGCAAGCCCGAAGACCCGGCCGAGAAGGCGTTCCGGTCCTTTTCGGACAGCTGGCGGCGGTTTCCCGTTCGGCAGCGCCGCGCCTTCGTGCGCGCCCATCAAGCCGAGATCCTCGACATGCTGAAAGAGGAAGGTGCGCTCTGATGGTGAAGGCGCGCAAAGACGACCTGACGGGGGACCTGTTCTCCTGGGAACCGCCGAAGGTGGCCGCCGGGTTTGAGCCCGGCGCCATTCGCGGTTCGCGGCTGGCCTCGCAAATCAGCCAGGCCGTCGCGCTCGCCCTCAAGTCATCGTCCCTTTCGCGGCCTGAGATCGCTGCCGCGATGACCGCAGAGCTTGGCTATGCGGTCTCGGAAAACATGCTTGCGAATTACGCGTCGGAAGGCGCGGAAGCACATCGCATCACGCTAGAGCGGTTCATCGCGCTGATCGAAGTGACCGGCTGCACAGACCTTCTCGGCTTCGTGGCCGGGCGCTTCGGAAAAGTGGTCGTCGATACCCGCTACAGCGCGCTCATCAACGTGCATCTGGCTGAAGAAGCCGAGGCAAAAATCCAGAGATTCAAGGCCGCTGAGAAGGCCAAATGGGGAGCGATCTGAGCGATGAACGCGCACAGCCCGACCCAGATCCAGCTGTGGTTCACGGCACGCGAGTTGGCCGAAGCCTCATCATCTGGCGATCTACCCGGTCTCCCGGTCGACCGTCGAAGCATTGACCGAATGATTGAGCGCGAAGGGTGGCACCGACACCACGCGCTGGTGAGAACCGAGACCGGACGGGGCGGCACAATCACCCGATACCACCTCGACCTCCTGCCGCTCGACGTGCGCCTTGGGTATCTGTCGCGCCAGATCGGCCCGGCGCTGACGGTCAAGGGTGGCGGCGACGCCCGCCCGCTGGGCGGAGAGCACCTCACCGACAGGGCACGCCTCACACGGGACGCGCGGGTGTACATCCTGCGCCTGGCGGATCGCTTCCGGCAGATGCTCGACCTTGGCGCCCTCGGTACCGACAGCCTGTTTGCCGACATGTACAACGCCGGCCGCGTGCCGCTGCCCGAATGGGCGGCGGGGGTGGTCAAGCATGTCTCGGCCCGCACGCTGATGCGGTGGCGCTCGCAGCTGACGAGCGCCGGGAGCGCCGCGCTCGGACACGATCCCGCCCAGGCGCGCAAGGGCAAGGGGCTGCTGGCCACGGCCGAGGGCGGCCGAATGCGGGCCTTCGTGCTGGCATGGATCATCCAGAACCCGGCTTTGTCGGCAGAGACAATCCGGGACTATTGCGAGGATGAGTTCGGCGCCGAGATCACGGATCGGCACGGCGAGATCAAACCGCTTCCGCCGGTGCGGACATTCCAGCATTTCATCAAAGAGTTGCGCGCGGCCGAAAAGGTCGTGATCACCAAGAACACCAACCCCGACCGGTACCGGTCGACCATGGCGCTGCGCGGAACGGGTGCCTATCGCTGGGTCAGGGAGCCGAACCAGCTCTGGCAGATCGATGCGTCACCGGTCGACGTCCTGTGCATCGACGGCCGGCACTCGATGTATGCCTGCATCGACATCGCCACGCGGCGGGTGGTCATCACCCTGTCGAAGACACCGCGCGCCTCGGCGGTCGGCCTGCTGATCCGCAAAGCACTCATTGCATGGGGCGTGCCCAAGACGGTCAAAACGGACAACGGCTCCGACTTCAAGGCTCGCGCCACCGTCCAGCTGTTCGATGACCTCGACATCGATGTCGACGTTTCGGCCGCATACAGCCCGACCGAAAAGGCGCATGTCGAGCGCGTCATCAAGACGTTTCAGCACAACTTCGCAACGCAGCTGCCCGGCTATGTCGGGCACGACGTGGCCGAGCGCAAAGCCATCGAAGAGCGCAAGGCGTTCGGGCAGCGCCTGGGGACAGACGACGCCGAACTGTTCGGGGTCGAGCTATCGGCCGCAGAAGTGCAGGCGCATGTCGACGAGTGGCTTGAGGTCTACTATCACGCGCGGCCTCACGGCGGCTTCAAGGGCGCTTTGAAGGGGCTGACACCGGCTCAGGCGGCCGCCACCTCGAATGCGCCGATTGCCCGTGTGGACGAGCGCGCCCTCGATGTCCTGCTGATGCCGCTCGCCGGCAAGGACGGTCGCCGCCGGATGACTGCCCAGGGGATCAGGATCGATCACCAATACTACCTGTCCGGCCGCATTCTGCCCGGCACCGACGTGATCGTCCGCCTCGATCCCATCGACATGGGCAAGGTCTACGTCTTCTCAGCATCGGATGGGCAGTTTCTCGACACTGCCATTTGCCCCGAACTGCGGGACATCAACCGACCGGCATTCGTGCAGGCCGAGAAGGAAGTTGCTCGGCAGCTGCTCGCCGACCGCGAGCGGGAAGCGAAAGCCGAACTGCGGGGCATCAGGAAGGGGCCGTCGGGGATCGAGCGGACGCTGCGGCTCTACCGGGAGAAGGCCGACGCCCTTGCCCGCGAGAGCGCCAACGTCGTTCCGCTGCCCAAGCGCGAAGTGGAACACTCGACGCCGGCCATCGCCGCCGCCCTCGACGCTGTCGCTCCCAAGGAAGCGCCCGTGCAGCCGAAGCGCGCTGCGGAGCTGCTCGACGAAATGCGCAAGGAGATGGCGGCACCCGCCGCCGCTGCTCCGGCTGTCACCCCCATCCGTCGCCAGGAAACGCCGCAGCTCCGGTTTCGCCGGGCGCAAGACCTGATGGCGCGTGTCGAGGCCGGCGAGGCCATCAGTACAGAGGATGCGATGTGGCTCGGGGGCTACAGGTCCGGGCCGGAATACCGCGCCCTGCAGGCCCTGCACGAGGATTTCGGCGGCTAGGCCCGCCCAAAAAAAAGGAGCCCCGGCGAACCGGAGCCCCAAGCAATTACGAAGGACAGAAACATGACGGCAAACGAGCACACGGTCAAGACGGGCGGGTCCATCGCGCCGCTGAAGAACGTTGCAACCCTGATGATGATGATCGAGGCGCTGCGCTCGCGCATGGTGGGACTGCCGGGGATCGGCGTTTTCAGCGGTGACAGCGGGTACGGAAAGTCGGTGGCCGCGCAGTACGCCATGAACAAGACCGCCGCAATCTACGTCGAGGTGCGCCACTACTGGCGGGCAAAGCCGCTCTGCGAAGCCATCCTGCAGGAGGCGGGGCAGCCCCGGCCGCGCGGCACCGTGGCGCAGATGATGGACGAGATCATCCGCCGGCTGGGAGATGCACCCAACCGCCCCTTGATCATCGACGAGGCCGACAAGCTCGTGGATGGCAAGATGATCGAATACGTCCGCGACATCCACGAAACGACCCAGGTGCCCGTCGTTCTGATCGGCGAGGAGCTGCTGCCACGCAAGCTCGAAGCCTTCGAGCGGGTGCACAACCGGGTGCTCGACTGGCAGCTGGCGCAGCCCTGCGACCTCGAAGACACGGCGGAACTGGCCCGCATCCTGTGCCCGCAGGTCGAGATCGGTGACGACCTGCTCGAAGATATCCGCGCTAAGACGGCCGGCCGTGCCCGCCGCATCGCCACGACGCTGCACGAAATCCATGCCTGGGCGCGCAATCGCGGCAAAGGTGCCGTATCCCGCGCCGACTACGAGGGGCGGATCTTCACCGGCGAGACACCCATCCGGCGGGCGGGAGGGCGCGGCTGATGTCGGCGATCCTCAAGCTCAAGACGATCAACGGTCGGCCGGTGCTGCGCGGCATCGACCACGTGTGGTCCGTCATCCTCGACCTTACGCGCAATGGCGACACGTTCACGCACCACGATGTAGACCAGCGCTGCTGCGATCCGGCCGATTACGGTATTACCGACTATCTGCGCCGGCTCACACTGGCGGGCATTCTCGCAGATGCGGGAAGCGAACCCGCCCGCGGACGGCGGCGGGGCCGCCGGATCTACCGTCTCGTCCAACGCCACCAGGAGGCGCCCCGGTTGCGTCGGGACGGTTCGCGTGTGCCGGTCCGCGCCAATCAGCTCATGTGGAACACGATGCGCAATCTGCTGCGCGACGGGTTCACCTTGCGGGAATTGGCAGCCTTCGCCTCCACCGACGAAGTTTCGGTGCCGGTGCCGACCGCTCAAAGCTACATCAAGCACCTCGCCGCCGCCGGATATCTGACCGTCCTGCAGGAGAGCGTCGGCCCGCACCGCGCGAAGTGGCGGCTCAAGCCCTCGATGGCGAGCGGTCCGCTGGCGCCGAAGCTGCTGCGCACGCATGTGGTCTACGACCCCAACACCGATGCTCTCCACGGCCCGGCCGAGGTAGTGGCCGAGGAGGTCACGTCATGACACCCGTCGCCATGATCGCCAAGGCGGGCGCCGCCTGGGGGGAGTCCTTGCCCGATTGGGTGCGGGAGCTGGCAGCACTGGCAGACCGTGAGGGACTGGCCGGCGCGGCCAAGCGCATCGGCTACAGCCAGCCCACGGTCAGCCAAGTGATCAATTCTCGATACCTGGGCGATCTCGCCCGGATCGAAGAACGCGTGCGCGGCGCTTTGATGGGGCTGACCGTCGATTGCCCCGTCATCGGCGATCTCAGCCGGGACCTTTGCCTCGACTGGCAGGGCAAGCCGTACGCCCCGACCAGCGCGCACCGCGTCCGGATGTTCCACGCCTGCCGCAGCGGGTGCCCTCACTCTCGGCTGAAGGGAGGCTGCTGATGCTGTCCAACGATCTCGAAACGCTGCTCAACTGGATTGGCGCCAACGCCAAATCTGACGGCTCCCTTGTGTTGCAACCCGCGATGACGGGGGTCATGCGCTTCATGCTTCGGGACGCCGTCCGGCTTGCCCGGAGCATGGAGGCGGCCAGCATCGCCGGCCCCGCCATGATCACCGAAGCTGACATCGCATCCGGCAAGGTTGAGAGGTTGCCGGTGGTGCCGCGTCCGGTGCCGGCGGCTCCCGATGGCGGAGGGTCGGCGGCATGAGCGAGGCCCTGCACGACCTGGTCGACGAGATCCTCGCGGCAGTCTTCGACGGGTCCGGCGTGGACACACCGGCCTCGGTTGCGGCGGCGGAGGTCGCGGCTCGGCTGCTCAGCGGAGGCACGAGCCGGCCTGACCTCGTCCGGTCCATCAGCCGGCTGATCGTCGCCATTGATGTCGAGCTGCGGCAGCGCGAGGCGCTGCGAAGTGAGGCGGCCGAGCGGCCGCAGCCGGCGCCCGCTACCGCTCCCAAGGCGCCGCAGGCCCCGTTCGGTCGGCGCTGGCGGGTGAGCCCGCTACTCGACCACCTGCTGACCAGCCAACCCGATCCCACCAGCAATCTCATGGGCGACCCGGCACCGGGCCGCTCCGCACTCGACCAACGCCATGGAGGCATTCAATGACCGAGATCACCGCAACCGAGGACGGCGTCCTGGACGTCAACGGCAAGCGCTACATGACCGATACGAAGGGCTCGCTCGTCCCGCTTGATCTGGTGAAGCCGACCGACAAGCTGCAGGACGAGCTGGTCCGCAAGGTCATGGGACACGCGCGCGCGCTCAGCGCTCAGATCAGCCGCTTTCGCGGGCACACCTTCGAGGACATCGGATCTCTCGACGCGCTTCTGGCCCAGGAATACGGCGCCACGCTTGGTGGTCGGAAAGGCAACAAGACGCTGCTCAGCTTCGACGGCACGATGAAGATCGAGGTCAAGGTGGCCGACTTCATCGACTTTGGCCCGGAGCTGCAAATTGCGAAGGCCCTTATCGACGAATGCCTGAACGAGTGGTCGGCGGACAGCCGACCGGAAATCCGCGCCATCGTGACGCGAGCGTTCAACACCGATAAGGCCGGCTGCATCAACAAGACGGAAATCTTCATGTTGCTGCGGCTCGACATCGCGGATGAGCGGTGGCGGCGCGCCATGGATGCGATCCGCGAGGCAATGCGCGTGATCGGATCTAAGACCTATCTGCGCTTCTATGAGCGAGCCTCGGTCGATGCCCCTTGGCAGCCGGTCACCATCGATCTGGCGAGGGCGTCTTGATGGCAATTCGCGACAAGATCGGGGCGCTCTGCGCGTGGTTGCCCATCGTGGAGCGCTCCACCCCCGAAACACTCGGCACAGTCCATGGAGCACGGTTCGATTACAGAGCCGGAGCCTACGAAATGCGGCTCGCCGGCATCGCCGGCACCGCCACGATGGGACGGGAGGCAGCGAAAGAGAGCTGGCTGCGCGCCGCCCGCAGGAGGATCGCGCAGGCCGATAACGAGTGTGCCGGCCACGTAGCCGCAGCCGGTAATCCGAAGGTGTGCCAGCGCTGCGGAGTGCACATCGACGATCTGCGGCCGGATGTCGACGCAGGGGGGCAGTCATGACCAACTGCACCAACTTCGCGAGGCCGGAAGATCTGCTGGAACGGTCGCTCATCGAACTGCGGGAAGTGCTCCGCTCCGACGTGTTGACCGCCTGCGATCTGACCGGCCCCGCCTCAAACCGCGTGCCGGTGCCCCGCACCTGCGATCTGACTTGGGTGGAGACGCTAACGCGGCTGCTCGACCTCATCCGCGAGATCGAGGCGATGATCGGCACGCCCGCCCAGCTCAAATGGACGCCCGAGCTGGCCGGCCCCGGCTGGCTTACCGACCTCGTGGCCGGCAGATGGGTGCTGACATGACCCCGGACCTGTTCGGGGAGCGTCCGAAGACGCGGCGCCGCGTGATGATGCATGCGGCCGATGCGGGGCACGCACCCGCTCTCATGCCGGGTTGGCGCACGGCCAAAGGCGGGCTTTTCGAGTGCTCGCGCTGCGGCCATTCCACCGGCTGGCTGTTCGACATGCAGGACAGTGAGGTCCGGCGCGGCATCCCGTGCCCGATCTGCAATCAGGAGGGCTAGGAGATGACAGCACACGCAATCATCCACGTCGGGCTCAAGCAGCTCGGCATTGCCGGCGACGACGCCCGCGACCTGTACGAGCGGGTCACCGGATCGCGTTCCCTGCGGGAGATGTCGCCGCCCCAACGTGAGGCCGTCGTCGGGGAGCTGCATCGCCTCGGCTTCAAACCGGCTTTTAAACCCGGTGCATCGAAGCGCGCGAGCGGCCCATATGCCGGCAAGCTGCAGGCGCTCTGGATCGCGGCTTACAACCTCGGCGTGGTTCGGAGCGGTACCGACGAGGCGATGATGGCTTTCGTCACCCGACAGACCGGCCTTGCGCACGCGCGGTTCCTGCGGGTTGCCGATGATGCCGAAAAGGCGATTGAGGCTATCAAGAGCTGGACCCGCCGCGAAACCGGCGCCGATGGGCTGTACCGCCGGGATCGGAAGCAGCCGGCGCTGTTGAACGATTTCCGCTTCCAGATCCTGCTCGCCCAATGGGCGCGCCTCGTGGGTCTGGACGCCGCGCCTGCCGCCTCTCTCGACGCATGGGTCGGCAAGATGCAGGCGGGCAAGCCCTATGCAGGGCTTTCCCGAGACGAGTGGATCGACCTCATGAATGTCCTGGGCGTGCGCCTGCGCGAAGCCCTGGCCAAGCGGGACGCGTGATGACCACGGCCCCCGTCAATCCTCGTGCCATGCCCGATGTGCCGGCCAATCTCGCCGGCTACATCGATGCGCTCGGGGTTGACGGGGCGATCCAGTTCTTCTGCGAGTTCGGCGGGTCCTATATCTACCTGCCGGAAGTGCCCACGGGGCGCTCCCAGACCGCGCGCGCGATGGGGGCCGACGCTATCGCCAGTCTTGCCCGGTCTCTGGGGCCGGGCTACTACAAGGTGCCGCTGGCAAAGCGGTGGGTGGCCCAGGCGATGTTTGCGCGGGGCGATACCCTCAACGAGATTGCCCGCAAAGTCCGGGCGGACGCCGCGACCGTGCGCCGGTGGCGGTTGCCCGAGGCAGAACAGCTCGACCTGTTCCAGCCAGCGTCTCCCGCGCACCCGCGCGGATGATATCCCCGATCTGAATTTGCCAGAGTGACATGACAGAGCGCCGGGTCGTCCGGCGCTCCTCATGCATTCGAGGCATGCGGACATGCGGGACAATTTCACGCCGTCGCTGGATTTCTCGCTCGCCTGGGAAGGCGGGTACGTCAACCACCCGAAGGACCCCGGCGGGCACACCTATCGCGGTGTCACCCTCGCAACCCTTCGCCGCTATGAGCCCGGCGCCACGGTGGCAGACCTGAAGCGGCTCTCGCCCGCGATGATCGAACGGATCTATCGCGACGGCTATTGGGACAAGGCGGGCTGCGACACGCTCGCTCCTGGTGTCGACGGCGCGACGTTCGACTATGCGATCACCTCCGGCCCTTCTGCCGCGCGCAAGAGCCTGATGGCGGTGGTCGGCGGGCCGCACCATGAGACGGTCAAGAAGCTCTGCAAGCGCCGGCTGTCGATCTACCAGACGTTCAAGCACTGGAAGACCTTCGGCAAGGGGTGGACCCGGCGCGTGACGTCCGGCGAAGCCTTGTGGGTGAGCTGGGCGCTCGCCGCGTCGATGGACGCACCTCATGTCGAGAGCGGCCTTGCCGACGAGAGCGCCAAGGCGGGCAAGACCGCCAAGGCCCAGGGCAACGGCGGCGTTGCCACCGCAGTTTCCGGCGGCGGTACCGGCGGTGGCGGCAAGGTGCTGGTCGACCAGGGAGACGCGCTCGCCGGGTGGCTTGTGGCCGGCGGTGCAGTGGCGCTGATCGCCGTCGCCGCTCTGCTGCTCTGGCGCGCGCACCTCAATCGCCAGCGGGAGCGCGCCTACGCCTTCGAGGCACGCCGCGTCGCTGAGGACACGGCATGAGCGCGGTCGTCTCTCTCATTGCCGGCGTTGCCACCAAACTCGGCGCCGACCTGATCGGCCGCGTGCTCGGCCAGCGCTTCGGCGAGGCCGGCAAGCATCTTGCCGGGGTGATCGTCGGCGAAGTGGCGGGCGCACTCGGTGTCGAGGTCGAGACTTTGCCCAGCGTGCCCGAGGAAAAGCTCGCGGGTGCGGTGGCCGATGTCGAGGCACGCATGCCGGAAATCATCGCCCTGTGGTCGCGCGGACTGGACGGACAGTTCGCCTTGCTGGCCGCCGAACAGGCGCAAGGCGGCTGGCCCTCGGCCTGGCGCTGGGGCTGGATGTATCTGCTCGGCTTCATGTGGACCGTCCGGCTCCTGGTCGTCCCGATCGTCGACGCGATTACCGGCGCCGACATCGCGGCGGGCATGGACATGGGCGTCCTGATGACGCTGACCAGCTGGTTCCTGGCGCTCTACATGGGCGGCCACACGCTGAAGGAGCTGGGCGCGCGCGGCGTCGAGGCAATCCGGCTGATGCGGAGATCATGATGCCGGCGGTCTATCGCATCGACCTCACCGACATCCGGCGCGACGGTCGGCGCCGGTTCGTGGTGCTTGAGACGTCAGCGGCGACGGTCGCGGAGATCTATCAGCGACTGCAGGACGACAAGGTCATCTACGGCCACTCCCTTCAGACGCGGCCGGGCGGAAAGCCCGGCATCTACGAGGTGATCGGCCGACATGAGCGGATCATCGGCCGTGAAGCGGTCTACGAGGTCTCGGTGCCTGAATGGCGGTATTTCGAGGTCGAGGAATGAATATCGGCGAGCGCGAGATCGAACTGGCCGAGCAGCGGGTGCTGCAGGAACGGGAAGCGGCCATTGCCCGCGCCCGCGCGGCGCTTGCCGGTGTGGGGGCGTCGGACTGCCGGGTATGCGGCGAGCCGATTCCCCCAGCCCGGCGGGCGGCCCTGCCATCCGCCACCACCTGCATTGACTGCGCCAGCGACGGGGCAAGCGAGGGGCGATGATCGAAGAAGTGAGAACATGGTCGGGTCCACTCGCGTCCCTGCTGGCAATCGCGAGCCTGATCTACACGTGGTTCACCGCCCGCTCGAAGATCAACGAGCAGAAGCTGGGCGGGCACGAGCGGAAGCTGACCGAGCACGACCGGCGCGTCCAGAAGCTGGAAAACGAAGTCGCCCATCTGCCGCGAAAAGATGACGTGCACGAGCTGCGCGTCACGGTCGCCGAGATCAAGGGCAGCATCGGCCGCGTCGAGGAGAGCATCGCCGGAACCGACAGGACGGTGCGCCGGGTCGAGCAATTCCTGCTGAAGGAGATGGAGCGGTGACCAAGACCAAATATGCGCAGTTCCTGGCCGAGAAAGGCCGGCTGGTCATACTCGAAGCACTGGCGGCCGAGTTCAACGGCCACTTGCGCGAGGACCTTCTGCAGAAGGCGGTCGACCTGCGGCTCGTTGCCCGATCCATCGAATGGGTCCGGACGCAACTCGCCGTGCTCGAGGAGCTTGGTGCGATCACTCTTGAGCGGGACGGCGAGCGTGTGATCGCCGGTCTCACCTCGGCAGGCCGCGACCATATCGAGCGGCGCCGGCCGCTGGCCGGTGTTGCCTGGCCCGAGGACGAGGGCTGATCCGATGTCCACCGATACGGGCGAGGATGACGACGGCCGTCGGCGCGGACGCGGCCGGCTGTCGAGCATGGAAATGCTCCCCGAGGAAGCCGACGCGGATCTCGCCTGGGTGAACACCGAGCTGCGCGAAGGCAAGCGGCCTCAAACCATCATCCTCGCCGAATTCAATGCCCGGCTCGCGGATCGCGGCATTGCCTCGATCTCCAAGGGTGCATTCAGCCGCTACTCGGTTCGCCGGGCGCGGGAGTGGCGCGACTACGACGAGCGGCTGCGCCTGTCGAAGGCGCTTTGCGAGAGCATGGGACCAGACGGCGCCGACCGCATGACGATTGCCCTGTCGGAGCGGATCAAGATGGCGGCGGACGCCTTGCTTGCCCAGGGCGACCTCAGCGCCAAGGAGATCAACGCTCTCGCCAATGCCAACCGCTCGGCCGTCTCCGCCCAGCGGCACGCGGCCGAGCTGCGGCGGTCGCTGGAAGACGAGCACAAGCGCAAGGTCGCGGAAGCCGCGAAGGATGTGTCGCGGATCGGCAAGGCGCACGGCGTCTCCGAAGAAGCGATGCAGCTCATCACCCAGCGTCTGGCGGGCATCGCCTGATGGGAAACGCCCGCATCATCCCGGCCAATACCGAGGCGATCTTCCTGCCCTATCAGGCGCGGTGGATCGCCGACCGGTCGCGCCTGAAGCTGATCGAGAAGAGCCGCCAGATCGGCCTGTCCTGGTCGACCGCCTATGCTCAGGTGTCGCGCATCGCCCTCGTGTCGGCGCGCCTGGACGAATGGGTGTCGTCGCGCGACGAGATTCAGGCGCGCCTCTTTCTCGAAGACTGCAAGCTGTGGGCGGGCATCGCCGACATAGCCGCTCGCGATATGGGCGAGATGGTGATCGACGACGAGAAGAAGCACAGCGCGCTCGTCCTGCAGTTCGCCAACGGCCGGCGCATCCACTCCATGAGCTCCAACCCGGACGCCCAGGCCGGCAAGCGCGGAAGCCGCGTGCTGGACGAATTCGCCCTGCACCCGGATCCGCGAAAGCTCTGGTCGATTGCCTATCCGGGCATCACCTGGGGCGGGCAAATGGAGGTGATTTCCACCCACCGCGGATCGAAGAATTTCTTCAACACGCTCGTGCGCGAGGTGAAGGAAGGCGGCAACCCGAAGAAGCTCAGCCTGCACACCGTCACCCTGCAGAATGCGCTGGATGACGGGTTCCTCTGGAAGCTGCAGCAATCCCTGCCGGACGAAGACGAGCGGCAGGAGATGGACGAAGCGGCCTATTTCGATTGGGTGAAAAGCGGCGCGGCCGACGAGGAAAGCTTCCAGCAGGAGTACATGTGCAAGCCGGCCGACGACGATGCGGCTTTCCTCGAATACGACCTGATCGCCTCGGCCGAGTACGCGCGAGACATCCTTTGGGAAATCCAGGACGCGGCCAAGGCTGCGGGGCGCGAGCTCTATGTTGGTGTCGACATCGGCCGCAAGAAAGACCTCACGGTCATCTGGGTTTTGGAGCGGCTTGGCGACGTCCTTTACACGGTCGCTGTCATTACCCTTCGCAACCAGTCCAAGCCCGAGCAGGAGAAGGTGCTCTGGCCGTGGCTCGAACAGGCGACGCGGGCGGCAATCGACGGCACCGGCCTGGGCATTGGTTGGGTCGACGATGCCCAGGCGAAGTTCGGCAAGTACAAGGTCGAGGGCGTGACCTTCACAGTTCAGTCAAAGGAAGCGCTTGCCTATCCGGTGCGCTCTCGCATGGAGGAGCGACGGATTCGTATCCCCTACAGCGGGCCGATCCGCGCCGACCTGCGCTCCGTCACCAAACAGGTGACGGCAGCCGGCAATGTCCGCTTCACCGCCGAGCGCACCGCAGACGGTCACGCCGACCATTTCTGGGCCCTGGCGCTGGCGATCCACGCGGCGGACGGCGTGAAGGTGCAGCCGTGGCGCCCGCTCACTCCGGCCAAGCCTGCTGGCGAGACCCGTACTCTTGATGACGACTGGATCCCGCAAGATGCGTAAATGGCTTTCAAAGGCGCTGCTGTCCGCCATGCGTCACGCGCCGGGCTGGGTGCTGTTTCAGCCGAACATGGCACGCACGCGCTACGACTATCGCAAGGCCATCGGCGACGGTCTCGACGCTTCGGTAGTGACGGCGCCGATCCAGTGGATCCAGCGCGCTCTGCCCGAGGCACGCCTGACGATCCATCGCGTTGGCCGCAACGGCCTGCGCGAGGAGGTGGCCGAACATCCTGCCCTGGGTTTGATCGCCCGGCCGAATCCCTATTATGGCGATATCGCGCTGTGGGCGGGCACGGTGCTGTCCTGGTGCCTCGCCGGCAACGCCTACTGGCTGAAGGTCCGCAATGGCGTCGGCCGCCCGGCCGAGCTCTGGTACGTGCCGCACTGGACGATGGAGCCGAAGGGCTCTGACGACGGGACGGAGTTCCTGACCCACTACGTCTACAGGCCGGGCGGCGGCATCGCGCCGATGCGGATCGACCCCGCCGACGTGGTGCACTTCCGGCACGGGATCGATCCGCGCAATCCGCGCAAGGGCATCCCGCCGCTCGACGGCGTCATTCGCGAGATCTTCATGGATCTCGAAAGCTCCAACTTCGTCGCCTCGCTACTGCGCAATATGGGCGTGCCCGGCCTGGTGCTCAGCCCGAAGTCCGGCGGCCACGTCTCAGACGACGACGTCAAGGCCACCAAGGCGTGGATCCGGCAGGCCTTCGGCGGCGACCGGCGCGGTGAGCCGTTGGTAATGGGCGCGCCGACCGATGTCAGTCAGTACGGTTTCAACCCGCAACAGATGAACATGAGCGAGGCGCGGGACATCGCCGAAGAACGCGTCTGCGCTTCGCTCGGCATCCCGGCAGCGGTGGTCGGTTTCGGCGCCGGTCTGCAATCGACCAAGGTCGGCGCCACCATGACCGAGCTGATCAAGCTGGCCTGGCGCAACGGCGTGTTGCCAGTGGGGCGCGCCTTCGCCGACGAGCTGGATCGCTCGCTCGTGCCCGACTTCGGCCGTGCCGAAGGCCTCAAGGCGGGATGGGATACGTCCGAGGTCCTTGCACTGTCCGACGACGAGGACAAGCTGACGACGCGCGTCATGTCGCAGGTGGCCGGCGGACTGATCACGCTGGCCGAGGGGCGCGATGCGCTTGGCTGGGACGTGGACCCGTCGCATCAGATCTATCTGCGGCCGGCGATGGCACTGGAAACCCCGGCCGGATCGGCTCCGGCAGTGCGTCCCGGTGGGGCACTCCCGGCACCGGAGCCGAAATCCGGCGAGAAAGCACGGGCGACGTCATCGCAGCGGCGCAAGGGTGCCGCCTATGTGCGGGCGCTCCGACAGCAGGAAGACGGGCTGCAGCGTGCCATGGAGCAGCGGCTCGACCGGTTCCTCGGCGCGTTCGGCAAAGCCGCCCTGGCCGCTGCCCGGCCGGTGTTGGCGGACGAGGACCTCGCGCCGAAGGATGCTCGGGCCGGCGAGATCAAATCCAACGACCTAGTCGTGGCGCAGATCCTCGACGCCCTCGGCATCCCGGCGCATCGGACGGCGTTCCAGAAGCTTTATGAGGCGCATTACCTCGACGTCGCGAAGAAAGTTTCCGACGCGGCCGAGCTGGTCGGTCTGTCCGCTACGCTGCCCGATCCGGTCGCGCGCTCCATCGTCGGCGCCGGCGGGCGGCGGGCCGGCCTGGTCGACCTGGAGGCACAGACCCGCAAAGCCCTATTCGAGGCCCTGGCCGATGGCCGGGCGGCGGGCGAAGGTGCCGAGCAGCTCGCCGCCCGGATCTCGGAGTATGTCGAGGGCGGCCCGTGGCAATCGCCGGGTATCCGGGCGAGGACGATCGCGCGCACCGAGACCAAGTACGCCCAGAACGTTTCGACGGTGGAGCGGGCCAAGGCGGCGGGCGTGCAACGCTTCGTCGTCTTCGACGGCCGGCTTGGTCCGGGCCGGTCCCTGGAAGAGCATATCGCCCGCGACGGCTCCATCGTGACGGCGGATGAAGCTGCCCAGATGGCGGCGGACGAGCACCCCAACGGCACACTGAGCTTTGCGCCACATTTCGGCGAAGGAGAGGACTGACATGGAGACCGAAACCAAGGGCCTGACGGTCACGGACATGGACGAGGCCGGCAAGGGGCTGGCAAAGATCGCCTCGCTGTCGGCCATCGACCACGACGGCGACACCTACATGCCCGGCGCCTTCGCCTGGAAAGAACAGTGGGTGCCCCTGCTGCCCGCCCACAATCGCAACGCGATGCCGTTCGGCAAGGCGCGGATCCACGAGAAGGGCGATGCGGCCTATGCCGACCTGCATCTCAACCTTGACTCGAGCGTCGGCCGGGATTGGCACGCCGCCCTGAAGTTCGACCTCGCCACTGGCAAGAGCGTGCAGGAATGGTCCTACGGCTTCGACGCGCTCGATCATGGGCGCGAGCTGCGCGACGGGGCCGTGGTGCGCGTCCTGAAGCGCCTCGATGTCCACGAGATCTCGACCGTCGTACGCGGTGCCGGCGCGGGCACCGGCACCCTGTCGCTTAAGTCGCGCACGGGTTTTGCGGAGCAGCTCGACCAGTTGATTGCGGATCTCGGCGACGCCATCCAGCGGGCCGGCGACGTGAAGGCCCTGCGGGCGGCCGATGGGCGCCCGCTCAGCCCGACGCGTGTCGAACAGCTGGCGGCTCTGAAAGCCCGCCTGGATGCGCTGCTGGCGGGCGGACAGGCGGACGAGGACGCCGTGCAGAAGGCCAATGCGGAACTCGAACGGGTCGCGGCCAATCTGCTCACCGCCTCGGCGCGCCGCCGCGCTCGGTCCTGAATCCGTAAATTCGGCGCCACGGGGCGCGCTGGTGCCCCGTGGTGCATGATCGGGCGCGAAACCTGCGTTCGCGCGTCCTGCCCCCTTTGAAACCCCTTTGACGGCGATGCTGTCGGCTTGCCGGCGCCCCCGGATGCAGCCGCCACCATCGCGGGTGGATTTTCTCCGGCCAGTCGGGGTATCTTCGCGCCGCTCGACCCCCCTTCCGCAGCTCTCCCTTGGGCCGTCTCCCGCGCAGCTGCGCGGATGTCGGCGGACCCGATACCTCTCCAAACTCGCTGACGTTACCGAGCCCGCGCCGACGCGGGCGCATCCATTCAGGCCGCGCGCGGACGCGGAGGCCTCAGCGACAAGAGAGACGCGATGTCGACCCTCAATGAAGTCCGCGAGAAGCTCGCGGCAAAGCAGGACGAGCTGAAAAAGGTCTTTGACGAGGCCGAAGTCACCACCGACAGCGGCGAGAAGTCCTACGACTTCAACCGCGTGAAATCCCTCGGCGACAATGTCCGGGGCTCCATCGCCGTTGCCGAGAAGGTCAACCAGCTGGACGCCGAGCTGAACGAGCTGGGCGAGAAGGCGGACAAGCTGGAGGCGGCCGAGCGCGCGGCCAAGGCACTGGCGGAGCGCGAGAAGGTCCGGGGCCGTCCGCCCATGCCGGGCGGCCGGGGCAACCACCCGAGTGAGGCCGCCCGGATGAAGTCGCTCGGCGAGATGCTGGCCGAGGAAAAGGCCTATGCCGAGTGGATCAAGCGTGGCACGCCGGGCGGCATCGACTTTTCTTACGACGTTCTGCCCTCCGACATCCTGGCCAAGGGCATGCAGATCGAAACGCTGCTGACCAAGGCCCTGATGTCCACCGGTTCCGGCTATGCGCCGGAGAGCATGCGCCTGCCGGGTTTCGTCGATGCCACGACGCGCCCGCTCCAGCTCATCGACATCATCCCCATGTCGCAGACCTCGCAGGCCGCCATCAAGTACATGGAGGAGACAACCCGTACCCATGGAGCGGCGGAGACGGCGGAGGGCGGCACCTATGCCGAGGCGACGTTCGCCTTCACCGAGCGCTCCTCCGACGTGCGCAAGATCACCGACAGCCTGCCGGTGACCGACGAGCAGCTCGACGACGTTCCGATGATGTCCGGCTACGTCAACGGCCGCCTCACCTTCGGCGTGCGCCAGCGGCTGGATACGCAGGTCTATGTCGGCAACGGCACCGCGCCGAACCTTCGCGGCATCGTCAACGTCGCCGGCATCCAGACCCACGCAAGGGGCGCCGATCCGGTGCCCGACGCCTTCTACAAGGCGATGACCAAGGTTCGCACGGGCGCCCGTGCGGTGCCGACGCATCACGTGATGCATCCGGAAGACTGGCAGGGTGTGCGCCTGATGCGCACGACCGACGGCGTCTACATCTGGGGCAGTCCGTCCGAGTCCGGCCCGGATCGCATGTGGGGTCTGTCGGTGGTGCAGGCCGAGGCGCGCGCGGCCGGCGCCGGCCTTGTCGGCTCGTTCCAGCCTGCCTTCATCAGCGCCTTCGAGCGGTCCGGTGTCGACATTCAGGTCGGCTATACCGGCACGCAGTTCGTGGAGGGCAAGCGGACGGTGCGCGCGGACATGCGTGCTGCCCTGGTCCTCTTCCGCCCCCCCGCATTCGTCGACGTCACCGGCCTCTAAACGGCCAGCCGACCTCCGGCCCCGCCGCCGTCGCGCGTCACGGCGGGGCCGGTTCGATCCCAAGCAACCAAGGGCATCACCATGCCGACAATCACCGGATTTTCCCGACCCGTGGGCTGCGCCCTGATCCCTGGCGGACCCGTCGGCGAGCACAAGGTGCCGGGCAGCATCAAGCCGGGCGACACCCTGCTGTCGGTCGAGCACATCACGGACGGGAACCCGCCGACGCGGGTCGACCGTACGGCGGAATTTTCCATCCACGCCACCAAGGGCGGCGTCATCGAGAACGACACCACCGACACGAGCGGCGCACACCTGCACGTGCTGTGGGCGAGCAACGAGGGCTGATCTCATGCAGACGGCGAAAGAAAGACTGTATCTGACGGCGGACAAGAGCCGCCTCGTGCGCGACGGCGACAAGGCGGCCGCATTCCTCTACGCGGCCGAAGGCGACGAGATCCCGGACAGCGCCGCGCAGCGCTTCGGCCTGGTCGGCGGCAAGCTCACCGGCAAGGGCAAGCCGGGCGGTGAGGACGAGGAGCGCAAGCCCGCTGGCGACAAGGAGAAGGCGCCGAGCGATACCAAGGGCGAAGGCCAGGCCGGCGACGTTCTCACCAAGCTCAAGGGCGTCGGCAAGGCGACGGCGGCGGCCTTCGCCTCCGCCGGCATCGTCACCTTTGCCGGGCTCGCCGCCGTCGATCCGGAGCAACCGCCGGTGACAATCTCAGGTGCCGGCGAGGCTGACTGGGCCGCCTGGGTGGTGGCCGCCCGGGAGCAGGTCGAGGCGGCCGGCGGCGGCGCGTAATCCCGAAGCGAAAGCCCCCGAGGGCAACGGCGCGACGGTCACGGCCAGGAACCAAACGGCCAGGACCACAGCGTGACGGGAGGGGCGAGTAGGCGGCGCCGGGCCGTGGGACCCGGCTGCAACGTCTGACGGGGGACGTGACAGCCGGGAGAGTAGCGGCACTTTTCAGGAGGCTTCGAATGGCTCTCATAGATCGCGTCAAAACGCGCACCAGGTCGGATCTGCCCGACGACGAACTTGCCGCGATGATCGCCGGCATCGAGGCGGAGATCGATGCCCGCTTCGGCCCGGCCGGGCCGATCACCGTGGAGTTCGGGGACCCGTCCGACCCGGATACGCGGGGCCTGCGCACCCTCCGCCTCGCGCGGCCGCTCGATGCAGGCCAGCCGGTGGTCATCACCGAGACGGACCCCAGTTGGAGCGGCAGCGGGTCAAACGACATCACGCTTTCGCCGTCCGACTACCGGGTCCTGCACGGCGGGCGCACCCTGCTGCGGCTCCTGGACGGCGACAACGGTCGCTCTCACTGGGCGCCGCTGGTGTCGGTCACCTACACGCCGACCGGTGCCCAGGGACTGAGGGACGAGGCCGTCATCCGCATCATGTTGCTCGATACGCCGGGACAGGCGGCGGCCGGCCTCAAGAGCGAACGGGCTGGCGACTATTCATGGACGGGTGCAACCGGTGCCGAGCGCGCGGAGGCTCGCGAGGCGGTGTTCGCCTGGCTCGGCGTTGCCCTGGGCGGCAGCGCCATGCCGATGGCTTGAGGAGGCGAAGCGAAGACAATGGACATGATCCCATTCCTGGCGGCGGTTTATGTGGCCGGCGTCGTGACCTGCATCGTGCTGATGTTCAAGGCGGCGGCCGGCGAACTGACCGCCCACGGTCAATCGATCATCTTCGGTTGGGGTCTGATCATCACGGTCTTCTGGCCGTTCGCGGTGGTCTGGTTCGCGCTGATCGGTTGTTACCTCGGGGCGGCCCGGCTGTGGCGGCGCGTGCGGGGAGAGTGAAGAGCGGCCATGGACAAGAAGATCATCGACAAGATCCGCAAGTGCCTCGCGCTCGCCCGCAGCGGCAATGAAAACGAGGCCGCAGCGGCGCTCGCCAAGGCCCGCGAGCTGATGGATGCGCACGGGGTCACCGACGAGCAGCTGGAACTGGCGGACATCGAAGAGGCGACCGCCCGCGCGGGCCGGGTGCAACGGCCGCCGGTGTGGGAAGTGATCCTGGCGAACACCGTCTGCCGGGCGCTTGAGGTGACCTGCTATCTCGACGAGCGCCGCGACCGCGCCTTCGTCGGCCGGGGGGCAAGCGCGGAGATCGCGAGTTATGCGTTCGCGGTCCTGTTCCGCCGGCTGAAGGCCGAGCGCGCGGCGTATATCAAGACGCACCTGAAGCGCTGCAAGCCGGCGCGCAAGCGCCTGCGGGCGGACGTGTTCTGCGAGAGCTGGGCTGGCATGGTTTACCTGAAAATCAAGGCGCTGATCTCCGAGCGGCCGGCCGACCCTCTCGTGCGGCGGTACCTGGAGACGTATCGTCCCGGCCTCGTCCGGGTCGAGCCGCGAAAAGCGAACCGATCCGGAGGCCGCACCGACAACGATAGCCTGCGCGGCGCGCTCGCGGGCAGCGAGGTAAACCTCAATGCCGGCCTGCACGGCGAGAACACGGCCCCTCTGGCGCTGACATGATCGCCGGTCGGCTCACCATGCGGGCGCTCGTCGAGCGCAATCAGGCGAGCGGGCGCGACAGCTGGAACAATCCGGTGGCGCCGGATTTCCAGCCGCTCGGCATCCTGCCGTGCTTCGTTTGGTCCAATTCCTCGCGCGAGATCGTCGACGGCGACAAGACCGCCATGGTCGAGGACATGCGGGCGCTGTTCGCCCTCAGCGCTGATATCGCCGAGCACGACGAGATCGCGGCCGTGACAGACCGGGTCGGCAATGTGATCATTCCCGGTCGCCTGAAGGTGGAAGGCCCGGTGCAGCACAAGCACAACCATCTTGAAGTGGCTTTAAAGCGCGTTGGATGACGGATCTCGCTTAGACTGCACGACCCTCAGAAGGAGGCCGACATGAACCTGGAATTTTTCTCCGCGCCCCTGGCCCTACAGTTGGCGCTAGGCGGCGGATATCTGGGCTATCTGGCCGCCTATGCGGGGATCCGCGCGCACCACCGCCAGATCGACATCGCGTTCCTGACCGTCGCATTCGGCATCACCGCAACGACCTGTTTCGAGATCGCGCAGCCCAAGACTGGCGATGCGCCAGCAATCGCGATCGCTCTCCTTTTGGTGGTACTCGTCGGGCTGGCATGGCGCGGGTTCGGACGGCGTATCATCAGGCGGGCGCTACAGCGCGGCCAGCTCAGCTATGCAGATGACGACCCGTCCGTGCTGACGGCTGTATTTGCCGACACCAGCCACAATGTCTCGCAAGTGATGGTGGTACTCGACGACGGGCGTGAACTGAGGTGCGACGACACATCCAAATTCAGTGATGCGGCTATCGCACCCTTCATCTACGGATCGGATGGTTCAATCGCGCTCTATGTCACTCACTCTTCACGCCTTGAGAAGGACGGCACCCAAAAGGAGGAGGAGAGGCAAGAGAACGTTCGGGATCCGGTCTGGGGCGACAATATGACTATCGTCCCAGCCGGTCGCGTAAGGCATGTGGACATCCGTTTCAAGAAACGTGGCTAGGGCTTCTTCGGCGGAGGGGGTGTGTCCGCGGGCGCGGGCGCACTCGGTTGATAGTTCGTGTTCGGAGTGACTACGGGCGGGACATAGTTCTTCTCGAAGCGCTCGGGTGGTGGCGGGGCCGTCGGCTTATCGTCTGACATGAATTCTCTCCTGATGAGAATGGACAACCCATAGAAGCACCGAAGACGCTACGGAGTCCACGTAGGCAAGCGCCGATTCGGGAGCAACCGGGACAAAAACGGCCTGATTGGACGCGGCGTCGAAAGGAATGTGCGAATGGCGCGCAAGTCGAAGTCGCTCAAGTGGTACGGCAAGGCCGTGAAAGAGGACATGCGCGCGGCGCAGATCGATGGCGTCAACCAGACCATGGGCGCGTGCGTCGTGCACGCGAAACGGAACCATACCTGGAATAACCAGACGGGAATTCTGGAAGGCGGTATCGACATCGCCGACTATGCGGCAGCCCATAGCGAAGGCGTCAAAGGCACGTGGGGCGTGCGCGATGTGGTCTATGCGCGAATCCAAGAACTCGGCGGCGTGATCAAGCCGAAGAACGCGAAGGCTCTCCGCTTCCGTCTGGATGACGGCACATTCGCTGTCGTGAAACAGGTGAAGATCCCCGCGCGGCCTTATCTTCGCCCGGCCGCCGACGTGGAATATCCGAAGCTCGCCGACCGGATCCGGGCCTCGTATCAGCGCCGGGCGAAGCGGCGCAAGACGACGCCTTGACAGCTGAGGCGCGCGGCCGGATGCTCCGGCCGATCTCCCACACCTCGAAATAGCGGCGTCTCCCGCGCAGCTGCGCGGATGTCCGGCGCTCGTCGCTGCGGCCATAGTCGCTTCCTGTAACCCCGGCCCCTGCCGGGGTCTTGGGGTAGTGCAATGGCGGATCCGATCAGGGCGCTGGTGGAATGGCTGGAGACGGACGGCGACATCGCCGCCGCCTCGGCCTCGCGCATCTTCGGCGGCGAGCTGCCGGCCGATGAAGCGGCATCCATGCCCCGTGCTGCCATCGTCGTAAGTCTTTCCGGCGGCTCATCCCTGACGGCCGGAACCTATGCCCGGCACGACACACAGCGTGTCGACGTGCTTGCCTATGGCGAGACGCCCTTTGAGGCCAATGCCCTGGCGCGCATGTGCCGGCTGCGGATCACCGGCTTGCGCCGGAAAGTCATCGCCGGGTGCCTCATCCATTGGGCCGATGTGGCTGGCGGCCTGTCCGCCGGCCGCGACCGCGATGCCGTCTGGCCCTACGCCTTTCACTCTTTCCAGATCTTCCACGCGCTGGAGGCCGTGCCGTGACCGGGCCGGCCTCCCTCGGTTCCGCTGCCGCGCAGGCGGACGGAAAACCGGTCTCCACTTTTCCTGCCTGCGCTCTCAAGGAGGTGTCCTGATGCCCGCGCCGTTCGAAATCATCGCTCCGCCGTTCACCGCGTGGTGGGCTCCGGCCGGCACCGCGTTCCCCGCGCTCGGCACCGCGCCGCCCATCGCCTGGAACATCATCGGCACCAGCGGCGATGCCGATTACGACCCCGAAGGGGTGACCGTCGCGCACAGCCAGGAGGTCAACCTGGTAACGCCGCTGGGGCGGACCGCGCCCGTCAAGGCATTCCGGTCCGAGGAAGGGCTCGTGATCTCGCTGACGGTCTGGGACCTGACGCTGGAGCAATACAGGTTGGCTGCCAACAACCGGAACTTTCAGACAACGGCGGCCGGTGCGGGAACGCCGGGGTTCAAGACGCAACAGCTCTATCGGGGGCCGGTGGTCAACACCATGGCGCTGCTCGTGCGCTCGACCGCGTCGCCCTACGGCGACGAGATGGGGATGCAGTACCAGGTTCCCTATTGCTTCATGAGCGGTGGGCCGGAAATCCAGTACCGCAAGGCCGAGCCGGCCGGCCTCGCATTCGAGTTCACGGCCATGCTCGACCCGACCCAGGGGCAGCCCTGGGATGCGCTGGCGCAGCTCGTGCAGCAGCATCAGCCCGCGCTGCCGTAACTTCGCCCGTTCCTGACCGCTTTGCACGGGAGGCCTTCCATGGCCGAAACGCCCATTCTCGACCTCGAAACGCTGATCAAGCGCCCGATCATCCGTATCGACGGCGAGCGCTACGAGCTGCGCGCGCCGGACGAGCTGTCCGTGCTGGAGTCCCAGCGCCTGACGACGGCGGGCAAGGAGATCGAGGCGCTCGCAAGCAGCGGCGACCCCGAAAACGTCCTGGCGGGCGTCATCGACGACGTGACGCGCCGGATCGTGGTCGACCTGCCCGACGCCGTTCTCGCCGGCCTCAGCGAGAGTCAGAAGATGGCGATCTGCGAGGTTTTTACGCAGCTCCTGATGCGGCGGCGGCTGGCCGTGGCGGGAGCGATCGCTCGCAAGCTCACGGGCGCAACAGCGCAGAGTGCACGGACTGGGGATCTATCATCCCAAGGCTCCAACGCTTCTACGGCGGCACCCCCGACGACTGGCTCACACGCACGCCCGGCGGGCTCGTAAGGGCCTTCATCGCCATGTTGCCCCGCCTGCAGGCGGAAGAGCGCCTTGTCGGGATCGACACAGTCGCACTCGGCTCCGGTCAGGTGAAGTCCGCGGATGCGCGCAGTGCGATGCGCGATCTGGAACGGGCGGCCAACGGCGGCCGCCGCCGACGTGCGGTGAAAGCAAGCCCGCAGCAGCTGGCGGCAATGGGGATTGCGGTTATCGAAGTGCCCGCGACGGAGGGCGGCAATGAGTGAAAAACTCGGCGAGGCGCTGCTCGACCTCGACACGCGGGACAACAAGTTCAACCGGAACATCGACAAGGCCGAAGGCAAAGCAGACGGCCTTGGAAGGGTTTTCGACGCGGTTTCGAAAAAGGCCCTCGTTCTGGGTCGCAATCTGGTGTTGGCGACCGCTGCCGGGGCCTCGGCGCTCGCCGTCCTGGTCCGCGCGTCCATCAACAGCGCCGACACGATGAGCAAGGCGGCGCAGCGAGCCGGTGTCACCACGGAAGCCCTCTCGCGACTCGCCTGGGCGGGCGAACTGTCCGACGTCAGCCTTGGCTCGCTCTCGGGCGGCATGGCGCGGCTCACCAACGTAATGGCGCAGGTCGCATCGGGCGCCGACAAAACCTCCGCAGCGATCTTCCGGAGCCTCGGCATCGCCGTGACGGATGCCGAAGGAAATCTGCGCGGCGCCGATCAGGTCATGATCGACCTTGCCGACCGCTTCGCCCGGATGGAGAACGGCGCCAACAAGACTGCGCTGGCGATCAAGTTGTTCGGCCGCTCGGGCGCGGAGCTGATCCCGCTGCTGAACAACGGGCGCCAGGGACTGGCCGACATGGCGGCCGAAAGCGACCGCCTGGGCAAGACGATCTCGACCGAGTTCGGCAAAAGAGCCGAGGTCTTCAACGACACGATGACCCGGATCTGGGCTGCGGGCGCCGGCCTGGTCAATCAGCTTGCGGAGGCGGTTCTGCCGCAGTTGCAAGACTTCGCGGACATGCTTGCCGATCCGCAATTCGTGGAGAATGCCAAGGCGATGGCCCAGGGCATCGCCGGTGCATTCCAGATCATCGTCGACAGCGTCAACGCGGTCACCTCGGCAATGCGGTGGCTCGACACGGTGGCGGGCGACGTTCTCTATGCCGTCGCCCCGCCCGATCCCGATGCGGTCAAGCGCTGGAAAGAGTTCCGCGATCAGCTCTCCGGCAACGGGCTGAGCCCCGGCGCGTTCGACCGGCGCTGGACGCTGCCCCCCACCCGAACCGACAAGGAAGACACCCCTCCCGGCGACAAGTTCGACTGGTCGGGCATCGGGAGCAGTCAGAAGGCGGCCGACGCAGCTGAACGCCAGCGCGAGGCGCTCAACAAGCTCATTCAGTCGCTTCACGACGAGCTGGGTGTTCTCAGCGCTAGCAGTACGGTGCAGCAGGAGATGATCCGTCACCGCGAAACGCTGGCGGAATCAACGCCCAAGGAGCGTAAGGCTGTCGAGGACCTCATTGGATCAATCGAGCGCGAGCGTACCGCCAAGGCCGATTTGCGCGAATACAACGACATCCTGAAAGGCTCGGTTTCCAGCCTGGCGATGGCCGTGCGGAATGGCGAGAACGTCTGGGATGCCCTGGCTGACAACGCCCTGCGGGCGCTCGACCGGATCACGGACAAGATCCTGAACGATGTGCTCGACGCGGTGTTCCAGCTGAACGGCGCGTCCGGGGGCGGCGACGGTGGCGGCGGCTTGCTTGGCGGCCTTTTCAGCAACCTGTTCGGGGGTGGCTCGTCGTCGTCTTCCCTGTTCTCGGGCTTCTATGCCAAGGGCGGCCTCATCCCCAACGGAACCTTCGGCATCGTCGGCGAGCGCGGTCCCGAGCCGGTTATCGGCACGCCGCAGGGCGCCAAGGTGCTGCCCAATTCGTCGCTGCGCAGCATCGGAAGCGGCGGCGGTACCGAGGTCAACATCTACAACAATGCGGGCGGGGAAGTGCGCGAAGAGCGCCGCCGCGACAGCGACGGTCGGGAGATCGTCGACGTCATCATCGAGCGGGTGAAGCAGGAATATGCGACCGGCGGCTTCGACCAGGCGCAGGCCGCCCGCTTCGGAACGACCCCAAGCAAGGTGCGCAGATGACCGCAGCATGGCCAGCCTCCCTGCCGCAACGCGCCGACCGGCATCCCTACCAGGAGACGCCGCAACCGGCCGTCACCATGTTCAAGCCCGAAGTCGGCTCGCCGATCAGCCGGCGCCGGAGCACCGTGCACCTGTCGGCCGTGACGTTCGCCTTCGTGATGACGACCACCCAGGCCGCGACCTTCGAGACCTTCGTGCGGTCCACGCTCGCGGGCGGGGTGTTGCCCTTCACGATCCGGCATCCGCGCACCGATGCGGTGGTGACGGTAACCCTGATCGACGAGACGCCTTACGGCATCGCGTATTTCGCGCCCGAGGCATGGACAGTCACGTTTCGCGCGCTGGTGAGGGGCTGACGCCATGACGGTTTCCCGCGATATCCCGGTCGGCGTCGTTCAGGACATCGAGGCCCAGGAGACGGACGAAGTCGTCCTGGTGTTCCTGCGCATCAGCCATCGGCAACTGCCGGAAGATCTGCGCATCGTCTCTGACGGCGCCGACTACGTCATGGACGGTGCGACGTGGCGCGGCTTCGAGTTCGACATCCGCCTGCTCAGCGACACGGATGCACCGCCGCGCACCGAACTGACGGTGCAGAATGTGGACGTGCGGATCGGCGAAGCGATCCTGGCAATCGACGGGCCGGCCCGGCTCGACCTGGACGTCGTCGCGGCCAGCCAGTTCAACCTGACCGTCGAGCCGCGCGTTGCGCTCGGGCCGAGCGTCGAACGCATCTACACGGCCCGCCATCTGGCGCTGGTCGATGTGCGCGGCGACGTGTTGCAGCTCACGGGCACCATCCGCTCCTGGGACTACACCCAGGAGGCCTGGCCCTCGATGCGCGCCACACAGGACTCCTTTCCCGGGCTGTACCTGTGAGCGCGCCGATGACCCGGTCCCCGCTGCACTGGAGCGCTGCCTATGTCGGCCTGCCATGGCAGGACGGGGGACGCACGCCGGCCGGCGTCGACTGCTGGGGGCTGGTGCGGCTGGTCTACGAGCGCGAGCTCGGCATCGCACTGCCTGATTACGGCGAAATTTCCGCGCGGGCGCTGATCGCCGTCGCCCGCGCCGTTTCTCAAGGAAAGGACGGCGAGGACTGGCAGGCGGTTGAAACGGGGGCTCAAACGGCCTTCGACGTGTGCGTGATGCGTCTTTCGGGCGGGTCCAGTACCGGTCATGTCGGCGTCATGGTCGATCCCGGCCACGTGCTGCATGTCGAGGCGGCCTGCGACGCCATCATCGTTCCCATCACTCATTTCACCGTACGCGAGAGGATCGCATGCTTCAGGCGGCACCGGCTGACCGGCCGGCACATCTAGCCACGATCTGGCGCGCACCGATGGCTCTGGGTTCGCCGAGGGTGGACCTGTGGCCGCAAGGCCTGTCGGTGGCGGAGATCGTTTCCCGCGCGGCGTGCCTGCCGGCCGACTTCGCGACACGCGGCGTGGTGACAATCGACGGCGAGCCGGTGCCCCGTACCATGTGGCATCATGTGCGCCCGAAAGCGGGCACCGCTGCCGGCCGCACCATCCATGTCACCTTCCACGCGCCGGTGCGCGAGGGCGGCCGTGGCGGCAAGCAGATCCTCGCCATCGTGGCGGCCATCGCCCTGACCTTCGCGACTGCGGGCATCGCCTCGGCCGGCATTCCGGCGCTCGGCATCGCGGCGGGATCGCTCGGCGCCAAGCTGATCGCCACAAGCGTCGGTATCGTCGGGTCGCTGATCATTTCGGCCGTCACCGCGCCACCGACTCGCGGCGCCGAACCCGGCCAGGCCGATGGCGGGGTGACGCTCGACCCGGCCTCTGTCTCCGGCAACGTGCTTGCCCCGAATGCCGCCGTGCCGCGCGTCATCGGCACCCGGCGCGTCTTCCCGCCCTTCGCCAGCCAGCCGGTGATCGAGCTGGTCGGCCAGGACGAGCTGGCGGAAGCCGTGCACGTGCTTGCCGGCCCGCACAAGCTGCGGGACATCCGTCTCGGGGAGACCACCTGGGACGGCTCTTCGGGCCAAAGCGACAGCGGCCTTGAGATCGAGGTGCGTGAGGGGCGGCCGGGCGAGCCGGCACCAAGTCTCGTGCGCCGGATCGGGCGCACGGACGATCTGGGCATCCAGATGTCCGTCCATTCCGTCGACCCGGAAAATCAGGTCGTCTTCGCGGGCAGCGTGCCCGTGTTCCACGGCATGGCGTCGATTGATCGGCCGGACGAGATCTGGGTGCACTTCTTCAGCGCCGGCTTGCTGCGCCAGGACGCGCTGACCGACAAGCTGCGCATCCCGCTTCGCATCCGCATGCGTCGGCGCGGAGACAGCGCCTGGAGGCACCTGCCCGAGCTGCACTACATGGACAGCACGCAGGCACAGCGCCGGCTTCAGGTGAAGTTCCTGTTCGGCGAGGCGGCCGCGGGCAACCCGATTCCGCCTCCGGCCTCGCGCGGCTTCGTCGAGGCCCGCAAGTGGGTGCCGGAACAGACGCTGGCTCCTGGCGGCGGCGGTTGGTCGGCCGACAGCTACTTCTCCGCCGGGGCCGGCGGCGATGTCTATCGGCTCGGCACCGAAGACACGACGAATGTGCGCAACCTCAACCTCCAAGCCGATCAGGTCACCGTCTATCTGGATCGCGTCTCCTGGCCGGCCGGTGTCTACGAGATCGAGGTCATTCGCGGCGCGACCTTCCGCAACGCCCTGTTCACGTCCAGCACCTACCAGCACAACGGTGCAATCTGGGACTTTTTTGGGGCCAACGAGGGCGGGACGTTGCCGCTCACCCGCGAAGGGCTGCTCGACACGCTCACGCTGCGCCGGGCCGTATCGGTCCAGCACCGGCCGCCCGTTTCGCGACGGGACGTCTCGTTGATCTCCGTGCGGGTTCGCAACCGGGCGCTTGGCCAGCTGTCCGTCCTGGCATCCGGCCTCGTGCGGGATCTCGGCGGCTATGTGGCCCCCGATTACATGACGCCGCCGGTCGGGCCGGTCACCATTGCCCAGGAGGCGACGATTCCGGACGGGACTTTCGACAAGACCCAGAACATCGCTTTCGAGTGCTACGTCCGGCTGCCGACATCACCGGCGCCGTGGTCGGTCCTCTGGGAGGACGGCGGAGCGGGCGTCGGCGCGTCGTTGTGCATCAGCGACACCGGGCAAATGGTTCTGCGGGCCGGCAGCGGGTCTGCGGCGGTGCAGGCGAGCACCGCCGACACGGCCGTTCTGAAGGTGCCTGTCGGGGCGGACGGTCAAGTGCACCTGATCGCCTGGGATATCCGGATCAATCCCGGCCGCGTCCGGCTGTGGATCGACGGCGTTCTGATCGGCGAAGCGCACACGACGGGCGGGGGACCGCTTTCGGGCTCGGTCTATGCCGGCAGCGATTGGGGCGGCTACCTGCGCCCCTCGACCGGCGACGGCAGCTTCGCGGGTGTGGCATCGGGCGGCTTGTGGTGGACGGATCGCTCCGGTGCCAGCACCTTGCGTGTCTGGCCGGACGGCCGGCAGCATGTCGCCCCCGTAGCGGTGGCGCCTCTCGCGATCATTGCGGACGGGTTCTTCAACAAGGCCGCCTCCATTGCCTTCGAATGCGACGTTCGCCTGCCGGCAGATCCGGCGCCGTGGTCGGTACTGTGGGAAGAAGGCGGCACCGGCGTGGGCGCCTCCATCCATGTCGACAATAGCCGTCGCCTGGTCGCGCGGGCCGGCAACGGCGGCCCGACCCTTGCCGCCAGCGACTACAACACGGTGATCCTGAAGGTGCCGCTCGACATGCTGCCCTTCGACGGCGAGCTGCACCGTGTCGCCTGGGACATCCGGATCAATGTCGGCCGGATGCGCCTTTGGATCGACGGCGTCCTGATCGGGGAAGCCCACACCACCGGCGGCGCTCTGTGGGGGGACGTCTATGCCGGTGTGGATGCCGGTGGGTATCTGCGCCCCTCATCCGCCAACGATTGGGCGGTCGCGGGCATCCCTGTCGTTCCGGTCGACTGGTCCGCACCGGCCGATGCGGGTCCCTTGCGAGTCTGGCCCGGCTGGCGGCAGCACGACACATCGCGCCAGTCGGTGCACGTGCTTGCCCCCAGCCGCAATCCGGCCCCGTGGCTGCTCGAAGCGATGACGGGGAGCCTCAACGCCGATCCGATCCCGCTCGAAGTCATCGACCTGGACAGCATTCTGGACTGGCGGGCGGACTGCTACGGGAAGAACTACACCTGCGACATGGTGGCGGAGGGCGAAGGCCTGGACGCGCTCCTGCGCATCATCGCGAGCTGCGGCTACGCGCGCCCCTATCAGTCCGAGACATGGGGGGTGATCCGCGACCGCGACCGCTCGGCCGAGGCGCCGGTGCAGGTCTTTTCGCCGCGCAATCTGCAGGCGTTCCAGTGGACCAAGGCCTTCGCCCGACTGCCCGCCGGCTTGCGCGTCACCTTCCACGACATTGCGCAGGGCGACACCGAGCGGCAGCTCACCGTCTATCGATCCGACGCGGTAGGCACCGACGCCCGAACCGAGCAGGTGACCTATGAGGGGCTCGTGGACGAAGCCAAGGTCATCGACCGGGCGAACTTCGATCTCGCCCAGGCGCGGTATCGCTCGACCTTCTACGATTTCACGGCACCTGTGGAAGCGATCCGCTGCCGGCGAGGATCACTGGTCGCGGTCAATCACGACATCCTGACGCGGCACAGCGGCTTCGGGCGGATGCGCGACCTGATCTCTGTGGGCGGCAATGTGACGGCCGTCGTGCTCGATGCGACCGTCGACGTCAAGAACGCCCCCGACATGCTGGCCGCCGCCAACCTGCTGGCTGTGGCGGACATGCTGGAGGTCGGCTTGCGCACCGGAATCGCGATCCGCCGGACGGACGGCGTGGTCTCGGTACACGCGCTTTCGAACGCGGCCGGGGAAACCGCCACCCTGACATTGGCGGTGCCCGTGCCCAAGGAGATCGTCGCCGGCCGGCTTACCCTCGACGTGGGGTGCCTCGTCGTCACGGGCACTCTGGGGCGCGAGTACCGGCGGATGATCGTCTCGGAAATTCGCAACGGCAAGAACCTGACCGGCCAGCTGACGTTGGTCGATGAGGCGCCGGAAATATGGGAGGCCATCAATGGCTGACAGAAAACTGCCTACGTCGATCTCTCCGTCGCCGGTGACGGGCGCGACCTACATGGACGCGGTCGCCGAAAAAGTCCGCATGCTGTTCGATGCCAGCGCCATGCGGCCGACCAGCATGACCAACACGGGCAACGACTACACCATCGAGGTGGACCCGGTGCTCGATGCCGACGTCGTTCCGGGCATGGCATTCTATTGCCGGCCGAGCGTATCCAACACCGGCGCGGCCCGGTTGAGGGTGCATGCGGGCAATCCCTACTACCCGCTCACCAAGGCAGACGGCAGCCCGCTCGCACAGCGCGAGTTCATGGCCGGAACCGTCTATCTCGTCGTGTTTCTTTCGGGCGCCTTCGTGATCGCGTCCGGCAGCGGCGGGGGCGGCTCGGCGGCGCTGGACTATCAGGTATTCACCGCGTCCGGCACATGGACGAAGCCGACCGGCCTGGGGGCCGATGCCCTGGCCCTGATCGAAGCCTGGGGCGGCGGCGGCGGCTCCCTTGCCAACAACACCTATCGCGGCGGCGGCGGTGGTGGCGCCTATGTCTGGCGCTGGATGCGCCTCGGCGAACTCGGCGCGTCGGAGCCCGTTCAGGTGGGTGCCGGCGGAGTAACAAACACTCAGCCGGGCGGCACCGGCGGGACAAGCTCTTTCGGTTCGCATGTCACCGCCTTTGGAGGCGGCGGTGGATACAGTGGCGCGAGCGGCCTTTTCGGCAGCGGTGGCGGCGGCGGATGGGGCTCTGCCGGTCAAGGCGGCAGTTCGGGTGCGGACGGGAGCAACGGGGCAATCTGGTCGCCTGTCTTCGGCGGGGGTAAGGGCGGCGGGGTGACCGGTACAGGCAACGGAGAGGCCGCCGGCTATGGCGGCGGCGGGGGCGGGCAAGGCCCCGGCGGCGGCAACCGGCCCGGCGGGGCCTCGCTGTTCGGCGGAAAGGGTGGCGACGGCGGCCAGGCCGGCTCGCCTCCTGGCGGCGGCGGTGGTGGCGGTGCGCCTGGCGCACGCGGCGAAGTCAGAGTGAGGGTGATCGGATGAGCGAAGTGAGAGCGCGCGCGCATGTGGTCGATGGTGTCGTGGTCAACATCATCATGGCCGGGCCGGAAGTCGGGGTCGAGAACGGCTATCTGGCGGACGCCGACGAGGCGGTGATCGGCGACCTGCACGATCCGGAGACGGGCTTTGCCCGGCCGCCCGCTCCGGCACCTTTGCCGGCCGAGCTGATCGCGCTTGCGGCCGATCTGCGCTGGCAGACCGAGGTCGGCGGGATGGGGTGGCGCGGCTGGCCGGTGCACACCGATCGGCAGAGCCAGACCAAGGTCCTGGCCGAGCACGTGGCGGTGACCAGCGGGAACCGGGTCGATGGGGAGCCGTGGAAGTTCGCCGATGGTCTCTTCAGGCCGCTGGCCAATGCGGATGTGCAGGAGCTCGCCCTGGCCGTGCGCGAGCATGTGCGCGCCTCCTTCGCCATCGAGGCGGCCGTGGCGGCGGACATCGAGGCCGGCGTGATCGTCACACGGGAGGCCGTGGAAGCGGCCTTTACGGCGCCCGAGCCTGAGCCCGAGCCCGAGCCGGAACCGGAACCAGTGCCGGACCCCGAGTAAGACGCCCGCTCCGACGAAGGAGCGGGGAGCCCGGAATGCGACTTCCGGGCCGTGGGGTCTAGCGCCAACCAGTCCCCCACACGCTGCAAGCAACCCTCAACAGCGACCCCGCCGCTTCTACTGACCGGATCCGATCAGCAGCGGGGTCTGTCTATTTGAGGTCAAGAGTGGAGTCCATCCGCTGCATATGCCGACGCCTCTTGATGCGTGCCGAGCGGTACGCGATATGTGGGGTGATCGAGATCAAGTGCCCGCGCTGCGGGACCATCAATGCACTGAGGCCTGCCGAGCCCCAACCCGAGCGCCCCGAGCTGCCGGACAGGGAATAACCATGGCAGGAAAAGCCAAATCCGATCTCCCGCCGCTTGACCCGAAATGCCCCGGCGTACCACCCGGAAACCGCTACCGCGAGCAGTATGGCGTTATTGCTGTCTGCCCTGATGAAGCCTCTCAACGTGCCCTCTACGAGGGTTTGAAGGCCCTTCAGGGCGCCCGGCTCAAGGTGGTGGTCACATGAGGATCGACATCCGCCACCGCTGCGACCACTTCGACAGCTACCGCGCCGCACGGGTGCAGTCCCTCTTCAATGTCGAGACGGGCGCGAACGTCGACATTGCGGCCGATCTTCCGGTTGAAGGTGACGACTGGTCTATCGGGCTCGTCGTGGGCCCGTCCGGCTCCGGCAAGACATCCATCGGCCGCGAGATCTTCGGCGCCGGTGCTTTCTATGAAGCGGCCGGCTGGCCGGCCGATGCCCCGATTGTCGATGCTATCGCGCCCCATGGGGCGTTTGACGAGGTGACGGCCGCTCTTGCGGCTGTCGGCCTTGGCAGCGTGCCGGCCTGGCTTCGGCCGTATCACGTCCTTTCCAACGGCGAGCGCTTTCGGGCCGATCTCGCCCGCATCGTATGCGAGCGCCCGGCACGGGTGGTGGTGGACGAGTTCACCTCTGTCGTCGACCGCCAGATAGCTCGCATCGGCGCGCTTGCCTTCGCGAAGGCCTGGCGTCGAACCAGCGGCCAAGCGGTGCTGCTGTCGTGCCATCGTGACATTGTGGACTGGCTCTCGCCCGATTGGGTCTATGACACCGCGAGCGGCCAGTTCACCGGGAGGTATCTTCGACGGCGACCAGACATCGCCCTCGACATCCACGAATGCGGCTGGGAGTTTTGGCCGCAGTTTGAGCCGCATCACTATCTGAAGCTGCCGAAGATGATCGCCGCGACGTGCTACGTCGGGTGTGTCGAGGGCGCCCCGGTGGCGCACGTAGCATTCTCGACCCGGCCGGGCATGGTGGAGGCGCGCGCCTGTCGTCTTGTGATCATGCCCGAATGGCAAGGCGCGGGGGTCGGCCTCCGATTTCTCAATGCAATCTGCGCCCGCTGGCGCAGGGGGCACAACAGATTCGGCAAACCCATGCCGACCCTCTTCCACACCTCCCATCCGGGGCTTGCAGCCGCGCTCCGCCGTCATCGGGATTGGGCGCAGGTTTCCTGCAACCTCTACGGGGCGAACAAGGCCAAATCCGCTGCCAGCATCCGACGCACAAAGCACGCAGGAACGGGATACGGGGGGCACTTCCGGGCCGTGCAGGGCTTTAGATATGTGGAGTCGGGACAATGAAGATTGCGATCATCGGCCAGAAGTGGCTCGGCAGTGAAGTGCTTGCGGCGGCCAGGGCGTTCGGTGCGGTCGAGTACGTCATCGCCCCGTCGCCGGAAGATCGGCTTGCCCAGGCGGCCCACATTTCGGGAACCGACGTCTTCATCTGCGCAGGTGCTATCGGGGACCTCTATGGGCTCCCGGCCGTCGACCTTCTCGTTTCAGCGCACTCGTTCCTGTACGTGCCCGCGTGGCTCCGCGCGTCGGCGGCATGGTCGGTAGGCTACCACCCGTCGTTGCTGCCTCTTCACAAGGGCCGCCACGCCGTTGAGGGGGCCATAAGCGCCGGTGACCGCGTGACCGGGGGGACGGTCTACCAGTTGGAGGACGGGGTGGATGACGGCGCGGTCGTCTATCAGGACTGGTGTTTCGTGGAGCCGGGCGAAACGGCCGCCACGTTGTGGAGGCGCGCACTGGCACCAATGGGGTTAGACCTGCTGACGAAAACCATGTGGCACCTTGCCGAGCACGGGTTTCTGAACACCGCGCCGCAGGCCTGCCTGAAGCCGGGCGCGGCAGGGCCGGCCGACCGCGCCGCTTGAGCCTCGCGCGCTTCGGTTTCTGTTGTCATTTGAACTTGCGCGAAGTGCCAACCGATTTTGCGCGCTACAAGAGGCACGACCGACGAACGCGCCGGGACGTTATCCCCGCTCATGCAGGAGATCGTATGATCACGCCGAACGATTCGAACAGGGGTAATCACGCGGAGCCCGGCAGATTGATGCAACGAGCTGAAAAGCTGGCTGGGGCGGCAGGATTCGAACCTGCGCATGGCGGTACCAAAAACCGCTGCCTTACCGCTTGGCTACGCCCCAAATCGCAGGCCGCCTGTATAGCGAGCGCGCCCGCGCCGCGCAAGCAGCGCCTTAGGCGCGCGAAGCCGCGCGCACAGCTTAAATCCGCCCCGCCCGCCGTCATCCACAGGCAGGAAGAAAAACCTTTCACGCACAGGGTTGCGGAGCCCGATTGCCGGTGATATGAACCCGCCACACCACGGATGAGCGCCGGTCTCCCGGCCCGGAAAATCGCTCTCCACCCGACTGGCCCAGCCGGCGGGACGAAGGTTCGGAGTGTAGCGCAGCCTGGTAGCGCACCTCGTTCGGGACGAGGGGGTCGCAGGTTCAAATCCTGCCACTCCGACCATTCAAATTCAGATACACAGCTGAATTGCCGCAGCCTCGGTCCGGGGTCGATCGGCTTTTGCTTCGGCAAGGCTCCAGACAGAGCACGCCGTCGCCTGGGCAAGCGGATCCGCGACCCGATCCCCCCTCAGGACGCGGCAACCGCGCGCGGCTCTGCCGACGCCTCCGGCTGCGGGCCAAGCAGCCGCAGCCCGCCGACCGGCAGCGGCAGCCCCCTTTCACGCAAGGCGGTGTCGATCTGCGTGAACACCGCATCCCGGCAGTCCACATCATCGGCAAAGCTCGGCACCCAGAAGCGCACATGGTAGCGGATGCCGTCCACGTCGTAGGAGGCGACCCGCACGTCGGGCGCCGGCATCGCGACGATGATCCCGGCGCGTGCAGCCGCCTCGGCCAGCAGAACCTTGGCATCGAGAACCGGGATGCCGTGATCGAGGACGACCTGCACGCGGGTCCGGTACGTCCGGTTGGGGGCGCTGTAATTGACCAGCTTCTGACGGGCGATCTGGCTGTTGGGCAGGATGACATAGGTGTCGTCCCGCGTCGAAAGCCGGGTGGTGCGCCAGCCGATCTCGATCACCCGGCCATTGGTCAGGTCGTCGATGGCCACCCAATCGCCGATCCGGTACGGCGCCTCGACGCCGACCGCAATACCGGAGAAGACGTCCGCCAGCGTGTTGCGCAGCGCAAACCCCAGAACCGCGATGACAAGGCCGGAGCCGGCCAATGCGCCGCTCAGGCTCTGTCCGACCACCAGCATCACCGTCGCGATGCCGGCGGCCAGAAACAATGCCGCGGAAACGAGTTCCGGCAGCAGTTTCGGCACCCGGCGCCGACGGGAACCGGTCCGCTCCAGCGCCAGCCCGGCAAGCCGTCCGCCCAGCCAGGCAGCAGAGAAATAGGCCGCGCCTCCCGTCAGGACAAAGATGGCCCTGGCCGGCAGGCCCAACCCCAACAGCTCGAAAAGCGGCTGGTGCAGCAAGTGGGCGGCAACGAAGGCGGCCGTGCTCAGGCCCGGCCACATCACCCGTAGCACCGCATCCGACACCCGGCTCATTTGCTATACGCCGCCGTCTCGGGCCCTGCTGCGCGCAGGCGCGCCGAGCGCAGCATCAGGCGCGACTGAAGGGCCCTGTCAGACGGGAGAAGCGGCTGTTGGCAATGCAGACAGCGGGCGGCGGCGCGCGGCGATTCCTGCCGGCAATGGAAACAGATGAGGGGCTGTATTCTTCTGGACATCTTGCTCTCCGGGCGCGGCCGGCGGCCGCGCGAACCTGGGAAACCGTGAAGGAGACCCGGAGCAAGAACGTCTTGAAGCTTGGCTCAATACGGTTCTGCTCCGGGAAACACATGTGTCTCCCGGACGAACCCGAACAAAATTTTCAGAACAGCTTCAGACATGAACCTGATCTAGGCATTAAAACCAAAAAGATCAAGGATCGCGAACCTGCGACAAAAGCGTTCGCCGGCACTGAAAACCTGCCGGAAGAAGTAAAACCCGAACAGGAGGCGAAAGGAACGGATACCCGGCACAGCGCACATCCCAGCCGCTCCCCCCCAGCAGAGCAAGAGACATGGACGGACAACGTGCCGATGTGCTGAGATCGGAACTCAGGTCGAACAAGGAAACACTATGCAAAAATCGGGAATGGCACTCGCTGCGCTGGCACTCACAATAGGCGCGGCCAGCGCGCAGACAGGCAGCACCACAAGCGCGGAATGGAAGATCGATGGCGGGCCGAACCAGACCGAGACCGTGATCACGTCAGGAGTGCTATGGAGCAAGCCCGAAAGCGGCGAGGGCACAGCGTTTCTCATGACCTGTATCATGGACAGGCTAAGCTTGTGGTTCGCCCACCGCGACAGGATTTTCGACGCAGATGCCGCCGAGGTAACGTACAGGATCGACGGGGGGCCGCCTCACTCCGTATCCATGCCCGCTTTTGAAAACAAGCGTGCCTTCAGCCTCCCGGACGCCGACACGGCCAAGCCCTTCCTGGATCAGATTGTCGGGGGCCGGACGCTTGACGTGGTCATGCGCGACAAGGACACCGTCCTCATCGAGGCATCGTTCGACATCTCGCGCATGAGAGAGGCTTACGACATCGTCGTCCAGCCCTGCGGCAAGCAGGGCGCTCAGCCCTGACGCGATCGGAAGCGTAGGGCTCGGCCGGCGCGTTGTTGCCGCCGCTCTGGCAGCCAATGGACCCCGGCTTTGCGCTTGCGCTTGGCCGGGGTGACGGTAGAGAGGATGCGAGGGCGTTGCCGGTCTCATAGGCCGTCATCCCGGCTGCTCTTCCTCGGAGGTCATCCCGGCCGCAGGCGAAGCCGGAGAGCCGGGACCCATTGGACCCTCAGCGGGAGCGATACGGAGGACGGTGGCAGCGTAGCTCATGCGCTCCAGCCCCTCCCTCCGTCATCCCGGACGAGGCTGAAGGCCGAAGATCCGGGACCGGAGAGCCACCGTGGATGCGGGGTTGTTCCAGAGTACCTTCGCAAGGCCCTCGGCTCTCCGGTCCCGGGTCGCGCTGCGCTTGCCCGGGATGACGAAACGAGAGGGTGGTGCGAGGGCGGCAGCTACCGCCTTTCGGGGGTACTGGATCCCGGTCTTCGGCTGCGCCGAAACCGGGACGACACCCTGTGCGTGGAGTTCGCGCCAGCGTGCCCTCGCAACCGCTCTGGCAGCCAATGGGCCCCGGCTCGCGCTTCGCTTGGCCGGGGTGACGGCAGAGAGGATGCGGGCCGTTGCCACTCTCACAGGCCGTCATCCCGGCTGCTCTTCCTCGGAGGTCATCCCGGCCGCAGGCTAAGCCGGAGAGCCGGGACCCATTGGCACCCTCAGCGGGAGCGATACGGAGGACGGTGGCAGCGTAGCTCATGCGCTCCAGCCCCTCCCTCCGTTATCCCGGACGAGGCCGAAGGCCGAAGATCCGGGACCGGGGAGCCACCGTGGGTGCGGGTTTGGCCCGGAGCGCACCTCATACGCCCTCTGCTCTCCGGTCCCGGGTCGCGCTGCGCTTGCCCGGGATGACGAAACGAGAGGGTGGTGCGAGGGCAGCAGCTACCGCCGTCCGGCAAAACTGCCGAGGATTCAGTCGCGGCCGTTCGGGGTTACTGGATCCCGGTCTTCGGCTGCGCCGAAAGCGGGATGACACTCTGTGCGTGGAGTTCGCGCGGACGTGCCCTCGCAACCGCTCTGGCAGCCAATGGGCCCCGGCTCTGCGCTTGGCCGGGGTGACCTCGGTGGGGAGGCAAGTCTGTGCGCCCCTCCCCTCGCCCGCTCAGGCTACGCGCGAGGCGAAGAGAGACCGTAAGACAAAACCGGCGCAGGGGCGGTGGCCGCTGCGCCGGTGGGTCTTGGGATGCCGCAACTTGAGAGAGGTGCCGAGCTCCTTCCGACCCGGAAGGGGTCTCGGCACCTCCAGCTTCAGGGCGCCGCGCGTTACTTCAGCTTGAGGAACAGGCCGGCGATGAGCCGGGCGCGCTCCACGAGGCTGTCGACCTCGATATGCTCGTTGAGCGTATGCAGGCCCGCGCCGCGCACGCCGATGGAGTCGAGCGTCGGGATGCCGAGCGCGCCGGTGAAGTTGCCGTCCGAGCCGCCGCCGGCGCTGCAATGGGTAAGGTCGAAGCCGAGCTCGCCGGCGATGCCGCGAGCGGTCTCGTAGACGGCGAGCGTGCCCTCGTCCGGCTCCCAGACCGGCCGGGTGACGCCACGCGTCACCTCGATCACCACGTCGTTCTCCTCGCCGTTCAGCGCCAGCATGCGCTTCACGCCCTCGTCGAGGTCGTGCTGGCGCTTGGCCATGGACAGGACCTGCGCCTTGCAGGAGGAGGACACGCAGTTGACCCACTGGCCGGCATGGATGACGCCGACGGAGAAGGTGCAGTCTTCCGTGGTCATGGCCTCGATCTCGAGGATCTTGCGGGCCATGGCGGCAATCGCCGAACGGCCGTCCTTCAGCGCCCAGCCGGCATGGCTCGGCCGGCCATAGGTCTTGACGTTGAAGCGGGCGATGGCGAAGCGCCCGGTGACGGCGGAGCCGTCGTGATGGGCGGGCTCGGGCACCAGAACATACTTGTTCTTGCGCGCTTCCATCTCGATCAGCTCGCGGGTCGAGGGGGTGCCGACCTCTTCGTCCGGCGTGAACAGGACGGTGATCGGCAGCGGCGTGTCGATGCCGGCAAGCGCGAGCTGGCGCAGCACCTCGACGGTGACGAAGTTGCCGCCCTTCATATCCTGGATGCCGGGGCCGTAGCAGCGCCCGTCCTCGACGCGCCAGGGGTTCTTTTCCAGCGTGCCGATGGGGTGGACGGTGTCGAGATGGCCGGAGACGAGGATGCCGGGCTTGCCGAAGTCCTTGTGCGGCAGGCGCGCACGCAAGGATCCACCGAAGCCCATGCGGCCGGGGATGCGCTCGATCTCGGCGCCGACGGCGGCAAGATCATAGGCGGCAAGGTCCATCATCCGGTCGACGGCGGCGGCATCGTAGGTCGGGCTTTCGCACTCGATCCAGGGCTTGAGGCCGGCAAGCATCGTGTCCGTGTCGAACGGAAGGTCGAGATAGCTCATGGGAAGGTTCCTGAAACGGTTGCGGGGCGTCAGAGCGGCATGCGCTTTTCGACGATGCGGGCCATGATGCTGGCGCCGACCGGCAGCATGTCGTCGTCGAGCAGGAAGCCGGGATTGTGGACCGGCACGTCGCCCTTGTGGCCGAGGGTGCAATAGGCGCCCGGAACCACCTTGAGCATGTCGGCGAAGTCCTCGCTGCCGGTCATCAGGTCCTTGGTGACCGTCGCCTTGGCCGCGCCGACGATCTCGCCCGCCGCCTCGCGATAGGCCTCGGCCAGATCGGCATCGTTCATCAGCACGTCGAAGGTCGGACGCAGGTCGGCGATGATCTCGACGTCGTAAGCCTCGGCGAAGCCGGCGCAGATCTTCTCCGCACGCTGGTGGATGACGTCGCGCACATGGTCGGAGAAGTAGCGGATCGTGCCCGAGATCACCGCCTTGTCCGGCACCACGTTGTAGGCCGAGCCGGAATGGATCTGGGTGACGGAGAACACCGCCGGCTCCGTCGCCTCGACATTGCGGCTGACGATGGTCTGCAGGTTCTGCACCAGGGCGCTGGCGATGACGATCGGATCGCGCGAATGGTGCGGCATGGCGCCGTGGCTGCCGACACCGTTGATGGTGATGTCGAAGAAGGTGGCTCCCGCCATCGCCGGTCCCGGCTTGATGCCGAACTCTTCCGGCGGGGCGAGCGGGTTGTTGTGCATCCCGTAGATCTCGTCGCAGGGGAAACGCTCGAACAGGCCGTCGGCGAGCATGGCGCGGGCACCGCCCAGCCCCTCCTCCGCCGGCTGGAAGATCATCACCGCCGTGCCGGAGAAGTTGCGGGTGGAGGCGAGATAGCGCGCCGCGCCCAGCAGCATGGCGGTGTGGCTGTCGTGGCCGCAGCCGTGGAAGGCGCCCGGGTTCTTGGACGCATACGGCAGGTTGGTCAGCTCGTCCATCGGCAGGGCGTCCATGTCGGCGCGCAGGCCGACCGTGCGTCCGCCCTCGCCGTTGCCCTTGATGATGCCCACAACACCGGTCTTGCCGATGCCGGTATGGACCTCGTCGACGCCCCACTTGCGCAGGAGTTCGGCGACGATGCCGGAGGTGCGGACCTCCTGGAACCCGATCTCCGGGTGCTCGTGAAAGTCGCGGCGGATGGCGGTGAGTTCGTCGGCATAACCGGCGATCTGCGGCAATACGGGCATTTCGAAATCCTCCAGGTATCGTTGTTGGCGCGTGGGATCAGGCCGTCCGCAGCTCGCGGAAATTGGCAAAGTCCCAGGCGCGGCCGGGGGCAGCCTCGATGAGGGCACGGGTATAGGGGTGCTTGGGGTCGGCAAGGACCCTTTCGGCGGCGTCATGCTCGACGACGCGGCCATGCTGCATGACCACCACCTCGTCGCAGATCTGCGCGGCGACGCGCAGGTCGTGGGTGATGAAGAGGATGGCGATGCCGAGCTTCGACTGGAGCTCATCCAGCAGCTCCAGCACCTGTGCCTGCACCGACACGTCGAGGGCGGAGACCGCCTCGTCGGCAACCAGCACGTCCGGCTCCATGGCGATGGCGCGGGCAATGGCGATGCGCTGGCGCTGGCCGCCCGAGAACTGGTGCGGGTAGCGGTCGACGGCATCGTCCGGCAGGCCGACCAGCTTCAGCAGCTCGCGGGCTCTCGCCATCGCCGCGTCCCTGTCGGTGCCAAGGTTCAGCGGCCCCTCGATGAGGCTGCGGCCGATGGTCCAGCGCGGGTTGAGCGAGCGGAACGGGTCCTGGAAGACGATCTGGATGTGCCGCCGGAGCGGTCGCAGCTCGCGCCGGGACAGCTTGGCGATCTCCTTCTCGGCAACGCGGATCGTGCCGTCGGTCGGATCGATCAGCCGCATGACGCAGCGCGCCACGGTCGACTTGCCCGACCCGCTCTCGCCGACGATGCCCAGCGTGCGGCCCTTGGCGATGGTGAAGGAGACCTCGCTGGCGGCGAGCGTCTCCTTGCTCTTCCGGAAGACGCCGTGCGAGCCGTAGACCTTCTGCAGCCCGTCGACGGAGATCACCGGAGCGCCCTCCGGCACGGGACGGGCGGCGCGCGGGGTCAGGCTCGGCACCGATTTCAGCAGGCGGCGGGTGTAGTCTTCCTTCGGCCGGCGCAGCAGCTCCTCCACCGGCGCATGCTCGACGAGCTTGCCGAACTGCATGACGTGGACGGTGTCGGCGATCTCCGCCACCACGCCCATGTCGTGGGTGATGAACAGCACCGCCGTTCCGTGCTTTTCCTGCAGCTCGGCGATCAGGCTGAGGATCTGCTGCTGGGTGGTGACGTCGAGCGCGGTGGTCGGCTCGTCGGCGATCAGCAGCTTGGGCTCCAGGATCAGCGCCATGGCGATCATGATGCGCTGGCGCTGACCGCCCGACAGCTGGTGCGGATAGGAGCGATAGATGCGCTCCACGTCCGGCAGGTGCACCTGGTTCATGATGTCCAGGACGCGGGCCTTCTTCTCCCGCGCTGGAAGCTTGGCATGGGTGTCCAGCACTTCCTCGATCTGGGCGCCGACGCGCATAACCGGGTTGAGCGCCGTCATCGGCTCCTGGAAGATCATCGAGATCTTGCTGGCGCGCATCTGGCGCATCGCCTGGGGCGAGAACTCCAGGAGGTTGCGGCCCTCCAGCTCGATGCGGCCGCCGGTCACCTCGAGCGCGCCCTTGGGCAGAAGCCCCATGACGGCGAGCGAGGTCACCGACTTGCCCGAGCCGCTCTCGCCGACGAGACAGACCGTCTCGCCCTCGCGGATCTGCAGCGAGATGCCGTCGAGGATCGGCTGCGCGGACGCATTGCCGGCAAGGCGCACCGTCAGGTCGGTGATGGTGAGGACGTTCGGAGCCTCGTCGAATGTGCGGGTCTTGAACAGCATGGTCAGGCCTCCCGCTTCTTCAGGCGCGGATCGAGCACGTCGCGGGCCGTGTCGCCGAGCAGGTTGATGGACAGGATGCACAGCGACAGCATCAGGCCCGGCCAGAAGATCAGCGAGGGCTTGAGCTGGAAGTAGACGCGGCCCTCGGCCATGATGTTGCCCCAGGTCGGGATCTCGGTGGAAACGCCCGCGCCGAGGAACGAGAGGATCGCCTCGGTGAGGATGGCGGAGGCGCAGATATAGGTGCCCTGCACGGTCAGCGGTGCCAGCGTGTTGGGCATCAGGTGCTGCCACAGGATCTTGGGCATGGAGGAGCCGAGGGCGATGGCCGCCTCGACATAGGGCTCCTCGCGCGCCGACAGCACGACGGAGCGCACAAGGCGCACCACGCGCGGGATCTCCGGGATCGTGATGGCCGCCATGACCGACCAGATGCTCGGCCCGTTGAGCGCGACCAGCGCGATGGCCAGCAGGATCGAAGGGATCGCCATCAGACTGTCCATCACGCGCATGATGATGGCATCGGCGGTGCGGAAGAAGCCGGAGACGAGGCCGATCATCAGGCCGATCAGCACGCTGACGACGGCAGCGCCGACGCCGATGAGCAGCGAGATGCGGCCGCCGGTGACGACGCGCGAAAGCACGTCACGGCCATAGGCATCGGTGCCGAGCGGATACATCTCGCTCGGTCCCTTGAGCCGCTGGACGGCGTCCATGGTCATGGGATCGTGCGGGACGATGACGGGCGCGAGCAGCGCCGAGGCGGCGATCACCACCAGCACGATGGCGGCGATCACGGGTCCGGCGCCGAGGCGCCAGCCGGCCGGCAGGGCGATGGCCCCGAACAGCCACTGCATGCGGGAGGCGGGTTGCGGGTCAGCCTGCATCGCGCGCCCTCCTTTTCCTCTGGGCAAGGGACGCAAGGTCCTGGAACGGGCGGGCCATCAGTAGCGGATCCTCGGGTCGAACAGGGTGTAGGACAGGTCGATCAGCAGGTTGATGAAAACGTAGAGACCGCTGGTCAGCAGGATCATCGCCTGGATGACGGGATAGTCGCGGGCAAGGATCGCATCGACCGTGAGCCGGCCAATGCCGGGAATGTTGAACACGCTCTCGGTCACCACGACGCCGCCGATCAGCAGCGCGAAGCCGGTGCCGATGATGGTCATGATCGGCACGGCCGCGTTGCGCAGCGCATGGCGGAACAGGACGATGCGCTCGGTCACGCCCTTGGCGCGGGCGGTGCGGATATAGTCCTCTCCGAGCACTTCCAGCATGGAGGCGCGGGTCATGCGGGCGATCAGCGCCACATAGATCGTCGCCAGCGTCAGGCACGGGAGGATCGCCCTAGCGAGGAAGCGGCCGAAATCGTCGGACGGGGCGGCATATCCCTGCACCGGCAGCCAGCGCAGCTCGATCGAGAAGACCTGGATGAAGATGTAGCCGATGACGAAGACGGGGATCGAGAAGCCGAGCACCGAAAAGCTCATCACCGCGTAGTCGGCCCAGGTGCGGTGCCGCCAGGCGGCGAGCACGCCCATCGGCACGGCAATCGCCACCGACAGCAGGATGGTCATGATGGCGATGTTGATCGTCGGCCAGATGCGCTGGCCGATCATCGTCGTGACCGCCGTGTTGGAGATCAGCGAGGTGCCGAGGTCGCCCTGCAGCAACAGCCCGACCCAGGTGACGAACTGGACATGAAGGGGCTCGGACAGACCGAGCGAGGTGCGGATACGCTCCAGCTGGGCGGGCGTTGCCATGTCGCCGGCGATGATCGCCGCCGGATCGCCCGGCGTCAGCCGCAACAGCAGGAAGACGAAGACGGCGACGATGATCATCACCGGGATGACGGCGAGGATGCGCCGCAGGATATAGCCTAGCATCGCGGGTTGCTGCTCCTGGACCTGGTTGCGCGGAACCGCTTGTTCCGCCGGACGTCGAGGTGCGAGGGCCCACCGCTTCACGCCATGATGGGCGCGCCCACGGGACGGGGGCGCGGGCCGGCAGTGCCGGTCCGCATCGGGGATCGCAGCCTGCGTCTGTTCGAAAAGACGCGCTTCACGAGATCTTGCGAGCCGTCCGCCCGGCCCGCAAGGGCCGGGCGGCGGATCTCAGGACCCGATCAGTCCGCCTTCTTGACGTTCCAGAAGACCGGAACCGGCGAGGGCAGCATGTCGGTCAGCTTGTTGCTGCGCGCCTGCGGCGAGGCGTACTGGCCGAGCGGGATGTAGAGGACGTTGTCCAGAGTGTGCTTCTGGATCTTGACCGCCACTTCCTTCTGCTTCTCCGGCGTATCGGCGGCGATGAACTCGGCCTTCAGGGCCTCCATCGTCTCGTCGGTCGGCCAGCCGAACCAGGCGTTGTCGCCGCGCCCGTTCAGCATCGGGCTGATGAGCGGCGAGTTGATCTCCGGCACCAGCCAGTTGGTGAAGAAGATGTTCCAGCCGCCCTCGGAGGGCTTGGCCTGGCTGGCGCGGCGCGTCACGAGCGTCTGCCAGTCCATCGGCTGCATGTCGACGTTGAAGCCGGCATTGCGCATCGCCTGGGCCGCGACCACCGGCTGGGCGGTGAGGCTGACGACATCCGTCGGCTGCATCAGGACGATCGGGGTGCCGTCATAGCCGGCTTCCTCGAGCAGCTTCTTGGCACCTTCGATGTCACCGCCGGAGGTCAGCGTCTCGGCGCCGGACTCGTCGGCGAGCGGGGTGCCGCAGCCGAAGATCGCACCGCAAACCGTGTAGTAGTCCGGATTGCCGATCAGCGTGCCGAGGACATCGGCCTGGCTGAGGGCCATCTGGGCGGCCTGGCGGATCTTCTTGTTGTCGAAGGGCGGATGCTTGAAGTTCATCCGGCCGATGGTCTGGTAGCCGAGATCGTCGCGGGTCTCGACCGTCACGTCCTCGCTGGAGGCGAGGATCGGCAGAAGGTCGATCTGCACCTGTTCAATATAGTCGATCTCGCCCGACATGATCGCGTTGATGGCGGTCTGGGCGTCCGGCATGGTCACCCACTTGACCTCATCGACGTTCACCACCTTGCCGCCGGCCATCCAGCTCGCCGGCTCGTCGCGCGGCACGTAGTCCTCGAACTTGCGATAGGTGACGGAGACGCCCGGCTGGTACTCTTCCTCGACGAAGACGAAGGGACCGGAGCCGACATATTCGGTGATCGCCGCATCTGCCGGGCCGCTGGCGACGCGCTCGGGCATGATGAAGGGCGGCAGAGCCGACTGCTTGCCGACCGTGTCGAGCAGCGCCGGGAACGGGCTCTTCAGCGTCCAGACGAAGGTCTTGTCGTCCTTGGCCTCGAGGCTTGCGGTGATGTCGAAGATCAGCTGGCCGCCGGAATCGCGCTTGCCCCAGCGGGTCAGCGAGGCGATGGCATCGGCCGAGGTGACCGGGGCGCCGTCATGGAACTTCAGCCCGTCGCGCAGGGTGAAGGTGTAGACGAGGCCATCGTCGGAGACCGTCCAGTCGGCCATTTGCGGGCGCGGGGTGAAGTTCTCATCCACCGCGACCAGGACGTCGTAGATCATGTAGGCGTGGTTGCGGCTGATATGCGCCGTCGTGATGATCGGGTCGAGCACACGCAGACCCGAGTGCATCACCGCGGTGATGGTCTTGCCGGCAGCGTCGGCCGGGGTGACGAGACCGGTACCGGCCAGCAACGCACCGGCGAGCAGGCCGGCGACGGTGTGGCGGGCCTTCATCGCCCAGCCCTTGCGGCTGCGGGGCTGACAGGTGGTGACAGTGTCATGCAACATGATGCTTCCCTTTTTCTGGTCAGGTGATTTTCTTTTTTATTTTTGAAGCGGAAACTCCTCCCGCTCCGCAACGCAAACCCCTTGAGACCTTTCGCCGATGGCGGATCAGCCCTCCACAGGTTGCGGCATCTGCGCCGCGGCACGGTCCGGGTCGTAAGCCGGACCACCGGGCGACAGGCGCATGCCGGGACGCAGCTTCGTCCACGCAAGATCCGCCGGATCGAGGGGCATGGGCCCCGGGGCGGTGCAGACGAGAACGGTCTCGGCAATCGGGTCGAAATCGGCTCGGAAATGCACCGAGCTCTTGTTGACGAGGATGTCCATGCGTGTCGGTTCGATACCAACATAGCGGTACATCGCCAGATCGGCCATCTGTGCCTTGTGGCTGGCCACCACGACGCGCACCCCGTCGATGGAAAGGCACGCGGACGGGCCGACATTCATGCGGGTGCCGCCATAGTAGGGGCCGGTCGCATGCAGGGATCCGTCGGACAGGGCCTCGACGCGGAACGTCGCCTCCAGCGGGCTGTCGCCGGGAACGTTCGACTGGCCGCCGAGCGCGATGGCGATCTCCGCCCCCTCCCCGGCCGCATGGGCGGCGCGGGCGGCGGCGGGATCGATGATGAGGCCGATGGCCGCGTTCTGCGCACCGTTGCGCAGCAGGGCCTTCAGCATGCCCATCGTGTTGGAATCGCCGCCAGCGCCGGGATTGTCCTGCGTATCGGCGATGACGACAGGGCGGGTAGCGTCCTTGGCAAGGCGCATGGCCTCGCGCACGCCCTCGTCCGGGTCGAAGGCCCGTCCGGCAAAGGCGGCCTCGCTCTCCATGATGCGCGCGACCAGGCGGTCGGCGGCCCGGTCGGCCGCTTCCTGCGTCTCGCCATAGGCCAGCACGGTCTGGCCGCAATCGGCGATGTCGGCGGCCGGAAAGCCCATCCAGTAGGAGAGGCTCGCGACGTCGCCGCCCCCCATCTCCTCCAGCTCCCGGTAAAGGGTGCGGGCCGGCTCGATGAAGGTGCACTGCCAGGGGATCGGGATGAGGAACGGCAGTTGGCGGAACGCATGGGCAAAGGGCTTGCCGCGCTGCATCAAGCGGTCCAGCCCTTCGGCCGCACGGCGACCGGTCTCGGCCATGTCGACATGCGGATAGGTGCGGAAGGCGACCAGCAGGTCGGCGGACTCCACCATGAGCTGCGTCGTGTTGCCGTGCAGGTCGAGGCTGACGGCAATGGGCACATCCGGGCCGACGACCTTGCGCACGCGGGCGATCAGCTCGCCCTCGCCGTCGTCGAGATGCTCGGCGACCATCGCACCGTGCAGGTCGAGGCAGACGCCGTCGAGCGGGCCGGCGGCCGCGATGCCCTCGACGATCTCGCCGGCGATGCGCTCATAGGCCTCGCGCGTGACATGGGCGGAGGGAATGGCGCCGGTCCACAGAACCGGAACCATGTTCCAGCCGGCGGCGCGGCCATGGGCGATGGCGCCGGAAATGCCGAGATTGACGCCGGGCGAGCGCTCCATGACCTCCTCGCCCCGCGACAGCGGCAGATAGCCGCCGCCCTGTTCGAACTCGGCCATGGTGGCGAGCGAGGGCGCGAAGGTGTTGGTCTCGTGCAGGAAGCCGGCAAGGGCGACGCGGCGGCTCATCGAACGGCTCCGCAGATGGCGAGGCTGGAGGACGCTGCGGCGTGAGCGGCGCGTGCGAGCGGGGCACCATATTCAGGTGCCACGCAGAGGAGTTTCAGACCTCGATCCAGCCTGCGAACCATCGGAACTCCAGTTCGTATTGAAATATAATACGATCGTATTATTTTTCTACGATACGAATGCTGAAGTTGACGAGTCAATGCTGTTTTCTAAGCAGACCGTTTCTCGAGGGAGACCGACATGACCAGCTGGTCGCCGCGCGCCAGGCCAAAGGCCGGGACACCAGACGAACAGGTGCAAGACCCGCTGTTCGTCCGCTCCATTGCCCGTGCCGCCGATGTGATGGCGGCTTTCCACAAGGCGGACGCCCCGCTGACGCTAGCCGAGATCGCCGCCGCCGCCGGCATGGGCAAGAGCACGGCGCAACGGTTCGTCCATACCTTGCGACAGCTGGGCTACATCGAGCGGGACCCGACCGACCGCGGCTTCGTGCCGGGGCTGCGGCTGCTCGACCATTCGCTCGACTATCTGCGGCTCAATCCGCTGGTGGAGCGGGCAACGCCGATTCTGCTGGAGCTGCGGCGCAACGTGCGCGAGCGCGTCGACCTCAGCCTGTTCGACGACCTGCGTGTGGTCTATGCCGCGCGCAACCAGAGCAAGCGGGAGACATTCTTCGCCACTTTGGTGGGCCACTCCGTGCCCACATTCTGTGCAAGCGGCGGACGGGCGATCATGGCGCTTTTGCCGGACGCGGAGGTCGACGACATCCTCGTCCGGTCGCAGTTCATCCAGATCACGCCGAAGACCATCACCGATCCTGCAGCGATCCGCGAGAAGGTGGGCGAGGCGCGGGAGCTCGGCTATGCGCTGGCGCTGGAAGAGGTGGTGCCGGGCGAGATCGCCATCGGCGCCGCCATCACCGGGCCGGACGGTCGGCCGGTCGCCGCGATCCATGTGGCCGGCTCCCTGTCGGAATGGCAGCCGGAAGACTTTGCCCAGCGCTTCGCGCCGCTGGCGCAATCGGCCGCACGGGCGATCAGCCGGGCGTGAGGGGGGCGGGCCACCCGCTCTTCGACCCATCCCGGCGTCCTCCCGGGCGAGCATCGCGAGACCCGGGATCGGGGAGCCGAGGGCCTCTGGGGTACGCTCCGGAACTGTCCCACAAACGCTTGTGCCTCTCCGGTCCCGGATCTTCGGCCTTCGGCCTCGTCCGGGAAGACGCCGCTGAGAGGTCGAGGCGAGGTGGAAGTTCGAGTCTTCTCGACCGCACCATAAAATTGCCCCGCTCTGGCAGCCAATGGTTCCCGGTTCTGCGCTGCGCTTGACCGGGATGACGTCCGAGAGAGAAGCGAGGCCTCGCGCCCGCGATGGAGCGCAGCCCGCCCTATTCCGCCGGATGGGCCGCGGGAACGGCGGCCGTGCGCGAACGGTCGCGGGCGAAGAGCGTGTAGGCGGTCGGCACGACGAAGAGGGTGAGCACCGTGCCGAAGGACATGCCGCCGACGATGACCCAGCCGATGGCCTGGCGGCTTTCGCCGCCCGCCCCGCCGGCGAGCGCCAGCGGCACCGCGCCGAACACCATGGCGCCGGTGGTCATGAGAATCGGACGCAGGCGCAGGGCCGCCGCCTCCACCACCGCATCGAACCGGCTCTTGCCCTCTTCCTGCAGCTGGTTGGCGAACTGCACGATGAGAATGCCGTGCTTGGTGATCAGGCCTATGAGCGTGATCAGGCCGATCTGGCTGTAGATGTTGAGCGTGCCGCCAGTCTGGTGCATCACCGCCAGTGCTCCCAGCATCGACAGCGGCACCGTCAGCATGATGATGAAGGGATCGACGAAGCTCTCGAACTGGGCCGACAGCACCAGATAGATGAAGCCGAGCGCCAGCACGAAGATGAAGGCGAGGCTGGACCCCGTCTGTCGGAACTCGCGCGAGACGCCGCCGTAATCGGTGCGCGCGGTGGACGGCAGCACGCGCTGCGCCGTCGCCTCAAGATAGTCCAGCGCCTCGCCGAGCGAGTAGCCGGGGGCGAGGTTGCCGGCGATCTTGGCCGCGCGCAGCTGGTTGAAGCGGTTGAGCTCCTTGGGCGAAACGGTCTCGCGCACGCTGATCAGGTTGGACAGCTGGACCATCGAGCCGTTCTGGGCGCGAACGTAGATATCCTCCAGATCGCCCGGCGTCTGGCGGCCGGACGGGTCGACCTGGACGATGACGTCGTACTGCTCGCCGTTCATGTTGAAACGGGTGACCTTGCGCCCGCCGAGCAGCGTTTCCATGGTGCGGCCGACGGTGAGCACGCCCGCGCCCATGTCGGCGACGCGGTCGCGGTCGAGCTCCACCTCGATCTGCGGCTTGTTCAGCGCAAGATCGCTGGTGACGTTGACGAGGTTCGGGTTCTCCTCGATGGCCTCCAGGAACGTGTTGACCATCTCGTCGAGCCGCTCATAGGGCTCGGAGGTGAGGATCATGAACTCGATGGGCCGCGAGCGGGCGCTGACGCCGAAGGAGCCCGGATGGTTGACCGAGGCGCGCAGGCCCGCAACACGGCGGATCTGCGGCTGCAGCTCGCCGCCGATCTCGATCTGGCTGCGCTCGCGATCCTCCCACGGCACCAGCTGCGAGAAGGAGGTGATGTCCGTGACCTCCGGCGAGCCGGCGATGACGAAATAGGAGCGCACCTCGGGAACCTCGGCGAGCAGCGTCTCCACCTGCGTGGCATAACGGCTGGTGAAGTCGATGGTCGAGCCCTCCGGCGCCGACCCGGAGATGAACAGGACGCCGCGATCCTCCAGCGGAGCCAGTTCCGATTTCAGCGTCGTCAGCAGCACCCAGGAGCCGCCGGCGACCGCGAAGACCATCAGCACGATGAGCCAGCGCACCTTCAGCGACAGAAGCAGGAGGTACTTGTAGCCGTCGTTCAGGGCATTCAGCCCGCGCTCCAGGGCGGCGGAGACGCGGCCGCGTTCCTCGTGCTCCTTGAGCAGCTTGGAGCACATCATCGGCGAGAGCGTCAGCGCCACCATGCCGGACATCAGCACGGCGGCGGCGAGCGTCAGCGCGAACTCGGTGAAGAGCTTGCCGGTGCGCCCGTCCGCGAAGGCCACCGGGGTGTAGACGGCGGCGAGCGTCAGCGTCATGGCGACGACGGCGCCGGAGATCTCCTTGATGCCGACGATGGCCGCACGGACCGGCTTCATGCCGTTCTCGATGTGGCGGTGGATGTTCTCCAGCACGACGATGGCATCGTCGACGACGAGGCCGATGGCCAGCACCATCGCCAGCAGCGTCAGCGTGTTGATGGAAAAGCCGAGCGCATAGATGAAGATGCAGGAGCCGATCAGCGAGACCGGGATCGTCACCATGGGGATGAGCGTCGCCCGCAGCGAGCGCAGGAAGAAGAAGATCACCAGAACGACGAGCACCACCGCCTCGCCGATGGTGGTGAACACGGCCTCGATGGAGCGGTCGATGAAGATCGAGCGGTCGTAGGAGATGTCGGCGTTCATGCCCGCCGGCAGGTCGCGGCGGATGTCGGGCATCGCGTCGTTCATCGCCCGCGAGACGTCGAGCGGATTGGCCGTCGCCTGCTTGACGATGCCCAGGATCACCGCGTTCTCGCCCTTGTAGCGGGTGGTGCGGCGTTCGTCCTCCGGCCCGATCTCGACACGCGCGACATCGCCAAGCCGCACGGCGAAGCCGCCGGCGTCCTTGACGACGATGCGGCGGAACTGCTCGCTGGTGGTGAGGCCGGTGCGCGAGAGCACGGTGAACTCGCGGTCGAGGCTCTCGATGCGGCCCGAGGGCACCTCGACATTCTGCTGGCGCAGGGCGCTTTCCACGTCCTGGACGGTCAGTTCGTAGGCGGCAAGGCGCGTTCGGTCGACCCAGATGCGCATGGCGTAGCGCCGCTCGCCGAAAATGCGCACTTCCGCCACGCCCGGCAGGTTCTGCAGCCGGTCGCGGATATAGCGGTCGGCATAGTCCGAGACCTCGATGGCGGTGTTCCGGTCGCTGGTCAGCGCGATGAAGATGATCGCCTGCGCGTCCGCCTCGACCTTTGAGACGACCGGTTCCGACACCTCGTCGGGCAGGCGGCCGCGCACGCGGCTGACGCGGTCGCGCACCTCGTTGGCGGCCTCGTCCGGATCGACGGTCAGCAGGAAGCGGACGGTGATGCGGCTGGACTCGGGCCGCGAGCGGCTTTCCAGCACCTCGACGCCGCCGATGCCGGCGATGGAGCCTTCCAGGACCTGGGTGACCTGGGACTCGATGATCTCGGCGCTGGCGCCGGGATAGTCCGTGCGCACGGAGACGACCGGCGGGTCGATGTTGGGATATTCGCGCACGGCCAGGCGGAAGAAGGCGACGAGGCCGAGCAGCAGCACCATCAGGCTGACCACGGTGGCGAAGACCGGTTTGCGGACGAAGAACTCGAGCATGGCTCAGCCCCCGCGCGGACCGTCGACCACCTCGACCGCAGCGCCATCGCGCAGCAGCAGCTGGCCGGCGGTGATGACCACCGCGCCGGAGGCAAGACCGGCGCGAATCTCCACGTCGCCCGGACTGCGCAGGCCGATCTCGATGGGCGTCTTGACCGCCTTGCCGTCCTCGAGGCGGTAGACGAAGAGCTTGCCCTCGTCGCGGAAGACCGCCGCTTCCGGCACCACCATCGCCTCGGACCGCTCCTCGATGACGATGCGGATGCGGGCGAACAGGCCGGGAGACAGGCGCCCGTCCGGGTTGGGCAGTTCGGCGCGCAGGCGGATGGCCCGGCCCGACACATCGACGATGGGGTCGATGGCGGTGATCTTGCCGGTGATCGTCTCGCCGGGCAGCGCGTCGACGGTGACGGTGACCGGCAGGCCGGTGCGCAGGTTCGGCAGATAGGTCTCGGAGACGCGGAACTCGACCTTCAGCGGATCGATGCTGGCGAGCTCGACGATGCGATCGCCGGGGCTGACATAGGCGCCGACGCTGATGTCGCGGAAGCCGACGATGCCGGAGAACGGCGCGGCGATCGAGGTCTTGGCAAGGCGCGCCTCGGCCAGCGCCACATTGGCCTGCGCCGCCGTGTAGCCCTGCGAGGTCTCGTCGCGGGCGCGCAAGGTGCCGCTGCCCTGCTCGGCAAGCTTGCGCGCGCGCTCGAAATTGGCCTCGGCAAGGGAGACTTCCGACTTGGCCTTGTCGAGTTCGGCCCGCAGGATCTGGGCGTCGAGCTCGACCAGCACATCGCCTTCCTCGACCCGCTGCCCTTCCTGGAAGCCGATGCGCGCAACGCGGCCCGCTATCTCCGGCGATATGACGACGGACTCATTGGCGACCAGCGTGCCGAAGGCGCGGATGTCCTCCACCACGTCACGCACGCCGACGGCGGCGGTCTCAACGGCAACGCCGCGGCGCTGGCCGGCGCCAGCTGCCCCCGGAGAGGCGGTGGCAGTGGATACGGTCGAGGAAGCGGAGGCGAAGAGAGAGGGTCCTTCGGTCCAGCTGAGATAGGCGACGCCGCCAGCAAGCGCCAACGCGACGATGGCGGTTCCGACGGCGGGTACGCTCCGGTAACTCATCTGGCAACAACCCCAAGGCTGACCCGCCGGCTCAGGCAGCCGGGCCGGGAGGTTCATGCGGCCCGAGCCCCCGGCAAACGACCGAAACCGCGCAATGCATGAGAAAACACCGGAAAGATTAGACCGGCCTGTCAGGACTGACAAGGAGAGCAATCGCGCAAAACGCGCGGTTTTCTGCGGTCAACTCTTCGTGACCGCAGAGGCTTTTCCGGCTCAGCCGGCCGCGCGCGAAGACTGGGGCGCCGTCTGGCAGTCGAGGTCGGTCAACGTGACGATGCGGTTGCCCCGCAGGTCGTTGGCGCAGACCAGAACGCCCTGTTCCTCCATATGGGTCAGGAGCCAGCGGGCACGGCCCGGCGAACGGGTACCATAGGCGCGGGCGATCTCGCTGTCGGGCGGACAGGGGCGCCCTTCCAGCGCCGCCTTGGCGAGCAGCAGATAGACGCCGCGCATTTCCTCCGGAAGGCTGCCGGCGACCGTTTCGGCGGCCGACCAGACGGACGGGTCGATGTCGCTGGCCTCGACGCCGGCACGCGCGAGCGCGACACGCTGGCGGAACTCGGGCAGTTCCGGCGGGCGGCCCGGCAGGCGGGCGATGCGGCAGCGCACGAGAAAGTCCTGATAGAGGGCGGCCATCGGCTGGAACGCGGCCTCGCCATCGCCGAGCAGTTCGGCGATCACGGCGTCCACCGCCTTGTCCTGCGCCTCGCGGTCGAGCGGCTCGGTCTCCGCCTCCTCACGCTTGGCCGCCTGACGGGTCAGGCGCTCCAGCACCTCGGAGGCGGGAATCGCGTGCTGCACCGGCGGGCGCTCGGCGGCAACCCGCTCGTCCTGGCTTGCCGGCTGGAACAGAAGGTCCTGCAGATCCTCCGGACGGCCCTGCGGCAGCGGCGTCAGACGCGGACCGCCGCCGCGGCCGGCGGTCTCCACCGCACCAATGCGCACCGTCATGGGACGGCGCGAAACGGCCGGCCCGAGCGCCACGAAATGACCGCGGTCGAGATTGCGGAAGGCCTCGGCCTGACGCTTTTCCATGCCCAGCAAATCAGCGGCACGGGCCATGTCGATATCGAGAAAGGTCCGGCCCATCAGGAAGTTGGAGGCTTCGGCGGCAACGTTCTTGGCAAGCTTGGCCAGACGCTGGGTGGCGATGACGCCGGCAAGGCCGCGCTTTCGGCCACGGCACATCAGGTTGGTCATGGCACCGAGGGCAACGCGGCGCGCCTCCTCGCCCGTATCGCCGGACGCGGCCGGTGCAAAGAGCTGCGCCTCGTCGACAACGACAAGGACGGGATACCAGTGGTCGCGCTCGGCCTCGAACAGGGTGTTGAGGAAGACGGCGGCGGCCTTCATCTGCCGGTCGGGCTCGAGCCCTTCCAGGTTGAGAACGACGGAAACACGGTGGGCGCGCACACGCGTTGCGATGACCGCAAGATCGCGCTCGCTGCCTGCGGCATCGACCACCACATGGCCGAAGCGCTCGGAGAGGGTGACGAAATCGCCTTCCGGGTCGATGACGACCTGCTGCACCCAGGGTGCGCTCTGCTCCAGCAGGCGGCGCAACAGGTGAGACTTGCCGGAGCCCGAATTGCCCTGGACGAGCAGGCGCGTTGCGAGCAGCTCCTCGAGATCGAATTGGCAGGAGGCGGCCGAGCCCGCTCCCCTCACCTCGCCCATGTCGATGCTGACAGTCATGCGTGCCGATGGTCTCGTGTGGTGGAAGTCGAACGGTCCCGCCGGCATGGCAGCCCGGCCTGCGCATTGCAAGGGCCATTCGCGGGAACCCCGCCACTATCGGCGATTCGCCCCGCGCTCCAAAGCGGGCCGACCGGCTTGCCGGCAAAAGCTCGAAAACATTCGATATTTCAGAACTGTTAGCTCACTGTTTACCCGACTGTCCGAAACCTCCGTAAAGCGTCTCGACTGGCGAAGGACAAAGAATGGCAAGTGCAGCGCGGAAAACCGGGCCCTCGAAGAAATCCCAGAATATTGGCGAGGAGATTGCCGGTTTCATCGGTGCCGACGAGTTTACCACCGACCAGGCCAGGGCCGTGTGGCAGAAGCTCAAGCCGGCCATGCCGGAAATTCTCGACGGCTTCTATGCCAGCATCTCCAAGCACCCCTCGCTGGCGCCCAAGCTGGGCGCCAAGGGCGAGAACGTGCCTCGGCTGAAAAATGCCCAGACCGACCACTGGGACTACATCTTCAACCACGAGCCGGACGCGGAGTTCGAGGCGCGTGCGGTGAGGATCGGCGAAGCGCATGTGCGCATCAACCTGGAACCGAAGTGGTATCTGGCCTCCTACGGCCGGCTGCTGGTGGAGGCGATCCCCGCGCTCGCCAGCCGTCACCGCCTGCAGCCGACGAAGCTCGCCGAGGCGCTGCAGGTGCTGGTCAGCCGCACCTTCCTCGACATGATCGTCTCCTACGACGCGTACGAGAACGGCGTGCTGCGCCAACAGGCGCAGGAAAACAAGATGGACAACGAGCTGGCCTCGCTGCGCAGCCTGGCCGGCACGGTGTCCGACATCAATGACGTGGCCATCGGCATGGCCACCTTCTCGCGCAACACCCGCAGGGCGCGCGAAAGCGGCCAGGCAATTTCCGCCGCCGCGACGGAACTGGTCACCTCGGTCGAGCAGATCGCCGGCAACAGCGACAGCGCCGCACGCCAGGCCGACGCCACCAACGAGGCGGTGGCACACGGCTTGCGGGCGATGGACGACGTGTCCCGCTGCATGGGCGAGATCGCGGCAACCGCGCAGGAGAGCTCGTCCAACCTCGCCGAGCTGCAGAAGGCGTCCGAGCAGATCGGCGAATTCCTGTCGGTGATCGAGAGCATCGCCAGCCAGACCAACCTGCTGGCGCTGAATGCCACGATCGAGGCGGCGCGCGCCGGCGAGGCGGGCCGCGGTTTTGCCGTCGTCGCCAGCGAGGTGAAGAGCCTCGCCACCCAGACGGCGAAGGCGACCGAGGACATCACCCAGCGCATCGCGGCGCTGCGCGCGGGCATGAGCACGACGCAGATGGCCATCGACAGTTCCTGCGAGGCGGTGACGCGCGGACAGGAGACGATCTCGGGCGCCAACGAGCAAATGCACTCGATCAGCGCGCAGATCAGCGAAGTCTCGGCCCGGATGCAGGAGATCTCCCAGATCCTCGGCCAGCAGAAGGAATCGAGCCAGGAGATCGCGGTGAGCATCACCGGCGTTGCCGACCTTGCCGCCGAGAACGACCGCCAGCTGATCTCGATGAGCGCGACGCTGCAGGCCAGCAACGACCGCTTCTCCAACAACGCGCAGACCTGGTTCAACGCGACCTCGCATCGCTCGCTCTGCGAGATGGCGAAGATCGACCACGTCCTGTTCAAGAAGAAGGTTGTGGACACGGTCATCGGCCGCGACGACTGGACCGTCGATGCGGTGCCGGACCATCACGGCTGCCGCTTCGGGCAGTGGTACGATGCCATCGACAACGAAGCCGTGCGCGCGCATCCGGCCTATCTGGCCGTACAGGCGCCGCACCAGCGCGTGCATGCCGCAGCCAAGGCGGCGCTTGCCGCCCATGCCATCGGCGATAGCGATGTCGCCGCCGCACGCCTCGGCGATCTGGACAAGGCGAGCCACGAGGTGCTGGCCGCGCTAGACGCCCTGTCGGAAGCATTCGACACGGAACTCAGCAGCCTCGAGCGGCGCCGGCATCAGCCCGCCAGTGCCCCCGCGACGCGCGGCAAGGCACACTAGACACCTGGAACGGGCGCCCGGCTTGCCGCCGGGCGCCCTTCCCTTTCCGTCCCTTCCAGCCGTTCCTTCCGACAAAACGCAAGGCGCGACCATTTCCGGCTTGCGTAACGGCCACGCATTCGAAATCATGAATGTGTAACAGGGCTGCGCCGACAGCCCAACGGGAGGAAATCCGATGCGCCTTTTGACCGCCCTCGTGGCGATGGGCCTGACCGCCTCGACGCTTCCGCTTGCCGCGGAAGAAGCTCTCGATCTTGGTCCGGACACCAAGTCCGTCACCATCCAGACCGAGGACGGGCCGGTCGAGATCACCCGCACGATGAACGAGACCCAGCTGATCGGCGGCGTGCTGCAGCCGATGATCCCGGTGCCCGGCGTGCATCCGGCCGGCGAGCTGGAAGTGCTGGCCGCGCTCCAGGACGAAAACGCCCGTGTCGTCGACATGCGGACGATGGAGTGGCGGGTGAAGTCGACGATCCCCGGCTCGATCCACATTCCCTATACCGAAGTGTCGATGCGGCTCGACGAGCTGGGCTGCTCCGGCGAGCAGGGCAAGTGGGACTGCAGCGGCGCGCTGGACGTCTTCGCCTTCTGCAACGGCCCGGCCTGCGGCCAGAGCCCGCAGGCGATCCGCGCCATGGTGCGCGAGGGCTTTCCGGCCGAGAAGATCCACTACTATCGCGGCGGCATGCAGGACTGGCTGGTGCTGGGCCTGACCACCGTCGAGAACCTGTTCTGACGAAACGCAAAAGGCCGGCGGTGCAAGACGCACCGCCGGCCCTTTGAGCTTATCCGCAAGACCGATCCGTCAGGCGAACGTGTCCTTGTACATGTCGCGCAGGACGTTCTTCTGGATCTTGCCCATGGTGTTGCGCGGCAGCTCGGGTAGCACGTAGACCTTCTTCGGCTGCTTGAAGCGGGCAAGGCGCTCGGCGAGCGGGGCGACCACCGCCTCCGGATCGAGCGAAACGCCCTTGTGCGGGGCGACCACGGCGACGACACCCTCGCCGAAATCCGCATGGGGCACGCCGATCACCGCACTCTCCGCCACGCCCTCGATCTCGTCGATCGCTGCCTCGACCTCGGCCGGATAGACGTTGAAGCCGCCGGAGATGATCAGGTCCTTGGCGCGGCCGACGATGGAGACGTAGCCGCGCTCGTCGATGAGCCCCATGTCGCCGGTGATGAAGAAGCCGTCGGTGCGGAACTCCGACGCGGTCTTTTCCGGCATCTGCCAGTAGCCCTTGAAAACGTTCGGGCCCTTGACCTCGATGACGCCGACCTCGCCCTGGGCCAGCACCTTGCCGCTGTCCGGATCGGCGATGCGCAGCTCCACGCCCGGCAGCGGATAGCCGACGGTGCCCGGACGGCGGTCGCCGTCATAGGGGTTGGAGGTGTTCATGTTGGTCTCGGTCATGCCGTAGCGCTCGAGAATGGCGTGGCCGGTGCGGGCGCTGAACGCCTTGTGCACCTCGGCCGAGAGCGGCGCCGAGCCGGAGACGAACAGGCGCATGTGGGCCGCGAGCTCGCGGGTAAAGCGGTCGGTGCCGAGCAGGCGCGCATAGAAGGTCGGCACGCCCATCATGGTGGTGGCGCGCGGCATCAGGCGCAGGATCTCGTCGAGATCGAACTTCGGCAGGAACAGCATCGATCCGCCGGCCAGTAGCGTCACGTTGGTGGCGACGAAGAGCCCATGCGTGTGGAAGATCGGCAGGGCATGCAGCAGCACGTCGTTAGAGGTGTAGTGCCAGTAGTCGACGAGAACCGAGGCGTTGGACGTCAGGTTCTCGTGGCTGAGCATGGCGCCCTTGGAGCGCCCGGTGGTGCCGGAGGTGTAGAGGATGGCCGCAAGATCGTCGGCGCCGCGGGCAACGTCGTCGAAGTCGGTGGCGGCTGCATCCGCCGCATCGCTGAGGCTACCGCGCCCCTCAGGATCCAGCGTCTCGACCCGCGCACCGACTTTTTCGGCGATGGGCGAAAGCGCGTCCTTGCGAGCGGGATCGCAGACCAGCAGGGCCGGAGCGGCGTCGCCGACGAAATAGTCGATCTCCGCCGGGGTATAGGCAGTGTTGAGCGGCAGGAACACGGCGCCGGCGCGCACGGTGCCGAGATAGAGCATCAGGGCATCGGCGGACTTTTCCACCTGCACGGCGACGCGGTCGCCCGGCTTGACGCCGAGGGCAACGAGCGCATTGGCATAGGCGGCCGAGCGGGCCAGCAGCCCGCCATAGGTGATGACCTCTCCCGAGGGCTTTTCGATGAAGGGCGCCTGCTCGTTGCGGATGGCGGCGCGGATACGGGAGAAGAGATGGTTTTCTTGCGTCATGCGACGGGATCCGGTGTCTGTGTCCTGAGTTCTGGGACGGATTTCAGCAGACGGATGACGGAGCTGGCGGCAGCGACCGTCCCCTGAGCCTCGAAGGCCTCGTGGTTTTTCTCGATATCGCCGAGATCGTAAAGATAGTTGACCATCAGGCCGAAGGACTGGCGCAGGCCGTTGCGCGAGGGATCGGCGTTCCAGTTGATGCGCTCAAGCCGGGCGCCGTTGCCCAGATGGAAGCGGGCGACGGGATCGAGCGGCTTGCGGCCGCCGCGCTTCTCGCGGGCAAGGTAATGGGCGCAAAGGGCCCGCAAGGGCTCGCGCGCCTCCTCCGGCAGCGGCGCCTCGCCGCCGCCGTTTGCCAGCAGTTCGCGCAGCTCCGGCGTCAGGATCGAGACGGCCGGATTGCCCTCCTCCGCCAGCGCCTTGCCGAGCCAGGTGCGCAGACCCGGCACCGGCGACAGGGTGACGAAGGTCTTCAGGTTGGGCAGGTCGCGGCGCAGCTCCTCCACCACCTGCTTGATCAGGAAGTTGCCGAAGGAAATGCCGCGCAGGCCCTCCTGGCAGTTCGAGATGGAATAAAAGACCGCCGTGTTGGCCTCGACCGCGTCGATACCGGTCCGCTGCTCGGCAAGGATCGGCGGGATCGCGTCGGGGATCGCCTTGGTGAGCGCCACCTCGACGAAGATCAGCGGATCATCGACGAGCGCGGGGTGGAAGAACGCGTAAAGACGCCGGTCGGGCACGTCGATGCGCCGGCGCAGGTCGTCCCAGTCGCGAATCTCGTGCACCGCCTCATAGCGGATGATCCGCTCCAGGATCACCGCCGGGGTCGACCAGTCGATCCGGCGCATCACGAGAAAGCCCCTGTTGAACCACGAGGAGAACAGGTGCTCGAAGTCCCGGTCGACATTGGCCCAGTCGGGATGCTCGCGCAGGCCCGCAAGCAGCTGACGCCGCATGCCGACCAGCGCGGAGGTCCCGCCCGGCGCCAGGTTGAGCCGACGGATCAGCTCCTGCCGGCGCGGCTCGGAGACGGCGTGCAGGCGGCGCAGGCGCGCCTCGTCCAATGGGTCCTCGAGCACAGAGCGGGCAGCTTCCTCGACCTTGTCGCGGTCCGGGCCGAAGCGGGCGGCGAGATCGTCGAAGAACTCGGCACGCCCCTCCGGCGACAGGGCCGCATAGCTCGCCAGCACGTCCTTGGCCAGGGCGACGCCGGACGCCTCGCCGCGCCCCGACAGCAGCGCCTCGCACAGATCGCCGAGCGCCCGACCGCTCGGCGGACGGTCCCGCCGAAGGTCGAGGAAGTGGCGGCCCTGCTCGGCGATGGAGGCGAGAAGGTCGTTGAAGAAGCTGCTGCTGCTCATAGGGCGGGTCCCATCAGGAGGTTAGGCAGCCAGAGCGCGATCTCCGGCATCAGGCACAGCAAGACGATACCGACAACCATGCACCCGACATAGGGGAGCGATCCACGCAGGATCTCGCCCAGGGTGATGTTGGGCGCTATGCCATTGATGACATAGAGGTTCAAGCCCACCGGCGGGGTGATCAGCCCGATCTCCATGTTGATGGTGAGGATGACCGCGAACCAGTAGGGATCGAAGCCCGCCTGGATGATGATCGGCAGCAGGATCGGCGCCGTCATCAGGATCACCGCCACCGGCGGCAGGAAGAAGCCGGCGAACAGCAGGAAGGCGTTGATGATCGCCATCAGCACCCACTTGTTGACGTCGAGCAGGGAGATCCACTCGGCGATGGTCTGGGTGATGAAGAGCGAGGACAGGGCGAAGGAGAACAGCTCCGAGGCGCCGATGATCATCATGATCATGACGCTTTCCTTCAGCGTGTCGCGGAACAGCGAGCTGTAGAGCGAAAGCTTCCACAGCCGGTAGATCACGGCCACGAAGATGAGGCAGAACAGCGCGCCGACGCCGGCGGCCTCCGACGGGGTGGCGACGCCGCCATAGAGCACGTAGAGGATCGCCGCGATGATGCCGAGGAAGGGCAGCACGCGCGGCAGCACCTCGAGGCGCTCGCGGAAGGAGAAGCGGCGGCCGAGCATGTCGAGCCCGACGCCGCGACGGCGGCAGTCGTAGATGGTCCAGGCCATGAACAGGACCGTGAGCATGAAGCCCGGCAGAAGACCGGCCAGGAACAGGCGGCCGATGGAGGTCTCGGTGGCGATGCCGTAGACGATCATGGTGACCGACGGCGGGATGAGGATGCCGAGCGTACCGCCGGCGGCGATGGAGCCGGCGGCGATCTCGTTCGGATAGCCGCGCTTGGTCATCTCCGGGATGCCCATCTTGCCGATGGCAGCGCAGGTCGCCGGGGACGAGCCGGAAAGGGCGGCGAAGATCGAGCAGGCGCCGAGATTTGACAGGACGAGGCCGCCGGGCACCCGGTTCAGCCAGCGGTCGAGCGCCTCGTAGAGGTCCTTGCCGGCGGGCGAGGACGCAACGGCCGCACCCATCAGGATGAACATGGGGATCGACACCAGGCCGAAGGAGGCCAGGCCGCCGAAGAAGGTCTCGCCGAGGATCGACACGCTGCCCCAGCCGTCGGCGAGGATCAGGGCCAGGATCGACACGAGGCCGAGGGCGAAGGCGATCGGCGTTCCGACCGCGAGAAGCGCGAGCAGCGCGACGAGGACGCCGGCGCCCCAGAGCATGGGCGTCATCGCGCACCTCCGTGGATTTTCATGATTTCAGCGATGTATTGCAGGACCATCAGACCGACGCCGACCGGCAGCGGCAACAACGGGATCCACAAGGGGATCGCCCACACGGTGCTGGTGCGCCAGCCGTAGGACCAGGCCTCGTGGAAATAGATCCAGCCCGACCAGGCCAGCAGGGCGCAGAAGGCGATGCCGGCCAGCGCCGACAGGGTCTGCATGATCCGGCGCGGAACGGGGGCGGCACGCAGCTGCAGCAGGTCGACGTTCACGTGGCCCTTGTTAAGCAGCACGTAAGGCGAGCCGAGGAAGGTGGCGGCGACCAGCGCATAGATGACGAATTCGGTCTGCCAGACGGTCGAGCCTCCGAGAAAATAGCGCACGATGACCATGTGCGTGACGACCAGCGCGGCGCTTCCCGTCAGCACCATCGCGATCAGCCCGAAGAAGCGCGACACGGCCGAGACCGCGGTTATGTAGAAGGACATCGCCTTTTGGTTCCGGTTGCATCGGCGCCCGCCGGGCAAAGCCCCTCCCCGGCCGGCAGGTCGGCCGGCGGCAACGGCAAGCGCAGGTGTTGGATGTTGCGGGACCGGCCGTGCCGGCCCCGCGCAGGGCGAATGCCGGCGGTCTGTTGCCGCCGGCAAACCGCGATCACTCGACAGCCAGAGCCTTGGCGATCAGGTCCTCGCCGCCGGGCACGTTCTCGGAGAAGTTCTTGTAGGAAGTCTCCTTGGCGATCGCGAGCCAGGCGTCATAGTTCTCGGGCGACATCTCCACGACCTCGACGCCGGCATCCTTGAACGCCTTGATCATCTTGTCGTCGAGCCCCTTGGCCTCGGCCGCGAAGTAGTCCTGGGCCACCTTGCCGGCCGCCATGAGAGCGTCCTGCTGCTCCTTCGACAACTTGTCCCAGCTGCGCTTGGACATGAGGATCGGCTCGTACATGAACCACAGGGCGTTGGCGCCCGGCGCGGTCAGGCAGGTGGTCTGCTCATAGAGGCGATAGGACACGAACGAGCCGGACGAGGTGTTGGCCGCGTCGAGCACGCCGGTCTGCAGGCCGGTATAGATCTCCGAGGACGGCATCGAGGAAATCGAGGCACCCGCTCCCACCAGCATCTGCTCGAAGGCCGGTCCCGCCGCACGGGTCACCTGACCCTGCATCGTGTCGGGCGAGGTGATGCACTGCTTCTTGGAGGCGAAGCCGCCGGCCAGCCACGCATCGGCGATGACGACGACGCCGGCATCGTTCACGATCTTCTTGATGTCGTCCATGAAGGGCGAGGTGTTGAGGCGGCCGGCGCGGTCATGGTTGCGCACCAGGCCCGGCATCAGGGTCGCAGAGAACTGCGGATGGCGGCCCGAGGCGTAGTCCAGCGGGAAGGCGGAGATGTCGAGCTGGCCCTTGGTCATGGCGCCCCACTGCTCGTTCGCCTTGAACAGCGACTGGCCGGGATAGACCTTGATCTCGACGCCGACATTGGCCTTGGCGACCTCGCGGGCAAGGATCTGGACCATCTCGTCGCGAACGTCGCCCTTGCCGCCCGGCCACTGGTGCGAGGCCTTGAGCACGACGTCGGCGGCATGCGCGGCCGGCACGGCGAGAGCAAGGGCGGTGGTCAGGCCGAGAGCGGCCCTCGTGAATGACTTGAACATTGGTTTCCTCCCAGTGCCGGCCGGCCATGTTCGCGGCCACCGGCTTGCATGTGCGGACGATAACCGCCCCCCTCTTCCCTGGGGCAGCCCGTCTCGACCGAAGGTGACCACGGGGCATGCATTCAAGTCAACGGTTTTTGTATACAAGGGAGCGGGGCTTGCATAAAATGTGCGCATGGATGCCTCGCCGACCCCACACAAGCCAGCTCTTCGCACCGCCCAGATCCTGCGTGAAGCGCTGGAATACGACATCGCCACCGGCGTCTTCGCGCCCGGAACGCGGCTCGACGAGGTGTCGCTGGCCAAGCGCTTCAACGTCTCGCGCACGCCGATCCGCGAAGCATTGATCGAGCTGTCGGCATCCGGGCTGGTGGAGATCCGTCCCCGGCGCGGCGCCTTCGTGCAGGAGATCGGCGTCTCCCGCCTGATCGAGATGTTCGAGGTGATGGCGGAGCTGGAGGCGATGTGCGCAAGGCTGGCCTGCCGGCGGATGACGGCGGGCGAGCACGCGGACCTGCTGGCCGCGCACGAGGCCTGCACGGCGGCGGCCGATGCCGGCGAGCCGGACGCCTATTTCTACGCCAACGAGACGTTCCACGACACGATCTATCGCGGCAGCGGCAACGGCTTCCTCGCCGATCAGGCAAGAGCGCTGCAGAACCGGCTCAAGCCCTATCGGCGTCTTCAGCTGAGAGTGCGAAACCGTGTGGGGAATTCGCTGAGCGAGCACAAGGAGATCGTCGACGCGATCGTGGCAGGCGACGACCGCAAGGCGGAAGCGGCGCTGCGCTCGCATATCCTGATCCAGGGCGAGCGGTTCAACGACTTCGTCGCCTCGCTCGCCCGGGTGGAGCCGGCACAGGCGCGCCGGCTCAAAATCTGAGGCCGATCAGGAACTCGCCGAAGGCTTGCCCAGAACGACGACATTGGTGTGGGTCGGCACCCGCTCGAACAGGTCCATGATGTCCTGGTTCCACATGCGGATACAGCCCGACGACACGCTGCGGCCGATGCTGTTCGGCTCCTTGGTGCCGTGGATGCGGTACAGCGTGTCGACGCTGCCCTGCCACAGGTCGAGGGCGCGCGCGCCGAGCGGGTTCTGCGGTCCGCGCGGATAGCCGTCCTTCCAGTACTTCTCGAGCTGCGGGTTGCGGGCGATCATCTCCCGAGGAGGGCGCCAGAGCGGCCACACGCGCTTGACGCGGACCTTGGCATCGCCCGACCAGGCGAAGCCGGCCTTGCCGACACCGATGCCGTAGCGCAGCGCCTTGCCGCCCGGCAACGTCCAGTACAGGAACTTGCCGTAAGGGTCGACGATGATGGTGCCGGCCGGATGGCGGCTGTCGTAATCGACGACCTGGCGCCAGTACTTGCGATCGAACTTCTTGTAGGGGAGCGCAGGAACCTTGAAGTCGTAGTCGGTCACCGCCGCATAGGCCGAGGCGTAGTCGAAATCCTCGCCCGGCAGCGGCGGACCCTTGACGACCGCCGGCGTGACGGCGGCACCGGTGGTGGCGATGCCCGAGCTCTGGCAGGCCGCCAGCACCAGCGGGGCGCCGATGATGAGTGCACGCCGGCTGAGCCGCAGCGGCCCTTCGGCCGCGCTAGCGATCTGGCGAATGTCTTTGGTATCGGCGTCCATGCTGGTCAATCCATGCTCCCGTCTGGTGCCTCGCCTTGCCCCCTCGCGATGCTATCGCCTCAATATCCGATCAGCGTGCCGCGCGCGAGTGCAGGCGCGCAACGCAGCGCCAAGATTCGATAAAATTCGCGCGAGAATGCCCGTCGGCATACGGGTTAGTACCCTCCTGCGACCAAATTCGGCGCTTTCTCTTGATTTGGCCGGTGCAATAGCCGAAGGCATAGACGGCGAAGCACAAGCCCCACCGGGACAATGCAGAAAGACAAGACCAGCCTGCCGGTCGCATCCCAGCCGATGCGCGGCAACCTCAAGTCGGCAGTGGCGGAGACGCTCGCCCTGCGCATTCTCGACGGCACCTACCAGCCCGGCGCGACCCTGCCGACGGAAGCCGAACTGCTGGGCAGCCTCGGCGTCAGCCGCACCTGCCTGCGCGAGGCGCTGCAGATCCTGGTCGGCAAGGGGCTGATCACCTCGCGGCCCAAGCACGGCACCAGCGTGCGCCCGGAAGTCCATTGGAACTTCCTCGACGACCAGATGCTGGCCTGGCGGCAGAAGGTGGTGCCGCAGAGCCAGCTGCTGGCCGAGCTGGTCGCCATCCGCGAGATGGTGGAGCCGGAGGCCGCGGCCCTTGCCGCGCAGAACGCCGACGCCGAGACCATCGCCGCCATGCGCGAGGCGCTGGACGCCATGGGCATCGCCGACGGCAACCGCACACCGGCGACCCAGGACGCGGATGTGCGCTTTCACCGGCTGCTGCTGGCGGCCGGCGGCAACGCGCTGCTGTCCGGCCTCGGCGCCTGCATCGAGAACGCGCTGCGGGCCTCGATCCGCATCAGCTCCGATCCGGGCGTCAGCGACCCAATCGCGCTCGGCCAGCATGCCCGCGTGCTGGACGCCGTCGAGGCGCGCGAGCCGGAGCGGGCGCGCGAGGAGATGCGCAAGCTGATGGCACTGACCCGCGCCCTGCTGACCCGGGTGAAGGCTCTGGACTGAGACAGGCTTTCCGTCCTAGGACGGTGCCGAGCCGCGCAGCAGTTGACGCAGCGCGGCCGCAGGTCGCTGACGCGCGCCCATACCGATTTTCCGACACAACCCCGACCCGGACGCACATGGCCCCTCCCCTTCTCCATCTTCGCGACATCGCCCTGACCTTCGGCGGCACGCCGCTCCTCACCTCGGCCGAGCTGCAGGTCGGCGAGGGCGATCGCATCGGCCTCGTCGGTCGCAACGGCTCGGGCAAGTCGACGCTGCTGAAGATCGCCGCCGGGCTGGTGGAGGCCGATCACGGCGAGCGCTTCGTGCAGCCGGGGCGAACGATCCGCTACCTGCCGCAGGAGCCGGACCTGTCCGCCTATGCCACCGTGCTCGACTATGCGAGCGGCGGGCTGGCGCCGGGGGACGACCCGTACCGTGCGCAATACCTTCTGGACGTGCTCGGCCTGACCGGCCGCGAGGAGCCGGGACGGCTGTCGGGCGGCGAGAAGCGCCGGGCGGCGCTCGCCCGCACGCTGGCGCCGGAGCCGGACATCCTGCTGCTCGACGAACCGACGAACCATCTGGACCTTCCGGCCATCGAATGGCTTGAGAGCGAACTCGCCTCGATGCGCTCGGCCATCGTGCTGATCAGCCACGACCGGCGGTTCCTCGCCGACCTCACCCGCGCCACCGTGTGGATCGACCGGGGCATCGCGCGCAGGCTCGACAAGGGCTTCGCCCATTTCGAGGCCTGGCGCGACGAGGTGTTCGAGCAGGAGGAACGCGACCAGCAGAAACTCGCGCAGAAGATCAAGCGCGAGGAGCACTGGATGACCTACGGCGTCACCGCCCGGCGCAAGCGCAACATGCGCCGCGTGCGCGAGCTCGCCGACCTGCGCGCGCAGAAGAAGGACCATCGCGGGCCGCAGGGCACCGTCAAGCTGACGGTCGGCGAGACGGAGGTTTCCGGCAAGCGGGTGATCGAGGCGCGCGGCATCTCCAAGGACTACGGCAACGGGCCGGTGGTGAAGGACTTCTCCACCCGCATCCTGCGCGGCGACCGGGTCGGCCTTGTCGGCGCCAACGGCGCGGGCAAGACGACGCTCTTGAAGCTGCTGACCGGCGAACTGCAGCCCGACAGCGGCGAGGTGATCCTCGGCTCGTCGCTGACCATGGTGACCATGGACCAGTCGCGCGAGACGCTGAAGGACGACGAGACCGTCGCCGAAGTGCTGACGGGCAGCGGCGGCGACACGGTGATGCTGCCGGACGGGCCGCGCCACGTCGTCTCCTACATGAAGGACTTCCTGTTCGCGCCGGAGCAGGCACGCACGCCGGTTGCTGCGCTGTCGGGCGGCGAGCGCGGCCGGTTGATGCTGGCGCGGGCGCTTGCCCGCTCGTCGAACCTCCTGGTGCTCGACGAGCCAACCAACGATCTCGACCTGGAGACGCTGGATCTCCTGCAGGAGATGCTGTCCGACTATCCGGGCACCGTGCTGCTGGTCAGCCACGACCGCGACTTCCTCGACCGGGTGGCGACGTCGACGGTCTTTGCCGAGGGCGACGGGCTGTGGCGCGAATATGCCGGCGGCTATTCCGACATGGTGGCGCAGCGCGGCGAAGGCGTCTCGGCGCGCAAGGGCGCAAGCGATGCGGGCGGTGCCAAGCCGGCGGCGGCGAAGGAGAAGCCCGCGGCGGAGCGGCCGAAGAAGAAATCGCGCCTGAGCTTCACCCAGCAGCACCAGCTGAAGACGCTGCCGAAGGAGATCGAGAAGCTGGGCAAGGAGATCGGCAAGCTGCAGGGCGAGCTGGAGGACCAGAACCTCTATGCCCGCGACCCGAAACGCTTCGACACCCTGATGGCCAAACTGACGGAACTTCAGACCAAGCTTGCGGAAGCCGAGGACACCTGGCTGGAGCTGGAGATGCTGGCCGAGGAAGAAGGGGCGGACTGAGCCCGCCCCCGTTTCTGCTACTGCAGCACTGCTACAGCAGCAGCGCGACGACGAGCCAGATATAGAGCGGCATGGGCGCTGCGACCCACAGCAGCAGCCAGGGCCAGAGGACCGGCCGGACGGTGTCTTGCGTGCTCATGGGCGTGCTCATGCGATGCTCTCCGCGATGTTCCACAGGGTGAGAAGGACGACCGCCGCGATGCCGGTGGTGAAGCCGTATCTGGCGGCACGGAACAGCGCCCGCCCGGTCGCATCCAGCGCCGGCACGCGCCCGACCGCGCGGTCCTCGATAATGCCGATGGTCAGCGCCGCGAGATAGACGGCGAAGAACAGGAACGTGGCGACTTCCGCGCCGATGACGACGAGACCGACGGTGCTCATGTGCGTTCTCCCTGGGCGAGGATCGGGGGAAGCCCGGAGATGGCGAATTCCAGGCTCTGCGCGATGCGGCGCGCCCGTTCCATGAAATAGGGGACGGCGCCGGGATGCGGGGCCGTGTCCTTCAGGACCTCTTCGAAATGGCCGAGCCAGATGGCGAAATGCCGGGGCTCGAGGGCCGTGAGCTTGATATGCGCCGGCACCGGGCGGCCGCTGTAGCGGCCGGCATTCATCGCGACCGAGGCCCAGAAGTCCTTCATCTTGGCCAGATGCGGCTCCCAGTCGTCGGCGATCTCGGCCTCGAAGATCGGGCCGATCTCGGGGTCGCGGCGCACGCGGGCATAGAACGTGTCGACCAGCACCGAGATATAGGCATCATCGATCCCGAGGCTGGCCGCGGCGGCCTGGATCTCGGCCCGGCGCTCGCTGGCGCTGCGGATGCGGATGTCGCTCATGCCGCCTCTCCCGTGAGGATATCCCTGAGGCCGGCATTGCCGGCGACGAGGTCGTGGATCGTGTATTCGTCGAGCACGGCGAAGAAGGCCTCGCGCGCCCGGAACAGCGCCGGCTTCAGCTGGCAGGAGGGGGTGATGCGGCAGGTGCCGTTGCCGCCGGGAAAGCAGTCGACCAGCGCGGTCTGCAGCTCCAGCTTGCGGACGATCGTACCGACGCGGATCCGGTCTGCCAGCTGAGCGAGCCGGAGCCCGCCGCTGCGACCGCGCACGGTTTCCACGAGACCGGCATGGGCCAGCGCCTGGGCGACCTTCATCAGGTGATTGCGGGAAACACGGAACGTGTCTGCGACATCGGCGATGGTGACGAGCACGCCGTCCATGACGGCAAGGTGCATCATCATCCGCAAGGCGTAGTCGGTCTGAAGGGTCAGGCGCATGCGGTCTCCTTAAAAGCAGTATCTGATATACCTCTTTTAAGGCAGAGCTTCAACGCAAACCGCCCCGGAAAGGACCGGGGCGGCTGCGACAAAGCGACCGGGGCACGGGCCCCGTCTGAAAGGGGACTGCGCTAGAAGGCGCTGTCCTTCAGCAACACCTCGCCGTCGGCGACGAGACGCAGCGGCGCCGAGCGCCCGTCGGCGGAGACGGCAACGACAAGGCGCACGCGGTCGCGCGGCATCCGCTCGATCTCCAGTCCTTGCCCTTCCGGCACGAAGAAGGCGTCGAGCCCGTAGTCGATGCGCAGGGTATCGGCGGTCGGCGGCGACGTTCTGCTGACCTGTCCCTTGAGAGCGATGCGCCCATCGGCGGGCGGCGCCGAAAGCACGGCGACGGCGCGGGAAATCCCCTCGCCGTCCGGCTCGACGACCACCCAGACGGCATCGCCGCCGAACAGGTCCTGCGGCACGCCGACCCCGACATCCACCAGTTGGATCTCCGGATTGAGGATGACGTAATCGCCGCGCAGCAGATCGCGCGGATCGACCGGGCGCAGCGCCAGCGTCACCTCCTGCCCGAACCAGTGAACCTGCAGCCGATCCGCCAGCGGCAGGCCGACGAGGGCGAGTTGCAACAGGCCGGCAAGGCCCCAACGGGCCCAGGGAGAAGCAAGAAGCGTTTTCATTGTGCGCCCTCCCCGGCGGCTGCGGCCGAGCTTTTTCTGAGCCGCCTTGCGGAGACAATCGCCACCGCCACCAGCAGCAGGCCGGCGACGAAGAAGAAGACCGACTGACCGAGCAGCGAGCCCACTGTCTCGTAGAGCAGATAGAGCAGCGCGGCGGCCAGGCCGAGATTGCCCCAGAAGCTCCAGCCGGACTGCGAGGCGGTCGAACCGGCGGCGCTGATCGCAACGAGGGCCGCCAGAGTGAACGAGGCGAGAACCACCGTATTGCCCGGCAGGAAGACCAGCAGCGCCGGGCAAGCGACAGACAGGACAACGGCCGCGGCGACGATACGGAGCGGGCGCGATGCCGGAGCGCGCAAGGCCTGCAGCACGAGACCGGCCAGCATGGCCGCAAGCGTCAGGTGCAGCGGCCAGACATGCGGCATCTCGCGCGCGACCTCGTCCGAGACGGTTTCGGTGAAACCGATGATCAGCGTCAGCAAGACAATGCCGACCAGAACCATCACGCCGAAGCTGGCGGCGGACCGGGCAAGGGCCGAAACATCCCCCGAGCCGTCATCGCCCTGCGCCTCGTCGCCGGACAGGAGATGGCCCCAGACCAGCAGCAGCGCGCCGAAGGCGGCGCCGACGAGCAGGATCGAGAACTCCATCTCGCTCGAGGACAACAGGTAGTTGATGTCGAGCCAGGCCGCGAACAGCCAGGCATAGACGGCGGTCAGCAGCAACAGCACCAGCCAGCGGCCGGCAAAGGAGGTCATGCGCACCACATGGCCCAGGCAGGCGGCCAGCAGCGCAAGGGCGGTGACGACCTCGGCCAGGGTCGGACGCGGCGGGTCGCCGATCCACAACAGCCAGGCGATGGACGCGACCGCGGCGACCATGAGCGAGGACCGCGAGCCGCACAGCCAGGCAGCGGCCAGGGCGCCGATGGCAACGAGCAGCGCACCGCCCGCCCAGTCGGACGGCAGGTGGTAGATCTGCCCGACAAGGGCGAGACCGCTGACGAAGACAAGGGTTGCGAACATGGTGGCCAGATCGGCAACGAGGCGCTGCCCCCGCGAGGCCATGGCGGCGGCAAAGCCATGCGCCGCCAGCAGCAGAACCGCAATGCCCGTCAGCTTGACCGGGCGCGGGATCACCTCCCAGTTGGCGGCAACGAAGGCCGCGACCGCGAGCGCAAGGCAGATGGTGCCGATACCGGCGAACAGGGCCGGAAGGCGCGACCAGCCCGAGGGCGCCTGGCCGATCTCGGCCCGGATCTGCGCCAACCCGTCGGCGCCGATCCACCCCTTGGCGGACCAGCGGGCAAGGTCCGCCTCCAGCTGTTTCAGATAGCTTGCGCGGTTCATCAATTCATCGCCCTTCCCGTCCGGGACTCATCGTCGCTTTCATCCGGTCCAGTGAGGATGGATCAAGCGTTCGGTCAAGTCGTCACGGATCGCGGAGGATTGCGCCGAAATTCGGTCCGAGGCAGGACACGGCGCGCAGGCATTGCCGTCAAAGGGCGGCGGAGAGCAGCAGCCAGACGATGGCGGCGAGCGAGCCGCTGGCGGGGACCGTTACCATCCAGGCGCTGATGATGGTGAGCACATGGGCGCGGCGCACCAGCATGCGGCGGCGGATATCGGCCGGCTCGCTGCCGTCGGGCGGGGCAAGCAGCTCCGTGGCATTTTCCGCAAGGCGCTGGCGGCGCTCGCGGTTCATCGTCCATTCGCGGTAGAAGCCGACGCCGAAGATCGCCCCGACCGCCGTATGCGTGGAGGAGATCGGCAGGCCGGCGGCGCTAGCGAGCAGCACGGTGATGGCGGTGGCAAGCAGCACGCAGAAGGCGCGGATCGGATTGAGCCGGGTAATGCGCTCGCCGACCATGCGCACCAGGCGCGGGCCGAACAGCAGCAGGCCGAGGGAGATGCCGAGCGCACCGACCATCAGAACGGGAAGCAGCAACCCGCCGCCGGGCGCGGCGATGCCGTCCTGGCCGAGGGCGGAGAAGATAGCGGCGACCGGACCTATCGCATTGGCGACATCATTGGCGCCATGGGCGAAGGACAGGATGGCGGCGGCAACCACCAGCGGCGGCCGGAACAGCTTGCGCAGCGACTGATTGCGGTCGTCCAACCCTTCAGAGGCGCGTGTCACCGCCGGGCGCGACACGGCAAAGGCAAGCACGGCCGCCGCAAGGCCCAGCGCCGCGACCGGAACCGGGCCGGAATCGCGCAGCGACGGCAGCCCGACAAGGATCAGGTAGAGCGTGAAGGTGCCCGCCATGGTCGCAAAGATCACCGGCAGCCAGCGCCGTGCGGCCGCAAGGCGGTTGTCGCCCCTGAGGATGCACCGCCGGATCATCGACAGCAGAACCGCGGCGGATACCCCGCCCAGGACCGGCGAGACCAGCCAGCCGGAGGCAATGGCGATCAGCGTGAAGCCGTCCAATGCGACCGAGCCGGCAGAGACCAGCCCCGCACCGACGACCGCGCCGACCACCGCATGCGTCGTCGACACGGGCGCGCCGATCACCGTCGCCAGATTGATCCAAAGGGCCGCAGCGACAAGCGCGGCGAGCATCGCCAGCGGAAAATCGCCCGGCCGCGCGAACTGGTCGGCCGAAACGATGCCGGAAGCGATGGTCGAGACCACCCCGGAGCCAGCCAGCAGCGCGCCGGCACTCTCGCACAGGGCCGCAAGCACCAGCGCGCTGCCCATGGTCAGCACGCGCGCGCCGACGGCCGGGCCCATGTTGTTGGCGACGTCGTTGGCGCCGATGTTCAGCGCCATGTAGCCGCCCAGGACGAGCGCCGCGGTCAGCAGGAACCAGTGGGAATTCTCGGCCACAAGCAGGCTGGCAAGGCTGCCGACGAGCACGAGAAAGAGGAAGCCGAACCCCAGCGTGACATAGGAGCGCGACAGATAGCTTGTCGCTTCCTCGACATAGGTGAACTTGTCGAGGTCCTTGTCGATGGTGTTGCGGTTGCGGGAGGTCTTGCCGTCGCTCATGGCGCCATGCTGCGCGCAAAAGATAACGATCCGGCGACGGTCGCCACGGATGAAGGCTGCAAGGCTGTCACCTGCCGCCGAAGGCGGAGACGAAGACCGAGATCACCGCAACTCCTCCAGAAGACGGGCATTGCCGAGAATACGGGCGAGCTCCGGCTCGTGGACGTTGCGGGCAGCCTCGTGGGGCAGGAACCAGCGCAGCTCGCGCTGGCCCTTTTCCGGCCAGTCCTGCGCCTCTTCGGTCACAGCCAGCGGGAAGACCTGCACGCGCACGCGGCGGGGCAGCCCATTGTCGAGAAGCTTGCGATAGAAATAGCTGCCGAGCGGATCGCTGCCGATACGACCGGACAGGCCGGCCTCTTCCCAGGCTTCGACGGCGGCCGTCTCGCTGAGCGAGCGGCCCTTTTGCGGCCAGCCCTTGGGCAGGACCCAGCGTCCGGTATCGCGGCTGGTGGCGAGAAGCACCAGGAGCTGCCCCTCAGCATCGCGCCGCCAGGGAAGGGCCGCGACCTGCACCGCCTCCGGCTTGCCGCCGAGCCAAAGGCGCAGGGTCTCGATCACACGGGACGCGCGCATCGATGCCTTCGGTACGGTCGGGAATGCCAGGGCCATGGCAACAAGCCCCCTTCGGTCACTTAGCCTTTGACGAAACGCGTGGAATCATGAAGCCGTCAAACAAACGGCGCATTGGTATTAAATAGGATGCATTGCTGTGCAATGCAAGGAAAAGGCGCACTCATTACGCCTTCTGCGTCCCTGCCCTGCACTTGCATGCGCCGTGAAGCGGCCTGCGGCGCACCTCACGCTCACCCTTCCGGCGTATGCACGATCTCGCGGGTCTCGCGGAAGCGGATGTCCGGGTTCTTCTCTCCGACATAGTTTACCTCCCAAGAGTTCTTGAAAAGGTAAACGGGCCGGTCGTCGCGGTCCTCGGCAACGCTGGACGGGTTGGATTCCAGGAACTTGCGCAGCTTCAGCTCGTCGTCGCACTCGATCCAGCGCGCGGTGCTGAAGGGCGCGGCCTCGAAGCCGATTTCCGTCGCATATTCGTTGCGCAGGCGGTCGACCACCACGTCCAGCTGCAGCACGCCGACCACGCCGACGATCCAGTTGGAGCCGATCTGCGGCTTGAAGATCTGCACGAGGCCTTCCTCGGCGAGATCCATCAGACCCTGGCGCATCTGCTTGACGCGCATCGTGTCGGACAGACGCACGCGGCGCAGCACTTCCGGCGCGAAGGCCGGCAGGCCGGTGACGTGGATCTCCTCGCCCTCCGTCAGCGTGTCGCCGACGCGCAACTGGCCGTGATTGGGCACGCCGATGACATCGCCCGGATAGGCGGTCTCGGCGAGCTCGCGCTCCTCGGCGAAGAAGAAGATCGGCGCGGACACGGCGATGGTCTTGTTGGCCCGCACATGCTTCAGCTTCATGCCGCGCCGGAAGGTGCCCGAGCACAGGCGCACGAACGCGATGCGGTCGCGGTGCTTGGGATCCATGTTCGCCTGCACCTTGAAGACGAAACCGGTCACCTTCGGCTCTTCCGGGCGGATGACGCGGGTCGTCGCCGGCTGCGCATGCGGTGCGGGACCGAAGCGGGCGATGAACTGGATGATTTCCTCAACGCCGTAGTCGCGCAGCGCCGACCCGAAGAAGACCGGCGTCATGTGGCCTTCCATGAAGGCCTCGCGGTCGAAGGCCGGATAGGCCTCGGCCCCGAGCTCGACATTCTCCTCCAACTCGGCGAGCACGTTCGGGAACACCCGTTCGGTGAGCGCGGGATCGTCGAGGCCGGCGACGTCGACGATGGAGTCGAAGCGGTTGCCGCGTCCTTCGGAGGAGGTGAGGAAGCGCTTCGCCTGCCAGTCGTAGACGCCGAAGAAGTCCGAGCCCATACCGACCGGCCAGGTCATCGGCACCACGTCGAGGGCGAGCGCCTCCTGGATCTCGTCCAGCGCCTCCAGCGGGTGGCGGCCTTCGCGGTCGATCTTGTTGACGAAGGTGATGATCGGGATGTCGCGCAGGCGGCAGACCTCGAAGAGCTTGCGCGTCTGCGTCTCGATGCCCTTGGCCGCGTCGATGACCATGATCGCCGCGTCGACGGCGGTCAGCGTGCGGTAGGTGTCTTCCGAGAAGTCCTCATGGCCCGGCGTGTCGAGCAGGTTGAAGGTGATGCCGTCGCGCTCGAAGGTCATGACCGAGGACGAGACCGAGATGCCGCGTTCCTGCTCGATCTTCATCCAGTCCGAACGGGCCCGCCGGCGCTCGCCGCGCGCGCGCACCTGACCGGCAGCACGAATGGCGCCGCCCGACAGCAGCAGCTTTTCCGTCAGTGTCGTCTTGCCGGCGTCCGGATGCGAGATGATGGCGAAGGTCCGGCGCGACAGGTGGCTTGCCGCGTCCGGCGCCGTGTCCCGGCCGCCGTCGGCCTGGGCTTCGGTGAGGCTCATGCGCTCTCCATGGAATTTCGTGGCGCGGTGCCGGTTGCGGCCCGCTTTTCGTGGACAGAGGTCTAGTCGCTTGCGCCGGCAAATTCCAGTGCCGCTTGCGCATGGCCGCGTTACCGCCCATAGCTGGCGGCTCATGCGAAGCCCTTCTCCCGAAACTGCCCCAACGCAGGAACCCCGTCGATGACGCTTTCGCGAAAAAGCGCCCTCCCCCTTCTCGTCGCGCTCGCCCTGATCGCGCTGACCGCCATCATCCTGCTCGCCATGGGGCGGGTGCCGATCTGCACCTGCGGCGAGATCAAGCTGTGGACCGCCGACGTCACCTCCTCCGACAATTCGCAGCACATCTCCGACTGGTACACCCCCTCGCACATCATCCACGGGATGCTGTTCTACGGGCTGTTCCACCTGTTGACGCCCCGGCTCTCTATGGGCTGGCGGGCGGTCGGCTCGATCGTCATCGAGGCGGTGTGGGAGATCGTCGAGAACAGCCCCTGGATCATCGACCGCTACCGCGAGGCAACCATCGCGGCCGGCTATACCGGCGACAGCGTGCTGAACTCGGTCTTCGACGTGGTGTGGATGCTGGTCGGCTTCTGGATGGCGCTGCGCCTGCCGGTCTGGGTGACCGTTCTGCTGGCCATCGCCATGGAGCTGGTCGCGCTCGCCGTCATCCGCGACAACCTCACCCTCAACGTGCTGATGCTGGTCTGGCCCGTGGACGCGATCCGCGAGTGGCAACAGGCGCTCTGAGCGCCGAGGCAGCCGACAAAAGGCCGAGGAAAGAGTTCCATGTCCTTCGTTCTACCGCTCTCGCTCGCAGCCATCGGCGGCGGTGTCGCCACGGCCATCGCCGTCCACGACTTCTTCGAAGGCGAGACGCTGATTGCCGACCTGTTCCGCACGCGCAGGCTGGCACGGCGCGACATCGCCGAGCTGGATAGAAAGGCGCAGGCGGCAACGTCTCGCGGCCCGGTGGTGACGCTGACGACGATCCCGAGCCGCATCGAGCATATCGGCATGACGCTAAAGAGCCTGCTCGACCAGTCGCTGCCGCCGGCGGAAATCCGTCTCAACGTGCCGCATCACTCGCGCCGGGAGAACTGCGGTTACGAGATCCCCGAGTGGCTGTCTGCGCTTGCGACGGTCACCATCGTGCGCTGCGAGGATTTCGGCCCGGCGACGAAGCTGTTTCCGAGCCTCACAGCTCTCGATGCGGATGCCGCCATCGTGGTGGTAGACGACGACCGGATCTATCCGCCGGACTTCCTGAAGGTGCTGGCGAGCGAGGCGGAGGTCGACCGGGATGCGGCCATCGGCCTCTCCGGCTGGGTGGTGCCGGCCGACCTGACCGACCGCCCGACGACGATCCGCAGCAATCTCTACATGCAACCGCCCGCACCGATCCGCGCTCGCCGGCTGCGCAAGCGCTACGAGATCGATATCCTGCAAGGGTTTTCCGGCTATCTGGTGCGGCCGCGCTTTTTTCCCGACATGGAGGGGATGCTGACCCATCGCGGCGCCCCGCCGTCCGCGTTCTATGTCGACGACGTGTGGATCTCCGGCCATTGCGCGGCGCGCAAATACGTGGTGCCGGCGGCACGTGCGGGCTTCCAGATGATCACCCGCCAATCGTTCTACCGGGCCAACAGCCTGGGTAAGGTCAACAGCGGCGAAGGCACGCCCGAGAGCCGCAACAACACCATCGTCATCCGTCACATGGCGGATCGCTGGACGGTGGGCGGCCATCGACTGGCCGCAGGCGGCGACACGCCGCGCTGACGGCCGCAGCGATCTCCCCAGCAAGCCCGGGCGCGCCCGACAGGAAACGCTTGGCCGCCGGGTCGAGCGCATTGAGCCGGCGGCCGATCCACGGCAGTCCTGAGACGAAACCGACGCGGGCGCGCACGTCGAAGGCGACGACTTCGTCATGCAGGGCGATGTGGTGCGGCGAGGCAAGCTCCGCGAGACGCGCCAGCGGATGGTCGCTCTCGGCCGGCTCCTCGCGGTAGCCTCCCGCATCAAGGCGCGTGATGCGGCGAACCTCTACGCCCTGCCCGTAATAGGTCAGGTTCTTCTGCATCACGCGCAGAAGGCCGGTCTCGTCGCGCAGGATGCTGCCCGCCCCGCGGCCGAAGCCGTAGTCCCCATCGGCGAAGATGCCCTCGGCATTGACCGGGTGCGGTTCGAACGTGCCGGTCAGCAGATCCTCGCTGCGGTAGAGGGCCAGCGTGCGCGCGCCGTCCTGCCCCAGCGGCTTGCCGCAGGTGAGGATCCACCAGGCGCCGTCATGGCGAAAGAGCGCGCTGTCGACGGCATCCGCCTGCTCGAAGATCCGCCGCACCCGGCGCCATCGGTCGGGGAACCGGTCGCAGACATAGAGGTCGAGCGCCTGCAGCGAGCAGGTCTCGGGCAGCATGTAGAGCGCGCCGTCCGCCTCGAAGAGGAAGGGATAGGACGCGTGCTCGCGCAGCGGCAGGACCGGCATCAACGGTCCGGGCCGCAGGTCCTCGCCGAGCTCCATGGCAACGAGGCGGCCGAGCTGCTCGGGATAACGGAATTCCTCCACGAAGAGCCAGAGCCGCCCGTCGCGCCGCCACAGGAAGGGATCGGCGTAGTAGCTGAGCGCAGGGCACGGCACCGGCGTTGGCGCGGCATCGCCCGCGCGCATCACGTAGGTGCGGAAGTTCTCCTTCGGCCAACGGTGCATGCCGAGGATGCGACGCCGGTAGAAATCCTGCCAGCGCAGGTTCGCCCGGTCGCCGGCCTTGTAGAGCCGATACCAGAGGCGGGCGAGCGGATCGGTCCAGCGCGGGCGGGCCGGATCGAGCTTGTTGCGTGAACTCATCCAGCGCACCGGACGCGGCGAACTGATGTCGATATCGCCGTCGTTCAGCACCAGGCGGCCGGCCGCCTCGGCCCGGAACAGCAGGATCGAAAGGATCGCCTGGTCGGTGTTGTGGCTGGCCCGGTCGGCGCGGGTGAAGACCGCAGGGGCCAGCGCCAGCTCCGCCCAGTCGATGAGGATATCGCGAGCCGTGGGCTGCTCCAGGTCGAAACCGACGACGCCGCTGACGCGGATGCGGCGGTCGAGAAAGGCCGGCTCTACGGCAAGGCGGGCGCGCACGTCGGCGGCGCAGCGCTGCGCCAGGTTCGACTGGCCGGAAAGGGTGTAGACGCCGCAGCGGGCAAGCTCGGCGAGCGGCTCTGCAAGCGTGCCGTGGAAGAGCGTTGCGCTGTCGAACCAGAAGATCCGCCCGCCGAACCGCTCCGCCGCATCGGCGATCACAAGCGGCTTCCAGGCATAAGTGCCCGCCGAGGGCGCCACATGGGCGGGATAGGGAACGAGACTGAAGGGCAGGAATTCCGCGAACGGAAACCGCGTCGCAAGGCGTCCCCGCTCGCCCGGGTCGAGACCGAGATCGTAGACGGCGATGCGCGCATCGCTGTCGAGCCCGCGCGCCTTCACGCTTGCCAGATACTGGGCCAGCGTCGGCGCAAAGGCGGCATCGGCGGCGGTGACGAGTGTGAGCGACATTAAGGGATCCCGGGCGGCACGAAGACGGGGAGCGCACCCCGGCGTATGCGTTCTTGTCGGAGAAGGGCGATGAGCGCAAGCGCGCCCGAAGAACCGCGCGCCATGAACAGTCGGACCTGCTCGCCGGATGGGCATCCCGCCCCTGCGAACTGCGCTATAGTTAACGCAGTGCAAACGGGGAATCAGCTTAAGGGGGCGTTTCGGCCATGAGCGCGCAGGTTATCACCGTCGCGTCGCTGAAGGGCGGCAGCGGCAAGTCGACGCTTGCCAGCTGCCTTGCCGTCAACTGGCGGATGCGCGGCTGGCGCGTCCTGCTGGTCGATGCCGACCCGCAGCATTCCGTACTGCGCCTGGCGGCGCGCGAGCAGGCGCTCGGAGGACTTCCGGTGATCGCCCGCGCCGACCGCGACATGTGGAAAGCGGTCAAGGAGCAGGCAGGCGACTACGACCTGATCGTCGTCGACACGCCGGGCTTCGACAGCGAGATCACCGCGGCAGGCCTTGCGGTCGCCGACCTGGTGCTGATCCCGGTCAAGCCGTCGCCGCTCGATGTCGACCGGATGACCGACACGGTGGGTCTGCTGATGGCGGGCGTGCAGGGCTGGGCCCCGACCTTCCGCTGCGTGCTGACGCAGACGACGCGGGGCAGCGTGATCGCCCGCCACATCCGCGCCGAGCTGGAGGAAGCCGGTTTTCCGCTGCTGCGGCAGGAGCTGCAGAACCGGGTGTCCTATGCGGAGGCCGCGCTCTATGGCGCAACGCCGACGCTGACCCAGCCGGACGGCGCGGCGGCGCAGGACGTGCAGGAACTGGCCGGCGAGGTCGAGGCCCTGCTGGCGACACGAAAGGTGCGCAGCGCGTGAGCCGGAAACTCCCCAGGACCTTGCAGCGCACGATCCACGACATCCGCCGCGAGATGCACGAGGCGGAGCAGGCGCAGGATACCCCGCAGGCGCAGCCCCCCTCTCCCCCGCCGGCAAGCGAGCCGGCGAGCAAGGCTGCCGCCAAGGCCGCGCCGCCGCAGTCAGCCCCCGCCCCGGAGGCCGACGCGCGGGCTGAGGCTCCTGCCAACGCCTCTGCCACGACCTCTGGCGGGCAGCCGGAAGGCAAGGCTCAGACCACCGCGGAACGGGAAGATGCGGAACGCACGCAGGCGCCGCCGCCCAAGGGACGCGCCCTGGCAACGCGACCGCCGACCGGCAGTGCGCTGCGCCGGGCCCGGGCGCGGCTGATCATCGAGCGGCATTCGACGCTGGCAGGGATCGCCGGCTTCGTGCCGCTGCCCTGGGTCGATCTTGCCGCCGTCGCCGCACTGGTGGCGCGGATGCTGCGGGAACTGTCACGCTGCTACAAGATCCCGCTCGACCGCGACCGCAGCGGCCGGATTGCCCTATCGCTGCTGGCTGGCGTCGGCGCGCCGGGCATCGCCAGCTTCACCACGACCAGCCTGCTCAGGATGGCTCCGGGCCCGAACCTTGTCGGCATGACCGTGACCGCCGCCGCCGCCGTCGGACTAACGCGGGTGATCGGCGACGTCTTCCTGGAGCGGCTGGAGCGCGGCGAGCCCGTCGACGGTGCCGGAAACTGAAACGGGTTCAAGCCGGCGAAAATCGCGCCGAAACGAGGCCCGCAACAGGTTGCAACCCTTTCCTTTTTCGATTCGAAAGGGTACCGTAACGTCGGAATTTCCCGGAAATCGTTCAGCCCGCTTCCGGCGGCAGCATTTCGGATCCTCGCGCATCAGGCGCCTTCGGACTGTACCAGGAGAGTTTGGATGGCAACCAAGAGCACTGCCGAAAAGACTGCCGCAGCAAGCGACGCCGATATCGAGGCGGACGTGGAGGACGTGATCGAGGGTGAGGCTCCGGAAGCGGCAACGCTGTCCGACGACGACATCGCCCGCCAGCTCACGGCAGAGAGCCTGACGAAGGACTATGTGCTTGCCTCCGTGGCGGCCAGCATCGTTCCGGTGGCGATCTTCGACATCGCCGCAGTGGTGGCGATCCAGATGCGCATGATCCAGAAGCTGTCGCAGCTCTACGGCAAGCCCTTCTCCGACAAGATGGGCCGCAAGGTGATCTACGCATTGGCCGGCGGCGTGCTCGGCTACGGGGCCGGCTATGCGGTCGCGGCAAGCGCCACCAAGCTCATCCCCGGCATCGGCTGGATGGTCGGCATGGTATCGCTGCCGGTCGTGGCAGGCGCCTCGACCTACGCGGTCGGTCGCTCCATTGCCCGCCACTACGAGGACGGCGGCTCGCTGATGGACTTCGACGCCAGCAAGATGCGCGCCTTCTACAAGGAGCAGTTCGAGAAGGGCAAGGAACTGGCCAAGCGCGCGCGCGACCGCACCAAGAGCGGCGCCGAGGCGGCGGCCGAGACCGTCGAGGAGACGGTTGCCAAGGCGTCCTGACGACTTATGCTGACGGGGGATCGGGGCGGCTTTATCACTGGCGCTGCCCCTCGCCCCTTCGAATACACGATCGCCGCGAATGCTGGAGCCAGCGTTCGCGGCGTTTTCGTTTGCAACGGGAAACGGGATACCGCCCCACGCGGGTGCGAAGGCCGCTGACGGATTGCGGCCTCGCGCGGCGCTCGTCAGGCGGGCCTTGCGGAACCGTTCAGACGCGGCCCGAGCGGTGGCGCGGATCGCGGCGCCGGCTGCCCAGACCGGTCCAGCGGTCGGAGGCCAGCAAGACGATGATGCCGACGACCGGACTGAACAGGAAGGCGACCAGGAAGTTGCCGACGAAGCCGAAGCGGGTGTCGCGGCCCAGCATGCCGATGATCCAGCTGGCGATCACCCAGATGAACAGGATCCACGGATTGACGAAGAGCGTCATGGCACGGTGTGCTCCCTTTTGGCGGCGGGATCGGATATCAGCGCGCCATCGTCCCCGCCGGTCCTGATATGCTCTGCCGACCACTCCAGCGGCTTGCGGTAGCTCGCCACCGTCTGGAACCGCGTCCCGTCGTGGCGCACGACGAAGACGTCGGTGTCGGTGATAAGTCCACTCGTATTGAACACGAGCTTACCCGTAACGCCCTCGAACGGCACGCCATAACGCGCAACCTTCAGCGCGTCGGCGATCTTGCGCGGGTCCCGCGAGCCAGTGCGCTCGGTGACCTCCTTCAACAGCATCACCGCATCATAGCCGAGCGCCGCGCTGAGGTCCGGCATCATGCCGTACTTGCTGCGGTACTCGTTGACGAAGACCATCGAGAGATCCGTGACGCTTTCGCTGTCGAAGAGGGAGACGCCGACAACGTCCTTCATGTTCTGCTTGCCGACAAGGGTCTCGACGGTGTTGGAGAACATGTATTCCAGGCCGAGCACCGGCTGCGGGAGGCCGAGCTCGCGCGCCCTGCGGATGAACTCGGCCGTATCGTGCGACAGCGCGGAGGCAACGAAGAACGCGTCGTAGTCGCCCCGGCCGAAGACATTGTTGTCGAGGATGAACATGATCAGCTGGTCGATCGACCCCCGGCTCCCCGGCAGATAGCCGCGGAACACCACGTCGCCGCCCTGCGAGGTCGCGACCGCGCTGAAGAAGTCGCCCGCCTCCTTGCCGTAATCGCTCTTGTCGGTGAGCACGAGGAAGCGCTTCAACCCGGTTGCAAGCGCATAGCGCGCGACCATTTCCGTATTGTCGCTGTTGTCCGGTTGCAGGGCAAAGAGCAGCGAGAACCCGTGATTGGTCAGCGAGGAAGCCGTCGCGTGGGTGGCAAGATACAGAATGTCGTTACGGTTGTAGATCGCGCTCGCGGTGACAGCCGTGTCGGACCACTCGTGGCCGATCACCCCGAACAGGCCGTTCTGGTTCGCTACCTCGCCGGCAAGCCGCATGGTGCGCGCGACCGTCGCCTCGAAGCCGCCGTCACCATAGGCCACCTCCTCGCTATACAGGACAAGCTCGAGATCCTGATCGAGAATGCCGCCGGAGGCGTTGACCTTCGCAGCGGCGAGCCGGGCGCCGTTGGTGAAGCTGTTGACCTCGTCGCCCTCCGCATAGACCAGGGCGATCTTGAGGGCGCTCGACGTGTTGCCGCGAATGATGTCGATATAGGCGACAATGCGGTCGCCGACAGAAATGCCGCTCGACACGACGATGACGAGGAACAGCGCGAGCCAGGCCGCAAGGATGCCGGCAACCACCCGGAACCGGGTTGTCTTGCCCGCCGGCCGGACCGTTCTGGCGAAAGGCTTCCTGGCCATCGGCCTACCTGTCGCCGCCGAGGATGAGCGGCAGCCCGTCCTTGCCCGATCCGATCACGACTGTCTTGGCATTCGGAGACGACGCCAGTTCCTTCGTCGCCTGCACGCCCTGCCAGCGCAGCAGGTCCTCGGTCAGGCTCTGCTTGATGACGTCCTGATAGCGGCGGATGCCTTCCGCCTCGATGGCCTTGCGTTCCGCTTCCTGCTTCTCGATGCCGATCCGGTATTCATACGCCTTCTGCTCTTCCAGAAGGGTGAGCTTGCGCTCGACCGCAAGACGCACGGCCGCCGGCAGCTCGACATTGCGCACCAGCACGTCGTCGATGATGACGTAGCGGTCCTCGACATTGGTCAGGCTGTTGACGACGATCGACTCCAGGAAGCCCCGGCGGCTGGTATAGACCTCTTCGGGAGCGTACTGGCCGACGGCCCGGCGCAGCACCGCCTCGGTCTCGGGAAACACGACCTTGTCGAGATATTCGGGGCCGACCGTGACATGCAGCAGCGGCAGCAGGCGCAGGTCCGGCTTGTAGCGGACGGCGATTTCCAGATCGACCGGAAGACCGCCCTGTGTCAGCAGGCTGTATTGGCGCTGCTCGGTCTGCAAGCGGACATTGTAGACATACATCCGGTTCCAGGGCCACATGATGTGCAGCCCTTCGCCATAGATGTTGCTCATGTCCGTACCGGAAATCCAGCGGTAGAGCACACCGGCCTCGCCCGAATGGATCGTGACGACCACCCTGTTCCAGAGCGTTACCAGCCCGACCCCGAACAAAAGCAAAATCAGCAAAGTATAGATCTGGATCCGACGCTGGCGTTCGCTGCGAAGAAATTCTTCATAATCTTCGAACTCATCGTCCAGCGCCATTCGGCCGACTCGCCAGTCTTTACAGTGAACAGGACGGCAGTATAGGGCGGGCCCAGCCGTGGTTCCAGCCTGCTATAAGCCGGGTTCTTGCTCTCGATTGCAAGGCCGGCATGCCTGGACCCTCGCCCATATTGCCAGATTTTTCATGCCCGTGCCGCCAGTCCGGCAAGGGCCTGCGAAAGGCGCCCCGCCCAACCCTGAAGATGCGGCGGCTGCAGGAAGCCATGGTGGTCGCCGCCGGTCTCGTGCAGGACGAAGCCGCCACCGGCAAGCGCCTGCCAGGCCGCTGTTCCGAACCGCGCCAGCCCCTGCTCCGTGCGAACCAGCGTCAGCGGCGCCGCACAGGAGGCCGGCTCATATTCCGCCAGCGCCGCCTGGTTGGCCGCAAAGACCGCAAAGAGGCGGCGCAGGTCCCCAGCGCTCATGCCGGGATGCCGGCGGGTGAAGGCCGGGGACGCCAGCAGCTGACCGGCAAGGTCGTCGCCTGCGGCAAGCGCCAGGGCTTCCCCGCCCAGAAGATCGCGGACGAAGGCCGTCCGGCAGGCCTGCTCCGCCGTTTCTCCCGTCGCGGCATCGCCGACAAGCCAGGGCTCGATGCGCGAAAGCTCCTGCGGCGTGTAGCTGTCCAGCAGAGCCAGGAAGTCGACGCGCTCGCCGGCGGCCTCCAGCTGACGCGCCATCTCGAAGGCGAGCACACCGCCCATCGACCAGCCGGCAAGGCGGTAAGGCCCCTTCGCACGCATGGCGCGCAGCTGTTCGACATAGTGCGAGGCCATGGCAGGCAGGCCGGTGATCGCCGGACTTTCCCCCGCAACGAGGCCAGAGGCGCGAATGCCATAGACGGACCAGCCTTCGGGTAGCGCGGCGGCAAGGCCGGCGTAGCACGCCACGGTGCCGGCAACCGGATGCACGAGGAACAGCGCCGGAGCATCGTCCCGTCGCGCGACGCGCAGGGGCACGATCAGCGATGGCATGCCCGCGGCATCTGCCTTGCGCGGGATGGCGTCTGCCGGCAGACGGCGGCGCAGCAGGCTGGCCTGTTCGCCCAGCGTTGCGGCCGCGCCGAGATCGGAGACGGACAGGGTGACGCCGAAGCTGCGCTCGATCCCTCCGAGCAGACGCACGGCGGCCAGACTGTCGCCTCCGCTTTCGGCGAACCTGTCGCCGCGCCGCAGATCCTTGGCATTCCTGTTCAAAGCCCCCGCCCAGACCTCCAGCAGGAGGGTCTCCACCTCGTCCGGCACGTCATCGGCCTCAGCGGCGTCCTGCGGTAAGGCCGACCGCTCGGCCAGTCTGCGCAGCGCCCGCCGGTCGACCTTGCCGCCGGGCCCGACCGGGAGCGCATCGATGCGGTGGATCACCGAGGGCAACATGTGCAGCGGCAGGCGCGCGGAAAGCCGATCCCGCAAGGCGGCCGCATCGAAGCCCGCCTCGGGCACCGCCACGAAGGCGACAAGGAAGGCCCTGCCCTCGCCATCCGCTTCCGCCAGTACCGCGACCTCGCCCAGCCCCTCGGCCGCAAGGGCCGCCTCGACCTCTCCCGGTTCGACGCGGAAGCCGCGGATCTTGACCTGATCGTCGATACGGCCGTGGAAGGCGACCGTGCCGCCGCTGTTCGGCAGGAAGGCCGCAAGGTCTCCGGTGCGATAGAGACGCACCGGCGGCTCGCCGGGATCGATGGTGCGCAAGACGAAGCGCTCGCGCGTGAGGTCGTCGCGGCCGTGGTAGCCGATGGCAAGGCGGGCGCCGCCGATATGCAACTCGCCGACGACGCCGTCGGGCACCGGATTGCCGTGACGGTCGAGAATATAGATCCGGGTGCCGGCCAGCGGCCGGCCGATGGGCACGGGAGCGCCGCGGTCGTCCGGCGCCACATCGTGCACGAGGGCGGTGATCGTCGCCTCGGTCGGGCCATAGGCGTTGAGCAGGCGCGCCCGCTTGAGCCCGCTGTCGGCCCAGAGTGCAACGACATCCGGGCCCAGCGCCTCGCCGCCGCAAATCAGCAGGCGCAGGGAGAGCCCGGACAGGTCGGCCCCGCCGGCCTTCCAGGCCTGCAACAGCTCGCGCAGATAGACCGGCGGCAGGTCGGCGACGGTGATGCGCTCGCGCTCGAGCAGCTTCAGGAAGTCCGAGGGCGCACGGACGGCCGTGCCGCCGAGGACGAGGCGGGCGCCGCTCGCCAGAGCCGGCAGGATCTGCTCCAGCGCGGTATCCACCCCGGGCGAGGCGAATTGCAGCACGGCGTCCCGCTCGCCGAGGCCATAGTGATCGACGACCGCCCGGCAGTGACCTGCAAGCGCGCCGTGGGACACGGCCACGCCCTTGGGCGTTCCTGTCGAGCCCGAGGTGTAGATGATGTAGGCCGGGTCCTCCGGTCGCAGGACGACGGGACGGCGGCGAGCCAACTGCGGGCGCAGGTCCCAGCCGTCGCGGTCGAGCCGGACAATGCGCGTCCCGGTCGCAGCCAGTTTGCGCGCGCGGGCGGCCAGCCCCTTCGGCGCCAGGACCAGCGTGGCGCCTGCATCGCGCAGGATCAGCGACAGCCGCTCGTCCGGGTGATCAGGATCGAGCGGCACCCAGACCGCGCCGATGGACAGCACCGCCAGCAGGCTGGCAATGCCGCCCGCCTCGCGCCCGGCGAGCACCGCAACGCGGTCGCCCTGCCGGATGCCGCAGGCCGTGAGGGTGAGGCACAGGCGCTCGACCTGCCGCTGGAGCTGGCGGCCAGTGAGCGTTTCACCCTGACCGCCGAGAACCTCGGCGGACGGCGCCTGCCGCAGGCGGGCCTCGATCCACTCGTGAACCAGCCCTGCCGGCGGCGCAGCCTCCGTTGCCGCGCTCCAGCTGTAGAGCGCTCGCTCGCGCTCGGCCCGAGTGAGCATGGCGAGCTCGCCGAGCGGCGTTTCGAGATCATCGAGCATCGCGCTGGCGAGCGTCTGGTAGTGACCGAGCATGCGCTCGATCCGGGAGGTGGCAAACCGTTCGCCGTCGAAACTCGCGACCAGCAGGAGGCCCCCGCCTTCCTCGTAGACCTCAAGGCCGAAGGGCGTGTCGCCCGGCTGGCGGATCTGCGGCAGATGTTCCACCCGGCCGAGCTCCGGTGGCAGATCGATGCCAGTGCCCTGCGGGAAGTTCTGGTAGGCGTAGCCGACCTGCCAGGGTGCCCGCCCGTCGGCCGCGCCGCCGAGTCCATGCGCGACAGTGGCAAAAGGCACATCGGCGCGGGCCATCCCCTCGCCCAGCGCGCGCTGTGCGGTGTCGAGCAGTGCAGCGGCCGGGAGCTCGCCGTCGACGGCAATGCGCAGCGCCATCATGTTGGCGCAGTAACCGATGGTTTCCTCGAACCGTCGCTGCGGCCGGCGCAGTGTCGGCACGCCGACAATCAGGTCTTCCTGGCCGGTGTGGCGGTAGAGGAGCACCGAGAGAACCGCGAGGTGAAAGGCGGCGGGGCTGGTGCCACGCTCCTGCAGGATTTCTCGCATGCGGGCGACCAGCGCCCGAGGCAACCGCTGCTCCACCACGCCATCGCGGCGACCGGTCTCCGCCGCCAGAGCGTCCCTATCGGCCGGCAGGTCGAGCCCCGGCAGCTCGCCGGACAGCGTCTCGCGCCAGTAGCGAAGTTGCTCTTCGCTGCGCGTCGAGGCGAGCAGGTCACGCTCCCAGGCGATGAAATCCGCATAGTCGGCACGGTTGGCGGCAGCAGCAGAAGGCGGCGTTCCGCCGGAGGCGAAGGCCGCGTAAGCCTGCCAGAGCAGACGGGCGGCGACGGCAGCGGACGCGCCGTCGATGGCGATGTGATGGAAAGTGACGAGGACCAGGCTCTCGTCGGGCCCGAGCGTTCCGCCCTGCAGCAGCTCGAAGCGCACCGGCGCTTCTGTGGCGAGGTCGAAAGGCCGCGCCAGCCGGCGGCGGGCGAATTCAGCCGGCTCGATTTCCTTGGGGATGGAGAAGGTCGCAAGACGCGGCGCGGCGCCGGCCTCCAGCCTCTCGCCCTGCCCCGCAACGCGTGCGGTCAGCACCGGGAAGCTCTCGCAAAGCCAAAGGCAGGCGCGGGACAGGGCCTGCTCGTCGATGCCGCTCACGCGGAAGGCCACCGGCACGTTGTAGTCCGTCCGGCCGGGATAGAGCGTCTGGAGGACCCAGAGCCCTTTCTGTCCCTCGCCAAGCGGAGACTGCCAGGGACCGTCCCTCACCGTGGGCGCTTCCACCGGCAGCGCCGCCGGCTCCTTTGCCGCGATGCTGGCGGCAAGCGCTGAAAGCGTCGGATGCCGGTCGAGATCGTCATGGGTCAGCGCATGCCCGTGCGCCTCTTCGACCGCGTAGACCAGCCGCATCCAGCCCATGGAATCGACGCCGAGGTCGCGAAGCGGCCGATCCGTGGGAACCTGCGCGGGCAACACGCCCCGGACGGCGGCAACCGTTTGCCGGAGCGTCTCCAGAGGTGCGCTGCCGCTCGCGGTGCTGCCTGGCGCCGATGTCGGCTCCAGTTCCGGAGATGATGCCTCCGGCAGCCTGCCGATCCAGTGGCGCTCGCGGGCAAAGGGATAACCGGGCAGGACCAGCAGGCCGCGCCGGTCGCCCTCCTCGTCCATCTGCGGCAAAGGCGTCATCGATGGATCGGTCGCGGCAGCGTCCAGCCCGACGGCCAGTTCGTCCACCGAGGAGGCGGTCAGTTCGACGCCGCAGGCCATCGCCTCGCGGCCGAAGCGCAGCGTGCGCGACAGGCGGTCCAGCGACACATCCGGCGTGGCCCTCACGAAGGCAGCGAGTTGCCATAGCATCGCTGCGAGCTGGTCCGGCGTGCGCGCCGAAACGGGGAAGCGGAACGGACCTGCGGCTTCAGGACAGCGCTGCGCAGACGCTGAGGCGGGTGCTTCCTCCAGCACCAGGTGAACATTGGACCCGCCGGCGCCAAAGGAACTGACGCTCGCGCGCAAGGGCTGCGCCTCGCCGTCGACGATGCGCGGACGCCAAGGCTCGGCCTGAAGCTGCGGCACGAAGGGCGTTCCGGCGAAGGGAGAGCCGGCGGCTTCAAGGCCCGGCAGGCCGGGCGACGGGACTAGACGGCGATGCTGAAACTGCAACAGGACCCGGGTGAGCTGGGCCATGCCGGAGGCGGCCTCCGCATGGCCAACATTGACCTTCACCGAACCGAGCGGAATGCCTTGCGCACCCGCGAAGACCCGGCCCAGTGCCCTCAGCTCGATGGCATCGCCGATGGATGAGCCGTTGGCGGCGGCCTCGACATAGCCGATGGAGCGCGGATCGATGCCCGCCGCCTCGAGATTTTCCGCGAGCAGACGGGCCTGCGCATCGACATTGGGCACCGCATAGCCGGCGGAATGGCCGGCATGATTGGCCATGCTGGCGCGGATCACGGCAAGCACGGTGTCGCCGTCGGCCAACGCATCGGCCAGCGGCTTCAGCAGCACCGCGCCGACGCCCTCGGACGGCAGGTAGCCGTCGCCGCCGGCGAAGCTGCGGCTGGCGGAATGGCTGCCGACGAGGCCGGCCTGGCTGAGCCCGACATATTTTTCCGGCAGCAGCGACAGGTTGACGCCGCCGGCTATCGCCAGCCGGCACTCGCCGGTCGCAAGGCTCTGGCAGGCCTGATGCACGGCCTGGAGCCCGGAGGAGCACATGCTGTCGACGGCAACGCTCGGCCCCTGCAGGTCGAAAAAGAACGAGGTGCGGTTGGCAATCGCCGAATAGGACGAGAGCAGCAGCAGCGCCCGGCTTTCCGCATCCATCTCCAGCGCCTTGTAGTGCTGGTACATGGCGCCGACGAAGACGCCGACGCGGTTGCCGTAGCGCTTGCCCAGCCAGGCGCGCGTGTGGCCGGCGCGTTCCAGCAGGTGCCAGGCCGTTTCCAGAAACAGCCGCTCCTGCGGATCGGCGAGCGCCGCCTCGCGCGGGCTGTAGCCGAAGAAGCCGGCATCGAACCGGTCGACGTCGTCGATGAAGCCACCCCAACGGCAATGGCTGGCAAGGGGCTGGCCCTTGCGCGGTGACCAGTTCGTCTCGACATCCCAGCGCTCTGCCGGCACCTCGCGAACGCAGTCGCGCCCCTCTTCCAGCGCCTGCCAGAACTCCTCCACCGTTCGCCCGCCGGGGAAGCGTCCGGCAACGGCAATCACAGCGATGCCATTGGAAGCGGTGGCAGGAACTGCCGGGACCGGCACGGGAGTCGGCGCCTCCTTAACGCTCGCGACCGTGCCCCGACCCATCGCCTCGAGCTCCGCGGCCAGCCTCGCGATGGTCGGATGTTCGAAGAGAAGCGTCTGCGGCAGAGAGCCGAAGCGCGTTTCAAGCGCTGCCACGATGTCCAGCGCCGAGACGGAATCGACGCCGAAACGGTCGATCGTCTCGTCCGCCCCCAGCCGCTCGGCGGGGATCTTCAGGACTTGCGAGAAACACGCCCGCACCGCATCGAGAACGGCACCGCTCGCAACTTCAACGGCAGTGCTCTTCACCTCCGCCGCGCGAGCGGGCATCGCAGCTGGGCGGGAGGGCGGCGCAGAGGCAACCGCTGCGTTGTCCGACGGCTGCACGAGCTCGCGCAGACGGCTCTTGTCGCCCGACAGCACGAGGAGCTGGTCTTCGCCGGAATGCTGCAAGCCGAAAGCAAGCGTTGCAAGCGCTGCTTCGGTGGCAAGCGGCACGGCGCCGGCCTGCCGCTCCATCGCGGAGACCACCGCTCCGGGAAGGCGCATGCCACCATCCTGCCAATAGGGCCAGTCGATGGAGAGCGTGCGGCCGCAGCACGCGCCGCGCGCGGTCCGGCGATTGCGCTCCTGCGCGAAGGCATCGAGGAAGGCGTTGGCCGCGGCATAGTCGGCCTGCCCGGGATTGCCGAGGGCACCGGACGCGGAGGCGAAGAGCACAAGGAAGTCGAGCGGATCGCCGCCGAGCGCCGCATCGAGCGCCAGAGTGCCGGCGACCTTGGGCGCGAGGACCGCACGCAGATCGGCCTCGGACTTGTTGGCGATCAGGTTGTCGCGGGTCAGGCCGGCGGCATGTATGACGCCATCGAGACGGCCATGCGTTGCCCGGATCTCCGCGACCAGCGCCCGCATCGCGGCTTTATCCGCGACATCCGCCTGACGGTAGACGGCGCGCGGCCCGAAGCGGGCAAGGGTCTCCTCGAGCGCGGCCGGGCGCGCGGATCTGCCGGTGAGCCAGACAGTCGCGCCGGGCGCCTTGGCGACGATATCGGCGGCGACATGCAGCCCGACGCCGCCGGCTCCGCCGGTGACCAAATAGACGCCGTCCGGCTTCCACGGCACGGCCAGTGCCTGGGCGTCGGCCTCGACCTCCCGCCAGCTCCGCACGAGACGCTGGTCCCGGCTGTAGCGAATGTCGTGATCGGACTGCGCAACTGCGGCCTCGCGCGCCAGCAATCCGGCCAGATCCGGCCGGGCTAGGTCGAGCGAAATCGCCTGACAGGCAAGGGTCCGATGCTCCAGGCGCGCACAGCGCAGCAGTCCGGCAAGCCCTTCGGCCAGCGTGTCCGCGGCGGGAAGCACGAGCTGCAAAGTGGTGGCATCCACGCGGCTCGCCGCCACGTCCTTGAGCAGGGCAAGCAGCCCGGCGGCGTGATCGGCGAAGCGCTCGCTCTCGTCCGCACCCTGGCTCTCCAGCTGCACGATCCGGGCTTGCGGCATTTGCAAACGCAGGCGGGAGGCCGTGTCGTCCGTCGCCCCGTACAGCACGACAACATGCCGGCCCAGTGAAGCCAAGGCAGCGGCGGGCAAGTCCTTTTCCTGCCAGTGCGGACGGAACAGCAACGGCAAGGCGGGGGCCGGGGCTGGCGCTGGCGTCCGAGGCGCGGCGGCGGCCCCCTCGGGCAACCAATAGCGCTCTCGGGCAAAGGGATAGGTCGGCAGGCCGATAGGAATAGGGCGGGCGCCACCGCGCAGCTTTCGCCAGTCCACCCGCGTGCCGCCGACCCAGGCGGCAGCCGCGGCCTCGAGCGATGCGGGCAGCGTATCCTCGGTGCGATTGCGCGGGGCACGGCCGCGCCAGATACCGCCCCCCTCGCCTCCCTGAAGCGCAGCGTCCAGCAGACGGGCCAGGTCCGCCTTGTCGCCCGCGACGATGGCAAGCCGCTCCTCGAAGGCCTCGCGCCCCTCCTGAAGGGTCGCGGCGGCGGCGGGAAGATCCGCCTCGGGCATGGCGTCGAGGCGCGCGCGGAACCGCTCTAGCACCTGCTGCAACTGTCCCGCTTCGCGGGCGGAGAACGGATAGACCGAACGGGCGGGCGCGACCTCCCGGCGAGCGGGTGCCGGGTAGTCCTCGATGATCAGATGGGCGTTCGACCCGCCTGCGCCGAACGAGGAGAGCGCTGCAAGATGCGGCAGCTCGTTGCCCTGCCCGTCCCGCCGCCGCGGCCAGTCTTCCAGGCGCTGCTGGACGCGGAAGGGCGAGGCGGCGAAATCGATCTCGCGGTTGAGCGTTGCCGAATGCAGCGAAGGCGCCAGCCGGCCATGGCGGAACTGCAGCAGGACCTTGGTCAGGCCGGCGATGCCGGCCGCGCTCTCGCCATGGCCGATGTTGGACTTGACCGAGCCGATGGCGCAGAAGCCGCAAGCCTCTGTCTCCCGGCGATAGGCGCGGGACAGGGCGGCGATCTCGATGGGGTCACCGAGGCTGGTGCCGGTGCCGTGCGCTTCGACATAGCCGATGTCCTCGGCCGCGACGCCCGCGCGCTGCATGGCGCGGCCGATGACCCCCGCCTGAGCCAGCGGGTTCGGCACGGTGTAGCCGTTGGTCTTGCCGCCGTGGTTCAGCGCCGAGGCGCGAATGACGCCATGGATGCGGTCGCCGTCGGCAACGGCGCGTGAGAGCGGCTTCAGCAGCACCGCGCCGACGCCCTCGCTCGGCACATAGCCGTCGCCGCCCTCGCCGAAGCTCTCACAGCGCCCGCTGCTCGACAGGAATCGCCCCTGCGCCAGCGCCAGATACTTGTTGGGATGCAGGGTCAGGTTGACGCCGCCGGCAAGGGCAATGCTGCAATCGCCGGCACGCAGGGCTTCGCAGGCAAGATGGATCGCCGTCAGAGACGACGAGCACATGCTGTCCACGGCCATGCTGGGGCCGTGAAAATCGCAGAAATAGGAGACCCGGTTGGCGATAGAGGCCGCGCTGCCGGACAGGGCGAGCGGCCGGCCGGCGGCAGTGCTTTCCGCACCGTAGAGCTGATACTCCTCGTACATGACGCCGACGAAGACGCCGACATCGCCTCCCGCAACGCCATCGCCGGACGGCGCCACGCTCTCGCGGGTGTAGCCGGCATCCTCCAGCGTTTCCCAGGCGCATTGCAGGAAGAGCCGCTCCTGCGGATCGAGATAGGGCGCCTCGCGCGGGGAGATGTTGAAGAAGAGCGGATCGAAACGGTCGAAATCGTCGACGAACCCGCCCCACTTGCCGCGCGGCAGCCCGCCCCGCCCCTCCGGATCGTGGAACCGCGCATGGTCCCAGCGTTCGGCCGGAATCTCGGTGATGCAGTCGCGCCCCGCGGCGAGGTTCTCCCAGAACGTCTCGACATCGCGCGCGCCGGGGTAGCGACCGGCAAGGCCGATGATGGCGATGGGCTCGTCCCTTGCGCCGCTCGTACGCTCGCGAACGGGCGCCGCAGCCAGAGCAACGGTCGCCGGGGCCGTATCGACCGGCGCGGCTCCCACGATCTCCGAGAACTTTTCCGCATGGGCGGAGGCGAAATGGCCGGCCAGTGAGGCGATCGTCTGGTGCTCGAAGAACAGCGTGCTGGAGAGCGGGCCGAACACCTTGCCGAGTTCGTCGGTCAGCCGGGTGATCAGCAGGGAGTCGATGCCGTAGGTCTCAAGAGCGGCCTGCGGGTCGATCTCGCCGAGCGGAACCTCCGTCTCGCGCGCGACGACCTCCGCAAGGTAACGCTCGGCGGCAGTGACCAGCGAGGCGGAGGTTTCCGGTTTCGCCGGCGAGCGGATCTCCTCCGGCGACGGCGCTCCCCTCACCAGACGCAGGGTGAAACCGCGGATCGCGACGCGAACGGTGCCCGCGCTGTCGGCGAGATCGATGTCGATGCGGCGCAGACCATCGGCTGCCGGCTGCTCGCGCAGATGCGCCCACATCTCCTCGTCCGTCGGGCCGAAGACATCCATCCGGTTCAGCGCGAAGGGCAGCGCCGCCGTCCCTCCGGGCTCTCCGTGGAAGAGGCCGAGCGCCGCGTGGAAGGCAGCATCGAGCATCGACGGGTGGAGATGGAACGTCTCGCCGCGCGCCGCCTCCGGCAGCCGCAGGCGGGCCAGCGCCTCGCCGTCGCCGGCCTGCATCTCGACCACACAGCGGAAGGCCGGACCATAGGACAGGCCGAGCGCGGCATAGCTCGCATAGAGCCAGTCGCGGTCGAGCACGGCCGGGCAGTTTCCGCGCCGCGCCGAAATGTCGAGAGGCGCCGGGGCCGAGCCGGCCGGCAGGGCCACGACGCTGCCGCGCATGTGCTCGGTGTCGGTTCCCGAAAGCAGGCGGAAGCCCCTTGAGCCGGCCTCGCCATCTTCCAGCGGCAGCCGCACCTCGACCGAGCCGGAGGCGAGCTCCAGCGGCCGGCGCCATGTCACATTATCCAGGCGCACGAGATCGCGCCCACCGGCGGCGACGAAAGCGCTGCGCGCAAGCTCAAGCCCCATTGCGGCCGGCAGGATCGGCATGTCGCGGAAGCGATGATCGTGCAGGTAGAAGGCCGAGGCCTCGAGACGGCGGGTGAAAGGAGCGCCGATCTCTTCAGTGACCGCCTCCCCCCGTGCCGTGTCTGCAGGCTGTTCACGCATAGCGCCGCCGCCGGCACGGTAGATGTCGCGGGCGAAGGGATAGCCCGGCAGACGGATGCGGCGACGCGGGCCGGCTGCTTCCGCGAAGCCGGAAAGGTCGCCGCCGGTCACGAAATGCCCGGCCCAATCCTCAAGGCTCGCCGGCTCGGACACGGGGCCGCGGACGGATGCGGCATCGTCTCCGACCAGAAGGCCGGGGGCAGATGCGCCGCCGAGATAGGCCGTCAGCATGCGCAAGGCGTCCGCCAGGGAGTGCGCGACGAATGCCAGCCGCTGCTTCATCGGCGTGCGGCCGACGCGCAGCGTGAAGGCGATGTCGGCCAGGTCGGCATCGGTGAAAGACCCGGCTTCCAGTGCCTCGGCAAGGTCGCTCGCGCGCTCGCGGAGGCGCGCCGCATCGCGGGCAGAAAGAACGATCAGTTGCGGGCCAAGTGCTGCGGCAGACTGCGGCGCCGACGGATAGTCCTCCAGCACCGCATGGGCGTTGACCCCGCCGAAGCCGAAGCTGCTGACGCCCGCCCGCAGCGGCAGCTCGCGGCCTGCGGCATCGCGCGGCGCCGTCCACGGCCGGCCCTCGCGGGCGACCTCGAACGGGGAGCCGGCAAACTCGATATACGGGTTCAGCGTGTCGCAGTGGAGGCTCGGCACCAGACGGCGATGCCGCATCTGCAGCAGCACCTTGGCGAGGCCTGCGATGCCGGCGGCGAGTTCCAGATGGCCGATATTGGTCTTCACCGAGCCGATGCCGCAGGAGCCCTGCACCCGGTCGCCGGCAAAGACCGCCTTCAGCGCGTTGATCTCCACCGGGTCGCCGAGGGCAGTTCCCGTGCCGTGCGCCTCGACATAGCCGACGGTCGACGGGTCGATGCCGGCGTCCCGATAGGCCGCACGCAGCAGATCGGCCTGCGCCTGCGTGTTCGGCGCGGTCAGCGAGTTGGCGCGGCCGCCGTGATTGACCGCCGTGCCTCGGATGACCGCGAGGATCGGGTCGCCGTCGCGCAGCGCATCGGACAGGCGACGGAGGAGGACCATGCCGGCGCCTTCACCCCGAACATAGCCATTGGCTTGCGCCGAGAAGGTCTTGCAGCGCCCGTCCGGCGCAAGCATGCCGGCCTTGGCGAAATTGATATGCGCTTCCGGCGTGACGATGGTGTTCACCCCGCCGACCAGGGCCATCTCGCAGTCGCCGTCGCGGATCGAGCGGACCGCGCGATGCAGGGCGACTAGAGAGCTGGAACAGGCCGTCTCCACCGGCTCGCTCGGCCCGTGCAGGTCGAGGAAATAGCTGATGCGGTTGGGCCCGACGGACGCCACCGCGCCTGTCGCCACATAGCCGTCGCCGCCCGTGTCGCCCGCAACGAGATCACGGTAACCGCTGGTGGAGGTGCCGACGAAGATGCCGACCTTGCGCCCGGCGAGATCGCCCGGCGCGTGGCCGGCATCCTCGATGGCGTTCCAGGCGTGCATCATCATCAGCCGCTGCTGCGGGTCCATCAGCCGGGCTTCGCGCGGCGAGATGCCGAAGAACAGCGGATCGAACTCGAACACGCCGTCGATGAAGCCGCCCCAATGGATGTTGGTGCGGCCCGGCTCCTCCCTGGGGTCGCCGTCGATGTCGCGCCAGTCCCAGCGGTCGGGCGGTATGCGGGTGATGCAGTCGCGCGCCGAAACGAGGTTCTGCCAGAAAGCGCCGGCATCGCGCGCCATCGGGAAGGCGCAGCTCAGGCCGACGATGACGACCGGGTCGTCTGCGGCAAAGGCGTCGTCTGCGGCAGGACGCTGCGCGTCGACCACGGGTGGCAGATCCGCAACAGCGGGCTGCGGATCTGCAAGAGCCGGCGCTGCAACGAAATCGGCCCCGACCAGACCCGCGACATGCCGCGCAAGGCGCGCCAGCGTTGCGAACTCGAAGAAATCCGCCGGGGTCAGCGAGAGGTCGAGCTCGTCGTTGATGGCGGAGGCGAAGCCGGTCATCGTGATGGAATCGAAACCGAATTCGCCGAGCTCCGTCTCCGTGTCGAGAACGGAGGGATCGACTTCCAGGACGCGCGCGGCGATTGCGGTCACGCGGTCGAGCACTGCCGTTGCGACCGTCTCCGGACGAGCCGAAGGCGGCGGCGCGACCGACGACCGACCAGCCGGCGGCGGACTGACCGTGCGGGCGGAGAAGCCCTCGAAAAGCGCAAGAACACAGCCTGTCGCGTCGCACAGGCGCACGGTATGCGTGGCCCCGTCCCGTTCGCAGACCGCCCACATGACAGGCTCCGTGGGGCCGATCACGACGAGACGGCGCAGCGCATAGGGAACGGCGAGCGCGGCCTCGTCGTCCGCGGGCAGCGCCAGCAAAGCTTGCAGCGCGCCGTCCAGCATGGACGGATGCAAGGCCATGCCGCCCGTCACTGCTGCCGGAAGCTCCAGCCGCGCAAGCACGCGCCCCTCACCGGTCGCCAGGCTGGTGATCGGTCGGTGGGCAGGCCCGTAACCAAGACCCAGCGCCGCGAACCGCGCATAGAGACCGGACGGATCGACCGTTCTAGGCATGCGCCTGCGCAGGGCGTCGAGATCGACCGGCGGCAACACAATGTCCGGCGCGGCGCGAACGCGGCCCTCGCCATGCACCTGCCGGCCCTCATGGCCAGAGGTCAGGATACGGTAGCTGTCGCCGGCCTCCCCCAACTCTACCTCTAGCCGCACGGGCGCCCCGTCGACGGCGACCGGACGCGTCCAGACATGCCCGGTGAATTCCAGCGGCAGCCCGGCAAGGCCGCGTCGTTCCAGCTCGGCCCTGACCTGCTCGAACTGGACGACACCCGGCAAGATCTTGCGGCCGCCGACAAGATGATCGCGCAGAAAGCTCTCGCTTCCATCGAGCAGCGGGCTTGCCGACCTTGCCGGCGCGCCTTCGCTGCCGCGCACCCAGTGGCGCGTGCGGGCGAAAGGATAGCCCGGAAGCCGCACGCGCCTGCGTCCCGCGCTGCCGGGAAGCTGCGTCCAGTCCACATCGAGACCGCGCACCCAAAGCGCCAGCAACTCATCATGCCGGCCGCGAGAGACGAGGCCGGCCGCTGCCTGCCGGAGATCGACGTCGCCCTCCAGAACCGAGATGACGGCACGGTTCGCCCGCACCCGGCCGAGATGCAGTCCGCCCATTTCCTCGCCGGCAAGGAAAGCATCCAGCCGCCTGATCGCGTCGTCGCGCCCGCTGGCGACGAAGGCCAGGCGGTGCTCCATGGCATCGCGCGCCACCTGCAGCGTGTGCGCGACATCGGCCAGCGACACCGCCTCTCCCGCCTCGTCGAGATGGCAGCGCAGATCGCTCGCCATCGTCCGGAGTTGGTCCTCGCTGCGGGCGGAGAGGACCAAGACGGCCGGCCCGCCGGTTTCGGCCGGCTGCGCAACCGGCGCGGCGACGTGCTCTTCCAGAACGACATGGGCGTTGCTGCCGCCGAAGCCGAAGGAACTGACGCCCGCCCGGCGCAGCAGCTCGCGTCCCGACGCATCGCGGACGCGGGGCCACTCCTGCGCCTCGCGCACGACGAAGAAGGGACTACCCTCCAGTTTGAGATACGGGTTCAGCCGGTCGCAATGGAGCGTCGCTGCCATCTTCCCGTGCCGGATCTGCAGCAGCACCTTGATCAGCCCGGCAATTCCGGCGGCGAGCTCCAGATGGCCGATGTTCGACTTGACCGAGCCGATGCCACAGGACGGCGCGGCGCCTGCGCCGAAGCGCCCTTCCGCCTCTCGCGCGAGATCGGTGAAGGCGGCGGACAACGCCTCGACCTCGATCGGATCGCCGAGCGGCGTGCCGGTGCCGTGCGCCTCGATATAGCCAACAGTGCGCGGATCGAACCCTGCGGCGCGATAGGCGGTGCGCAGCAGTTCGGCCTGCGCCTTCGGATTGGGCGCGGTCAGGGACGCGGCATGGCCGCCGTGGTTTTCCGCCGAGGCACGGATCACGGCAATGATGTCGTCGCCGTCGCGTTCGGCCGCCTCCAGCGGCTTGAGGAACACGAGGCCGACACCCTCGCCCCGCGCATAGCCGTTGGCCGCATCGGAAAACGGCTTGGAGCGCCCGTCGGGCGACAGCATGCCCGCACGCGAGAACCCGACAAAGGCTTCCGGCAGCAGCAGGGCGTTGATGCCGCCGGCAATCGCCGCATCGCAGTGGCCGGAGCGGATCGCCTCGACCGCGCGGTGGACGGCGACCAGCGCGCTGGAACAGGCGGTTTCCACGGCAACGCTGGGGCCATGGAAATCGTAGTAGTAGCTGATCCGGTTGGGCCCGAGCGAGGGGGCGAGCCCCGTCATCGAGTAGCCTTCGACGCCGCTGCCGGACGCTGCGACCAACCGGCTGTAGCCGGTGTCCGCCGTGCCGAGGAAGACGCCGGTGCGGGAGCCGGCAAGATGCGAGGGCGCGTAACCGGCGTCCTCCATCAGCCGCCAGGCCTCGGTCAGCAACAGCCGCTGCTGCGGGTCGATCATGCGGGCTTCGGGCGCGGAAATACCGAAGAAAGCGGCGTCGAACTCCGCAAGCCGCTCTCCGATAAAGCCGCCCCATTTCACATTGGTGCGGCCGGGCTCGCGCTGCGGATCGCCCCACCAGTCGCGCCAGTCCCAGCGCTCGGCCGGCACCTCGGAAATGCTATCGCGACCCTCGACGAGGTTCTGCCAGAAGGAGGCGACATCCGGGGCGCCGGGGAAGATGCCGCTCATGCCAATGATGGCAACGGCGCCGGAGGCAGTCTCAGCGACGGCCCCAGGCACCTGCACCCGCGAGACGACAGCCGCAGGGATATCCGGGACAGCCGGCGGCGCCACTTGCGGCGCCGGTGCACCGCCCAGAACGGCGACCATCTCGTGGGGATGACGATCCGCCAGATGCTCCGCGAGCGTTTCCAGCACGGGATGCTCGAAGAACAGGGTCGGCGTCAGGTCGAGGCCGAAGCGGTCGTTCAGCCGATTGGCGAACTGGGTGAAGCTGATGGAATCGAACCCGTATTCGGTCAGCTCCACATCCGGATCGAGATCGTCGAGCGCGACCTTGAGGATCGCACCGGCCTCCTCGGAGACCGCGCGCAAAACCCGCTGCCGCAGATCGCCCGTGTCGACCTTTGGGGCGACGGCAGGCTTCGGCACGCTCTCGGCCCTTGCCTGCGGGCGAGCTGCGGTGCGGGCAACGAGATCGCGGATGCGCTCGCGTTCGCCCGCTGTGACCAGCACGCGGGCGGCGCCCGGCGCGATCTCGTCGGCCAGCAGGGCGGCCAGCACGTTGACGCCGGCGGCGGTTTCAAGCGGCACGAGGCCGGTGGTCCGGCGCATCAGGGCCTCGGTGGCGGCATCCATGCCCATGCCCCCGTCCCGCCACAACGGCCAGGCGATGGAGAGCGTGCGGCCCTGACACGCGCCGCGCCGGCGCCGTGCCTCGCGGTCCTCGGCGAAACCGTCGAGGAAGCCGTTTGCCGCGCCGTAGTCGGCCTGTCCTGGATTTCCCAGCGCACCCGAAATCGAGGAGAAGAGAACCAGAAAGTCGAAAGGAGCCGTGCCCAGTGCCCGGTCGAGATTGACGAGGCCTCGAACCTTCGGCGCGAAGACCTCCCGCAACTGCGTCGCCGTTTTCTTCTGCAGAGCCTCGTCGCGCAGCACGCCGGCAGCATGGAACACTCCGTCGAGGCGGCCATGTCGCGCGCGGATGCCGTCGACCAGTGCCTGCGCCGACTGTGCGTCGGACAGGTCGGCCGTGGCATGGGACAGCCCGTCCCCGGCAAGCGCCGCGACGGCGCGGCGGCCGGCAAGCACCACCTTCGCACCCGGAGCCGAGGCCAGGATCGCCCGCGCCAGATGCCGACCGAGACCGCCGGTTCCGCCGGTTATCAGATAAACGCCACCGGCGCGAAGCGGCAGCGCCCCCTCGCCGCGCGAGCTGCGCGTCTCCTCCCCAAGCTCTTCCCAGGTTTCAGCCTCAAGGCCACCCGCCCCAAGGCGGAAGCTGTCGAGCGGAAGATGGCCGGCGACCTGCAAGAGGTGCGCGGCGACCGATGCCGCATCGACACCCGGCTCCGACGCAATCAGCTGTCCGTTCAGCCCAGCATGCTCGCGCGCGGCGCTGCGGAGCAAGCCGACGAGGCCGGAGAGCGCCTGCCGCCCCTCCCCGCCCGGCACGACCACCTGCACCAGGGCGCGGCCGGACTGCGCCTTCAGCACATCGAGCAGCTGCAGCGTTGCTGCCTCGAACCGCGCGGCAGGATCCCCTGCGGGATCGCCCGCGAGCTCGACGACCTCGGCGGCGACGAGATGCGGCGCAAGGTCGTCGCGTTTGACAGCATCCGGCGCGACGAGAACGAGGTGCCGGCCGGCTAGATTTGCCGCACCTTGCCCCTCCACCGGACGCCAGGTCGGCATGAAGCACGGCGTGTCCTGAGGCGGCGCATCGACATAGCTGCGGGTCGCGAAGCCGCGCAGGGCAACGCGTGCGTTTCCGGCATCGTCCAGCAGCAGGAGATCCATGCGCCGCGTGCGGGGATCGCCGCCGGATGCAGGGCGCGGCTGGATATGCACCCAAAGGTCTGTTTCCAGCGGCCCGAAGATCTCGACGGCCTCTATGGCGAACGGGAGCGCTGCCCCTTTCGGCGCGGTCCCGTCCTCCTCAAGGACAAGGCCAATGGCCGCCTGGAACGCACCGTCCATCAGGCTGGGATGCAGAGAATAGGCGCTGGCCGTCGCCGCTATCGCCTCCGGTAGGCGAAGGCGGGCCAGTACCGAGCGCTCACCATCAGCGCCGGGTCCAAGGGCAAGAGAGGCAATCGCCCTGTGCCCCGGCCCATAGGCAAGGCCCATGGCATCGAACGCGGCATAGACCCGCTCCGCCGGGATCATGCGCGGATGCGCCAGCTTCAGGGCCGCCAGATCAACCGCCGCAGGGGACGCGGCGAGAGCGTCCGTCACCATCATCTGCGCATGCAGGCGCGGCTCCTCGCCGGCCGCAACGCTCAGAACCTCGGCGCGGCGGGCGCCATCGGCGGCCTGCGTGAAGACGACCCGCACGCGAACGGGGCTTTCCACGCCAAGCGGGCTCATCCAGACGACCTGCCGCAGGAGCGGCCGCGTCAGGCCCGCCTTCACCGCGGCAGCCCGCACCAGCTCCAGATAGGCAACGCCGGGCAGGACCGGCCGCCCGCCGATCCGGTGGTCGGCGAGGAAGAACTCGCGCCCCGTCAGATCGATCTCGAACGTACCGGCATCAACCTGGCTCGGTGAAAGACCGGATGCAGGCGCCGCCGGCGCGGCTTGCAGCGGCAGCCAGTAGCGCTTGCGCTGGAACGGATAGGACGGGAGCGCGAGGCGCCGACGCGTCGTGCCTGCATGCAGCTGCCGCCAGTCGACGTCGGCGCCGCCGACCCAGGCACGCGCAATCTCGAGCGTATCGCGGCCGATGGGGTCGAGTATCGTTTCGTCAGCGCGCCGTCCGCGCGGAACAGAACCGCGAAGCGCGTCGCCATCCGCCCCCGCCAGCACGGCATCCATTTGGCGCAGGAGATCCTCGGCATCGCGGGCGACAAAGGCGATCCGCTCGCGCATCGCGTCGCGCCCGACCTGAAGCGTCCAGGCAAGGTCGCCGAGATCAGCGCCGGCCACATGCGGCCGCAGGCGGCGGACGGCATCGGCCAGCGCGTCCGGCGTGCGGGCCGACAGCGGCACGATCATTGGAGACGAGACGGGCGCCAGCACAGGCTGCGGCCCGCAATATTCCTCGATCACCATGTGGACATTGGCGCCGCCCGCGCCGAAGGAGCTGAGCCCGGCACGGCGTGGTTGCTCGATCCCGTCGACGACCGGACGGTCCCAGTGTCGGGCAGCCTGCAGCAGATAGAAGGGACTGCCCTCCAGCTGCAGAAGCGGGTTCGGTTCCTCGCAATGGAGCGTGCGGAACAGCGTGCCAGCACGCATGGCCAGCAGCACCTTGATCAACCCGGCGACACCCGCCGCCGTTTCCGCATGGCCGATGTTCGACTTGACCGAGCCGAGGCCGATATGCGGCACGGCCGGCGCGGGCAGGCCATGCTCGCGGTAAAGCTCGGCGAAGGCGGTCTTCAGCCCCTCCACCTCGACCGGATCGCCGAGCGGAGTGCCGGTGCCGTGGCATTCGATCAGGCTGACGCTGCGCGGATCGATGCCGGCAAGGCGATGCGCCTCCGCCACCAGACGAGCCTGTGCCTTCGGGTTCGGCGCGGTCAGCGAGGTTGCCCCCCCGCCGTGATGCTCGACGGAAGCACGGATGACGCCGAGGATCGGATCGCCGTCGCGCTCTGCAAGGTCGAGCCGCTTCAGCAGCACCGCGCCGACACCATCGGCACGGGCATAGCCGTTCGCGGCCGCCGAGAAGGTCTTGCAGCGCCCGTCGGGGGTGATCATCCCGACCTGCGAGAACATGATGTGCTGCATCGGCGACAGCATCAGGTTCGAGCCGCCGGCAATCGCCATCTCGCAGCCTTCATGGCGGATGCTCATGATCGCGCGGTGGATGGCCACGAGCGAGCTGGAGCATGCCGTATCGATGACCGAACTCGGCCCGTGAATGTCGAGCAGGAAGGACAGCCGGTTGGGGCAGAAGGCGTGGCCGAGGCCGGTAAGCTGCTGGGCATCCATGATGCCGGCCCGGTTCACCATGTCGGTGTAATCGAGCAGGTTGATGCCCAAAAACAGCCCGACCTTGCGCCCGGAAAGCGAGCCGGGTGCATGGCCGGCCTTCTCGATCAGGCTCCAGACGCATTCCATGAACAGCCGGTGCTGAGGGTCCATCAGCTCGGCTTCGCGCGGCGAGATGTGGAAGAAGGCAGCATCGAACAGGTCGTGCCCCGGCGTGAACCCGCCGTATTTCACATCCGTGAAAGGCCCCTTCTTCGGATCGCCATGGACGGCCCGCCAGTCCCAACGGTCCGCCGGCACTTCCTCAATGCAGTCATCCCCGGCCGCCAGATGCGCGGCGAAGGTCTCGAGATCCGGGCTTTGCGGAAAGCGCCCCTCCATCGAGATCACCGCGATGGGCACCTGCTCCTCGGTCGCGGTCGCCAGTGTCTGCTGGACGGGCCGCGCCGCTTCGCCGACGCGTGCGATCACCTGCCCCTTTGCGAAGGCGCGGTGGCGGGCGAGCCAATCCTCCGGCACATCGGCGGCTCCATCGGTTTCAGCCGTCGGAGGCGAGTGCGGCGGGGCGACCGTCAAAGCCGGCTGGGCCGGAGCCGGCTCGGGTGCACGGGCGGCATAGGCAGCCTCCACCGCCTTGCCGTAGCGGGCAAGCAGGATCGCCGCCAGATCGTCGAGGTGCTTTGCCTCGAAGAAGGTCGTCGGCGCGACGGTGATCGCGAAATGGCGGGAGATGCGCGCCATCACCTCGGTGATCGCGATGGAGTCGATGCCGAGATTGGCGAGGTTTTCCGTCGGATCGAGCTTGTCCTGCGGGATGCGCAAGGCCTCGGATGCCAGCCGGTGGACGTCTTCGGCAAGCCGGGCGGACAGCGTTGCCGGCGCTGACGGCTCGTTCACGCGATCACGCTCCGGCCGGCGCGAGGCGGCGCGCGCACGGGCGCGCTCGACCAGCTCCTGTTCGAGCTGCCGCGCCATCCGCGCCTTCAGGTCCTCGGGCCGCCGGTCGTCGGTCATCAAGCCAGCGTCTCCGTCAGGTCGCGGCCCGGTGCCGGATCCCCTTCCGCCAGCATGTCGCGATAGCGGCGCATGTGGGACAGCAGCTTCCACAGATCCGCCTCCCACTGGTGGCGGTAGCTGTCGATGAAATAGCCCTCGCCCAGGTCAGGCCGGTCGGTCTTCTTCGCTGCCAGGAAGCGGCCGAGCCCGGCGCTGCGGGCGAAGAGGGCCCGGGCATAGTTGCGCACGAAGAGCCCTTGCGTCTTGAGCCCGTCGCCGAGCCCGCCGGCCGCATTGATGAAGCCCATGAACAGCAGGGTGTCGTGATTGCGCGGGGTGGAATGCAGGAAGAGGTCCGGGATCTCGCCCTTCCACTCCAGCAGGTCCCGGTCGAGGAAGGGAAAATCGCGGCTGTAGCCGGTGGCGAAAAGGATCGTGTCGAACTCGCCCGAGCTGCCATCGGCAAAGGCAACCGTGTTGCCCTCGAGCGAGGCGATGTCGCCCTTCGGCACGATGTCGCCATGGCCGATGTGATAGAGGATCAGCGAGTTCATCACCGGATGGGCCGCGTCGAGCGGATAGTCCGGGCGCGGCAATCCGTAGTCGGCGCCATCATAGCCGGCGAAGCGGAACACCTCCTCGATATAGGCCAGCGTCTCCTCGCGGGTGGCGAACTTGTTGCCGAGCTCCATCATCCATTGCGGGGTCGGCTTCCCGTTGATGAACTTGGGCTGGTAGTAGTAGCCGCGGCGGGTGCTGTGATGCACGCAAGCAGCCGTGCGCACCGCATCGACAGCGATGTCGCAGCCGGAATTGCCACCGCCGACGACCAGCACGCGCTGCCCCTTGAGCTGCTCGGCGCTCTTGTAGTCGCGCGCATGCAGGATGGTGCCGGCGAAGGTGCCGAGCCCGCTCGTATCGGGCAGGCGCGGCACCCGCTGCAGCCCGTTGCAGACCACGACCAGTCGGTAGGTTTCAAAGTGCCCGGCAGCCGAGCGAAGCGTCCAGCCGCCCGCTACCGGCTCCAGCCGCTCGACCGCCGCGTTGAAGCGGGCACGGTCGTAGATGCCATGCGCGCGGGCATAGTCGCGGATATAGGCCAGCATCTGGCGATGGTTGGGATAGGGCGGATAGTCCTCAGGCATCGGAAAATCCGGCACCTGGGTGTTGAATTTCGGCGAAATCAGGTGAAGCGAGGCATAGGCGCGCCCACAAGGGGCCTCGGCATTCCACACCCCGCCGAGATCCGCTTCGGCCTCGTAGAGGTCGACCGCGAACCCGTCCTCGATCAGCTCGCGCGCGACGCCGATGCCGGTCGGGCCGCCGCCGATGATCGCGATCTTTCCGCTCATCGCACGCTCTCCCCGGCAAGACCGATCCTGCTGCCGCCGGCCTCCATCGACCCCAGCCGCACGTCCCGCATCACCATGCACGCATTACCCTGTTCGTCGTAAAGCGAAAGAACCAGCGGAAGGCCGTTGCCGCCCTCCACGTGAAGCACGGCCCGCTCGCCGGCGCTCGCCCATGCGGCCATGCTCTCGATGGCAACGGGCGGCTTAAGCGCACCGGAGGTCGCCGGCGCCGCCAGATGCCCACTGAAGCGGAAGGCGAGCAGCCGCCAGGCTGCGTCCATCCATGCCGGATCGAACAGCATGCCACCGGCCGACCCTGCCTCGCCGCGCGGACGCCGAAGCTCAGCAACGAGGCGATCCCCGACGAGGTTCACCCTGCCAACACTCGCGGCCTCGGGCGCTGCCGGTCCCGAATGGATGGCGCAGCGCTCCGCAAAGACCCGATAGGCATCGCCCAGGTCAGTGCCGTCCCCTGGCGCGAGCGGCTCCACCCGGCCGGGCCTTCGTGGAAGCTGATCTTCTGCGGCGGCGGCGCCGAAATGCCAGGGCTCGGCCTCCTCACCGTCCGCCACGACACGATACAAAAGCCCTTGCCCGTCGTCGCCGACCACGACCGTCAGCTGCCGCGCATGGCCGTTGACCGCAAGCGGGCTCCCCCACAACAGGTGCCGCAACCCATGAACCGGGCGGCCACTTGCACGCTCCAGCGCGCCGCGCGCAAGCTCGGGCAGGAAGAGACCGAGAACCAGCCGCCGGTCGGCGGAAAGATGGCTGGTGAGAGAGGGTTCATCGCCCGTGAGCGCGACGGAGAAGCGAGCGATCTCACCGCGTGCAGCGGCGCCGTCCAGCATCGGATGCGGTTGCAGCGACGACGGCGCGACTGTCGCCGGCTCCTCGTTCACGGCTGTCTCGCCCGGCTCGACCCAATAGCGCTCGCGGGCGAAGGGATAACCCGGCAGGCGGAGACGGTCTTGCGGCGGCAGGATCGACCAATCAATGGCAAGCCCCTTGGCCCAGAGCTCGCCGACACGCGACAGGCGGTCCATCTCGCCGGACGCAAGCCAGCGTGCGACAAGCGCCCTTGCATCCTCGTCCGTCTCGAACGGCGCGGTCGCGGCCCGCTCGCCATCGGAGACATGCAGCCCGGCGAGCGGACGTCCCGCAGCGACCGAGGCGAGCGCACGCAGCAGGTCTTCTCGGGTTGCGAAGGCGACGGCCAGCCTGCTGGCGAACGCGGTGCGTCCGACCTGAAGCGTGTGCACCAGCGCGCCGAGATCGAGGTCGGGATGTGCCGCGACGAAGCGCTCAAGGCCTGCAGCATGCTCCTGCAAGCGCTCGCGATCCCGGGCTGACAGGACCAGCAGCCAGGGCCCCGGCGTTGCGGTGCGGCGCGCAGGGGCCGGCGCCTCCTCCAGCACCAGATGCGCGTTCGTACCGCTGAAGCCGTAAGAACTGACGGCAGCCCGGCGCGGCGCGGCGCCTCTCGCCGGCCACGGCTCGGCCTGATGGGTCAGCGCAAAGGGCGTGCCTTCAAGCGAGATATGCGGGTTCAGGCTGTCGAAGTTCACCACCGGCGGCCGTTCGGCCTGTTCCAGGGCGAGCATCGCCTTCAGCGCGCCGGCAACACCGGCGGAAGCGAGACAATGGCCGATATTGCTCTTCACCGAGCCGATCCGGCAGTCCGCGTCCACCGGGACGCCGTGGAAGGCATCTCGCAGCCCCTCGATCTCGATGGGATCGCCGAGCGGGGTGCCCGTGCCGTGGCATTCGACAAGGCCGATGGTCGCCGGATCGATGCCGAAGCGAGCCTGCACCGAGCGCATCAGCGCGGTCTGGGCCTGCGGATTGGGCGCGGTAATGCCGTTGGTGCGGCCGTCCTGATTGGTTCCCCAGCCGCGAAGCACGGCGCGGATGGGATCGCCGTCGCGCAAGGCGTCGTCCAGCCGCTTCAGCAGAACGGCGCCGACGCCCTCGCCAGGCACGAAGCCATTGGCACGCGCATCGAAGGTGAAGCAACGCCCGTCCTTCGACAGCATCGAGACCTTGGACGTGTCGATGAACATCTTCGGGCCGACGAGAATGCAGGCCCCGCCCGCCAGTGCCATGTCGCACGTGCCGGCAATCAGGCTCTCGCAGGCCTCCGCAATCGCCACCAGAGAGCTGGAGCAGGCCGTGTCGATGGACAAGCTCGGACCGCGCAGGTCCAGCATGTAGGACATGCGCGCGGCAAGGATCGAGCCGGAACTGCCGAGCAGGCTGTACGCGTTGCGCTCCTCGATCAGGTCTTCGTAACCGCTCGGGCCGGAGGAGACATAGATGCCGCAATTGCGACCGCCCAGCGCATGCGGATCGATGGCCGCATCCTCGATCGCGTGCCAGGCGACCTGCAGGAACAGCCGCTGCTGCGGGTCCATCAGCTCCGCTTCGCGCGGGGTGATACCGAAGAAGCGGGCGTCGAACTGGTCGACACCGTCCAGCGCACCCATCCACTTGCAGTAGGACGAGCCGGGATGCGCCGGGTCGGGGTGATAGAAACGCGCAACATCCCAGCGGGAGACCGGCACCTCCTCGATGCAGTCGCGTCCCTCGCGGATGTTGCGCCAGAAGGCTTCAAGATCGGCGGCCTTGGGGAAGATGCCGGACGCGCCGATGATCGCGACGGCAGGCGCCTCGTCGGACTTCGGAGCGGGTGTAATGGCGACGGCGGCGGCTGGCGCAACGGCCACGGTCGCAGGCGTCACGGCGGGCGCGACGGCTTGAGTTGCAACCTTGACCGGGACGAGCCCGGCGACATGGGCCGCGAGCGCTCCGACGGTCGGATGCGCATAGACCACGGTTGCCGGCAACTCGATCCCGAACAGCGCATTGAGCTTGCGGATCCAGGTGACCGCCAGGATCGAGTCGAGCCCCAGCTCAAGGAAGCCGGCATCGTCGCGGATGTCGCCCACATCGATCATCAGGTCCTCGGCGAGCGAGGCGACAAGCCGCTCGCGGATCTCTGCATGATGCGTCGCGGGGCCATTCGCCACGGGCGACCCTGCCTCGACAACAAGCGCTGCCGGTTCCGGCATTGCCCGAGCCGGCGCCTTCGGAACCGCCGAGGACGGGACGAGCCTTGCGACGTGATCGGCCAGCCCGCCGACCGTCGGATGCGCGTAGACCGCGGTCGCCGGCAGCTCGATCCCGAACAGCGCGTTCAGCTTGCGGATCCAGGTGACCGCGAGGATCGAGTCGAGACCCAGTTCCAGGAAGCCTGCATCGTCGCGGACGTCGCCCACGTCGATCATCAGGTCCTCGGCGAGCGAGGCGACAAGCCGCTCGCGGACATTCGGCCGTGGGTCCGCACGCCCGGCAGACGCTTGCGCCGGCTGCTGAACCGGGGCGGGCGATGCGCCGCCGAATTTCTCCGCAATGCGGGCGCGAACGCGGTCGTTGCCGATGAAGGTCGTCTCGTGCATGGCGAATTCGCGCCGCAGCACCTCGTCGAGATGCCGGGCGACGGTGGCCGCGCCGTCCGCCTTGGCGGCGGTGAGGTCTGCCTTCGGCTGGTGGGCCAGCGCATGCGCCCGCACCAGCGCCTCGTCCAGAACGCGCGCGGCCGGCAGCACATCGAGATGCTGCGCCCGGCGGGCCAGCTCGCGGCCGCGATATTCGCGCGCGCTGAAGAGCACTTCCCGGCCGAGGTCGTCGCCGAGCCGGTGCGGGAAGATCAGCGTCGCGCCTGCGCCCGGCGTGAAGCCGTACCAGAGATAGTTGCTGTGATAGAGGCCTTCGGTCGCGAAGATCGCTGCATCGCAATAGAGGCCGAGCGACCAACCCGCGCCGATGCCGTGCCCCTGCATGGCGGCAATCACCGGCAACGGACAGGCGAGCGGCAGGCTGTAGATCCGCCGGTCGGTGAAGCGTGCCTCGCCGGCCTGCAGCTCGGTCAGTCCTTCGGACGTCCCGCCGCAGGCGAAGTAGCCGTCGTGACCGGTCAGGACGACGACCTTGGCCTCGGGCATCGTCGCGATGGAGGCAAAGGCCTCCTCGATCCCGTCCATGAAGGCGGCGGTGAAGGTGTTGCGTCCTTCCCGCTCCAGCATGCGCAGCAGCACGACGCCATCGGGGTAGGCCTCCAGCTCCATCACCGAGGTCGCGAGCGGCACCCGGCGCGGCTGGGTCGCAACCGGACTTGCGGTGCCCGCATCCCGCATGAGCTGTCGCAGGCGGTCGAGGCCCGGCGATCCCGAGAGCTCCGCGCCGACGAGCTGGGGCATGGCCTTGCGCATATGCGCCTTCAGCAGCACCAGCGCCTCGCGCGGTGCGCCGGCGATGGAGGCGGCAAGCTCCGTCGCGGCGGCCTCGACGCGATCCGCGGCCACCGTCTCCATCCCCGTCTCGATCCGGCGCGCGGCAAGCTGCCAGGGCAGCCCCTCCGGCAGAACCGGCAAGGACGAGATGGCCGCGCCCTCGGCACGGACGACGAAATCCGCCAGCAGCGCGGCTGCCGTGCCGTCTCCTGCGACCGGCGCTTCGAGGACAGAGACCACCGGCAACGGGCAGTCGAGCAGCGCGGTGGTGATCGTGTTGCCGGCTGCTGCGCTTGCAGATCCCCATGCCTCGCCGCCCCGGACGACGACCACGCGAAGCGCCTGGTCCTCTCCCGCCTCGCGCAAGGCGCGCTCAAGCTCGCGCCGTGTCGCCTCGCTCCAGCGGCCCGTCAACTCCAGCCGGCGCACGCCGTCCTGATCGCCGGCAAGGCGTACGCCGCCGGTCTCCGGCGGATGCGGCGCCACGGCAGGACCGGCAATCGAGTCCAGTGGCGCAAGCCTGACGGACGGCATCCGTCCGCTCACCGTCTCATAGGGGCCAGCAAGCGCGGCCGGCTCGGCAAGACGTCGCGGCATCGCCAGCTCAGCAGAAGCAACAGGCGCGGACCGCTGCTCAATGCGAGGCGTGTCTGCCGCCACGGCGCGAGGGACCGGCTGGCGGCCGGCGTCCTTCGGTGTCTCCGCGACCCAGTAGGACTTTCCCGCAAGCGGCGAGGCCGGCAGCGGCACCCGGCGGCGGCCGGTGCCGAACAGCCCGGTCCCGTCGATTTCCGCGCCCCGGGCCCAGGCACCGGCAAGCTGCTGCAGCCCCTCGCGCCACGCTTGAGGATCTGCCCCTTGCGAGACAGCGAAGGCGCCGACGATCCGGCGGCAGTCGGCCACAAGCGCCGCATTGCCGCTCTCGTCCGAAGGCGATGCCGATGCGCGGTGGACGCCCTCCACATCCTCGCCACACAGCCATGCGCGGAGCCTTGCGGCAAGATCGCGGGTCTCGCCGGCAACGATGGCCAGCCGCTCGACCATGGGACGACGGCCGACCAGCAGCGTGTGGGCGATGTCGGCAGCCTCGATGCCGTCCGCCGTCTCCAGATGGGCGGCCATGCGCTCGGCGAGCTGGCGCAGCAGCGCCTCGTTGCGCGCGGAAAAGACGAAGAGGAACAACGGCAGGCCGCTCGCCGCCTGCGGTTGGACGGGCGCTTCCTGCAGGACCGCATGCGCATTCGTGCCGCCGAAGCCGAAGGAGCTGACCGCAACCCGGCGGGGCGTCCCGTCTTTTGCGGGGAACGTGAACGGCTCGCCGTTCACCCGGAACGGGCTTTGCGAGAAATCGATGGAAGGGTTGCCGCCGCCGAAATGCAGCACCGGCGGCACCATGGCGTGCTTCAGGCTCCAGACCGCCTTGATGAGGCCCGCAATGCCGGCGGCCGTCGTGGCGTGACCGATGTTCGACTTGACCGAGCCGAGCAGCTTCTCGCCCACCTGCCCGCCCCCGTGCACACGGGCAAGGGCCGCGTGCTCGACGGGATCACCGAGCGGCGTTCCGGTGCCGTGGGCCTCGACGACGGTGATGCTGGCCGGATCGATGCCGAAGCGCCGGTACACCTCACGCATCAGGCGCTCCTGCGACAACGCGCTCGGGGCGGTGATGCCGTTGGTGGTGCCGTCCTGATTGGTGCCGCTGCCCAGAATGACGCCGTGCACCGTGTCACCATCGGCCAGCGCCTTCGACAAGGGCTTCAGCAGTACCGCGGCCACTGCCTCTCCCGGCACGATGCCGTCCGCGCCCGCCCCGAACGGCGCGCAGTGCCCGCTCGGCGACAGCATGTTGGCCTGGTTGGCATAGAGGAAGAAGCGCGGCGAGCTCTGGACGAAGACGCCGCCGGCCAGCGCCATGTCGCACTCGCCTTCGCGCAGGCTGCGGCAGGCCATATGGACGGCGACCAGCGAGCTGGAACAGGCGGTATCGACCGCAATCGCCGGCCCCTTGAGGTCCAGCCAATAGGAGAGCCGCGAGGGGATCAGCGACGTCGTGTTGCCCCAGAACGCCTGGCCCGGCGGCTGCTCGCGGAACAGCTCCTGATAGTCGCCATGGGCGCAGCCGACGAAGACGCCGCAGCGCGAGCCGACGATATCGGAGCCCGCATGGCCGGCATGCTCCAGCGTCTTCCAGGCCTCCTCCAGGAACAGCCGCTGCTGCGGGTCCATCCAGGTCGCCTCGAGGCCGGAAATGCCGAAAAACACCGCATCGAAGCGGTCGACATCCTCGATGAAGCTGCCATGCCGGCCATAGCTGCCCTCCGGCACGCCCCGGTAATGCGGCGCAAGGTCGAAGCGGGTCACCGGGCCGACGAGGTCGTCGCCCGCCATCAGGTGCTGCCAGAACTCCTCGACGGTCTGCGACCCGGCAAAGCGTCCGCTGACACCGATGATGGCAATGGGCTCGGCAGGGCTTTCCGTCGAGCGTGCCAGAACAGGGGCCGGAGCAGGTGCCCGAGCGGCGAGCGGCGTGGCGGGCACGGCATCCGTGCTGTTCAGCGCGGCCACCGCGTCGGCATGCTCGCGGAGCAGGAAGGCCTCCAGCTGGCCAACGCTGGCGAAATCGAACAGGCGCGTCTGGTCGAACGGGATGCCAAGCGCCTTGCGCAGGCGATGGGCGAACTCCGCGCCGAGGATCGAGTCGAGACCGTAATCCGCGAAGCTGCGCGTCACGTCGATGCTCTCGGGCGCGACATTCAGCGTCGTCGCGACAAGCCCGCGCAACAGGCCGCGCAGATCGTGACGCACCTCACCGGCCGTCGCCTGCGGGCGAGATGCGGGCACCGGCTGGGCAGCCGGCTTGTCGGCAAGCGCTGCGGTCTGTGCAGCCGCACCTGTGGCCCGCGCGGCAAACAGCTGCTGCCCCAGTCGCCGTTCGGCCTCCCCCGAACCGGCGATCCAGTCGAAGCCGGCTTCCCGCAGGGCCGCGGCCCAGCTTTCGGGCGCCAGCGACGGCGTACCGGGGATACGGCGCTCGCCATCGGTGAAGCGCCACCAGCCCTCCAGCAGGCCGAAGGTGACGTGGGTGAACAGCGTCGCCCGGCTCGTTTCGTTGACCAGCAGCACGCCCTCCGGCGCCATGGTTTCGCGCACGGTCTTGAGGGTGCGGACGATATCGGCCGTCGCATGCAGGACATTGGCGGCGATGACGAGATCGTAGCGGCCAGGCTCGACGCCCTGCCCGGCAAGCGGCTTCTCGATATCCAGCAGCGCGGTCCTCAGGCCTGGCACCCGGCCCGCATAGCTGCGCTCGGCATGGATCAGGAAGGCACGCGACACGTCGGTATAGCAATACTCAGTGATGCGGCCGGCGAGCGGCGCGAGCGCCGCGAAGACCGGCTCGCTGGTCCCGCCTGTCCCCGCGCCGATTTCCAGGATGCGCAAGGGACGGTCCGTCCGGCTTGCGCCAACGTGTTTCGCGGCGGCCTGTGCAAGCGCCTCGCTGAACCGCGCCGCAACCGCATTCTCCTTGTAGACCGCTTCGACCAGCTCCAGCGAGCCTTGCGGGAACAGCACGTCCGTCGCCTTGCGTGCTCCCGTCAGAATGTCCGGCAGCGCCGCCAGCGAGGCTTCGGCAAGCCGCATCTGCGGTGCGAGGCCGTCTTCTTCGCGGCTGGCGTGCCAGCGGGTCCAGGCGTCGTCCTCGGAAAGGGCTTCTCTGCCGTTCCGCGCCAGCAGGTCGCGCGCGGCGCGATACCAGCGGCGAAGACCCTGCGTGACGGCCTCCTCGGGCACCTGGGCAAGCTGCGCCGCCAGCACCGACGCGACAAGCCGGTCGAGCCGATCCTGCTCGGCCACCAGCTGCTCATCGCCCTGCGCTGCGGTGATCGCCCGCTCCAGCTCTGCGCCCACCGGCGCTTCGGTCTGCGGCAGCCAGTATCGGTCTCGCGCGAAAGCATAGGTCGGCAGCGAGACAATGTCCGGGCGGGTGCTGCGCGGCAGCCGCGCCCAGTCGATGTCGATGCCCTCGGCCCACAGGGCCAGTAGCTTGTCGAGCCGGCCTTCCTGCCAGGCGCGTTCCGCGAGTTCCTGCAGCACGCCATCGCCGCGCAGGGTCGCGAGCAGGCCGTCGACGCCCTTCGCCTCTCCTGTATGGATGCCGGCGCCCGCCTCGCCCGACAGCCAGTCGCCCAGCCGCGCGGCTAGGTCGTCGATGCTTGCCGCCTCGATACCGAGGCGATGGGCAAAGGCCTCGCGCCCGACCTGCAGCGTGTAGGCGACCGCATCCAGCGGCAGGGCTGCATTCCCCTCTGCCGAAAGCCCTTGCGCAGCCACGATCTCAGCCAGCGTCTCGATATTGGCGAACCGGTCGAGCAGGGGCAGCCGAGCCGCGGGCAAGCGCTCTTCCAGCCGGTTCCGCAGCGCCAGCAGTTCCGGCCCCTCCAGCCCCAGAGCGTCGAAGCTCTCGCCCGGATCGATATCCGCCACCTCGACGCCGAGCACGGCGGCAAGGTCTTCCGCGATGCCGGCCGCAACGGCCTGCGGCGAGACAGGAGTGTCCGTCGCAATGCCGGACCGAAGCGCCGCCAACAGGTTCTCCGCCTGCGCGCGCAGCTGCTCCGGCGTGCGGGCCGACAGGACGATGGCTTGCGGCGCAGGCGCGGGCGCGGCGCTTGCAGGGCCCTCCCGCCACTCTTCGACGATCACATGCGCATTGGCGCCGCCCGCTCCGAAGGAGGAAATGCCGGCAATGCGCGACCCGTCCGTGCGCCACTCCGCCGCCTGTCGCTGGAGCGCGAAGGGCGTTGCGGCAAGGTCGAGATTGGGATTGACCGTCTCCGCATGCAGGGTCGGCGCCAACATGCCGTGGCGCATCTGCAGGATCACCTTGGTCAGGCCCGCGATGCCAGCTGCCGCCTCGAGATGCCCGATGGCGGATTTCACCGATCCAAGCGCACAGAAGCCCGTCTCGGCCGTATCCGGCGCAAAAGCCTGGGTCAGGCCGTCGACCTCGATGGGATCGCCAAGCACCGTGCCGGTGCCATGCGCCTCGATATAGCTCACATCGCGCGCCGACAGTCCCGCCTGCTCGAGCGCGGCGCGCACCACGTCGCGCTGTGCCGCCGGGCTCGGCACGGTGTAGCCGTTGGCGCGTCCGCCGTGATTGATCGCGCTGCCCCGGATCACCGCATGGATACGGTCGCCGTCGGCTAGCGCGCGGGAGAGCGGCTTGAGCAGCACACAGCCGACACCCTCGCCGGGCACGAAGCCGTCGGCTGCTGCGCCGAAGCTGTGGCAGCGCCCGCTCGGGCTCAGCATGTGCGAAGCACAGAGCTCGACGTAGTTCGAGGGGTGCAGGTAGAGATTGACGCCGCCGGCCAGAGCCATGGCGCAATGACCGGCCCTCAGCCGCTCGCAAGCTTCATGGATCGCCGTCAGCGAGGAAGAGCACATGGTATCGACCGGCAGGCTCGGGCCGGCAAGGTCGAGCGCGTGCGAAACCCGGTTGGCAACGCTGGCGAAGGAAGTCGACGGACGCACCACCGCCCCGCCCTCCCCCCGGAACGGGCCGTGCAGCGCGTAGCCGGTCTTGGTCACGCCGGCGAAGACGCCGACATCGGCACCCTCCCGACCGCCGGCCACAGCCTTCAGCCGCGCGCGGGTGTAGCCGGCATCCTCGCAGGCCTCCCAGGCGCTCATCAGGAACAGGCGTTCCTGCGGATCCATCGCTGCCGCATCCCTCGGCGAGATGCGGAAGAACAGCGGATCGAAACCGGCAAAGTCCTGAAGGAACGCCCCCCAGCGCGAATAGCTGCGCTGCGAGGCGACCGCCTCGTCGGCATCCGGCTCGAAGAAGCCCTCAAGGCCCCAGCGCTCGGCCGGGATCTCGCCCACCATGTCGCGGCCGGACCGGAGGTTCTCCCAGAAGGCATCCAGCGTGTCGGCGCCCGGATACCGGCCGGAAAGGCCGATCACGGCAATCGGCTCGGCGCGTTCCATCGGTCCACGGCGCAATGAAGCGGCGCTAAGTTGTGCCGGCGCAACGAGGGCCGGTGCGGACACCGTGACATCGCTGGTGCCCGTCCAGCGGCGGCAGGCCTCGGGCTGGCGCTCGGCGAGCCAGCCGGCAATCGCGGCGAGCGTGCGATACTGGAAGAACAGGGTTTTCGGCAGCGCCTCGAAGATCCCGGCCAGCTCGCTGTTGAGCCTGGTGATCATCAGAGAGTCGATGCCGTAGTCCTCCAGCGGAGCCTGCGGGTCGATGCGCCCCGCCGGATGGCCGCTGATCGTCGCGAAGAGCTCACCCAGCCGCACCGCCGTGCGGGATAGCAGCTCCGAGGAAACGGCATTGCCGCCTGTCTTCGCCTGAGGCTCAACCGGCAGAACTTCGGAAGCGTCCTGTCGCGAGAAGAACCGACGAGCGCGCGCCGCGTCGCCAGCAATGACAGCGGCCTGCGCATGGCCGGCACCGAGAATGGCGTGCATCGCGGCAAGTCCCGCGTCGGTTTCCAGCGGTCGCTGGCCCATGCGCTCGAACAGCGCCGCCTGGACCTGCTCGCCGGCCTCCATCCCACCGCCCAGCCAGAGCGGCCAGCCGATGGAGGCGATCCGGCCGCCCGAGTGCTCTGCCAGCGCGTCCAGGAAGCCGTTTGCGGCAGCGTAGTCGGCCTGTCCGGCATTGCCGAAGGCGCCGGCAAGCGAGGAAAACAGCACGAAGGCGTCGAGATCCAGCCCGCTGCACGCCTCGCGCAGGGCCAGCGCACCCGTCACCTTGGGGGCGAGAACCTCGGCAAGGTCCGTCTCCCGCTTCCAGGCGAGATGCGCGTCGCGGAGCGTCCCGGCGCAATGCACCACCGCATTCAGCGTGCCGTGCACCTCGATCACATGGGCAACGAGACCTGCGACAGCCTCGGCATCGCCCATGTCCACCTGCCGGTAGCCGGCAACCGCGCCGAGCGCCCGGAGCTCGTCGAGGAACGCCTCGCGGCTGCCGTCGAGCGGCCGGGAGCCGGTCAGAACCAGCACCGCCCCCTTTGCCGTTTGCGCGATATCGCGCGCGACCAGCCGGCCGAGCCGCCCCATGCCGCCGGTGACCAGCACGACACCGCGCGGCCGCCACTGGAAGCCCGCACCGCCTGCCGGCACCTCGCGCCAGGTGCGCTCGAGGCGTTGGCCGTTCGAATAACGGATCCGCGTGCCCGCCCCGGTCCCTGCCTCACTCGCCAGCAGCCGGGCAGCATGATCGGGCGCCAGCCCTTCAGGCAGTTCGATCACCTGCCCGAGGATGCGCGGATCCTCGATGCCAGCGGTGTCGAGCATTGCGCCAAGCCCCGCAAGCAAGGCGCCCTCGCGCGCCGGCGACAGTGCCAGCTGCACCAGGACCTTGCCCTCGCCGGGCTGTTTTACGAGGTCGCGCAGCACGCCCAGCAAATGCGCCGCCGCGCGGCCATACCGCGCCGTAACCGCGCCTCGTCCGAGCGCAAGCGAGACGAGTTCGCAGCCCGGCCTTGCTTCGACGGGAACGTCGCAAGCAACGACGATGCGCCGGCCCGCAAAGCCTACGGCCGGGGCTTTCTGCTCTCGCCATTCCGGCACAAAGACAAGCGTCTCGCTGCTTGGGGTCTCGTCCGCAGGCGAGATCCCGGGGATCCAGTGGCATGTGGCGGCAAAACGGCGCGGCGGCAAAGGCCGGCGCTGGGGCGGGTGCTCGCCCGCGTAGTCCTCAAGCACCACGTGGGCATTGGTTCCGCCGAAGCCGAAGCTGCTGACGCCGGCACGGCGCGGCAAAGGAGCGCCGGTCGCATCGACAGGCCGGGGCCACGCCTCGCGGCTCCGCACCAGACGGAGCGGACTGCCGGCAAGGTCGACATGCGGATTGATCTCGTCGCAGTGAAGCGTAGGCGGCAGCTCGCCCCCTTGCATCGCCATAAGCACCTTGACGACACCGGCAAGCCCCGCAGCAGCTTCCAGATGGCCGATGGACGACTTGACCGTGCCGAGCCCGATATGCGGCTCCGCAACGCTCTCGCGCCCGCTCAGGTTAGCGAAGGCCCGCTTGAGGCCGTTGACCTCGACCGGGTCGCCGAGATGGGTACCGGTTCCGTGCGCCTCGATATAGCCGATGGTCGCGGGATCGATGCCCGCCATCGCCTCCTCGACAAGCGCCGCCTGCGCCTTCGCATTGGGGGCGGTCAGGGCACCGGCGCGGCCGCCATGGTTCTGTGCGCCGCCGATGATCGTGCCGAGAATGCGGTCGCCGTCACGCTCTGCGTCACGCAGCCGCTTGAGCACCAGCACCGCGACACCCTCACCGCGGGCATAGCCGTCCGCTCCGGCGCCGAAGCTCTTGCAGCGCCCGTCCGGCGACAACATGCCCGCATTGTGCGGTCCCTCGAAGCCTTCCGCGGCGAGGCAGAGATTGACGCCGCCGACGAGTGCGGTCTCGCAACGCCCGTCCTTTAGCGCTTGGGCAGCACGCAGCAGGGCGACGAGCGAGCTGGAACAGGCCGTGTCGATGGCCTCGCTCGGGCCGGAGAGGTCGAAGGCATGCGACACCCGGTTGGCGACCATCGCCAGCGAGTTTCCGGTCGCGACATGCCCGTCCGCGGCGACCCCGTGGGCGGCAAGAAGCGCCGCATAGTCGAGGCTGGTCACGCCAACGAAGACGCCGGTCGCCTTCGGCAGATCGGACGGCTCCACACCGGCGTTTTCGACCGCATGCCAGGCGGTTTCCAGCAACAACCGCTGCTGCGGGTCCATCCGCTCGGCCTCGGCCGGCGAGATGCGGAACGCGGCCGCATCAAAGCAGTCGATGTCGGAGAGGAACCCGCCGCGCCGGGGGAAGGATGCGGCCGCAACGCGGGCACGATAGGCCTCGCCATACCGCTCGAGCGGCAGGTCCCGCGTCAGGTCGCGCCCGGCCAACAGGTTGTCGAAGAAAGTCTCGATGTCCGGGCTGCCGGGGAAGCGGCCGGCCATGCCGACAATCGCGATACGGCCATCGCCGCGCGTCTGCGCCGCTCCGGCGACTGGCTGCGAGATGGTCGGAACCGCGGCTACTGCCAAGGGCGCGGCGCGGTGCGGGGCTGCTACGGGCACGCTCTCGGCCGGCGGCGCGATGTCGTGGCGTCGCACCAGATGCTCGGCCAGCGCCTCGACATGCTCGCATTCGAAGAAGATCGCCGGCGAGAGCTCGATCCCGAAGGCGAACCCGATTTCGCCCGCATAGCGTGTCAGCGAAATGGAATCGAAGCCGAGATCATGGAAGGGATCGCGGGGGCCGAGATCGTCCGGATTGAATTTCAGGATCGCGGCGGCGATCCGGCGAAGCTCCTGTGCCGCCCAGTCCGCCGTCGGGCTGGTGTCCAGTGCGACGGTCCTTGCCGGCTCGGGGGCCGGAATGGATGCCGCGGCGACGAAGCGAGCCACAGGCACCGTGGCGATACCCTCGCAGCGCGCGATAATGCGCCCACGCCTGTCCAGGAACGAGAGGTCGAACGCGCCGGAGCTGCCTGGTTTGCAGAGCACCGCGGCAACGTCGCCGCTTGAAACCTCAGTGCGACTGATGCCCGCCAGCGCCAGCGGTTCGCCGCCCGAAACCAGCAGTTCCAGCGCCTGCCAGCCTGCCCCGAGCGCGGTCGATGGAAGCGCCAGGTTCTTGCGGAACCAGTCCTGCTGCGGACCATCCTCGCGCAGCTCGCAGAGAAGGCCGCCACCGGCAAGACGGAAGGCGCGCGCGATCCCTTCCAGATAGGGACCGAAGCCGAGGCCATTACGGGCAAGGTCGCCATAGATCCGCGCGTGGTCCAGAACCTCGGGGCTGGCAGCCTTCAGGGCGTCGAGATCGACCTGCCCATCGCGTGCCGTACCCGTTGCAACCCGCGCCTGGAGCCAGGGCGTTTCGACCGCCTCTCTATCGCGGGCGACGACGCGGGCAAGGAACCCGTCGCCCGCCGGCTCCAGCGTCAGGGTAAGGGTCTTGACCGCCGGCCATTCGGGCAGGCCGAGCACCTGCAGATCCTCGACGGCCACCGGTCCGGACAGCCCGGCGATCCGGGCGAGGGCCGCGACCGTCTCGACCGCGACCATCGGCAGGACCGTCTGTTTCCGGCCGCGCGTTTGCACATAGTCCAGCAACTCGCCGAGATGGATATCGGTCTCGTAGCGCAGGCCCGACAGCGTGGAGACGTTGCGCCCGATGAACGGATGCAGCTTCAGCCGCGAGCCCAGCGGATTGACCACCGAAGGCGCGTCCGGCTGTTCGGGGTACCAGCAGCGGACCTTCTCGAACGGATAGGTCGGCAGCGGCACGCGGCGCGGCTCGCGGTCCCGCCAGAGCGCAAACCAGTCGATGGCCGCACCATGCGTCCAGGCATCGGCAAGTTGCCCCAGGTCACGCGCAGCGACGGCTGCCGCCAGCCGTTCCGCGTCCTCCGGCGGATCGACATCGAGGATCGAGCGGACATGATGCCAGCGCCCGTCCGCGTCGGGCGCCTCGGTGAAATCGGCAAGGCGCCGGCGGGCGTCGGCCGGATCGCTCGCCGCCAAGGCCAGTCGGCACGGCAGCTCGGTCCGCCCGACCTGCAGCGTGAAGGCAATGTCGGAGAGATCCGCATCCGGGTGCCGTTCCATCCAATCCAGATGCCGGCGGACCAGCGCCACGAGGCGGTCCCGGTTCATCGCCGAGAACACCAGAAGCTCGGGGCCCGCCGCCCTCGCCTGCCTCGGCTGCGGCCGATACTCCTCGATCAGGATGTGCGAGTTCATGCCGCCCGCGCCGATGGAGGTCACGCCGGCGCGGCGTGACTGCTCCCGGCCGTCGGCTCCGAGCGGACGTTGCCAGGGAGCAAGCTCCCGCTGGACGCGGAAGGGCGAGGTCGCGAACGGAATGTCCGGGTTCAGCGTCTCGGCATGCAGCGAGGGCGCCAGCATGCCCTTGCCCAGCTGGGCCACCACCTTCGCGATGCCGGCAAGGCCGGAGGCACCGAGCAGATGGCCGACATTGCTCTTCACCGTGCCGATGGGACAGGCGCCGACCGCGTCGGTGTGCTTGCGGAAGGCCTGCGTCAGTGCCTTCACCTCGATGGGATCACCCAGCGCCGTGCCCGATCCGTGCCCCTCGATATAACTCACCGTATCGGCGGTGATGCCGGCATCGTCCAGTGCCCGTTCGATGGCGACCGCCTGCTGGTGCGGATTGGGCACCGTGAAGCCGTTGCGCACGCCGGCATTGCTGATGCCGGTGCCGATGATGACGCCGTGGATATGGTCGCCGTCGCGCTCGGCATCGCAGAGCCGTTTCAGGACGAGAGCGCCGACGCCCTCGCCGAGGATGGTTCCCTCGGCGCCGACGCCGTAGCCGCGGATCACGTCCGCCGACTTGGTGGTGAAATGCTCCTGCGAGGTGGCGATGAGCTTTTGCGGATGCAGGAGCAAGCTGACGCCACCGGCCAGCGCCATCTCGCAGCGGCCCGAGCGGAGCATGTGCACCGCCTCGTGCACGCAGGTCGAGGCGGCCGAGCACATGGTGTCGAGGAAATAGGACGGGCCGGTAAAGCCGTAATAGTAGGACACCATGTTGGGCACGGTGCCGGTATAGCTGCCGCTGGCGGGCGAGCCGCGCATCAGCATGTTCTGGAAGCCGTAGAGGTCGTACTCGTTGGTCATCGACCCGACGATGACCGCAACGTCGCCGCCATGGCGCCGTTGCAGGGTCTCGCGCGAATAGCCGGCATTCTCGAACGCCTCGACGCTCGCCTGCAGGAACAGGCGCACCTCGGGCGACATCAGCTCCGCCTCGGTCTGGGAAATGCGGAAATAGCGCGGATCGAACCGGTCGATATCGTCGAGGAAGCAGCCCGTGCGGACCACGGTCTTGCCGAGAACATCGCGCTCGGGATGCAGCAGGGCCGCATGGTCCCAGCGCTCCTGCGGATAAGGCCGGAAGCCGTGGATGCCGCCGGCCAGCATCTCCCAGAACTCGTCCTGCGTCGCCGCGCCGGAGACATGCAGCGACAGGCCGACGATGGCGATGGCATGGGCATCGGTCCCGACATCCGGCTGCGACACGCTCGGGCCGGGGTCCGCGCGCGCAGGGATCGCTTCGGCGGGAGCCTCGACAGGAGTGGCCGGCGGGGAAGCCGCCTCGCCCAGCCCCTCTTCGGCAAGAGCGGCGGCCAGCGCATCCCGGTGGTTCTCGACCAGATGGCCGGCGACGCCTTCCAGGTCGACATATTCGAAGAACAGCGTCTTCGACAGCGAGCCCAGCCGCTCTTCCAGGCGGTTCGTCGTCTCGACGATGGAGATCGAGTCGAGGCCGTATTCCTCTAGCTTGCGGTTGAGGCGGATGCGTGAAGGGTCAAGTTCCAGCACATCGGCCAGAATATCGCGCACGAAGAGCGCGCCCTGTCGGGCAAGCGCGGCATCGTCGCCCGCGGCCTGCGGGGCGTCCGAGGGGGCCGGTGCGTCCTGCTTTTCCACCACGCCCTCGCGCGCGGAAAGAAATGCGCCGATGCGCGCTGTGTCGCCGTAGAGCACAGTGGCGCAAGGCTCCTGCCCGGCGACAAGCAGCCACTCCAGAGCGGCAAGGCCCGCATCGCTCGGCAGCGGCACGGTGCCGAAGCGTCGCTCCATCGCCTCCAGCGTCGGCATGTCGACGCTCATGCCGCCCTCGGCCCAGAGCGGCCAGGCAACGGCAAGCGTCCGCCCCTGCCGCTCACCCCGCGCGACCATCGCGGCGCGCTCGGCGGCGAAACCGTCAAGGAAGCCGTTGGCGCCGGCATAGGCCGCCTGCCCGGCATTGCCGAACCGGGCCGCGACCGAGGAAAACAGCACCAGGAAATCGAGCGGCGCGGCGCGTGTCGCCCGGTCGAGATTGAGCGTGCCGGCGAGCTTCGGCGCAAAGACGGGCGCGAAATCCCGCCCCGCCTGCGTCAGGATATAGCCGTCGTCGAGCAGGCCTGCCGCATGGATGACGCCCTTGAGAGGGCCGATCTCGCGGGCGATCCGCTGCGCCAGCTCCTCGACCGCCGCCGCATCTCCCATGTCGCACGCGGCATAGGTGACAGCCGCGCCGGCCGCGCGCAGCGCCTCGAACCGGCTGTCGTCCTGCGCGCTGCGACCACTAAGCACGATCTTGCGCGCGCCCCGTGCTGCCAGCCAGCCGGCCAGGATCAACCCGAGGCCGCCAGCCCCGCCGGTGATCCAGTAGGCGCCGTCCGGATCAAGCTTCATCTCTCCCCGCCCGGCAGGAAGATCGACCGGATCGATGCGCAAAGCCTCGCGCGAGCCGTCGGCGCGGTACCGCAGCTCGGTGAAGGTATCGGCAGCCTCGACCTCCTGCCGCAGGAGACCAGCAAGCCGTCCCGCGTCCACTGGCCCCTCAATCCGAACCAGTGCGCCGGAGATCTTCGGGTTTTCGGTTGCGGCCGTGCGCAGGAGCGCGGCCAGCGGGGCCGTGACCGATTGGGGCAGGCTCTCCGGTGCCAGCACGAGGAAATGCCGCGGGCGACGCGGCTTGTCGCGCATCGCCCCGACGATCCGCGCATGCAGGGCATCGAAGAGACCGGCCGCCGCCGCAGCCGGATCGCCTGCCGGAACACCGGTCAGCACGCACACGCTCTGCCCGCTCGCCTCCGACAGGTTTCTGATGAAGTTATTGGAAAGGTTCGCCTCCTCGAAGCCTGCCAGCAGCACCGAGACATCCCGCTCGCCAACCTGCCCTGTACCGGCCGGCGCGGGCCGCCAGCGGCTTTCGGCCAGCACAAGAGGCAGGTCGTCGGCGGTCTCGCCCCCAGCCGCCTCAACCGCCGTCTCGTCAAAGGCGACGATCCGCAGGGCCAGATCCTCGAAGGACACACGTAGCCTGCCGTCCCGGTCCAGCATGTGAATGTCAAGATGGCGCACGGCGGCGGTCGCACTTGGCGTTCCCCGCTCGGTGACCAGCGCCCACATCATCGGTTCGCAGGGCCCGTGCACCACCACCCGGCGGCAGGCGAAGGGCACCGCCGCGCCCGTCGGGCCGGTCTCGTCCAACGCGATCCAGGCCTGGATCGCGGCATCCAGCATCACCGGATGCAGCGGCAGGGCGGCGAGCGTCGGGTGAAGCCGTCGCGGCAGCTTCAGCTGCGCCAGAACACGGCCGCTCCCTCGGGTGACCCGCGCCATCGCCCGGAAGCCCGGGCCATGGTCGACGCCGCTTGCCCGCAGGCGCTCATAGCAAAGAGCGACCGGCACATCCTCGCGCAGCTCGCCCTGAAGCTGCGACAGCACAGGCGCCGACGGGGCAGCCTCCAGCGACGGTGAAATCGTGCCGCGAACGTTGTGCCCCTCGCCTCCGGCGGCGCGGATCGTAAAGCCGATGCGGCGATCCGCCTGCCGCGTCAGATGCGTCTCGACCGCGACCGGCGTCTCGCGCGCTGCAATCGGCCGCGACCAGACCACATCCTCCAGCGCGAAGGTGCTGCCGAGGTCCGCTCCGGCGAGATCGGCAGCGGCGCGGGCCATCTCCAGCGCCGCAACGCCGGGCAGGATCTGCGTACCGCGCACCTTGTGATCGGCCCAGAAGAGTTCCGGCCCGCGCAAGGAGCTTTCGAAGACCGGACCGGCGAAGCCCGAGATGTTCCGGTGGATCATCGGATGCGGTGCCGGCCGGTCGTCCTTCACGCCGAGCGACTCGTCCATCCAGTGCCGTTCGCGCGCGAAAGGATAGAGCGGCGCGCGCACCCGCCTGCCCTTCGGCAGGCCGGCGGCCAGCCAGTCGACATCCTCTCCCGACACAAAGCGCAAGGCGAGATCATGCAGCGGCTCGCCGGTTACCCCTGCCGACGCGTCGACCACGGCAGGATGATCGGTCCCGCCGAGACGGGCGTGAAGGGCCTGCGCCAGCTCCTGCCGGTCGCGGACGAGGAAGGCGACACGGACCTCGAGCGGCGCCCGCCCGATCCGCAGCGTATGGGCAAGATCGGCAAGAGCGGGCGCATCCGCCGCCTCGACGGTCGCCAGCAGCTCGCCAAGCAGCGCCTGCAAGCGCTCCTCATCCGCCGCCGACAGCGGCAACAGGTGCACCTCTCCCTCGCCGTCCTCCCGCGCAGTCTCCATCTCGGGGGCTTCCTCGATCAGGACATGCGCGTTGCTGCCGCCGAAACCGAAGGAGCTGACGCAGGCGCGCCGGGGTGCGTCCTCGGTGCGCGGCCAGGGGCTTGCCTCCTTCTGTATGCGGAACGGCGTGCCGGCAAGGTCGACCAGCCGGTTCTGCGCCGTGAAGCCGACATTGCCGGGCAGCTCCTCGCGGGCCAGCGCGATCAGCACCTTGACGATGCCGGCGACGCCTGCCGCTCCTTCCAGATGGCCGATATTGGTTTTGACGGAGCCGATGCCGCAGCTCGCCTCGCGCGGGGCGGTGCCCGCCTCGGCGTGCAGGTCGGCGAAGGCCTCCTTCAGGCCGGAAATCTCGATCGGGTCGCCCAGCGGCGTGCCCGGCCCGTGCGCCTCGACATAGGACACAGTGTCCGGCGCAACGCCCGCCTCGCGGTGAACGGCCTTGATCAGCGCCGCCTGCGCGCGCGGATTGGTGACGGTGAGCGAATTCGTCCGCCCGCCATGGTTGATGCCGATGCCGCGAATGACCGCATGGACCGGATCACCGTCTGCCAGCGCCTGCTCGAGCGGCTTGAGCAGCAGCACGGCACCGCCCTCGCCCCGGACATAGCCGTCGGCCGCATCGTCGAAGGCGTTGCTACGCCCCGTCTTCGACAGCATGCCGGCCTTCGAAAAGGCGACGAAATGGTTCGGCGACCAGATCAGATTGACGCCGCCGGCCAGCGCCATGTCACATTCGCCGCCTTGCAGCGCCCGTACCGCCTCGTAGACGGAGGTCATCGACGCGGCGCAGGCCGTGTCATTGGTGATGCTGGGTCCCTGCAGGTCGAGGAAATGCGAGACCCGGTTGGCGATGATCGAAAAGGCGATCCCGGTCGGCAGATAGGCGTCGACATGCGGCAGGTGCTTTTCCAGCAGCTCCGCATAGTCCCAATGGCAGACGCCCATGTAGACGCCTGTCCGGCTGCCGGCGAGGTCGGAAGCGCGGTAGCCGGCATCTTCGATCGCATGCCAGGCCATCTCCAGCGCAAAGCGCTGTTGCGGGTCCATCCAGGCAGCTTCGCGCGGCGAGATGCCGAAGAACGACGCGTCGAAGCAGTCGGCATCCTCGACGAACCCGCCCCAGATGCTGCTGGTCCTGTTGCCCCGCGCCGGGTCGCCCAGCAGTTCCTCAGCATTCCAGCGGTTGGCCGGCACCTGCGAGATCAGCGAGCGGCCGGCAGCCAGATGCGCGCCGAATTTCGCCAGCCGGTCCGCGCCCGGAAGCCGGAGCCCGACGCCGATGATCGCGACCGGTTCCTTTCCCCCCTCCCGGCTCATCGGGTACGGCCTCCCCCGCCGATCATCACCGAGAGCCGCCGGCCGAGCACGTCGGCCGCTCCCTCCAGCAGCCGCGCCGCGATGACGTCGGCATGGCGGGCGCGCCAGGACGCAAGCTCGCTGCCCTCGACCCGCTGGTTGAACGCGCCGAGCGCCGGGCCGCAATGCACCTGGAAGTCGACCTTGTGATCGAGATCGCCTGCAAGCGCCCAGGTGGTCGTGTCCTTGAAGTAGCGACGGAAGACGAGGCCCATGCGATGCCGGGGCGAGCGCTCCGCGCGCTCGATCTCGGATGCCGGATAGCTCATCGCCACATCGCGGAACACCTCGTCGAAGCTGCGACGGAAATAGCGTTCCTCGATCTGCTGGCGCAGCTTCGCTTCGATCTCCTCGAGGCTCTCGTGCTGACGGTAGAGCGAGACCAGCTTTTCGGCACGGGCGGGGAAGAACAGCCCCTTCTTCAGCACCTGCACCTTGGCGCCCAGCTCGAACATCTCGCCCGACGGCGCATAGGCCGTGTCGTGGACGTTGATGCCTTCCAGCAGGTCCTTGACCGCATCGCTGGTCCCGGCCTCGACGGTGCACTGGTTGACGGAGCCGGTGACGATGAAGTCGGCCCCCAGCATGAAGACGGCCGCTGCCGCCTCCGGCGTGCCGATGCCGCCGCCCGACCCGACGAAGATCGGGCCGAACTTCGCAAAGCACGCCTGCGCCTCGTCCCGCACCTTCAGCACGGCCGGGATCAGGGCGAAAGGCATGCCCTGGTCGGTATGCCCGCCCGAGTCCGCCTCGACGCAGATGGCATCGGCCATCGGTACCTGGCGCAGCAGGTTGGCCTCGTCAGCGGTGATCGCGCCGCTTGCGAGCAGCTTGCTCAGCAGCCGCTCGGGCGCGGGCGCCAGGAACTGCGAGGCAACATCGGGCCGGGACACCTTGGCGATGATGCGGTTGCGCGCGGCGATCCGGCCACCGCCCTGGTCCTCAAGCCCGGCGGCGCGGTAGCGCACCAGAGCCGGCGTCACCTCCATGAAGGCGGAGGCCTCGATGATGCCGACGCCGTGCCGGATCAGGAGATCGGTGAGCTCATCCTCCAGATGCGGCCTGTTCACATGGGCGATGAAATTGATGCCGTAGGGCGCGCCCTCGGGAAGCACGTCGCGCAGGCGAAGGATCGCGCGCTCTACCTCGGCCATCGGCAGGCCGCCCGCCCCGAAGAAGCCGAGCAGGCCGGCGCGGGCCATGCGCTCCACCAGAGCGACCGAGGCGATGCCCTGATACATCGCGCCGGCGACATAGGGATATTCGAGCCCGAACGCCTCGCAAAAGGCACGCGAGCCGAGATTTTCCGGACTGAACCGGAAAGACGCATGGCCGTTGAGCCTGGGAGACGGCGTTTCATCCGACGCCTTTCGGGCGGTCTCGAGCTCCGGCTCGACGATCCTCGCGGCCGCAGCCGCGTCCGCCTCCTCGCGCGCCAGCAGGCTCGCGTCGAGCGGCCCCGCCTCGAGTTCCGTGCGCTTCACCATCGGCTTGACCACGGCGCTGCCGGCCGGCCCCAGTTCGGTGACATCGGCGAAGGTGACGCCCTTGGCCAGCAGGTAGCGGATGCTCTCGGCCCAGCGCACCGGCGCGGTGATCTGCTCGATCATCCGCTCGCGCAGAGTTCCAGCCTCATGTGGCCGTGCGGTCACGTTGGAGATGACGGGGATCTCGGGCGCCTTGAAGGTCAGGCTTGCCAGATGCTCGGCGAACGCTGTGCGCGCGGCCTCCATGTAGGGCGTGTGAAAGGCCCCGCTCACCGGCAGGACAACATAATGGCTGGCACCCGCCTCGCGGAACAGCGGCTCGGCGGCGACCACTGCCTCGCGACGGCCGGACACGACGATCTGCCGGGGCGTGTTGTAGTTGGCGGCGAAGACGTCCCTCAGGCCATTGCGGTCGATCACCGCCGCAATGCCGTCGGCATCGAGACCGATCACAGCGGCCATGCCGCCGCCGCTTGCCCCGCCCATCAGCGCCCCGCGTCGCGCTACCATCGACAGGCCGCTGGCGAAATCGACAGCTCCCGCGGCGAACAGGGCGACATATTCCGAAACGCTGTGCCCGAGGACGAAATCCGGCCGTTCGCCGGCCTCGCGGACATGACGGAGATAGGTCAGCGCGTTGACCACATAGAGCGCGGGCTGGGTGAACTGCGTGCGGGTGAGCCGATCCATCGGCCCTTCCAGACACAGCTGCGCGATGGAGTATCCCAGAACGGCGTCCGCCTCGGCAACGAGCTGCGGAAAGGCCTCGAACAGCCCCTCGCCCATGCCGACGCGCTGCGCGCCTTGCCCTGGAAACATGAAGGCCTTCATTGCTCCTCCAGCCCGGCCTGATCCTTCACCCACTCGATCTGGCCGAGGTCCATCTTGATGACCCTATCGGCAACGCCCCAGTATCGCTCATCGTGTGTTGCCGCGATGACAAGTTTTCCTGCCGCTTTGAGTTTCGGGATAAACGTCTGGTAAAAATATTCGCGAAAATGAACATCCTGTTCCGCCGACCATTCGTCGAAAACGTAGACAGGCCGGTCCTCCAGAACCGCCGCGATCAGGGCCAGACGCTTGCGCTGCCCGGTCGACAGGTGAAGCTGGGAAAAACGGCCGTCCGTGAAACGGACCTTGCCGGCAAGGCCCATCTCGTCGATCAGCGCATTGACCCGGTCCGGGTCCACGCGTTCGAGCCCGTAGAGCCGGTCGAACAGGTGGAAGTCGACGAAGATCGCCGAGAACAGCTCGCGGTAACCGCCGGCCGCCGCGCCCTCGACCGCATGGCCATCGAAATCGATGCGCCCGCTCGACAAGGGATAGAGGCCGCACATCATGCGCAGCGCCGTAGACTTGCCGCTGCCATTTCCGCCGACGAGGAATACCACCTCGCCCCGTGACAGGGTGAGCGACAGCGGGCCGACGTGATAGCCGACGCCCTGCTCCGCCGGATAGCTGAAGCCGATCTCGCGCAAGTCGATGGTCTGGAAACCGCGAAAGGCATGGGCATGCTGGCGCGCCTCATGCGTCGTGATCCCCTTCGAAGCATCGAGCTCGCGTTCCACGGCGAGGATCGACTGCAGGCCGAACTCGGCACGCATGAACATCGGCGACTGCGCAACCGTCTTCGTCAGCGTGCCGAGGCAGACCAGCAGTACCGGCACCAGCTGGAAGACGATGACAGTGTGCCCGGACACAAGCGCGGGAAAGCCGAAGGCAACGACACCGAGCAGCGCGAAGGTGACCAGACTGCCGAGCAGGATCAGCGATACCCAGTGGTCGATGGTGCGTACCAGCATCAATTCGAGCACGTTGGAGCGCTTGCGATAGGCCTTGGAGACGGCCTCGCTACGACGGGCGTTCAGCCGCAGTTCCTTGCTGCCGTGGATGATGTCGGCGATCGCATCGAGCATCTGCGCCTGCAGCTTTTCGACGAGCCCGAGAATCCGGCCGAACCGGTTGTTGATCGCCTTGTAGCCGTAGACGCCGCCGACCACCGCCAGCAGGAAGCACAGGAAGGCGAGCGGCGACAGATAGAGCAGATAGAGCAGCGCCACGGCGAGCAGCACCATCTGCTGGATCGCGTCCATGATCAGCGGGAAGGTCACCGACAGATGGTTGGTTTCCTTAGCGATCAGTCCGTAGAGACGGCCCCGGCCGATCCGGTCCACGGTCAGCAGTTCCGACTGGCGCAGCTTCTCCGCCAGTTCCAGCCGCAACTCGTTGAGCCGGTCCTCGATCAGCGTGGTCGCCCGCACCAGGGCGAACTGGTTGGCCAGATAGTAGATCAGGAACGCGGCGCCGAAGGCAGCCCAGGCGATCAGCCCTGGATGCTCGGCCCGCGCCACCCGCTCCGCGACCGTGGTGATCACCACCACCAGCGCCGCATTGGCGACGCCCGCCAGCAGGCTGAGGGCAAACATCAGCTGCAGCTTGCGGCGGCCGGATGCGCGGATGAAGGCGATCAGCTCCATGCTCACACCTCCCCGGTCACGTCTGAAAGGCGGCCGAGATCCAGCTCCAACCGCCGGTCGCAGCAGGACCAGAAGCGGTCGTCGTGGGTCACCGCAACCACCGTCTTGCCGCGCGCCTTCAGGTCCGGCAGCAGCTCGGTGTAGAAGACCTCGCGGAAATGCGCGTCCTGGTCGGCCGCCCATTCATCGAAGAGATAGACCTCGCGGTCCTCCAGCAGCGCCACGATCATCGCCAGCCGCTTGCGCTGCCCGGTCGACAGGTCCGTGGTGGAAAAGCGCCCGTCCTCGAAGCGCACCTTGCCGTCCAACTCCATGCGGGCGATCAGCCTCTCGACCTCGCGCTGCGTGACGTGCTCCAGCCCGTAGAGCCGGTCGAACAGGTGAAAGTCGGTGAAGATGCTGGAGAATATCTCGCGGTAGTCGCGCCGCGTCTCGGCGCTCACCAGTGCACCGTCGCAAGAGATCTCGCCCCCATCCGGCGTGTAGAGGCCGCACAGCAGCTTCAGCGCCGTCGACTTGCCGCTGCCGTTGCCGCCCGTCAGGAACAGGATCTCGCCGCGCTTCAAAGACAGATCCCAGGGACCGGAGGTGAAGAGCGCGGTTCCTTCAGCGTCGAGATAGCTGAACGTGACGGCGCGCATCTCGATGGTACGGAACGAGCGGTAGCGCGAGGGCGCGCGCGCAGCCCCCTTCGGCTCCGGCGTCAGGCCGGCGTCGAGACGGCGTTCCAGCGCGTAGACATGGGCAAGGCCGGCTTCGGCCCGGGCGATCAACCGCACGACCGAGGTGATCGCCGCGATGGGACCGAGCGCGAAGACGGTCGCGGCGGTGATCTTGTAGATCGTGTCGGTATAGCCTTGGAAGAACACCGGCAGGACCAGCACGACGACGCCGATGAGCAGGAAGATGAAGGCATTGGCGAATTGCAGCAGGGAGACCCAGCGGTCGCCCAAGCCCACCACGACCTGCCGCAGACGCGAGGTGACGTCCGCGAAATGCGCCTGCAGCGCATCGTTCTTGTCGGCGTTGAGCCGGATTTCCTGAAAGCCCAGCGTGAAATGGGACAGGCTGTCGAGCATTTCCGCTTCGCGGTGATGCACGTCGGCCAGGGCCCCGGTCAGTGCGCTCTGGCGCCGCCAAAAGACATAGAGCCCGGCGGCCAGGAACACGGTGACGACAAGGAAGGAGATCGGCGACAGGGTCGCCACGTAGAGCAACAGGAAAACCAGCAGGAAGGCGTTCTGGGCCGCGCCGATCAGCAGCGGCAGCGTCTGCGACAGGTGGTCGGTTTCCTGCGAGACGGTGACGAAGACGTCGCCATGGCCTAGCCGCTCGAGTGTCCTCAGGTCTACACGGCGGATCTTGCTGACGATTCGCCGACGCGTCGCCTCCAGACGGGACTGGACGAAACGGTTGGCTTCATGCAGCGAGGCTCGGCTCGACAGCAGCACGAAGGCGAGCATCGTCACGTAGACGAGAAGCAGCTGCGTCCCGACGGGTTCCGCAAGCACCGCTTTTTCGGCCGCCTCGTTGATGAGGCCGACAAGCCCCGCATTTCCAAGGCCAGCAAGGCTGGTGATCAGCAGGATCGACCGGCGGTTCACGGGAGGGCCGGATCTGAGCAGCCGCAGGATATTCATGCAGATGAAACCACGGTGACTGCCCCTGTCCCGATGCCGCGCAACCCGCCCCATGGTGCATCCGGCCTGCCGGCAGCGCCCTGTTCACGGATCAGATTTCACTGGTGTTTCGTCATCTTCGGCAGCTCCGACCGCCGTTACGGAATGCTATTCAGCACGCCTTCCGCTGGCAAGTGCACGCCTTGCCAGCGCGTCCGGGATTTTCCTCCTGGCGTGCATTAAGCTCGTTCGCAGAGCACGTCGTCCACAGGTAGCGGAAAGACTGTTGCGGCGCACACTTATTCGCTACCGTAAGGTCGTTCCGCTTCGTGCGGGGCACCCGGGGGGACGACAGGGGCGCCGACCAGAGGCGACCTGCATGTCCGATCTCCATAGGACACCGAGCGGCTTTCCAGCCCGGCTGCAGGCGATCAGAGCGCATGGACAAAATTCGGGACTTCATCGAGGAACAGTTCCTGATCGAGTTCGACGACTCCTTTCCCGAGGACTCCGACCTGTTCAAGGAAGGCGTGATGGACTCCTTCGGCTACGTGCAGCTGATCCGCTTTCTCGAGCAGGAGTTCGACATCCGCTTCACGGAGCAGGAAATGACCGGCGATGTGCTGGTGAGCCTCGTCCAGATCCGCGAGACGGTCGCCCGAAAGGTTGCCGAGCGCGCAGCGGGCTGATCGCCGCGACACCGAACGCCAGCAAGCAGAGAGCGACCAGGGGGCACGCGACGTCATGTGCGGCATTGCCGGCTTCATCAGCGCCGATCGCGGCTGCGACGATCCGCGGGGCCAGATCTGCGGCATGCTGACCGCAATCGCCCATCGCGGGCCGGACGGCGCCGGCTATGTGCTCGACGACGGACTGGCCATGGGCACGGTGCGGCTGGCGATCCTCGATCCGGCCGCCGGCATACAGCCGATCAGCGACGAGAGCGGGCGCTACTGGCTCTGCTACAACGGCGAGGTCTACAATTATCGGGAGCTGCGCGAGACGCTTGTCGGCCTCGGCCACGTCTTCCGCACGGACTGCGACACCGAAGTCGTGCTGCGCGCCTGGATGGCCTGGGGCCCGGATTGCCTGAAGCGCTTCAACGGCGGTTTCTCCTTCGCGCTCTACGACCGCCGGCAGAAGGAGCTGTTTCTCGCCCGCGACCGCTACGGCAAGCGCCCGCTGTTCCTCGCCCGCCACGGCGAGACGATTCTCTTCGCCTCCGAGATGAAGGCGTTCCTGGCCGTTCCCGGCTTCTGGTTCGAGCAGGATCCCGAGCAGTTCGCCTCCATTCTCGGCCAATGGACGCCGCTGCCGCACCAGTCGGGCTTTCGCGGCATCGAGAGCCTGCCCATGGGAGAATGGGCAAGGGTGCGCGAAGGCCGGATCGAGCGCTTCGTCTATGACGAGCTGTCCTTCGCACCCAGCGAGACCATCTCCAGCGAGCACGAGGCGGTCGAGCGGATCCGCGCGCAGCTCACCGACGCCGTTTCCCTGCGGCTGCGCAGCGACGTGGAGGTCGGCGTCTATCTCAGCGGCGGGGTGGATTCGGCCATCGTCGCCGCGCTCGCCCGCGAGCTGACCCCGCATCCGCTCTCCACGTTCTCGGTCGAGTTCGAGGATGCGGAGTTCGACGAGTCGGCAGAACAGCGGCTCGTCGCGGAGCATCTGGGCACCCGCCATCATGCCCGTCGCATCAGCCATGCCGACATCGCCGAGGCCTGCCCCGATGCGGTCTATCACGCGGAGGTGCCGGCCTTCCGCAGCGCCTTCATCCCCATGTTCCTGCTGTCGCAGCGCACCCGCGAGGCCGGCATCAAGGTGATCCTCAGCGGCGAAGGCGCCGACGAAGCGTTCCTCGGCTACGACCTGTTCAAGGAAACGCTGCTGCGCGCCGCGTGGAACGAGCTTCCCGAGGACATGCGCCGGAGCCGGCTGGAGCGGCTCTACCCGCACCTTGCCCATTACGGGCCGAAGGACATCGCCGCCGTCACCGGGCTCTACCATCAGTTCTCGGCCGAGAAGATGCCGGGCCTCTTCTCTCACGAGCTGCGCTTCCAGAACGGCCAGTTTTCGGCCCGCCTGCTGAGCGCGCCCGGCGATCCCTTCGCCGAGATTTCGGCGCTTGTCGCCGGCAATCCGGCGTTCGGCTCGATGAGCGCGGTCGAGAAGGCCCAGTGGCTAGAATACAAGACCCTGCTGCCTGGTTACCTGCTGTCGACCCAGGGCGACCGCATGAGCCTTGCCCATGGGGTGGAGAACCGCTGCCCGTTCCTCGATCCGTCGGTGATCGGGCTCGCCTCCTCGGTCAACCTGCGCTTCGACGACGGGTTCACCGAGAAGCGGCTGTTGCGCGATGCCTTCCGCGACCGGCTGCCGGGCGCGGTCGCCGACAAGCGCAAGTTCCCGTACCGGGCGCCGGACGCCGCAGCCTTCGCGGCGTGCCGGCCCGACTATCTCGATCTCGTCCTGTCGGAGAGCGAGCTGGCGAACCTGCCCTTCCTCAATGCCAAGTTCGCCCAGCGCCTTGCCACGAAGGTGCTGACCAAGCCGGCCGAGGAGGTCAGCACGAAGGAAAACCAGACCTTCCTGTTCCTGCTGTCCATCGCCCTGCTCGACCGGTTCTTCGTGCAGCGGCAGGGGCTGGCGCACACAGGCGGGTCAAGTGTCCTGCCGCCCCTGCAACGCGCGGTGGACCTGCGTGCGGAGGCTGCGCCTCACGCCTCCCAGGGGAACTTTGCGTCCCTCACGTAGCGGCGGATGTCGGCCCGGATCTGCGGATCGGCGAACATCTCGCGATTGGCGGCAAGCGCTGCTTCGCGCTGGCCCTCAAGGTCGTCGAGCCCTGCGGCCGCATGCGTCTTGAAGCGGGCGATGCCCGCCCGCCCCGGCAGCCGCAGCCGCATCAGATGCTGGCGCAACAGCTCGTCGGCCCGTTCGCCAAGCGCATCGACAAGCCCGAAGGACAGGGCATCGCGCGCTCCCACCGGCCGCGTCATCAAGGTCATGTAGCGGGCGCGCTGCGCCCCGACCCGGCGCGCCAGGAACGGCATCACGCAGGCCGGAAACAGGCCGAACAGCAGCTCGGACAGGGCAAAGCTCGCGCTCTCGTCCGCCAGCACGATATCGGCCGCGGCGGCCAGTCCGACGCCGCCGGCATTGGCCCTGCCCCGCACCACGCTGACCGTGACGAAGGGCCCGCGCGCCATACGCAGCCACAGATCGTAGAGGGGCGCAGGGTCCATTGGCACGGCATCCTCCGCGACGGCATCGAAATCTCCGCCCATGCAGAAGACATCGTCGTTGCCTTCCAGCACCACGACCGTAACCGCGCGGCCATCCGGCCCCTCGTCCGCCTCGCAAAGGTCGAAGGCGGCGTGCAGCTCTTGCACCATCTGCGGCGTGATGCTGTTGCCCGCCTCCGGCCGGACGAAGCGGATGCGGCAGATGCCCTGCGCGATGCTGCAGGAAATCGTCGAGAACCCGCTCATATCGCCTCTCCCTCCGGCGCCCCGAAGACCAGCGCGACATTGGTGCCGCCGAAACCGAAGGAGAACTTCAATGCGTGGCGGATGCGGTGCTCCTGCGCCGCGCCCCGTACCCAGCGAAAAGCCTCATCCAGCGGCGCATCGAGATGAAGCGTCGGGTGCAGCAGCCCCTCGCGCATCTGGATCAGCAGGGCAGCGGCCTCGACCGCGCCGGCCGCGCTCAGCCCATGCCCGATGATCGACTTGGTGGCGTTGACCAGCGCGTGACCGAGGCCAAGCCTGCGCATGGTGGCGAGCTCCGCCTCGTCGCCGGATGGCGTTCCCGTGGCATGGCCGTTGACGTAGTCGATGTCGGCAGCCACCAGTCCGGCCGCGGCCAGCGCGTCTTGCGCGGCACGGACCTGCGCGTCGGAATTCGGCTCCGGGCCGCGGCTGCCATCGGTGCAAAAGCCCGTTCCAAGCACGCGGCCATAGACCGTGCCTGCGGAATGTTCCGACCGGGTGACGACGAGCGCGGCGCAGGCCTCGCCATAGAGGAAGCCGTCATGACCCGTGTCCATCGGCCGGCAGACCGGCCCGGCGCCCAGCGCACCGAGCGCCCGGAAGCCTTGCAGGTCCATCAGGGAGACGTCCTGCAACGCGCCGAGGGCGATGCAGGCATCGACCCTGCCGCTCCGCACGGCCTCGACCGCCTCGACGATGGCGGCCGCGCCGCTCGCCGAGGCCGCTCCGATCGTGTGGGCAAAGCCGCGGATGGGAAACTGCGAGGCGCACAGGCCGCAGATATCGGTGTCTAGGAAGACGTGGCCGTGTCGCGGCGGCAGGAAGTCGAGCCGGTCGGCGTATTCGCGCAGGCTCAAGAGCTGCTCGCGCGCCATCAGGTTCGACCCGCCGACGATCAGGCCGATCCGCTCGGGCATCACATGGTCCAGCCCCGCTTCGCGCCAGGCCTCGTCCAGGACGGCGACCGCCGCACGCCCGCTCAGGCCCGCGGTGCGCTCGACCCGGGGCGGCAGAATGGAGGGAGGATCGGGCATCTCGACGCCGAAGAACGGCGGGCTGCCGTCGCCGCGCTGCCGGCCGGGACGGGCAAGCGGCGCGAAAACGCTCCGCCCCTCGAACAGTCCGGCGCGGAACGCATCCTTGCCGTGGCCGAGACCGCTGGCGACCCCGATGCCGGTGACAACGAGCGAGTGCAGGTCAGGCCTTGGACTTGGCATGCAGGAGATCGGCCAGCTCGCCGATGTTGCGCGGGCCGTGCAGCTGGACCATCGGCACCTTCACGCCGATGGCCTCCAGCGTCGCCAGGATGATCTCGCTGCGCTCGATGGAGTCGACCCCGAGATCGGCCATGGAATCGGCGCGGGTGATGGGCTGCGCCTCCAGCTCCGGCACGGTGCTGCGGATCTCGGCAATGATGATCTCGGCAATCCGGTCGCTGTCCAACTCGCCCCCTTTTCCAGGTTCTGCCGCTGTTGCGACAGCCCGGCTCAGATCCAGATGTACTTGCGGTGGTAGCCGACGACCGCATCCAGCACAAGCCGATCGCCGGCCGCATCAACCGGCCAGGCGTCTGGCACGATCTGGTGGTTCAGCTCGGCATCCTTCGTGCCGAAGCGCACGACGCTCTCGCCGCGCAGCAGCATCTCGTATTCCTCGATCGTGAGGCGATGGCGGCGGTCCAGCGCCTGCGGGATGCGCATCGCGCGCAGACGCTCGCCGCTCTCCGGCGTCACCACGCCGCTGTAGAACTCCGAGCAGCAGCCCGAACCGTAGGAGAACAGTCCGACCCGCATTGGCGCATCGATTGCCACCGTCTCCAGCATGCCGGCAAGCGCCACGAAGACCGAGCCGCCCGCGGTGTTGCCGACCCGCTTGCCGAAGGCAAGGCTCGCCGCCAGGCGCGCCTGAAAGTCCGCCTCGATCTCCTTGGGCGGCGCCTTGTAGAGCCGGCGCATCAGGTGCCGGTGGGCGCCCTTGACCATGCCGCCGAACGGCGTGTGGAAGCACAGCTGGCCGAAGCTTTCGCGAAAGTCCGCATTCTCCACCCGGCGGCTGTAGTCGCGGAACGCGCCCTCGCAGCAGTCGAGATAGGCCATCAGCGACAGGTCCGCATCGCCCGCCTCCGTATCGGGACCCGGACGGCAGGTGTCCATCACCTCGAAGGCGTGGTTACCGTAGGCCCCTGCATCGATGCGCAGGACATGCGGCGTATCGGAGACCAGCATCGCCACCGCGCCGGCGCCGGAGCTCGGCTCCGAATAGGCCCATTCCTCCACTGCCCCGGCGTCGGCGAGCGCGAAGCGGGAAATGTCGGTCGCCACCACCAGGGCCTTGGCGCCGGGCGAGGTCTGGGCGAGCAGGAAATTCACCGCCATCTGCAAGCCGGCCGTACCGGAGTAGCAGGCCTGCTTGATCTCGAAGAGCCGGCAGTTGGACGGCAGGTCCAGATGCGCATGCACATAGGTGCTGAGCGACTTTCCGAAGTCGATACCGGACTCGGTGCAGGTCACCACCATCTCGATGCGGGCCCGCTCCTCCGGCGCCAGCGCATCGATCAACGGCCGGGCCGCATTCACCGCGAAGGTGACCGGGTCCTCGTAAGGCAGCGCCACCGTCTTTTCCTGAACCAAGAGGTTCTCGAACCGGGGCATGTCGAGCCCGCGATGCAGGCACAGTTCCTTCACGTCGAGGCAGGCCATGCCGCCATAGACGTTCATCGCCTCGATACCGACCGCACGGGTCATGCAGCACCTCCAACGCGCACCGGCAGCCGGCCGAGCCCACGGGCGTTGAGCCGGTCGAGCCGCCATTCGGGCTCGCCGGCCAGTTCGATGGAGCCGTAGCGGTCCAACAGCGCGGAAAAGGCGATATGCGCCTCGAGCCGGGCCAGCGGCGCGCCGATGCACACATGCGGGCCCGAGCCGAAGGTGAGCTGGGCATTGGCCGGCCGGCCGATATCCACCTCGTCGGCGCGCTCGAACCGGGCCGGATCGCGGTTGATGGCGCCGACAAGGCCGAGCACCGGGGCGCCGGCCGGGATCAGCGTGCTTTCGACCTCGACATCCTCGCGCGCCACCCGCAGGATCATGTTGCCGCCAGGCTCCATGCGCAGGAACTCCTCGATGGCGGTACGCAGCAGGCTCCGGTCGGCGCGCAGCCGCGCCATCTCGCCCGGATGCCGGAGCAGCAGCAGCAGGCCGTTGCCGATCAGCGTCACCGTGGTCTCGTGGCCTGCGACCAGCATGGAGACGAGATTGGTCAGCGTCTCCTCCTCGTCGAGCGTGCCGTCGTCATGGGCGCGGATCGCAAGGTCCATCAGGCTGTCGCCCGGCCGGGCCCGGCGGGCGGCGACGTGCTCGCGCAGGAAGGCCTTGAACTCGGTCAGCGCCTCGAGCGCTTCGCTCTTCTGGTCCGGCGTCATCAGGATATCGCCGATGCGGATCAGCGAGGCGCTCCAGCGCCCGACCGTCTCGTCGAGGCTCTGGGGAATGTCGAAGAGCTTGCACAGGACCCGCAGCGGCAGGGGACCAGCAAAGGCCTCGATGAAATCGACCGTGCCCTCGCGAGGCATCGCATCAAGCAGTTGCGCGGCTTCGGCCTCGACAAGGGCGCCGACATCGCGCACCGCCTGCGAGCGGAAAGCCGGCTCGTAGACCTTGCGCATGCGCGCATGCTCCGCGCCGTCGCAATTGATCATCTGCGGCTGGAACTCGCTGAACAGCCGGTAGCCGACGGGGTCGTGCACCCGGTAATCGGGCGCGGTCCATCCGTTCTTCCAGTGGCGGGTGTCGCGGCCGAGTTCCGAGGACTTCGCGACCTTCAGGAAGGCGCGGTGCCCGAGCACGAAATAGACGCCGGACGCCTCGTCGAGATGAACGGGGCCGAGCGCCTGCAGCCGCTTCAGCTCGTCATAAGGGTTCTCCAGGAACGCCCGGTCGGTCAGGATCGACCACCAGTCGATCCCCTCGCCCGTCGCAGCAGCCCCTTGCTCGCTCATGCGCCCCGCCCGCTCCTATCGCGCCGCGTAGATGTGAAACACCGCGGCCCCGCCTTCGGCAAGCGGATGCGTGTCGGTCGTCACCCGATAGCCGCGCGCCGCCAGCCCGGACGCGATCTCTTCCAGTTTCGGCCGGCCCAGATGCACCTCGACCATCAGCTGGCGGATGCGCGGCCAGTCGGCCTCCTTGATGCCGGCAAGCACCTCCTCCTCGGCGCCTTCCGTATCGATCTTCAGAAGGTCGATCGCCTCGACACCGTAGGCTGCCATCTGCGACGACACGGTGTCGATGCGGGCCCGCACCCGCTCCACCCGGAGCAGCGTATCGAGAAAGCCCTCCGTCTGCGCCAGTTCGCCGGCACCGGTGCGCTCGATCACGGCGCGCACCGCCTCGCCGGCGCTTCCCGTGAGAAGGTCGCGAATGCCGCCGGCCATCCGCTCGCCGACCTCGCTATGCGCGGTCGACAATGCGGCAACGCCGGGAAAATAGTCGAACTCCACCTCGCCGGCCGTGGCGCCAAGCCCCAGCGGCACGGCAAGGGCCTGCGGCCCGGCGGCCTCCAGGTTGCGTTCCAGCGCGGCAAAGACCTGCGGCACCGGCTCGAAGGCGATGATACGCGCGGACGGCGCCTGCTGGAGCGCATAGAGCGAGAACAGGCCGATATTCGCGCCGACATCGAAGATCGTTCCGTCCTGCGGCGGGCTCAGGCCATGCGCTGCAAGGTCCTGCGAAAAGATCTCATGCACTGCAAAATCAACCTCGTAGGGGTTGATGCAGGCGATTTCCCGGCCGTCGGGCAGAAGCGCAGTCTTCAAGGTCACGGGATCGTCCGTCGCCGAAGGGGAATCATAACGCGCCTCAAGGGGTTGACGTCGGTAGCGAGTGTTCCCCATGTGAAAACAGGGGTCAAGGAACGATCCCGGACATGGTTCCCGGCAAGGCCCCCGCATGAAACTTCGCGCCATCAGCGACCTGCATCTCGCCAGCCCGGCAAACCGCGACGCCCTTGTCGCGCTGCCGGACTATTCCGACGACTGGCTGATTCTGGCCGGCGATGTCGGCGAGCGGTTCGAGCACATGCGCCTTGCCTTCACCGAGCTGACACGCCGCTTCGCGCGTGTGTTCTGGGTTCCGGGCAATCACGACCTGTGGGCAATTCCGGAGGAGACGGGGCTGCCCGCGCTGGTGGGCGAGGAGCGCTACCGCCGCCTCGTCGAGACGGCGCGCGCGCATGGCGTCGTCACCCCGGAAGACCCGTACGAGATCTGGACCGGCGACGGCGGCCCCTGCGCCATCGCGCCGTTGTTCCTGCTCTACGACTACAGTTTCCGCCCGGCGCATGTCAGCCGCGACGGCGTCGTCGGCTGGGCGCGCGAGATGGGCTCGGTCTGCGCCGACGAGATGTTCCTCAATCCCGCCCCCTTCGCCTCGCGCGAGGCCTGGTGCAGCGAGCGCCTGCGGCAGACGGAGGCGCGACTGGCCGCCCTGCCCCCGGACATGCCGACGGTGCTGATCAACCATTTTCCGCTGCGCGAGGATCTCATCCACATTCCGCGCGCGCCGCGCTTCACGCCCTGGTGCGGGACGCGGGCGACAGCCGACTGGCACCGGCGGTTCAACGCACGCGCCGTGGTCTCCGGCCATCTGCATGTGCGGCGCACCGACTGGCGCGACGGAACCCGCTTCGAGGAAGTCTCGCTCGGCTACCCGCGCCAATGGGACCAGTCGCGCGGCATGGCCGCCTATATCCGCGAGGTGCTGCCCGGCCCCGATCAGGCCGAGGACGAACTCGCCGCGCCGAGGTTCCGCAAGTAGTCGAGGGGCGCCTCGCCGATCTCCATCGACAGGCGCTCGGGATGGGGATGGCGCACGCCGACGGCAAGCTTGTGCCGGTCCGTCGGCCGCAGATGCCGGAAGCGCCAGAGCGCTGCATCGTCCGCCTCGATATCGTCGAAGCGGATCACCGGCGGCTCCAGGGTGAAGGCGAAGGCATCGAGCGGCTGCGACAGCCCCTTGCCGATGGCCTTCACATAGGCCTCCTTCAGCGTCCAGAAGGTGAGGAAGATCTCGGTCTTGCGCTCGCTCGGCGTTGCGGCCAGCAGCGCGCGCTCATCCGCAGCGAAGACGCGTTTCGCCAGCTGATCAACATCGTTGACCCGCTCCAGCCACTCCACATCGACGCCAACATCGTTGTCGACCGTCAGGGCGACGGCTGCCAGTTCCCGCGTGTGGGACAGGTTCACCCGAAGACGCGGCAGGCCGGGCGGCGGCGTCACCTCGGGCTTGCCATGATCGCCGGCGATGAAGCGCCAGTCGCGTGCCGGCAGGCCCGTCCACCAGGTCAGGAGGCCGCGCGTCAGCGCATGGGCGGCGATGTAGACGTCTCGATCGCGGTCGAAATGGAAACGGGTCGAGCGCTCCAGTTCGCTGTCTTCCAGCAGGCTTTCAAGCAGCTGCCAGTCGTCCTCGCGAATGCTCTTCAGGTCCAGCCACCAAACCGTGACGTGATCGACGCCCGCCTCGAGCTTGTCGCGAAAGGGCGGGCCGTGCGAGATAGAGCCCTCCTGCTTCGCACCGCCCTGCCAGGATTCCTGCATGCCGCCTGCTCCGTCGTCCCTGCCGATCGTCTTCTGCTTCGCCGGCCAGGGCTCCCAGTACTACCACATGGCCGCTGACCTTCTTGCCGAAGAACCGGTGTTCAGGCAATGGATGGAAATCGGCGACGCCATCGTGCGCGACCGGCACGGCGTCTCGCCGCTCGCCGAAATCCATGCGAGCGGACGGCGCGCCAGCGAGCCCTTCGACCGGCTGGAGCACACCCATCCGGCGATCTTCATGACCCAGTTCGCCATGGCCAAGCTGCTGCAGCACAAGGGTATCCGCCCCGACATGCTGCTGGGCGTCAGCCTCGGGGAATTCGCCGCCATGAGCGTCGCCGGGATGGTGCCGTTCGAGACGGCGCTTGCCGCCGTCGCCCGCCAGCCGCGCCTGTTCCTGGAAAGCTGCGCGCCCGGCGCGCTGATCGCCGTCCTCGGCCCGCCGTCGCTGTGCGAGAGCGAGCCCCGTCTCGGGCACCTTGCCGAGCTTGCCGGCATCAACGCCGAACGCCACCATGTGCTGGCCATGCCGGGCGAGAATGTCGCCGAGGTGGAGGCGATCCTCACCCGGCTCGACGCGCCGTTCCAGCGGCTGCCGGTGCCCTTCGCCTTTCACTCGAGCTGGATCGAGCCCGCGCGCGCCGCCGTCATCGCCGATGCAGCGGCTGAGCGGCTGGAAAGCCCGTTCTGGCCGGTCTGGTCCGCCTGCCTCGGTGCGCCGGTGAAGCCCGGCGTTCCGGATCTTGCCTGGCGGATCGTGCGCGAACCGATGCGGCTCGGTGCCAGCGTTGCGGCCATCGAAGCGCAGGGCGGCGCCCACTACATCGACCTCAGCGCCACGGGAAGCCTTGCGGCCATCATCCGGCAGGACCTCGGCGAGGCGTCGCGCTCGCGCTTCAGCGCGGTGCTGTCGCCCTTCGGCGGCAACCTGCGGCGTCTTGCGAAGCTGCTGGAAACGGCCTGAGCTGTCGACGGCTCAGGCGGCCTTGCGCCGCGCTGCGAGCTCCAGCACGGCCCCGACCGCGACCGGATAGCCCTGCGCGCCCAGCCCTGCGATGACGGCTGTCGCCGTGCGCGAGACCAGCGAGCGGTGATAGATCTCCTCGCGCCGGTGGACGTTGGAGATGTGCAGCTCGATGAGCGGCCCGGGAAACATCTTCAGCGCATCGAGAATGGCGATGGAGGTGAAGGTGAAGGCGGCCGGATTAATGACGATGCCCGCCGCCTCCCGGTCGATCGCCTCGTGGACCCAGTCGATGATCTCGTATTCGCGATTGGACTGGCGGAATTCCAGCGGATGGCCGCCGGCCGCCTCGCGGCACATCGCCTCGACCTCGGCGAGCGTGGTGCGACCGTAGATTTCCGGCTCGCGCGTGCCGAGACGGTTCAGGTTGGGACCGTTGAGGACGTAGATCGGTGCAGACATGGTATCAGCCCTGGTATCCGAAGAGGCGTGGCAGGAAGAGAACGAGATCGGGGAAGAGCGTGATCAGCCCCAATGCGAAGAGCAGCGCGTAGAGGAACGGCATCACCTCGCGCACCAGCGCGCTGAGGCTCACCTTGCCGATATTGGTCATGATGAAGAGCAGCAGGCCGTAGGGCGGCGTGATCAGGCCGATCATGATGTTGACGACGCTGACGATGCCGAAATGCACCAGATCGATGCCAAGCGCCTTGGCGGTCGGGATCAGCACCGGCAGCACGATCAGGATGATCGTCGTGCCCTCCAGCAGGCAGCCGAGCAGCAGCAGCAGGATGTTGACGAGGATCAGGAAGGCGAGCGGCGACAGGTCCAGACCCTGGATGAACACGGTCAGGGTGCGCGGGATGTTCTCCACCGTCACCACGTAGTTGAAGACCAGCGCACCGGCGATCAGCATGCCGATGGAGGCGGTGGTGCGGGCGCTCGACAGGACCGAGCGATAGGCGCTGGCGGGCGTCACCGTCCGGTAGACCAGCGCCGAGATCAGGAAGGCATAGGCGGCAGCGATGGCGGCGGCTTCCGTCGGCGTGGTCATGCCGGAATAGATGCCGCCGAGCAGCACCACCGGCATCATCAGCGCCGGCAGCGCCCTGAAGGTGATGCCGGGGATCTCGCGAAAGGGGACCGGGGTCTCGACCGGAAAGGCGCGCCGGCGCGCGGTCAGCATCACCAGCAGCATCAACGTGCCGCCCATCAGCAGGCCGGGAACCATGCCGCCGAGGAACAGGTAGCCGATGGAGGCATCGGAGACGAGCGCGTAGAGCACCACGGGGATCGAGGGCGGAATGATCGGCCCGATCACCGAGGTCGCGGCCGTCAGGGCGGCTGCAAAGCTCGCCGGATAGCGCCCGCCCTCGGTCATCATCTTCTGCATCATCTTGCCGACGCCGGCCGCATCGGCGATGGCCGAGCCGGACATGCCGGCGAAGATGATCGACTGGATGACGTTGACCTGCGCCAGGCCGCCGCGGAACCGGCCGACCAGCGCATTGCAGAAATCGAGCAGGCGCAGCGTCATCGAGCCGGAATTCATGATCTCGGCCGAGAGGATGAACAGCGGCACGGCGAGCAGCACGTAGCTGGTGTACATGCCGTTCAACAGCTGCTCGGCCGCCGTGCCCATGTCGAGGCCGGCGAGATAGAGATAGAGGATCGAGCCGGCGATCATCGAGTGGCCGATGGGCAGCCCGAGCAGGGCAAGCCCGAGGATCGCGACGATGCAGGCGGCAAAGGGATCGATCACGCCTGCCCCTCCGATGTCGGCGCGGCACTGTTGCCGTCGCGGTCCCTGCCGTCGCTGCCCGAAACGGCGCGCCAGAGGATCCACAGGTAGCGGACGAGCACGGCCACCGCGAAGACCACATAAATCGAGAACAGGTGGTCGAAGCGGATCTTCAGATAGGCGGTCGACTGCACCTTCATGAAGGTCACGTAGTCGACGACGGCCGGCAGCGACAGAAGATAGAGCCCGATCAGGGCGAGAGCGCCAAGGGCCGTCATGATCCGCCGCGCCCGCGGTCCGACGCCGGAATGCAGGAGGTCGAAGCGGATCTCCTCATCCTCGCGCAGGACGAAGGCCGCGCCCCACAGCACCAGCCACAGCCACATCACCACGGTCAGTTCCGAGGTCCAGCCGGTCGGCAGGTTGAGGAGGTAGCGGAAGGCGATCTGCAGCAGGAAGGCGATGAACATCACCGCCAGCATCAGGGCGAGCAGGTTTTCTGCGCGGCGATACAGGAAGCGGCCGATCTGGGCGATCCGCATGCGGGCCTCCGGAGCGTTCGGGGCAAGGGTCGTCAACGGCGCGGCAGACAAGCGGGGGAGGACACGTGCCCTCCCCCGCAGCACCGGTCAAAGTGCGTTGATACGATCGATCAGGCCCTCGGGCCAGTCCTTCGCCAGGTCCGATTCCAGATACATCTTCTGCGCATGGGTGCGGAAGGCATCGACATTCGGCTTGTAGATCTGCAAGCCCTGCTCCTTGAAGAAGGCTGCCAGCTCCTCCTCGCGCTTGATGTGCTCGGCGGTGCTCCAGGCGATGGCCGCGTCGGCGGCTTCCTGCACCTTCGCCTGCTGTTCGGGCGAGAGAGCATTCCAGGTGTCGAGCGAGATCGTCAGCAGGTCATAGCCGACCAGATGCGAGGTCAGGACGATCTGCGACATCACCTCGTAGAACTTCATGTTCTGGACGTTCGGCAGCGGGTTGTCCTGGCCGTCGATGGCACCGGTCTGGAGGCCCGTATAGACCTCGGCATAGGCCATCGGCGTCGGGTTGGCGCCCAGCGCCTGCCCCAGGAACTGCCAGGCATCGCCGCCGGGCATGCGCAGCTTGATGCCGGCCATGTCGGCGGGCGTCTCGATCTTCTTGTCGACGCGCAGGCCCACCTGCCGCGAGCCGAAATAGGTCGGGCCGAGGATCTTCACCTTCAGCCGGTCCTCGACCATCTGCGACATCTCCTTGCCGACATCGCTGGCGAAGAAGGTGCGCAGGTGATCCGCGTCGCGGAAAAGATAGGCCGAGGTCAGCGCCGACCACTCGGGGATCTGGTTGGAGATGTCCTGGGGGGCGATGTTGCCCATCTCCAGGTTGCCGCGCTGCAGGGCGACGAGCTCGGTGCCCTGCTTGAACAGCGTGCCGCCGTAGTAGCCCTGGTAGTCGAAGCCGTCGCCGATACCGTCGGCGAAGCGCTGCATCATCCCGGCCCGGATGTCCTGGTCCGAGAAGACGGCGGAAAAGCGAAGCTGGACCTTGTCCTGGGCCATCGCCGTGGTGGCAAACCCGGCAATCGCCAGCGCAGTGCCGGCCGCGATCAGCGACCGTCGTGTGAAAGTGAACATGGCACTCCTCCCAAGCCATTTTCGTTGACGGAGGCCCGCGTCGCCGGCCCGTCATAGGGGATTCATGCCACTAGAGGGACGCCGCATCAATAGTCGATTGCAAAAATCTATGATATTTTCGATTACATCATTTATCGACCCGACCCTAAACCTCCATCCTGGCGCACAGATGGCTTTCCCCGAAACCGCAGTCCGCCGCCGCCTCGCGCCTTGCGGCCCCGACCTTCCACCACCCCGGCCGGCAACCGCGTTGCCTTGCAGGCGATCCGACATTATCACGATCCTATGAAACACGACGCTTCCGCCACAGACGGCGACCAGACCCAGACGATCGGCGAGAACGCCTATCGCCGGATCCGCACCGACATCATCTTCGGCCGGCTGGCTCCGGGCCAGAAGCTCAAGCTCGACCGGCTGCGCGATGCCTATGGCGCCAGCATCAGCACCCTGCGCGAGATCCTGAACCGCCTGTCGTCGGAAAGCCTCGTCATTGCAGAGGGCCAGCGGGGGTTCGAAGTCGCCCCGGTCTCCGTCGAAAACCTCAAGCAAATCGCGGAATTACGCCTGCTTCTGGAAAGCCATGCGCTGGTGCTGTCCTTCGCTGGCGGCGACATGGAATGGGAAGGCCGGGTGGTCGCGGCCCATCACAAGCTGGCGACGCTGGAGCAGCGGATGCAGGGCGGAGACCGCAGCCAGACCGAGGTCTGGAAGCGCTACGACTGGGAGTTCCATCAGGCGCTGATCTCCGCCTGCGGCTCGGCCGTGCTGATGGAGACCCATGCCGGCGTCTTCGACAAGTACCTGCGCTACCAGATGATCGCCCTGTCCTTCCGCGGCGAGATCGCCGCCGAGGAGCACCGGATCCTGCGCGAATGCGCCATTTCCCGCGATGCCGAGCAGGCGCGGGCAGTGCTCATCCGCCATGTGGAAGGCGGCGTCGAACACGCCCTGGCGACCGGGACGATCCGATAAACACAACCAACGAAACTGAAAATATCGGATAAAAACAAAAACACTCGTTGATAGCTCGCTCACCAGCGACTAACCTCCGGCCATTCGTCACAGACAGCGCCAGAGGGAACCACCATGGCCGTCATCAGGCTCGGCCTCATCGGCGACAACATCGCCCGCTCTCAATCACCCCGCCTGCATGTGGAGGCCGGCCGGCTTTGCGGGCTCGATGTGACCTACGAACGGCTGGTTCCCCGCGATCTCGGGCTGTCCTTCGACGCCGTGTTCCGGCGCTGCGTCGAGGAGGGCTATCGGGGCATCAACATCACCTACCCCTACAAGGAGCAGGTGGTCGCGCAGCTTGTCGTACCCGACGCGCGCATCCGCGCCATCGGCGCCTGCAACACCGTGCTGTTCGGTCCAGGCCGGCCGGAGGGACACAACACGGACCATTCCGGCTTCATCTCGGCCTTTCGCGCCGGCTTCGGAGCCGCCTCGCCCGGCCGCGTGGCGATGATCGGCGCCGGCGGGGTCGGCAAGGCCATCGCCTTCGCGCTTTCAACGCTGGGTGCCGGGGACCTTCGGATCTTCGACCGGGACAGCACACGCGCGGCTGCCCTTGCCCGCGCCTTGCGCGAGGGCGGCATCCTGCCCGGCGCGCGCCATGTGGAGACGGCGGAAGAGGCGGCGGAGGGAGCCGACGGCTTCCTCAACTGCACCCCCGTCGGCATGGTCGGCAATCCGGGAAGCCCCATCGATACCGGCCTGATGCGCGGCGCGTCCTGGGCGTTCGACGCGGTCTACACGCCCATCGACACCGCCTTCCTGGCGGGTGCGCAAGCGGCCGGCGCGACGATCATCAGCGGCTACGAGCTGTTCTTCCACCAGGGGATCGACGCGTTCCGCCATTTCACCGGCGCCGAAGTCGACCCGAGGGCCCTGCGTGATGCGCTGGCCGCGCAGGACGCTGCACCGGAGGCCGTCAGCGCCCGGCCATGATGTCCCGCAGGAACTCGATGAAGCGCGGATTGGTGCCGTAGGCGACATTGATCCGGATCGCCGCGCGGCCGCGCCCTGCCCGGTCCGGCGCCGAACGATCGGGCGTGAACACGCTTCCGGGTGCCAGAAAGATGCTGCGCTCGGCCGCCTTGCGGCAGAGCTCCAGCTCGTCGATGCCTTCGGGAAACTCCGTCCAGAGATAGAAGCCCGGCGTCACGCTGGCGCGCACCGTCAGCCCCAGCGCCTCCATCTGGTCGAGCGAGGCCTTGTGCGCCTCCTCCACGCGCGCCCTCAGCCGGCGCAGGTGCCGCAGGTAGTGGCCGTCCTGGATCAGCTTGAAGACGAAGCGCTCGACATAGTCGGACGTTGCGACTGTCGTCAGCATCTTGAGATTGCCGAGCGAGGAGATGATCGACGGGTGCCCGGCGACGAAGCCGCAGCGCAGGCTCGCCGACAGGGTCTTGGAAAAGGTGCCGACATAGAGCACGCGGTTGAGCTGGTCGAGCGCGGCAAGGCGCGGCAGCGTCGCCGGCAGGATGTCGCCGAGCACATCGTTCTCCACAAGCAGGAAGCCCCAGCGTTCGGCAAGCCGCATCAGCCCGAAGGCCACCGCCGGCGACAGCGAGCCGCCGGTCGGATTGTGGGCCAGCGACTGGGTGAAGAAGATCTTCGGACGGTGGATGGCGAGCTTCGCGGCAAGGTCATCGAGGTCCGGCCCGTCATGCAGGCGGCGGATGCCGACCATCTTCGCCTTGGCCAGCGTCAGCTTGCCGAACAGCGGATAGTAGCCGGGATCGTCGACGAAGACCGTATCGCCGGGCTCGATCAGGTGTCGGATGATCAGGTCGACACCGTGATTGACCCCGTGGGTGAGCAGCAATCCGTCCGGCTGCACCGCGATGGCCCGCTCCATGAGCAGGACGCGCAGGCGCTCGCGCAAGGGCGCATAGCCCCAGGAGCTGCCATAGCCGAAATCGACGGAGGCGGGGCCGGCAGCCTTGAACACCGAGAAATAGCGCTTGAGCTCCGAGCCCTCCATCCAAAGCGGCGGCGGGCGGCCGTCGCCGGGGCGCACCTCGTAATGCTGGTCGAGCTGTTCGCGCAGCAGGGAGACCACATCGACAGCGGCGGCGACATGGGCGGCGGGCGGCACCTGGCGCGGCGGCTGGAACTGGGCGACGTAGTATCCGGACCCGGCCCGCGATTCGAGCAGGCCCCGCGCCACCAGCCGGTCGTAGGCCTCGGCCATGGTGTTCTTCGAAACGCCGTGTTCGCGCGCAGCCTGGCGCACGGACGGCAGCCGCTCGCCTGCCTTGTAGGCGCCCGCGGACAGCAACCCGCTGACATGCTGGACGATCGTGTCTGCTCGTGAAAGCCGCGCCATCTGCCGTTTCCCGACCACTGTCCCAGTATTAAAATTGGGACAGTCATCGCAAAATTGACAGCAACTGTCCCTTGATTGTCCCAGTCATTCTTATGACAGTTCGCGGAGATAAAAAACCAGCTATCCGGGAGGATGCACATGAAGGATGTTTCCAGACGCCGTTTTCTCGCCGCTTCCGCCATTGGCGGTGGCGCGCTTGCCATGCCCGCGGTCGCCCGCGCGCAGGAAGCCGTCACGTGGCGCATGCAGGCTCTGTGGGACGGTGGCACCACGCCGTTCGAATTCGAGAAGGCCTTTGTCGCCCGCGTTGCGGAGCTGACCGACGGCAAGTTCGACATCAAGCTGTTCTCGGCCGGCCAGCTGGTCCCGGCGGCGCAGGCCTTCGACGCGGTGCGTAGCGGCGCGTTCCAGATGATGAAGACCTTCGACGGCTACGAGGCCGGCAAGATCCCGTCCTTCGCCTTCACCTCGACCATTCCCTTCGGCTTCCCGGATCCCGACCAGTACGAGGCGTGGTTCTACGAGCTCGGCGGCCTCGACATGGCCCGCGAGGCCTACGGCAAGGCCGGCCTGTTCTACATCGCCCCGACCGTCTACGGCGAAGAGCCGATGCACTCGACCGTCAAGATCGAGAGCATTGCCGACATGGCCGGCAAGAAGGGCCGCTTCGTGGGCCTCGCCTCCGCGGTGATGGGCGACCTCGGCGTTGCCGTGACCCCGATGGCGACCGCCGACGTCTATTCCGGCCTCGAGAAGGGCCTGATCGACTTCGCCGACCGCGGCGACCTGACCGCCAACTTCGAGGCGGGCCTTGCCGAGGTGGCCAAGTTCATCATCCTGCCGGGCGTGCACCAGCCGACGACCGCCACCAGCTACGTGGCCAACACGGCCGCCTACGAGGCCCTGCCGGCCTCGTTCAAGGCCGCGCTTGCGGTCGCGGCCCGCGAGATCTCCGGTTCGCTGCGCCAGCGCATCATCGTCCAGGACACGATCGTCCTCGACAAGTATCGCGAGAAGGGCGTCGAGATCATCCGTCTCGACCCGGCCGACATCGCCGAAGCGCGCAGCAAGGCCGTCACCTCGTGGAAGACCGCGACCAAGGGCGACGCGCTGGCGACCAAGATCGTCGAGAGCCAGACCGCCTTCATGCAGTCTTTGGGGCTCCTCTGAGCCTTTCCTACCGGGCGGGCGGCGCGCTTGCGTCGCCCGCCGTTTTGCTGCGTCCTGCCTGACCCACAGCAGACGGTCACCGACAGCAGGCTTTTCTTCATGACCCCAGTCTTCAACTTCGTCACCGGCCTCAACCGGATCCTCTTCGGCATTGCCGCACTCGCGATCTTCGCCGTGGTGCCGATGCTGCTCTACGAGGTGGTGGCCCGCTACGCCTTCAACGCCCCGACCGTCTGGGCGATGGAAGCGAGCACGCTCCTGTTCGGACCGCATTTCATGCTGGCAGGCCCGTACCTGCTGCACCTGCGCGGGCATGTCGCCGTCGACATTCTTTCCGAGCGCGCCTCCGGGCGCACCCGACAGGTCCTCGAAATCTTCGGCCTGCTGGTGATCGCAGCGTTCGCCGCCGTGCTCGGCTGGGTGAGCTGGCCGCTCGCGGTCAACGCCTTCCAGCTCGGCGAGACCAGCTTCTCGGCCTGGAACCCGCCGATCTGGTGGATCAAGTTCATCGTGCCCTTCGCCTTCCTGATGCTGTTCGCCCAGGCGCTCGTCGAAGCCGCCATGGCACTGCGCACGCCGCCCGCGGCCCCCGCCAAGGAGGCACGCCCGTGAGCTCCGAACTCGTTCTCATGGTGATGTTCAGCGGCCTCGTCGGCCTGCTGCTCACCGGCCTGCCGCTCGCCTTCGTTCTCGGCTCGCTGGCGCTGTTCTTCACCGTCGTCCTGTGGGGCCCGTCGGCCCTCACCGTGACGGTGCTGAACCTCTACGACACGATGCGCTCGGAATCGCTGCTGGCGATCCCGCTCTACGTGATGATGGCCAGCGTGCTGCAGCGCTCCGGCGTGATCGAGAGCCTGTACAAGGCGATGGAGATCTGGTCGCGGCGCCTGCCGGGCGGCCTTGCCGTCGGCACGGTGGCCATCTGCACCATCATCGCCGCAATGACCGGCATCGTCGGCGCGGCCGTCGCGGCCATGGGCATGCTGGCCCTGCCGTCGATGCTGAAGCGCGGCTACCAGCCGGAGCTGGCCATCGGCACGATCTGCGCCGGCGGCACGCTCGGCATCCTGATCCCGCCGTCGGTGATCACCATCGTCTATGCGGTGACGGCGCAGGCCTCCATCGGCCAGATGTTCATTGCCGGCGTGGTGCCGGGCCTGCTGCTGGCCTCGCTCTATATCGGCTACATCGTGCTGCGCTCGGCGCTGAACCCGTCGATCGCCCCGCGCCCGACGGACAGCGAGGGCATCACCTGGGCCATGCGGCTCGGCGCGCTGAAGTCGCTGATCCTGCCGATGCTGATCATCGTCGGCGTGCTCGGCACGATCTACATGGGCATCGCCACCCCGACCGAAGCCGCCGCCGTCGGTGTCGCGCTCGCCTTCGTCTCGGCGCTGATCGAGCGCCGGCTCAATGGCGAGCTGATCACCGGCGTTGCCCTCGACGTGGTCAAGGTCACGACCATGATCCTGTGGATCACCATCGGCGCGCGTGCCTTCGTGGCGATCTTTACCGGCACGGGCGGTGCCGACTTCCTGCTCGGTTTCATCCAGGACCTCGACGCCAACCGCTGGGTCGTGCTGGTGGTCATGCTGGCGATCCTGTTCTTCCTGGGCATGTTCCTGGACGAGATCGGCATCATCCTGCTGTGCGTGCCGGTGTTCCTGCCGGTGATCGACTTCCTTGGATTCGACCGGCTGTGGTTCGGCATCCTGTTTCTCGTCTCGGCGCAGATGGCCTACATCTCGCCGCCCTTCGGCTACACACTTTTCTACATGAAGGGGGTCCTGCCCGCCGGCATCGGCATGGGTACGGTCTACCGCGCCATCATCCCTTTCATGCTCCTCCAGGCCCTCGGCATCCTGATCTGCGCCATGTTCCCCGAGCTGGTGCTGTGGCTGCCGCGTTCCATGATCCAGTAAGAACTCACCCAGGACAGGACTGACCATGAGCGACGCTCGATCCTCCCGTATCGAAGGTCTTCACAAGATGACGCCGGCCGACCGCCTGCAGGCGGTGGCCGCCAAGGCGGGCCTCGGCAACGAGGCCATCGCCAGCCTCGCCCAGGCGGCGGAAGGGCGGATCGAGCTCGCCGACCGGCTGGTGGAGAACGCGATCTCCAGCATCGCCATTCCCATCGGCGTCGCCACCAACATGATCGTCGACGGCCGCGAGGTCCTGGTGCCGATGGCGACCGAGGAGTCCTCCGTCATCGCCGCCGTCTGCAACGCGGCCAAGCGCTGCCGGCCGACGGGCGGTTTCTTCACCTCCTCGTCCGGCCCGGTGATGGCCGCGCAGATCCAGTTGCTGGGCGCCAGCGACCCCGAGCAGGTACGCCTCAAGGTCTATGAGCGGCTCGACGAGATCCGGACCATCTGCAACGAGACCGACCCGCTGCTGGTCAAGTTCGGCGGCGGTTTCCGCGACATCGAGGTGCGGGTGATCGAGACGGCCGAAGGGCCGATGACCATCGTCCACATTATCGTCGACACGCGCGACGCGATGGGCGCCAACGCGGTCAACAGCATGGCCGAGGCGCTGGCGCCGCGGCTGGTGGAGTGGACCGGCGCCCGCAGCCTGCTGCGGATCCTGACCAATCTGGCCGACCGCCGCGTGGTGCGCGCCCGCGCCGTGTGGCCGCTGGAGGAGATCGGCGGCGAAGAGGTCCGCGACGACATGATCTCGGCCTACCATTTCGCCGATGCCGATCCCTACCGCGCCGCGACCCACAACAAGGGCATCATGAACGGCGTCAGCGCCGTGGTGCTGGCCACCGGCAACGACACCCGCGCCATCGAGGCCGGCGCCCATTCCTTCGTCGCGCGCAACGGCCATTACGGCTCGATGTCGCGCTGGGAGGAGGACGCGGACGGCAACCTCGTCGGCATCCTGGAAATGCCGATGGCCGTCGGCCTGATCGGCGGCGCGACCAAGATCCATCCGACCGCGCAGGCCTGCCTCAAGCTGCTGGGCGTCGAGACCGCCGACCAGCTGGCGCGGATCATCGTCTCCATCGGCCTGGCGCAGAATTTCGCGGCGATGCGGGCGCTGGCGACCACCGGCATCCAGAAGGGCCACATGGCGCTGCACGCCCAGAACGTCGCCCTGCTGGTGGGCGCGGTCGGGGACGAGATCGACCAGGTGGCGAGCGAACTCAAGGCGCTCGGCAAGGTTCGCCAGGACGTCGCCGAGGAGATCCTCGCGCGGCTTCGCGCCGGCAAGTAAGCCGGCCGGAGCAGGGAGAGCGGAATGAGCGAGCGCGTTCAGATCGTCGAAGTCGGCCCGCGCGACGGGCTGCAGGCCCGCAAGGAGCCCATCGCGACGGCAGCGCGCATCGGCCTCGTCGAGCATCTGCGCCGGGCCGGCGCAGGGCGCATCGAGGTCGGCTCGTTCGTCTCTCCCAAGGCCGTGCCGCGGATGGCCGACACCGCCGAGGTGATGGCCGCGACCGGCTCGCGCCAGCGGGACGGCGACATGGTGCTCGTCGCCAACGAACGCGGCCTCGACCAGGCCATCGAGCACGGCGCCCGGTCGGTCGCCGTGTTCACCGCCGCAAGCGACGCGTTTGCGGAAAAGAACATCGGCTGCACCGTCGCCGAGTCGCTCGACCGGTTTCGCCCGCTCATCGAAAAAGCGCGGAATTCCGGTGTTTTCGTGCGCGGCTACGTCTCGACGATCACCGACTGCCCCTATGCGGGACGGATCGCGCCCGCCCCGGTGGCTGACGTGTCGCGGGCGCTGAAGGACATGGGCTGCGGCGAGATTTCGCTCGGCGAAACGCTGGGCAAGGCGACGCCGGCGCGCATCGCCGCGGTGATGGAGGCGGTCGCCAGGCACGTGCCGCTCGCCGAGCTGGCCGCGCATTTTCACGACACCTACGGAATGGGCATCGCCAATGTCGCCGAGGCCCTGCGCCTTGGCATCCGGACCGTCGATGCGGCCGCCGGCGGGCTCGGCGGCTGCCCCTTCGCGCCGGGAGCGGCCGGAAACGTTGCGACCGAGGACGTGCTCTACCTGCTGCAGGGCGACGGCTACGAGTGCGACATTGCGATGGAACCGCTGCTCGACGCGGTCGCCTTCATCGAGCGCGAGATGGGCATCCGCCCGACCAGCCGCGTCTACAAGGCGCTGCGCGGCGGCACCTGCTGAGACTCAGCGCTCGCCAGAATCTCAAGTACAGAAAAGATCAGCGGAACATCCCAGCTCGATGTCGCCCATGATGGCGCCTGTCGATCAGGATCCCATCCGCTCGCGCTCCAGTACAAGCACAGAAACCTTGCATTCTCGTAGAGGTTACGGGCACTTGAGTGTCGAACGAGGACAGTACGGATCTCATCCGGAAGCGTCAGAACGGCCGACTGCACACGGGCAGGGTCGACCTGCGGCAAGTCTTCGTGACGCAGCGCATCGACATGAAGAAGCCAGGGCAACGCGGGCGGCAGCCACGATGCGCCAGGCCCGTCGAGCGTCAGATAACCGGCGTCGCGAAGCAGCTCCGAGATCGGGGCGAGATCGCCGGGAACCTCGAACGGCTCATCCCATGGGCCAAGCCTGCCCAGAAAGCCGATTTCCCAAGACAGGAACGCAGACAGAAGCTCATCCAGATCCTCCTGAGAGAATTCCATCCCGGAAACAAAGTCATCGAAATCGGCGTTAATGACCAGAACCCGATAGGATCCCGCCGTTTCGACGCGCTCGACAGCACCGACCCGCTCCAGGGCATGGAGTGCCGCCTCCAGATGCGAGGAACCGTAGTCGAAGACACGCGAAAAACGTTCAAGATCACCGCGCGCATCCTGCCAGACCTTTCTGTGGAGGCTGGCGGCGAGCGCTCTGCACAGATGAGAGCAGGATGGAGAGGCAACCATTTCGAGATCGGCACCCTGGGTGACAAAAGGACTGAAGAGCAAACTGCTTCGAACACATCCTGTCTGAAACATACCGGGCATGATGCAGCAGGTCCTGCCGCTCCACAAAGGGCGCGCGCCAGACGAGCGAGCGCAAAACCTGTCCCGCCCCGTTTAACCCATTGAAATAGCTTGCCTCTCGAAAATTGAGATGGATTTAGCAAAATTCCGTCTCGAAATCGCGCAAAGTTGCGGTGACCGTCTCGAAATCGGCAATCGCCGAGGCGGTGGAGACGGCGGGCCGGCGCTGGCGAAAAGGTCGGCGGAGCAGTGAGGCGCGAGAGCATTTGTCCCCGCTCAATCCCCGTCTGGCGACACATGTCGGCGGCGTCATCTCGGCTCCGACTCGCGTCCGGCCCCGATTTGGAGATATCCCCGCGCGCCGTGCCGACTTATCCCCGAGCGGCTTTTCCAGATATCCCCGCCTCCCCAAAGGCACGCCCTGCCCCGTGGTTCCCGGTACTTCGCGATCCGCTCAAATATGAGTTTGACTCTCATATTTGTTGGTTGGTAGACAAACCAAAATCGACCGCCACACAACAGGATCGCCATGCGGAACCGACACGCCAAGGACCTCACCTGCACGCTCCTCTTCGCGGCCCTGGCCGTCTCGGCTCCCACGGCGTCGAAGGCTCAGGACAGCGACGATGACGGCATCGACCTCTCCGCCGTCGACTTCAGCAGCGCGACCCGGCTGGACACCGTCGTCGTCAAGGCGCGCAAGTTCGAGGAGCCGATCCGCGAGGTGCCGTTCACCGTCGAGGCGCTGCCGGCCGAGGACATCGCAAGCGCGCGCATCAAGAACACGGCCGATCTCGTCGGGCGGCTGCCGAACTTCAACTTCGCCGACACCGGCCTGACCTACGCCAACACGCTCAACATCCGGGGCATCGGCTCGTCGTCGGCGCTGATCTCGCCATCCGTAAACTACTATGTCGACGGCATCCCGCTGCCGGCGCGGGTGTTCGACCAACGCTTCATGGACGTCCGCTCCATCGAGGTGCTGAAGGGGCCGCAGGGCACGCTGTTCGGGCTGAACTCGCAAGCGGGCGCGGTGGTTGTCTCGACACAGGACGCCACGCCGGACTTCGGCGGCGAGATCGGGGTCGAGGTCGGCTCGCACGGCGAGCGCAAGCTCGACGCGAGCGTCGGCGGGGCGATCACGGATCGTGTCTCGGCGCGCCTTTCGGGCACGCTCTACGGGTTCGACGGCGACATCCGCAACATCGTCTTCGACGGGCTGGGCAATGTCGTGCAGGATGACATGTCGGTGCGCGAGCAGTATTCGGGCGCGATCTCGGCCAAGGTCGCCGCCGAGCTGTCGGACAGCACCGACGCGGTGCTGTCGCTGCGCCATTCGCGGACCCGCGAGCGGCCGACGACCGGCGTGTGGCTGGACGACCCGCATTTCCCGCGCAACGCCTTCGCCCCGGTTCCCGAGACGACGACCGAGACCACCGGCGGATCGCTGGAGATCACCCACGATCTCGGTTTCGCGACGCTCACCTCGCTGACCGGCATCAGCCATTACGAGCTCGATCTGGACGCCGACCTGCTGGACGGTTTCATCGGCGGCGCGCAGACCGGCCTGCCGCCCTCCGCCTTCGGCGCGGCGGGGGTAAATGTGCGGCGGATCGACGAGACCAGCTCGCAGGTCAGCCAGGAGCTGCGGCTCAACGGCGAGTTCGGCCAGGGCGGACAGTGGGTTGCCGGCGTCAGCGGACTGTACTCCGATCTGGAGAGCACCACCGACATCACCAGCCTTGCCATGGCCAATGGCGCCTATACCGGCCGGCTGAAGAAGACCAACCTTGCCGCCTTCGGCGAGGTGACCGTTCCCGTCACGGAGCGGCTGCGGATCATCGGCGGCGCCCGCTACACCTACGAGCGCCAGCAGTTCGACGGCACCTATGCCGGCCGGCCCGGCGGCGTGCCGGGTGTCGCCGCCTTCGCCGAAAGCCAGGAGAGCACCTTCGGCTTCGTCACCGGGCGCGCCGGCGTCAGCTTCGACCTGGCGCCGGAGCTCACCGTCTACGGCACCATCGCCCGCGGCGAGAAGCCCGGCGGCTACCTGTTCTTCAACCAGTTCGCCTCCGCCGGCATTCCGCTGACGGAGTTCAAGAGCTCCGGCACATGGTCCTACGAGGCCGGGCTGAAGGGCCGACCCTTCGCCGACTGGCTGGAGATGTCGACGGCGGTGTTCCTGAACGACACGAGCGACGAGCAGCTCTTCACCTTCAACCCGGTGGCCGGACGCTTCGACGTACAGAACGCCGACACGCGCAGCTATGGCTGGGAGCTGACCGTGACGGCCCGCCCGACGGACAACTGGCACTTCGGCGCCGCGGCCGGCCTGCTGCATGCCGAGATCACCTCCGGCGGCGCATTGCTCGAAGGCAACGAGGTGCCTTACGCGCCGGAGTTCACCGCCTCGCTGTTTGCCGAGTACCGCCATCCGCTGCAGATCGCCGGGCTGGCGGGCGAGGCCTTCGGGCGTGCCGAATACCAGCATGTGGGATCGCGCCAGATCGATCCGGCCAACAGCCGGAGGCTGGATGCGTACAACCTCGTCAACCTGCGCGCGGGCTGGGAAAGCGACAGTTTCGACGTCTACGGCTTTGCCGAGAATATCTTCGACGAGAGCTACACGACGTCCGCCTATCGCACCGGCAACGCGGTCGGCGGGGGCGGCGTCTACGCCGGCATTCCGGGAACCGGCCGGACGCTTGGCCTGGGCGCAAGGGTGAGGTTCTGACGTCATGACACGCCCCCTCCCCTCCTTGCCCGCGCCGGCCCGTTCGGCGCGGATCGCGCTCTTCACCGCCCTCGTTCTGAAGGCTGCAGGCCTCAGCCTGTTCGTGGTCCTGATGCCGCCGCTCGGCCGGCAGATGGGCTTCACCGACATCGAGACCGGCATGATCATGAGCCTGTCGGCCCTTGCCGGCATCGTCGCGGCGCCGGTCTGGGGCTTCCTGACGGAGCGGGCCGGCCGCAAGCCGGTGCTGCTTGCCGGCATGCTGGTGCCGGCCGCCTGCCTGGGACTGACGGCGGCGCTGGTCGAGATGCGCCTGTCGCTGGCGATCTCCGCCGGCCTCGCCCTTGCCGCCGTCTTCGCCGTCAGGGTGCTGCAGGCCGCCTTTTCCGGCAGCGTGCTGCCGGCGGCGCAGGCCCACATGGCCGACACGACCGGCCGTCAGCAGCGGGTCCAGGGCATGGGCTTTCTCGGCTCGTCCTTCGGCCTGGGCGCGATCCTGGGCGGCATGGTCGCCTGGCGCATCGGCGGCAGCGCGCCGACCGTCTCCTTCGCCGTGCTCGCCGCGCTCGCCTTCGCCGCCGGGCTCGCCGTCTGGCTGTGCCTGCCCGAAACGCGCGAGCGCCCGACAGCGGGCGGACGAGAGCCCACAGGCGCGGGCGCGGACACCCGTTCGGCGAGCCTGGCGCGGCTGTGGCCGCATTTCGTGATCACGCTGCTGGCGGTCGCGATCTACGGCACGTTGCAGCAGGTCATGGCCCTGCGGCTGCAGGACTATTACGGGCTCAGCGGGGAGGCCTCCGTCTCCCGCGCCGGCTTCATCCTGGCCGCCGCCGCGATCTGCATGATCACGGTGCAGGGGATCGTCATCCGGCACCTTGCCTGGAGCCCGAGGGCCTTTCTGCTGCGCGGCGCGGTGCTGGCGGCACTGGCGATGGCGGGCTTTTGGGCCGCCACCGGGCCGGTCTCCCTGCTGGCCGCGATGATGGTGTTCGGCGCCGGGCTGGGGCTGCTGTTTCCCGGCAATCTCGGCGCGATCAGCCTGAGCGCCCCGGCGCGTGCGCAAGGCAAGGCAGCCGGGATCAACGCGACGTTTCAGGGCCTCGGCATGGCGTGCGGGCCGCTGCTCGGCGCCGTCCTCAACGCGCACTCCTTCGCCGCCGTTCCGGCCCTTTGCATCGCCCTGCTGCTCGTCGCGGCCGCACTGGCGCGTCTCGGCGCGCCGCATCCCGACACCGCCGACACATTCGCAACGCCCGTGGAGCCCCGCCCATGACCTCTTCCAAGACCGCGGCCAAGACCTCGACGCTGTTTTCCGCCGCCTTCGCCGAAACCTACGAAACGCGCATCGACCGCCTGGTGCCCGGATACCGCCTCGCCCACGAGTTGACGCTGGCGCGCCTTGCCGCCGGGCTGCCGGACGAGGCGACGATCCTCGTCGCGGGGGCCGGCACCGGGACAGAGATCCTGATCCAGGCTAGCCACCGGCCCGGCTGGCGCTTCATCGCCGTCGAGCCCTCGCCCGACATGCTGGCGATCCTCAAGGCGCGCGTTGCGAAGGCGGGCCTCGGCGACCGGGTGGAGATCGTCGAGGGAACGGTGGAGGATGCGGATGCAGGCCTTCGTGCGGACGCCTGCATCGCCCATCTGGTCAGCCACTTCATCAAGGGCGATGGCGACAAGCTCGCCTTCTTCCGCGCCATCGCGGCGCGGCTGGCGCCCGGTGCCGGCCTGTTCCATCTCGACTACCTGCCCGAGGGCGGCACGTTCGACCCGGCCTATCGCGCCTGGGCCCTGCTCGCCGGGCAGACAGACAGCGAAGCCGCGACGATGGAAAAGCGGATCCGCGGCAGCTGGGATGCGGCGGAGGCCGCGCGCCTTGCCGAGCTGCTTCGCACGGCCGGCTTCGACGAGCCGCAGCCATTCTTCCGGGCGCTCGACTATCACGCGCTGGCGAGCTACCGAAGCCCCGAGGCGGAGTAAGGCGGGCGACGCGCAGCGGGTTCCGTTCGCCGGGCCGATGGCTTACGTGTCGGTCGTCCCGCTTTCGCGCCGACGCGGGTGCGCAGATGCTTTCATGGAGGGGTCCATGGCGGACGATCCAGTACGTGAAAAGATCCTGAGGGCCGCGCTGGACCTGATGCAGACCTATGGGGTGAAGAAGTTCACCCAGCCGCAGGTGGCAAAGGCGGCCGGCGTGCGCCAGTCGCACCTGACCTACTACTTTCCCAAGAAGATCGACCTGATCAAGGGCCTGCTGCAGGGCCACCTGCCGCACCACGCGGATGCCGGCGGGACGCCGCCCGCGCCCCCTGCCCCCGAGGCGATCCGCAAGGGGCTGGCGGTCCTGACCTCCAATCCCGGCCGGATGCGATTCTTCCTCAGCCTGATCCTGGAAGCGCAGCTGGAACCGGAGCTGAAAGTCCTGGTCGACGAGCACATGGCCCGGTTCGACGCCAGGGTCGCGGCCTATTACGGCCGGCCGCCGGGCGATCCGGACGTGACGATGTTCCTCTCCGCGCTGCGCGGGCTCGGCATGCGGCGGCTGGTCGGGGAGCAGGCGGCGGACGGCAACGCGGACGACGGTGTCGACATCGCCCTGCTGGAGGCGCGGTTCGGCCTGGTGCCGGTCACGGCGGCGGCCGGCGACTGAGCTTTCCGGGAGCGGCATCGGCCCGAGGGCGGACGGAGCGCGCGCAAGGATCGGCGCGCGGGGTGGCCGGCACCAGAACCGTCTCGTCGAAGGGCGCCCCGTCCTCCGTCTCGACATAGCCGACCGAGTGGACGGTGACGTGCGGGGCGGCACGCGCGATCAGCCGGGGCACGCCCCAGTCCTTGCGGGCATGGCCATGGCCCGTGATCACCACGACGGGGGGGCCGTGCGCCGCCAACGCGGACAGCGCGGCCTGCGCCAGCGCGGCATCGCGCAGGCGCTGCGCCTCGACGAAGCCGCGCCTCAGCACCGGCGGCAGGGCCCCGCAATGGGTCTGCAGCTTCAGCGCCTCGCGCGCGGCCTGCTCCTCCCGCGGCAAAGGCCGGTCCAGCCCGAAACGCGCGCCCTGCGCCCCGAAGACCGCGCTCGCGCCGAGAAACACCGCCTTGCGCGCCTCGCCGGACGTCACCGCCATGCCGAAAAGCGCCGCCTCCCGGGCTGCGAGAAACACCGGCGCGTAGAGATCGAAGGGTGGCCAGCGCGTCTCATGCCAGCGCGTTGCCGCCGCGAGCGCGGCCGGGTCCGTCCGGTCGGCCCGCATGGCGCGGTCGGCGGCATCCGGCGACAGCATCTCGAAGACGACGGCAGCGGGGCGCAGCTCCTCGATCCGGCGTGCCTGGGCCAGGTGGGTTTCCAGGTTGTCGTGCACCTCGCCGAGGATCACGATGTCGGCGGGCGTTGGCTGGGCGAGCGCGGATTGGGCGAGCGCCAGAAACAGAGCGGCGATGAGACCCCGCACCGCGCCTACCATGTCAGGCTCGCCTCCAGATGCAGCTCCACCGCATGCGATCCCCCGCCCGCGCGGGCGAGCCGGTCCTGCGGGCCGGGAAGCACCTCCTGGAACACCACGGTCCGGCTCTCGCGCAGGATCCGGCGCAGCAGGGCGACGCAGACGGGATTGGCGATGTCGATCCATTGCGGCTTGCGGTGGCGGTTGGCCATGGAGTTGCTGGCATGCCAGTCCATGCCCGGCTTGCGGGCGACGAAGACCTGCGCCGGCATGCCGCGTTCGTGGAAATATCGCGCCAGCGCGGTCATCGCCGTGGCCGTCGGCAGATGCGCCTCGCCCTCGCCCTTCCATACCGCGTCCAGAAGGTCCTGCGAGGTTTCGTACCAGGTCTCGCGAAAGAGCACGCAGTCGCCGCGATACTCGCGCGGCCGGTGGCGGCGGGGCGCGGTCTCGTCGCCGACGAAGCCCTTGTCGAGGCCGGGCCGCATGACGGCGACAGGCGCGGTCAGGTGGATCAGCCAGTAGTGCAGGCCCCAGGCGGGCGACGGCAGGACGCTGCCGAAATTGACGAACCGCACCGGCAGGCCCTCGCCGTCCGTCACCTGCAGCCGTCGGCCGCCGGGAGCAAGGGAGACATGACAATCGGCAAGCGGCAGGACCGGCGTCGGATCTCCCGAAGGGGCGAAGCCGGCGAGATAGCGCTCGGCAAGACCGCCGTGGCGCTGCAGGCTGCTCACCTCGCCGCCGCGCGACAGCCCGACGAAGCGCTCACTGGTCAGCTCGGTCTGCCGTGCCAGCCATGCGCGCAGGCGGCGGCGCATCGCCAGCGCCTTGCCATCCTCGCCCTGGGTGTAGCGGGACAGGAGCCAGACCGGCTCGTCGAAAGTGCCGTTCAGCACCAGCCGCAGCGCGCCGTTCTCGCGGAACGGCTGGACGTGGGCGCAGAACGGATGGTGGCCACTGCCCGGGCCAAGGCCTTCGGCGGCAAGACGCTGCGCCAGCGACAGGTCGGAGAGGCGGGCCAGCAGCTGCGGTGCGGCGCTCTCGATCTCGGCGGCAAGGCGCGGCAGCGGAAGGGAAGCGCCCTTACCGGGCGCAAGGCTCTGGAAGAGGTCGCGCAGCAACCGGTGCTCCGGCGAGGGCATCGACAGGTCGCGCAAGACATCGCAGACCCGGTCGCGGATCGCGGCAACGTCATAATCCGGCCGGTCGTCCAGCCGCATCCAGCAATCGCGGTAGAGCCGCGGCGCATCCTGCAGCAGCGGGTCGGCGGCAAGGCGCCCGACAAGCGCCGGATCGGGCGCGCCCGCCAGCGCGGCTTCGGCGGCCTTGACGCCGGCCGGGGCACGGCGCACCAGGCCCCTGTCGACCAGGCCGCGGACGAGCCCGGCCGTTTCCGCCGGCGAAAGCCCCGCCTCGCCGCAGGCCGCCGTCAGCTCCTCCAGCGCGAAGGTCCGGCCGGAAAGCGCACGGAAGATCCGGTCGACCGGCGCGCGCAGGGTGAAGCTCTTGCGCCGCCCCGTGCGCCACAAGGTGCCGCGCGTCAGCATCAGGGTGTGCAGCTCCGCGTCGAGCCGGTCCGCATCGGCGGAGAGCTCTCCGGCGAGCTCGAACAGGCCGCCCTGGCCGAGCGCATCGGCATGGCCGTGCCGCAGCACCGCGATCCACTCCTGCGCCAGGCGCTCGCGGCTTTCCAGCTCGAAGCGGACCGGGCCGCCGGTGCTGGCGGCGCCATCGCCCTCGCAGATGCCGACAGCCATGTAACGCTGGAAGGGGCTGGTCTTGTGCGAGACGCGCGAGAGATAGCGCAGGGCCCGCATCGCGGCGCGGAACCGGCGGCCGGGCTTTTCCGACGGCTTGCCGAGGGTGCCTGCCAGCCGGTCGAGCCGTTCCTGCACCTCGTCCAGCACCCACCGGGCGTGGGCATCGAGCGTCATGGCCCGAAGCGCCGCCAGAATGCGCTCGAGCTCGGCGGGCAAAGCGCCGGCCACCTCCTGCCCCGCGCGGCCGTCTCCCGCGCCAGCGGCGGCAAGCGCCGCACGAAAGGCGGGCGACACCAGCCCCTCCAGCACCTCCGCCGGCAGGGGCGCGAGCCGCAGCACCAGCATGTCGGCGGAGGCCGCACGCGGGGCCGCGCTGTCGCCGGGGAGCGCACCGGCAGGGGGCCGCTCCTGCGCCATTTCGCCGGCAAGCGCGCTCATGTGGCGATCGCCTCGACCCAGCGGCCGGAGGACGCCGGCTGGCGGTTGCCCAGCTCCCCGGCCCGGCCCCGCACCACATGGCCGCCCTGCATCTCGATGACGAAGTCGCCCAGCTCGGCAATGTCCGGATCATGGGTGACCAGAACGATGGTGGTGCCGCGCGCCCGGCAGGCGAGCAGCGCCTCCAGCACGCTGGCGCTGCTTTCCCGGTCGAGATTGCCGGTCGGCTCGTCGGCGAGGATCAGGTCCGAGCGCATCGCCAGCGCCCGGGCGATGGCGACCCGCTGGCGCTGGCCGCCCGAAAGCTGGAAGGGAAAATGGCCGGCGCGGAACCCCAGACCCAGCTCCTCCAGCGCCTGCTCGGCCCGCTGGCGGCACTCGCGCGCCGGCAACGACATGTAGCGCGCCGGCAGGGCGACATTCTCGGTCACCGAGATCTCCTCGATGAGGTTCAGCGACTGGAAGATGAAGGAGACGCGCTCGCGGCGCAGCTCCAGACGACGCCGGCGGCCAAGACGGGAGACCGGCTCGCCGTCGAAGCGCACCTCCCCCTCGTCCGGCACCTCCAGAAGGCCCATGATCGCCAGCATCGTCGTCTTGCCGCAGCCCGACGGACCGATGACCGTGGTGAGGCGGCCGGACGGGATCTCCAGCGACAGCCCGTTCAGCGCCGTGGTTTCGACATCGCGGCTGCGGAAGCGCCTGGTGACGCCGTGAAGCTCGATCTGCATGACGCGTCCTGCTCACTCGATCCTGAGATAGTCGGCCTCGGACAGGCCGAGATAGGAGGAGACGACGACGGCGCTGCCCGCCGCCGGGCCGGTCTTCAGCGCTACCTCCTCGCGGGTGGTGGCGAGGATCTCGACAGGGACCTTGGCCGCCCGGCCCGTGGTCTCGTCCAGAACGAAGATCCAGTTGCCGCCGGTCTGAGCGAGGAAGCCGCCATTGGCGACGATCAGCACGTCCTCGGCGAGCGCGCGGGTGCGGATCTGGATGTCGAGCCGCTGGCCGTGGACGAGCCCCTCGGGCGGCGCGTCGACGAAGTCCATCTCCAGCGTGATCTTGCCGTCGATCACCTCCGGCAGGATCCGCCGCACCCGAAGCGCCCGCCATGCGCCCTGCACATCGCGCCAGCTGGCCTCGTCGCCGACCGAGATGCGGTCGAGATAGATCTCGTCGACCTCCGCCTCGATGATCGGCGTGCCGAGCTCGAACAGCGTCACCAGGTTGCTGCCGCGCTCCACGACCTCGCCGCGCTTGACGCTGAAGTCCGACAGGGTGCCGTCCATGGTGGCGCGGATGTTCAGCGCGTCGAGGGACTCGCGCGCGGTCTCCAGATTGCGCATCAGGTTGCCGGACAGGGTGCGGGCCTGCTGCAGCTGGTCGGTCTGCCACTGAATGCGCGACTTCAGCATGGTCACGCGCATTTCCAGAACGGTGTCGAGATGGCCTTCCTGGCGCACCAGCGCCTCCACCTCGAAGGGCTTGTCGTGGCCCCGGCTCAGCAGCTGACGGCGGCGCTCGAGCTGGATCTTGATCTCGCCGATCTCGTTGGTCAGCCGCAGCACTTCCAGCTCGTCCTCCTGGCGCCCGCGCTCCAGGCTCTGCTCGCGCTGGGTCAGGGCGTTGAGCTGTTCGGCGACCTGGACCTCGAGATTGAAGAAGCTCATCTCCGTCTCGGGATTGGACAGCTCGAACAGGAGCTTGCCCGAACTCACCCGGTCGCCCGGCTTGACGTGGACGGCATCGACCCGACCCGAAATGCTGTTCTGGAGCGCAACCGAGGTGCGCGGCTTGACCTGGCCGGTGGCATGCAGAACCGGCTGGAAGGCACCAAGGCGCACCCGGTCGAGCACCACATCGCCGCGCGCCACCTCGACCACGCGATCATCGGACCAGTCGAGACGGGCGGCGGCCAGCCCGATCAGCGCGCTGCAGGCCGCCGCAAGCGCGCCCCACAGGAGCACCGCCTTCCACACCGGCCGCCGGACCGGCCGGTCCATCGCCTCCAGCCGCTCCTGCGCCGCCGTGGCGGCGGCAGCGGACGGCCCGCCGCCGGTACCCGGGGCGGGACGCACGAAGGGATGCGGGCGCGGCGCCTCGTGCAAGGTCATCGAACCTCCAGCAGCAGCTCGCTTCCCGGGATCGCGCGCGCGCCGGATGCGGCCGTACCGGCATCCGAGCGGAAGACGATATGGAACGCGCCCTCGCCGCCGGCCTCGATGCGCCGGGCGATCTCCTCGCCGCGCTCGGGATGATCGGGCGAGACGAGGCGCAGGACCATGCCGTCCAGCGCATAGACGCGCTCGCCCGGCCCCTGCTCCTGCGTGCGCGCGATCAGGGCGAGCTCGGCCAGCGAGCGCTCGCTCGCCTCCAGATCGCGAACGCCGAACCAGACCTCGGCCAGTCCGTCGGCGCCGTTTCCATGCTCCTGCCACTTGCGGTCGTCGTATTGGGGATAATCGGCCCGCACCTTCTCGATGCCCTCGGCATCGCGCTGCGCAAAGCTGAAGTTCCACAGCGGGAACTGGAACGAGCGGACGAAGAGCAGGTCGAACATCTTCGGATAGGTCGTCTCGCCGCCCGCATGCAGGGGAACGATGTCCGTGGTCGGAACACCGGTCGCGGCCAGCGCCATCATCGCGGCGGCGATATCGCGCACATAGAGCGACAGGGAGACGGTGCGCGCGCCCTTCATCTCCAGCCGCTCGTAAAACGGGCGGCGGCTGAAGAACTCGACGCTCTGGCCCGACGGCAGCATCACCATGACGCTCTGCTCGCCGCTGGCCCGCTCGCCGATTTGCCACAGGGTGAAGCCCATCTCGTCCGTCAGCCACTGTGCCGTCGCCGGCACGTCCTCCACGGCGATGCGGACGAAGCCGACGGTCTCGACGTTTTCGCTGGCGCCGGCGATGGGACCGGCGGACGGCCCGCTGAGACCGGGAGGCGCGACCGCGTGCTGCGCGAGCGCCGGCGGTGCGACGGCGAGCAGGACGCCCAGCAGGACGGAGACGAGAGCTTTCATCGCAGGATCTTTCCAAGGGTTGCAAGACACAGAAGCGCGGGCAGGACCGCCAGCACCGCGAGATAGAGGCCGGCAAGCCGCCGGAGCGCCGGCGGGCCGACGGGACGCCCGCGCACCAGGCGGCAGGGGCCGTAGTCGGGATCGGCAAGGGCGGCACGGCAGGCGCCGACCAGATCGCTCCGGGTAAAGGGATTGAGATTGGCGAAGAGGAAGCCGGTCCCCGCCAGCGCGCAGGCCTGGAGCCAGGCGACCGGCGCCCCTGCGCGCCAGAGCGCCAGCACCGCCGCCCCGGTGAGCAGCAGGTCGCAGGCCGGCCCGGCCAGATGGATCAGCGCATGATCGCGCGGCGCCAGCTTCCACCCCTCGCGCAGGTCGAGCCAGGGCATCGGCAGGCCGAAGCGCCCGCGGTGGAACCCGGCGGCGGAGGGCCTGACCGCAAACAGCCGCGCCGTCAGCAGATGCGCCAGCTCGTGCAGGACGACGAGACCGGGGGCGAGCGCGAGCAACCAGCCGAGCGTTGCCAACGAGAGGGGAAAGCCGCCCTCCCTCGCCGTTCCCGCAAACAGTGCGACGAGAAAGCCGGCGCAGAGCATGAGCGAGGCCAGGGCCAGCGCGCCCATCGCCGCCGACAAGGCAAGCCCCCGGCGGCTGGGCACATGCCGGTCCGCCGGCAGCGCCAGCGCGTGACGGGCGATCAGGCCTTCGGCGGCGGACAGGATCGCGGGTGCGCGGGCTTCACCGGAGGCGGCCAGTTCGTCCAGCACCGCGCCGCGCTCGCGCCCGCCGAGCAGCGCCACCACGGCGCGCGAGAGCGGGCCGCTGACCCTGACATAGGGACCCGACCGGCGCGGGATGATGAAGAGCCGCCCTTCCGCCTGCAGCAGCAAGGGGGCCGAGGGGCCTGCAAGGCTGGCGGTGTCCGGGCTCACGAGACGGCGCCCTCCCCGAAGACAAGTCCGGCAATCGGGGCGATCCGCCAGCGCTCGTCGGCAGAGCAGGCATTCAGCCCCTCGTTGAAGACGCCGCCGAGCAGGGTGCCCTGCAGGCCGCGCGCGCAGGCGCCGAGCCAGGCAAGGTGCAGGCCCGCGCCGACGGCCTGCAGCGCATAGCGATAGCCCGGCGCACCGAAGCCTGTCGCCAGCGGCTCCATCTCCAGCCCGGCAACCAGCATGGCCGGCGCCATGTCGGGCACCGCCTGCCAGAAGACCCTTGTGTCGCCGACGCCCGGCCGCCAGCGCGGCCCGCCGTCCGCCGCATCGGCGACAAGGCCCCGCGCCCGGTCCACGGCGTGGATGCGCACATGGCGGGCGATGTCCGGGGCATGGCGGGCAACGCCGGCCTGCGCCTCGGCCAGCAGAGCGAGGATCGTTTCCGGCGGCAGCGGCACCGGTGGCAGCATCCGCACCGCGCGGCGCGCAAGGAGCACCTGCTGCATCTGCGCAAGCGAGCCCAGCGAGGACTGGGCGGCGGGAGCCGGCGCCGCCTGCCGATCCGGCGCGGGCTCTCCCGTGCGCAGCGGCGCCCTGCCGAGCGCCGCGATCCAATGAGGCAGGCGCGGCTCGTGCAGGGCTTCCCGGTCGCCCGGCCGGGCGGGGGGCGCAAGGGTCGCCGGCGCGCGCGCTGCGCCCCTGCCCTCGTCCTGCGGCGGGGCAAGGCACAGCGACAGCATGTGGCGGTCGTCGATGAAGGGCAGCGGCAGGCGGCTTTCGATGGCGCGCATGTCGAGGTCGCTGCGCACGCAAAGGCCGAGGCCGAGCCGCGCCGCGATCTCCATCAGCACCGCGCTGGAGACGCCCACATCGAGGCCGCAGATCTTGTAGGCCGCATCCTGGTACTTGCGCGCCACCCGCCGCATCCGCGAGACGAGCAGGAAGGCCGGCCCGGTGTCCGGCACCCCGGTCGCGGCCGGGTCGAGCGGCCCAGCCAGCCGTTCCAGCACGTGATCGGTGTCGCGATAGCGGTAGAGCCCCGCCGGCAGGTCGCTGTCGCGCGGCAGGTTGACCAGAAGAGAGGCCGAGCGCAGGTCGCCGCCCGAGGGCGTGATGCGCCGGCCGTCCTCTTCGCCGAACGCCCACTTGCACAGAAGCGACAGCCGCTCCGCCATCGTTCCCACGCTCGTTTCCAGGGGGACATCTTCAGGCAGGGCAAGAGCAGGCGCGCCGAAGAAGGCAGGCGCGGTTCCAGCGGCGAGCTTCCGGTTCTTGCTGGAGTAGTGCATCAGGTAGGTGCGCTGGCTGAGATGCCGGCTGAACGGCTCCTCGATGCCCGATTGCGCGGCGGCGACCAGCATCGCCTCGCCGGGGGCGCCGTCGCCAGCGTCCGCGGCGAGATAGGGCGAGACCAGCACGATGTTGCGGGCAAGGTCGCCGTCCGGCCCCTCGCGGCGGAACAGCTCAATACAGTTGAACTTGCGTCCGCGCTCGATGCCGCCGGCAAGACGGAAGAGCTTTGCCGCGCACAAGCTGGCGCGCACTCCGTCGAACACGGGCGCGCGCAGTCCCTGCCCGTCCGCCTCCAGCGCGCCGCCGACGAAGCGCTCGGCCAGCCAGCCGGCAGCGGTCGCCGCGCGTTCGGCCGGAACCAGCGGCCCGAGCCGGAAACAGTCCGCGCCGCCCCCGGCGAACAGGACGAGGCCGCCGGGGCGCAGAACCTCTTGCGGGAGCGCAAGATCGCCCGCCCCGTCATAGAGCACCAGGGCGACATCCTGTGTGCCTGCCGCGCCGAGATGCAGACCGGCGGCCCGGAGCGCCGCTTCCGCTGCCCCCCCCAGATGCGCCGGCCCGTGGACGCAGACGCTGAACCGGTCGACCGCAGCGCGCAGGGACGCGCGCGAGCGATGCACGCTGTCGGCCGCGCAGACCTGCTCCCAGAACCGCTCGGTCTCGGGATCGCGCAAGGCCGTACCGCCCTCCGCCTGCGGCGCGCCGTCCTGCAACAGGCCCCGGCGGTCCAGCAGCGTCACCAGCTCGTCGACATTGCGCAGCGCTTCCTCGGTGCCGCCGAAGTCCGGGGCAAGGCCCGCCGCGATCTCGCCGACAGGACGCGTGCCGTCGCACCGGCCGAGAACCCGCTTCACCAGATCCAGCGGAATGGTGCTGCGCAGGACCTCGCGGCGGCCGCCGCACAGGATCGCCAGCCGCCCGGGCCCGAAGGGCAGGACCGGGAAATCCGGCGGGAAATAGGGCGCCTCGACCGACAGGCGCAGCAGTTCGGGATCGGTCACCCGCTGTGCGGCAAGCTCGCGGGCGTGGCTGCGCTCGACCGTCAGCATGACCCGCTCCCCCGCGTTCCGGTGGGCACCGCAACAGGCATGGCGGCAAGGCCGAGCATGTCCGCAAGGTGCCGGCTGGTCCGCCGAGCGCCGGCGTTGCCCGCAGCATCCGCACCGGCGGTTCGGCAGCGGCAACCGTGCAGCGCCAGAAGACGCCCCTCCTCCAGAAAGCTGCCGTCGGTCAGAAAACGCAGGAAGCGCCCGTCATTCTCCTCCGCCGGACGGCGCAGGCGCGCGGCAAGAGCACCCGCGGCGAGGGCCGGCAGGTAGGGCGGATAGCCAGGACGGGCCGACGGCATGCGGGCCAGACAGGTCCGGCTCAGCTTGTCGAGGCGGCCGGCATCGTCATAGCTCGAGATGGCGAGGCGCCGGCGGGCAAAGCATTCCGGGCATCCGGGCCGGCCGGCCCGGAACTGCGGGCCGACGGTCAGCGCATCCTCGAACAGGCCGATGAGGTGGAGACGCGAACCGCTGACCGACAAGCGGTCCCAAAGGCTGCCCATCACGTCCGGCCGGTCGAAATCGAGGATCGCCAGCGTATCGGCCGCCGCAAGGCTCTCCAGATCCGCCGAGGGTCCGTCGAGGTCAACGGTGCCGGCAATGGTCACGCCGGCGGCGCGCAGGGCCTCCAGCACACGCTGGCCGAAGGCGCCGGAGATCACGCATTGCAGCACCGGAGCGGCGGTAGCCGGGGCCCCGGAAACGGGCGAGGACAGCGCCAGGGAATCGGCCATCTCGTCGGCTCCTCTCACGCGAAGGGCTGGGGATAGGGATTGACGGCGGCGCGGCGGAACGTCCCGTAGCCGGCCTTCGGCGGGTAGTCGTAGAGGCGCGCGTGGCCGAGGTATCGGGCCGAGGGCAGGAAATCGAGCGGCATCAGGTCGGGCGTGAAGGCGCGGATGACGCTCAAGCCCTGCTCGCGCAGGTCGTCGGTGGTGAGGTCGACCAGGGTCAGCTCGAAGTCGAGCGCGCGGAAGCGCTGCACCAGCCACTCGAACCGCTCGCGCGCGACGGGCCCGCACTCCGGCGCCAACCGCGAAATCGGGCTCTCCCGGTCGTGACCGGCGAGAAAGTCGAACGCACCCGCCTGCTCCGGGCGGCCCATGTAGGTGGCGCCGTATTCCAGGCGGGTGAACTGGAGCGGATCGTCGGGAATGTCCTGGAAATACGGGATCGCCGTGCGCGCGACGCAGGCCTCGCGCACCACCTTGCCGCAGGCGATCCAGGGGTCGAACTCGGTGCTGCAGCCGACAAAGGTCGCCAGCTGCGGGTGACCCTCGTATTTCTGCAGGAGATAGACCGTCGGCACCCCGAGATCCGTCGTCGCATCGTGGAAATGATGCTGGAGTGGCAGACCGTCGATCCGCCCCAGCGCCTCGCCGACTTCGGCCGGCGGCTCGACATCGAAGGACAGGCGGGGCAGCGGCAGCCGGCAGTTCCAGGTCAAGGCGATGGCGTCGCGCTCGATGCTCTCGCAGATCGCCGAGACCGCCGCCTGGTAGGGGCAGCTGTGCAGCGCGATGCCGGTGGTGATCGGCGCCCAGAACGCCTCGCCCGGCAACAGCTCGAACACCAGATGCGACATCACGAGCGGCAGCCAGACGGTGCGCGACTGCGTCACCGAATAGCCCTCGACCCAGCGGATCGGCCGGTCGGGATCGAAGGCATGGAGCTGGCAGCGCGGGTCGGCCAGTTCCGCCGCATCGCATTTCGGCCAGCGGCGATGGTCGAGCGCCGCCGAGCCGAGCTCGCGGGCGCTGGCGACGATGTAATCGCGCTCGTCGAAGATCGCGCTGGAATAGCGCTCCGCCGCCTCCGCCACCGCGCGCACATAGGCAAGGTCGGCGCGCACGTCGCCGCCGCTGCCGGCAGTCAGCGTCTCGGCCGTGCTGGATCCGTCGCCGGCGCGGATCCGGGGATAGCCCAGCGAGACGTTGCAAAGTTTGGCGGTGCGGCGGCGGAAGTCCGGCACGCCCAGCTCCTCGTCGTCGATGCCGGCAACGCTCTGGACGATGCCGCAGGAGGGGCTGAGGATCGACGACCAGGGAAAGCGGGCGCGGAAGTCGCCCTTCTCGAACACGTCGATCATGCAGGCACCCCGTCGAACGCGGCAACGAGGCTGGCGAGATAGGCCTCGTCGACCGCCGGGAAGCCGAGCCGGTTCATCATCAGGTGGCAGAGGTTGAAGGCAAGCTGGTCGCGGAAATTGTCGTTCTGCGGGAAATGCCGGCGGGCAGCGCGCGACACCTCGCGGATCGAGGCTTCCCAGCGGGCGAGCAGGTCCTTCTCGCCGGCGACGAGCACCGCGCCCGCGTCGAGCGGGTCGAAGGGGATCGCCCGGATTTCGGCGATCCGCTCGGAGAAGCGGCCGACATGATCCTGCGTGGGATCGGCGCTGCGCATCCAGTAGTCGCAATAGTCACTGAGGAACTGGCGGGGCGAGCGCGGCAGCTCGAACAGGTGCACGCAGCGGGCCATCAGCAGCGGCGCGATCCACTTGCGCGAGCGCCCCTCGAGCAGCTCCGCGGCAATGGCCGCAACGGCGATCTCGCTGGAGCGCTGGAAATGCGTCTCGCAGATCTCCAGCATCTCGCCGGTGCCGTATTTGCCGGTCTCCGGCTCGTAGGTGTCGCGCTGCACATGGGCGCGCGCGAAATGCGCAGGCGCCGCCGCCCCTTGCACGGCCTGAGGCGCGGCCGAGGCGACCAGCGGCGTGAACGGGCTTTCGGGCGTGAACGGCAGTTCGGCGACCAGCGTTGCCAGCTGCTGCTGCGCCCGCGCGGCCAAAGGCTCCAGCACCGCCGGATCGACCGGCAGCAGGCGCAGCCGCAGATGCGGCCCGCCGTCGTCCGTCATGCGCAGGAAGTGCCATTTCGCGACGTCGCCGCCGCCCAGCAGGGACGCCAGGTCATTGGCGACCAGATGGTCGAAGCCGGACCCGAACACGCCCGGATAGAGCTTGAAATAGGCCCAGCGCGCCCCGTGCAAAACCGTCATCTGCCGTGCCTCTCCTGCACATGTTCCATGCCTTTGGTCGGCCTCATGCCTGTTGCCCCATGTCGAACCGGAAGAAGCGGACGGAAACCGCCGTCAGAAGCACGGTCGCGGCCGCCAGCACGGCCAGCACCAGCGCCAGCGGCAGGGCCTGCGGCTCGCCCGTGGCGGCCTGCCGCAATCCGTCGACGAGATAGGTGATCGGCAGCAGGTCGGAGACCACCGCCAGCGCGCTGTCGCGCGGCACCTGGAAGAAGACGTTGCCGAAGCTCAGCATCAGGAAGTTGATCGCCAGCGTCGCCAGCACCCCGACCTGCTGGTTGCCGATGATGCCGCCGAGCGCGAAGCCCATGGCAACGAAGCACCCGGTGCCCAGCGCCAGCAGCGCGGCGAAGAGCAGGCCGCTGCCCTCGATGCGAAAGCCGAAGAAGCCGGTGGCGATGGCATAGAGGCCGACCATCTGCACCAACGCGATCGCCAGCCGGGTGACCAGCAAGGCCGAGACAATCTGCACGACCGTGATCGGCAGGGTCTTCATGTGGCGGAAAACGCCCCGCGCGCGCTGCTGCAACAAGGGTGTCGAGGTGCCGAACAGTCCGAGCTGCAGCAGCGACATGGCGAAGAAGGCCGGCAGCAGCTGCACCAGCTCCGAGGTCCTGCGCACCGGCTCGAAACTGTAGTCGAACGGCAGGGAGCCGGCCTGTCGCCCGGCGGCGGCGAGCATCGCGGTCTCCAGCACGCGCGCCAGCGAGGGGTCGGCCGCCGCGGACAGGGCCACGCGCCCGCCCGCCCCCACGGTGAGAGTGACCGTCCCCGCCGCCTCATGCCCGGCGGGCAGCAGCCGCACGCCGGGAACTGCGGACAGAGCCTCGACCACCGCCTGCGCCTGGGGCGCGGCGAGATCGCCCTGCAGCGACAGCGGCAGCGCGCCCGGCGCCCCGCCGCCGGAGCTGCTCATGAAAAAGATCACGACGAAGATCAGCGGGAACACGAAGGTGAAGAAGCTGGACGTGAAGTCCCGCAGGTATTCGCGAAAATTGTTGAGCACCAGAATGGCGAGCAGCGGCATGTTCACGGCCGTGTCTCCTTCAGCCCCGGCCCGAGCAGGGCGACGAAAACGTCCTCCAGCGTCGAGCGGCGCTGGCTGAGGCGCGCCAGATCGAGATGCGGGCGCAAGGGGGAGGCAAGCAGCGCGTCCAGCCGGCCGGCGTCGAACACCGCATGCACGGTCCCGTCCCTGCCGGTCTCCAAGCTCACGTCCGCCGCCAACTGCGGGTGCGCGGCGAGAAGCTTTTCGGCGGTTTCCACCTCGCGCAGCGCCACGGCCAGACGCGGCGGCGCGCCGTTGCGCGCGATCAGCTCGTCCGGCGTGCCGGTTTCGCGCACGCGGCCGTTCTCCAGAATGACCACGTCGCTGCTGAGCTCGGTCGCCTCGGCCATGTCGTGGGTGGCGAGCAGGATCGCCGAAGCGCCCTCGCCCCGGTCGCACAGCCGCCGCAGCTCCTGCCAGAAGGCCAGGCGGCTGAACGGATCGAGGCTGGCCGTCGGCTCGTCGAGGATCAGCACCTGCGGCTCGCCGACCAGCGCGGCGACGAGCGCCAGCTTGCGCTGCTGGCCGCCGGACAGCTGGCCGATCCGCTTCTTCCAGGCGCCCTCGAGCGAGAAGGCCTCGACCAGGTGCATCGGGATGTCGCGGCTGCGATAGGCGGTGCGGACCATCGACAGGTATTCGTCGGTGCGCAGCAGCGGCGGCAGGCTCTGCTGCTGCAGCACGATGCCGACACGGCGCCGGCGCTCCAGCGGCAGGTCGGGGAACGGCGCGCCGAGGATTTCGGCCCGCCCGGCATCGGGCTTGCGAAGCCCGACGAGGATTTCCAGCAGCGTCGTCTTGCCGGCGCCGTTCGGCCCGAGCAGCGAGGTCAGCGACCCCGCCCGGCAGTCGAGGCTGACGCCATCGAGCGCCAGATGGTCGCCATAGCGCTTGCGCAGCCCGTCCAGCATCAGCCCCGACGGGCCGGAACGCCCGGAGACGCGAAGGCGGCCGCGGTTCTGCGCAGCGGAGCTTCCGCCGTGCAGGGCCGCGACACCAGCGGTATCGGTCATCGTCTTCATCATCCCCGGGCCCGGTCCGTCAGCCTATTCGTGGCAGCTGCTGCAGCCCGAGTCGTAGCCACCGGTGCCGGTTATGCAGCCGATGCAGAAGAAGCTGCCGACCGACGAACCGGTGCCGCTGCTGACCGTGGTGCCGGTCGACAGGCAGTCGCTGGTGGTCGCCCGGGCCAGCATCGGCTCCGTTTCCTCGATGTAGCTTTCGTAGACGGCCGCGTGCGCGGACGAGGCCGTGATGTCGAGTACATGCTGCATTCCATTCTCCTTCCGTATCTTCGTTGATGCGGGAAACTCCCTCGTGCCGGCCGGCCCAGACGGTCGAACGGCTTTCATCGGAGATCAGTCCTGGTGATCGGACAGGTCTTGGTTCAGGCTCCTCCCGTGGCAGTGGCGACAAGGTTCGACCCCCGCGAAACCAGCAGGAGCTCGACGGCGATACACGCGGCGAGAGCCAGCACCGACGAGAGCGCCAGCCCGAGGCAGACGGTGGCCAGAACGGGGACCGAGGTGACCGCGATGCGGTCCGCCTGCCCCGCCAGCCACGCCTGCCCGAGAAGGACGGTCGCGGCGGCGGCAACCGGGATGGCAAGCAGCAGCGGCGCCGCAAGGCGGCTGGCCAGAACCGGGGCCAGCTGCAGCGGCCGGGCGCCCAGCAGCTGGCGCAGGCCGAGCTCGCGCCGGCAGCTGACCGAGCGGAAGCGGATCACGGCGAAAAGCACGCCGGCGATCACCGCAAGGGTGGCGATCCAGGCTCCGAGGCTGAGCAGGGCCGCGCCCTCCGCCGGCCGGTTCGCCGCGCCGTAAAGCGCCCCCGGCTCGATGCGCGAGGGTGTCGTCTGGGACCACAGCCGCCACCACACGGGAAAGACGTCGGCAAGGCGCGCGGGGCCGGCTTCCGCATCGAAGCGGATGGTGGCGACGCGGAACAGGCGCGGATCGTGGTAGACGACCAGCGGCGGGCTCGGCACATGGCGGCCGTTCAGGCGGAAATCCTCGACCACCGCCGCGACACGCAGGCTGACCTGCGGCCCGCCGTCGAAGCTGAGCAGCAGCTGCCCGACGGCTTCGCTCGGCGAAGCAAAGCCGAGCTGCTCCGCCGCGCTGCGGTTGAGCACGGCCTGGTCGCGGCGCTCGGCCCAGTTGGAGGGCAGCGCCCCGGCCAGCGGCACCACGCCGATGCTGCGCAGGAAGCCGTCATCGGCGGCAAGCGCCTGATAGCGCTTCTCGGTCTGGCGCCGGTCGGTCGCGGCGCGCAGCTCCATGTAGCTGTAGTCGTGCAGCGCGCCGGGAAGGGTCTTGGCGAAGCCCACCTCTCGCACGCCCGGCAGGGACAGGAGCTCCTGGCGGAAGGCGTCGTGGCGGTCGCCGAGAACGCCGTCCTGGTCCACCTGCAGGGCAAGGGTACGCTCCAGCGACATGCCGCTGTCGCGGCCCGCCAGATGCAGCTGCTGCATTACCAGCACGATGGACAGGCCCGCCGCCGTGCCGCAGACGACGAATGTCGCCCAGAGCGGCAGGATCCGGCGCGCGGCGCGCGCATGCGCCTGTCGGCGGACCAGCGGCAAGAGCCCCGCGACGGCGAAGGCGAGAAGCGCTGCCCCGGCAAGGGCCAGCCCCTCCATCGGCGTCAGGGCGAAAGCGGCGGGGTCCATCCGCAAGCCCCGCGCGACAAGACGCGACAGGGCGATGCCTGCGGCCGTGCCGACGATGCAAAAACCGAGCGCCGCCAGCGCCGCGAAGCCGGCAAGCGCCAGCCGGCCGGCCGCAGGAGGCACCGCCAGGCTGGCCAGCGTCTCGGCCAGCGGCGCGAGCTGGAGGCGGGCGAGCCCGACGCCATGACCGAACGCGGCGAGCGCTGCGCCCGCCAGCACGAGCGCGCTGATCCACAGCAGGCGGGCGGAGCCGGTCGGTATCGCGGCGACAAGTTCCTCGTAGACGCCGTCCGACAGCCAGATCCCGGCCGCCGGCCGTGCGCGGAAGTCCGGCTCCCAGCCGCCCAGATAAGGCGCGCGGGTGGTGAGGTCGGCGGCGATCGCGTCCGCCTGCGCTTGTCCTGCCTCCCCCCGGAAGCGGACAAAGGTGTAGGCGCTGGGGCGCAGCCACTCCATCGGCAGCTGCTGCAGCGTGCTCGGCAGCAGCGCCCGGTCGATGGCGCCGGGCACCGCATCGACAAGGACGATGTCGGGTCGGAAGACGGCATTTTCGGCGAAGGGCTGGAAAACGGCCGCGACCGAATAGGTGGTGGTCTTGCCCCGGCGGTCGGGCTGGGCCGGCGTGATCCGCTGGCCCACCGGGTCGCGCGTGCCGAAAAGGCGCCGCGCCTCGGCGGAGCTGATCAAGGCCTCGCCAGGACCCAGCCGCTCGAGGGAAAAGGCGCCCTGCCGCAGTCGCCAGTCGAAGACGGCAAGCGAGGGCGGATCACTGCGGAAAAGCGCCCCGCCCGGCAGCGACATGTCGTCGATCGTCAGCTGCGAGCGAAGGGGCGTGAAGCGGCCGGCATGGACGAGCGAGCCGTGGTTCTGGCGGATCAGCCGGGCCAGAGGATCCGGCGAGGTCGCCCAGCGCCCGTTCTCGCCGGAGTGGCTGGAGCTCCAGATGGTGTCGATGCGCCACAGATCGGCGTCGGCCAGGCGGCCGGGCGCGAAGTAGTAGCGGATCGCCCCCAGCAGCACGACGCAGACGGCAACGGCAACGACAAGCGCGACGAAGAGCAGGGCAAAGCTGAGCCATTGCCGGCGGAGCTTCGCCGCAACAGCGCGAAGCACGGCAACCGTCGGAAATAGTCCGGATACACCCACCGCCACAGCCCCGAAGCCCGCGCCGTTGCCCCGGCGGGGCAGACGGACACTGTCGATGGCTGGCCGGAATGGGAGCTGCAGGCGAAAGTCCGCTTGCAATCCGCGCGCGACGGCTGGCTGACGCTTTCAATCTTAAATGGCGCGCCCAAGGTGTCAACTCGCTATTACTTTCGATGCGACATGTAAAAATTACCTATTTTCGAGACTTATCGCATTTTTCCCCATGGATATTTTTGACAGATATTGACGATAAAGACGAAAATTCACTCGTCAGATACAAGGAACCACCCAATATCGGTCAGGCACCTTTACGGCAGCCCCGGATCAGTCCGCCGTTCGTGCCCCTTGCAGATGCCGAAGCTGCGCCGCTAAGGTTTCGCCCTGAAACGATCGCAAGCCATGCGCTCAGGTTCGCTGCGAACACAGGCCCCGATGACCGAAACCCAGCCTCCCCCGCCCTCCACGTCCGGCACCGCGCCTTCTCGCACGCTCTGGCCGGTGCTGTGGCCGCTTGCGGCCGCGCTGGCCATCTATCTGGTCGGACTGTGGATCCCGATTCCCGGAGTGGATGCGGAGCGGCTCGACTACCACGACGGCTTCACCGGCGGCAGCTCGATCCGGATGGCCTCGATCTTCGCCCTGTGGACCGGGCCGCTGGTGGTGGCCATCGCCCATGTGGAGATCGCCCGCCTGCTGATCCCGCCGCTGGCGCGCTGGCAGGCCGCCTCGGCCCGCAACGCTCAGGTGCTGGTCGCCATCACCGGCCTGATCGCTCTGCTGATGACGCTGGCGCAGGGCGCCGGCGTGCTGCACGGCATGCAGACAGGCCGGTTGCTGCGGGACCTGTCCACCGGCGGAGTGGTCGCCAGCCTTGCCGCCTATTGCGGGGCGACCGCGGTGCTGATCTGGCTGGCCGGACGCCTCCGCCTGCCGGGGGCCGGACAGGGCATCCTGCTGCTGATGGTCTTTCCGATGATCGCCAGCCTGCCGTCGGAACTCGAGCTGGCCTTCTCGCAGTATCGCTCCGGCATGTTCCTGCAGTCGGGCCTGCCGATGGACCTGCTGGTCCCCCTCGCCTTCGTCGTGGCGGCAACGGCCGCGACGATCCACGTCGCCAGAGGCTTGCAGACGACGGCGCGACAGGCAGGCGCAGCACCGTCCGCCTGGTTGACCCTGCTGCTGTGGCCGCCGGTTCTCGCCAACACCGCGGCGGGCTATCTGGTCCTGCTGGTGTGGTGGGTGCTGCCGGACGACATCGGCGCCTTGGGCTGGCCGCTCTACACGGCGCATTTCGTGCTGACTGCGCTGCTGGTGCCGCTGTTCCTCACGGCCTATCTGAAAGTGCCGGTCGGCACGCCCGACGCCGCCCGGGGACTGGAGACCATGCCGGTCGCAACCATCGCCGCGTTGCAGATGGCGCTGGTGCTCGGTGCGGTGCTGGTCCGCTCGTTCTACATGCTGCCCGCCGCCTTCGGAGCGACGCCGATCCTGGTGATGGTGGCAAGCGCGCTGGTGCTGGCCGAGCTGCTGCGGCCGGCAGCCGCCCCTGCCACACCAGCCCGTTAGGTCAGGATCGTCGAACCGGCGCCGGCCTTGCGGGCGGCAGCGATGGTGGAGGTCGCAATCGCCGTGTCCTGCGCGCCCGTGCCGGTGAGATCGCAGATGGTGATCTCGTCGTCCGAGCGGCGGCCGGGATGGCGCCCCGTGACGATCTCGCCGAGCTCCGGCGGCGTGCCGCCCTGCCACAGGCCCGCAGAGATGGCGCTGCGCAGCTCGCCGAGAGCCTCGCACTGGCTGACCCGGTCGCAGACATAAAGGTCCGCCGCAACGAGCGCTGCCGGCTCGATCTCGTTCTTGCCCGCCTGATCCGAGCCCATCGCCGTGATGTGGAGGCCGGGATGCAGCCACTCGGCCTTGAGCACCGGATGCTCGGCCGGGGTGGTGGTGACGACGAGCTGGCTCCGCGCCACCGCCTCGGCCGGGTCCGCGACGGCTTCGGCCTCGATCTTCAGCCGCTCGGAGAGATCGGCGGCGCAGGCTTCCGCCTTCGCCATGTCGCGGCCCCAGACGAGAACGCGGGAGAACGGGCGCACCAGATGGGCCGCCTCGATCTGCAGCCGCGCCTGGATGCCGGTGCCGATGACACAGGCCGTCTCGACCTTCGAGGGCGCAAGATGGCGCGCGGCGACAGCGCCGGCGGCAGCCGTGCGCACATCCGTCAGGTAGCCATTGTCGAGCAGCAGCGCCTCGACCAGACCGGTCTTGGCGGAAAACAGGATCATCAAGCCGTTGAGGCTCGGCAGGCCGAGCTTCGGATTGTCGAAGAAGCCGGGGCTGACCTTGATCGCGAACCCGTCGAAACCGGGGATATAGGCGGTCTTGACGTCGACCTCGCCATTGGCCTCAGGGATCGCCATCGATAGGATCGGCGGCATCACCACCGTGCCGGAGGCGAGCGCGGCGAAGGCCCGCTCGACCACATCGACGGCGGCAGGATCCAGCTGCACCAGCCCGCGCAGCTCGCCGGCGGTCAGGACGGTCACTTCATGCGCCATAGCTGCGCCCTTTCAGCTCGACCTCGCCGAGGCGGACGCCGCGCCCGGCGACGATCTCGGTGAAGGTGGTCATGTCGACATTGCGGCCCGTGAGGATGGTGGCGACTGGACCGCCGAAGGCCGGCAGGCGGCCCGAGCGCATCGCGGCGATGCCGACGACGCTGCCGCCCTCGGCCACCATGCGGTCCTCGTAGTAGAGCGCCTGCATGGCGTCGTAGATCTCGTCCTCGGTGACGAGGATGCAGTCGTCCAGCAGGTCGCGGCACATGGCGAAGGTCAGCCGGTTCTCCAGCCCGATGCCGCCGCCAAGGGAATCTGCAAGGCTCGCCACCTCGACGACCTCGACCGGACGGCCGGCGCGGATGGAGGCGTGCATCGCCGCACCGCGGTCCATGGTGACACCGATGAGGCGGATTGACGGCTTGATCGCCTTCGCGGCCAGCGCAACGCCGGCGGCAAGCCCGCCGCCGGACAGCGGCACGAGGATCGCTTCAAGGTCCGGGCGGTCCTCGAGCATTTCAAGACCGATGGTGCCCTGGCCGGCGATCACCAGCGGGTCGTCGAAGGGCGGGATTTCGACCAGCCCCTCCTCGCGCACCAGCCGCAGGCTCTCGCCCTGGGCATCGTCCTGGCTGCGGCCGGCGATATGCACCTCGGCGCCCAGCGCGCGGATGCCCTCGACCTTGGCTCTCGGCACCAGCTCGGACATGCACACGACGGCGCGAAGGCCGGCGGCGCGCGCGGCAAAGGCAACGCCGCGGCCGTGATTGCCGGTGGAGCAACAGGTGACGCCGGGGGCGCCCGCCGGCACGGCGGAGACGGCGTTCAATGCGCCGCGCAGCTTGAACGCGCCGATGGGCTGGGTCGTCTCCAGCTTCAGCAGCAGGTCTCCATCCACGGCAAGCGAAGGCACCATCGGGGTGCGCGCGGCAACGCCGGCAATGGTGCGGCGCGCGGCGAGGATGTCGGCAAGCTGGATGCTCAACTCGCCTCCTTGACCGCGCTGAGGAACTGCTGCGTCCGCTCCTTCTGCGGATTGCCGAACAGCTCGTCCGGGGTGCCCTGCTCCTCGATCCGCCCGCTGTAGAAGAAGCAGATGCGGTCGGAAATGTCCTTGGCGAAGCCCATCTGGTGCGTGACCATGAGCATGGTGAGATTGTGCTCGGCAACCAGCTGGCGGATGACATTGGTCACCTCGCCGATCACCTCGGGATCGAGCGCCGAGGTCACCTCGTCGAACAGCATCACCTTGGGCCGCATGGCCAGCGCGCGGGCAATCGCCACGCGCTGCTGCTGGCCGCCGGACAGGCGCGAGGGATGCTGGTCGCGCTTTTCCGCCATGCCGACCATCGCCAGCAGTTCCTCGGAGCGCTCGCGCGCTTCCTTTTTCGACATGCCGAGCACATGCACGGGACCTTCCATGCAGTTTTCCAGCGCAGTCATGTGCGGGAACAGGTTGAAGTGCTGGAAGCACATGCCGATCTTCGAGCGCATCTTGCGCAGGTGCCGGCTGTCGGCGCGCACCAGCTTGCCGTCGCGCTCCATATGCGTCAGCGGCTCGCCATCGACATAGATGACGCCCCCATTGATGGTCTCCAGCGTCATCAGCATGCGCAGCACGGTGGTCTTGCCCGAGCCGGACGGACCGATGACGGTCACCATCTCGCCTTCGGCGACGTCGAGGTCGAGCGAGTCCAGCACCACCAGGTTGCCGTAGGACTTGGTGACCTTCTTGAAGCTGACCATCGGGATCGCATCCCCCTCAAGGCGGAGGGGGAAGGCGGAAACGTCTGTGGTGTTCATCAGCCCAATCCGAGTTTGCGGCGCACCCAGGTCTCGAAGAGCCGGATCAGGGCCGCCGTTGGCAACGAAATGCAGAGGAAGATGATGCCGACGAGCGTGAACGGCTCGAGGAAGCGGTAGGTTTCCGAGCCGATGGCATTGGCGGTGTGCATCAGCTCCGCAACGCCGATCACCGACAGCATCGGCGTGTCCTTGAAGATGCCGACAAGGTAGTTGCCCATGCCGGCAAGCGAAGGCGGCAGCGCCTGGGGAAGGATGACGCGGAAGTAGGTGCGCGCCGTCGACAGGTTGAGCGACTTGGCCGCCTCCCACTGCCCCTTGGGCACGCTTTCCAGCCCGCCGCGATAGACCTCCGACAGGTAGGCCGCATAGTGCAGGCCGATGGCGATCATTCCGGCCGTCCAGGGCGACAGGCGGATGCCGAATTGCGGCCCGACATAGAAGACGAAGAAGATCTGCAGCACCAGGGGCGTGGAGCGGATGAACTCCACCGCCTCGCGCACGCCCAGGGTGAGCGGACGGAAGGGCGTGCGCTGCGCCAGCGCGAAAACGAGGCCGAGAACGACCGCGATGGCATAGCCGAGGCCGGCGGCCAGCAAGGTGTTGCCGGTGGCGGCGATCAGCCGGGGCAGGATCTCGAAGGTGAAGTCCCAGCGCCAGTCGAACATGGCTCAGGCCCTCCCCATCTTGCGCAACATGAACCGCTCCAGCCAGCGCATGAACGGCGTGATCATGAAGCGGGCCAGCACGTAGTAGATGATGAGCGCGGTGCCGAAGGTCTCGGCCGACATGAAGGTGGTGCCGTTGATCTGCTTCACCTGGAACATCAGGTCGGCGACGGAGATCAGCGCGACGAGCGCCGTACCTTTCAGCAGCTCGATCAACAGGTTGCCCCAGGAGGGCAGCATGATCAGCACGGCCTGCGGCAGGATCACCCGGATCATCCGCTTGGCCGGCGACATGTTGAGCGCCAGCGCCGCCTCCCACTGGCCCTTGGGCACGGAGAGAATGGCGCCGCGCACCAGCTCCGCACCATAGGCGCCGAGATTCATGCCCACGGCCACGAAGCCGGCCGTGAACTTTTCCAGCGTGATGCCGAAGAGCGGCAGCACGAAGAAGATCCAGTAGAGCTGGACGAGCAGCGATGTGCCGCGAAAGACCTCGATATAGACGGTGGCCAGACCGCGCACCGCCATGTTGGGCGCCATGCGCATCAGGCCGGCGGCCACGGCGATCGCCACCGCCAGCAGCGCCGACAGGACCGTCAGCGCCATGGTGATGAGCGTGCCGCTGGCGATCCGGTCGCCATACTGGCCGAGGAATTCGAAATAGGACATGCCGCCCAGCCCTTGCTGTCAGACCTCGATCAAGGCCGCAAAGCCCGGGCAGGAAACCCTGCCCGGATGCGGGAGACGGGGCGAAGGGCCGGCCGCGCCGGCTCGCCGCACACCGTCGTCGTCATGTCAGCGGTTGGCGCAGACCCACTCGGTGGTCTTGTCGCCGGGCAGCGAGCCCTCGCCATAGCCGTATTCGGCAACGGCGGCGAGCATCTCTTCCGAGCCGAGATACTTGGCCTGGGCCTCGTTGAACTTGTCGAGGAAGGCCTTGTCCGCCTTGCGGAAACCGATGCCGGCCCAGTTGAAGGAGTCTTCCGGCATGGCGTTCGGGTCGGACGCCTCGACGGCACCGTTCGAGCTGTCGGCCAGCTGCTTCATGGTGAAGTAGGTGCCGGCACCGGCATCGGCGCGGCCCGCACGCACGGCAGCCAGGATCTCGGTCGGCCCGGGCACCTGCATGATGTTGGCTTCCGGAACGCCGGCCTCCTTGGCCGCCTCGATGTTGGAATAGCCGGCGCCCGTGACCATCACCGCGTCGTTCGCCACGAGGCTCGCATAGTCGCTGATCTTCTTCGGGTTGCCCGGAGCAACGATGAAGCCGTCGCCGACCTTGGCCATCGGCTCGGAGAAGGCGATGTTCTCGCAGCGGCTCGCCAGGATGTTCATGCCGCCGGTGACGATGTCGAAGCGGTTGGCGTTGAGGCCCGGAATGAGGCCGCCCCACTCGGTCTGCACCGGCTCGATGTTCTCGAAACCCATCGTCTTGAGAACGCCGATCGTATAGGCGTTCACGAAGCCCTTGGGGCTGCCGTCCTCGCCCGGATAGGCGAAGGGCACCTCGTTGGCGAAGCCGATGCGGATCGGCTCGCCCTTCTCGGCGCGCTCCAGCAGCGACTGGGCGTTTGCGCTGCCTGCAAAGCCAAAGGCGAGCGCGGCCATGCCGAGCGTGGCAAGGCCTTTGAAGATCGTGTTTTTCATGGTTGAGCTCCTCTGTTCCACCAACTCTTGCTTCTTATGTTGTGCACAACATCATGCTGGGTCAGACTGTGTCAACGGAATTTGCCGGATTGACCGAGAGACTTCCTTGTGTGGTTTTCTGGACCATCCGCAGATGTACACATTATAAGGAACGAAGCCCCCTCCAGCGCCGCGGCCAAGGCTCTGGACGGATTGTGGAAAGATCGCCCGCCGAACGGGGCGCGGCCAGCAGCGGCAGGCAGGTCCGCCCATGGCGAGACGCTTGCCGGGAGAGCGGAAATGCCGGACAAGACGCGGCCCCGCCGGGCAGGCGGCACGCATGTATGCGAGGGGAGCGGACAGGCCTGATGACGGTGAACGAGGGTGCCGGGCGACCGGCGGAAGAAGGCGCGCGCGGCCGCTTCGAGCGGATCTACCAGGCCTTGCGAATGCGGATCTGCCTGCTCGACTACGCGCCCGGCAGCCGACTGCGCGAGGAAGACCTGGCCGAGGAGTTCCACGTCTCGCGCACGCCGGTGCGGCGCGTCCTGGTGAAGCTCGAGGCGGAAGGACTGCTGCGCTCGGTGCACGGGGTCGGCACCATCGTCACGGACATAGAGGTCGACGCGTTGGCGCAGGTCTACGAGCTGCGGGTGGAGCTGGCCGAGCTGGTCGGCAAGCTGTCTCCCACCCCGGTCGATGCGGCGCTGATCGCACGCTTCCACGAGATCCGCGCCCGCTGCGACGAGATGGTGCATGAGGGCGACCCGCGCACCTTCTCGCGGATCAACATGGAATTCTTCCACCTGTTCAACGCGTTGACGACCAATGAGCCGCTGCGCGAGATCAGCGAGCGGCTCTATTACCAGACCGCGCGGATCTGGCTGAAGACCGCCTCACGGCTGAAGAATTTCGAGGAGCTCATCCATACGGAGTTCACCACCTTCCAGCGCGAGGTCACCGACATCACCGAGGCGGTGGAGCATGGCGACCTTGCCGCCGCCGGCCATGTGCGGCGCGCCCATATCGCCATGAGCTTCAGCCGTATCCGCAAGGCAAGCGAGGCCGCCCACTAGGGGCGACACCGCGCCGGCCTAGCTTTGCCGGAGGACGATCTGGCCGCCGACAAGGGCGAGGCGCGCCTCGAGGTGCCTCAGCTCGCCGGCCTCCATCGTCAGGATGTCGCCGGGAAAGCCGACGAGGTCGGCAAGATATCCGGGCTTGAGCCGACCGAGTTCTTCCCCCCGCTGCAACAGGTTGGCGCCGCCGGCGGTCGCCAGGGCCAGCGCCTCGCGGCGGGTCAGGGCCTGATCGGGGGCGACATGCTCACCCGTGCCGTGGTCGCGCCGCAGCTCAAGGTCGGCCACCGGATGCAGCAAGGACGGGGGCAGATTGTCCGAGCCGAGGGCGACCGGGATGCCGCGGTCGAGGATCCGGCGCATGGGCACGATGTCGTTGCAGCGATCGGGTCCCAGGCGCGCAAGATGGGCCGAGCCGCCCTTGGCGATGTGCCGGTTGGTATGGGTGACGAGCATCAGGCCCATGTCCTGAATGGCCCCGAGGGCGCGCTCGTCCAGCGTCGCCACATGGCCGCGCACCCAGTTCAGCCCGGCAAGCGGCTGCGACCGGTTCACCTCCTCCATCAGGCCCATGACGTCGTCGAAGATGGTCGAGACGCGAAGGCGCTGGCGGGCTGCCTCCAGCAGCAGCTCGCGGACCATCGCGCGCGGTGCCCCGCTGTCGAGATGAAAGCCCGCCCAGCCGGTGCAGCATCCGCCGCGCGCCCTGACGAGCCCTTCGCCCGTTTCATCGATCTCGGCATAGATGCCCTCGATGCGCAGGCGGTCGTCATCCGCGAAGCCGCGCTTCGCCCACCGGGTCCAGTCCGCGATCAGCGCAGCCATGTCGGCTGTGGCATCGACGCCCGACCAGGACGGACTGACGACGAGCGTCGCCCGCATGCCCGGCTTGCAGCGGTCCCGCAAGGCGCCGTAGGCGGCGATGACCTCCCGCGCGACGCCGTGGCCCTCATAGACGCCGGTCGTGCCGAAGCGCGCGTAGGTATCCATCGAGCGGGCCAGCGCATCGGTTCTGGTCGCCACGTCGAAGCCGGGCGCGGCAGACATCAAGGTCGTCTCGACGATGGAGATGCGCGTCGCCTCGCTGAAGCGCCCGTCCGGCAGGCCGTCTGCCGCGCGGTGGATCTCGACCAGCGGATGCGGCGACGGGGTGTCCCGGCCCACACCGGCCAGCGCCAGGGCGGCGGTGTTGGCCACGCAGACCAGATCCGCCTTGTTGCTCCAATAGCCCCAGGCCGGGCGGATCCAGACCGGGTGATCGGGCGCGGCGGCATCGAGGTCATGCCGATCCGGGCAGCGCCCGTCGGCAAGGCCGGACCAGCTGTCGAGAAACAGCGGCGGCGTGCCCAAGGGCGACAGCACGATCCACTGGCCCGGCGGCGTGCGCGCGGCCACATCCCGCAGAATCGCCTGGATTTCGGCAATTGACCGCGCGCCGGAGATCGACGGCAGCACGCTCTTCAGCCCCTCCCGGTCGAGATGCGCGTGGCCGTCGATCATCCCCGGCATCAGGGAGAGGCCCTCGCAACACAGCGAGACGGTCTCGGGCGTCGCCAGACCCTTGAGCTGTTCGTGCGGGCCGACGCCAAGAATGCGCCCTTCCCCGATGGCAACGGCATCGCCGGCCGGATCGTCTCCCGCAGGGTCGACGAGCCGCGCGCCGTGCAGGATAATTTCGGCTGGCCGTGCTTGAGGGATCATCCCGGCTCCTTCCTTGGGCAGGCGCGCGGCGCGCTGCGACACATCGATGCGATTGTCTGATAAACGGATGGCATGAAGATCACGTTCCGACAGCTCAACGCCTTCCTCGTCCTGGCCGAGACCTGCAATTTCTCGCGGACGGCGGAACGCATCGGCCTGAGCCAGCCGACGCTCTCGCAGATCATCCGCGACCTGGAAACGGAGCTCGGCACGAGCCTCTTCGACCGGACCACGCGCCGCGTCGAGCTGACGGAAGCCGGACGCACCTTTCGCAAGGGCGCGGTGCGGACCTTCGAGGAGCTGGAGCAGACGTTTTCGGACGTGCGCAACCTGACCGAATTGCGCGAAGGCCGGTTGCGCGTGGCCGCTCCCCCGTTTCTGGCGGCCACCATCCTGCCGCGCGCGGTGGCCGCGTTCACCAGGCTCCATCCCGGCATCAAAGTGGAAATATCCGACGTCACCAACGACGAGATGCTGATCCGGTTGATGGACGGCCGGGTCGACCTTTGCATCGGAACGATGACGCCGGGCCAGACCGACCTGCGGTCGATGCCGCTCTTAAGCGAAGACATGATGGTGTTCTGCCTGAAGGACCATCCGCTGGCGGCGGGCGATGCCACCGACTGGCGCGAGGCGGTCCGGTTTCCCTGCATCACGCTGGTACGCGGCAGCGGCCTGCGCGAACTGGTGGAGCAGGGCTTCGCCCGGGCGGGCGTCGACTTCCAGCCGCAATGGGAGGTGGAGCAGATCACCACCATCTTCGGCATGCTGGCCGAGAATCTCGGCATCGCGATCCTGCCGCGCTACACGATCCTCGGCGTTCACAACACCCATGTCGTTGCCCTGCCTCTCGGTGAGCCGCACATCGTGCGCAAGATCTCCTGCGTCTATCCGGCAAGCCGCTCGCTGAGCCCGGCGGGGTACACGTTCATCAAACAGCTGCGCGCCGTCCTCCTGCGGGCGGGGGTGCCGCCCGACCCGGACCTCGACGCCGAACAGTCCGGCTGAACCTATCCGGCCCGCGTTTCCTGCGGGGCGGATACCGAGACGGACCTGGCTCTCCTGGACAACACCAGCATCGCGATCATGACCGCAAGGCCCGCGATATTGAGCAGAAGCGCGCCCTGGAACAGGTCGGTGGGCATCAGCAATGCGGCGCCGGCCGCGAAGATGAGCAGCCGCGACAGCGGGCCGGCGGCGTCGCGGATGTAGCCGATGCCGCCCGCCGTGATGCACCACACGCCGGCAAGCGCCGTCACCGTCGAGGCAACCACCGCAAGGCTCGGCCCGACGCCCAGCAAGGTGGGCGAGAACACGAAGAGGAACGGCACGACGAAGGCCGGCCAGGCCATGATCGTCGCCTCGATCGCCGTGCGCATCGGCGGGCTGGACGCAAGGGTCGCGGCCGAAAACGCCGCCACCGCGACCGGCGGGGTGATCATCGACATCATGCCGAAGTAGAGAACGAACATGTGCGCGGCGATGGGCTCCACCCCCAGCTTGATCATCGAGGGGGTGACCAGGGTGGCCAGCAGCACATAGACGCCGACGGTCGGCATGCCCATTCCCAGAACGATGGACAGGGCCGCCGACAGCAGGAGCAGCAGGAACAGGTTGTTCTCGCCGAGCGTGATCAGGATGCGCGTGAGCGAGAAGCTGAGCCCGGTCAGGTTGAGGATGCCGATGATGATGCCTGCCGCCGCCGCAATCAGGATGACGGACACCGACGACCGGCCGGCCGCCACGAAGGCGGCGAACAGGTCGACCGGGCTGCGCCGGCCCCCCTTCTTCCAGAGGAGGATCGGCAGCAGGGAGACGCAGGCCCACAGGGCCGCTTCCTCGACCCGCAGATGCAGCCAGAACATCGCGACGATCAGGACGACGAAGGGCAGCGGATAGATCCAGCCCCGCGCCATGACCGCGCGCGCCGCCGGCAGCTCGGACTTCGAAAGCGCGCGCAGGCCCCGGCGCGCGGCAGCAAGGTCGACCTGGAAGAAGATGGAGAGGAAGTAGAGCAAGGCCGGGATCAACGCGGCCAGCACGACTTCCGAATAATCCACCTGCAGGAAGTCGGCCATCAGGAAGGCCGCGGCGCCCATCACGGGCGGGGCCAACTGGCCGCCGGTGGAGGCGACGGTCTCGACCGCCGCGGCGGTCTGCGCGCGATAGCCGCTGCGCTTCATCAAGGGGATGGTGATGACGCCGGACGAGACGACATTGGCGACCGCACTGCCCGAGATAGAGCCCATCAGCGCCGACGAGGCCACGGCGATCTTGGCAGCTCCGCCGCGATAGCCGCCGAACAGGGCAAGCGAGATATCGTTGAAGAATTCCGTGCCGCCCGCCTTTTCCAGGATCGAGCCGAACAGGATGAATGTGACCACGGCGGTCGCGCAGATGAACAGCGCCGTACCGAGGATAGCGCTCGGGTCGAAGGCGATCTGGACCGCCAGCCGCTGGGGAGAGACCTGCTGGCCGGTCAGCGGCGCGGGCATCATGTAGCCCCACAGCCCGTAGATTAGAAAGACAAGGATGATGGCCATCAGGGCGAAGCCGGCAACGCGGCGCACACCCTCCAGCAACAGCAGGATCACGGCGAGGGCGGGAAACAGATGTGCCATCGGGTTCATGGCGGACGCCATGGAAATCCCCTCGTAGTCCGAGGCGATGAACAGACAGACGCCGAGGCCGACTGCCGCGGCGAGGATGTCGTACCAAGGCGCGGCACGGTCCCGCGCCTTGCCGCGCGGTCCGGTCGACAGGAAGACCAGCGCCAGGCACAGGCCGACCAGAAACGCCAGGAACTGCTCGTCGTAGATGACGTAACCGAGCCGGCGCGGCGCATCCAGACAGAAGCCGACGGCGAGCAGAGGTATCGACACGGCAAATGCCGTGCGAAGGCCGGCAAAAAGCCGATCGACGCCCGTCCGCGCGTCCGATCCGTCCAGAGATTGCCTCATCTTCAAGACCCTTCCACAAGACCCTTGCACTAGGTCGTGAACTCATAATTTTGCCGGAAACGGCGCCGGTTCGGGCAATGACATGCCAGGAGGAGCGCGATGGCCGGGGCAGGTCCCCCGGCCGAGCGATCCGACGCCGCAGATCGCAGCTCGAACGGCGCCCTTCGGGTATGCCGGAACCCGCCGGCAACAGCGCCGCAAACCCTTGAAAACCTGATGGTTTCCTGCGGCCTTGCTCCTTGTATCCGATCAGGTTCGGGCATACCGTTTCTCGTCAGAATTATGAGTTCACGACCTAGGGCCGGGCAACGGCACCTCGCCGCTGCCCGGCATCCTCGATCAGTCCTTCAGGAGACCGGCTTCACGGAAGAAGGCTTCCGCGCCCGGGTGATACTTCGCCTTCTTCGACGGGCGATAGATCTTGGCCGGCTCCCATCCCTTGAAGTGCGGCGAGGTCTCGGCCAGTTCCTTCTGGTTTTCGTAGAGCGCCTTCACCAGGTCATGGACCACCTGATCCGGCACATGCGCGCCGACGAGCAGGGCATATTCATAGCTGAACATGGTGAGCGGCTTGTCGACGCCAACCAGACCCGGCCCCGGCTCCATCGTGTCGAGATAGGAGCCGGGCGCGATCTCCTGCATCTTCTCCTCGCCGCCCGGCACGGCATTGACGCCGAGGAAGCGGACGCCGACGGAGGCATCCGCCTCGCGCACCTGGGCGCTGGTCGCCGCCGCATAGGCCGCATCGACACGGCCGGCGGCGAGCAGCTCGACGGCCTTGGCGAAGTTGGGCACCGCGGTCGCCTCGAAGCGGGACGAGTCCAGCCCTTCCGCCGCGAGCGTGGCGTCCTGCATCAGCTCGATCATCTTCATCGCGCTGTACTGGGTCGGCACCGGGCGGCCGGCCAGATCGGCCGCCGTCTTGAACTCGCTGTCGCGGCGCACGAGCAGGCCGACCTGATAGCGCGGCAGCACCGCGGCGATCCGCAGCTCGGGCAAGGGCATGCCCTCGAAATTGCCCGTGCCGGTGACGGCGTAGGACGCCTCGATCATGTTGGAGGTGGCGAAGTCCATCTCGCCGGAATTCACCTGCGGTAACACGAGGTTCGCGCCGCCCGTCGCAACGGCGATGAAGTCGTTGCTCGTGTGGTCGCTGGCCGTCGAGGCGATGGCCGCGGCGATGACATAGCCGCTGCTGCCCTGGGGCAGGGTTCCGATGGAATATTGCTCGGCCAGGGCTGGCGCTGCTCCGCACATCAACGCGGCGGCGCAGATAATCGACGTCATTCTCATTGAACTCACTCCCATTTTCCCTCTCCGGTGTTTGGTTGGTCTAGTCCGGTCCTTGCATCTCCTTGGTCCGCGGCGCTTCACAGCGCGGCGTCGACGCCGTCAGCGACGTCAGGGCCTGCCAGAGCGCGCTGGCGGGATCGTTGCATTCCAGAAGGATGGAGAAATGATCGCGGTCCTCGATCCGCAGCATCCGGACATCGTGCCGCATCGAGACCAGCGCCCGGCCGAAGGCCTCCGCCTGCCGGACGAATTCCGGGCTCTCGCGCGAGCCGTAGGCGAGGACGATGCGGCCGGGCTCAAGCACCTCGATATGCTCGAGCGGGCTCAGCCGAAGGGCCTCCGCCTCCGTCAGATTCACATAGCTGCGCCGGCTCGACAGCAGCACCGGCTCCATGTCGTAGATGCCCGAGACGAGCAGACAGGCGGACACGCGCTGCGCGATGTCGGGGCCTCCTGCCCCGGTCGCCAGACATGCGGCCAGATGCGCGCCGGAACTGTGGCCCGCCAGGACCAGGCCGCGCCGGGCATAGTCGGGCCGCTGCGCCAGCAGGGCGCGCAGGGCCGCGGCGACCCAGTCGACCATCGCCGGCAAGCCGACCGACTGGATCTTGGGATAATCGGGCACCGCCAGCGGACACCCGGTCAGGTCCAGGTTGCGCGCAAGAAAGCTGTACATGGAACGGTCGCCCGACCGCCAGGCGCCGCCATGGAGAAAATAGATCAGCGGCCCGTCGGCGGAAGCGTTGAAAACATCGATCCCGCCCATGTCGTCGTCCGCATAGCGGAAGGTTTCCGCCGGCGTTTCATGTCGCTGGGCAAGACTTAGCGCGGCATAGGCGGCGAGCGTAGCCGCCATTTCGGGAGCCCAGCACGATTGGTCGTACGCCCGGTCCAGTTCGGCTTGCGAGTAATTCAGATAGACGGCGCTCAACTCTGGCTCCTGACGGGTATCGCGAAATGTGCCAGCGCGAAAACCCGCCGGACACCCAACCCTGCGTCAGAAGGCTTGATCGGATAACCTGCCTTTTTTGGATATAATTATTGGTTTTTCCGATAAAAATTGCAGGTTGTGCGGAGTCAATTCTCCCGTTGCCGCGCGGAGGGGCTTGCGATCCTGTCGAGGGCGCAAGGCGGGCACCAAAAAAAGACAAAGGCCCGGCCAGCCGCATGACGGCTGGCCGGGCCTCGATCGTTTTGGGCCGAAGCGGGCCGCGCCTAGTAGAGGCGCCCCGGCAGCCACAGGGCGAGTTCCGGCCATGCCAGCATCAGGGCGATCATGCCCATCAGCGCGGCGATGAACGGCGTGACGCCGATGAACACGTCCGTCAGATCGCCCCTGCCCCGCACGCCGTGCACGACGTAGCAGAGCATGCCGATGGGCGGCGTCAGCACCGAGGTTTCGGCCACCAGCACCATCATGACGCCGAACCAGATCGGGTCGTAGCCGAGGCCGACGACGATGGGCGTGACGATGGGGATCGTCAGCACGATCATCGCCAGCGTGTCCATGAACATGCCCAGCACCAGATAGACGAGCAGGATCATCAACATCGTCGACAGCGGGCTCCAGTTGAGGCCGCTCACGAAGTCGTTGACCACATTGGCCATTCCCGTCGCGCCGATGACGAAGTTGAGCAGGAAGGCCAGCAACGTGATCAGGATCATCATCGAGGAGGTGCGGATGGTGCCGATGAACACCTCGACCAGCATCTCCCAGCTGAGCCGCCGGTAGAGCGCGGCGAGCATCAAGGAGACGATGACGCCGATGGACGCGGACTCCGTCGGGGTGGCCCAGCCGGCATAGATCGACCCGATCACCACCGCGAACAGCCCCAGAGGCGGCGCCAATGCCGGCAGGCTGGCCAGCAGGGCCCGCGCGGTCGGCGCGCTGCGGTCGCCGTCCAGCGAGGGCTTGACGATGCACAGCACGACGATGACCAGCGAGAAGATCGCCGCCAGCACGATGCCGGGGATCAGCCCCGCCATGAACAGGCGCGGGACGGATGTGTCGGTCAGGAACCCGTAGATGATCATGTTGATCGACGGCGGGATCAGGATGCCGAGCGTGCCGCCGGCCGCCAGAGAGCCGAGGAACAAGCGCTCGCTGTAGCCGTGGCGGTCGACCTGCGGCATGGCGGTGGTGCCGATGGTCGCGGCCGTGGCGACGCTGGAGCCGGACGTTGCCGCGAACAGGGCGCTGGCCCCGATATTGGCGTGCATCAACCCGCCGGGCAGCCAGCCGAGCCAGGCCGCGACCCCGTTGTACATGCGGTCCGCGATGCCCGAGCGCAGCAGGATCTCGCCCATCATGATGAACATGGGGATCGCGATCAGCGTGAACTCGATGCTGTGCGACCAGGCGATCTCGCCGAAGGCCCGCTGCAGGGGAAAGGGCGACAGCAGCCAGTCCAGCAGCACGGCGAGCCAACCAAGCACCGCGGCGATCGGCAGACCCAGCGCGATCAGGACGAACAGAAGGATCAGCGCAATGCCCATCTCACCGCCTCCGCAATGCCGATTCCGAGGCGCCCAGCTCGGCCGCCAGGGCCTGGTCGCCCCGGACGAGCGCGCGCATCAGATCGAACAGCAGGGCCGCAAGGCAGATCAGGAAGAAGATCAGCCCGGCCAGCCAGAGCGCCTGCGGGATCCACAGGGGCGTTGCCAGCGGCGTGCTGGCGCGTGCCCCAAGGCGCAGGGATTCCGCCAGCGTGCCGAAGGCATGAGTGACCAGGATGCCGATGATCCCGGTGAACGCCCCGAGCGCCACGACGTCCAGAAACCGCTGCACCCCGGCCGGCAACTGCAGATAGACGAGGTCCACGCGGATATGCGCCCGCATGAACAGGGCCTGGGCAAAGCCCCAGGCCATGGCGATGGCGAAGGCATAGCCGGCCAGTTCGTCGACGCCGATGAGGCCGAAGTGAAAGAGGCGGCGCGACAGGATTTCCACCGTCATCAGGCCGGCCGCGCCCAGGAGCAGCAGCCCGCTGCCGATGGCGGAAAACCGGGCCAGTCGCGCCAGCTTGCGAGAGACCAGAAGGTTGCCCAACCCCGTTACCTCGCCGCGTTCAGCTGGATGTCCAGGACAGTGCCGACGGTCTCGTTCCAGCGGGCAACGCAGTCGGAGCCGCAGGCCTGCGTGAATTCGGGCATGACATGCTCGGCGACGATCTCGCGAAGGCGCGCGCTCTCTGCCTCGGTCAGCTCGACCAGCTTCAGGCCGGCTTTCGTCAGGTTGCGCGGGGCGGTGGACTCGGGCTCGCAGCGGTCGTCGCCGACCGAGCACCAGATGCCCTGCTGCGTGGCGACACGGGCCATCTCCCAGCCCGCGGGCTCCAGCTTGGTGCGCACCTCGTCGCGCAGGAAGGTCTGAACGGCCGGGTCCAGCGCGTCCCAGGTCTTAGAATTGGCGACGATGAAGTTGACGCCCCAGCCGACGGTCAGGTCGACCAGATGCGTTGCGACATCCGTCCATTTCGCGTTGTTGCCCGAGTTCGATCCGGTGAACGCGCAGTCGATGACGCCGCGCTGCATGGCCGGAACCACCTCGTTGAAGGCCATGGTGACGGGCGTGGCGCCCAGCGCCGCCGTCAGCGAGGAGGTGGTGGTGGAGAACACGCGCACCTTCTTGCCCGCCAGATCGTCGAGGCCTTCGACCGGGGTCGCGCACCACAGGACCTGCGCGCCGGTCGGCCAGAAGCCGAGCGGGACGACGCCGAGGCGCTCGCGGTAGCGCTCTTCCAGCGTCGGGCGATAGGCGTCGATGATCTTCTGCAGCGTGTCGATGTCCTGCGCGAGGCCGGCAAGATCGATGGAGTCGTTCTCCGGCAGCTCGCCGGAAATCAGGGTCGTGCTGCCCGCAACGATGTCCGCAACGCCCGAGGCGGCAAGGCGCATCAGCTCGGGGCCCTTCGCCCCGAGGTCGGTCATGCTGACCGCGTTTGCCGTGACGCGGCCGTTGCTGTCGGCCGGGACCGTCTCGTTCCAGAACGGCTGCAGCACGTTGGTCCAGTTCGGCGAGTTCACCGGCGAGCCGATCACCGAGAGCTTGGTCTGCGGCAGGTCCTGAGCCGCTGCGACCAGGGGGAGAATGCAGGCCAGAGCCGTGGCGCCGAGCAGTCTTGCAAGAGTGTTCATGGGAAATCCTCTCTGTCGGGTGGGGCTGGCCCTGCCGATGGTCCGGCAGGGCCGTGCGGGCCGGCAAGGCCCGTGGTCGGGCGGCTTTACTGTGCCGCCTCTTTCATCTTGCCGTGCGACAGCCCGCGGTCGGGCGGCGCAATGTTCAGTCGGACCATGTCGCGCAGCAGCTGCACGATGGCCATGGAGCTCTCCCCTTCCGCCCCATCGACGATGAAGCGCGAGGTGCAGTAGCGCATCTCCCAGCCGCCGGCATCCAGACAGGCGCGGATGATGCGCTTTTCCGTCTCCGGATCCTGGACCAGCTCCTTGTCCTTCAGCAGGAAGCCAAGCATCGCGGAGATGCCGTAGGCGCCCCAGTTGGAGATGGAGGCCGGCAGGAAGATGTCCGTGGCCGTCACCGTGATGGCGCCGCCGGGCTTGTCGGTCTGCGTCTCGCGGCCATAGGGGTGGAAGTCCTGCATGAAGGAATGGATGCGGCCGAAGCCGATCTCGTTTCCATTGTCGCCGATGCCGATGCTGAGCACGCCGCGCTCGGCCGCCTGGTCGAACAGGGGACCAAGGTTCACACAGTTCTTCGGCGCAACGCCGGTCGAATAGTGGACGATGCCGTTCTCGTTCGGGCCGAGCCGCTCGATGGCGATGATCGCCTTGGGCTGCGTCCGCTCGAGCAGGTCCTTCGCCCACTGGTCGATGTCGCCCTGCTCCTCGGGAGCGGTCACCTGGGCCGCGCCCATGCGGCGGCCGGTCGCCAGTTCGTAGTCGCGGATCATGATGCCGGCGGCCTCGGACGACGCCTTGATCGGCGGGGCATGGCAGACTTCGGAGACGTAGACCGGAACGGCCTTCAGCCCCCAATAGAGCGCCCGCGCAAGCGACACGGCGCCCGGAGGTCCGTCGCTCTCGCCGTGCGGCACTTCGGGCCAGTAGCCCGCGCCCGTGACGATGAGGACCACGTCGCCCTCGCCGACCCGATCCACCAGCGCTTCGGCCGCGCGGGCGGTGATCGGACGGCCGCCGCCCTCGCGCCGCGCCTCGTTGTAGATCGGAGCGATGATATTGTGGTTCATGCCGCGGTTGCGCATCTCGACTGTGATCAGACGGTCGACATATTCACCAATGATGTCCGGCACGCTTGGCTCCTTCTCAGGTATCGGAATGACCGTGATCGTAGGAAGCCGCGGCTCGCATTGGCGAATCGAATTACGGAATACGTCATCAGATAATGTTATGCCCCTCCGGGCTCTGGACCTGTCATGTTTGGCTAACCCCAGAGGATTCGCGGCGGAGGGAAGAGACGTTGCGCTCGCTCAACCATCGACAGATGCTGGCGTTTCGCGCCGTGATGATCAGCGGCAGCATGACGGCCGCCGGCCGCATCCTGAACATCACCCAGCCGGCCGTGACGCGCCTGGTGCGCGACCTGGAGGCGGATCTCGGGCTGACCCTGTTCATCCGCAAGTGGTCCAGCGTGCGCCCGACGGCCGAGGCCGTCGCCCTGTTCCGGGAGGTCGAGAAGTATTTCGAGGCGATGGAGCGGGTGCGCGAGAATGCCCGCGAGATGCGCGAGAAGTCCGAGGGGCGGCTGCGCATCGCCGCCATGTCGACCCTGTCGTCGGGCGCCCTGCCCGAAACGATCCGCCGCTATCGCCAGAAAGAGCCGGACATGGATTTCTTCATCCATTCCGACAATTCGGTGCACATCCTCGACGCCTTGCAGCGCAGCGAGTTCTCCATCGGCCTTGGCCGCGTGCCGCCGGAGCGCACCGATATCGACCATGTCGAGATGCCCGTTTCCACCGCGATCTGCCTGCTGCCCAAGGCGCATCCGCTGGCGAAGCAGGATGTGATCTCGGTCCACGACCTGGACGGGCAGCCGTTCATCTCGCTGGGGGTCAGCAGCCTGTTGCGGATGCAGATCGAGGCGGAGATGACGGCGGCGGGCGTCCAGCCGGGCAGGACCGCGCAGACGCTGTATTCCAACACGGTGCCCAGCTATGTGTCGGCCGGGCTCGGCATCTCCATCGCCGACATCTTTTCCGTCATCGGCGTCGACCTGGACAGGATTGCGATCAGGCCGTTCACCCCCGCGATCGAGTTCCGCTTCTCGGCGATCTTTCCGGCGATCGGACGCAGCCGCGGGGGCGAGTTCTTCTCAAAGGTGTTCCACGACGTCGTTCGCGATCAGGTCGAGAACATCAACCGGCTCTTCACGAAGTAGCCGCGCCGAGCCGGCCCTGCAGTTCGGCGACGACCGTCTCCAGCATCCCGTTCTGCGCACGGAAATCGCGCCCCAGATAGGTGGAGAGCGTGCCGATCGCCGCCTCGTGCAGGGGCATCGGCACGCCGCAGCGCCGGCCCAGCTCGCAGAGCGGGATCAGGCCGAACGGCACGTCTTCGGTGATGTAGCGCGTCTCGAGGCTGCGGGGGCCCATCGTGCCGGGCGCGCGCTCGTAGACCTGCTGGGCCATCTCGGAGACGCTGCCGCGGCGGATGCCCGGGAAGGTCATCATGTAGTGGTCGAAGACATCCCTCACCTCGAACCCGAAGCGGCCGGCCAGCGCCAGGCGTTCGGTGTCCAGCGCCTCGATCATGCGACCGACGACAGGCGTGATGCACTGGTAGTTTTCCCAGTCCTCGGCCCGCTCGATCCGGGTCAGGTTGGCGAGCGAGTTGGCAAGGTGGATCGGCGGGTTGAGATTGCTCATGCCGATGAGCGCGGGGCTCGACTTGAGGCGGAAACGCTCGCCGAACAACGCCTGACACAGGCGCAGACCGTCCTGCGCGTCCATCCCTCCGGACACGGCCATGTCGATCACATCGCGCACCGTGCCGACGCGGACGACCCCGTCCCGGCGCTGTGCGGTCGCCACGGTGGTCGACCATGACACGATCCCGGCGCGGGCCTGCGACCGCATCAAGGCGTGCGCCAGATAGATCGACCCGAAGGAGAGCTCGGCGCTGAAGATGACGGTCTGGCCATCGAGGATCGGGGCAAGACGGTCCAGCACGTCCTGCATGCCCTGCGCGCAGCGCGCCAGCAGCACGACGTCCGCATCCTTGACCGCGTCCTCGAGGCTGCCGGCGCCGGGGATCACGTGGTCCCCGGAAAAGGTGCCGTCGAACCGCTGGTTCAGCCCGTCGGGATGGGTTTGCGACCACAGCCTGACCGAGTGCCCCCCTTGCTGCAGAAGCGCGCAATAGGTCAATCCGACGGGACCGCCGCCGATCACGGTTATCTTCATTGTTTTTCCTTGAGTTGAGCAAGCGCGCCCGTCAGGAGGCCGGAAAAGCCTCGGGGAAGAAGGTCGCGGGCAGATAGAGGAAGACCCCCGGCAGCAGGATGACCATCAGGATGATCCCGACCGTAATCGCGATGATCGGCAGCACCGCCAGGAAGGCGCGCGGCATGTCGACCTCGCCGATCTGCGCGGCGATCAGCAGGCAGATCCCGTAGGGCGGCGTCGTCAGTCCGATCGCCAGCGACAGGCAGACGACCAGCGCCAGATGGATGTCCGGGATGTGTGCGAGGACGCCCAGTTCCTTGATGATCGGCAGGAAGATGATGACCGCCGTCATCGGGCTGAGCACGGTGCCGACGATCAGGCAGAACGCCATCAGCAGCAGCATGACGCCCGTCTGCGTGTCCGAGATCGAGATGATGAAGGTCGCGACCTCGCGTGCCACGCCGAGATAGGCGATCAGCCAGCCCATGATGCCTGCGGCGGCGACCGCGAACATCGGCAGGGCATAGGCGACGACGGTCGATGCCAGGATGTCGAACAGGGCCGCGGGCCGCACCGTGCGATAGACGACGACCGCCAGCACCAGGCCGACCAGCGCGGCGATGGCGGAGGCTTCGGTCGCGGTGAAGAAGCCCGAGATGATGCCGCCCAGGATGATCAGGGGAATGAGCAGCGCGGGCGCGGCGCGCCTGGCGCTTTCCTTGCGCGCGGTCCAGGGCATGTAGGGCGTGTTGGCGACGCCGTAACGCCGGGCGACGTAATAGGTGTAGGCCATCTGCCCGAAGCCGATCAGCAGGCCAGGCAGCACGCCGGCCAGAAACAGCCCGGCGATGGAGACATTGCCGAAGGCGCCGTAGATCACGAACAGGATCGAGGGCGGGATGATCACGCCCAGCGTCGAGGAGGTCGCCGTCAGGGCCACGGCGAAGGGCGCGGGATAGCCGGCCTTCTTCATCGCCGGGATCATGATCGCGCCGACGCTCGCGGTATCCGCCGCCGCGGATCCGGACATGCTGGCGAACATCATGCTGACCAGCACGTTGATATGGCCGAGCCCGCCCTTGATGTGGCCCACCATCGACTGCGCGAAGGTCATCAGCCGGTCGGTGATGCCGCTGTCGTTCATCAGCCGGCCGAGCAGCAGGAAGAACGGCACCGCAAGCAGCGCGAAGGAGTTGATGTTGGAGACCATCTGATTGACCACCGACGTCGCGGGAAGACCCAGCTGGACGACCGTGACCAGCGATGCCAGCGCGATGGCGAAAGCGATCGGAACGCGCAGGAGGATCAGAAACAGAAATCCTGCGATCAGCGTGACGATAGGCGTCATTCCCGGTCCTCGACTTGCCGGTTGGTGAAAAGGCGGCCTGCGGTGGTGACGATCAGTTCGAGCGAGAAGATCGCCATGGCCGCTCCCGACACGGCGACGGCCGCGTTCTGGTAGAACATCGGAAAGCCGAGCGAGAACGAGAAGCGGCGCCAGCTCATCTCCGCATAGGTCCAGCCGTTGACGGCGAGCACCCAGATCACGGGAAGGCACAGGAACAGCGCCAGCAGGGTCAGCGCCGTGTTGGTGCGGGCGAAGCTGGCGGGCAGCACCTCGACCACGTAGTGGACGCCGCGCCGGTAGCCGACCGCCGAGCCCAGGAAGACGGTCCAGACGAAGCAGAACATCGCCACCTCGTCGGTCCACACGAAGGTTCCGAGCGACGAGTTGCGCGCAACGATCTGGAACAGAACGCACAGGATGAACGCCAGGAAGAAGGCGCCGCCGACCAGGTAGAAAAATCGCTCCAGCCCGGCATTGAATCTTGTCAGCATGAGGTGCCCCCCTTGCGGGCCGGCCCCGGGATCACCGGGGCCGGCCACGGAAAGTCACTTGATGTCGCGGATCATCTGCAGGACCTCGGACGCGCCGATTTCGGCCGCGACCTTGTCGTGCAGGGGGCGGATGATCTCGATGAACGGCGTCTTGTCGACCTCGGTCACCGTCACCTTGCCCGAGGCGACCAGCGGCTCCAGCAGCGAGGCATCGTATTCCACGCCCCGGTCGATGCCGGTCACCGAGGCTTTCGCCGCGGCCTTGAGAAAGATCTCCTGGTCCTCGGCGGACAGGCGATCGAAGGCGAACCGGCTCATGGTGATGTGGCTGACCATGAACTGGTGCTGGGTCTTGGAGTGATAGGGCGCGACCTCGAAGAGCTTGGCGCCGACATAGGCACTGATCGAGCTCTCGAACGCGTTCGCCACGCCGGTCTGCAGGGCGGTGTAGAGCTCGGTGAAGGGCAGCGAGATGGGCTGCGCGCCAGAGGTTTCCCACATCTCCGCATCCATGCGCGAGCCCGGCACGCGCAGCTTCATGCCGCTGAGGTCTTCCAGGGTGGCGACAGGCTTGACGTTATTGCTGAGATTGCGGATGCCGCCGCCCGTCAGCGCCAGCAGGGTCAGGCCGTTGTCGGCATCGCGATAGACCTGGCGGTAGTAGTCCGTGACCGGACCTTGCGGATCCAGCGCGGTGCGGAAGGTCGCCTCGTCCGGGAACAGGTAGCTGATGCTGAACAGCTGGAACTGCGGGAAGAAGGGGGTCGCCTCCTGGGTGCCGCCGATCAGAAGGTCGATGGTGCCCATCCGCATCTCGTCCAGCGCGGTCGCGTCATTGCCGAGCACGCCGCCGGGATGGATGTCGATCTTGACGCGTCCTTCCGTCGCCTGCTCGACCTCGGCCTTCAGGACCTCGGCGGCATCGAGCCACGGATGCGGAGCATTTCCCTGGGTGGAAAGGCGAAATGTCTGGGCGTCGGCCCCTCCCGAGAGGACGGCGAGCATGGCGCCCGCAAGCGCGGACATGGCGTAACGTTTCATCTCAATCTCCCTGCCAGAAACTGCGCCGGCTCATCCCGCCGGGCTCTGATCTGCCCAATTTGACGAGGTTCAATAATAATTTCTAATCTCAATATTCGATGCTATCATAACCTGGTATTATCCTAGCCAGGACAGTCATGGCGGCCCGCATCACCCTGAGACAGGTCCAGGCGTTCCGCCTGATCATGACCAACCGCACGATGACCATCGCTGCGGAGCAGATGTCGATTTCCCAACCTGCCGTCAGCAGGCTGATCTCCGACCTGGAAGAAACGCTGGATCTCAAGCTGTTCAACCGGGTCGGGCCGCGGCTGTTGCCGACATCGGCCGCGCGACGGCTCATCGGAGAGGTTGACCGCGTCTTTCTGGGCCTCGACTTCGTAGAGGAAGCGGCGCGGCGGATCCGGCGGTTTTCGCTGGAGCCCTATCGGCTGGCGATGCCGCCGTTCCTGTCCTACAGCTTTGCCGCGAAACTGGTGGCGCGCGTTTCCATCGACATTCCGGACCTTGCCATCAGCCTGCATTCCGATACCTCGCGCGCCATCGCCGAGCAGGTGTCCCGCGGCGAACACGACCTGGGCATCTGCATGCCCAGCAGGCGGGAGCGGGAGTTGAACGTGCTGTCCCGCTACGAGGTGGGAACGGTCTGCCTGCTGCCGGTCGATCACCCGCTGGCCGAGCTGCCTGAGATCACGCCCGAGGATCTCGACGGGGTAAGCCTTTACGTGCTCGGGCGCAGCGGCGCCATCCGCCCGCAGATCAACGAGGTTTTCGCGCAAAGGCAGATTGCCCCGCGGATCGTCGGCGAGATGCAGCATGCGCCGTCCTGCGCCGCCTTCGTGTCGCAGGGGCTGGGCGTCGCGCTGCTGGATTCCGTCTCGGCCCGCTCCGCGGACCAGCACAGGACGATCATCCGCCCCTTCGTCCCCCAGATCGATCTGGAGATCGCGCTGATCACGTCCTCGCGACATGTGCAAAGCGATGTCGATGACGCCTTTCTCCGGCACTTCCCGCAAGCTTTGGCGGAGTGCACCTGAGATTTTGCAGTCGCGCCGCCTGTCGGCACGCGGCATGTCGCGCGCAGCGTGTCAGCTGGTATCGGCGCGAGAAGCGACGGGACGGATTGATTATTCCAAACCCAAGCCACGGTTATTCCAAACCGGGCAAAAAGTGATTTGGTTTCAATGTCGTGGGGAGGTGGTGGTGCCCAGGGCCGGAATCGAACCAGCGACACGCGGATTTTCAATCCGCCCCTGAGAACACCGATAGTGCAACAGCGACAACACCTTAGGTAACCCAGCGATCAACCCTGTCACACTGGTGTCACAGGAGATGATCGAATGGCGACCATTCGGAAGCGCGGGAACAAATGGCAGGTGCAGGTTCGCCGCAAAGGTGCCCGCCCGCAAAACAAGAGCTTTGCCACCCGCAAAGACGCGGAGATCTGGGCACGACAGATCGAAAGCAACATCGACCTAGGCAAGCCTGTAGAGCCGACGCCCCCCACAGACCTTACCCTCGGTGCCCTCCTTGAGAGGTATGAGCGCGAAATCACCGCCTCGAAGAAAGGACGCGCGACGGAAGAACGTCGGCTATCACGCCTGCGAAAGGACCGAGTTGCGCCCACGCCTATCGCATGTCTCGACGCCCCTGGTCACGTCCGTCAAGCTGGTGTAAATTCCTGGATGGCCTGAGGGCATGATCAGGCGGCTTTCGTGGTTATGCTGAGAATGGGGTCGATCTCCTCCTTGTCGATCTCGGCGAAGGCCTCGACCATCATGTAGCGGCTCGAGGTCTGCCATTCGTCGTTGGCTTCGAAGAGCACGGCGCCGATCAGGCGCATGATTGAGGCCTCGTTGGGGAAGATCCCGACGACATCGGAGCGCCGCTTTACCTCCTTGTTCAGGCGCTCGATCGGGTTGGTGCTGTGCAGCTTGGTCCTGTGCTGGCGCGGGAAGGACATGTAGGCCAGCACGTCATGCTCGCTGGCGTCCATGAGATCGGCCAGCTTGGGCCAGCGCGGGCGCAGTTGTTCGGCAACCTTGCGCCAGGTTTCGCCCGCATGGGCGCGGTCGGGCTGGTCGAAAGCCTGGCGGATCGCGGCGGCGACAACGGTGTGTTGGCCGCGCGAGACGTGGGCGAGAGCATTCCTGATCCAGTGAACGCGGCATCGCTGCCAGGTCGCTTCGAACACCCGGGCAATGGCTGCCTTGAGGCCGGTGTGGGCATCGCTGATCACCAGCTTGACCCCACTCAGCCCCCGGGCGCGGAGGGAACGCAGAAACTCGGTCCAGAAGGTCTCGGCCTCTGAGGGCCCAATGCCCAAGCCGATGATTTCCCTTCGGCCCTCGGTGTTGGCCGCCACCGCAATTATGGCCGCGACCGGCACGATGCGCCCGCCTTGGCGGACCTTGAGATAGGTGGCGTCGAGCCAGACATAGGGCCAGTCGCCGGTGAGCGGCCGGTTCAGGAACTCCCCGACCCTGTCATCGATATCCTTGCAGAGCTTCGAGACCGTGCTCTTCGATATCCCGCTGAGCCCCATGGCCTGCACCAGCTCGTCGACGCGGCGGGTGGAGACGCCGCCGATCCAAGCCTCCTGGATCACCGCCACCAGCGCCTGCTCGGAGGTCTTGCGGGCCTCGAGGAAGCCCGGGAAATAGCTGCCCTGCCGCAGCTTCGGCACCCGCAGGTTCAGCGTGCCCAAACGGGTATCGAGAGCGCGCTCTCGATACCCGTTGCGCCAGGTCGTGCGTTCACCGCTGCGTTCATGCCGGCCGGCGCCGATGATGCCTTCCACATCGGTCTCCATGATCAGTTGCAGCACGGCTTCGGCAATGCCGCGCAAGAAGTCGCCCTGATCGTGCTTGGCCAGAAGCTCGGACAGGTCCATGTTCGTCTTGGTCATCGGGGTCTCCGTAGGGGCCGTGGTTGAAGTCGCCAAACTCCACCTCGAACATACACCTCGATGGCCACCTGGGATCACACCGCCGACGGCGATGAAATTACACCAGCTCCTCGGACGCTAACACGCCCCTACCCTGTGCAAGTTTCGAGATCGCCGCGTTAAGGATGGGCTTAGAGCAGCGCAATACGATCTGGTCTTAATCAGGCACGCTATCGAAATCGCGAGGAAGGAATGGGGCTTGGTCCTCCCCGCAAATCCCGTTGATCAAATCCGGATCCCGATGGGGATCAAGTCGAGAAACCGTCGCCTTGAGCACGGAGAATATGAGGCACTCCGCGAGGCTGCGAGACGGGGCCGCTCTCCTTTTCTCTGGCCTGCAATCGAGCTGGCGATTGAAACGGCGATGCGCCGAGGGGAGTTGCTCAAGCTCCGTTGGATTGATGTCGACCTGGACAAAGGGCTGGCGCTCCTGCCCGACACCAAGAATGGCCATCCAAGGCAAGTCCCCCTGACGCCGGCTGCTCAGGCCACACTGTCACGCCTCCCACGCTGCAGTGAACGGGTTTTGCCGATAACCGACACGGCACTCAGGCAGGCATGGGATAGGCTGGTAGACAGAGCCGAAATCACCAACTTGCGATTCCACGACCTTCGGCATGAAGCCGTCAGCCGCTTCTTCGAGAGAGGACTCAACATTGCCGAAGTGGCCTTGATCAGCGGACACAGAGATCCAAGAATGCTGTTTCGATACACCCATCTGAAGTCTCAAGATGTGGCCGCGAAATTGTCCGCACTACACGCAGCCGCCTAAAATATTTGGATCAGGAGATAAACGCCGTGATTCCTATGCTTCTAAAAACAAAAAAACCGAGTGTCGCCTGCGCTATTCTCTGGCTTCTGGCATCAATCACCCCAACATCTGCGGCAGCTGATATTCCGAAATTCCGTGACTTCACCGTAGATATCTACAAAGGTCCGGTTGCAGCCCCCAACCTTTCGTCAAACAGCCAAGCTAAAACCTATCGAACACGACTTCGCGACGCAGCCAAAGGCGGGGTCAATTTCGCGGGGCACTACATCCTTGCGTCTTGGGGATGCGGGACATCGTGTGCAACTGGTGCAGTCATCGACGCCCGGAATGGTGACGTTTTCTTTTTCCCGTTTTTTGTTTGCTGCTGGGGCAATGTAGACGATGGATTTCACCCCATTGAGTTTAGGAAGAATAGCACACTGGTCGTTTTCGCTGGCCTGCGGAACGAGCAAGGCCCAATGGGAGCGCATTTTTACGACTTTAGATCTGGGAATTTTGCACACCTTAAAACGATAGAAACTAACGCTGATTTTGGAAATGATAGTCAGGAACAGTATGAATATCCCTCAAACAAAAATCAGAACACGTCTGCAACTCTGCAACCCTCTAGAAACTGCATGTTAGCCGCTGTTCGCGAGCTAGATGACGGCCTATCTCCCGCAAGTGACATCGCCACGGCAGCGGTTACTACATGCTCAGATTATCTGAAGAAGTTCGCAAAAATTTCAGCAAGTCAACAGAAGCTAACCGTATTACGAGCCACTGAAATAATTAAGAAAACTGCATATGAGGCGGCTATCGTAATGGTCCTTCGCAACCGAGGGAAGCGAAACAAATAAGCCATCATTCGATCTATAAAGAGAAGCTATCCGCGACCGTGATGACCCTTATCCCCGCGCTTCCGAATGGTCGCCATTCGATCATCTCCTGTGACACCAGTGTGACAGGGTTGATCGCTGGGTTACCTAAGGTGTTGTCGCTGTTGCACTATCGGTGTTCTCAGGGGCGGATTGAAAATCCGCGTGTCGCTGGTTCGATTCCGGCCCTGGGCACCACTTTCCCTTAGATAAATCCCTACAGATCAAGCCCTTAACGGCTTTATGGTGAGTCTTGGCGAGTCCGTCGTCAAGCCCTTCGTCACACTTCCGGTCCCGCCGGTGTGACGCCAGTGTGACCACCCTCATTTCTTGGATGGAAGCCGAGGGGGGTACCGGGGGATCTGCTGCCACTTCTTCCCTACGTAGGCGCTTCAGATTTTTCCGCCGTTTCTGGGTCCCCACTCTCGGTTTTGCGCCCCTGTCTGCGTTTGTCAGGCTTCGTCAGCAAAACAGGCGCTCAACCGGTCCCCACTTCTATAGCTCGACCTTGGAGCACCACCTTGCCGCCGACACTGACAGAAGTGCATTCAGCCGCGCCTGGAGATACTCCGCGTAGCGCGAGGACGGCTTGTTCCGGTGAGTGTCGGTGATCAGAAGACGAACGACTGAAGTCCAGAAGTGGTGCCGGTCCCGGTGCAGGAAGACGTCATTCAGTTCGACAAACTGGACCGCCAGGAACGCCCACCAGAACCGCTCTGCCAATTGCCCGTTGCTCTCCCCAGGGTGACACTGCCGGATCCTCTCGACCTGCCCCACGGCGGCTTCATAGGCCGCCCTACGGATGCGCCCCCTTGTGTCCTGGAAGTGGATGGGGCGGGGTCCGAAGGCCATCTCGGCGATCTTGCCGATCAGTCCCTGTGCCTCGTCATCAGCCGCTACGTGTGGCCCCAGAACCTTCCTCAGGTAGCGCTCATGGACGGCTAGGAGCTGCTTGCCTGGTCCCGCAACAGGTGCTCCATAATGGCGGACCAGGGAGCGGTGATAGGCACAATAGCGGCCCTTGCCGATCCGGACGCAATGAGGCGCGCTGCAGGGCTGTTCCTTGATGAAAGACAATCGGTTAGAAGACATGGGGAACGATGATTAATGCGGGCATACCTCTATAAGACCCTTATAGAGACTTGCCTGCGTTTCGGTGGATTGCCTTGTGGGGGTAAATCGTGCCATCGCTTGCGACTCGCCGTTTCACCGAGCGTCACTCCAGCCGAGTACGCCACAACCTTCACCCCCACGATGGTACCTGGCGCTGCGCTCGATGGCCATCTCCACGCCAGCTCCTGCCTTCCTCCATGCTCAACAGGACGAATACCCCACCCGGAGTCTGCTTCACGCTGGATAAAACTTGGGGGCAACGTCACCTTCCTTGCGCCAAGCAAACGGCACGATGATCTCGCGAAATATGCCGCCACTCGGCATAGCCCGCAACCCGGTTCGGCTGGCTGACCGCGTTGACGCAGCGGCGCCTGCGGAGTGTCTGACGCAATCCTTCTAAGGATGGCATTCAAATCGCCACTGTGCCAAGTTGGGCGAGAAAAACGTAAAAAAACGAACGGGGTAAGCAGCTTGCCGGTCACTCTATCAGAACTCGAACAGCATCTGTGGGGCGCGGCGAACATCCTGCGCGGCAGCATCGATAGCGGCGAGTACAAGAGCTACATCTTCGGTCTGCTCTTCTTCAAACGCCTCAGCGACGTGTGGCAGGAAGAGTACGAGCAGAAGCTGGCGGAATACGACGACGAAGAACTGGCAGCCGACGCCGAAGAACACCGGTTCGACGTGCCGCAGGAACACAGCTGGTCGGCGGTGCGCAAGCACGCCACCAACATCGGCGAATACCTGAACGCCGCCTTCCAAGCGATTGAAGACGCCAACATGAAGCTGCGCGGCATCTTCCAGAGCGTCGATTTCAATAACAAGGACCGGTTCAGCGACGCCATGCTGGAACGGCTGCTTCAGCACTTCGAACGCTATGATCTGCGCAACAGCAACGTTGATGCGGACATGCTGGGTAACGCCTACGAATACCTGATCAAGCAGTTCGCGGACGATGGCGGCAAGAAGGGCGGCGAGTTCTACACGCCCAAGGAGGTCGTCCGGCTCATGGTGCGCTGCCTTGAGATTGACGAGGGCATGAGCGTCTATGACCCAACCTGCGGCAGCGGCGGCATGTTGCTTGAGGCGTATCGCGCGGTGGAACAGTCGGGCAAGAACGCCCGCTCGCTCAGCCTTTATGGGCAAGAGCGGAACCTGAACACCTGGGCGATCTGCCAGATGAACCTGTTCCTTCACGATATCGACGACGCGGATGTGCGACGGGGCGACACGCTGCGCGAACCGAAACATACCGTGGGCGAAGGACGCGGCGCGATCCGCAGCTTTGACCGGGTGATCGCCAATCCGCCCTTCTCGCTCAAGGAATGGGGGCACAGCGTCTGGAGCAATGGCGACCCCTATGGTCGCGATACCTACGGCACACCGCCAAAGGCATACGGCGATCTGGCATTCGTCCAGCACATGCTGGCAAGTCTGAACGAGACCGGGAAACTCGCGGTCGTCGTGCCGCATGGGGTGCTGTTCCGCGCAGGCGCAGAGGGCGCAATCCGCAAGGCGTTCATCGAACACGATCTGGTCGAGGGCGTGATCGGTCTGGCGCCGAACCTGTTCTACGGCGCGGGCATTCCCGCCGCGATCCTGTTCCTGCGCAAGAAGAAGCCCGACCACATGAAAGGGCGGGTGATGATCGTGAACGGCGCGGAACAGTATGAGGAAGGGCGGGCGCAGAACTACCTGCGCGATGCCCATATCGACGCGCTGAGCGCCGCCTTTCTGGGTGGCGAAGACGTGGCGCGGCTGGCGAAACTGGTGACGAGTGACGAGATTGCAGAACACGATTTCAACCTGAACATCACCCGCTACGTCAATCTGGGCGAAGAAGCCGAAGCCATCGAGGTTGCGGAAGAGACGCAGAAACTCTTTGATCTGATCGAGGAGCGGAACGCTGCGGAAGCGAAGATGAACGCGTTTCTGCGGGAGTTGGGCTATGTTGGATAGTCTTCCAGACGGATGGCAACGCCTTACGATTGGGGATTTGGCTGAAATAAAGACGGGCGGGACGCCAAGCCGTAAGCGGGACGACTACTGGGGTGGTTCGATTAAATGGATGGCTTCCGGTGAGGTATGGCAAAGATACGTGAGTGATACCGCGGAAAGGATCACAGAAGCTGGCATGGGGGCTTCGGCTGCGAAAATATTGCCCCGTGGAAGCGTCATGGTCGCTCTCAATGGACAAGGAAAGACCCGCGGTTCTGCTGCGATATTGACAGAAGAGATGACCTGTAATCAATCTCTAGCTGCCATTTTGCCAAGCCCCGCGCATGAGCCATTGTTCATGCTTTATTTCATTGAAAGCCAATACAAAGAGCTTCGCGCCCTCACGGGGGACAATGCCAGGAACGGTTTGAATCTTGGGTTGCTCAAAAAGTTCCCGATATCGGTGCCTCCACTCCCTGAACAACAGCGCATCGCGGAGGTTCTCACCAGCGTTGACGACAGCATCCGCGCGACGGAAGCGGTGATCGCGCAGGCGGAGCGCGTGAAGCGTGGCTTGATGGAAGACCTGCTGACCGGCGGTTTGGGCAGCGAAGCCATCGCCCGCAGCGAGGTTCCGGAGGGGTGGGAAGGCGCAACCTTGGACGAACTGACATACCGCCCCATCTCCTACGGCGTGCTGAAGCCCGGAGATTATACGGCTGATGGTGTACCGATGCTTCGCATTCAAGACGCCAAGAATGGTTGGAAATACGAAGACCTCTGGCGTATTTCACCTGAACTCGACGAAGAATACCGACGAACACGCGTGAACGTCGATGATCTTGTGTTCTCAGTCGTTGGCACCCTTGGCGAGTGTAAGAAGATCGATGACGAACTTGCGGGTTCAAACGTTTCGCGGGCTTTCGCTGTCATTGGACCGAACGACAGGGTGCTCACAGACTTCGTGTATCATTTTCTCACGAGCGACTTCGTTTTGTCTTGGGTGGCGCAAACCGGTCGCGGAGGAGCGCAGAAAGTCATCAATCTTGGCGACCTTCGGAAACTGAATGTCCCGTTGCCAAGCATGGATGAACAGCGCCGTATTGTGTCGTTGCTGAACACGTCTGAGCTTCAGATTTCAAAGAACCGCGAAACCGTCGATCAACTCCAACGCCTCAAGCGCGGCTTGATGGACGATCTTCTGACCGGTCGCGTGAGGACCGTCGCATGAAGGAGCGCGGCGGCGAATGGCGCTTGGCGGAAAAGCCGACGCTTCAGTATCTCGAAACGCTCGGCTACGCCTTCGTCGACCCAAGCGAGCACGCCCGCCTGCGCGGCAGCGACAATCAGGTGATCTTTCGCCCGCATCTGGTGGACGCGCTTCAACGGCTGAACGGCATCTCGACAACTGACGCCGAGGCGGCGGCGGCGGAGCTTTTGCGCAAAGAAAACAACGAAGACTGGCTGAAGATCCAGCGCGGCGATTTCGCCCGCGTCGTCGAGGGGCAATCGACGCAGAAAACTCTGCGCGTGATCGATTTCCGCAACCCGGAAAACAACACCTTTGCCGTCACGCATCAGCTGTATGTTCAGGCAGAGAAGAGCCGCATTCCCGATATTGTCGTCTATGTGAACGGTCTGCCGCTGGTGGTGATCGAAGCCAAGTCACCGCTGAGCGGTAAGGACAAGAACGGCGAAGCCTTCGACCAGATCAAGCAATACGAACGCGACATTCCGCGCCTGTTCTATACCAACGCCTTCAACATCGTGACCGATGGCACGACGGTGCTCTATGGCGCGACGAGTGCACCGTCAAAGTTCTATGGCTACTGGCGCGATCCTTATCCGCGTGACACGGGTGATTTCGCGAACGAGTTGGAAAAGGGTCTGTGGAGCCTGTTGGAACCGTCGCGCCTGCTCGACCTGCTGGCGCATTTCATCGTGTTCGAACGCAACCCGGACACGGGCGAGGTCATCAAGAAAATCTGCCGCTACCAACAGTTCCGCGCCGTGAACAAGATGGTCGACCGGGTGGTCGAGGGCAAACACAAGCGGGGACTGGTCTGGCACACGCAGGGCAGCGGCAAATCCCTGACGATGGTCTTTGCTGCGCTGAAGCTGAAGCACCACCACACCGTCGCCTCCGATGCGTTGGACTATCTCAACCTATTGGTGCTGACTGATCGGATCGATCTTGACGATCAGATTTCCAGCACCTTCGTCGCGACAGGGCTGCCGAACCCGGTCAGCGTGGGCAAGATTGCCGAGTTGCGCGAAAGGGTCGGCAGCGGTGTGGACGGTCAGACGCTGTTGAGCACGATCTTCAAGTTTGAAGGATCGACGACCGCCGTGCCGAACAGCGACCGCTGGACCGTCATGGTGGACGAATGCCACCGGACGCAAGAAAAGGATCTTGGCGCGGCATTGCGGGCGACATTGCCCGATGCGACGTTCTTTGGCTTCACCGGCACACCGATCAAGAAGAACGACAAGGACACCTATCAGAACTTCGGCGTCGTCGGAGAGGGGTATCTGGACAAGTACGGGATCGACGACGCTGTGCGCGACAACGCGACGGTGCCGATCTACTACACCAGCCGCAAGGCGGACTGGCAGATCGACGAAGCCAAGATCGACAGCTTGTTCGACACATGGTTCGCCGATCTGAGCGAAGACCGGATCGCGGAGTTGAAGTCGCGCGGCGTGAACTTCGCCGATCTGGTGAAGCACCCCAAGCGGATCGAGTTGATCGCCTTCGATATCTGGAACCACTTCAAGGCATATGCGAAGCCGGACGGGTTCAAGGCGCAGCTTGTCGCGTATGACCGCGAGGCGGTGGTTCTCTACAAACGCGCGCTGGACAAGCTGATCACCGAGGATTTCGTGAAGCAGGGCATGTCGCCCGACGAGGCGGCAGAGGCAGCGATGGCGGTGAGCGCCTGCGTCTATTCCAAGTCGCAGGAAGACGACAAGCCCAGCGAAGACCCATACAAGAACGCGGTGCGATCCGATTTGATGCGGTGGTACGTGGATCGTGACGCGGAGCGCGATCTGAAGCGTAACTTCAACAAGCGCGGCGAGAACCCGCAAATCCTGATCGTCTGCGACAAGCTGCTGACCGGCTTTGACGCGCCTGCCGAGGCGGTCATGTATCTGGACAAACCGCTGAAGGAACACACGCTGCTTCAAGCCATCGCGCGGACGAACCGGGTCGCGGATGCCAAGAAGAAGAACGGGTTGATCGTTGATTACATCGGCGTCAGCCAGAAACTCGACGAGGCACTGGAAAGCTATCGCGCGGAAGATGTGAAGAACGCGATGCGCGATCTGGATGGTCTGCGCGCGGAACTGGCGTCGGCGCATCGGGCGCTTCTGGAGTACGTGAAGGGCATCAAGCGCACCGGCAAAGACCTGAAAGTGAAATATGATGCGCTGGTCGCAGCCATAGGCACCGAAGACGAGTGGATCTTGTTCCAGCGGAAGGTGCGCGACTTCGTGACCCTCTACGAAGCCCTGGCACCCGATCCGAGCGTCTTGGCTGTGTCTGACGATCTGAAATGGTTCGCGAACTTCCTGCGGTACGGAAAGCAGGTCTTTGAGAAGAAAGAGGCGCTGGATCAGGGCGATTACAGCGCGAAGATCCGCGAGATGCTGGAAGAGCACCTGCGGGTTACGGGGCTGAGCACAGTCATCAAGTTGCGCAGCGTGGTCGACGCCGAGTTCTGGAAAGACTTCGAGACTGAGGATAAGACCGAAGAAGATCTGAAAACCGCCGCGTTGCGTAAGACCACGGAACTGCGCCGGATCACGGAAGCGAAGATCGCAGAGAACCAGCACCAATATGGCAAGTTCAGCGAACGCCTTCGCGAGTTGATCGAAAAGATGGACGACACCCAACTGAGTTGGGGTGACAAGCTGCGCGCTGCCGAGGACTTTGCCCGCGACCTCGACGCAGAAGACGACGCATACAAGGGCACTGGTCTATCGCCTGCCGCCCATGCGGTGTTGCGCGTCATCCAATCGGTGTCAGGTGGTGACCAAGGCGAAGCCACATGTAAGTCGCTCGCTCAGGAGGTTGAGGCGCTTTACACCGACGATACGCTTGCCCCGAAACTCTGGCACACGAAGGACGGGCTGCGGAAAGACCTGCGTCAGCGGGTTCGCAAAGCCGCCCATGCGCTCGGGTTCAAGGAGCTCAAAACGCTGCCGGTCGAGATAGAAGACGTGGCGATCAAGTATTATGCCCGCAGCAACTTCGAAACCGAATGATCGTTTGTCTGTCGTGGAGACCGAGAACATGAACGAGTTCCAGCTCGGCAAGGTTCGGGTTCCATACACGCTACATCGCAGCACTGCCGCGACCCGGATGCGCATTGAAATGACGATGGATGAGATGCGCGTCACAGTCCCAGCCGATGCGAATGACGATGCCATCAACGCGGCGCTCTACAAGAAACGGCGCTGGATCATCGAGAACAGAGCCGATCTGGACGACAAACTCGCCCAGACGCACAAGATCGCCCGGTTTCGCACTGGCGCGAAGATACCGTTCTGGGGTCGGCTGGTCAGGCTGACGACAAAGACCGGCGATGCGGTTTCTGTTGCGTATCGCTCCGGGTTCGTGGTGACGCTGCCAGATCAGCCATCGCCTTCCGAACATGATGATATTGTGGAGGCTGCGCTACAGCACTGGATGCGCGACCGGTTGGGTCAGGAAGCGCGTCGGTTCTGCCAGCAATATGCGAAACGCCTTTCGACCGACTGCTCGGGACTTCGGATCGTGCCGTTGAGCACTCGGTGGGGAAGTTGCGGCGCGAACGGCATCGTCTCGCTGGACTGGCACCTCGTCTTTGCGCCAAAGCGGGTTGTCGAATATGTCGTTGCCCATGAACTGGCGCATCGCATTGAGCGCAACCATGGCGACGCCTTCTGGAAGACCGTCAGAGCCGCGTTCGGCGACTATGAACGTGAGCATGACTGGTTAGCGCGGAATGAACATCTACTCGGCTACAAGCGCATACCGCTGACCATCGAGTAACGCGGATATCGAAGTCGGTTTTTCAGAAATGAAAAGCTAACCGGCATGGTTGCCATTCCGCGCGTCCGACCCTCGGTCCTGATCGTGAATATCCCTCACATCAGCAGACCCCGACGAGCAGGTTTTGGCCTGCTACGAGCCGGCGTACCGGATAATCACTGTTTTCTATCGCTTCTAAGGTAGCGCCAGATACGACGGCTAGCGTTTAACGAGGTAGCTTTTGGCGTCACGCCCGCTTCCTTCCACGGAATAGCTAACTCCAAGCCTTTTCAAATCATCGACAATCGCTCGCTTCTTTCGCAGAGCGTCCTTTAGATTGGTGGTTTCGGTCGATGTAAGGCCTATCTCCTTTGCGATGGCAGAGATTAGATACCGACCTGGTGATTTGTTTCTCATCGCGGTCACTACAGCGGCTCTCGGCGAGGTTCTTTGCTTGGTTTGGCATCCGGGACCATCCAGATCATACACCCAGTCGCGTATGACCGCGCCGGTAAAGGCCTCGCGAATTGCGCTCTCGACATCTCTTCCAACAGAGGTATTCGGCAGCGTCACAAACACGTCGGTCGGCAAACAGTTACCCTCTTCATCGATCACTTTGCGACTGCGCGGGCGGCCCAAGGCTGGTCTTGCCCCCGTTTCGCCGGACACTCAGGCGGTTGCGGTTCGGGCTGCGATGAACTCGCGGGGCGAGCGCATCTTCAGCCCTGAGTGAGGGTGGTTGTCGTTGTAGTCTTCAATCCACCCGGCGATCAATCCGAGGACCGTAGTGGCATCCGGCAATGGCGTCACATGGACGTAGTCGCGCTTCAGCGTCTTTACGAAGGCTTCCGATATACCATTGCTTTGCGGGCTCTTCACCGGCGTGTAGCAGGACTTCAGGCCGACCTGGCGCGCGAAGATGCGCGTCTCTCTGGCGATGTAAGGCGAGCCGTTGTCGCTCAACATCTCGACCGGATGAGGTGCTCTATAGCCCCCGAACCGGCCCTCGACCGCCTCCAACATCATGTCGCGGATGTCCGATCCAGTGATGCCTGCGTTCGCGACGGCCCGCCAGGCGATGATCTCTCGATCATGGGCGTCGATGATGAAGGCGCCCCTGACGATGTCGCCGTTCCAGCAGGTGAACTCGAAGCTGTCCGAGCACCAGCGCAGGTTCGAACGCATTGTGACCACCTTGCCCTCGTGGGTCAGTTCCGGCCGCTCGCTGTACCTGCGGGCCAGCAGGAGGTTATGCGCCTGCATGATGCGGTAAACGCGCTTGTGGTTGATAGGCGCAGCGCCCTCGGCCCGAAGCTGGCGGTTCAGGATCGCGGTGATCCGTCGATAGCCATAAGTCGGGCGCGCCGCCACCAGCGCAGTGATCAGCGGCAGGACCGCCGCGTCTTGCGCTTTATGGTAGCGCCGACGCGGCTTCGCGCTCCCGACCAGCCGCGCATGAAGGTTGGAGCGGGAGACACCCAGCGTCTCGGCTACGACCTTCATCGGGAACCGCCCTTCGGCTGCGACTGCGCGAGCCACATCCGTTTTTTTGGGCGCGTCTTGTCCAGCGCCTCCTTGAGGATCTCGACCTCGAGCGTCTTGCGGCCGAGTTGCCGTTCCAACTCGCGGATGCGCTCCTCCATCTGACGGACAGCTCGATTGCTGGTCACGTCGTCATCTTCGGACACGGCCACGGCTCCCCCTTCCAGCATCAGACGCCGCCAACGATACAACAGGTTCGGGGCAACACCATTCCGGCGGGCAACGACCGAAATGCTGGCGCCTTCCTCCAGTGTCTCCTCGACAATCCGCAGCTTCTCGGCGGCTGACCAGCGGCGTCGACGTCCGCCATCGGTGATAATCTCAATCTCAGACATAAGCACGTGCTTAGGGATATCCCTAAGCCTCCATGGTTATGCCTGAGTGTCCGGTCGAAAGGGGGGCCAGTTCAAAGGCCTGGATCACCTGTGCCGCAATCGACATCACCTCAAGTCTGTGACGAATGGCCTTTGCTTCCTTGGATCGAAGCCACTCTTTTGTTTGAGCACCTCTCAGCGCAAAATACATGCTCACGGGCCATGCTCGGTCCCGGAAACTCAGGCCAAACAGCACTGCCTTGTTGCAGTCGCGAAAGTCGTTGAGACCGTCGAGGCTGCCCCAATGTCCAGTCAAGGCAATCTCCTCCGGGAGATGCTTTCTTGCCAGTGCCTCGGTCGCCAGATGCGTTACCACCATCCACTTGTCTCCTGGCTTGGTGTGCTCGGAGACAAATTGCGCCAAGTGTCGAAGCCGCGCTTCACCAGCTTCGCGCATTGCCGTCTTGCCAATCCCGTTGGAGCGGAGGATGTGAATCGTCAAATTCCGATAGCTTCGCACCTTGGGAAGCGGAACGAGTTTAGCGCGCCGATAGTCCAACACGGGATCTTGGTTCGCGGTTGCATTCAGCACTACGGGTGCAAAGAAATGCGGCACCTTCTCTTTTCCGGTGGTTAGAGCCTTACGCGAACCTTGAATCGAGAAGAGTGCCCAATGCCGATATAGCTGGATGATCGCAGAGAGGGTCTCCCATACATGCTGCAGTTCCGCATTCTTGCTATCGGGATCATTCCAAATAGGGTCGTATGACGATACGGATTTCAAGTCCGACACCAGTTGGCGAAAGAGTGTCTCCAGCTCGTCTATCTGCCCGCTGGAAGGTCACGTCCGTCAAGCTGGTGTAAATTCCTGGATGGCCTGAGGGCATGATCAGGCGGCTTTCGTGGTTATGCTGAGAATGGGGTCGATCTCCTCCTTGTCGATCTCGGCGAAGGCCTCGACCATCATGTAGCGGCTCGAGGTCTGCCATTCGTCGTTGGCTTCGAAGAGCACGGCGCCGATCAGGCGCATGATTGAGGCCTCGTTGGGGAAGATCCCGACGACATCGGAGCGCCGCTTTACCTCCTTGTTCAGGCGCTCGATCGGGTTGGTGCTGTGCAGCTTGGTCCTGTGCTGGCGCGGGAAGGACATGTAGGCCAGCACGTCATGCTCGCTGGCGTCCATGAGATCGGCCAGCTTGGGCCAGCGCGGGCGCAGTTGTTCGGCAACCTTGCGCCAGGTTTCGCCCGCATGGGCGCGGTCGGGCTGGTCGAAAGCCTGGCGGATCGCGGCGGCGACAACGGTGTGTTGGCCGCGCGAGACGTGGGCGAGAGCATTCCTGATCCAGTGAACGCGGCATCGCTGCCAGGTCGCTTCGAACACCCGGGCAATGGCTGCCTTGAGGCCGGTGTGGGCATCGCTGATCACCAGCTTGACCCCACTCAGCCCCCGGGCGCGGAGGGAACGCAGAAACTCGGTCCAGAAGGTCTCGGCCTCTGAGGGCCCAATGCCCAAGCCGATGATTTCCCTTCGGCCCTCGGTGTTGGCCGCCACCGCAATTATGGCCGCGACCGGCACGATGCGCCCGCCTTGGCGGACCTTGAGATAGGTGGCGTCGAGCCAGACATAGGGCCAGTCGCCGGTGAGCGGCCGGTTCAGGAACTCCCCGACCCTGTCATCGATATCCTTGCAGAGCTTCGAGACCGTGCTCTTCGATATCCCGCTGAGCCCCATGGCCTGCACCAGCTCGTCGACGCGGCGGGTGGAGACGCCGCCGATCCAAGCCTCCTGGATCACCGCCACCAGCGCCTGCTCGGAGGTCTTGCGGGCCTCGAGGAAGCCCGGGAAATAGCTGCCCTGCCGCAGCTTCGGCACCCGCAGGTTCAGCGTGCCCAAACGGGTATCGAGAGCGCGCTCTCGATACCCGTTGCGCCAGGTCGTGCGTTCACCGCTGCGTTCATGCCGGCCGGCGCCGATGATGCCTTCCACATCGGTCTCCATGATCAGTTGCAGCACGGCTTCGGCAATGCCGCGCAAGAAGTCGCCCTGATCGTGCTTGGCCAGAAGCTCGGACAGGTCCATGTTCGTCTTGGTCATCGGGGTCTCCGTAGGGGCCGTGGTTGAAGTCGCCAAACTCCACCTCGAACATACACCTCGATGGCCACCTGGGATCACACCGCCGACGGCGATGAAATTACACCAGCTCCTCGGACGCTAACCGCTGGAAAGCGGATCTTGCTCGCTCCATATGGGTGAAATCTCTTCAACGCGGCTTGAGACAGCCTTGAAGAAATCCAGCATTGACGAGACTGCGGCGAAAGCCTGCCGATGCTTTGCCTTAAACTCCGCAGAGACGCGAAGCCCCAACACTCGGTGCAATGAACCTTCGTCAACTGAATGGAATTCAACTGCATTGGCCAAGGCCTCATCAATGATGACGAGGCACCGACGCCCGCCTTCCCAACTCTCGTAGATGTCGACTATTCCAGAATATGATTGTGCCCAGGACTGCGTGACAGCAGCATGTGTAATCACTACCACTGGGAAACGTCCGCATTCTCGCAGGGTGACCGCGTTGGACGAGTGTCGCGTAATGGCCGCCTCGAAGCCGGCAAGCTCATTGATCGTGCGTGCAGCGTCCTCGCATTGCTGAATCGTTCGAGCGACAAAGAGACCGCCGATTCTTAGAGGCGGTGAAAATTTTCTCGAAGCCTTTGCCATCATGGCCAGATACAGCAGAGCGCCCTGTGTCTTCCCGACGCCCATCTCGGGCGCTAGAACCTGCCACGCTGGGGCAATTGATAGGGCGCTTGCCTTCATATTCTGTCGGATTGCCAGGTGGAACGTCTCTCCCATCCTGGTCCAAAGCTCACGGAAGGCAGGACCGGCGACGTTGCCTAACTTCACAGTCCACAGCCGCTCCATTGCAGCGGCGAAATCGGATGGCAATACTGTCATTGAGTGTCGTGATTTGCGATTTGGTTCCACCGAAACGCAGGCAAGTCTCTATAAGGGTCTTATAGAGGTCTGCCCGCATTAATCATCGTTTCCCATGCCTTCTAACCGATTGTCTTTCATCAAGGAACAGCCCTGCAACGCTCCGCACTGCGTCCGGATCGGCAAGGGCCGCTATTGTGCCTATCATCGCTCCTTGGTCCGCCACTATGGCGCACCCGTCGCAGGTCCAGGCAAGCAGCTCCTAGCCGTCCATGAGCGCTACCTGAGGAAGGTTCTGGGGCCACACGTAGCGGCTGATGACGAGGCACAGGGACTGATCGGCAAGATCGCCGAGATGGCCTTCGGACCCCGCCCCATCCACTTCCAGGACACAAGGGGGCGCATCCGTAGGGCGGCCTATGAAGCCGCCGTGGGGCAGGTCGAGAGGATCCGGCAGTGTCACCCTGGGGAGAGCAACGGGCAATTGGCAGAGCGGTTCTGGTGGGCGTTCCTGGCGGTCCAGTTTGTCGAACTGAATGACGTCTTCCTGCACCGGGACCGGCACCACTTCTGGACTTCAGTCGTTCGTCTTCTGATCACCGACACTCACCGGAACAAGCCGTCCTCGCGCTACGCGGAGTATCTCCAGGCGCGGCTGAATGCACTTCTGTCAGTGTCGGCGGCAAGGTGGTGCTCCAAGGTCGAGCTATAGAAGTGGGGACCGGTTGAGCGCCTGTTTTGCTGACGAAGCCTGACAAACGCAGACAGGGGCGCAAAACCGAGAGTGGGGACCCAGAAACGGCGGAAAAATCTGAAGCGCCTACGTAGGGAAGAAGTGGCAGCAGATCCCCCGGTACCCCCCTCGGCTTCCATCCAAGAAATGAGGGTGGTCACACTGGCGTCACACCGGCGGGACCGGAAGTGTGACGAAGGGCTTGACGACGGACTCGCCAAGACTCACCATAAAGCCGTTAAGGGCTTGATCTGTAGGGATTTATCTAAGGGAAAGTGGTGCCCAGGGCCGGAATCGAACCAGCGACACGCGGATTTTCAATCCGCTGCTCTACCAACTGAGCTACCTGGGCCCGCGAAGCGTGTCGCGGCAAGCCCGCGTCGCATCGAAGTGCCGGTCTTATAGAGGCTCGAACAGAGCCTGTCCAGTTCCCTCGCCAAAGTTTTGCACAAGCGCGAAAGCGGCCTTGCAAACAGTGCCGCGAGAGGGAGCGGGCGCCGGGCCAGCGCCCGGCAAACCCTTGACGAAACTTGCCTACTGCTGACCGACGACGACGCCGGTCGCGGTGTAGGCGCCGGAGGGATCGGACACGCCGAAGCTGCCGACGACGCCCTGCGCCGGCCCGGTCGGGCCGCGCACGAAGGAGCCGGTCAGAACGCCCGACAGGGTCTCGCCGGGATTGGACAGCCCGCCGACAAAGCTGTTCAGTCCTTCGGCACTCCCGGTGGGCGAGGTCAACGATCCGCCGAAATTGTATCCGTCGAAATTGGTAATGCTGGCGCTGCCGCTGCGCGAACCGAAATCGTAGGTCATGTTGAAGTTGCCGGCGGCCAGATACTGCACCGGCCCGTCGGACGTGGTCCGCGCCACGTTGCCCACCGCATGGCCGGCATAGGAAGCGGTGCCGACGGTCGGCAGTTCGCCATAGGTCGAGACATCGCCGGCCGCCCAGGTGCCCAGATGCACGAAATCGCGCCGGCGCGGATCGGACGGGGCGGTTTCGGACACGTCCTCGCCGCGGAAGCGCGTGCCCCAATAGCCCCACTCGAGGAAGGAGCAGGTGCAGCGCGCCACATCGGTGAACAGCGCATTGTCCGCCCCGGCGACCAAGGTCGAGGGCACCATGTAGCTGCGCGGGTTGCTGTCGGGGGCGATCACCTCCTCATCGTCGGTGATCGCGAAGGTCTCGCCGAAATTGTAGGTGAGCGCATAGCGGTTATCGTCGATCAGCGCCGACTGGCCGTTCGGTCCGGTGGTGAACAGGCTGTCGCCGAAACCCAGCACAAGCCCTGCAAGGTGCTCGTCGCCATCGAAAGCGTCGAGCACGGTCATGCTCGCGCCGACGGAATTGCTCACCGCGTCGAAGCCCATGGTCAACATGTTCGGCGACATCGACCAGAACGGCACCGCAGCGCCGCCATTCGTCCCGACCTCGACCATGCCGGAGGCATAGCCGTTGAGCAGCCGTGTGGTGCGGACGAACTCGCCCGACGGCGAGATCGAGGCGACCTGCCCCACATGCGTGTAGCCGGAAACCGTGTCGGTGACCGTCTCGTAAGGGAGCGGAAGACGCGCGGAGCTGTCGTTTCCGGCATCGAGATCGCCGGGGCCGAAACCGAGGACGAAATTATCGCCGTTCGGGCCGAAGACATGGCCACCATCGCTGCCGGGAAGAGAGGAGACGGGCCCGGCATAGAGCACGGACGGATCGTAGCCCGACACGCGGAAGCCGCCGCGCCGGGGGCCACCGATGACGAAGCCGTCCACTTCGTCCTCGTAGATCTGGCCAGCCGAGACGGAGATCGCCGAGGACTGCGAGGCGCCCTGCCCCTGGATCAGCATGGAGGAGACGAGGAAGCGCGGATCGTCGTCGGTGAGGTCCGAGCCCGACACGACCAGAAAATCGCTGGTGCGCACGTTCTGCAGGAACGAGGGGCCTAGCAGCTCGCCCGCCAGCGGGTTGAGGAAATAGAGATCGTGGGCAACGCCGGTGCGCGCCACCTGCACCGGATCGGCCGACAGGTGATAGCGGCGGATCTGGTTGGTGCCGGTCTCGCGGAGCGTCGCGGGATCGGTGCGCACACCCCAAAAGCCGAAGACCGGAGCATTGACGACAAGCGGCCCGCCGACGGTTCCCGGCACCTCGGAAGGAACGAGGAGCGGCGCGGAGATCTCCTCGAAATAGGTGAAGGCGAGGAAATGGTCGCCGTTGCGATGGACGGTGCCTGCAACCGTGCGCCCGCCCGAGGTGACGACGCGGAACGCCGCCTGCCCGCCCGTCGGCAGGGGAATGGTGAGGGTCTCGCCGCCGATGGTGCCGGTCAGCTGGGTGCCCTCGGCGGTCACTGTGAACGTGGCGGTGATGTCGCTGCCCGGCGTGCCGCCGATCAGCCCCTGGCGGCCGGGATCGGTCACCGTGAAGGTCTCCGAGGCCGGGCTGTAGGACGAGGCCGCCGTGAGCACGCGCATCACGACCTCGGCGCCTTCCACCGGCGGCGGCGTGCCGCCGACCACCACGTCGCGGATGATTTCGTTGGTGGCGCCATGGTTGATCTCGTTGACGACCTGGCCGCCTTCGTTGATCTGGGTCGATTCCACCACTTGCGGACGCGGCCGCGGCAGGACGGCAACGACCGGCCGACCGGAATTGGCCTGCCCGACACCGGAATTGCGGACCTGGCTGTCGGTCGGCGGGCTTGAGATGCCGCCGGTCTGCCCGCCGCGGCCGGCGAGGCCCTGCTGCACGCCGGCAATGTCGGCCTGGTTGGTGCGGCGGATCTCCGGCCTGTAATTGCCAGACGCCGCCGAGGCGATGGCCAGCGTATAGCCGCGCTCGTAGATGCGCCGGCTCTCGCCGTTGAGACCGGTGAAGCTCAGTTCGTCGCCGAACAGCAACGAGAAGCGTGCGCCCCCGCCCAGAAGATTGAGATTGGCGATGCCGCCGCGGATGCCGATGGTGCCGACCGGCGTCTTGACGGTGACACCGCCGGCATTCTTGCTGAGGCGGCCGCCGACAAAGCGGGCCACGCCCTTGCCGAACGTGGCGACGAGCTTGCCAGTGCCGGCATTGGGGTCGTAGACGAACTCGTCGATGACGAGGTCGGAATTGGCGCCCACGGTGAAGGTGGAACCGTCGACCAGCAGGATCTGCACCAGCCCCTCGCCGGCTGTCTCGATCCGCTCGCGGTAGATCAGATTGTCGCCGAGGACGATGGTGCGGGTGCCGGCGCCCGGCGGCGTGCGCAGGGCGTCCTGGTTGACGGCGGCGGCAACGCCGACGTCGTTGCGGGCTGCAGCGGCCCCGGGCACCACGACAAGGGCGGCTCCCAGGGCCGCCATCATATATTGCCTGCGCATTTCAGCCCCCTTCAGAACGGCGCGTGTCATGCCACGTGTCAGGCGATGTCGATGTCAGAACGTCTTGATCAGGCTCAGCGTCAGCGACGTGTTGGAATAGTCGCGCGTCTGGTAATTCGATTGCATCCGGCGGAACTCGGCCGCCAGCGACATGGCGATATCCTGGCGGAACGGCACGTTCAGCGCGCCGCGCACCCACAATTCGTTGTCGGTCTGGCTCTTCGTCGCGCTGATGGCCGGATCCGGCGAGGCGAACTCGCGGCGGGTGTAGCCGGCATCGGCATCGACCGACCAGACGGTGCGCAGCATCTCCACCGGCGAGGCGAACCGATAGGTGACGCCGGCGGACGCGCCCGCCTCCCAGCTCTGCTCGTAGCGCACGGACGCATGCTCGTAGTCGCCAAGCAGGGCGACGCGGCCCGACCATGCGGCGGAAAACTGGTAGCTGTTGGTCAGCTGCGCCAGGATCTGGTAGCCGTTGCGATCGCTGACGGTCGGATAGGTGCGGCTGTCACGGTACCAGCGATAGCGGTATTCGACCTTGGCGTTGACGCTCGACAGCGGGCTCGGCTGCATGCCGAAGCGGGCGCCGAAACCGGTCGCGCCGGAATAGTTGGAATTGTCGAGCCGCACGCCGGTCAGGATGCCGTAAAGGCCGAGGCGTGCGTTGTCGATGTCGAAGCGGGCCAGGTTGAACGAGGGGCCGAAGGTCAGCTCCGCAAGCTCGGTGTTGAGGCGCGTGCTGTCGAAATAGCGCCCGCCGTAGAACAGCAGGTCCGCCTCCAGCAGATCGCCCTGGGTGCCCAGGTCATAGGCCGCATGCACGTTGCCGGCGACGAAGGCGTTCCAGTCGGCCCGGCCGATGGCGGTGTCGTCGAGCAGGAAGGTGACGCCGTTCAGCGTGACCTGCCGGCCGCCGGGGCCGGCATTGGCGTTGGACTGCCAGCGCAGGCCCGTCATGATCGTTGCCGAGAACTTGGTCGGATCCTCGGCAGTGTCGATGGCGGTCATGAAGGTCTGGACGCGCTCCGTCACTTCCGGCGGCACGTTCGGCGCCTGCAGGGCCTGCTCGAAATAGGAGCGTGCGGCATCGAAGGAACCGAGGCGGAAGTAGAGGACGCCGAGCTCCAGCTGGATGCGCGGCAGGCCCGGCGCGTAGATCAGCATGCGCTCGAAGGTGCCGATGGCAGCCTCGTAGTCGCCCATGCGGGCCGACAGGGTGGCATATTCGAAGGCAAGGTCGAGATTGGCGGGATCGCGCATCATCGCCGCCAGAAGCTCGGTCTGGCGGGCGCGCAGCTGCTCCTGCGTCATGGGAGCCCCGGCGACCAAGGCCGGCTCCTGGGCCTGACCCTGAGCGGCGACGTCCTGCGCCTTTGCCGCGCCGGCGACCGCAATCAGACCGGCTGCAGCAACACCAGCAATACGCAGTACTCCACGCCGGGCAACCACCGCCACGTCCACGAGCCCCCTCCAAAAGTCATGTCTTGAACGGGGGGAGATTACGTTACGTGCCCGGCGAGAGTCCCGCCCAAAGGATAGGCCCTGTCAAATAATGAGGGTCATGTTGCATTCCGGGCACATCCAGCCTTTCAGGCCCGCTCCCGCGCTTGTCGCGAGGCGGCCCGGGCTGGTTCGATCAGGCGGACGGCACCGGCGCAGCCGGCACCAATGCAGGCGCCGGCTGCGGGCATGGCTTACTGGACCTCGCGGACCCGGCCGTCGGTATAGGGCTTGTAGCCTTCGGGCAGCGCGCTGATGTAGTCCGCCACCACCGTCTCCAGCCCCGGCCCGTAGTCGTAGGCATTGGTGCCGGCCTCGGCGAAGATCTTGTAGCCGTCGCCGCCGCCGCGCATGTAGTTGTTGGTGGCCACCACATAGGTCTTGTCCATGTCGAGCGGCTGCCAGCCGCCCTCTTCCGCGACCTCGACCTGGATGATGCGGCCGTCGCCCGGCTTGCGCGCGCGCGTCCAGGTAAAGCGGATGCCGGCGACCTGCGGGAAGCGACCGGCGCCCTCCTCCACCTGCGAAACGCCGTTTTCCAGCGCGGCGACGATATCGCGGCCCTTGAGCTGGAAGGTGGCGAGCGTGTTCTGGAAGGGCAGCACCGTCAGCACCTCGCCCATGGTGACCTCGCCGGCATCGATGGAGGCGCGGATGCCGCCGCCGTTCTGGATGGCGATCTGCACGCCCTGCCCGCGCGAGCGCTCCAGCATGGCATCGGCGATGAGGGTACCCATGGTGCACTCGCCGGCGCGGCAGGTGTCGCGCGAGCCGTCGATGGTCTCGGCGGTGCTGCCGATCACCTTGGCGCGCAGCTCCTCGAGCGGAGCGGCGAGTTCGCCAAGACGCGCGCCGACCGCCTTGTCGGCCGGCACCGAGGCGTCGAGCAGGATCGGATTGCCGGTCGCCGAGGTGACGTTGCCGGCATCGTCGAAGACGATCTCGATCTCGCCCAGGAACTTGCCATAGGCGTAGGCCTGGACGATGGGCACCTGGCGGCCCGCCGGGTTCTGCACCAGCACCGGATAGGGACCGGCGGCGCCCTCATGGGTGTTGGACAGCAGCGTGTGCGAGTGGCCGCCGACGATGACGTCGATGCCCGGCACGCGGGCGGCGATCTCCATGTCGCGCGGCAGGCCCATATGGGTCAGCGCGACAATCTTGTCGACACCGGCAGCCTGCAGACCCTCGACCGCGCCCTTCAGATAGGTCTCGGCGCGCTGGAAGAAGACGTTGGGGCCGGGCGAGGAGGTTTCGACCGTATCCTCGGCCAGCACCGAGACGATGCCGACCTTCTGGCCGCCGATCTCGAGCACCAGCGTTCCGGGCACCCTGCCCTTCAGCGTCGGCTCGTTCTCCACCTCGATATTGCCGGACAGGACCTTGGTATCGACCTTGTCCAGGAAGGCGGCGAGACCGGCCGGGCCGTCGTCGAACTCGTGATTGCCGACGGCCATCGCGTCGAAGCCGATCATGTTCATGAACTCGGCCGCCGCGGCGCCCTTGTAGGTCGTGTAGAACAGCGAGCCCTGGAACTGGTCGCCGGCATCGAGCGTCAGCACGTTGCGGCCGGCAGCGGAAAGGGCCGAGCGGCGCTCGTCGATCTTGCTCTTGACGCGGGCGATGCCGCCGAAGCACTTGCCCGCCGCGTCATCCTCGGCGCCGCAGGTGGAATCGTACTTGTTGATCGGCTCCAGGCGCGAGTGCAGGTCGTTGATGTGAAGGATCGTCAGGGCGTAATCGGCCTGTGCCGGCGCGACAGCAAGGGACGCCGACAGCACCACGCCGCCCGCAGCAGCCAGCACGGCCGCGCCGAAAGAAGCAACCCGCATACCGTCCACTCCCGCAAGATGAGGCCGCGCACCGTCGATGCGGCGACTGCCCAGGCTACCGACAAGGGGAAGGCACCGCGCCCCGGATCCCCGCATTCGCAATCGCGAGACTGCCAGCTTGCCGGGGGCAGATCAACCATTCCAGCCGCGTCAGGGCACAAGTATCCCGCTCATCCCCGCAAGATGCGCGCAATCCGCTAGCAGGAGTAGCCGACGCAATAGGTGGGGGTATTCGACTTGATGTAGACGGAGTTGGCGTGATTGACATCGCGCGGATCCGTCCCGGTCGGCACGCTTCTCAGCACCGGCGCGGGATACTGCGCCTCGGACGCAGGCGGCAGCGCCGAGTTGACCGCGGAGAAGCGGGCAAGCTGGCTGGCGGTCGGGCGGCTGCCAGAGGGACGGTTGCCCTGCAGGATGCGGTTGACATCGGCGACCACCGAGCCGGGCGTGCGCTGGGTGGCGCCCTGCCCGCCATTGGCGAAGATCGAGAAGCCCGGCCGGTAGACACGGGTCGTCTTACCGTTGCGGCCGGTGAAGGTCAGGTCCTTGCCATAGAGGAAGGAGAACACCGTCTGGCCGCCGCGGTCGACGAGATTGGCCATACCGCCGCGCACGCCGATGGTGCCCTGGCGGGTGTTGATGGTGACGCCGCCGCGCTGCTTGGAGATGCGCCCGCCGACATAGCGGGCGACGCCCCGGCCGAAGGTGGCGACGATGCGCCCCGTGCCGGCGGACGGCGAATAGACGAACTCGTCGATGACGAGACTGGAATTGGGACCCACCACGAAGTTGGACCCGTCGGCCAGCAGGACCTGCACGAGGCCCGAGGCGCCGGTCTCGATCTTTTCACGATTCACGAAGTCGGTGCCGATACGGATGGTGCGCATGCGCGCGCCGCCTCGCTGGCTCTGGGCGCTCTGGTTGACGGCGCTGGCAACGCCGACGGGCTCGCTGGCGAAAGCCGGCTGGCCCGCCACGGCGATGAGGGTCGCAACGGCAACGGCAAGGGGGCGGAAGGTCATGGCCATATCCAGTCTCCTGTCGGCGGATCGCAAGCGGATCTGCCGCTCGTCTCGTTGCTACCCTATCGTCTTGACGCGATGGCGGGGTGATGCGGGTCACAAACCAGCGCAATCCCCTGCGTCACTCCCGGTTCTCGAGCTTCTCCTGCGCTGCCTCCAGCGCGGCAAGGTCTTCCGGCTCAAGCTCCACCACCGGCACGCTGTAGCTGCCGGACAGCCAGCGATTGAGATCGACATCGGCGCAGCGCGCCGAACAGAAGGGATGGTAGCGCTCCACCGACAGCTTGCCGCAGCCAGGACAGGGCCGCGCCCGCCTCTGCTGTTTGCCTTCGTCCTGTGCGCTCGTCATATTTTCTCCCTCGGCCCGAAGCAGGGCCGGTTCATCCTGCCCCAGCTATACTGGAGCGCTCCGCCGACGTCGACCGCAACGTCAGCGGGCAGGCGCGCGGTGCTACGGACGATGCTCAGCCGCCGCGCCGCACCCGGCGCTGGTCCATTGCTCTCAGCTCGGTCTTGAGGATCTTGCCGTAGTTGTTCTTCGGCAGCTCGGGCAGGTGCAGATAGTCCTTGGGCCGCTTGAAGCGGGCAATGTGCTCCAGGCACAGCGCATCGAGCTCGCCCGGCTCCGCATCGCCCGCATAGCAGGCAACGACGCTTTCTCCCCATTCGGCATCCGGCCGGCCGATGACGGAGACCTCGCGCACGCCCGGATGGGTCAGCAGCACCTCCTCCACCTCGCGCGGGTAGATGTTGGTGCCGCCGGAGATGATCACGTCCTTCGAGCGGTCGAGCAGCGTCAGATAGCCGTCCGCATCGAAACTGCCGACATCGCCGGTATGGAGCCAGCCGCCGCGCAGCGCCTCGGCACTCGCTTCCGGATTGTCCCAGTAGCCGAGCATCACCGTGTCGCCGCGCACCAGGATCTCGCCGGTCTCGCCGTGATCGGCGCTCGCCCCGTCGATCCGCATCTCGACAACGGAGCTGACGAGGCCGGCGCTGGCAAGGCGCGCCTCCCAGCGCGGATGGTCGCGGTTGGCGATATCCGCCTTCGACAGGACGGTGCCGGTCATCGGCGTCTCGCCCTGGCCGTAGATCTGGGCAAAGCGCGGGCCGAAGCGGTCGATCGCCCGGCGGGTGTCCGCAACATGCATCGGCGCGCCGCCCCAGACGATGGTGCGGATGTTCTCCGTCATCGCCTCCATCGGGCACTCGGTCAGCCGGCGGATCATGGTGGGGGCTGCAAACATCGACACGCCGCGGCTGCGCGAGACGATCTCCAGCACCTCGTCCGCCTCGAAGCCGCCCGACTCGGCGACCGCATTGATGCCGAAGCGCATGACATGGGCCATGGCATAAAGGCCCGAGCCGTGGCTCATCGGCGCGGCATGGAGCAACGTGTCGCCCTCCGCCACCGGATCGACATCGGTGAGATAGGCAAGGCTCATGGCCGCCAGGTTGCGGTGGCTGAGCATCGCCCCCTTGGGCCGGCCGGTGGTGCCGGAGGTGTAGAACAGCCAGGCGAGATCGTCGGGTGCGGCCTCGGCGAGCGGAGCCGGTTCGCCGGCGACCAGCGACCAGAACTGCGGCCCGCCGAGCGTCACCACATCGCGCAGATCCTCCGGCGCATAGGCGGCGACATCCGCCTCCATGCCCGAGCTGACGAGGGCAAGACGCGCGCCGCAATTCTCCAGGATCCAGCCGATCTCGGCGCTGTGCAGCTTGACGTTGACCGGAACCGCGACTAGGCCCGCCCACCACACGGCGTAGAGCGCCTCGAGATAATGCGGACCGTTCTTCGCCACGATGGCGACCCGGTCCCCGCGCGACAGGCCGTAATGGGAGAGGAGGCTGCCGGCAAGCCGGGCCGAGCGGCCGGCAAAGTCGCGGTAGCTGGCGACCGGCGAGCCGCCGCGCGCCAGGGCGACCGCATCCGCGCGCGACCTTCCGGCCCGCGCCAGCCAGGCTGCGAGATTCATCGATATTCCCCGCTTCGCATGATCATCCTGCGGCAAAGGGCGCAGGGCGCACCCCATCCGCCGTGACCCGCCCCGTTATGGCAAGGAACCGCCGGCAAGGCCAAGCGGGAATTGCCCCTGCCGCAGCATAGGGCGCGCCGGGAGACGGGAAGCGGGATCAGGGCCGGATCGCGGCCGGGTCGGCCCAGCCGGCGAGAACCGGATACTTGAGGCCGGCCAGCATGTTGGCCGTCTCGTGCAGCGGCAGGCCGACCACGTTGGAATAGGAGCCGACCAGCTTGGCGACGAAGGCGCCCGCAAGCCCCTGGATCGCGTAGCCGCCGGCCTTGCCGCGCCACTCGCCGCTGTCGAGATAGGCATTGATCTCTGCGCGCGAGAGGCGCTTGAAGCGCACGCGCGTTTCGACAAGGCGCTGACGCACCACGTCCTTCGGCGCGCTGATGCACAGCGCGGTATAGACCCGGTGACCGCGCCCCGACAGCAGCTCCAGGCAGGCGCGAGCCTGCTCGTGGGTTTCCGCCTTGGGCAGGATGCGGCGACCGACCGCGACAACGGTATCCGCGGCAAGCACCAGCCCGTCGACATTGGCGGCATTGCGGTCGGCGGCGCGCCGCGCCACCTCGGCCTTGGTGCGCGCCAGGCGCTGCGCCAGCGCACGCGGGGTCTCGCCCCGGCGCGGCGTCTCGTCGATATCGGCAGGCAGGAGCGTGTCGGGATCGATGCCGATCTGCTGGAGCAGTGCCAGACGACGCGGCGAGCCGGAGGCAAGCACAAGCGTCGGGCGCGCGCCCTTGGCACGGATCCCGTCGGTATTGCTCTCGTCGGAAGCTGCGGCGATCATCGGACCGCTGTCTCTCTGTCGCGGGTGACGGACCGGGCCGTTTGGCCCTGCTGCATCACTTGAAACGGTAGGTGATGCGCCCCTTGGTCAGGTCGTAGGGCGTCATTTCGACAAGCACGCGGTCGCCGGCCAGAACGCGAATACGGTTCTTGCGCATGCGCCCTGCCGTGTGGGCAATGATTTCGTGGTCGTTTTCGAGCTTCACGCGGAACGTCGCGTTCGGAAGCAGTTCGGTGACCACCCCCGGAAATTCAAGTACTTCTTCCTTGGCCATATGGATTCCTGATTATCGAGCCAGATGTGGCGGGAACCTAACGGATCGGGCCGAGAAAGGGAACAGAAGGATTCGCGAAAATCCGCGGCTGTGCAGAGGCCGGGCGCGGGCCCTATCCGCCCGGGGTCGCGGTCCAGCCGAAACGCTTCTTGATGCGGGTCATGAGCAGGTCGCGGACGGCGCGGTAGCTGTCGAGGATCTGGTCGCGCGATCCGGTGGCGAGCGTGGGATCGGGCGTCGGCCAGTACTCGACCTCGACCGCGTCCGTGCGCGTCATTTCCAGCGCCTTGTGATGAGCCTCCGGCGCCAGCGTCACAACCAGGTCGAAGCCAGACTCGTCGAGATCCTCGAAGGTTTTCGGCCGGTGCGCGGCAAGATCGCAGCCGATCTCGCTCATCACCGCCTCGACGAAGGGATCGGGCTCGCCGGCGCGCACGCCGCAGGACTTCACGTAGACGCGGCCGGGAAACAGCTTGGCGAGGATCGCCGCCGCCATCGGCGAGCGCACCGCATTCATGCCGCAGGCGAAAAGCACCGCTCCCGGCGCCGCCGAGGAGACGGTGCCGGGTACCATGTCGGGGATCTTACCGGGTACGTCCCCCGGCCCTGACATGCCTAGAGCCCTTTCGACCAATTCGAAGTCAATTCTGCTTCTCGATTGGGGCGGCGATCCGGCGTCGAAACGGTCGCCGCGCGATGCCGTAGCATCGGGCAAGATCGGGTCGACGTCGGGCGCCCGCCAATCGGAAGCCCTGCGGGACGGGCGATTTTGCGCCAATTCCAGCGCAAAGCCCCTTGTCCGTATCCAGATACGACCTGCGTGCCTTTGCTTGACCTTGTCACAAAATCGCTCCGTCAGAATGGCTTCGAATTGGTCGGAAGGGCTCTAACCCTTCCAGTGCAGGGCGCAGACGAGAGTGAAGAGACGGCGGGCTGTCTGCATGTCCACTCGGATCTTGCCCTCCAGACGCTCCATCAGGATGCGCGAACCCTCGTTGTGGACACCGCGGCGACCCATGTCGATGGCCTCGATCTGGCTGGGGGTCGCCGTCTTGATCGCCTCGAAATAGCTCTCGCAGATCAGGAAGTAGTCCTTCACCACCTTGCGCAGCGGGGTCAGGGAGAGGATGTGGGTGACGACCGGCTCGCCCTCCTCGCGCTCGACCAGAAAGACCAGACGCTTTTCGACGAGCGACAGTTTCAGCCGGTAGGGACCGCCGTCATCGCCGAGCGGCTCAAACTCGTTTTCCTCGATGAGGTCGTAGATCGCGACCGCGCGCTCATGCTCCACGTCGGGCGTGGAGCGAAGGATGGAGGCTTCATCGAGCTCCACCGCAACCAGCCGGGCGCTGTTGTTCTGTCCCATGACCTGCGCTTGCGCCCTCCATTGCCTGCACCGTGGTTCCGGCGCGCCCGTCAGCGACTGCTCCAACACCTAGCGCGTCCATGGCCGGTCCGACAAGCGGTCCGCGCCGCGGCGCGGCGCCTGGCCCGGCTCAAAGATTGAGGCGGATGGCGACCGAGCGGCCGTGGGCGGCAAGGCCCTCCGCCTCGGCAAGCGCAATCGCCGCCGGGCCGAGGGCGCGCAGGTTCTCCGCATTGCAGCGCAGGATCGAGGTGCGCTTGACGAAGTCGAGCACCGACAGGCCGGAGGAAAAGCGGGCCGAACGTGCCGTCGGCAGTACGTGGTTGGAACCGCCGACATAATCGCCGATGGCCTCGGGCGTGTGGCGGCCGAGGAAGACGGCACCGACATTGCGGATGCGCGCGAACAGGGCCTCGGGATCCTCCACCGCCAGCTCCAGATGCTCCGGGGCGATGGCATCGACGAGCGCGGGCGCCTCGTCCATCGACGAGACGGTGATGACCGCGCCGAAATCGGCCCAGCTGGAGCCGGCGACATCGGCGCGCGGCAGGGTCTTCAACTGGCGCTCGACCGCCTTCTCGACGGCCTCGGCAAAGCCCGCGTCGTCGGTGATCAGGATCGACTGGGCGCTGGTGTCATGCTCGGCCTGGGACAGGAGATCGGCAGCGATCCAGTCCGGATCGTTGGCCCCGTCCGCAACGACCAGGATCTCGGAGGGACCGGCGATCATGTCGATGCCGACCGTGCCGAACACCCGGCGCTTGGCGGCGGCGACATAGGCATTGCCCGGACCGACGATCTTGGAGACCGGACGGATGGTCTCAGTCCCGAAGGCCAGGGCCGCGACGGCCTGCGCCCCGCCGATGCGGTAGATCTCGGTGACCCCGGCAAGGTGGGCGGCGGCGAGCACGAGCGGGTTGAGCGCGCCGTCCGGGCTCGGCACGCACATGACCATGCGCGACACGCCGGCAACGCCGGCGGGGACCGCGTTCATCAGCACCGAGGACGGATAGCTGGCCGTGCCGCCGGGCACGTAAAGGCCGACCGCCTCGATGGCCGTCCAGCGCGAGCCGAGCTCGACGCCGAGCGGATCGGTGTAGCGGTCGTCCGCCGGCATCTGGCGGGCGTGATGGGAGGCGATCCGGTCGCGGGCCAGCTTCAGCGCGTCGAGCGTGCGCGGGTCGACCTTCTTCACCGCCTCCTCGATCTCCTCGGCGGTGACGGTCAGGTCCGCCAGGCTTTCCGCCTCCAGCCGGTCGAAGCGGCGCGTGTAGTCGAGAAGCGCCGCATCGCCGTGCTGCTTCACGGCCTCAATGATGTCGCGCACCGCCGCGTCGACATCGGCGGATGCCTCGCGCTTGCTGGACAGGAGGGCGTCGAAGTCGGCCTTGAAGCCGGTTGCGCTGGTGGACAGGCGGATCGCCACGGGCGGAAGCTCCACAGTTTGCCGGGCGGCGCCCGGAAGGTCCGGAATAAGGATCAGTCGATCTGGTGGCTGGGACGGTGCTCGGTCGCCCAGGCGGCACCGAGATCGGCAAGCTGCGCCTCGATGCACTCCACGTCGAAGGAGAGCGTGGCCCCGCCTGCGAACACCAGGTCGATGCGCCCGGCCGGCTCCTCGGCGGCCACGAAATTGACCGCGAGCAGCGACAGGACCGTATCCTTGGCGTCCTGGCGGATGTTCTGCGCGCGCGGGCGCTCGGCCCGGGCGAAGGACAGGGCGGCGCGGCGGCGCTCGTTGGAGGCGCGGGCACCTGCGCCCTCACCGTCCCAGGCGAAGCGGTTCATGACCAGCACCAGATGACGATCCGATGGATAGTAGCGGATGTCGCCGACCTTCAGGACCGCGTCCTGGACCTGCGCGGAGATCACCGCCAGGTCTTCCGCGTCCAGTGCCGCCAGCTTCAATTGCTGCATGGATCAGCCACCTCTTGGGTTGTGCCCGCGGCCGGCGCGACAACAGGCGACCGGCCTTCGGCCCTTACCTAATGAATTCACGCGCCAAAGCAACCGCCGAGTTGGCGCGCGGCGCGCAGGCAGTCCCCGACAAGGGGAGAACGGCAGTTGGTTCGGCGAAGAGGTCAGGCGACGGAGAGGAAGGCCTCGATGGGACCGGGCGACCCGAAAAGCCCGCCCTGCCCCTGGATGCAGCCGGAGGCCAGCAGCAGTTGCGCCACCTCCTCGCTGTCGACGCCGTCGACATCGACAGCGACATCGAACGTCTCGGCAACGGCGACAAGCGCGCGGATCACCGTCTCGCCGCGCTCGCCCGCCAGGATGTCGTGCAGGGCGCTGCGATCGATGCGCAGGGAATCGAAGCGGAAGCGGCCGAGGAGCTGGAGCGAGGCCGAGTCGGAGCCGAAACGGTCGAGAACCATCCGAACGCCGACGGCGCGCAGCGCCTCGAACTGACGCATTGCCGCGAAGGAATTGACCAGGAAATAGCTGTCGGCCACCTGCAGGTGGATGCGCTCCGGCGCGATACCGGCAATGTCGATCTCGTTCTCGACGATAGAGGCGAGCGTCTCGAGACCGAACTGGCGCACGCTCAAGGACAGCGCGATCTTCTGATCGTCGGGGCTGCGTGCGGCAGCCTTGAAGACCTCGCGCAGCAAGGCGGCGGTTGCGCTTTCCAGTGCAGCCGTTTCCTGCGGGCCATCGCCGGGCGTCCCGCCCTGGCCGGACCCGGGCTGCAGAACCTGATAGCCGCAAAGCCTGCGGCTGCGCAGGCAGAAGATGGGCTGATACTGGACGCGGGCGCCCCCGTGCATCGCATTGGCGCGCGCTTCCACGCCCGCCGAGGCAAAGGCCGGCCAGACCACGGTGGCATTGTCCTGATCCGCGACCGCCTTCGGCGCGCTGCCCGCAGGCAGATAGGCGCGGAAGCCGTTCCGCCCCTGGTTCTTCACCTCGTAGAGCGCGGCGTCCGCCTGGCGCATCAGCTCCGACAGGTCGGCGCCCGGCAGGACCGGCGCAATGCCGATGCTGGCGCCGATCTGGACGCTGCTGCCATCGATGGAAAACCGTCCGGAAATCGCGGTCAGGATCCGCTCGGCCACCGCCTCGGCAAGGTCGGACGGACTGGTGCGGTCCGGCTCGCAGGACAGAAGGATCGCGAACTCGTCGCCGCCGACACGGGCGACGAAGTCGTTTTCCCGCGCGCAGCGCCGCAGCCGGCTGGCCACCTCGCACAGCAGCTGATCACCGGCATTGTGGCCGAGCGCATCGTTGACCGGCTTGAACCGGTCGAGATCGATCAGCATCAGGATGCCGAGACAGGGCTGGTCCGACGTCCCGCTGGCGACCAGCTTCTGCAGCTGCTCGTTGAGATAGGTGCGGTTGGCAAGGCCGGTCAGCGTGTCGTGGCGGGCCGCGTGTAGCACCTTGTTCGCCGCCCGCTCCCGCTCCGTGACATCCTCATGGGTGCCGACCCAGCCGCCATCGGGCAGCGGGGCGTGGACGGTCGAGATGATCCGACCGGAGCGCACGCGGAACATCGAGCGTACCGTCTCGCCGGCAGACAGCTGCCGCATGATCTGCGCCACGCGGGCATCCACGGCATCCTGCGAGGGGATGTCGACATTGGTCGCCGATATCAGCTCGGGCAGCTTCCGGCCGGCATGGCTATGGCCGCCGTCTTCCAGCCCGAACAGGACGGCATATTGCTCGTTCCACAGGGTGAGGCGCCCCTTCCGGTCGAAGACGCTGACGCCCTGGTTCATGTTGGCAAGCACGGCGCCCAGTTCGTCCGAGCGCTCGCGGGCCAGCCGCTCCTTCTCGATCAGCTGCCGCTCGATCCGCTTGCGGTCGGAAATGTCGGTGAAGGTGGACAGCAGTCCGCCGCCGGGCAGGAAGGTGCCGCGGATCTCCAGCATGTCGCCATTGGGGCGGCTGCGCTCGTAGCCGTGCTCGCGGCCGCCGAGGATGGCCTTCAGCCGGTCACGGGCAAGCTCCTGCGGATCGCCTTCGCCATATTCGCCGCGCTCCGCATTCATCAGCACATAATCGGCGAGAGACGGGCGGCCCGCGAGATAGTCGGCCGACACATCCAGCAGTTTCTCGAATGTCTTGTTCCAGCCGGCAACGACGAGATCCTGGTCGAAGTAGACGACCGCGCCGGGATAGTTCTGGAACACGCCCTCGATGGTCATGGCCTGGCGCACTGTCTTGGTGACGTCGGTGAGGGAGATCACCACGCCGCCGCCCGCGCCCTCGACAGGACTCGTGAAGGCTACCGCATTGAGGTTCAGCCAGCGCAGGCCGCCATCGGCCAAGGTGAGGCCCGCGATGGTGCTGGACAGGCTCGCCGGATCTTCCGCGCCCCTGGCAAGCAGGTTGCCGAGCCGGGCGCCGTCATGCCCCTTGTCGATGAAATCGAGATCGAGCGCGGCAAGAGAGACGCCGGTGATCTTGCGCCCTTTCAGACCGAGCATGGCAAGGGCGGCCGGATTGTGCGACAGGACCCGCCCTTCCGGATCGACGACGACCACGCCTTCGGACAGGGACAGGAGTGTCGTGCGGTAGAGCGCCTCGGAATGCTGCAGCCGGATCTCGGCCATCTTGCGGTCGGTAACGTCGCGGATGGCCCCGACGATACGCACGACCCTGTCGTCGCGCGCAAGCGGCCTGCCGGCAAGGCGCACCCAGCGCTCCCGCCCCGTCGCGGTGCGCGCCGGCAACTCCAGGCTGAACGGGAAACCCTTGAGCCGTGCATCGTCGACCGCGCGGCGCAGATCGCCCCGTGCCTCGGGCAGGAAGAAGCAGAGCGCCTTCTTCATGTCCGGAACGTAGTCGTCATCAACCTCGAGCAAGCGGCGGACCTGATCGGTCCACAACAGGCGGTCCTGGTCCAGATCGAGTTCCCAGCCCCCGACGCCGGAAATGCTGGTGGTCTGGGCGATCAGTTGCGACTGGGTCTGCACCAGCGCCTGCTGGCGCTCCGCGGTCTCGCGCAGGCTCGCAGCTTCCGCCTGTGCCGCATAGGCGCGGATCAGCCCGTCTGCGGCAGCGCCGAGGTGACGCAGCACTTGCAGCTGCTCGGGCGTGGGATCGCGCGGCCGGGTATCGAACACGCACAGCGAACCGAGACGATGGACGCCGTCGATCGACAGCGGGTAACCGGCGTAGAAGCGAAAGTGCGGCGCCTCGGTTACCAGCAGATCGCGATGGAACCGCGGATCGTCTGCAAGATCGGGAACGACCAGCAGATCGGACTGCAGAATGGTGTGACGGCACATGGCCGCGCTTCTCGGCGTCCGCTCCAGCTCCAGGCCGTGCCGGGCCTTGAACCACTGCTCGCGCTCGTCGACGAAACTCACAAGCGCGACAGGGCAGCCGAACACCGACGCGGCGGTCTCGACCAACGCGTCAAACTCCACCGAGCGCCCGGAATGCAGAATGCCAAGGCGGTGCAGCGCCTGTAGCCGGCTCTCTTCATTGTCGGGCAGCACGTCGAGGATCATCGAGCTCATGCGCCGAGTATGCCTGCAATAAGTAAACGTTTCAAAATATAGACCGACAACTTATCAACAATCCATGAATGAGGTGCAAGCAGGCTCATCATGGCTGGATTTTTAAATAATACCATATAAAATTTTATGAAAATTACCCCGTATCAGCTCAGAAAACCGGGAGGCAACACACATATCTGCAACAATTTACAAGGATATCCAACTGCGGAACCTGCGCCAAATCAGAATAAATAAGCCCCATCCGCGCAATATATACGGATCTATTCGGAACAAGATCTCGCTGCCGGGCGCACGCGCCGGACTTATTGTGCCGAAGGAAGCCCCGGCACACGGCCAGGCATGCCGGATACGCAGGATCACCCCACCACTGACGCAGTTCCTCCCCCAGAACGGACCACGCCGGACGAGCGGCTTCCGTGCAAGGACGGAAGCGCCGGTCCGGCGGCTTGGGAGGAATGGTCCGGCCACCGCCCTGCGGGCGGCGGCTTGACGGTTATTTCGCCAGGGCGAGCGGAATGTAGAGCGCGACCTGCGGCCAATAGATCACCGCGGCCAGCGCGACGATCTGCAGGATCACGAAAGGAATCACCCCTCGGTAGATCGTGCCGATGGAAACCCCCTTCGGCGCGATGCCGCGCAGGTAGAACAGCGCGTAGCCGAAGGGCGGGGTCAGGAACGAGGTTTGCAGGTTCACCGCCAGCGCGATGGCGAACCAGATCAGCGTCTGCTCCGGCGTCAGGCCGAAGTCGAGCCCGGCCACCACGGGGGCGACGATGGGCACCACCACCAGCGTGATCTCGACCCATTCCAGGAAGAAGCCGAGAACGAAGACCAGCGCCATGATCATGATGATCACGACGTAAGGGTTGCCCTCGTGCACCGCGAAAAGGTCGGCGATCAGCGCATCGCCTCCGAGCTTGCGGAAGACGACGGAGAAGACCGTCGCGCCGAGCATCACGAAGATGATCATCGCGGTGGTCTTGGTCGTGTCGCGCAGCGCCGCGTAGAGCGTCGCCCAGTCGAGCTGGCGCGAGACCAGCGCCAGCACCATGGCGCCCAGCGCGCCGATGGCGGCGGACTCGGTCGGCGTGGCGATGCCGGCGACGATGGTGCCGAGCACCGAGACGATCAGCAGCACGGGCGCGAGCAGGTCGAGCGCCAGCGTTCCGGCCGCCCGCCAGAAGGGCTGCGGGTCGGCGACCTCGGCCGGCGGCATGCGGTGCGGCTGGAAGATCGCGACGCAGACCAGATAGAGGATGTAGAGCGCACCGAGCAGCAGGCCCGGCCCGACCGCCGCCATGAACAGGTCGCCGACGGAGACGCGCAGCTGGTCGCCGAGGACGATCAGCATGATGCTCGGCGGGATGAGGATGCCGAGCGTGCCGCTGGCCGCGATGAGGCCGGTGGAGATCTTCGGGTCGTAGCGGTTCTGCAGCATGGTCGGCAGCGCCATCATGCCCATCAGCACGACCGACGCGCCGATGATGCCGGTCGAGGCGGCCATCACCACGCCGATGATGGCAACGGCGAAGGCGTAGCCACCGGGCATGCCGCGAAACACCGAGGCCAGCGACTTCAGCAACCGTTCGGCAACGCCCGAGCGCTCCAGCATCAGCCCCATGAAGACGAAGAGCGGGATGGCGATCAGCAGCCAGTTGGTCAGCGTGCCGGAATAGATGCGCGCCACCGTCGTCGACAGGAAGACGAGCGGAACGCCGGCCATGACGGCGAAGAGAATGCCGATGCCCCCGAGGACGAAGGCGACGGGATAGCCCGCGAAGATGCCGCCCATCAGCCCGAGCAGCATCAGCAGCGGCCAGAATGCGTCTTCCATCACGAGCCGGTCCTGTTCTTGGCAGAAGAAAAGTCGCCGCGCACCAGTCCGATCAGGGTGCCGATGATGCGGTTCACCGCCGCAAGCCCCAGCAGCGAGAAGGCGATCGGGATGCAGGCCTTGATCATCCAGCGGTCGATCATGCCGCCATAGGTCGAGCCCTCGCCCGTCACATAGGCGCGGTGGGCAAAGCGCGTGCCGAACCAGACCACGATGGCGCAGAAGGGCAACAGGAAGATGAGGTCGCAGACCAGATCGACGATGGCCCGGGTGCGGGGCGAGAAGTTCGCGGCGAGGAAGTCGACGCTCACATGGCTGCGATCGCGATAGGCGTAGACCCCGCCGAACAGCACCACCAGCGCGAAGACATGCCATTGCAGGTCGAGCAGCGTGTTGACGGTGATGCCGGCGTCGAACAGCGGGATGCTGGCGCCCCAGTCGGCGAGGCGATTGACGCCGAGCTTGGCGGCGAGCACCCCTGCGCAGACGGACAGGATCAGCGGCAGCACCAGCCATCCGACGATCTTGCCGGGGAAAGCGAGAACCTCCCCCGCCTTGCGGCTCAGTTCGGACACGGCGACCTCCGTAGGCTTGCGCGGCGTATCATTGCGAAAGGACGGCACCCTTCATGAGGATGCCGTCCGCTCCGTTCTTTTTCCGAGAAATCAGGGAGATCAGCGCGGCAGAGCCTGCAGCTCGCCCCACTCGCCGACGCGCTCGATATAGGCGTTGAGCGAGTCGAGAGCCTCCTTGAAGATCGGATCCTTGGCGGCTTCCTCGGCCATCACTTCCTGGGAGGCGGCACGCAGCGCCACCAGAACCTCGTCGGGGAAGCGCTTGATCTCGACGCCGGCGTCGCGGATCTTGCCGATCGCCACGGCCTGCTGGTGGATCTGGTCACCGAGATTGGCGGCGATGTTGGCCTTGCAGGCCTCGATCATGATCTGCTGCTGGCCTTCGGTGAAGCCGTTCCACACATCCATGTTGACGATGATGGAGTCCCAGCTCGACGGCTGGTGCCAGCCCGGGAAGTAGTAGGTCTTGGCGACCTTCTCGAAGCCGAAGCCGATGTCGAGCTGCGGCGCGGAGAACTCGGTCGCGTCGATGCGGCCGGTCTCGAGCGACACGAAGATCTCGCCGGCCGGCACGAGCTGGGTGTTGGCGCCCAGACGAGCCAGCGCCTGACCGCCGAGGCCGGCGATGCGCATATTGAGGCCCTTGAAGTCCTCGGGCGTGTTGATCTGCTTGTTGAACCAGCCGCCGGCCTCCGGCACGACGAGATGGCACGGGATAATCTTCACGCCATGCGGGTCATAGGCCTTCTGGATGATCTCCAGACCGCCGCCCTCGAACATCCAGCCGAGCGCCACGTCCGGGGTCGGGCCGAAAGGCATGGAGCCCACGAGGTTGGCGACGGGAATGGAGCTTGCCCAGTAGCCGATCCAGTCGAAGCCCATCGGGATCGCGCCGGTGCTGACCGCCTCGAACACTTCGAACGGCGGCACGAAATCGCCCGCGCCATGCACCTTAATGTCGATGGCACCGTCGGTCATCAGCTTGACACGCTCGGCCCACTTGACCGGGCTCTGACCGATCGAGGGCACCTGCAGGCCGAAAACGCTCTGCAGGTCGTAGCTGTCGGCGAGCGCCGGAGCAGCAGTGAGCATGGTGGCTGCCAGAGCAGCGGATGCGAGCCGTGCTTTCATCAGGACCTCCCTAAACGCGCCCCGATCCAGGGCGTCTCTTGATTTTTCTGCCGCACCGTCCGGCGGCCTCCCGGCCGAGCGGTGGGCTTTTTTCAACCTCCCGCTTGCCTAACTCAAGTGTTATCTATAATCAAACGGATTAGCAATATACTAATTTAGGGAGAGGCCCATGATTGGAGTTGAGGGCTCCGTCGCCATCGTGACGGGCGCGGGACAGGGCAACGGCCGGGCGATTGCGCTGGGTCTCGCAAGGGCCGGCGCACATGTCGCGGTCTGCGACATCAACGCCGACGCCGCCGCGGAAACGGCCGCTCTTGCCGCCGAGGCGGGCGTGAAATCTCTGAGCGCGCAGTGCGACGTGTCGGACCTTCAGTCCGCCCGCGCCTTTGCCGAGAAGACCCGCGCGGAGCTGGGCGATGCCCGCATCCTGGTGAACAATGCCGGCATCCTGAAGCGGCACCGCTTCGGCGATCCCGGCTTCGAAAGCGAGTGGGACCAGACGTTCCGCGTCAATGTCGACGGGCCGCGCAACATGGTGCTGGCCTATGCGGCGCAGCTGGAGGCGACGGGCGGGCGAATCGTCAACCTTGCCTCGATCATGTCGCTGTCCGCCGGCTTCGGCATCTCCGCCTATATCGCCAGCAAGGGCGCGGTCGGCCAGCTCACCAAGGCACTGGCCCACGAGTTCGCCCCGCGCGGCGTCAGGGTGAATGCCATCGCCCCCGGCGTCATCGACACTCCGATGACCGAGCACACGCGCGGAAACGATGCCGCCATCGGCAAGTTCATGGCCCACACCCCGCTCGGGCGGACCGGCCAGCCGGACGAGCTCGTCGGCCCTGTCCTGTTCCTCGTCTCAGACATGTCCAGCTACGTGACCGGCACCATCCTGCCCGTCGACGGCGGCTATCTGGCGGCCTGACCCGCCCCGTCTTTCAAGGAATTGCATCAATGAAAAAGCACAGCTGCGACGTTCTCGTCGTCGGATCGGGCGCCGGCGGCCTCGCCAGCGCCGTATCGGCCGCCCACCGCCGGCTCGATGTCCTGGTGGTGGAGAAGGAGCCGGTCTTCGGCGGCACCACCGCCCGCTCCGGCGGGTGGATGTGGGTACCCTGCAATGCCCCGGCCAAGCGCGCCGGCGTCGAGGATTCGCCCGAGAAGGCCCGCACCTATCTCGAGCACGAAGCGGGCGACTTCTTCGATCCGGCCCGTGTCGACGCCTTCCTGGAGGCCGGTCCGAAGGCGGTCGAGTTCTTCGAGGAGAAGACCTCGCTGCAGTTCGACCTCGGCCCGACCTTCGCCGACTATCATCCCGACGCGCCGGGCGGCATGCCGGGCGGGCGCTCCATCGTCGCCCGCCCCTTCGACGGGCGGGAGCTCGGCAAGGAGATCCGCCGCCTTCGCCCGCCGCTCGCCGAGATCACCTTCCTCGGCATGATGATCGGCTCGGGCAAGGAGCTTCTGCACTTCTTCCGCGTCACCAAGTCGCCGATCTCGGCCTTCTATGTCGCCAAGCTGTTCATCAAGTTCCTCAAGGACATGGCCTTCCACGGCCGGCCGATGCGCCTGGTCAACGGCAATGCGCTGGTCGCGCGGCTCGCCAAGTCCTGCTTCGACATGAACGTGCCGATCTGGACCCGTGCCGGCGTGCGCGAACTGCTGCGCAACGAGAACGGCACCGTCACCGGTGCCATCGTCGACACGGCGGAAGGTCCGGTGGAAGTCACCGCGCGCAAGGGCGTGGTGCTGGCGGCCGGCGGCTTCCCGCAGGACGCGGTACGCCGCAAGGAGCTGTTTCCGCATTCCCCGTCCGGCCACGAGCACGTCTCGCCGGCGCCTCCCGGCAACACCGGCGACGGTCTGCGCCTCGGCTCGGCAGTGGGTGCCGCCATCAAGGACGACCTGCCCAACAACGCGGCCTGGGTGCCGGTCTCGCGTCCCCCGCGCCGCGACGGCACACTGGGCGTCTTCCCGCATTTCGTCGACCGGTCCAAGCCCGGCGTCATCGCGGTGACCCGGTCGGGCAAGCGCTTCGTCAACGAGGCGGATTCCTACCACGACTTCTGCCAGGCGATGCGCAAGGCCTGCGAGGCCGAGGGCGGCGAGATCTGCGCCTACTTCATCGCCGACCACAAGACGCTGCGCAAATACGGCCTCGGCTTCGTCAAGCCAGCGCCGGTGCCCTATCGCGGCCTGATCCGCTCCGGCTACCTGTTCGAGGGCAAGAGCCTGCGCGAGCTCGCCGAGAAGATCGGCGCGGACGGGGCGCAGCTCGAGCGGACCGTCGCCACCTTCAACGAGCATGCGCGCAAGGGCGAGGACCCGGAGTTCCACAAGGGTTCGACCTCCTACAACCGCTCGCTCGGCGATCCGGAGCACCAGCCCAACCCCTGCGTCGCGCCGGTCGAGAACGGTCCGTTCTACGCGGTCAAGCTGGTGATCGGGGATCTGGGCACCTTTGCCGGTCTCAAGACCGACGAGAATGCCCGCGTTCTGGACGAGGCCGGCCGGCCGATTACCGGCCTTTATGCCGCCGGCAACGATGCGCTCAGCATCATGGGCGGCAACTATCCGGGCGGCGGCATCACCCTCGGCCCGGCAATCACCTTCGGCTATATCGCCGCGCGTCACATGGCCGGGGCCAACACCTGACCATGCCTCCCACCTCAAGGGACACGGACGGCCCGGGACAACCGGGTCGTCTGCTGCCGGGCATCCTGTTCGGCCTGTCGGCCTCCATCGCCTGGGCCTTCTACAATATCGGCGTCGATATCGGCCGGTCGGACGGCTTCACCAGCGCCGACCTCGCCATCCTGCGCTACGGCGTGGCAGCGCTGCTGCTGGTGCCATTGATGTTCATGCGCCCGTCCCGCGTGCGCGCCCTCACCCTGCCCCGGCTGGCGCTGCTCACCATCGCCATCGGCCCGCCCTTCGCCTTCCTGTTCAACACCGGTTTCGGCATCGCACCGCTGGCGCATGCGGTCGTGATCTCGCCGGGCATGACCATCATCGTCGCCAACCTGCTGCCGGTCGTTCTCGACGGCCAGAAGATGACGTCCAACCGCAAGATCGGCATGGCCGTGCTGATCGGCGGGCTGGTGGCCATCGCCGCCGACAATGCACCGTCCAAGACGGCCGACACCTCGACCCTGATCGGCGACCTGTGCTTCGTCGGCTCGGGCACGCTGTGGGGGCTGTTCACCTATCTCATCGGCCGCTGGCGCCTTCCGGCGGTCGAGGCCATCGGGGCGGCCTCGGCAACGACAACCGTCGTGCTGCTGCCCGCCTATCTGCTGTTCTTCGAACCGGCGGCGCTGCCGGCTGCCAAGTGGCTGGAACAGGGCTTTTATCAGGGGGTGCTCGGCGGCAGCCTTGCGATCATTCTCTATGCGGTCGCCATCGGCCGGCTGGGATCGGGGCTTGCCGGCCTCTTCCCGGCGATGATCCCGCCGCTGGCCGTGCTGCTCGCCATTCCGATCGCCGGGCAATGGCCCACCGCCCTGCAACTGGCCGGCGTCGTCATAGCCGCGAGCGGCCTTGTCCTGTCTCTCGACATTGCCGGCGCGCTGCTCAGGCGGGCGGGATATGCCCGAGGTCGCGGGACAGGTCCTTCGTGAATTCGATCAGCCGTTTCAGGCAGGGCCCGTCCTCGGCCAGGTCGATGAAGTTGGTCGGGCCGATCACCGTGACCGAAAGCTGGATGGTCCCGGTATGGTCGAAGACCGGTGCCGCAATGGCGCTGACGCCGGGGATCGGCGCGTCGCGGGTGATCGAGTAGCCCTTGGTGCAGGCGGAGGCGACCTCCTTGCGGAACGTCGCCTCGTCGACCATCGGGATGCCATAGAGCGAAGGCTCGACGCCCTGCAGCTCGGCGCGGGCGAGCGGTTCCGTCGTCGACCTCGGCAGGAAGGCGGCGAAGATCTTGCCCGTCGCCGTCATGGTCAGCATGAACGTGCCGCCGACCGCCACGTTGGAGTGGATGCGCGCCGCCGTCTCCTCGATATAGACGATGGTCGGGCCGTGCAGGCCCCAGACGCTGATCGCCACCATCAGACCCAGTTCCTCGGCCAGCGCCGGAACCCGCCGCAGCGTCTCGCGATAGGCGTTCTGGTTGCGCAGCCGCGTAAGGCCGAGCCACAGCGCGAACGGCCCGAGCTGATACTGACCGGTCTCGGTCTGCTCGACCATGTTGATGTTGCGGAAGCTGACGAGATAGGGATGCAGCTGCGCAGCGGCCATGCCGAGCGTCTCGGCAAGGTCCTTCAGCTTCAGCGGCCCACCGGCCTGCGCCAGCGCCATCAGGATGGCGCCGCCGGTTTCGACGGACTGGACGCCGCGAGGCGTTCGCGGCTTTGACGTTGCGTCGGCGCCCAAGCGCAACTCCTTCAACTGCCTTGCAGAAACGGATCAACAGACCGCAACACTCTTAGCGGCAATTCTCTCGTCGGTCGAGAATATCGCCTGCTGCACGCACGCTCACAGGATTTCCCTTGGCAAGGCGCCTCTTGCCTCTTCCGCGTCCGGCAAACGGCGCTATCTTCCTGCCGTCGAATCGGTCCGCTCCCTGTCGCAGACGCCGTGCGCGCGACAGACGCCGGACACCCGGTCGATGCCGTACCGGGCGCCCGCGCCGTCCGGCAGGCGTGTCCTTGCGCTGGCGGTGGATCCCCCGATGCCGTTTGCCAATCTCTCCTACGTGCCCTTCGCCACGATCGGCCTGCTGCTCGCCTCCAACATCTTCATGACCTTCGCCTGGTACGGGCACCTGAAGTTCAAGAGCTCGCCGCTCCTCATCGTCATCCTGGCGAGCTGGGGCATCGCCTTCTTCGAATATGTGCTGCAGGTCCCGGCCAACCGCATCGGCCACGGCTATTTCAGCGCCGCAGAGCTGAAGACCATCCAGGAGGTCATCACGCTCAGCGTCTTCGCCGTGTTCTCGATCTGGTTTCTGGGCGAGCCGCTGCGCTGGACGCATCTGGCCGGCTTCACGCTGATCGTCGCCGGTGCCGGGCTGATCTTCTACAAGCCGTGAGAGCTCAATAGCCGCCAGACAGGACGATGCTCTCGCCGGTCATGAAGCTGCAGGCATCGGAGGCGAGGAAGATCGCCGCGCCGACCATCTCATCGGCCTGCCCGGCCCGCCCCATCCAGTTGAGCGTGCGCACATAGTCGTCCCAGCCCTGCGGATCCGCCGCCTTGCGCCCCGCATTGCGGTCGGTGTCGACGAGGCCGGGCGCCAGCGTGTTGAGCAGCACCCCGTGGCGGGCATAGTCGCGCGCCTGGCTCTGGATCAGGTTGTGCTGGGCGGCCTTGGTGGCGGCATAGGCGGTGACGATGGCCTTGGGCCGCAGCTGGTTGATCGAGCCGATGCTGACGACCCGGCCCCAGCCGCGCACGGCCATGCGCGGCAGGCAAGCCTGCAGCATCTCCACCGTGGAGCGCAGATTGACGGCCACCTGCAGATCGAAATCCGCCTCGGTGAGATCGGCGAGTTCGGCATTGACCTGGGCCGAGGCATTGACGACGAGGATGTCGAGATGCCCGAGCCGGGCCTCCACCTCCTCCACCAGTCGGCGGCCCGCGCCGCGCTCGGCAAGGTCCGCGGCAAAGGCAACCGCCGTGCCGCCGCTCGCCTCGATGGCGGCAACGGTCGCGGCCGTCGCTTCCAGGCTCTGGCCGTGCACGACCACCGTGGCCCCCGCTCCGGCAAGGCCGACGGCGATAGCAGCGCCAATGCCCCGGCTCGAGCCGGTAACCAGCGCTACGCGGCCATGAAGTCCGAAAATCGTCTCGAGCGTGCTCATGCAGCGCCTTGCCCCTTGCGGTCGAACAGGGTGATCGGCACGCCGCTGAGGCCCGGCGTGCAGGCGAAGAGGCCCCCGGACAGCGGCGCCTCGGACAGGGTCGAGGCCGGCAGGCGCGTGCGGGCACTGGTGATGTAGAGCGTCGTCAGATCCTCGCCGCCGAAGGCGACGCTGGTCGGCCGGGGTACGGGCAGTTCGATGCTGCGCTCGTGCCGGCCGTCGGGCAGGTAGCGGTTGACCCGCCAGCCGTCCCAGATCGCGCACCACACGCCGCCTTCCCTGTCGACGGCGATGCCGTCCGGGCGCCCCTCGCCTTCCGGGATGCGCGCAAGCACCCGGCGGTTGCCGAGGACGCCCTTTCCGGGCTCGAAATCGTAGGCGTAGATCAGGCCCGGCACCGTATCGACGAAGTAGAAGACCCGGTTGTCCGGGCTCCAGGCCATGCCGTTGCTGACCGAGATGCCGCTTTCCTTGCGCGTCACCGTGCCGTCGGCGGCGACCCGGTAGAGCGCGCCGCTCGGCTTGCTGGCATCGAGCCGCATGGAGCCGACCCAGATCGCCCCACCGGGGCCGACCTTGGCGTCGTTGAGACGGTTCTCGGGAATGCCCGCTTCCGGGTCGACCAGCGGCTGCAGGGTGCCGGAGGCGAAGTCCAGGAACTCGATGCCGTCCTGCGTCGCCACCGCCAGCGAGCCGTCGCCGCAGGGCATGACCGAGCTGACCAGCTTGCCGGTCTCGCAGGTCTCGTTGAGGCCGGTCGCCGGATCGAAGCGGTAGACCGCCGGGTGCAGGATATCGACCCAGTAAAGGCTGCGGGCCGCCGGATCCCAGACCGGCGCCTCGCCGAGCTGCGCGCCCCAGGGCAACACGCAGGCGAGATCGTCCGGCGTCTGCGACTGGCTGGTGCGCGGGCGCGGACGGGAACTGATGGCGATGGCGCCGGCCGCGCCCGTGATCCTGCGGGCGGCGGCGATCAGCTCGCGTCCGACCGGGTGGATCTGGGAGGCATCCAGCCGCGACGACGGGCCCAGCGCGACCAGCGCGCCGATGGGCGTGCCGTCCTTGCCGGCAATGGCGACCGCGACGGAGTTCACGCCGTTGAGGTGCTCCTCATACGACACGGAATAGCCGCGCGCGCGGGTCAGCGTCAGATCGGCCTGCAAGGCCTCCAGCGTGGTGATGGTGCGCGGCGTGAAGCGGTCGAGGCTAAGGCGCTCCAGCAGAGCGCGGGCGAAACCCGGCTCCTGGAAGGCGACCAGCACCTTGCCGGCGGCGGTGCAATGCAGCGGCACGCGCCGTCCGGTATCGACCCTGACGCCGAGCCCGTCGCCCGAGCGCTCGTCGAGATACTGCACCTGATCGCCATCGAGACGGCACAACGCCACCGTCTCGCCGAGCTCGGCCGACAGGCGCTCCAGTTCGGGCGCGGCTGCGGTCGGCAGGTCGAACGTGTCCCACACCCGGTGCGACAGTTCCAGGAAGCGCGGCCCGATGACATAGGTGCCGCGCTCCTCGTTCTGGCGCACGAGGCCGAAGGCGATCAGCGTGCGCAGGATGCGCGCGAAGGTGGGCTTGGGCAGGCCGGACTGGCGCAGCAGGTCGGCGAAGCGCAGCGGCGTCTCCGCGTCGGCCACCATGTCCAGCAGCGTCAGGCCCTTGGCGAGTGCCGCCGTGCCGGAGGGGACGTCCTTGCGGGACTGGCTCAGGCCTGTGCTCGCGTCCGCCATGTCCGCGCCGCCTCCTGCAACATCCGATCGATCGTCCATTCCGGCTCGAACCCCAGCGTCTCGCGTATCCTTGCGTTCGAGGTCTGGTAATCGACGCCGGCGCCGGGCAGGTCAACGGTCACGACGGGCAATCCCGTGATTTCGGACATCGCCGGCAGCGCCTGCGCGAAATCGACGGGGTCCGTCGCACCCAGATTGAAGATCCCGCCGGCCGCCCGGTCCGATTCCAGCGCCAAGAGCAAGCCCTTCACCATATCCCTGGTGTCGGTGATGTGCATCCGGAACGGTTTGCCGGCGGCATTGCGGGCCAGCACATGGGCGGGCCGTCCGGGATCTGCGGCACGTAGCAGTTCGGCGACGGCGGTGTTGCCCATGCGCTCCTGCTGGCGGATGCGCGGTTGCAGGAAGAAGCGCGGGCCGGAGAAGAAGCTGTCGGGGTCGAGCAGCTCGCTGGCATCCTGCGTATGGGAAAAGCGCAGGATCACCGTCTCGAAACTGCCGATGCGCTGGTGGAAGGAGACCAAATCCTCGCCGAGCAGCTTGGTCAGGCCGTAGGGACTGTTCGCCCGCAGCGGATGCTCCTCGGTGACGGGCAGGAAGAGCGGCGCGTTCTCCGGATAGACTTCGCCGGAGCTGGCGAAGACGAAGCGGCGTACGCCGGCTTGCGCCGCCGCGTCGAGCAGCACCCGCGTTCCCTCCACATTGGCGCGGAACATCGCCGTGCGCTCGGCCGCCACCCAGGACATGAAGGCCCCCAGGTGCAGCACCGCCTCGGTGCCGGCGACCGCGCGGGCACAGGCCTCGGCATCATCGAAACTGCCGACCACCTCGTCGAGATCGGCGCCTGACGCGCGCAGGTCGAACCCGCGCACCCGGTAGCCGGCGGCGCGCAGCGCCGCAACCGCCGCCCGGCCGACGCGGCCGGAGCTTCCCGTGACAAGAATCAGCATCAGCGCAGCGCCTTTTCGCTCATTGCATCGAAGAGATGGAGTTCGGCCGGATCGAAGGACAGGACGAGATCCTGATCTTCCGCCATCGGGCCGGAATGGGCGAGCCGGGCGATCAGGCCCTTGGACTTGTCGTCCTCGCTCTCGCCGGCCGAGACCATGTGCGCCCCGCCGTCGAAATAGACGTATTTCTCGGAGCCGAGGCTTTCGACCAGGCTCGGGCGCACGGTGAAGGTCGCGGGGCCCTCGCCGAGGTGGAAATGCTCCGGCCGGATACCGGCGATAACGGTCGAGGCGCCGGCAAGCCGCGCCTCGTCGACGGCGATCCGGTTGCCGAACAGGGTGATGGTCGCCCCGCCGGCCGACCGCTCCACATCGGCGGAAAGGAAGTTCATGCCGGGCGAGCCGATGAAGCCGGCGACGAACAGATTGTCGGGCCGCTGGAACAGCGTGTCGGGATCGGCGATCTGCTGGATCTCGCCGTCGCGCATGATCACAACCCGGTCGGCCATGGTCATCGCCTCGATCTGGTCATGCGTGACATAGACGGTGGTGACGCCGAGGCGCTGGTGCAGGGCACCGATCTCGGCCCGCATGTGGACGCGCAGCTTGGCGTCGAGATTGGAGAGCGGCTCGTCCATCAGGAAGGCCTGGGGCTGGCGCACGATGGCCCGGCCCAGCGCAACGCGCTGGCGCTGGCCACCGGACAGGTCCTTCGGGCGGCGTTCGAGATATTTCTCCACCTCCAGGGTGCTCGCGGCCTCCAGCACCCGGCGCTCGATCTCCGCCTTTGGCGTGCCGCGCATCTTCAGCCCGAAGCCGATATTCTCGCGCACGGTCAGGTGCGGATAGAGCGCGTAGTTCTGGAACACCATCGCGATGTCGCGGTCGCCGGGAGCAAGGTCGGTGACCTCCCGCTCGCCGAGGTAAATGTCGCCGCCGGTCGCCGGCTCGAGGCCCGCCAGGATCTTGAGCATCGTCGACTTGCCGCAGCCCGACGGGCCGACCAGCACGATGAACTCCCCGTCCGCGATCTCGAGGGAGAACGGCTTCAGCACCTCGTGCGCGCCGTAGCTCTTGTGGACGTTTCGAATGGAGATATTTGCCATGGATTACTTCTCCGCGCCCGCGGTCAGTCCGCCGACCAGGTAGCGCTCAAGGAACAGGTAGATGACGATGATCGGAACGGCGACGAAGACGGCCGCGGCCGAGATCTCGTTCCAGTCGGTGCTGTATTCGCCGCGCATCGTCGTGATGCCGAGATTGGCGGTCCAGCTGTCCGGTGCATTGACGAGGAAGGTCCGCGCATAGGCGTAGTCGGCCCAGCTCAGCACGAAGGCATAGAGCGAGGTCGCCGCCAGTCCGGGCGTTGCCACGGGCAACACGACCCGCACCATCGCGCCCATCGGCGAGCAGCCGTCGACCATCGCCGCCTGTTCCAGCTCGCGCGGGATCGTGTCGAAATAGCCCTTCAGCATCCAGGTGGTGAAGGGAATGATCAGCGTCGAATGCGCCAGCACCAGCGTCCACAGGCTGCCGATCATCCCGAAGTTGCGGAAGATCGAGAAGAGCGGGATCACCAGCAGCGTCGCCGGCAGCATCTTCGCCGTAAGGATGAACAGGCCGAGCGAATGGCCGCCGCGGATCGTGAAGCGCGACAGGGCATAGCCTGCCAGCACCGAGACCACCATCGACAGGGTGACCGAGCCTATGGCCGCCAGCATCGAGTTCGTCAGCCAGAGCGGGATCGGCCGCTCCTCCCAGACCTTGGCGAAGGTGCCCCATTGGGCATCGTCCGGCCAGAAGCTGGGCGGCAGTTGCGACAGGTCCGCCGAGGTGGAGACTGCCGTCACCAGCAGCCAGTAGACGGGGAACAGGATCAGCGCGGCGAGCAGGATGACGGTGCCGTAGAGCGCCAGGCTTTGCAGGGGTGTGCGGTTCATGGGATCCCCTTTCTCAATACATGGCGCGGGTCTGGCGACCGAGCATCAACAGGCTCGCGACGACGCAGATGACCAGCGTGACGACGCCCACCGCCGAGGCATAGCCGAAGTTGAAGAAGCCGAAGGCCTGGTCGTAAGTCATGATCGACAGGGTCTGGGTCGACTTCAGCGGCCCGCCCTCGGTCAGCACCTTGATGATCGAGAAGTCGCGGAACACCCACAGGATGACCAGCACCAGGGTGACGCCGAGCACCGGCATCAGGAGCGGCAGCGTGATCCATCGGAAGCGCTGGAAGACGTTGGCCCCGTCCACCTTGGCGGCATTGTAGAAATCGGTCGGGATCGACTGCAGGCCAGCCAGCGTCATGATCGAGACGAAGGGAAAGCCCTTCCAGATCATGGTGATCGCCACGGCCCAGAAGGCAGCGCCCGGTGTCGAGACCCAGGCGATCATGCCGTCGGACAGGCCGAGCGTGACCAGCAGCCAGCTCATCAGCCCGAAGGAGCTGTCGAAGATCCAGGCAAAGATCACCACCGCGATCACTTCCGGCACCGCCCAGGGCAGCGCCATGGCGAGCCGGGCGAGCGTGCGCCCTCGGAAGCGGTTGTTGACCAGAAGCGCGGTCGAGACGCCGGTGATCAGGCTGCCGGCGGTCACGACGACAACGAGTTTCAGCGTCACCCAGCAGGCCATCCAGAATTCGCTCGAGGCAAAGAGCTTCTGGTAGTTCGCCGTGGTGAAGGGCGCGCGCGGGGCGCCCATTCGCGGCAGCTTGACCGCCTGCAGCGACAGGTCGATCGAGATGATCAGGGGATAGACGATGATCAGGCCGACCAGCAGCACCGCGGGGGCAAGCAGAATGTAGCCCAGCAGATGTTGACGGCTCGGCCTGGCCAGATCGAAGAGCCGGACTCGGGACATGCAACCTCCTGCCGCGGGCGCGGTGCCGCGGCGCAGGAACGAAAAGACAAGCCGGCCCCCGTGGCGGGGGCCGGCTGCGAAAGTGCGGTCAGCCGCCGTTCTTGATGGTCTCGGCCCGCTCCTGCATGACCTTGACCACCTCGGCCGGATCGAGATCCTCGATCAGCATGCGCTGGACCTCCTCCTGCACCATCTTGCCGAACTCGTTGTACTGGATCTCAAGGCCCGTCGGGATGCGGTCGACGCCGGCATCCGAGGCCGCCTTCATCGTCTTGATCAGCAGCGGGAAGTGCGGCACCTCCTGCTCGACGCCGGAGACGTCGGCAGCCGGGCTCGGCGGGGTGTTCTTGCCGATGGTGGCGTATTTGCGCTGCCACTCGGGCGACATAACCAGCTTGATGAAGTCCCACACGAGCGCCTTTTCCTCATCGGAAATCTCGCTCGCCATGCCCAGCACGTTGGACGAGCCACCGACCGGCGGAGAGAAGGCCGGCTCGGCAACCGCCGTGTCGGCGGACGCTGCGCCCTTCTGCATGATGCCGTAGAGCCAGGGGCCGTCGAGGCGCAGGGCCATCTTGCCGTCGGCGAAGAGCTTGCGGATGTCGCCGGCGGACAGGTCGACGGGGGTCAGACCTTCCTTGACGACGGTCTTCCAGCGGGTCAGACCCTCGACCATCTCGGGCGTGTCGATGGTGATGTTGCCGTCCTTGTCGGTCCAGTAGGCGCCGGCATCGAGGATGTAGCTCAGCATCTCGGTCAGGTACTGGCCGGCGCCGCCCTTGGTCTCGTGGCCGGTGCCGTACTGGTCGGTGATGCCGTCGCCGTTGAGATCCTTGGTCGTCTTGCGCGCGACATCGAGGAACTCGGCATAGGTGGTGGGAACCGACAGGCCTTCCTTCTCCAGGATCGCCTTGTTGTAGGCCATGATGAAGCCGAAGTAGTTCATCATGATGCAAGCGGTTTCACCGTTCCACACGCACTTGCCCTGGCCGGCCCAGCCGGTCATGTCGACGCCGTCCTTGTCGAGCCAGGGGCCGAGATTTTCCATCCAGCCGTTCTCGGCGAAGGACTGGAACTCGAACGAGGCGAGATGGACGATGTGCGGCGGCTGGCCGCCGGCAAACAGGGTCGTCATCGTGTCGGCATAGGCCGCGCGCTCGACCTTGGTGAACTCCACCTTCACGCCCGGATGGGCCTCCTCGAAGGCGGCGATGGCGGCTTTCCACCAGTCGCCGGTGCCGGCATCGTCCACTTGCCAGGAGACGAACTTGAGTGTCGCATCAGCCAACGCCGGCGACAGCATGGTCGCCGAGAGCATGGCAGCTGCGGTTGCGGTCCTGACGAACCGTCCGAAAGTCTTGGTCATCGTGTTTCCTCCACTTGGCTCTTATATCCGCTGCATCAGGCGCAGCGCTTCCTCCGACGGGCGCACTCCAAGACCTGGACCGGTCGGGAGGCGGTAGACGCCGTCCGCGCAGTCCATGTCGCCTGCAAGAAGGCGCCGGTTAGGTTCGAAGATCGAATGCTGGAACTCGTGGCCGGTCAGCGTCGGCAGCGATGCGCTCGCCTGCAGGCTGGCGGCCAGGAAGATCCCGGCGCCGATGGTCGCATGCGGGATCACCTCGATGCCCCGCTCCGCCGCCAGCGCGCCGATGCGGGTGAAATTGGTGATGCCCTTGTGCCCCATCTCCGGCTGGACGATGGCGATGCGGCAGCGCTCCACCCGGTGGCGCATGTCCCAGACCGTGCGCCATTCCTCGCCGACGGCGATCGACACGTCCGTGCCCTTCGACACTGCCTCCAGACCGGCAATGTCCTCGGTGTAGACCGGCGCCTCGGCGAACCACAGGCCGTGCGGCTTCATCGCCTCGATCAGGGCCAGCGCCTCGTCCGCGCTCTGGTTCCAGTGCATGTCGGCGGCGATCCGCGCGTCGGGGCCCAGCGCCGCGCGCAAGCTCTCCATCTCCGCCGCCGGGCCGTCGTCGGCGACCGGCGTTGCAAACTTGAACGCGTCGAACCCGCGCGCCTGCCAGGACAGGGCGAGCTCGGCGCGGGCCTTGCGGGTCGCCTCGGGCAGGCCCGAGACATAGGCAGGGATGGTCTTCGAGCGGTCGCCGCCCAGAAGCTCCGCCACCGGTTTGCCGGCGATCTGCCCGGCGATGTCCCAAAGGGCGATGTCGATGGCGGCCAGCGCGTCGACATAGAAGCCCCCCGTATAGCCGCGCACCCGCATCAGGTCGTAGAGGTCGTCGTAGATGGCCGACGGATCGGACGGATCGCGGCCGATGGTGAAGTCGGCGAGCAGGTCCTTGACGATCTCGGCAACGGCGCCCGGTGCGACGAGGCCGTAGGTCTCGCCCCAGCCGGTAACGCCGTCGCGCGTCTCGATGCGCAACAGCACGCTGCGGTCGAAGGTCGGATAGACGGTGCGGTTGCCCTTGCGCACCAGATAGCCGCGCGCATTCGGCTCCTCGCCCTTGCGGGCCATCCCGAGATAGGGCTTGTCCCGCGTCTGCGTCAGCGTGAAGACCTCGATGCTGCGGACAGCGTCGCTCATCGGGCACTCCCGGCGAGAGCCGCCCGCGGCGCGCCGATGCCGAGCGCGGCAAGGTTGGCATCGATGTCCGAGCAAGCCGGGCCGTCGAGCTCCGGCGTCGGCGCGCGCACGATGGTGTTCTCTAGAATTCCGCGACGGACCATCACATACTTGGTCAGGCGCATCCGGTAGACGGCCTGCAGGGTCAGCAGCGGCAGGGTCCGCACATAGACCTCCCGCGCCTCGGCGATCCGACCGGCCCGCCAGGCCCGGTCGAGCGCGACATGCTCGTCGGCGATCTCGATGGCCGGCATGGCCGCGCAGGCGCCGCGCGCATATTCATCGAGGATGTAACGCGCCCCGCCGCCGCCGATGACGCCGGCCAGCGTCTGCGGCCGATGGGCCAGCAGATGGCTGATTGCCGGCCCGGCCGGCAGGGTCTCTTCCTTGACATAGGCGATCTGCGGCACGGCGCGCGCCACCTCGACCAGCACCTGCGGCGCGATGTCGGAGCCGCGCGGCGCCGGCGCATTCTGCAGCACGATGCGCGCCTCCGGCAGACCGGCCGCCACCTCGCTGAAGAACGCGGTCACCGCCGCCGCCTCGCGGCCGATGGAGACCGGCGGCTGGATCATCAGCCAGATGACGCCGACAGAGGCCGCCACGCGGCCATGGGCAATCACGTCCGCGGCGGTCGGCGCACTGGCGCCGGCAACCACCGGCACCTTGCCGCCGACCTCCTGCGCCACCAGGCCCAGCAACTCGGCACGCTCGTCCGCCTCCAGCTGCTCCACCTCGCTGGCAAAGCCCGGGAAGACCACACCATCCACGTCGCAATCGAGTGCGAAGCGCACCAGGCGGCGCATCGCCTGAAGATCCACCTTCCCGTCTTGCGTGAAGGGCGTGGGGAGAACCGGAAGGATGCCGGCGAGATCAGCCATGTCGTCTATGTCCAATATGTGAGACTATGTTTCATAAATTGACACTATCTTGTTTCTAGGGCTAAGACAAGCATGAATGCTCGCCCTACCGCCGCTCCCCGAAAGGACCGATTCATGCCTTCAGCCTCCGCCCTCAATGCGCCGCATGTCGTGGTCGACTGGGGCACCACCTCCTTCCGCGCGGTGTTGCTTGCCGCCGACGGCACGCAGCGCGACCGCATCGAGACGGGCGACGGCATCCAGTTTGTGGAAAAGCACGCCTTCGAGGATCGTCTGCTGGCCCTGCTCGCGCCGTGGCTTGCGGCGGAAGGTCCGCTCGACATCGTGCTGGTCGGCATGGTCACCAGCCGCAACGGCTGGATCGAGGTGCCCTATGTCCCCTGCCCGTGCTCGGTCGAGGATCTCGCGAAAGGCACGATCACGCGGACCCTCGCCAACGGCTCGCGCGCCATCCTGCTCGCCGGCATCAACGATCCGGCCCGCGCGCCCTTCCCCGATGTGATGCGCGGCGAAGAGACCCAGATCGTCGGCTTCGGCCTGGAAAAGGACGCAACGCTCGTGCTGCCCGGCACCCACAGCAAGTGGGCGCGGGTTGCCGGCGGACGGATCTCGGGCTTCCGCACCTTCGTCACCGGCGAGTTCTTCGCTCTTCTGACGCAACATTCCTTCATTGCCCGCGCGGCCGCCGGCTCGGAAAGCACGGGCGAGGACATGGCCGCCTTCGAGCGCGGCATCGCTGACGGCTCGCCCGAGGGCGCGGAGGGCGATGCCATGCTCTCGCTGGTCTTTGCCGCACGCACCGGAATGCTCGCCGGCAAGCTTGCCCCTGGCGAAATTCGCGACTACGTCTCGGGGCTCCTGATCGCGCAGGAGTTCCGCCAGGCCCGCAATTGCGGCTTCTTCGCCAAAAGCGAGTTCAGCAAGGGCAATCGCATCGGCATCGTCGGCAATGACGGGCTCAACCGCCGCTATGCCATCGTCGCCCGCCATTTCGGACTGGATGTCGTGGAGGGGAGCGACCATGCCGCAATCGACGGCGCCCGGCAGATCCTCGCCGCGGCCATGGGAGACCTGACATGACCTTGCGCGAAGCGCTCGCCGCCTGCCCGCTCGTCGCCATCCTGCGCGGCGTCACGCCGGCGGAAATCACCGATGTCGCCGACGTCCTGTTCGAGGCCGGCTTCCGCATCATCGAGGTTCCGCTCAACTCGCCCGATCCCTTCGCCAGCATCGGCAAGCTGGCGAAATCCCACGGCGAACGCGCGCTGATCGGCGCCGGAACGGTGCTTGAGCCTGAGCAGTGCCGCCGGCTTGCCGATGTTGGCGGCCGGCTGATGGTCGCGCCGAACTATGCTCCCGACGTGGTAGCGGAAGCCCAGGCGAGCGGGCTCACGACGCTTCCGGGCGTTGCCACCCCGTCGGAGGCCTTCGCCGCGCTGCGCCAGGGGGCTGACGCGCTGAAGCTCTTCCCGGCCGAGGCGATGGAGCCCCGCGCGCTGAAGGCCTGGCGCAGCGTCATGCCGAAGGACGCGCTGCTGCTGCCCGTCGGCGGCATCGACACCACGACGATGGCGCCCTGGTGCCAGGCCGGCGCCAGCGGCTTCGGCCTCGGCTCCTCGCTTTACCGGCCGGGCATCTCCCTCGACCAGCTTGCGGAAAAGGCACGCGGCCTGGTCGCGGCCGCCCGTACCGCCTTCCCCGCCGGCTGACCCACTTCCTCCCTCCGGGATTCCCACCGCCATGCCGTCAGATGCCGGCCGATTGCGCGATCACCCCACATCCGGGCAGCCTGCACCCGATCCGAACGGGACCGATCAGGGCCAGCCGCCGCCCCCTAGCGACCGGCGGCCGCTGATCGAGGGCTTGCTGGCCACCGGTGCCGGCAACATCAACAATGCCTGCGTCAAGCTGCTGGGGGTGATGCCGACCAGCCAGCTGATCCTGCTGCGGGCGGTCGGCACGATCTTCATCCTGCTGCCGCTGATGATCCGGCGCGGCCTGCGCTGGCCGCCGCGCGTGGTGCTGGCGCGTGCGGCGCTCGAGGCCATAGCGACGGCCGGCTTGATGCACGCGCTCACCCTCGCCCCGCTCAGCTTCGTCGCCACGGTGATGATGACCATTCCCATCGGGGTCATGGCGATGAACTGGCTGCTGGCGGGCGAGCCCCTGTCGCCACGTGGGCGCATCCTGCTGCTGCTGGCGTTTTCCGGCGCGTTGATCGCCACCGGCCCGGCGCTGGCCGGCAGCATGGAAGGCGCCCTCTCCGCTGTCGGCTCAGCCGCCTTCTACGTCGCCCGCGACATGCTGACGAGCCGGCGCGCCTCCAACGTGCCCAGCCTCGAGCTGTCCTTCACGGCCAGCGTCGCGACGCTGATCCTGGCGCTGGCCATGGGCGTTGTCGGCGACTGGCGGCCGCTGGTCGCGGGAGAGACGGGCATCATCGCGGCGATGATCGTCTTCTACATCCTCAGCAACCTGCTGATCGCCTCGGCGACACGGGCCCGCCATTCGACCATGGTCGCCGCCACCCGCTATTCGGCGGTCATCTGGGCCGCCCTGTTCGATCTGGTGCTGTTCGACCTGCCGCCGCGCCCGCTGACGCTGGTCGGCGCCGCGCTGATCGCTGCCTGCGGTATCGGCCTCGTCTTCACAGAAAGAAAACGGCGCGGCCCGTGAGAGCCGCGCCGCCGAAATGCAAAGGGAAAGCGAGGAGGCTTATTCGGCCGCCGGCTTCAGCCGGTAGCGGAAGTCGCAATGGGACGCGCCCTTCATGATCGTCTGGGTGCGCGTCAGCTCCATCTTCGGATTGTAGCCGATGCAGAAGTCGCCATCGCGATTGCAGGAGAGCAGGTGGCCGATATCGCCGAGCCCCATCTCCTTGTAGACCTCGGAATAGCGGCAGCGCTTGACGTTGAAGTCGAGCCGGTCCGGCCCCTTCTCCAGCACCTCGATCTGCAGCGCGTCGTCCATCTGCCACAGCGGCAGCAGGTCGGCGAAGTTCTCGAGGTTGGGCTCCTGCGGCTCCTTCTCCCGGAACTCCTTGCCCTGCGCGATGGCGGAGTTGGAGACGGCCTCGCCGATCACCTTTTCCGCTTCCTCGCGCCCGTGCCGCTCCACCAGCACATCGAAGACGTGCTTGAGGACCGCGGCCTCGATCCGGCGTTTCTCGATCATCGGCAGCGTCATCGTGGATCCCTCTTTCGTGTGTCGTGCCCGATGTCGCGGCTCAGTGAGCCGCGACATGCCCACCCAGATAGGCATCGGCGACGCGGCTGTCACTCGCCAGCTCCTTGGCGGAGCCTTCCATGACGATCTTGCCGCCCTCGATGACGGCGGCCCGGTCGGCGATGCGCAGCGCCGCCTTGGCGTTCTGCTCGACGATCAGGATCGAGTAGCCCTGCGCGCGGATCTCTTCCACCAGGTCGAAGATGAAGCGCACCAGCATCGGCGCAAGGCCGAGCGAGGGCTCGTCGAGCAGCAGCACCTTGGGCCGGCGCATCAGCGCACGGCCGATGCACAGCATCTGCTGCTCGCCGCCCGACAGGGAGCCCGCGCCCTGCTTGAGCCGCTCCTTCAGCTTGGGGAACAGCCCCAGCACCCGGTCCAGCTCGGCCGTCTTCAGCGGCCCGCCGCCGATGGTCAGGTTCTCCAGCACGCTCATGTTGGAGAAGATCTGCCGCCCCTCGGGGGCCTGGAGAATGCCCAGATCGACGATCTGGTGGCTCTTCAGGCCGACGATGTTCTTGCCCTCGTAGCGGATCTCGCCGCCGGTCGGGTGGTAGATGCCGGAGATGCAGCGCATCAGGCTGGTCTTGCCGACACCGTTGGCGCCGAGAATGGCGTAGATGCCCTTCTCGGGGAGGTCCAGGCTGATGTCGTGCAGGATGTCCTGGACGCCGATCCGCAGGGACAGGTTTGCGATTTCGAGAACGTTCACTCGTCCACCCCCAGATAGGCTTCCAGCACCTCGCGGTTCTGCCGGACGACCGACGGTTCCGCATCGGCGATCTTCTTGCCCGACGCCAGCACGACGATACGCTCGCAAATGCTCATCACGAGGCCCATGTCGTGCTCGACGAGCATGACGGTGATGCCGCTGGAATGCAGGTCCTTGATGAAGGAGGCCAGCTCCGCCGTCTCGGAATCGTTCAGTCCCGCGGCCGGTTCGTCAAGGATCAGCAGGTCCGGGTTCATCGCCAGCGCGCGGGCGATCTCCAGATACTTGCGCTTGCCATAGGCAAGGTTGGCCGCAAGATCGTTGGCATACTGGGTCAGCTGGACCTTCTCCAGCGCCTCCCAGCTGCGCTCGGAGATCTGCTTCGAGCCCTTCGCCCCGCCGGCGATCGCCTGCCACGGGCTCTGGCCGATGGCCCCGACCGCGCCGACGGACACGTTGTCGAACACGGTCATGTTCGGGAACACGCGCAGGTTCTGGAACGTGCGCGAGATGCCCTTCGAGGCGATGACCGACGGCTTGAGGCCGCTGATCTTCTCGCCGCGATAGCGGATCTCTCCCGACGAGACCGGGGTGAAGCCGGAGATCAGGTTGAACAGCGTCGTCTTGCCGGCGCCGTTCGGACCGATCAGGCCGACGAGCTCCCGCTCCGCGACGGTGGTGGTGACGCTGTCGACAGCCATGAGGCCGCCGAAGCGCCGGGACACGTTGTCCACCTCAAGCATGGCGGTCATTTCCAGCCCACCTTCTGCTTGTCGGGATTGTCCTGCCAGGCGGACCCGAACTGACGGCGGATGAAGTTGAGCGAGGGCACCTCCCCGAACAGTCCCTTGGGCAGGAACAGGATCGAGAAGAACAGCACGAAGCCGACGATGACATTGCGCATGTCGCCGACGTCGCGCAGCGCCTCGGGCAGCAGGATCAAGAGCAGGGCACCGATGATGGCGCCGGGAATGCTGCCCAACCCGCCGACCACGACCATGGCGAGGATCAGGATCGATTCCGCGAAGTCGAAGTCCACCGGCGAGATATAGCGCGTGGTGTAGGCCCACAGGGCGCCCGCGATGCCGGCGAAGAAGGACGAGATCATGAAGGACTCGATCTTCAGCCGCACCGTGTTGATGCCCATCGCATCGGCGCACTGGTCGTCCTCGCGCAGGCTGCGCAGGGCATTGCCGTAGTAGGAATGGCTCAGCCGGTGGATGACCCAGATCGAGATGCAGACGATGGTCGCGACCACGAAGTAGATGCCCAGCTCGCTCTCGACAGGATAGCCGAACAGTTCGATCTCGGAGTTCAGGCTGACGCCGTTCGGTCCCTTCGTCACCTCGACCCAGTTCTGCAGGACGAGGAAGATCATCTGGCCGATGCCGAGCGTGGCGACGGCGAAGTAGATGCTGACGAGACGCATGGTCGGCAGTGCGACGACGAAGGCGATGGCCGCCGCGCCCAGGCCCGCCAGCGGCAGGCCGAGGGTGAAGCCGATACCGTAGTCGGCCCCGGCCAGCGCCGCGATATAGGCGCCGACGCCGTAGAAGGCGGCATGGCCCAGATGCAGAAGACCGGCAATGCCCGTGACCAGCTGCAGCGACACCGCCAGCAGCGAGAAGATCAGGGCGGTCATGACCACCTGGTAGATGTAGCCCTTGCTGAGATATTCGAGCAGGAACGGCAGGGCGACGAAAAGCACCGCCAGGATGGCGAGCTTCAGGCCCGCCGACTGAATGAAGTCCTTAGACACGTTCCCTCCTCGCTCCGAAGAGCCCCTGCGGGAAGAACACCAAGGTGACGATGAGGAAGATGTACGCGACCATGTCGGCCCAGACCGACGAAACGAAGGTCGTCGACAGGCTCTCCGCCACGCCCAGCACCAGCGCCGCGATCACCGCTCCCGGAATCGAGCTCAACCCGCCCATGACCATGGCGACGAACGCCTTGACGCCGGGGATGAAGCCCATCGAGGGGAACACCGCGCCGTAGTAGAGGCCGACGAGAATGCCGGCGAGCGCGCCCATCATCGAGCCGATGACGAAGGTCAGCACGATGGTGCGGTCGGTGTTGATGCCGACATATTTCGCGCCCAGCGGATTGTTCGACACCGCGCGGATCGACAGGCCGATGGAGCTGTAGCGCAGCAGCCACTGCAGGCCGCCCAGCATCAGCACCGAGACCACGAAGATGATGATGTCGCCGTTGACGATGGTGACCGGGCCGAGCGAAATCGGCTTGTTGATCAGGTAGCTGATGTCGATGGTCTGGAACTCGGACCCGAACAGCAGCTCCATGGCCTCGCGGGCGATGATCGACATGGCCAGCGAAGACATCAGCGTCGCCTCGCGCATGGCCCGCGATTTCAGCGAGGCTTCGTCCGAGAATCTTCGGAATGGTCTGAACGCCACCCTTTCCAGGCTGAAGCCCGCCAGCGCACCGACCGCCAGGACGATGAAGACGATGACGAGGAACGGCGGGCCGAAGGCGGCGATCGCCATGATGCCGGCGAAGGCGCCGATCGTGTAGACCTCGCCATGGGCGAAGTTGACGACGTTGAGAACGCCGAAGATCAGCGTGAAACCGATGGCCATCAGGGCATAGACCATGCCCAGCGATATGCCGATCGTCAGCTGCTGGAGGTAGTAGGGATCGATCACGGGTGTCTGTCCTGGCTAGGAACACGGGGACCAGGCGAAAGGGTGACGCTCCCCGCCCCCGGGGTCCGGGTGATGGCGGCGGCAGGTCACCGATACGCGCAGGCCTGCGGAGCCCGGCTGCGTCTTCCCTCCCCGGGCCATGGGCGCCCGGAGAGGGAAAAGCGCGAACGTTACTTGAGCGGGACGAACTGGCCGTCGGTCACCGTCGCCTTGGTGAGCTGCTTCAGGGCCTCGCCGTTCTCGTCGAAGGACGTGACACCGGTGACGCCCGGGAAGTCCTTGGTCTTGGCCAGCTCGTCGCGGACGTTCTGGCGCGAGACGTCCGGATAGGCGCGGGCAACGGCCTCGAGCATGATGTTCACCGCGTCGTAGGCCTGGGCCGGGAACTGGCCGGGCTCGGCGCCGTCGCGGGCGGCCTTCCACTCGTCGACGAAGGTCTTGACGTTCTCGTTCTCGCTGTTGGGCAGGAAGGTGACCGTCAGGAACAGGCCTTCGGCGGCAGGACCGGCCAGCTCGACGAGCTTCTGGTTGTAAGCGGCCGAGGTCGAATAGACCGGGGTCTCGACGTTCAGCTGCTTCATCTGCTTCAGGAACTGGGCGCCGTCCTCATAGAAGAAGCCCGTGTAGATCGCGTCCGGCTTGGCGCGCTCGATCTTGGTGATGATCGAACGGAAGTCCGGCAGGCCGCGGTTGAAGAACTCGGTGAAGACCACCTCGCCGCCATTGGCCTTCACCTTCTCGGCGAAGTCCTTGACCACCGACTGGCCCCAGTCGGTCTGCTCGGCGATCACCGCGATCTTCTTCAGGCCCTGCTCGTTCATCCAGTCGGCGTTGTAGACGCCTTCCTGGGCCTGGGTGGTGATGTTGCGGAACTGCCACTCGGAGATCTTGGCGAAATCCGGGTGCGAGGCGGTCTGGCTCAGCTGGGCCATCTCGGCGCGCTTGTAGACCTGGGCAGCGGCCATCGAGACGGTGGAGGTGAAGTCGCCGAGCGCCGCGACGATGCGGCTGTCGTCGACGAACTTGCGGGCGATGGCCACGCCTTCCTTGGCGTCGGAGCGGGAGTCCTCGAAGATGATCTCCACCGGCACCTTCAGCTTGCCGGAGGCGTTGAAGTCCTTGAGGGCGATCTCGGCGGCCGTCTTGAAGTCCTGGCCGTACTGGGCGGTGTTGCCGGTCAGCGGCAGCTGGTAACCGAGATAGACCGGCCCTTCGGCCATCGCGCCGAAGGGAACGGCGAGCATGCCGGCAACGCCGGCGAGCAACCCGAGAGTGGTCCTGCGAGACATCGTCATAGTGATCTTCTCCTGTCTTCTGGAAGAGATTTTGGTTTGTTGTTTGATGGGATCACCCCGCAGCCGGGATGACAGTCAGCTCAGCCTGCACTTGCGCCCGGCTCTACCCGCAGCAGGCAGCAACCGGTCTTGCCCTTTGTCCAGGTTTCGCCCTTGAAGGTAAACCCGGCCTCGGTGAACAGGCCACCGTCGATGGCGCCGGCAGCCTTGCAGAGCAGCTCGAGATCTTCCTCGTTGCGGCCCTGTTCCGTCCACGTGTCCTTCAGCGGACAGCGGTGGAACTGGATTTCCAGTCTCTCGTCGTCGCACTTCTTGATCTCGGGCGCAAACATCTGTGCCGAGCACGGGATGCCGCCGATGAAGGCGTCCTTCAGGCCCGGCAGGTTGTCGGGGCCCAGATGCGCGAACTTCTTGCCCATGTCCTGGCCGAGACGACGGGTGGACTCGGCGATCAGCTCGACGGCGCGGTCGGCGCCATACGCCTCTCGCAGGACGTCGAACATGTGCGCATAGGCCTTGGCGCGCATGGCGAAGGCCGCCTTCAGCATGTCGAGCGTGACGACCGGCTCGTTGGTGGTTTCCTGGGTCATATGGGGCATCGTCCTTTTGCTTGTCTTTGCTTGGGTCAGTCGCGGCCGTCGCGCCACCGGTACAGCTGAAGCATGGCCGGCGGGGCGAAGGTCTTGACGAGACCGTGCATGGGGATTGGCTTGGGATCGGACATCGGCAGGGCGAGCTGCGAGACCGGCATGCCGGCGATCGCCGCTGCGAATTCCCGGCCGAGCGACACCGAAAGGGCGACGCCGCGGCCGTTGCAGCCGGCCCAGCACCAGAAATCGGGGCCGAGCTGGCAGATGAAGGGGAAGCGGTCCTCGGTCATGCCGATATAGCCGTTCCACACGAAGTCGAACTCCGGCTTGCCGAGCACCGGGAAGGCCGTCTGCAGGCGGCGGCCGACGATCTCGCGCAGCCGATCCGGGCCGTTGTGACCGAGTGCCAGCGCGCCGCCGGTCACCAGGCGACCCCGCTTGTCGTAGCGGAAGAAATGCAGGTCGCCATGGGTGTCGGAAACCGCCTGACGGCCCGGCACCACCACCTTGCGCTGGTCATCGGTGAGCGGACGCGTCGCCATCTGCCAGGACAGGACCGGCACGACGGAGCGCGCCACCTTCGGCGCCAGCTCAGAGGACAGGAAACCGGTATAGGCGTTGCTGGCCAGCATCACTGCGCGGGCGACGACCTCTCCGGTCGGCGTGCGCAGGTGCCAGCGGCCGTCGCGGCGTTCCACCGCCTCGACCGGGCTTTTCTCGCGGATCGCGACGCCCTTCGCCTCGCAGGCGCTTGCCAGGCCGCGCGCCAGTGCCAGCGGATTGATATGGCCGCCGGTCGGGTTGTACATGCCGCCGAACCAGCGATCCGAGCCGAGCAGCTCGGCGCATTCGGCCGCCTCGACCAGGCGGGCCGGTGCGCCGCGCTTTGCCCAGGCGTCGACGCGGGCCCGGCTCAGCTTCAGCCGGCTTTCCCGGTGCGCGGGCTGGAACCAGCCCGTCTGCTCGGCCTCGCAGTCGATCCCTTCCTCGCGGACGGTGTCGAACAGGTATGAAGCGCTGTCGCGCACCAGGGCGACGAACCGCTCGCCGGCATCGCCGAATCGCGTCTCGATCGCGTCCGGCTCGGCGGCCGTCATGGTCGGGATCACCTGGCCGTTGTTGCGGCCCGATCCGCCGAAGCCGACCTCCATGCCTTCCAGAACCGTGACCTGGTGCCCTGCCCTTGCCAGGTGCAGCGCCGTGGAAAGGCCCGAGAATCCCCCGCCGATAACCGCAACGTCGGTATCGAGCCGACCGGCAACGGCCGGTGCGGCCTGGCGCGACGGGGCGGTGTCCGCCCAAAGGGATGCCGAGATCTGTTTGCTGGAAAACATGGATGGTCCGTATTCAGGAGACCCGTGATGGGGGTTTGTGGATAGAAGCTCTCGCCCCGGCGATCAACTGGCTGTGAAGAAGCGGCAGCTCCTCGGGCCGCCAGAACCAGCGCAGGCTGTCGGCCTCGCCGCAGTCCCCGCACGGCTCGCTTGCAAGGCCTGCGAGCGCTGCTTCCTGCTCGTCCGCCAGCCGGTGCGCCGTTGCAAGGCAGGTTTCGAAGTCCGGCACCTCGGCCCCCATTTCCACAGGCGATGCAGCATCGGGAGCCAGCGCTTCGAGCAGCGTTGCCGGCCGAGCCTTGGGACGCTCAGCCCCGTTCATCGTCCACACGCCCGACTGCGGGTTGACCTTGTACAGCGACATGAAGGCTGCGCCATGGGCCGCGACGAAACGCACCGCCTCGATGATATAGTCGGTGGTGCGCTCGTCGAAGAAGTAGTTGAAGCCGAGACGCACCCAGCCCGGACGCAGTACGCTCTGCCCGCCGCGCACTTCCTGCTGGTGACGCAGTGCATCGTCGTCGCCGATCCCCAGCAGCGCATGGCCGTAGGGCCCGGCGCAGGAGCAGCCGCCGCGCGCCTGGATGCCGAACAAATCGTTCAGCAGGGCGACGACGAGGCCGTAATGCAGCTTCTTGGTGCCGCTGCGGATGTTCAGCGCGAAGACGCCGATGCGCTCGGCCTCAAGCGGGCCCAGCAGCTCGATGTTCGGATCCTGCGCCCAGTTGCGCATGGCGCGGACCACCATCGCCGCCTCGCGGCGCTCGATTTCGTGCGCGCCGACCCGGTCCTTCAGTTCCAGCGCAAGGCCGGCCTTGATGTCGCCGACGATGTTGGGCGTGCCCGCTTCCTCGCGCCGCTCGACGCTGGAGACGTAGCAATGCCCTTCCGCGGTCACATAGCTGACCGTGCCGCCGCCGGTGGCGGTCGGCTCGATGCCCTCGAACAGCGCCTTGTCGCAGATCAGGAGGCCGGACGCGCCCGGCCCGCCGACGAACTTGTGCGGCGACAGGAACAGCGCGTCAATATGGTCGCCCGCGCCCTCGGCAGTTCCGGAAATGCAGATCGGCATGTAGGGGGCGCCGGCCGCATAGTCGCAGAAGAACAGCGCATCATGCGCATGCAGCAGCTTCGCAATCGCCCGCACATCGCTCTTGACGCCGGTGACGTTGGAGGCAGCCGAAAACACACCGATGCGCGGCACGCCCTCGCCGACGGCGGCAAGCTCGCTCGCCAGCGTGTCGAGGCAGATCCCGCCGGCCGCATTCAACGGAATGCGACGGATGCGGGCGCCGGTCTCGCGCCAGGGCAGATCGTTGGAATGGTGTTCGTAGGGGCCGACGAAGACCACCGGCAGCTCGCTCTCGGGCGTCTCGGCCGCCGTTGCGCGTCGCGGCAGACGGCCCTGCAGCTGCAGGGCGCGCACCAGCTTGTTGACGCCGGAGGTGGCGCCGGAGCCTGTGAAGATCACCGCATGGCGCGCGTCGGCACCGACCGCCTTGCGGATCGTCTCGCGGGCGGCTTCGCGCAGCACCGTCGTCTGCCGGCCGGTATACGAGGTTTCGGTGTGGGTGTTGCCGTAGTCGGGCAGGATGCGGTCGCGGATCAGGTCTTCGATGAAGGACAGCCCGCGCCCGGAGGCCACGTAGTCCGCATAGACGAGCGGGCGCACGCCGAACGGCGTTTCGATCGCCCGCCCCTCACCGATGACGCCGGCGCGGATCCGCGCGATGCGCGCGTCAGCGTCCGCCATCGACAGCGTCGAGTGGTAGTCGGGTACTTCGCTTGATTTGTTCCATTGAGAAACAGGATGTGACATCATTGAGCTCGATGAGATTGATGAACTTCTTGTAGAAGGCGTCGTAGGACGAATTGCTCTTGGTGATTACCTTCAAGAGATAGTCATACTCGCCCGCCAGTCGGTTCACTTCCACGATTTCCGGGAATAAACTCACGACGTTGTTGAACTTCTCCAGCCATGCGGTGTTATGCTGGCTGGTCCGTATCATCACGAAAACCGTGAGCTCGAGGCCGATCCTGCTTTGATTCAAAAGCGTTACGCGGCCGTCGATATACCCCTCTCGCTCGAGCTTCTGGAGGCGACGCCAACACGGCGTTGTCGAGAGACCTACCTTCTCAGAAACCTGAGCTATAGATAGGCTAGCATCATCTTGAATTACAGAAAGTATTTTCCTATCAAACTCATCAATTTGCATCACACATTCTACCTCTGGAATTTTTGTTAGGATATTCATCCTACAAAAATGGAAATCCAAGTCCACTGGAGAATGAGCTTTCTAAACTTCAAAGCCGTCGAAAAAGCGGGTAGGCAATGCCTGCCCAAAAGGCGGGCAGACATTTCAACCCATGCGCGTTTTCAGGGATTGTCTTTCGCGTCTAGCGCGTTTGCACGCCGATCATGTTGTCGCCCCGTCCCCGGACCTTGCCGGAACACCGTCCGGTGTGCGGAACAGGAGATCAGCCAGCAGCGGATTGGGGAACCGGCGCTCCACCGTCACCGCCAGGAAGACCTCGGTGATGCCGGGCAAGGGGCTGGCCTCCACCAGCATTCCGTTTGCCAGTTCGTCCCGCACGACAATCGGCGGAATGACCGCAAGTCCCGCGTCTTCGCGGGCCAGCAGGCGGATCATCGTCATGTCGTCGACTTCGGCCGCGATGCGCGGGACCACGCCGAGGCGCGCGGCCAGCACGTCGAAGCCGGAGCGGATCGCCGTCTCGCGGGTCGGCAGAACCAGGGGCTCGCGCGCCAGCAGCTCCACCAGCGGACGCCCCTGCCCCGCCCGCTCCGGCGTTCCGATCAGACCGGCCGCCTGTTCGGCAACGCGGTGAACCAGATACCGGCGGGCCTCGTCGCGCGCCGGCGCCACGTTGGTCAGCACCACGTCCAGCGCCAGCGATTCCAGCCCGGCGAGCAGTTCCTTCTGGCTGCCCGAGCGCACCACCACGTCCACATCCGGCTTGCCGATGACCGGCAGCAGGAACTGGATCTGCAGGTTGCGCGACAGGGTGCTCAGCGCGCCGACCCGCAGGGCGCGCGGCTTCTGCCCGCCGCCTTTCAGCGTCGCCGACAGGTCTTCTGCGGTGCGGAAGATCGCCTGCGCATGGTCGAGGGCGATGCGCCCCGCCTCGGTCAGCACCAGCCCGCGCCCGCGCCTCTCGAAGAGGTCGTGCCCCAGCGATCCTTCCAGCGCTTTCACCTGCGCCGACAGGGCAGAGGCCGACAGGTTGAGCCGGCGCGCCGCTCCGGTCAGCGTCCCGTCCTCGGCGACGGCACTGAACAGGCGAAGATGATGGAGGTTGAGCGGCGGCATGATCCCTTTCCGCTGATCGTTCTATTGAATAGAATGATTTCCGCTTAAATATGTAATTTTCTTGAATATTGGCAAGCGATATCTCCGGCGCGCACTTCACTTGCGGAGATTCCCCATGTTCCCCACGGCGCTCGCCCCCCTGCCGCTTCTGCTCATTGCCGCCTGCGCCCTGGCCCGCCCCGGTCGCCGACCGGGCGCATTGCCGGTGCTCGCCGAGGGCGCCGCGCTGCTCTCCCTCGCGCTTGCCCTTGCCGGCGCGCTCCATCTGGCCATCGGCGGCCCGGCAACGCTCGCCGTCGGCAGCGGCGCCTTTGCCCTGGCGCTCACCCTCGACACGGTGTCGGCGGTCATGTCGGTTCTGGTCGCCTTCGTCGGCTGGGTGGTGGTGCGCTTCTCGCGCAGCTATCTCGACGGCGAGGCGCGGGAGGGCGCCTTCCACGGCCTGCTGCTCGCCGCCGTCGCCGCCGTCCTCATGCTGGTACAGGCCGCCACCCTGCCGGTCCTGATCCTCAGCTTCGTCCTCGTCGGTGTGCTGCTGCGGCAGTTGCTGCTGTTTTACCGCGAGCGGCCACAGGCCCGGCGGGCCGCGGCCAAGTTCACCCTCGCCTGGACCGCCGGCGACGCTGCGCTGCTGCTTGCCGCGCTCGGCTTCTGGGCCGCCTTCGGCACGCTGTCGCTCGCTGGGATCGGCGATGCGGCACGGGCCGGCGACATGCCGCTTGCCGCCGACATCGCCGTGTTGCTGGTCGTGCTCGCCGCGCTGCTGAAGACGGCGGCCTTTCCCCTGCACGGCTGGCTGACCGAGGTGATGGAAGCCCCCACCCCGGTCTCGGCGCTGCTGCATGCGGGCATCATCAATGCCGGCGGCCTGCTGCTCATCCGCCTTGCCGAGCCGGTGCAGGCAAGCCCGGCGGCGATGACGCTGCTGGTCATGCTCGGCGGTTTCTCGGCCCTGTTCGGCGCGCTGGTCATGCTGACCCAGAGCGCGGTGAAGACGGCGCTCGCCTGGTCGACGGTCGCGCAGATGGGCTTCATGCTGCTGCAATGCGGCCTCGGCCTGTGGCCGCTCGCCCTGCTGCACATCCTTGCCCACTCGCTCTACAAGGCACACGCCTTCCTCTCCTCCGGCACGGCGGTGCACGCCGTGCAGGCAACGCGGCGGCCCGGCCCCGTCGCCGCGCCAGGCCTTGCCGCGGTGGCGCGCGCCTTCCTGCTCGCCCTCGCTCTTTATGCGGCCGTTGCCGGTGCCTTCTCGCTGCTGCCGCTGGAAAAGTCTGCACAGGCGCTGGCGCTCGGCGCGATCCTGATCTTCGGCGTCGCCTATCTGGTGGCGCAGGGTCTGGCCGACGCCGCCCCCGCCGCCCTCACCCGCAAGACCGCCAAGGCCTCGGTCGCGGCCGCCATCGGCTATTTCGGCTTCCACGTGCTGGCCGGGCTGGTGGTCGGCGGCGCGCTGCCCGCCCCGCCCCAGGCCGGCCCGCTGGAATGGGCGCTGATCGCCCTGGCGCTCGCCTCCTTCGGCGGTGTTGCCGTCGCACAGGCGCTGTTCCCGCACTGGGCGCATCACCCGGCGACCGCCGGGCTGCGGGTCCACTTCGCCAACGGCTTCTACGTGAATGCCGCCGTCGACCGCCTGATCGGCGGCTTCCGGCTCCCCTCGTCCCACTGATCCTCGGAAGGTTCCATCATGCTTACGCCTCCGACCTCCCTTGCCACGCCGCAGGTTACCGCTCTTCTCCAGGCGGCAGACCGGGCCGCCCGGCGGGTGCCGCCGGCCTTCCCGCTGGACGCCACCGTCGCCGTCAATCCGTTCCTCGGCCAGACCGGCGAGGACATGGCAGAAGCCGCCGCGCGCCTTGCGCGGGTCGCCGGCAGCGACATCGTGCCGGCACGGCGTCTCCATGCCGGCGCGCTCGCCGCGCACAAGATCACCGCGCAGGACCTGCAGGACGCGCTCGATGCCGCCTCCTTCGCCGACAAGCCGGCGGACATCGAGACCTTGCGGGCGCGCCTTGCGCAGCCCGCTGCCGCCCCCTCGCCGCTGCCGACGCTCGCCGATCTTGCCGCCGGCGCCACCGGCACCGACTGGCCGGAGATCGTCGCCCGCACCACCGGGCTTTGGGCCGCCGGCCATTTCGACCGGGGACAGGCGCTGTGGACGCCGGCGCCCGGCCGCTCCGCCTTCGCCGCCTGGCGGGAATGGGCGCAGCACGACCTGACGCCCGAGCTTGCCGGACTTTCCGGCTTCTGCCGGCATGTCGCCGCCTGTCCGGACACGCCGGAGCGGGCGATCCTGCGCGCATCCGCTGCGCTCGGCATTGCCGGCCCGGCAGCGGAAACCCTGTTCCACCGGCTGCTGGTCGATCTCGGCGGCTGGGCCCAGCACGCCCGCTACCTGCTCTGGCAGGCAGAGCTTTCAGGAAGCACCGACGCCACGCTGACGGATCTTCTCGCCATCAGGCTCGTCTTCGAGGAGGCCCTGTTGCTGACCTTTGCGGATCGGGTAAGCCAGGACTGGCGGGGCGTGCTCGCCGCTCATACCGAGGCGCCCAGGCCCACCGCCGACCAGATCGCCGATGCCATCCTGCAGGACGCGGCCGAGCGTGCGTTCCAGCGGCGGCTCGCCGCCCGTCTCCAGGCTCCGGAGAAAAACGCGAAAACCGAACGGCCCGCCCTGCAGGCGGCCTTCTGCATCGATGTGCGCTCGGAAGTGTTCCGGCGGGCGCTGGAAAGCCAGGATGCCGGCATCCGGACGCTCGGCTTTGCCGGCTTCTTCGGCCTGCCGGTCGCCCACCACCCGCACGGTTCGGTGGAGAGCGAAGCGCATCTTCCCGTGCTGCTGACGCCGGGCATGACCTCCACCGCGCAGCTGGAGCCGCAGGCCGAGACGGCCGGGCGGATCACGGCGCGGGCGCGGCGGGCGTGGAACCGCTTCCGGCAGGCCGCCGTCTCCTCGTTCGCCTTCGTGGAGGCGGCCGGCCCGCTCTATGCGGCAAAGCTGCTGCGCGATGCGCTGTCGCTGGCGCCCGCACATCACCACGCCCACCACCACGGCTGCGCGCCGCGGCTCGATCCGGCACTGACCGCCCGGCAAAAGGCCGAGACCGCGGCGACCGTGCTCAAGGCGATGTCGATGACGCAGGGCCATGCCCGGCTGGTGCTGCTGCTCGGCCACGGCGCCAGCACGACCAACAACCCGCAGGAGAGCGCCTATCACTGCGGTGCCTGCGGCGGTCACACCGGCGAGGTTTCCGCGCGGCTGCTGGCGCAGCTTCTCAACGATCCCGAGACCCGCACCGGGCTTGCCGAGATGGGCCTGCCCGTCGCCGCCGACACGCTGTTCGTCGCGGGCCTGCACGACACCACCACCGACGAGGTGACGCTCTTTGCGAAGGACGCGCCGTCGGAGGAGCATGCGGCGGATCTCGCCTTCGCGCGGGAAAAGCTCGCCGAGGCGGGACGGCTCGCCCGGATCGAGCGGGCAACCCGGCTGCCGGGCGCCAGCCACGACCGGCTGGCCTTGCGGGCGCGCAACTGGGCAGAAACCCGGCCCGAATGGGGCCTTGCCGGCTGCTCCGCTTTCATCGCCGCGCCGCGCGGCGTCACCGCCGGGGCGGATCTCGGCGGGCGAGTCTTCCTGCATTCCTACGACTGGCGGGCGGACGAGGGCATGAAAGTGCTGGAGCTGATCCTCACCGCGCCGGTGGTCGTGGCGAGCTGGATCTCGCTGCAATATTACGGCTCGACCGTCGCGCCAGAGCTCTTCGGCGGCGGCAACAAGCTGCTGCACAACGTGGTCGGCGGCATCGGCGTCGTGGAGGGCAATGGCGGGCGGTTGCGCGCCGGCCTGCCGCTGCAGGCGGTCAGCGACGGGGCGCGGCTGATGCACGAGCCGCTGCGGCTGTCGGTGCTGGTGGAGGCCCCGCGCGAGGCGGTGCACGACATCCTGTCCCGGCACGAGGGCTTGCGCGCCCTGTTCGACAAGGGCTGGATGCACCTGTTGCTGCTGGAAGACGGCAAGGTCTCGGCCCGCTACCGGCCCGGCCTTGCCTTTGAAACCGTGACGTTGCCGCTGCAGGAAGCGGCATAAAACAGAAGCTCCGGCCCGCCACGCGCGGGCCGGACACCGACGGCAGGACGGCTCAGCCGGCTTCTGCCGCCAGGTCCTGGCGACCGTCGATCACCTGCTCGAAGTCCGACAGCATGGCGATGGTGGACAGCGCCGAGCGGCCGAACTTGCTCGCCGTCGCCAGGAGCAGCGACTTGCGCGCCGCCTGCATCGCCACCTTCTTCACGGCGATCTTCGACAGGTCGTAGTCCATCACCCGCCCCTCGGCATCCACCGCGGAGCAGCCGATCAGCGCATAGTCGAGCCGCAGGCCCTGCAGCGCCAGCATCGTCTCCTCGCCGACCAGCGAGCCGTCTCGCCCGGCCACCCGCCGGCCGATCACGTTGACGTCGTGGCGCGAGGGATCGAAGGCGAGCGCGGCACGCATGCTGTTGGTGAAGACGCGAAAGCCCGGGCGAGCATTGAGCGCCTTGGCGGCCATTTCGACCGTGGTCCCGACATCGAGGAAGAGGCTCGCCCCGTCGGGCACGCAGGCCGCCGCCGTCTGCGCGACCCGCACCTTGTCCTCCACGGAGAGCTGTTCCTTCTGCCCGTGGTCGAGCCGCAACGTCTCGGTCTGGCCGGTGACCCCGGCCCCGCCGTGGAAGCGCTGCAACCGGCCGGCATCGGCCAGCGCGATGATGTCGCGCCGGATCGTCTGCGCCGATACGCCGAACTCCTCGGCAAGGCTCTCGATGGTGACGAACCCGTTGCGCTCGGTGAGCGCCAGGATCTCGCGCTGGCGGGGGCTGAAGGCCGACAAGGGCTCGACTCGATTCATGGACTTGTCGTACTCCGCTATTTGAATGTAAAAAAGTTTACATCAACGATCGGAGCCGGCCAATGGGTAACACGCGTTATTTTCTGTCTGATGACACCGTCCACAGCGAGCAGGGTCGCCTCGATGTATGGAGCTGGCGCTGGCAGGTCTGCGCGCTTCCCGCCGATGCCCGCGCCGTTTCCGCCCACGAGGCGCTGGCCGCCATCGGTGCGAAGGGCGGCGCCCGCCGCGTGCCCGTCGGCATCATCGGGCCGCGCGCGGCAACGCCGGAACAGTATGCCGGGGCCGAGGCCGTGGGCCGGGCGCTCGGCGCCCTCGGCCTGACCGTGATCTGCGGCGGCAAGAGCGGCGTCATGGAGGCTGCAGCCAAGGGTTGCCGCGAGGCCGGCGGCCTCACCATCGGCATGCTGCCTGACCATGACTGGCGCTGCGCCAACGACCACATCGCCATTCCGATCGCCACCGGCCTCAGCGAGGGCCGCAACATGATCATCGCCAAGTCGTCGGCCGTGCTGGTCGCCGTCGGCGGGTCCTACGGCACCCTGTCGGAGATCGCCTACGGCCTGCATTTCTCCAAGCCCGTCATCGGCCTGCTCGGCGCGCCGGAGGTCGAGGGACTGGAAATGGCCAGCGATCCGGACGATGCGGTCGAGCGGCTTTGCGGGCATCTGATGGCAATGGCGAGTTCGTCATAAAAGTTACACGCATGCCCTTCACAATGTAAGAAAGCTTACAGGCTGGCACACACGATGAGCACCACCCCGACACTGGAACTGCAGGGCGTCACGCGCCGGTTCGGACCGCAAACCGTTCTCGACCGCGTCAACGTCTCCATTCCCTCCGGCAGCTTCACCGCGCTGCTGGGCGCGTCCGGCTGCGGCAAGTCGACGACCCTGCGCATCATGGCCGGGCTCGACCGGCCGAGCGAGGGGGCCGTGCTCCTGAACGGCGCGGATGTGGCCGACCGCACCGCCCACGAGCGCAACGTCGCGATGGTGTTCCAGTCCTATGCGCTCTACCCGCATCTGAGCGTGGAGCAGAACATCGCCCTGCCGCTGGCCATGCGCCACCTGACGACGCTCGGCCGCATGCCTGTCCTCGGCCGCTTCGCCCCCGGCAGCGGCGAGGCGCGCGCGAAGATCCGCCGTGCGGTCGGCGAAGTGGCGGAAATGCTCGGCCTGGAGCAGCTGCTGCACCGCAAGCCGGCGCAGCTCTCCGGCGGCCAGAAGCAGCGTGTCGCGCTCGGCCGCGCATTGGTGCGCGATCCCGTGCTCTTCCTGCTCGACGAGCCACTGTCCAATCTCGATGCCCGGCTGCGCGTGAAGATGCGCTCCGAGCTCGTCGCCCTGCACAAGCGCACCGGCCGGCCCTTCGTCTACGTCACCCACGACCAGTCCGAGGCCATGGCGATGGCCGACCAGATCGTCGTGATGATCGGCGGACGGGTCGCCCAGGCCGGCACCCCGCAGGACCTTTACGAGCGCCCCGCCTCGCGCGAGGTCGCCGGCTTCATCGGCACCAATGCCATCAACTTCTTCGAACCCGGCAGCGCGCCGGCCGGCCTGCACCCGGCGGCCGGCTCGGCGGTGATCGCGCTGCGGCCCGAGCATCTGAGCCCGGCCGCCTCCGGCACGGTCGAGGCCCGGCTCGAGACGGCGGAATATCTCGGCTCGGAGGTGGTGCTGGCCCTGCGGGCGGAGAGCGGCGCTGAGCTGCGGGCCATCGCGCCCGGCAACTACGCCATTCCCGCCCCCGGCAGCGCCGTGCGCCTCGGCTTCGACCCGGCCCAGGTGCATGTCTTCGACGCCGCATCCGGCCAGCGCATCGGAGAAGCGGCATGAGGCGCATGTCGATTGCCCGCCGCGAGGCCCTGACCACGCTCTGGCTCGCAGGTCCCGCGACGCTGGCGATGGTGCTGTTCATCTTCCTGCCCGTCGCCATCGTCGCCCTGCTCTCCTTCACCGACTATCAGTTCGGCGCCACCACGCTGAACTGGACGGGGCTGGAGAACTACCAGCGCCTGCTCGGCTCGACGCTGGGGCAGCGGGCCATCACCAACACCCTGCTTTACGTGGCCATCGTCATTCCGGCCTCCGTCGCGCTCGGCCTGCTGGTCGCGCTCGGCCTGCACCGGATGACCGGCTGGGCACCGGGTCTCGCCCATGCGCTGCGCGCCGTCTACTTCCTGCCCGTCGCCGCGACGCTGGTCGCCATGTCGGTCGCCTGGCAGATGGTGCTGCATCCCTCGCTCGGCGTGGTCAACCACGTGCTTGCGGCCCTTGGCGGCGAGCCGCGCAACTGGCTCAGCGACCGGGGCCTGGTGCTCTACACGCTGGCGGTGATCGGCATCTGGCAGACCGTCGGCTACAACATGGTGCTGTTCCTGGCCGGCCTCGTCGCCATCCCGCCGGAGCTCTACGACGCGGCAGAGGTCGACGGAGCGGGCGGCGGCTGGTCGCGCTTCTGGACCGTCACCTGGCCGATGCTCGGGCCCACCACCCTCTTCGTGCTGGTGGTGACGGCGACCAACGCCTTCCGGGTGTTCGAGACCGTCGCCACGCTGACGCGCGGCGGCCCGGCCTTCGCCTCCGACACGCTGGTCTACGCGCTCTACCGGGAAGGCTTCGTCTACTTCAAGGCGGGCTATGCCAGCGCCATCACGATGGTCTTCTTCGCCTTCCTGCTGATCCTGACCTTCGCGCAGATCCGCATCGTCGAGAAGAAGGTGCATTACAGATGATCCGCAAGCTGGTCGGCCGTACCGTTTCCACCGCGCTGCTGCTCCTGGGAGCCGCCGCGATCCTCCTGCCCTTCATCTGGATGCTGTCGCTGTCGGTGAAGCCGCGCGACGAGATCTTCAGCACCGAGATCGCCCTGCTGCCCTCGCGGCTGGAATGGCGCAATTTCGTCGTGGCGCTGACCAGCACCGACGTGCCGCTGTTCCTGTGGAACGGGCTGGTCGTCGTTGTCGGCATCCTCGTCTTCCAGCTGGTGTTCGCCGTGCCTTGCGCCTATGCGCTGGCGCAGCGGACCTTCCGGGCCCGCGCGCTGGTCTTCGGCCTCGTTCTGGCGGGGCTCCTGGTGCCGTTCCACGTCACCGCGATCCCGATCTTCCTCGGCTTCGCCCAGGCCGGCATCCTCAACACCTACTGGGCGCTGATCCTGCCGTTCATCCCCACCGCCTTCGGCATCTTCCTGTTCCGCCAGGCGATTTCGCAGCTCCCCACAGAGCTGTTCGAGGCGGCGCGCGTCGACGGGTTGAGCGAGACGGCCATCGTCTGGCGCATCACCTTCCCCCTGGTGCTGCCGGCGGCAACCGCCTTTGCGATCTTCTCGGTGACCGCGCACTGGAACGACCTGTTCTGGCCGCTGATCGCCACCACCGATCCGCAGCTCGCCACGCCGCCGCGCGGCATCCTCTACTTCCGCGACGAGGAGTCGGGCGACGATGTCGGTCCGCTCATGGCCGCGGCTCTCATCATCACCGCGCCGCTGGTCATCGCGTTCCTGCTGGCGCAGCGCAAGTTCACGCAAGGTCTCGCCGCAAGCGGCCTGAAGTGAAGCGGGTACCCGACAACCACAGACGCGGGAAAAACCGCGCAGCACGAAACGTCAACCAGGAGTGTCAAGCATGAGACGTGCCCTATTCGCCGCGGCTTTCGCGCTCGTCGCCAGCAGCGCCACTGCCCAGGAGACCGAGATCCGCGTGCACTATGCGATCCCGACCATCTGGGCCGATACGCAGAAGGCGCTTGCCGAGGCCTTCATGGCCAAGCATCCCGACATCAAGGTCACCCTGGACGGCCCGGCCGAGGGCTATCCGGAAGGCGTGCAGCGCCTGCTGCGCGAGGCCGTCGCCGGCACCGCGCCGGACGTTGCCTATGTCGGCCTCAACCGCTGGCGCATCCTGCAGGATCGCGGCCTGACCCAGCCGCTCGACGGCTTCCTCGGCGACAACCCGGCAGAGCAGGGCTACACCCCGGCGCTGCTGTCGCTCGGCAGCTTCAAGGGCCAGCAGCACGCGCTGGCGACCTCCGCCTCGACGCTGGTCATGTATGTGAACCCGAAGCTGGTCGAGCAGGCCGGCGGGTCCATGGACAACTTCCCGACCACCTTCGACGGGGTGATCGAGCTCGCCGCCAAGATCAACGCGCTCAGCGACACGATCGACGGCGTGTGGATCGACCGTCACGACTGGCGCTACCAGTCGCTGCTCGGCGCCTTCGGCGGCCGTCCGATGAACGAGGACGAGACCGACATCACCTTCGACAGCGAAGCGGGCATCGAGGCCGCGCGCCTCTACCAGCGCTTCGCCAAGGAAGCGGGCATGAAGTCCTACGCCGACAGCGACGCACGCCAGGCCCTTCCGGCCGGCACGCTCGGCATCATGTTCGAGAGCTCCTCTCTGCAGACCCGCTTCGAGCAGGGCGCGGGCGATGCCTTCAAGGTCACCGTCAAGCCGCTGCCGCTGGGCACCGACGACGAGGCGTCCGTCTACTTCCCGACCGGCGGCTCGGGCATCGTCATGCTGACCAAGGACGAGGCCAAGCAGAAGGCGGCGTGGGAGTACATTTCCTTCGTCACCGGGCCTGAGGGCCAGAAGATCATCGTGGAGAACACCGGCTATGCTCCGGCCAACTCCATCGTGGTCGAGGACAAGGAGTATCTCGGCGCCTTCTACGAGAAGGACCCGAACGCGCTCGTGGCCCACACCCAGATCGCCCGCCATGCCGGCCCCTGGTACGCCTATCCGGGCGCCGAGGGCGTCGCGGTCACCGACCTGATCGCCGCCGCCCTGGTGGAAGTGACAGAAGGCGCCGATGCCGAGGCGACCATCAAGGATCTTGCCGAAACGCTGCGCGTCCAGCTCGGCATGAAATAAGCCGGTCTCTCCCAAGACCGGATTGGAGATGGCCGCACCTTCGGGTGCGGCCATTTTCGTTCTGGCGTCAGTCGTCCTGCCCGGCGCGGACTGAGCCGCGTCAGTCGTCCTGATAACCGCGCACGTAGCGCTCGAACCCGTCGACCAGCGCCAGCGCCTCGGGGCTCAGCTTGTCGCCATGCGGCTTGATGATCGAGTATTCGAACCGGTCGGCGATCTCGACCGGGCGCATCACCCCGCCCATCAGCATGTGGTCGCGCGCGGTGAACGCATCGACGATCCCGACGCCCAGCCCCCGCATCACCAGCGCCGAGACGATGTGCGAGAGGTAGGATTTCATCTTCTGCACCGGCGGCCGCCGCATCTTGGCGAACACGCGGTCGAAGGCGCGGCCGGACATGGTGGAGTCCACGAAGCCGATGAAGTCGACGCCCGCCAGATCCTCCTCGCGCACGATGTCCTGCTCGCCGAGCGGGTGGCCGGGCGGCCCGATGAAGCGGAACGGCACCGAGCCGCTGCCCACCACATCCACCTCGTGCTTGTGGCGCGTGGGAATGCCGAAGCCGATCTGGCACTGGCGCAGCGCCACCTGCCGCACCACCGGCAGCGTCGTCATCGACAGGAACTCGGCGCGGAACTCGGGCCGCTCCTGCGACAGCAGCGCGATGACGCCGGGCAGCGCCGACTGGGCGATGGCCGGGGCCGCGGCGATGGTCAGCGTCGCCCGGTAGCCCTGGCGGATCTGGGTCGCGGCCCGCTCGATCTGGCCGAGGCCGACGAAGCTGCGCTCGACCTCGGTCCACAGCTCGTGCGCCTCGCGGGTGGCGACGACCCGCCCGCCCCTGCGGCTGAACAGCGGCAGCTGCAGCCGCTCCTCCAGATCGCGGATCAGACGGCTGACGGCAGGTTGCGAGATCGCCATCTCGTCGGCGGCGGCGGAGACCGTTCCCGCGCGCATGACGCAGCGGAAAGCTTCCAGGGAGCGCTGCGAAATCGACGAGACCATAACATTTCCGCATATTCGTGGAAGGAAACGGTATTTGCCTTATACCCGGCACCTTCGCACTCTGACAACAGCAGACAGTCTGGAGGGGCGACGTGAGCGCGGCAGACGATCACCGGCAGGTTCCGGCAAGCACGCAGGTCGTGGTCATCGGCGGAGGCATCGTCGGTGTCTGTACCGCCCTCTTCCTCGCCGAAAAGGGCATTCCCGTCGTCCTGTGCGAGAAGGGCCGCATCGCCGGCGAACAGTCCTCGCGCAACTGGGGCTGGATCCGCAAGGCCGGCCGCGACAACCGCGAACTCCAGCTGATGATCGAGAGCGCCGGCATGTGGCGCGACCTCGCTCCGCGCCTTGGCGAGGACATCGGCTACGGCATTCGCGGCACCACCTATCTCGCGGCCAACGAGAAGGAGCTGGAGAAGCACCAGACCTGGCTGCGCGACAATGCCGGTTTCAACCACGGTTCCGTTCTCCTCAGCCCGCAGGAGACGGACGACCTGCTCAAGCGCAACGACCGACAGTTCGCCGGCGCCCTGCACACCCCGTCAGATGCCACCGCCGAGCCGTCCCTCGCCGTTCCGGCGATGGCGCGCTACGCAGCGCGTCTCGGCGCCACGATCATCGAGGGCTGCGCCGTCCGCTCCATCGAGCGCGCCGGCGGCAAGGTCCGCTCCGTCGTCACCGAACATGGCGAGATCGCCTGCCAGAGCGTGGTTCTGGCAGGCGGCGTGTGGTCGCGCACCTTCCTGGAAAATCTCGGCCTGTCGCTGCCGCAGCTGGCGGTGAAGTCCTCGGTCCTGCGCACGACGCCCGGTCCCGAGGTCATCGCCGGCGCCGTCGGCGCCACGAAAGCCTCGCTGCGCCGGCGCGCCGACGGCGGCTACACCATCGCCCGCTCGGGCGCGGCGGAGTTCCAGCTGGTGCCGGCCGCCTTCCGTCATTTCCTCGACTTCCTGCCCGTGCTGGCCGACCGCTGGCAGATGATGAAGATCCGTCTCAGCGGCGATTTCTTCGGCCCGCTCGGCCGCCATCGCTGGCAGGCCGACGAGGTTACCCCGTTCGAACAGGTGCGGGTGATGGATCCGGTGCCCGATCCGCGTCTTCTCGCCGATGTGCTGGCCGGCGCCAAGGCGCTGCATCCGCGCCTCGACGGCGTCGAGATCGCCCATAGCTGGGGCGGGTTGATCGACGTCATGCCCGACGAGATTCCCGTCGTCGACGAGCCCGCCGGCTGGTCGGGCCTCGTCGTCGCCACGGGCCTCTCCGGCCACGGCTTCGGCATCGGCCCCGGCGTTGCCCGCCTGGTGGTCCAGCAGATCGAGGGCGACACGCCGCTGGTCGACATGAAGCCCTTCGCCTACACCCGTTTCGGCAGAAAATCGAAGGCGGCCGCATGAACCATCCCGCCCTCGCCACGCCCGACGTGCTCGTCATCGGCGCCGGTATCACCGGCACCTCGGCAGCGCTCGAAATCGCCAGGGCGGGCGGGAGTGTGGAGGTCATCGACGCCTACGGCCCGGCCGCCATGGCCTCGGGCTGGACGCTTGCGGGCGTGCGCCAGTCGGGCCGCCATCCGGCGGAGCTGCCGCTGGCACTCGCCGCCGTCGAACTCTGGCAGGATCTTCACGAAGACCTCGGCGCGCCGACCGGCTACCGCCGCTCCGGCAACCTGCGCCTTGCCCGCACGGATGCGGAAGTCGCCACGATCCGCGCCCTCGTCGAGGACCAGACCCGGGCCGGCCTGCAGCTTTCCTTCCTGCCGGACCTCACCAGCGTGCGCGAGATCGCCCCGACCCTATCGGACCGGGTGCTTGCCGCCTCGTTCTGTCCCTCCGACGGCCATGCCGACCCGCTTGCGACCGTCACCGCCTATGCGACCCGTGCCGAGAGCCTCGGTGCGCGCCTTTCCTTCGGCGAGCGGGTCTTGCGGCTGGAGGCGGAGGGCGGGCGCATCGTGCGCGTCGTCACCGACCGCCGCACCCTCAGCCCCGGCACGGTGCTGATCGCCGCCGGTTTCCTTGTCAACGAGCTGCTCGCCCCGCTCGGCCACGGCATTCCGCTGCGCCGGCCGATGGTCACGGTGCTGCGCAGCGTGCCCTGCCCGCCCCTGCTCACCCCCGTGCTCGGCGTCGCCAATGCCAACATGGCCGCGCGCCAGGAGAACGACGGGCGCATGCGCGTCACCAGCGGCATGGAGGAGTGGGCCGGCGAGATCGTCGAGACCGGCGGGCGCCCCACCATCCGCCCGCGCATGCGGGCCCTTGGCGAGACCATCGCCAAGGTCGCCGAGGTGCTGCCGGGCTTTGCCGAGGTCGAACTGGCCGAGTGCTGGGCCGGCGCGCTCGACCTGACGCCGGATGCGCTCCCGGTGATCGACCGGCTGCCCGGCCTCGACAATGCGGTCGTGGCGGCGGGCTTTTCCGGCCACGGCTTCGGCATCGGCCCGATCACGGGCCCCATCGCCGGCCGCATCGCGCTCGGGCGGGAGCCCGGCCACGATGTGTCCGCCTTCCGCTACGGCCGCTTTGCCGCACAAACCGGCCCCGATGCGCCGCTGACCCTGCACGGATAGAGGAGACAAGCCCATGCTCAATCCCGAAGGCCGCGTGGTCATGGTGTCCGGCGCCAGCCGGGGCATCGGGCTGGCGATCACCCGCAAGCTGCTCGACAAGGGCTACAGCGTCAGCGCCGGCGCGCGGAACCCGGATGCGCTCGCCGAGCTCTTGGCGGATGCGCCGGGCGACCGGTTCCTGTGCGCCCGTTACGATGCCGCCGACCGCACGACCCATGGCGCGTGGCTGGCGGCGACGCTTGCCCGCTTCGGCCGCCTCGACGGGCTGGTCAACAATGCCGGCACCTCCAACACCTTCTCCATCGAGAGCGGCGAGGAGGAGGACCTCGACGCGCTGTGGACGATCAACGTCAAGGGGCCGCTGTTCCTGACGCGGGCCTGCCTGCCGCATCTGAAGGCCGCCGGCAGCGGCCGGGTGATCAATGTCGCCTCGCTCTCGGGCAAACGCGTGCGCAATGAGAACATTGCCTATAACATGACCAAGCACGCCCTCATGGCGCTGACCCACGGCACCCGCCGCATCGGCTGGGATCATGGCGTACGCGCCACCGCCGTCTGCCCGAGCTTCGTCGCGACCGACCTCACCGACGGGGTCACCAAGATCTCCCGGGAGGAGATGATCCACCCCGACGATTTCGCCGAGATCACCGCCCTGGCGCTGGCCCTGCCGAACACGGCAGCCATGGCGGAAATGCTGGTAAACTGCCGGCTTGAAGACACGCTGTGAGGAGCAGCGTGACCGTAAAAAGGGCCCCATAGACAAAAAAATACAAAACAAAACATCGACCAGAGGACAGGACCATGAAAACCGGACTGGGAATTGCACTTGCAGCCTTGCTGGCGACAGGACAGGCCTATGCCGCCGGAACGACCCTGAATGTGGGTATGGCGAGCGCGGATGCGGGCAAGCTCGACCCGCATGTGGCGACCTCCACCCCCGACAAGGGCCTCCTTCACTGGATGTTCAACGGTCTGGTGCGGATCAAGCCGGGCGAGGCGAGCCCGGAATTCATCGAGCCGGACATCGCCAGCAGCTGGACCACCTCCGAGGACGGCCTGACCTGGGTCTTCTCCCTGCGCGACGACGTGGAGTGCCACGGCGACTACGGCAAGATCGACGCGGAGGACGTGGTCTACTCGCTGAAGCGCTCGGCCAATACGGACATCTCCGCCTTTGCCAAGGACTACACCGCCTTCGACAGCGTCGAGGCGACCGGCCCGATGGAAGTCACCATCAAGCTCAAGAACAAGATCCCGAGCCTGCTCGGCCTGCTGGTGCCGTATCATGGCGGCAACATCGTATGTAAGGACGCGGTCGAGGCGCTCGGCGAGAACTATCAGCGCACTCCCGTGGGCACCGGCCCCTTCATGTTCGCCGAATACCAGCCGCAGCAATATGTGAAGCTGGTCGCCAACCCGGAATATTTCCGCGGCGAGCCGAAGATCAAGGAAATCTACTACCGTTACATCCCGTCCGACTCCTCGCGTGACCTGGCCTTCCAGTCCGGCGAGGTCGACATGATCTACGGCAAGCAGGAACAGACCTGGGTCGAGCGCATCAAGCAGGTGCCGGGCACGGTCGTCTCGGTGATGACGCCGGGTGAGATGTCGGTCATCCACCTCAACATGACGATGCCGCCGCTCGACGATCTGCGCGTGCGCAAGGCCGTCGCCCATGCGATCAGCCGCGACGCCATGGTCCAGTTCAAGGGCCCGGACGTCACGCTCGCGGCGATCTCGCCGGTGCCCGAGGGGCATCTGGGCTACACCGCCGACGTGCCGACCTACGAGTATTCGGTCGAGAAGGCCAAGGCCCTGCTCGCCGAGGCCGGCCATCCGGACGGCGTGACGATCAAGGCGATCCACACCACGCTGCCGGGCATGCTGACCACCATGGAGGCGATCCAGGCCCTGCTGCGCGAGGCGAACATCAACCTTGAGATCGAGACCGTCGAGCACGCGACGTTCCACGAGCAGATCCGCAAGGACATGAGCCAGGTGACGCATTACGCGGCCGCCCGCTTCCCCGTCGCGGACGTCTACCTGACGCAGTTCTTCTACTCCCCGTCGATCGTCGGCACGCCGACGGCCATCACCAACTTCTCCCATTGCGCGGTTGCCGATGCGGAGATCGAGGCCGCGCGCGTGGAAGGCGACAAGCAGAAGCAGCTCGAGTACTGGGCCGAGGCCCAGCGCAAGATCATGGCGGAAGTCTGCGCCGTGCCGATCGTGCAGAGCATGCAGCTGTGGGCCTGGAAGGACACGCTCGACCTCGGCGTCGATGTGAAGGGTTCGCTGAACCTCAGCCCGCCCGTCACCGAAGCCGCGTCCTTCTCGCAGTGAGAAGCGCGTAAGCTCCGCACCGGAGGGCCCTGACCGGCCTTGCCGGCAAGTGACGACGCTTCTTCCGCCGGGCGCCCAGCGCGTGCCCGGCGGGGGCAGCGATCTCATCCGCCACGGTGGGTGCGTGCAGGCGCATCCCGACCGTGGGCGACGGAGGCTCGCCTTACATGACCGCATTCGTTCTCAAGCGGCTTGGTTTCGCGGCGATCACGCTTTTCGCCGTGCTGACCATCGTCTTCTTCATCGTCCGCGTGCTGCCGGGCGATCCGGCGCTGGCAATCCTGGGCGACCAGGCCAGCCAGTCGGCGCTGGAGGCCCTGCGCATCCGCCTTGGCCTCGATGTCCCGCTCTACCAGCAGTATTTCGTCTTTCTCGGCGGCGTCGTGGTGGGCGACTGGGGCGTTTCCATGGTTTCCGGCCGGCCCGTGATCGAGGAAATCCTCAAGGTCCTTCCAGCGACCATCGAGCTCACCGTGGCCTCGCTGATCCTCGGCATCGTCGTCGGCGTGCCCTTCGGCGTGTGGTCGGCAGTGCGGCGCAACAAGCTACCGGACTATCTCGCCCGCATCGCTTCGCTGCTGGGGCTTTCCTTCCCGGCCTTCGTCTCGGCGGTGCTGCTGCTCCTGTTCTTCTCGATCCACCTGCGCTGGTTCCCGGTGATCAGCTCGGGCCAGGGCAGCGGCCTCGCCGACCGGCTGCGCGACCTTGCCCTGCCGGCGATCAATCTCGGCCTGATCATGGCCGCCTACATCACCCGCGTCACCCGCTCGGCGATGCTGGAGGTGCTGAACCAGGACTATGTGCGCACGGCCAGGGCCAAGGGCCTCGCCTTCGCGGTCATCGTCTGGCGGCACTGCCTGCGCAACGCCCTGATCCCGGTGGTGACCGTCGTCGGCCTCTATCTCGGCATCCTCATCGGCAATTCGGTGCTGACCGAGATCGTCTTCAACCGCCCCGGTCTCGGCAAGCTGATCGTCGGCGCGCTCAACCAGCGCGACTACACGATGCTGCAGGGCATGATGGTCATCTACACGCTGATCGTCGTGCTGGTGAACCTGATCACCGACCTGACCTACGGCCTGATCGACCCGAGGATCAAATACTCATGACGACACAGCCGACCGCCGCGACCGGCCAACGCCCGTCGCGCATGACCTATTACCGCCTCGCGATCGCGACGGTGCTTTCGGGTCTGTTCAACGCCTTCAACGCCAACAAGACCTCGTGGGTCGGCCTTGCCGTGTTCCTGATCGTCGCCCTTCTGGCGATCCTGGCGCCGGTGATCGCCCCTTACGATCCCTTGCAGCAGAACATCCTGTTCCGTCTCAAACCGCCGTCCGAAGCGCACTGGTTCGGCACCGACTACTATGGCCGCGACACGCTCTCGCGCATCCTGTGGGGCGCGCGCATCTCGCTGACCATCGGCCTGCTCGCCATCGGCTCGGCGATGATCATCGGCACGCTGATCGGCATGGTCGCCGGCTATTTCGGCGGCCGCACGGACCTTCTCACCATGCAGGTGATGGACGTGCTGCTGGCCTTCCCCTCGCTGATCCTCGGCCTGATCGTCGTCGCCATGCTCGGCCCGTCGGTCAGCAACCTCGTGATCGCCATCGCGCTCACCGCGATCCCGCCGTTTGCGCGGATTGCCCGGGCGCCGACGATCGCGGTCAAGAACCGCGAGTTCATCGAGGCCGGCCATGCGCTCGGCTACTCGCATATGCGGCTGATGTTCCGTCACATCCTGCCGAACATCGCGCCGGAAGTGCTGGTGATGGGTTCGCTGTGGCTGGCCACCGCCATCCGCGTCGAGGCTTCGCTCGCCTTCATCGGCCTTGGCGTCAATCCGCCGACGGCAACCTGGGGCGGCATGATCCGCGAGGGCTTCGAGAACATTCTCGACAGCTTCTGGCTGGCCCTCTTCCCCTCGCTGGCGATCCTCGTCGTCGTCTTCTCTCTCAACCTCCTGGGCGACGGCCTGCGCGATGCGGTCGACCCGCGACTGAAGGGGGAACAATGACCGAGCCCGTTCTCAAGGTCGAAGGCCTCACCACCTCCTTCCGCGTCGACGGTGCGCTGGTGCCGGTGGTGCGCAATCTCGACTTCGCCATCGACACCGGCGAAACCGTCGCCATCGTCGGCGAATCCGGCTCCGGCAAGTCGGTCACCGCGCTCTCGATCATGCGGCTGCTGCAGGAAGGCACCAGCCGCATCGAGGGCTCCGTCCGCCTGTCCGGGCGCGATCTTCTCACGCTCGACGAGGAGGCGATGCGCGACGTGCGCGGCGGCGAGATCGGCATGATCTTCCAGGAGCCGATGACCAGCCTCAACCCGGTGCTGAAGATCGGCTTCCAGATCGCCGAGGTGCTGCGCCGACACCGCGGCATGAGCCAGGCCCAGGCCGAAACCGAGGTGCTGCGCCTGTTCGATCTGGTGCGCATTCCCGATGCGAAGCGGCGGATCGGCGAGTATCCGCACTCCTTCTCCGGCGGCATGCGCCAGCGGGCGATGATCGCCATGGCGCTCGCCTGCCAGCCCAAGCTCCTGATCGCCGACGAGCCGACCACCGCCCTCGACGTCACCATCCAGGCCCAGATCCTCCAGCTCGTGCGCGAGCTGCAGACCGAGATCGGCATGGCGGTGATGTTCATCACCCACGACATGGGCGTCGTCGCGGAAATCTCCGACCGGGTCGTCGTCATGCTGCGCGGCGACAAGGTGGAGGAAGCGCCCGTCGACCGGCTGTTCGCCGCGCCCGAGCATCCCTATACCAAGATGCTGCTCGGCGCCGTTCCCCGCCTCGGCGGGCTCGGCGACACCAGGACGCCACGCCGCTTTCCCAAGCTCGACGACACGGGCGCGGGGCCCGAGCCCGACAACGAGCCGGACATGCGCGGCGCGCCGCTGCTTGAGGTGCGCAACCTGACGACGCGGTTTTCCGTGCGCGGCGGGCTCCTCAACCGGCCGGTCGGCAATGTCCATGCGGTCGAGGACGTGTCGCTGACGCTTGCCGCCGGCGAGACGCTGGCGCTCGTCGGGGAATCGGGCTGCGGCAAGTCGACAACGGGCCGCTCGATCCTGCGGCTGGTGCAGCCGGCCGGCGGCGAGATCCTGTTCGAGGGCAAGGACCTGATGGCGGCGAGCCATTCCGAGCTGCGCCTTGCCCGCCAGCGGCTGCAGATGATCTTCCAGGATCCCTACGGCTCGCTCAACCCGCGTCAGGCGGTCGGCTCGGCCATTGCCGAACCGATCCGCGTGCACAAGCTGATGGCCGACGAGGCGATCCCCGACCGGGTCAACGAGCTGCTGCGCCTCGTCGGGCTGAAGGAGGAGCACGCGCTGCGCTTCCCGCACGAGTTTTCCGGCGGCCAGCGCCAGCGCATCTGCATCGCCCGCAGTCTGGCGCTCGAGCCGAAGATGATCGTGGCGGACGAGTCCGTCTCCGCGCTGGACGCCTCGATCAAGGCGCAGGTGGTCAACCTGATGCTCGACCTGCAGCGGGAGCTGGGCCTTGCCTATCTCTTCATCAGCCACGACATCGCCGTGGTCGAGCGGGTCAGCCACCGCATCGCCGTCATGCTGCTCGGCGAGATCGTCGAGATCGGCCCGCGCGACGCGGTGCTGCGCAACCCGCAGCACCCCTACACCAAGAAGCTCATCGAGGCGGTTCCGGTGCCCGATCCCGCCGACAAGCGCCAGCGCGGCGGGCTGCTCACCGACGAGCTGAAGAGCCCGGTGCGCGCCCTCGACTGGGCTCGCCCGCCATCTCGCATGTATCCGGTCGGCGAGGGTCACATGGTCCGGGAGTTCTAGAAACCGGGAGTTCCGGCCGACCGCTCACGACGGACCGCTCTTCCGGTCGCCTCTTTCTCAGGAGGTCATCCCGGCCCCGCGCAAGCGCAGAGCCGGGAGCCATTGGCACCCTCAGCGGGTGTCTTGTCGCTCCACCCTCTCCTTGGCGTCTTCCCGGACGAGGCCGGAGGCCGAAGATCCGGGACCGGGGAGGCACGGCGGCTGTGGAGCTTCCTGAGCGCTGCGGCAATCGTCCTCGGCTCTCCGATCCCGCATCTGCGCTTCGCTCCGTGCGGGATGACTCGCGGATGGGGGGGCGTCCTCGCTGCCGCTCTGGAAACCAATAGGCCCCGGGTCGCGCTACGCTTGCCCGGGGTGACCACCTGTGGGTGATGTAGGGCCGCGCCTCCCCCAATCAGCCCGCCAACCGACCTCCCCAGCCCCCATCCAGCCCACCCCAAACCCTTCCCCAGCCTCACCCAAGCCTCCCCTCCAGCGCCCCCTTCCCCCAATTGCCCAGGACTCCCCGTTGCATAGATACCAACCGTATGGTATGTATCTGTCATGCCGAGACCATCCAAACAGTCCCCCGAACGCGGCGATGCCCGCACCCGCCTTCTGGAGGCCGCCCAGCACAGCATTCGTGCGAAGGGGTTTGCCGCCACCTCCGTCGACGACCTGTGCCGCCTCGCCGAGGTGACGAAAGGCGCGTTCTTCCACCAGTTCGGTTCCAAGGAAGCGCTCGGCGTTGCCGCGGCCGAGTATTGGGAGAGCGGCACGACGGCCTTCTTCGAGGCGGCGCCCTATCACCTGCCGGACGATCCGCTGGACCGCGTTCTGGCCTATGTCGCCTTCCGCAAGTCGATCATCGAGGGCGAGTTCGCGGAGTTCACCTGCCTTGTCGGGACCCTGGTGCAGGAGGTCCACGCCGCCTCGCCGGCCATTCGCGATGCCTGCGGCAGGAGCATCTTCGGCCACGCCGCAACCCTGGAGAGCGACATCCGCGCGGCGATGGAGGCGCGCGGCATTCGCGGCGAGTGGACGGCCGAAAGCCTTGCCCGCCACACGCAGGCGGTCATCCAGGGCGCCTTCATCCTCGCCAAGGCGGGCAACGATCCCGGCCTTGCCCGCGAGAGCCTCGACCATCTCGACCGCTATATCCGCCACCTGTTCGGCCAGCCCCGGGAGGAAAAAACACCGTGACCCAGACCATCAAGCTCTCCTGTGCCTGCGGCTCGGTCGAGATGGAGGCCGTCGACCCGCCGATCATGAGCACCGAATGCCTTTGCACGTCCTGCCGGACCGCGGCCGGCGTGTTCGAGGCCCTGCCCGGCGCGCCGCGCCTCAGGGAAGCGACCGGCGGCACCCGGACGGAGATGTATCGCAAGGACCGCGTCCGCTGCGTCAAGGGCGCCGACCACCTGCGGGAACACCGCCTGACGGCGCAGACCACAACCCGCCGCGTGGTGGCCACCTGCTGCAACACGCCGATCTTCCTCGACTTCACCAGCGGCCACTGGATCGACCTCTACGGCCCCCTGTGGCCTGCCGGCACCCTGCCGCCCCTGCAGATGCGCACCATGACCGGCGACATGGACGATCCCTCGACGCTGCCGAATGACGTTCCCAACCTGAGGACCCATTCGGCCGGGTTCTTCCTTCGCCTGATCCTTGCCTGGGCCGCGATGGGCTTCCGCCGCCCGCGCGCCGACTACGTGAAAGGAGTGCTGGATGTCCCCGCCTGACGACAGGATCGAGATCGAGAACGTCAACATCCCCGGCAAGACCTCGCGTGTCGACCGGGCGAAATACGAGGCAATGCGCGCCGCCCTGCTGTCCGTGCTGACGCCGGACAAGCCGGGGCTGACGGTGGCGGAGGCCAAGGCAGCGCTCCTTGCGCACCTGCCGGACGCACTGTTTCCGGCAGGCGCGACCGCCGGCTGGTGGCTCAAGGCGGTCCAGCTCGACCTCGAGGCCAAGGGCACCATCGCCCGCGCGCCGACCAAGCCGCTGCGCCTGTACCGGAGCGCGCCCGGCACCGCCTGATAGGCCCGGTAGCCCGGCGGCTTCAGTGGCCCGGGCGTTCCTCGTCTGCCTCGCCTGGCTCCTCCAGCCTGTCGAAGCGCTGGCGCAGCCGCTCGATGCGGCGGGCAAGGTTCGGCCGGCCGACCGCCTCCGCCTGCCGGCCGAGCTGGCGCAGCGCGATGCGCAGGCCCGTGCGGGTCAGCCGGCTGTCGGGCTCGGCGAGCGCGTCTTCCATCCCCTCTTCCAGCGCGTCCAGCACCTTGTCCTTGATCGCCACATAGTCCGGCAGGCCATAGCGGCGCAGCAGCTCCTGGAACTCCTCGTGGCGCGCCGCGTCGAAGGCGATGTCCTCGCCCCGCGCGCCCGAAACCGCGCTTGCCGGATGCAGCATGGCGCATGGCACCAGCCCTTGCGGGATCGGCGTGTTGGCGGAGTGCGTGCGCCCGGAGCGCAGCAGCTTGGGCAGCACATGGGTATGCGGCCCGTCGGGCGAGACGCCGCCCGTGTCCGGCCCGCCGATCATCTGGTAGACCTCGACCCGCCCCAGCTTCGAGCGGGCGATGCGGTGCGGATGCGCCCGCAGGATCGCCGCCATCGCCGGGCTCTGCGGATTGGCCACCGAGCGGCCGGCATTCTCCCGCAGGATCGCCAGCAGGTCGGGATCGCCGGTGCGGATGCAGAACTCGATCTGCGGCTGTGCCAGCCCCATGTCGAAGAGCACCGCATCCCGGTCCTCCTCGCGCAGGGCGTCCACATCCGGCCCCAGCTCGCTCAGCACCGCCCTTTGCATCACCGCGGCCTGCTCCTCGGGCAGGCACAGCGCCAGCCCCTGCCCCCAGCGGTTCGTTCGCGGGCTCAGCGTCTCGAAGGCGAGCGCCCGCGCCTCCCCCAGCGCCGACATGTCGAGGCGGATGCCGCCCTTTTCGGTCACCCGGTACAGCTCCTGCGGCCGGTCGACCAGCAGTTCGTCGTCGGCGCGCTGGTGAAACTCGGCAATGGCGCCGAAGGAGCCGATGCTCCAGGCGGCATCGCGGTCGGCCAGCCGTTCCGCGAGAATGTCGATGAGGCTCAACGTGGTCTCTCCCTGGCAATCAGATCGCTGGGGACGACGGACGGCCGCCCCCCGATGTCGATATGTTCGGCGCGGATGCCGTAGACGCCGGCAAGACGCTCGGCATCCAGCACCTCGCCCGGCGTCCCGTCGGCGACGAGCCGCCCACCGTCGAGGAGCAGCAGCCGGTCGCACCACCGGCTCGCCAGCGTCAGGTCGTGCAGCGATACGAAGACCGGGCGCCCTTCCGCCACCAGCCCGGCCAGCACCTGCATCAGGGCGATCTGGTGCGCCGGGTCGAGGCCGTTCACCGGCTCGTCGGCGATACAGGCATGGGGGGCCTGCGCCAGCATGCGCGCGATCAGCACCCGGGCCTGTTCGCCGCCCGACAGCGTGTCGAAGGGCCGGCGGGCAAAGCCGGCCACATCCATCCGCTCCATCGCCTCGCGGGCCTGGCGCAGGTCTTCGGCCGACGCCCCGCCAAAGCCGCCGCGATGCGGCAGGCGGCCCAGCAGCACCACCTCGATACAGTCCATCGGCCAGTGGACCGTCCGCTCCTGCGGCATGTAGGCGATCAGCCGGGCCCGTTCGCTTGCCGGCATCGCGGCAAGCTCGCAGCCCCCCCAGCGGATGCTGCCCGCGTGGGGCTGCAATCCGGTCATCGCCCGCATCAGCGTCGACTTGCCGGCCCCGTTCGGGCCGATCACGCCGACAAGCTGCGGCCGCTCGCAGGAAAACGAGATCCCCCGCAATGTCTCGCGCGTGCCCCGGCGCACGGTCACGCTCTCGCAGTCGAGACGGATCATGACGTCCTCCGGCGCAGGCTGATCAGCAGCCAGAGGAAGAACGGCGCGCCGAGAATGGCGGTGACGACGCCGAGCTTCAGGTCCCGGTCCGGCATCACCAGGCGCACCGCGATATCGGCGGCCAGCAGGAAGGCCGCCCCGCCCAGCGCGCTTGCCGGCAGCAGGCGCGAGGGCCGGTGGCCGACGAGCGGGCGGAGCAGATGCGGCACGATCAGCCCGACGAAACCGATGGCGCCGCTCACCGCCGTCGCCCCGCCGACGCCGATGGCGGTTCCCACCACCGCCAGCACCCGGGTGCGGTCGAGATTGACGCCAAGGCTGCGGGCGACATCGGGCCCCAGCGCCAGCGCGTCCAGCGCCCGCCCCGTCAGCGCCAGCATGACGCCCCCGACCGCGATGAAGGGCAGCGCCAGCCCGGCATGGACGAGGCTGCGGTCGGTCAGCGAACCCAGCATCCAGAAGACGATTTCCAGCGCCGCAAAGGGGCTCGGCGCCAGGTTCAGCGCCAGCGAGGTCAGCGCGCCTGCGAGCGAGGACAGCGCGACGCCGGCCAGGATGATGACGAGAATGTCGCCCGAGCGCCCCACCAGCATCTGCACCAGGGTCACCGCGATCAGCGCCCCGGCCAGCGCGCAGAGCGGCAACGCATAGGGGTGCAATGCCGTCAGCCCGGCATAGATGGCGATCACCGCGCCGAGCGAAGCGGTGGCGGAAATGCCCAGCAGGCCCGGCTCGGCCAGCGGATTGCGCAGGAAGCCCTGCAGCACCGCCCCCGACAGGCCAAGGATCGCACCGATGGCCGCGCCCAGCAGCGCGCGCGGCAGGCGGATCTCGACGAGGATCACCGCCTCCGCGCTGTCAGTGTCGTTGAAGGCTGTGACGAGCGTCAGCGGATCGATCCACACCTGCCCCAGCCCGAGCGAGGCGAGGAACAGCAGCGCGGCCAGCAGGCCAAGGCCGGCCAGCAACAGCGGGTAGCGCCGGTCCGCGGTCATCGGTTCGCCTCCGGCCGCAGTGAGGTCCCGCCGCCGGCCTCGGCGCGCAATCGTGCCACCGCCTCCAGTGTCAGCGGCGTGCCGCAGATCCAGTAGCGGCTGTCGGCGGAAAGCCGCCGCTCGCTGCCGAAGCGCGCGTCGAGCGCCGGATGGCGCAGGATCTCGGTCGCGCGCGAAGGATCGGCGAGCGAGCGCTCCCATAGCAGCACATAGTCCGGATCGGCCAGCACCAGCGCTTCCAGCGGCAGCCGCGTCGTCCCGGTGATCTCGAGTTCCTCGCCGAGATGGCGCAGGCCCGCCGCGCCGACAATCTCGTTTTCCAGCGTGCCGCCGCCGGTGGTGAAGCTGTTGGCGCCGAAGGAGCCGAGCACCGGCGCCCCCTTTCCCAACCTCTCCTTTCCCGGCTCATGCCTCTCCGGCGGCGCGGCGGCAAGGGCGTCGGCCTCTGCGTCGAAGGCGGCGATCAGCCGCGCGGCCTGCGCCTCGCGCCCGAGCAGTTCGCCCATCCGGCGGACATTCTGCCGAATGTCGGCAAAGCCGTTCGCCGGGGCGAATTCCTCTACCCGGCGGCCGAGCCGCCGCAACATGTTGACCGTCGCCCGCCGCGTGTAGGTGCCCGAAATCACCAGATCCGGGTCGAGGCGGAAGATCTCCTCCGCCAGCCCGTGATTGATGGTCAGCCCGGCCGTCTGCGCGCTCATCAACGAGACGTCGGGCCGGGCCGCCAGGTAGGAGACCGAGATGAGCTGGCCGGGCGCAGCCACCAGCATGGCGATCTGGTCGGTGCACAGGTTCATCGAGACGACGCGCCGGGGCGCATCGCCTGCCGCCAGAGCAGCGGCGCCCGGAAACGACAGCGCCAGCAGGGCGGCGAGGACAATCCCCGCCGCCCCGCCCCTTGCGTCAGAAGCTTGCCTTGATGCCCGCATAGGCGGTCAGTCCTTGTGAGTTGTAGCTGTAGACTTCCTGGTACTGCTGATCGAGCAGGTTCTCCACCCGGCCATAGACCGTGAAATTGTCAGAAACCCTGTAGTCGGCACCGACATTCACGAGGAAATACTCGGACAGTGTCACCCGGGTCTGCGGCGTTGCGCTGATGAACTCGTTGTCCTTCATCCGGCCGTTGAAGATCGTGTCGAGGAAGAGGTTTCCCCGCCCTTCGTGGAAGGCATAGACGAGGCTGAGCGAGCCCGAGTGCTTGGGCCGGCGCACCTCCTGCAGGCCCGTCGGCTCGGTCGCATCCAGATAGGTGTAGGTGCCCTTGGCGTAGAGGTCGGCCAGCAGTTCCACGCCGAGCGACACCTCGATGCCCTGGCGCCTGCTGATCCCGTCCATGTTGGCCGGCGAGGAGCCGGCGCCCGCCACCCAGGGCGTCCAGATCTCGTCTTCCAGCCGCTCGTTGAAATAGGTCACGTCGGCGACCGCCCGCCCGCCCCAGAACCTTTGCTCGATGCCGATGTCCCAGGCGAAGTTCTTTTCCGGCCGCAGGTTCGGGTTTCCGGTGAAGGTCGCCGGAATGAAGCCGAACTGCTCGAAAAAGGTCGGGTTGGTGATGCCTGTGCCGATGGAGGCGTGGAAGCGCGTACCGGTCTCGTGCAGCTGATAGGCGGCGCTGGCGCTGTAGGTCAGCGTGTCCTTGAACTGGTCGTTGCGGTCGTAACGCAGGCCTGCGCTGAAGAACAGGGCGTCGAGGAACGCGCCGCGATACTCGGCGACATAGCTGGTCAGGTCGCGCTGCTTGCCGGGAACCTGCGAGGGATCGTAGGCGGGAAAGGCGTTCTTGTAGTGCTCGCGCTCCCACTCGATGGCGCCGGTCAGGCTGTGTTCGGCGTCGAGGAAATCCGGCGTCGTCGCCGTCACCGTCGCCTGATAGCTGAGGTGCAGGCGGCGGTCGTCGTTGCCGTTCATGCTGCCGGAGTTGAAGCCGCGCCGCTCCAGTCCGGAGTATTCGGCGCGCGCCTTCTGCACCAGCCGGTCGTCGAACAGCGACCAGGACAGGCCGACGCCGGAGTAGAACTCCTTCGTCGCGTTGTATCCGGGCGTGTCGATGACAAGGCCTTCCGTCGGGGTCGGCGGCCAGGAGGAGTCCTGGTCGTCCGTGTCCGACTTGCGGTCGACATAGCGGGCGCTGAGATCGAGGCTCAGGGCATCGGTGATGTCCCAGTTGAAACGGCCGTTCAGCGTGGCGTTGCGGTCGCCGTCCTTCTCCGAGCCGAACTGGGAGATGTTGAAGCCCTCGTTCTGCCGCCAGGCGCCGGAGACCGCGATGTCGAACCTCTCGCCGCCGCCGCGCACGCCCAGATGGCCGGCCACCGTCTTGTCGGTGCCCGTTTCTGTGCGGCCGGTGATTTCCAGGTCGTTGCGGATACCGCCCTTGGTGGTGATGGCGATGACGCCGGAGCTGGCGTTGGAGCCGTAGATGGCGCTTTGCGGGCCGCGCAGCACCTCGATCCGCTCGATGTCGGCGACCTGCAACCCGCCGAAGTCGAATTCGCCGCTGGAGGTGGCCGCCACCTCGACGCCGTCGATCAGCACCAGCACATGGTTGGCTTCCGAGCCGCGGATGCGGATCTGGGTCATGCCGCCATTGCCGCCGGTGCGCGACACGGCAAGGCCCGGCACCTTGCGCAGGGCATCGGCGACATAGCGCTGCTGCGTCGTCTCCAGCTCCTCGCCCGTGATCACCGTGTGGGCACGGCCCACCGCTTCGGCGGCGACCGGCGTGCGCCCGGCGGAGACGACGACCCGGCGCAGCTGCGTCGGCTCCTCGTATCCCCCTTGCGCGTCGAAGCCTTGTGCCTCGAAATCCTGGGCTCGGGCACTTCCCGGCGCCAGCACCATCGCGGCCCCCAATCCGGCCCCCAGCACAGCGGCCACCGGCCCGGCGCGCAAGGCGCCACGCGAAATCGAATTCATCCAGACACACCCCTGACGTGCGCCGAAACGCCCCTCGGCGTCCCGTCGCGATACGGCACGAGCCAGCGGACGCGACCGCGCAACCCCGCGCGAAGACGCAAGGCGGCGGCCTGCGGACGCAGGCGGTTTTCGGGTGTCACCTCAACGGAAAGCCGCGCCTCGACACACCCCGTATCGAAGGTCGGGTGACCGACAGGGGCAGGTCTCCTGGCTCACGGGTCATCGCGGACATTCACCTTCCCAACCCTGCCTTTGGCGGCGGGGTCAGTGGCCTTCGAGCGTCCACTCTCCGTTCACAGTTGCGGGGGCAGCCACGGTTTCGGTCCCTGTTGGGTACGCCTCACCGTGTTCCCTTTTCATCCGGACATGTCCGGAACCTCTGTCGCCGTAAAAGAGAGCGGTTTCGCGCGCCGGAGTCAATCATCTGTCGATGCCCTGTTCGCAGGCACAACCAGACGCTGCGTCAGGACGCCTGCCGGCCCGCTCCCGGCTGCCGCGCAGGCCGGCATGGCAACCCGGGGGCTGCGCGAATCCGGCCCGTCGCAGGGTTCTGCGCGCCTGCTTGCCGCGTCCGGGAAAGCCGTGACTTGACTTTCGCCCCGCAAGCACCGACCTTCTTGGAATGTACACGACCGCTCCGCGCCTGCTTTCCATTTTCAGGGTGTGCCCCATCGCGGGACACTGACCCCCGGCTCGGTCGCGTCGCGCCCCGGCCGCGGGGCATAGGCCGGCTCGTCCCCTCGCGGGCAGACAGCAGGCCACCAAGGCGGCGAACAACTTCCCACAACAGATCATGACCGCCCGACGCGCGCTCACGTGCGTCGGCGGCCTTACAACATTGCAAGGATGCCGAGAATGGCTCCAGCCATCCAGAAGAAGCGCAAGCCCGCCATCACCTTGACCCGCTCGGACCACGAGCGGCTGTCCGGGCTTGCCGATTCCATTTCCTCCCGCAATCCCGCTGTCGCAGATCAGCTGGCGAGCGAGCTCGACCGCGCCCGCGTCGTCGACGACCGGCGCATTTCCGCCGACGTCGTTCGCATGGGATCGCGGCTGCGTTTCACCACCGATGCCGGCGAAGACCGCACCGTGACGCTGGTCTTCCCGGGCGATGCCAACATTGCCGAGGGCAAGATTTCCGTCCTCACCCCGATCGGCGCCGCCTTGATCGGCCTGTCCGCCGGCCAGTCCATCGACTGGACCTCGCTGGACGGGCGCACCCACCGGCTGACCGTGGAGAGCGTCGAGTTCCCCGCCGTGGCCGAGGCCGAGGCCCGTCCGGCATGACCACCACCGGAACCGGGGCAAGCACCGAGCCGAAGCCGCGCGACCGGCTGGCGATTTTCGGAGGGTGTCTCATCGCAGGATCCTGACCCCTGTGCCGCGACCGAAAGCGGCCAGGGGGACTCCGATCCGTTTCACCTTTGCCGCTCCACGGACGGAGCGCTGGAGACCTGCGATGTCCATCGACACCTGCATCCTGACCACCAAGGACTTCACCATTCTCGAGGTGATGCGCGACCGCCGCCGCGGTCACGAGGACCCTCTCGCACCGATCCTCAAGCGCAAGCTCGAGGCGGCGACCATCGTCTTCCGCGAGGACGTGCCGGAGACGGTCGCCACCTTGAGCAGCCGCGTCACCTACAGCGTCGACGGACGCACCCCCGACACGCGGGTGATCTCGCACGACCACCTGTCCATGCCGATGGGCATGTTCCTGCCGATCACCACCCGGCGGGGGCTGGCCCTGCTCGGCCTGTCCGAAGGCGAGGAATTCGTGCTTCAGGACGGGGCCGGGCGGCAGGAGCGGATCCTGCTGCAGAAGGTGCATTTCCAGCCGGAAGCCGCCCGGCGCAGCGGCGGCGGCAGCACCGGAGAGACCGGCGAGACGGCGGCACAGGCGATGCCCGAGCCGGCGCGCCGCCGGCCCTTGCTGAAACTGGTGCATGGCGCCTTGGCAGGCGCAGACCGCCCCCGGGCAGGCGGATATAACGGACCTGAGGATCCCGGCCCCTCGGCCGCCTGAGGTCCGCGCAAGGGACAAGAGAGAGGACACCCACCCATGCTCGACTACATGGTGCTGGCGACGGCAGCCTTCGCCGCCGGCATGCTCAACACGATCGCGGGGGGCGGCACGTTCCTGACCTTCCCCGCGCTCGTCTATACCGGGGTGCCGGTGGTGACGGCCAACGCGACCAGCGCGGTCGCGGTGTTTCCCGGCTATCTCGGCGGCGTCGCCGGCTTTCGCAAGGAGATCGCCGCCCTCGACCCGCGCCTGCTGATCCGCGTCGTCATCGCCACCGCGTTCGGCGGCTTCCTCGGCTCGCTTCTGCTGCTTGTCTCCACCAACGAGGCCTTTTCGGCCGTCGTTCCGTTCCTGCTGCTTGCCGCCACCCTCGCCTTCGCCTTCGGCGAGCGGCTGCAGGGCTGGGCGCGCCGCCGCCGCGCCTCCTCCGGCGGGCTGTTCGCCACCACGCTGGTTGCGATCTACGGCGGTTATTTCAACGGCGGCCTCGGCATCGTGCTGCTGGCGCTGTTCTCGCTGTGGGGCATGCGCGACCTCAACGCCATGAACGGGCTCAAGAACGCCCTCTCCTTCGTCCTTTCCGCCATTTCGGTCGCGACCTTCGCCGCGGCCGGTCTCGTCAGCTGGCCGCAGGCCATCCTGATGATGGTCGCCGCCACCATCGGCGGCTATGCCGGCGCACCGGTGGCCAAGGCCCTGCCGCGACAGGCGGTGCGGGCCATCGTCATCGTCGTCGGCACGGTGATGAGTATCGTCTTCTTCTGGCGCCTCTTCTCCTGAGGGTGCCGCAACATCGGGCAGTCAAGTCATGAAGGTTCTGGTTCTCGGCGGCGGCGTCATCGGCGTTACGACCGCCTGGTATCTCGCCCGCGCCGGTCACGAGGTCGAGGTGATCGACCGGCGCGAGGCAGCGGGCATGGAAACGAGCTTCGCCAATGCCGGCCAGGTCTCGCCCGGCTATTCCGCCCCCTGGGCGGGGCCCGGCGTGCCGCTCAAGGCGCTCGGCTGGCTGACCATGCGGCACGGCCCGCTGGTGGTGCGGCCCAAGGCAGACCCGGCCATGTGGGGCTGGATGCTGAAGATGCTGCGCAACTGCACCTCGGCGCGCTACGCGGTGAACAAGGCGCGCATGGTGCCGATCGCCGAGTACAGCCGCGACCTTTTGCGCGCCCTGCGCGCGGAAACCGGCATCGCCTATGACGGGCGCAGCCTCGGCACGCTGCAGCTGTTCCGCTCGGTGAAGCAGCTCGACGGCGTCGCCAAGGATGTCGACGTGCTGCGCCAGTTCGACGTGCCCTGCGAGGTGCTCGACCGCGAAGGCTGCATCGCCGCAGAACCCGCGCTCGCCCACGCCAAGGCCGATTTCGCCGGCGGCCTGCGCCTGCCGGATGACGAGACCGGCGACTGCCAGATGTTCACCACCCGCCTGGCCGAGATGGCGGCGGAGCTCGGCGTGCGCTTTTCCTTCGGCACGGAGTTCGTCGGCTTCACGCGCGAGGGCAACGAGATCACCGAGGTCCTGACCTCGAAGGGAACCCGCAAGGCCGACGCCTATGTGCTGGCGCTTGCCGCCCATTCGCCGGCCGCGCTGCGCCCGCTCGGGATCAAGCTGCCGATCTATCCGGTGAAGGGCTATTCCCTCACCATCCCGATCCGCGACGAGGCGCTTGCGCCGGTCTCCACCGTCATGGACGAGACCTACAAGACCGCGATCACCCGGCTCGGGTCGCGCATTCGCGTCGGCGGCACGGCGGAGCTCGGCGGCTTCGACACGGCGCTGCGACCGGCGCGGCGGGCAGCGCTGGAACATTCCTTCGGCGATCTGTTCGGCGGCAGCGCCGATCCGGCGGAGGCAAGCTTCTGGTGCGGCCACCGGCCAATGACGCCGGACGGCCCGCCCTATGTCGGCCCCTCAGGGATCGGCCGGCTCTTCCTCAACACCGGCCACGGCACGCTCGGCTGGACGATGGCCTGCGGCTCGGGCCGGGTGGTCGCCGATCTCGTCGACGGCCGCGCGCCGGAGATCGACATCGCCGCCCTGTCGCTCTCGCGCTGAGCGAACAAGGACGCCGGCACGAAAAAGGGCGGCCCGACATCTGCCGGGCCGCCCTTCCTGTTGCTTGCGTGCGTGCGCTTCGGCCTCAGCCGATGCCGCCCATGCACAGATACTTCAGCTCCAGATAGTCCTCGACGCCGTGGCGCGAGCCCTCGCGGCCGAGGCCCGACTGCTTGATGCCGCCGAAAGGCGCGACCTCGGTGGAGATCAGGCCGGTGTTGATGCCGACCATGCCGCTTTCCAGCGCCTCAGCCACCCGCCAGACCCGGGCGAGATCCTTGCTGTAGAAGTAGGAGGCAAGGCCGAATTCGGTATCGTTGGCCATGGCCACGGCTTCCGCCTCGTCCTCGAAGCGGAACAGCGGGGCGACGGGACCGAAGGTCTCCTCGCGCGCTACCTTCATGTCGGTGGTCACGTCGGCGAGCACCGTCGGGCGATAGAACGTGCCGCCGAGTTCGGCGCGCTCGCCGCCCTCCAGCACCCGCGCGCCCTTGGACAGCGCGTCGGACACGTGCTCCTCGACCTTCTTCAGCGCCGCTTCGCTGATCAGGGGACCGACGGTCACCCCCTCCTCGAAGCCGTTGCCGATCTTCATGCCGCGCACCTTTTCCGCCAGCTTGGCGGCGAAGGCGTCGTAGATGCCGGACTGGACGTAGATGCGATTGGCACAGACGCAGGTCTGCCCGCCATTGCGGTACTTGGCGATCAGCGCGCCCTCGACCGCCGCATCCAGATCGGCGTCGTCGAAGACGATGAACGGCGCGTTGCCGCCGAGCTCCAGCGACATCTTCTTGATCGTGTCGGCGCACTGCTTCATCAGGATCCGCCCGACGCGGGTGGAGCCGGTGAAGGTGATCTTGGCGACCTTCGGGTTGGCGCAGAGCTCCTGGCCGACACCGGCCGAGTCCGACGAGGGCAGCACGTTGAAGATGCCGGCCGGCACCCCGGCGCGCTCGGCCAGAACGGCCATGGCGATGGCGGAAAGCGGCGTCAGCTCGGCCGGACGGGCGACGAAGGAGCAGCCGACGGCCAGCGCCGGCGCCACCTTGCGGGCGATCATCGCATTGGGGAAGTTCCACGGCGTGATCGAGCCGACGACGCCCACCGGCTGGCGGATGACGACGATGCGCTTGTCCGCCTGGTGGCCGGGGATCGTCTCGCCGTAGATGCGCTTGGCCTCCTCGGCGAACCACTCGATAAACGAGGCACCGTAGAGGATCTCGCCGCGCGCTTCGGCAAGCGGCTTGCCCATCTCGGCGGTGAGGATGGTGGCGAGGTCGTCGGCATTCTCGACCATCAGGTCGAACCAGCGACGCAGCACCGCCGCCCGCTCCTTGCCGGTCTTTGCCGCCCAGGCGGGCTGGGCCGCATGGGCCGCATCCACCGCGCCAGCGACGTCGGACGGACCGAGATCCGTCACGTTCGCCACCAGCTCGCCAGTCGCCGGGTTGTAGACCGGGAAGGTCTTTTCGCCGTCGATCCAGCGTCCGTTCACATAGGCCTGCGTCTTCAGCAGGCTGGGGTCCTTCAGGGCGAGGGAAGTCTCAGCCATGCGGGGTCGTCCTTTCTTCGTATCCGTGCGGGGGCAAGGCCCGAGCGGGGGGCATCGGGCCTTGCGCCGTCAGATGCCCAGATAGGCCTTGCGGATGCGGTCGTCGTGCAGCAGCTCGCGCGCCGAGCCCTCGATCTCGATGGAGCCCGAGGACATCACATAGGCGCGTTCCGCGCTGTGCAGGGCCAGCGAGACGTTCTGCTCGACGAGCAGCACCGTAACGCCGGAGCGGTGAATGTCGAGGAAGCGCTGGTGCATTTCCTCCACCACCAGCGGCGCAAGGCCGAGGCTCGGTTCGTCGAGGATCAGCAGCTTGGGCTCCAGCATCATGCCGCGGCCGACCGCCACCATCTGCTGCTCGCCGCCGGACATGGAGCCGGCATATTGCATGCGCCGCTCCTTCAGCCGCGGGAACAGCTCGAACACCCGCTCCAGGGACTGCTGCGTCGCTGCCTGATTGGCATGCGCGTAGGCCCCCATGCGCAGATTGTCCTCGACCGTCATCTCCGGGAACACATGGCGCCCTTCCGGGACATGGGCAATACCCAGCCCGGCGATCTCGTGCGCCTTCAGCTTCGTCAGGTCCTTGCCGTCGAAGGCGATGCGACCCTTGCACTGGGGCAGAAGGCCCGAGATCGCGCGCAAAAGCGTGCTCTTGCCGGCGGTGTTGGCACCGATCACGGCAACGAACTCGTTGCGCGCCACATGCAGCGAGATGCCGTGCAGGACCGGCTGGGCGCCGTAGCCGGCAGTCAGATCGCCGATCTCCAGCAGGACGTCCTTGTCGTTGGCTGAGGCCTGCATCAGTGGCCCTCCCCTTCGGTCGAGAAATTGGCGCCGAGATAGGCGTCCAGCACCTTGCGGTTGCTGGCGATTTCCTCGGGCGTGCCGTCGGCGATCATCTCGCCGAAGTTCAGCACGATCAGCCGTTCGCACAGCTTCATCACCGCCTTCATGTGGTGCTCGACGACGATGAAGGTCATGCCCTCGTCGCGCAGCGAGCGCACGAGCTCGATGATCTCCTCCATCTCCGCCGGCGTCAGCGCCGCCATCACCTCGTCCAGCAGCAGGAGCTTGGGCGAGGTGCACAGGGCACGGGCCACCTCGACGCGGGCGCGCTCGGGGAAGGACAGGTCGCCCGCCTTCTTCTGCGCGATCGCGCCGATGCCGACCCGCTCCAGGCACTCGGCCGCAAAGCGGCGCGCGTCCGCAAGGCTGCGGTTGACAAGCCCGCCGGTCACGACGTTGTCGAGCACGGAGGACTCGGCGAACAGCGCGACGTTCTGGAACGTCTTGGTCAGGCCCGACTTGGCGATCTGGTGCGGCTTCAGGCCGCCGATGCTCTTGCCGTCGAAGATCACCTCGCCCGAGCTCGGCGGATAGATGCCCACCAGCACGTTGAAGAGCGTCGTCTTGCCCGCGCCGTTGGGGCCGATCAGGCCGATGATCTCGCCGGGCGAGACGGTGAAGGTTACGTCGGAATTGGCCACCAGGCCGCCGAAGCGCCGGGTGACGTTCCGCACTTCCAGAAGATGGCCGCTCATGCGCGCTGCCTCCCCTTGAGCCGGTCGCGCACGGACTCGAACAGCGAGATCAGGCCGCGCGGGTTGAGCAGGATCACCACGATCAGCAGCATGCCGTAGGCGAACTGCGACAGGCCGGCGATGGAGTTGCCGAGATAGGAGTTGGCCATCTCTTCCAGCGGAATGATCACCGCCGCCCCGACCCAGGGACCGTAGAGCCGGCCGGCTCCGCCCAGGATCACGATCAGCGCCATCTTCACCGAGATCGTCGCCACGCCGAAGATCGTGTCGGGATCGAAGAAGAACTGGAACTGGGCGTAGAGCGTGCCGAGCATCGCCGTCAGAACGGCCGACAGGATCGAGGCATGCAGCTTCACCCGGTAGGTGTTGACGCCGATCACCTCGGCCGCCGTCTCGTTCTCCTTGATCGCGCGCAGCCGGTAGCCGAAGGCCGAGGTCTGGACCAGCCAGAACACCAGCGACACCAGGATCATCGCGCCGAGGAAGAGATAGTAGTTCGGCAGCACCGTCTGGAACTGCAGCGCCCAGAAGCCGGCATCGGGACGGTAGGGAACCGAGATGCCGACCGGCCCGCCGGTGACGCTGGTCCAGGAGTTGGCGACGACGCGGGCGACCTCGCCGGCGGCAAGGGTCGCCAGCGCGAAGTAGTGGCCCTTGAGCCTCAGCGTCGGCAGCGACAGCACCAGGGCGAAGATCGCCGCCAGGAACATGCCGACGAACACGCCGAGCAACGGCGACAGGCCGAACGAGCCGAACAGGATCGTCGAGCTGTAGGCGCCGATGCCGAAATAGGCCGCGTGGCCGAGCGAGATCTGGTTGGCGAGACCGCCGACGATGTTCCAGGCCTGACCCATCGCGCAGAACAGCAGCATCAGGCACAGGATGCGCAGCGTGTAGCCGAAGGGATCGAGCCCGAGCGGCGCAACGATCAGCGCCAGGACCACCAGCGCGGGGAGCGCGATGGAGAGCGTGTTGGAGCGGGTCATGAACGCCTCCGGGCGACGATGCCTTCCGGCCGCAGCGCCAGCACGAGGATGAACACCACGAACAGCGCGAGGTTCTGCAGCTGGATCGGCATGAACAGGGCGGAGAAGGACTGGATGATGCCGACGGCGATGCCGCCGATGATCGCACCGGTCACCGAGCCGAGACCGCCGAGCACAACCACCGTGAACATCAGCACCGCGTAGCCCGAGCCGACCGCCGGCGAGGCGGTGATGTAGGGCAGCACGACCGAGCCGCCGAAGGCGGTGGTGCCGACGCCGAGGCCGAAGGCGACCGCGTACATCAGGTCCGTGTTGACGCCCATCAGCTTGGCCGCCATCGGGTCCTGCGAGGTCGCGCGCATGGCTGCGCCGAAGCGGGTCTTGTTGAGGAACAGCCACACCGCGCTGCCCGACAGCAGGGCCATCAGGAAGGCGTAGAGCTTGTCCATGCCCACCAGCACGCGTTCGCTGCCGAAGGAGAACAGCGTCAGCGACTGGGTCTGGTAGGGGGTCGTGACCGAGCGGTATTCCGCGCCCATGATCATCAGCGCGGCGTTTTCCAGCGCGAAGAGCATGCCGACGGTCAGGAAGATCTGGGCGACCTGCGGGGCGCCGAGCACCGGGCGGATCAGCACGCGCTGCAGCACCATGCCGAAGCAGAAGGTCACCGCCAGCGCGATGAAGGCGCCGAGCATCGGGTCGAGGCCGAAGAAGTGCCAGCACGCCCAGCCGATGAACATGCCGATCATCATGAACTCCGCATGGGCGAAGTTGACGATGTGCATGACGCCGAAGACGAGGCTGAGACCGATCGCCAGCACCGCGTAGACGCCGCCGATCATGATCCCGTCAAGCAGGGTCTGTAGCAGGATGATGAGGTATTCCATTGTCCCCTCACAAGGTTCGCCGGGAGGGCGTGGTCACCCTCCCGGCAGCCTGGCAGCCCCTCAGCGGGGGCTTGAGGTCGGGATCAGAGGCTGTGCCAGACGGCCTCGGCCTTGGCGTATTCGGCCGGAGCGACGGTCACCAGCTCGTCGCCGCGCCACTGCACCATCATCGGCACCGCGTGGACGTTGAGGCCGGTCTCGTCGAACTTGATCTTGCCGCCCGACATGACGGTGGCCCAACCCTCGTCGAAGGTCTCCGAGGCGATGACGTCGCGCAGCTGGCGCGGGTCGGCGTTGCCGGCCTTCTCCAGAGCCGAGGCGAGGACGCCCATGCAGGCCGCATGCTCCTGCGCCTCGTGCACCATGAAGTAGCCGAAACGCTCGCGGAACCGCTCGGTGAACTCCGGCGCCTGGTCGTAGGCGGCCGGCGAGATCGACAGCACGTCGTCGGCGAGATCGCCGAGGCCGTTGCGGAAGTCCGGGATGATGTAGCCGGCCGCGCCGCCGATGGTCGGCAGGTTGATGCCCTGCTGGCGCATGTTGCGGATGATCAGCAGGCTGTCGTTGAGGTAGGAGACCGGGAACACGGCCTGGGCCTCGGTGCGGCGCAGCTGGTTGATCAGCGGCGACACATCGGTGATGCCCAGCGGATAGGCCTCGTCCATCACCACCTCGATGCCGTTGGCTTCCGCCGCGGCGCGCAGGCCGCCGGCCTGCGAGGTGCCGTAGGCGGTGTCCTCGTACATGATGGCGATCTTGGTGATCTCGTCGCCGGCCTTGCGGGCCAGATCCAGCGTGTGGGTGATCGTCGCCGAGCCCAGCTGCGAGGCCTTGGAGACCACCTGGAAGATGTTGCGGAAGCCGCGGCCGGTCACCTGGTCCGAGAAGGACATGGTGAGCAGCGGCACGCCGCGGCGCTCGGTCACCTCGGAGATCGCCAGCGTCAGCGACGAGGCGAAGGCGCCCAGCACCGCGCACACGCCGTCCTGCGACATCATGCGCTGCGCCACGGTCGCGGCCTGCGTCGGGTTGGACGTGGCGTCGGAGATGATCAGGTTGATCTTGGCCCCGCCCATCGACTTGATGCCGCCGGCGGCGTTGATCTCGTCGGCGACGAGCTGGATGCCGTTGCGCGAGTTGATGCCGAACTGGGCGTTGGCGCCCGACAGCGGCTGGATCACGCCGACATTGATCGTGTCGGCGGCAAAGCCGCGGCGCGCGTAGAACGGCATGGTCAGCGCCGTAGCGGCACCGGCCGCCAGCACCTGGCGACGCGACAGGCTGAACGGGGACTTGGACGTGTCTTTGGTCATCTTAGGTTCCTCCCAGGGGTGGTTGCCCGGATATCGCTCCGGGCGCTGCGCAGTTCAGATGCCCATTTCTTCGAAGACTTCCTGGGCCGTGCGGAAGCTGTCGATGCCTGCCGGAACGCCGCAATAGATGGCGACCTGCAGCATGATCTCGCGGATCTCTTCCTTGGTGAGGCCGTTGTTGATCGCGCCGCGCACATGCAGGCGCAGCTCGTGGCTGCGGCCGAGCGCCGAGATCATGCCGAGGTTGAGGATCGAGCGCTCGCGGCGGCCGAGGCCCTCGCGGTTCCACACGTCGCCCCAGCAATACTCGGTCACGAGCTGCTGCATCGGCCAGTTGTAGTCGGTCGCCTTGTTGACCGAGGCGTTGACATAGGCATCGCCCAGCACCTCGCGGCGGGTCTTCAGGCCGGCCTCGAAGCGCTCGCCGGCCGGCGTGCCATCGGGGCGCATGGTCTTGGTGGTCATCGTTGCTTCCTTCAGTTGCTCACGAGTGAGAGGGGGCGCCGGGTCCGGCGGCGAGAAGCGCCAGCGCCTGATCCAGGTAGCCGGCGAAAAGGTCGGGATGTTCGGTCATCGGGAAATGGCCGAGATCGGGCATGACGATCTGGCGCGCGCCCGGCATCAGGGCGCAGAGCCGCGCACCGTCGTCCGGCGTTGCCGAGTAGTCGTAGGCGCCAGACAGCAGCACCACCGGCAGGCGGGTGGCATCGACCATCGGGGCGATCTCCTCGCCGTCGAATTCCAGCGAGTAGAAGCCGAGATCGGCCTGATAGACGCCCGGCGCGCCTTGCGAGTAGATCCAGGCGGCGCGGCGGCGATAGCCCTCCGGCGAGGTCGGCGCCATCAGCCCGCGCACGAAGGCGCCGTTGTGCAGGCCGGCATGGACGCCGACGTCGTTCTGCCCCCGGTTGATCCGCCCCTTGGAGCGGTAAGGCGGCTCGATCGGCAGCACGCCGCGCAGCAGCTCCGGCGCGCGGGCCGCGCAGACCAGCGTCACCGCCGCGCCCATCGAGCAGCCGGCCAGGATCGCCGGCCGGCCGACGACCTGCGCCAGATAAGCCTTCACCCAGTCGAGATAGCGGTCCGCCGTCAGCGTGTAGGGCGCACCGTCCCAGCCGAGCGGCGGCATCGAGCGCCCGTGAAAGGGCATGTCCGGCGCGTGCAGCTCGTAGGCATCGCCCAGCGCGCTGTCGGCCATCTGCGCCTCGAACTGGCGCGCGTCCGCCCCCGCCGTATGCAGGAAGACCAGCGGCACCGCGCCGTTGCGGCCGGCAATCTCCGTGTGGATCTCCAGCGGACCTTCGGTGCAGTTCAGCGTTATCCTGCGCCCGGTCACCCCCTCGATGCGCCGGGTGCGCCTCAGCGCTGCGAGCTCGGGCGCGGCCAGCGCCATCTCGAACAGCCGCTCCAGCGCGGCGCGCGCCCTCGCAAGGCCCAGCGCATCGCCCTCGACCGTCACATCCGGATTGGCGATCTGCAGCGCGGTAAAACCCTGATGGCGCGGCGGCGGCGGTACCTGAAGCATCTTCTCCAGCACGCCCTCGCCGAGGCGCATCTCGATATCGGCGACGACTGCAGCACCCGCTGGCTCCACCCTGCCCTCCTCGATCCACAGCACGGCGCGTGCGCCGCCCGAACGGATCGACAGCGCCACGGCCAGGCCCGGCGACAACCGGGTCAGCTCCGGGTCGCCGGAGGCGGCCTGAAGACGGCCGACAAGGGTGGCGAGCAGGTCAGCCACGGCGCGAACCGCCGTCGACATAACGATAGATTTCGGTGTGGTCGGCACCGGCCGGCAGTTCGTCCGTCGCTGCGTTCCACTCCTGCGAGGTGCGCGCCAGCAGCTTCATGTCGAGGCCGAGATCGCCGGCGAGCCCCGCCGCGATGCCGATATCCTTGGACATCAGCGCCAGATCGAAACCGGAGTTGAAGGCGCCCGACAGGATGAACTTCTTGACCTTGTTCTCGGTCGTGTTGTTGCGCCCCGTGGAGGCGTTGAGAATGTCGGTGATCACGTCCTCGTCGAGGCCGAACTCGCGGCCGACGATCAGCGCCTCGACCGCGGCCAGCGCACCGGCCGCCGAGACGTAGTTGTTCAGCACCTTGATCACATGGCCGGCGCCCAGCTTGCCGGCGAGGAAGATGCGGTCGCCCATCGCCTTCAGCACCGGCTCGGCGCGGGCCGCATCGCCCGCCTCGCCGCCGACCATGATCGCCAGCGTGCCGTCGATGGCCTTGCCGACGCCGCCGGAGACCGGCGCATCGACCAGCGAGAGACCGCGCGTCTTCAGCTCTTCGGCGAGCTTCAGCGTGTCGGCGGGCACCGACGAGCTCATGTCGATCACCAGCGCGCCCGGCGCCACGTCCGCCAGCGCGTTCTCCTCGCCAATGAGGCAGGAGGCGACGATGGCCGAGGTCGGCAGCATGGTGATGACGATCTCGGCGCCGGCAGCCGCCGCACGAGCGCTGTCCGCCGCCGTGCCGCCCTTGGCGGCGAAGGCCGCGCAGGCCTCCTTCGAGCGGTCGTAGCCGGTGACCTGATAGCCGGCCGAGACCAGGTTGACCGCCATCGGCAGCCCCATCCGACCAAGGCCGATGAAGGCGATTTTCGCGGCGACCGTTTGCTCGACCATTTTCCGTAACTCCCTGGCTTTCAGCCTCTGCATAACTGACAGGGCGGCATTATCAGATTATCAGACAATCTGTCAATCAGTCGCGCAAGTGCCTGCGCTTGCAGGCAAACCTGCCGCGGCAAGATCGCGACACGGGCGTGAAACCGCGCAAGGAGGGTGGTTGGGAGGGGGAATAGGCGGGAGGTCAGGAGGCGGTTGGGGGCGCAGGTTGGGGGAGGCCGGGTTGGGAGAAAGCTTGAACCTCAGCCTGAGACGGAGGCGCGGCCCCGCATCCCCTCGGCCGTCAACCCGCATCCCCTCAGCCGTCACCCCGGGCAAGCGAAGCGCGACCCGGGGCCCATTCGTTCCCAGAGCGGTGGTGGGGACACGCCCGCGCAAACCCAGACCACAGGATGTCGTCCCGGTTTCGGCGAAGCCGAAGACCGGGATCCAGTACACTCGGACGATTGAAATCGGGCCTCAGCCCTGCCGCCGAACCGCCGGCGGCGGCTAGCTTTGCACCACCATCACCCCGAGCGGATACTGGACGCCTGCCTGCGCAGGCGTGACAGCCGAGGAGGTGGCGATGCACTCCCGTCTCACACCTGCCGAGGGTTCCAATGGCTCCCGGCTCTCCGGCTTCGCCTGCGGCCAGGATGACCTCCGAGAGGGAGGCACGACCCCGCATCCCCTCGGCCGTCCCCGAGAAAGAGGCACGGCCCCACATCCCCTCGGCCGTCAACCGCCCCCTCGGCCGTCACCCCGGGCAAGCGAAGCGCGACCCGGGGCCCATTCGTTCCCAGAGCAGTGGTGAGGACACGCCCGCGCAAACCCCGACCACAGGATGTCATCCCGGTTTCGGCGAAGCCGAAGACCGGGATCCAGTACACTCGAACGGTTGAAGTCGCGCCTCGGCCCTGCGGCCGAACCGCCGGCGGCGGCTAGCTTTGCACCACCATCACCCCCAGCGGATACTAGACGTCTGCCTGCGCAAGCGTGACAGCCGAGGAGGTGGCGATGCACTCCCGCCTCACACCTGCCGAGGATGCCAATGGGTCCCGGCTCTCCGGCTTCGCCTGCGGCCGGGATGACCTCCGAGAGGGAGGAACGCCTCGCATCCCCTCTGCCGTCCTCGAGAAAGAGGCACGAACCCACATCCCCTCGGCCGTCACCCCGGGCAAGCGAAGCGCGACCCGGGGCCCATTCGTTCCCAGAGCGGCAGTGAGGACACGCCCGCGCAAACCCCGACCACAGGATGTCATCCCGGTTTCGGCGAAGCCGAAGACCGGGATCCAGTACACTCGGACGATTGAAGTCGGGCCTCGGCCCTGCGGCCGAACCGCCGGCGGCGGCCAGCTTTGCGCCACCATCTGCCCCAGCGGATACTGGACGCCTGCCTGCGCAGGCGTGACAGCCGAGGAGGTGGCGATGCTTTCCGGCTCACGCCTGCCGAGCCCCTCAGGCGACTTCCGCGTCGCTCAGCAGCTGCAGGGCGATCTTGCTGCTTTCTTCCACGTGGGTGATGCTGGCGCGGCGTGCCCACTCGGCATCGCGGGCGCAGATCGCCTTGGTGATGTCGCGGATTTCCTCGACGCTTTTCGGCAGTCGGTGCGGCTGGGTCATCGTCGTTGCGCGCAGCATCGAGACGCGGTTGTGCAGCGAGGTCAGCATGTCCTCGACATAGATGTTGCGCGCGCCCGCGATCAGGCAGCGATAGAACTCCGCCTTGCGCGCGACCAGCTGCTCGGTCGGGGCCTTTCCCTCGGCTGCCGCCGCGAAGGCCTCGCAGGCCGCATGCAGCCGCTGGTGCTCCTCGTCGGAGCCCTTGGCAGCGAATTCGGCGCCGCAAAACCCTTCCAGCAGCGCACGCAGCTGATAGAGCTGCTGCGCCTCCTCGAAGGAGACCTTGGTGACGATGGGACCGCGATGCGGCTCGGTGCGGATCAGGCCTTCCGCTTCCAGCTGACGCAGTGCCTCTCGCACCGATGTGCGGCCGACATCGAATGTCTCGCAGAGTTCGCGTTCGATGAGACGGTCGCCCGGCTTGAAATGACCGGTGGCGATCAGCTCGCGCATCTTTTCCTCTACCAGATGCCGAATCGTCGCGCGCTGTTTCGAGATTCGCAGTCTCGCCTGTTCCATCGATTCCACTTTCTTCCGTCCGGCCTGTCCCGCACCGGTTGCTCCGCGTTCCATAGCATATCCGAATGCGGCTGCGCTCGATGTTAGACATCTGGCTCGCCGGCGAGTATAGACCGAAAATGACAGATTGTCAGACAACCTGCCCGTTTCCGTTTGCCGCACCCTTTTGCGGCACCGGCCTGCGGGCAGACAAGGGAGGGAGGTTCCCGTGACGACGACCAGCAAGATCCCCGGTTTCCCCGCGCCCGGCCGCGCGCAGTCCCTCAAGGGGCCGGCCAAGCCCTGGGAGGTGATCGCGCTGCGCTATGCCACCAAGGACCTGCCGGGGAACCATGCGGTGCTCGACCCGGACCCGCACGAGGGCGAGGCCCGTCTCGACTATTATATCTGGCTCTGCCGCAACGGGGACAGGACCGTGCTGGTCGACACCGGTTTCGCGCCGGAGGAAGGCGCCGCCCGCCAGCGGATCCTGCTGACCCACCCGGTCGAAGCCTTGAAGCGTATCGGAGTGGAGCCGCAGGACGTCACCGACGTCTTCATCACCCACCTGCACTACGATCACGCCGGAAACCTGCGCCATTTTCCGAACGCGACCATCCACCTGCAGGACGCGGAGATGGCCTATGCGACCGGGCGCTGCATGTGCCACGCCCGGATGCGCAAGCCCTTCGCGGTCGAGGACGTCAAGACGGCGGTGGAGATGGTCTATCGCGACCGGGTGCGCTTCCACGAGGGGGATTACACGCTGCTGCCGGGTCTGACCGCCCGCCTCATCGGCGGTCACTCGAAGGGGCTGCAGATCCTGGTGGTCGACGGCGAGACGCCGCTGGTCATCGCCTCGGACGCGCTACACCTGCGCCGCTACCTGACCGACGGCCAGATCTTTCCGGTCTTCGCCGACTATTACCGGACGGTCGAGGGCTACCGCGTGCTGCACGAGCTGATCGAGGCCGGCTGCGAGATCCTGCCCGGCCACGACCCCGACGTCGTCACGCTTTATCCCCGCGTCCAGCCCGACTGGGAAGACGCCGTCTTCATCCGCAAGGGGGTGTGAGCGGGCCGGCACCCCGGAGGCAGACTCGGTCCCAACACGCCGGTTTTCGCCGATTTCGGGAATTTGCGACGGTCCGCATCGATTTTCGCGAGAATTGAGACGGATTTTTGCAAAAACCGTCGCAAGTCTCGCAATCGGGGACAAGGCCTTCCGGCCAGCCTGCCGACGCGGTGGGGCGGCCTGCCCAAATCTCCTTTGCCCGGTGCGGTTTTCCGGCATTTAAATGAGAGAAATTCATTTCCAAGGGGAGACGCCCATGGGCCTGCGCCTGCCGCCGCTTGCCTCGCTCCGCCTGTTCGAGGCCGCTGCCCGGCACGCCAGCTTCAAGCAGGCAGCCGAGGAGCTCGGCCTCACCCCGTCCGCCGTCAGCCATGGCATCGACACGCTGGAAACCTGGCTCGGCGCGCCGCTGTTCGACCGGTCGGGACGTTCGGTCGCGCTCACCGCCGCCGGCGAAGACCTGCTGCCTTATGTCAGCGAGGGTCTGTCGATGATCGCCACCGGCGCGCACCGGGTGTCGCCGCTGCTCGGCGCCCGCAGGATCCGCGTCAGCGTCGCCCCGACCTTCGCCCGCCGCTGGCTGGTGCCGCGGCTCGGCCGGTTTCGCGGCCGGCACCCGGAGATCGACCTGCATGTCGACACCAGCCACCGGCAGGCGGTCTTTCCGCTCGACGGCGTCGACCTTGCCATTCGCATGGGCCCCGCGCCCTGGCCGCCGGCGCGCTCCGAGCTGCTGTTCCGCGAGGCGTTGCAGCCGGTGGCGCATCCCGATCTCGCCGCCCGCCTGCCCCGGCGCGAGGGGCGGATCGACTGGGCACGGGCGCCGCTGATCCATGTGGCGACGGTCGAGCACGACTGGGCGGCCTGGTTTGCCGGAGGGGTTTCAGCTGCGACGGACACGCCGCCGCCTGCGGGCCGCGGCCTTCATGTCGACACGGTAGACCTGGCGCTGGAAGCCGCCGCGCAAGGGCTCGGTATCGCCCTTGCCCGCCTGCCGCTTTGCGCCAGCGCCCTGGCAGCGCCCGACCTTTCGCCGCTCGCCGGCTGCCCGCCCGTGCCCGTGCGCACCGGCTATTGGGCGTTGCTGCCCTCTGGCCACGAGCCGCGCCGCGAGATCGCCGCCTTCCTGCGCTGGCTGAAGGGCGAGGCCGCACCCTTTTTCGAGTGAATTTCAGTCATTTCAAGCAAGCTTTCCTCGTTTGTGTCCGGCGCGCCTGCGGCCCAGCATGGGTTGACTGGACCGACGAGGAGAACCCCATGTCCGACACCGTGCTGTGCGATATCGACGGCGGCATCGCCACCTTGACCCTGAACCGCCCGGACAAGCTCAACGCGATCAACTACGAGATGGCCGACCGGCTGCTGGAGCGGCTGGAGGAGATCGAGCTCGACACCCGCATCAAGGCGGTGATCCTGACCGGCGCCGGCGAGCGCGCCTTCTCTGCCGGCGGCGACATTCCGCAGTTTCGCGAAAGCGTCCGGCTCGGCCCGGCCCGCGCGGTACGCGACTTCGTCCGCCGCGGTCAGGCGATGACCGCCCGCCTCGAAGCCTTCCCGAAGCCCGTGATCGTCGCGGTCAACGGCCTTGCCTATGGCGGCGGCTGCGAGATCACCGAGGCCGCGCACCTGGCCGTCGCCAGCTCGCAGGCCCGTTTCGCCAAGCCGGAAATCGCCATCGGCATCCCGCCGACCTTCGGCGGAACCCAGCGTTTGCCTAGGCTTGCGGGCCGCAAACGCGCGCTGGAACTGCTCCTGACCGGCGATCCCTTCGGCCCCGGGCAGGCGCTCGAGATGGGGCTGGTCAACGCCGTCGTGCCGCCCGGCGAGCTGATGAGCCGCGCTCGCGCCCTCGCCCACCGGATCCTTCGCCACTCGCCGCTGGCGGTGGCCGGCATCATCGCCGCCGTCACCCGCGGCCTCAACATGACCATCGCCGAAGGCCTGCTGGCCGAGGGCGAGCAGTTCGCCAGGATGGCCGCGACGAACGACATTCACGAAGGTCTCGGCGCCTGGGTCGAGCGGCGGGTGCCGGCCTATTCGGGCACCTGATCAGGCGCCTTGCGGCCCGCCGTCGGTGCGGGCTGCGATCGCCTGGACCACGGCGGCCATGTCCTGCTTTCCGAGGCTCAGCCCTTCCGCCTCGCCGAACAGCGCGTCGGCCGCATCGAGCAAAGGCGCGGCGATCCCGGCGCTGCGCGCAGCCTCGGCGACGAGCCCGCTGTTCATCTTCACGTCAGAGATCGCCGCCTGTACCGAGAAGTCGCCGGCACACAGCTTGGCGAGCTTGATCCGGGAGACGGCGCTGGCCATCGGCCCTGCATCGAGAACCGCTTGAAAACGTTGCAGATCCACGCCCTGCCGCTCAGCGAAATGAAAAGCCTCGGCAAGGCCGGCGACCATGGTGATCAGGAACAGATTGACCGACAGCTTCATGGTGAGCGCGCCCGGCACAGCGCCGCAGGGGATCGTCTCGCGGCAAACGGGCCTCAAGAGTTCGCGCAGCATCGCAACGTCGTCGTCGCCGCCCGCCAGCATGCCGACCAGCTGCCCCTCCTCCGCCGGCACGCGGGAGCCGGAGACCGGCGCCTCGACATAACGCCCTCCGGCCGCGCGGATGTCGGCATCCAGCCCGCGCGACCACTCCGGCGCGCTGGTGCCCATCGAAACGATCAGCCGGCCGGCGACGGTGCCGGCAAAGCCTTCCGTGCCCCGGCCGAGCACGGCGTCGGTGGCCGCGCCGTTCGCCATCATCAGGATGATCACGTCGGCGTTCCGGAACACGTCGGCGGCGCTCGCCGCCACCTTTGCGCCGGCCTGGCGCAAGGGGGCGCAGCGCTCGGCCGTGCGGTTCCACACCAGCAGATCGACGCCCGCCCGCGCCAGATTGAGCGCCATCGGCTGCCCCATCACGCCAAGACCGACAAACCCGACACGCATCCCGCTCTCCCGTTCGCCTTGCTCGCTTCGCCTTTCAGCATGGCCGAAGCTAGCGTGCTGCGCACCTTTCGAATATCGGATAATATGGGATCGTCATTTCAGGATTTCGGGATGATTAAGGCAAATCTCGACATGGATGCGCTGCGCAGCATGGTTGCGGGCATCGAGCTCGGCAGCTTCGCGCGGGCTGCCTCTGTGCTGGGCCGCTCGCAATCGGCGATCAGCATGCATCTGAAGAAGCTGGAACAGCAGACCGGGCAGGTCCTGTTCCGGCGCAGCGGCCGCGGCCTGGTGCCGACGGAGGCCGGCGAGACGCTGCTCGCCCATGCGCGGCGGATCCTGGCGCTGAACGATGCGGCACTGGACCGGCTGGGCGCCGCCGCGGCGCCCGCCGCGATCCGGCTCGGACTGCCGCAGGACTTCTTCGAGGATGTGATGCCGGCCACGCTGCAGGCCTTCGCCGGTGGACATCCCGGCACCCATGTGGAGGTGCGCGCAGGCCGCAACCACACGCTGGCGCAGGAGGTGCACGCCGGGCGGCTCGATGCCGCCCTCGCCTTCTTCCCGCAAGGGCCCGAGGGACACGGCGAGAAGATCGCCACGCTGCCGTTGGTATGGATCGGAACGGACACGAGCCGGGAGACGAAAGACCCGCTGCCGCTCGTGCTGTTCGACCATCCCTGCCTGTTTCGCCAGACGGCGCTGCGCGGCCTCGACCAGGCCGGGCGTCCCTGGCGGCTGGCACTGACGACGCCGAGCCTTCCGGGATTGTGGGCCGCGATGCGGACCGGCCACGGCATCACGGCGCGCACGCGGCACCGCATTCCGGCGGACCTGCGGGAGATCGACCGTCTGGCACAAGGATTGCCGGACTTGCCGCCGATCGAGGTGAGGCTGCTGAGCGCGGAAGCCCCCTCGCCGGCCGCAGCCCAGCTTTGCACGATCCTGCGCGAAACGGCAGAGCGGCACATCGCAGGGCACGAAAGCCCATAGCCGCCTGCTCGTTACATCGGCAAACGCATCATCTTGCTCAGTCTTGCGTTTTCCCGCTGTAACTCGTCGCCTGCATCGACGGCCGCAAGGTAAATTCACCGTACCAGGCCATCAGCCTGGGGTAATTGCCGAAGACAGGCAGTTGACGGAACACGATCCAGTCGAGCGCTGTCGCAAGCGCGATATGTCCAACGGTCACAGGACCTTCCAAGCTGATGGCGCGTTCGATGAACTCGTAAGACTCCACAAGCTTTTCGGCCTGCCCGTCGGCAAACGGAGCGTAGCGGAATGCCTGCGGTCGCCGTTCCTGTTCCCAGCGCAGCAGGATCCCAGCATCGCAGATGCCTTGAGCCAACGCCTGAAGGCGAAGCGCCTCCCAGCGTGCCGGCCCTTGCGCGGGGACAAGCTTCGGCCGGTCGTGCAGTTCATCGAGATATTCACAGATGACCGGAGAATCGAAGAGCGCAGTTCCATCTTCGCAGACGAGAACCGGCACCTTTCCGAGCGGGTTCACCCTGAAGACCTGCTCATTCTGCCGGGTGGGACTGGTTTCGTGATGAACGACGTCCAGTCGGGGCACAAGGCCGACCTCGTGGGCGAAGACCAGGACCTTGCGGGCATAGGGCGAATGCGTCTGATAGAAAAGTTGCAAATCCATTCTCCAGAGAAAGTCGAGGAGATACCGGCGGCGGCATCGGGTGCGACGTGACTGCAGTCGCCGGATTGCTCTCCAAGCCGGGCGTTCGCGAACTATATTTTCGCAATCTCAGGAATTTTTCCGATCCTTTGAACAAATGACGCGCATTTCACGCGCATGTTTGGAGATCAACGCGCAAATGCCGCAAACCCTCGATCAACTCGACCGGAGATTACTCGCCCTGCTGCAGGCGAATGCGCGCCTGTCCGCCGACAAGATCGGCGCAGAGATCGGCCTTTCGCCTTCGGCGGTCCAACGACGCATCGCGCGCCTTCGCGAGAGCGGCGCGATCTCCGCAGAGGTCGCGATTGTCGATCCGGGAACCGCCGGGTACCCGCTGAGCATGATCGTCGATGTCGAGGTCGAGCGCGAACGGCCGGAACTCCTGGCCGCCTTCAAGCGCTGGATCATGCGCGAGGGAGCCGTCCAGGAAGCCTGGTACGTCACCGGTGACAGCGATTTCGTGCTCGTGATCGCCGCGCGCGACATCCCAGACTATGACGGCCTCATGCACCGCATGGTCAGCGAGAACGCAAATATCCGCCGCTTTCGCACACGCGTGGCCCTCGGCACCCTGAAGCGCGGCGCGGCCGTGCCACTGGAGTAACGGACGCGGGCAGCGCGACCTCACGACGGGATGGCAGGGACAGGGCGCGCTAACCCGGCTTGTCGCACGTCTCCGGCCTTTCCTGTCACCGGGTATTGAGAAGTCGATTGTCCCTGAGGCGCCTTGAGGCAAGCTCCACAAAGGCCTGCACCTTGGCCGTGACCCGGCGCCCCTCCGGATGCACGATGTGGATCGGGAGCGGTTCCTCTTCGCTGTCGCTGAGGACCGGGACCAGCTTTCCTTCGGCCACAAGCGGCGCCACCTGGTAGGACAGCACCCGCGTCAGGCCCCAGCCTCGCACCGCCGCCTCGATCGCCCCTTCATTGGTGTTGCAGACAAGGCGCGGCGAAACGCGGACCGAGGTCTTCTCTTCCTTGCCGAAGCGCCATTCCGGCGAAGTCCAGACGCTGGTCGCCGCCACGATGCGATGCCCGGCGAGATCCTCGGGCGTGCGGGGCGTGCCGTGGCGTTCCAGATAATCCGGCGCACCGCAGACGATCCGCCTGACGGTCCCGACCTTGACCGCACTGAGGTTCGACAAGGGCAGCTGTCCGATCCGGACGGCAACTTCGATCCCTTCCTCGACCATGTTGGTGACCCGGTCGAGAAGCAGCGCCCTTGCGGCGACCTCCGGGTGCAGGTCGAGATATTCGGTCAGGATGGGCAAGACATAGATGCGCCCGAAAAGAACCGAAGCGGACACGGTCAGCGTGCCGGTCGGCTGCGAGAAGGCGCCCGCAGCCGCGGCCTCGGCTTCTTCCAGATCCATCAGGATGCGACGGCAGTCCTCGATGTAGCGCTGCCCGGACTCCGTCAGCGTCAGCTTCCGGGTGGTCCTGATCAACAGGCGTGTGCCGATGGCCTCCTCCAGCCCGGCAATCGCACGCGTAACCGCCGGCGGGCTGATGTTGAGCTCGCGGCCGGCGCGGGCGAGGCTTCCCGTCTCGACGACCTTGGAGAAAACCCTCATCGCCAGAAAACGGTCCATGACGCCCTCACTATTCCTCAAAATGGAATAAACCATTTCTAATTCATCATATTCACGCGAATGGAGAAACAACCAATATCGGGCTCATCCACTTCAGCAGGAAAGCCCAGCCATGAAGCTCTATCATCACCCCCTCTCCGGCCACTCGCACCGCGCGCAGCTGTTCTGCTCGCTCCTGGGGCTCGAGGTCGATCTCGTCGAGCTCGATCTAGCCAACGGTGCCCACAAGGCCCCCGACTACCTGCAGCTGAACCGTCTGGGACAGGTGCCGCTGCTGGACGACGACGGCACTCTGGTGCCCGATTCCAACGCGATTCTGGTCTATCTGGCGAAGAAGGCGGGCCGGACGGACTGGCTGCCCGAAGATCCGGCGGGGGCTGCAGCCGTGCAGCGCTGGCTGTCGATCGCGGCGGGCCAGATCGCCTTCGGTCCGGCCGCAGCGCGTCTGGTCACGGTGTTCGGCGCCAGGTTCGACGCCGAGGAAGTCATCTCCCGCGCCCACGCGATCCTGAAGGTCCTCGACAGCGAGTTGCAGGATCGCGACTGGCTGGCGGCCTCCCGGCCGACCGTCGCCGACATCGCCCTCTACAGCTACGTGGCACGCGCGCCCGAGGGCAATGTCGACCTTGCCCCCTACGGCCATGTCCTGGCCTGGCTGGAGCGCATCGAGGCGCTTCCCGGTTTCGTGCCGTTCCAGGCAACGCCTGTCGGCCTTGCCGCGGCAAGCTAGCGGACAGAACGCCCCCGATGAGAGGACGAGGAACAGTCGCCATGACGAACCACGACGAGACGGCGGTGCCTGCCTCGCCCTTTCACGAGGGCGAGCTGGCCCTGCAGCGACAGGCCGGCGCGGCGGAGCGGATGGACGCGCTGGGGCGCCGGGTCGTGCGCCGCTACATGCCCGACCAGCACCGAGCCTTCTTCGAACAGTTGCCGTTCCTGCTGGTCGGCGCCGTCGACCATGCCGGAGACGTCTGGGCCAGCCTGGTGAGCGGACCGGCGGGGTTTGCGACCTCGCCCGATCCGCACACCCTGCAGGTGCGGGCGGGCATGGACGAAGACGACCCCACCGCCCCGGGACTGGCGAGCGGCGCCGGTATCGGGCTGCTGGGCATCGAGCTTCACACACGCCGGCGCAACCGCATGAACGGCCGGCTCGCCAGCGTCGGCCCCGGCGGTTTCACCGTGAGCGTGGAGCACAGTTTCGGCAACTGCCCGAAATACATCCAGCTGCGCGACGTCACCATCGGCCAGGATGCGCCCGGTGTCCGCCCCGAGAGCAGGGAGTTGGACGGACTGGACCGGGCGGCCCGGGAGATGATCGCGCGCGCCGACACGTTCTTCGTCGCCAGCTATGTCGATCTGGAGGACGGGGCGCGGCAGGTGGATGTTTCCCATCGCGGCGGCAAGCCGGGCTTCGTCCATGTGGGCCAGAACGACGTCCTGACCATTCCGGACTTCGCGGGAAACCTGCATTTCAACACGCTCGGCAACATCCTTGCGAACGGCAAGGCGGGGCTCCTGTTTGTCGACTTCGAGACAGGCGACCTGCTGCAGCTGACCGGCGAGGCGCAGGTGATCCCGAAGGAGCCGGCGGGCCGCGCCTTCGAGGGAAGCGAGCGGCGCTGGACATTCCGGCCCCGCCGCGTCGTCCATCGCACCGCCGCGACGACGCTCAGATGGCACAGCCGCGAGGACGGGCTCTCGCCGTTCCTGCGCATGACGGGTTCCTGGGACGAGGCCGGCGCCTGACCGGCGGCGGCCCCTCCCCGCGTCCCGAACGTCACCCCCTGCGACCTGCACCCGAGGACCACACGACATGTCACAGTCTGCAAAGACCGAAAGCCGCCCTCCCTTCCCCCCGTTTACCCGCGAGAGCGCCGAGCAGAAGGTGCGCATGGCGGAGAATGCCTGGAACAGCCGCGACCCGGAGCGGGTCGCCCTCGCCTACACGCCGGCGAGCCGATGGCGCAATCGCGCCGAGTTCCCGACGGGCCGGACGGAGATCGCCGCGTTCCTCACCCGCAAGTGGGCCCGCGAATTCGACTATCGCCTCATCAAGGAGCTCTGGGCCTTCACGGAGAACCGGATCGCCGTGCGCTTCGCCTATGAATGGCGCGACGACGCCGGCAACTGGTTCCGCTCCTACGGCAACGAAAACTGGGAGTTCGACGAGCACGGCCTGATGCAGACCCGCATCGCCAGCATCAACGACATCCCCATCCGGGAAGAGGACCGGAAGTTCCACTGGGCGCCCGGTCCCCGTCCGGAGGACCATCCCGGACTTTCCGATCTCGGGCTCTGACGGCTTCGGCCCGGCCGGGGATCGTCCACCGGCGAGGATCGCCGGTGGCTTGACTTGGCCGGGCCATCCCCCCAGGCTGTAGACACAGCCGCGCTACAGGCACAAGTCGTCCTGGAACGCGCATCCTGCAGAACGCGAGCCGTACACGGCAGCGGCACCGCGATCGGAGCCGAACGCGCCGAGGCACTGCCTGCCAGAATGGCGGGACAACGGCAAAAACCTGCTTCGTCCGCCCGACCTTGCGGATGGGCCGACGGCGTCCCGTCTTCCTGAAATCCGGAGGAGACCATGAGCCGACTGCTCTCGCGAGGCAGTTCTCCCTCGCTCTCCCGCGCCCTTTACGGCTTTGTCGTCCTCAACGCCCTTCTGGCTGCGAGCGGTGCCTGGCTCGTCGTCGACCAGCGGCAGGCGGAGCTTCGACAGATCGCACTGGCAGAAGCGGTCAGGACACGGGCACAAGGCATCGAGCTGGATTTCGCCCGTACCCTCCACCATGAATGGAGCAAGGCGCGCACCATCGCGCGGGACATCGCCTCGCGCGATGCCTCCTCGGTCCGCACGTCGCTGGACCTTGTGGTCGGCGACAACTCGCAGGTGTCCTGGGCCGGGATCGCGGCACTCGACGGCACCGTCACCATCGCCTCGGGCGGGCTTCTGGAACAGCAGAACGTCTCCACGCGCCCCTGGTTCCAGCGCGGGCTGACAGGCGATTTCGCCGGCGACGTGCACAAGGCGGTCCTGCTGGCCGACCTGCTTCCCTCCACCGAGGGCGAGCGGCGCCAGTTCCTCGATCTGGCAACCCCGATCAAGGACGGCCAGGGCAGCGTGACCGGCGTTCTTGGCCTGCATCTGGACTACGCCTGGGCGCAAACGCACCTGACGGAGACGGCGCGGGCCCTGCAACTCGACGCCTTCATCGTCGACCGCACGGGAACCGTCGTGATGGCAACGACCGATGTCGTGGGGCCGTCTCTGGACCTGCCGAGCATACGGGCGGCCACCGCAGGCGCCGCGCGTGCCGCGCTCGAGACCTGGCCCGACGGCATCTCCTATCAGACCGCGGTGATCCCGCAGGTCGGATATGCCGACCTGCCGTCCTTCGGTTGGAGCCTCGTCGCCCGGATCGACAACAATGCGATGGCCGCAAGTTCCCTCTCCGGCACGCTTCTGCTTTTCCTTGTAGGCTTCGGACTTGTGCTCGCAGGGACGACGGTCCTGTTCGTCCAGATTTTCGTTCGGCCGCTGCAACGCCTTTCCGCCAGTGCCAGCGCCATTCTGGCCGGCGAGGAAACCTATCCGTACGAGGCCACCAGCACGGCCGAAGCGCACACACTGAGCGCGGCCGTCGCCCGCCTGCAGGAGACCGTCCCGGAGAGCCCGGCCGGCAGCTAGCTAGTCGCCGGTGGTGGACGACAGCCGCCGCGCAAGATCGGCGACTAGCCCGCGATACCGCGTCTGCGTGACGCCCGGAGCATCGCCGGAGGCATAGAACCGGCGTAGCAGGGCGTCGTATTGCTGGGGCGTCGGCTCGAGCAGGAGCCGCGCGCCATCGTCGCTGGGCGAGGAAACCACCGCCCGGATCGAACCGACCCCGTCGATCTCGATCTCGACCGGCTCGGTATCCGACAGCCTCGTCCCGCGCACCCGCACAGTGTTCTGCGTAAGCCCAACGATCCAGACCCGCCGGACCTCGTCCCCCATGCGGATCCTTGCCCGTTCCGGCGCCTCGTCCAGATGGCGCTCCCGCCGGGGCAGCTCGATGCAGGCCAGAACCGTGATCGCGAGCACGACCAGATTGTAGAAGCTCCAGAACAGGATCACCATCTTGCCCGAGCCGGCGGTGTTGAACGCGAACGTGTCGGACAGGACGCCGATCAGAAGGCCGACCATCGTGAGCGCGTAGAGCGCCACGAAGGGCGCCATGATGTGCCATTGCACCACGACCTGGCTCCGGTCACCGCCCTTGGCGGTCACCGAGAAGGGGTGGCCCTTCGGCTGAACGAGACCGGTCCAGGCGGCGCGCGTGATGGGGATGGCGCCGAGCAACTGGCTGACGTCGTTCACGATCGGCACCACCAGGCCGCCGGAGACGACATTGAGGCTTATGAGGGTCCAGGCGAAGTAGACCCCGAAATAGCTCACCACATCCGCCACGCTGGCATCCACGACGGTAATGTTGAAGAACCAGTAGAAGAGCGGATAGACGAACGCAGCCAGCCGGAATGCGAATGTCGCAGTCCAGTAGAGGACGGAATCGACAACGCTCCACCTGTCCCTGAGGCGGAGCCTGTTGGGCGCCAGCGGTCCCATCCGGCCGCGCGCGATCTGCATCAGACCGAGGCACCAACGGCTTCTCTGGGTGATGTATTCTTTCAGCCCCTCCGGCGCGAGGCCCTCGCTGAGGGGCTCGTTGAGATAGACGGTCCGGTGCCCGCGATCCTGCAGCACAAGCGTCAGCAGGAAGTCCTCGGTTATGCTGTCGCTCGGAAAGCCGCCGACCTCCGACAAGGCGCTCCAGCGAACGACCGACGACGTCCCGCAGCAAAAGGCGATCCCCCAGGCGTCGCGGGAGGGTTGCAGATGGTCGAAGAAGAAGCGCTGCTCGTCCGGATAGGACCGGCTCAGGCCGAGATTGTGCTGGATCGGATCCGCGTTGAAGAAGTGCTGCGGGGTCTGGACCAGACCGACGGAGCGATCACGAAAGAGAGGCAGCGTTCGCGACAGGAGGTTGCGATGCGGCACGAAGTCGGCATCGAGCACGGCGATGAAATCCGGTGCCCCTTCCCTCTCGAGCACCCGCAGCGCGTTGTTCATGTTGCCCGCCTTGGCGCCCTTGTTGTCATCGCGCGTGACATAGCGGGCACCGCGCATCTGGCAGAACTCCTTCAGCCAGTCGCGGCGGCCATCGTCCAGAACCAGGATGTCGAAGTTCGGATGGTCGAGCGCCAGCGCACCGATGATCGTCCTCTCCAGGACATTGCGATCCTCGTTGTAGGTGGCGATCAGCACGGCGACGCGCGGCGGTTTTTCCTCGCCCCACCAGCCGGCATTGTCCGTCGCCTCCTGCTTTCGGTCCCTGGTGCGGGCAAGGATGACGAACGAACTCAACGAGGAAACGGCGGCTGCAGCTTCCAGAGCAAAGAAGGACCAACTGACGATGCAGTCCCAGGTGAGGCCGGCCGGAGCCAGAGTTTCCGTCGCGCGCCACCACAGATACCGGACGGCCAGGACGCCGGCGACCGCGAACAAGAACGAACGGTGCCAGGTCGAGCGCCGGGAGAACAGCAAGGGCACGACGGCACCGGCCCCGATAACAAGGACCACGCGCATGAAGCTGGAGCCCGTCTCGCTGAGGTAGACGAACGGAAACATCTCAGTTCCAGAACCCGCGCAGGAAATCCAGCGGGCGTCCTTCGAAGAAGGCGCGGCCGGTGCGCCCGACCGCACAGCCCAACTCCGGATCGCTGCGAAGCGCGGGCAGCAGCAAGGTCACGTCATACCGCTCCAGGTGACGCTCGCTGGGCGCGATCGCCAGGTTGCGATAGATCGTTTGGGCACCCGAGCCCGCCAGCCGCGTCACGGTCCCCTCGAATGCCCGTCCATCGGCATTCACGCGGAACATGGCCGGATCGCCGAGCTGCAGGCCGTTGTAGACGCTTTCCGAGACGCTGAGCGTGACGATGCTCGAGTCGCAATCGATCAGCCGCATGATGTCCTGGCCGCGCTGCACGGTTTCGCCGTCGGACGCCAGAACCTCCCAGATTCTCCCGGACACGTTGGCTGTCAGCTCCGCCGATGTGAGGCGATGGACGCGCAGCCGCTCCGCGGCGGTCCTGCGTTCAAGCGCCTCGGCGCGCGCCAGTTCCGCCTGCAGGTCGGAACTCAGCTCGTTCAATCGCAAGGACAATTCCAGCTGGCGCTGTTCCGAATAGGGAACGTCGCTGTAGCCGTCCCCGAGAAACGTCCCGCGGCGCGCGGAGCTCAGCGCGATCTCGACAGAGTTCGCTTTTTGCCGGGCGCTTTCCAGCTCCTGTTGGGAGACCCGCTGCGCAGCCCGGATCCGCTCGAAGGATGCGGACGTCTCGACCCCGCGCTCCGACAGCTGCTGGGATCGGTCGAACGCGGCGCGCGCCTCCTCGACGCGCGCCTGCGCCACCGCGATCTGGGACTGGGCCGAGCGCAACTCCGTCTCGAGCTGCCGCACGCGGTCTTCGCGGTAGTTCTCGGCCCGAAGCTGCAATTGCTCCAATGACCCTTCGATAGCCTCGATCGTCTGCCGGAGATGAGCAATCTCCGCCTTGGTGAAGGCTTCCTCGCGCAAGAGATCGTTGAGGCGGATGCTGTCGACCAGCGGATCCTCGATCGCCCCCAGCGCCTCTCCTTCGGCCACCGAAGCCCCGAGCGAGCGTTGATCGAGGCGCAGCGTGCCGGAGATGGGCGTGCGAAGGGTCGTGACGCGGGCATTGATTGCCGCATCCGCACTGACGCCCGCCAGTTGTTCGCCGGCGATCACAAAGACCGCCATGGCAATGATGAGAAATCCGATGATGAGCCGCGTCGGACGCATGAGCGCTCTCGTGCCTCCCCTTTGTGATCGCGCGCAGAAAGCCGGTGTACCGCAAAGACGAACCGACAGCCGTCAACGCGCCCTCTCGCTCTCCCTTCCACCAATCCAAAAAGTGCAAGGTGTCGAGAAAACGGCAGCCCGCCACCGCCGGGAAACATGGTTAACGAAAGGTTTCGCCTGTCCGATCGGCAAGAATGCCGCGCGTGCACCAAAACTGCAGCAGGCGGCCGACAACGGGAGAGAGAGCGATTTTGGGGAGGGGAATGGCGCTTCCGGAGAGATTTCGCTCTCCAATTTTCAATAAAATCAATGAACTACGTGGAGATCGAGAGCTGGTTTGCAGGCGCGTTTTACATCCATTGCCTTGCCGGACAAGAAGACGATGGCCTTGCAGAAAGTACGCAGGAAGATGCGCGCCGCGTCAGCGCGCACCGGCCATGGTCTTGCGGAAACGCGACAGGGCGACGACGAAGAAAATCGCGCTCAGGACCGACATGGCGAGGATCGACGGCCATACGGTTGTCAGCCCTGCCCCGCGGTAGAGAATGGCCTGGGCAAAGGCAACGAAGTGAGTCGAGGGCGATACCTGCATGATCGCCTGGAGCCATTCGGGCATGCTTTCCATGGGCGTGGTGCTGCCGGAAAGCAGGTTCATGATGACCAGAACCGGCAGTGCGAGAAGGCCGAACTGCGGCATCGAGGTTGTGAAAGTCGCGATCAGGATGCCGAGCCCGGTCACCGAGATCATGTAGATCAGGGCTCCGAAGACGAACAGGGCAATCGACCCGTGGATCGGCACGCCCAGCAGAAGCTGCACCACGAAGACCAGCGACAGAACTGCAGCCACGACGATGGCCAGCCCGTTCGCCCAGATCTTCGCCACCATGATCTCGGACGGTTTCACCGGCATCACCAGAAGGTGCTCGATGGTGCCGTGCTCGCGTTCGCGGATCAGCGCGGCCCCAGTCAGCAGAACCGACAGGATGGTGACGTTGTTGATGACCTGCATCACCGCGTTGAACCAGCTCGAGTCGAGGTTCGGGTTGAACATGGCGCGGACGACGAGGTTGATCGGCAGCGCCGCCGCGTCTTCGTTGCCGCTCAGGAACTTCGCGGTCTCGGCCTGGATGATCGACTGCAGGAACACCGTGCCGTTGCCCGCCTGGGCCATGGCGGTCGCATCGACGTTGAGCTGGATCTCGGACTTGCGGCCGGCCAGAAGATCGGCTTCGAACTCCGGCGGAAAGCGCAGCACGAAAACGAAGGCGCCGCTGTCCATGCTCGCATCGATCCGGTCGGCGGAGATCTCCACCGGGGTATCGAATTCCGGCGGCAGAATGGCACTGACGATGCGTCCGGACAGGGCGGAGCGGTCCTCGTCGACATAGGCGACGGAAGCGTTCTGCACCTCCAGCTTGGCCCCTGTCGCCACGGCATAGATCGCCAGCGTGAAGACATAGACGATCAGCAGCAGCAGGACAGGATCGAAGACGAGGCTTCTGAGTTCCTTGACGCCCAGGCGATAGACATTGGCGAGCCACAGAAACATTCTACGCCTCCTGCTTGTCCAGAATGGCGATAGACAGGACGGTGAAGAGAAGCGCGAAACCGGCCAGCGCCAGGTGATTGTGCCAAAGCTCGGCGAAGCCCAGCCCCTTGGTGAAGGTGCCCACGCTGACCTGCTGATACCAGGAGGACGGAAAGGCCAGGCCGAGCAGCCGGCCACTTCCCGACAGGGAGGAGACCGGTACGACCAGGCCGGAAAAGTTGACGGCGGGAATGATGGCGATGATCGCGGCCGCGAACGTGGCCGCCACCTGCGTCCTGGTGAAGGTCGACACCAAAAGGCCGAAGGCCGTTGTGGCCAGGACGTAGAACAGGGTTCCCACCATGAGCGCCGGAGCCGAGCCCTTCAGCGGAACACCGAATACCACATAGCCGATGACGACGAGGCTGGCGAAGCTGATGAAGGCGATGACGACATAGGGAAGCTGCTTGCCGAGCAGGAATTCGCTGCGCGTTACCGGCGTCGAGCGGAAATTGGCGATGGAACCGGTTTCCTTTTCGCGCACCACGCCCATTGCCGTCATGATGGCGGGGATGAGAACGAGCATCAGCATCATCACCGAAGGCACGATGGCAAACACGCTCTTGAAGGCCTGGTTGTAGCGGAAACGGGTGACCACCTCGGTGGCATAGGGCGAGATCACCTCGCCGAACTGCCGTTCGACCTGATCGGCGTAGTAGCCAAGGGCCAGGCCCTGCAGATAGCCGCGCGCCGTTTCGGCTCGAAACGGCATCGCTCCGTCGATCAGCACGTCGATCTCCGGGGTATCGCCGCGCAAGAGCCTGCGCCCGAACTCGGGCGGTATCTCGATGCCGATGCTGATTTCGCCGTCGACCATGCGCTGGTGCAGATCCCGCCTGCTGGTCGCCGGAGCGTGCTCCTCGAAATAACGCGAGCCGGAGAAGCTCTCCAGCAGCGTCCTGCTCTCCATCGACTGATCGCGATCCAGCACCGCGTAGGGCAGGTTCTGGACGTCCAGCGAAATGCCGTAACCGAAGGTCAGCATGAGGATGACCGGCCCGAGAAAGGCAAAGACCAGCCGCATGGGATCGCGCAGCAATTCCATCGTTTCGCGGCGGGCAAAGGCCCAAAGGCGCGACGGGCTGAAAAATCCGCCGGTATCCGCGATTGGCGCCGAAGCCGGCCGCGGGGCCGCAATTTCGGGTGCGGACACCGGAGCTTCCCTCACCGGTTCCGGCGAGGCGTTCTGGCCGGACGCCTCGCGCAGGATGTCGATGAAGGCATCGTTCAGGCTGGCCGCGCCCTTGCTGCGGGTCAGCTCGTCGGGCGCGCCGACGGCCAGCACCTTGCCCGCATGCATCAGCGAGATGCGGTCGCACCGCTCCGCCTCGTTCATGAAATGGGTCGAGATGAAGATCGTCACGCCCTGATTGCGCGACAGGTCGATCAGGTACTGCCAGAAAATGTCCCGCGCGACCGGATCGACGCCGGAGGTGGGCTCATCGAGAATGAGGACTTCGGGCTTGTGGATCAGCGCCACGGCAAGCTGCAGGCGTTGCTTGATGCCGAGCGGGAGCCCGTTCGGCCGCATGTCCGCTTCGCCCTGCAGGTCGAAGGTGCTCAGCATTTCCTCAATGCGGGCATCACGCGTTTCGGGAGCGAGACGGTAGAGGGCCGCGTGCAGTTCCAGGTTCTGGCGCACCGTCAGCTCGGAATAGAGCGAGAAGGACTGCGACATGTAGCCGACGCGGCGGCGGGTGGCCATGTCGCTGGCGTTCAGCGTCTCGCCGAACAGCAGCGCATCGCCCTCGCTTGCCGGCAAGAGCCCGGTCAGCATCTTCATCGTGGTCGACTTGCCGCAGCCGTTCGATCCCAGAAAGCCGAAGATTTCGCCGCGCTCGATCTCGAAACTCACATGGTCGACGGCGGTGAAGTCGCCGAAGCGGCAGGTTAGGCCATGCGCCTCGATCGCCGGCGGTCCCTCCATCGGCACGCGCGGCGGCACCTCGACGGCGCGGTGCCCGCGCCGCTCGGCTTCCGGCAGCATGGCAACGAACGCAGCTTCCAGCGTCGAAACGCCGGCAGCCTGCCGCAGCGCCTCGGGCGTGCCCTTTGCGATGATCCGCCCATCCATCATGGCGGCCAGCCAGTCGAAGCGTTCGGCCTCCTCCATGTAGGCGGTGGCGACGATGACGCTCATTTGCGGGCGGTCGCGCCGGATGCTGGCGATCAGATCCCAAAACTGCTCGCGCGAGAGCGGATCGATGCCGGTGGTGGGTTCATCGAGGATCAGAAGGTCCGGATCGTGGATGAGGGCGGAGCAGAGCGACAGTTTTTGCTTCATGCCGCCGGACAGCTTGCCGGCCGGGCGGTCGGGAAACGGCGCAAGGCCGGTGGCCTCCAGCAGCGCCTGGATCCGCTCCGCGCGCTCCGCCTCCGACTGCGCGAAGAGCCGCCCGAAGAAGTCGAGGTTCTCGCGCACCGACAGGGTCGGATAGAGATTGCGGCCGAGCCCCTGCGGCATGTAGGCGATGCGCCGGCTGCAGGCCCGGCGATGGGCCGTGCTGGCCATATCGCCGCCGAACACAGTGACGGAACCGGACTGGATGCGGCGCACGCCGGAGACGATCGCCAGCAGGGTCGACTTGCCGACCCCGTCCGGGCCTATCAGGCCGGCCATGCAGCCGGCCGGAATGTCGAGCGTGACATCGCAAAGGGCTGCGATCTCGCCGTAACGATGCGTTACGCCCTGCAGCCTGGCGGCCGGTTCTCCCGTCATTGCGGCAGCTTGACCTCCAGGAAGTCCGGCCAGGCAACAGCAGGGTCGGTCCGTACATAACCGACGCCCGCGACACCGGCCTTGGCGCGGTCCTGATACTTGACCAGAAGATCCTTCGGGATGGACAGCTTCACCCGGAACATCAGGTTCTCGCGCTCATCCGACGTTTCCACCGACTTCGGGGTGAACTGGGCATTGCTGGCGACGAAGGTGACGCTCGCCGGGATGACGTAATCGGGAATCGGGTCGAGGATCAGGCGGGCTTCGCTGCCGACCTGCAGCAGGCCGGCATCGCGCGCCGGCAGGAAAATAGTCATGTAGATATCGGTCAGGTCGGTGAGCGTGAGCACCTTGCCGCCGGCGCCGAGCACCTCGCCTTCACGGGCCAAAAGGTATTGGACCCGGCCGCCGCGGGGCGCGCGCAGCTGGGTATCGTCGAGAATGGCTTCGAGCTGGGCGACCGCAGCCTTGGCCGACTCGATGGTGGCCTTGGCAAGTTCGACGCCGGCCTTGGCCGCTTCCACCCCCGCCACGGCGGTGTCGAGAGCGGTACGCCGCTGGTCGGCAAGCTCCTGCGAGCTCACCTGCCGCTCGACCAGCGCGACGGTGCGCTGGTGCTCCTTTTCGGCGAGGTCGCGCTTGGCCTCGTACAAGGCGACCTGGGCATCGGACTGGCGCAGCCCCTGCTCGGCCTGCGCGACCGTGGCACGGGCCTGGGCGAGCCGGGCATTGAGTTCCGACACATCCATGCGTGCAACGAGTTGCCCTGCCTCGACCATATCGCCTTCGCTGACCAGCACCTCCGTCACGCGGCCGGCCATCTTGGTGGCGACGTCGACGCGCTCCGCTTCGATCCTGCCATTCGAGGACGCGATGCCCTCGGGCAGCTTCTCGGTGTTCATCGTGCGCCACAGATAGAACCCGCCTGCGACAGCCACGATCACAGCCGCCACGGCGATGACCTGTTTCCACTTCATCGAAAACCCCTCGCAAACAGAAAACCTGTGTCGCCATCATCCCGGCGTGCGCCTGCACAGCGCCGATCCTGCACTGCACACTGCACCTTTAGGTCACCCAGGTGCACAACCATTTGATGTCAATCAAAGGCGAGCTATCGAAAAAGGTTAATTTTCGACGGTAGCCGTCATGCCTTGCCCCCAGGGAGACCGGACCAATGCAGCATATCGGTCTGATCGGTGCTGGCATTTTATTCGTATGGCGCGGAACTCAAGGTGTCGGGCAGCATGAGCCGCCCCCCAGCCTTCAACAGCTCGCGCTTGCCGAGAGCGGCGCGGAGTTCAGCCGGGACGCTCATTTTGCGAAAAATCGACCGCGCGAGTCCTGCTGGAGGTGCCTGATGCTGTCTGCCATGACATGGCTCGCGTGTGTGCGTCTGTGTAAACGCAACAAGGCAGCAGGCAATAGGTAGCTGGAAGGATAGCGCCTTTGGGAAGGGGAATGGTGCTTCCGGAGAGATTTGAGCTCCCAGATCAGGACCCATAATCAATGATATCAATTACTTGAACGAAACCCAAAAGGAGATTTCTCGGCGCGTTTTGTATGCAGCCTTGCAGGTGGACGGGCTGTGGAAAATGCTGCGGATCGGGGCGAAGCCGAGCATCAACGGAGGGCAAGACGGGCCACCTTGCCGTGATAGCGCTACTCACTGCCCGGCAGACCGTCAAAACGGTTAGCCCCCCGGGCAGCCGAGAGGTCTCACGCTGCCGCATGGGTCCCTGCCCGGCCTCACGATCCGCGATCCATGGCAGGGTTTTGCAGCCCCGCGCGCCGGAGGGGGCATGGCGCAGATCTCGGTCGCCGTCGGCAACTTCGCCGAGAACGGTCACCAGACGTTGCAGTACCTCGCGCTGACGAACTTCGGAGGCCTCCGCGGTGCCCCAGAAACCACGCCTGGGAAGGATCCTCGAACATGCGCGACTGCGATGTGCTGATTGAAGATGACAGGGGGCGCTTACTGTGTCGCCGAGCCGCAAGCGCACAGCTATCTGTCCAGTGCCTGGCTTGAGGTGTCCATGGCGCTCCCGCTGATCGAGGCGAGATGTGACGAGGTGCGGTTCTCGCAGAAGGTTCTCCGGCGGGCCGGAACTCGTCACTGAAATTGCCGGTTCCCGTCATGGCCGCCTTGCCTCCATTTATTGCAAACTCATCTGCATCTGCGGCAAACTCAACAGCACCACCTATGGTGCGCGAAATAAGGTGTTGAATTATTAAAGTATTTCTGGAATTTTTTTCCAAGCAAATCAACATCGACGGCGAATGATCCGCCGTCAATAATCGCAATCGATCAGTACCTGGTAGATCGCCTGCCGGTCCGCGGCATGCCTGATGGTCTCGACGGCCTCTGGCGACCGAAGCCGGCGGGCGATTTTCGACAGAAGCTTCAGATAGCCGTTCTGCTCGCCGGACGGGGTCAGGATCAGGCAGGCGATATCGACCAGCTCTTCGTCGACGGCCTCGAAATCAATCGGCTTTGCCAGGCGGACGAGGAGTATGAACGGCGCGCGCGGGCCCTCCACCGGAGCATGGGGGATCGCAATGCCCGCGCCGATACCGGTCGATCCCAGGTGCTCCCGGCTCTGCAGCGCTTCCAGGATATCCCCCTCCCGGAGGCCCAACGCGTCTGCGGCCGCTTGCGCCAGGAATTCGAGGAGTCTGGGTTTCGAGGGAGCCGGTACATCGATGACAACATCGTCCGGCTTCATGACCTCGGAAATTTCCATGAATTTACCCGCCCCCATTCGCGTACCCGCCGCCTTCGGCCGCATTGTCTCTTCGGCCGATCTCATTCGGCTTCGCGCAGCCGGTAGCCGACACCCGTCTCTGTGGTGATGTATTGCGGCTCGTCCGGGCTCTGCTCGATCTTCTGGCGAAGCTGGCGCACATAGACGCGCAGATACTGGACATCGGTCGAACCGCCCCAGACCTGTTCGAGCAGGTGCCGATGCGTGATGACCTTGCCGGCGTGCTGCACGAGAATCCGCAGGATGTCATACTCCTTCGGGGACAGTTTCACCTCCTTGTCGGCGACCTTCACGATCCGCTTCACGAGATCGACGGACAGGTCGCCGGTCTGGAAGATCGGCCGTTCTCCCTGTTGCTGGAGCCTGTGGCGCAGGGCCACGCGAATGCGGGCAACCAGTTCCCTGGTGCCGAACGGCTTGGTCACATAATCGTCAGCGCCGAGCTCAAGCGCCTTGACGATTCCCGCCTCGTCCGTCCGGCTGGACAGGATGATGATCGGCAGCTCGAGCAGGTCGTTGCGCCACCTGGCCAGCAGGTCGTGTCCCTGGATATCGGGCAAGCCCAGGTCGAGGAGAATGAGGTCGGGCTGCTCGGTCTCGACCTTCTCCATGGCTTCCATGGCGTTGATAGCCTCCAGGATCGCGTAGCCTTCGACCGTCAGGCCGATACGCAGCAGTTTCCGGATCGGCGGCTCGTCGTCGACGACGAGAATTCTCACGGCCGAGTTGGTCATCACATGTCTTCCAGTTTTGGCATGTCGGTCGGAATCGGCATGCGGATGGTGAAGATGGCGCCGCTGCGGTCCGTCCTGTTGCCGGCGGTGATCGTTCCGCCCATCGCTTCGACGAAGCCCTTGCAGATCGACAGGCCCAGCCCCGTCCCGGCGAGAACGAGATCGCGCTTGCGGGCGCGGTGGAAGCTGTCGAAGACACGTTCGAGATCGTCCGGCGGAATGCCGGGGCCTTCGTCGAGGACCTGGATCGCCAGCCAGCGCCCGTCTTCCCACGCCCGAACGCGGATCGTGGTTTCGCCAGGCGCGTATTTGGCGGCATTGTCGAAGAGGTTGAACAGAACCTGTTCGAACAGGACGGGGTCCAGCCTCAGCATCGGCAGATCGGCGGGAATATCGGTGAGCGTCTTGTGGCGCGACATGATCTTGTGCGCCCGGCGCAGCGCCGAACCGACGATATCGCCGAGATATTGCAGCGAGGCGTTGGGCTCCATCGCCCCCGTTTCGAGCCGCGACATGTCGAGGAGATTGGCGATGAAGCGGTTCAGCCGCTCCGCCTCGTCGACGATGGTGGAGAGCATTTCGGTGCGATCGGGGGCGGGCATCGCATTCGAATAGTCCCGCAGCGTGCCGGCGGCCCCCAGGATCGCGGCGAGCGGCGTCTTCAGGTCGTGCGAGATCGAGGCAAGCAGCGCCGAGCGCAACTTGTCGGCCTCTGCCGCGAGCTTGGCCTTGTCGACATCGGCCACGAGCTGGATCCGTTCGATGGCAACGGCCGCCTGGTCTCCCAGCGCATCGAGGAGCCTCTGCTGCTCCGGCGTCAGCAGCGGCCCTTCCCGGTCGCTGTCGAGCCCGATGACGCCGACCGGCGTCTTGCCGGTGATCAGGGGCAGATAGAGGCGCTTGGCACCGGGCAGCGTATCGGCCCCGCGCCCGGCCGGACGATTGTGCTCCCAGGCCCAGCGCGCAGCCGCGATATCGGCATCGACAAGCGTGTCGTCCGGGGGATAGCCCGCCCGCACCGCCACCGTGCCGTTCTCGGGAAGCAGGATGACGACGCGCATCTTGAGCATCGAGGCAATCTGATGCGCCGAAGCCCAGAGCACATCGTCCAGCGTGCCCGCCCCCGCAAGCTTCCTGGCGAAGCGGTAGAGCTCCTCGGTGGCGCGGGCCCGTTCGCGGGCGACGGCGGCCTGCCGATGCACGCGGGCAGCAAGGTTGCTGGTGATCAGAGCCGCGCCGATGAAGAAGAAGAACGCGATCGTGCTTTCGGGATCGCGAATGGTGAAGGTGTAAAGCGGATCGAGGAAGAAGAAGTTGAACGCGAGCGCGCCCGTCAGCGACGCAAACAGCGCCGGCCAGAAGCCCGCTGTCGCGGCGGAGGCAAGCACCGCCATGAGGAAGGCGAGCGCGATGTTGCGCACGTCGAGCGTGCGCGAGAGCAACATGCCGAACGCGAAGGCCACGCCGACATACCCGGCGCTCCATAGATAGGGTCTCAGCCGAAAGCGGCGAGGCTGCGCTCGCACCGCGCTCCTTTGCGCTGCGCCCGAGCGCTCCTTGCCGGAAATGACGTGAACGCTGATGTCACCGGAATGCCGGATGAGATCATGGGAGACCGAGCCTTCCAGAAACTCCCGCCACCGCGACTTGCGCGACCTGCCCACGACGATGTGGCTGTAGTTGTTGTCGCCGGCATAGCGCAGCAGCTCCCGGGCGACGTGATGGCCCGGCAGCGTGATGGCGTCGCCGCCCAGCTGCTCGGCCAGTCGCAAGGCCGCGGCAATGCGATCCTTGGCTTCTTCCGAAAGGTTGGTCGACCGCGGCTCCTCGATATAGACGGCCGCCCAGGGGCTGCGCAGGCGGTCGGCCTGCCGTTTGGCATAGCGCACCAGGGACGGCCCTCGCAGATCGTCATCGATGCAGACCAGCACGCGGTCGCCCGCGCCCCAAGGCCCCTCGATGGCATGCGCCTGCATATGGCGCAGGAGCTGCTCGTCGACCCGTTGCGCGGTGCGGCGCAGCGCCAGCTCGCGAAGCGCCGTCAGGTTGCCGGGGGAGAAATAGTTCTCGATCGCCCGCTTGGCGGTCTTGGGAAGATAGACCTTGCCGTCGTGCAGGCGCTTGATGAGGTCGTTGGGGGTGATGTCGATGATCTCGACATCGTCGGCCTTGTCGATCACCGAATCCGGCACGGTTTCGCGCACCCGGATCCGGGTGATCTGCGCCACCACGTCGTTCAGGCTCTCGACGTGCTGGATGTTGAGCGTGGTGTAGACGTCGATGCCCCGGTCGAGAAGCTCCAGAACGTCGAGATAGCGCTTCGGGTGCCGGCTTCCGGGGGCATTGGTATGCGCCAGCTCGTCGACCAGGACGAGCTGCGGCTTGCGTTCCAGCACCGCGTCGAGGTCCATCTCCTGCAGAACCTGGCCCTTGTACTCGATCTTCGCCCTCGGGATGATCTCCAGGCCGCGGACCAGCGCTTCCGTCTCCTTGCGCCCGTGCGTTTCGACGACCCCGACGACGACGTCATCGCCGTCGGACCTGCGGGCGCGGCCCGAAACCAGCATCTCGTAGGTCTTGCCCACGCCCGGCGCAGCCCCAAGGAATATCTTGAGACGGCCGCGCGTTTCCTGCTCGGCCTTTTCCAGCAGGGCATCGGGAGACGGACGCTTGATATCGTCGGCCTGATCTTGCGGGCTCATCTTCAACTCCCATCGGGGCGGGCGGCAGTCGCTGGACTGCCGCCCTCACCTTTACAATCTGTCGAGCGCGAGGTTGAGTTCCAGAACGTTGACGATCCGGTCCCGTGTCAGGAAACCACCGGGCGAGAAGGCGGCACGGCGGATCAGACCTTCGATCCGAGCCTGGTCCAGGCCTCGCGCCTTGGCCACGCGAGCCACCTGATACAAGGCGCCCGCCTCCGAGATATGAGGATCGAGCCCCGCGCCGGACGCTGCAGCAAGATCGGCGGGCAGCGGATTGTCCGGCGTGGCGCCATGGCGCTTCGCCATCTCGCGGCCGCGCTCGGCAAGATCGCTGCTCGTCGGCGACCAGTTGCTGCCGCCGGCGCCGGCACCGTCATAGTCGACGGCGGACGGCCGGGGCCAGAAGTATTCCGGCCGCGTGAAGGCTTGCGCCACCTGACGGCTTCCCACGATGGTGCCGTCCGGGCCGATGATCAGCGAGCCGTTGGCCGTGTCGGGGGCGATTGCCTGGGCCACGGCCCAGACGGCGGTTGCATAGCCGGCGACGCAGATCAGCATGGTCGCCGCCGCTATACGGATGCTTGCAAGAAGTGAGTGCATGGGTCCGGTCTCCGGATCAGTTCATGAACATGAGGTGCTCGGCGATCGGTCCGAGCGTCGCCGCCGGGAAGAAGGTGAGCGCGCCGATGACAACGATGGTGGCAGCGAGCATGGTGGCGAAGGTGCCGCCCTCGACGCTGAGCGTGCCGCTCGCTTCGGCGCTGCGACGCTTGGCCGACAGGGAGCCGACGATGGCAAGCGGCAGGATGATCGGGATGAAGCGGGCAAACAGCATCACCAGACCGGTCGCCAGATTCCACGGCACGGTGTTGTCGCCGAGGCCCTCGAAGCCGGACCCGTTGTTCGCGGCGGACGAGGTGAACTCGTAGAGGATCTCGCTGAAGCCATGCGGCCCGACATTGTTGAGCGTGTCGGCTCCCCAGGGCGTCGCTGCGAAGATCGCCGTGCCGCCGAGGATGAACAAGCCGTGGGCGAGCAGCGCAAACAGCGCGAACTTCACCTCCCGCGCCTCGATGCGCCATCCCAGATATTCGGGCGTGCGGCCGATCATCATGCCGGCGATGAAGACGCCGACGACGATGTAGAGGAACATGTTGATCATGCCGACGCCGACGCCGCCGAAGGTCGCGTTGAGCCACATGCCGATCATCGGCATCAGGCCGCTCATCGGGTTGAGGCTGTCATGCATGGCGCCGACGGAGCCGTTCGAGGTGGACGAGGTCAGCACCGACCAGAGCGGGCCGCCGGTGGGGCCGAAGCGCATCTCCTTGCCTTCGAGATTGCCGACAGTCTGCTCGATGGGCAGGTCGGCGAAGGCCTGGGTGGGAGCGGTCTCGAAATAGACGGCGCCCGAGATCTTGACCGCGATGAAGGCCAGCATCACCGCGAAGACGACGCCGGCGTGGCGCATGCGGCCGACGATCCTGCCGAACATCCAGACGCAGGCCATCGGAATGATGATGATGGCGAACATCTCGAGGATGTTGGTCCAGAAGCTCGGGTTCTCCAGCGGATGTGTCGAGTTGGGCCCGAAGAAGCCGCCGCCGTTGGTGCCGAGCTGCTTGATCGCCACGAATGCCGCCACCGGGCCACGCGCGATGGTTTGCTGCACGCCTTCCAGCGTGGTCGCGACAGCCGCACCGTCGAACGTCATCGGCGCGCCGCCCAGAACCAGCAGAACCGCGACGACGAAGGCGACCGGAAGCAGCACGAGGAACGAGGCCCGCTGCACGTCGACGAAGAAATTGCCCAGGGGACGACCCGCCAGGCCGCGGGCCAGCGCGGTAAGTGCCGCGATGCCGGTGGCCGCCGATACGAACTGGAGCCACATCAGGCCGGCAAGCTGCGACAGGTAGCTCAGCGACACTTCGCCCGAATAGTGCTGGAGGTTCGTGTTCGAGGTGAACGAGGCGGCCGTGTTGAAGATCAGGCTGCCTTCCAGGGCTTCCTTGCCGTCGGGGTTGAGCGGCAGGTGCTGCTGCAGTGCCAGCACGCCGTAGGTGACCGCGAACATGACCGCATTGAAGGCCAGCATGGCGATCATGTAGCGCTTCCAGGTCTGGTCCTGCGCAGCCAGGGGGCCGCCCACGGCCCGTATGGCGCGGGTTTTCCAGCCGGCAAGGCCGGACGATGGATCGGCGGGGTCCATCGCCCATTTCATGTAACGGCCGAGCGGCCAGGAGATGAGCGCCGTACCTCCAACGACGAGGACGACGAAGAGCAGGGTTTGTATCAGCATCGAATTGTCTCCGAGATCGCTGGAAGGTCAGGCCCGGTCGACGGCATTGGTCATGACGAGCAGAAGCCCGAAGACGGCAAGGCCGAGAAACAGACAGAAAACGGTCATGGAAAGGATCCTTTGATCAGGCGAGACCGATGGCGATGATGACGAGGTCGATCGCCTTGATGCCAATGAAGGGCACGATCAGGCCGCCGAGTCCGTAGATGAACAGGTTGCGCTTCAAGAGCCCGTCCGCGCCGATGGCCTTGTAGGCGACGCCCCTGAGCGACAGCGGGATGAGAGCGATGATGATCAGCGCGTTGAAGATGATCGCCGACAGGATCGCGCTTTGCGGCGTCGCCAGGCCCATGATGTTGAGCGCGCCCAGTTGCGGATAGAGCGCGACGAACATCGCCGGGACGATGGCGAAATACTTCGCAACATCGTTGGCGATGGAGAACGTGGTCAGCGCACCGCGGGTCATCAGCAGCTGCTTGCCGATCTCGACGATCTCGATGAGCTTGGTCGGATCGGAATCGAGATCCACCATGTTGCCGGCCTCGCGCGCGGCGACCGTGCCGGTGTTCATCGCGACACCGACATCGGCCTGGGCCAGTGCGGGAGCGTCGTTCGTGCCGTCGCCGCACATGGCGACCAGCTTGCCCTTCGCCTGTTCCTCGCGGATCAGGGTGAGCTTGTTTTCCGGCGTGGCCTCGGCGAGGAAGTCGTCGACGCCCGCCTCGGCGGCGATGGCGGCGGCCGTCATCGGGTTGTCGCCGGTGATCATCACCGTGCGGATGCCCATGCGGCGCAGCTCCGCAAACCGCTCGCGGATGCCGCCCTTGACGATATCCTTGAGGTGGATGACGCCCAGAAGCCGCCCGTCCTTGACGACCGCAAGCGGCGTGCCGCCGATCCTGGCGATGTCGTTGGCGATTGCCTCCAGTTCCCGTTTGGCCTGTTCGCCGGTGCGGGGCGTGCCCGTGGCGGCCGAGGACAGTTCGATGTGCTTGAGCACCGCGTCAACGGCACCTTTGCGGATCGACGATCCGTCGAAGTCGACGCCGCTCATGCGGCTTTGCGCCGTAAACGGCACGAAGGTCGCGTGCAGGCTCTGCATGTCGCGGCCGCGGATGCCGTATTTCTCCTTGGCGAGGACCACGATGGAACGGCCTTCCGGCGTCTCGTCGGCGAGCGAGGCAAGCTGCGCCGCATCGGCCAGATCCTGCTCGCTGACGCCTTCGACCGGCCGGAACTCGGTCGCCTGCCGGTTGCCCAGCGTGATCGTGCCGGTCTTGTCGAGCAGCAGCGTGTCGATGTCGCCGGCGGCCTCGACGGCGCGCCCGGACATGGCCAGAACATTGAACCGCACCAACCGGTCCATGCCGGCGATGCCGATGGCCGAAACCAGCGCGCCGATCGTGGTCGGGATCAAGGTGACGAACAGCGCCACCAGCACGATCACCGGAATGGAACCGCCGGCATAGGCGGCGAAGGCGGGGATGGTTGCGGTCGCAAGGACGAAAATCAGGGTCAGTCCGGCGAGCAGGACGTTCAGCGCGATCTCGTTCGGCGTCTTCTGGCGCTCGGCGCCTTCGACCAGCGAGATCATGCGGTCGATGAAGGTCGATCCGGCGGCGGCCGTGATCCTGACCTTGATCCAGTCCGAAAGCACCTGCGTTCCGCCGGTCACCGCCGAGCGGTCTCCGCCCGATTCCCGGATCACCGGCGCGGATTCGCCGGTGATCGCCGCCTCGTTCACCGAGGCGATGCCTTCCACGACCTCGCCGTCCGAGGGGATGATGTCGCCGGCTTCCACCAGCACCACATCGCCGACCTTCAGGCTCGTGCCGGGCACGGGCTTCGTCTCGGTGCCTTGCGGATCGGCCAGGAGCTTGGCCTGGGTCTCGGTGCGCGAGCGGCGCAAGGAGTCCGCCTGCGCCTTGCCGCGCCCCTCGGCAACCGCCTCGGCGAAGTTCGCGAACAGGATCGTGAACCACAGCCAGAGGATGATCTGGAACGAGAAATCGAGATCGCCTGCGCCGGTGACGACATCCTTCAGGAACAGGACGGTCGTCAGCACCGAGACGACGGCGACGACGAACATCACCGGATTTCTAGCCAGCGTACGTGGATCGAGTTTCTTGAATGCGCCCCAAAGTGCGGGGACAAGGATGCGAGCGTCGAAGATGCTCGCCGGTTTAGACTGGCTCATGAGTGACTCCAGCTTGATGTTTCTGGTGACAGTCCCGGCCCGCATTGGCCCGGCCCGCATCTGCCCGGCTCGAAGAGGCGGGAGAGGAGCAAGGCAAGCAGCGCGCACGCCGGCATCACCGGCGCTGTCGCGAAGGCGATGCCTGGCGCAAGGGGGCTTTCTGTCTTCAGGAGGTCGGGCCGTGGCCCGGGAGATGTGCGGATCGGGCCGAGCAACTTGGCGATGATCCACGCCGCCTGTCTCAACGGATTAGACGTTCGGCGATTCAGAAGCGCTCCGGCCGCAAAAGCGCGTAGACAAGGTAGGCTGTGACGACCAGAGCCACACCGCCTCCCAGTATATATTCAAGTATCATTGCGCACCCCGTCTTGTCGGAAGCTGCCGACCGGCAAGACTTCCTGACGCCTATAGTTTTTCTCCGCGCTTCTCCTCAGCAGGAACCGGCAGCGAAGGTGACGGGAATATGGCGCAGGACTGCATAAAGGTTCGAGAGAGGCGAAGGCCCCAAAGAATAAAAATCTCATATGTATTTCGGGTCGGAACCGGTCGCGGAAGCGCCGGAGATTACCCGCCTCCTTGCCGAGAACGGATTGAGACCGCTGCGTGGGTATGGTCTGCTCCCTGAGGTAGGCTATTGAGCCTGATGACGTGCTACCCGTCTTTGGATCGCCCCGAACCGGAACTTCCGAGGTGGTGTCTCATGCGGCGGAAGCGGCCAATGAGCATTTCATGAGCAATATCGGCGACCTGTTGCCGATTGCGCTGTGCGAGCGGACAGTGCTGCAGTCCTTACGCCATGGCGAAGCGCGTGAAAGGAGAACTTCGGCTTGCCGATCTTGTTGAAGCGGTCCGCGCGCTGACGCACCTGAACGATCGAGCGCGAGACGTCTCACCAAGGGGCGCGACATCTAAAAATGAGCCGCCGCGTATTTCGCCCTGGCCAGGATCAAGGCGCAGATCGGCTACAAGCGTCAGCCCGGCTCCTATGGCGGCAAGCTGTCGGTCGTCTTCGACCATGCCTTGGCTCGCCAGTTCGATGCGGAGGCCCCGGACAGGGGCGTGGGTGACCGACATCACATACATCAGGACCCAGGAGGGCTTTGCCTATCTGGCCGTGGTGATCGATCTGTTCTCCCGTCGAGTTCGAACGGCTGCAGGAAATGTAACCCGAGGATGCCCACGAAACTCGGGGCTATTCAGACAGTATACTGCGGCGCGTTGTCTATCGAAGTCGATATGCGTGTCGCCTTGGCTTTGGACAACCTGATCCTCAAAGACGGGCAAGGCCAACTCTTGTCGTCGCAGTGGAGCCCGATACGCTAACATTCAACTACCTTTGATCCCGAGCACGTCTGACTGACACCCTCAAGCAATCCATGCGTCCAACCACGAGGCATGGGGCAAGTTGTTGCACAGGACAATATGTCCCGAGGAGACAGCGGCTCAAAACCGGACTCGCCTCGCAAAATTACAAAAACGCCATTTTTGTTTATTTTTTCAAGATATTTGGTATTTTTAAATCATTAAAAACGTGAGAGGTAACATGCATCCACAAACCGCCCTCTGGTTCTCAAGCCCGAACACCTGGTTGCTCGAGCTGCTTTCGCCGGCAAAGGTGCCGCACATCATTCTGGACATCGAGCATGGGACGTTCGACCTTTCCGCGACGGACAGCTTCATCTGCCTCGCCAAGGCGAGAGGATTTTCCGTACATGCCAAGACGCTGTCACCGGAGATGAGCCCGATACAGCAGATGCTGGATCTGGGTGCGGATTCCGTGATCGTGCCGCATATCGAGGACCTCACCCACGCACGGGACGTGTGTGCCTACGCAAAATTCGCCCCAACCGGAAAGCGAAGCTTTGGGGGAGGCAGAACCACCGGATATGGCGCACCGTGCGAGGACTATTTCGAAGCGCAAAATGCCCGGACACGCTGCTATCCCATGATCGAGACGGCAGGAGCCTTGCGGGATGTGACTGAAATTCTCGCGCTCGATTGCGTCGATGGCGTGTTTATCGGGCCTTCCGACCTCTCACTTTCCCGAGGCCGGGGACGATATACATTCAACGATGAAGACAGGACGGACCTGCAGAAGATCATCGATGCAGCTGCCGCCGCGGACAAACCCTGGATCATGCCGGCTTGGCGGGCGGGCGAACGGGCGTTGTCCCGAACCCATGGCGCACTGATCATGGCAGTCGCGGAAGAGCAGGATATCTTGAAAACCGGCCTTGAGACCCTGCTGGGTCAGGCTGACTTCAGCGCTGTTGCATAAGCCTTTGCAAAACGGAGCGGCGAACAATTTGGAGATGCCGCTCCATCAAGGAGGAAGCCCACAGGAATTCGCCCTGCTCCAGCGCCTCGACAATCATCATATGCTCCTCGCAGGACTGCCGTACCCGCGCTGGATTGGTGGTGGTCGCGTATTCGGAAATTCTGCGCAGCTTGTTTTGCTGCTTGACCGCCTGAATAATGAATTCGTTGGCAGAAAACTCCGCGACCATCAGATGGAAGTCCGAATTGACTTCGAACAACGCGCGGGCGCTGGTCGTTTCCATTTTTCCGGCGAGCAATTCTTCGTGTAAGGAACGCTGCCGAGCAAGACGCGACGCATTCGGTTGAAAACTATCCAGGCGCATTCCCGCCGGCTCTATCGCAAGGCGGAAATCATAGGACTGCAGCCGGCGTTCTTCCGAATCCAGCAGCGCCGCGAAGTGCCAGCCATAGCCGGACGAGCGTTCGACGATCCCATCGCGGACGAGCGCGATCAGCGATCTGTTCAAATCCGCCTTCGAAACGCCGTAGCGCTTGATAAGATCCGTTTCGGTAAAACTGTTGCTGAGTTTGCCCTCACGCCAGTCGTTGCAGATCAGCATGTCGAGATCGTCGCTGTCATCGTCGGACAGCAGTTTTTCGACCGGGTCGGGCAGCTTCGCAAGGATCCATTTCTGGCCCTCGTCCCGGCTGATATTGCCGCTTTCCAGCAGGTGGAACAACGCTGCCCGGACAGGTGTCCTCGAAACGCCGAGCTGTGTCGCAAGCTTGCGCTCACTGACCTTCTGCCCGAGCTGGTAGGAATCGTTGTGAAACAGTTGGAGAAGGCGTTGAGCAAATTCTTCCGGCTCAATGTGACTGCGGTTGCGTGGTGAGCTGGATTTCTCAGTGCTCATGCTTTTGGTCCTGCCCCTTCCTTTGGGCGTGTGTTCACATGCGCCGGTGCGTTGCCAGCGGGATCAACCGGCGCGCCCGCTCGATCGCCGCCCGGTCAATTCGGGCAGACACCAAACCTTCCCCCAACGGCCGGCATGCAATCACGCCGCCCCACGGGTCGACAACCAGACTGTGGCCGTAAGTGTAAAGCGTTTCCCCGTCTTCCTCATAACGCCCTTCCTGCCCCGGCGCCACGACATAGCATTGCGTTTCGATGGCACGGGCCCGCAGCAGCGGCTCCCAATGCTCCTTGCCGGTCTGCAACGTGAAGGCGGCCGGCAGCACGACGACCTCCGCCCCCGCATCCACCAGGGCGCGAAAGAGTTCCGGAAAACGCAGGTCGTAGCAGATGGCACAGCCCACGGTGATGCCGTCGAGGTCGTAAGTCACCACCTGCGTGCCGGGCGTATAGACCTTGCTCTCATCGTAGACCGTGCCGTCGGGCGCGGTGATGCGGAACATGTGGATCTTCCGGTAGGAAGCGACTTCCTTGCCCGACCTGTCGAAGACAAAACTGGTGTTGAAACGTTGCTCCCCCTTCGCCTCGGTCAGCGAGCCGCCATGAATATAGACGCCGTGGCGGCGGGCCATGCCTGCCAGCATCTCGTAACCGGCACCGCCAGGACAAACTTCGCCCGCCGCGCGCTGCGTTTCGGCCGTGCCGCCGAAGAAGGTGAAGCACTCCGGCAGCACGATCAGGTCGGGGCGCTCCTGATCGACAGCCTGCCCGATCAGCCTTTCTGCGGCCGCTATATTGTCTGCCGGATCGATGCCGACATTCATCTGGACAAGTGTGACTTTCATGATCCTAGTCCTGGGTGAGAGCGACGAAATGACCAGGGGCGGCTTCATGCAGCCGGTGGTTCGGCCCCTCTTCGTAAAAGGGAAGGTCGTTGTACTGGGCAGCGCGGCCGGGTACCCGGCGCGCGTGCACGTCGAAGCCACCGTCTCCATTCGCTCTGACGACAGCCGAAGCCGACAACAAGCGCCTGGTGTAGGGATGCAGCGGCCGGTCGTAGATTGCATCGCGCGGTCCGGTCTCCACCACCCGGCCGCGGCGCATGACCATGACGCGGCTGGCGACCTGTTCGACCACGGCAAGATCGTGCGATACGAAGAGGTAGGAGAAACCGAACTTGTCCTGCAGCTCCATGAGCACATCCAGCACCTGAGCCTGCACCGTCAGGTCCAGGGCGGAGACGGGCTCATCGGCCATGATGATGTCGGGCTTCATGATGATCGCCCGGGCGATGGCGACACGCTGCTTCTGTCCGCCGGAAAGCTCGTGCGGGAACTTCTCGACCTGCCGCTCGTCCAGGCCGACATCGCGCATGCATTGCAACACCCGGCGGGCCTTTTCCGCCCTGTCCAGACCTTTGGCATGGCGCAGGCCTTCGCCGACAAGTTCACCAATGCGGAAGCACGGATTGAGGCTTGAGGCCGGATCCTGAAACACCACCTGCATCTTGGAACGCATCGCTCGCCATTCTCGGCGGTTGGCCGGGTCGAACTTCCGGCCGTCGACGTGAATCTCGCCGCCGGACATCTGCTGAAGCCCGGTTATCGCCCGGCCGAGGGTGGTCTTTCCCGATCCCGATTCCCCTACAATGGCCAGGTTCTCGCCCCTGTTCAGCTCCAGGCTGATGCCGTGCACCGCCTGGAAATCCTCCCGGCGGGACCAAGGCCATTTGCGCTTGCCGCGATAGACGACAGCCGCCTTGTCCACGGTCAGAAGCGGGGCCGCGGGCCTTGGCTGCGTCACCCACTTGCCGCGCTTCGGGCTCGCGGACAGCAGCATGCGCGTATAGGCCTGTTTCGGATGCCGGAAGACCTCCTCGCAGGACCCGGCTTCGACAACCCTTCCCCGCTTCATCACGGTGACATCCCCGGCATATTCGCCGACAAGGCCGAGGTCATGGGTGATCAGCAGGACGGAGGTTCCCGCCTCCCTCGTCATTTCCACCATCAGATCCAGCACCTCGCGCTGAATGATGGCATCAAGGGCGGTGGTCGGCTCGTCGGCAATCAGCAGCTTAGGCTTCAGTGCCAGGACCGAGGCCAGCATGATCCGCTGGCGCATGCCGCCCGAATATTCGCTCGGATAAGCTCGGAAGGCTCCGGCCGGATTGCGGATGCCAACCCGATCCAGCATCGCCAGGCAATAGTCATAGATCTCCGCCCGCCGCATCGACGTGTGAAGACGCAGGCCTTCGCGCATCTGGTCGCCGACCGTGATCGCCGGATTGAGCGACAGCATCGGCTCCTGGAAGACAAAGCCGATCTCCCGGCCCCGTATCCGTCGGAGTTCTTTCGCACCGATCCTGTCCAGCCTTTGGCCAATAAAGCGGATTGAGCCTCCGCTCTGGCAGACCGCATTCGGCAGCAGGCCGACGATCGAGCGGGCCAGCATGGTCTTGCCTGATCCAGATTCGCCGACAACAGCATGCACGTGACCGCTTTTCAGCGACAAGCTGGCCTCTTCGACGATGGGCCGGTGAATGCCGAACCGGGTTTGCAGGGAAAGCTCCAGGCCGTCGATTTCCAGGAGGATGTTGTTGCGCTCGGCCATGTCAGATTTGCTCCATCCTCGGGTCGAAAAAGTCGCGCAGAGCATCGCCGAGCAGGTTGACAGCAAGCAGTGTTGTGGAGATGGCGAGGCCGGGGGCAAGAACCAGCCATACGGCGGTACTCGCAAATTGCTTGGTGTCGGCCAACATGCCGCCCCATGTCGGGTGAGGAGGCGGAACGCCGAGACCGAGAAAGGCCAGCGCACTTTCCGAAAGAAGCGCCGTTGCAAAGAGTGAAGTAGCTATGACAGAGACCGGCGTGATGCAGTTCGGCAGCACATGCCTGATCAGCGTGTCCAGATGGGAGTTGCCTAGAGCCCGTGAGCTGTCGACGAAGTCCTTCGCCCGGATGCTCAGTACGGTGCCCCGGACAACCCTGGAAACGCCGGGGGCGTAGGAGATGCCGAGAGCAATGATGACGCCGTATTTGCCGGGACCGACGGCAGCCACAATCCCGAGGGCGAGCAAGAGGCTCGGAAATGCGATCAGGGCATCCATGACCACGCCGATGGCCCGGTCGGTGCGGCCGCCGAAATAGCCGGAAACAGACCCCACAAGGATACCGGCCAGCACAGCGACGGTGACAGAAAGCGTGGAGATCGTCAGGCTTTCCCAAGCGCCGACAAGAATGCGGGAAAGGGTGTCGCGGCCGAACTGGTCTGTCCCGAGCCAGTACTCGGCACTTGGTGGCTGCAGACGCGCGGCGAAATTGACCAGCAGCGGGTCGTGCGGCGTCCACAAGCTGCCGAGCAGTGCGGCCAGCAGGAAGAAGGTCATCAGAACCAGGCCGGCGCAGGCGTTCAAACGCCCCTTCAGGAAACGTTGGGCGAGGGTCATAGTTTTACCCTGGGATCGAACACGGGATAGAGAAGATCGATGATCGTGTTGATTGCGACGTAGATCGCGACAATGAAGATCAACACGCCCTGGACGACGGCGTAGTCACGGGCAAAGATCGCATTGACCATGAGACGGCCGAGACCGGGCAGGCTGAACATCTGCTCAATGACGACGACACCGCCCAGCAAGTGCCCCAGAATGAGCCCCAGAACCGTCAATGTCGGTGCGAAGGCATTGGGGAAGACATGTCGCCTCAGGAGACGACCCTCGCCGACCCCCTTGGCGCGCGCGTGGGTGACATATTCGAGCCCCATCACCTCAATGGTGCTGGCGCGCGACATGCGGGTCAGCACCGCAACTTCGGTCAGAACAAGGGCGACGACCGGCATGATCAGATAGATCATGCCGGCGGCGGGATCCTCGAACACCGAAACGTAACCGACAGTGGGCAGCAGCTTCCACTTGGCACCAAAGAACGTCAGAAGCAAAAGAGCCGTCCAGAAACCGGGAACCGAAAGGCAAAGCGTGGCGATGCCCACGATCGAGGCGTCGGTCTTCGTGTTTTGCTTCCAGCCGGCAACAATACCGGCTGGAATGGCAATGAAACCCGCGATGACCGTTGCGGTCAGGACGACGATGGCGGTGACCGGAAAGGCGGCCCGGATCTCGTCGAGAACCGCACGTCCCGTTTGCACCGAAACGCCAAAGTCGCCCCGCAGCAGTGCCGCCGCCCAGGTCAGATATTGCGTGACCAGGGACTGGTCGAGGCCAAGCTCCCTGCGCTTGGCCTCCAGCGCCGCCGGATCATCGATATCGCCGATGAACAGCAGTGCCGGGTCTCCCGGAATGAGACGCATCAGGCCGAACACCATGATCGACGCAAGGATGAGTATCGGTATGGCCGATATCACCCGTTTCAAAGCATAGGCCCACATGCACTATCTCCCTGGAGAACCTGGTCGTCGTCTTATTCGCCGGAGGTCCGGACGCCCCACAAGCGGGGTGACTCCAGCGGCCAGAGTTCGAAGCCCTCGACCCCGGCATTCAGGCCGACGGCCCGCGCCGGGTTGAAGAGGCCGATCACAGAAGCGTCTTCGACAATCAGGGAATGCGCCTTGCGGAAAAGGTCAGCCCGCGTTTCGGGATCGGTGGCAACGCCCGACTGGTTGACTAGCTCGACGATCTCGAGCGCGTCGACAATGGCGTTGCCGCGGCTGACCTTGTCGCCGACAACGACATTCATCATCAGGGTGGGATCGCTGCGGGCGGAAAAGCCCATGACCATCATCTGGAACTTGCCTTCCTTGTAGGCGGCGTACTGGCTGGCCCAGTCGAGCACGTCCAGCTCCACATTGATGCCGGCTTGCTGAAGCATGCTCTGGATGGCGATGGCCGCGATATTGTCGAAGGGATAGGTCGCGTTTGTCACCAGCTTCAACGGCCGTCCGTCATATCCGGCCTCAGCCAGAAGCGCTTTCGCCTTGTCCGGATCGTATCCAAGCCCTTCGGCGAAGGCCGGCCCGAAATAGGACGAGGCCCGCGGCACAGCGGAGGGGTTCGGCTTGCCGAGGCCATTGGTTGCGCCCGCGGTCAATGCGTCGATGTCGATTGCGTGGCCGATGGCCTGGCGCAAGCGCCGGTCCGACAGGAGCGGATCGGTGTTCTGCATCATCAGAACTTCCCATTCCGGCGTCGCGACGGTCTGAACGCTCAAGCCTTCCGTGCCTTCCACTTCGGCAAGGGTGCTCAGATCGAGACGGGGCAGGACATCGATATCACCGGCGAGCAACGCGGTCTTCGCCGCGGCCGCATCCGGCGTGACCAGAAACCGGACGCTGTCGACAAAAGTCTCCCGGCTTCCTGAGTATCCGTCGCGGGGCGTGTCGAGCGGCACATAGCCGTCGAAGCGGTCGAGGCGGACATATTGTCCCTTGCGATGTTCGCCGAGCGTGAAGGGGCCGGTCGCGATCAGTTTCTCCAGCTTGCCGCCCTCCCCGACGGAATCCGGATGAACGATGCCCGACAGGCAGACCTTGTGGGCCATGCGCGTCAGGAACAGGCCGTTGGGTTCGTCTAGGGTAAAGCGGACATGGCGGTCATCGAGCACTTCGATGGACGTGATGTCGATGCCGAGGCTGCCGCCCTTGAACCAGCTCCGGCACAGGAAGCCGGTATTCTTGTCGAGCAGACGGTCCCACGACCACTTGACTTCCCGGGCCGTCACCGGTTCGCCGTTATGGAAGACGGCGCCCTTGCGAAGGGTGAAGGTATAGCTCCGCCCGTCCTCGGAAACCTCCCAGGACTCCGCCAGCATCGGACCTACGGAGAGGTCGTTCCTGTAGGCGACAAGCGCCTCCACGATATGGTGCAACACCGTATCGGTGTTGGCGTCCCGGTTGACGCCGAAGTCTATCGACCGGATGTCACCCGGGAGCGAAACCGTAATCTCGCTCGCATTGGCGGCGCCAGACGCCAGTGCAAATGCGGTTGCAAACAACGCGCTTTTGATATGCTTTCCCATGCTTCCCTCTCTGGTTGGTTTTTCGGCATCAAGGAGTGATGTCGTATTGCTCGAACTGAGGGTCGCGGTATGGCCGCATGGCCAGCCAGGCCCGTTGTTTTTCCGGCTCCATGATCAGTGTGTAGAGCGTTGCCGACGCCAGCCCGCCCTGGCGCGCGGCAGGCGCACGCAGAACGCTGCCGGGCCGGTCCGCCGTATCGAGCAGCGCAGCTTCCAGCCGCTGCCGATCGACTTTTCCGCCGCCCCCCGCGAGCACCTGGCGAACACGCAGGTCCCGCGTCAGACTGTCCGGGCACCGCGCCAGATTGACATCCCGCAAGCGCAGCCGGGCAACCTCGCTCTTGAAATGGTTCGCATGGGTCAGGACGCCATTTTCCGGAGCGAGCCACTCCGTAACGCCGGGAGCCGCTTCCAGGATAAAGGCGGCACCGTCGGCATGGCTTGCCGCCAGGGCGTGGGAAAAGGACGGTTCGCTTGTATAGGCAAGGCCGAGCGCCTCGCCCAACGACCTGGAATGAACCATGTTCCGCCGCAGGACCGGGCTTGGCACCCCGAGGCGGCCGTAATCCCTGTCCGAATGCAGCCCCATAGCCGAAATGGCGAGACCGAGTTCGTTCATGCCGTGACGCGCCAGTTGGCCTGCTTCCAGGAAGTGAAGCGCGTTGGGTCCGTCATGATCGAGAATACGTAGTGCAATCGTGTGGTCGGCCACCTCCGGCATCCAGTCCCAATTCTGGGCGTGAAGCAGGGTACCGGACGCACTCGCTTCCGGCAGAATGATCGCGCCGGTGCATTCATCCGCGGCATCCGCGACCTCGGTGGTCGGCGTTTTGGCGCGGCTTGCACGCCAATACAGGATCTCCGTTCGGGCATTGAGGAGAACGATCGCATCGGGATGCTGGTCACTGCCTTTGGCAATTGCCTCGATCTCGACCGCGGCTTCCGGAGCATAGTCCTCAATGCAATTTCGAAAGGCCGCTGCCGTCGTCAGGGCCTCAGGCCAGTCCACGCCGCGCTTGGCGAAAAAAGCCCTGTAGGTCCCCAACGCGCTGTTTATCAGGGCGGATGCGGCTTTCCCGTAAGTAAGGCCGCGCGCGGCGCTATCGCCGCGGATCGTGATTTCCGTAAGACGTGTCATTGGCCGGCCTCCGTCCCCAGGACGTCGCCGAGAAAGGCATGCACAGGCTCCAGCACCGCAAAACCCTCATGGGCAACGCCATCGACCTTGTCCAGCCGCGCCGCGACACCGCCGGCAAGCAGGCTGGCGCGCAGGCTGTCCATCAGGGCAAGACGATTGAGGCCGGCCTCGTTGATGCCCTCCATCCAATGCGGCGAACCCGGCGCCGTTGCGACATCCGTTTCCTGATCGTCTGCATCCCCGATCACGAGCTGCACAGGCAGTTTCCGAAGATACTCCAATGCAAGAGGCTGGCCGGCCAAGGCTTCCAGCCCGGCAAGTCCGCGCCACCACGGCAGCGTGTCGTCCATCAAGGTAACCTTGCCGGGCGCCCCGATGCTGAGCGCGGCAAGACGCTGTGCATGCAGATAGGCAAAGCGGTGAGCAAATTGGCCGCCGCCGGAATAGCCGAACAAGGCGAAGCGATCCACGGCAAGTGTCCCTTGCATCCGGCTGTTCAGTTCATCGACCATGGCAAGAAGGACCAGGTCGAAGCGCGTCTTGGGCGTGACACAGAATTTGTAGCTTTCCGTATCGTCCGGCCCTTCGATCCCGCATGGGAAAAGCGGAGCCAGTACGACGGCGCCCAGCTTGTCGGCCAACGCGACGAAGGCATCCCGATAGCTTTCGGCCACCCGGTAAGACCCGTGTATGGCGACGATAAGCGGCCGCAAGCCCTGCGCGGGCTGTGTCTCGGAGACATAAAAACAATAAGAAAAGCGCCTGTCTTCCTGACAGAGCCAGAACGGGTGATTTCCAGGGTGCATGTGAGTGCCTTGTGATGGAATGCCCCTGAAGGATTAGCTACAAAAACCACTATGTCAAATATTTTCCTTTATTTTTGGTTTTTTTATATCTATTGATACCGTCAATACACGGAGAAGCTCCCATGCAGGTTTTCAAAAATCCATTGCGCGGACAAGGACTTGGCGGCGAAGACGCCCTCACCGCCGGCGATGTCGTCATCGACACCACGTTGCCGCGCGCGGTCTTTTCAGCTTGGGACGGTTTTAGCGCAACGCCGCTCATATCCGCCCCGCAATTGGCTGCGGCTGCGGGCGTTGGTACCGTCTGGCTGAAGAACGAAACGGTTCGGCTCGACCTCGGTAGCTTCAAGGCGCTTGGCGGGGCCTATGCCGTCGCCCGCGTCATTATGAAGGCGGCAGGCCTTGAGGGGATCGCCGGTGCCCGGGAGTTGCACCAGGCTCCCGCAAGGTTCATTGCCGCAGGCATGACCTTCCTGACTGCCAGCGCGGGAAATCACGGCATTGCCGTTGCCGCCGGCGCGCGGCAATTCGGAGCCAAGGCCAGAATTTTTCTCAACGAAACGGTTCCGGAGAGTTTCCGCCGCAGGCTGGAATCCCTCGGCGCGGAGGTCGATCGCACAAGCTCGACCTATTACGACAGCCTTGCAGCGGCCCGCGAAGCGGCGGACCGTGGAGAGGGCATCCTGCTGTCGGACACCACCTGGCCCGGCTACACCGATCTGCCCCGCTTCATCATGCAGGGTTATGCCATCATGCTGGAAGAGGCTGCCGCAGCCCTGACGGAAGCCCCCACCCACATATTCCTGCAGGCCGGAGTCGGCGGACTTGCCTGTGCCCTTGCCGCCAAGACCCGGGCCATCTGGGGAAACAGCGTCTGCGTCGTTGTCGTGGAACCGGATCGGGCGGCCTGTCTGAAAACCAGCGTGGAGACGGGGCGCTCCGTCGTCTTCGAGGGCCCAGTCTCCAACATGGGCCGGCTGGACTGCAAGGAACCGTCGCTGACCGCACTGCGGCTCCTGGCCAGGGAAGCGGACTATTTCGCGACGATCAGCGACGAAGAAGCCGAAGCCGCGGTCAGGATGGTCGCCGGCGCCGGGCTTGCCACCACCCCGTCGGGGGCAGCCGGCGTCGCGGGCCTGCTTGGAAGCGCGGAGGCGGGACTTTCCCTTTCCGCTTCCAGCCGGTTGCTATGCATCATCAGCGAAACGACGGCGCCCTGAACACCAAGCTCCACCAACAAGACCATCTGGAACAAGACATGACGATCCCCTTCAACAACACGGCGTCTTCCCGTTTCCTGCACGGGTTCACAGATCTTGCCACCCTTGAGAAAAACGGCCCCGTCGTCGTTACCCAAGGCGAAGGCATCTATGTGCAGGACACCACCGGAAAGCGCTATCTCGATGCCAATTCAGGCCTCTGGAATGCCGTCGCGGGCTTCGACCATCCGGAGCTTATCGAAACGATGGTCGCCCAGACCCGGAAGTTTCCCACCTATCACGCCTTTTTTGGCCGTGTCCCCGAGCCTGCCGTCGCCCTGGCCGACAAACTGATCGAGGTCTCTCCGTTCGACCGCGGCAAGGTCTACTTCACCAACTCCGGTTCCGAAGCCAACGACACAATGGTCAAGATGCTGTGGATGCTGAACAGGGCCCGGGGCAAGCCGGAGCGGCGCAAGATCGTCACGCGCGTCAATTCCTATCATGGTGTCACCGTCGCGACGGCCTCCATGACCGGCAAAGCCTATAACGGCCATTTCGGCCTACCGCTGCCGGACTTTCTTCACGCCGACTGCCCCCATTACTGGCGTTATGGCGAAGCGGGCGAGAGCGAGGGCGACTTCACCGCGCGCATGGCACGCAACCTGGAAGATCTTATTCATCGGGAAGGCCCGGATACGATTGCCGGCTTCTTTGCCGAACCCGTGATGGGAGCCGGCGGCGTCATCCCGCCGTCAAAGGGTTACTTCGAAGCCATTCGCCCAATCCTGCGCAAGTACGACATCCCGCTTATAGCCGACGAAGTCATTTGCGGCTTCGGCCGCACTGGGGAAATGTGGGGATCAGACACCTACCGGATGGAACCTGACGCGATCATCGCCTCCAAATGCATCACCGCCGGCTATTTTCCGATGGGAGCGATCCTGCTGTCGGGGCCGCTTGCCGACGACATCATGGACGTCTCCCGGACCATCGAGGAGTTTCCCCATGGCTTCACCGCAGGCGCACACCCGGTTGGTTGCGCGGTTGCACTGAAGGCCATCGATCTCATTCGAAATGGCGGACTTCTGGACAATGTCCGGCGGGTTGCCCCCCAATTCAACGCACATCTGGCGCGCCTCGCAAAACATCCGAACATTGGCGAAGCACGCGGCATCGGCCTTATGGGCGCGCTCGAACTGGTCGCCGACAAGGCATTGAAGACACCGCTTCCCGCCGATCTTCAAGTCTCCGAGCGACTTGCCAACGAGGCGCTTCGGAACGGCCTTATCGTTCGCCCGCTGGGAGCTTCGATCGTACTCGCACCGCCATTCATTTCGCGTAACGAAGATATCGACGCAATATTCCAGCTGCTTGAAAGCTCGCTCGACAATGTTCTCGCAAAGGTTTGACGACCGTTGCCAAGGGGGCATGCATTCGTTCTGACCGGCTCCCCTGAATTGTCCCCGCTTTGAAGCTAGCCTGCACCCCGAATAAGGAGGCAGGCGATGAAATGATCCAGGTTTTCCGATAAGCCGACCATCGGCATTTTTAAGGAGCATCAGGCGGGCATGTCGACCGCCGATCTGTGCCGCAAATACGGCGTCAGCGAAGCGACCTTCTACAAGTGGCGCTCGAAGTATGGCGGCATGGAAGTGTCGGAGGCCAAGCGGCTGAAAGCGCTGGAGGAGGAGAACGCGAAGCTGAAGAAGCTTCTGGCGGAGTCGACGATCTATGCCTCGACGCTCCGCGAGATGCTCGGAAAAACTCCTGGCACCCGGCTCGAGGAGGAGCGCCGTGAGCTAGGCTATCAAACATCAAGGCTACTCCCAGCGCCGTGCATGCGGTCTGGTGGGTATCGATCCTCGGGTCTATCGCTATCGATCGGCACGGCCGGACGATGCTGAGTTGCGCAAGCGGCTGAGAGAGCTGGTGTGACAACGCCGGCGCTTCGGTTACCGCCGCCTGCACATCCAGCTGAAGCGTGAAGGCGCCGAGGTGAAGTGGAAGAAGCTCTACCGCCCCTATCGCGAGGAACGGCTGACCGTGCGCAAACGCGGCGACCGCAAGCTGGCCTTGGGCGCGCCTGCCCGATGACGATCCCGCAGGATCCCAACCAACGTTGGAGCCTCGACTTCGTGTCCGACACTCTGGTCGATGGACGCTGCTTCCGCATCGTGTGTGTCATCGACGACTTCAGCCGGGAGTACCTGGCGACCGGCGTCGACAACTCGATCTCGGGTCATCGCGTTGCCAGGGAGCTTGATGCCATCGCAGAACGCCGTGGCTATAACTTGCTGGTGGGTAGCAACAACGGCACCGAACTCACCGCCAATGCGATGCTGAAGTGGCCGCAGGGTCGTGACGTCGAATGGCACTACATCGCACCTGGAAAGCCGATGCAGAACGGCTTGTCGAAAGCTTCAATGGGCAGCTGAGGGACAAGTGCTTGAACGAGCATCTCTTCACCAGCTATCGCCACGGTCGTGAGATCATCGAGGAGTGGAGGATCGACTGCAACCTGAACCGACCGCACACGAACCTCGACGGGCTCACCCCGAGCGAATTTGCAGCCCGCTCCGCAATAGACCACGACCTGAACAGGAATAACTTATAGACGCGGACGAACCGGGGAGCAGGTCATATGATTTATTGAAAAATTTGGTAGCGGAGGACCGATACTGCCAATTCCCACACCTACCGGATATACGCTACAAGCTCCGACTATTCTCTCGGCTTTTCGCAGCATGAATTTACACTCCGCCGACCACGGCCGGCAGTCATCAATGGCTCGATCCAATGGACACTGTCGTGACCAGAGCCTATCTACTAAGAGATGATCGATCGCTTCGTCACCATGTTTGCCTTGCTCGCGATCGCTGTGGTCACAACGATGACTCCGGCGCATACCGTGCGCATGAGTGCCGGGCAGGATCATGTATTTCATGTCAGCGAGATGATGCACGTCACCGATGACAGCGGACGCTCCTGTGCTGACCAGCTTCATTGCGGTACCGCCGACGCCAGTATTTGCGGGTTCGTCTGTGCCGGTTTCACGGCCTTCCTGCCGTTTCCGAGCGCGAAAACCGGACAAGAGTACGTGCCTTCCCGACATGACTTCCCGCTCGAGGCAAGCCACGTCGGCCATGCGCCAGGATTGAACGAACGACCTCCCAAGTTCCGTCTCCTCTGATCGCGCCCGGGCCGACGCTCGCGGCGTCCCATCGGCATTGATGAACGGGACGGATGTCCCGAGGAGACGACCATGAACATCCTTTCGCGACGCGGCTTTCTCGCCGCAAGTGCTGCCGCCATTGGCGCTGCGCACATGCCCCGTCTTGCCTTCGCGCAGACCGTGGCTCCAATCAGCCTCATCGCTGCAACCCGGACGCTCGACATTAACGGGCGCGCGGCCACGGTCTTCGGTCTTGCCGGTCCCGGCGGTCAGGGACTTGTCCTCGATCCCGGACAGAGGTTTCGAGTGGACCTGACCAACGATCTCGATGTCGGCACCATCATCCACTGGCACGGCCAGACCCCGCCAAATGCGCAGGACGGCGTGCCGGACATGCCGATGCCCCTTCTCGCCCCGGGTGAGACCCGATCCTACGACTTCGAGGCGCGGCCGGGCACCCACTGGATGCACAGCCATGTGCCGACGCAGGAGATGCAACTGCTCGCCGCGCCGCTGATCGTGCGCTCGCAAGAGGATATCCTCGCCGACCGGCAGGAGGTCGTGATGTTCCTGCATGACTTCTCCTTCCGAGCCCCCGAGGAAGTGCTGGCGGAGATTAACGGAGGGCATGTCGGCGATGGCGCCGGTCCCTCTGCGCAGCCCGATCAAGGCGCGCCCATGGGAGGCATGGGGGCGATGCTGGGTATGAATCATGGTGCCATGGGCAGGATGATGGGCAGCATCTCTGGTATGGGCGGCATGGCCATGGACCTGAACGATTACGATTGGGACGCCTATCTCGCCAACGACCGGACCCTGTCGGACCCCGAAGTGGTGCAGGTCGAGCGTGGCGGACGCATCCGGCTTCGGGTCATCAATGCCGCCGCAGCTACGGTGTTCTGGATCGAAACCGGTGGAGCAGAGGCGCGACTTGTCGCAGTGGACGGGCACGCCGTCCAGCCTGTTCCGGGCACGCGGTTCGGGCTGGCGATGGGCCAGAGGCTGGACATCGAGATCGACCTGCCGAGCGAGGGCGGCTCCTGGCCGGTCCTCGCCCTGCGGGAAGGCGGGCGGGAGCGAACCGGCCTGATCCTCGCCACGCGGGGTGCCGAGGTCCGGCGCCTGGATGCCATGGCGGCGTCCGAAGCGCCGGCCTTCGACACCGGTCTTGCGCAGGAGGCACGCCTCATTGCGCTGGATGCCCTGCCTGATCGACCTGTGGACCGCAGCCACGTGCTGATGCTAGGCGGCTCGATGCAGCCCTATGTCTGGACGATCAACGGGGCGGTCTGGGGCCAGCACCAGCCGATCATCGCGCGCAGCGACGAGCGGGTCGTTCTGTCGTTCCACAACATGTCGATGATGGCCCACCCGATGCATCTGCACGGGCATGTGTTCCAGGTCGTCGGCCTGAACGGGCGCCGCGTCGCCGGGGCCCTGCGCGACACGGTTCACGTGCCGCCGATGACGATGGTCGATGTCGCCCTCGACGCCGGCGAGGCTGCGCGCTGGATGCTGCATTGCCATCACATGCCGCACCTTGCGACCGGCATGATGACCGAGTTCGCGGTCACGGCATCGGCCTGACCCGGGTGGGGCGTCCGGACAGGGCGCCCCGACGTGCCGGTACCGATCCTATGCTGTCCTGCCCCATGTTGTCGTGAGGGCCGGCCAAAAGGCACACCCTACGGGTGAAAATCAGGAGGATGAGATGATGAACTGGAACGACATGGGCTCCGGAATGGGGTTCGGAATGGGATTTGGCTGGCTCTTCGGCCTGCTGATCCTCGCGCTGGTGGTTTTGGCCATAGCGGCGCTGATCAAATATCTTCGAAAATAAGAGAAAGGACTTCTCAATGGCTTACACGATCAATCGCATGATCCCGGACACCGGTATCGACGATGTCGACGCCCGCACGCGCAAGGCGCTGGCGGACCATGGCTTCGGTGTCCTGACCGAGATCGATGTCAAGGCGACGATGAAGAAGAAGCTCGATGTCGAGATGCCCGCCTATCGCATCCTCGGCGCCTGCAATCCGAAGATGGCGCATCAGGCCATCGGGATCGAGCCGCGTGTGGGCGCGATGCTGCCCTGCAACGTGATCCTGCGCGAAGTCGAGGGCGGCGTGGAGGTCAGCGCCATCGACCCGGTGGCATCGATGCAGGCGGTCGACAACGCCGAACTGACGGCGGTCGCCGGTGAGGTGCGCGACCTTCTGGCGAAGGCCGTCGCGGCCGTCTGAGATGGGCCTGCGCGCAATCATTCTCGTGGCGATGGCGATCCTTGGGATCGCCATGCTCGGTATCTGGCAGTTCGCGCCTGCAGTATTCGCCGATCTGCACGGCCTGATGGACGGCGAGCGCCTGGAGATGCTTGTCGCGCGCGCGGGTCTCTGGGGGCCGGTCCTTGTCGTTGCGCTCATGACCCTGGCGGTCGTCGCCAGCCCGATCCCGAGCGCGCCCATTGCGTTGGCCGCCGGGGCGGCCTACGGGCATCTATGGGGGACGGTGCAGATCGTGATCGGCGCGGAACTCGGCGCGCTCATCGCGTTCGGCCTCGCGCGGGTTCTGGGGCACGACGTCTTGCGGCGCGTATTCGGTGATCGTGTCGATGCCGGCCTGCTCGGGTCGCAGACCGCGTTGACGGCGACGGTCTTTGCCAGCCGCCTGATGCCCTTCGTATCCTTCGACATGATCAGCTATGCGGCCGGGCTGAGCCGTCTGCACGCGTGGCGGTTCGCCCTCGCGACACTGGCCGGCATTGTCCCGGCAAGCTTCCTGCTTGCCCATTTCGGAGGGGAAGCGGTGAGCGGAGACCTCGGCCGGGCGACTTGGGCAGTTCTCGGCCTCGGCCTTGTGACGGGCTTGCCGCTGCTCTGGGTGGCGATGCGAAAAGGGCCGGAAAAGGAAAATCCATGACGAAAAGCGATTACGAGAGGAACAGCATTACCCTTCCTGGCGCGGTGGCCATGGGAACAGGTGTGATGATTGGCGCGGGCATTTTCGCCTTGACCGGACAGATCGCCGAGCTTGCCGGGCCGCTCTTCCCGCTCTCATTCGTCGTGGGCGCCATCGTGACCGCCTTCAGCGCCTATACCTATATCAAGATGTCGAACGCCTATCCCTCTGCAGGCGGCATCGGGATGATCCTGAAGAAGGCATACGGGCCGACGACGGTCGCGGCGGGCGCCGCTCTTCTGATGGCGCTGTCGATGGTCATCAACGAAAGCCTCGTCGCGCGTACCTTCGGCACCTACACGCTGCGGGCGTTCGGCGGCGATCCGGACAGCGTTCTGGTGCCGATCCTCGGCGTCGGGCTGATCGTCTTCGCCTGGCTCGTGAACGTATCGGGCAACCGGTCGGTCGGGCTGTTCTCCATCGTCATGGCCGTTCTCAAGGTAGGCGGCATCGCGCTGTTTGGGGCGGCCGGACTGTGGGCGAGCGGCATCTCGATCGAGGCAACTGCCGGAGATTCCAGCGCAAGCGGGTTCGTCGCGTCGCTCGCGCTATCCATCCTCGCCTTCAAGGGGTTCACGACCATCACCAACAGCGGCGCCGAGGTCACCAACCCGCACCGCAATGTGGGCCGGGCCATCGTCCTGTCCATCGCCATCTGCGTCGTCGTCTATCTGCTGGTCGCCTTCGCCGTCGGCTCCAGCCTGACGCTCGACCGCATCGTGGCGGCGAAGGACTATGCGCTGGCTGAAGCGGCCCAGCCCGCCCTCGGGCAGACTGGCTTCTACCTGACGCTGGCGCTGGCGCTGGTGGCCACGGCCTCGGGTCTGATCGCCAGTGTTTTCGCGGTCTCGCGGATGCTGGCGATGCTGACGGACATGAAGATGATCCCCCACAGCCATTTCGGGATGCCGGGCTCGGTCAAGGACCACACGCTCGTCTATACCGTCGCGATCGCGGGCCTCCTGACAGTCTTCTTCGACCTCAGCCGCATCGCCTCGCTCGGAGCCTTCTTCTATCTGGTGATGGACATCATCATCCACTTCGGTGTGTTCCGGTATCTGCGCGGGGAAATCGGCGCTCAGGGTTGGGTGCTGCTGACGGCCATCGTCCTCGATGCCGTGGTGCTGTCCGCCTTCGCCGCGATGAAGTGGCAGTCCGACCCGCTGATCGTCGTGATCGGCATCGTCGGCATGGCGCTGGTGTTTCTGTTCGTCCGGGTATTCCTGGCGCGCAATCCGGTCCGGGAAGGCGCTCACGACCATTCATGAAAAGAGCTTGAGCTTCCAGCAGGTGGAAGCCGCAAGCTCAATCGAGAAACGGAAAGGCTGGCAGACCATGGACCACGATCATCATGACGCGGCGCCTAACATCCTGGCAGGGACGGAGACGGCAACGGACCCGGTCTGCGGGATGACGGTCACGGTCAGCCCGGACGGACGTCGCGCCGAGTTCCAGAGCGAGACCTTCCATTTCTGCTCGCAGAAGTGCCAGACAAAGTTCAAGGCGGACCCGTGGTTCTATGCTTCGGGTCGCGCCGCCGGACAGAACAAGGCTGTTCCGGCCAACGTCCAGTACACCTGCCCGATGCATCCCGAAATCGTTCGCGATGCGCCGGGATCCTGTCCGATCTGCGGCATGGCGCTCGAGCCAATGGTGCCCTCGGATGAACCCAGCGAGGAATTGACCGACTTCACCCGCCGAATGTGGATCTCAGTTGCCGCGGCGGTGCCGCTCGTCATCCTGACCATGGGCGAACTGGTGGCGCTGCCGGTGCGCGAGTGGGTCGGGCACCAGACGGCCAGCTATCTGGAATTCGTGCTGGCCACGCCGATCATCCTCTGGGCGGCGCTGCCATTCTTCCGGCGCGGCTGGGACTCGATCGTGAACCGCAGCCCAAACATGTGGACCCTGATCAGCATCGGCGTTGCTGCGGCCTACCTTTACTCGATCGTCGCCACCTTCCTGCCGGGCATGTTTCCGGAACAGTACCGGATGGGCCATGGCGTCGGCACCTACTTCGAGGCGGCGGTCGTGATCGTGGCGCTGGTCTTCGTGGGCCAGGTTCTCGAGCTGCGCGCCCGCGAGCGCACCGGAGACGCGATCCGCGCACTTCTGGATTTGGCGCCGAAGACCGCGCGGCGGATCCTGCCCGATGGGACAGAATATGACGCACCGCTGGAGAATATCATGGAGGGCGACCGTCTGCGCGTGCGCCCCGGAGATGCCGTCCCGGTCGACGGCATCGTGATCGCGGGCCGCTCGTCGCTGGACGAAAGCATGCTGACCGGCGAGTCTATGCCAATGGAAAAAGGCCCAGGCGATGCGGTAACCGGGGCCACGATCAACAAGAATGGCTCCCTCGTGATCGAGGCTGGTAAGGTCGGATCTGATACCGTTCTGGCGCAGATCGTCGCGATGGTGTCGAACGCGCGACGGTCCCGCGCGCCGATCCAGGGGCTGGCCGACCGGGTGTCGGCGGTGTTCGTACCGACTGTGGTGGCCATCGCAATCGTCGCTTTCGTCGCCTGGCTGGCCGTTGGCCCCGAGCCCGCGCTGGTCTTCGCCATCGCCTCGGCTGTGTCGGTGTTGATCATCGCTTGTCCCTGTGCACTCGGTCTCGCGACACCAATCTCCATCACCACGGCAGCAGGGCGCGGCGCACAAGCGGGCGTTCTGATCAAGGATGCCGAGGCGTTGGAACGCATGGCGGGGGTCGACACGCTGATCGTCGACAAGACCGGCACCCTGACCAGGGGCAAACCGAAACTGACGGATACGATTGCGCTCGGCGATCTGACCGAGACGGACCTGGTGTCGCTAGCCGCGGCGCTCGAGCGCGGCTCGGAACACCCGTTGGCCGAAGCGATCGTCGAAGGCGCCGAGGCGCAGGGTGCCCCGCGTCAGGAGGCGGCAGACTTCGACGCCATCACCGGCAAGGGCGTGCGTGGCAAGGTCGGCGAACGCGCGGTGGCGCTCGGCAATGCCGCGATGATGCGGGAACTGGGTCTGGATACGGGTGCAGCCGAAACGAGGGCCGACGCTCTGCGCGCCGAAGGCAAGACGGCCATGTTCATTGCCGTCGATGACGCGCTTGTCGGTATCGTGGCTGTGGCCGACCCGATAAAGGACACTACGGCTCAGGCGATCCGCGAACTGCACGCACAAGGGCTGCAGGTCATCATGGCGACGGGCGACAACGAGCGCACGGCGCAGGCAGTGGCAGGCAAACTCGGGATCGACGAGGTGCGCGCGGGCATCCTGCCCGAGGCCAAGAAGGACCTGATCGACCAGTTGCGCCGCGACGGTCACAAGATCGCCATGGCAGGCGACGGGGTGAACGATGCCCCCGCGCTGGCCGCTGCCGATGTCGGCATCGCCATGGGCACCGGGGCCGATGTTGCGATGGAAAGCGCAGGCATCACCCTGCTGGGCGGTGACCTGATGGGCATCGTGCGTGCGCGCAAGCTGGCCCGTGCCACCTTGCGCAACATCAAGCAGAACCTGTTCTTCGCCTTTGCTTACAACGCGCTTGGCGTCCCCATCGCAGCAGGACTGCTCTACCCCGCTACCGGCCTTCTGCTTTCGCCGATGATTGCGGCGGCGGCGATGAGCCTGTCCTCAGTCTCGGTGATCGCCAACGCCTTGCGCCTCAGGCGGGCCAATCTCTGACCTGTCAGTCCACGCAAGCAATCTCGAACGGAAAATCAGACGATCCAAAACAGTTTCTCCCGCCGCACGCTCCTGATCGGCGGATCCGAACTGCTAGCTGCATAGCCCTTGGCAGCGATGATCCAAGACGCAGGACCGACTATCCATGTGACGAAGGATCCGAATTGTGGCTGCTGTACCGGTATCATATCGACTCGCAGTTCACCTCGCGCACCACCTCTTTCGCGGCGACGAAGATGAGATATGATGCCTGCATAACGCTATGTTTTTTCAGGAGGCGCGGTCTTGCCCGACGCTGAAGCAGCCCTTTTCTCGGCAGGCGGTCTGGACGCTGCCCAGCTTGCCTTTGTCAACGCCCCGGAGCCCGATATCCGCCTTCTGGCGCCGGCAGGCAGCGGCAAGACCTTGTCGCTGCTCCATCGCTGCGCCGAGCTTCATCGCCGCCGGGGCGGCAACGCCTCATTCCTCGTCGTCTCCTTCACCCGCGCGGCCCGCGACGAGTTGCGCAGCAGACTAAGCGATCCGGTCTTCGCCGGCGCCGCGGCGCACGCCGATATCGTCACGCTCAACGGCTGGGGACACCGGCGACTGCGCGCGCTTGCCGCGCCGCCACGGCTGCATGTGTCCGAGTTCGACCGTTCCACCCTGGTCAAGACCCTGCTCGCCCCCGCCTACGCGGCCGTTCCCGCGCTCGACAAGGGTATGAAGGACCAGCCTTTCAAGCTGCCCAGGCTTCTGGCCAACCTGCTGGACCTGATGAAGACGCTCGGATTCGACCATGAGGACGGCTCGCGCCGCATGGCCGATGACCGCCTCGACGCGCTCGACCAGCTCGGCCTTCTGCCGCTTCTGGAAGACTACATCGCGAAGTTCGACGATCTCGGCATCCTCACGGATCGCCGCTGGGAGAGCTTTCTCGAGATCGCCCTGCCCTTCTTCAATGCCGCCTGCATCCAGCAATATGCGACCAGCTCCTTCACGCTGGAGGACCAGAAATACGGGGCCTGGCTCGACCAGCGACGCCAGCTGGCGTCCGGCGTCCTGCCGGACGAGGAAACCCGGATCACCGACATCTTCGTCGACGAATTCCAGGACATAAATCCGCTGGATCTCGCGCTGATCCTCACCGTTGCCGAACTCAACCGATCGGCGGTCACGATCGTCGGCGACGACGATCAAGCGATCTTCGAATGGCGCGGCGCAGCGCCCGACTTCATCCTCGAGCCCGAGCGCCATCTGGGACGCAAGTTCAGGACCTGCATCCTTGAGCGGAACTATCGCAGTCCGCGCAATATCGTGCAGAAATCCGCAAGGCTAATCTCCCATAACACGCGCCGCGTCGACAAGGTCGTCCACCCCGTCTCGCAGGTCGATGCGGAAACGCTGATGTACCGGGGGGAGACGTTTCTCGACTCCGTGGAAAACGTTCTTTGCGAAATACGCCAATTCGTCGGTGCGGAAATGCCCGGTGCGCGGATGGCTCTTCTGTCGCGCAAGCGCGCTCAGCTGATCCCCTACCAGATCCTTCTGGCACGCGAGGACATTCCCTTTTGCGCCGCCGAGGACCTCCACCTCTTCCTCTCCGGAACCTTCGACCGGCTTCTGGCGGCGCTGCGCACCCGCACGCTCGCCGGCTTCGGCATCGCCTTGCCGACCATCGTCGAAGACGTCATGGGTCTGTGCAACTCCGTCCAGCGGTACCCGCTGCGAAAGGCCGAGGCCGATGCGATGGCGCGGCACCTGAGGGCAGCACGGCCCAAGTCCTACGAAGAAGCCATCGACCGGCTCGAGATCTATGACGGAACGATCCGCGGCAAGAAGGACGAGGGCAAGACCGCCCAGGACTTCGCGATCCGCTTGCGCAAGCTCATTCATGCGCCCAACGTGCGGGCCGCCATCGAGGCGCTCAGCAATCTGTATGCCGGGTTCCGGCAGGATCATGGCCGCAGTGCAGAAGACATCTTTCTTGCGGATCCGCCCTTCGCCTATCTTGCGGAGTTCTCCGCCAGCTATGGCGACGACTTCCAGGGCTTTGTCGACGACCTGGAAAAGGCAAAGGACACCCTCGTGCGTCTGCCGGGTTCGGATGCCGAGGACGGGACCAGCGAGGAGTGGCGCAAGCCGGTCCATCTGATGACTGCGCTGCGCGCCAAGGGACGCGAGTTCGATACCGTCGTCATGCTCGATACCGTCGACGGCATCTGGCCGCTGCGCAGCGCCAGGACGGAACGCGCGCTGGAGGGGGAGCGACGGCTGTTTTACGTCGCCATGACCCGCGCAAGGCGACGGCTCATCCTGACCCGCTCTTCGCGCATCGGCGACGCGCCGACCGCCCCCTCCCCTTACCTGGCCGAAGCCGGGCTTCCCTGACCCGCCTCGCCTCCGATCGTCTGGGAAAAAAGCGCCTCGACGTCGCCATCGGACACCGGGGGCATCAGCATTTCCCGGGACAGCAGGCGCTTGCGCTCCAGCAGCGCATCGAGCTTCACGTCGAACGAGGCTTCGCCGAGCACCGGATGAACGGCCAGCGGAATATGGACCGTCACCGGGCGGTGCTGTCCGATGCGGTAGCAGCGGTCGTTGCACTGGTCTTCGATCGCCGGGTTCCACCATCTCGACAGGTGGATGACGTGATTGGCCGCCGTGATCGTCAGGCCGATGCCCGCCGCCTTCGGTGACAGGACCAGGAGATCGAACCCACTCTCCGAGGCCTGGAAACGATCAACGATCTCAAGCCGCTTCTCGCCTGCAACCTGGCCGTTGATGATGGCAGGTTGCCGGGACAGCCCGAGGCGGGTGGCAATAGCCGCCGCGAAGCATTTCTGCACCTCGAGATCCTCCACGAAGACCAGCGCCTTCTCGCCCGCCTGAACCAGGTGCTGCAAGACCTCCACCGCATGCCGCAACCGTGCCGAACGGGACAGCCAGTCGTTGACGGATGCCGGGTCGAGAGGGTCGCAGTTGGCGGCTCCGTCCGGGTGCAGCGAGATACCCCGGAAGGCGTGGATCGCGCGCAGCATCTCGCCCTGGCTGCCGCCGCCGGCGCGCGCCCGCGCCAACGCCTGTTCATAGGCTTCGGCCTGTGCCGGCGGCATCTGCACGATTACCCTGCTCTCCGACCGCGCCGGCAGTCCCTCGAGGATCTCCGCCTTCATGCGCCGCATCAGCACCGGCGACCGCTCCGGGGTCGGCGGCTCGTCGAGGCGCGCCTTCAGCCGCTTCAGGTCCTCCGGCGTTCCCTCCTCGTAGGTCGAGACAAAGCCCTTGAGATCGCCCAGATAGCCGGGCACGACCCGGTCCATGATGCACCACAGGTCGGCGAGACGGTTTTCGATGGGCGTACCTGTCAAGGCAAGGACGAAATCCGCGTTCATCGCCTTGGCGCTTTGGGTGTTGATGGCGCCGGGCGACTTGATCTTCTGCGCCTCGTCGAACACGGCGACGGAGAAACCGATCCGCGCAAACGCGCGGTGATAGTTTGCGAGCGTCTCGTAGGTGGTCAGGATCCAGTCCGCCCGGCGAAGCTCGACGAGATCGAGCGCGCTTTCTTCCGCCTGCGATGCGTCGCGCGGCGTGCGCAGCCGGCGCAGTCCCGCCCCGAACGCATCGACGCGCCGGCCAAGCGCGTCGGGCCCGAGATGCAGTTCGGCCTCCGATGCCCAATTGCGCAGCAGGGCGGTCGGAGCAACCACCAGTGCCGGCCTGTTGCGTGCGCCGGCGTACGTGCCCAGCGCCCGCCTGTTCGCCTTGAGCCACGCGAGAAAGGCGAGGGCCTGAAAGGTCTTGCCGAGCCCCATGTCGTCGGCAAGCAGGACACCCGGCCAGCCCTGCCGGTAGCTTTCCACGAGCCAGTCGAACCCGGCCACCTGATGCGGCTTAGGGCGGCTGCGCACCAGCGGCAGAGCCGGAAATTCACGCGGGATCGACACCTCGCGTGGCTGATAGGAGATCTCGAACTCCTGGCCTTCCAGGTTCTGGTAGATGACCAGGCGATGAGACTCCGTCGGATCCTCACCCGTGCCGGTGTCGCCGAGCTGCTGCTGGTCGCCGCCGTCTCCCCCGGCCTCCTCGCCGGGCGCTTCGGCAATCTCGTTGCCGGCCGCGTCCAGGCCGACGCGCACAAAGGCCTCCTCGACATCCGCGCAGCGCAGGGCCTCTCCCTGAAAGTCGAGTGCTTCCTCGCCCTCCGCCCTTGCTTCTGCAAGGCCGGTCTTCAACTCCCCGAACGACGATTGATCGACCTCGATCGTGCGTTTGCCGACCGTCAGGGGAAAGCGTTCCGGCAGCCATTGACCCGCCTGGTTCTTCAGCCAGGGCATGGCCGGAGGCGTCCAGAGCCCGAGACCGAGAACACGCTGCGAATACTGCCAGGTTTCGACCAGCAAGGCGCCGGCCCGATCCTCGGCATCTTCGCCGAGAGCGGCGGCGAGCGCCGGGCGCGGGTTCCTCAGGAACGCCACCCTCTCTTCCCTGGGCGCCGCCCGCTTGCGACGGACCACATCCAGTGCGGTCTTCAGGTCGGGCTCCAGGACCAGATAGCTCCCTCGGTCCAGCACATAGGCGTCATGGCTGCGCGCCTCGCCAGAAAAGAGCTCGCGCGCAAACCGCCTCTGGAGATCGGGAGGAAGCAATGCGTCCGCCACCAGGTCTCGCTGGGCCGAGGCGACGGCCTCTTCGTCAGCCGGCAGGTCGGGGCCGTCGTCGGGACCGCTCTCCACCTTGTCCTTCGCCATGACCACGGGCAGGAAGTCAAGGCCGTAGGACGTCTCGAACACATCGAGCGCGACGGCCCCGGCCTGATAGATGGTGAGGCTCGTGAGATAATCGTCCCCGGTCTCCAGCTCCGTTCCGGTCGTCTTGCGCAGAGCCGCCTGCACCGGCGCCCAGGCCGCGATGCGCTCCTCGGCGTCCCTGCCTTGGGTGGCGTTATAGGCATCGACCGCTTCGCTCAGCTCGAACAGGGCCTGCGACAGCCGCCCTCCCCGCGGGCCCCATTTGGCGACGGCACCCTCACGCTCCATGCGCACCCAACGCGTATCGGCATCGTACCAGCGCGTCCGGATCCTGGCGGCCGGGTCCGTCATGATGCCCTCGAACGACAAGGTCACCGACAGGTTGGCAAGCGGCGGCAGGCCGACGGCCTCGGCAACGGAGGACGGCAAGGCCGCAACCGCGGCATGAGGCAGCAGCACGCCGTTCTCGTCGAATCGGGCCTCGCCGCTCTCCGCCAGGGCGAGAAGATATCGCCCGGCAGCATGCCCGGTGCCGGCAACGGCAGGCCACTCGGCGGGAGGTACCTCCCGCGACCCCAGCAGCCTTCGCCGCGACGCAGAAACCAGCATGCCCTCCGGCCGCTCCGTGCAACGAAACCGCATCACATGTAGTCCTTCGGAGAAAAGCGGATGCCCGTTATCCGTGTGATGTGCTGGGCGACCTTGTGCTGCCAGGCATTCGGACCGGTGTGCGGCATATGCCGGACCTCCAGCACAGGGGCGTAGCGTTTGCCGGTGCGCAGGAATTCCGCGTCATAGCGGTCCTTGAAAAGCTGCGGAGCCCCCTCGCGCGAATGGTCGTTCCAGAAGCGACATTGACCGTTAAAGCTCCATTCCACACACACGCCCGTGCCGATCCGCAGCATCAGCACCGCGTGTCCGGCCTGGGTTCCGCCCGTCTCAAATTCGGCGAACGACGTGTTGCGGCCGAAACGGCGCCGTGCTTCCCGGGTGCCCTGGCTGTCGAGAACGACCCAGGCGGCGGAGATGACGCCATTGCCATGCATCCCCTCCCAGAACCGCCGCCGATACGGCCAATTCTCGTTGGGGTTGACCGCCTCCACCACATCGAGGAACTGGCGCAAGGCCTGCTCCGTCAGCCAGGAGATCGCGATCTCGCGGGCACGCGGCATGTTCACCCAGTTGCCGCTGCGCGTCCGCGGATCGCCGATGCCCTGCACCGAGACGAGGAAGTTGAGAATGCGGTCGCGATGCTCCTTTTCCGGTCGCTCGGCTTCGAACGGCAGCAGTAACGCGTTGGCGACAAGGCTCTTGTGCTCCAGGTAGAGCAATGTCTGCGTCTGGGGGCGCAACGAGATGCGACCCACGAAATCGAGCCGTTCGGCCGGCGACAGCCGCGCATCCCCCGCCACACGCTCCAGTGCCCTTCGGGTGCTCGCCTCCACGAAGCCCCCGGCGAGAACCAGTTCCATCTGCACCCTCTGAACCTCGAGCAGAGCGCGCGGCGAGCGGCGCTCGGCCACCGCCGCCTCGCCCAGCATCGCCGGGCCTTCGGCGACGTCAAACAGACGTAGCCGCTCGGCAAGGTCGTCGAACGGCGCGCCGGCAACGCTGGCCAGATCCTGCAAGGCTGCCGCTACCGCCGAAAGCCCGGGCCTATCCTCGTGGAAGCTGACGAGATAGGAAAGAACAAGCGCGCGCGTCGCCGACTTGTTCTTCAGCTCGCGCATCTGCTGAAGGAAAGGCTCCAGCGCTGCAGGATCTGCTGCGATTTCCTCCGCCGTTCCCCAAAGGCACCAAGCCGTATCGCGCGCCTGACGCGGCTTCAGGGCATGGCCGCCGCGCAATAGCGCCGCCAGATGCCGTGAGAGCGCGTCGTAATCCTTGGGCGCTCGCAGCGCACCGATATCGTCGGGCAGCTTGTCGACGACCTCGGTAATCCTCACAACCGGCTCCCGGCCCACCCGTCCGCCGTGGCGCAGCAGCACATCCGCAATCGCATCCTTGAATGCCGTCTTCACGGCGCACCGTCCCGCGGGTCGCCGCTGCGCCGGTCCGGTTGTTCGGGGGACGAGCGCAATTGCTCGACCTTCCGCTGCATCTCGTCGAGCAGGGACAGCACCTGGGTCAGGCGCTCGCGCCGGTCCGCCTCCATTACGAACCGCAGGTCGATCCGGCGGTTTTTCCCGTAGCCTTCCGCGTCGTCCTGCTCGATCACTGGGCGCGTATAGGCATATCCGGAGACGGACAGGATCTCCTTGCCTTGCGAGTTGAGCAACCCTCTCAGCTCCGGAAAATCGTCCACCATCCGCCGGTAGGTGTTGACCGCGCGCTCCGTCGAGAGCTTCCAGTTCAGGTTGTCGGACCCGGTCTTGTCGGTATGACCTTCGATGAAGACGGTCTCGACCACATAGCCGGAAGAGCCTGGGCAGGCCCTGCCATCAGGACAGGCCGTATAGGCCGGCAGGATGTCCCGCAGCACCCTGGCCACGGCGAAGACGTTCTGCTGCGCCCGGCTGTCCAGGCTGGACTCCTCGGGCGCGAACCGGATCGCCTCCTCCGTCAGGCGCAACACGCCGGTGTTCTTGTCGATGGTCACGGAAAGGCCGACCTGGTCGAGACGCTCCTCGATCGCTTCCAACAACAGATTTCGCGCCTGGTCGGCCTTGTTGAGTTCGCCGATCTCCTGCGAAATCTGGTTGCGGAGATCCGCGATCTGCTTCGCCAATTCATCCGCACGCTGCAGTTGTTCTTTCTGCTCGGCCGTCAACTGTTCGGCCTCGGCCGTCAACTGCTCGGTCGCATCCGTCTGCGTCCGGAAGTTGAGCGCGAAAACCATCAGCATGATGATGAAGATGAACAGGATGCCGACCATCATGTCGGTCATCGAGACGAAGTAGTTCTCGTCTTCCTCGAGCTGTTCCTCGCGCCGGCTGTCGTCGTCGGACAGAACCATCCCGCTCCCCGCTTATTTACTCAGCGCTTGTTTCCAGCCTTCGAGACTGTCCGCCATAGAGTCCGCGCTGTCCTGGATCTGGGCAAGGGTCGCGGCCAGTTTGCCGACGGCCGAGGCCAGCGCGGTGTCGACGCCCTGGACGTGCCGCTCAAGCAACTGCTGCTGGTTGAGCGTAGACTCCGACAGTGCCGACACGGACTTGCCGAGCGCGGTGTCGACGTCATCGAACTTGGCTGCGAACGCGCTCCAGAAGGCCCCCGAGGTTTCGTTGGTCTGCGACAATCCGGCAGCCAGGGCGGAAATCTGCTCCTGTGTGGTGGAAAGGACCTTGAGCGTCTCGGCAACGCTCTCGGCAAGGGTTTCGGTCGCCTTGGAGAACTGGGTGCCGACGGTGGTCAGTGGCGCTGTCGCCGTCCGCACGCTCTGCGCACTCTGCCCGAAGGCCTCCGCCGTCTTGCCGGCTTCCGCAGAGGCGCCCTCCAGAGCAACCTTCTGGTTGCGCAGCGCATCCTCCACTGCGCGCATGGACAGTCCGAGGTCGCGGAACCGCTCGTCGACCGAAGCCGTCGCGGTTTCGATTGCACCGCGCAACTGGGCGGAGATCGACTCCACAGTGCTCTCCAGGCCCGCGAGCACCGTCTGCTGCATCTCCGAGGACCGGGAGACCGAGGCTTCCAGGCCGGCGCGCGTCTGCTCGCTGTGCGCGCCGAGCTGGCCAATTTGCTGCTCCAGCTTGCCGAGCACCACGCCCATTGCGGCCTCGAGCTTGTCGGACGCCCCCTTGGCGGCGCCACCGAGGGCCTGATCCATCTCGGAGTTCGCCTTCTCCAATGTCTGTCGCAGCGCCTCGACCACCCCGGCAAGCGCGTCCCGGCTTTCGCCGGAACTCTTTTCGAAGCTCTCGCCCGCCCGTTCGACCATACTGTTGAGATTGTCGGCTGCCTCCGACAGCTTGCGTGCGAACTCTTCGCCGCTGCCGCGCAGCCCGCCCTGGGCCTCCACCATCGACATCTGCAATTGCTTCAGTGAGGCGGCAAGCTCACGCAGCTCGGTGCCTGCACCGTGGCTGACCGAGTCGGAGAAGCGCTGGAGCAGATCCTGAACTCCGTCCCGGCTGCTTTCGGTGAGGCTGCCGACCGCAGAGCCGATATGCTCGGTAACAGGCCGCATGGCCTCGGAAATCGCAGCGTTGAGGCGCGGCGCGATCTCTTCGCCCATACGCGTGAAGAACTGCCCTTGGGTGATATCCTTCAACTGCGTCAGTTGATCCTGCAGGGTTCGCTTCATCTCCAGCGAGATCGTCTGCGGTGCCGCATAGAGAAGGCAGCGCTCCAGAACCGCATTGAACCGGTCGAACAGCCCCTCGATCCAGATCGAATAGAGGCGAAACACGACAGAGAGCAGAATGGAAATTCCAAGGCCGGCGATGGAGGTCGAGAACTTGAATGTCGCGATCTGGAGGAGACTGCCCATCTCCTTTACCATCTGTTCGGCGCTACCGGCTGTCGCCGCCGAACCCGCCTTGTACAGGGCCAGCACCAGACCGATGAAGGTCAGCAGCAGTCCGACACCCACGAAGTAGCCAGGCACGGCGTTCATCAGCTTCAGCCCGCCCAGCTTCTCTCGGGCCAGTGCCGCGTTGAAGAAGGCCTGCGGACGAACGGTGTTTCCAATCGCCCTGTCACTGTCGGTATCGTAGAGCGTCTCCTCGAACTCCGCCCAGGCATGGCCGATCAGACGGTTGCGCTCCAGCCTCTGGCGGATGTCCTCGAACCCGGCCGCAAAGCCTCGCCGCACGTCCCCGCGGCTGCTCCCGGGCCTTGCGTGCCGGTTCAACTGCCCTCTGGCGATGCGCAGGTGCACAGCTACCGGCAGCACATGGCAGATGCCGAAGGCGACAGCCATGCCGCAGCCCAGGAAGAAGATCGAGCCGGCAAGCGCGAACGCGAAGGCGGGACTGCTGACCGGGCCGATGTCGCCGGCGCGCACGGCGTCATGCACCACATGATAGACATGCCAGGGATCCAGCCAGCTGAAAAAGGAGGCCGCCAAACCGAGCACCGCCATGGCAATCGCCCAGAACGCGACCAGGCGGAATACGCCCTGAATAAACAAAAACATAACTGCCCACCCCTGAAAGCCGGACAATTCTGATGGGTTGCAGGGAGGAACACAAGTCTCCTTGTGGCTAGTAAGAAATCCTTATGCGGGCTGCCGTCTGCCGGATCGAAAGGCTTGTGTTCCGCACGTCCCTTGCGCAACCTGACGAAGGCTCCGCGCCACCTGTTTTTGGCGCCGGGACGATTTGATGTCAGGTATTTGCGACAAGGGGCTTTTGAGAACACATGAGCGAACTTTTCCGGATCGAGAATGGCGCCTTGGTGCGCGCCGCGCGCTCCAGGCTCGCCAACGAGGTGATGATCCAAGAATGGGTGCGCGACAATCTCGGCCTTGTCGGGATCAATGGCGTCATCATCGGACGCGAAGTGACCATCGCCAATCGCGGCCGCATCGACCTGCTGGCGATGGACAAGGACGGCTCGCTCATCATCATCGAGCTGAAGCGGGACCGGACGCCGCGCGAGATCGTCGCACAGGTGCTCGACTACGCCTCCTGGGTGGTGTCCCTGTCGACGCGCGATGTGCACGCGCTCTGCTTGGAAAAGACCGGCCGCACCCTGGACGAGGTCTATCGCGAGCGCTTCTCAGTGCCGCCCCCCGACACGCTCAACGCGTCGCACCAGATGATGATCGTCGCCGGCAGCATGGATGAGACGACTACGCGCATCATCGAATACCTGTCCGAGGTGCACGGGGTCGGCATCAATGTCGCCTTCTTCAACGTCTTCGAGGACCAGGGCGTCCAGTGGCTGTCGACCGACACGCTGCTGGAGCAGGAGGAGGTCGCCGAGCGCGCCACCCGCAACACCCGCGCCCCCTGGAGCGGCTACTGGTACCTGACTGCCGGCGCCGAAAACGACGTGCCCTGGGAGGACCTGCGCCGCCATGGCTATGTCGTCGCCTCGGGCGGCAAGTGGTATTCGGACGGGCTGGCCCGGCTTTCGGTCGGCGACCGGGTCTTCTTCTACCAGAAGAACACCGGCTATCTCGGGCATGGCGTGGTGCGCTCCGAGATGCAGCCCGCCGACGACTTCCTGATCGCGGACGGGCGGCGCCTCATCGAGGCCGTCCCGCGCGGCTACTTCACCGAGTTCGGCGACGATCCGGAAAAGCGGGCATATGTGATCGGCATCGACTGGAAGAAGACCGTCGACCGATCCAATGCCAAGACCTATTCCGGTATCTTCGCCAACCAGAACATTGCCTGCAAGATCTACGACGAGAAGACCATCGAGTTCCTGGTCCGGGAATTCGGCCTGAGCGGCGAGGGCGAAGATTGAGAATCTGTTCCGCGCTTTGCACAGACAGCGGGGGAATGACACCAATGGGACGAAGCGGCCGGACGCCAAGGCTTGGCGACTCTGATTAGAGCCACCTTACGGAACATCCCAGCGGCATAGCCGGCTCATCGACCAGATGTTTTGGGATTTGAGGAAGTTTTCAATCCGAATTGGCAGTTCTCGCGCGACTTGGTGCGGCATTCGCAAATTTTGCGCATGCCCGTGCGACGTGAACGGACGATCACCCAATATGCCAGCTTCTAGCGAGCCGCGGGGGAACCAAGCCTCAATGTCGTCCGCCGTCATCTATGGCATCGTCAAGCCGGACATCAGGCTGCTTCTCGATCTCGCGTTTCTTCACGTCGATCGTGACGTCTCCGTAGTCGTCGCCCGCCGTGCGGCTGGCATGTCCTTGAATGGCGTCGGAGACGCGGTCTGACAGGCCATGGATCCTCGCGTTCGTCTTGAATGCGTGACGGAAGCCGTGAAGGGGAGCGACGCCTGTGGGAACCATGTCAGCGTCCTTGAGCCATTTGGCGACGCGGTTGGAGATCGTCTCGGCAGACTTGACCGCCTCCTGCTCACCGTCGCGCTTCGGGTAGAACAGGGGGTCATCCGTGGCATCCTTCACGAACTCGAGAAAGCCCTGCTCGATCAGCTGGCGATGCAAGGGAACGTCGCGATAGAGGCCGGTTTTCGTCGTTCCTGCATCTGGCGTGATCCGCATGACGGCGACGCCGTCTCGTTCGCTGATGTCCTGCTTGCGAAGCTGCGTGATCTCCCCGATCCGGGCTCCGGTGAAGTGGGCAAGCCAGGGAGCCCATCGTTTGGCTGCCGAAAGCTGGTCGCTCTCGCGCGTGTCGGCGGGCCGCACGTAACTGTAGGCGAACTCAAGCGCGCGTCTTGCCTCTTCGTCCGTGTATCCCTTTTCGCGATTGAGCCGCTTCTTGGGGACGCTCACCGAGGCGGTTATCGCGATTGGTTCGATATAACCGTGGTTGCTGGCCCATTTCAGCGTCGACTTCACCATTGTGAGATAGCGGCTGTTAACGGTCTTCGCTGCGAGGCCCCTTTCGAACTGAAGATGCGAAAGCCAGTCGCTAATCCTTCTGTTCGTCAACAGCGTCACGTTGTCGGCGCCAAGGAACGCGATCAGGCTCTCGACCGGCCCAGTATAGGCCTTGGTGGTGCGTTCACCTCCCTGACCACCGGCCTTCGCCTTACGACACGCCTCGAACAGCGCCCGGATCGATGTTTCGTGGTCATCGCCCTCCTCCGAGTCGTCGATAACCGCCTCCGACGCCGGCTTGGGCGCATGATCCAGGGCCCATTGGGGGTGTTCAGTGACTAACTGACCTTCGTCACGCTCGAACATCCGCTTCAAGACCTCGATCTCGGCGTAAGCGAGGTGGCGCGCCAGACGCCGCCAGTCCGCCCCACCGTGCGAGCACGAATAAGAGCCGTTCCGCAGATGTGTCTCGATTTCCCGACCGAAAATGCGGTGAATGAGAGCGTTGCTGGCCGCGCCCGCGACGATCTGCTTCACGTCGGCGACGTAACCGTCGTCGATCCCGATGCGTGCGTAGCCCGGCGTGAGATCGCGCAGTTCCTCATCTGCACGAAGTCGGTCGGCATAGTGAAGCGCGCTAATCTCCTCGACTGTGAGTGGTGTGACGGGCTTCTCAGCCAACCCCGCGGTCTCAACGCTGCCCAGGCGAGTGCGCGCACTCTCGATCTGCCGATTGAATCCGGCAATCACCTCCGGCAGTGCGCGAAGTGCGACCTGGCGATCACCTCCCAGGGCTTTCAACAGTTCACGCTTGCCGAGCGCGGCGCGGAGTTCAGCCGGGACGCTCACTCTCGCGTAGAATCGACCGCGAGAATCCTGATGAAGGTGCCTGACTCTGCCTGCCACGACATGCTCGTTTGTATGCGTCTTTGTAGGCGCAGCATGTATGCAAGCGGCTGAAAAGCAAGAGACAATAACGATTTCAAGGGGATGAATGGTGCTGCCGGAGAGATTTGAACTCTCGACCTCTCCCTTACCAAGGGAGTGCTCTACCCCTGAGCTACGGCAGCGATGAGCGCGGGTTTATGCGCAAATTCCGGCATGGTCAAGAGGGGTTCACGGGTTTTGACACCGCAATCCACGCCCCATCCACCCGACAGGTACAAAGCGCGACGCGCAGCGGGCGCGCGGGGCCGCCGGCCTTGCCAAAATGACGGCTTTTCCGGCATATCCTGACGGGCAAGACTTCAGGAAAAACGACGCGAGACGCTGCGTGACAGACCGCACACGACAGACGGACGACAAGGCGAAAACCGGAACCGGGGGAAAACCGGCCGGCCGTCGGCCCGGCGGCCGCGACGAGGCCCGCGAGGCGCGGCTCGCGGCGGCGCTGCGCGCCAACCTGCGCCGGCGCAAGGCGGCCGGGCAACGCGACACGGACAGCTCGTCCCAGGACGAGAGCTGAACGCGCGCGGTTGATCGCCGCCCAGCCGGCGGCCGGGCGGGCAGACGCATACGTCTTCTGCGTTCGTTGACTGGGACTGGAAACGTCGACCGTGTGGTTCAGGCTGCCTGCCCGTCCTCGCCGTTTTCCATGCCCTGCCAGATCTTTTGCCGGTTGCGGATCTCACGGGGAGCGGGGCCGAAGTAACTGGGCGTCTTCACGAAATCCCGCGGCTGCATGATCACGCTGTTGACGCGCTGATAGAGCGCCTTGGCCGAGATCGGCTTGGAGAGCAGCTCATGCACGCCGAGACGCCGCGCCTCGATGATGCGGCTGCGCTCGGTATGGCCCGTCACCATGATGATCGGAATATAGGCGAAGGGATTGTGAGGATTGCGGATCATGCGCACCATGTCGGCGCCGTCGAGGATCGGCATCACCCAATCCAGAATCAGGATGTCCGGATTGGCGCGTTCCATGGCCTCCAGGCCGGACGCGCCATCTTCCGCCTCGACGATCCGCCGCGCGCCGAATCCCTGCAGCATCGTGCGCAGGATCGTACGCATGTAAGCGCTGTCTTCGACGAGAAGAAAGGTCAGGGATGCCAGATCAAGCGACACGTTCAACCTCCGATGCCAGACCATATGGCACGGGAAATCTGAAATAACGGTTATCCCCGCCCGTCGTTTTTGCCATCTCCCTCCGGCAGGTCGTCATCCTGCAGGATCCGGTACTTGGCCCCCTCCAGGTCCTCGTACTGGCCGGACTTGAGCGACCACAGAAACCCGGCAAGGCCGAGCAGGCCGAGCACCAGGGCGACGGGAATGAGATAGACCAGGACGTCCATCAGGCAGCCTTCCCTTCAAGGCCCGACGTTGCCGGCCCGGCGGCCACCGGCACCGCCTCGGGCGGGGCAGCGATATCGGGCTGGCGCGACAGGCGCAGCCGAAGCGCGTTCAGCGTCACCACCAGGGATGAGGAGGACATGGCAAGCGCCGCCCAGAGCGGTGTGACGAAGCCGGCCACGGCGAACGGTACGGCCACGAAATTGTAGAGCATGGAAAAGCGCAGGTTCTGCACCATCGCCTTGTGCGCGCGGCGGGAGTGCCCCAGCGCCTCGGCGACGGGGGCGAGCCTGTCGCCGAGGAAAACCGCATCCGCGGCGGCCTGCGCCACATGGACCGCCGTCACCGGCGAGATCGAGACATGGGCGGCGGCAAGCGCCGGGGCGTCATTGAGCCCATCTCCGACCATCAGCACCTTGCGCCCCTCGCCGGCCAGCTGTTCCAGCCGCGCGATCTTCGCCGTCGGGGTGAGTTCGCCCGCCCAGTCGTCGATACCGAGTTCGCGCGCCACTTCCTCTACCGGCGCTGTGCGGTCGCCGGACAGGATCGCCATCCGGTAGCCCTCGCGGCGCAGGCGTTCCACGGTCTCCACCGCGTCCGGGCGCAGCCGCTGGCCGACGGCAAACGGCACGGCCGGGGCATCCCCGTCGCGGAAGGCGATCAGCGAGCTGCCCGGATGCCGGTGGACGAACTCCGCTACGGCGCCCTCCTGCATGCCGCAGAAGCGGGCGCTGCCGAGCCGAAGCTCCCGCCCCTCGAACGTGGCCCCGATGCCCTCGCCCGGCGTCTCGCGGACGTTCTCGAGCGGGATGGACGCGCCGGAGGCGCGCGCAAGCGCGCCGGCAAGCGGGTGGCGGCTCGCCAGTGCCAGCCGGCCCGCCAGTTGCAGGACCTGCGGATCGATATCCCCAGTGGCCGCGACCGCCGGCAGCGGCAGCGTCAGCGTACCGGTCTTGTCGAAGACGATGGTGTCCGCCTCGGCCAGCCGCTCGATCGCATCGCCCGAATGCAGCAGCACGCCGGCGCGGAACAGGAGACCGGACGTGACCACCTGGACCGCCGGAACGGCGAGGCCGAGCGCGCAGGGGCAGGTGATGATCAGCACGGAAATCGCAATGACCAGCGCATGCTGCCAGTCGGCACCGACCAGATACCAGCCGGCGAAGGTGAGAAGCGCGGCAAGATGCACGACCGGCGAATAAAGGCGCGCCACCCGGTCGGCGAGCTGGACATAGCGCGAGCGGGCCTGCGCGGCGGTTTCCAGCAGGCGCGTCACCTCGTCGAGCAACGTCGCGCCGGAGGCAACCGTGACCTGCACGGTGAGACTGGCGGAGGCGTTGGTGGTGCCGGCATAGACCGCATCGCCCGGGCCGACGGAGGCAAGCGCCGTCTCGCCGGTGACAAGGCTCTGGTCGATCTCCGAGCGGCCGGCGACGACGCGCCCGTCCAGCGGCACGCGCTCGCCGGCGCGCACATGGATCAATGCGCCCGGATCGACCCGCGACAGCGGCACCTCGCGCAAGGAGCCGTCGGGCCGCTGGATCACCGCTGTCTCTGCCTTGAGCGCGGCGATGTTTTCGGCAAAAGCCCGCGTCCGCCGGCGCATCGTGTGGTCGAGATAGCGGCCGATCAGCAGGAAGAACAATAGCATCACGGCGGATTCGAAATAGGCGTGATGAGCCGACTGGACGGTCTGCATGACTGAAAGGAATAACGCGAGGCTGACGCCGATGACGATCGGCACATCCATGTTGAGCCGGCGCGCAGCCAGCGCTGCGAAGGCCGAGCGCAGGAACGGCCGTCCGGCATAGACGGCGGCCGGCAACGCGATTAGCGCCGATACCCAGTGGAAGAAGTCGCGGGTTTCCGGATCGATGCCGCTGGCGTTGCCCGACCAGACCGAGACAGACAGCAGCATGATGTTCATCATGGCGAAGCCGGAAACGGCAAGCGCGCGCAGCAACTCGCGCCCTGCTGCGTCGGAGCGCTCGCGCACATCCGCCGGATCGAAGGGATGGGCCCGATAGCCGAGCCGCGACAGGACGTCGATGATCCGCTCGGCATCCGTCTCCTCCTGCCGCCAGTCGACGGCAAGGCGGTGGCTGGTCAGGTTGAGGCGGGCCTTTTCGACGCCGGGCACGAGCGCGAGGCCATGCTCGATCTCGGCCATGCAGGCGGCACAGGTCACCCCTTCGACGGCGAGGTCCATATGCGCCTTGCCGTCGTCCTTCAGCGTGACGAATGCGTCCCAGTCGCGCTCATGCACGGTCATGTCGCCTGCCGCCTTTCCTAGCCGGCCGTCTATTCGGAAAAGAAGACGCGGTTCTGCGAGCGGAAGGTCTCGCCTTCGGCGCCGGAACTCGCATCGAGCTGCAGGATCCAGCGGCCGGCCGCAACGTCTTCGGCCTCGGCCGAATAGCGGCCGAGTTCGCCCTCGCTCAGCACCAGCTTGCGGGCCGGCTCGGGGCTTGCAGGGCGCTGCAGCGTTGCCTCGACCGACAGGCCGGTCAGAGGATTGCCGGCGGCATCGAGCGCGGAGACCTGGATGCGGGCGATACCGTCGCTGTTGCGTGTGACTTCGCCGCTGACGTTCCAGTTCAGCTCGCCTTGCGCGCGCGATGCGGCGATCTCGCCGTTATAGGCCTGCCCTGCCTCATAGGCCCGGTCGGTCACCACGCCAGGGAAGGAGGACAGCGCGAAATAGACGAAGAAGATGTTGGCAACGAGCATCACGAAGAAGAAGCTGCCGAGCCAGATCAGCACGGTCCGGCCCGTTACCTTGCGCTCGGCGGGGTGCGTCGTTACAGCGCGGGATGCGGTCATGTCGAGCCTCTGATCGATGCAATTTTCCATGCGGGCGATCCTACCGGATGGGGGAGGCTTGCGACAGACGCAAGCCTCCGGTCAGGATTAGTACGTGCCGGCCGCGACTTAGGGTGCCTTGAAGAAGTCGCTCGCCGTCGCCGTGTCGCCGCTTGCCATGTCGCGCAGGCGGAAGACGATCGGCGTCGACTTGTCGAGCTGCGCATCACCCGGCGAGAAGACCAGCACGCGCAGCTCGCGCGTGGTGTCGACCCCGACGGTGATGATCGGCGCACCGTCGACATGCTCGCTGATGCCGACGACCTCTACGCGGGTGCCCTCAGGCATGCCTTCCACAGACAGGGCGAACTCGCGCGCGCTCAGCCGCTTGTTGAGCATGCGGATGGTGTAGCCGTTGCGCACACCGCCGTCGGACAGCTCCACGTAGATCGGGTTGCGGTCGTGCAGAACGCTCATGCCCTCGTGCTGACGCATGGCCAGCGCATATGCCATGATCGCGCCGACCAGCACGATGATCGCGGCATAGATGACGGTACGCGGACGGACCATCCGCACGACGGTCTCCTCGCCCGCCATCCGGCGCTTGATGTTGTCGTCGGTGTCGTAGGCGATCAGGCCGTGCGGCTTGCCGATCTTGTCCATGACCGTGTCGCAGGCATCGATGCACAGTCCGCACTGGATGCAGCCGAGCTGGGTTCCGTTGCGGATGTCGACGCCGGTCGGACAGGCATGGACGCACTGGTAGCAGTCGATGCAGTCGCCGGCGGGCAGCCCCTCGTCGACGCGCTTGCGGCTCTGCTTCAGCGAGCCGCGCGGCTCGCCGCGGTCATAGCGGTAGGTGACGTTGAGCGCGTCCTCGTCCGTGAGCGCTGCCTGGATGCGCGGCCAGGGGCACAGGAAGATGCAGACCTGCTCGCGCATGTGACCGGCCAGCGCGTAGGTGGTGAAGGTGAGAATGCCGATCCACAGATAGGCCGAGAACGGCGCCTCGCCGGTCGCCAGCGATTTAACCAAGGTCGGCGCGTCGGCGAAGTAGAGTACCCAGGCACCGCCCGTCCACCAGGCGATCATCAGCCACAAGGTGTGCTTGGAAAACTTCTGCAGGACCTTGGCGACGCTCCAGCGCTCGGCATCGAGCAACATCCGCTCGCGCCGGTCGCCCTCGATCTGGCGTTCGACCCACAGGAACAGGTCGGTCCACACGGTCTGAGGGCACAGGTAGCCACACCAGATCCGGCCGGCGACGGCGTTCATCAGGAACAGCGCCATCGCCGCGAGGATCAGCAAGCCGGTGAGGTAGTAGACCTCCTGCGGCCAGATCTCGATGAAGAAGAAATAGGCGCGCCGGCCGGCAAGATCGATGAGGACGGCCTGATCCGGCGCGTCGGGACCCCGGTCCCAGCGCACGAAGGGCAGAAAATAGTAGATGCCGAGCGTGGCGAAGAGCACCGCCCACTTGATCTTCCGGAAGGTGCCGTGCACCGCCATCGGATAGATCTTCTTGGCCGAGGCAAACCATTCGTCCGGCTGGCCGCCGGCACCGGTGGTGTCCGTTTCTGCGCGCATTGTTCCGTCCATGTCACTGGGCTCCGCTATCCCGTCTCGGGACACCCTTGGAAGCTGCGGTTCACCCGATCAGGGCGACACTAGCGCCGAGCACGAGCGATCGGATTGCGACACGTCAACTCCGCGACAATCCGCCGCCGACAGCCGGCATCAGCCACCCCGTCTTTCCGCGTGACTAGCATTTCGAGCCCCTGCCCGCCTTGATCGGCATCAAGCCGGACAGGCGCACGCTGCGCCGGAGATCCAGAGCAATCCTGCGCTTCTGGCCACAATTGCACAACCCATCCTTCTGTCCGGCCCTATTTTGCCTCCAGGGCGGCAACGACCGGACGACAGATCCGGCACCGCCTATCCAGACGGGATAATTTTTGAGGAGGGGCATTCCCCATGCCGCATATTCATCGCTTCGCAGCCGGCTTCATGGCTGCGGGACTGCTTGCGTCGACCGCGCTGCCGGCGGCAAGCCATCCGCTCGACGCCTTGAGCGAGGCGGAGATCACCGAGGCCGTCGCCCTGCTGACCGCCGCCGGACGGACGGGCGAAGGCACGCTCTATCCCTATATCTCTCTGAAGGAGCCGGAAAAGTCCGTAGTGCTCGGCTGGAGCGAGGGCGATCCGGAACCGCGTGCCGTCGAGGTGCATTTCAAGACCACCGAGGGCATCTTCGTCGCCGAGGTGGACCTTGCGGGCGACCGCGTAGTCTCGGTCGAACCGGCGCCCGCCGAGACGATGATCCTGGTTGCCGAGTTCATGACCGCGATGGAGCTTGCGACCTCCAACCCGCAGTTCATCGAGGGTCTGGCCAAGCGCGGGCTCAAGCCCGAGCAGCTGTTCTGCCTGCCGCTGACCGCCGGCCTCTTCGGCATGCCGGAGGAAGACGGCCGGCGCCTGATGAAGGTGCCGTGCTACGTCCTGCCGGAGGGTTCAAATTTCTACGCCAAGCCGGTGGAAGGCCTCTATGCCGTGGTCGATCTCAACGCCGGATCTGTGGTCGAGGTGTTCGATACCGGTGTGAGGCCCGTGCCGGAGGACGGTTGGGGCTACACGGAAGCGGAAGTGGAGGCACGCACCGGCGCTCTTCGTCCGCGCGGCAATCCGGTCACCCTGTCGCAGCCGGGCGGCTCCAACGTCACCATCGAGAACGGCCTGATCTCCTGGGACATCTGGCGGTTCCGCGCCCGTGTCGACAAGCGCCCCGGCGTTGTGCTGTCGAACATCGAGGCCCGTGACGGCGAGCGCTGGCGCTCCGTGCTTTACCAGGCGCATCTGTCCGAGGTCTTCGTGCCCTATATGGATCCGGACGAGGGCTGGTACTGGCGCACCTACATGGACAGCGGCGAGTACGGCTTCGGCATCTTCCTCACTCCGCTCAGGGCCGGCGTCGACTGTCCGGCCCACGCCACTTTCCTGCCGGCGGTGGTGCATACCGACCAGGGCACGCCGCTCTCCATTCCCGATGCGATCTGCATCTTCGAGCGCAATATCGGCGACCCGGCCTGGCGGCACTTCGAGATCTTCGCGCAGAGCGAGAGCGAGCAGGTGCCGGCGGAAGGACGCCCCGCGACGCAGCTGGTGGTCCGCTCGGCTTCCGAGGTCGGCAACTACGACTATCTGGTCGACTACGTCTTCCATCAGGACGGCCGGCTCGACGTGATGGTCGGCTCCACCGGTCTCGACGCGGTGAAGGGCGCGGTCATCAAGTCGATGCGCGACGAGGGAGCAGCCGAGGAAACCCGCTACGGCACCTTGATTGCGCCGAACCTGATTGCGCCCAATCACGACCACTACTTCAACTTCCGCCTCGACTTCGACATCGACGGCCAGGCCAACAGCTTCATGCGCACGGGGCTGGTGCCGGGCAAGCCGGAAGACGGAGCGCCGCGCCGTTCGTTCTGGGTGACCGAGACGAAGATGGCGATGAGCGAACTCGGCGGGCGCTACAAGGTCAACCCGGACACGCCGGCCATGTATCACGTCATGAACATGGGCGCCGACGGGCCGCTCGGCCATCATCCGGGCTACATGATCGTACCGGGCAACAGCGTCGCCTACTCGCCGTTCGACTACTCCGGCGACATGCCGATGAAGCGCAACGCCTATGTCGAGTACACGCTATGGAACACGCCCTACAGCACGACCGAGCGTTATGCTGGCGGGCGCTTCGCCTTCCAGAGCGACGGCTCGGACACGCTGGCCACCTGGACGCAGCAGGACCGGCCCATCGACAACACCGACATCGTCACCTGGTACACGATGGGCTTCCACCACGTGCCCCATACCGAGGATTGGCCGGTGATGTCGACCATGTGGAAGGGATTCACGCTGCGGCCCTTCAACTTCTTCCCCCACAACCCGGCGCTGACCATCCGCCTGCCGGAGTAGCACGGAACGGCCACGCGCCATGATTGACAGTCCCGGATCCGCCGCCCACCATCGGGCGACGGATCCGGAGCCGGCCATGCACGCCTCGCAACATCCCTTGCGCCACGCATCGTCCAACGCCTTGCCTCCCGCCTCGCCCGCCTTTCGGGCGACGATCTCCGCCGCCGCGCTGCCGCTGATCAGCGACGTGATGGCAGGCGCCGGGCTCGACGCGCCCCGTGCCTTTGCCGAGACGGGTCTCAGCATCAAGCTCGCTCCCTCGCACGCGATCCCCCTCGACCGGTTCACGACCTTGCTGGAAAACGCCGGGCGCCAGGCCGGTACCCAGGCCTGCCTGTGGTCCTGCGGCCGACGGATCGCGGCCCCCGCACTGGCAACGCTGTTTCCCTCGGGCCTTGTCGAAACGCGGCTCGGCGGGCTCCTGTCCCGGCTTCTGGCCGACCTGCAGGCACTGCAGGAGGGCACGACCTTCGAGCTGCAGGTCGAGGGCGACACCTGCACCCTCGCCTATCGCATCCACGACCCGCGGATCTGGCCGCGCTCGCGCGATGCCGAGTTCACCCTCGGCTTCCTGCATGCGGTGACCGAGCGGTTCGCCGGCACCGTTCCGACGGTGGAACTGGCGCTGGAACACGAGCAGGACGGCTGCCGCGCGGCGCTTGCCCGGCAAGCCGGCTGCGTGCCGCTCTACGGCCAGCGGCTCAACATGCTGGCCTTCCCGGCCCGGCTGCTCGACCTTGCCATTGCGGCCGACGACTTTCCCGTTCCCGGCCATCCGCCCGATCACCTGCAACGGGAACGCTCGGACGGCGACCCCCGGCAGCGCGTCGGCGAGGCGATCCGCCGGCGCGTCGGACAGGGGCCGTTCTCGCAAGGCGACATTGCCGCGGACCTCGGAGTATCGGGACGCAGCCTGCGCCGCCTGCTGGATGCGGACGGGCCGAGTTTTCGCGCGATGACCGACGACGCACGGCTCGACTATGCGCTGTGGGCCTTGCAGCGCACGCGGCTGCCGGTCGGGGAGATCGCCTGGCGGCTCGGCTACACCGATCAGGGCGCCTTCGCGCGCGCCTTCAGGAAGGCGACTGGCGCCCCGCCGAGCAGTCTGCGCAAGGACGCGGGCGCCCCCGACTAGCGCGGGGCTGCCCCCCCCTTTCACGATGCAAAACGCCCGGGACCATCCGATCCCGGGCGTTCTTTCAGTTCGGCAAGGGTGTTGCGGTCAGCGGGTGCTGGCAGGCGCCTGTGCGCCAAAGCCGGCCGCAAAGGCCTGGTATAGAAGATCGGGCCCATGCGCATGGCCGCCGGCAGCCTCGACGCTGGCCGAGGCGTTGCGCAGGAAGTTGCCGAGGGCGTCGCTGCCGTCAGGCCCCGGGCGCATCCGCAGGTTGCCCTGCTTCTCTTCGTCCCTGCGGCTGTAGATGGTCTCGCCGTGCTTGATCGTCTCCTGAACCTTCAGCGTGTCCAGCGTCTCGGGATCGATCGCCGTCGGGTCCTGGCTCAGGATGATGAGATCGGCGACCTTGCCGGTCTCGATCGATCCCTTCTGCCCCTCTTCGAAGTGCTGATAGGCCGGCCAGATCGTCATCGCCTTCAGCGCGGTCATCACATCGACCCGCTGGTTGGGACCGAGGATATCGCCAGACCGCGAGCGCCGGGTCACGGTGGCGTCCAGAATGCGCATGCTGTCGGGGAACGCCACCGGCGCATCGTGGTGGGTGGAGAACATCATGCCGCGCTCGCGCACCCAGCCGGTCGGCGAGATATTGTCAGCATTGACCGGACCGACGGTACGATCGCGGTGCCAGTCGCCCCAGTAGAAGGTGTGCATGGGGAACAACGAGGGGAAGATGTCGAGCTCATCGAGAGCACCAACCTGATCCTGGCGCAGGAACTGGCCGTGGATCAGCACCGGGCGACGGTCGTCGTTGCCGTGCTTCTCGGTCGCGGACTTGATCGCCGCGATCAGCATGTCCGAGGCGCCCTCGCCGTTGGAATGGGTGATGACCTGGACGTTGTTCGCAAACGCCCAGTCGATGGCATCGAACACCTGGTCGCTGCTAGCGGCCGCATAGCCGGCATAGTCCGCACGGAAATGCGAAGGCGGATTGTAGTAGGGGCGGTCGCGCAGGGCCGTGAAACCCTGCGGCGAGCCGTCGATGGTCAGCTTGGCGCCGCCGACACGGAACCCGTTGGTATAGGTCTGCGACACGTTGGCCGCGATGAAGTCGCGATCGACGAGAACGTCCGGATAGGTGACGACATCGATCTTGATGCGGCCGGCATCGGAGGCCCCCTGCATCAGCCTGACGACATTGGGCGTGGAGCGGCCTTCCTGGCCGGTCGTGTAGCCGTAGCTCGCAAGCAGCTCGGTGCCGGCGACGAACAGCTCCTCGCCGCCCGCCTTGTCGAGACCGGAGACCAGCTTCATCAGGGCCGGGAAGAAAGCAGCTTCCTCAAGCACGCCATTGGGCTCGCTGCTGCCGTCCTCGCGCCGGATCACGCCGCCGTCCGGGTTCTTGGTGTCGGCGGTGATGCCCACCGCCTCAAGCGCCTTGGAATTGAAGACACCGATATGCGCGGACTGGTGGATGATCACGATCGGCACGTCGGTCGATACCGCGTCCAGATCCTCGCGCGTGGGATGGCGCTGCTCCTTGAGCTGCGCGTCGTCGTAGCCGAAGCCGAGTACCGTGCCGAGCCGCTTGATGCGCTCCGGATAGGCTCCCTTCCACTCGCGCAGGGTCTCCTGCAGCGCGGCGATGTCGTTGACCTTGCCGTCAGGGGCGGGCTGGGTATTGGCCGACACGGCCTGCACGCCGATCATGAAGGCATGGCCGTGGGCATCGACGAAGCCCGGCAGCATAGCCCGGCCCTTGAGGTCGACGAGCTCGGTGCCCTCGCCCTTGTGCTTCATCACCTCGTCGGCAGAACCGACCGCGATGATCTTGCCATCCTTCTCGGCAACCGCTTCCGCTCGCGGTGCGCCGTCGTTCATGGTCAGGATCGGACCACCGGACCAGATCCGGTCGGCCACCTGTTCGGCAGCGAGGGCAGGCAAGGAACTGACGCCCGCAATCAGAACGGCAACGAGAGGGCTGGACAAGGCTTTCACGATATACTCCACAAACGCGTGTGTTGCCGACGTTCGCAAAGCGATGCACGCGACCATCGGGCTCGAAAATTCCAGCTACACCTTGGACGCGAGATTCTTTCGAGAAGCTGAAGACAGCGCCCCTCTTCGCTTTCCGGATGGGGACAAGTCCTCCCGCAGATGCCCCGACGCTGCGGCGCCGCAACGTCATCTGCAGAACGCAAAGGCGCCTCGAAGGGCGCCTTTGCGTGTGTCTTGCGGTCGGTCAGCGGATCGATTGCCGCTGTTCTCGCGCCACCGCCGGATGCAGATCGACGGACGGAAGGCTGGGCGCCCTGTCAGTTCCAATGCTCCGTCAGTTCGGCAATTCGGCGGCTGTAACCGTTGATGGTCAGGCTGCCGAGCACCGGATTCACAACCCCGTCGTGATCGACGGTCTGCCCCTCGGCAATGGCGTGCATCATCAGTATCTCGCCGGTATCGCCGGCGACATTCCCGGCAAGCAGGCGAATATGCCACTCGGTCGTCTTCCAGTCCTGCGGATTTGCTCCGGCGAGACGGGCGCTCTGCAGGCGCAACACGCCGGAGCCGGAGATTTCACCATCTGGCGAAACGCGAAGATCAAGCTCGCCGGACCCGGTACCATTGCCGGTCTCGGTATTGGCAAGTGTGACCTTACCCATGCCTCCTGTGAAAACGGCCTTGCCCTCGAAGGCAACGTACGGCACCTCGCTGCCGGATCGCGGCGTGTTGTACTGGCGCTTGTCATGCGCGCGGATGTCGTTGCCGCTTATGTGAATCTTGAATTCGCCGTTTTCCGTCAGTCCCCGTCCGTTGTGCGGCTTGAAAAGCGCGCCGTGGAGATGAGCCACCGCGTTGCCGAAACGGCGGCTGAAGCGCGCGACCGGCCATCCGGACGGCGAGCTGTATCCGAAGCTGACCCAGCCTGTCGAAAATGGCCCCTCTGCGTCGTAGCGGCCCACGCTGGCTTTGGCGCGCTGGTAGGACTTCTTTCCGGTCTCGATCACCTCGTAGAATTCCGTGGGCCCTTCGCTCCTGACCAGTTGCAGATTGTCCTCCCACTCCGAGCCGCTCAGCCTTCCAGTTTCCCGGTTGAAGCAGAGGTCAGTCATTTCCAGCACGCGGCGCGTCCCCTCTCCGGTGAAATTGTACCATGCGATGGCCCGGCCGATCTCTCCCTCGCAACCGGCCAGCCGGTGATAGGGATAGGAGCCACCGCCTGCCATTGCGGCGCCGGCCGGCGCGCTACCGGCGGCGGGAGGCTGCGGTCGCGAAGCGGCAGGCGCTGCCGTCGGCGCCGGGGCGACCGGGGCGGGCGTAGATGCGACGCTCATCGCTCCCGCCTTTGCAAGCGCTTCCAGGACGGCGAAATGGGCTGCTGGCAGTTCCTCGTTCGCCGGGAGGCCGTAGCGTTCCTGGAACCGCCGGACCGCGGAGCGTGTCGCCGCATCGCTGATGCCGTCGACCGTGCCGGGATCGAAACCGAGGGCCGCTAGATAGCGCTCGGCAAGCAAGCCCATGCTGGCAGGTCCCTGCCCCGCAGTGCTTGCGACGCCTACCGGCGCAGCATGAGCTGCCGCCCCGGGTGCACCCGCGACCGGGGCCGCGAACCGGGCTGCGGGGCATGCGGAAAGCGCTTGCGACGAGCCGTTGAGCGACAGCCGGGCCTGGGCTCCGCCGGGTGTGGACAGCGTCACCGCGCTCCCCTGCGCGAGCCGGTCCATCAGACTGCGTACCAATTCCGTCTGGGCCGCTGTTTGCGCCTCGAAGCGTCCGTTCGCGAACATAAAGCCGACGGGCGCGCCATCGTCGACCAAGACCGAGGCGGGGCCGGTCGGCGTCATGCCGGCAATCACGATCTCCAGGGAAAGAAGCGGACGACCGCAGAACACGACGAGTTCGCTGCCGTCTGCTGAAACGCCGACGAGGGTGTCGCCATCGAGACGTTCGGAGAACCAGCCCTGCGCCGCCGCGGGACTGCACAGTCCCCAGACGACAACGGACCACAAGGCAAGCCACGAGGAGAAGCGCATTGGGTTCGGTCCTTCGGTGCATACGGGATCGACGGCCAGGACGCTGTCAGCCGGCAAGGTCCGCCAGCCAGTTGCTGTGGATCCAGCCCTTCTTGCCGCGATAGGGCAGAAGCCGCTTTTTGTCTGGCGAGATACAGCTCGGCTGCGAGCCGCCGTAGACGACCCCGAACCATTTGCCCTTGTGGTCGAAGGTGAAAACCTTGTCGCCGTTCCTCAGCCGGCCGATTTCGCGATAGTTCGAGCCCGGACCGGAACGCACCGCAAGGAACCCGTCGCCATCTGCCTTCAACCCGGCAACGACACTTGTCGCGCAGGTCGGCAGGTCGTCCCCGCCATATTCGTAGATCGGCACGTCGAGACCGTCGGCACGGAGGGGATATGCGGCGAGCAAAGGCCCGAGCACCAGACCGAGCGCAGCCGCGGCAGCGCCGCCGCGCAAACGAGAGGAGAAGAGTATAGATGTCTTCACTGTCGTCTCACTTTCTCAATATCGTTCGTTCGCCGAGCAACTGGATGCCCCAGTCGAAGAGCCGGACCCGGATCGTCAGGTCCTGTTCGGGGAAAGCTCCATGAACGCCGAGTTGATGATGGGATCTGTCATCGAGCGGTATGGACCCGCCAGCCGCTGTCAGCCCCTGTTCGCGCAGCCAGTCGAGAACCCTGGGAAACAGCACTGCAGCGTCGAACGCTCCGTACTCCTCGCGGTATACGGCGCAGCTCCGCAGCTCCCTGTCTGGAAGCGTGTCGATGTAGATGGACAGATAGTCCGGTGTGGATCCGGCGGAAATCGCAATCGCCGTACCGTCCGCACTGATCTTCCGGCGCATGGGACGAGGGTCGAAGTCGTCCGAAAGGTGATCGTCGCGTCCTGAGAACACCCTGCTGCACTGGGCGACAAAGGTGCGCCACTGCTCCTGGAAGACGGCGAGCTGGTCCGTTGCCTGCGCCTGTCCAGCCGGGGCAAGCATCGCCAATGCCGCAAGCCCGGCACACGAATATCGCATCAGTCCCCCACCCCGTCGTCCCGCCTGACAGCGACTGTGGTAGCGGGACACCCGCCATGTTGGGCAAAGATGCAAGGCAGGTGCAACCCGCCGGAGGCAGAAAAGCGCTGAATCCGCGTCGTAAACGAAAAAAGGCGCCCCGAAGGGCGCCTTTCCGTGTGTCTTCCGGTCGGTCAGCGGATCAATTGCCGCCGCCCAGGGCGTGGACGTAGACCGCCAGCGACTTCACCGTCGCCGGATCGAGGCGCGGGGCCCAGGCCGGCATGACGCTGTTGCGGGCGTTGGTCACCTGCGCGCGGATCGCGTCGACCGACTTGCCATAGAGGTAGTTGTTGGCGGTCAGATTGGGAGCACCGACCTCCTTCATCCCCTTCAGGTCGTCGCCGTGACAGGCGGCGCAGTTCTCGACATAGACCTGCTCGCCGGCGGCAAGGTCGACGCCCGCTTCCGGCTCGAGGCCCGCACGGCTGCCGACGAAGTTTGCCACCTGGGTGATCTGCTCCTTGTCGAGCATGCCGTCGGCGCCGAAGGAGGGCATGTCGCCCATGCGCGTCTCGTCATGACCCGAGCGGATGCCGTATTGCAGCGTCTGGTGGATTTCCTCCAGCGAGCCGCCCCAGATCCAGTTGTCGTCCTGCAGGTTCGGATAGCCGGTCGCACCCAGCGCGCCGGTGCCGTGGCAGGCGGCGCAGTTGTCGCCGAAGGCGGCACGGCCGTTGGCCATGGCGAACTCCAGCAGCGACTGGGTGGACTCGATCTCCTCGAGCGAGGCATTGACCAGCGTCTCGCCGATCTGCGCCCGCTCCGCCATCCCGGCCTCGTACGCGGCCAGCGCATTGGCGCGCTGGCTGTCGCCGAGAACGCCGGCCGTGTAGCTGGAGACCAGCGGCCAGGACGGATAGACCACCCAGTAGCCGATGGACCACACGATCGTGGCGTAGAAGATGTAGAGCCACCACTTCGGCAGCGGATTGTTCAGTTCCTTCAGGCCGTCCCACTCGTGTCCGGTCGTCTCGACGCCGGAGATGTGGTCGACCTCCTTCTTGTACCCGTCAGCCATGTCTCAATCCTCCCGCAAGGGGATCTGTGCCGCGTCGTCGAAGCGCTTGGCGTTTCTCGGCCAGAGCGCATAGGCGACCACGCCTGCGAAAAGCACCACGAAATAGACCAGTCCCCACGTCTGGGCGAAGCTGGCGGCGGCCTCGTAACTCTCGTTCATCACCGCCTCCTCAGCGCAGGTTGGCCTTGTTGTCGTAGATCGAGAAGTCGACCAGCGTGCCGAGCATCTGGAGATAGGCGACCAGCGCGTCCATCTCCGTCACCTTGCTCGGATCGCCGTCGAAATCGCGGACGATCGCGTTCGGATAGCGCTCCAGGAACCCGTCCACGGCCGCACTGTCGGGCGAAGCCTGGGCGATCATGTCGGCGGCGGCCTCGGAGACCTGGGTCTCGTCATAGGGAACGCCGACGGCACGGTTCGCCTTCAGGTGATCCGCGATGCCGCGGGTCTCCACCTTCGCCTCGAGCAGGAACGGATAGCCGGGCATGATCGATTCCGGCACCACCGAGCGCGGATCGGCCAGGTGGTCGCGATGCCACTCGTCGGAGTACTTTCCGCCGACGCGGGCAAGGTCCGGACCGGTACGCTTGGAGCCCCACTGGAAGGGGTGGTCATACATGCTCTCGGCCGCCAGGCTGAAGTGGCCGTAACGCTCCAGTTCGTCGCGCATCGGGCGCACCATCTGCGAGTGGCAGAGATAGCAGCCCTCGCGGATGTAGATGTTGCGGCCCGCCAGTTCCAGCGGGGTGTAGGGACGCATGCCCTCCACCTTCTCGATCGTGCTCTTCAGGTAGAAGAGCGGGGCGATCTCGACCAGGCCGCCGATGGAGACCACGATCAGGATGCCGATGACGAGAATCAGGGAGTGCTTCTCGAAGATTTCGTGTTTGTTCCAAAGGGACATTTTGCTCTCCCCTTACTCGGCCGGAGCCATGGCGCCGGCGGGAAGGGCTTCGGCTTCTTCAGCCTCGCCATGCCGCACGGTCATCCAAAGGTTGTAGGCCATGATCAGCGAGCCTGCGACGAACAGGGCGCCGCCCAGGGCACGGATGACATAGAAGGGATGCATGGCTTCGACGGTCTCGATGAACGAGTACTCGAGGAAACCCATGGCATCATAGGCGCGCCACATCAGGCCCTGCATGATGCCCGACACCCACATCGCGCAGATGTAGAGCACGATGCCGATGGTGGAGATCCAGAAGTGCCAGTTCACCAGCTTCAGCGAGTAGACCTGCTTCTTGTTCCACAGCCAGGGGATCAGGCAGTAGAGGGCGCCGAAGGAGATGTAGCCGACCCAGCCGAGCGCACCCGAGTGGACGTGACCGATGGTCCAGTCCGTGTAGTGCGACAGCGAGTTGACGGAACGCAGGCTCATCAGCGGGCCTTCGAAGGTCGACATGCCGTAGAAGGCGATGGAGACGACCATCATGCGCAGCACCGGATCGGTCCGCAGCTTGTCCCATGCACCCGACAGGGTCATCAGGCCGTTGATCATGCCGCCCCAGGAAGGCATCCACAGGATGATCGAGAAGGTGGCACCCAGCGTCGAGGCCCACTGCGGCAGAGCCGTGTAGTGGAGGTGGTGGGGACCGGCCCAGATGTACAGGAAGATCAGCGCCCAGAAGTGCACGATCGACAGGCGGTATGAGTAGACCGGCCGCTCGGCGCGCTTGGGCACGAAGTAGTACATGATGGCCAGGAAGCCGGCGGTCAGGAAGAAGCCGACCGCGTTATGGCCGTACCACCACTGCACCATCGCGTCCTGAACGCCCGCCCACAGGATGTAGGACTTGGTCCCGAACACCGATACCGGCACCGTCAGGTTGTTGATGATGTGCAGCATCGCGATGGTGATGATGAAGGCGAGGTAGAACCAGTTCGCCACGTAGATGTGCGGCTCCTTGCGCTTCCACAGCGTGCCGAGGAAGACGAGGAGATACGCCACCCAGACGATGGTCAGCCACAGATCGGCGTACCACTCCGGCTCCGCATACTCCTTCGACTGCGTCGCGCCGAGCAGGTAGCCCGTACCGGCGATGACGATGAAGAGGTTGTATCCGAGGATGACGAACCAGGGAGCGATCGTGCCCGGCATGCGGGCGCGGCTGGTGCGCTGGACCACGTAGAAGGACGTGGCGAGCAGCACGTTGCCGCCGAAGGCGAAGATCACGGCCGAAGTGTGCAGCGGGCGCAGCCGGCCGAAACTCGTCCAGGGCAGGTCGAAGTTCAGCGCCGGATAGGCGAGCTGCAGGGCGATGATCAGGCCGACCGTGAAGCCGGCGACGCCCCAGAACACGGCCGCCCAGGCGCCGAACTTGATCGGACCCAGGTTGTAGTTCGGCTTGCCGTCGATTTCCTGCGGCGCCGGGACCCGGTCCTCGAAATAGTTCCGGAAGATGATGAAGGCGCCGGCAGCCGCAGCGAGCGAGCCGATAGCGGTGTGAAAAGCCATGACCTGATCATACGTCTTACCGGCGATGATGAGGCAGGCGAAGGCGATCACGACGAGGAATACGGCGAAGAAGCCTTCCTCCATCGTAATGTACTTGGCTTGAGCTTGAGCCATTGGTGGGCGCCCCGAGTCTCTTGGTGATCCAAACCCCGCAGGGTCAAGGCGCAGGTATGGCCGATCGGCTGTTCGACGCCTTGATCCAGGTCAAGACAGCTTGCGGCAAAGCGCGGTCGGGAACATCCGCAAAAGCACGGCTGCGACGATTTGTTTTGGCTTTTTCTGAGTTTAACCGGCCTTCAGGCGCCTTTTCGCGACTTCCCCACAGCCTGGCGCTCTTGAAGAGTGCGATCGCGCTCCCCACTTCCCCGCTTCCGACTCGCCTTTACACGCGCCCTCCCCCCTGATTCACCCCAGGTTGCAATGACGCTTTCCCTGCCTTCGCTTCCCCTTCGCACCGCCCGCCTGATCCTGAGACCTTTCGAAGACCGCGACTACGATGCCTATGCCGCCTATCACGGGCGCAGCGACGTTTACCGCTTCCTCTACAGCTTCCCGCCGGAGGCAGATGAGCTGCGGCAGCAGTTCGAAGGGGCACAGCAGCCGGATCTGTCGAAGGACGGAGCGACGATGACGCTGGCGGTGGAGCGCAGCCAGGACGGCTGCGTGCTCGGCGAAGTTCTTCTGAAGGTCGCAAGCACCGCCGCGCTGCAGGGCGAGCTCGGCTATATCTTCGATCCTGCCCACGCGGGAGCGGGCTATGCGACGGAAGCGGCCGGCGAGGTGCTGCGGGCCGGTTTCGAGAACATCGGCTTTCACCGGATCTTCGCGCGGATCGACGCGCAGAACCACGGCTCGGTGAAGGTGGCCGAGCGGCTCGGGCTGAGGCGCGAAGCGCATTTCCGGCAGAACGACCGGCACGACGGGCGATGGGGCGACGAGTTCGTCTACGCGCTGCTGGCCGAAGAGTGCCCGGCGAGCGGCTGACGGCGTCAGACCACCCGTTTGGGCGGCCCCAGGATTTGCCGGGTCGCGAAGGGAAGAAGCAGAACCATCCCGAAATAACGGGCTAGCTGGTGCGCGGCAACGAAAGCCGGGTCGAGGTCGAGCAGGTAGGCGAGCAGCGTCATCGCCTCCAGCCCGCCCGGCGCATAGGCCAGCAGCAGCTGTCCGAGCGGCAGGCCGAGCAGGCTCGAGGCGAACAGCGAGATCGCCACGGCGATGCTCATGCCCACGGCAAAGGCCCCCAGACTGACCAGAAGAAGCCGCAGCATGTCGCGCAGCGAAATGTTGGTGAACCGGCAACCGATAATGCAGCCGAGCCCGACAAGGGCGGGGATCGTCAGCCATTCGGGCAAGTGGACCGCGACGATGCCGCTGGCATTGAGAGCGGCGCTGACGAAGAAGGGGCCGGTGAGCCATCCGGCGGGAACGCCGGCGCGCTGGAACAGGTAGCCCGAGACAAGCCCGGCCGCGGCGACGAGAGCCAGCGGCAGGAGTTCGATCGGCACGGCCGGAACCACTGCGACGACCTCCGGCTCGCTGCCGGCGATGATCGGCGGCAGCAGGGAGACCAGAATGAACACCCGCAGCGTCTGGGCCACGGCCACCCGCATCGTGTCCGCGCGCGGATAGGACAGCGACAGGATCATCACGTAGGACAAGGCGCCAGGTATCGCAGCGAAATAGGCGGTGTCGCGGTCCCAGCCGGCAACCTTGCGCTGGAACAGGAAGGTCGCGCCGAGCACGGCGGCGACCGAGACCAGCACCAGCAGCATGGTGACTGGCCATTCGCCGATCCGCTCCACCGTCTCCGGCGTGACGCCCGCGCCCATGGTCAGGCCGAGCACGACGAACAGCATGTCGCGCAAGCGGTCGGGAATCGCACAGGAGACACCGGACAGGACCGCGATGGCCGTCGCGACCATTGCTCCCGCGAGCCAGGCCGCAGGCAGCCCGGCCAACTGGAACACACCGCCGCCGAGGGCACCGATCGCCAGCGTCAAAAGAGCTTGCCTGAGTGAGGGCATGAAGATCCGCCGAAGCCCCCAAAGGGCCGGAAAGAGGTGGGTTGCCAAGGCAATAGATCAAGAAAAGCGGCGATCTGCCATGCATTTTACGGGGATCTGCTATGCAGCGGCTGATTTTGCGGAGGTTGAGCAGGATCAAGGTTCGTGATCGGCAAAGTAGGCATTCTCGCCTCATGACCGATCTCGACCAACGCTATGCGACACGCTCCGTGCCGCGCTACACCAGCTACCCGACTGCGCCGCATTTCCATGCTGGCGTGACAGGGGCGACCTATGGCAACTGGCTGGCGGGACTGCCCGCAGATGAGCCGCTCTCGCTCTACCTGCACGTCCCCTATTGCCGGGTGATCTGCAACTATTGCGGCTGCCACACCAAGGCGGCGCGCCGCGACGAGCCGCTGCTCGACTATACGGATGCGCTGCTGGCAGAAATCGACCTGGTCGCGGCCAGGCTGCCGGACCGCATGCAGGCGGTGCACATCCACTGGGGCGGGGGCACACCGAGCCTCCTGCCGCGGCCGCAATTCCTGTCCGTGGTCGAGCGGCTGCACAAGCACTTCTCCTTCTCGCCTGCGCATGAACATGCCATCGAGCTGGATCCGCGCACGGTGACACCGGACCTTGCCGAGACGCTGCGCGAGGCCGGGATCACCCGTGCGAGCCTCGGCGTGCAGGATTTCGATCCGGTGGTGCAGAAGGCCATCGGCCGGGTGCAGCCCTACGAGCAGGTGGCGCAGGCGGTGGAGCGGCTGCGTGCCGTTGGCATCGATGCGCTCAATTTCGACCTGATGTACGGCCTGCCCTTCCAGACGCTGGAAACGATAACCGAGACAATCCGGTTGACGCAGGCGCTCGCGCCCGGACGCATCGCCCTGTTCGGCTATGCCCATGTGCCCTGGATGAAGAAGCACCAGCGGCTGATCGATGAAAGCCGGCTGCCCAATGCGGCCGAGCGGATCGCCATGGCGGACCATGCGCGCGAGAAGCTGCTGGATGCCGGCTACCGGGCCATCGGCCTCGATCATTTCGCCATGCCGGATGACGACATGGCGCTGGCGCTCGATGCCGGGCGGCTGCGGCGCAACTTCCAGGGCTATACGACCGACACGGCCGACACGCTGATCGGGTTCGGTGCCTCCTCCATCGGCAAGCTGCCGCAGGGCTATGTGCAGAACATGCCCGATACCGGCGGCTGGAGCCGGGCGATCAGCGACGGCTTGCTGCCGGTCGCGCGCGGCATCGCACTGGATGCCGACGACCGGGCACGGGCCGAGATCATCGAACAGCTGATGACGGAGCACGCGGCCGACGTCGGCGCCATCGCCGCCGCCCACGGGCTGCCGCTGGCGCATTTTTCCGCCAGCATTGCCGACCTTGCCGAGATGATCGGCGACGGGCTCGTGACGATGGACGGCAGCCGGATCGAGGTCACCCCGCGCGGGGCCCCCTATGCACGTATCGCAGCCGCCGCCTTCGACATCTATCTGCAACGCGGCGTTGCCCGCCATTCCGTTGCCGTGTGAGGCAGCAAGGGCAAAAAGAAACCCCGGACCGATATGGCCCGGGGTCGGAAGGTTGATGCAGAAGTAAAGGGAATGCCTGGCGGCGGGACCATTTCCCGCCGGCAAACCGCAGCTCAGTGAATGCCCGTCAGCTGGCAGAGACCGCAGACGCGCGTCACATGAATACGGTCCTGACGCTCCAGACGGATCACACCGCGCCGCTTCAGTTCGGAAATCACCCGGCTTACGGTCTCGATGGTGAGGCCAAGATAGTCGGCGATCTCCTGGCGGGTCATGTTCAGCACCAGATTGTGCGGGTCGCAGGTATCGGAAGCCGGACCCGCGCAGCCCTCGCCGCCGCGGTTCGGCACCATGCGCATGAAGTAGCTGGCGACACGCTCCATCGCCGACTTGCGGCCGAGCAGCATGGCGTGCTCGTGCAGGCCTTCCATCTGGGCCATCAGGCACCTGGCGACGTGGCCCTGAAGAACGGCGGAGGCATCGACCTCGCGGCGCTCGTGGACCAGAAGGCGCACGGGCGTCAGCGTCTCGGCGGAGACGTCATAGCGCGGTCCGCCGGCGGTCCCGAAGATCATGCCGCGGGTCAGGATCTCCACGACCTGGCGACGCCCGTCGGGCAGGAGCTTGTAGAGCATGATGATGCCGTCCTGCAGCTCGTAGATCCGCTCGGCGGCATCGCCCTCGTAGAAGATCACGTGATGCTGGTCATGGCGCTGGGTGCGCGCCTGCGGGGTCTCCACGGCTTCGCGCGTGCTGCGCGCCGCGACCGCTCCATGCCCCATCGTCTCGGACGTACGTTCCAGGTAGGCCATTGCCCCCTCCTCCTGCCAATTCGGCATTGGCGGATGAAAATCGGCCGCGGGCCCCTGGCCCTGCGAACCGGAGCCGCATCCCGTCCGATGCGCCTCTCCGTCAACGCCGCAAAGTCTAGAAGCGAAGTTGGGGGACCGAAATTCGGTGGTCTTCGTACGACCTATTACCTAGCGTGGCAAAACAACGCATCAGCGCGCACAAAAACAAGCGCCTCGGCAACTTTACAAAAGCGCGACGAGAGCTTCTTCGGTCAGTGGCTTGCGTAAAAGTACAGGCGGCAGATCATCGCCGAACAGCTCTGCGATGGCGCGGCGCGACTGGCCGGTGATGGCGATGACACGCGGAGGCGACGTCAGACGGGCGACCCAGCGGATAAGCTGGACCCCGCTCACTCCCGGCAGGCCGAGGTCAACGATCACAATATCCTGAGACCCGGGAGGCACATGCTCGAAGAAACTCTCGGCGTCAGGATACACCTCGACCTGATGCCCGATTTCCCCAAGCAGCAGGGCAAGCGAATCGCCCACTCCCGGATCGTCTTCGACGATATGGATAGTCACCGTCTTAATCCCGCCGCCCTGGCAGCCCCGAAGCGCGTCCCCCATGGGCCGCAGTCGCGCGACTATAGACCCTTGGGGCGGCGACGAAACTACGGCGGAATACGGAAGCGCCGCGTGCGGGGCCGGACCTCTATTCGTGCGAGAGGACGATACGGACCAGGTCGGCGGCGTTGCGCGCGCCGAGTTTTTCCATGATGCGGGCGCGGTGCACCTCGATGGTGCGCGGGCTGATCCCCAGCGTGCGTCCCGCCTCCTTGTTGGAGGCACCGGCGGTGATTTCCTCCAGCACTTCACGCTCGCGCGGGGTCAGCGTCTCGCTGCCCGGGAAACTGCGGGCCGGCGGGGTGACGCTCTCGACGTTCTTGCGCTCGCTCGCCTCGATGGCCTCGCGCACCCGCGTCACCACGGTTTCTGCGTCGAAGGGCTTTTCGATGAAATCGTGGGCGCCCTGCTTGATCGCCTCTACGGCCATCGGGATATCGCCCTGACCGGAAATGACGAAAACCGGCGCGGCAAACCGATCGGCATGAAGGCGGCGCAGGATCTCGATGCCCGACTGACCCGGCATATGCACATCGAGGATGACGCATCCCGGCAGCTTGTCCGGTCGTGCGGCCCGCTCCAGGAAAGCTTCGCCGGTCTCGAACGAGTCGACGTCATAGCCTTCCAGCTCGAAGACGACGGTCAAAGCGTCACGAATTGCCGGGTCGTCATCGACGATGTGGATCAGATGCGCGGTCGCGCTCATGCCGTCGGTCCTTTTCTGCCAGGGGGCGCGGCCGCCTGGTCGGCACGCTCGGGCGTGTCGACCGGCAGGCGCAGCACGAAGGCAGCTCCCCCTTCCCCACCGTTGGGTTCGACGGCGAGATCGCCGCCATGATTCTGCGCGATCGAACGGGAGATCGTGAGGCCAAGGCCAAGGCCGCCCTTCTTCGCGCCCGAGAATGCTCTGAACAATGTCGGTACGACTTCCGGCGGAACTCCGCCACCTGAATCGGTGATACGGATCAGCATATCCTCGCCGCTTACCGCCGCAGTCAGCCCGACACGCTTTACCGGAGCCTGGCGCACCGCGTCGAGCGCATTGCGGATCAGATTGATCAGGATCTGCTGGATCTGCACAGGATCGACGGCGATGTCCGGCAAACTGTCATGGACGTCGTTGACGATCTCGATGTCGCGGCAGTCGGTGCCCATGGTCACCAGCTCGAGACACTCGCCGACAAGCCGCGCCACATTGACCGAACGCCGCTCGGGATCACGCTTTTCCACGAACCTCCGCATCCGCTGGATGATCTGGCTGGCCCGCTCGGCCTCGCGCACGCCCTTGTCGACAATCTCGACCAGCTTGCCGTCGCGGTTGTCGTCGCCGACCTTGCGCTTGGCCGCCTGCAGGTAAAGCATGATCGCCGTCAGCGGCTGGTTCAGTTCGTGCGCGATGGCCGCGCCCATCTCGTCCAGCGCGCTGATGCGGGTGACGCTGACAAGCTGCGCCTGGGCTTCCGCGAGACGCCGCTCGACCGCCTTTCGCTGACGCAGGTCGCGGATGATGCCGATGAACTGGCGCCCCTCCGGCGTCGCCGCCTCGCCGACCGAAAGCTCGATCGGGAATTCGGTGCCGTCGCGGTGCATGCCGCGCACCTCGCGGCCGATGCCGATGATGCGCTTCTCGCCGGTTTCCAGATAATTGTTCAGATAGCCGTCATGCGCCTCGGCATATTCGGAGGGCATCAGCACCTTGACGTTGCGCCCCCTGACCTCCTCGGCCGTATAGCCGAACAGGGTCTCGCACGCCTTGTTGAACAGCAGGATGCGCGCCCGGTCGTCCATCACGACGATGCCATCGACCGCGGTACCAAGCACGCTTTCGAGCCGCGCCTCCGACACGCTGGGCAATGCTGAAACGCTACGGGTCTGATCTTCGCGCATTTTGGGCCCGATACGATGCGGGGAGCGACCCGCCGTCGGGAAACGAACAAAATGTATCCGCTTCCAATCCTCTACGCAAAAATCCGTAACTTAGACTCGCGTGCTTCGTCAACGCGCTATCCAGTCGGCAAGGCGCTGCGCTGCCGTCTCCAGATGCTCCGCGGAACGGGCGAAACACAGGCGCAGGAACCCCTCTCCGGCCTCGCCGAAAGCACTGCCGGGCGCAAGCCCGACGCCCGTCTCCGCGACGATCCGCTTGGCCAGTTCACGGCTGTCGGAAAAGCCCTCGACACCGAAGAACAGGTAGAAGGCACCTTGCGGCGGCGCATAGCGGATCCGGCCGGTGGCCGCCAGGCGTCCTTCGATGATGGCGCGCCCGGCGCTCGCCCGGCTGCGCTGCAGCGCCATGAACGCCTCTCCCTCATCGAGCGCGGCAACGGCAGCGCGCTGCATGAACTGCGCAACACCCGAGGTCGAATACTGGATCAGGTTCTCGATCACCTGCCCGAGCGCGGGCGGGGCCGAAAGCCAGCCGATGCGCCAGCCGGTCATCGCCCAGTTCTTCGAAAAGGTGTTGACGTACAGGATCAGGTCGTCCGGCTCGGCCACATCCATGAAGGAAGGCGCGCGGGCCGTCTCTCCCTCAACGAAGCGGCTGTAGACCTCGTCGGCGACGATCCAAAGTCCCCGCCGGCGGGCTTCATCGAGGATTGCCGCCAGCGTCTCCCGGTCGGCCATCCAGCCGGTCGGGTTGGACGGCGAATTCAGGTAGATGGCCCGGGTGCGCGGGGTCACGGCGGCAAACAGGCGGTCGAGATCGAGCGTCCAGCCGTTGGGCGAGAAATCGAGCGGCACCGGAATGGCCTGCGCGCCCATGATGCCGATGGCGGCAGGGAAATTCGGCCAGGCAGGCGAAGGATAGATCACCTCGTCGCCGGCACCGGCGATCGCCTGGACCGCAAGCTGGATCGCCTGCATGCCCGAGCCGGTGACGAAATAGCGCTCCGCGCCCCAGTCGCGGCCGAAATGGCGCAGGTGATAGCGCGCCAGCGCCTCACGCAGGTCCGGGATGCCGCGCTGATAGGTGTAGAAGGTCTCGCCCTTTTCCAGCGACGCCTCGGCCGCTGCGCGGATGAAGTCCGGCGTCGACAGGTCGCCCTCCCCGACCCAGAGCGGGATCAGGTCGGAGCGCTCGCGCGCGAAATTCACGACCTCGACAATGCCGCTTTCGGGCGCCTGGCGCGCCTCCGGCCGCAGCGCGGACATCACATCGATCATGGGAGGATCTGTCTCTGTTGGCAAAGGGGGGATTGCGAGGCCCGCCGGGGTCTTGTCCCCGTTGGCGGGCCCTGCCTGTCGTTCGTTCGGGCGGGACGCGCCTCAGCGCGTCTTCAGCAAATCGCGAATCTCGGCCAGCAGCACTTCCTCGCGGCTGGGCGCGGGCGGTGCGGGAGGCGCGGCCGGCTTCTCGTTGCGCAGCCGGTTGATCCCCTTGACCACTACGAACAGCGCGAAGGCGATGATCAGGAACTTGATCACCGCATTGATGAACAGGCCGATGTTCCAGGTCACCGCGCCGGCGGCCGTTGCCGCCTCGACGGTGAGATAGGGCCCGGGCGCCGTGCCCTCGCTCAGCACCAGGAAGAGCTGGGAGAAATCGACGCCGCCGATCAGCAGGCCGATGGGAGGCATGATCACGTCGTCGACGAGCGAGGATACGATGGCGCTGAAAGCTGCGCCGATGACAATGCCGACGGCCATGTCGACCATGTTGCCCTTGACGGCAAACTCCTTGAATTCCTTCAGCATGCTGGCTCCATCCCGTGGCTGCCGGCACCGCGGTCGGTGACCGGGGCGTGTCTGGTTGCAGCTTCGGGTTTAGCACGGGCCGGCGCATCCGGGAATCTCCCTATTCCCCTTTCGCACCACCCCCTTATCGCCAAGCGTCGAATGGACAGGAGCCGGCAAACATGGTCCGATCTCCGCATCAGGGTCGGGAGGAACGCAACGCATGGTCGAAGGGTGGGTCGTCGTCGTCGCGGCGCTCGGCTACGTGCTTCTGCTGTTCGCCATTGCCAGCTACGGCGACCGCAAGGCGCGCTTCACCGCGTCCGGCCATGGCCGGCCGCTGATCTATGCGCTGTCGATCTCGGTCTACTGCACGTCCTGGACCTTTTTCGGCTCCGTCGGCACGGCAACGCATAGCGGGCTGGAGTTCCTGACGATCTATATCGGGCCGATCCTGGTCTTCGCCCTCGGCTATCCCCTGCTGCGGCGGATCATTCGCCTATCCAAGAGCGAGCGCATCACCTCGGTCGCCGACTTCATCGGCGCGCGCTACGGCAAGAGCCAGCCGGTGGCCGCGGTCGTCGCGATCATCGCCGTCGTCGGCATCGTCCCCTATATCGCGCTGCAGCTGAAGGCAGTCTCGCTCTCGGTCACGACGCTGATCTCGCATCTCGACCTCAAGCCCGGCGAGACCGGCCTGCCCTTCTTCGACGACATCACCTTGATGATCGCCATCGGCATGGTGATCTTCGCCTGGGCCTTCGGTACCCGCCATATCGATGCGACGGAGCACCAGGAAGGGCTGATGCTGGCCATCGCCGCGGAAGCGGTGGTCAAGCTTGTGGCCTTCCTCACCGTCGGCATCTGGGTCACCTACTCGCTCTACAACGGTCCGGGCGACCTGTTCGCCGCCATGGCCGCGGAACCCAGGGTCGTCAACGCCATGGCCGGCGAGCTATCGGGCGGCAACTGGGTGGTGATGACGCTGCTGTCGGGCATCGCCGTCATCCTGCTGCCGCGCCAGTTCCACGTCACGGTAACGGAGAACAATTCGGGCGCAGAGCTGCGGCGCGCGACCTGGCTGTTCCCGATGTATCTGGTGGCGATCAACCTGTTCGTCGTCCCGATCGCGGCGGCAGGCATGATCATGCTGGATCCGGCGATCAACCCGGACTCCTATGTGCTCGCCCTGCCGCTGGCCGCCAATCACCCATGGCTTGCGCTCGTCGCCTTCATCGGCGGACTGTCGGCGGCCACCGCCATGGTGATCGTGGCCAGCGTCGCCCTTGCCATCATGATCTCGAACGATCTGGTGATGCCGCTGGTGCTGCGCCGCTCCAGCGAGGATGCGATCATCGCCTCCCATGGCGAGGACATGAGCCGGATCCTGCTGCTGACGCGGCGGGCGGCCATCTTCGTCACGCTGCTGCTCGCCTATGCGTATTACCGGGCGGCCGGGGACACGGCGGCGCTCACCTCCATCGGCCTGCTGTCCTTCGCCGCCATCGCGCAATTCGCCCCGGCCTTTTTCGGTGGCCTCGTCTGGCGGCGCGGCACGGCGCGCGGCGCCATCGCCGGCATGCTGATCGGCTTCGCCATCTGGGTCTACACCCTGCTGCTGCCGACCTTCGCGCAATCGGGCCTGATCCCGATCACGCTGATCGAGAACGGCCCCTTCGGCATCTGGCTGTTGCGGCCCCAGGCGCTGTTCTCGCTCGCCTTCGATCCGCTCACTCACGGCGTCTTCTGGAGCCTTGCTGCCAATATCAGCGCCTACATCATGTTCTCGCTGTCTCGCGTGCCCGAGCCCGTGGAACGGCTGCAGGCCAATATCTTCGTGCCGTCCGAGCTGTCGCCGACGCCGGGCCTGCGCCTTTGGCGAACCTCGGTGACCGTCGGCGACCTCAAGTCGACCATCGCGCGCTATCTCGGCGAGGAGCGCACCGACCGCTCGTTCCAGAGCTTTGCCCGCGAGCGCGGGCGCGACTTCGACCCGAGCGCCACCGCGGATGCCCAGATCCTGCGCTTTTCCGAGCAGCTGCTGGCCAGCGCCATCGGCGCCGCCTCGTCGCGGCTGGTTCTGTCGCTGCTGGTCAAGCGCCGCGACCCCAGCGGCAAGGGCGCGCTGAAGCTGCTGGACGACGCCACGGTCGCGATCCAGTACAACCGCGACCTGCTGCAGACCGCGCTCGACCAAGTGCGCCAGGGCATTTCGGTCTTCGACCGAGACCTCAGGCTGATCTGCTGGAACCGGCAGTTCCGCGAGTTGCTCGGCCTGCCGGCCGAGTACGGCCAGGTCGGAACGCCGCTTGATGCCATCATCCGGTTCAATGCAAAACGCGGGGAACTGGGCGCCGATCCGGTGGAGGTGATCGTCGGCGACCGCCTGGACAAGCTGGTGGTGCGTCACGAGACCTTTCAGGAGCACATGGCCGGCAGCGGCCTCGTCCTGGAGGTGCGGACCAGCCCGATGCCGGACGGGGGCATCGTCACGACCTATACCGACATCACCGAGCGGGTGCTCGGCGAGGAGGCGCTGGCGCGGGCCAACGAGACGCTGGAGCGCCGGGTGCGCGAGCGCACGCTGGAGCTCACCCGCGTCAACGAGGAGCTGACCGACGCCAAGGCGCTGGCGGAAGAGGCGAATATCGGCAAGACCCGCTTCCTGGCCGCCGCCGGCCATGACATCCTGCAGCCGCTCAATGCCGCCCGGCTCTATGCCTCCAGCCTGACCGAGCGCTTCACGGAAGGCGAGCTGAAGCATCTGGTGCAGAATGTCGGCGCCTCGCTGGAATCGGTGGAGGAGATCATCGGCGCGGTGCTCGACATTTCCCGCCTCGACACCGGCGCGCTGAAACCGGAAATCACCGTCTTCCGGCTGGAAGAGATCCTCAATCCGCTGCGCACCGAGTTCGAGCCGGTGGCGGAGGAAAAGAACCTGCGCCTCGCAATCCTGCCGACCAGCCTCAGTGTGCGCTCCGACCGCCGCCTGCTGCGCCGGCTGCTGCAGAACCTCATCTCCAACGCGATCAAATACACGCGCAGCGGCCGGGTGCTGGTGGGGGTCAGGCGCCGCCGCGGCAAGGTGGTGATGGAGGTGTTCGACACCGGCATCGGCATTCCGCAATCGAAGCAGAAGCTGATCTTCATGGAGTTCCACCGGCTGGACGACGGCGCCCGCGAGGCGCGCGGCCTCGGCCTCGGACTGTCGATCGTCGAGCGCATCGCGCGGGTGCTCGACCATCCGGTCACGCTGGAATCGCGCACGGGGCGCGGCTCGCGCTTTGCCATCGAACTGCCGATGGCCGCCTCCGTGCCGGCCCTCGTCGCGCCAGCGCCGGCGGCACCGCACGATGCGCCGCTCAAGGGCCTGCATGTGCTGGCCATCGACAACGAACCTCAGATCCTCGACGGCATGCGGGTGCTGCTGACCGGCTGGGGCTGCAAGGTGACGACGGCGCTGGACCCGCTCGAAGCGGCGCGCAAGACCTTCGAGGCGGGCGAACGGCCCGACGTGCTGATCGCCGACTATCATCTGGACGAGGGAACCGGCGTGGAGGCCGTGGTTCAGCTGCGCTGGCGCTTCGGCATCGAAATCCCGGCGCTGCTCGTCACCGCCGACCGCAGCCAGGGGGTGCGTGCGGAAGCTGCGGCCAAGGAGATCGAGATTCTCAACAAGCCGGTGAAACCGGCAGCGCTCCGGGCCTATCTCTCCCGTGTGCGCAGCGGCAGCGCCGCCGCGGCGGAGTGATCCGCATCACGACACGCGCTCAAGCCTGCGTGTAAACGCTTCTCCTGCCATGAAGCCGCCCTGTTTGCAGGGTCCGGCTCGTCACGCTCGCGCAAACATGCCGGATGCCGGATCGCATCGCCGGGACGGGCCAGAGAGACGAAAATGAGACGACTGCTGCCAATGGCGGGTGCCACGCTTGCCCTGCTCCTTGTTACCTCCGCTGCACAGGCCTCCGGCTGTATCGCGTCAAAGCCTGGCACCGGTCTTTCGGCAGACGAGGCAAGCGCCGTCTACGACTGCCTCAAGGATGCGCTCCTGGACGGCTACCGGCAGGGCGATAAGCGGTGGATCCCGGGCGACTATGTCGACAGCTTCCGGCTCTGGGAGCGTGCGAGCCGCAATCCGGCGTTTTCCCCCGCCCATGGCGGACGCCATCTCCTCACCTATGTCAACGCGGCGGGTGCGCGGGACTACCTGCGCTTCAGCGACAGCGACGTGACGATGCCGGTCGGTACACTGATCGCGGCGGAGTCCTTTTCCGTCGACGAGCGGGGACGCGCCCAGCCAGGCCCGCTGTTCCTGATGGAGAAGGTCGAGCCGGGCCGCTCGCCGCAGACCGACGACTGGTTCTACATGGCTGTTGCGCCGAACGGTTCGCCCATGGTGATGGACGTGATCTCCGCCTGCAGCGCCTGCCACCAGGGCCGGTTCGGCCAGCGCGGCGGGCTCGGCTATCCGCCGGTCGAGGCGCGCGCCGTACCGGTTCCCGCGTCCGGCGGCCAGCCCGAATAGCTCAGCGCGCCTCCGCTGTCAGCCACTGCCCCTGCTCGATCTTGGCGGCGGCGATGACCGCCTGCGTGCGGCTTTCAACGCCGAGCTTTTGCAGGATCGCCGAGACATGCGCCTTCACGGTCGCCTCGGAAACGCTGAGCTCATAGGCAATCTGCTTGTTGAGCAGACCTTCCGACAGCATCATCAGCACCCGCACCTGTTGCGGCGTGAGCGTTGCAAGCCGCTGAGCCATGGCGCTTGCATCGCCATCGGCCTCGCCCAGGTCGACATCGGGCGGGGTCCAGCTGCCGCCGGCCATCACCTGGGACACGGCCTCGCGAATGACCTCGATGCCGAGCGACTTCGGGATGAAGCCGGAAGCGCCCAGCTCCATGCAGCGGCGGATCGTTCCCACATCCTCGCTCGCCGACACGATCACCACCGGCACGCTCTGATACTGGGCCCGCAGGTACATCAACCCGGAAAAGCCGCGCATGCCCGGCATCGAAAGATCGAGCAAGAGCAGGTCGACCTCGCCGTGGCGCTCCAGTTCGGCGGCCGCATCCTCGAGCGTCCCGACCTCGACGATGCCCGCCCCCGGATAGAGACGTTCGATCGTCTGGCGCAGAGCGCCGCGAAACAACGGATGATCGTCCGCCACAACGAAATGATACGTCGCGCTGTCAGGCACGCCGGTTCCCTCCTTCGACGCTGACCGCGATCGATCGCGCGCTTCCCTCGCAGGCCCCTCCCAGAACCCCAAGGGACGTCGCTTCTTCTCTTGCGAGATCGCGGCTTCGCTCCCCCCAAGCCGGTGCCCCCGGCAGACCGGCAATCCGCGGCATTATCGCTACAGGCCCGTCCGGCATCAAGCGGCGGCTTGCAGGCGGTGACCGGCAAGCTCTTACGGGAACGGGCAAGGATCGTGCAAGCTGGCCACACGGGGCATACTGACCATCGAGCGAATCGCATAACCAGATCGATGGCTCGGCCAGGCATGCCGGAGGACTTGGATGACCCTTGACGCAAAGCAGGGCGACACCCCGCAGGCGCGACGCTGGCGCCGCACGGTCGGCCTCGCCATCGCGACCATCGCTATTCTGGCGGTTTTCGCCGTGGTCGTGCCTCTGTTCGCCGGCCAGCTCAACGGCACCCGCTTCGCCGGCTTCCCGCTCGGCTACTACATGGCCGCGCAGGGCTCTCTGGTTGCCTTCCTGCTGCTGACCGTCTGGTTCATCCGCCGCCAGGAGCGCCTCGACCGCGAAGCCGGCGTTGCCGAGCCCGAACCGTTCGATTCAGGAGAAGAGCTGCGATGAGGAAGGACAAGGTCGCGGGCCGCGCGGGCCAGCTTTACGGCACTGTCGCGGGCCTCCTCGCCGCCTTTATCGCAGGCCTTGTCATCCTCGAGCAGATCGGCGTGCCCCAGCAGGTCCTGGGCTATTTGTTCGTGGCAGCAACGCTGGTCCTTTATGCCGGCATCGGCATCGCCAGCCGCACGGTCCATGTCACCGACTACTATGTCGCCGGGCGGCAGGTGCCGGGCGTCTTCAACGGCATGGCGACGGCTGCCGACTGGTTGAGCGGCGCGTCCTTCATCGGCCTTGCCGGAACGCTCTACATGCTCGGCTTCGACGGGCTCGCCTATCTGCTCGGCTGGACCGGCGGCTTCGTGCTCGTCGCCGTGCTCATCGCGCCGTATCTGCGCAAGTTCGGCGCTTTCACCCTGCCCGATTTCCTGGCCGCGCGGTTCGGCGGCCATGCCGCCCGGCTGACCGGGGCGATCGTGCTCTTCGCCTGCTCCTTCACCTATGTGGTGGCACAGTTCTATGCCACCGGCCTCATCGCCTCGCGCTTCCTCGGCATTCCCTTCGGCACCGCCGTCTATGTCGGGCTCGGGACGGTGCTTTTCTGCTCCCTGCTCGGCGGCATGCGCTCGGTCACCTGGACGCAGGTCGCCCAGTATCTGGTTCTGATCGTCGCCTTCATGCTGCCGGTGGCGATCCTGTCGGCGCAGCATTTCGGCATGCCGCTCGCCCAGTTCGCCTATGGCGAGGCGCTGGAGCAGATCGCGGCGCTGGAGCAGCAGATGCTCGCCTCCGGCCTTGCCGATCCCGAAACGCTCGTCCGGCACCTCGTTCCCGGAGAAGCGCTCGATCCGCTGAACTTCACGGCGCTGATCGTCTGCCTGATCATCGGCACCGCGTCGCTGCCGCACCTTCTGATGCGCTTCCTGACTACCTCCAGCGTGCGCGATGCGCGTCGTTCGGCCGGCTGGACGCTGTTCTTCGTCCTGCTGCTCTACGCCACCGTTCCGGCCTATGCCGCCTTCGCCAAGCTGGAAGTCTACCAGAACGTCATCGGCGCCAGCCTGCAGGCGCTGCCCGACTGGATCTACACCTACGGCCGGCTCGGACTGGTCGAGATCTGCGGCAAGGCGGCCGGTTCCGCCGAGGCAGTACGCGAGGCCTGCGCTGCCGTGCCGGAAAACGCCGGCGTCCTACGCCTTTCGGATCTGTCCATCGATCGCGACGTCATAGTACTCGCCCTGCCGGAGATCGCGGGCCTCCCTTACGTGATCGCCGGGCTGGTCGCGGCCGGTGGTCTTGCAGCGACCCTATCGACGGCCAACGGCCTGCTGCTGGCCGTCGCCAATGCGCTGGGGCATGACGTCTACTACCGCACGCTCGACAGCCGCGCTCCGGCGAGCCGGCGCCTGCTGGTCGCGCGCCTCTTCCTGCTTGCAACCGCGGCAGTAGCGGCTGTCGTCGCATCGAGCCGGCCGTCCGACATCCTGTCGATGGTGGCCTGGGCCTTTTCCCTCGCCGCATCCGGCTTCTTCCCGGCGCTGGTGCTGGGCATCTGGTGGAAGCGCTGCACGGCGGCAGGTGCCGTCTGCGGCATGCTGGCCGGGTTCGGCCTGACCCTCGCCTATCTGGTGATGACCCAGTATGGCGGCATGGCCGAGTGGTACGGCATCCGCAACACCTCCGCGGCGATCTTCGGCGTGCCGCTCGGCTTTGCCGTTGCCATCCTCGTCAGCCTGGTCACTCGCGCGCCCTCGCGCCATGTGCAGGCGATGGTCGAGGAGATCCGCAAGCCTGCCGGCAAGCCGGTGATGATCGACGGAGCGTCCTGAGCCGTCACGGCCCTGCAGAAACGCAGTCCGGGGACATTGCGACCGCCCCCCAGCGGACAGGCGACAGGCACGGCACTTCGGGTTACCGTGCGCGCGACACACGCTCCCGCGCTAGAGGGAACCGACCATGACAGACGCGCTTTTCCCACTGATCGAGCCGTACCGCACCGGACAGCTCGCGGTCAGCGACCTGCACACGATCTACTTCGAGGAATGCGGCAATCCGCAGGGCATCCCCGCGGTGATGCTGCATGGCGGACCGGGCGGGGGCGCGGGCGAGATCCTGCGCCGGTTCCACGATCCCGAACGCTACCGGATCGTGCTGTTCGACCAGCGCGGCTGCGGCCGCTCCACGCCGCATTCGGAGCTGCGCGAGAACACCACCTGGGATCTGGTCGGCGATATCGAGAAGCTGCGCGAGCACATGGGCGTCGACCGGTGGCAGGTGTTCGGCGGGTCCTGGGGGTCGACGCTCGCGCTCGCCTATGCGCAGACCCACCCCGAGCGCGTCACCTCGCTCATCCTGCGCGGCATCTTCCTGCTGCGGCGGGCCGAGCTGTTGTGGTTCTACCAGGAAGGCGCCAGCTGGCTCTATCCCGACCTTTTCGCCCCGTTCCTCGACCTGATCCCGGAAGACGAGCGCAGCGACATGATCTCCGCCTATCACCGGCGCCTGACCGGCCCGGACGAGGCGATGCAGTTCGAGGCGGCGACACGCTGGGCGCGGTGGGAGGGTTCCACCCTCTCGGTGCTGCGCGACCCGGCGCGCGAGGCCTCCTTCTCCGACCCGCACTACGCCCATGCCTTCGCGCGCATCGAGACGCACTATTTCGTCAATGGCGGCTTCTTCACCCATGACGACGAGTTGCTGCGCAATATCGGGCGGATCCGCCACATCCCGGCGGTGATCGTGCACGGCCGGCACGACGTGGTCACGCCGGCAAAGAACGCTGTCGATCTTGCGGCGGCCTGGCCGGAGGCTGAGCTGAAGATCATCGAGGATGCGGGCCATGCGGCAAGCGAGCCGGGCATCGTCGCCGCTCTCGTCGAGGCTTGCCGCAGGTTCGCGGACGATCTCAAGGCCGGAGGCTGATGCTCAGGTGCCCAGATAGCGCAGCGTCAGGCTGCGCTGCTGGGCCTCGCGCCGATGCTCCACCAGGTAGATTTCCTGCCAAGTGCCGAGATCGAGCCGTCCGGCCACCACAGGCACGCGCAGGCTGACACCCGTCAGCATCGTCTTCACATGCGCCGGCATGTCGTCCGGCCCTTCCGAGCGATGGCGCCAGCCGGCATCCTCCGGGGCAAGCCGCGCCAGTGCATCGAGCAAGTCCGCCTGCACGTCCGGGTCGGCGTTTTCCTGGATCGTCAGCGACGCCGAGGTGTGCCGGAGGAATACGGAAAGCTCGCCATCGCGGGCATTCTGCTCGGCAAGCCATCCGCCAAGGCTGCGGCCGATGCCATAGAAGCGCTGGCCGGAGGTCGCGACCATCAGCCGGCCCATGCGCTGGCGCAGGTCCAGGCCGTCGTCCTCGAAGGTCCAAGTCTCGAAGATCGGGTTGCGATAGCTCTGCCGCATGGTTCCATCCGCCTCGCCACGGCGGCGAAGTATGCCGCCGGGCGACCGTGCACGCAAGACGCGCAGACCGCGCCTGCCCCGACGCGAGGCGACTTTTTGCCGATAGATCAATCAGTTTAACGGGTTGGGGCTTGGCAGGAGGTTGTCATACGACTAGCCTTGTCCCGGAGTATCTTCCCTTCAGGCACGACTGGCAGACGAGGCCCCCGGCGACATGGCCGAAGACGAATCTTCACACACGCCCTTCGGTTCGGCTTCCGCGGAAACACAGGCCTTCAACAAGGAGCTGTTGCGGCGACTGACCCTGTTGCCGGACCAGTGGTCCTACCCTCCGTCCGTGGTGCGCGAAAGGCGCGCGCAGGGGCTCGGCCCCTTCCCGCTCGCGCCCCGCTCCGCCGACGCACGCGAGCTCACCGTGGCGGGGCCTCATGGCGACGTGCGCCTGCGCATCCTTGCTCCCAGGACGCGCCCCTCCACCGGTGCCTACCTGCACCTGCATGGCGGCGGCTGGACGCTGGGCGCGGCCGACGAGCAGGATCCGCGCCTTGCCGAGCTTGCGGAGGCGACCGGCCTGACGGCCATCTCCTGCGACTACCGGCTTGCGCCCGAGCATCCCTATCCGCAAGGTCCCGACGATTGCGAAGCGGCAGCTGCCTGGCTGTTGAGCGAGGGCGAAAAGTTGTTCGGCGGCAATCGCTTCGCCATCGGCGGCGAATCGGCGGGCGCCAATCTCGCAGCCTCGGTGCTGCTGCGCTTGCGCGGGCGCACGGACCTGCCCTCGCGCTTCGGCGCCGCCGTCTTCACCTGCGGCTGCTTCGATCTCCGGCTGACCCCGAGTGCGCGCAACTGGGGCAGCGACAAGCTGGTGCTTAACACCCGCGACCTGAAGATGTTCGTGCGTCACTATCTGTCGCACGGCCATGACGCGGCCGATCCCGACATCTCGCCGCTGCTTGCCGACCTGCGCGGGCTGGTGCCGGCACATTTCGTTGTCGGCAGTGCCGATCCGTTGCTCGACGATACGCTTTTCATGCAAGCCCGCTGGGTGGCTGCCGGCAACGCCGCCGAGATTGCTGTCCATCCCGGCGGGTGCCACGTCTTCCAGCATTTCGACCTCGAGATCGCCCGGGCCAGCAACCGGGCTATCGACGCTTTCCTGAACCGCAGCCTGGCCGCCGCCTGACCCACTTCCCTGTCCGGCCCCCTCCCATCATAAAGCCACCGAGACGCCGACCATGCCCGCCTTCGAGACATTGCTGTCTTTCGTCAATTGCTGGGAATGCGATGAGAACGACCATCTCAACGTCCAGTTCTACCTGTCGCGCTTCGACGAGGCCGACCGCCAGTTTCGGCTGCTCACCGGCCTGAGCGACGCGGTTGCCGGCGTCCGCCGCGCCCGCCACATCCGCTATCACGCAGAGCTTTATTCCGGCGACACGCTGGTGATGACCAGCCACATCGCCTTCGACGGCCCGTATATGCTGACGGTCGTGCATCAGCTGCGGCGCACCATCGACGGAGCCATCGCGGCCACCGCCGTGGATGGGTATGCCCCGTCGGATCAGGTGGCACGCGAGCTGCGCCGCCGCTTCGAGGATGCAGCCGCACCGATGCCGGACGCCGCGCTGCCGCGCAGCCTGCCGACGACGCCCGAGACCCTGTCGATCACGGCACGCCAGATCGAGACGGCGGGGGCTGCCATCACCCACAGGGCGACCGTTCTGCCGCGCCACGCCGGGCCGGATGGACGGGCGGAGGACGGCTTCGCCGTCGGCTGCTTCAGCGAGGCGGCCCCGCACCTGTGGAACCGCACGCCGATGACCGAAAGCTGGCTGGAGGCGCGCGACCTTGGACGGGTTGCTGTTGAGATGAAGCTCGTGTGGGCCAGCCCGCTGAAAATGGGCGATCCGGCGGTGACGATGAGCGGACTGACCGGGGCTTCGACCTCGACCTTCTCGTTCCGCCACTACCTGTTCGAGGCGCGCACCCTGCGGCTGGCGGCAATCTGCGACGTTACGGCACTGGCGATGAACCTGAAGACCCGCAAGGCGACGAAGCTGGAAGAGGATGTTCGCAGCGCCATCATCAAGGCCGCGATGAAGCACTGAAGCCTTGCCGCTTTCGCCATCTGACGGCGGGTGCCCCCGAGCGGGGCGCCCTACTCGGCGAAGCTGTCATACTCCTGGCGCAACGTTCTCATCATGCCGAAGAAGCGGCGCATCGCCTTCTCGGTAAAGTCCATCGCGCGATCGATTTCCTTTTCCTCCTCCGGCGTCAGGCTGTGCCGCTCGCCGCCCTTGGGGGCAGCGGGCGCGCGCTCCTCGGCCGCCGGCGGCTCGCCGGCCTTTGCTGCCAGCCTGCGGTTTTCCGCGCGCAAGCTGGCCACTTCCTCGGACAGCCGGGCGACCTCTTCCTCCAGAACGATCTGGACGTCCGGCACCAGCACGCAGCGCCAGGTCTCGTCGCGCTTGAGGCACTGAGAGATGCGGCCGGTCTGGCGGTCGAGGCGCAGGAAGCTCTCTCCGGCGGGCGACAGTACATAGCGCTCGGGATCCGCGTCGGGCCGGTCGCCCGATTGTGCCCCGGTCTGGGCCAGCCCGGAAACCGGCGCCATCGCGCCGATCAGGGCAAGGCAAATCGCTATCCGCTTCATGTCGCTCTCCGAAGGTCAGGGCCGGGCGCCATCATGGCGCTCCGGCATGGCAAAAGCACGGCAGCGGGCCGTCTGGCCCTACGGCTGCTCGTAGGGCGGACGCCCGCTCGCCAGAGCCTCTTCCAGCAGCGCCAGCCGGTCCTGCCCCCAGAACACCTCGCCATTGAGCACATAGCTCGGCGAGCCGAACACGCCGCCGGCAATCGCTTCCGACTGATGCTCTTCGTAGCGCTCGACAATGGCCTTCTCGCCGGCATGGGCGATCACCGCGGCCGGATCGAGGCCCAGGCCCGTCAGGATCGCGACATGCACCGCCTCATCGGCGATATCCTGTTCGTTCACCCACAAGGCCTCGAACACCGCCTGTGTGTAGGCTGCCACCGGGCCGCCATCGATGGCCAGCGCCAGAGCGATCCTGTCGGCGAGGTCCGGGTTTACCGGAAAATACGCGGGCTGGAGCGTCAGCGGCACCTTGCGGTGCGCACGCCAGCGCTGCAACTCGATGAGGCGATAGGCCTGACGCACCGGATGGCGCCGGGCCAGCGGCAGGCCGCCGGTCTCCGGGAATACGGCTGCCAGCGATACCGGGCGGAAGCGCACGGCGTAGCCCTGCTCGTCCGCCATTTGCAGGAAGGCGGCATGGCCCAGATAGGCCCAGGGGGACGCGTGGGTGTAGTAGTAGTCGATGACACGTTGCATGCAGTGCGGACCTCGCTCGGTAATCGTCGCGAGGCACCCTGCGACGGGACGGCCCGGCAATCAAGTGACCTCGGGCAGCCGCACGCGAATATCACCGCAAGGCCGCGGCCTCATCCTGCGGTAGCAACGCCAGCAGCGCCTCTATCCGGTCCGCCTCCGCCGGCGGCTTGTCCCAGCGCAGCCGGGCGACGCGAGGAAAGCGCATGGCGACCCCGGATTTGTGCCGCGTCGAGCGGTTGAGCCCCTCGAAGGCGACCTCGATCACCAGTCCGATTTGCGGTTCGTGGCGGACTTCGCGCACCGGGCCGAAACGGTTGATCGTGTTCTGGCGCACGAAGCGGTCGATCTCCAGCAGCTCCTCGTCGGTGAAACCGAAATAGGCCTTGCCGACGGGCACGAGTTCGGTCCCCTCCTGACCCTCCCTCCAGACGCCGAACGTGTAGTCGGAATAGTAGGAGGACCGCTTGCCATGACCGCGCTGGGCATACATCAGCACGGCATCGACACGGTAGGGATCACGCTTCCACTTGTACCACTGGCCCTTGGGCCGGCCGGGCACATAGGGCGCGTCCCAGCGCTTCAGCATCAGGCCTTCGATGGCCGCCGCGTCCTCGCCCTCGTGATGATCGGCAGGCGCCTCGCGCGCGCGGGCCAGCGCCGCCCAATCCGGCGAGGGCACCAGCGGCGACAGGTCGATACGCGGATGATCGAGCGCCTTGAGAAAGTCCTCCAGCTTCGCCCGGCGCTCGCGAAAGGGGCGCTCGCGCAGGTCCTCGCCGCCCAGCGCCAGCAGGTCGTAGGCGCGGATCGCCGCCGGCAGCTCGCGCATCATCTTGGCCGGGACGGTCTTGCGATTGAGGCGCTGCTGCAGGGCGTTGAAGCTCTGCACCTTGCCGTCGATCACCACCAGCAACTCGCCGTCGAGGGACGCGTCAAAGTCGAGCGTCTCCACCAGATCGGGAAAAGCGCCCGATATGTCGTCTCCCGTCCGGCTGTAGAGCCGCCGGCGCAGCCGTCCGTCACGCCCCGTCGACACGGCGGCCTGCACGCGGATGCCGTCCCATTTCCACTCGGCCGCAAAGTCGGCCGTGTCCAGAACCTCCATGTCGCGCGCTTCCAGCGGATGCGCCAGCATGGCCGGGCGAAACGGTACCGGATCGTCGGTTTGCGGCTGCTCGCCCTCGCCCAGCGCCCAGGCGAACAGCCCGTCATAGGGCGGCGACATCCCGTGCCAGACCTGTTCGATATCATCCGGCTGCAGTGTGCCGAGTGCGGCGACCGCGGTCTTGGCAAGGCGCGCGGAGACGCCGACGCGCAGGCCTCCGGTGACCAGCTTCAGCAGAGCCCAGCGGCCGGTCTCGTCGAGTGTGTCGAGCCACCCCGCGATCATGCTGGGCGCCTCTCCGCGCCCTGCCTGCTGCAGCCGCTCCACCACCTCGGGCAGGTCCGGCGCGGCCGCCTCCCCGCTCGCGTCAGCCGGCCAGATCAGCGCGATCGTCTCGGACAGATCTCCGACGAAGTCGTAGGAGAGTTCGAACAGGTGCGGATCGACCCGCTCCGCGACCAGCGCCCGCAGCATCGCCGGCTTGGCGTGGCGAAAGCCGAGACCGCCGGTCAGCGCAGCAAGCGCCAGCCCCCGCGCCGGGTCGTTCTCGCTACGGAAATACTCCGTCATCAAAGCGAGTTTGGCGGACCGGCGCGGCTCGAAGGACAGCCTGTCCAGCAGGGCGGCGAAACGCTGCATTGTCCCTCTGGGCGTCCCTCAGGGCTCGTTGACGATCATGGCGATACGCCAGGCATCGCCGTCGTAGATCAGGTGGTAGTGACAGGTGAACTCGATCACCGGCTCGCCGTCCGCGTCCGACTGGACCCAGGTGAGCGTTGCCATGGCCGCATCGCCTTCCACATGGGCGGAGAGGATGTCGAAAGCCGAGGTCACCACGCCTTCCTTCTCCAGCGCGGCGAACAGCGTCTCGATATTCTCGAGCAGCTCCTCCTCGTCCTGGAACACGTTGCCCTTGCCGAACTGCCAGATCACTGCCGGATAGGCGAAGCAGTCGGCCACGGCCTCCGCGTCGTAGTCCTCGAAGGCCTCGCGGTAATCGTCGAACAGGTCGAGAAGCTCCTCGTCATAGCCCTCGTCCGGCTCCGCCAGACCTTCCGGTTCCCGATGCTCTTCGCTCATGTCTTGCTCCCGATCCCGGCGGCCGTTTCCGCCGTTTCGACTTTACCCGCCGGCTCGGCCGCATCCCCCTCGTCGCCATAGCCGATGAGGTTGAGCGGACGGGCGGCCAGTCCCTGCTGCCGGCACCAGTGGACGAGGGCCTCCTCGGCGCCATGCGTAACCCATATCTCGCCGGCCCCAGTCTCCGCCACGGTTTCCCGCAAGTCATCCCAGTCGGCATGGTCGGAGATGACCAGCGGCAGCTCGGCGCCGCGCTGCCTCGCCCGGGCCCGCACCCGCACCCAGCCGCTGGCAACCGCCGTCACCGGATCGCCGAAGCGCCGGGCCCAACGGTCGGCGAGCTGGCCCGGCGGGCACAGCACGATCTCGCCGGCAAGCTCCTTCGCCCTCTGTCCGACCGGCTCCAAGGCCCCGAGGTCGATCCCTTGCGCCTGATAATAGCTGCAAAGCCGCTCCAACGCGCCGTGCAGGTAGATCGTGCGCTCGTACCCGGCGGCGCGCAGCTCCGCGATCACCCGCTGCGCCTTGCCGAGCGAATAGGCGCCGACGAGATGCGTGCGACCGTCGAACAGCGCCAGGCTTTTGAGCAGCTTGCCGATCTCGCCGGCGGCCGGCGGATGGCGGAAGACCGGCAGGCCGAAGGTCGCCTCGGTGACGAAGACCTCGCAGGCCAGCGGCTCGAAGGGCGCGCAGGTCGGGTCCGGCTGGCGCTTGTAATCGCCGGACACCACGACGCGCGTGCCCTTCGCGGTCTCGATCTTCACCTGCATGGAGCCGAGCACATGGCCGGCCGGATGGAAGGAGACGCGCACTTCGCCGATGCGGATGACCTCGCCGGGAACGGCCTCCTGGCGGGCGCCGGTGAAATCCTCGCCGTAGCGGATCGCCATGATGTCGAGCGTCTCGCGCGAGGCCATGACCGCGCCGTTGCCGGGGCGCGCGTGATCAGCATGGCCATGGGTCACCAGCGCGCGCTCGACGGGACGCACGGGATCGATGTGAAACCCGCCGGCGGGACAGTAGAGCCCTTCCGCCGTCAGGGTCAGCACATCGCCGCCGGTCGTTCCGGCTGAAGGGGAGGCCTCACGCATCATCCTCCCTATGTAGGAGTGTTCGGGCGGATTGGAAATGCATCCCCGGCTCGACGAACAGACAAGGAACAACTATCTCTGAAGCCGATGGATGCCGCAGCCTCGCCCCTTCTGCCGGAACGCTTCTCCCGCTGGTTCGAAAGCCGCGGCTGGAGCCCGCGCGCGCATCAGCTTGAGCTGCTGGAGACGGCCCGCTCGCGCCACTCGGTGCTCCTGATCGCTCCGACGGGCGCGGGCAAGACGCTGGCCGGCTTCCTGCCCAGCCTCGTCGCATTGTCCGAGCGCCCGCGCCGCAAGCCCGGTTCGGCCGGAGCGCGCCGGGGCGTCCACACGCTGTACATTTCGCCGCTGAAGGCGCTGGCTGTGGACATCGCCCGCAACCTGGAGGCGCCGGTCGCGGAGATCGGCCTCGACATCCGCATCGAGACCCGCACCGGCGACACGCCCGCCCACAAGCGGCAACGGCAGAAGCAGGTCCCGCCGGACATCCTGCTGACGACGCCGGAGCAGATTGCCCTGCTCCTGTCGGATGCGCAGGGGCGCGAGATGCTCGCCGACGTCGACACGGTGATCCTCGACGAGTTGCACGCGCTGGTGACCTCCAAGCGCGGCGATCTGCTCGCCCTCGGCCTTGCCGCGCTGCGCCGGATCGCGCCCTCGCTTCGCACCATCGGCCTGTCGGCAACGGTCGCCGAACCGGACGAGTTGCGCGCCTGGCTGGTGCCTCAGAGCGAGGACGCCCCCCGTGCCCTTGCCGATGTCGTCACGGTCGCCGGCGGCGCGGAGCCGGACATCACCATCCTCGACAGCGACGAGCGGCTGCCCTGGTCGGGACACTCGGCCCGTCATGCGGTGCCCGACATCTACCGGATCATCTCGCAGCACCGGACCTCGCTGGTCTTCGTCAACACGCGCTCGCAGGCCGAGATGCTGTTCCAGGCGCTGTGGCACGCGAACGAGGACAACCTGCCGATCGCCCTGCATCACGGCTCCCTCGACGTCGGCCAGCGGCGCAAGGTCGAGGCGGCGATGGCTTCGGGCGCCTTGCGCGCCATCGTCTGCACCTCCTCGCTCGACCTTGGCATCGACTGGGGCGATGTTGACCTCGTCATCAATGTCGGCGCGCCGAAGGGAGCAAGCCGCCTCGCCCAGCGCATAGGCCGCGCCAACCACCGCATGGACGAGCCCTCGCGCGCCATCCTGGTGCCGGCCAACCGTTTCGAGGTGCTGGAATGCAAGGCCGCGCTCGATGCCTCGCGCGCCGGCCAGCAGGACACGCCGCCGCTGCGCAAGGGCGCGCTCGACGTGCTGGCCCAGCACGTGCTCGGCTGCGCCTGCGCCGGCCCCTTCGATCCGCTCGAGCTGTTCGACGAGATCCGCTCCGCCGAGACCTATCGCGACCTCGCCTGGGAGCGGTTCGAACAGGTGATCGATTTCGTGGCGACCGGCGGATATGCGCTGCGGACCTACGACCGATATGCGCGGTTGAAGCGACAGCCGGACGGACGCTTCCGCCTGTCGCATCCCAAAGTCGCCCAGCAGTACAGGCTCAATGTCGGCACCATCGTCGAGGCGCCTATGCTCAAGGTGCGGCTGGTCCGCTCCAAGTCGGAAGGTCGGCGCACGCCGATCGGGCGCGGCGGGCGCATGCTCGGCGAGATCGAGGAATGGTTCGTCGAGCAGCTGACGCTCGGCGACACGTTCCTGTTCTCCGGCGAGATCCTGCGCTTCGAGGGGCTGCGGGAAAACGAGGCCTATGTCTCGCGTGCCCGCGCAGAGGCGCCGAAGATCCCTTCGTATCAAGGCGGCAAGTTTCCGCTGTCCACCTATCTTGCCGCCGGCGTGCGGGCGATGCTCGCCGACCCGGCCAGTTGGCAGGCCCTGCCCCACCAGGTCCGCGAGTGGCTGGAGATCCAGAAGCTGCGCTCCTCCCTGCCGCAGCCGGAGGGCCTGCTGGTCGAGACCTTCCCGCGTTCGGACAAGCATTACCTCGTCTGCTACCCGTTCGAGGGGCGCCTTGCCCACCAGACGCTCGGCATGTTGCTGACGCGGCGGCTGGAGCGGCTGGGAGCCCATCCGATGGGCTTCGTCGCCAACGACTACGCGCTGGCCGTATGGGGGCTGAGCGATCTCGACGCGCTGATCGCACGCGGCCAATTGTCACTCGACGAGCTGTTCGACGAGGACATGCTGGGCGACGATCTCGACGCCTGGCTGGCGGAATCCAGCTTGATGAAGCGCACCTTCCGCACCTGCGCGGTGATCGCCGGTCTCATCGAGCGCCGGCATCCGGGTCAGGAAAAAAGCGGTCGGCAGGTTACGGTCTCCGCCGATCTGATCTATGACGTTCTGCGCCGGCATGAGCCGGACCATATTCTGCTGCAGGCGACTTTCGCGGATGCGGCGACAGGACTTCTGGATATCTCCAGATTGGGCGAACTTCTTGCCCGAATTCGGGGGCGAATCGCGCATACTTCCCTGGCGCGGGTTTCGCCACTTGCCGTTCCGGTGATGCTGGAAATCGGCAAGGAACCCGTGTTCGGCGAGGCGCAGGAAGCGCTTCTCGCAGGGGCCGCAGGCGATCTGGTCAAGGAGGCTATGGAGTGAGGCCGTTTCTTGCCCGCAACGAGGTGCGACGCTTCGCGCCCGTTTGCCATGACATTTCCATCGCGGGCGAAATCGTCGGCCTTCACGACAGCGGTGCCATGTGGTGGCCGGACGAGAACACGCTCGTCGTCGCCGACCTGCACTTCGAAAAAGGCTCGTCCTTCGCCCGCAAGGGCTTGATGCTTCCGCCCTACGACACCGCCGCGACGCTGGAAAAGCTGGCGGAGGCCATCGACGCCTTCCAGCCGACCCGCGTGATCGCGCTCGGCGACAGTTTCCACGACGGCGAGGGGTCCGACCGCCTGCCCGCCTCCTACCGGGCGATGCTGACCACGCTGCAGCTCGGCCGCGAGTGGATCTGGGTGACCGGCAACCATGACCCCATCGCGCCGGTCGGACTATGCGGCGAAACGGTGGACGAAATCGCCCTCGGCGGCCTCCTGTTCCGCCATGAGCCGGAGGACGGCGCGCCTCCGGGCGAGATCGCCGGCCACCTGCATCCGGCCGCCCGCATCCGCCGCTATGGCCGTAGCGTGCGACGCCCGTGCTTTGCCACCGACGGAACCCGGCTGGTGCTGCCCGCCTTCGGGGTGTTTACCGGCGGGCTCAATGTGCTGGACGAGGCATGGGGCCCGTATTTTCCCGCGCGCGAGTTTTCCGTCTTCATGCTCGGCGATGGCCGACTCTATCCCTTTACCGCGACCCGCCTCGTTTCCGACTGAGCCCGCTCACGCGGCACGGCCGAGCAGCAACCCGGCGGCCGAGACAAGCAAAGCCACGGTGACCACCACGCTGAGCCGCCGCCACAATGTCGCGTACCACAGCGGCAGCGAGCCCTTGACCGCGGCCCGTTGATCCCAGCCCGCCTGCATCAGGAAGCCGCCCGCAAGTACCACCATTGCTGCGACCGGCGGCAACAGCGCGGCACCCCAGCCCAGCAGCGACGGCAATACCGACAAGGCGAACTCGCGCATGCCCCGCTGGCGCCCGGCCATGGCGACGCCCCAGCGCACCCCGCCCAGAAACGACAGGATCGCCGCGCCGTAGATCGCTGCCGCACGGGCTATCGGCTCGACGAATGACGGCTGGCTCGCCTGCAGCGCGGCATAACACAGATACAGCGCGGCGAAGACGAAAGGGAGCAGCCCGGCATAGCCGAGCCGCACGGCGCCAGCCGGGCCCGGCTGGGCTGCAAAACGGGTGAGATCGGGTTTGGCCGCCGCCATATGTACCTCCGCGCCTTTGTGCCGTCCGTGACGGGTGTTTTGCGCGGATACGTCCTAGTCGCGGCGGAAGATCACTCCGGCGAGCCAGCCGGTGAACACCGCCAGCAGCACGGCGAGAAGGCCATAGGCTGCCGAATACTGGTGAGCGAACCAATAGGTGTATTGCTCGAAGCCGGTCTTGGCGACGCGCAGAGGCATCTGCGTTTCGGCCAGCAACGTGCCTCCCTGCAGCAGGTAGACGGTCACCTTGTAGTCGCCCACGGGAATGTTCGCCGGCAGCGCCACCGAGGTGCGGAACAGCGAGTTGCCTAGGAAATCGATGACGTCGTGGCGCTCGGAATAAAGGCCGCTCGCCTGGCGCAGGCGCAGGAACGCTGCGCGGAAGTTGTCCCGGTCGCTGATCGGCACCTGCGAGGCGCGGGCGATCCGGAGATTGAGGAAATGCAGCCCGATCCGATGCTCTTCCAGAATGGCGCGCGAGGAAAGCTCGTGCGGAGGCCGGGTCGTGTGCACCGCCAGGAAGCTCGGCACCTCGGCAAAGACTTCCGCGTCCCGGTTCACCCAGATGCCGAGAAAGCGGCCCTTGCGCCGCGTGGTCACATCGCTTTCCGGCCCCGAGACAACCACCGCGATGTCGTACGGATCGGGCCGGCCGACCGTGCCCGCATCGCGGGCGATCTCGCCGAAGACGACGATGTTGGTGCCCGTATAGTTGGACTCGATCCGCACCACATCCGCCGACAGCGCCGCGGTCAGGCTCTCGGCCCGCGCGGGCGCTCCCGCTTGCGTGAACACGATGGCGAGCAGGCCGAGGACCGGCAGGAGGAGACGGCGGCCGGTCATTGCGCCGGCTCCAGGATCAAGGTGGGATCGACGGCGTAGAGCTCGTCCGGCTGCATCAGCAGGTTCACCGCGAAGCGGACGCCGACGCCCAGCACCAGCAGTGCCAGCAGCAGCCGCAGCTGGTCGCCGCGCAGCTTCTGCCCCATGCGCGCCCCGAACTGGGCGCCGATGACGCCACCCACCATCAGGAGCATGGCAAGCACGATATCGACCGACTGCGTGGACATGGCATGCAGCACGGTGGCGGCGGCCATGGTCACCAGGATCTGCAGCAGCGACGTGCCGATGACGATGTTGGTCGGCACCCGCAGGAGATAGATCAGCGCCGGCACCATCATGAAGCCGCCGCCGATACCCAGGATCGTGCCGAGAAAACCGATGATGGCGCCCAGCCCGATGATCGGAATGATGCTGACGTACAGCCGCGAGCGGTAGAACCGCACCTTCAGCGGCAGGCCGTGGACCCAGTTGTGTTGCCCGGGCCGGCGCGCCGTCACCTTGGCGCCGGAGCGTCGCCGCGCCATCGCGCGCAGGGACTCGAACAGCATCAGCCCGCCAATGGCGCTGAGGAAGGTCACGTAGGACAGCGAAATGACGAGGTCGAGCTGGCCGAGCGTCTGCAGGATGCCGAACAGCCACACGCCCACCGCCGAGCCGACGACACCGCCGACCAGCAGCATCCAGGCGAGCTTGAAGTCGATCATCTTGCGCCGCCAATAGGCGACGACGCCGGATGTCGAGGACGCGACGACCTGGGTGGTGACGGTGGCGACGGAGATGGCCGGCGGGATGCCGGAGAAGATCAGCAGCGGTGTCAGCAGGAAGCCGCCGCCGATGCCGAACAGGCCCGACAGGAAGCCCACGGCACCACCCATCCCGAACACCATGAACATGTTGATCGGCAGTTCGGCGATGGGGAGGTAAACTTGCACGGCACACCGGCGGCTTGTGGCCGCTCGTCCCCGACGGGCGGCGTGGAGGTTGATGAAATGGCCCGCTGCGCTCTCCGCCTGTGGCGATTGAGGTTCGCAGCCCCCGGAAGCCCATGCTTTTCCTAAGGATAAAGCCTGCCAGCTTCCCTTATGTCAACGTGAAACGGGCGCATTTGCGGCTGCGCCCGCTCCTTTGCGTCAACGGATCCGGCCAAGGCCTTGCACAGGGCCGGATCAGATGTTCTCGCCGGCCAGCGCCTTGACCAGATCCGGCGAGATCGCGCCGGTCACCGGCAGGCCGTTGGCCTGCTGGAAGGCGCGCACCGCCTCGCGGGTCCGCGGCCCGATCTGACCGTCCGGCGTGCCCGGATCGAATCCCCGCTGGGCCAGCAGCTTTTGCGCATTCATCACCAGTTCGCGCGGGTCCGCAGACGCGCTTGCGCGCGGTGCTTCGACCTCCGCCGGCACGGACCAGGCCGGGTTGAACTCCACCTGGTTGGCCGCCAGCGCGCGCGGGGCTTCCTTCCAGGTTTCCACCGCGATGCGCGCTTCGGCCAGTTGCTCGCGCGAGAGCATGTTGGCAAGCTCATCGCGCTTGTTGCCGGCATCCCGGTCGCCCTGGCGGGCGGCAAGGGCGAACCACTTGTAGCTCTCGACCAGGTTCTTCTCCAGGCCGAGCCCGCGAGCATAGAGAATGCCGAGATTGTACTGGCTGTCGGCGAGGCCGAAATTGGCAGCCTTCTTGAACCAGTAGGAGGCGTCGTTGAACTCCGGCGTGCCGGACAGGCCTTCCGCATACAGCACCGCGAGATTGTGCGCGGCCTTGGCGTTGCCCTGCTCGGCGGCGCGGCGATACCAGTCGCGCGCCGTCTCCAGGTTCTTCTCCACGCCGCGGCCCTTCTCGTAGAGGCTGCCGAGACGGTACTGGGCGGGTGCAAGACCGGCATCGGCGGCCTTGCGATAATAGCTGGCGGCCTGCTTCAGGTCCGGCTGGACGCCGGTGCCTTCGGTATAGTTCACCGCGATCGCGAACAGCGCGGCCGGGTCGCCCCCGGCGGCTGCCTGGCGCAGGGAGACGGGACCGGCCTCGGCCGGGATGCCGCCGATGGCCGCACCTGCTGCGGGGCCGGCCGGCGCCATCGCCGTGGTGCGAGACGCAAAGTCGAGCGAGGCAGGCGCGCTGCCCGGCGTCTGGAACTGCGCACCGGGGATGGTGCCGGGAATGGCGCCCGGAGCGGTCGAGAAGGCGTTGCCGGACACGGCCGGCGGCGCGAAGGCGAGATCGGATCCCGGCTCGGAGGCAGGCGCGCTCTGCGGCCCGGCCAGCGGAACGTCGCCCCCGGTCGCGGCCGGGCGGTCCTGCACCAGGTCCGGCATGTCCATGCCGCTCATCCCCGCATCCGCCGTCGACACGGCCGCTGGCGGCGGCGAGACCGGCTCGGGCGGGGCTTCGCTCGCGAGCTGCCGTGCCTCGGGTACGCGCGCCTTGGCGCCGGCTTCGGCCACGCCCGTGTCTGCGGTCGCGACAGGCGGCACATTGGTCGTCGCCTCGATGGTCGGCGGGGTCTCAAGCGAAGCGATGTTGCGCTCGGCCGGCGAGACCAGCTTGAAGATCTGCAGCGCACCGACCGCGATGATCACGGCGGCGGCGGCCAGCATCACCGCGCGGCGACCGCCTGCGGAGAACAGCCTGCGGCCGCCCTTGTCTTCGGTCTCCACCTCTTGCGCGTCGACGGACGCCGCAGCGCGCATGTCGGCACGCAGCTCATCGGCGAGCTCCTCGCGGCGGCTGCGCGCGGCATCCGAGCGCGGCCCGTCGCGGCGATCGCCGGCAAGCGGCCGCGGCTCCACGACCTCGGCGGTCTCGGCTTCCGGCGCATCCTTGCTCTTTGCCTTGCCGCGCGCGAGCTTGGAGCGCAGCCAGCCGGCGGCGCTGGCGCGCGGCTTGTCGTCGGATGAGGAGGACGTGAGGCTCCCGAAGGACAGACCCGAGCCGGACGCGTTGGCTTCCTCGCTCGCCGCCTGGGCGGCACGGCGGGCTGCGGCGATGAAGTCGGCCTTGCGGTCGCGCCCGTCCTGCGGCTGCGCACCGGTGCGCCCCGCACCCATCGGCGAGGAGGGACGCGCGCCGGCCGGGCGGGCAGCCGAGCGCTGCGGCGGCACGGAGCCATCGGCAGCGGCGGCGGCCGGCATCTCGGCACGCGGCATGATCGGCGCTTCCATGCGCGGCTGCGCCTGCTGGCGCACGCGCGGCTTGCCGGAGCCCGGCTCCAGCGGCCGGTCGTCTTCCGGACCCGGAGGCGGCATCGTGGCGACGCGGGTGTCCTGCTCCAGCGCCATCAGACGGTTGTTGATCGACGCCAGTACGTCCTGGACGCTGTCCATGGATTCGCGGGCACGCCGCTCAGAACTGGTCGCCGCCTCCATCAGGCGGTGCAGGTCGCCGCGCAGGGCCTGGGCGACATCGCCGCCCCCTGCCCCGCCCGACTGCAGCGCGCTCTGGATCTCGCCGAGACGGGCAAAGCCGCTGTCGGCTGCATCCAGCTTCGCGGCAAGCGCCGCGATCTTGTCCTCGACCTGCGACAGCACCGCCACGTCGTCGCTCGACGCGCCGCGGTTCACGGCCTCGGCAAGATCGCGCAGCTGCGCTTCCAGCTCGACCACGGAGACCGGCTGGGACACGCTGTCGCGCAGCGAGACGATCTCGCGGCGCAGGCTCTCGAACTCGTCGGCGCCGGCGGACGCGCGGCCCGCCTCGAAGCGCTCGTTGAGATTGGAGATGCCGGCCTCCAGGCGGGCGATCAGGTCCGCCTCGATGCTGCCCTGCTGGCCCTCGGCGACGAGCGTCACCCGGTCCGGCCGGTCGAGGGCATTGATCTTGCCGTCGATGGCGGCAAGGCGCTTTTCCAGCAGCGTGAAGGCCGCGTCATAGCTCGGCGGCATCTGCCGCGCGGTCTCGATCCGCTTCAGCCGGCCGGCGATCTCGCCCAGCTTCTCGTCGAGCTGCGGATCGGTGCGGGTGTTGCGATCATCGGCCAGCATGCTGGCGATCTCTTCCAGGCGATCCTGCAGCCGGTCGACCGCGCCCGACTGGGGCAGCCGGTGCTCGATGGCGCCCATCCGCTCGGACAGGTGGCGCTGCTCGTCGACCAGCCGGTCGATCGTATCGAACCGCTGGGCCAGCGCGGTCATGCGCTCGTCGATGCCCGCGAGCAGGTCGCCGACGTCGAAGCGCTCGACAAGATCGCGCACCGCGCGGATCTCGCCGCGCAGCAGGTCGAGATCGGCACCGCCGCTGCGACGCACGAGTTCCTCCACCCGGTGGCCGATATCGGCCACCCGGTCGTCGAGCGCGGCGATCTGGTCGCCGCGCGGCACGATGCGGAACGCTTCCTCGATATCGGCGAGACGACGGCCGAGATCGGCGACGAGCCGGGGCTCCAGCTGGTCGCGGGACATCTCGTCGAGGCGCTGGACGAGGTGTGCATAGCCGCTTTCCAGCGTCTGCAGCATGCCCTCGACATTGGACTGGTCGATCATCGACCGCAGATCGGAAATCTCGGCACGGACCTCACGCACGATCCGCATGTCGCCCCGGTCGGCACGCAGCCGCTCCACCGCATCCGACAGGCGGCGCATCTCGCCGGTGTCGCGGGAGACGGTCCGCTCGCGCTCGGCGCGCAGGCTCTGGGTGAGGAAACCACGCAGGTCGGCAATCTCGCGCCGCAGCACGCCCAGCTGGTCGTCCCGCGCGCCGGTGGCGCGGTCAACCCGGTGGGCAAGATCGCGGATGAGCGGGCGCAGGTCCTCCTCGGACCGGTCCTCGCGCCAGTCCGCCGGCTGGCGATAGCCGTCCTCGCGCGCCTCGCGCCAGGTGCTGCGCGCCGGCGACACAGCCTCGCGGGGCTCGCCATAACCGTCGTCCGCCAGATCGTCGTAAGCCGCCTCGCTGTCGTCATAGGCGGCGGGCTGACGGGTGTCGTAACGGGCGGTGCGGCGGGGATCGCGCGGGGCGTCGAAGCCCTCGTCCTGCCAGTCCTCGCTCCACGTCTCGCGGGCCTGCGGCGGCGCGGCGCGGCGCGGGGCACGCGCCGGGGCGGCAGCGCGAGCCGGAGCGCTCGCACGGACCGGGCGCATCGTCCGCTCCTCGGCGTCGGCCTCGTTGGAGAGATCCTCGACCCGGCGGTCCAGCCGGTCGAGCGCGTTCAGCACCGCCTCGATGCGGCCGCTGCGCGATCCGGCGGGCGCACGCGCCGGGGCGGCGGCGGGCGCTGCGGGACGTTCGTTGCGGGCCCGAGCGGCAGCCGCGCGGCGTGTCTGCCGGTTGCCTGCGGGGGCGGGCTGCGGCGTGTCCATGAGACGGCCCAGGGCATCTGCGACATCGTTGAGCTGCTCGCGCGCCCTCGCCCGTTCACCGCGCTGCGGATCGGCAGCCGGCGCCCGGCGCCGCGGCTCGTACCAGCTTTCCGGATCGCCATGCGCTTCGCGCCCGTAGCCGTCTTCCTGCGGAAGGCCGCGTTCACTGCGATGTCGCGCGTTCCAGGACATGAACTGCCTCTCAAACCCATGTGGGGCGCGTGCGCGCCAGCAATCTTCTTCGCCCCAGGTCGGAACACGGCTACACAGGACCCGGACGAGCTTGCCGTAAACTGTCGCCGCTTATGGTAAACAGGCCGTTAAGTCCGGGATTTACATGCTTAACGACTGGTAAACGCGCCTTGCGGATCGCAAGCCTGCCTCCCGCACGCGTTCGCCAGGAAGCTTGACGCTTACGTCCACGGAATGTATCCCGGAGGCAGGTGACGTAGTGTCACGCTCCCACACACCCGCCGGACCCGCGCGGAGCGATGCCCGCTCCTGCCCCTCGTCTTTCGGGATACTCAAGGAAAATGCCATGAGCGAAGCGCTCTCGGTCAACAACGATATCGTCGAGGCAGTCGCCGCAAAGGACGAAACGACGAAGAAGACGCTCTTCACCATCGGAGACCTTGCCAAGGAATTCGATGTCACCTTGCGTACTCTTCGCTTCTACGAGGACAAGGGCCTTCTGAATCCTCGCCGTGACGGCATGACCCGCATCTACACCCGGCGCGACCGGGCCCGGCTGAAGCTGGTGCTGATGGGCAAGCGCGTCGGCTTCTCGCTGGCCGAGATCCTCGACATGCTCGATCTCTACGACCTGCGCGACGGCCAGGTGACCCAACTCAAGGTGGCTCTGTCGCGCTTCCAGGGCCAGATCGACGTGCTGGTGAAGCAGCGCCGCGACATCGATCAGGCCATCGAGGAGCTCGGCCGGACGGTGGAGATCGTCTCCGGCATGCTGAAGGAAAAGGAGAGCGACTGAGTCGCGCCTTCCGATTGCAACAGGGGCGGCCTCGCCGCCCGGCACCTTGCAGCAGTTTCCGAACCCGTGCCGCCACCGCGGCGCGGGTTTTTGCGTTCCGGCCTCCGAATTTTGCCGCGCCGGTACGATTTTGTTCCGAATCTCCGTGATTTCGCCCCGAAGACGGCCGAGATTGATGCCTGCGGGACTTTTTTCAGCCCCCTGCCGTTGGGACATCCCTTGCGAGGCCCGGCCGGCAGCCATATAACCAGCTCAAGGTGACGTTTACGGAAACGTCAGGTCCATGATGCGGACTGCCCGTCGCAACCGGCATCCCAGCCGGGCCGACCTACCGGGAGGATGACCATGCCGAGCTACACCGCCCCCGTCCGGGATGTGATGTTCCTGCTGAACGAGGTGCTGGGCTTCGACCGCCACGGCAACCTGCCGGGCTTTGCCGATGCGACGCCCGATCTTCTCGAGGCGATCCTGAACGAGGGCGCGCGCTTCTGCCAGGAGGAGTTGGCTCCGCTCAACGCCACCGGCGACCGCGAGGGCTGCACCCGTCACGACGACGGCAGCGTGACGACGCCCAAGGGCTTCCGCGCCGCCTACGACACCTACCGCGAGAACGGTTGGATCGCCCTGTCGATGCCGGAGGAGTATGGCGGCCAGGGCCTGCCGACCACGCTCAACTCGGTGATGCAGGAGTTCATTTCCGGCGCCAACCTTGCCTGGGGCATGTATCCGGGCCTGTCGCAGGGCGCGGCCGCCGCCATCCAGGTGCATGGCAGCGCGGAACAGAAGGCGCTCTACCTGCCGAAGCTTGCCACCGGCGAATGGTCGGGCACCATGAACCTGACCGAGCCGCATTGCGGCACCGATCTTGGCCTCATCAAGACCAAGGCCGTGCCGCAGGGCGACGGCACCTACCGCATCTCGGGCCAGAAGATCTTCATCTCCGCCGGCGAGCACGACCTGACGGAGAACATCGTGCACCTGGTGCTGGCCCGCATCGAGGGCGCACCGGAGGGCACCAAGGGCATCTCGCTGTTCATCGTGCCGAAGTTCCTGCCCGATGCCGACGGCAAGCCGGACGCGCGCAACGCGGTGTCCTGCGGCTCGCTGGAAGAAAAGATGGGCATTCACGGCAACGCCACCTGCGTCATGAACTACGACGAGGCGACCGGCTGGCTGATCGGCGAGGAAAACCGCGGCCTCAACGCGATGTTCGTGATGATGAACGAGGCGCGCCTTGCCGTCGGCGTGCAGGGTCTCGCCCAGTCGGAGGTCGCCTATCAGAACGCCCTGGCCTATGCCCGCGAGCGGCTGCAGGGCCGGGCGCTGACCGGCCCGAAGAACCCGGACGGCAAGGCCGACCCGATCATCGTGCATCCGGACGTGCGCCGCACGCTGCTGTCGATCCGCGCCTTCAACGAGGCGGCCCGCGCGCTGGTCCTGTGGACCGCACTGCAGTCGGACATCTCGCACCGTTCCTCGGACAAGGGCGAGGCCCAGGCGGCGGACGACCACATGGGCCTGATGACGCCGGTCATCAAGGGCGTGCTCACGGACAAGGGGTTCGAGAACGCGGTGGCAGCGCAGCAGATGCTGGGCGGCCACGGCTATATCGAGGAATGGGGCATGTCGCAGTTCGTGCGCGATGCCCGCATCACCATGATCTACGAGGGCGCCAACGGCATCCAGGCGCTGGATCTCGTCGGACGCAAGCTGCCGCGCGACGGCGGCCGGGCGGTGATGGCCTTCTTCAACGAGGTCGGCACCTTCCTCAAGGAGATCTCCGGCGACGAGACCCTCGCCCCGCTCGCCGGGCCGCTCAAGGTGGGTCTCGACGACCTGCAGAAGGCGACCATGTGGTTCATGAGCAATGCCATGACCAAGCCGGACAATGCCGGCGCCGGCTCGACCGACTACATGCATCTCTTCGGCATCGTCGCGCTCGGCTACATGTGGGCGCGCATGGCGAAGAGCGCGCAGGCCGCCCTCGCCTCGGGAGCGGACGGCGACAAGACCTTCTACGAGACCAAGCTGACGCTCGCCCGCTACTTCATGGAACGGCACATGCCCGAGACGGGGCTGCGCCTCGCCCGGGTCTCGGCCGGCGCCGACACGATGATGGGCCTCGACGCCGCCGCCTTCTGAAGGCAGCGCGAAGGCCCGAACGAAAGGGAGCGGCGCACCTCGCGCGCCGCCCCGCACAACGACAAAACCGTCGCAGGGAGGAAAGCGGCTTGAACGTGCTGAACGCCGGAACGCCGGCATGGATGAGCGATGAACTGACGATGCTCGACGACGCCTTCACGCGTTTTCTCGAGCGGGAGATCGCCCCGGACTACGAGACCTGGGTGGAGGACGGCTGCGTCACGCGCGAGGCATGGGAAAAGACCGGCGCCGGCGGGTTCCTGTGCTCCGGCATGCCGGAGGAGTACGGTGCGGCCGGCGGCACCTTCGCGCATGAATCCGTGATCATCCGCCGCCTCGGCCTTGCCGGCTTCGACCATTTCGGCATCGCGCTGCATTCGGCTATCGTCGCGCCCTACATCAAGCATTACGGCTCGCCGGAGCAGAAGGAACGCTGGCTGCCGAAGCTCGCCACCGGCGAGATGATCGGCGCCATCGCCATGACCGAGCCGGGCGCGGGCTCCGACCTGCAGTCGATCCGCACCAGCGCGGTGCGCGACGGCAACCACTACCGGATTTCCGGCGCCAAGACCTTCATCACCAACGGGCAGCTGGCGAACCTGATCATCGTCGTCGCCAAGACCGATCCGGCGGCAGGGTCCAAGGGCGTGTCGCTTTTCGTGCTGGAGACGGACGGGGCGGAAGGCTTCCGGCGGGGCCGCAACCTCGACAAGCTCGGCTTCAAGGGTAACGACACGTCGGAGCTGTTCTTCGACGACGTGCGCGTACCGGCAGATGCGCTGCTTGGCCCGGAAGAGGGGCGCGGCTTCTATCAGCTGATGGAACAATTGCCGCAGGAGCGGCTTCTGGTGGCGGTGCAGGCGATGGCGGCGATCGAGCGCGCGCTCGCCCTCACCCTCGACTACGTCAAGGAACGGCAGGCCTTCGGCAAGCGCATCCTCGACTTCCAGAACACCCAGTTCAAGCTTGCCGAGCTGAAGACCGAGGCAACCATCGGCCAGGTCTTCGTCAACGACTGCATCGCCCGGCACGTGGCCGGCGAACTCGACGGGGCCACCGCCTCGATGGCGAAATACTGGACCACGGACCTGCAGTCCAAGGTCATGGACGAGTGCCTGCAGTTCTTCGGCGGCTATGGCTACATGAACGAATATCCGATCTCCCGGCTCTACGCCGATGCCCGCGTGCAGCGGATCTACGCCGGGACAAACGAGATCATGAAGGTTCTGATCGCCCGCAGCCTCTAGGGCTGCGGGTACGCATTCGCCGCCCCTTGAAGGGGCCGAACGGCAGGACGGATCAAGGAGGCATTGATGGCCGACGCACTGATTTTCGACCATGTTCGCACGCCGCGCGGGCGCGGCAAGAAGGACGGCTCCCTCTATGAGGTGCCGGCGGTGCGGCTGGCGGCCGAACCGCTCAAGGCGCTGCGCGAGCGCAACGGGCTCGACACGAAGCTCGTCGACGATGTGGTCCTTGGCTGCGTCGATCCGGTCGGCGAGGCCGGCGGCGACATCGCCCGCGCCGCGGTCTTCGCAGCCGGCTACGACCACGCGGTCCCGGGCGTCCAGCTCAATCGCTTCTGCGCCTCCGGTCTCGATGCCGTGAACTTCGGCGCGGCGCAGGTCATGGCCGGCCAGCACGATCTCGTCGTCGCGGGCGGCGCGGAGTCCATGAGCCGCATCGGCATCGGCGCCTCGGGCGGCGCCTGGCCGGTCGATCCGCAGGTCGCCCTGCCCTCCTACTTCATGCCGCAGGGCGTTTCGGCCGACCTCATCGCCAGCAAGTACGGCTTCTCCCGCGATGACGTCGACGGCTACGCGGTGGAAAGCCAGAAGCGCGCCGCCAACGCCTGGGACAAGGGCTATTTCTCCCGCTCCGTCGTGCCGGTGCGCGACATCAACGGCTTGACCATCCTCGGCCGCGACGAGCACATGCGGCCCGAGACCGACATGCAGTCGCTGGCCGCCCTGAACCCGTCCTTCGAGATGATGGGCCAGATGGGCGGCTTCGATGCGGTGGCGATCCAGGCCCATCCCGAACTCGCCTCGCTCACCCATGTGCACCACGCGGGCAACTCGTCGGGCATCGTAGATGGGGCCGCCGCTGTTCTCATCGGCAACCGCAAGGCCGGGCGCAAGGCCGGCCTGACGGCGCGCGCGCGCATCCGCGCCTTCGCCAATATCGGCTCGGAGCCCGCCCTGATGCTGACCGGGCCGGTGGACGTCACCGAGAAGCTGCTCGCCAGCGCGAAGATGTCGCTGAAGGACATCGACCTGTTCGAGATCAACGAGGCCTTCGCCTCGGTGGTGCTGCGCTACCGGCAGGCCTTCGACCTCGACCCGGCCATCGTCAACGTCAACGGCGGGGCCATCGCCATGGGCCATCCGCTGGGAGCGACCGGCGCGATGATCCTCGGCACGGTGCTCGACGAGCTGGAGCGGCAGGACCTCAACACCGCGCTGGTGACGCTGTGCATCGGCGCCGGCATGGGCACGGCAACGATCATCGAGCGGGTGTGAGCGTGACGGGGCCCGGCGAAATGGCGGAGCTAGGCGACCTGCACGGCCTTTGCACGGTCGAAGGCGGGCAGCGCGGCCAGGGTCGGACGTGCCAGGTAGTAGCCCTGCACAAGCGAGATTCCCGCCGCTCGCAGCACCGTCAGCTCGGCCTCGGTCTCGATACCTTCGGCAAGCACCGTGATGTCGAGCTGGCGGCAGATGCCGATGATGCCGGCAACGATCGCCTGGCGGGCCGGGCTGGTGTCGATATCGCGCACCAGGTCCATGTCGATCTTGACCAGGTCGGGCTGGAAATTGGCGAGAAGCTTCAGGCCGGCATAGCCGGCGCCGAAATCGTCGATGGCCGTGATGAAGCCGCGCCGCTTGTACTCCGCGATGATGCCCTTCACATGCCCGGTGTCGATCATCGGTTCGTTTTCGGTGAACTCGAACATGATCCGGTCGAGCGCAAATCCGGCGCGGCCGGCGGCAAGCAACGTCGTGCGGATGCAGGCGGCCGGATCGTAGACCGCGTTGGGCATGAAGTTGATGGACAGCCGCGTATCGCCGTCGCCGAAAAGCTCGGCGGCAAGCTCGATCGCCTTGACCCGGCAGGCCTGATCGAAACGGTAGCGGTTTTCCGGAGTGACCCGTCCGAGGATCGCCCCGGCGGACTCCCCGTCGATGCCGCGCACCAGGGCCTCATAGCCCCATATCCGGTTCCGGTTGAGGTCGATGATCGGCTGGAACGCCATCGTGAAGTCGAAATCCAGGCGAGCGCCGTCGCGGCATCCTTCGCACTGTCCGCTCATCCGGCACTCTCCTGCTGGCAGCCTGTTACCTCAACGCGTTCTACCAGCCCCAAATTGCCATTTGCTTACCCGGCGCACCCGCACGGCAGCGCATTTTTCCAACGCAACAACGGCACGCGCCACTGACATCAGGAGGCCGACATGGCTTACAGGAACTTCACCCTGACCACCGACGCCGGCATCGCCCACATCGTCTGGGACATGCCGGGCAAGAGCATGAACGTCATCGACATGTCGGTGATGGACGAGCTGGACGCCATCGTCGATGCGGTGGCGGGCGATGCGACCGTCAAGGGCGCCGTCATCACCTCGGGCAAGGCCGCCTTTTCCGGCGGCGCCGACCTCACCATGCTGGAAGGGCTGCTGCGCGACTTCCATGCCAAGCGGGCGAAGGATCCGGAAGGGGCGGCGCGGATGCTGTTCGACGGCTCCCGGCGCCTGTCGCAGATCTTCCGCAAGCTGGAGACCTGCGGCAAGCCGTTCGTCGCGGCGATCAACGGCACCTGCATGGGCGGGGCGACGGAACTGGCTCTGGCCTGCCATGCGCGGGTGGCGGCCGAGGACGATGCCTTCAAGATGGCCCTGCCGGAGGTCAAGGTCGGCCTCTTCCCCGGCGCCGGCGGCACACAGCGCGTCATGCGCATGGCCGACAGCCAGCAGGGCCTGCAGTTCCTGCTGCAGGGCAAGACGCTGAACGCTGCCCAGGCCAAGGCGATGAAGCTGATCGACGAGACCGCGCCTGCAAAGAAGCTGATGGCGGCGGCCGTGAAGATGCTGAAAGCGGGTGTCGATCCGGTCAAGCCGTGGGACCAGAAGGGCTTCCGCCTGCCGGGCGGGGGGATCTACTCGCCGGCCGGCTTCCAGTTCTGGCCGGCGGCCAACGCCATCTACCGGCGCGAGACCCATGACAACTATCCCGGTGCCCGGGCCCTGCTGCAGGCGGTCTACGAAGGCCTCTTGATGCCGATGGACCAGGCGCTGACGGTGGAAAGCCGCTACTTCGCCCATGTGCTGCAGACGCCGGAAGCGGCGAACATGATCCGCTCGCTGTTCGTCTCCATGCAGGAGCTGAACAAGGGCGCCCGCCGGCCGACCTCGGTCAAGCCGAACCGCATTAGGAAGGTGGGCATTCTCGGCGCCGGCTTCATGGGCGCCGGCATTGCCTATGTCACCGCCAAGGCCGGCATCGACGTGGTGCTGATCGACCGCGACCAGGCGGCGGCAGACAAGGGCAAGGCCCATTCCGACGAGCTGGTCTCCAAGGCGATCAAGCGCGGACGGGCCAGCGAGGCCGACAAGGTGGCGCTGCTGTCGCGCATCACAGCAACGTCCGACTACGAGGCACTGGCGGATTGCGACCTGGTCATCGAGGCGGTGTTCGAGGACCGCGAGGTCAAGCGCGTCGTCACGGAGAAGGCCGAGGCGGTGCTGAAGTCGAAGGCGATCTACGCCTCCAACACCTCGACCCTGCCGATCACCTCGCTCGCCGAGGCCTCGAAGCGGCCGAAGAACTTCATCGGCATCCACTTCTTCTCGCCGGTCGACAAGATGATGCTGGTCGAGGTGATCCTCGGCAAGAAGACCGGCGACAAGGCGCTGGCCATGGCGCTCGACTACATCAAGGCGATCAAGAAGACGCCGATCGTCGTCAACGACTCGCGCGGCTTCTACACCTCGCGCGTCGTCATGACCTATATCCGCGAAGGCCTGATGATGCTGGCCGACGGGGTTCCGGCCGCGATGATCGAGAACTGCGGCCGCATGGCCGGCATGCCGGTCGGCCCGCTGTCGCTCGGCGACGAGGTGGCGCTGGACCTTGCCTGGAAGATCGTCTCGGCAACGCGCAAGGACCTCGGCGTCAAGTATGTGGAAGGCCCGCTCGACAACATCCTGGAAGAGATGGTGGTGAAGCGCGAGCGGTTCGGGCGCAAGAACGGCAAGGGCTTCTACGACTATCAGGGCCGCGACAAGAAGCTGTGGCCCGGCATTCCCGAGGTGGTCGGCAAGCCCAAGCCCGCCGATGCCTTCGACGTGGAGGAGCTGAAGCAGCGCTTCCTCGTCATGCAGGCGCTGGAGACGGCGCGGATCTTCGAGGAGAACTGCCTGACGGACGTGCGCGAGGCGGATGTCGGATCGATCCTCGGCTTCGGCTTCGCGCCGTTCACCGGCGGCACCCTGTCCTATATCGACGGCATGGGCACCGCCGCCTTTACCGAGCTGTGCCGCAAGTTCACCAAGAAGTGGGGGCCGCGGTTCAAGCCGAACCGCCTGCTCAAGGAGATGGCCAAGACCGACGCCCGCTTCTACGAGCGCTTCGCTCCCGAGAAGGGACCGGATGCCGGCGAGCGCGAGGCGGCATAGGGCGCCGCTTTCCGCCTCACCACAAATGCGAAGGGCGGCCTCGGCCGCCCTTTTGCGTTTTTCGAACAGGGCAGTGCCCTGTCCCCGCGTCCTTGCGGGCAGGCGATGCTACTTGTTGACCAGCAGCAGCACGGCCGCGCCGGACTGGTCGCGCAGCAGCACGCGTCCGGGGATGCCGTCGACCTGGGTCACGGCCGGGAAGAAATGCAGGAACCGGCGCTCGAGATCGCCGGACGGGCCCTCGCAAGCCATTTCCGTGGCCATCACGCGGGTCGAGACGGAGAGCGCGTGCCCCATCTGCTGCAGCGTGCCGCGCAGGCGGTTGCAGCCGGCCGAGGCCAGCCACATGCCGTGGCGGTCGATGGTCACTTCCGTGCGGCTGGACAGGCCCTGGTCGACATCGACCAGCGCGCCGCCCGGCGCGGCAAGCGCCTCGATCCGCCATGTACCGGTCACGGAAAGGTCCTGCGCCTCGGCACTCGAGGGGTGGGCGGAAAGGCCGACCAGCGGCGCTGCGGCGAGCGCAAGGACGGCGATCTTTCGCAAGAGGGCAAGGGTCTGAAGTGGCATGTCGACGGGCATTCCTGGCTTGTCGGGCCCCGCGCCGCAGCGGCACGGAGCCTTCGGCTTCGACGGTCGGTTCGCTTTCCGGCTCCGCCTGACCGGGGCTGGAGCCGTGTCCGGGCGCTCCGAAAAGGACCGCCGGCAATGAGGACGCATCTGGGCTCGCCGCCTCCCGAGCCTGAGCGATCCGGACAAATGCCGCATGAATCGCCCGCATCCCGCGACACGAGATGTCACGCTCCAATGTGGCATCATATTGACATTATCACATAGGGCGCCGCGAAAGGAGCGGAGACGATTTTGCGTTTGATCCGAGCCACCCGCCCGCCTACATCTCAGGGACACGGGATGGCGCGCAGGCCTTGCGAGCCCCCGGCAGCCTTTGCAGGAACCAGCGCATGTCCAACAGCCCGATCAGCCGCTTTCTCGGAGACTCTCCCGCCCGGGTGATCCTCAAGCTGTTGTTCCTGTCCTTCGTCGTCGGCGTGCTGATGTCGGCGCTCGGCCTGTACCCGCTCGACATCTTCGACGGGATCGTCTCCTTCATCCGACGCTTGTGGGATCTCGGCTTCGAAGCGCTCGGCCAGCTCGGCGGTTATTTCGTGCTCGGCGCCATGGTGGTGATCCCGGTGTGGGTGGTGCTGCGGCTGATGAGTCTCGGCCGGCGCAGCTGAGCCGGCCCCTCCCCTTGCGGCTTCAGGCGACCTCTGCCGCTGCCCGGTGCAGGATCGTGTGGCGGCGCGCCAGCCTGTCGATATCCTCCAGATAGCCGCCGCCGATGACCCCGGCGAGCGGGACCCCGGCCTTGCGCACCTGTTCCACGACATAGCGGTCGCGGGCGGCCAGTCCCTCGTCGCTCAGCGACAGCCGGCCCAGCCGGTCCTCCTCGTGCGGGTCGACGCCGGCATTGTAGAAGACGATGTCGGGGCGGAAGGCGGCAAGCGCTGCCGGCAGCACATCCGCCAGCGCTTGAAGATAAGCCGCATCGCGCAGCCCGTCCTCCAGCGGCACGTCGAGGGTCGAGGGCACCTTGCGGACGGGATAGTTGCGGGCCGCATGCAGCGACAGCGTGAAGACCGCCTCGTCGCCGGCAAAGATCTGCGCGGTGCCGTCGCCCTGATGCACATCTAGATCGACGACCATGGCGCGCCGGATCGCCCGGTCCGCCATCAGCAGGCGGATCGCGACCGCGACATCGTTGAAGACGCAGAACCCCGCCCCGTGCGAGCTGCGGGCGTGATGGCTGCCGCCGGCAGTGTTGCAGGCGATGCCCCGGTCCAGCGCCAGAAGCGCGGTCAGCACCGTGCCGGCGGTGGCGCAGCGGGCGCGGAAGCCGACGCTCTCGCTCATCGGCAGGCCGATCTCGCGGGCGATGGGCGCCGGCACATCGGCGGCGAAAACCTGGTCGACATAGGCCCGGTCATGGGCGAGCGCGATCCATTCCGCCGGTGCGGGCGCCGGCCGGTGAAAGCCGTCCGGCGCGACCAGCCCGTCCTCGACGAGCACTTCCGCCACGCGGCGGAACTTGTTCATCGGAAAGCGGTGGGCGGCGGGGATATCGGCGCAATAGGCCGGATGATGGACGATGGCGAGCGACATGCGGAACTCGGAACCCGGTTGCAAGACCAAGTGGGGACAGACGCTTATACGCTCCGCAGGACGCAGGAGACCAGTGCGGGGGCATCCCGTGGCGGAACGCCCCCGCACCTTGCAGGGTCTCAGACGATGGCCGCCCTCAAGGGGACCGTCCGGCTCGCCGCCGGACCGGCCAGGCCGCGATGCAACTCGGCCAGTTGGCCCTCGCTGATCGACATGGCCGGCAGACCGGCCACCACGTCGGCAACGATGGCATCGGCATCGGCAAGCAGGACCTCGCCGGCCTGCGTCAGCCGCGCCAGGCTCTGGCGGGCATCGCGCTCGCCCTTTTCCGTGACGACGTAGCCGAGCTTCTCGAGCGGCTTCAGTGCGCGGGTCACCGCCGAGGGCGTCAGGCCGACGGACTGGGCCAGTTCCACCCGCATGGCGCGGCTGCCGGGAAAGTCCGACAGGCTCTTGAGCAGGCGATACTCGCGGAAGCTGACGCCGCGAGCGCCGGCAAGCGGGCGGTCGAGCCGCTTCTCGATGAGGCCGGCAATGTCGAGAAGGGTGAAGACAAGCGCGTTCATGACACGAAACCTTCCATTTGCGTGATTGTTGCAGTCTATATACGTGAGTCCTCACGTATTTCAAGAGACAATCGGTTCAGGCAGGGAAATCCGGCGCCAACCCTCGATCTCCCGCACCGTCCAGCCACGCCCGAAAGCCGACCTCACCGGTGCGCCTCTGCCCCGCATGACGCGTCAGACACCACGAGGCGCGGCCGGACTTCCCATTTCGGATCGCGTATAATATAGTCCCCTATACTATACAGGGAAGGCACGGACAGGCACGATGTCCCATACCGTTCGCGACGGGCAGAAGCTGATTGCCCGGGTTCGCCGTCTCAAGGGGCAGCTCGAAGGCATCGAGCGCGCGCTGGAGGCCCAAAAGCCCTGCGCCGAAATCCTGCGTCAGCTCGCCTCCGCCAGAGGCGCCCTGAGCGGCCTCACCGCGGAAGTGATGGAAGGCCACCTTCACGAGCATGTTCTTCACGCGCAGACCGAGGCCGAGCGCCGGCAGGGCAGCGAGGAGCTGCTCGAGGTCATCCGCACCTACATGAAATAGGCCGGCATCAAATAGGCCGGGCAGCCGGCGACGGGAGAGTGCAATGGCACCCGAAACCATCTCCACCTACACGCACGGACACGACTTTCTCGGCTCGCAGCATCGGCGCAACGAGCGGCGTGTCTGGCTGGTCATTGCCCTCACGGCAACAATGATGGTCGTCGAGATCGCCGCCGGCACGCTCTTCGGCTCGATGGCGCTGCTCGCCGACGGCTGGCACATGTCCACCCACGCAGCCGCCCTGCTCATCACCGCCCTTGCCTATCTGTTCGCACGCCGGCATCGCAACGATCCGCGCTTCAGCTTCGGCACCGGAAAGCTCGGCGATCTCGGCGGCTTCGCCAGTGCCATCGTGCTGGCGCTCGTCGCGCTGCTGATCGGATGGGAAAGCCTGCTGCGCCTCGCCAACCCGGTGGCGATCAGCTTCGAGCAGGCGATTGCCGTCGCCGTCATCGGGCTGGTGGTGAACCTCGCCTGCGCCTGGCTGCTCAGGGACGATCATGGTCACCATCATCACGGCCATCATCATTCCCATCACGGCCATCATCATCACGACCACGCCCACCATGACGCGCACGACCATTCCGGCCACGGCCCGGCGCGCGACAACAACCTGCGCGCCGCCTACCTGCATGTGCTGGCCGACGCCCTGACATCGGTTCTCGCGATTGCCGCATTGCTGCTCGGACGCAGCCAGGGCTGGCTCTGGGCCGATCCGCTGATGGGTGTCGTCGGTGCGCTGATCATCGCGCGCTGGTCGTGGGGCCTGATCCGCGCGACCGGCGCGGTGCTGCTGGACCGCACACCCGAGGACGAGCACTTGCCGGAGGAGATCCGCAAGGCGATCGAGACCACAGGCGACCGCATCTGCGACCTGCATGTCTGGCAGGTCGGGCCCGGCCACCACGCCGCCATCGTGTCCTTGGTGTCGAACGCGCCGAGGGACCCGGCGCATTACAAGGCAAGGCTCGCGCGGATCGCGGCGCTGTCCCACATCACGGTCGAGGTTCAGCCGGGACCGCACTCGGCCTGAGCCGGAGCTACGCCTGCGTCCTCAGCCCGCCTCGTCCGCGATCCACTGGTGAAAGGCGCGCATGGCCGGCGTCTGCCGGCGCGATTTCAGCCAGGTCAGCCAGTAGGCGCCGAGCGAGGCGTCCACCGCGAAGGGGCGGATCACCCGTCCCTCCTCGATCTCGCGCGCAAACATCGCGACCGGCACCAGGGCAACGCCGGCCCCCAGCGATGCCGCCTCCACCAGGGCTCTGGAGGAATCGAACATGAAGCCGCGCGCCGGCAACGGCTCGAGCCCGGCCATGCGGAACCAGGCCGCCCATTCGTCCTGCCGATAGGAACGCAGCAGATCCTCGCCGGCCAGATCGGCGGGCTGCCGGAGCCGCGCCGCGACCTGCGGCGCGCAGACCGGCGAGAACGGAGCCTCCATCAGCCGCACCGCATCCGTCGCGTGCCAGGCGCCATCCCCGAAGCGGATGAACAGGTCGAGCCCGTCGAGCAGCATGTCGGCCCGGTTGTTGTTGGTCTTCAGCCGTAGATCGACATGGGGGTTACGCTCGCGAAAGCCCGCCAGACGCGGCAGCAGCCAGCCGATGGCGAAGGTGCCGACGACGCCGATGGTCAGGATCTCGCGGAAATTGCCCTGCTCGAACTGGCTCAGCGTCGCGCTCATCCGGCGGAAGGCGTCGGTCAGCACGGGCAGCAGGGCCTGCGCCTCGTCGGTGAGCGCGAGCCCCCGCGGCAGGCGCTTGAACAGGGTCAGGCCGAGCGTGTCCTCAAGCGCCTTCACCTGATGGCTGATCGCGGTCTGGGTCACCCGCAGCTCCAGCCCGGCACGGGTGAAGCTGCCGAGCCGGGCCGAAGCCTCGAAGGCGCGCAGCGCATTGAGCGGCAGTTGCGAGACGTCCATGGGCTTTTCTCCAAGACCAATATTTTCTCATGTCTAATCCCAGAATTGATCGTTTGGCGAGGGTCTCGTGTTTGCGCATGATCGCTCCCGCAGGCTGGGAGGCCATCCAGCGCCACCTGCCGCCGGCACCGACCGGCGCGGGTCGCACGCTTTCACCACGGAGACGAAATCCATGTTCAAACTGTCTCGCCGGCAGGCGCTTGCCGGCTCGCTTCTGCTCGCCCCGACGCTGGCTGCCGGCACCACTCTCGTGACCATGCCCGCCCGCGCCGGCACGGCCGATATCGCCGATATCGAGGGGCGCCTTGCCGCGCTGGAAAGCAAGCAGGGCGGCCGCCTCGGCATCGCCATCCATGACGTTGCCAGCGGGCAGACCTTCGGCAATCGGCTGAATGAGCGGTTTCTGATGGCCTCCACTTTCAAGCTGATGCTCACCGCCTTCGTGCTCGCCCGCGTCGACCGGGAGGAGGAGCAGCTCGACCGGCGCATTCCCTTCACCAAGCGCGATCTGGTGTCCTGGTCGCCGGGCACGGAAAAGCACGCCGGCGGTCCCGGCCTGACGGTCGCCGAACTGTGCGAGGCGACGATGACGCTGTCGGACAACACCGCCGCCAATCTGCTGCTGGCAAGCTTCGGCGGCCCGGCCGCACTGACGGGCTTCGCCCGCTCGCTCGGCGACGAGACCACCCGTCACGACCGGACGGAGCCGGCACTCAATGCCCATGACGGGCCCGACGACGAGCGCGACACCACCACGCCGGCAGCGATGGCGGAGACCCTGCGCAAGCTGCTGTTCGGGGATGCGCTGTCGCGCCGCTCGCGCGACCGGCTGACCGCGTGGATGGTCACCAACCGGACCGGCGATGCGCGCCTGCGCGCCGGCTTTCCCGCCGACTGGCTGGTCGGCGACAAGACCGGCACCAGCGGCAAGGGTCACGCCAACGACATCGGCGTCGCCTGGCCGAGCGGGCGCGGCGCGCTGATCGTCACCGCCTATTGCGAGATGCCCAAGGCCGAGGCCAAGACGCGCGACGCCACCATGGCAGAGATCGCCCGCATCGCCGCCTCCATCTGAGGCAGCCCGGGCGGGATGGCCTTGCTGCTGTCCCGCCCCATCCGACATTTCTTCAAGGCACGGGCCGCCCCATCGCCTACCCTCTCCCGCAGCAATCACGGGAGCACCGCATGACCGTCAGGCGCATCGTCGCGAATATCGCCGTCACCGATACCGGGCCGTCCACGGCCTTCTACCGGGACATTCTCGATCTCGAGCCGGTGATGGACCACGGCTGGTTCGTCACCCTTGCCGCCGAAGCCCCGAGCCCGGCACGCCCGCAGATCGGCATCGCCACGCAAGGAGGTTCGGGCACGCCGGTGCCGGACCTCTCCATCGAGGTGGACGATCTCGACGAGGTGATCGTCCGCATCGAACGCGCCGGACTTCGCCCCGAATACGGGCCGGCCGTTGAGCCCTGGGGCGTGCGCCGCCTGTTCCTGCGCGATCCGAACGGACGTCTGCTCAACATCCTGGAGCATGCGGGGGAAAGCTGAGACGAGAGCACAGCGCGCCGTAACCCCCTCCTCCCTCTCCTTCGTCATTCCGGGCAAGGCGAAGCCGCGACCCGGAACCGGCGAGCCAGGGCGTCTCGGATGCACTCCCGGATGATCCACCAGCGCCCTGCCTCCCCGATCCCGGGTCTCGCGATGCTCGCCCGGGAAGACGCCGGGAGAGCGTCGTGCAGGAGTATGACAGAACGATCGAGCACGGCACGGGCCCGCCCGCCACATCCCGTTTGACCGTTCCACCTCTGTTCGCTAGCGTCCGGCCAAACGACTCTCCTGCCCGCCTGCACCCCACATTTTGAGCCAAGCCAGATGACGAGCCAGCCCGGCGCCGTGCGCCCGTTCGACGTGACCAGCCGCAGCGTGCTTGCCATCGCGGTGCCGATGACGCTCGCCTATCTGTCGACGCCGCTGCTCGGTCTGGTCGACACGGCGGTGATCGGCCAGCTCGGCGATGCCGCGCTTCTCGGCGGCATCGCGCTCGGCGGCGTGCTGTTCGACATCGTCTTCACCAGCTTCAACTTCCTGCGCGCCGGCACCACGGGCCTCACAGCGCAGGCCGCCGGTGCGGGCGACGGCGAGGAGGAGCGCGCCGTGCTGTTCCGTGCCGTGCTGCTGGCAGTGGTGCTCGGGTCGGTAGTGATCGTTCTGCAGCAGCCCGCGCTCTCCGCCGGCCTGTGGCTGATGGGCGGCAGCCCCGAGGTGCAGGCCGCGACCACCAGCTATTTCGCCATCCGCGCCTTCTCCGCGCCGCTGGCGCTCGCCAATTACGCGTTTCTGGGCTGGTTCATCGGCCGCGGCCGGGCCATGACCGCGCTCGGCCTGCAGACCTGGCTGAACGGCTTCAACATCGCCCTGTCCGTGCTGTTCGTGCTGTATTTCGAGTGGGGCGTCGCGGGCGTTGCCGCTGCCACCGTCGCGGCCGAGGCGCTGACCGCGCTGGCCGGTACGGTGCTGGCCGCCCGCGCCCTGTCGGGCCGGCCGCTCCCGACCCGCGCGCAGGTTTTCGACAAGGTGCGCTTCAAGCGGATGATGGCGCTCAACGGCGACATCCTGATCCGCTCCTTCGCGTTGATTACCGCCTTCGCCTTCTTCATGTCGCGCTCGGCAGCGCAAGGCGACACCGTGCTGGCGGCCAATGCCATCCTGGAGAAGCTCTTCATGGTGGCGAGCTTCTTCCTCGACGGCCTTGCAACGGCGGCCGAGCAGCTTGCGGGCCGCGCGGTCGGGGCGCGCTACCGCCCGGCCTTCGACCGCTCGCTCAAGCTCAGCCTCGTCTGGGGCTATGTGCTCGCCGGGCTGATTTCGCTGGTCTTCTTCTTCGCCGGCCCGGTGCTCATCCATGCGATGACGACGGCGGAGGACGTGCGCCAGGTCGCGATCACATACTTAAGCTGGGCGGCGGCGACGCCGTTGTTCGGCGTGCTGGCGTTCCAGATGGACGGCGTGTTCATCGGCGCCACCTGGTCGCGCGACATGCGCAACATGATGCTGCTGTCGCTGGTGCTCTACTTCGCCGCCTATGCGATCGCCTTCCCCATACTCGGCAATCACGGCCTGTGGCTCGCCTTCACCATCCTGCTTGCCGCGCGCGGCTTCTCGCTGCTGGCGATCACCGGCCGGCGCGCGCGGGAGACCTTTCCCGCGCTCCCGGCCTAGCCGGCAGTACCTTCTAGCGCAGGCAATCGAGGATCTCGCCCTCGCCGACCAGCCCCAGCGGGGTGTCGCCGTCGCAGACCAGCACCGGCGCCTCGGCGGAGCGCTTCAGGGCGATCACCTCGCGCACCGGCGTCTTCGGCGCGCAGCGCGGCGCGCCGTCCAGCCCGCTCGCCTCGCCCTCGCCCAGCGGACGCATGATGTCGCGGGCGCGCAGCACCCCGAGCGGGTTCATGTGCGCCACGAACTCCGCCACATAGTCGCTCGCCGGCTTGCGCACGATCTGCTGCGGCGTGCCGAGCTGGATCACCCGCCCGCCCTCCATGATGGCGATGCGGTTGCCGATCTTGGCCGCCTCGTCGAGATCGTGGCTGACGAAGACGATGGTCTTGTTGAGCTTGTCCTGCAGCGCCAGCAGCTCGTCCTGCAAATGGCCGCGGATCAGCGGATCGAGCGCTGAGAACGGCTCGTCCATCAAGAGGATTGGCGCGTCGGTGGCAAAGGCGCGGGCCAGCCCGACACGCTGCTGCATGCCGCCGGACAGCTCGTGCACATACTTGTCGCCCCACTGGGCAAGGCCGACCAGCTCCAGCTGCTCGTCGACCTTCCGCCGGCGCTCGCGCGTCGGCAATCCGGCCAGCTCCAGCCCGAAGCCGACATTTTCGCGCACCGTGCGCCAGGGCAGCAGCGCGAATTGCTGGAACACCATGGCGATGCGGCCGCGGCGCAGCGCGCGCAGCTCCTGCGGCGCGCAGGCGGACGGGTTCACCGAGCCCTCGCCATTGTGCACCAGAACCTCGCCCCGGGTGATCTGGTTCAGCCCGTTGACGGCGCGCAGCAGCGTCGACTTGCCGGAGCCCGACAGGCCCATCAGCACGATCAGCTCGCCCTCCTCGATGTCGAAGCTGGCGCCGGCCACGCCGAGGATCTGGCCGGTCTCCGTCTGGATCTCGGCGCGGCTGCGGCCGGCATCGATCAGCGGCAGCGCCGTCTCGGGGCGCTTGCCGAAGACGATGTCGACATTGCGGAACGAAACGGCGGCGGTCATCGGCTGCCCTCCCCTTCGTTGCGGTTGCGGAAGAAGCGGTCGAGCACGATCGCCACCAGCACGATGGCGATGCCGACCTCGAAGCCCTGCGCGATGTTGACGGTGTTGAGCGCGCGCAAGGTCGGCACGCCGAGCCCGTCGGCGCCGACGAGCGCGGCGATCACCACCATCGACAGCGACAGCATGATGGTCTGGGTCAGGCCGGCCATGATCTGCGGCAGCGCGTAAGGCAGCTCCACCTTCCACAACAGCTGCCAGCCGGTGGCGCCGAAGGCCTCGCCCGCCTCGATCAGCTGGCGCGGGGTGGAGGAAACGCCGAGCTGGGTCAGGCGGATGGGCGCAGGAATGGCAAAGATCACCGTGGCGATGAGGCCCGGCACCATGCCGAGACCGAAGAGGATCAGCGCCGGGATCAGATAGACGAAGGTCGGGATTGTCTGCATCAGGTCGAGGACGGGGCGCATCGCGGCATAGAGCTTGGGCCGGTGCGCGGCGGCAACGCCGAGCGGCACGCCGATCGCCATGCACACGGCGGAGGCGGCGATGACCAGCGACAGGGTTTCGGTCGTCTGCGTCCAGTAGCCCTGGTTGATGATCAGCAGCAGGCTCGCCGCGACGAACAGCGCGAAGGAGACGCGCCGCTGCACGACATAGGCCAGCACCGTTGCGGCGATCACGACCGCGACCGGGCCGGGGGCCTGCAGGAGCCATAAGATGCCGTCGATCAGGGTCTCGAGCACCGCCGAGATGCCGTCGAACACCCAATAGGCGTTGGCGGTGAGCCAGTCGACCAGGGCCTTGGCCCAGGAGCCGATGGGAATCTTGTGTTGGGTGAGCCAGTCCACGCGCAGCCTCGCCGTCCGTTCTTGTGATTTTGTGCGGGAGCTTGCCGCCTGCCCGCAGGGCGAATGCGGTCCGCCCGCGCGCGCAGGCCCTCAGGCCTCACGCGCGGGCGAACGGGATGGGTCAGAGGCCGAGGGCGCCCTTCAGGGCCGCCTTGGCATCGCCGCCGTCGAAGGTGGTCACACCCTCGAGCCAGGCATCGGCAACGCCCGGGTTGGCCTTCAGCCAGGCGGTCGCGGCCGCGTTCGGCTCGGTGCCGTCATTGAGGATCGCGCCCATGATCTCGTTCTCCATCTGGAGCGAGAACTCCAGGTTCTGGAGGAACTTGCCGACATTCGGGCACTCTTCCACATAGCCGGCGCGCACGTTGGTGTAGATCGTCGCACCGCCGAGATTGGGGCCGAACACCTCGTCGCCGCCCTCAAGATAGGCCATGTCGATATTGGCGTTCATCGGATGCGGCTCCCAGCCCAGGAAGACCACGTCCTGCTTGCGCGGCACCGCGCGCGAGACCTGCGACAGCATGCCGGCTTCCGAGCTCTCGACGATGTCGAAGTCCTTCAGGCCGAACATGTCCTTCTCGATCATGTCGATGATCAGGCGGTTGCCGTCGTTGCCGGCCTCGATGCCGTAGATCTTGCCGTCGAGATCGTCCTTGAACTTGGCGATGTCGGCGAAGGACTTCAGGCCCTTGTCATAGGTGTATTGCGGCACGGCGAGCGTGTACTTGGCGCCTTCCAGATTGGCGCGCACGGTCTCCACCGAACCGTCCTCGCGATAGGCCTTGATGTCGCCCTCCATGGTCGGCATCCAGTTGCCGAGGAAGACGTCGATGTCCTTGTTCTTCAGCGAGGCATAGGTGACCGGCACCGAGAGGATCTTAACGTCGGGCTCGTAGCCGAGCGCGCCCAGCACGACCGAGGCAGTGGCGGTGGTGGCGGTGATATCGGTCCAGCCGACATCGGAGAAGCGGACGGTCTTGCAGGCTTCGGCTTCCGCCGCCATGGCGGCGGGGGCGGCAAGGCCCAGGGCAAGGGCTGCGGCGCCGAAGCGCAGGGCAAGGGTTTTCATCAGCTTGTGTCCTCCTGACGGAGCGGGACGACCGGAAGGGCCGGCCCGCATGCGGGGTTGCAGCGCAGCGGCAGGTCCGCCTGCGCCGATGGTGGGCCGGCCGCAAGGGGCGCGGCGGCACGAGGTCCCGACGCGCGATCCGCGGCAAGCGCGGCGCGCAGGGGTTCGAAGGGCGGGGCGGGAGGTCCCGCACACCGGCAGCGAAGGCCGGCGGCCAGAGGCGACGGGGTCGCCAGGGCGCGGCACCGGGGCGCGATACGCGCTCGCCGAATGCTGCAGCCAGGCAGCAAGGGCCCGGCACGAACGAACCGGACCTCCCTGCCCGTTTCGATGCGCATCAAAACATTTTTGAGCGGAATAGGCAATTCCCCGCACGTTTTTCGTTTTTTCATTGATTGAACGGCCAATCAAAATTATTCCTTGAAGAGCAAGGCGCGCCGGCCGACACCGACCGGAAAGCGCATCCGCCGCGCAGCACGCCCCTGTGGACGGGCTGCCGCCGAGGACCAACGCAGCGGCTGCCGCCGGCGGCCTGCCCTCCCCTCGACCGGCGGCGCATCTCAGGGACAGGACCGCACACGCCGCCCGGCCTCGGGCGGGGCGGATCGCAACCTTCAGAACGAACGGGGCGGGCTGGAAACGGAGCGGACATGCCGCGAATCGGAATGGAAACCCATCGCCGCAAGGCCTTGATCGACGCGACCGTCGCGACGATCCACGAGCGCGGCTTCGGCGATGCGACGATGGCGGAGATCGCGCGGCGTGCCGGTGTCTCGGGCGGGCTCGCGCATCACTATTTCGGCTCCAAGGCCGGGCTGCTCAACGCCACCATGCGATTCCTGCTCACCGACCTGTCGCGCGAGACGCGCGAGCGTATGGCCGGGGCGGAGGGTCCGCGCGCGCGCATCTCGGCGATGATCTCGGCCAGCTTCGCGCCGACCCAGTTCCAGCCGGCGCTGATCTCGGCCTGGCTCGCCTTCTACCTGCAGGCGCGCACCGACGCCGAGACGCGCCGCCTGCTGCGCATCTACCACCGGCGGCTCGTCTCCAACCTCGCCCATGCCTTTTCCGCGCTCATTCCCGGCGAGCGCGCCCGCCATGCGGCCGAGGGTACGGCGGCGATGATCGACGGGCTCTGGCTGCAGCGCATCTTCGCGGACGGCCCGCCGCAGCCGCGCAGCGCCATCCGCCGGGTCGAGGACTATGTCGAGCGGCAGCTCGGCACGCTCCCCCCGGCCGCCACGGACATCGCACACAAGGGGAACGGATAGACCCATGCAGGACGCGACACATATCGTCGTCGGCTCCGGCTCGGCCGGCGCCGCCCTCGCCTATCGCCTGTCGGAAGACCCGGCCAACAAGGTTCTGGTGCTGGAGGCCGGCGGATCGGATATCGGCCCCTTCATCCAGATGCCGGCTGCGCTCAGCTACCCGATGAACATGTCCCGCTACGACTGGGGCTATCAGAGCGAGCCGGAGCCGCATCTCGGCGGGCGCCGGCTCGCGACCCCGCGCGGACGCGTCATCGGCGGCTCCTCCTCGATCAACGGCATGGTCTATGTGCGCGGCCATGCGCGCGACTTCGACACCTGGGAGGAGATGGGCGCACGCGGCTGGTCCCATGCCGATGTCGCCCCCTATTTCGAGCGGATGGAGACGAGCCATGGCGGCGAGGCCGGCGTGCGCGGCACCTCCGGTCCGCTGCACGTCACCCGCGGCACCAAGTGGAATCCGCTCTATGCCGCCTTCGTAGAGGCCGGGCGTCAGGCCGGCTACGAGACGACGCCGGACTATAACGGGCTGAAGCAGGAAGGCTTCGGCGACATGGAGATGACCGTGTGGCGGGGCCGGCGCTGGTCCACCGCCAACGCGTATCTGCGTCCGGCGCTGAAGCGACCCAACATCCACCTGTTCACGGGCGTCACCGTCACCCGCGTGCTGTTCGAGGGCGCGCGCGCGACCGGCGTTGAATACCGGCAGGGCGGACGCATCGAACGGGTGAGCGCCTCGGCCGAGGTGATCCTTGCCGCCTCGTCCATCAACTCGCCGAAGATCCTGATGCTGTCCGGTATCGGCGACGGCGCCGCGCTCAGCGCGCTCGGCCTGCCGGTCCTTGCCAACCGTCCGGGCGTCGGCGGCAACCTGCAGGACCATCTGGAGCTCTATATCCAGCAGGCCTGCACCCAGCCGATCACCCTCTACAAGCACTGGAACCTGATCTCCAAGGCCATCATCGGGGCACAGTGGCTGTTCACCGGCACCGGGCTCGGCGCCTCCAACCATTTCGAGGCCTGCGCCTTCATCCGCTCGCGCGCCGGCATCGAGTATCCGGATATCCAGTACCACTTCCTGCCCTTCGCCGTGCGCTACGACGGCAAGGCGGCGGCGGAGGGGCACGGCTTCCAGGCGCATGTCGGGCCGATGCGCTCGAAGTCGCGCGGACGCGTGGCCCTGACCTCGCCCGACCCGATGGCCGATCCCTCGATCCTGTTCAACTACATGTCGCACCCCGAGGATTGGGAGGACTTCCGCGCCGCCATCCGCCTGACGCGGGAGATCTTCGGCCAGGAAGCCTTCGCGCCCTATCGCGGCCGCGAGATCCAGCCGGGCGCCGAGGTGCAGTCCGATGCCGAGCTCGATGCCTTCATCCGCGAGCACGCCGAGAGCGCCTACCACCCCTGCGGCACTTGCCGCATGGGCGCGCCCGACGATCCGATGGCGGTGGTCGACCCGCAAGGCCGGGTGATCGGCGTCGAGGGCTTGCGCGTTGCCGACAGCTCGATCTTCCCGCAGATCACCAACGGCAATCTCAACGCCCCCTCGATCATGGCCGGCGAGAAGATCGCCGACCAAGTCATGGGACGCGAGCCGCTGCCGCGCTCCAACAAGGAGCCTTGGATCCATCCGAACTGGCGGACAGCGCAGCGTTGACGCCTTAGACTTGCCTCACACTCATTCGTAAAGTTCCGGTTCGCGTCCGCCAGGAGAGAGTTCATGCGTGCCCAGCCCCCCGCTTCGCATTTCATCAACGGCAGCTATCAGGAAGACCCGCATGGGCGGCCGATCGAGAACCGCTATCCGGCGACCGGCGAGGTGATCGCCAGGCTCTGCGCGGCCGGCTCCGAGACGGTCAATGCGGCCGTTGCTGCGGCCCGCTCCGGCTTCCGCGTTTGGGCGGCAACGCCGGCGGCCGAGCGCGGTCGGGTGCTGCGGCGCGCGGCGGACCTGCTGCGCGAGCGCAACCGGGAGCTCTCCGAGCTGGAGACCCTGGACACCGGCAAGCCGCTGCAGGAAACGCTTGTGGCGGACGCGGCCTCCGGCGCCGATTGCCTGGAATATTACGGCGGCCTTGCCGCAACCCTCACCGGCGAGCACATCGATCTCGGCGGGTCCTTCGCTTACACCCGCCGCGAGCCGCTCGGCGTCGTCGGCGCCATCGGTGCGTGGAACTATCCCATCCAGATCGCCTGCTGGAAGGCGGCACCCGCACTCGCCTGCGGCAATGCGGTCGTGTTCAAGCCGTCGGAGCTGACCCCGCTCAGCGCGCTCAAGCTTGCCGAAATCTTCAAGGAAGCCGGCCTGCCGGACGGGGTGTTCAACGTGGTGCAGGGCTATGGCGAGACCGGCGCGCACCTGGTCGAGCATCCGGACGTCGCCAAGGTCTCGCTGACCGGCTCGGTCCCCACCGGCACGAAGGTCGCCGAGATTGCCTCCCGCACGCTCAAGCATGTGACGCTGGAGCTCGGCGGCAAGTCGCCGCTGATCGTCTTCGACGATGCCCATCTCGACAATGCAGTGTCGGCGGCGATCAACGCCAATTTCTACTCCTCCGGCCAGATCTGCTCGAACGGCACCCGCGTCTTCGTGCAGAAGGGACTGAAGGAGGCCTTCCTCGAGAGGCTGACCGAGCGCACCGCCCGCGCAAGGCTCGGCGATCCGATGGACGAGAGCGTCGACACCGGCCCGCTGGTCTCGCAAGCCCAGCTCGACAAGGTGCTCGGCTATATCGAGGCGGGACGGCGCGAGGGCGCGCGACTTGTATGCGGCGGCAACCGCGCCACCGTGCAGGGCTTTCCGGACGGGCTGTTCGTCGAGCCGACGGTGTTTGCCGACGTCGCCGACCACATGACGATCGCCCGCGAAGAGATCTTCGGCCCCGTCATGTGCGTGCTCGACTTCGAGAGCGAGGAAGAAGCGGTGGCGCGGGCCAATGCGACCGAGTTCGGCCTTGCCGCCGGCGTCTTCACCCGCGACATCGCCCGCGCGCACCGGGTGATCGGCGCGCTGCATGCCGGCACCTGCTGGATCAACACCTACAACCTGACGCCGATCGAAATGCCGTTCGGCGGCTACAAGAAGTCCGGCATCGGCCGCGAGAACGGCCATGCCGCCATCGAGCACTACAGCCAGGTGAAGTCCGTCTACGTGGAACTCGGGGACGTCGCTAGCGCCTATTGAGGGCGCCTCAGACGTTCCCCTGCCCGTCCGGGTCGGCCTTGGCCCAGGCTTCCGCATTGCGGCCGCTCGCCTCGCTAAGGTCGGCAAGGCCGTGCCGGTCGAGGCAGGCGGACAGATGCGTCAGGATGCGGCCGACCAGCCCGGGTCCCTCGTAGACAAGGCCCGTATAGAGCTGCAGCAGGTTGGCGCCGGCCGTGATCTTGGTCCACGCCGCCTCGCCGCTGTCGATGCCGCCGACGCCGACGATGGGCAGGCGCGGGCCGACGCGCAGGCGCATGCGGGCAAGCGCGATGGTCGCGCGGCGAAACAGCGGCCGCCCCGACAATCCGCCGGCCTCGGCCGCGCCCTTGCGGTCGGTGAGGCCATTTCGCGCCAGCGTCGTGTTGGAGACGATCAGCCCCTCGATGCCGGCGGCCAGCACCTCGGCGGCGATGTCGTCGAGCCCCGCCTCGTCCACGTCCGGCGCAATCTTCAGCAGCACCGGCACCGAACGCCCGTGGCGGGAGGCAGCCGCTTCCCGCGCCTCCATCACCCGGCCGAGCAGCTCCTTCAGCGCCTCGCGCGCCTGCAGGTCGCGCAGGCCCGGCGTGTTCGGCGACGAGATGTTCACCGCGAAATAGGACGCGAGATCGGCGAAGGTCTCGATCCCGGCCACATAGTCGGCGATGCGGTCGGCCGCGTCCTTGTTGGCCCCGACATTCACCCCGACGATGCCGCCGCGATGGCGCCGCGCCGCCAGCCGCGCGCGCAGCGCCGCATGGCCTTCATTGTTGAAGCCGAGGCGATTGACGACACCCCGATCCGCAGGCAGGCGAAAGACGCGTGGGCGCGGATTGCCGGCCTGGGCCAGCGGCGTCACCGTGCCGGCCTCGGTGAAGCCGAAGCCGAGCGCCAGCAGCGCGTCGGGCACCTCGCCGTTCTTGTCGAACCCGGCAGCCATGCCGAGCGGGTTGGGAAAGGTCAGATCGCCGAGCGTCACCGCCAGCCGGCCGTCGCTCGGCACCTTGCAGGCCGGCGTCAGGCCGCTTGCCAGCGCCTTGACGGTCAGCCCGTGGGCGGTTTCCGCATCCAGCGAGAAGAGCGCCTTGCGGGCGAGCGCATCGACGGCGGAGGAAAACATCACAGCGCCTCCGGGAAGAGGTGGGCGCCGTCCGCTCCCAGCGGCAACGCGCGCACCCAGCGCACCGCCGACATGTCCAGCTCGCCGTAAAGATGCGGGAACAGCGCCCCGCCGCGCGAGGGCTCCCATTTCAGGCCCTCGCCCAGCGCCTCGGCCTCGATCGCGACGAGGACAAGTCCCTCCTGTCCGGCGAAGTGCTTCGCCGCGGTCTCGCGCACCTGATCGGCCGCAGAAAAATGGATGAACCCGTCGGCCAGGTCCACCGGCGCACCGGAAAACCGCCCCCGTGCCTCGGCCTGTTGCCAGTCCTTGCCCGGAGAAATCTTGTAGATCAACGTCATGAGGCGGCCCGTCCCTGTGCGTGAAAAAGGCTTGCGCGCCGGATTACAGGCTGAGGGCCGGCCGCACAAGGCCAAGAGGAAGGCAATTGGGGAGGAAAGCGGGCGCCTCGTTGCCGGGCCAGACTGGCACTCGACTGCCATTAGGAATATATACCCGTAACGGGGATAACCCGGACAGGAAGCGCGGGACGGGCGGCCTCGACCACCCCCGGCGTCCGGCCGTCCCGGCGGCGGCCGCAGCAACAGGCCGCCCGGCCAGGACCATTCCCTGGCAGGCGGCAGCGGAGCCAAACCATGCTTTCGCACGAGACGGTCTGGTCGGCCATCGACCTGCTTGCCCGGCGCAACGGGCTGACGCCCTCCGGCCTTGCCCGGCGCGCGGGGCTCGACCCCACCACCTTCAACCCGTCGAAGCGCACCGCCGCAGACGGGCGGCCGCGCTGGCCGTCGATGGAATCGATCGCCAAGATCCTCGGCGCCACCCGTTCCGACCTTGCCGACTTCGTCGCGCTGGTCAACGGACCGGAACAGGACGCCGCGTCCGCCGACATGGCCGACAGCGACCGCTTGCCTCTGCCGCAGCTCAGCTCCGCCACCGGCGCCCATGCCGCTGCAGGCGGCTTCTTCCATGACGGCGACCTGCCGGCGGTGCTGGAGGGCGGCGGCCCCACCGCCCTTGCAGAGATTCCTTGCGAGGACTGCGCCATCCGTGTCACCGGGGGGGACATGCTGCCCTTCTACCGGGAGGGCGACATCATCGTCATCTCGCCGAAGCGGCCGATCCAGCGCGGCGACCGCGTGGCGCTGCGCCTTGCCTCGGGCGAACTCCGCGCCCGCATCTTCACCCGGCGTCTGCGCGGCCGCATCGAGCTGTCGGCGCTGGATGCGGAGGCCGCACCGGAGCGGCTGGCGATGGCGGAGATCGCCTGGATGGCCCGCATCATCTGGGCGAGCCAGTAGCTACGAGCCGCAAAAGCGCGGCAAACGGGAACGGATATGGGACGCACTTTCCTCATCGCATTGCTGATCGCCGGCACGCTCGCGGTCGCGGCCGACTATGGCAGCGGCGGCATGCTGCGGGGCTTGGTGAGCAGCGAGAACGGCGACGGCGCCCTCCCCGGCGCCTGCCGCCGCCCCCGGCGCAACGGCCAACGCGGCGACCGAGCCCGAGCCCCAAGCCCAGCCCGCCCCCTCCCGCAGGCCGCATCTCCCGTCGTGCCCTTAGCACCCCCGCAGGTCGTGCAGCTTCCCGATGCGCCCAACCCCTCCAGCATCCGCAATGTTACGCCGTCCGACATCCTGCCGCCGCCGCGCGTCTCCGGTCCTCTCAAGCGCGTCGCCTCGCAGGTACCGAAGCTGCCAGAGCGCGAGATCCCGACAGAGATCACCTTCCACCAGCCGCTGGTGATCGATGCCGGGAGCTTCCGCACCAAGCAGCTGACGATCCGCCTTGCCGGCATCGACGCACCGCTGCTCGAGGAAACCTGCCCCTCGCGCCTTGGCGGCACCTGGCCCTGCGGCATGCGGGCGCGCACGGCCCTGCGCGGGCTCGTGCGCCGGCACGCCATTACCTGCGACGACATGCAGGACACGCCGGCCGGCGTGGTGCTGGCCCAGTGCCGCAAGCAGGGAACGGACCTCGCCGCATGGATGGTGGCGCAGGGATGGGCACGGCCCGGCGAAGGCGCGGGCGAGGACCTTGTCGCCGCGTCCGAGGCTGCCCGCGAGGCGCGCCGCGGCATCTGGCAACTCGACGGCCCGGCGCCGCTGTCCCACTTCCCCTCCCTCTCGGCCGGTGAAGCGCAGGACGACGACACGCCCGCTGACGAGGGCACGCCGGAGGCTACGGCCGGCGCCCCTTCGCCGCTCGACCCGGACCGCCAGCCCGGTGCGGATGCGGATCCTGCACGCGCCCTATCGCTGGACCTGCCCCCGGTGGAAATCACCGAAACGCCCTGGCATCCGGGCAACCGGAACTGACGGCGGGCCGCCGCGACGGCTCGCAGACCCTGGAGCCGCCCGACCGGAGAAATTTTCCCCAAAACCGATATTCTTCGGACGAACGTTGCGGCACCTCAGGGCTCGCAAGGCCAACCCTAGAAAAGATGGCCCGCCGCCTTTCCCTTGAGGAAAAGCGCGTTGCGGATCCTGCGCAAGTCTCGCCTCCCTCAAGTAAACCCTTACGAAAATACCACAATCCCCGCTCAACCGCCCGCCATGGCCATCGCTGCATTTCCAGACGAACCGCTCACAGAAAGAAAATACCAAAATATTCGATAGCAGTATCCTCGAAAAATTTGCCCCTCAAACGTGGATCAATATTCGAAGACAAGCCAAATTCTTGAAACTCACATGCGCTTTCTAGGGTCTTTAACACAAATTTAAGAATGGGAGCGCAATCAAGTTGTGACCGAGCAAATCTCGGCCAACCTGCACGTACCAGCGCACCACGACTTGAGCTTCAAGAACAGAAAACCTGCAATATTCGAAGAACCATAAATAAAATCTCTCGAAATATTGCCGAGCTCGCACCCCCGCTGCGCCCATCCCAGTCGATCTCGAACTCTGCGAGCCCCCCATGCTGCGGCTTTCCAACATCCGAATCCTCTACAAGATCCTCCTGGTCATCGCCTTGCTCAGCGCGATTGCCGGCGCCCTGACCTATCAGGCGATTTCCGCCATGACCGTGATGGACAGCGCGAGCGCGCGCATGTCCGCACAGGCCACCAATTCGCGGCTCGTCGCCCAGCTCAGCGCCAACCTGATGGCGATCAGCCGCGCCAACTATCGCATGGCAGCCGATCCTCGCCCTGCCACCTTCAAGGAGGCGAACCAGTCGATCAGCCGGGAGCGCGAGAGCTTTGCAAAAGGCATGGCGGAAGTGCGCGCCGGCGATTCCAGCTGGATCACCGCCGACCTCGACCAGATCCAGGCCCGCTGGGACAAGTTTCAGATCGAAATCGATGAAGATGTCGACCTGGTCAACACGATGGGCGGCGATCGCACCCCCGAACAATCGGCAACCCTCAGCGACTCGATGGATGCCACGCTCGAGGCGAGCCTGACCGTGCGCCAGTCCTTCGTCGACCTGTCCGGCAAGCTGAACGACGAGGTCGAGCGGCTGAAGCTCGAGGCCAACGAAGCCTATCGCCAGAGCGAGACCAGCATGATCACGCTGGCGATCGCCGGCATTCTCGGCGGCGTCTTCGTCGGTTTCCTGATCACCCGCTTCGGCATCGTCAATCCGATCCGCGCGCTGATGGGCAGCGTCCGCCAGCTGGCCGATGGCCATTTCGACATCGAGGTGGCCGGGCGAGATCGCAAGGACGAGGTCGGCGAGATCGCCCAGGCCGTCGAGGCCTTCAAGATCAAGCTCGCAGAGGAAGCCCGGCGCGAGGCCGAGGCCAAGATCGAGCGCGATCTCAAGGCCGCCGAGCAGCGCAAGGCCGAGATGATCCGCATGGCTGACGATTTCGAGAATGCGGTGGGCGAGATCGTCACCGTCGTCTCCTCCGCCTCGACCGAGCTGCAGGCGGCCGCCGCCACCCTCACCTCCAGTGCCGAGGAGACCAGCTCCCAGTCCGCCTCCGTTGCCAGCGCCGCACAGCAGGCGGCGATGAACGTGCAGACCGTCGCTGCCTCCATCGAGGAACTGTCGAGTTCGGCGACCGAAATCGGCCGCCAGGCCGACCAGTCCAAGAACGTCGCGGTGCGGGCGGTGGAAGAAGCCGAGCGCACGAATGTGCGGATGCGGAACCTGCGCGAGAACGCCGACAAGATCGGCGCGATCATCAGCCTGATCGACGAGATCGCCGAGAAGACCAACCTCCTCGCCCTCAACGCCACCATCGAGGCGGCGCGCGCGGGCGAAGCGGGCCGCGGGTTCGCGGTCGTTGCCAACGAGGTCAAGGGGCTCGCCGAGCAGACCGCAAAGGCGACGGCCGAGATCTCCACGCAGATCAAGTCGATGCAGAGCTCGACCACGGAAGCGGGCGAGGCCATCGTCTCCATCGGCGAGACCATCCGCGACATGAACTCGATTGCCGACGCGATTTTCGGTGCCATCGGCGAGCAGACCAGCACCACGTCCGAGGTCGCCCGCAACATCCAGCAGACCGCTCAGGGCACGCAGGAAGTCACGGACAATATCGGCGGCGTCACCCAGGCCGCGCAGGAAGCGAGCTCCGCCTCGGCGCAGGTGCTGTCCTCGGCCAACGAACTGGCCGAGCAGTCCTCCAACCTGCGCATGCAGATGTCGCAGTTCCTGGACAAGGTCCGCGCCTCCTGAGGCTCCTTTCAGGCGCCTCCACCGCTCCCGGCCCGCGCCGGCGGGCACAAGACAGAGAAGGGCCGCCCTCGGGCGGCCCTTTTTGTGTTTGTTTTCAAGATGTCGCCAATAAACCCCGCCCAGGCGTCGAGTTTTACATACGGGGTCACCGCACTGTAAATTTTCCCAAGAATATCCACAAACGAATCGCATCCACTTGTAGATACTACCAAGCATCTACCGGGATTCCGAGGCTTTGACCGGCCTGCCGCAACCGATGAGATACGCTGCACGAGCAGCATTAACCACAGATTCATAAACGCAACTCAAAACTTTGAGTCAACAAAGGCAATAACAACGCTCGTTATATTTGAGCAAAAACCGAAAATATAAGTATCTCATCCAGATAGCCATAAGCCATCTCTGGAAGAAGAGAACCACGCGACCCTCCAAAGGTAGTCAGCGCCGACAGCCCATTTTCTGCCCTGTCGGGGTGTCAAATACCGGAGACAATCCATGCCCTTTCTTTCGAATCTGAAGATCATCACCAAGATCCTCATCGTCATCGGGTTTCTCGGCTCCATCGCCGGCGGGCTGAGCTATATCGCCATCACCGGCATGGACGAAATGAACGCGTCCAGCGAACGCATGGACCAGGCGGCCACCAATGCGCGCCTCGTTGCCTCGCTCGGGGCGAACGTGCTGGCCATCGGCCGCGCCGAAGCCCAGCTCGGCACCGATCCCCGCCCCGAAGCCGTCGAGCACATCCGTGGGCTGATCGACACGGAGCGCACGCGCTTCGCCGACCGGCTGGCCCGGGTGCGCGAGGCCGCAACCGGCGAGATCGCCGCCAGTGCGGAGCAGGTCGCCAGCGAATGGGACGCCTTCCTCGTCAGCGTCGACAAGACCGTCGCCGCTGCCGAGGGCGTGAAGGGCTTCGAGATGACCGGGGCCACGGCCGATCTGCGCGAACAGCTGGAGCTCAGCAACCAGAAGGCCAATGCCCTGCGCCAGACCCTGATCGACGTCTCCAAGGATCTCGAAAACCGCGTCGGCGACCTCAAGAACGAGGCAACGGCGCAATATGAGGCGAGTTCCCGCCTGCTGCTGATCGTCACCTTCGCCGGCATCCTCCTGGGCATCGGCGTCGGCTTCGCCATTGCCAAATTCGGCATCGCCGATCCGCTGCGCCGCCTCGTGGCGATGGTGCAGCGCCTGGCCGGCGGCGAGTTCGACATCGAGATCGACGGCCGCGAGCGCAAGGACGAAGTCGGCGAGATCGCCCAGGCGGTCGAGGCCTTCAAGGTCAAGCTGGCCGACGAAGCGCGCCAGGAGGCGGAGGAGAAGATCGTCGCCGATCGCGAGCTTGCCGAGAAGCGCCGGACCGAGATGAACCGGATGGCCGACGACTTCGAAAATGCGGTCGGCGAGATCGTCAACATCGTCTCGTCGGCGGCGACCGAGCTGCAGGCCGCGGCCAGCACGCTGACCGCCTCTGCCGAGGAAACCAGCTCCCAGTCGGCCTCCGTCGCCGCGGCGGCCGAGCAGGCGGCGATGAATGTGCAGACCGTCGCCTCGGCGGTGGAAGAGCTTGCCAGTTCGGCCGGGGAGATCGGTCGTCAGGCCGAGCAGTCGCGCGAGGTTGCCGGCCGTGCCGTCAGCGAGGCGACGCGCACCACCGACCGGATGGGCGAGCTGCGCAGCAATGCCGACCAGATCGGCGCGATCATCAGCCTGATCGACGAGATCGCCGAGAAGACCAACCTGCTTGCCCTCAACGCCACCATCGAGGCGGCGCGGGCGGGCGATGCCGGGCGCGGCTTTGCCGTGGTCGCGCAGGAGGTCAAGGGGCTCGCCGAGCAGACCGCCAAGGCAACGGCCGAGATCTCGACCCAGATCAAGTCGATGCAGAGCTCGACCCTGGAGGCGAGCGAGGCGATCTCGGGCATCGGCCGCACCATCGACGACATGTCCAACATCTCGGCGGCGATCTTCTCGGCCGTCGGCGAGCAGGGCAACACCACGACCGAGGTTGCGCGCAACGTCCAGCAGGCCTCGCAAGGGGCGGAGGAAGTGACGTCCAACATCGTCGGCGTCACCCAGGCCGCGCAGGAGGCAAGCTCCGCCTCGGCCCAGGTTCTGGCCTCCGCCAGCGAGCTGGCGCAGCAGTCGGAGGTGCTGCGCTCGCGCATGGCCGAGTTCCTGCGGACCGTGCGCGCCGCCTGAGGCTCGCACGAAACCCTCGCCGCCAAACGCGAACGGGCCGCCCGATGGGCGGCCCGTCTTGCATTGGCAGGTGCTGGCCGGTCAGCCGGCGGAGACGAGTTCGCCGGCGATGGCCTTGGCGATCAGCGCGCGGGTCTCCGGAATGCCGTAGAGCGCGACGAAGGAGCCGAAGCGCGGCCCCCTCTCCTGCCCCAGCAGCAGCTTGTAGAGCGCCGAGAACCAGACGACGGAGACGCCGGGTCCGCCGTCCGGGCTCTTCTTGTTCGGGTCCTGGTAGCGCTCGATGGCGCGGGCGACGTCCAGCACCGCGTCCTGGATCGCCGAACCGTCCGCGCCCTCGGGCAGGCTGGCGAGCTTTTCGTCCAGCGCCCTCAAGGCCTCCAGCTCGACCTCGTCCGGCACGTGGAAGACCTTGGCCGGCTTCACGAAGTCCTCGAAGTAGCGGATCGCGTAGCCGACCAGCTCGTCGAGCTTCGGGTGGCTCTGCGGCGTCACGCCCGGCACATGGCGCGAGATGAACGCCCACAGCACGTCCTTATTCTCCGCGTTGGAGGCGGAGACGAGGTTGAGCAGCATGGTGAAGGAGATCGGCACCTCCACCTTCGGCGGGTTGCCGGAATGGATGTGCCAGGCCGGGTTGGCCAGCTGCTGCTCGACCGGCATCGAGGCGTATTTCTCCGCGAAGGCGAAATACTCGTCGACCGCCTTCGGGATGACGTCGAAATACAGCTTCTTGGCGGTCTTCGGCTTGGTGAACATGTAGAGCGCCAGGCTCTCCGGCGAGGCGTAGGTCAGCCACTCGTCGATGGTCAGGCCGTTGCCCTTCGACTTGGAGATCTTCTGGCCCACCTCGTCGAGGAACAGCTCGTAGACGAAATGCTCCGGCGGCGTGCCGCCCAGAACCTGGCAGATCCGGTCGTAGATCGGCTGGTTGGTCAGGTGGTCCTTGCCGAACATCTCGAAGTCGACGTCGAGCGCCGCCCAGCGGGCGCCGAAATCCGGCTTCCACTGCAGCTTGACGTTGCCGCCGGTGACGGGGAGCGTCACCTCGGTGCCGTCCTCGTCCTCGAAGGTGATCGTGCCGGCCTTGGCGTCGACCGCCCTCATCGGCACGTAGAGCACGCGGCCCGAGATCGGCGAGATCGGCAGGAAGGGCGAGTAGGTCGCCTGCCGCTCCTCGCCGAGCGTCGGCAGCATCACGTCCATGATGTCCTGGTACTTCTCGGCGGCCTTGATGAGGATCGCGTCGAAGCGGCCGGACTTGTAGTAGTCGGTCGCGCTGGCGAACTCGTATTCGAAGCCGAAATGGTCGAGGAAGCGGCGCAGCATGGCGTTGTTGTGGGCGCCGAAGCTGTCGTAGTCCCCGCCGAACGGGTTCGGCACCGCCGTCAGCGGCATGTGCAGATACGGCTCCAGCGCGGCGCGATCCGGCACGTTCTCCGGGATCTTGCGCATGCCGTCCATGTCGTCGGAGAAGCACAGCAGCCGGGTCGGGATGCGGTCCTCGCTCAGCAGGCGGAAGGCGGTGCGCACCATGGTGGTGCGGGCGACCTCGCCGAAGGTGCCGATATGCGGCAGGCCTGAGGGGCCGTAGCCGGTCTCGAACAGCACCGGGCGGTCGATCTTCGCCTTCTCCACGCGTTTCAGCAGCTTGCGCGCCTCCTCGAACGGCCAGGCCTTCGAGGTCCGGGCGGCCTCGACGACGGCAGGGGAAAGATCGAGTTCGGGCAGCGAAGCTGTGGTCATGTGCGGACCGTTGTCTTTGTCTTGTGTTTCGGGATTGGGGTATTCGCAAAACCGGCCGGGATGGCGCGCGGGCGCACGGGCCGGCCGGCGCGCGACACTAGAGCGTTTCCGGGCGAAACGGAACCTTCGCATCGCAAAAAATCGCCGCACCCGCCCGCCTGCGACGATGGGTGTCTTGCGCTCGCCGCCTCATGCCGCTAGGGGAAACGCAACCGCCAAGGGAAGGTCAAGAAAGGTCCGCAGATCCGATGAGCGAACGCGTCAGCCTCCAGGAAGCCCTGATCTACGTGATGGTGATGGTGTCGGCCTCCGACAGCAGCATGACCGACAAGGAACTGCATTCCATCGGCGAGATCATCAAGACGCTGCCCGTCTTCTCCACCTTCGACCAGGAGAAGATCGTCGCCGTGTCGCAGGACTGCGGCGAGCGCCTGCAGGCCGAGAACGGCATGGCCAACACCTTCGCGGTGATCGCCGCCAGCGTCCCGCCGAACTACCGCGACACCGCCTATGCGCTGGGTGTGGAGATCGCCATTGCCGACGTGGCGGTGGCCCAGGAAGAGCTGCGCGTGCTGCAGTTGCTGCGCGATGCGCTCGGCCTCGACAAGCTGACCGTCGCGGCGATCGAGCGCGGCGCACAGGCCCGCTACCGCATCGCCTGAGCGGGCGGGCGCTTCCGCGCCCCTCGCCCCTTCGGCTTTCCGCGCTCTCAGTCCGTCAGGCCGTAGCCGACCCACGGCGTCGGCCTGCCTACGTGAAAGCCCTGCACCTGCGAGACCCCGAGGTCGCGCAGCATGGTCTGCATTTCCGCCGTCTCGACATATTCGGCGATGACGCCGACGCCGAGCTTCGCCGCGATGGCCACGATGCCGGCGACCACCGTCTGCTGGAAGCCGTCATGGGCGACGTCGCCGATGATGGCGCCGTCGATCTTCAGTGCATCCACGGGGAAGTGCCGCAGATAGGCGAAGGACGACAGGCCCGAGCCGAAGTCGTCGAGAATGACGCCGCACCCGCGCCGGCGCAGCTCGCCGGTCAGCGCCTGCGCGGTGGCGAGGCTGCGCACGGCCGCCGTCTCGGTGATCTCGAAGCACAGTCGCGAGGCCGCGTCCGGGTGCCGGTCGAGCGCGCGAAGCAGGAAATCCTTGAACTCCGGATCGCCGACCGACAGGCCCGACAGGTTGATGGACAGCCGCGTTCCGGCCTCCACATTGTCGACATTGGCCAGAACGGTGGTGACCACCCAGCGGTCGATGCGCGGCATCAGCCCGTGCCGCTCGGCCGAACCGATCAGCGCGGCCGGTGCCAGCACCCGTCCGTCCTCGCCGATCACGCGCAGCAGCACTTCCCTGAGAGGCGTGCTGCGCCCGTCCACCGGCAGGATCGGCATTGTGTAGAGCTGGAACCGCTCGTGCTCGGCCGCGTCCGAGATGATCCGCACATTGCCGACATCTATCTGGCGGGCGATCATCTCTTCCGCGTCGGGGCGGAAGACCACGGCGCGCGCGCCGCCGATCTCCTTGCCATAGAGGCAGGCGCGGTCGGCCCGGTTGAGCAGCTGGAAGACGGTCAGCGGCAACCCGCCTTCCGTCTGCGGATCGACCAGCGCGATGCCGACGCTGGCGGTGACGGCGTGGGTGATGCCGCCCCAGGCAAAGCGCATGGTCGCCAGATCGGAGACGAGGCGGTTGCCGAAGTCGAGGGCCTGCGTCTCGTCCGCGCCGCGCAGCACCACGGCGAACTCGTCGCCGCCGAGCCGCGCGCAGCGCACCTGCTCGTTCGCCTCGCGGCTCTTGAGCAGGCCGGCGATCTGGCACAGCAGCGCATCGCCCCCGCTATGGCCGGAGATGTCGTTGACGATCTTGAAGTCATCGAGATCGATGGTCAGGAGCGCCGCCCGCTCGCGGCCGGCGGCAGCGCGGGCGATCACGTCCTCCAGATCGGCCTGCAGCACATGCCGATTGGCCAGCCCGGTGAGCGCATCCTCGCGCGCCTGTCGCCGCAGTTCCTTTTCCATCAGGCTGGCCGCGGTGATGTCGCGCATCACCACGATGGCGGCGGAAATCGTGCCGTCGGCATCGCGATACGGGTCCATGCGCACGCGCAGGAACCGGACTTCGCCGCTCGTCGAGACGAGATCGTGCTCGTATTCCACCGACTGGCCGGAAAAGCAGCTCAGGAAGTGATTGCGCGCGCGCCCGTCGAACCGCTCGCTGCCGATCAGTTCGCTGACATGCAGGCCCTCGAACTCTACCGGCTGCATGCCGTAGAAGGCGGCATTGGCCGCGTTGGTGAACTTGTAGCGGAAGTCCGTGCCGATCACCGAGATGCGGTCGGTGGTCTGGCGCACGATCTCCTCGTGCAGCGACAGCCGCTCGTGCAACGCCTCGAACTGGCTGATGTCGCGCACGGACACCACGACACAGGCCACCTCGGCGCCGGGCGCCGAGATCGGCTGGATGGCGACCTCGAACAGCCTGCCGCACATGTGCTTGCGCACGCCCTGAACGCGCAGGCGGCAGGACTGGCCGGCAAAGGCCATGTCGATATAGGGCTTTCGCAAGGAGAAAACGTCCGGCCCGACGATCTCGGCGACATGCCGGCCGATCACCTGGTCGCGCTCGAGGCTCTCCATGTCGAGGAAGGCGCCATCGACGTCCCAGATCCGGTAGTCGCGGTCGCAGACGAAGATGCCGGCGCGATTCAGCTCGATGATCGCGGCGCGCACGAAGCTGCGGTCGACCGGGATCGGCCACCCCTCGTTCGCCGTTGTGGTCTGATGCGGCGTCCCCGTGTCTGCGGGAAGCTCGGGCACGTCATCGAGACAGTCCAGAGAGCTTCCGCTCATGCCACGGGGCCCATACGACATTGCAGTCCTCCGCAACCACCGGCCGAGAATGTCTCGCGATGACCTTCCGGCCGGACGCGGCACACACTAATATCCTCTATCACGGCGGGAACTTCTATTGCAGTGAGGGAATTGACATACTGTCATTTGCCGAAGACATCGCCCCATGACACGGGCTTTCCGATATAAAAGCCCTGGACGAGACTGACGCCGAGCCCTCGCAGAACCTCCAGCGTCTCCCGGTCCTCGACATATTCCGCTACGACACGCACATCCATGACATCCGCCACGGCGACGATGCCGGCGACGATGGTCTGCTGCACCCTGTCCTCGCGCACATTGCCGATGATGTTGCCGTCGATCTTCAGCATGTCCACGTCGAAGCGGCGCAGGTAGCCGAAGGAGGAGAGCCCCGAGCCGAAATCGTCGAGCACCACGCCGAGCCCCCGCGCCTTCAGCCCGGCGATCAGCTCCAGCGCCGTCTCCATCGAGCGCACGGCCGAGGTCTCGGTAATCTCGAAGGCAAGGCGGCCGGGGGCGACACCGGCCGCATCCAGGGCCGCCAGCAGGAAGGTGCAGAAGATCGGGTCGCCGACCGACTGGCCCGACAGGTTGATGGAAAGATACGCATCGGCGGGCAGGTCCGGCAGGCGACGCAGCACGGTCTCCACCACCCAGCGGTCGACCCGGTTCATCAGCCCATGGCGTTCGGCTGCGGCGATGAAACCGGCCGGCGGCAGCGGCCGTCCGTCTTCCGACAGCACCCGCAACAGCACTTCGTGCCAGGGCCGGCCGGTGTCGTCGACCGGAGCGACCGGCATCACGAACAACTCGAACCGGTCATGCTGGAGCGCGTTCTGCACCACCTGGAAATTGCCGATCTCCTCGAAGCGCGCGCGCATCTCGTTGTCGTCGGCATGGAAAACCGACAGGCGGGCGCCGCCCTTCTCCTTGGCGACGAGGCACGCGCGGTCGGCCCAGTTCAGCACATCCTGCACCGAAGGGGTCGAGGCGGCGAAGGCCTTCTGGTCGAGCAACGCGACGCCGACGCTGGCGCTGATCGAAAACAACTCGCTGTTCCACGAGAACCCGACCGCCTCGATCGAGTGGACCACCCGCTCGCCCAGCGCCACCGCCCCGGCCTCGTCGACCACCTCGGCGACCAGCGCGAATTCATCGCCCCCCAGGCGCGCGACGAAAGCGTTCGGATCGAGGCTCCTCAGCAGGCTCGCCACCTGGCGCAGCAGCGCATCGCCCGCCGTGTGCCCGGCCAGGTCGTTGACCACCTTGAAGTCGTCGAGATCGACCAGCAGCAAGGCCGTTCGGCAGCCCTCCGCGCACGCCTCCTGGTTGGCGCAGATCTCGATGCGCTGTGCGATTTCGCCTTCCAGCGCGTGGCGATTGGCCAGTTCCGTCAGCGTGTCCAGCAGGGCCTGGCGGCGCATGTGGCGGTCGAGCAGCGCCGTCTCGGTGACATCGCGCATGTTGACGATGGCGCCGATCAGGGCGTCGTCCTCGCCCTTCAGCGGCTCCAGGCGGACGGAAAAATGGGTCTCCTCGCCGTCGGCGCGGGCGCTGACCAGTTCGTATTGCACCACCTCGCCGGCAAAGCAGCGGGTCAGGTGCGGCAGCACCCTCTCCTCGAAGCCGCTCATGCCGATGACATCGGGCACCGCCAGGCCGACCACCTCTTCCGGCAGGCGGTTCCAGATCATCGCATAGGCGGGATTGGCCCACAGGAAACGGAATTCGGTATCGACCACCGCCAGCGCGTCGGAGGTCTGGCTGATCACCTCGTCCTGCATCGACACGCGCTGTTCCAGCTCGTGCAGGTCGGTGCGGTCCTCCATGGTCAGCAGCATGCCGATCACTTCGCCGGCCTCGTCGCGCACCGGCTCGTGGCGGATGCGCAGCAGCTGACCCCGGGTCGCGCGACGCAGGCCCCATTCCACCGAGGTCCGCGCTTCACCCGCCAGCGCCGCCTCGATGTGCGGCAGCCGGCGCTCGTAGACCTTGCGGCCCATGACGTCGGCCAGGTGCCGGCCGACGAAATCCGCCCTGGCGAGCCCTTCGGTCTCCAGACAGGCGGCATTGACGTCGCGAACGGTCAGATTGCGGTCGCAGACCAGGATGCGGATGGAGGTGGTATCGAAGGACGACCGGTACGCGTGCAGAAGCATTTGCGATGGCGGCAGCGCCAAGGTGCCTTGATCTATCACCGTGTTGCGCATCCCCGTTTCCCTCAACCGGTTCCCGCTCCGTTCGACGCAGCCTCAGCTCCCCCCGAACACCGCGAAAGATAGCTCACCCCGAAAGACAAGCCGCTCTTCGCCTGCGGAAGGGACCGAACATAACCTTGTTACTGTTTATACGTCGTTTACAGGCGGCGGTTTTGCTCGCCACTGTCAACAAAAAAGACGACAGGCTCCTCACCTCCCATCACAAATACATATATATGACTGGGGAATGCTGGCGCTGCCGCGCCCGGAACGCGCGTCAGCCGTCCTGCAGGGCCGGCCGCGGCACCGGAAACACCGCGTCATAGGCCAGATTGAAGACGAAGGCGTAGACCACGTAGAACAGCGCCAGCGCCGCATCCATCACCAGCGCCTCGATGAGGCCGATGTCCAGATACCAGGCGATCGGCGGCACCAGGATCACCAGCAGGCCGAGTTCGAACAGCAGCGCATGGCCGACGCGCAGGCGCAGGCTCTTGGCCGTGTCGCCGCGCAGGGCCATCAGAGCATGGTCGAAGCCGAGATTGTAGATGTAGGTCCACACCGTCGCGAGCGTGGCCGCGGCAACGCCGATCACGCCCATGTCGGCCATGGCAAGGCCGAACAGAAGCGCGCCGAGCGGCGTGATGATGGCAAGGCCGAGGATCTCGAAGGCAAGGGCGTGGCGGAGACGGTCGAGGGTCGAACGCATGGGAAACTCCCGGTTTGGCAAACCGGGTCGTCCCGGCCGATCTGCCCGGTCGCGGAGCGTGCCGCCGCCGGGTGAGGTCGTCCTCGAGCCCTTGATATACTTCCTCCCCCGCCCCGTTCAAGGGCAGCCGGGGCAAGGCAGGGCTGCATCGGGCGCCGGCCTCGCACGAGAAGCGGGCGGTCAGTTGATGCTGCGCGCGGTGCCGGGAATGTCGAGCGAGAAAGCCGGGATCGCCACGTCGAAACGCTCGCCGTCGACGGTTTCCATCTGGTAGCTGCCCTGCATCACGCCGGAGCTGGTGCGCAAGGGGCAGCCGGAGGTGTATTCGAAGCGTTCGCCGGGCGCGAGCACCGGCTGCTCGCCGACGACGCCGAGGCCGCGCACCTCCTCCAGCCGGCCAAGCGCGTCGACGATGCGCCAGTGGCGGGCGCGCAGGCGCACGGTGTCGAGGCCGAGATTGACGATGTCGACGGAGTAGGCCCACACGAAACGATTGTCGTTCGGGCTGGATTCATCCGCGAGATAGTGCGGTTCGACCGTCACCTGGATATCGCGCGTCACCGCCCGGTACATGCCTGTCCTTCCGCCTCGCCCGCCGTTCCGCCGGCCCCGCTGCGGGTCCGGCTCCGGCTCATGTTCCCGCAATCTAATCCGGTTTGCCGGCTTTACCAGCCCCTTGCGCGGGCGCCTGATCGCCGTCCCGTGACAGCGAATTTACCTGCGCGCCGCTTGCGCGCGGGGGCCGTCCACGGCATTGCCTTGGGCCAAGGCTTTTCCGCCGTCCGAAGGACCCGCCCATGTTCGACGCCCGCCTCAGGCCGCTCATCGATCCGCCGCTCAATGCAGCCGGCCGGCGTCTTGCGGCCGCCGGGATCAGCGCCGATGCGGTGACGCTCGCCGGCTTTGCCTGCGGCATCGCCGCGGCGTTCGCCATCTGCTGGCATGCCCCTTTGCTCGGCGCGCTGCTGATCCTTGCCAACCGGCTGGCGGACGGGCTCGACGGCGCGGTGGCGCGCGCCCGCGTCCGCACGGATCGTGGCGGCTATCTCGACATCGTGCTGGATTTCTTCTTCTACGGGGCGATCCCCTTCGCCTTCGCCCTCGCCGACCCTTCGGCCAACGCGCTGGCGGCCAGCGCGCTGCTGCTCAGCTTCTACATGAACGGGGCGAGTTTTCTCGGCTTCGCGATCATGGCGGAAAAGCGCGGGCTCTCGACCAGCGCGCAAGGGTCCAAGTCGCTCTACTATCTCGGGGGGCTGGCGGAAGGCGCCGAGACGATCGCCGTCTTCCTCGCCTTCTGCCTGTTTCCGGCCGCCTTCGCGCCCATCGCCTGGGCCTTCGCGGCGGTCTGCGCGGTCTCGGCGACCGCGCGTCTCGTCATGGTGTCGCGGTTGCTTTAGGCGCCCGTCAGGCGTTCTGGGCCACGTCCAGCGCGGTCAGCAGGTCGGCGGCCAGATCGTCCTCGTGCTCCAGGCCGACCGACAGGCGCAGCAGCCCGTCGGTGATGCCCAGCTCCGCCCTCGCCTCCTCGGCAACCGACTGGTGCGTCGTCGTCGCCGGATGGGTGATCAGGCTGCGGGCATCGCCCAGATTGTTGGACATCTTGACGATCTTGAGCGCGTTGGAGGCGCGGAAGGCCGCTTCCTTGCCGCCCTTCAGCTCCAGCGCCAGCATGGTCGAACCGCCCTTCATCTGGCGGCGGACCACCTCGGCCTGCGGATGGTCGGCACGGCCGGGATAGATCAGCCGGGCCACCGCCGGATGCTCGGCCAGCACGTCGGCCAGCCGCGCGGCGGTGCGGGTCTGGCGCTCCACGCGCAGGGCCAGCGTCTCCAGCCCCTTCAGCATCACCCAGGCGTTGAACGGGCTCATCGACGGGCCGGTATGCTTGGTGAAGGGCATCACCTCGTCGTTGATCCACTCCTCGGTTCCCAGCACGACGCCGCCAAGGCAGCGGCCCTGTCCGTCGATATGCTTGGTGGCGGAATAGACGACCACGTCCGCGCCCAGCGCCAGCGGCGACTGCCAGATCGGAGTGGCGAAGACATTGTCGACGATCAGCTTGGCGCCGACCGCATGGGCCATCTCGGCGACGGCGGCGATGTCGATCACTTCCAGCGTCGGGTTGGTCGGGCTTTCCAGGAAGCAGGCGACCGTCTCCGGGCGGATGGCGGCGCGCCAGGCGTCGAGGTCCGTGCCGTCGACCAGTGTCGAGGAGACGCCGAAGCGCGGCAGCAGGGTCTCGACGATGTAGCGGCAGGAGCCGAACAGCGCCTTGGCGGCGACCACATGGTCGCCCGCCTTGCAGCAGGCCATCAGCGCCAGGTTGACGGCGGCCATGCCGCTGGCGGTGCCGCGGGCGGCCTCCGCCCCTTCCAGGGCGGCGATGCGGTTCTCGAACATCGCCACGGTCGGGTTGGAGTAGCGCGAATAGACGAAGCCGGGATCATCGCCGTTGAAACGTGCCTCGGCCGCCTCGGCCGTTGCGTAGACGAAGCCCTGTGTCAGGAACATCGCCTCGGAGGTTTCCCCGAAGGGTGAGCGGGTCGTTCCGCCATGCACCAAGGTCGTCTCGGGGTGCCAGCCGTGCCTGTTCGTCGTCATGCCGTTCTCCAAACGCAAAAACCCCGGCCGTGAATGGGCCGGGGTCTTTGCAACCCGGCCTGTTTAGCGACTTGTTTAACGTGGCTGCAAGCCGGCCGGCTCAAATCACCACGGAATTTGACGATCCTGATAGTCCACGGCGCAGGGCGCGTCAACATTCCTTGCAGGAGGAACTTGTCCGACGGCTGCCGAGATCTTGCGAGATCTTGCAAGAACACGCGCGCCGCCTGTCCGCATCGCGCGGTCGGCGCGCCCCGCACCATGCCTCGCCTCACCCCTCCTGCGAGGCGGCGAACTCCTTCTGCAGCATGGCCGCGCGCATCGCCGGCAGGCGCAGGGCGTTGATCGCGACGACGATGACGAGAAGGAGCACGGCGGTCGCCAGCGCATCGAGGAACCAGCCGAGCGGGACGGCGAGCTGGCCCCAGAAGGCCGGCAGCTCCGGCAGGCCGTCCAGCGTGGTGAGGCCCGCACCCGCATGCAGGGCGAGCGCGATCCAGAAGCCCGCGCAATACGGGCAGTTCCACTGCTTGTAGAGCGTGCGTAGCGGCGAGGGCAGCGCCGCGATCACGCGGTTGAACCATGTGCCCCACTTGGGCAGGGCCTGCCAGAACAGGATATGGATGGCGGCGCCGATCAGGGCAGCTTCGAAGGACATGACGTGTCTCCGCTCTTCAGGGAAATGGATCCGGTTACCGGATCGGGGAGATGGATCCGCTTGCGGATCCGGGGGGAGTTGATCCGGCTTGCGGATCGTGGACATCGGGGACCAGGCGGCCTGCCGGCCCGTTCCATCGACCCGCCAGTTGCCCGAGTTTGGCATAAAGTTAGTTAGCAAGACAGACTATATGATCAAGACCTGTTTCGTCGCATGTCGGGCAGATCCTCTATTGTCGGGCTGCTTTGGTCGGGTTTCTGGGGCCGCCCCCGCGCCAGGCCGGTTCGGCGCGGCAAGGCACCTGCCCGTCAGGGCAGGTCGGCCAGCGTTTTCAACGCCAGGCGGAAGGCTGCCGCCTCGTAGGGCTCCAGCCCCTCATAGAGATGGCGCAGCGCCCCGCGATAGACTTCCTCGCCCTGGCGCAGCAGATGCGCGCCCTCGTCGGTGATCAGGATGTGCTGGGCCCGCGCATCCATCTGACAGGGAACCCGGTGCACGAGCCCCCTTTCCTCGAGTTTCAGGACCATGGCGCTGGCCGAAGCCTTGCGCACGCCCATCGCCTCGACCACGTCCTGCAGGTGCTGGCCGTGGTCGTTCTCGTCCACCTTCTGGCGTTCCTGCGCACGGATCGCGCGCAAGTACTCGAATTCGCTGTGGCTGAGCCCTGCCTCGGCGGCCTGCATCGACCATTGTCGGTGGGCGAGCCGGTGCAGCCGTTCGAGCGCTTCCGTCGGCGTCATCGCATCTCCATTTGGTCAGGATGACATACTAAATCAACCTACGGCGGTCAAGTCGGCGGCGGGCACGCGGAAAAGCCGCGATGCCCCCCTTGCTCCTTACCCGGTCCCGCGCGCGGCGCTCAGCGGAAGTGCTTCGACAGCTTCAGGCCCTGGCCCTGGTAGTTGGAGCCGATGCCCTCGCCGTAGAGCGTCGTCGGGCGGTCGAGCATGTGCTCGTAGACCAGCCGGCCGACCGTCTGGCCGTGCTCGACGATGAACGGCACCTCGTGCGAGCGCACCTCCAGCACGGCGCGCGAGCCGCCGCCGCCGATCTCCGAATGGCCGAAGCCGGGATCGAAGAAGCCCGCGTAATGGACGCGGAACTCGCCGACCAGCGGATCGAAGGGCACCATCTCCGCGGCATAGAGCGGCGGCACATGCACCGCCTCGCGCGAGACGAGGATGTAGAACTCGTTGGGATCGAGGATCATGTCGCGGCCGCCGCGATTGATGATCGGCTCCCAGAAGTCGAGCGGGTCCTGGCCTGCGCGCAGGTCCATGTCGATGACGCCGGTATGGCGCTTGCCGCGATAGCCGATCAGGCTGCCCTCGCCCGCCCCTTCCAGATCGATGGTCAGATGCACGCCGCCGCCGATGGTCGCCTCGCCGCCCGAAACCAGCCCGTGGTTCGCATGGACCAGCGACAGCGCGACATCGTCCAGCGTCGGCTGGCCGCGGCGAAAGCGGATCTGCGACAGGCGCGAGCCCTCGCGCACCAGCACCGGGAAGGTGCGCGGGCTGATCTCCGCGTAGAGCGGACCGCGATAGCCGGCCGGCACGGTGTCGAAGGCGCGGCCCTCGTCGGTGATCACCCGGGTGAACACATCGAGACGGCCGGTCGAGCTCTTCGGATTGGTGGTCGCGGCGACATCCTGCGGCAGCGCCAGCGTTTCCATCAGGGGCACGATGTAGACGCAGCCCGTCTCCAGCACCGCACCGCGGGTCAGGTCGAAGGCATGCAGCTTCAGCCGGTCGAGCTTTTCCATCACCCTGGCGCCTGCGCCCGGCAGGAAGCTGGCGCGCACCCGGTAGGCGAGCGGCCCGAGCCGCAAATCGAGGCTCGCCGGCTGGATCTGGTCGTCGTCCGGACGGCGCGGCGCACCGATCTCGCCGCGCTCGAACATCTCGGCGACGGCCTGCGCCGGCAAAATGCCGTGGTCGGCTGCGGTCATTCTCAGGTTCCTCGTTTGCCTGTTTCGCCGTGATTAACAAAGCGCGCCCGGATTGGCCAACGGGATTTGCGCCGCCGGCGCCGCGCACGGTGGATGCGCGCCCTTGCCGCATGCGTCAGGGATGACCCGTATTGACGTAATTTTAGAAGATGCTAATATTTGAACACATTAAGCTCCCAGGAGGTTTTGCCATGACCCTCGACCGTGCCGTTCTCGCCTTTGCCGGCGCCATGACGCTTCTTTCGGTGGTGCTGACGCTCACCGTGTCGCCGCTTTTCGTCTGGTTCACCGTCTTCATCGGCCTCAACATGCTGCAGGCCGCCTTTACCGGCTTCTGCCCGGCGGCGATGATCTTCCGCCGCCTCGGCATCGCGCCGGGAACGGCGTTCTGACGGAGAGCATGATGATCCTGCGTGCCGCAGTGCTGGCAGTTTCGGCCCTCGCCCTTGCGGGGCCGGCGCTGTCGGCGGAGACCCTGACCGTGGAAAGCCGCGCGGTGACCGAGTGGAAGGCCGTGTTCGGCCAGGTCCAGGCGCGGGACGAGGTTCCCGCCCGCGCCCGCATCGGCGGCACCATTGCGGAACTCGCGGTGGAGGAAGGCGACACCGTGCGCGCCGGCGAGCGCATCGCCAGCGTGACCGACGAGAAGATCGCCTTCCAGGTGGCGGCCATCGACGCGCGCCTGCGCGCCCTGCAGAGCCAGCTGGAAAACGCCGAGGCCGAGCTTTCCCGCGCCCAGACCCTGGTCGAGCGCGGCGTCGTCACCCGCCAGCGGCTGGAGCAGTTGGCCACGTCCGTCGATGTCACCCGCAACCAGATCGCCGCCGCCCGCGCCGAGCGCTCCGTCGTCGTGCGCCAGGGCGAGGAAGGCGAGGTTCTGGCCCCGGCCGACGGGCGCGTGCTCACCGTCCCGGTCACCCGGGGCGCGGTGATCATGGCCGGCGAGACCGTCGCCGTGCTGGGCAGCGGCGGCACCTTCCTGCGTCTTGCCATCCCCGAGCGCCACGCGGAAAACCTCAAGGACGGGGCGGATATCGAGATCGGCGCCAATGGTGCGACGACGACAGGCCGGCTCGCCAAGGTCTACCCGCAGATCCAGGGCGGGCGGGTGATCGCCGATGTTGAGGTCGAGCGGCTCGACACGCAATTCGTCAATGCCCGCGTGCTGGTGCGTGTGCCGGTCGCCGAGCGGCAGGCGATCCTGCTTCCCCCCGCGGCCGTGACCACCCGCGCCGGCCTCGACTTCGTGACGCTGGCGGGCAGCGCCGGGCCGGTGGAGCGCACCGTGCTGACCGGCGGCACCATCCGCCTCGACGGCACCGCCTACACCGAAATTCTCTCGGGCCTTGCGCCCGGCGACGAGGTTCTCCTGCCATGACCACGCCTTCCGGTGGCGGGCTCGGTATTGCCGGCGGGCTCACCCGCGCGTTCATCGCCTCGCCCCTGACGCCGCTGTTCCTGCTCGCCTCGCTGGCGCTCGGGCTGATCGCCCTCGTCACGCTGCCGCGCGAGGAAGAGCCGCAGATCTCCGTGCCGATGGTCGACATCCATGTCGAGGCGAGCGGGCTGCGCGCCGCCGACGCGGTGAAGCTCGTCACCGAGCCGCTGGAGACCATCGTCAAGGGCATCGACGGGGTCGAGCACGTCTATTCGCAGACCCGCGACGACGGCGTGCTGGTGACCGCGCGCTTCCTGGTCGGCACCTCGTCGGATGCGGCGGTGCTGCGCGTCCATGACAAGATCCGCGCCAACATGGACCGCATCCCGGTCGGCATTCCCGAGCCGCTGGTCGTCGGGCGCGGCATCGACGATGTCGCCATCGTCTCGCTGACGCTCACGCCGGCGCAAGGGATGGGAGACACGATCACTCCGGCCGCGCTGACGCGCATTGCCCGCGAGCTGCAGGTGGAGGTGTCGAAGGTCGACAATGTCGGCCTCACCTACCTGGTCGGCGCGGTCGGCGAGGAACTGCGCATCAGTCCCGATCCCGAGCGGCTGGCGCTGAACGGAGTCACGCTGCAGCAGCTCGCCGGCAAGGTCGGCGGCGCCAACCGCGCGTTCCCCAGCGGGCAGGTGCGTGCGCTGCAGGAGGGCGAGGCGCGCCAGGTGACGCTGGTCGCCGGCGAGACCCTGTCCAGCCCGCAGGAGATCGGCAATCTGGTCCTGACCACCCGCGACGGCCGCCCGGTCTATGTGCGCGACGTCGCCGACATCGCCTTCGTCTCCGAAAGCGATGCGATCTCGTCGATGTACCAAAGCGGCGAAGAGAGCCGCGTGCCGGCGGTGACGCTGGCGGTCGCCAAGCGCGCCGGGGCCAATGCGGTCACCGTCGCCGAGGCGGTGCTGGCCCGCGTCGAGGCGCTGGAAGGAACGCTCGTTCCCGCCTCCATGCATGTGACGGTGACGCGCGACTACGGCGAGACGGCCAACGAGAAGGCCAACGAGCTGCTGTTCCACCTGGGGCTGGCGACGCTCTCCATCATCGCGCTGGTGATGGCCGCCATCGGCCGGCGCGAGGCGCTGGTCGTTGCCGTGGTGATCCCGGTGACGATCCTGCTGACGCTCTTTGCCGCCTGGGTGATGGGCTACACGCTGAACCGGGTGTCGCTGTTCGCGCTGATCTTCTCCATCGGCATCCTTGTCGACGACGCCATCGTGGTGATCGAGAACATCGCCCGCCACTGGGGGATGGCGGACGGGCGCGATCGCCGGACCGCCGCCATCGAGGCGGTGGCCGAGGTCGGCAACCCGACCATCGTCGCGACGCTGACCGTCGTCACCGCCCTGCTGCCGATGCTGTTCGTCTCCGGCATGATGGGCCCCTACATGAGCCCGATCCCGGCCAATGCCTCGGCGGCGATGATCTTCTCCTTCTTCGTCGCGGTGACGGTGACGCCCTGGCTGATGCTGAAAGTCGCCGGCAAGGCGCCCGTCCACGGTGGTCACGATACAGGGCATGACGCCAATTCCGGCGGCCGACTCGGGCGCGCCTATCTGGCGGTCGCCCGCCCGCTCCTCGCGTCCAAGGCGCGCAGCTGGGCCTTCCTGCTGATCGTCGGCGCTGCGACCCTCGGCTCCATGGTGCTGTTCGCCACCCGGGACGTGACCGTCAAGCTGCTGCCCTTCGACAACAAGTCCGAGCTCTCCGTCGCCATCGACCTGCCCGAGGGCAGTACCGTGGAGCAGACGGATGCGGTGGCGCAGGCCGTTGCCCGCACCGCGATGGCGCTGCCGGAGGTCGTCTCGGCGACCACCCATGCCGGCACCGCCGCGCCCTTCGACTTCAACGGGCTGGTGCGCCACTCCTATCTGCGCCAGCAGGCGCAGCTCGGCGACGTCGCGCTGGTGCTGGCGCCCAAGGGCGAGCGCGAGCGGGCCAGCCACGCGGTGGCGCTCGACCTGCGCCGGCAGCTTGCCGCCCTCGACGTTCCGGCCGGCACGGTGCTGAAGGTGGTGGAGCCGCCCCCCGGCCCGCCGGTTCTGGCGACGCTGCTTGCCGAGATCTACGGACCGGACGCGCAAACGCGCCGTGCGGTGGCCGACAAGGTGCGCGAGGCCTTCGCCTCGGTCCCCTTCATCGTCGATGTCGACGACAGTTTCGGCGTGCCGGCCCCGCGCAAGCGGGTGACCGTCTCCACCGACGAACTCGACTTCTTCCGGGTGCAGGAAAGCGACGTGTTCGACACGCTGGCGATCCTCGGCGGCGGGCGCACGCTCGGCTATTCGCATCGGGGCGAGGGGCGGGCGCCCATCCCTATCCGGCTGGAGCGGGCGCGCGGCGACAAGGTGCTGGACGAACGGTTCCTGGCAACGCCGATCCCGGCCGACGTGCTGCCCGGCAGTACCAGCGTCGTGGAGCTGGGCGATGTGGTCGAGGTGCGCGACGAACTCTCCTCGCCGCAGATCTTCCGCCACAACGGCCGCTTTGCCGACATGGTGACGGCGGAGCTTGCCGGCGACTTCGAGGCCCCGCTCTACGGCATGCTGGCGGTACGCGATGCCATCGACGCGATGGACTGGGGCGATCTGCCAAAGCCCGTCATCCGCCTCAACGGCCAGCCGGAGGACGAGAGCACGGTGACGCTCCTGTGGGACGGCGAGTGGGAGGTGACCTGGGTGACCTTCCGCGACATGGGCGCAGCCTTCGCCGTCGCCCTGCTCGGCATCTATATCCTGGTGGTGGCGCAGTTCGGCTCGTTCCGCGTGCCCTTGGTGATCCTGACGCCGGTGCCGCTGACCTTCATCGGCATCATCGGCGGCCACTGGCTGTTCGGCGCGCCGTTCTCGGCCACCTCGATGATCGGCTTCATCGCGCTTGCCGGCATCATCGTGCGCAACTCGATCCTGCTGGTCGACTTCATCCGCCATGCGCGCCAGCCCGGCCAGCCCCTGACCGAGGTGCTGCTGGCGGCCGGCGCCGTGCGGTTCAAGCCGATCCTGCTGACCGCGCTGGCGGCGATGATCGGCGCGGCGGTGATCCTGACCGACCCGATCTTCCAGGGCCTGGCGATCTCGCTGCTGTTCGGCCTCGCCTCCTCCACCCTGCTCACCGTTCTGGTGATCCCGGCGATCTACCGGGTGCTGCGCACGTGAGCCGCCGCCCGGGCCCGCAACCCTGCAAACGCCGCGCCTCTCCCGGCGCGCGCCATGCTAGCATCGCGCGCGCGGCCGCCCGGTGATTCCGGCGGCCCGGCAAGCGGGCGGGGAGACTGACGTAGCGTGACGGGAGAACAGCACATCCTGGACCGGCAACCGGATCAGGCAGCGCAGGAACTGTCTGCGCGCGATGCACGGCGGCGCGACTGGGCGCGGCCGCTGCGCGTCCATCTCAGCACGGTGATCGTCGCGCTGCTGCTCGGCATCTCGCTGCCGCTCACCTGGCTCGCCCACGACCAGGGCACCCGCCTGTCCACCTCGGCGGCGAGCGAGCGCATGAGCCTGCTCGGCCAGCGGGTCGCAACCCAGTACGAGGCGGTGTTCAACGACGGGCTGACGGCGGTGATGCTGGCGGCCGCGGCCGATACGCTGCTGGAGGATCCCACCGGCGATATGGCCGGCAAGGCGCTGTTTCTCGACCGGGTTCTCGACACCTCGCCCCATATCGACGGGCTCTATGCCGCCCATGGCGACGGCGGCTTCCTGCACGGGGTCGGCGACACCGAGGCCTGGCGCAAGGCGCTCGGCGCGCCGGAAGGCACCGACCATGCGGTGCGCCTCATCCTGCCGGCCGAGGACGGCACCCGCCAGTCCGTCTGGCGCTTCCTCACCTCCGACGGGCGCGAGCTTGCCCGCCGCGACGACGGCCCCACCCGCTTCGACCCGCGCCGCCGCCCCTGGTACCGGGCGGCGATCGCCGCGCGCGGCCGGCCGGTCACCGTCGGGCCCTACACCATGGCGACCACCGGGCAGCTCGGCCTGACCGTCGCCGTCGAGGCGCCGGACGAACCCGGCGCGGTGGTCGGCGCCGACGTGCTGCTGGAGACCTTGAGCGACCTCCTGTCGCGCGAGGCGGTCTCGCCCCGGGCGAGCGGCTATGTGTTCGACGAGGCCGGCCGGCTGATCGTGCATTCCGACCCGGCGCAGATGGCAGCGCTGCTGCCGCAGCTCTCCGCCCGCTCGCGCCGCGCGCCCATCGCCATCGACGACCCGCTGCTTCCGCGCCTCCTGCCGCTGCTCGGGCCGAGCACCGTCTCGGGCCTTCACCGGATCGAGGCCGACGGCGAGACCTACCTGCTGGCGCTGGAGCCGGTGCGCGGGGCGGCGGAGCTTGCCGGCACCGTCGTCGCCGTCGCCGCGCCGCTGTCGGACTTCACCGCCGAAAGCCGCCTGCTCGTCGCCCGGGCACTTGCCGTTTCCTTCGGCCTCATCGTCATGGGCGTGCTGTCGGCGCTGCTCGTCGCGCGGCTGGTCAGCCGCTCGCTGACGCAGCTTGCGGACGATGCCGCGCGCATCGGCGATCTCGACCTTGAAACCCGCCCCGCCGTCTCCTCGCTGGTTGCGGAGATCAACACGCTGGCCGGGGCGCTGGCCACCGCCCGCACCGCCATCGCCAGCTTCGCGCTCTATGTCCCGCGCGAGCTGGTGCGCAAGGTCGTCGCCGCCGGGCGGCAGGACCCGGCCTCGGCCGAGCGGCGCGACGTCACCGTGCTGTTCACCGACATCCGCGACTTCACCAGCCTGTCGGAGCGGCACGCGCCGGAAGAGGTGGTGGCGCTGCTGTCCGACTATTTCGAGCTGCTCAACCGCACCGTCGAGGCGCATGACGGGGTGATCGTCCAGTATCTGGGAGACTCCGTCTACGCCATGTGGAACGCGCCGGAGAGCAACCCGGACCACGTGGCGGATGCCTGCCGCTGCACCCTGGCGCTGGTCGCGGCCGTCGATGCCCTCAACGCCCGCAACCGCGCCGCCGGGCGGGCGGAGCTCGCCACCCGCTTCGGGTTGCATACCGGCATTGCCGTCGTCGGCAGCGTCGGCGCCTCGACCCGGCGCCAGTACACCGCCATCGGCGACACGATCAATGTCGCCTCGCGGCTGGAGGGCATGAACAAAGAGTTCGGCACCACCGTCCTGACCAGCGAGGCCGTACGCCGGGCAGCCGGCGACGAAGCCTTCGCCTTCCGCCCGCTCGGCAGCGCGCGGGCCAAGGGCCGGGCGGCGGAAATCGCCGTCTACGAGCTGCTGGCGCCGTAAGCCGCCCGCTCAGCGCTCCGCGAGGCGCCCGCGCAGCTCGCGCACTTCCTCGCGCAGCGCCCGCACCTCGGCCAGCACCAGGCCGGTCTCGTCGTGGATCGCCTGGCGGTCGGCCTCGGCCGTGCTCTCGTGCTCCTGCTGCATGGCCGAGACGATGACACCGATGAAAAGGTTCAGCACGGTGAAGGCGGTGCACAGGATGAAGGGCACGAACAGCAGCCAGGAGAGCGGATAGACCTCCATCACCGGCCGCACGATGCCCATCGACCAGCTTTCCAGCGTCATGATCTGGAACAGCGTGTAGAGCGAGGCGGCGATGGTGCCGAACCATTCGGGGAAGGAGGCGCCGTAGAGCTTCGTCGTCATCACCGCGAAGACGTAGAAGACGAGGCCGAGCAGCAGCACGATGGAGCCCATTCCGGGGAGCGCGGCGACGAGGCCGCCGACCACCCGGCGCAGCGAAGGCACCACCGAGATCAGCCGCAGCACGCGCAGGATGCGCAGCGCGCGCAGCACCGAGAACGCCCCGCTCGACGGCATCAAGGCGACGCCCACCACCGCGAAGTCGAAGAGGTTCCACGGATCGCGGAAGAAGGACGGCCCGTGCGCCACGATCCGCAGGGCGATCTCGATGGTGAAGATCGCCAGGATCAGCGCGTCGAAGGCGACGAGCGCCGGGCCGAAGGCGGCCATCACGCTCGGGCTCGTCTCCAGGCCGAGCGTCACCGCATTGACGACGATCAGCGCGATGATCACCGCCTCCCAGCGGCGAGACTGGACCAGGGCCTTGAGCCGTTCACGCATGTCTTCACTCTCCAGGACGCTTTGTGCGGCGCGCGCACCGGCGGGACCGCCGGTCGGCACGAGAAGTGGTCATCGGCACCGCAAAATCAAGGAGAAAGCAATTTCGCGGGAGAGCCCTCCCCAGCCGCCCGCGAGGCGCTTGACAGCCCGCCCGCCCCGCGCCGATATAGAGGCCGAGATGCGGGTGTAGCTCAATGGTAGAGCGAGAGCTTCCCAAGCTCCAGACGAGGGTTCGATTCCCTTCACCCGCTCCACCCCCTCCCCCCGGATGTTTTTGAGATCGACTGCCCGCGCGAGTGGCGGGGGTGTGCGCTGACGAGCGCGGCTTATCCTCGATTGTAGAATCGCATCGCCGAGGCCCGGAAGGTATTGAAGTCGCTTAGGTTCCAGCATACCGACTGCCCGTCACGAACGAGATAGTGGATGCCGTTTGCGCACGTCAGATCTCCGACCGAACACGCCTGAAGCCAGTCCATGTAGTTCTCGAATGTCTGCTGATGGCTATTTACAAATTGCTGCGTTGGAACATTGGAGAGCATCCCCTCGAGAAAGTACGATGGAGCAAGCCCCGCATTAATATAACCTTGTTCGATCATGGCATTTCGCATGTTCTTCAAAATCCGAATGCTCGGCTTAAATCGGCTCGCGCTTGCCCCGTTCTTGGCTGTGCAATTGTCTAGGTGCTGACGCGGATAGTTGACTATCTTCTCTTCATCCGATGTCCAGAAGCACACGCCCTCGTAGAAAGCGGGTTCACCCGTGGCAGGGTATGATATGAACATCTTATTCGCCACGCAGACGAGGACGTCCGCGTCCCGTCGATTTCTATCGCCAGGTATGAAGATTGCCTTCTTGCCAGCTGTCACGCCTGAGCCAAATTTCTTTGTCAGCCAAGCAAGCACATGCGCCTTGAATTCTTTGAAGCCGATCGTGCCCGGCGAGCGGTTGGCATTGTAGCGTGCTTTTTCCTCATCGCTCAGATGCGAGACATCGCCGTAGTAGACCTCGGTCAAGCAGATCACAACATCGACATCACTGTCTGCATAGATATTAGTATCATTTCCGTACGATCCCTGAAGGAAGATGCGGTACATCCATTTGTAGTAGGGCGAGCCTGGATCATTCAAGACGTCTCTGATGGACTTATAAGTGCTCGCTGATTGGACTTGAGAGCCTTGGTGGGACCAAGTCTCGAGTTGCGCTTCCGAGATTGCCATGAACATTCCTCACATCAACAATAGATTTTGGATTTCCTTCTCTCGGAGGCCGAAAGATTGCTCGCCCTGCTGACGAAGCAGGTTCAATTTCTTTAAATTGTGCTCAAACATGTCTGTCGCCATCTCCGGTTTGTCGAAGGTATCGCTCACGCGTACGGTCGGGACGTTCGGGAAAAGCAACTGCCGAAGCTGATCCATCGATGCGGTGTTCACCTCTAGGGTCTTCTGAAGGAGCTGCACCGGTAGAAAGCTTTTGATCTGGCGAGCGATGAAGCCCTGACGCGGCTCAGGATATTGGCCACACCCGATGCTCAGCATCCGACAATCCGTCGCTGAGAAGCCGAGCGGCCCGGTCGCATCCGCGAGCGCGTATAGTGCAGGGTTATTGGCTACATAGCCGCCATCGAAAAGTTCAACTTCGTTACCGCTGTCGGTCGTCACGGTCTTCCGTTCGAAGAACGGGTAAGCTGAGCATGACGCTTCGACAGCATCGGCGAGCGTGCAACCAAATCCAGGAACGAAGGTGGCTCTCCGTCCATGTGCCTGCGTCTGACGGCTTTTGAAGATCATCGGCGTCTCAAGCTGCCACTTGGTCGAGACAATACCGAGGCCGGTGAGGACAGTATCGAACCGATTTTCGCCGAACACCGTCCTTCCAACCTCCTGCAGACGGCGTGTGCGCTCGGCGGCCTTTTTCGCCTGCATGATCTTTGGAACATGCTCGCAGTAGAGTGCGTGGACCTCCTTCACGGATTTTCCAGTAGCGAGCAGCGTAGCGATGATCGAACCGGTACTCGTGCCGAAGATGATATCGAATGTTTCGTGGAGGGGCTGCGACAGCATCGCTTCGAGCTCCTGAAGAATTCCAAGCGTATAAAAGCCCTTGGCACCACCACCATCGAGGCTAAGAATTCGGCAAACCGGCGAGGCCTCAAGCATCAGACCTACCTCTTTTTCCAACCTTTTGTTGAGCTAAAATTCTATTATTTTGCACACTTAGCATGAGAATAGCTGTCGAAAATCTTGTCCCTTCGATTAGAAAGAATTATTGAACCATTCGTGTTTCTGTCTGTCCAATAGTGACCATTCAACTCAAAGGGCGGCTTCCCCACAACCTTATATTTAAAACTCCCATAATGAATTTCGCTCACATTCGACCTAAGTAGGATGTTGGGATCGCTCTGATACACTCCATAGATGTATGCTGTGCCGTCATTGTGGAGGTTGAAGTCGCTCGCAACTAAGAAGGATTCCGCCTGCTCGGTCATCAGTCGAATCGACATCGAAGAGAAAGTTTGACGTATCGCCGCATACCCTTCGATAGGATGGGCCTTCTTAGCAGTTTCTGGGTCAGCATAGGAGGATTGAAGGGTGGCTTGCCATGTACCATTCAAGTTGGGCCTTTTGCAGAAAACACTGACTGGCCAAATCTTCCAAAGATACCTGTCGAAAACCCATACGGCCGACGTTAGGACTACAACCGTCAGTGAATAGGGCTTTGCGTGGTCCCACGTTAGTTCAATCCCCAGAATCCAAAGCGACACTCCCCAAACCATCGTTGCGATGATAAGCAGCGTTGAGACTGACAACCGATTGGGCAAGGTGGCCTCTTGAGCAATGGACTGAAGCAAACATTGGCGAGATTGCGCCAAGTCGAATTGCCATTCCACCCCATAATACTAGTTTTCGCTACCGGCCGAGTGTCGGAGGAAGACTGCTTACCCATGAGGCGCTCACCTACGCCTAAGATAGGCTCACCATTCGACTTAGAGATACTTCGGACTCTATCAGAAGCTTTCTCAGAAAATCCAAGCATTCACGACGGCGCGATAGTGTTCGAGCGTGGAGATGAAAATGAACCATATCGGTTGATGGGTTGGTCAATGAGGATTGTGAGCAGATATATACCTCATTCTACTGAGCCCAATCGCGGATCGGCGTTTAATAGTACACTTTCGCTATCTATGGCCAAGAATATTGACTTATGCTGCTTAATTTCACCAGAACGCACAATTTTCTTTGAGGATGGGATATTTCATTCGGAGGAAAATTAAATTTTCCAAACATATCTCTCGCCGACGAATGGCTAAGCTGAGACTCCAAAGCAGACGTAAGTAATTCACTCCACCGCTCGTCCATTTATACCCTGCGATTTCCTAGCCTAGCAAATGCCTGTAAACTCGCTCTTGCACACGGGCAAATCAAGCCTTCGGGCGCGCTCGGCCACCAGCGTTGGCGAAGGGTTTGCGACCTTCTGCCCGTGTGCCCCTCGCATCCCTGATGCGGCCGGTGGTGTTTGGACCTGCCGCTGGGCTGGGCGGTCGTAAGAGCGTGACGGGTGCCGGACCGCTCGGGCTTTGCCGGCGCCGTCTCGCGCTCGGGCTGTTCCTGCACCCCAGACTGCCTCATGAAAATCCGACCCGGGGATAACATCCCGGTCCTTCCCTCTCGGCCTGACTGAGCAGTCCGGCCGGTGGGCGGGCGGTCGGGCCGGGCAGCCGGTCCCTCTCCTGACCAGTGCCGCGGCTTCCCCTGCCGATTTCTAGCGACCGGCCGATTTCAGCGCGTTTGCGACGGCTTTCTCAATTTTCGGGCTTTTTGAGACGCGATTTTGCAAAATTCCGCGCAAAATTTCTCAATTTTCGATAGCGACCAAAACATAATTGTTTTCAGATGGTTAGCCGGAGATTCCTGCCGCCACGGCGCCGTTTCGGGCGTTTTGCGCCGCTTTGTCGCGCGTCCTTCCTTCGCCCGTCCCGCCCTCCCCGCCGTCCCTGTTGTCCCCGCTTGACAGAATTGGGACGCTCGTCCTAAATCCAGATTAGGACAAACGTCCCAGGCAGGTCTTATCCCCTGTCCGGGCAGCACCAGAGGAAGGGTGTGGGGAAATGGCGCGCGCGACCCGTGACCAGATCGTCGGCGAGGCCGACCGGCTGTTTTACGAGCAGGGGTTCGAGCACACGTCCTTTGCCGATATCGCGGCGGCGGTCGGCATTTCGCGGGGCAATTTCTACCATCATTTCAAGACGAAAGACGAAATCCTGAGCGCCGTGATCGACCGACGGCTGGAGGCGACGCGCGCGCTCCTGGTGGCCTGGGAGAGCGAGGCCGGCGACAGCCCGGCGGCGCGCATCCGCTGCTTCATCCGCATCCTGATCGCCAACCGGGCGAAGATCCTGCGCCACGGTTGCCCGGTCGGCACGCTCACCGCCGAGCTCGCCAAGATCGACCATCCCGCGCTGAGCGATGCCGGCCGCCTCTTCGCCCTGTTCCGCGACTGGCTGGCGCGCCAGTTCACCGCGCTCGGCCTTGGCCCTGATGCCGACCGGCTGGCGCTGCATCTGATCGCCCGCAGCCAGGGGATAGCGACCCTCGCCAGTGCGCTTGGCGATGCAGAGTTCGTCGAGCGGGAAGTCGCCGATCTCACCCGCTGGCTCGACCGCACCGTGCCGCAAGTACCTGATCAGTCTTATATTTCCAAGGAGAAAACCATGTTTGTCGTGTTCCTGAAATTCGCCGCCAACCGCGCGGACGCGCCCCGCCACATGGACGGGCACAACGCCTGGATCCGCCAGGGCTTCGAGGACGGCGTCTTCCTTCTCGCCGGCAGCCTGGTGCCGGGGGTCGGGGGTGCCGTTCTCGCCCGCGACGAGCCCCGCGAGGCGCTGGAGGCGCGCGTTGCCGCGGACCCGTTCGTCGCGGCGGGCGTCGTCAGCGCCGAGATCCACCAGATCGCGCCCGGCCGCACCCACGAGGGCCTTGCCGCCCTGCTCGCCTGAGCTTCGGTTTGGGCCAAGCGGTACCCCGATTGCGTGGGCCGGCGGACCTTCGCGGGCGCGCGGAACGCCGCTAGTTTCAAGGCAGTTTCGACCGCCGGACCGTCAAAGATGTACACGCCGCCTGCCTTTCGCGAGGACGATCCCGCAGCGCTTGCCGCGATGATCGGGGCCTGCCCCCTCGCGACCCTTGTCACCGCCACCGCCGACGGCCTGCTGGCGACGCCGCTGCCGCTGCTCTTCGACCCCGCTGAGGGGCCGTTCGGGGTGCTGCACGGGCATCTTGCCCGCGCCAATCCCCAGTGGCGCGCGCCGGTCCTCGGTGAGGCGCTGGCGACCTTTTCCGGGCCGGATGCCTATGTCTCTCCCGGCTGGTACGCCAGCAAGGCGGAGCACGGCAAGGTCGTGCCGACATGGAACTACGCCGCCGTCCATGCCTATGGAAAGATTGAGTTTTTCGAGGATGCGGACCGGCTTCTTCACGTGGTCGCTCGCCTCACCGACCGGCATGAGGCCGGGCGCACTGACGCCTGGGCCGTGTCCGACGCGCCGGCCGATTTCGTCGCCGCCCAGCTTCGCGGGATCGTTGGCATGCGAATGGTTATCACCCGTCTGGAGGGCAAGCGGAAGATGAGCCAGAACCGCAGCGCCGCCGACCGCGCGGGCGTCGCCCAGGGTCTTGCCGGCGAGGGCGACGAGAGGGCGCGGCGGGTGGCGGGCGAAATCCCGCTCTAGCGGCGGCCTTAAGCGCCCGCCTCCGCAATCGCCGTGCCCGCGGCCCAGCCCGACGACCAGGCCCACTGGAAATTGTACCCGCCGAGCCAGCCGGTGACGTCGACCACTTCGCCGATGAAATAGAGGCCAGGCACGGCCTTCGCCTCCAGGCTCCTGGAGTTAATCCCCGCCGTGTCGACGCCGCCCAGCGTCACCTCCGCCGTGCGGTACCCTTCCGTGCCGAGCGGCATCACCTCCCAGCCCTGCAGCGTCGCGGCGATGGCGGCAAGCTTGCGGTCGCCGGTCTCGCCCATCTGGCCCGACCAGCCGTGGCGCTCCGCCATGTAGCCGGCGAGCCGCTTCGGCAGGATCTCGGCGAGCGCGTTGGCCAGGCTGCGGCGGCCGTTTTCCTGGCGCGAGGCGCGCAGTTCACCCAGGAGGTCGCGGTCCGGCAGGAAGGCGATGCGGACCGGCTGGCCTTCGCGCCAATAGGACGAGATCTGCAGGATCGCCGGGCCGGACAGGCCGCGATGGGTGAAGAGCATCGCCTCGTCGAACGAGGTCTTGCCGAAGGAGACGCGCACGGGCGCTGCCACGCCGGCGATCTCGCGGAACCCCGCCAGCATGTCTTCGGCGAAGGTCAGCGGCACCAGGGCGGGCCGCGTTTCGGTGACGGCGAGGCCGAAGCGCTCGGCGATGCGGTAGCCAAGGCCGGTCGCGCCCATCTTGGGGATCGACTTGCCCCCGCAGGCGACGACCAGATGGCGGCAGGAGACCGTCGCCGCGCCCTCGCCGCCCAGCGTCAGGCGGAAGCCGTTATCCACGTGCTCCAGCTCCTCCAGCGTCGTCGACAACCGCAATTCGGCACCGACCGCAGCCATCTCGGCGCGCAGCATCGCGATGATATCCCCGGCCGAGTTGTCGCAGAAAAGCTGGCCCAGCGTCTTCTCGTGCCAGGGAATGCGGTGCCGCTCGACCAGCGCCAGAAAATCGCGAGCGGTGTAGCGGCCGAGCGCGGACTTGGCGAAATGCGGGTTTTCGGACAGGAAATTGCGGGCCGTCGCGCCGATATTGGTGAAGTTGCAGCGGCCACCTCCGGAAATGCGGATCTTCTCGCCGGGCGCCTTGGCATGGTCGATGACGAGCACGCGTCCGCCCCGCGCACCCGCATGGGCAGCGCACATCATACCGGCGGCGCCGGCCCCGAGAATAACAGTATCGAAGCGCTCAGCGCGCATGGCAGGCTTCCAGGTGGGGAAATGCGATCATGCGGCAAGCCATGCCGGATCGCGCGGCCGCTGGCAACACGCAGCGTAAGCCTTTCACATCTCCAGCAGGTCGAGTCGCTCGCCCAGCTCCCGCCGGGCGATGTCGACCACGCTAGCGTGGTGGGTGAAGAGGATCGGCTGCAACGTGTCCGACAGGCCGGCGAGCGTGCGCAGGCCCGCGGCCGTGCGCGCATCGTCGAAGGTCTGGAACAGGTCGTCGCCGATGAAGGGCGCCGCCTCCGCGCGGGTGGCGTAGTCGGCCAGAAACGCAAGGCGCAGCGCCAGGTAGAGCTGGTCGCAGGTGCCGTCGCTCAGACCGACAAGGCCAACGGTCGCCCCGTCCGGGCGACGGGCCAGCAGCTCCGCCCGGTCGTCCTCGCCGAAACGGCGCGTCAGCCCGTCGAAGGAGCCGGAGGTGAGCCCGGCGAACAGCCGGCCGGCGTGGTCCAGCAGCGGGTCGTCCTGACGGGCGCGGTGCTGCTCCAGCGCCCCTGAGAGAAGCAGCGAGGCGAGCCGGGTGACGAGCCACTGGCGGCCGAGTTCCTGCAGTTCCGCCTCGGCGGCCAGCCGCTCGAAGGCGGCGCGGTCGGCGCCCTCCCCGGCCTCGGCGCGCTCGCGCTCGCCCAATGCGGCATGGCGGGCGGCGAGCGCTTCCTTCATGTCCGCCGTCAGCGCGTCGATCTCGCCGGCAAGCCTTTCCAGCGCGGCTTGCGCGGCCCCGTCATCGAGCCCGGAGAGCTCCTCGGCGACCGCCTCGCGGGGCTCCCCGGCGGCCGTTTCGGCAAACAGCGCCCGCGTCTCGTCGAGGGCGGCAGCTACGCTGTCGCGCTCGGCCAGACGGCCGGCGAGCGGCACCATGTCGTCGGACTGGAGCCCCTCGGGAAGGTCGGCGCACAGGGCGGAAAGTTGCGCGTTGGCGGCGGCCTGCCGCTCCTCGGCACGGGACAGCTCGGTACGAGACCTTGCAAGCGCCTCGCCCGCCCCTTCTGCCCTGGTGAGCGCCACACGCTCCTCGGCAAGACGGCGCTGCAGGGTCTCGACCAGCCGGTCGGGCTCCTCGCCCGCCCCGTCGTCGAGAAGGCCAGGCGCGACCCGGCGGACCAGATCGAGAGCGGCCACAGAGAACGCCTCGTTGTCGCGCTGCATGCCATGCACCCGGCGGGCGAGCTTGTCGCGTTCGCCCAGCGCCGCCGGCAGCACGCGCCAGACTTCCAGCACGGCAGCGGCCGCCTGCGGCGAAGCACCAGGATCGAGCCCCGCCCCGCCGAGCGCTGCGTCGAAGTCCTGCCGCCAGCACGCAAGCGCCTCCTCGACGGCAGCGGCCTGACGCTGCAGGCCGTCGAGCCGCGCCGCGGCATCCTCGATGCGGGCAGCCAGCGCCCGCCCCTGCTGGAAGGCCTCCGCCCGGCGCTCCAGCTCGCCCTCGACAAGGCGCAGCAGTGCAAGGCCATCGCGGGCGAGATCGCCGGGTGCCGGTACGGACAGTCCCAGCTCACCGGCAAGAGCGGCAAGCCCGGGCAGCGCACGGCCGGCACTGGCCTCCAGGCCATCGATGGTGGCAACGAGGTCGGCCAGTTCCTCGCGCTGTTCCAGCCAGCGGTCGACCGACTTTCGCCATTCGGTCATGGCGGTGGGGCCTGCCGGCTCCAGCCCGAGCGGCGCAAAGAGCGCGGCCCAGGCTTCCTTGGCAGTGGCGAGGGCTGCGGACAATTTCGCCCCGCCCTCTGCGGCCTCGGCCCGGCGGGCGAGCAGCGCATCGCGCCGGGCGACATCACCTGCATGGCGCGACACGCGGTCGGCCTCCGCAATGGCGCGGTCGGCCAGGTGATCGGCCTCGCGCAGCAGCGGCTGTGCAGCGTCAAGCGCTGGCGTGCCGCCGTCCGGCACCTTGGCCAGCGCGTCATCGCGCTCGTGCCGTGCGGCATCGATGCGGGCACGCGAGGGCATGTCGCCGCCGCGCTCGCTCTCGGCAATCGCGGCGTCGAGACCCGCAATTTCTTCACCCCATGCCGCGTCCTGCTCGCGGTGGCGCCGCAGCGCGTCGCCGATCTCATCGAACCGGGCGCGGAACTCCGCAATCTGCTCGAGACCGGGCAGCGGCGCACCGGCGAGACGCTCGGGCTCGGCGACCGGCGGCGACAGGCGCGCGGCGGCCTCCATGAGGCGGCTGGTCAAACGCTGGCGCGTCGGCAGCAGCCGGTCGCGCTCTTCCAACTGGCGGACCTGCGGGGCGAGCGCGGCAAGGCGGGCGCGCGAGGGAGCCGGATCGGCGACACGCCCGTCCGCCGCCCCGCCGGACAGGCGCTCGAAATCCGCATTCTCCCTGGCAAGCGCGGACTGCAAATCGGCGCGCTGGCGCGACAGCCGGTCGCCCTCAGCAAGGCGCGCGGCGAGATCGGCAAGGGCTGCGTCCGTGGGCTGGCGGGCGCGGATCGCCTCGCTGTCCTGCGGGTCCAAGGCGAGGCCGAGGCGGCGCAGCTGGGCACCCAGCGCATCCGTCAGGTCGCTCGCCTCACGGGTCACGCGCGGAATGTCGCGCTGGCGCTGACGGAAGGCGCCGATCTCGGCATGCAGCGCGGTCACCTCCGCAGCCGCCTCGATGAGCGGACGGTCGACAGCGATGCCGCGCGCCAGCTCTTCCGCTTCCTGCAGGCGGCGGACCGCGTCCCGCTGTGCAGCCGCAGCTGCCGTCACGGCGGCCAGCGCTTCCTCCAGCCGCCGGGCAAGACCGCGGGGCACCTGATCCAGATCGGCGAAGGCGGCAAGGCGTGCCTCGCTCGCGGTGAGGCGGGCGAGAAGCGGCTTGAGGCTGACAAGACGGGCAAGGCGCTCGCGGCGGGCATGCGCCTCGCTCAGCCGCGCCTCGGCCTCGGCCAGCGTCTCGTTCGCCGTCTCGACCGCCTTGTTCAGCGACTTCCATTCGGCTTCGCGCAGCTGGCGCTCGCGCTCCTCGCGGCGCGCCTCCGTATGGCGCTCGAGAACCTGATAGATCTTCCGGTTGCCGGAGGCGCGCGGCGCGAACAACCCGTCGGCCTCGCGGTCAAGATCGGCGCGCAGAGCATTGAGCCCATGGAGGCCCGAGGCGGCGGCGAAGATCTCTCCGCCCTCCCCGTCGCCGGCCAGAAGCGCGCGTCCGCCCTCGCGCAGGCGCTCGCTATCGAGGCCGAAGGCAAGCTGGAAGACCTCGCGCGTCAGCCCGCCGAGGAACGGCACAAGCGCGTCGTCGCCAAGCGGCGCCTCGCCGTCGTCGTCGGCCAGCAGGGTGTTCTTGCGGCCCTTGCGGCGACGCAGCGACAGGCTGTTTCCGCGCGCATCCGTGAGCGTTGCGCACACGCGCAGGCTCGGTGCCTCATGCAGGAAGTCGTAGCGCCGCTCCTCGGCACCGTCGGCCGCGCGCCGCTTCTCGCTGAAGCCGAACAGCAGGTCGGAAATTGCGGCAAGCGTCGAGCTCTTGCCCGCCTCGTTGGGGCCGTAGACGAGATGCAGGCCGGCGCCAGGGCGAAAGCGCAGCTCCCGGTCGGTCAGGCTGCCGTAGCGCAGCAGATGCAGCCGCTCGATCCGCATCCGCCTCAGCTCCCTTCCGCGATGCGTTCGGCGAGCAATGCCCGCGCCTCGGCGACCAGCGTGTCGAGCTCTTCGCCGAAGGGCGCGGCCGGATCGACGAGACCGGCAGGTAGCTTGTTCACCAGCAGACCGATCTGGCCGGCGGCCTCCTCGCGAAAGTGCGGATCGTTCGCCGCCTCTGCAAGCAGCGCGGCAAGGTCGAGCGAAGCATCGAGCGGTGCGAGCGGACGGGCCTCGGCGGGCGGAGCAAGGTCGAGCTCCAGCTTTTCCAGCCAGGCCTCGGCATCCGCCTGATGGCAGGCATTCTGCATCTCGTCGATGAGCAGCGCGCGGTTGGCGAGCGCCCAGCCGTAAAGCGGGCTCGCACCGGACAGTCGCAGGCGCAGCGCGAGCGGGCGCCCCTCGGCCGCCGCCACATGCGGGCGCAGCGCCTCGCGCGCCGCGGCGACGAGGCCGGCAAGATCGTCCGCCCCGCCGGCGGCGATCTCGACACGGGCCCAGCGCGCCTCGTCGACGATCATCCGCTCGATGCCGGAAACCTCGCCGTCGGTGACGGTGACCAGCACCGCGCCCTTCTCGCCTGTCTCGCGGATCGAGCGGCCCTGAATGTTGCCGGGAAAGACCACCGGCGGATCCTCGCTCACCACCTCGAAGGCGTGGACATGGCCGAGCGCCCAGTAGCCGTAGCCGCGCGCCGCCAGATCGGCCAGCGAACAGGGCGCATAGTCGGCATGGGGCGGACGGCCGGTCAGCGAGGTGTGCAGCACGCCGATATTGAAATGGCCCGGCACCGGCGCCGGATAGGCGGCGGCAAGGTTCTCGCCGACCTGGCGGTCCGGGAAGCTCTGGCCGTGCAGGGCAACGCGCAGATCGTCCAGCGTGTGCGTCTCCGGACGGCGGGTGCCGAAGCTCGTAACATTGTCCGGCAGGGTGACGGCGCGGGTGACGACGCTTTCGGCATCGTGGTTGCCGCGCAGGATGAAGACGGGAATGCCGGCGCGCTCCAGCCGCGCCATCTCGCGGGCGAAGAACAAGCCGACGGAATTGTCGCGCCACTCGCCGTCATAGACATCTCCGGCGATCACCATGAAGGCGGCCTCGGCCTCGATGGTCCGCGAGACGAGGGTGGAAAGCGCAGTGCGGGTCGCCTCGCCGAAGCGGCGGGCGATCTCGGGATCGCGCAGGGCAAGCCCGGTCAGAGGGCTTCCGAGATGCAGGTCCGCCGCATGGACGAAGGAAAAGGACGACACGTCGCGCACCAGCCGGGAATCACGGGACAAACGAGAGATGACACTAGTGGGTTTTGCCGTGCCTTTGAACGCCGGGCATTCGCGACGGACGCCGGGCAAGGCCGTGCTCGGTCTTCTGCCAGCGATGCGGCCGGCGCACCAGGTCGACGACGGCGGCGTAGAAGGCAAGGCTCTGGGCCAGCCAATAGGCCGGGATCAGCGCCAGATCGAGCAGCGACGGCAGACGCGAGCGCGCCGCCGCCCCGGCGATCGCCAGCAGCGTCATGCTGGCATAGCACAGGATCACGCTGACACCGGCCAAGGTCAGCACCACGCCGCCGAGCAGATCGAAGCGCGGCAGCAGCCCGGCGACGCCGGACCCGTAGAGCAACAGGATGCCGACAAAGAAGGGATGCGCCGCGAGCGTCACCACCATCGCCAGAAGGTAGACGAGCAGAACGGCAAGGCGCGTGCGGCGCAGCTCCTCGGCCAGGCGGAAAGGATCGCGCAGGGTCACCAGCAGGGTCTGCAGCCAGCCCTTCAGCCAGCGGCTGCGCTGCGCGTGCCAGGCCCGCCAACTGAGCGGCGCCTCCTCGAAGGTGGTGGAGGCGAGCATCTGCATCGACCAGCCGCCGCGCACCAGCCGCAGGGCAAGGTCGGCATCCTCGGTGACGTTGCAGGGATCCCAGGAGCCGACCGCATCCAGCGCGGTGCGGCGGAAGTGGTTGGACGTGCCGCCGAGCGGAAACGGCAAGCCGCGCGCGGAAAACCAGGGCAACTGGCAATCGAAAAGGCCCGCATATTCCAGCAGGAACTGTCGCGGAAAGAAGCGGTGGCTGCGGTGGTCGATAGCGAGGTGCCCCTGCAGCACCGCAACGGATGGCGGCAGCTCGGCAAAGCGCGAGGCGGCCAGCAGCAGTTGATCCGGCTCCGGCCGGTCCTCCCCGTCAAAGACGGCGATGAGCTCGCCGCGCGCGTGGTCGAGGCCATGGACGAGCGCGCGCGGCTTGGTGCGCGGCCCCGGCCCGGTCACGCTGAGGATGCGCATGCCGGGCGCCAGATGCGGCTCCAGCGCGGCTCGGGTCTCGTTGTCGTCCTCCTCCAGCAGAAAAAGGACCTCCAGCCGGTCCCGGGGATAATCGAGGGCATCGAGGTGCCGGGCGAGACTTTCCGCCACCCGCGCCTCGCGGTAAAGCGGCACCAGCACCGAATAGCGCGGCAACAGGTGGTCGGGGAGAAGACGGGCCGGCGACGGGCTGGGCGTGTGGCTGAGGCCGGCGAGAAGCCGCAACGCGCCGAGCAGCATGCCGAGCAGCGTCACCAGCACGGAGGCGAAGATGACCAGCGCCTCCACGGTGAGCAACCGCCCGAGGCAGAAGGCAGCGACCGCAAGGCCAAGAACGGCGATCTGCCCCCGTGTCAGTACCACGCGGGCACTGACGTCGGGCCGCTCGCTCGCCAGCCTCAGGCCCGGTGCAGCGACCCGGCCGGCAAGCTCGAGCGCCACTGGGGTGGCGATGGCCAGACGGTCCCGCAGAGATGGCGCGCGCGCCAGCAACGCGCGGATCGCCGGCGCGCTCTCGGGCACCGGCGCGAACACGGCGAGCCGCTCGCCCGTGGGCGTGCGTCCGCAAAACAGCGGTCCGGGAAACCCGCGCGGTGGCAGAAGTTCCAGCTGCGCATCCGCCCGGAAACTGCCCTGCGGCAGAAAGGGCAGGCCGAGCGACTGGGCGAGCGCCGCGTAATAGGCATCGGGCGAGACGAGCCCTTCCTCCATCAGCAGACGGGCGAGCGCGCCCTCGCGCGGGCCGGCTCGGCGGGCCAACGTCGCCAGATGCGCATCGGCAAGACCCCGCCCGCGCAGCAGGGCCAGCTCCGGCGGCAACATGGCCGCGGGTCTGCGGCCGGACAAGGGCTCCACGCGCACCGACGAGGGCTGGCGGAGCGCGGAGGCAGGTGCTGCGGCGCCGTTGCGGCGCCCATGTGGCCGCAACGCATGGCTGGACGCGGGCGCGGATCGGTGTGATAGGATCGCGTCGGCGCGGGCAGCGTGCGGAAACGAAAGGTCCGGAAACTGCCCATCCGCCATCAACGTGCAGGCCCCTCGACAGGCGGGCAAGGGAGACCGGGAGCAACGGCATACGGGCGCGCGAAAGGCCGAAGGGCCGCGCGGCGGCGGCAGGACTGCCGGCCAAGCGGCACGGCGCAGGCGCAAAGCCCGGACTTCATTGCGGTTCGCCCCCCGACAAACGGCCACGACAGCGATGCGATTTGATAGCAGGACTTCAGGAATTGCAACCCTTGCTTTCATTGCGGTTGCATGGTTCGCGCTTCTTTCTGCCTCCCTCACCGGCCCGGCCGAGGCGCAGGAGGCGGTGCCCGATGTCACCGTGCCGAATTTCTGGGACCCGCGCAGCAGCAGCGACCAGCCGACCGTATCGCCCGAGACGATCCGCTTCCTCGCCAGCGACGACTTCCCGCCCTTCTCGTTTCGCGACGGGACCGGCCGCCTGACCGGCTTCAACATCGATCTCGCCCGCGCGATCTGCGAGGAACTGGACGCGGCCTGCTCGCTGCGCATCAAGTCCTTCGACGCGCTGGTGCCGGCCATGATACGCGAGGAAGGCGATGCGGTCATCGCCGGGCTCGCCGCGAACGAAGCCAACGTCAAGACGCTGCTCTTCTCCGATCCCTATCTCGGCCTGCCGGCCCGCTTCGTCGCGCTGAAGGGCAAGGAGGTCGACACCACCCCCGAGGGGTTGGCGGGGCGGAAGATCTCCGTCGTCGCCGGGACGATGCACGAGCGCTTTCTGCGCACCTATTTCGCCGATGCCGAGATCGTGACCTTCGACGGGGCGACGGAAGCGCGCGCAGCGCTCGGCACCGAGGAGGCCGTGGTGCATTTCGGCGACGGGCTGTCCCTGTCCTTCTGGCTCAATGGCAAGACCTCAGGCGACTGCTGCGGCTTTGTCGGCGAGCCATGGATCGAGCCGGGTTATTTCGACCGCGGCATGACCATCGCCTTCCGCAAGGAGGACGCGCTGCGGCAGGAGGCGGTCAACCACGCCCTGCAGCGGCTGCAGCTCAAGGGCGTCTACAGCGAGCTGTACCTGCGCTACTTCCCCGTCAGCTTCTACTGAGGCTGCCTATTCGGCCGCGTCGGAGGCAGGCCGCTGCGGATCGCCGGCGTCTTCGCCGCGCATCCCGCTTTGCGGGTGCATCCGCATGAAGGGCACACCGAGCGACCAGACGTAACCGGTCGGCCCCTCGTGCTGATATTCGTCGAGGCCGATGGTCATGCCCTCGTGTCCTTTCGCCGGCTGGGCGACATAGGTGCCGAACAGCCTGTCCCAGATCGCCAGGTTGAAGCCGTAGTTGGAATCCGTCTCGCGGCGGATCACCGAGTGGTGGACCCGGTGCATGTCCGGCGTGACGACCAGCAGGCGCAGCCAGCGGTCCAGCGTCAGCGGCAGACGGACATTGGCGTGGTTGAACATCGCCGCTCCGTTCAGCACCACCTCAAAGACGAGGACCGCCATCACCGGGATGCCGAAGGCAACAACGACCGCCGCCTTCCAGACCATCGACAGCACGATCTCCAGCGGATGGAACCGCAGGGCGGTGGTCAGGTCAATGTCGCGGTCGGCGTGGTGCATGCGGTGGATGCGCCAGAGCAGCGGGATCTTGTGCGAGGCCCAGTGCTCGGCCCACACGGCAAAATCCAGCAGCACGAAGCCGAGCAGCCCGGCGATCCACAGCGGCATGCCGAGCGCCGGAAAGAGGCCGAGCCCCTGATCGCCCGCCCACTGCGCGACGCCGACGGCGGCCATGGGAAAGACGATCCGCAGCACCGCCGTGTCGGTGGCGACGATGGCGAGATTGGTGGTCCAGCGGCGAGCGCGCGAGAAGATCAGCGCACGGCGCGGCAAGGCCAGCTCGAACAGCGCCATGGCGGCAAAAATGCCCAGAAACAGCAGCAGCCTGACGGTTGCCTCGCTCATCAATCCCTCGCGGTCCCTGCCTCGGCAGAACGGAGCTTGCACCTTACCTCATCCCGTGAGACAGGAGCCCGCAACATCAATCAACAGATCGCGACCAAAGGCCACGGATGACCGAGCTACTCTGGACCCGCCCCGAAGGCGACACGCCGACCGTGGCCACGCTGCTGCTTGCCCATGGCGCGGGCGCTGCGATGGATTCCGGCTTCATGAACCGTTTCGCCGGCCATGCGGCGGCGGCAGGCCTTGCCATCGCGCGCTTCGAGTTCGCCTATATGGCCGCGCGGCGCGCCGGCGGACCGAAGCGGCCGCCGCCGAAGGCCGACCTGCTGATCGGCGAGTACCAGACCGCGCTGCAGGATGTGCTGAAAAGCGTCGAGGGGCCGGTTCTGGTCGGCGGCAAGTCGATGGGCGGGCGCGTTGCCGCCATGCTGGCGGCCGGCAGCTCTCTGCCCAAGCGCGTCTCAGGCGTCGTCTGCCTCGGCTATCCGTTCCACCCGCAAGGCAAGCCGGACGACTGGCGCATGGCGCCTCTGGAAGGCGCGCGCCGGCCCGTGTTGATCGCGCAAGGCGACCGCGACGGCTTCGGCAATGCCGCCGAGCTCGCCGAAGTCACCCTGCCCGCGCATGTCGCGCTGGTCTGGCTGGAGGACGGCAACCACGACCTTGCTCCGCGCGGAGCATCGCCTGCGACCTGGGACGGGAACCTGGCGCTCGCCGCGAAGGCGGCAGCCGACTTCGCAAGGCGGCTGGTCTGAAGGGAGACCCTATTCCGCCGGCATCTGGGCCGGCGGGCCGGAGCGACCGTGATCGCCGCCGCCATTGCCATGCGGGTCGCGGCGCAGGCTGACCATCCGCCGCAGGTCCTCGCCGATACCGACCAGGGCCGGCACCAGCACCAGCACGAGAAGCGTGGCGGTGGCGAGACCGAAGACGATGGTGATGGTCATCGGCATCAGGAAACGCGCCTGAAGGCTGGTCTCGAACAACAGCGGCGCAAGACCGCCGATGGTCGTCAGCGAGGTCAGCAGCACGGCGCGCAGACGATCCTGCGCCGAGATGACCGCGGCCTCCGCAACGCTGCGGCCATCCTTTATATGGTCCTCGAACCGGTCCACCAGAATGATCGAGTTGTTGACCAGGATCCCCGACAGGCCGAGCAGGCCGACGAAGCTGAGGATGGTCAGGTCGTAGGCCATGAAATAGTGGCCGGCGACCGCGCCGACGACGCCGAAGGGAATGATCGACATCACTGCCAGCGGCTTGAAATAGCTGGCGAAGATCGCCGCGAGGATCAGGTAGATCATCGACAGGGCCGCGACCATGCCGAGCTGCAGGTCGGAGAAGGCGGCGCGCCGTTCCTCCTCGCGGCCCGAATAGCGGTAGTCGATGCCGTACTTGCCCGCGAGTTCCTGCATCTTGCCGGTCTCAAGGTCCCGGACGATCTCGATATTGGAGGTGGCCTCCGGGTCGACATCGGCCGAGACGGCCACGGTAACCCGGCCGTCTCGCCGCTGGATCACCGAGAAGCTCTCGCGCTCATTCAGTGTCACGACCTCGGTCAGCGGCACGAACTCGCCGCTCGGCGCGCGCAAGGAGAGCTCGCGCAAGGCCCCGCCGCCCAGCGACACCTCCTGCATGACGCGGATGGTGATCTCCTCCTCGCCGCGGGCAAAGCGGCGCGGGATCGAGCCTTCCAGCGCGGAGCGGATCTGGCGGGCGGCATTTTCGACGGTGAAGCCGAGCGCCTTGCCGCGCGGGCTGAGCTCGATCACCAGTTCCGGCTTGCCGTAGGGCAGGTCGTCGGCCACGCCGTCGACGCCGGGATAGGAGGTGAGGAGTTCCTGCAGCTCCAGCGAGGCTTCCTTGAGCACACGCGTGTCGTCGCCCATCAGGCGGACGTCGAGGTCCCGCCCCGGGGGGCCGCCGCGACGTTCGAACACGGCAACACGCTTGGTACCGGCAATCTCGGGGATGGCACGGCGCCAGGCCTGAACGATTTCCGGCGTGCGCACGCTCCGCTGCTCGGACGTGGTCAGCTGGACGTCGATGCTGGCGACATTGTTGCCGCGGCTGTTGCCGGACTGGCCGAGGGTCGCATAGGAGGCGACGATCAGCGTCTCGCCGTTCTCCGCCGTCAGGCTCTCCTGAGCCTGGCGCAATGCCCCGTCGATGCGCAGCAGGGCCTTTTCGGCGTCCTCGATGGAGATGCCGGCGACGAAATCGACAGTGGCGCGGATGTTCTCCGCCTCCGGCGAGGGGAAGAAGCGGAAGCCGACATGGTTGCCCCGCATCAGGCCGGCGGTGAGCAGCAGCAGGCCGATGGCAAAGGCCACCGTGACATAGCGCCAGTCATAGGCCAGGCGCACGAAACCGCGGAAGGGCACGTCGCGGAACCAGCCGAAGCCGGCATCGAAGTTGCGGCGGAACCAGCCGGGGCGTTCGTCGAAGGTGCGGCGCGTGCGAGCCCGGCGCATCAGCAGCAGCAGGAACTCGATCGCCGCGGCAATCGCGAAGAACACCACGATCACGGCGACATCGAAGGGCAGCGTGCCGAAAGTCTCGCGGCCCGCGCGTGCCGGCACGGCCAACCAGTCGAGCCAGACCGGCACGGTGATGTCCTCGCGTCCGGCAAGACCGACGAGGAACAAGCCCGGCACGCCGGCGATCAGCACCACCCGCCACCAGTTCCACGACGGCGGGCGGGCGAGCGAATGCGCGAGGTGGCCCGGCAGCACGAAGAAACACTCGATGATGCTGGCGGTGATCACCGCGACGACGACGAGCGGCAGCACGCCCATCAGCTGGCCGATGGTGTCGCCCATCAGGGTGATCGGCAGGAAGGCGGCGATGGTGGTAGTCGAGGCGGCGACAATCGGCCAGAGCATGCGCCCGGCACCTTCTTCCGCCGCCTGATAGGGACCATCGCCCATGGCGATGCGGGTCGCCGTGTGCTCTCCAACCACGATGGCGTCGTCGACGATGATGCCGAGCGTCATGATCAGCGCGAAGAGCGAGAACATGTTGATGGTCTGCCCCGACATCCACATGAACCCGAGCGTCGCCATCATCGCGACCGGAATGCCGGCCGCAACCCACAGGGCGATGCGGCCGTTGAGGAAGGCGAAGAGCACGATCACCACCACGAACAGGCCGGAAATGCCGTTCTCCACCAGGATCATGATCCGGTCGGTCAGCGCCTCGGCGCGCACCTCGTACTTGACCAGCTCCAGCGAGGCCGGCAGCTGCGGTGCGATCTCCGCCAGATAGCGGTCGAGGATCGCATTGACCTTGAGCTGGTCGGCGCGGGCCGAGCGCTCCACCGTCAGTTCGACGGCGCGCATGCCGTCGGAATAGCCGATGGTCTGGTCCGGGTCGTAGGAGCGCGACACATCGCTGATGTCGCGCAGCTCGATCTTCTCGCCGGTCGGGAAGGACTTGACGACGATGCGGCTGATCGCCTCCGGCGAGGTGGTGTCGGCCACCGCCCTCACCTGCCGCTCGACGCCGCCCTGCAGGTCGCCGGAGGGCAGGTCGCGGGTGTTGGCGGCCACGCGCTCGGAAATGTCGGCAAGCGTCAGGTCGAGTCGGCGCAGCTCGCGCTCGGGCACCTTCACCACGTATTCGGTGTCGCGAAAGCCGTTGAACGAGACCTTGTCGATGCCCCGGTCGATCAGGCCATCGCGGATCTGGCGGGCGAAGGCCTTCAGTGCGTCTTCGCTGAAGGGACCGCGCAAGGCCACGCGGGCCACCCGGTCAAACCAGTTGGCGAGCGAGATGCGCGGCCGCTCGGCATCGTCGGGAAGCGTGGTGATGCCGGCAACAGCCTGTTCCACGTCCGACAGCGCCTTCTGCATGTCGGCGCCTTCGAGGAATTCCAGGCTGATCGAGGCCGCGCCCTCACGCGAGTAGGAGACCATCTCGTCGACATTGTCGATGAAGCGCAGCTCCGGCTCGATGGCTTGGAGGATGTTCTTCTCCACGTCCTCGGCGCTGGCACCCGGCCAGGAGACCGACACGGAAATGCGATCGATGACGATCTGCGGGAAGAACTCGGCGTTCAGCCGGGCAAGGCCGAAGGCGCCGAACAGGATCATCAGCACCATGACCAGATTGGCGGCGTTGCGATGGCGCAGGAAATGGCCAATGACGCCGCGCGGAACGAAACCGGTGTCGCGCATGGATCAGCCGCCAGTATTGGCGCCGCGATTGCGCGGCTCGGAGACGAGAAGGCCCTCGCCCGCCTTGTCCAGCCGGGTCGAGACCAGGCGGTCGCCGGTGGCCAGATCTCCGGAGACGATGACATGGGTCCCGTCGAAGGCGAGAACCTCGACGTCGCGGCGGCGCGTGCGGTTTTCCTCGTCGACCACGAAGACATGGTCCGTGCCGTAGATCGCGCCTTCGGGAATGCGGGCCGAGTCCGGGTAGGTGCGATCGGCAAGGCGCAGCTCGACGAAGGCGCCGGGGCGCAGGGCCGGCTGGCCTTCGGCGACGGTCACGCTGGCATAGACGTCGATGCCGCCGCGCGCCAGCGCCACCTCGGCGCCGACCCGGCGGATCTCGCCGGCATAGGTGACCGGCTGGCCGCCGATATACCAAAGCACCTCGACCGGACGGCCGACGACGGTGCCGCTGTCGGACAGGATGCGGCCGTACTGATTGTCGGAAAGGGTGAAACGGACCTCCAGCGCATCGCGCTCATAGAGGGTCGCCACCACGTCGTTGACGCCGACAAGGCGGCCGATGGCTGCATTTTCCGAGCGCACCACCGCATCGAAGGGCGCCTTCAGCACGGTGTCGGCAAGATTCCGCTCGGCCTGCGACAGACGCCACTGCAGCCGGTCGATGGCCGCCTGCTGCTGGTCGACGCGCGCCTTTTCGACATCGAGGGCATAACGGCGCTGCTCCAGGGCCTGGCCGCGCTGGGAGACCAGCAGGCGGCGTTCGTCGACGGTGCGCTCGGTCACCGAGCCGCTGCCGAGCAGCTGCTCGGCCCGCTCCAGATCGCGCTGGGCGAATTCGAGCTGCTCGCGGGCGCGCTCGACATTGCCTTCCTCGGTGGACACCCGGCCCCTGGCCTCGACAAGGGCGGCACGGGCCTCGACGAGATTGGCGCGCGCCTCGGTGACGGCGCCCTCGTACTGGAAAGGATCGACGGCGAGGAGTTCCTCGCCGGAAGAAATGATGGAGCCGGTCTCCAGGGAGGGATTGACCCGGACGATCTCGCCGGCCACCAGCGTACGCAGCTCGGCGGTGCGCGCGGCCGTCACCTCGCCGTAGAGCGAGAGCATCGGCGCGTGGTCGCGCACCTCCAACTGCGTCGTCTCGACGATGAAGGCGGTCTCGCGCGCCGGGCGCACCGGTACCGGATCCTTGGCAAGGATCAGGCGGTTCATGCCGACATAGGCGGCGAGCAGCACGGCGAGAGCGATCGCGGCCTGCAGAAAGAGCTTGATCGCCATGACGCCCGCACGACCGGCAGAGCGCTGCCGCGTGTGCGGGCGCTCGAACGCGACCTCCCCTTTCGGGGTGCGGTTGTCGTCGTCCACCGATTTCAGCATGACACTCTTTTCCACTCGAATGCTCTCTTGCGCGGTCCCACTACCTATAGGCGTTCGGGCGCGGACTGGATTGCTTCGCGGACGCACATGCCGCATTTGCGGACTATTCAGGTGCCGCAAACGACTGGCAAGGCGAAGAGTGTATCAAAATGTGACCATTGCGACTCCTGTCACATCCGGTGACAGGATGGAACGGTTTCCGCCGCTTTTCGTGCCCGGTCCGGCCCGCCAAAGGCGGATCAGAACTCGTCGGGGCTGTAGTCGTAGCGGGTGTTGCAGAAGCGGCAGGTCACCTCGATGCGGCCCTCGACGGTCATGTCGTCGCGCTCTTCGGTGGTGAAGCCCTTCAGCATGCCCCGGATGCGCTCGTCCGAGCAGCGGCAGCGGTCGGCAAGCGGCTGGGGCGAGAAGATGCGCACGCCGCGCTCGTGGAACAGGCGGAACAGCAGCCGCTCGGCCGTCATGTCCGGGTCGCCGAGTTCGTCGTCGCGCAGGGTCTCGACCAGGGCGCGGGCCTCGCGCCAGGCGTCGTCTTCCTCGAACTCGTGCTCCAGCGCGCCTTCCGGCGCATCGCCCGGCGGCAGGTCGGCCTGGCGCATGCGCTCCGGCGCCTCGGGCAGGAACTGGGCGAGCACACCGCCGGCAAGCCAGGAATGGCGCGGAGTTTCCCCGGCGCGGCGATCCAGCACCTCGCCGACAGCAAGGCGAACCACGGTCGGGATCTGCTCGGACTGGGCGAAGTAGCGATGCGCCACCTCTTCCATCGTGATGCCGTCCAGCGCGACGATACCCTGGTAGCGGTTCATCGCCGCGCCCTGGTCGACCGTCATGGCCAGGTGACCGTTGCCGAGCAGCGAGGGGGTGTCGGTGCGCCCGGCCGCCTCGGCCGCCGCAACCGCCTCGGCATCGAACTGGGCGCAGGCGCGCAAACCGTCCGGCGTCTGGAAATCGACGACCAGCATGGAAACCGGGCCGTCGGTCGTCGTCTGCAGGGTGAAGCGTCCGTCGAACTTCAGCGAAGTGCCGAGCAGCGCCACCAGCGTGGCCGCCTCACCCAGAAGGCGCGAGACCGGCGCCGGATAGGCGTGGCGCTCGAGAATGCGGTCGAGAACCGGGCCGAGCATCACGGCGCGGCCGCGCACGTCCAGAGGCTCCACTGCGAAGGGAAGCACGGCATCGCGACCGGCCGGGGTGACGCCCAGCCGCTCCAGTTCGTCCTGAACGCTCATGTCGGGTCCTATGCGTCCTGCAGGGCTCCGAAGCACCAGGCAAGGATGCCCTTTTGTGCATGGAGCCGGTTTTCCGCCTCGTCGAAGACGACGGACTGCGGTCCGTCCATCACCTCCGAGGTCACCTCCTCGCCGCGATGGGCGGGCAGGCAATGCATGAAGATGGCTTCGCGGTCGGCTTCCGCCATCAGGCGGTCGTTGACCTGATACGGGCTCAGCAGGTTGTGGCGATCGCCATCATCGTCGCCCATAGAGACCCAGCAGTCGGTGACGACGCAGTCGACGCCCTTAACGGCCTCGAACGGATCGTCGGTGATGCGGATCTCGGCACCGGCCTTGCGGGCGGCGGCGATGAGCTCGGCCGGCGGCGCCAGCTGCGAGGGGGTGGCGATGTTGAGCGCGAAGTCGAGCTTGGCCGCAGCATGCACCCAGGACGCCAGCACGTTGTTGCTGTCGCCGGTCCAGGCGACGCTGCGCCCGGCGATGCTGCCCTTGTGCTCCTCGAAGGTCAGCACGTCGGCCATGATCTGGCACGGGTGGGTGCGCTTGGTCAGGCCGTTGATGACCGGCACGGTGGCGTACTCGGCCAGCTCCGTCAGTGCATCGTGATCGAGGATGCGGATCATGATCGCGTCGACATAGCGCGACAGGACGCGGGCCGTATCGGCGATGGTCTCGCCGCGGCCGAGCTGCATCTCGGCACCGGTCAGCATCAAGGTCTCGCCGCCGAGCTCGCGCATGCCCACGTCGAAGGAGATGCGGGTACGGGTCGAGGGCTGCTCGAACACCATGGCCAGAACGCGGCCGGCGAGCGGGCCGCCGCCCGACACGCGGACGGGGCCGCGCGCCTGCTTGATGCGGCGGCTGCCGTCCAGGATGAAGCGCAGCTCGCTGGCATCGACGTCGGTCAGGTCGAGGAAATGGCGCGGCTGGATGGTCATTACTCTGCAGCTCCCCGCTCGAGCCCGGCTTCCATGGCGGTAGCGGCCTGATCGATCCGCGACACGGCCTCCTCGATCTCCGCCTCGGTGATGGTCAGCGGCGGCATGATACGCAGGACGTTGTCGCCCGCGCCCACGGCCAGCACGCCGGCCTCGCGGAAATGCGACAGCAGCTCGGTGTTGGTGACCCGGCACTTCAGGCCGAGCATGAGGCCCTTGCCGCGGATCTCCTCGAAGATCGCGGGATGACCGTCGACGACGGCGGCCAGCTTCTGCTTCAGGAGCAGGCCCTTTTTCTGGACGCTGTCGAGGAAACCGTCGGCCAGCACCACGTCGAGCACGGCATTGCCGACCGCCATGGCCAGCGGATTGCCGCCATAGGTGGTGCCATGCGTGCCCGGCTTCATACCGGAGGCCGCTTCCTCGGTCGCAAGGCACGCGCCGAGCGGGAAACCGCCGCCGATGCCCTTGGCCACGGCCATGATGTCCGGGGTGATGCCCGCCCATTCATGCGCGAAGAGCTTGCCGGTACGCCCGACGCCGGTCTGCACCTCGTCGAGGATCAGCAGGATGCCCTTGTCGTCGCACAGGCGGCGCAGCTCGCGCAGGTACTCGGTCGGCACCGGGCGGATGCCGCCCTCGCCCTGGATCGGCTCGATCAGCAGGCCTGCGGTGGTATCGCCGATGGCGGCAAGCAACGCCTCATGGTCGCCGAACGGCACCTGGACGAAGCCCGGAGCCTTGGGACCGAAGCCTTCCAGATACTTCTCCTGCCCGCCGGCGGCGATGGTCGCCAGCGTACGGCCATGGAAGGCACCCTCAAAGGTGATGATGTCGACCCGCTCCGGCTCGCCCTTCGCATAGAAGTAGCGCCGCGCGGTCTTGATCGCGCATTCCAGCGCCTCGGCGCCGGAGTTGGTGCAGAACACCCGGTCGGCAAAGGTCGCCTGGGCCAGCTTGCGCGCGAACGCTTCCTGCCCCTCGATGGCATAGACGTTGGACACGTGCCACAGCTTGTCGGCCTGGTCCTTCAGTGCCTTGACGAGACCGGGATGGGAATGTCCGAGCGAATTGACGGCGATGCCGGCGGCGCAGTCGAGAAAGCGTCGGCCATCGGAAGTCTCCAGCCACACACCCTCGCCACGCACGAACTCCAGGTTCGCGCGGCTGTAGGTCTGATAGAGAGATGAGCCTTCCATGTCCTTACCTGCTCCCATTGACCGGCTGTCCTGCCGGGGAGATGCCTTGGCGGAGCGAGCCGCCTTCGATCCCCTCGCCTGCTGTCGGAACGCTGCCGTCATGCCGCCGCAAAGAGCGGCAAGAACCGCCGACAGGCATCGCCGAAAGCAATTATGCCGCCCACGAGAGGCGGCACGGCGAGGAAGCCCCGTTATACACCGGGAGAGCGCGGGAAAGTCAACGGAATTGGCTATGCGCGCCGCTCGGGCGCTGGCAGGACCAAAGTCGCCGGAAACGGCCTTTTCTGGGGAAAACCGTATCAATCCCCAGGTGAATCGCCCCCTCACCTTGAACCGCAAACCCGGCATATTGTAGCTTTGCAGTCAAGAAATACGAGATCTCGTGTATCCGACTCACAATAGCCTCAAAATCCGGCAATGAGCGGGGCACCCTCACGGTGTGCCGATAACCTTTTATTAACCAGATGTCGGGGCCCGATCAAACACGGAGTTGAGCGCATGTCCTGGACAAGCGAACGCGTCGACCTTCTCAAAAAGCTCTGGACCGACGGGCTGAGCGCCAGCCAGATCGCTGCAGAACTGGGCGGCGTGACCCGCAATGCGGTGATCGGCAAGGTCCACCGCCTCGGCCTGTCGGGACGCGCCAAGGCGGCGGCTCCCGCGCAGAAGGCGCGCACCAAGCCGGCCAAGGGCGGCGCGGAGGAAGCGGCACAGGCCGCGACCCAGCAGCAGGGCGGCAATGCCCCCTCGGCACCGCAGACGGTGGGCGCCACCGCGCTGAAGATCGAGACCGCTCCGGTCGCGGCTCCCGCGCCGCAGGCCAAGCCGGTTGCCGAGCTGGTGCCGATCGCCAAGCGCGCGACGATCCTGACCTTGACCGAGCGGACCTGCAAATGGCCGATCGGCGACCCGACCAAGGAAGACTTCTACTTCTGCGGCCACCCGTCGAACCCGGGCGTTCCCTACTGCACCTATCATTGCCGCATCGCCTACCAGCCGGCGAGCGACCGCCGCCGCGACCGCAACGTCGCCAACGGCTGAGGCAACGCCCCGGCCCGTTTCCGGGGGCGCAGTTACGAGAAAGGCCCGCCTGCGGTATCCGCGGCGGGCCTTTTCGCATTCTGGTGCCGGTTCGCAGATAGACGGCGCGACAGCCGCTCAGGCGTTTCCGCTAGCTGCGGGTTTCAGGAGGCGGCGGCGAACTGGTCGTTGAAGGCATAGCCGGCGCCGCGCACGGTGCGGATCGGATCCGGCACCTTGCCGCGGTTGATGGCCTTGCGCAGGCGCCCGACATGCACGTCGACCGTGCGCTCGTCGACATAGACGTCATGGCCCCAGACGCCGTCGAGCAGCTGCTCGCGCGAGAAGACGCGCCCCGGCGAGGTCATCAGGAACTCCAGCAGGCGAAACTCGGTCGGGCCGAGATGGATCTCGCGGCCCGAGCGGCGCACCCGGTGGGTCTCCCGGTCGAGTTCCAGATCCCCCGCGCGCAGCAGCGAGGAGACGACCTCCGGCTTTGCCCGGCGCAGCATCGCGCGCACCCGCGCCATCAGCTCCGGGATCGAGAACGGCTTCACCACATAGTCGTCGGCACCGGTGGCAAGGCCGCGGATGCGCTCCTGTTCCTCGCCGCGGGCGGTGAGCATGATCACCGGCAGACGTTCCGTCTCGGCACGCGAGCGCAGGCGGCGGCACAGTTCGATGCCGGACAGACCCGGCAGCATCCAGTCGAGAAGCAGCAGGTCCGGCTGGCTCTCGCGCAGGAGAAGATCGGCCTCGTCGCCGCGCATGCAGGTCTCGACCGTGTAGCCCTCGGCCTCGAGATTGTAGCGCAGCATCATGATGAGAGGCTCTTCGTCCTCGACAATAAGGACCTTCGGCATGTCGGATACCCTTGTCCAATCGACCCGGCCGGGAGGCATCGGCGCGGCTTTTCGCTCGCGCCGCCTTGCCGGCTCTCGTTGTCAGCGGCGGCGGACGGCAGGGCCGTCCGCGCCATCGTCAGGTTGCCAGGGCGTCCTCAGGACGCGGTATCGGTCTCGATGCCGGTCTCGTCGACCTTCTGACGCTCGTCGGTCGGCAGCACGCCGGTCGACATGTACATGACGTTCTCGGCGATGTTGGTTGCATGGTCGCCGATGCGCTCGATGTTCTTGGCGCAGAACAGCAGATGGGCGCAGACCGAGATCTGCCGCGGATCCTCCATCATGTAGGTGAGGAGTTCGCGGAAGATCGAAGTGTAGAGCGCGTCGACCTCGTCGTCGCGGTCGCGCACGGAGGCCGCCGCCACGCCGTCCCGGCCGGCATAGGCATCCAGCACATCCTTGAGCTGGCTCTGGGCGAGCTCGGTCATGTGCTCCACGCCGAGGGCGAACTTCTTGGAGTCGAAGGTACCCTCGATGGCGATGACGCGCTTGGCGACGTTCTTGGCGAGATCGCCGACGCGCTCAAGGTCGTTGGAGATGCGCATCGCCGAGATCACGTCGCGCAGGTCGCTGGCGACCGGCTGACGGCGGGCGATGATCAGGATCGCCTGCTCCTCGATCTCGAACTGCAGGGCATCGACCCGCTTGTCCTGTGCGATCACGCGGCGGGCAAGCTCCTTGTCCATGCGCACCAGGGCCTGCACGGAATCGTTCAGCATCATCTCGGCGAGGCCGCCCATCTCCGACACCCGGCCGGCGACTTCCTTCAGCTCCTCGTCGAACGACGAAACGGTATGTTGGCTCATGTCTCTTCTCCATTCGGGGCGCGGCAAGGTGCACGCGTCATCCCGTCTGTTCCCGCGGCTGGTCCAGACTAGCCGAAGCGGCCGGTGATGTAGTCCTGGGTGCGCTTGTCCCGGGGGTTGGTGAAGATGTCGTTCGTCGCCCCTTCCTCGACTAGGTTGCCGAGGTGGAAGAAGGCCGTGCGCTGCGAGACGCGGGCGGCCTGCTGCATGGAGTGGGTGACGATGACGATCGTGTAGTTCTCGCGCAGCTCGTCGATCAGCTCCTCCACCTTGGCGGTGGCGATGGGATCGAGGGCCGAGCAGGGCTCGTCCATCAGGATCACTTCCGGGCTGACGGCGATGGCGCGGGCAATGCACAGGCGCTGCTGCTGGCCGCCGGACAGGCCGGTGCCCGGCTCGTCGAGGCGGTCCTTCACCTCGTTCCACAGGCCGGCCTTCTGCAGGCTGGAGGCGACGATCTCCTCCAGCGCCGCCTTGTTGCGGGCCAGGCCATGGATGCGCGGGCCGTAGGCGATGTTGTCGAAGATCGACTTGGGGAACGGGTTCGGCTTCTGGAACACCATGCCGACCTTGGCGCGCAGCTGCACGGGGTCGACCTTGGGATCGTAGATGTCCTCTCCGTCGATCAGGATGTTGCCCTCGACGCGGCAGACGTCGATCGTGTCGTTCATCCGGTTGATGCAGCGAAGGAAGGTCGACTTGCCGCAGCCCGACGGGCCGATGAAGGCGGTGACCGTCTTCTCCTCGATGCGGATGCTCACATCCTTGATGGCGTGGGTGTCGCCGTAGAAGACCTGGACCTTCTCGGCTGAAATCTTGGCCTCGTTCATGGCGGCGACTTTCTCAGGCTTGGTCATTTGGTTCATGGCTTGGAAAGCCCCCTTACCAGCGACGCTCGAAACGACGGCGCAGGATGATCGCGACGATGTTCATGGTCATGAGGAACAGCAGCAGGACGATGATGCCGCCCCATGCCCGCTCGTAGAAGGCCGGGTCCGCGCGCTTGGCCCACTCGTAGATCTGGGCCGGCATGGCCGAGTTCGGATCGAGGAAGCCGGAGGCGAGGCTGCCGGGGTAGTTGGAAGCGATGAAGCCGACCATGCCGATGAGCAGCAGCGGCGCGGTCTCGCCGAGTGCCTGGGCAAGGCCGATGATGGTGCCGGTGAGGATGCCGGGTGCGGCCAGCGGCAGCACATGGTGGAACACCGACTGCATCTTGGAGGCGCCGACACCCAGCGCTGCATCGCGGATCGACGGCGGCACCGCCTTCAGCGAGGCACGCGTCGAGATGATGATGGTCGGCAGCGTCATCAGCGTCAGGACCAGGCCACCGACGATCGGTGCCGACTGCGGCAGGTGTGCGAACTGGATGAACGCCGCAAGGCCGAGGATACCGAAGACGATGGAAGGCACCGCCGCCAGGTTCGAGATGTTGACCTCGATCAGGTCGGTGAAGCGGTTCTTCGGTGCGAATTCCTCAAGATAGATCGAGGCGGCGACACCGATGGGCAGCGACAGGAACAACACCACCAGCATCATGTAGAGCGAGCCGATCATCGACACGCCGATGCCGGCCTGCTCGGGACGCGAGTCCGAGGCGTCGGACCCGGTGATGAAGTCCATGTTGAAGCGCTTCTCAACGACGCCCTTGTCCGCCATCTGGTCGACCAGGTCGAGATGGGCGGCATCGAGGTTCTTGTCGTTGACGAGCGCTTCGCGGGTGACGCGTCCCTTGAGGTAGCCGTCGACCCGCGAGGAGGCCAGCAGCTCGAACGTCACCGTCTCGCCGATGCGGCCCGGATTGGCGAGCACGAAGCTGCGCACCTGGGCGGCGGCGCCGGAGGACAGCATCTTGCGCAAGTCCGCTGGCTTCATGTCGGTGGAGATGCCGGCGCGGCCCAGCTCCGCTACGAGAGCCTGGTCGATCATCGCATTGTAGCGCGACGTCTTGACGATGGAGGCTTCCGCCTGCTCCACCGCGCTCTTTTCCAGCGTCACCGGAACGGAGACGAAGGTCTGGTTGAAGGCGGTGAGGCCGTTGCTGAAGATGGCGTAGAGAAGCGCCACCAGGAAGAACAGGCCGATCAGGATTGCAACGATGCCGTAGATCTTGAAGCGGCTCTCGGCGGCATTGCGGCGGCGCGTCAGGGCGTCGACCTCGAGCAGCGACGTCTTCTTGCGGACGGCCTGCCCGGCTTCCTTGCCCGCGGGATAGCTCATGGCCGTGTCGGTCATTCGTACTGCTCCCGGTATTTGCGCACGATGTAGAGCGCGAAGATGTTCAGCCCCAGCGTGACCACGAAGAGGGTCATGCCCAGCGAGAAGGCGACCAAGGCCTCGGGGGAGGCGAAGTCGGCATCGCCGGTGAGCTGGCTGACGATCTTGGCGGTGACGGTGGTCATCGCCTCGAAGGGGTTGAGGCTCAGCTTGGCGGCGGCGCCCGCACCCAGCACCACGATCATGGTCTCGCCGATGGCGCGCGAGGCGGCCAGCAGGATGGCGCCGACGATGCCCGGAAGCGCGGCCGGCAGGATCACCTGCTTCACCGTCTCCGAATGGGTGGCGCCGAGACCGAGGGAGCCGTCACGCATGGCCTGCGGAACGGCGTTGATGATGTCGTCGGACAACGAGCTGACGAAGGGGATCAGCATGATGCCCATCACCAGACCGGCGGTCATGACCGCCGTGCCGCCGGCCATCCAGTTGACGCCGAGCAGGCCGCCATTGCCGAAGACGTCGACCAGCAGCGGGCCGACCGTAAGCAGCGCGAACAGGCCGTAGACGATGGTGGGGATGCCGGCGAGCACCTCCAGCAGCGGCTTGGCCACGGCGCGGACAGCCGGGGTGGCATACTCGGAGAGATAGATCGCCGCGAAGAGGCCGACGGGAACCGAGACCGCCAGGGCGATCAGCGAGATGTAGAGCGTTGCCCAGATCAGCGGCACGATGCCGAGCTCGGAGCCGCCGCCGAAGCTCGGGCTCCAGGTCAGACCGAAGAAGAAGTCGGCCGCCGGGTAGAGGCGGAAGAACTCGACCGTGTTGAAGATCAGCGACAATGCGATGCCGACGGTCGTCAGGACGGCGATGGAGGCGGCTGCGATGAGGATCCAACGCACGACCCGCTCCACGGAGTTGCGGGCGCGAAAATCCTTGTTGGAGCGCTGCCAGGCCCAGGCCGCGCCGAGAACGGCAAGGCCGAGAACCACGATGGCCCGGCCGAGGTCGCCAAGGCCGGACAACTCGCGGTAGCGCTGTGCAGCGTGCAGGGTCTCGGAGGTCACGTCCGAGCCGAGTGCGACGCCGACCTGGCCGAGACGGTCGCGCACGTCGGTGAATTCGGTGCGGATCGATCCCGCCTGCTCGGAGGTGAGAGCGCCGGCGGCGACCGCGGTATCAAGTCCCTCGGCGACGCGGCGCACGTCGCTCATCACCAGGTCCAGAGAACTCTGGTCGATGGAAGCCTGCGAGATCATCGACGATACCTGGCCGTTGATCACCACAGGCTGGATGGCAAGCCAGAGCACGAGGGCGAGAAAGGCCGGGATCATCGCGGCGAGCGCAACGTTCCAGCCATAATATCCGGGAAGGGAATGCAGCAGGCGGATGTCTCCGCCGGCGCTGGCCATCGCCCGGCCGCGACCCAGAACGAAGCCGGCCGCCGCAAGGGCAAGTATCACGAGAACGATCAGCGGCAAGGACATGAGGCTGAAAATCCGGAGCTCGGGGAAGAAAAAGGGGGCGGCAAAGCCCTGAAAGGCGCCGCCCCCTTGCTAGTCCGACCGGCTCAGTGCGTGAGCGTGGTCTCGGAGGCGACCGCTTCCTGGACCTTGGCCAGCTCCGGGTCGGAGACCAGGCCGTACTGGGCCAGCGGGCCGTCCGGACCGGCCAGCTCGTCGGAGACGAAGAACTGGGCGAACTCCTTCAGGCCCGGGATCACGCCGATGTGCGCCTTCTTGACGTAGAAGAACAGCGGGCGGGAAACCGGGTACTCGCCGGAAGCGATCGACTGGGTCGAGGGGACCACGTCCGACATGGTCGCGACCTTCAGCTTGTCGGTGTTGTTCTCGTAGAAGGCGAGACCGAACACGCCGATGCCCGCCTTGTTGGCGTCGAGACGGGCGAGCGTCTCGGTGTAGTCGCCATCGATGTCAACCGAACGGCCGTCGGTGCGAAGCGTGATGCACTTCTTCGCAGCTTCCTTCTTGTCCATGCCGCCGTCGACGAGGGCCTTGAGCGCGCCGCTGTCTTCGCAGCCCTGCATCATGACCTTCTCTTCGAAGACTTCACGGGTGCCGTGCTTGGTGCCCGGGACGAAAGCCTGGATTTCCTGCTCCGGCAGGGCGTCGTTGACCTGCTTCCAGCTCGTGGCGGAGTTGGCAGCGAGCTTGCCGTCGACGACGACTTCAGCGGCGAGCGCCTTATACCAGTCGGTCGGGGTGAAGGCGAAGTCGGCGCCATTGATGTCCGAGGCGAAGACGATGCCGTCATAGCCGATGCGGACCTCCATGATGTCGGTCACGCCGGCCTCGGCGCAGGCCTTGATCTCGCTCTCGCGGATGGCACGCGAAGCGTTGGCGATGTCGATGGTGTTCTCGCCGACGCCGGTGCAGAACTTCTTCAGACCGGCGGAGGAACCGCCCGACTCGACCACCGGGGTCGGGAAGTCGGTGTTCTCGCCGAAGGCCTCGGCAACGATGGAGGCGTAGGGAAGAACCGTCGAGGAGCCGGCGATCTGGATCTGGTCGCGAGCGATGGCGGCGCCAGCGAAGGCGACCGAAGCGACCGCGGTCGCGCTGAGAAGAGCTTTGATGTTCACCTGACCTCTCCCTGGATTTCAGGATTTCTCACGTTACCTCGCAGACTTATTCCCGCGAGGTCGAGGGCACCCTAGTCCTGGCCCGTGATGCTTATATGAAGGTCCGGTATCAGTTTTGTGACAGTTCAACGCCTTGATCGGAAATGACTTTTCGATCAGCAACAGGGAGTTCGGCGTCTTTTGCGACAGGAAACCTGGCGGTGAAGACCGCCCCCTTGCCGGGCGCGCTGTCGATCTCCAGCCTTGCCTTGTGACGGGTCAGGATGTGCTTGACGATGGCAAGCCCGAGGCCGGTGCCCTTGGTTTCCCGGCTACGGGACGCATCCACCCGGTAGAACCGTTCCGTCAGGCGCGGCAGGTGTTCGGCCGCAATGCCGGGGCCGAAGTCGCGCACGCTCATGACAAACGTGCCTCCCGTGCGCGCGCCCTCGCCTGCAGGAGGGGCAAGAGAGAGCCGGATCTCCACCTTCTTGCCGGTGGCGCCATACTTGATGGCGTTCCCGACCAGGTTCTCGATCACCTCAAGCAGTTCGTCCCGGTCGGCCCGCACCGGGCACGGCGTCGGCGGCGTCTCGATATCGAGCACCACATCGGCCTCGTCGGCGACGGGTTTCAGCGCGTCGCAGGCATGCCGCAGCAGGGATGCCAGATCGAGCACGGTTTCCGGCTGGACATGCGCCTTCAGCTCGATACGCGACAGGGACAGCAGATCGTCGATCAGCCGGCGCATGCGGTCGCCCTGCTGCTGCATGATCGACAGGAATCGCTCACGGGCGACGGGATCGTCGCGCGCCGGGCCCTGCAGCGTCTCGACAAAGCCGGTCAGCGAGGCCAGCGGTGTACGCAGCTCGTGGCTGGCATTGGCGACGAAGTCGGCCCGCATGCGCTCCAGACGCCGTTGCTCGGTCAGGTCCTGCAGGGTCACCAGAACGAAGCGCCCTGCCCCGCCTGCCGCTCCCGCACGCGCCGGCTCGCCGGGCTGCGCAACCAGTTCCGCGATCGGGGTGACATAGGCCTCGAGCCAGCTTTCGGTGGGAACCCGCTCGCTCCACTCGATCCGCTGGGCCGGGCCGCCTCCCATCACCTTGTCGAGCGCTTCAAGAAGAACGGGCACGCGCAGGCGCAGCGAGATCGGATCGCCCGGCAACGGATCGCCGAAGCGCACGCGCGCCGCCCGGTTGACGTAGCGGGTGATGCCGCGCCGGTCGACGATGAAGCAGGGGTTCGGCAGCGCGTCGGCCAGCTGCTTCATGCCCGTCTCCGGCCACGGCGTCAGGGACCGGGCCTCGCGGCGGCGGCGGGTGACCAGAAGGCGGCGCGTAGGGGGAACGAGCGCGGCAAGGAGCAGGAGCGCCCCGCCAACGGCGACCAGAAGTGGCGGCACCCGGGCAACGAAGATCGCCAATAGCGCGACCGCGACGAGAGCGACCAGCACCCAGCGCTGCTCGGCGATGCGTTCGCGAAGCCGGCTACGCAGGCCGGGACGCGCTGCGGGGCGCTCTGTGGTGTCGTCGCTCATTCCGGTCGCCGGTCGGGTCTTTCTGTTTGCCGTCCGGCGATCATGCCCGCAGGGCGGCGGAAAGACGCTGAGCGGAACGGCCGGAAACGGGACGCCCTGAATAGCATGGTCAACATGACAGCCCCAAGACGGAAACCGAAGACGGGAAACAATCTGGAGCCCCGCTTTGCGAAACCCCGTGCGGATGCTATCTGCCGGATGAAGCATCGCCCCTAGGGGCACGATGTCTGGGAGGTTTCGCGCGATGACACCGGCCAGGGCGGCGGAGCTGCTGCCGCAGGCATTGGCGGCACAGGACTGGGAGACGGCCCGCAAGGCGCTCAAGCGCCTGCTGCGGGCTGACGCCGGCAACGCCTCGCTGCACTACAATCTCGGTCTGGTCCTGCGCCGCCTCGGCGAGGCGGACGCAGCGGAGGCGAGCTTCGCGGCCGCCCTCAAACTCGCGCCGGATCATCTGAACGCCCTGTTCGAAAAGGCGGCCGCCGCCATGGATGCCGGCCGGCATGAGGCCGCGGAAGCCGGCTTTGCGCTTTATGTCGGGAAAGCCCCGCAGGATGCGGACGGATGGCTGAACCTTGCCCGCCTGTACCTGCGCCGCGATGCGGCACACGAGGCGGAAGAGGCTTTCGGCCGGGTGCTCTCCCTGCGCCCCTCCGACAGGGACGCGGCCATCGGCAAGGCCGAGGCCGGACTGCGGCTCGGGCGGCCGGAGGCGAGCTCCGGCCTGAGAGCCCTGTTCGCCGAGTTGCCCGCCGAACGGCCACGCCTGCTGAAGGCGATAAGCCAAGGACCGCGCGGGACGATCCCGCTTTCGAGCCTTGCCTTGACCAGCAAGACACAGCCTGCCGGCGCCGGCTGAAGGCTATCTCTCGCGCGGTGCGCGGAAGCTCTTTCGGTAAAGCCCCGGGTCCTGCTGCAGGCCGTCCTGCACCTCCAGATGCCGGGCGAGTTCGCCCCTGTCCATCGCGCGGATGTCCAGCTCCAACGCCTCCCGGCGGATCGGAAAGGCCTGCGCGACCGGCGTTCCGGCGGGCAGGCGCCCGGAAAAGCCTGCATCCTGCCAGATGGCCGGGAAATGGACGAAGCCGTCGCGATAGCGGTCGCAGTCGACAATGCCGGCAAGCGTGCGAAACGGCAGGTCCTCGCGGTTGAGCGGATGAGTGAACAGCAGCGAGACGCCGCCGGGCGCCTCGACCGTCCAGAAATTGGTGAACTTGAGCACGAACTGCCCATCGGGAAGCCCGAACGGCAGCCCTTCCGCCTGTTCAGGCACATGCAGGCCGACGGGCGAGCGGGTCTGGCGCGCCGTCTCCGTGACCGGCGGCGACCAGTCCCATGAGATCTCGCCGCCCGCGATATCGAGATCGGCGGCAAGGCGGAACATCACCCCTTGGGCCAGAGCGTCGATCAGCGGCGGGCAATGCTTGAACGTGCGCACCTCCGCCCCGCCCAGAACCTCGCTGGCAACGAGCGAGGGCGCCGCCTTCAGCCAGTCGGGCAGGCTGGCGCGGGCCGGAACCGGCTCCGGCACATGGCCAGCCAACTCCGGCAAGCAGCGGAAGGAGAGCTTCATCGCCGCGCCGGGCGGGCCCTGGCAGCCGCCTCCAGCGCATCGAGACAGGTAGGCCAGCCTTCCGGTGAAGCCATCGCCTCGCGATAGGCGATGCCGTCCTCGCCATGGCGGAGGAAATCGCCATGGGTGAGCTCAATGCGGGTGCCGTCGGCCATCTGGCGGAACTCGATCATCACACGGCTGGCAGCGGCAGGATCCGGAACCGGCTTGCGGTCGAACGAAATCTGCCAGGCCAGGCGCAGATAGAGAGGGCGCTCGATGGACAGGACCGTCCCCCACACGATGCGGGCCCCGCCGGGCAGCCGCTCGGTGCAGGCGCCGCCCGCAACCGGCTCGATGGACAGATCGGCTGCGGGATCGCGCGAGAACGTGTACTCGTGCGGCCACCATTCGCCGATACGGTCGACCAGAAGATCGAAGGCGGCCTCGCGTGCCAAAGGCAGCGTGCGCTCAAAGACAATGGGCCCGTCCCTGTCGGACATGTCAGCTCCCGAATGAATCGCCGGAAGAAGGGACCTCAGGGTCGCAGTCGACCGGCTGGCGCGTCAACTGTTGCCCGAACGCCGCTTGGCCAGCACCCAGGCCGTGGCCGCGGCAACGGTGATGACGACGAAGATCACGCCGATCACGTTGATCATCGGCGACAGGCCGAAGCGCATGCGCGCGCCGATCTCGGTGACGAGCGTCCAGCTGGAGCCGATCGCGAAGAAGGTCGTGTTGTAGTTCTCGATCGACTGCAGGAACGAGATCAGCGAGGCGGTGAGCACGGTCGGCATCAGGAACGGCAGCGTGATGCGGCGGAAAACGAAGACCGAGGAGGCGCCGAGGTCGAGGGCTGCCTCTTCCAGCGCGCGGTCCTGACGCTGCAGGCGCGCCATGAACATCAGCATGCAGTAGGACGCGATGAAGGCCGCCTGCGCGATGGCTGCGGTGAAGAGCCCGGCCTCCATTCCGAAGGCATCGCGCCAGAAGATCATCGTGGTGGCGCCGAGCACGATGCCGGGGGTGAGGATCGGCGAGACCAGCACGGTGTAGAGCAGCGTCGAGGCACGCGATTGCAGCCGTGTCAGGATCAGCGCCCCGGCAAGGCCGAGCGGGATGGAGATGACGATGACGCCGCCGGCGATGGCCAGCGAATGCAGCAGGCCCTGCACGAAGCGAGCATCCTGCGGCAACTCCTGGAACCATTTCAGCGTGAAGCCCTGCCAGTCGGTGACGGAGGGCGTCGGATTGGCGTTGAACGCGGCCGCGACCATGAACATCAGCGGCAGGAACATGTAGGCGAAGAACAGCAGCAGGTAGCCGGACAGCACCGCGTCCGACCAGTCCCTGGTCCGGCGACGGCGCGGCACCGCACCGCCGGCGGCGCTTTCTGCGGTGGCGACGGTCATTTCGCGATGTCCCTGATGCCGACCCGGAAGACGGCCATGTTGATGAGGATGAAGACGATGCAGGCAACGAGCAGCGCCAGCGAATAGGCTGCGCCCTCGTTCCACGAGCCCGCCTCGAAGAAGCGGCGATAGATCACCTGCGCGAACCAGTCCGGATGCAGGCCGCGGCCGACGATCTCCGGCACGGCGATGGACCCGGCGGACAGCATGAAGGTCATGATCGCGCCCACGGCAATGCCCGGCTTTGCATGAGGCAGCACGACGCGCCAATGGATGCGCCAGGTAGAGCTGCCGAGATCGCGCGCCGCCTCGATCTGGTTCTTATCCAGCGTGTCGATGGTGTTGTAGATCGGGAACACCATGAAGAGCACATAGGCGTAGACCATCACGGTGAACACGGCGCCGTTGGAGGCGACGAAGCGCACGCCCTCGCCCGCCTGCATGTCGATCAGGCCCATGACGTCGAGGACGCCGTTGAGGATGCCCTGCTTCTCCAGGATCATCACCCAGGAAAAGATGCGCAGCAGCTCGTTGATCGCATAGGGGATCACGAGACCGAGCATCATCAGCGCGACCTTGTTGGCGCTCTTGGCCGTGGCCGCGGCATAGGCGACCGGATAGCACACGACGAAGGATAGCAGCGTCACGCAGAGCGCATAGACGATGGTCGAGAGAAAGATGCGGAAATGCAGCTCGCTCATGTCGGTGAAGTTCTTCGCCGAATAGCGCTCGTTGATGCCGGCGGTCGAGGTCATCTCGGCCTCCTGCACCTCCAGTTCGGCGATGCGCGCCTGAAGACCGGCCTTCTCCTCCTCCAGAGCCGCGATGCGGGCCTCGATCTCCTCACGCGGCAGGGCTTCCTGGGGCGAGGCGAAGGGGCTCGGGGCAACGCCTGGTGTGGGCGTTGCCGGCGACGGCGTGGATAGCGACGGGCTCGGCACGCCGGGGCTCGGCAGCGAAGGCGTCGGAAGCGAGGGACTGGGCGCTGCGGGCAATGACGGCGCCAGGGAGGGAGAGGGAACCAGCGACGGAGAGGGCACGAGCGAAGGCGTCGGCAGGCCGGCAGCGGGAGCCGCATCGCTCGCCTGCCCGGCCGCAAGCTGGCCGTTGAGGTCGCGAAGGTCCGTGTCGATGTCGAACACGCGCGTATAGGCGCGGTCGATCTCCAGCGACAGGGTCGCCGCGTCGCCCGACCGGTCGACATAGGTAAAGGCGCGCTCGATCATGCGGGCCTGCGGCAGCACGATCAGAATGGCGATCCACACGGCAGTCAGCGCCAGGAAGATCCCGGTCAGGCCCTTGCCGTAGCTCTTGACCAGACTATTCACGGGCGAGCTCCCCGACCGGCATCACGATGGCATCGGTAGGCCGGAAGCCCAGATCCGTCTCGCCGGAGGCCAGCGAAGAGGACGCATCGCCCGAATTCGGCAGATGCACCGTCACCGGCGCATCGCCGGCCCGGCAATGCAGATTGACGAAAGGCCCTTCCAGGTCGCGGCGCTCGATGGTGGCGCGCAAGCGGTTGCGCGGCTCGCCCGCGACGCCGGCCGACCCAAGGCCCATCCGCTCGGGGCGCACGAAGATCATGACCTCGTCGCCGACGCCGGCCTTGCCGCGCAGATGGGCGAGCATCTCGCCCTGGGGCGTGTCGACGCGCGCGACCTCGCCCTCGACACCGGACAGGCGACCGCGGAAGACGTTCTGCTCGCCGACGAAGCTCGCGACGAAGGGGGTCGCCGGCAGATTGTAGATCTCGTCGGACGTGGCGACCTGCTCGACCACACCGCGATTCATCACCGCCACGCGGTCGGACATGGTCAGGGCCTCGCCCTGGTCGTGGGTGATGTAGATGAAGGTGACGCCGGTCTTGCGCTGCAGGTCCTTCAGCTCGCTGCGCATGTGCTGGCGAAGCTTGAGATCGAGGGCGGAAAGCGGCTCGTCGAGCAGCAACACCGCCGGCTCGACCGCAAGAGCCCTGGCGATGGCGACGCGCTGGCGCTGTCCGCCGGACAGCTCGGTCGGCTTCTTCTCGCCCTGCCCCGTCAGCGCGACCATGGCCAGGAGTTCCTCGGCCCGCTCACGGCGCACCTTCTTCGGCACGCCCCGCGCCTCGAGGCCGAAGGCGACGTTTTCCCAAACGCTCATCAAGGGGAAGAGCGCAAGGTTCTGGAAGATGAGGGCCGTCGGACGGGCATTGGGACGGATGCCGGCCATGCTTTTCCCGCCGATGCGCACATCGCCGGCACTGGGATCGAGAAACCCGGAGATCATCCGCAGGATCGTGGTCTTGCCACAGCCCGAGGGGCCGAGAATGGAAAAGAACTCCCCGGCATTGATCGTCAGGTCGGTCGGTTGAACGGCGGTGAAATCGCCGAAGCGCATCGACACCCCGTCGAGGACGACGTCTTGTCCGTGCATTTGCCCCTCGTCTGGCATGTGGTCCGGACCCGAAAGCACCCGGCCGGAAACAAAAAAGCGGATCGCAGCGCAAGGCTGCGATCCGCATGATCCAAGCGCCTCAGGCGTTGGTGATCTTGTCCACATACTCCTCACGCAGCGTGGCGAACCACGGCGTGTCGGCCTGCCACCACCACAGGTTGGCGAGGTTCTCGGCATTGTAAACGTCGGCGAACTGGGCCTTGTAGTTGTCGCCCGCGTATTCGGCGGCACCGGAAACGGCCGAGTTGTAGCCCGTGTTCATCGCCAGCAGGCCAGCCATCTTCGGGTCCAGCATGGCGTTGAGGAAGGCATAGCCCTGCTCCAGGTTCTCCGCGCCCGAAGGGATGCCCATGGAGTCCATCCAGGTGATGCCGCCTTCCTTGGGCATGCGGTACTTCCACTTGGCATCCTCGCGGTTCAGCAGGAGGCCGGTGGTGTCCCAGGTCTGGCCGATGGTCGCACCGGCCTGCTTGAACGCGTTGGTCGCCTCGGTCGCATTGTTCCAGAACGCGGCGATGTTGGCCTTGCGCTCGATGATGAACTTGGCGCAGGCGTCCCACACGCGGCGGGCATCTTCCTCGGTCTTGTAGACGTCGAGCATGCGGTTGGACTTCACCTCGCCGGTGGCGTCCAGATAAAGGCCGACGCCCATGATCACCGACTTCTGGCGGAAGGCGGCCTTGCCGGCAGCTTCCGGCGACCACATCGTGCCGTAGGAAACGTCGTCGGCGTTGAACTGGCTGCTGTCGAGGGTGATCGCCTCGGTGCCCCAGTTGAACGGCAGCAGCATACGCTTGCCGCGATAGGTGCCGCCCAGCTGGACGCTGTCGCGCAGCATGGAGGGAATCAGGTTGTCGAGGGCGAGCTTGCTCTCGTCGACCGGCTGCAGCAGGCCGTCCGGATAGTAGTTGTTGCCGTTGGTGATCGACGGGAAGATCACGTCGAAGCCCTTGCCGCCGGCGGCGCGCAGTTTCTGCTCGGCCTCGTCGTTGGAGCCATAGGTCGACAGGTTCACCTTGATGCCGGTGTCGCCCTCGAACTTGTCGATCATGTTCTGCTGGATGTAGTCACCCCAGGCGAAGACGTTGACCTGGCCGGACGAGGCCAGCGCATCGCCGGCCTTCAGGATGGCCGGGGCGGCAAGCAGGGTCGATGCGGCTGCGGAGCCCTTGAGCACCGAACGGCGGGAAATGGACATGTCGGACCTCTCCGTTTTAATTGGTCTTGCGAGCGGCGACGGAATGACGGGTCTCCTCCCCGCATCGCTCGCTCGGCCATAGGTCAGTTTGACAACGTTAGTGTGACACGGAAGGGAGTGACATTGGCCGACCGGCTCGCGCGACCGGAGCACGATGGGCTCCCCGCGCGGCAATGTTCAGCAACACCGCCCCTCACATGCAGGACTGACGTTATGGGGGCAGAAATGATCTTTCAACCGAAAGATTAGCCGGCTGCGAAGCAAACGCCGGTCACCCCACTCACTTGCCTGACCCGACTTTTTCCCTGCGGGCAAAAGCGAAAATCAGAAACGGACCCCCAAAAGCTATGGTTTCCCTGCGACATGATCGGGACTTCGACCCGCGCCACGGCGAGGTGGTCGAGATTTCAGCCGCGGTACGCCGCCTTACCGCTCCCAATCGCGGTCCCTTCACCTGGCATGGCACGAACAGCTATCTGATCGGGCGCGACGAGGTGGCGGTGCTCGATCCCGGCCCTGCCGATCCCGATCATGTACGGGCGCTCGTGGCTGCGGCCGGCGCGACCCGCATCTCGGCGATCCTGGTGTCCCACACCCATGTGGACCATTCGCCGGGCGCAAGGCTGCTCAAGGAGATGACCGGCGCCCCGCTCGTCGGCTGCGGTCCGCACCGGGCAGCGCGCGCGCTGCTGCCGGGCGAGATCAACCCGCTGGATGCCAGCGCCGATACCGACTACGCGCCCGACCGCGAGCTGTGTGGCGGCGACAGCGTAAGCGTCGACGGGCTGACCCTGACGGCGGTGGAAACGCCCGGCCATACCGCCAACCACCTCGCCTTCGCACTGGACGAGGGCCGCGTGCTCTTTTCCGCCGACCATGTCATGGCGTGGTCGACATCGATCGTTGCGCCGCCGGACGGCTCGATGAGCGCCTACATGGCCTCGCTTGCACGGCTCTCGGAACGCAATGATGCAAGCTACCTGCCCGGCCATGGCGGCGCGGTCGTCGATCCTGCCGAGTATGTGGCCGGCCTTGCCGCGCATCGGCAGGCGCGGGAAAAAGCGATCCTCGACCGGCTCACCGCCGGAGACCGGACGATCCCGGAAATGGTGGCGACGATCTATGCCGATGTCGACCGCTCGCTGCACGGGGCGGCAGCGCTGTCGGTGCTGGCACAGGTCGAATGGCTGATCGAACGCGGGCTCGTCGGCATCGCCCCCGGCGAAACCCCGGCCCTCACGCTGGGCAGCCGCCTGGAGCTGCCCTGACCGACACGCCATGACCCGCGCCGCGCTCCATCGCCTTTGACGGGCGGCGGGGAACGTGGCATGTGACGGCGGAATGCGGGTCGATGCCCGCCCGACACCTCCCACCGAACGAGACCTCAATGCGCATCAAGGCCGTATTGTTCGACCGCGACGGAACCCTGACCGACTTCGACAGCACCTGGGGCCCAGCCATCGCGCTTGTCCTGAAGGACCTGGCGCGCGGCGACGAAGCGCTTCTGGAGACGCTGCAGGAGCTTGCCATGTTCGACGTCGCCCAGGCGCGGTTTACCGGCCCGTCGGTCCTCAAGGTGCAGTCGCCGAAGGACTATTCGGCCGGCTGGGCAGAGGTGATCGGCGAACCGGACTCGCAGGCGATGCTGGAGCGCATCGAGACGATCCTGCTGGACCATTGCGACCGCACGGTCACTCCGTTCGACAGCGTGGTGGACACACTGACCGCGCTGAACGGCAGCGGCATGCCGCTCGGCATCGCCACCAACGGCACCGAGGCGTCCGCGCGCAAGCAGATGCAGGCTCTCGGCCTCGGCGAGGCCTTCACCTTCCTGGCCGGCTATGACAGCGGCCACGGGTCGAAGCCCGAGCCCGGTCAGCTTCTCGCCTTCGCCCGCCATGTCGGGCTCGAGCCGGGCGAGATCGCCATGGTCGGAGACAGCCTGCACGACATGCACGCGGCACGGGCCGCCGGCATGATGCGCATCGCGGTGACGACGGGGGCGATCCCGCGCGAGCGGCTGGTGAGCGAGGCGGATCTGGTGATCGAGCGCATGTCCGATCTGCTGCCCGTGGCCCTCGGCAGGGCAGCCTGACCATGGCGTCCGTGCGCGCAGTGCTGTTCGACAAGGACGGCACGCTGATCGACTTCCAGAACACCTGGGCGCCGACGTTCCACACCTTGATGAGCGAGCTTGCGGCCGGAGACCGGCTGAAGGCCGAGCGGCTCGCCGCGGCAGCGGGCTTCGATCTGGAGGCGGTACGTTTCGAGGCGGACTCGGTGCTGATCGCCGGTTCCAACGACGATATCGCCGACGCCTTTGCCGAGATCCTCGGACTGTCCGATCCCAAGGCGCTTGCCGAGGACATCAACGCCCGCATCGGCGCCATGAGCCTGCCGCACCTGTCGCCCTTCGACGACCTGGTGCCCGCGCTCGACCGGCTCGCCGGCCATGGGCTGGCGCTCGGCATCGCCACCAACGATGCGGAAGCCTCCGCTCTGGCGCAGCTCGACGCCCTTGGCCTGACGCAGCGCTTTGCAGCGGTGATCGGCTTCGACAGCGGGCATGGGGCGAAACCCTCGCCCGGCATGGTCTCGGGCTTCTGCGCAGCTCTCGGTCTTGATCCGCAGGAAGTGGTGATGGTCGGCGACAGCCTGCACGACATGCATGCCGGCCAGGCGGCCGGCACGAGGACACTGGCGGTCACGACCGGCACCGTCGGGGCAGAGGTGCTTGCCCCGCATGCCGACCATGTCGCCGGCTCCTTGAGCGCAGCCATCGACTGGATCGAGACGCTGATCGTCCGAAACTGACGCCCGGGCGACCGCTGGACAGGCCCCCCGTGGCCGGTGCTATGCTTCTCCGCAAGAAAAGCCTCGTCACAAGAGGCACTTGCCGGAGGAGAGGAAACCCATGCCAGAGCCGAGGATGGCCGGTCTGATGCAGGACTGGTCGCTGACCTGTACCCGCATTCTCGACCATGCCGCGCGCAACCACCCGGATCGCGAAATCGTCTCGCGATCGGTCGAAGGACCGATCCACCGCACCACCTACAAGACGCTGCGCACCCGTTCGCTGCAACTCGCCAAGCGGCTGCAGAAGGCCGGCATTCGCGAGGGCGACCGCTTGGCGACGCTCGCCTGGAACACCTGGCGCCACATGGAGGCGTGGTACGGGCTGATGGGCATCGGCGCCATCTACCACACGGTCAACCCGCGCCTGTTTCCCGACCAGATCATCTGGATCATCAATCACGCCGAAGATCGCTTCCTGCTGGTCGACCTGACCTTTCTGCCGCTGGTGGAGAAGGTCTTGCCGCATCTGACCACCGTCGAGCAGGTGATCGTGCTCACCGACGAGGCGCACCTGCCCGCGACCGGGTTCGATGCCGTTCCCTACGAGGAATGGCTGGCCGAGACCGATGCCGACTTCGCCTGGGCGGAGCTCGACGAGAGCGCGGCCGCCGGCATGTGCTACACCTCCGGCACGACCGGAAACCCGAAGGGCGTCGTCTACTCGCACCGCTCCAACGTGCTGCATGCCCTGACCGCGGCAACGCCCGACATGCTCGGGCTGTCGTCCCGTGATCGCGTGATGCCGGTGGTCCCGCTGTTCCATGCCAACGGCTGGTCCCTCGCCTTTTCCGCACCGATGGCGGGGGCCGCCCTGGTACTGCCCGGGCCGCGCATGGACGGCGAAGCCCTGTGGGAGCTGCTTGACGGGGAAAAGGTGTCCCTGACCGCGGCCGTGCCGACGATCTGGCTGATGCTGCTCCAGCACCTGGAGGCGAGCGGGCGCAAGCTGCCCTATCTCGACCGGGTGGTGATCGGCGGATCCGCCTGCCCGAGAGCCATCACCAAGGCCTTCGAAGAGATCTACGACGTCCGCGTGCGCCACGCCTGGGGCATGACCGAGATGAGCCCGCTCGGTTCGGTCTGCGCGACCCGGCCGGAAGTGGCGGATCTCGAAGGCGAAGCCCTGCTCGATTTGCAGGAGAAGCAGGGCTTTGCGCCCTTCGGCGTGGAGATGAAGGTCACCGACGACGAAGGCAAGGAGCGCCCCTGGGACGGCAAGACCTTTGGCCGGCTGAAGGTGCGCGGCCCGGCGGTGGCGCGCACCTATTTCAAGGAAGAGGACACGCCGATCCTCGACGACGAAGGCTTCTTCGATACCGGCGACGTCGCCCATATCGACCCCTATGGCTACATGCAGATCACCGACCGCGCGAAGGACGTGATCAAGTCGGGCGGCGAGTGGATTTCCACCATCGAGCTGGAGAACCTTGCCTTGCTCCATCCGGATGTGGCGGAGGCCGCCGTCATCGGCGTGCCGCACCCGAAATGGGACGAGCGGCCGCTGCTGGTGGTGGTTGCCAAGGAAGGGCGGACACCGAGCGAGGAAGCCATCCTGAAGGTGCTGGAGGGCCGGATCGCCAGCTGGTGGATGCCGAATGCCGTGGTCTTCGTGGACGAGATCCCGCACACGGCGACAGGAAAGATCAAAAAGACCAGCTTGCGCGAACAGTTTGCCGACTTCCGGTTCGCCGACACGGGCTGAGAAACGCAAGGCGGTTCGCATTCGTCTCCGGTCGTGGTAAGCGGTTGGGTCGAAACGCGGTCGATGTCACAGGAAAGTTGCCGCCCGCCGCATGCGCAAGATCCTGCCCCCTTTCCGGTCGCGCCTCGCGGCAGCCAGTCTCCAGTTCGGGCGGCTCGCCCTGCCCGTTCTTGTGATCTCGGCGCTGGTCCACAGGGCCGATATCGTCACGACCCCGCAGTTCCTGGTCCTGTTGACGCTCGGCCTGTTGCTGGGCGCGCTGGCCTGCGGCTCGGCGCTGGCCGCAGGGCTGGTCCTGTGGCAGCGCGGCGGTCATGGCTGGGCCAAGGCGGTGCGCGGTTTCCTCTACGGGTTGATCGCGCTCTCCCCAGCCTTCGTCGCGCTCTACGCCTTTGCGATCTATCCCCGTCTTTCCGACGTCAGCACGGACACGCAGAATCCGCCGCAACTGGCGAGCGGTCGCCCCTTCACCACCGGCGAATCACAAGCCGAGGCCTATCCCGACCTGGTATCGCGACGCTTCCGCATTCCGCCCTCGGATCTGCACCAGGCAGCGCTCCAGGTCGCCATACGCAACCGCTGGACCGTTACCGCGGAACTGCCCCCGGGAATGCCGGACGAGCCCACACGCTTTCAGGCGGTCGCGACCTCGCTCGTCTTCGCCTTTCGCGACGACATTGCCCTGCGCATCCTGCCGGACCCTGTCGGCGCCCGGCTCGACATCCGCTCCGCATCGCGATTCGGCGCGCATGACCTTGGAGCCAATGCCAACCGCATCCGCAGCTTCTTCGAGGATCTCGACGCGGTTCTCGTTGCAGCCTATGGAACGCTAGAGCCGGTGAACGAGGACGAGGAGCTGCCGGCAGATCTGCCCCTGCTCGATCCCGATGCCCCGCAGCGCGAAAACGCCCCCCCGCCGCTGCCCGGCAACAAGCCGGGAGCGCAGGAGACGGACAGTGTCAGCGAGCAGGCAGGCGAGCAGCCGGCCACGCTGGAACAGCTGCCCGATGATTTGTCAGAAATTTATGAGGAAGACCGCCGGGGCGCAGCGCCGGCGCAGTGACGCCTTTTTGATATCGTCAGCCTGTTGATTTCACTTCTTCTTTGCGGAAAAGAAAAAGCCTTCCGAACATCTTTGGGGCATTTTCCCGGCAGCCAAAAATCGCGAAAGGTTACAGGACGTTAGGAAGTGTGACTGGCATCACAGTCTTTTCTTGGCGCATCCTTAGTTTTGTCCAAATCACAGAGGATTTGTGCGCATCGCCGAAGGGATGTTCCTCGGCGCAACCAAACCCGGACCATGTCATGACTTCCAAGTCTCCCCAAGCCGCCGCTCCCGCTCCGCGCCCGAGCCTCGCTTCGCTCTACAAGCCGGTCGGCATCGGTGCCGTTACGGCTGCGACTATCTGCAAGACCGGCATGGTCAAGGCGACGGCCCCCAAGGCCAAGTGATCCCGGCAGCCGCCGGGAGGGACCAGGCAGCGGCGCCCATCGGGCGCCCCCTCACCCTAAGTGCGGCAAATCCGACAAGAAAGCGCTATAGGTTGCCGGGATCGGAAACGAAACACTCCGGGAGCCTTTTCGCATGATCACCGCCTATACGCTCGACGCGGGCAGCATTGTCGAAATCCGCTGCTCAAGCGAAATGCGAATTCCCGATTTGGCGCTCTGGGTGGACCTGTTCTCTCCCACGCGAGAAGAACGAGCGCTGGCGGAAGCCTGGATCGGCACAGAGATCCCGACGCGCGAGGAAATGGCGGCGATCGAAACCTCCGAACGCCTCTACGAACTTCAGTCCGCTCTGATCATGACGGCGGTCATGCCGCTGATTGCCCGCAATCCCGATCCGAAGTCCGCGGCCATGACCCTGGTGGCGACGAAAGATCGTCTCGTCTCCTTGCGCCATGGCGAGCCGGCCTCGGTGGCGATTGCGGTCCGCCGGATCCAGCATGAAGGAATACCGATCCGGTCTGCCTGCGACATCCTCTTCACCTTGCTGGATGCGATCGCGGACCGGGCTGCCGATGTGGTGGAAGAGTGCTCGACCGAGTTCGACGCGGTCTCCAGCCAGGTGTTCGGGACAGGCCTCGATACCCGCAAGAGCACGCAATACAAGGCGACGATCCAGAAGATCGGCCATATCGGCCTCAAGGTCGCCCGCATGCACGACGCCTGCGCAAGTCTGGAGCGGCTGTTCCTGTTCCTCGCCCTTCACGCCAAGACGCTGAACCTCAACAGCCAGCAGAAAAGCGCCGCAAAGGCGCTCGGCCGGGATATCCGCTCGATCCGCGAACATGCGGGCGGCCTCGATGCACGGCTGAACTTCCTGCTCGACGCGACGGTCGGCCTTGTCAATCTGGAGCAGAACCAGATCATCAAGATCTTCTCGGTGCTTGCCGTTATCTTCCTGCCGCCGACGCTCATCGCCTCCATCTACGGCATGAATTTCCAGGACATGCCCGAGTTCACCTGGCCCTACGGCTATCCGTTCTCACTCGGCATCATGATCGCCTCCGTGGCTGTCACCTTCCTCTACTTCCGCTGGAAGAAGCTGCTTTGAGCACCGACGCCCCTGCCCTAGTTTGCCTGCCGATGACCAAGCTGAAAGCCGATACGAATCAATGAAGACCCTGGTCGACAAGATCGCCGGCGCGCTGCGTCTTGGCTGGCGCCGGGCACCCGCATCGCGGCGTCCGCAGACCACAGGCTCATGGTCGCGCGAGGCTGTGCTGAAGCGCGTGGCGCCCCTTTCGCTGCGCGACAGGTTCCTTCCCGAATTCGATCCCGACTACTATCGCGCGCTCTATCCTGACCTTGCCGAGTTCGATGACGAGGCGCTGGAGCGCCACTACCGCGACACCGGCCGGGCCGAGGGACGGGTCGCCTCGCCGCTCGCAGCACGCGGCTACTTCGTGGACGCGCTGCAGGGAGGCGAAAGGGCGCTGGAACTGGGCGCCTTTCACCGTCCGCTAATGCAAGGGGCCCATACCAAACATTTCGACGTGCTGCCGCGGGCGCAGCTGGTGGAGCGGGCGAAAGCCATCGGCGAAAAGCCGGAAGGCATTCCCCAGATCGACTTCGTGTCGCCTTCGGGCGACCTTGCCGTCGTCGACGAGCCGTTCGACATGGTCGTCTCCTCGCACGTCATCGAGCACCAGCCCAATCTCGTCGCGCATCTGACCCAAGTGGACCGCATACTCGACAAAGGCGGCGTCTACGCGATGATCGTCCCGGATTGCCGCTTCTGCTTCGACCACTTCATTCCGCCCTCCACCCTCGGCCAGGTGATCGAGGCGCATTACCAGAATCCGAAGGTCCATACCGTGCGCAGCGTCGTCGAGATGCGGGCGCTGACCACGCATAACGATGCAGCACGCCACTGGAAGGGCGACCACGGTACGCTCGACCATACGGTCGGGCGGACCCGCAACGCGATCCGCGAGTGGGAGCAGAGCAAGGGCAGCTACATCGACGTGCATGCCTGGCGCTTCACGCCCGACACCTTCACCCAGATCATCACCACGTTGAACGGGCTCGGCCTGATCGGCCTCACGCCCTACCGGGTATACCCAACCCCTTATCTGGTAAGCGAATTCTGCGCGGTGCTGGCCAAGCAGGACTGATCTCTTGCCATCCCCGCTCATCACAGGCGATCCACAACCCGCTGCCCCGGCAGTGGAAACGGGATCGCTGTATGAGCCGGGTTACTGTTTGTTAATCGCTTTCCCCGATCCTGTTGCAAAGGGGCAACAGCCTTGCTTGCGAGGCCGAGCAACCAGCGTCGGGACGGTATCGCCATGACAAACAACCGGATCACGACAATCTCCAGCGACCGCGACAGCACCAAGCTTGGCTGCCGCCGGGCGACCGCGGTCGCACTCGCGCTCCTTCTCCCGCTTGTAGCCGCAGGTTGCGGCAGCGTGTCCATGCCCATCGGCAGCTCCGACTTGGAATCGCCGCTCGACCTGACCGGTTCCATCGATTCCCAGCAGAACGCCGCGGATGTGGACATCAGCTCGCAGGACCGGGCCATCATCGCCCGCGCCATTGCGACTGCACACGAATCCGGCATGGCCGAACCGCCGTTCTCCTGGAACAACCCGATCACCGGGAACTCCGGCACCATCGTCGCCGTGAAGGACGACACCCAGTCCGGCGGCACCGGCTGCACCCGCTTCGAGACGACCGCCAACACGATTGGCGGCGTGCGCGCCTATCTCGGCACCGCCTGCCGCGATCTCATGCAGGAATGGGCGATCATCGACCTGTCGGTGAAGGCCGCCGAGGCGGAGACCGCGAGCTGACACTCGCCCGCCGGTCCTGCTGACGGGCGCCGCCTGCCTTGCAAATTCCGACAGGGTAGAAGGCTCCCTGCCACTGGATTTTATTCCTATCAACAACCATATGGTTCCTGAGCACAGCGCGGGTGTATACCCGTTGCAACACACACCATTGCGGTCTGAACCATGCGTGATCCCTATTCCGTTCTCGGCGTCGCGAAATCGGCGAGCGAGGCCGACATCAAGCGAGCCTTCCGGAAGCTCGCGAAAAAGTATCACCCGGACCAGAACGCCGACGATCCGAAGGCGAAGGAGCGCTTTGCCGAGGCCAACCAGGCCTATGAAATCCTTGGCGACAAGGAAAAGCGCGGCCAGTTCGACCGGGGCGAGATCGACGCCGAAGGCAAGCCGCGCTTTCAGGCGCACGGCTTCGGCGGCGGGTTCGACGACTCCGACATTTTCCGTCAGTCGCGTGGACAGTCCTCCGGCTTCGGAGGGTTCGGCCAGGGCGGTGGCTTCGACGACATCCTGAACGATATCCTCGGCGGCCTCGGTGGCCGCGCCAGAGGCGGAGCCGGCTTTGCCGGCGGCGGAGCAGGTGCGGGTGCAGGCGCAGGCCCTGGTGCGGGCCCGCGAGCACGCCCGACACGGCGCGGCGGCGATGCCAATGTCACCGCGAAGGTGACGCTCGAACAGCTCGTCCACGACCGAAAGGCGCGGGTTACCCTGCCTTCCGGCAAGACCCTGGATGTGAAGCTGCCGGACGGCACGACAGACGGCGAGAAGATCCGCCTGCGCGGACAGGGCGAGCCGGGCGAAAACGGCGGACCTGCGGGCGATGCCATCGTCGAGGTGCGCCTTGCCCGTCATCCGCTGTTCGCGCCGGCCGGCGACGACCTGCGACTCGACCTGCCGATCACCCTTTATGAGGCCGTTCTGGGAGCCAAGGTCCGCGTGCCGACGCTCGACGGGGCAGTGAACCTGACTGTCGCGCCGAACGCTCAGGCCGGCAAGACGATGCGACTGAAGGGCAAGGGCTTGCCCAACCGGACCGGCGGGCGCGGTGATCTGCTGGTGACGCTGCGGATCGTGCTGCCCGAGGAGGGTGATGAAGAGCTCGCAACCCTGATGCGGGCCTGGAAGGAACTGCGCCCTTACCGAGCCCGCGGGCCCGAGTTCGACTGAGGCGACAATGAACGACGAGCCACGGCCTGCACGGCGCAACGCGCGCAAGCGCGAGAACCCGGTGCTGCGGTGGCTCGCCTTCGCGCTCTGCGCCGGCGCCTTTCTCGGCGCCCTGCTCTGGAAGGCAATGGGCTGGTAGCCCGTTACCCTTCCCTGTCAGCGGCTCTTTCGCGACCGGCCCATGAACGCCGTGAAGGCGGCTTTCGCCTCATCGGAGGCGAGCCGTTCCGAAAAAAGGCGAATCTCCTCGTCCATCCGGCTGCGCAGTTCGGTGCGGTCGCCCCATAGCAAGCCGCGCGACAGGCGCATGGCCTCCACCGGCTTTGCCGCAATCGCGCTGGCGGCGGCAAGGGCGCGCGCCTCCAGTTCGTCTTCCGTCACGATGTGATTGACGAAGCCCGCAGCCTGCGCCCGCGCGGCATCGAACGGCTCGCCGAGACACAACAGCTCGAAAGCGCGCGCATGCCCCATGGTGCGCGGCGCCAGCAAGCTGGCACCCGCCTCCGGCACGAGGCCCAGATCGAGGAACGGCGTTCGGAACAACGAGCGCGGACTGGCAAAGACCATGTCGCAGTGAAAGAGCAGCGTCGTGCCGACGCCGATGGCAAGGCCGTCGACCGCCGCCACGATGGGCGTCTCGCAGCGTGCAAGGGCATGTAGGAAGCGCACCACCGGCGTGTCCTGCATCCCTCCTTCTGCCATGGCGAGAAAGTCGCCGATGTCGTTGCCCGCGGTAAAGGCTCCCGGCACGCCGCATAAGAGGTGCACGCGTACGCCGTCTGCGGGCTGCTCCAGCGCCTCGGCAAGCGCTGCATACATTTCGCCGGTCAGCGCGTTCTTCTTGTCCGGCCGGTTCAACCGGATGCGCTGGACGGCCCCGCTTGTCTCGATCTCGATCATCGCGCTCTCCCCACTCCGCATTCAGGCCAGCGGATCGTAGTCCAGCACGGCTGAAGCGGCCGAGACGACCTGCTCCTTGAGCGATGCGGTTTCGGCCAAACGGGCGGTTGCGAAATAGCGGGCCAGCAACAGCCGCCGGGCACCGTCGGGAGAGGTATCGCCGCGCCCGGCGAGCGCTCCCTTGAGGAGCATCGCACCGCCATAGGCGATGCCGAAAAGCCGCAGGAACGGGGTGGCGCCGGCCAGCGCCTCCTGCTGGCGGCCTTCGGCAAGCGCGGCCAGCATCCACTCCGTCGCCTCCGACAGGCTGGTCAGGGCTCCGGCAAGACGCTTGCCGGCGTCGGCAAATTCCACGCCGGCTTCGCTTGCGGCCTCGGCCACGGCCGACAGCTCACGGATCAGGCCGCGAAACTGCTCGCCGCCGGACAGCGGCAGCTTGCGGGTCACCAGATCGATGGCCTGGATGCCGTTGGTGCCCTCGTAGATCGGCGCGATACGCGCGTCGCGATAGTGCTGGGCGGCCCCGGTTTCCTCGATGAAACCCATGCCGCCATGCACCTGCACGCCGAGGGAAGCGACCTCGACGCCGATATCGGTGGCGAAGGACTTGGCGAGCGGGGTCAGCGTGGCCGCCCGCTCGCTCCAGTGAGTGCGCGCAGCCTCGTCGCCGGCCAGCCGCGACATGTCGATGGCGTGGGCATTAGCATAGCAGATCGCGCGGGCGACCTGCGTCCAGGCCTGCATGTCGAGCAGGGTACGGCGGATATCGGGATGAGCGGCAATCGGGCTCATTCCCTCGCCGGTCTGGCCGGCCGCTCGCCCCTGCCGCCGATCCAGCGCATAGGCCAGCGCCTGCTGGGTGGCACGCTCGGCAACGCCGAGCCCCTGGATGCCGACGGCGAGCCGCGCGTTGTTCATCATCGTGAACATGCAGGCCAGTCCCCGGTTTTCCTCCCCGATCAGCCAGCCGATGGCCCCGTCGTTGTCGCCATAGACCATGGTGCAGGTGGGCGAGGCATGGATGCCGAGCTTGTGCTCGACGCCGGCGCAGCGCACATCGTTGCGCTCACCGAGCGACCCGTCGGCATTGACCAGGAACTTCGGGACGAGGAACAGCGAGATGCCGCGCGTGCCGGCCGGCGCGTCCGGCAGCCGGGCCAGCACAAGATGGACAATGTTGTCGGTGAAGTCGTGCTCGCCATAGGTGATGAAGATCTTCTGGCCGAAGATCCGATAGGTGCCATCCCCCGCCCGCTCGGCACGGGCCCGCAGGGCGTTCAGATCGGAGCCCGCCTGCGGTTCCGTCAGGTTCATGGTCCCCATCCATTCGCCGGAGACCAGCTTGGCAAGATAGGTTTCCTGAAGGTCCGCGCTAGCGTGCTTTTCAAGCGCCTCGACCGCACCCATGGTCAGGGTCGGGCCGAGGGCGAAGGCCATGGAAGCGGAGTTCCACATCTCCAGCGCCGCGGCATGCAGCATGGTGGGCAGGTCCTGTCCGCCGAAGTCCGGCGCGCCGGTCAGCGCGTTCCAGCCACCCTCGATCCACGCCCTGTAGGCATCGCGCCAGCCCTCGGGCATGGTGACGACGCCATTCTCCAGCCGTGCGCCCTGCCGGTCGCCGACGACATTCAAGGGAGCGATTTCCTCGGCGGCAAAACGGCCGGCCTCCTCCAGGATCGCATCCACCAGATCGTCGGTCACCTCGCCATGCCGATCATGGGCCAGAACGTCTCCCAGTCCCGCCACCTGCTTCAACGTGAAGGCGATCTCCGATACGGGGGCACGGTACATGTCTCACTCCCTTGACAGGCCGGTGCTTGACGAAAGACGGCTAAGGCCGCAGAACCGCCCGGCATCATTTCGGGCGCGAGGATGGCTGCGGCTAACGTAAACGTCAACACGTGACGTGGCGAAAACCGACCGGCTCTCCGAACGCCGCTACGGGAAGCAGGAAAACGGACATGCGGCGCTGGCAGATCGACCCGCAGGGAACCGGCTGGCGCACCACGCCGGAGTTCGATGCGGCCGTTGCCGACCTTCTGGCAGGGCGGCTGGTGGCGGTCCCCACCGAGACCGTCTACGGGCTTGCGGCCGATGCGACCAACGCGCGCGCCTGCGCCGCGATCTACGCCGCCAAGGGGCGTCCCAGCTTCAATCCGCTGATCGCCCATGTCGCCTCCAGCGAGGCTGCCGGCCAGCATGGTGTTCTCGACGAACGCGCGCAGAAGCTGGCAGCCGCGTTCTGGCCTGGACCGCTCACGCTCGTCGTGCCAAAGCGCCCCGGCAGCCCCGTCTGCGACCTTGCGACCGCCGGGCTCGACACCATCGCCTTGCGTGTACCGGCCGCAGGGATCATGCGCGAGCTTTCGCAGGCCAGCGGTCGCCCGATAGCCGCGCCAAGCGCCAACCGATCCGGCCGCATCAGCGGAACGACAGCGGATGCGGTCGCAGGCGATCTCGCCGACAGTCTTGCCCTGCTGATCGATGCCGGCCCGACCCCGGTGGGCGTTGAGTCCACCATCGTCGGCCTTGCCGGCAACCGGGCAACGCTACTGCGGCCCGGCGGCATCGCCCGTGAGGAGATCGAGGCAGTTCTCGGCGAACCGCTTGCGGCCCCCGCGAATTCACCCGGCGCAGCGCCGGAGGCGCCGGGCATGCTGACGTCGCATTACGCCCCGCGTGCCGGCCTGCGGCTCAATGCTACCCATGTCGAGCCAGGTGAGGCACTGCTTGCCTTCGGCACGCCGCTTCCTTCCGGCGCCGAACGCGCATCCGCCATCGCCCAGTTGAGCGAGAGCGGCGACCTGCAGGAGGCGGCCGCGCATCTTTTCACCGCCATGCGCGAGCTCGATGCCAGCGGGACGACGCGGATCGCTGCAATGCCGGTTCCCGAAAGCGGGCTCGGCGAGGCCATCAACGACCGGCTGCGCCGGGCGGCGGCGCCTCGCGATTGAGCCGCCAAGCCCTCACGCCAGCGCCCGAACAGGCGTCCGCGTTTCGCCGGGGCGGCACCTTCCGGTAACGCAGCGTCACAGCAAGATGACACACCTCTCAACTTGAATACCTGTTATTTCTTACATTGAAAATTTATCGGCATCTTGCGGATTTGAAACTTTTCTCAAGTAGCTTTTCTCTTTTCCGCATATTCCACCTTCTGAAACGGCTACGAATCGATTAGTATTATCATTGCCTTCACAGGCGATGCAGCGGACCTCCCCTACGGGCCTAGCTCGCCCGCACCTCTCACCGGGGCCGGCACTCTCGAGCCGCCCCGGCTTTCTTTTGCCCGCCGCCCTGTGAAACCTGCCAACGTCACCACCGCACCCTTGCCTTTGGCTCATTGACACGCCCCGCCGCGCCCGGTCAGATGAGCCACCAAGCGCCCGAAACGGCCCAAGCAAGGAAACGCACTTGGCAACCCTTTACCTGCATCACTCCGCGTATCTCGACCATCTGACCCCGGTAGGACATCCCGAGCGTCCCGACAGACTCCGAGCCATCGACCGCATTCTGGAGCATGAGCGCTTCCAGACGCTGCAGCGGGAAGTCGCGCCGATGGGCCGGGTTCAGGACATCGCGCGGGTGCACCCCTCCTCCTATATCGACATGCTTCACACGATGGCCCCACAGGACGGGCTGGTTCGCGTCGATGCCGACACGACCATGTCGCCCGGCACCTGGGAAGCAGCGATGCGCGGCGTGGGTGGTGCCTGTCAGGCGGTGGACGAAGTGATGAGCGGCAAGGTGGGCAACGCGTTCAGCGCCTCGCGCCCGCCCGGACACCACGCCGAAACGGCCCGCGCCATGGGCTTCTGCCTGTTCAACAATGCCGCCGTCGCAGCCCGCTACGCCCAGCAGGTGCACGGCGCCGAGCGCGTCGCGATCGTCGATTTCGACGTGCATCACGGCAACGGCACGCAGGACATTTTCTGGGCCGATCCGACCGTGATGTATTGCTCGACCCATCAAATGCCGCTCTACCCCGGCTCGGGTGCCGCAAACGAGCGCGGCGAGGCGAACACCATCGTCAATGCGCCTCTTGCGGCAGGCGATGGCGGAGACGAATTCCGCGAGGCGATGGATCTTGCTATCCTGCCGCGAGTCGAGAGCTTCCGGCCGGATCTGGTAATCATCTCCGCCGGCTTCGACGCTCATGCGCGCGACCCGCTCGGCGGGCTGAACCTGGTCGAGGCCGATTTCGCCTGGGCGACGGTCAAGCTGATGGATATCGCCGACCGGAGTTGCGGGGGACGCGTCGTGTCGCTTCTGGAAGGCGGCTACGATCTGGAGGGACTTGCACGCTCGGCCGCCGCCCACATCATGACCCTCATGAAGGCCTGAGCCGCCATCCACAGGCGAAGACTGCGGCTCCTTGCCTCGCCTTGCCGGGCAAAGGAGCGCCCTGTAGGTTGGCATTCCAATCGACGCAGCAAGCAGGAGCCGACGCGTGACCCGAGACGATACCGACCCGGCGATCGAGGCACTCGCCTTCGAGGTGGCTCTCAAGGAGCTTGAGGAGATCGTCGGCCGGCTCGAGCGCGGCGACGTCCCGCTGGAAGAGAGCATCAAGCTCTATTCGCGCGGCGATCTGCTGCGACGCCATTGCGACAAGCTGCTGAAGGCCGCCGAAGCCAAGGTCGAGCGCATTCAGCTGGCCGAGGACGGCAGCGCTGCCGGCACCGCACCGCTCGACGTCGACTGAGCCCGCACGCGGCTAGTCCTTGATGTAGAGCGCGACGCGTGACAGGAAGGCCGCCGACAGTTCCGCGCGGCGCAATCCCCCTGCCGCGAACAGGGCATCGAGATCCTCTTCCAGATAGCTGCGGTAATACGGCTCGTGGAAGAGATCGGGGAACAGCTCCAGCAATCCGTCATTCTCCGGCAGATCGCCTCGTTGCAGGCTGTCGATGAAGATCAGCCTCCCGCCCGGTTTCAGCACCCGGGCGAATTCGCGCGCCACAACGCGGCGGATCTTCGGCGGCAGTTCATGGAACAGATAAACGCAGGAGACGGCATCGAGGCTGCCATCTGCAAAGGGCAGGCTCTCCGCATTGGCATTGACGAAGCCGGCTCGACGCGCCCTCGTTTTCGGCAGCGCCTCGCGCGCGTGTTCCAGGTACGGCAGTGACAGATCGACCCCGACGCCGCGAAGACGCGGAAAGGCGGCAAGGGCCGGCGCCAGCAGCCCGCCCGTCCCGCAGGCGATATCGGCATAGGCAATCTCTCGCTGGTCCCTTTCGCGCACCAGTTGCGACAGATGGACAAGACCCTGCCTGCGCATAGCCGCGCTCGCGCCCTTGAACAGCACCTCGACCTGAAAATCGTAGATGCGAGCACTGTCGCGCGACAGCCATCCTTCGCTCTGGAAATGGAAGTTCTGCCGGTAGTAGCGCGGCAGGCCGGGGGCACCCTCTCGGGTTGCCTCATAGACTTCCTGATGGCCGCCACTCACGCGCCGCCTTGCGACCTTCGGGACATCGGCGAGGAACCGCCTGCTGAGATCGAGAAAGGCGCGCGGGCTGCCGAACTCGCCTTCCGGCATGGGGTAGTGTCCCGCCTCGACATTGGCGAGATCGCGCGCGAACAGCGCCCCGATCTGGGAGAACAGGCGCCGGAGGTCCGGCGTCGACACGCTCTTCCGGGGCGCGGACCTGCTTTCCTCGCCGCCGGGCTGCTTCGGCCCGGGCTTGCTGTCGTCGCGTGCCGCTCTGGCGATACGGCGAGAGATCGACTGGGCGATTTCGCCGTGGACCGCGAACCAGGCAACGCGGGAGCCCTGGCGGGCGACGTAGCGCGCCCTCCGTCCCCAGGTGAAGGCTCGTCCGGCAAGGCTCGTTTCCGCCATGGCGCTCTCCCGTCTTTCGAGCCGGGTTGCCGCGGCGGCTCGCTCAGCCGCGCGACAGGACCGCGACAACCTCAATATGGGGCGAAAAGCGGAACTGATCCACCGGGAGGACGGACGATATCCGATAGCCGCCATCGACGAGGATGCGCAGGTCGCGGGCAAGCGTCCCGGGATTGCACGAAACGGCAACCACCGCCGGCACCTTCGAACGCGCCAGTTCCTTCGCCTGCGCCTCCGCGCCCGCGCGCGGCGGATCGAAGACCACCGCCTCCATTCCCCGACCGTAGTCGTCGAGTTCCACAGCCGTCAGCGGATTGCGGAAGAGATCGCGGCGCTCGGCACGGATCTCCCGTAGTGCTCCGGCACCGGTTCTCATTGCCCGGTCGAGCGCTGCAAGCGCAGCAGCCTCGCCCTCGACCGCCCGCACCGTCGCCTTGCGGGCAAGCCGCAGGGCAAACGTGCCCGAGCCACAGAAGAGATCGGCAACCTTGCGCGCCTTGCCAACGCCGGACAGCACGCGGGCGGCGAGCGCCTCCTCTCCCGCTTCCGTCGCCTGAACGAACGCGCCGGGCGGCGGGACCAGGGGAACACCGCCCATGTCGATGGCCGGTGCGCGCGCCTGGACGAGAACCTCGCCATTGAGCGACAGGCGGGCGATCCCGGCGGCCATCGCTTCCTCGATCAGGGCCGCCGTCGCGCGCGGCTCGACCTTCGCGGTGGACGCAAGCGCAAGATCCGCACCGGCGGGCGTTGCGAGAACGGTGAGTGTCACCTCTCCCTTGCGCGGCATCACCCGCGCCGCCAGCGTCTTCAGCACCGGCAACAGGTCTACGATCTCCGGGACCAATACCGGACAGCGGGCCACATCCACGAGGCGATGGCTGGAGCGTTCATGGAAGCCGAGAAGAATGCGAGCGCCGGCACGCGTTGCAGCAAAGACCGCACGACGACGGCCGCGGCCACCGGCGTCCACCGTCGGCTCGATCAGCGGTTCGACGTCCTCGAGCCCGCGCGCGGCAAAGGCTGCGACGACCTGCTGGCGCTTCCACTCCAGGATCGCGGCCTGATCCATATGCTGCAACACGCAGCCGCCGCAGGTGCCGAAATGCGGACAGACGGGCTCCACGCGATCGGACGACGGAGACACCACCTCCAGCAACCGGGCGCGCGCGCCCTCCCGGCGGACCCGCACGGTCTCTCCGGGCAAGGTGAAGGGAACATGGACGGGACCGTCCGGAGTGTCCGCCCTGCCCTCGCCCTTGTGGGCAAGAGCGGTGATGTCGAGTGTCGCGTCCTGGGTCATGGGGCACCCGTTACTCCGCCGCCGATGCGCGCGCAAGCAGGGATGCAGACGGGCACGCGAAAGGAGCGCGCTCAGCCGTCCCTGATCGCTGCCAGAAGCCACTCGCGGTTGCCGTCGCCGCCGGTGATCGGCGACGGTTCGAGACCGAGCACGGACCAGCCGCCCAGTCCGGCGAGCCAGCGTGCGAGATCGCGGGCGACCTCCTCGCCGACCTGCGGGTCCACGAGACCACCCTTGCCCACCGCCTCGCGACCGGCCTCGAATTGCGGCTTCACGAGGAAGAGGCCGCACGCGCCCGGCGCCGCAAGGTCCAGTGCGGGCGGCAGCGCAAGGCGCAGGGAAATGAAGCTCATGTCGGAGACGACGGTGGCCGGATACTCGCCATCCAGATCATCGCGCGTCAAGGCGCGGGCATTGATCCCATCACGCCTGACCACGCGCGGATCGTTCGCGATCGTCGGGTGCATCTGCCCATGCCCGACATCGATGGCATGGACCTTCGAAGCGCCGGCCTCCAGCAGGACCTGCGTGAAACCGCCGGTCGATGCCCCAAGATCAAGGGCAATCCGGCCGGCGACATCAAGGGAAAAGTGCTCGAGCCCGGTCTTCAGCTTCAGTGCGGCGCGCGAGACATAGCCGCCGGCGGGATCATCGACGTCCAGCCGGACGCCCACGGCCACCTTCTGGCCCGGCTTGTCGACGGCCATGCCATCGACCCGTACATGCCCGCGCAAGATCGCATCGCGGGCGCGGGCTCGGCTTTCGACAAGCCCGCGCGTCACCAGAAGCTGGTCCAGCCGCTCACGCCCCGCCATCGGTCAGAAGCAGTTGGCGATGCCGGTGAGCAGCCGGTCGACATAGATGCGCTCGCCATACATCCACCACAGGGTGCCCGTCGCGACGAAGGCCGCCGCGAAGAACAGTCCAGCAGGAAGGAGCAAGTCCGAGCGCATGTCGAAGGTCCGGTTCACATCACGTGTCACGAAGCATTATCGATCAGGCGACGCAGTTTCACCATGGCATTTTTCGGGTCCTCGTCATACGCGATGGTGCCAACGAACCGGTTGTCCTGGTCCATCAGGAAAACTGCCGCGGAATGGTCCATCGTGTAGTCCCCGTCATCCAGCGGCACCTTGCGGGCATAGATGCGATACGCCTTGACCATCTCCTCGGTCTGTTCCGGCGTCCCGGTCAGCGGCCGGATGCGCTTGTCGAAAGCGGCCACATAGTCGCGCATGACCTCCGGCGTGTCGCGCTCCGGATCGACCGAGACGAAGGCGAAGTTCATCTTGTCGGCATCCGGGCCGAGCTGCTCGATCCACATCTGCGTTTCGGCCAGGGTGGTCGGGCAGACATCCGGGCAGAAGGTGAAGCCGAAGAAATAGGCCGACGGCTTGCCCCGGAAATCCGCATCGGTGACCGTCTTGCCGGTAGAGGCGTCGATCATCGTGAACGGGCCACCGATGCTGGCGAGAGGCGCGATGAGCCCCTCGCCTTCCGGCGCGACATACTGCTTGTAGCCGACGAAGCCCATGGCGCCGAGCAGGACGATCACCGCCCCCCAGGCGACGTAGCGGAGGATTTTCAGTGCGGACATTCTGGCTTACTCCTTCGCGCCGGGCTGGCCGTGACCGGGCATTCCGTGTCCCATTCCATGGCCGGACATGCCCTTGGCGCCCATCTTCTCGACCGTCAGCGATACCTCGACCGTGCCTGCCTTCTCGAAGGTCAGGGTGACGGGCACGTTCTCGCCTTCCTTGAGAGGACCGGTGAGCTCCAGGAACATCACGTGATAGCCGCCCGGCTTCAGCTCGAGCGTTCCACCGGCCGGCACTTCGACGCCGTCCGCCATCTCGCGCATTTTCATGACGCCGTCCTGCACGGCCATCTCGTGGATCTCGGTTCGCGTGGAGACCGGCGAAGAGACGGAAACGAGGCGGTCCGCCTCGCCGGAATTGGCGATGGTGAGGAACCCGCCACCGGCGCGGGCGCGCGGCGGCGTAGCGCGTGTCCAGGCTCCCGAGAGAGTCAGGTTACCGGCTGTGACGTCGGCCGCGAACGCGGGCAGATTGAAGGCGGGCAGTGTGGCAACCGCAATCAGAGCGGCAAGGGCAAGCTTTGCAAATCTGGTCATGTCATCGTCTCCCGATGGACGTGTAGCAGCTCCGTCCTGCAGCGACATGGACATGGCGCAAGGACGGAAAAGATTGCCGGCGGGCGCAACCGTCGCGCCGCCGGATCAGGTCCTTGCGGGAGGTGGAGCGCGGATTGCGCTTGATTGCTGCGGGCGAGCGGAAAGCGACGCCTCACTGCGCGGAAGCAGCGGCTTGAGCCCAGGGGACGGCGCAGGAAGCGCGGGTTCAGCGACGACGGCCGTTGCCGCAAAGGACAACACGCCGGAATGGGCACAGACCGGGCCGCAGGGACAGAAGCCCGGAACGTGATGAGACGGGGTAGAGGCGGGCTGTGCTCCGCCTGCAGATTGATCCGCGTTGCCGAGGCAAAGCACCGACAAAGGCCCGGCACTCTGGTCGCCCGCGTTTGCAAGCGTCAGCGGCATGGCCGCCAGCTGCAGCATGAGGGCAAGCGCGCAGGCCAGCACGAATGGCAGGGCCTCGCGGCGCAAAACGCCCAGCATGGTCAGGCTTCGGATCATGGCGCGACAATGCCCCAAGCCACGCTGCAGGTCGAGCGATGAGATGCCGCAGGTCCTGCAAGCGACACGGCCATGTTCAGCCCCGAGGCGGTGCGGTCTCGCCGGCGTCGCCCGCAGGCTCCGGCGTTGTGCCTTCCGGCCGGGTTTCGTCCGCAGCTGCGTCTTCGTCTGGCGCGCTTGTCCAGAATTCTTCGCTGACCGGGGCGGACGTCTCCTCGGAGGTCTCCTCGTTGATGTAGTCGTAGGCCGGGAACTCTTCCGGGGGAATGACCGAGGGGTCCTCCAGATCCAGCGGCTCGGGGCTGAGCACCGTACCGACCTGCGCCGAAGCGGCGTAGTCGAAGTCCGTCTTGTCCTCGACGGACGGGGCTGCGCGCTGGAACAGGCGCGAGAGAATGTAAAGCCCCATCAGGCCCTGGATTACCGCCACCTGCAGGAAAAGCCCCCAGGGACCGACCGACTGCATCAGGTAGGAGGCCGTGAGCGGGCCGAACGAGGAACCGATGCCGAAGGCGAGGTTCATGCCCGAGGATGTCTCGACATAATCGTTTCGGTCGGCATGGTCGAAGGCGTGCGAGGCTGCGATCGCGTAGGCCGGCTGGGTGGCGACGCCCGCCAGCAGCGCCAGCAGGATCGCCATCGTGACGCCCTGGATCGGCACGGTCATGAAGATGATGCAGACGACCACAGCCGATACGGCAAGGCCAAGGAGCACAAGCCGGCGATCGAGCCGGTCGGACAGGCGGCCGATGGGCCACTGCGTGATCGCGCCGGCGCCGACGAAGGCCGCCGCGAAATAGGCCGCCTGGCTGGTCGTCAGCCCGATCTGGATCGCGTAGAGCGGCGCCAGCATCCACAGCGCACCCTGGGTGACGCCGATCAGCAGAACCGCGACGAGAGCCGTCGGCGAGTTGCGGTAGAGCTTCACCGGGCGGAACCGGACCACGGTGATCGGGGCCGGCTGGTTCGCGGTCGTCAGCGAGACCGGAATGACCGCCAGGCTGACGGCGACCGAGGCGATGGCGAAGGGTACGAAGGTGGTGATGTCCATCACGGTCAGCGACAGCTGACCCGTGGTCATCGCCGCATAGACCAGCACGATGTAGATCGACATGATCGTACCGCGGTTCTCGTTGGACGCCTGCTCGTTCAGCCAGCTTTCGACGATCATGTAGAAGCCGGCCAGACAGAAGCCGGAAATGATGCGGATCGCGCTCCAGGACAGCGGGTCCACCATGATCGGGTGCAGGATCGCCGCCGCCGACATCAGCGAGACGAGCGCGGCGAATGCACGGATATGACCGGCACGCATGATCACGTAAGGCGCGCCGAGGCAGCCCAGCACGAGACCGAAGAAGTAGCTGGAGGAAACCAGACCGACCTGCAGGTCGGAAAAACCGGCCTGGGAACCGGCGAGCGGTATCAGCGTGCTCTGCAGGCCATGGCCGGTGACGAGCAGCGCAATCGCGATGAGAAGGGCCGAAACCGGGGCAAGCGCCTGCGCCATGTCGCGCTCTTTCCTGACTGTGCGGGCCGGCGCTCGCGGCCCGTCAATGGCGTTTTCGAAGGTTCAGGCAACGCACAGCTTGCAGCTTGCCGCCACTTCACGGACAGATGGCAAGCGCGCTTGATCGCTCGCAGCATGTCGAGTGGACCGTTTCAATATTCGCGCGGCAGTGTCAATGCGCGGTCAGCGCATGGCGCTGCCCGCTCCCGGTATGGGTCGCAATATCGCGCTGGCCTGCCGGTTTCAGGCCAGCCGCGCGGCGGCCCCCGCATCGCGCCCAAGGGCAGCGAAAACGCTCTGCAGAATGCCGCGCGCATCGAGCCCGGCCTCCGCATACATACGCTCCGGCCGATCATGCTCGATGAAGCGGTCGGGCAGGCAGAGCGGGCGGACCTTGAGGCCCGCATCCAGCGCCCCGCGCTCGGCCAAAAGCTGCAGCACGTGGGACCCGAAACCGCCGACCGAGCCTTCCTCGACCAGCACCAGGACCTCGTGCTCGCGGGCGAGCCGCATCACCAGATCCTCGTCGAGCGGCTTGGCAAAACGCGCATCGGCGACGGTGGTCGACAGGCCGGCCGCGTCCAGCTCATCCGCCGCCAGCAGGCATTCGCGCAGACGGCTGCCGAACGACAGGAGAGCAACCTTGGTTCCCTCGCGGATCACGCGCCCCTTGCCGATCTCGAGCACTTGTCCGCGCTGCGGCAGGTCGATGCCGACGCCCTCGCCACGCGGGTAGCGGAAGGAGATCGGGCCCTCGTCATAGGCAGCGGCCGTTGCAACCATGTTGCGCAGTTCCGCCTCGTCGCCGGCCGCCATCACCACGAAACCGGGCAGGCACGCCAGATAGGCCGTGTCGAAACTGCCCGCATGCGTCGGACCATCGGCGCCGACGAGCCCGGCGCGGTCGATGGGAAAGCGAACCGGCAAGCCCTGGATGGCAACATCGTGCACCACCTGGTCATAGCCGCGCTGCAGGAAGGTCGAGTAGATCGCGCAGAACGGCTTGTAGCCCTCCGTCGCCATGCCGGCGGCAAAGGTAACGGCATGCTGCTCAGCAATGCCCACATCGAAGGTCCGCTCAGGGAAGGCTTCGCCGAAGAGGTCCAGCCCCGTACCGTCGGGCATGGCCGCGGTAACGGCGACGATGCGCTCGTCGTGCCGCGCTTCCTCGACCAGGCTTTCGGCAAAGACGCGGGTGTAGCTCGGAGCATTGGCCTTGGGCTTCGACTGCTCGCCGGTGATGACGTCGAACTTGGCAACGCCGTGATACTTGTCAGCCGAGTTCTCCGCCGGCGCGTAGCCCTTGCCCTTGCGGGTGACGACGTGGATCAGCACCGGGCCCTGATGGGTGTCGCGCACATTCTTCAACACGGGCAGCAGATGGTCGAGATTATGGCCGTCGACCGGGCCGACATAGTAGAAGCCGAGCTCCTCGAACATCGTCCCGCCGGTCCAGAACCCGCGGGCGTATTCCTCGGCACGCGCCGCCTTCTGCTGCAGGTGGCGCGGCAGGACCTTGGCAAGCTGCTTTGCGGCGTCGCGCAGGGTGAGATAGGTCCGCCCGGAGACGAGACGCGCCAGATAGGCGCTCATCGCACCGACCGGCGGAGCGATGGACATATCATTGTCGTTGAGGATGACGATCAGGCGCGAGTGCTGGGCGCCCGCATTGTTCATCGCCTCGTAAGCCATGCCGGCGGACATGGCTCCATCGCCGATCACCGCGATGATGTTGTTCGCACGCCCCTCGAGATCGCGCGCGACAGCCATGCCGAGCCCGGCGGAAATCGAGGTCGAGGAATGGGCCGCGCCGAAGGGGTCGTATTCGCTCTCCGAGCGCTTGGTGAAGCCGGACAGTCCCCCGCCCTGACGCAAGGTGCGGATGCGGTCGCGCCGGCCGGTCAGGATCTTGTGCGGATAGCACTGATGGCCGACGTCCCAGATCAGCCGGTCGTCGGGCGTGTTGAACACATAGTGGATCGCGGTGGTCAGCTCGACCACGCCAAGGCCCGCACCGAGATGCCCACCCGTGACGGATACGGCGTCGATCACCTCCGCTCGCAACTCGTCTGCAAGCTGGCGCAGATCGCGCTCAGGCAGCTGGCGAAGGTCGCTCGGCGAAAGGACGGTGTCGAGCAGAGGCGTTTCGGGGCGTTTGTACACGGAAGCGATCCCAGAGGTTCGACGCGAGACACGGGAGGTCAAAGCGCTCCCGATCGTGTGGCGGCCATGCCGGTGAATACCACCATGTTCACATAGGGCGCAAATCCGGGCGGCGCATCCCCCTCTGCAATGACCGCAAAATGCGGCAACCAGACGGAGGAAAGATCACTATTCGAGCCACAAGACTACAACCAGGGGTAAATTAATCCCTGTTGAAAATTCCAATATTGCGAGAAAATTCCAGTCGATACGGTGCATTTAGGGGATGCAAGGGACACAAAAAGATACTAAATACAGGTTGTGGTCGATGGGGCCACGTGCACAGTGATCGACTTGAGGCCGTGCCCTTGGCACGGCCTCCTTTTTTGTGCATCGGAATGAATTTCCGCTCCTGCGCGGATGCGCCGCAGGGCAGCAGTCGCTCTCAGGCTTCGCGGATTTCGGTCGACTCGATGACGATGCCGAACCCTTCCAGACCGACATAGCGGCGCTGGCGGGACGCAAGCAGGGTGATCGAGTTGACGCCGAGATCCTTCAGGATCTGTGCGCCGAGACCGACCTCCCGCCACTGCTCCTCGCGCGCCTGGGCCGACTGGTGCTCTTCCGTCTCTGCCGCTGCCAGATCCGTGCGGGCGCGCCGGGCCTGACGCGCAACGCCGACCGAGCCTTCGCGCAGGTACACGACGATGCCGCGACCGCGCGCTGCAAAGTCGCGCATCACATCGTCCATCACCCGTGCATCGCCGAAGACATCGTCGAGCACCGATTCCAGCTGCAGGCGGACCGGCACGTTGCGACCATCGAGAATGTCGCCGAAGACCACCGCAACGTGGTGCATCGGATCGTAGGGCGTCGAATAGGTGACCGCATAGGCAGGCCCGGCAATGGTCTCGATCGGCTGTTCGGCAACCCGCTCGACCAGGCGCTCCATGCGCTGGCGCCAGGCGATGAGATCGGCCACCGAAACGGACTTGAGATTGTGGCGGGCGGCAAACTCGGCCACCTCCGGTCCGCGCTTCACCGTGCCGTCGTCGTTGACCAGTTCGGAGATCACGCCGACTTCCGGAAGCCCGGCGAGGCGGCAAAGATCGACGGCCGCCTCGGTATGACCCGAACGCATCAGGACGCCGCCCTCGCGGGCAACGAGCGGGAAAATATGCCCGGGGCGCGCAAAATCCGCTGCGCCGGCATTGGGGTTGGCGAGGCCGCGCACGGTCGAGCACCGCTCCTCGGCGGAGATGCCGGTGGTGAGGCCATGGCGGTAGTCGACCGAGATGGTGAAGGCCGTCGACAGCGGCGCGTCATTGTCGGCGACCATCGGATCGAGCCGCAGGCGCCGCGCGGTGTCGCGGGTCATCGGGGCACAGACGATGCCGGAGGTGTGGCGGACCATGAACGCCATCTGCTCCGGGGTGATGAGCGAGGCCGCGACGATCAGATCGCCTTCGTTCTCCCGGTCGTCATCGTCGGTGACCACAAGCATTTCGCCACGCTCGAAGGCGCGCAGCGCCTCCGCGACACGTGTCTGGGACATGTCCACGTTGGTAGTTCCTTTCAAGCCGAGCAGGTCGTTCGGAGTGACCGCACCGCCGGTGGCGGCGGCGATCCTTTCCGCGCTTTCACGCGAAACCCAAACGCCCGGGTCATTGCACAGGGCGGTCACAGCCGCCGGCGACAGGCCGGCACGGCGGGCAAAGGCCGACCGGGTTTCCTTGTTGAGAGTGAGCCAGGCATCTAGACGCATGCCGATATGCTAATGCGGCAAGAATTCAATCGCAATGAAAAATGATCCAGATTTCAGTGATACTGAAATCAACCAACCTGACCGCGATGGCGCAGGTAGTGGTCGGCGATCACGCAAGCCACCATCGCCTCGCCGACAGGCACGGCGCGGATGCCCACGCACGGATCGTGCCGCCCCTTGGTGCGCACATCCACATCCTCGCCGGAGCGGGTGACGGAGCGACGCGGGGTCAGGATCGACGAGGTCGGCTTGACGGCAAAGCGGGCAATAACCGGCTCTCCGGAGGAAATGCCGCCGAGAATACCGCCGGCATTGTTGGACAGGAAGGTGGGACGGCCGTCCGGGCCAATGCGCATCTCGTCCGCATTCTCCTCGCCGGTCAGAGCCGCAGCCTCGAAGCCATTGCCGATCTCGACCCCCTTCACCGCATTGATCGACATCAGCGCAGCGGCGATCTCCTGGTCCAACTTGCCGTAGAGCGGCGCGCCAAGGCCAGCCGGGACGCCCTCGGCGACCACCTCGACAACAGCACCGACCGAGGAGCCATCCTTGCGGATCTGGTCGAGGTATTCGGACCAGCGCGCGGCAGTCGTCGCATCGGGGCAGAAGAAGGGATTGTTGCCGATCTCGTTCCAGTCCCAGCGGTTGCGGTCGACCTTGTGCGGGCCGATCTGGACCAGCGCACCGCGCACGATCAGGCCCGGAACAACCTTCCGGGCAATGGCGCCGGCAGCAACACGGGCCGCCGTCTCGCGGGCCGAGGACCGCCCACCGCCGCGATAGTCGCGAATGCCGTACTTGGCGTCATAGGTGAAATCGGCATGGCCGGGACGGTAGCTCTCGCGGATCTCGGAATAGTCCTTCGAGCGCTGGTCCGTGTTCTCGATCATCAGCGAGATCGGTGTTCCGGTGGTGCGCTGCACGCCGTGATCGTCGCTCATCACGCCGGAGAGAATGCGCACCGCATCGGCCTCGCGCCGCTGGGTCGTATATTTCGACTGGCCCGGCTTGCGCTTGTCGAGGAAGGTCTGGATTTCCGCCTCGGTCAGTTCGATGCGCGGCGGGCAGCCGTCGACGACGCAGCCGAGGGCCGGGCCGTGGCTCTCGCCCCAGGTGGTGACGCGAAAAAGGTGACCGAAGGTGTTGTGCGACATCTGCGTGACCCGAAACATGACCGACAAGCGGACTGGCACTGGTCTTCTAAAGCGCCGGGCCGCCAAGGGAAACCGCAAAAGCAATGCAGAGGCGCTCAGGCGGTGGCCCCGGGCTCCTTTACCGCGGAAAGCCGCTGCTTGAAGTCCTGCGCCGCCCGCGCATAGCCGCCATCCGCTCCGTCGATGAAGTGGATATGTCGGTTGTCCTCCAGGCTGAAAACAAGGCACGTCATCAGCGCTTCATCCGAAACGTGAAGGCCGTAGGCCAGTCGCCCGCTCGCCTCTTCACGGGCCAGATATCCCGTGAGCGCTTCCCGCTCGCGGCTGTCGAGATCCAGCACGAGGCGCAGCGTGTCGTCAAATTTGCGAAAGTCCGTGTTGAGCGCGACCTGATGCAGATAGCGCTCGGGCTCGAAGGGGCCGAGCCGGCGCCCGGTGGCAACGCCGACGACGAAGGCGGCGCATGCCGCCAATCCGACGAGATAGGCGCGCCAACGCCCCCGCTTCCAGCCGACCATCCGCGCTTCCAGCGTCAGCCCGGCCGGCGGAAAGCGAAACCGCAGGGAACTGCGCCGCACCGGCGCGCTGGCCGGATCCGCTCCGGTAAGGTCGATGCCGAGCATCCCGCGAAGATCCTCGAGAATCCCGCTCAGCTCCTCCACTCGGCCGCTCGTGGGCCGCACCAGCAGCGTCACCATCCGGCCGCGCCGTGCCGGCAGCGGCTCCCATCGGCAGGACAGGCCGTCGAGCGGCGCGGGCTCCACCAGATCCGGCTCGACAAGGCGATAGGGTTCCACCCGCTCCTCGTCCTTGAGAATCGTCTCCGCCAGCTCGATGCCGCCGCCGGAGAACATCGCAAGGTTGTTGCCGCGGCTGAGTTCGAACTTGGCGACACGCAGATCCGCACCGGCCCGGCGCAGCGCCGCGACCGGGATGGCGGCGACGCGAAGCCGCAGAGCACTGGTTTCCCGCGCCATCACACGAACCGAGACCAGAGCGCGGCTGGCGGCATCCACCAGGCTCGGCGGCACAGCAATCAGCGCGCCGTCCCCGCCGAACACGAAGGGGAGATCCATGCGGCCGGCCACGTTCAGCACGGCGGTCACCACCGCCGCAGCCACCATGTTCACATCCTTGTAGCGACCCGCAGCGATGGCATCGCGCGAGCGCACGATGTCGGAAGCCAGCAACGTCCAGTCTTCCGGCAGCGGAACGAAGGCCGCCGCGTCGCTGACCTTCGCAAAGTCGCTGAACACCGGCAGGGACTGGTAGAAAAGTCCGCTTTCCGTACCCAGGTTGGTCATTGCACCACCATTCCGCCCCGCACACAGTGTCCGCCAGCCACGTCAGAGGCGCAAGCCGGCGTGACCGGCGCGCTGGCGATAGCGCCGGCAGACTTGAAACAGCCAGGAAAGAAAGAAGCCGGCGGGCAGGTGCCCGTCAGGCCTCCAGCAAGTGCAGCCGCAACGCGTTGAGACGCCGGGAGAGTTCCCTCGCCTCGTCCGGCTCGAGATCGACGGCCGCAGCGATGCACTGGGGCACCGAGCGCGCAGCCTGCTCCAGCTCTCGCCCCTTCGGCGTCAACTGGACGCGCACGACACGCTCGTCCTCCGCATCGCGCGAGCGACGGATGAAGCCCAAAACTTCCAGCCGCTTGAGAAGCGGCGTCAGCGTATTGGACTCAAGGTCCATGTGACGGCCGATATCCTTCACCATCCGGTTGTCGGCCTGCCACAGCAGCACCATCACCAGATATTGCGGATAGGTGAGCCCCAGATCGGCGAGCGCCTTTCGGTACAGGTGATTGAAGGCGTGCGAGGCCGCATAGACGGAAAAGCACAGCATCTCTTCCGGCAGGCCGCAGGTCGCTTCCTCGTCAGTCGTCTTGTCGAGTGCCATGTTCGATCCTCTTCTGTCTGCCGCCCATATAAGTCGCGCACGATCATATCGCAACGGCCCATAGCTTCAATTAGAAAAATCGTACACGATTTAATCGAAAGCGATTGACATGCGGAGGCACGGCTTCTAGATACGACATCGTCAACGATTTGATCGCTAACGATCTAAATGGATCAACCTCATGACCAACTCGAGCTCACGCCTATACCTGTCGCGTCGCACAGCCCTCATCGGCGGTGGCGCGCTCGGCATCGGCCTTACCCTTCTTCCCAGCCTGGGCCTGACCCTGGCAGCTCAAAGCGCAGACCACGGAGACATGACCATGACCACCTTCACCACCAGCGACGGCGCCGAAATCTTCTACAAGGACTGGGGCACGGGGCAGCCGATCGTCTTCTCCCACGGCTGGCCCCTGTCGGGAGATGCCTGGGACGCGCAGATGTTGTTCTTCGGCATGAACGGGTACCGCGTGATCGCCCACGACCGGCGCGGTCACGGCCGCTCCTCCCAGCCGTGGGACGGCAACAACATGGACCGCTACGCCGACGACCTTGCCGAGCTTATCGAGCATCTCGACCTCAAGGACGCGATCCTGATCGGCCACTCCACCGGCGGCGGCGAGGTCGCCCACTATATCGGGCGCCATGGCAATGACAGGGTCGCCAAGCTGGTCCTGGTCGGCGCCATCCCGCCGCTGATGCTGCAAACGGCGGACAATCCCGATGGCGTGCCGATGGAGGTGTTCGACGATATCCGGCGCGGGACTTCACTCGACCGCTCGCAATTCTACAAGGACATCACCACGCCCTTCTACGGGTTCAACCGTGAGGGTGTCGCGAACAACCAGGGCCTGCGCGACAGCTTCTGGCTGCAGGGCATGGCCGGCGGGATCAAAGGGCAGTACGACTGCATCCGCGAGTTCTCGGAAATCGACTACACGGACGATCTGAAGGCAATCGACCGGCCGACGCTCATCATCCATGGCGACGACGACCAGCTCGTGCCGATCAAGGCAACCGCGCACCGCGCCGCGAAGATCATCCGGGATGCCACGTTGAAGGTCTATCCGGGCGGTGGCCACGGCCTTGCCCAGCTTCAGGCGGAGCAATTCAACGCCGACGTTCTGGCCTTCATCCGTGGGGCTTGAGGCCACCGCCTCCGATCAGACTGGGGCCGCCGTCCGGCGGCCCTGCCCCCTTTCGAGAAGGAGGCCGCGGGAGACGCGCCCCGCCATCGAAAGGCCACGCTTGACCCTTACCACCCGCTTCGTTCGCCGGTCCCGCTCAGGTCCGGGCGCAGCCGCTGCCCTTTCGGCAGAGCGTGCATCGCCGCCCAAAGCCCCGAAGGACCAGCGACTTGCATCCGCGCTTCTGCCGATCCCCACTTGACGCCGGAGCCCGGTTTTTGTTCGATCCTGCTCCGAGCCAAACAGGCGGCTCCACGGAGAACACGATGAAACGCATGCTGCAGATGACCCTCGCCGCCATCATGCTGTCGCTCGCTGGAACGGCAGCCGCCCTGGCGGGCGAGGTTGAGGCGACGATCGTCGAGATCCGCCCGGACGCTTCTGTGATGATCCTGTCCGACGGACAGACCTACTCGATTCCGGTCGACTTCTTTGTCGACGACCTGAAGCCGGGCATGCGTGTGCTGGTGTTCTATGACGAAGCGACCAGCAACCGGATGCTGACCGACGTCCAGGTCCTGGACTGACCGCCTCAGTCGGTCAGACCCATTCCAGTTCCCCATCTTTCCAGACGAGGAAGCGATCCTGCGGAATGTCGAGTGCCGGAATCTCCGGCTGCGGCACCGACAGGAAGCGACCCTGCAGCACGCGCATCACGCCGCCGTGGGAGACCACGACTGCGGGGCGCGTGATCGTTGCCAGCCACGCATCGATGCGGCTCGCCAGCATGCGGTAGCTCTCGCCCTCCGGCGGCACGAAGCCCCACTTGTCGGCCTTTCTGGCAGCGGTCAGTTCCGGCGCGCGCCCTTCCAGCTCGGAAATGGTCGAGCCTTCCCACGCGCCGAAGGTGATTTCCCGCAGCCGCTCGTCGCGTTGGCAGATGTCGGGGGACAGGCCGAGTTCGTCGCAGACCAGTTCCATCGTCTCGACCGCCCGCGACAGGGGCGAGACGAAATAGGAGAGATCGTCGAGAGCGATGCCGTTTTCCTTCAGGTAGTCCCGAAGCGCAGCGCCGTTGCGCTTGGCCTGGTCACGCCCCGTATCGTTGAGCGGGATGTCCCGCTGACCCTGCATGCGGCCTTCGGCGTTCCAGTCCGTCTGCCCGTGGCGGATGAAGACGAGGAAGGGGGGAAAGAAGCGGGACGCACCCGCATTGGCATTGCTCATCATACCTCCGAAGACGCGACGCTACGGCGAACGTCCGCCCGCCCCCCAGCAGGCCCCGCCGCATTGCGGCACTCTTGCGTTTGTTCGGAAAAGGTCAGTCCTTGACCACCGAGATGTCGGGAGCGTCCACCGACTTCATGCCGACAATATGGTAGCCGCAATCCACATGCTGGATTTCGCCGGTCACGCCGCGCCCAAGATCGGACAGCAGGAACAGGGCGGCATCGCCAACTTCCTCGATGGTGACCGTGCGACGCAGCGGGGAATTGTACTCGTTCCACTTCAGAATGTAGCGGAAGTCGCCGATGCCCGAAGCGGCAAGCGTCTTGATCGGGCCGGCGGAAATCGCGTTGACGCGGATGGCGGCCTTGCCCAGGTCGACAGCGAGGTAGCGCACGCTCGCTTCAAGCGCCGCCTTGGCAACGCCCATGACGTTGTAGTGCGGCATGACCTTCTCGGCACCGTAATAGGTGAGGGTCAGCATGGAGCCGCCGTCGGTCATCAGCTTCTCGGCACGCTGCGCGACCGAGGTGAAGGAGTAGCAGGAGATCTGCATCGTGTTGCGGAAGTTGTCCGCGGAGGTGTCGACGTAGCGGCCCGTCAGTTCGTCCTTGTCGGAGAAGGCCACCGCATGGACGAGAAAGTCGATCTTTCCCCACATCTGCTCGATGCGTGCGAAGACGTCGTCGATGGTGGTCTCGTCCAGCACGTCGCAGTGGCCGACGACCTGGGCGCCCAGTTCCGTGGCCAGCGGCTCGACCCGCTTGCGCAGCGCATCGCCCTGATAGGTCAGGGCAATTTCGGCTCCCGCGTCGGCGAGCGCCTTGGCGATCCCCCAAGCGATGGACCGATTGTTCGCGACACCCATGATAAGGCCGCGCTTCCCAGCCATCAGTCCCTGCGTCATCGCCATGCTCACGTCTCCAGCAAGTCCATACATTCAGCGGTCGCCATACAGGCCGAACGCCAACCGCCCCCGCACCGCAACCGGCAGTCCGGGACGGTTCCTATGGCACAGCCCCCCAACCGCTTCAAGCCACTGGCCGCTGCCTGTCCCGCGTCGACTGCCCCGCAAAATGTGATATGCGTGACCGCCGGAATTTCCGCACTCCCCGTTTCCACCATGCCGGTCCAGCCCATGCCCGAATCAAGCCTTCTCTCCCCACTCGTCGATATCGTCGGAGCGCGCAACGCGCTGACCGATCCTGCCGACATGGCCCCCTACCTGCGCGAGTGGCGCGATCTGTACCAGGGCGAGACCCCTCTCGTGCTGCGTCCGGGTACGCGCGAGGAAGTGTCCGCGATCCTCGCCTATGCCGACCGGACAGGTCTCAAGATCGTGCCGCAGGGCGGCAATACGGGCCTCGTCGGCGGGCAAATTCCCAATGATTCCGCTAGGGAAATCGTGCTCAGCCTGGGCCGCCTCAATCGCATTCGAGAGGTCGACGCGCAGGGCTACACGATGACCGTGGAGGCCGGCTGCACCCTGCAGGCGATCCATGATGCAGCTGACGAGGTGGAGCGCCTCTTCCCCCTGACGCTCGGCTCTCAGGGGTCGTGCCAGATCGGCGGCAACATCGCCACCAATGCCGGCGGCACCGCCGTGCTGGCCTACGGCAACACCCGCGATCTCGTTCTCGGACTGGAAGTCGTGCTGCCCGACGGGCGTGTTGTGGAAGGCCTCAGAGGTCTTCGCAAGGACAATACCGGTTACGATCTGAAACAATTATTTATCGGTTCGGAGGGCACTCTGGGCATCATCACGGCGGCCGTCCTGAAGCTTTATCCACGCCCGCGGGCACAGGATGTCGCTTTCATCGGGCTGGCGTCACCGGGAGACGCCCTGGAGCTGTTCACCCGCGCCCGTGCACGCGCCGGCGCCATGCTGACCGGATTCGAGCTGATGCCTCGCGTCGGCCTGGAATTCTCGGTCCGCCATCTTGCCGGGGCCCGCGATCCGCTGCAGGGGCCCTGCCCCTGGTATGTCCTCATGGAGCTGTCCTCCGGAACGGAAGGCGAGGAGGGGGAAAATCCGACGCGCACCTTGATGGAGACCATCCTGGGCGAGGCCTACGAGGCCGGCCTGGTCGAGGACGCGGCCCTTGCCGAATCGGTCGCGCAGGCGGCTGCCTTCTGGCACTTGCGGCACGGCATGTCCGAGGTGCAGCGCGAGGAAGGCGGCTCGATCAAGCATGACGTCTCCGTGCCGGTCGCCAGCGTTCCCGCCTTCCTCTCGGAGGCGATCGCCGCCGTCGAGGCCATGGTGCCGGACTGCCGGCCCGTGCCTTTCGGCCACATGGGCGACGGCAACATCCACTTCAACGTCAGCCAGCCGGTGGGCGCCGACAAGGCAGCCTTCCTCGCACGCTGGGACGAGATGAACGAGCTCGTTCATGGCATCGTGCTGAAGTTCGGCGGATCGATTTCGGCCGAACACGGCATCGGCCGGCTGAAGCGCGATCTCCTCGGCGAAGTCAAAAGCCCGGTGGAGATGGACCTGATGCGGCGCATCAAGGCTGCCTTCGACCCCAACAACACCCTCAATCCGGGTCGGGTTCTCTAAGCCTCAGAACAGATCGAGCTGGCCGGATGTGCGTCCGGCCGGCTTGGCCTGCCGCGTGCCGGCCCCGGCCGTGCGCTTAGGAGAGGCCGATTCGGCCGGCGCCTCAGCCAGTGCGACCTGCTCGGTCAGCGCCTCGTCGTCGTCCCGTGCGGAGTTGACCCGCTGGGATACGGGCACAGCCTCGAAAAAGCTCTCCGGGGCAGGCCGCAGCAGCGCGAGCGCCTCCTTGACCGACGTGCCGCCGACATCGAGCCAGGTATCGAAATCCTCCGGCGCGATCACCGCCGGCATGCGGTGATGGATCGGAGCGAGTGCTGCATTGGCCGGAACGGTGAGCAGTGCGCCCGTCTCGATCTCCCCGCCGTCGGGATCGCACCATTCCTCCCACAGTCCGGCGAGCGCGACCAACTTGCCGTCTCGCGGCCTGATGTACCAGGGCTGCCTGGAGCCGTCGTCGGGACGATGCCATTCGTAATAGCCGCTGGCGGGAACGAGGCAGCGCCGATGGCGGATCGCGCCCCTGAAGGACGGCTTTTCGGCCACCGTCTCGGCTCTTGCATTGATCAGCAGCGAAAACGCGGAGGGATCTTTCACCCATCCCGGGACGAGTCCCCAGCGGACCAGCGCAAAGCGCCGCGCCCCATGAGCGTGACGGATGGTGGCGATAGGCTGGGTCGGCGCGATGTTGAAGCGCGGCGGCATCCCCTCGGCGCCGGGCGCGGCCCCCAGATATTCGAAGACGTTTCGCAGCTCTTCAGCGGAAGCCTTCAGGGCGAACCGTCCGCACATGAATTCCCGTCCTTCCAGGCCCGCACGCCCACCGGCGCACGGCATTGCTTGTTATCGTACTCGCGTAATTAGGCAAATTGAAACCCGACACAATTAAGACTGCGAGGAATGGATCGTCAAAGGACGTCAAATGACCGTCGCGCTACCGACATTGGGAGAAGGGCATCTTTCGGCCGACAGGCTGGCTGCGGCGAATATCAATCCCCGCACCGGGCTGGCGACCGACTACCTCAATCATTTCAATGAGGTGGTCATGCTGCTCGAAATGCTCCCAGACATGCCGGATTGCGCGGAAGACGTTCTGGACTGGCAGCCGCTCAGCTACGAACAGCATTTCGAGGCGTCGAACTTCGCCGAGAAGCATCTTGCCGTCGAGGCCTTCCAGGCCGCCCCGCCAGCCGTGCGCAAGGCCCTGAAGGACGTCGTGGCAACGCTCGACACCGCCGTTTGCGAAAAGCAGGGGCGCCTGCGCGAGACCGGCGACATTACCGCCGTCGCGCCGATCGTCGCCCTGCAGACGGTGGAAGAGATCAAGCCGCTGATCGCCACCGCCAGCGCCATCATCCACGGTCATCTCGATCCCGCGAGCGTCGCGGAGACCGACTCCCAAGCCTCCATCGACGCGCTGTTCGCGTAGGCGAACCCGCCGCTTATCGGCCTTGCCGGAACGATGCGCCGTGGCATGCTGCGGCCATGAGCGATTCGAACCATCCCCGTCTCGGCGTCAGTGTTTTCCTTCGGCACGAAGACAAGGTCCTGCTGGTGAAGCGCGGCAAGGAGCCCTTTGCCGGATACTGGAGCCTGCCGGGGGGATCGGTGGAATTCGGAGAGCGGCTGCGCGACGGCGCCGCGCGCGAACTCTTCGAGGAAACCGGCCTGTCGGCGCAGATCGAGCCGGCCCCGGCGGAACTCGTCGAGCTGGTGCCAGAGGACCATGCCCCGGGGCGGCACTTCGTGATCGCGGTGTTCCGGGCAAGCTATCCACAAGGCACACTGCAGCCGGGCGACGACGCGGCCGACGCGGCCTTTTTCGCGCCCGGCTCATTCGCCGGGCTCACCATGACGCCGGGCACCGCCGCCCGCCTGCTGCGCCTTATCGGCGATGACCCCGCATCATGATTGCGCAACGCCAAGGCCGGCTCTGCTCCCCTTGCGGAACAACATCAGACAGCGCATCTTGCCGGCCATGAAACGACAGTTCCGCCCGCTTCGGCATCCCCTCCGCATGTTGCCGCTCGCGCTTCTGCTCGCCGTCCAGCTGCCGATTGCGGCCGCTCAGCCGGCCGCAGCACAGGAGCCTGCGCGACCGGAGGATCCGCCCTACGAGGCCGAGCTGATGCGGCTGTCGGAGATCCTGGGCGCGCTCCATTACCTCCGCCCGCTCTGCGGCTCGCCCGACGGCAGCGTCTGGCGCGACGAGATGGAGTCCCTGCTGGATGCCGAGGTGCAGGACGATGAACGCCGCCGCCGCTTCATCGAACGTTTCAACCAGGGTTATCGAGGGTTCTCCTCGGTCTACGTCAAATGCACGCCAGCAGCAGAAGCTGCACTTGCCCGCTATATCGAGGAAGGCGGCGCGCTGATCCGTAACGTCACCACCCGCTACAACCGTTGAAATCCTGAAGCGGCGTTAACCATATTCTTCGGAATTTAGCGAAGGTTTTAAGCTTTTCTTTACGATCCTGCCACGACTCACGCACAGTGAGGGCTGCACGACGCATCGACCGGACGCGTCGACACGAAATCAGGCAGCCACAATGCACGACAGCGAAAACACCGAAACCGAGTTCGATGAAGGCCCGGTCACCGATCAGGACATCCGGCGGATGGCCCTCGGCTACATCGATCATGCGTTTGCGGAGGCCGTCGCCGACGGTCTGGATTCTGCAGCTGTCGCCCATGCGGCGCTGTTCACCGCCTTCGTCGACCTGGTAACCACCTATGGCGAGGAAGCCGTCGCACAGCTTGCCGAAGGCCTGCCCGAGCGCGTTCGCCGAGGCGACTACACGCTGTTCAAGCCCATGCACTGACGGCTGAGGGCAGCTCCCGGCGCGCCCTCACAAAAGGTAGAGATGGACGAAGATCGCCAGGCCGAAGACGCATAGGGCTCCCCCGGCAACGCGATTGATCCACAAGAGCCAGGTGTCGTTCATTCTTTCGCGCAAATGCGAAACGAGCGACGCCAACAGGACCCACCAGACCAGCGCGCCTGTCAGAACGCCGAGCACCAAGGTGGCGGCGCCGATATAGTTGCCCGGATCCGGTGCCCATTCGCCGAGACTGCCGAAGATCGCCAGAAACCCGAGCACCACACCCGGATTGGTGGCGGTCATCGCGAACCCGCCGACCAGGCCGGACATAAGTCCTTGCGGTGCGTCGTCGCCGGCCTCGAAATGCGGCCGAGACATCAGGATGCGAAGGCCGAAGAGAATCACCAGCACGCCGCCGACCGACTGGATGATCCGGCTGTGCTGCTCGACGAAGTCCGACACCACGGTCACGCCGAAGGCCGCGAAGGTGGCATAGAGCCCGTCGGCGAGCATCGCGCCGAATCCGGCACACAAGCCCGGCAACAGCCCTGAGCGGAACGCGCGCTGGATAACAGCGATATTGACTGGGCCGACCGGCGCACTGGTGGCGATACCGATGCCCAGCCCGATGAAAAAGAATAACGGTTCCTGCAAAACTGCCAGATCCCTTGCCCGCGGCTCGATCCCGCAGCCTGCCTTGCGAACAATCCCTAACCAACGCCGTCGGCAAGCTCAACCGTCGAGGCGCAACACGCATGCGGCCTACAGCGTTGCCGTGCTCGCCAAGGCGTGATTCCCCCTCGCCCGCGCTTGGTATAGGGTCACCCGCGAGACCCGCCCCCGACAACAGGAACGACCGACATGCACCTTGGCCCGGCTCTCGCCGCCCTCCTGCTCACCGTGGCGCTCAACAGTTCCGCCATCGCGCAGGCTGCGACCGTGAAGACGGAACGGATCCAGGTGACGCCCACCGAAGAGCCTGCAGACGGCACCCGCATCCCCTCCGATGCGCTCGAGGTTCCCGCCGCTGCTCCGGAGCCGGGCACCGCCGCCTCGGGCGCCTATGGCGCGCAGCCTCTCCATCTTCCGGAAGTGAAATACGGCGACGCCGACCTGCCCAAGGCGGTCGCCCGCATGCGGTCCCAGCTGCTCGAGGCCGCGCATGCCGGGGATCTCGACCGCTTCCGCATGGTGCTGGAGGGCAACGAGATGATGCCCACCCTCTCCTTCGGCGAGACGGGCGACCCGATCGAGTTCATCAAGTCGAGTTCGGGCGACGGAGAGGGCCTGGAGGTGATGGCCATCCTGACCGAGCTGCTGGAGACGGGCTATGTCCATGTCGATCAGGGCACGGCGCAGGAAATGTACATCTGGCCGTATTTCTCCCGCATCCCCCTCGCCCGGCTGACCAACGAGCAGAAGGTGGAGATGTACCGCGTCGTCACGTCCGGCGATCTTGCCGACATGGAGGCAACCGGCGCCTGGACCTTCTATCGCGTCGGCATCGGCCCGGACGGGACGCTGCACTATTTCGTCGCGGGCGACTGACGCTCGCGGGGCGAGACCCAGGACGAAACGAAAAGGCGGCGGAGGATGACCTCCGCCGCCTTTTCTCATTTCAGGCCCTCAGCGCTTTACTGGCGCGTCATCACCACGAAGTCGGTGCCGAGCCCCGAATGCAGGCTGAACGGACGGTCGGTGACCATCAGCGAGGAACCGAGGGCGAGGTTCCCCTCCACGAAGGCGCGGGCCTCGTCGGTCCACTCGATGCGGTCGAGCACGCTTTCCGGCGAGCGGTTTTCCGCCTCGTCCGCGACAACGGTCATCCAGCGCGGTTCGGCGCCGGGCGCAACGCCGGCAATGGCAGTGAACAGATGGGTGCCGAGCGGCTGGTCCGGGTCCTTCAGCACCACATTGGCCGAATAGACCTCCTTGAACTTGCGCCGCACGTAGAGCCGGCCGGTTGCCGGCCCCATCTCGCCCGCATCGGCGTAGAGCGCGCGCAGCACAAGGTCGGTCGGCTCGCCGGTGATCGGCAGTTCGGCCCCCTCCTGGAACAGGCGGATCGCCGCGCGGGTCTTGCGCCCCATCACGCCGTCGGCCGGCCCCGGATCATAGCCGAGACGGTCGAGAACCCGCTGCATGTCGCGCACACGCTCCCGCGCGGAGGTCGGCGTCACGAGAATGCGCAGCGGCTCGCTCGGCAGCTGCAGCGCCGGCTCGGTCGGGCCGATCGAACCGACGGTGCCGGCCTCGCCGTCCGTGACGGCGCCGGGCAGGCCCGGCCGCAGTTCGGCAGCCAGGCTGGCGACTTCCGTCTCTGCCAGGCGCAGGGCGGGCAGCGCCGCATGGGTGACGGCGCGCGGTTCGGCCCGCTTTCGCGTCACGACCACATGGGCGCCGCGATCCGTCATCGAGAAGAGCTGCTGGGCAAAGCCACGCGGCATCCGGATGCAGCCATGGGAGGCCGGATAGTTCGGCACCACGCCTTCATGCAGGGCGATGCCCGACCAGGTCAGGCGTTGCATATAGGGCATGGGTGCGTTGTTGTAGAGGTTCGAGAAGTGACGGCGGCGTTTCTCCAGGATGCTGAAGACGCCGGTCGGCGTGCCGTGCCCGCGCTTGCCCGACGAGATGCGGGTGGTCTCGATCAGCTGCGTGCCGCGGTAGACCTCCAGCTTCTGGTCGTCCAGCGAAACGAGGATCTGCAAGGGCATGTCGGTAGCGTCGGCCTGCGCCGCTGCACCCGCGCCTGCAATCGGGGTCATCGGAGCCGCATCGCGGGCGATCGCGGTGCCGCCCGCCATCGCCATCGTTCCGGCGGCGATCAACAATGCGGCAAGGGTGGACGAGAACCGGCCGACGCCGGGAAAGGTCTCGCGGGGAATCTCGATCATTCGAACAACCTTCGCAGTCTCACGGATGCGGCTTAGGCAAAAGGTAGCGCAAAGCCGTAAACCCCTCGTTATTTGCCGCAGATCCTGCCTCGAAACCCGCTCAACTTGCCGTGATTGCTGTCACAGCCCGGCGCTTGTTGCGCCTGTGTGCCCGATTCGCGCTTGTCCACACCAAACAGCGCTCCTTCATGAAAATAACCTTGCCCTTGCGGGGCGTTTCCCAATTGCGACTCAGATCGCGATTCGGAATCGTTTAACCAAGACGGCCATCTCCGGCCGGACACCCAAAAGACAAGACGAGAGATCGCGCCGCCCCTGTAGGGGCTGGCAAAGGAGATTGCCGTGTTCAAGAGCCAGAATAGCCAGAACCGCACCAACGCACCGCGCTTCACCGACATCAACGATATCTGCATGTCGGATTGCCCGGTGGAGGTGGATGCGCTGCCGGCAGTCAACAAGTTGCTCCATCACCACGCCTGCTTCCGCAACATGAGCGAGACGTTCGAGGCGGGGATCTTCGACATCATCGAGATGAACTTCGTGGAGTGCAATCCGGCCCAGGAGCGCGCCTTGCGAGAGCTGGTGCACCTGCTGTCGCGGCGGATCCTCGACATTTTCGAGGCATCGCTCCTGATGAAGCAGCTGGCGCTCGAGGACGGCACGGCGACGCTCTCCAGCGGCCAGATCGCCGCCTTCATCGAGACCGCCCGCGAAGAAGCGCAGATCCAGTGCCTCGACATCAACGAGCTGCGCCCGGCCTCCGAGGAATTCGCCTATGCCGCCGTGCTGAAGACGGTGTTCGACGAGCTGCGCGCCTATCTCGGCCTGCCGACGCTGGATCTCGAATTCCTGATCGCAGACATCAAGGCCTGCCTCGATCTCGTCGTCCAGCGGCACGTCTGGCGGCGCATCCGCATCGAGACCGAGACCCACCGCCGGGTCGGCGAGCAGATCGAATCCCTGATGGCTCTCGCCAGCGATGCCGGCCACAACCGCATCCCGCGGCTCTTCACCATTCGGCCGATCCCGGCGAGTGCACGGATCGCTTCGATCTCCGCCGCTTTCGGCAACGGTCGCGGCTCCCTGCCGAGCCCTGCCTGATCCTGCTCTTTCTTCCGCCAGGCCTTTTCGACTGAAAAACCCCGCTCGGAACCGCGCGGGGTTTTCCATTGGAACTGTCCGGAAGGGATGTCCGGCGCGCCGACGATCTCGTCGATTTCAGGCGGACAGCGACCGTAGAGAAGCGGACACGGGCGACGATGCGGCTGCGATGGCGTGCATATCGAGCCTGCCCGGCGTCAGTTCGTAGAGCATGTCCTGCTCGACCGCCCGCCAGCGTGCGCACGGCCCCTCCAGCGGCTCGGACGCGAAGGCACGCCCGCCATGATCGAGGCAGTCCGACAGATAGAGCGTGGGCGCCTGACGGTCGTCGGCAAACCGGAACGCAAAAATCCGCGTCCCGTCGCTGAAGGCGCAGGTCAGGCGGATCGGCTGGCCGGCCGTGCCACGCCGCTCGGCAATGGCAAGCAGCTGGTCCAGCGTCTTGCGCAGCGCCGCCGGCGCATCCACGTCCAGACCGTTGGACAGCATCATCAGGAAGAAGAGTTCGGAATCGGTCGTGCCCCGGCGCAGCGCGTAATAGTCGTCGCCGATCAGCGCTTCCATGTCCCGCCGCAAATGTCCGAAATTGCCGATGCCGCCATTGTGCATGAACGCCCAGCGCCCATGGGTGAACGGATGGCAGTTCTCGCGCGACGAGGCACCGGTGGTCGCGGCGCGCACATGCGCCAGGAACAGGCCCGAGCGCACCAGCCGGCAGATGCTGGGCAGATTGGTGTCCGCCCATGCTGGCAACACGTCCTTGAACAGGCCCGGCTCCGGAAGGTGGCCGTACCAGGCGATCCCGAAACCATCGCCATTGACGCGCAGCTTCGCCTCCTGGGCGTCCTGGCTCTGCACCAGCAGCGAGTGGCGCGGCCGGGCGATGATATTTTCCAGCGGAATTTCAGTACCGATATAGGCAGCCAGGCGGCACATGGCGGCAAACCCCAGAAACTGCCGGAAATGCCGGCAACAGGGCCCGATAGCGGGAGATGGGTGATCGCGGACCTGAAACGGATCCTAGCGCGAAGAGGGTAACAAACCGTGTCGAATTTTCGGCAGGACACCCGACGTTCCGCGCTTTTGCGCAGGTTTCGCGCAACGGCGAAGGCGGAGCGGCTCCCCTTGTTGGGCGCAGCGTTCCGGCCTATGTCGCGAGAAATGGATTGCGGCCGACGTGAGTCGGCTTGCACCATCGGCATTCACCGCGAGGAAATCCGAGGAGCGGCGACGCGATGAGTGAAGAGACACCCAACGAGCCCGCAGCAATGGGCGATGGCAACGGGATCCTCGTTCCCCTGCCCTCGCGGGCGGTCCTGCGCGTCGCCGGGGCGGATGCGCACGGCTTCCTGCAGAACCTTCTGACCTGCGACATGGACGATGTCGACGCGGATGGCGCCGGTTACGGCGCCCTGCTGACGCCCCAGGGCAAGATCCTGTTCGACTTCCTTGTGGTCGCGGCCGAGGCCGGCTACCTGCTTGATACGCAGCGGGAGACGGCGGCGGACTTTGCCCGCCGGCTCGGCTTTTACAAGCTGCGCTCCAAGGTCGAGATCGCCGACGTGAGCGAGACCTGCAAGGTCGCGGCCTCCTTCGGGCAAAAACCCGAGGCCGATGGCTGCATCGCGGTTGCCGACCCGCGCCTTGCCGGGTTCGGCTGGCGCGTGTTCGGCCCGCCCGCCGTCATCGACGTGCTTGCCACCGGCGAGACCGAGACAACCTATCACGCGCGCCGCGTCGCAGCCGGCGTACCGGAAGCGCCCTTCGACTTCGCGCTGGGCGATGCGTTCCCCCATGACGCGGACATGGACGATCTCAACGGCGTTGCCTTCGACAAGGGCTGTTTCATCGGCCAGGAAGTGGTGAGCCGGATGCGCCACCGGGGCACCGCGCGCCGCCGCATCATCAAGGTCGCCGGAGAACGCGATCTGCCCGCCTCCGGAACGGAGATCCTTGCCGGAGACAAGCCCGCCGGGACGCTCGGGACCATCGATGGCAGCGCGGGCCTTGCTCTGGTCAGGCTCGACAGGATCGCCCAGGCACGCGCGCGCGGCGAGCCGGTGACGGCAGGCGGCGTGCCGCTGGAGCCGGCATTGCCGGATTTCGCCCGCTTCACCTGGCCGGAGACTGCCGCAGCTGCGGAGACCACCGAATGACGGCGCCCCGTTCGTGAGCCGCCCTGCCGGAAAGAAAGCGGAGCCGATGCGCGCCTGGCAGCGGATGCTGTCCGGCCGCCGACTCGACCTGCTCGACCCTTCGCCGCTCGATGTCGAGATCGAGGACATCGCCCATGGCCTTGCGCGCGTGGCGCGCTGGAACGGCCAGACCATTGGCGACAACGCGTTCTCCGTCGCCGAGCATTCGCTTCTGGTGGAGCGGCTTGCACTGCAGATGGAGCCGGGCCTTTCGCCCGACAGCTGCCTGACCATCCTGCTGCACGATGCGCCAGAATACGTCATCGGCGACATGATCTCGCCGTTCAAGGCGGTAATGGGCGGCAGCTACAAGGAGATCGAGGCCCGGTTGCAGGCGGCGATTCACCTGCGCTTCGCCCTGCCTGCAACGACGCCGACGATCCTGCGCAAGCTGACCAAGAAGGCCGACCATGTCGCCGCCTATTTCGAAGCAGTGGAGCTTGCCGGCTTCAGCGACGAGGAAGCCTGCCGCCTGTTCGGCGAGCCGACCGGGTTCCCGAAACGACGAGGGCAGCCGCCGCGCCTGGGGCTGCGGGCCTTGCCGGTCGCGCAGGCACAGAAACATTTCCTCGACCGCTTTTCCGAACTCGAGCGTGTTCGCGCATCGGCAAGCCGGTGACATGGGCGGCTGCAGGCCCTAAATAATTCAGGTGGACGCCGCGGCATCGGATGCGGTGTCGGTGCAGGTCAGGAAGACACAGGGAACGCCATGATAACCGTCTGTTCGCTCGCCCGTTTGCAGGAAACAGTGGAGCGGACTGGCGCGCGCAGAATGATCACCCTGATCAACGCAGGCACGCGGGTCGACCGGCCCGCAAGCATCGCTGCCGACGACCATCTTTTCCTCGCCTTCAACGACATCACCGCTCCCGCCGAGGGACTGACCCCTCCCGGGGAAGCGCATGTGCGCAAGCTGCTAGACTTCGTCGGCGACTGGAACCGCTCAACCCCGTTGGTGATTCACTGTTTCGCCGGCATCAGCCGTTCCACCGCCGCAGCCTTCATTGCGACCTGCGCGCTTGCTCCCAAGGCGAACGAGATGGCGCTGGCCGGCGCGCTGCGGCGCGCTTCGCCGTCAGCGACGCCCAATGCCCGGCTGGTAGCACTTGCCGACGCGCTGCTGGAGCGCGAAGGCCGGATGGTCGAGGCGGTCCGCTCCATCGGCCGCGGCGCGGATGCCTTCGAAGGTACCCCGTTTACCCTGCCGGTCGCACCGAGCGATTCGCGAGCGGGTCCGGGGCGCGCATGATCGAGATCGGTCTCAACGCCGTCATCGTTTCCGTCGCCGCACCGCAGCCGCAGGTTCTCACCATCGCGGCCCCTCCGAACACCAGCGTTCCCTCGCTGCCCTTCGGCCCGTTCGATCCGACCCGCCACCGGACATTCGAGATCGGCCTGCGCGAATGGGTGGAGGAACAGACCGCGCTGAAACTCGGCTATGTGGAGCAGCTCTACACGTTCGGCGATCGCGGGCGACACCACATCCATTCCGACGCCGGGCCCCATGTGGTCTCGGTCGGCTATCTCGCCCTTGCCCGCCAGACACCAAAGTCGGACGAGGCCCTCACCCAGCAGAATGCGCAGTGGCGTTCCTGGTACTCGTTCTTCCCCTGGGAGGACTGGCGCGACGGCATGCCGCCGATGGTCGAACGCGAGATCCTGCCCGCGCTGAAGCGCTGGGCGGAGGCACCTGTTCCCGAACACAGCCCGCCGCGCGGCAACACGCGGGAGGACCGCGTCCATCAGGCCTTCTCGGTCACCGACGGAATGTGGAACGAGGAGCGCGTCCTCGACCGCTACGAGATGCTCTACGAGGCAGGGCTGCTGCACGAGGCGCAGCGCGACGGACGGCCGGCTGCGCAGGAGCGCGCGGGCCAGCCTCTTCTTGGCCAGCCGATGCTCCACGACCATCGCAGGATCCTGGCGACCGCCATCTCGCGCCTGCGGACCAAGCTGAAATACCGCCCCTTGATCTTCGAGCTGATGCCGCATGCCTTCACGCTGACGGACCTTCAGCGCTGCGTCGAGGCGATCTCCGGCCGGCACATCCACAAGCAGAACTTCCGCCGGCTCGTCGAAAAGGGCGATTTGGTGGAACCCACCGGCGAGACCTCGACCCAGACGGGAGGACGCCCGGCCGCACTGTTCCGCTTCCGCCACGAGGTGCTGAAGGAACGTCCCGCCCTCGGGCTGCGGGTCGGCGGTCGCTAGCCTATACCGCTTTCCGGACATAGGTTCCGGTTGCTGCCTCGGCCTCTTCGAGCAGGTCCCAGAGCTGGGCCACCTTCTCCGGTCCCATGGCCCGGCGCATCGCCCCTTCCGCCCGGCGCCAGCCAGCAACCGCCAACTCAAATTCCGCCCTTCCGGCCACGGTCACCGCGAACCGTCGCTCGCGGCGGTCGGTTCCGGGCGCTCCGGCCACAAGGCCCGACGCATCGAGACGCTCGAGTGCGCGTGTCAGTGTGCTCCTGTCCGCTCCCACAACCTCGGTCAGTTCGGATGCGGTCATCGCGTCCGCCTCCGCAAGTGCTGCAAGAACGGCAAATTGCTGAGGCGTAAGACCACTGCCGCTGTCGGCAATGGCCCGCTCGTAAAGCCGTGTGACGACACGGCCGGCCCGATGGATGCGGTGACAGGAGCACAGGAGGTTCGATGCCATGCCCCAGCGTATCACAGCGGCATATGCGTGCATAGGCACGCAACATCCACGACAAGACGATCTGCAAACATTTCCTCGTCTTGCCACGCCCACTTGCACCGCGTCGCATCACATGATTAGGTGCATATGCACGCTTAAGGGAGACGGCAGTAGATGAACATCGAGACGCGCACTTTCGGCCTTGCCGACCCGGCAGAAGCGGCAAAACTGACGGGCATCGGCCAGTTGGAGGCGATGATCGCCGGCCGTTTTCCGGCCCCGCCAATCTGCCGGACGATGAACTTCATCCTGACCGACGCGAACGCCGAGGGCTTTGCGCGCTTCGAGGGCGAGCCCTCCTTCGATCACTACAACCCGCTCGGCACCGTTCATGGCGGCTGGATCGCCACCATCCTGGACTCGGCTCTCGGCTGCGCGGTTCACGCGACCCTTGGCATGGGCGAGGGATACACGACCGTCGAGTTCAAGGTGAACAACGTCCGGCCGGCCTTCGAGACCAGCGGCCTGCTGACCTGCGAGGGGCGCGTCCTGCATCGGGGCCGGCGCATGGCGACCTCCGAGGCCCGGCTTGTCGACAGCGCGGGCAAGCTCATCGCCCATGGCGTCGAAACCTGCATGATCTTCCCCGCAGGCGAGGCCCGCTGACCGCAAGCCGCTTGCACTGACGGCGTGCGGGCGTATTGATCCGCCCATGTCGAGCCAGTACCCGCCTCAGATCCGGCCCCTGCCCGAGCGCATCTACGCCCCCGAGCGCGAGCCGTTCCTTGTCGTGCTGCATTGCGACGACGACATCCTCGTCGTCGACAAGCCAAGCGGGCTCCTCACCGTTCCGGGGAAGGATCCCGCGCTTGCCGACTGCGTCGCAGCGCGGGCGCTCTCGCTCTACCCGCAATCGCGCATCGTCCATCGGCTCGACATGGACACGTCCGGCGTACTGGTGCTGGCGATGAACCCTGCGGCGCACCGCCATCTCGGCCTGCAGTTCGAGCGGCGCCATGTCGCCAAGACCTATCTTGCCCGCGTTGCCGGCAGCCCGTCCCAGGACGGCGGCACGATCGACCTGCCGCTGCGCTGCGACTGGCCGAACCGCCCCCGGCAGATGGTCGACCCTGAAGAGGGGCGCAGCGCGCTCACCCACTGGCGCGTTGTTGAGCGCGAGCGGCACGCGACACGGGTGCAGCTCGAACCGCTGACAGGTCGCTCGCACCAGCTGCGGGTGCATCTGCTGGCCATCGGCCACCCGATCCTCGGCGACCCGCTCTATGGCGACAGCGAGTCGCGCCAGGCGGCATCCCGGCTGCAACTGCATGCGCAGAGCCTGACATTGCACCATCCCAACGGCGGCGAGCGCATGACTTTCTCGGCTCCCTGCCCGTTCTGAAAAGTCCTGTCCGGCAAACAATTTCCCCCGATCCGGCAACACTGTCATTAACCAAGAACAGTGCCCCTCCCCTCCGCCTTTCGAAAGATTTCCGCGGTGTTTTGACCGCATTAACTCTCTCTCAAGGTTAAACGGCGACGATCAATTCAATCGATCTCGCCGTAGGCCCGTGTGGTCCGGCGCCCCAGACACGCTAGCCGCATGGACCGGAGTTGCCGCGTATGACTGGCACGGTGCAGACCTTCGACCCCCGCCAAGCCCCGCGGTGGCTTCGTACACGCAGCACCGGCACGCCGGGCCGCTACCGGCGCCAGCCGGCGGCGAAGCGCTCGAAATGGCGGCTCGCAGCCCTTGCACCGGCGATCTATCTCGCCTGGTCGGGCGGCATCGGTCAGCAGGACATCACGGCCCTTATCGAGGCAAGCCGGGGCAGCGCGCCGCGCTGGATGTCGGCCATCGAGGCCGCACCGCATTCCAGCAGTGTGACGCCGAGCTTGGTGCTCGCCGATGCCTCCCAGGGGCGCCAGCAGGATGCGCCGGATTACGCGATCACCAATGCCGCTCCGGGCACCGATGCCGCCGTCATTCGCGGCCTCGAGAACTTCGCCAAGGAAAGCGCGCCGAAGGCCCCGCCCGCTCAGACGCCGGTCAATCGCAAAGCCAAGGGCGACCGCTATGTCTCGCTTGCCCCGGACCGCCAGATGACCGGCGTCGCCGCCGGCTCGGTCTATGCGATGAGCAGCATGATCGGCAGCAAGACCCCTTCGGACATGCCGCGCGTCGCCTTCGTGCGTCCCAACCTGCCGGCCGGACTGTCCGGCACCGCTCTGGCCGCTGCCGGTGGCAAGACCGAGGGCGAGGCGCTCGATCTCGTCCGGCTGGCGATGGCCCGCAACGTCGCCGCCACCAGCGTCTCCTATGCCAGCGCCTATGCGCCCCAGGGCATGGACAATGTCAGGGCGCCGTTCGAAGCGCTGCTGGGCGGCTCCGGCCTGCCCCAAGCGGCGGAGGACGAGGCCTCGCTCGAGACCAACGCCAAGAGCGATCCGTTCTGGTGGGCGAACCGCGCCCTTCCCGCCAGCGTCATCACCTCCAAGGAGCAGCGCTGCCTTGCCGAGGCGGTCTATTTCGAGGCCCGCGGCGAGCCGCTCGAGGGGCAGGTCGCCGTTGCCCAGGTGGTGCTGAACCGGGTGCGGAACCCGGCCTATCCGGAGACGATCTGCAAGGTCGTCTACCAGAACCGGCACCTGCGCAACCGCTGCCAGTTCTCGTTTGCCTGCGACGGCATTCGCGACAATATCGGCGAGAAGCCGCAATGGGAGCTGGCGCAGAAAGTGGCTCGCGAGACCGTTTCGGGCCAGCGTTATCTGGAAAAGGTCGGCGCCTCGACCCACTACCATGCGACCTATGTGAGCCCCCGCTGGGCCCGCTACATGAAGCGGCTGGACCGGATCGGCCAGCACATCTTCTACCGGACCAAGGGCGGTGGCTGGAGCTGAGGCAAGCCGCTCCCCGTCTCCCGTTTTCCCCAGTATCCATATCCGCAAGGCCGCCACGGGTTCGTTGGCGGCCTTGCCTTTAACATTTGCCCCTTAAGCCCTCCCGGCGAGGCCAGTTGCGGCCCATTGGCGACAATTCGTTTTAATTGCTGCATTTCCGGGAGAGGACGATTTCATGTTTTTCGTGGATGCATCTGCACGGCTGGCCCCACGCCTGACTGCAGTCATACCGTCATCCTTTTCAGGCATGCTCCGCAAATATCTGACCGAATCGGCCCACCCTCCGGCGCAGGCGGCATCCAGGGAACGTCTCCTTGCGTGTGCACTCCCCTCCCCGCAACGCGATGCGCCCCAGGAAGATCAAGCCGAATCTCATCCGGAAGAGCGAGCAGAGGCATCGGGAATGAGCGAAACCTCCCATCGGATCGCCGCCGCCTGGCAGAGCGCACAGAGCCTGCCGCTGTTCATGACGCAAGCGGAAGCTGCGCTCGACTATGCGTTCCAGCCGATCGTCGACATCGATTCCGGCGAGGTCTACGGCTACGAGGCGCTGCTGCGGCAGGTGGAGAAGCTCGGCTTTCGCGCCCCGCGCGACGTCTTCGACCACGCCCATGGCATCGGCTGCCTTGCCGAGCTCGAAACCCTGCTGCGCCGCAAGGCCATCGCCAAATTCTCGCGCATGAAGGCTGCCGAGAAGACCAAGCTGTTTCTCAACATCGATGCCCGGAACCTCGCTGCAACCGAGGACATGCTGGACAGCACCGTCGCCGCGGTGACCGCGCACGGCCTGTCGCCCTGGAACATCTGCCTCGAAATCCCGGAAATCCACGAGCGCCTTGCCCAGGACGATCTGCGCGACCTTGTCAGCCGGGCACGTGATCGCGGCTTCGGCATCGCGCTCGACGATTTCGGCCAGGGCTATTCACAGCTGCGCGTGCTCTACCAGTACGAGCCCGGCATCCTGAAGATCGATCGCTTCTTCATCACCGCGCTGCAGAACGACGCGCGCAAGCGCCTGTTCGTGTCGAGCGTCGTGGAACTGGCGCATGTGCTGGGCATCCGGGTGGTCGCCGAAGGTGTCGAAACCCCGTCCGAGCTGCGGGCCTGCCGGGACGTCGGCTGCGATCTGGTCCAGGGCTATGTGGTCGCCCGCCCCTTCACGGATCTTGGAGAGGCACGGCCGAGCTACCCGGTGCCGACCGACCGTCCGCTGCGCTCCGACATGCGCAAGGTCGCCGAGCGCGACTTCCTGGAGCGCGAGATGGTCAAGCTCGCCGCCATCAGCGAGACGGGCAGCATCGCCCACGCGCTCGAGATCTTCCAGGCCAATCCGCACCAGAGCGTCCTGCCCGTGCTCAACGCCGCCGGCGAGCCGCGCGGCCTGATCCGCGAGGCGGACCTGAAGAGCTTCCTCTATCTCTCCTTCGGGCGGGATCTGCTGCTCAATCCGACGCTCGACAATCACCTGCAGCGCTTCGTGCGGCCCTGTGCGGTCGCCGACATCAACGCTCCGCTCGACCGGCTCGTCGATCTCGGCACGGAGGACTTCTCCGACGGGCTCCTGGTGACGCGGGCGGGTCGCTATGTCGGCTGCCTGCTGGCCGGATCGCTGCTCAAGATTTCCAACGAGGTCCGCCTGCAGATCGCCCAGGACCAGAACCCGCTGACCAAGCTGCCAGGCAACTCGGCCATCGCCGACCATGTGACGCGGGCCTGTGCCGAACCTTCGCGCGACCGGGCCTTCTGCTACATCGACTTCGACAATTTCAAGCCGTTCAACGATGCCTACGGTTTCCGTATCGGCGACCGGGCGCTGATCCTGTTCGCCGAGCTGATGAAGCGCCGGCTCGACACCTTGCGCGCCTTTGTCGGACATATCGGCGGCGACGACTATTTCGTCGGCCTGGAAGAATGGACGCCCGACCGGGCCGGCCGGCTGATGGCCGAGCTTCGCGAGGAATTCGCCCGCAATGTGGAGAGCCTCTACAGCCCGGAGCACCGGCGCCAGGGCTATATCCTTGCCGAGGATCGCAAGGGGCGCGTCCAGACCTACCCGCTGCTGTCCTGCTCCATCGCCATCCTGCACATCCCGACCGGTCTTTCGATCGAGAACCTCGACCTCTTGAGCAACCACATCGCCCGTCTCAAGCAGCGCGCGAAGGCGGAGCCGGGCGGTGTCGCGGTCGCCACCTTCGGGGCCGACAGCGAGGACCGCAGCGCGGTGGAAGCGCTGCACAAGACGGCGGAGCGGCTCCGGGAAGCGCTTTAGGCTATCCGGAGCGCTGCTGCGTCAGCCGATCTCGATATCGAGGCCGAGATCCAGCACCGGCGCCGAATGGGTGATCCAGCCGACGGAAATCAGGTCGACGCCCGTTTCCGCAATGGCCGCAACGGTCTCGAGGCTGACGCCGCCCGAGGCCTCCAGCACGACCTGCCCTCCGGCGATCGCAACGGCCTCGCGCAGGCGGTCCGGCTGCATGTTGTCGAGCATGATCACGTCCGGCTTGGCCTCCAGCGCCTCGCGCAGCTGGTCCAGCGTATCGACCTCCACCTCGATGCGCACGAGATGGCCGGCAAAGCGACGCGATGCCTCGATGGCCTGTCGCACCCCGCCGGCAACCGCGATGTGGTTGTCCTTGATCAGGATCGCGTCATCCAGGCCGAAGCGGTGGTTGGCACCACCGCCGCAGCGCACCGCGTATTTCTCGAAAGCCCTCAGGCCCGGCGTCGTCTTGCGGGTGCAGACGATGCGGGCCTTCGTGTGGACGACAAGATCGGCGAAGGCAGCCGTCGCCGTTGCCACGCCCGACAGATGGCCGAGATAGTTCAGCGCCACCCGTTCGGCCGACAGCATGCCGCGTGCCGGTCCCGACACGCGCATCACGAGATCGCCCGGCTCCAGCCGGTCGCCGTCGCGCGCCAGGATCTCGACATCGATGGCCGGATCGCTCAGGCGGAAGGCAGCTGCGGCCAGATCGACACCGGACAGGCGTCCGGGGCGGCGGGCCGCGATCACCGCGCGCGCGCCGATCTCCGGCGACAGCGTCGCCTGGGCGGTGATGTCGCCCGCCCGGCCCCAGTCCTCCAGCAGCGCCGCGCGCACTGCGTCCTCTACCATCAGAGCAGGGAGAACCGGCAGGTTGGTTCCAGCACTGGTCATCATGCGTCTCCGACGGCCGGCAGGGCCTCGACGGCCCGGCGGCCGATGTCGCTGTCCACCGCCTCTCGCACCACGCCGGCAATGTCCTTCGCCGTCAGATAGGTGCGGCGGGCGAAGGCGGGATCCTCCTGCGGATAATCGGCGCGCGAATGCCCGCCGCGGCTTTCGCGGCGCAAAAGCGCGGCCGCTGCAACCGCCTTGCCCGCAGTCATCATGTTGCGGATCGAGCGACGCTTGCAGCGCGCCTCCAGCGCGTCGATCACGGCAAGCGCACCCGTCAGGCCCTCGGCCGTGCGCACCACACCCACACCGTCCGCCATGGTCCGGCGCAGCAGGCTGATCGCCTCGCGCTCCACCTCGTTGCGGCGGCTCGGCTCCTGAATGTGATCGTCGATGCCCGGCCAGTGCGCCGTGCGCGGATTGGGCATCTGGTTCTGGATGTCCTCGGCAACACGCGCGGCAAAGACCACCGTTTCCAACAGCGAGTTGGAGGCAAGCCGATTGGCACCATGGGCACCGGTCGAGGCGACCTCGCCGGCCGCCCAGAGATTGTCGAGAGAGGTGCGACCGTTGGCGTCGGTCAGCACGCCGCCCATGTGGTAGTGCTCGGCCGGCGCCACCGGGATGGGCTGGCGCACCGGATCGATGCCGGCCTCCATGCAGGCGGCATAGACGGTCGGGAAGCGCTCGGGAAAGCTATCGCCCAGCGCCTCGCGGCAATCGAGAAAGGCCCCGCGCCCGGCAAGATTCTCGGCAAAGACCGCCCTCGCGACGACATCGCGCGGCGCCAGTTCCTTCAGCGGATCGACCGCCTCCATGAAGCGGCGGCCATCGGCGTTGATGAGCGTTGCGCCCTCGCCGCGCAGCGCCTCGGAGGCGAGCGGCGCCGGGTCGCGGCCGACATTGAGGGCGGTGGGGTGGAACTGCACGAATTCGGTGTCGGCGACCACCGCGCCGGCATTGAGGGCCATGGCGAGGCCCTGGCCGTTGGCTTCCGGCGGGTTGGTCGTCACCGCATAGAGGTGCCCGATGCCGCCGGAGGCCAGAACAACCGCGTGGGCGGGGAAGGCAAGGCGCTCGCGGTCGCCGCGGCGGCGGGCGAGCACGCCGGTGACGATCCGGCCCTCATGCAGCAGTTCTTCGCCCAGATACCCCTCGACCACCCGGATCGACGGCGTGTTGCGCACCGCAACGACCAGCGCGTCCATGATCGCACGACCGGCCATGTCGCCGCGCACGCGCACGATACGGTTCATCGAGTGGGCCGCCTCGCGCGACAGCTGCAACCGCCCCTCCAGGTCCATGTCGAAGGGAACGCCGTAGCCGAGAAGATCGCGAACGCGCTCGCCCGCTTCCTCGGTCATCAGGCGGACGATCTTCTCCTCGCACAGCCCGCCGCCGACGGCGATGGTATCGGCTGCGTGAGCGGCTGCGCTGTCCTCGTCGGACACGGCTGCGGCAATACCGCCTTGCGCCCATGCGGAGGACGCGCCCTCGCCGATGGGAGAGGCGGAGAGAATCGTCACCGGACGCGGCGCCAGCTTGAGCGCGCAGAACAGGCCGGTCAGACCGCCGCCAAGAATGACGACATCATCGATATGGGAAGTCACGGGACGTGGCGACGTCATGAATTTCGTCCGGAAGGCCGGCAGCCGGGCGGCGGCCGGAGGAACGACGGTCGGGGCGGGCCGCCACGCGGCAATGCCGGACGCTGGCCGCGCCCGGCATTGGCTGTGTTGCCGTTGGAAGGACGATCACATCTTGAGGTTGATCATCCGCTCGACCGCAGTGCGCGCCCGGGCGGCGACCTGCGGATCGACCGTCACCTCATCCCGCATTTCCAGCAGGCAGTCCAGGATCTTGGACAGCGTGATGCGCTTCATGTGCGGGCACAGGTTGCACGGACGGACATAATCCACGCCCGGCGTCTCCGAGGCAATGTTGTCGGCCATCGAGCACTCGGTGACCAGCATCACCTTCTCCGGCCGATTGGTCTTGACCCAGTCGATCATGCCGGCGGTGGACCCGGTGAAGTCGGCCTCGTCGACCACTTCCGGCGGGCATTCCGGGTGAGCGATGATCTTCACGCTCGGCTCGATCTCGCGGTATTCGCGCAGCTCCGCCGCGGTGAAGCGCTCGTGCACTTCGCAGGCACCGGCCCAAGTCAGGATCTCGACATCCGTCTGGCGTGCCACATTGGCCGCCAGGTACTGGTCGGGGATCAGCAGCACGCGCGGCGCACCGAGGCTCTCCACCACCTGCACGGCATTGGCCGAGGTGCAGCAGATATCGCACTCGGCCTTCGCGTCGGCCGAGGTGTTCACATAGGTGACGATCGGCACGCCCGGGTGCTTTTCGCGCAAGGCCCGCACGTCGGCGGCGGTGATCGACTCGGCCAGCGAGCAGCCGGCATTCATGTCCGGAATCAGGACCGTCTTGTCCGGATTGAGGATCTTGGCGGTCTCGGCCATGAAGTGCACGCCGCACTGGACGATCACGTCCGCGTCGGTCTTCGCCGCTTCCTTCGCCAGCGCCAGGCTGTCGCCGACGATGTCGGAGACACCGTGGAAGATCTCCGGCGTCATGTAGTTGTGGGCGAGGATGACGGCGTTCCGCTCCTTCTTGAGGCGGTTGATCTCGTGGATCACGGGAGCAAGCACCGGCCACTCGATCTCCGGAATCAGGTGACGGACCTTCTCGTAGATCGGCGCGGTCGCTTCCGCGACTTCCGGCGTGTAGGCAAGATGAGGACGCGGCAGCATCGAATAGCCGCTGGCCCGTGCGGGTGCGGCGGTCGAGCATCCGGCATTGCTGCCGATATCGAGTGCGATGGTGGCCATGACGACCTCCCTTGACTTCGTCCGGGCCTCAAGCTCGCGCAGGGCCCGACCTCTACCGAGCAACATGACCGTTTTGCGAGACCTTTCGGTCGATCCGGTCATTTTGCTCACTTTGAGCATAAACTGCCGTTTAAAAAACGCGTCCTTAGCCGACGCTTATGCTCCCACGGGGCATATATAGGCACGTGCGCGTTCCTTGCCAATGCGTTTATTGGTCCTGACCCGGCTTTTTGTAAGACAAATCAAAAAATCCTTTTTAAATCAGACATCTGATCACCCTCACCTGCGTCAATCTCGCACATTTTCCGTCATTCGTTTCCGGCAGTTCGAATTTTTTTCGCGGTCCCTGCATCCAAACGGCCTCTTGGGAGAGTCACGGGTGTGCAGGTGCTGCGGATCGGCCGCAGCCCATGGATACGAGGATCAGTTCAAGTGACCAGGACGACTTTCGCTCTCGCGACCACCGCACTCATCGCCCTCGCCACGGCAGCTCATGCTGCGGACAACGACGGCCTCACCGCAATCGCCCTGTCGGGCGACAAGACCCTTCACAAGATCGACGCATCCACCGCCACGGTCACCGCCACCATGGATGCCCAGGGCGTCGACCGCCTGCTCGGCATCGACCTGCGGCCGGCCAACGGCCAGCTGATCGGCGTGACCGAGACGTTCCAGATCGTCGAGATCGATCCCGAGACCGGCGCCACCACGGTGATCTCCACCATGGACAAGGAACTGCCCGTCGCCGAGGGCGGCGCCGTGATCGTCGACTTCAACCCGGCAGCCAACAAGCTGCGCTTCATGTCGGGCACCACCAATCACCGCGTCGACATCGAAAGCGGCGCCGTGACCGTTGACGGCAGCCTTGCCTTCGAGACGGCCGACATGCATGCGGGCGAGGCGCCGGCCATCGTGGCGGCGGCCTACACCAACTCCTTCGGCAAGCCCGAGAAGACGGCGATGTACGACATCGACAGCACCATCGTCGCGCTGATCCGTCAGACCTCACCCAATGACGGCACGCTGGCAGCCGTCGGCAAGCTCGGCATCGAGGGTTCCGACGTCTATGCCTTCGACATTGCCACCGACGAGGCCGGCACCAACACCGCCTGGCTCGTCTCTGGCGGCGGGCTGCACACCGTCTCGCTCGAGGATGGCAAGATCACCCAGAGCTGGCCGCTCAAGGGTGCCGAGGGCGTAAGCGTGCGCGACATCACGTTCATGACGGCGAAGTAAGCCGCGAGGCTTTCGGGTTTTCGGGGTCGGCGCCGCCGGGTGCCGCCCCTGCCCCCTCCTCCCCGCATCGCCGGTGCATCGCCATGGCATCCCACACCTTTCCGCAGGTTCCCGCCGAGGCGGACCGGTTGCCAGCTGCTCCGGATTTCCTTTGCCAAGTCGCAGCGAAAGCTCCACCATCGGCACCGACTGCGAGGCGAGCCGCAGCCCCTCCTCCCGGGCAGGTTCGCGATGACCGGCTGAAGAAGAGCGGGACCTTGATCGACCACAGCGCCCTTGTCGCAGCCTGCGCCGCCGGTGACCGTGCCGCGTTGAAGACCCTGATGGACCATGAAGGCAAGCGGATGCTCGGCGTTGCGCTGCGCATGCTGCGCCGCCGCGACCTTGCCGAGGACGCGGTGCAGGAAAGCTTCGTCGCGCTGTGGCGCAACGCCGGCCAGTTCGATCCCGCGCGCGGCAGCGCCACGGGCTGGATCTACACGATCCTGCGCAACCGCTGCCTTACCCTGCTGCGCCAGGGCGAGAGGGATGTGCCGCATGGCGACATGGAGGCCTTCGACGAGGCGGCGGACGAAAGCGTGCTGGAAGACGCCTATCACCGGCTGGATGCCAACAGCGACCTCAGGCGCTGCCTGTCCGCCCTGGAGCCGAGCAAGCGCATGGCGATCCTTGCTTCCTACGTACTCGGCTACAGCCATGGCGAGATTTCCGGACGGATGAAGGCGCCGCTCGGCTCGGTGAAGGCCTGGCTCCGGCGCGGCCTGACGCAGCTGCGGGAGTGCCTGTCATGACGCAGCGCCCGCTCGATGAACGCATCGACGAGGTCGTGCTCGGCCTCGCCAGCGAGGCGGAACAGGCCGAGATCGAGGCGCTTGCCGCCGCCGATCCTGTGGTCGCCGCAAGGCTGGAGCGCGCCCGCGTCCGCTTCGGGGAGCTGGATGCGACCGCCGACGAGGTTCCCCTGCCCGACGGGCTCTGGAATCGTGTCGCCGCGCGTCTCGACGAGGCGCCGGCCGAGGCCCAGAAGCCTGCCGGTAATGTCGTTCCACTTGCCACCAGGAACCGCGGCGACAAGCCTGCAGACACCCGCTGGCGCCTTGCCGCGCTGGCCAGCCTCGCCGCCTCGCTGGTTCTGGCCGTCGCGCTCGGCTGGTCGCTTCTCACCATGCCGCAGCCGACCGTGGTCGCCGTCCTGCTGGATGCCGGCGGCAAGCCGGTCGCCCTCGTGGAGGGCGCAGCCGACAACACCACCTGGATCACCCTGCTGGACGGCGCCGCCGTGCCGCAGGGCCAGGTCATGCAGGTCTGGACCAAGCCGACCGAGGAAGGCCCGCCGGTCTCGCTCGGGCTGCTGCCGAGCGGAACGGGCACGCGCCTGTCGGTTGAAGGCCTTCCGCCGCCGCGCCGCGACCAGCTCTACGAGATCACCTTCGAGCCGGAGGGCGGCTCGCCGACCAACCTGCCGACCGGTCCGATCCACGGCAAGGGCCTCGCGCAGCAACCGATCTGAGTGCGTCTGCCGCCGCGAAACCCTCCGTGAATTCATCAGGGATGTGAAAGCGAAACATGAAATTGTTTCGCTTTTTCACGGCCTGCGTATCGAGCATAATCCCGGCAACCGGCTTCGTTTGCCTCGCGCTGCCCTCCCGGGCGCGCGGGCGGCAAGGCCCCCTCAGCATGCCGGCAGGCGGCAGCAACGCTCTTCAGCCGGGCGGACCCTTTGCCCTGACCTGCCGCAGTGACAGGACCCTACGACGTGACCACCTCCGCGACGCGCGCGCCGTCTCCCGGCTCGCCCCTCCCCAAGGCCTCCGCCAACCTGCCGCTGATCATCATCTGCGGTTGCCTGATCGCCCTTCTCAGCTTCGGCCCGCGCTCCGCGCTCGGCCTCTTCCTCACGCCGATGACCGAGGCGCGCGGCTGGTCGCGCGAGATCTTCGCCCTGGCGCTCGCCATCCAGAACCTCATGTGGGGCGCGGCCCAGCCGATTGCCGGCATGATCGCCGACCGGTTCGGCACGGCGCGCACGATCGCTTTCGGCGGCGTTGTCTACACGCTCGGCCTCCTGCTGATGGCACAGGCGGAAAGCCCCTTGCTGCTGCATGTCGCCGGCGGCGTGATGATCGGCCTCGGCGTCGCCTTCTCGTCCTTCTCGCTGGTGCTCGCCGCCTTCGGGCGCGCCGTGACGCCGGAGCGCCGCTCGCTCGCCTTCGGCATCGGCACGGCGGCCGGCTCTTTCGGCCAGTTCCTCTTCGCTCCGCTCAGCCAGGGCCTCATCGACGGGCTCGGCTGGCACGACAGCCTCTATGTGCTGGCCGGCCTCATGGTCCTCATTCCCTTCCTGGCGGTGGCGCTGAAGGGCAAGCCGGCCGCCTACGTGCCGGGCTCGGCCATTGCCGACCAGAAGCTCACCGAGGCGATCTCCGAGGCCTTCCGCACCCGCGGCTTCATCCTGCTGACCTTCGGCTTCTTCGTCTGCGGCTTCCACGTCGCCTTCATCACCGTGCACCTGCCGCCCTATATCGCGGATCTCGGCCTCGACCCGAAGTGGGGCGCCATCGCCATCGCGCTGATCGGCCTGTGCAACGTGTTCGGGGCGCTTGCCGCGGGCTATATCGGCGGGCGCTGGTCGAAGCCCTATTTCCTGTCCCTGATCTATCTGGGCCGCGCCATTGCCATCACCCTCTTCCTGATGGCGCCGGCAACGCCGCTGACCGTGCTGATCTTCGCCGGCACGATGGGCTTCCTGTGGCTCTCCACGGTGCCGCCGACCTCCGGCCTCGTCGCGGTGATGTTCGGCCCGCGCTACATGGCGACTCTGTTCGGCTTCGTGTTCTTCTCGCACCAGATCGGCTCGTTCCTCGGCGTCTGGCTCGGCGGCCGGCTCTACGACCAGACCGGCTCCTACGACGTGATCTGGTATCTCGGCATCGCGCTCGGTCTGTTCGCGGCCATCGTCCACTGGCCGATCAAGGAAGAGCCGGTCGCCCGGCTGGCCGGCACGCCTGCGGAATAAGGCGGGCGGCATCTGCCGCACCCGGACATGAAAAAGGGCGCGGGACCTGCCGGTTCCGCGCCCTTTTTGCTGGTTTCGAAACCGGCCCGTCAGCCGGCGATTTTCGAGAAGTCGGCCACCTCGCGGGTCGCCTCGCGGATCTCCGCGAGCAGCCGCAGCCGGTTGAGGCGCAGGTCCGCATCCTCAGCATTGACCAGGATGTCGTCGAAGAACGTGTCGACCGGCGCGCGCAGGCCCGCCAGCGCCGTCATCGCGCCGGCGAAGTCCTCGCGCGACAGCGCATCGCGGATCTGTGAGCGTGCCGTGTCGATGGCCGCCGCCAGGGCGATCTCCGCCGGCTCGGCCAGGTGATCGGCATGCGGCGCGCCGGAAATGGCGGCGCCGTCCTTCTTCTCCTCGGCGCGCAGGATGTTCGCCCCGCGCTTGGTGCCGGCCAGGAGGTTCGCGCCGTCCTCGGTCGCCAGGAACGCGCCCAGCGCCTCCACCCGGCGCACCACCATCAACAGGTCGTCCTGCCCCTCCAGCGCGAAGACCGCGTCGATCAGGTCGTGACGGGCGCCCTGCTCGCGCAGATGCACTTTCAGACGGTCGGCAAAGAACGACAGGAGATCCTGGCGCAGCTCGCCGCCGGCCGCCGCCATCGCCGCGTTGGCGCTGGCAAGCAACTCGGACATCCGTAACCGCAGCCCGTTCTCCAGCACGATGCGGATCACGCCGAGTGCGGCGCGGCGCAGGGCGAAGGGATCCTTGGAGCCGGTCGGCTTCTCGTCGATGGCCCAGAAGCCGGTGAGCAGATCGAGCTTGTCGGCGAGCGCCACGGCGACGGCGACCGGATCGGCCGGCACTGCGTCGGACGGGCCCTGCGGCTTGTAGTGCTCCTCGATGGCGCGGGCGACGGAGGCGTCCTCGCCCTGCAGCTCGGCATAGGTGCGGCCCATCTGGCCCTGCAGCTCGGGGAACTCGTAGACCATCTGCGTCGGCAGGTCGGCCTTGGCAAGGCGCGCGGCGCGCGCCGCCTTTTCCACATCGGCTCCGACCAGCGGGGCGATCTCCCGCGCCAGCGCCTCGAGGCGGTTCACCCGCGCGCCCTGCGTGCCGAGCTTTTCGTGGAAGACCACGCTATCGAGCTTCGGCAGCCGGCTTTCCAGCGGCGCCTTGAGATCCGTTTCCCAGAAGAAGCGGGCATCGGACAGGCGGGCGCGGATCACCTTCTCATTGCCGGCGATGATCGTCGCGCCGCCATCGGAAGCGACGATGTTGGACACGGCGACGAAGCGGTTGGACAGGCGCCCGGTTGCCGGGTCGCGCATCACGAAGCACTTCTGGTTGGCGCGGATGGTCAGGCGGATGACCTCGTCGGGCAGTTCCAGGAACGCCTCGTCGAAGCTGCCCACCAGCACGACCGGCCATTCGACCAGGCCGGCGACTTCCTCCAGCAGGCCCTCGTCCTCGACCAGTTCCAGGCCCAGCGCCATGGCGCGGTTGCGCGCATCGTTGACGATGATGTCCTTGCGCCGGTCGGCGTCGAGCACGACCTTCGCCTTCTCCAGCTTGTCGGCATAGTCCTCCAGCCGCCGCACCTCGAAGGCATCCGGCGCCATGAAGCGGTGGCCACGCGTCGTGTTGGACGAGACGATGCCGTCGATCTCGAAGGGCACCACCTCCGGCTCCTCGGTCTCGGGCCCGAAGGTCGCGACGACGGAGTGGAGCGGGCGCACCCAGCGCAGCTGTCCGCTGCCCCAGCGCATCGACTTCGGCCAGGGGAAGCCGCGGATGATGCCCGGCATCACTTCGGCAACGATGTCCGGCGTCGAGCGGCCGGGCTTCTCGATCACCGCGACGTAGAAGTCGCCCTTCTTCGGATCGGAGACGACCTGAGCCTCGTCGATGGAGGCAAGCCCCGCACCGCGCAGGAAGCCTTCCAGCGCCTTTTCCGGCGATCCAACGCGCGGGCCCTTGCGCTCCTCGCGGGTCGGCTTCGAGCCTGCCGTCAGCCCGGCGATATGCAGCGCCAGCCGCCGCGGCGTGGAAAACGCCTTCGCGCCCTCATAGGTGACGCCCGCCTCGACCAGCGCATTGGTCACCAGCGACTTCAGGTCCTCTGCAGCGCGGCGCTGCATACGGGCGGGAATTTCCTCGCTGAAAAGCTCCAGGAGAAGATCGGGCATCGGGAGGTCTCGAATGGTTGGGCAGCCGGGCAGCCGGCGACCGTGACTGTTGCGCGTCCGTTAGCAAGAGCGGGGGAAAAAGTCACCCCCGCGCGTGAGAGCTAGGGCCGATATGCCTACCAGCCGCCGCCGCCGCCGCCGCCGCCGCCGCCGCCGGAAAAGCCGCCTCCGCCCCCGCCGGAGCTCGACGACTTGGGGGCAGGAAGCGAGGAGGAGAAGGTGCCCGACATGGCCTCGACGCTCTTGCCGAGCGTGCCGGAGATGTTGTGCGCGTCAAAGCCGCGCCCCGAATACCAGCCCGGCGCATAGGAGGCCGCAGCGGCCGCCCCGGCCGCCGTCAGCAGCCAGGCCTCGAAGGCCTTCGACCAGGGCTTTTCCACATCGAGCGCCACCGCGTAGGGCAGCATCGTTTCGAAATGCGAGGGGCTCATCTTTGGGGCGCCCTGCATGTTCATCCGGTCCTTCTCGGCGACCTGAAGATACATCTTCAAGCCCTCGATTTCGTCCATGGCGCTGCGGCCGAGCGCGGTCGGGGCCCCGATCAGGAAGAAGAACAGGATGTTCACCGACAGCAGCGCCACGGCGATCAGCGCGAGCGGGGGAATGTCGCCCTGCAGCTGCAGCAGAGCAGCCGATGCGATCAGGTGCCCCATGGTGATGAAGCTGAAAACGACGACCGTGATCGCGACGCGCAGCACCATGCCGGCGGAGCGCCGGAACGCCTTGCCGATCTGCACCGCGAACATCACCACGACGAAGGTCACCATGAAGATCGGGATCATCAGCGCGATCTGCTCCTCGCTGAGATTGCCGAAGGCAAGCAGCACGAAGATCGTCAGCACCGACAGCGCGACGCCCGGCACCAGGTAGAGCCGGTTCGTCTTGTAGTAGCGGTTGCGGTTCTCGCCCTCGATGGCACCACGGAAGTTGTTGCCGAGCTTCTGGACCGAGGTCCCGTTGGCCTTGGACACGGTGAAGCTGCCATCGCGGTTGTCGAGCCAGCTGGCAATCGCCTTCTCGCCCTTGGGCAGCCCGGCATAGTCGCCACGCGTCCCTTCCGGCCGGGTCAGCGTCAGGTCGCCGGCCAGATCGTCCAGCACCAGCTTGCCCTTCACCGCGAGGCTGAGACAGGCCGCGGAGAGAGCGCGCCAGCCGCCATCGCCGAAGCCCTTACGCGCAACATAGTTGGACAGGGCCGGAGAAATGCCTTGCGGTCCCTCGAAGCGCGGGAAGATCACGCCCTTCGGCGGATCGCGGCCCACCGACCACCAGGCCCAAAGGTAATAGGCAAGGACGAGGACGAGGCCTATGCCGCCAAGGATTTCGGCCAGATGGTCCTGCAGGAAATAGCCGAACTCCTCATCCGCCGTCGGCTCCGTGACGACGCCCTTCGGCATCTCGGCGACGACGGTCAGGCCCTCGCGCGGCCCCAGCGGCCGGGTCGTGGCGAACACGACGCTGCGTCCGCCGTCCTCGAGCCGCGACGTGTAGTCCTGGCCGGACGCGCCATAAGGGCCGGTATAGGCCGTATGGGCGGCAATGGCCGCCCCTTCCGGCAGCACGATGCGCGCCGTCGCCCGGTCGATCGGGAAATCCCATTCGTTGCCGGTCGCGTTCCAGTAGACCTCGTCGTGGTTCTCGAAGAAGCGCACCTGACGGTCGGTCCGGTAGACGATGGTGTAGGTGTAGGTGCCCGGCTGCAGGAACGTCTCCTCGCGGCCGATATAGATGCGCACGCCGCTTCCGCCGCGATTGACCGAATAGCCGTCCTCCTCTCCGTCCCGTTCCACCGAGACGAGGTCGAAGCCGGCGCGTGCCTTGCGGCCGCTTTCCGTCTCGAAGACCAGCGGGATGTCGCGAAAGATGCCGCGGCGGATCTGGTTGCCTTCGGCGCGCACGCGGATGGTTTCGGTGACGGTCAGCTCGCCGTCGCTCGCCACCTCGATGGTGGAGTTGAAGGCGAGGATGCGCTCGTCCGCATGCGCCACGACAGGGGCGAGCACCAACAGGCCTGCAGCGCAAAACGCAGCAAAGGCGATCAGGAAGGCGGGCGCGCGCATGGCAGGACTGCCCTTTTAGAAGCTGACCTTGGGCACCGCCCGCTCGGCCGGGTCGTCGATCTCGAAATACTCCTCCTGGGTGAAGCCGAACCGGCCGGCCACCAGGTTGGAGGGGAAGCTCTCGACCACGACATTGAGCGCGCGCACCGCGCCGTTGTAGTAGCGACGGGCCAGTTGCAGCGCATCCTCGACGCTTTCCAGCGACGACTGCAGCTCCCGGAAATTGGCGCTGGCCTTGAGGTCCGGATAGGCCTCGGCCACCGCAAAGAGCCTGCCGAGCGCCTGGGACAGCATGCCCTCGGCGCGCGCGCGGCCGGCAACGTCCGCCGGATCGAGCCCTGCCGCCTGCGCCCGCATCTCGGTGACCGCCTCCAGCGCCGCCCGCTCGTGCGTGGCGTAGCCCTTCACCGCCTCGACGAGGTTCGGAATGAGGTCGGAGCGGCGCTTGAGCTGGACGTCGATGCCGCTCCAGCCTTCGCGTACCATCTGCCGCTTCCGCACCAGATCATTGTAGATGTAGACGAGGTACAGGCCGATCAGGGCGATCAGGGCGAGCACGATCCAGGTGGCCATCAGGCGATACCCTCTCCAGTCACATTAAGCGCGTAACGCTACTGCAAGCAGGCTGCAGTGGAAACCGGATTGGTTGAAGGGAATGTGACGCAGGTCACCGGCAGCGCGAAAGCGGCCCGCGCGACCTTGCCCGTCTCAGCCGGTGGAGCACCCGACGCTGCCGGCTGTCTCTCAGCGATAGAGAAACAGGATTTCCTGCTTCGGGCTGCGGCGCCAGACCTTGGGGTCGGAGGTAGCCCCGAAATAGTCGGTGAAATAGCGCTTGTGGATCCAGCCGCAGGAACTCCACTTCGGTGCCCGCACGCACATGTAACCGGAGAAGCCGCCGGCATCGTCGACAAGAACCGTGCCGCCCGGCAGCGGACGGCAATTCAAGTCGACCGGCTGGCCCTTCTTCGAGCTGGCAAGAGCGCTGCGGGCGGCCGCTTTCTTGTCCTGCCGGTTCGGGTTGTTCTTGTCGACGCGCCCGACGAACTCGAAATTGTGGGCGCGGGTCCGGAGCGTCTTGTTGAGCTTGTCCCACTCGCCCTTGGTGGAGCAGACGGACAAAGGCGTTATCCCCGCCTTGGTCTTTGCCAGGGCGGGCGAGGCGGCAACGAGAACGGCAAAAAGGGCCGAAAGGGCGAAAAAGGCCGGATGGTGCATGCAATGACTCCTTACGGAAACATCGCAGCAGCTAGCACACCCGCCTTCAACCTGCGAGCGAAATCCCGCCCTGATACCCTACCCCGCCGGCTTCCGTCTCCAGGAATGCCGCACCGCAGGCCTTGGCCAGCTCGCGCACCCGCAGGATATAGCTCTGGCGTTCCGTCACCGAGATGACGCCGCGCGCATCCAGCAGATTGAACGCGTGGCTCGCCTTGATGCACTGGTCGTAGGCCGGCAGCACCACCTGGTGCACGGCCGCGCCCGATGCCTCGCGCGCCTTGGCGCCGGCGTCGAGCAGTCGGCGGCATTCCTCTTCCGCATCGCGGAAGTGGCGGAACAGCATCTCGGTGTCGGCATGTTCGAAGTTGTGGCGGGAATATTCCTGCTCGGCCTGCAGAAACACATCGCCATAGGTCACCTTCTCGGCGCCTTCGCGGCCGTTATAGTTGAGGTCGTAGACGTTATCGACGCCCTGGATGTACATCGCCAGGCGCTCCAGGCCGTAAGTGAGCTCGCCCGAGACCGGCGCGCATTCGAAACCCGCGACCTGCTGGAAGTAGGTGAACTGCGACACTTCCATGCCGTCGCACCAGCACTCCCAGCCGAGGCCCCAGGCGCCCAGCGTCGGGCTTTCCCAGTCGTCCTCGACGAAGCGCACGTCATGCAGGGCAGGATCGAGGCCGATGGCATACAGAGAGCGCAGGTAGAGGTCCTGCAGGTTCTCCGGCGACGGCTTCATGATCACCTGGAACTGATAGTAGTGCTGCAGCCGGTTCGGGTTCTCGCCGTAGCGCCCGTCTGTCGGGCGGCGCGAGGGCTGCACATAGGCGGCCTTCCAGGGACGCGGGCCGAGCGAGCGCAGGGTCGTCGCCGGGTGGAAGGTGCCGGCGCCCACTTCCATGTCGTAGGGCTGCAGGACAACGCAACCCTGATCGGCCCAGAACCTCTGAAGCGTCAGGATCAACCCCTGGAAGGAGTTTTCGGGCCGCATGTGCGCAGGCACCGTTTCGCTCGTCATCTGCGTCGTCCTTGAATGCAAGAATGGATGGCCCGTCGGGGCCCGGGCGAGAGGTGCCATCAACACCCGGTGGCGTCAAGACATGGCGGCATCGCAAGGCCCGATCCGCCCGGCAGCACATCACGGAAAACTGTGCCCGGGGTCACAGCGGCACATCTCACCTTACGTCATGTTCATAGTGCGATGACGACCGGGGAGGACACACATCCCGCGCCATCGAGATACGGACACCGGGAATGGTTCCCCGTCCGACATCCGGAGGAAGTGACATGACCGCGTTTCGAAAAATGACTCTGGCAACCGTACTCGCCCTGACAATGGCGGGCACCGCCGGTACGGCCTTTGCCAACAGCACCGCCGGAAATGGCGGCCCGGCTGCGGGCGCCGGCGCCGGTCAGTCGCAGGGCGGCTCCTCGTCCGGCCGGGTCTGGAGCTACAAGGGCGCTGCCGACGGCGTCATCCTGTGCGCGACCCCCAAGTGCATGAAGGCCCAGCAGGCAGCCGCTCCGACGCATGCGTCGAACTATCCTGGCGGCCTGCCGCGCAAGCCGCTGCCGAGCACCGCGGCAAGCTGTGACACCGTGCGCTACGTCTACCCCAACGGCACGATCATCGTGCAGCCGACCTGCCCGCGTGTGGTGAAGGGGGCGATCTCTACCCATCGCTAGAGTTCGCAGTGCATCGGGGCGTCGCGAGGGTCTCGCGGCGCCCGACGCACGCGGACAATGAAATCCGGTTCAGTCCTTCGGGCGATAGCGGCCCGTCTCCGGATCCTGCTCCAGCGTCTTGACCGGCAGTTCGCCGGTCGCCCGTTTGGCCGCTTCGGACACCCGGCGCTCGACGCGCGACATTTCCCGCCTCACCGCTCGTATCAGCAGATATCCGCCAATGGCGAGGCCTGCCGCCGCGATCACGTTGACCATGCCGTCCTCCCGATCCTCACAGTCCGTAGCGGGCCCAGAGCGCACGCTGCTCCAGCGCTCCGATCGCCTCGTCCGCCCAGCCTTGCGTCAGGCCGGCACCAATCTCCACCCCCACGCCCTGACGACGCGAGAACAGCGAGCGCGGTCCGCCGACCAGCCGCACTCTCACCTTGTCGCCGAACCGCTCGCGCAGGGTCGAACGAATATCGCCGATCCGGTCGATCAGTCCAAGATCGCGCGAGGTCGCACCGGTCCAGAACAGGCCGGTGAACAGGTCCGGCGCATCGGTAAGCACGTCGCCGCGGCGACGGCGCACCAGGGCGATGAAGCTCTCGTGCACTTCCTGCTGCAGCGCCTTCAGATGCACGATGTCCTCCTCGCGCTCCGGGCGGAACGGATCGAGGATCGCCTTGTTCTCACCGGCCGTGTGCACCCGTCGCTCGATGCCGAGCTTCGAGATCGCCTCGGAAAAGCCGAAGCCGGACGACACCACGCCGATGGAGCCGACGATGGAGTTCTCGTCGGCGACGATCTCGTCGCCGGCAATCGCCAGCATGTAGCCGCCCGAGGCCGCCACATCCTCGACGAAGACGAGAACGTCCTTCTTCTTCTCGCCGGCGAGCTGGCGGATGCGGTCGTGGATCAGCCGCGACTGGACGGGCGAGCCACCGGGCGAGTTGACGATCAGCGCCACCGCCGGCGCATCGAAGGAGAAGGCCTTGTCGAGGAGCGGCGCGACGGTCGCCAGCGACAGGCCGGGGCGCAGGGGCGAGGCCATGCCGATCGCCCCTTGAAGGCGCACCACCGGGATGGTGGTGGGGACATTGCCCCATTTTCCGGGAAGGCGCTTGCGAAGGCTGTCGAACAAGGGGTGTCCTCGGGCTCGAAGTGGTCCGGCGGAAATACCGGTATCTTCGGGATATAGGTCTGCGGCGCGGCGATAAAAGAGCCGCCGTCAGGTACCGGAGGCCTCGTCCAGCGCGGCCTTGATGGCCAGGAAATCGCGCCAGGCATAGCGCTTTTGCACCGGACTGCGCAGCAGGTAGGCCGGATGGAGCGTTGCCATCGCCCGGATCGTCACCCCTTGCGCGGCCGGCCCCAGCGGCAGTTCCAGCCAGCGTCCGCGCAGCCGCAGGATGCCGTCCTGCACGCCGGTCAGCGCCTTGGCCGAAGCTCCGCCCAAAAACACCAGCACCTTCGGCTGCACCAGTTCGATCTGGCGCAGGATGAAGGGCTTGCAGATCTCGGTTTCCTGCGGGCTCGGCGTGCGGTTGCCCGGCGGGCGCCAGGGCACGACATTGGTGATGTAGACCTCGCCGCGCGCCAGGCCGATGGCCTCCAGCATCCGGTCGAGAAGCTGGCCCGAGCGCCCCACGAAGGGCAGCCCGCGCGCATCTTCCTCCCGGCCCGGCGCCTCGCCGACGAACATCACCTTCGCATCCGCCGGCCCGTCGGCGAAGACCAGCGACTTGGCGGTGAGCTTCAGGTTGCAGCCATCGAAACGGGCCAGCGTGTCGCGCAGCTCGTCCAGCGTCGCTGCCGAACGCGCCGCCTCGCGGGCGGCAACCACCACTTCATCGCCCGGAACGACCGCCGCACCGCCCACCGGCGCGCCCGGTGCATGAGCGGGCGCCGGCTGCATCGGCGGCGCAGACTTGGGCGGCATCTGCCGCGCGGGCGCCGCGGGCGCGGCAGGCGGCATTGCGGCCGGTGCCGCACGCCCAGAAGCTGCCTGCATCGACGGGCGCGGCGCCTCGGATAGGGCGAAGGCGTCCGCCGGGTCCAGCTCCAGCCAGCCGTCGGCTCCCGCGGAGATATAGAAGTCGAGCAGCGCCTCGAGCGCCGAGGACACCTTGCGCTCGCCCTCGCCATCCATCACGGACGGACGGTCGTCTTGCCTCTGGTCGGTCGGGTCAGCAGGTTCCATGCCGCTGTTGTGCCGCATCGCCGGGACAAGCGCAATTGCCCCGACCTTGACGTCCCGCAAAGCGTTTCGGATATTACTCTTACGTAAACGTCATATAACTGCCATCGGTTTATCGACATTGCGGCCTCTTTCGCGCTGCACTAAACAGAAACCCTTAGACCGAGGCACGCGGCACGAGAGGGAGAGAGGCATGAGCGACACGGAGACGCTTGGCGAACGCGAGAGCATGGAGTTCGACGTCGTCATCGTCGGCGCGGGACCGGCCGGACTGTCGGCAGCCATCAGGCTCAAGCAGATCGCCGAGGAGAAGGGCGAAGACCTTTCCGTCGTCGTGCTGGAAAAGGGCTCCGAAGTCGGCGCCCATATCCTTTCGGGCGCGGTGGTGGATCCCATCGGCGTCGACAAGCTGCTGCCGGGCTGGCGCGAGGAGGCGGACACGCCGTTCAAGACGCCGGTGACCGCTGACCACTTCCTGGTGCTGGGCCCCGCAGGCTCCATGCGGCTGCCGAACATCATGATGCCGTCCCTGATGAACAATCACGGGAACTACATCGTCTCGCTCGGCAATGTCTGCCGCTGGCTGGCCGAGAAGGCCGAGGCGCTCGGCGTCGAGATCTATCCCGGCTTTGCCGCGGCCGAAGTGCTTTACGACGACACCGGCGCCGTGGTCGGCGTTGCCACCGGCGACATGGGCATCGGCCGGGACGGCAAGCCCAATGCCAACTTCACCCGCGGCATGGAGCTGCGCGGCAAGTATGTCCTCATCGCCGAGGGCGTGCGCGGATCGCTCGCCAAGGAGCTGATCGCGCATTTCGATCTCGATGCGAATTCCGACGTGCCGAAGTTCGGCATCGGCATCAAGGAGCTGTGGCAGGTCGACCCGTCGAAGCATCGTCCGGGCCTGGTGCAGCACAGCTTCGGCTGGCCGCTCGACAACCGGACCGGCGGAGGCTCGTTCCTCTATCATCTTGAGGACAACCAGGTCGCGGTCGGTTTCGTCGTCCACCTCAACTACAAGAACCCCTACCTCGCCCCGTTCGAGGAGTTCCAGCGGTTCAAGACCCATCCGGCGATCCGCGAGACGTTCGAGGGCGGCAAGCGCATCGCCTATGGCGCACGCGCCATCACCGAGGGCGGCTTCCAGTCGGTGCCCAAGCTCTCCTTCCCCGGCGGCCTGCTGATCGGCTGCTCCGCCGGCTTCGTCAACGTGCCGCGCATCAAGGGCTCTCACAACGCCATGCTCTCGGGCATGCTGGCGGCAGAGGAAGTCATGGCGGCGCTCGGCCGCGGCGAGGCGAATGCCGAGCTTGCCGGCTACGACACGGCCTGGCGGGAAAGCGAGATCGGCAAGGACCTGAAGAAGGTCCGCAACGTCAAGCCGCTGCTGTCGCGCTACGGCACGCTGTTCGGCACCATGCTCGGCGGCCTCGACATGTGGACGAACGAGCTCTTCGGCTTCTCCTTCTTCGGCACCGTCTCGCACGGCAAGCGGGATTCGGAGAGCCTGGAGCCGGCCGCCAAGCACAGCCCGATCGCCTATCCCAAGCCGGACGGAAAGGTGTCCTTCGACAAGCTCTCCTCGGTGTTCCTGTCGAACACCAACCATGAGGAAGACCAGCCGATCCACCTGAAGGTGAAGGACGAGACCCTGCAGAAGACGTCGGAGCACGATGTCTATGCCGGCCCGTCGAACCGCTACTGCCCGGCCGGCGTCTACGAGTGGATCGAGGAAGGCGAGGACGCCCCGCGCTTCCAGATCAACGCGCAGAACTGCGTCCACTGCAAGACGTGCGACATCAAGGACCCGAACCAGAACATCACCTGGACGGTGCCGGAAGGTGCGGGCGGCCCGAACTACCCGAACATGTAACGGCAGGCCGCATCTGCGGCGCAGACAACAGCAGGCAGGGGAACGCCATCAGGCGAATTCCCTGCCCGCCTCCAGCGTCTCGCGCATGAACGTGTCGACGAAGCGCTCCAGCGCCGGCCAGTCGGTGAATTCCATGTCGCCGGACGCGGACATCTCTACGCCCTTTTGCCTGAGAATGCGGTGGATCACCCAGCGCTTCAGCACGCCCATCTGCCGGTCGTGCACGGCGCCCGCCGCAAGATGCAGATGCGTCGGTTCCCAGTCGAGTTCGTCGAACATCGCCTCGGCCGCCTCGCGGGCATTGGCGATGTCTTCCGCCTTGGCGGACGATGCGGACAGGCTGACGGAGATGAACGCGGTCGGCACCCGCTCCAGCCGCACAGTCTGGCGCCGGATGAAATCGAGCATTTCCGGCTGGTGACGGCCGACATGCAGCGAGGCGGCAAGCACGGCCGCATCGAAGGAGCCGAGCTCAAGCGAGGCCGCGGCTCTGGCATCGACCAGCGTGACGCTGTGCCCCGCCCCCCTCAGGCGCGCGGCCACCTTCTCCGATATCTTGCGTGTCTGTCCCTCGGTCGTGGCGTAGACCACGAGGAAGTGTGCCATTCCGTCCATCCTGCAGTGCCGCGTCCGGCCTTGCAGGTTGCATTAGCCGGACGAAGCTTTCATGACGGAAGTCAACACGATCAAGATGTAGCCGGCAAAGGAAATCGCACCTTCAGGTGCGATTTCGCGTCTGCGCCTCCACGGCGGCGAAGGCCGACATGTTGACGACGCCGCGCGAGGTGACCGAGGGCGTCAGGATATGCACCGGCTTTGCGGTGCCCAGCAGGATCGGGCCGACATGCAGGCTGTCGGTCATCACCTTCACCAGGTTGAGCGCGATGTTGGCGGCGTCGAGCGAGGGGAAGACCAGAAGGTTCGCTTCTCCGGTCAGGCGCGAATCCGGCATCACCCGGCCGCGCATGGCCAGCGACAGCGCGCTGTCGCCATGCATCTCGCCGTCGACTTCCAGGTCCGGCGCCATGTCCTTGAGGATATCCAGCGCCGCCCGCATCTTGTCGGCCGAGGCCATGTCGCGGGAACCGAAGTTCGACGCGGAAAGCAGCGCGGCGCGCGGCGTGATGCCGAAGCGGCGGATTTCCTCGGCCGCCAGCATCGTCGTCTCGGCGATCTCACGCGCCGAAGGATCGACGGTGACATAGGTATCGGTGAAGAAGGTCGCGCCGTTCGAGTTGATCAGGAGCGACAGCGCCGAGAAGTCCTGCACACCCGGCGCATTGCCGATGATGCCGCGCACGTCGGCAAGGTGCTTGGAATAGCGCCCTTCCAGACCGCAGATCAGCGCGTCCGCCTCGCCCCGGTGCAGGGCCAGCGCGCCGATCACAGTGGTGTTCGAGCGCACCATGGTGCGGGCCGCCTCCGGCGTCACGCCGCGCCGGCCGACCAGCGAGAACAGCGTGTCGACATAGTCGCGGTAGCGGGGATCGTCTTCCGGGTTGATACATTCGATATCGCGACCCGGACGGATCTTGAGGCCGAAGCGCTCGCAGCGGCTCTCGATCACCGAGGGACGGCCGATCAGGATCGGGCGTGCCAGCCGGTCTTCCAGCAGCACCTGCGCCGCGCGCAGCACGCGCTCGTCCTCGCCGTTGGAATAGATGATCCGCGTCTCGCTGGAGCGGGCGGCGGCAATGATCGGCTTCATGATCATGCCGGAGCGGAAGACGAAGCGGTTCAGCCGGTCGTGATAGGCGTCGAAGTCGTCGATCGGCCGCATCGCGACGCCGGTCTCCATCGCCGCGCGGGCAACGGCCGGGGCGATGCGCAGGATCAGGCGCTGGTCGAACGGCGAGGGGATCAGGTATTTCGGGCCGAAGGTCTCGGTCACGCCGCCATAGGCGCGCGCCGCCACTTCCGAGGGCTCCTCGCGCGCCAGCTCCGCGATGGCGGTCACGGCGGCGAGCTTCATCTCCTCGTTGATCGTGGTCGCACCCACGTCCAGCGCGCCACGGAAGATGTAGGGGAAGCACAGAACGTTGTTCACCTGGTTCGGATAATCCGACCGCCCGGTGCACATCATCACGTCGTCGCGCACGGCGAGTGCCGCTTCCGGCATGATCTCCGGCTTGGGGTTGGCCAGCGCCATGATCAGCGGCTTCTCCGCCATCGCCGCGACCATCTCCGGCTTCAGCACGCCGGCGGCCGAAAGGCCGAGGAAGACGTCCGCGCCGGGAATGACCTCGGCCAGCGTGCGTGCATCGGTCTCCTGGGCGAAGATCGACTTCCACTCGTCCATCAGGGTCTCGCGGCCCTTGTAGACGACGCCTTCGATGTCGCTGACGAAGATGTTCTCCCGCGAGGCGCCGAGGGCGACCAGGAGGTTGAGGCAGGCGAGCGCGGCCGCGCCCGCGCCGGAGGCGACGATCTTCACCGACGCGATGTCCTTGCCGGCCAGTTCCAGCGCGTTCTTCACCGCGGCGGCGACGATGATCGCCGTGCCGTGCTGGTCGTCATGGAAGACGGGAATGTTCATCCGCTCGCGCAGCGCGCGCTCGATCATGAAGCATTCGGGGGCCTTGATGTCCTCCAGGTTGATGCCGCCGAAGGTCGGCTCGAGCACGGCGACCGCATCGACGAACTTGTCGACGTCGAGCTCGTCCACCTCGATGTCGAAGACATCGATGCCGGCAAACTTCTTGAAGAGGACCGCCTTGCCTTCCATCACAGGCTTGGATGCGAGCGGGCCGATATTGCCGAGCCCGAGCACAGCCGTGCCGTTGGAAACGACGCCGACAAGGTTCGCGCGCGCGGTGTATTCGGCAGCAAGCGAGGGATCGCGGGCGATCTCGAGACAGGGAGCTGCGACGCCGGGCGAATAGGCGAGCGCCAGATCGCGCTGGTTGCCGAGCGGCTTGGTCGCCTGGATCTCCAGCTTACCCGGGCGCGGATGCCGGTGGTAATAGAGCGCGGCCTCATCCAGATCGTTGACGGGCGTATTGTCTGTTTTTTTCTCGGTCATCGCGATCCACTACTCGATGCTGGCTGGCGGCAGGGCTGTCGGCACATCCGGGACGGCGCGGTCACCGGCTGTTCGTGTCCGTCCTGTCGACAGCGCGGTAAACCGGCGCGACCAGGACGAGAATGCGAATCAGCAGGTACAGGACCAGCGCGTTCAGGCAATGCCATACGAAATGCGTCCCCAAAGGGAAAGACGGGCAAAATGGGATATCACTCGTTCTGAAAGCAAGCGAAATAACGAAGATCGCCCCGGTCAGCGCCAGCGGTGCGCTGGCGGGCGGGCAGCGCCGCGCCGCAACCGCGGCCACGGCGAAAATGGCGAGCGCGGCCGGCGCATAGCCGGCAGAGGATCCCAGCACTCCCGACAGGAGCGGCGCCACGCCGTAGCTGGCTGCAAGAAAGCCGAGCGTCAGGCCGATCGACCAGGCAAGCCCGAGCCGCAGGATCCGCCGCATCGCCAGGAAGAAATAGGCGTAGATGAACACCGCGATCGGCAGCACGTCGGCCAGTGCCGCCCAGCGGGTGGCGACGGTGTGGAACAGGAACGAGCCGATGCCGACGCAGGCCACCACCACGATCAGGAACAAGGTGCCGCCATCGCCCGCCGCCTGCCGGCACCACAGCATCCAGGCGGCGACGGCCGCGAGCAGGAAGGCGCCGTTCGTGATGGCGTTGACCGGCTCGGACCAGAACTCCGGTCCCAGCCGTTCGCAATAGGCATCGATCGGTGTCGTCCAGTCCATCGTCCGCTCCCTGCCCCCTCGCCCGCCTGTCGTCCATGGCTGGCGCCCGAGTGTGACCCGCCCTATCCTCTCGGGCAAATGCTACCCGCCGTCAGGCCCCAACCGTCAGGCCCCAAGAGGATCAGCACGCCGATGCATCGCATTGATGACAGCCGCCCCTTCGTTCCGCTCAACATTGCCGTCCTCACCGTGTCGGACACCCGCTCGCTGGAGGAGGACCGCTCCGGTGGCACGCTGGTCGCCCGGCTGCAGGAGGCCGGCCACCGCCTTGCCGACCGCGCCATCGTCACCGACGACGTGGAAAAGATCCGGGCGGTGGTAAAGGCCTGGACCACCTCGCCGGATGTCGATGTGGTGATCACCACCGGTGGCACCGGCTTCACCGGACGCGATGTCACGCCGGAGGCCATCGAGCCGCTGTTCGAGAAGAAGATGGACGGCTTTTCCGAGGTCTTCCACCGGATCTCCTACGACAAGATCGGCACCTCGACGATCCAGTCGCGCGCGACCGGCGGCGTCATCGCCGCGACCTATGTCTTCGTCCTCCCCGGCTCCCCCGGCGCCTGCAAGGATGCCTGGGACGGCATTCTCAAGTGGCAGCTCGACTACCGGCACATGCCCTGCAACTTCGTGGAGATCATGCCCCGGCTCGACGAGCACCTGAAGCGCGGCAAGCTGCGCGAGGCGTGACGCGTCCGAAATCCTCCCCCTCACCTTCACGGATGCGTGATTGCCGCTTTCCGCCATGCCGGCGGGGCCTAAGTGCCGCAGCGGAGCTTTGTTGATCCCAACGGGAGGGTTTCAGGACATGATCGAACTCAGTCTCAACCGCAGGACGCTTCTGACCGGCGCCGCCGTCGGCGCTCTCGCCGCGCCGGCCATCGTTTCCGGCGCGGCGCGGGTGCGGGCGGAAGCGCCGATGCTCGGCACCGCCACCCCGAGCTTCAACCGCATCAAGTTCGGCGACTTCGAGATCACCACCATTCTCGACGCCGCGCGCGCGATGGACGGGCCGCACCCGATCTTCGGCGAGAACCAGGAGGCCGGAGCGGTCTCCGAGCTTCTGGAGGCCAACAACCTGCCGTCCGAGAAGATGGTCAACGGCTTCACGCCGGTGCTCGTCAACACCGGGTCCCAGCTCGTCCTCTTCGACACGGGCCTTGGCGGCGATGCCGGCACGCTGGCGAGCCAGCTGTCCGCCGCCGGCTACACGCCCGACCAGGTGGATATCGTGGTGCTGACCCACATGCACCCGGACCATATCGGCGGCCTGATGAGCGGCGGCGCGCCGACCTATCCGAACGCCCGCTATGTCGCCGGCCAGGCCGAGTACGACTTCTGGTCGGCCGAGGAGCGCATGTCCGGCCCGACAGAGCGCGTCGCCACGCTTGTGCGCTCCAACGTGACGCCGCTGGCCGAGAAGATGACCTTCATCGGCGACGGCGGCGAGGTGGTCTCGGGCATCACCGGCATCGACACGTCCGGCCACACGCCGGGCCACATGTCGTTCCACGTGGAGAGCGGCGGCAAGCGGCTGCTGATCTGGGGCGATGTCGCCAACCACTTCGTCGCCTCGATCCAGCGGCCGGACTGGCATGTCCGCTTCGACATGGACAAGGAGAAGGCGGCGGCGACCCGCAAGCGCATCTTCGACATGGTGGCGACCGACAAGGTGCCGGTGACGGGCTATCACATGCCCTTCCCGGCCCTCGGCTACATCCAGGCGGCCGGCGAAAGCTATCGCTGGACCCCGGCGGCCTATCAGTTCGCGCTTTAGGAGATTCGGTTTTCCGGCATTGCGCCGGCGCACCACCTGCAGCCCCGGAGCATCTCCGGGGCTGTTTCATTTGGTTCAGCCCCTGTCTTTTTTACCTATGAATATCCAGCAACGCGCCCGAACCCCGCAGTTTTCCTGAAGTCACCAGGTTTCACAATCCGGACACATCTTTGTTACGCCATTGTTTCTCCCCGAAAAGACCCCTTGAACAACGCGGACGAGCCCAGATGGGACGCCACCTTTTCTCTCGTGGACGGCACGACGCCCCCACCGGTACACACAGACCCAGACCTGCGGTACCGAATACAGGCTCACATGGAGGCCAACACCATGAAGAGAACGATCATCGCCCTTGCGGCTCTCACCTTTGCCGGCTCCGCTTTCGCTCAGGACACGTCCTTCGCGACCGCCGACGCCGACCAGAGCGGCGACCTGACCTTCACCGAAGTGACCGCCGTGCTGCCGAACGTCACCGAGGAGGCCTTCACCGCCGCCGACACCGACGGCAACGGTACGCTCTCCGAGGCCGAGTACACGGCCCTGCTCCAGAGCAGCGGCGGCTAATCAGCCACTGCTACCTGCCCGATCGCCTCGTGTCCCCCTCGGACACGGGGCGATCTGCATTTTGCCGCCGCCTTCCCTCTCCCTGCTTGCCCGCTTCCCTCGGCCATTTGTTCCTGTTATGTTCCGATCATAGTTCAGCAGGAACATCCGGGCAGTCCCATGGCCATTCCGGCACACACGCGCACCACCGAAAACGATCCGCCTGAAGCGTCCGAGGAGACGCTGTCGGCCAGCGTCAATGCCCATCGCGGACGCGGCCGGGCCGCCGGTCTCAACATGGCCGGCCGCTACGAGAAAGAGAGCCGTGACAGTTTCGACGACGGCTGGGGCACGCTGGACGATCTTCCCCCGCTCAAGACCCATGTGCAGGAAGAGCGCGCGCGAACCATCATCACGCGCAACGAATCGCCCGACATTTCCTTCGACCGCTCGATCAATCCCTATCGCGGCTGCGAGCATGGCTGCATCTACTGCTTTGCCCGTCCCAGCCACGCCTATATCGGCCTGTCGCCCGGCCTCGACTTCGAGACGCGCCTGACGGTGAAACCCAATGCGGCCGAGTTGCTGGAGCGCGAGCTGTCGAGCCCGAACTACAGCCCGCGCACCATCGCCATCGGAACCAACACCGATCCCTATCAGCCGATCGAGCGAGAGCGGAAGCTGATGCGCGAGATCCTGTCGGTGCTCGACCGGTGCAATCATCCGGTCGGCATCGTCACCAAGTCGGCCCTGGTCCTGCGCGACCTCGACATTCTGGCCCCGATGGCCGAGCGCGGGCTGGTGCGCGTGGCCCTGTCGGTGACGACGCTGGACCGAAAGCTCGCCCGTACCATGGAGCCCCGCGCGGCAACGCCCGCCAAGCGGATGGAGGCGATCCGCGGCCTGTCGCAGGTCGGCATCCCGACCTCGGTGATGATCGCGCCGGTGATCCCGGCGCTCACCGATTCGGAGATGGAGCGGATCCTGGAAGCGGCCTGCGAGAACGGCGCGACGGGCGCCGGCTACATTTTGCTTCGGCTGCCCATCGAGGTCAGCCCGTTGTTCCGGGACTGGCTGCTGCGGCATCGGCCGGACAGCTTCCGCCATGTCATGAACCTCATCCGCTCCATGCGCGGGGGCAAGGATTACGATGCCCAGTGGGGCAAGCGGATGCGCGGCGACGGGCCTTATGCCAAGCAGCTCGCCAACCGCTTCGCGCTGGCCAGCAAGCGGCTCGGCCTCAACCGCAGCCGCAAGACCCTGAGCACGGACCTGTTCATTCCCCCGACCGCCGGCGGCGTCCAGTTGCAGCTGTTTTGACCTCATAACCGCCGCACCCGGTGGATTTCGCAAAGATAGCGGTTGCGTGCGTGCCGGCTTGGCGGAACCTTGGGCACCATGCGCCTTTCGCTTTCCACCGCCCTTGAGCTGGCCCTTCCGGCCGATCTCGACCCTTCTGCCGAGCGCAAGCTGTCGCGCCGGTTCGAGGGCCGGCTCGCCGGCATCGACGAGGCCGGACGGGGTCCGTGGTCCGGTCCCGTCGCCGTCGCCGCCGTCATTCTCGACCATCAGGCGGTGCCGGACGGGCTTGCCGATTCCAAGAAGCTCACCGAGGCGCGCCGCGAGCAGCTTTATGAGGAAATCCTCGAGACCTCCCACGTCGCGGTGGCGCTCGCCTCGCCGCGCGAGATCGATGCGCGCAATATCCGTGCGGCGACCCTGCGCGCCATGGCCCGCGCTGCAAACGCCCTGCCGCTCGCCCCGCTTGCCTGCCTGATCGACGGGCGCGACGTGCCCCCGGACCTACCCTGCCCCGGACAGGCCGCGATCAAGGGCGACGGGCGCCTTCTGTGCATTGCCGCGGCCTCCATCGTCGCCAAGGTGACACGCGACCGGCTGATGACCCGCATGGACGGCGTCTTTCCCGGCTACGGCTTTGCCGGGCACAAGGGCTATGGCACGGCCCGCCACGCCGCCGCGCTTGCCGAGATCGGTGCCTGTCCGCTGCACCGTCGCAGCTTCCGCCCGGTCGCCGTGGCCCTCGGCCTGCGCGACGACTAGGCGGGGCGGAGATGCCGGAAGAGGGCAGAGCGCAGGAGCGGCGGAAACGATCCTCCGGACATGAACCCCAAGCGCAGGATGTCATCCCGGTTTCGGCGAAGCCGAAGACCGGGAACCAGTAACCCCGAAAGGTAACGGCTCAGGCCCTAGCGCTGCCGCCAGACAGCCGGAGACGGCTGGCTTGGCGCCACCATCCGCTTCGGCGGATACTGGATACCCGCCTTCGCAGGTATGACAGCCGAGGATGTGGTGACCGCCTCCCGCCTCACACCTGCCGAGGGTGCCAATGGCTCCCGGCTCTCCGGCTTCGCCTGCGGCCGGGATGACGGCTTGAAAACGTGGCACGTCTCACCTCCTCCTCGGCCTTGACCCCGGCCAAGCGCAGCGCCGAGCCGAGATCGGAGAGCCGAGGGCCTCTCGGCCGCGCTCCCGCAAGACACCGCAACCGCCGTGGCTCTCCGGTTCCGGCTCGCGATGCTCGCCCGGAATGACGACCGGCGAGCCTGGTGCGAGGAGGCCATGCCACACAGGCGGAGCGTCACGCTCCTCTCTCCCCCTTGTGGGCGAAATGTCGGCGCAGCCGACAGAGGGGGGGCAGCGCCTGCGACGATCTTCCCATCAGCCGCACAAACGAAAACGGCCCCGCAAGCGGGGCCGTCTTGTAGCTGTATGGAGATGAAGCCTGCCTCAGTTGAGGCGCGTCTTCACTTCCTCGATGCTCTTGGCCAGAAGCTCTTCACCGACATTGCCGGCAACCTTCTTGGCGAGGATCGTCTCGGCGGCGGCCACCGCGATATCGGCGGCGCGCGCACGCACTTCCGAGATCGCCTGGGATTCGGCCTGGGCGATCTTGCGCTCGGCAGCGGCCGTGCGGCGGGCGATCAGGTCTTCCAGGGCCGCGTTGGCCTCGAGCGTCAGGCGGTCGGCCTCGCGCTTGGCTTCGGCGACGATGCCTTCGGCTTCGCTTTCGGCCTCCTGGCGGCGGCGCTGATAGTCGGCCAGCAGGGCCTGAGCTTCCTCGCGCAGACGGCGGGCGTCCTCAAGTTCCTTGCGGATCGTGTCGGCGCGCTTGTCCAGAGAGGTCCCGATCATGCCGGGGACCTTCACATAGACGATAATCGCCAGAAAGATGATGAGGCCGACGAAAGACCATGCAGTAGCGTCCATCAGTCTGTCCTCACTTCATCGCCGTATCGACGGCCTTGTTGAGTTCGGTCGCAGTCGGCGCCTTGCCGATCAGAGCCTCGACCAGCGCACTGGTGGTCTCCGTGGCAATCTCGCTGACATTGCCCAGCGCGGCGGCCTTGACCTCGGCGATGCGGGCCTCGGCCTGCGACAGCTTCTCGGCGAGACCCTTTTCGGTCTCGGAGCGGCGACGGTCGACGTCGGCCTTCAGCTTCTCGCGGGTTTCCTGGGCGATCTTGTGAGCGTTGTTGCGAGCTTCCGCCAGCGCCTGCTCATAGGCAGCGATCGCGGCGTTGCTCTCTTCGTTCAGACGGTTCGCCTCGGCGATGTCGCCGGCGATCCGGTCGCGGCGATCCTCCAGGATGCCGCTCAGGCGCGGCAGAGCCACCTTGCTCATGATCCAGTAGAGCAGGCCGAAGGTGATCGCGAGCCAGAGCAGCTGCGAAGGATAGGTCGCCCCGTCGAAAGGAGGGAACGTGCCGACCGAATGTTCGTCGGCCGGGATCTCGATGACAGCGTTGGTGCTGCCGTGTTGGGTCTCGGCGCCGGTCGTGGCCATTATCATCTCCAATGCCGCAGCCATGCTCGCATCGCGCCTTGCGCGAAGCGCCGGCCGGGCGCGCCATGCGCCCGGCCGGAAAGTTTGCGTCGCTGACGCAATCCGACGTCGTTATCAGACGGCGAAGAGCAGGAGAAGGGCGACGAGAAGCGAGAAAATGCCGAGCGCCTCGGTCACGGCGAAGCCGAAAATGAGGCGGCCGAACTGGCCATCAGCGGCAGACGGGTTGCGCAGGGCGCCCGACAGGTAGCTGCCGAAAATGTTGCCGAGGCCGAGAGCGGTACCGGCCATGCCAAGGCAGGCGAGACCCGCACCAATGTACTTTGCTGCTTCAGCTTCCATGACACTAGCTCCTTGAGGTGAGATTGCAGCGACGTAACGACGGCCCCGCCTTATTGCGGGGCCGAACCAAACTGACTCTTAGTGGCTCGGATGCAGGGCATCGTTGAGGTACATGCAAGTCAGAACCGTGAAAACATAGGCCTGCAGGAAGGACACCAGGAATTCAAGCCCGGTGATCGCGACGGTCATCGCGAGCGGCAGGATCGACAGCGCCGGCCCCATGATGCCCAGACCCTCGGCGGCGATCAGCGAGGTGACGAAGCCTGCGAAGACCTTCAGCGTGATGTGGCCCGCCAGCATGTTGGCGAACAGACGGACGGACAGGCTGACCGGACGCGACAGGAACGAGATGATCTCGATTGGCGTCACCAGGATGTACAGCACCGGCGGCACACCGTCCGGCATGAACAGCTTGAGGAACTTGGCGCCGTGCTTGGCGAAGCCGTAGATCATCACCGTACCGATCACCAGCATCGACAGCGCGAAGGTGACGATCAGGTGGCTGGTGACGGTGAAGAAGTAGGGAACCATGCCGATCAGGTTGGCGATCAGCACGAACATGAACAGCGAGAAGACCAGCGGGAAGAATCGCATTCCCTCGTTGCCGGCGGCATTTCTCAGCGTGTTCGCCACGAACTCGTAGGACATTTCCGCGATCGACTGCCAGCGTCCCGGAACCAGACCGCGTCCGCTCGTGGACAGGATCAGGAACGTCGCCACGACAGCCGTGGTCGCCACCATGAACAGCGAGGAATTGGTGAAGGAAAGATCGAGGCCACCGACCTCAATCGGAACGAGCTTGGTGATCTTGAACTGAGAGATCGGATCGTTCGCCACCGGGTTAGCCCCTCGTCTAGCGGTCGCATGGCACGCCGGCGTGCGAATCCCTTTCGCTCACCGGCCTGAATTCAGGTTCGAACTATCCGTCGCGCGTCCTGTCTTGCTGCTCCGCGATCAAGCCGGCAGAGCGCAAGACGTTCAGCACGCCCGCGACGAATCCCAACAAGAGAAAGACGATCAAGCCCCACGGACTCGTGCCGAAACCCTTGTCGATCATCCAGCCTATGGCCGCCCCGACCAGAACACCTGCGACGAACTCCGTCGACAGTTTCATGGCCTGGGCAAAGCCCTGCCCCGTACCCGAGGACGACACGCTTTTCTGGCCTTCGGCCTGCGCCGTCTTTTCCTCGAGCGCCCGTGCAAGCCGGTTTCTTCGCTCGGACAGTTCCGCTTCCGTTGGCCGTGCACCCCGCACGTCCGGTTCGTTCTCGTTCGGAGACATTGCTTTGGTCCCCTCTCCCGATACGCTCCGGCGTACGCCGCCGACCCCTGGAAGCCGGGCGCACCATAGTCGGCGCCCCTGCCCCTGTCAAGAACACGCAGAAAACAGCCAAACCATTGTTATAAATGCACTTTCAGGGTGGAAACCGGGCTGCGTCGAACTGTCCGCCGGCGCATCTTCACAGGACCGTGTTGCATCGCACCGCGATGATGCCGCCTCAGACCGCCTCGAGGAACCGCTCGGCGGTCTGCAGATCCACCGAAACCAGCTGCGAAACGCCGCGTTCGGCCATCGTCACGCCGAACAGGCGGTTCATCCGGGCCATGGTGATCGGGTTGTGGGTGATCACCACGAAGCGGGTGGCGGTGCTGCGGGTCATTTCGTCCAGGAGATCGCAGTAGCGCTCGACATTGGCATCGTCGAGCGGCGCATCCACCTCGTCCAGCACGCAGATCGGCGCTGGGTTGGTCAGGAAGACGGCGAAGATCAGCGCCATCGCCGTCAGCGCCTGCTCGCCGCCCGACAGCAGCGTCATGGTCTGCGGCTTCTTGCCCGGCGGGCGGGCGACGATCTCCAGGCCTGCGTCCAGCGGGTCCTCGGCGTCGACCAGCTGCAATTCGGCGGTGCCGCCGCCGAACAGATGGGTGAACAGGCGCTGGAAATGGCCGTTCACCGTCTCGAAGGCGGAGAGCAGGCGCTCGCGCGCCTCGCGGTTGATGTTGGAGATCGCCCCGCGCAGCCGCTTGATCGCCTCGATCAGGTCGTCGCGCTCGCCCACCAGCGAGCCGCGCTGCCCCTCGATCTCGGACAGTTCGTCCTCGGCGCGAAGGTTGACGCCGCCAAGGCGCTCGCGCTCGGCCTTCAGCCGCTCCACCCGGCGCTCGATGCCGTCCGGCTCGGGAAGCGGCGCCCCCTCCTTCAGCCCCGCCAGTCCGGGCAGGGCGGAGACGGCGACCTCCAGCGCCTCGTCGATTCGCGCCTCGATCTCGCTCTTGCGTCCCGTTGCGGCGGTCAGCCGCTCCTCGGCGCGGATGCGCCGCTCGCGCGCCTCGCCCAGCATCGACAGCGCCTGATGCGCCTGCTGGTCGGCTTCGCGCTGCTTTTCCTCGGCGGTGGCCAGCGCATCGTCGGCAACGCGGCGCGCCTCCTCGGCGGCCGAAATCTCGCTCAGCAGCGACCGGCGCTTGAGCTCGATATCCTCAGGCGCCTCCATCAGCTCCATGCGCTCTTCCTCGGCGGCGGCGATGCGCTCGCCCAGCACCTCGATCTGCTGGCGCGCACCGGCCGCCCGCTGGATCCAGCTGGCCCGCTCGCGGGCAATGGCCTCCAGCCGCCGGCGGCGGAGTTCGCTCTCGCGCGCCAAGCCGTCGGCCGCCGCCTGCTCGCGCGACAGAGCGGCGCGCGCTTCCGCGGCTTCCGCCCGCGCGGCATCGATCGCGGCCTGCAATCCCTCGCTGCCGGAAATCTCCTCGAGCGCGGCGGCGGTCATTTCCGCCGCCTCGCGCCCTTCGGCAAGGTCGCCGGCCAGCCGCTCCACGGTGGCGCGCAAGCCCGCAAGGCGCGCCTCGGCCTCCGCATGGGTGCGCTCCAGCCGCAGCACCTCCTGGCGCGCCGCATCGGCGGCAGAGCGCGCCGCACGCACGTCCTGGCGTGCGGTCTCCTCGGCCGCGCCGGCGCCGGCCAGCGCCTGTTCGGCCGCAACGAAAGCCTCGCGCAGGACCTCCAGCTGCTCGCCCGCCGCGTCGATTTCCAGCTCCAGCGCCGCCAGCCGGTTCTTGCGGGCAAGCCGCTGCGCGGCCGCGGTCGGCGCGTCGGCGGAGACGGTGAACCCGTCCCAGCGCCACACCGCGCCCTCGCGGCTGACGAGCCGCTGCCCCGGCTTCAGCTGGCGCATCAGGCCCGCTGCCGCTCCGTCCTCGACAAGGCCGATCTGGGCAAGGCGCCGGGCCAGTGCCGCCGGTCCCCGCACCACCTCGGAGAGAGGCCGGCAGCCGGCGGGAAGCTTGGGGTCCCCGGCCAGCGTCCCGCCGTCCGCCGCATCCGCGCTCCAGCGCATCGGCGCATCGCCGCCGACGGGGGCGTCCAGATCCTCGCCGAGCGCTGCACCCAGCGCCGTCTCGAAGCCCGGCTCCACCGTCATCGCCTCGACCACGGCCGGCCATTCGCCGGCCTGTCCGGCGGACAGCACCTCCTTCAGCGTGAGCGCTTCCGTCTCCAGGCGCGACAGCGCGGCTTCCGCATCGTTCAAGGGCCGGCGCGCGGCATCGACGGCGGCGCGGTGGCTGCGGGTCCGCTCCTCGGCCTCCAGCACGCGCTCTTCGGCGAGATCGAGCCGGCCTTCCGCGTCGAGCAGCGCCTCGCGTCCCATTTCCAGCGCCGGTGCGCCTTCGATATCGGCTTCCAGCGCGGCGACCTGCGCCGCCGCCTCGCCATGCTGGGCGACCAGCCGCTCGGCCCGCTGCACCGCCGCGCGATGCGCCTCCTCCAGCTGGCGCCGGCGGGCGACGATGCCCGCCTGTTCCTGGGTCAGAGCCGACAGCCGTTCCTCGGCCGCGGCCACGACCTCGCTTGCCGCCTCCACCGCAAGGCGCGCTTCCTCGGCGCGCTCCTCCTGCGACAGGTCCTCGCCGCGCAGCTCTTCCTCTTCCTCCGAGAGCAGCGACAGGTGCTCGTCGTTCTCGGACACCAGCGCCTGCTCGCGGGCGATGTCCTGATGCAGCTGCTGCAGGCGGCCGGTCAGGTCCGACAGGCGCTCGCGAATGCGACGCTCCTCGCCGTCCAGCTCGTTGCGGGCGATGACCAGCCGCTGCACGGCCGCGCCCGCGCGGGCCGCCGCCTCGCGCATCTCCGGCACCTTGTGGGCGGAGATCGCCTGGTTCTTCGCCGCTTCCGCCTGGGCCAGCGACACCAGCCGCACGCCCTCCTCGGCTTCGGCGAACTCGGCTTGCGCCGCCGCCAGCCTGTCCCGGCAGTCGATCCAGCGCAGATAATAGAGCCCGGCCTCGGCGGAGCGGATCTCGGCCGACAGGTTGCGGAAGCGGCTCGCCTGCCGGGCCTGGCGGCGCAGGCTGTCCAGCTGGCCGTCGATCTGGACCAGCACGTCCTCCAGCCGTTCCAGGTTCTGCTCGGCCGCGCGCAGGCGCAGCTCCGCCTCGTGACGGCGCGAATGCAGGCCGGAAATGCCGGCGGCCTCTTCCAGGATCTGGCGGCGGGAGGTCGGCTTGGCGGCGATCAGCTCGCCGATCTGGCCCTGACGCACGAGCGCGGGCGAGCGCGCGCCGGTCGAGGCATCGGCGAACAGCAGCTGGACGTCGCGGGCGCGCACATCGCGGGAATTGATCTTGTAGTTGGAGCCCGCCTCGCGCTCGATCCGCCGCGTCACCTCCAGCGCATCGCTGTCGTTGAAGCCGGCCGGCGCGGTGCGGTCGGCATTGTCGAGGAAGAGCGTGACTTCGGCGGTGTTGCGGGCCGGCCGGTTGAGGCTGCCGGAGAAGATGACGTCGTCCATGCCGGACGCGCGCATGTTCTTGTAGGAGTTCTCGCCCATCACCCAGCGCAGGGCCTCGACAAGATTGGACTTGCCGCAGCCGTTCGGCCCGACGACACCCGTCAGGCCGTCGCCGATGATGAATTCCATCGGCTCGACGAAGGATTTGAAACCGAGGACGCGGAGCTTGTTGAACTTCATGGGCGCAGCGTCAGGAGGCCGGCGGGGCGATCACGCCCCGCGCATGGGTCCGCTCGCCCGCCATGGCCCGCGCACGGGCAGCCGCCGGCGCCCGGGCACCGGCGGGGCCGGACCTAGAGATACTTGGCAGCTTCCTTGTCGAGTTCCTCAGGCGAGATCGCACCGTTGACCTTGTTGCCGTTGAAGAAGAACGTCGGCGTCGAGTCGACCCCGAACTGGCTCGAAGCACGGTCGCGCGTCGCATTGATCCCGTCAAGCAGAGCCTGATCGGTCAGGACCTTTTCGAAGCTCTCCTGGGTGAAGCCGATCTGCTTGGCGAAATTCAGCAGCGAGTTATACGGATCCTGGGTGAAGGCCCACGCGCGCTGCTCGGCGAACATGAAGTCGACCACCTCGAAATATTTGTCCTCCGGCACCGAGCGCGCCAGCATGAAGGCGGCCGAGGCGACGGGGTCGAGCGGGAACTCGCGGAAGACGAAGCGCGCCTTGCCGGTCTCCACATACTCCTTCTTGAGATGCGGATAGGTGTTCTTGTGGAAGTTGGCGCAGTGGCCGCAGGTCATCGAGGCGTATTCCACGATGGTGAGCGGCGCGTCCTCGCTGCCCAGCACCTTGTCGGGAAGCGCGCCCGGCTTCATCAGTTCCTCGACGTCGACCGACTGGGCAAAGGCCGGCATGGCCGGCAGCACGGTCCCGGCCAGGAGCAGGCCGGCGGAGGAACGCAGGATCAACTGTCGACGGTTCAGGCTCACGAGTATCTTCCCACTGAATGAAGGCATCTTTCGGCGTAAACGCTGTTTATCGCCTTTTGCGCGGAATTCAAACGACACGGATATTGTGGCGGCATTGGGAGCGCGAAAAACGGCGCGGTTCCGCCGACTTCACAAGATCGCGAGCAGAGCGGGCGGGCAATCGCAGGCACGGCTCGCGTCAGCGCGTGCGGGCCAGCACCGCCCGGCCCAGCCGCTCGAGGGCGGCACCCAGCGGCGTGCCCTCGACAGGGGCGAGGCGCTCGTGCAGTTCCGCCTCCTCCTCGCCGGTCAGCGGACGCAGCTTCGGCGGCGGCTTGCGGCGACGGTCGGTGACCGGGCGCTGCAGGATGCGGATCCGCTCGACCGCGGCCCAGCCGAAGAAGCCGTTGATGCGCTCGACCAGCTGCGGCATCTCGTGGGTCAGCAGCAGCGCGGTCGCCCCGTCCGTCTGCACCACCAGCGTCGCCGGGCGCGGGGTCTCGTCGAACTCGCCGCCGCGGCTGCCGCGCGGCCAGTCGAGCCGGATCGGCTGCACCCGGCCGGCATAGCGCTCGCCGACGATCTCCGGCCAGTCGGACAGGAGATCGGCGGCGGCAAAGCCGCGCTTGCGGCAGGCCGGCTCCAGCGTCTTGCCGATCAGGTCGGCAAGCGGACGCGCGCGCGTCACCCGGCGCATGTAGCCGGTGGCCGCTCCCGTATTGGTCCTGCTGTTCGACCTGCCGCCGGGTCGATATTGGCGCGAATCACTCATGTCCCCTGTTTCACGCGTGAATTGCGACCCTTTTGCGACGCGGGGGCTGCGGCCGGGCCTCCGTCACCATTGTCCACGTTGTGCGCACATCCTCGTCCGTGCCGCCTCCATCCACAGGCCGTGCGGGCCGTGAAACACAGAAGACTTGAAATCCCCCCGTGCCGCCCGATCCTCTTGCCCCATGACCGCAGCCCCCACGACCGCAACCCACACCGCTTCCGCCCCCGATCTCGCCGCCGCGCTGCTCGCCTGGTACGACCGGCATGCCCGCGTGCTCCCCTGGCGCGTGTCGCCGCGCGACCGTGGGCAGGGGCAGGTCCCCGATCCCTACCGGGTGTGGCTCTCCGAGATCATGCTGCAGCAGACGACGGTGCAGGCGGTGAAGCCCTATTTCGCCGCCTTCACCGAACGCTGGCCGACGGTGGCGGATCTTGCCGCGGCGGACGAGGCCGACGTCATGAAGGCCTGGGCGGGGCTCGGCTACTATTCGCGGGCGCGCAATCTCAAGGCCTGCGCCGAGGCGGTCGTGCGCCATCATGGCGGCACCTTCCCCGATACGGAGGAGGGCCTGCGCGCCCTGCCCGGCATCGGCCCCTATACGGCGGCGGCCATCGCCGCCATCGCCTATGACCTGCCGGCCGCCGTCGTCGACGGCAATGTCGAACGCGTCACCTCGCGCCTGCATGCCATCGAGACGCCGCTGCCGGCGTCCAAGCCGGACATCCGCTCCGCCGTCGCGCTGATGGTGCCGCGCGAGCGGCCCGGCGACTTCGCGCAGGCGATGATGGATCTCGGCGCCAGCCTGTGCAGCCCACGCAAGCCCGCATGCGCGCTCTGCCCATGGTCCACCCCTTGCGAGGCCCGGCGCCTCGGCATCGCCGAGACCCTGCCGGTCAAGCAGCGCAAGGCGGCAAAGCCCACCCGCTACGGCCTCGCCTTCGTCGTGAAACGCGAGGACGGTGCGGTGCTGCTGCGCAGGCGCCCGCCAAAGGGCCTGCTCGGCGGCATGAGCGAGCCGCCGGTCAGCGCCTGGGGAGAAGATGTCGACGGCGGCGACTTCACCCTGCTGCCGCCGGAGCTGGCCGCCGCGCGGCTGCGCTGGACGCGCGTTGCCAGCGACGTGCGGCACACGTTCACCCATTTCCATCTGGAGCTTGCGGTCTGGCACGCCACGGCACCGATGGACCTTGCCGCGCCGGACGGCTGCTGGTGGTCGGCGCCTTCCGACATCGGCAGCGAGGCGCTGCCGACGGTGATGCGCAAGGCGGTCGAGGCGGGCCTCAAGGCCTGACGTAAAGTTCCTCAGCAATTCGATTGCGTTTTCCGAAGAACTGCCGCATAGACGCGCACCTTTCGCCGTTGCGGAGACTTCGGCCGATGTTCACGCATTCCATTCCGGCATTGTTTTCCAGGGAAGAAACCCGCGAGATCGTTCGCCTTGCGGACGACGCGCAGGCGGCTGCGGGCGGTCTCGTCGGCGGCCTCCAGCACAACGATATCCGCCGGGCGCAGATCGCCTGGCTCGACGACACCGGCAGCGCCGCCTGGGTCATGGAGCGGATCGTCTCAGGCGTGGCGACCGCCAATCGCGAGCAGTTCGACTTCGCCATCACCGAGTTCGGCGAGCGGCTGCAGGTCGCGACCTATGACGAGAGCAATGCCGGCCACTACGACTGGCATTCCGACATCGGCGACGGCCCCATCGCGCGCCGGCGCAAGCTGACCATCGTGGTGCAGCTCACCGAGCCGGCCGATTATCAGGGCGGCGAATTGCAGATCAATCTCGGCAGCGCCGTGTTGTCGGCCGAGCGTGGCATCGGCGATGCCACGCTGTTCGCCTCCTTCATGCTGCACCGGGTGGCGCCGGTCTCGTCCGGCCGGCGCAAGTCGCTCACCTGCTGGTGCCACGGACCGCAGTTCCGCTAGAGCCGGGCGCCCCCTTTACTGGCCCCCTTTTACTGGAAAGCGGTCTCGGCGAAGGAGCGCAGCTTTCTGGAGTGCAGCCGCTCGCGCGGCATCGCCCGCAGGATCTCCATGCTGCGGATGCCGATGCGCAGATGCTGCGCCACCTGCCGCTTGTAGAAATCCGTCGCCATGCCCGGCAGCTTGAGTTCTCCGTGCAGCGGCTTGTCGGACACGCACAGCAGCGTGCCGTAGGGCACGCGGAAGCGGAAGCCATTGGCCGCGATCGTCGCCGATTCCATGTCGAGCGCGATGGCGCGCGACTGGGAAAAGCGCTGCACCGGCTCGCGGTGATCGCGCAGTTCCCAGTTGCGGTTGTCGATGGAGGCGACCGTGCCCGTGCGCATCACCCGCTTCAGCTCGTAGCCGGCAAGGCCGGTGATTTCCTCCACCGCCCGCTCCAGCGCCACCTGCACCTCGGCCAGCGGCGGGATCGGCACCCAGGTCGGTAGGTCCGCGTCCAGCACATGGTCTTCGCGCACATAGCCATGGGCCAGCACATAGTCGCCGAGCTTCTGGCTGTTGCGCAGGCCGGCGCAGTGACCCAGCATCAGCCACGCATGCGGGCGCAGCACCGCCACATGGTCGGTGATCGTCTTGGCGTTGGACGGACCGACGCCGATATTGATCATGGTGATGCCGGAGGCGTCCGGACGCACCAGGTGATAGGCCGGCATCTGCGGCAGCCGCTGCGACTGCCCGTCCTGCCGCTCGCGGCCCGCCTCCGTCACCAGGTTGCCCGGCTCGACGAAGCGGGTGTAGCCGCTTGCCGGATCGCTCATCAGCTCCTGCGCCAGCCGGCAGAACTCGTCGATATAGAACTGGTAGTTGGTCAGGATGACGAAGTTCTGGAAATGCTCGGCCGCCGTCGCGGTGTAGTGCTGCAGCCGGTGCAGCGAATAGTCGACGCGCGGCGCGGTGAAGGGTGCCAGCGGCCGCGGGGCTCCCGCCGGCACCTCGAAGGTGCCGTTGACGATGGCATCGTCCAGGATCGACAGGTCCGGCAGGTCGAAGACATCGGCCAGCGGGCGCTGCAGCACCTCCGCCGCCCCTTCCACATGGGTGCCGTCATAGAAGGCGAAATGCAGCGGGATCGGCAGGGAGCTCGTTCCCACCTCCACCGGCACCTCGTGATTGCGCAGCAGCAGCTCGATCTGCTCCTTGAGATAGTTGCCGAACAGGTCCGGGCGCGTCACCGTCGCGGAATGGACGCCGGGGCCCGACACGAAGCCATAGGCCAGCCGGCTGTCGATGCGCGAATGGGTGGCGGTGGCGATCCGCACTTCCGGATAGCAGGCGCGCACCCGCCCTTGCGGAATGCGGCCCGCCAGGAAGTCGGCAAAGGCATCGCGCAGGAAAGCGGCGTTGGTCTCGAACAACTCCCGCAGCCGGTCGACGGCGGCCTGCGCGTCGGTAAAGGCCTGGTAGGGAGCGTGCGGCGGCTCCCAGGTCGCCAGTTCCTGCGAGGGATCGGTGTTCGTGAACTCGTTGCCCATGGGCGTGCCTTTCTTTCTCTTGTTATTCTGGCAAGCCATTATGAAATTTCTTGCGGGGGCCGAAAAGTTTTTTCTCAGACGGTTTTCACGCCGCCGGCCATGCCCCTCCCGTTAACCTTCCCGCGCCGCGGCCGTTGCATTTCGCAAGTCCCCTCCCGGCCTGTTCCGAAAATCGGCAGGCCATGCAGGACATTAGGCAGAACTTGCCGCCCCGGCCCCCTTGCCCCAGCCGTTAACGAAGCGAAGCAGTGCGCCCCCGAAGGCCGCGAAAGGTAAACAGAGGATTGATTCAAAAGGCGTTTTTTCTCCGGCGCCTTAACTCCCGATTTACCAAGCCCGGTAACCATGATGCTCGTAATTGCGTGAGGTTCTGCGTCGCAATGAGTGTACAGCGTATCGGGGTGCCCACCGTGGCACCCCACTCCTTCCGAGCCCGTTCGACCGCCCCCAGCGCCGCCCCCGGCGCCGAGTGGATGGACACGATCATCAAGGGCGACTGCGTGGCGGCTCTCGAGCGCCTGCCGAAGGCGTCGGTGGATCTCGTCTTCGCCGACCCGCCTTACAATCTCCAGCTGGGCGGTGATCTGCATCGCCCGGACCAGTCGCGGGTGGATGCCTGCGACGACCATTGGGACCAGTTCGACAGCTTCGAGGCCTATGACGCCTTCACCCGTGCCTGGCTGATGGCCGTGCGGCGCGTGCTGAAGCCGGATGGCGGCCTGTGGGTCATCGGGTCCTATCACAACATCTTCCGGGTCGGCACGATCCTGCAGGATCTCGGCTTCTGGATCCTCAACGATGTCGTGTGGCTGAAGTCGAACCCGATGCCGAACTTCCGCGGCAAGCGCTTCACCAATGCCCACGAGACGATGATCTGGGCGTCGAAGTCGAAGGACGCGAAGTACACGTTCAACTACGAAGCCCTGAAGACGTTCAACGACGACCTGCAGATGCGGTCCGACTGGAACCTGCCGATCTGCACGGGCAGCGAGCGGCTGAAGGATGGTTCGGGGCAGAAGGTGCATCCAACCCAGAAGCCGGAAAGCCTGCTCTACCGGGTGCTGCTTGCTTCGAGCAATCCGGGCGACGTGGTGCTCGATCCCTTCTTCGGCACCGGCACCACCGGTGCGGTCGCCAAGCGGCTCGGCCGTCACTTCGTCGGCGTCGAGCGCGAGCAGGACTATATCGACGCCGCCAGGGCCCGCATCGATGCGGTCACGCCGGCGGAAGACGCCGCGCTGGCGATCAGCCAGGGCAAGCGTGCCGCCCCGCGCATTCCCTTCGGAAACCTGCTGGAGGCCGGCCTGCTGGCGCCGGGAGCCGAGCTGACCTGCGCCAAGGGCCGCAAGCGCGCCACCGTGCGTGCCGACGGCTCGCTCACCAGCGGCACCCATGCCGGATCGATCCACAAGGTCGGTGCGCTGGTCCAGGGCCTGGAGGCCTGCAACGGCTGGACCTACTGGCATTACGAGGATGCCGGCAAGCTGAAACCCATCGACGCGCTGCGCGAGACGCTGCGCGGCGCCAAGGCCGCCTGACGCACCCCGTCCGGCGCCCGCCCGTTCCTGAGAAGCGCTTCCCCGCGCGAAGGGCCGCCTCCGACCGGACACTCCGGCGGGGGCGGTTCCGCGTGCGGCCCCCGCATCAGGCGACGCCGAGAGGCCCCTCGCCGCGCTCGATCATCAGGGGCACGATCAGGTCTTCCTCGTCGTCGAGATGCCGCAGCAGGCCGTTCACCAGCAGGTCGCTGTCGGCGGCATAGACATCGGCCGCCCGGCGGATGCGGTCCATGTCGCCGCCCTCCAGCAGGCCCAGCAAGCCATTGGCGCTGGTGATCACCCGGCCGATGCGCTCGTGGATCAGCTCGTGATCGTTTTCCAGGATGTCGAAGCCGCGTTTGAGCCGCGTCTCGGCCGCCGCGAAGACCGGGAAATAATGCTGGTCCTCGATCATGTGGTGATGGTGCAGCTCGGTCAGGAAGTGCTGCAGGCGCGGCGCGAAATAGCCGCCGAACTGCATCGCCTCGACCTCTCCCTCGCGAAACCGCGTCAGCGCATCGGTCAGCGCCCCGCCCAGCTGGCGGAAGCCGTCATGGCGGGTCAGCCAGAAGCGGGCGAGATCGCCGAGCTCCGCATTCCCGTCCCAGCCCTCGCGCGGATGACGGCGCAAAAGGTACAGCAGCTCCTCGGAAAGCCCCTGCCGCAAGTCGAGATCGTCTGTCACCGCCGCCGCTCCTGACGTTTTCCTGATGTTCTCCGCCCCGCCTCATGCGGCAAGATGGGGCGCAAGGTCAATGCGGCAACGCCGGATTGGGCGGCGATGCCCTCGGATCCCCTCCACTCGCCCCGCCCTCTCCCTGCGTCCTCCCGGACGGCGCGTGAGCGCCGAGCCGGGACCGGAGAGCCGAGGGCGTTTGAGGGGCACGCAGAGCACACTCCGACCGCTTGTGCCTCTCCGGTTCCGGGTCGCGCTGCGCTTGCCCGGAATGACGAAGGCAGAGGCATCCGCGACGACACGCTGGCCGAGCCCCCGTGCTCCCCTCTCCCCCTTGAGGGGGAGATGTCGGCGCAGCCGACAGAGGGGGGTGAGCAGTCCCCCCCAAACGAAAACGCCCGGCACGGGGCCGGGCGTTCGTGTCGTACTGGCAAGGCCGTCCGGATTACTCCGCGGCCTGCGGCTGCACCGCCTGGGCTGCCGGGCGCTCCCACTTGAGCACCGGGTTGCGCGCCGCCCGCGTCTCGTCGAGACGGCCGCGCGGGGCATGGAACGGCGCCCCCTTGAAGCGGTCCGTCTCGCCCTTCTGCGCGCTCAGGACGAGGTCGCGCATGGTGGCGATGAACAGATCGAGCGAGGAGCGGCTCTCCGATTCCGTCGGCTCGATCAGCATCGCGCCGTGGACGACCAGCGGGAAATACATGGTCATCGGGTGGTAGCCCTCGTCGATCATCGCCTTGGCGAAGTCGAGCGTGGTGACGCCGGTATCCTTGAGGAAGCTGTCGTCGAACAGCACCTCATGCATGCACCAGCGCTGGCCGAAGGGCAGGCTCATCAGGTCCTGCAGGCCGACGCGCACGTAGTTGGCGTTGAGCACCGCGTCCTCGGACGCCTGCTTCAACCCGTCGGCGCCGTGGCTCTTCATGTAGGCGAGCGCGCGCACATACATGCCCATCTGGCCGTGGAAGGCGGTCATGCGGCCGAAGGGCTGCTCGCCGTCCTTGAGCTCGGCATCCGTTTCCACCCACTCGATGCCGCCCTCGCCCTTGCGCAGGAAGGGCAGCGGGGCGAACGGCGCCAGGCGCTCCGACAGCACCACGGGACCTGCACCGGGACCGCCGCCGCCATGCGGGGTGGAGAAGGTCTTGTGCAGGTTGATGTGCATGGCGTCGACGCCGAGATCGCCCGGACGGGCCTTGCCGACGATGGCGTTGAAGTTCGCGCCGTCGCAGTAGAAATAGCCGTCCGCGGCGTGGATCGCCTCGGCGATGGCGATAATGTCGCGCTCGAACAGGCCGCAGGTGTTGGGGTTGGTCAGCATGATGCCGGCGATGTCGCCCTCATGCTCCTTGATGCGCGCCTTGACCGCCGCCGGATCCACCGTGCCGTCCTCGCGCGCCTCGATGGAGACCACCTTGTAGCCGAGGAGCGCGGCCGTCGCCGGGTTGGTGCCATGGGCCGATTCCGGCACCAGGACGATCTTCGGGTCGCGGCCGGCCGCCTGATGCGCGGCCTTGATCGCCATCATGCCGCACAACTCGCCATGGGCGCCGGCCTTCGGGCTCATCGCCACCGCGCTCATGCCGGTCATGGTGACCAGCCAGTGCGCCAGCTCTGCGATCAGTTCGACCGCGCCGGTCACCGTCGACAGCGGCTGCAGCGGATGCACGTCGCCGAAGCCCGGCAGGCGCGCCATCTTCTCGTTGAGGCGCGGATTGTGCTTCATCGTGCAGGAGCCGAGTGGATAGAGGCCGGCGTCGATGGCGTAGTTCTTGGACGACAGGCGCACATAGTGGCGCATGGTCTCCGGCTCGGTCAGCGCCGGCAGGTCCGGCACCGCCTTGCGGGCATGGCTGCCCAGCGCCGGTGCGAAGTCCTCCGCCTCGTCGAGGTCGACGCCGCACACATCCATGCGGCCGATCTCGAAGAGCAACGGCTCTTCCATGGCCAGCGCCTTGTTGCCGGTGAAGGTCGCACGCTCGCTGGTGATCGCCGTCTCGGCAGGGGCGGACGGACGGCCCTGATTGTTCATGCTCATGCCAGCACCTCCTTCAGTGCCGCGACGAAGGCCGCGCGGTCCTCGTCGGAATTGACTTCGCTCGATGCGACGAGCAGCAGGTCGGCAAGCTCGGCCTGGCCCGGCTCCAGCCGCGACACCGGCACGCCGCCGAGCACACCCTTTTCGGCAAGCGCCTCGACCACCTCGGCCGCCGGCTTCGGCAGCTTGACGGTGAACTCGTTGAAGAAGGCGTCGTTGAGCACCTTCACGCCGGCAACGCCTTCCAGCGCGCCCTTCAGCTTCACCGCGTTGGCGTGGTTGATGCGAGCGAGCTTGGCGAGACCATTACCGCCGAGCAGCGTCATGTGGATGGTGAAGGCCAGACAGCAGAGGCCCGAATTGGTGCAGATGTTCGACGTCGCCTTGTCGCGGCGGATGTGCTGCTCGCGGGTCGAGAGCGTCAACACGAAGCCGCGCTTGCCGTTGGCATCGACCGTCTCGCCGCACAGGCGCCCCGGCATCTGGCGGATGAACTTCTGCCGCGTCGCGAAGAGGCCGACGTAAGGCCCGCCGAAATTGAGGCCGTTGCCGATGGACTGGCCCTCGCCGACGACGATGTCGGCGCCCTGCTCGCCCGGCGCCTCGATCAGGCCCAGCGACACCACCTCGGTGAAGACGGCAATCAGCAGCGCGCCATGGGCATGCGCCTTCTCGGCGATCGGCTTCAGGTCGATCAGCTGGCCGTAGAAGGACGGCGACTGCACCACCACGCAGGAGGTCTCGTCGTCGATGGCGGCCAGAATGTCCTCGGTGCCTGCGGGATCGGCCGGCAGCGCCTCGACCCGGTCGCCGGCCATCGAGCTCAGGCCCTCGACCACCTGTCGATACTGCGGGTGCAACCCGCCGGACAGCACCGCCTTGTTGCGGCGGGTCACCCGGTGCGCCATCAGCACGGCTTCGGCCGTGCCGGTCGAGCCGTCATACATGGAGGCGTTGGCGACCTCCATGCCGGTGAGCGCGGCCACCTGGGTCTGGAACTCGAACAGATACTGCAGCGTGCCCTGCGTCACCTCCGGCTGGTACGGCGTGTAGGAGGTGAGGAATTCGGAGCGCTGGATCAGGTGGTCGACGCTGGCCGGCACATGATGCTTGTAGGCGCCGGCGCCGACGAAGAACGGCACCGAGGAGGCGGCGACATTCTTGCCGGCCATGCGCGACAGGTCGCGCTCGACCGCGAATTCGCTCTGGCGGCGCGGCAGGTCCAGCAGACCGTCGATGCGGGCGCTCTTGGGGATGTCGACGAAGATCTCGTCCACATCGGAAATGCCGACACGCGCCAGCATGTCGGCACGGTCGGTATCGGACAGCGGCAGATAGCGCATGTCACGCTCCTTGGGAGTTGTCGGCAAGCGTGGCGGGCACGGCCTCGACCACGATCTCGCTTTTCACGGAATTGGCGATGAAGCAGGCCTCGTGAGCCTGGTGATGCAGGGCGTCGATCCGGCCAGGCTCGGGCAGCGTGTCGCCGGCCAGCACGATCTGCGGGCGCAGCACGACGCGGGTCACGGCCATCTTTCCGGGCGCGACCCGCTCCATGGTGCCCTCGGCCGCGTCGCGGTAGCTCTCGACCACCAGCCCGTCGCGGCGGGCAAGATCGAGGAACCACAGCATGTGGCAGCTGGAGATCGCGGCCACGAAGGCCTCTTCCGGGTCGATTGCCGCCTCGACGGAGTTGGGCAGCGGCACGACACTCGGCGAAGCCGAGGCCGGCACGGTGATACCGCCGTCGAAGGACCAGTCATGGCCGCGGCTGTAGGCGTTGGCGGCAAAGTCGCCCTGCCGCCGCCAGCTCACATCGGCCCGGTAGAGGTGCCGTGCCATGGATCAGAGCCCCTCTACATGCGCCTTGTAGGCGGCCTCGTCCATCAGACTGTCGAGCTGCGAGGTGTCGGCCAGGCGGATCTTGACGAACCACGCCGCGCCTTCCGGATCCTCGTTCACCTTGCCCGGCTCGTCGGCCAGCACGCCGTTGGCCTCGACGATCTCGCCGTCGAGCGGGGCATAGACCTCGGAAGCTGCCTTGACGCTTTCGACGACCGCCGCCTCGTCGCCCTTGGAGACCTTGCGGCCGACCTCGGGCAGCTCGACGAACACGACGTCGCCCAGCTGCTGCTGGGCATAGTCGGTGATGCCGACCGTGGCGACGTCGCCCTCGACGGTGATCCACTCGTGGTCTTCGGTGTAGCGGGTGCTCATTTCACTTGTCCTCCGGAAGGCCTTCAGGCCGCTTCAGGTTGTCTGGAACGATAGGCAAAGGGCCGTCAGGCGGACGGCTTGCGATAGTAGCGCTGGGGAACGAAGGGCATGTCGGCGATGCTCGCCTCGAGCTCGCGGCCGCGCACCACCAGCTTCACCGGCGTGCCGACACCCGCATGGGCCGGGTCGACATAGCCCATGGCAATCGGGGCACCCAGCGTCGGCGCGAAGCCGCCCGAGGTGAGAACGCCGATAACGCTGCCATCGGCGGCGCGGATCTCCGCGCCCTCGCGGGCCGGGGCACGGCCGGCGAGCGTCAGGCCGACGCGCACGCGCGACGGCCCGTCCGCCAGTTCGGACAGGATGCGGGCCGCGCCCGGGAAATTGGCCTCTTCCTTGCGGCGCTTCTGCAGCACGAAGGTGATCGCGCCCTCGACCGGCGAGGTGGTCTCGTCGAGGTCGTGGCCGTAGAGGCAAAGCCCGGCTTCGAGGCGCAGCGAATCGCGCGCGCCGAGCCCGATCGGGGCGACGCGCTCGTCGGCGAGCAGGGCCCGGGCCAGCGGCTCGGCAGCACCGGCCGGCACGGAGATCTCGTAGCCGTCCTCGCCGGTATAGCCGGAGCGCGACACATAGACGGCGATGCCGTCAAATTCCATCTGCGCAACGCCCATGAAGGCCATGTCCGCGGCGGCCGGCGCATGGGCGGCCATCACCTCGGCCGCCATCGGGCCCTGCAGCGCGATCAGCGCGCGGTCCTCGATGACCTCCAGCTTCACGTTATCGGGAAGGTTCGCCGCGATCAGCGCGTAGTCGACCGCCTTGCGCGAGGCGTTGACAACCAGGAACAGCCGGCCCTCGTTTTCCGGCCCTTGCGGCCGCGCGACCATCAGGTCGTCGACGATGCCGCCTTCGGCATTCAGAAGTACGGTGTAGCGCTGGCGGCCGGGCTTCAGCACGGCGACGTCGGAGGGAACCATCGCCTCGAGCGCGCGGGCCGTCGTCTCATGGTCCGGGCCGACCAGCCAGGCCTGGCCCATATGCGACACGTCGAAGAGGCCGGCCTTCTCGCGGGTATGGCTGTGCTCGGCGATGATGCCGGCGGGATACTGGACCGGCATCTCGTAGCCGGCGAACGGCACGAGACGCGCACCGAGCTCGCGGTGCAGGTCCGTCAGGGGCGTCGAAAGCAGAGGTCCGTCGGCGTGATCGGCCATTTGGTCGTCCTGGCGCTAGAGGGTCTGGTGACGCGAACACGGTTTCGTATCCACGCACCCCCTCTGTCCTGACGACCTGAGAGATTTCCCGCCCGGCTTCCGGTCCGTGACCGGCGCCCGTAATTGAGGCGGTTACTCCTTCGGTGAGCCCGGCCCCGACCCGAAGGGCGGTCCGGACTTCTTTCCAGAGCGTTGCTCGACCTGCGGTCCTTTTGCCTGAGAGTTTCCGGGGCGGTTGCTCCTTCGGCGCCGGCACCCGTGATGCCGATCTCTCCCGCAAGTCCTTGAAGCAGGATCGCGAAGACGTGCGTCTTCAGGTCCCTGCCGGCGGCGCACAACGTCCACGCCGCCTTTCGTGTCGCATTGTCGACAGCGCCTGTCGCACTGTCAACATGCCCTCCCTATTGCCGACGTTTTCCCTTCTCGTCCAGCGCAATCTGCACCTTTGCCGAACCGCCCTGGGGAATAGAGACATTCTCCTCCACCAGCGCCCACTGCTCGGCCGGTGCGCCCGCGCCCAGCGTCACCGGGATGGACAGCTGGCGAACCTGCGGCTTGGCCTTGGCAGCGTCGGTATCCGAGACGGAAATGCGCAGCGGCAGCAGGATCTCGCCGCCCGGCCAGGCCGGGCCCGGCGTCACGCGTCCGGACACGCCGACAGTCATCAGCACGCCGCCATCGGCGCCGCGCTGGCACTTGCGCGCCCACTTCTCGATATTCGCCTGATAGCGCAGGCCCTGCGGGTCGTCCTGCTTGCCCCGGTCGTAGGTCATGAGCAAATAGCCGTCGGGCTCCACTCCCAGCGGCGGACAGGGGACCTCCTGGCGGAAGGTCTCGGGGTTGATGTCCTCCACCACCGACTTGCCGGCGGCGTTGCCGGAGATCACGGTCTTGGCCACATCGTTGCTGACCCCTGCGATATCCGTACCGCAGGCCGCAACGGCAAGGCCGAGTGCGAGCGAGGCGAGCGGGCCCGTACGACGGATCCAGTCGGCGTGCTGCATGCCAATCTTCCCAATTCTGCTCAAGGACGCATACTCGTTCAGGGGAACGTCTATATCAGGCGGACCGGCGCTTGGCGAGCGGCTGCGGGTGCGCGGCGATTTCCCGCCTCACGACTTGGCCGGCTACCCTTGACACGCCCTGCCCCCATACCTCTATTGCCAGCAAAGCCCGTGCGTCGCGGCTCCCCGCCGACGCCGACTGCAAGGAGGCCCTCTTGGCTTCAGACCCTTCCGCCGGAAACCGCCCGCCGCTCAAGGTGCTGCTTTGCGCCCCGCGGGGCTTTTGCGCCGGCGTCGACCGTGCCGTCCAGATCGTCGAGCTGGCGCTCGAGCGCTTCGGCGCGCCGGTCTACGTGCGTCACGAGATCGTGCACAACAAGTTCGTCGTCGAGAGCCTGAAGACCAAGGGCGCCGTCTTCGTCGAGGAGCTGGACGAGATCCCGGACGGCCATCACGACCGCCCGGTGGTGTTCTCCGCCCATGGCGTGCCGAAGTCGGTGCCCGAGGACGCGCGCTCGCGCAACATGTTCTATCTCGACGCCACCTGCCCGCTGGTCTCCAAGGTCCACAAGGAAGCGGAGATCCACTTCCGCCGCGGCCGCGAGATCGTGCTGATCGGCCATGCCGGCCATCCGGAAGTCATCGGCACGATGGGCCAGCTGCCCGAGGGCGCGGTGCGCCTCGTCGAGACGGTGGAGGACGCGCGAGCGTTCGAGCCGGCCGGCGACCGGCCGCTGGCCTGGATCACCCAGACCACGCTGTCGGTGGACGACACCGCCCAGATCGTCGAGGTGCTGACCGCCCGCTTCCCCGACATCGTCGCCCCGCACAAGGACGACATCTGCTACGCCACCACCAACCGGCAGGAAGCGGTGAAGGCCGTTGCCCCGGACGTCGAGGCGCTGATCGTCGTCGGCGCGCCGAACTCGTCGAACTCGCAGCGCCTGCGCGAGGTCGCCGAGCGTGCCGGCTGCCCGGTCGCGCTCCTCGTGCAGCGCGCCGCCGACATTCCCTGGGACACGCTTCCGCCGCTGACGAGCCTTGGCATCACCGCCGGCGCCTCCGCGCCCGAGGTCTTGGTGGAGGAGATCATCGCCGCATTTGCCGAACGCTACGAGGTCACTGTCGACAGCGTGCGCACGGCTGAGGAGACGATCTCCTTCAACCTGCCGCGCGCCCTGCGCGAGGCGGCCGAGTAACGTCGCGCAGCAACGGGGGGAAAGCGGATGGAGTGGCTTGGCGTCTTCGTCGCGGTTTTCGCGATCTTCCTGCCGGCCCTGATGCTGCCGGGGCCGGATTTCATCGCCGTCGTGCGCTCCTCGATGGCGCATGGCGCCCGCGCCGGACTGCTGACCACCGCCGGCGTCTCGCTCGGCCTTGGCGTCTACGCGACGCTCTCGCTCGTCGGCCTCTCCGCCCTGCTCGTGCAGTACCAGTGGCTTGCCGTGGTGCTGCGCGTTGCCGGCGGGCTCTATCTCGCCTGGCTCGGCCTCCGGCTGCTCTTTGCCCGGCCACAGGAGCTGGAGCTTGATGCTGCCGCCCGCACCCCGCGCCGCAATCCGCTGGTCTTCGGCTTCCTCGTCACCATGACCAACCCGAAGGCCATCGTGCTGTTCGCCAGTGTCTTCGCCACCTCGGTCAGCGCGACGACGCCAGCCTGGGTGCTCGTCGCCATGGTGGCCCTGGTCGTCGTCTCGGCCGCGCTGTGGTACACGCTGGTCAGCCTGTTCATGTCGTCCGCGCCGGTGCTGCGCCGCTTTTCCGGCCTGCAGCACTGGATCGAGCGCGTGGCCGGCGCCTGCTTCGTCGCCATCGGCGGGCGCATCCTTGCCGATGCACGCAATCCGCTCTCGCCCTGACCCTTCTCACGCCCGGAAAACGAACCCGACCCCATGGCTGTCTACACTGACGTCTCGGACGAGGACCTTGCGGCCTTCGTCGCCCTTTACGATATCGGCGACACGCTGGCCCTGAAGGGCATCGCCGAAGGCGTCGAGAACTCGAACTTCCTGCTGCACACGACGAGCGGCTATTTCATCCTTACGCTCTACGAGAAGCGGGTGAACCCGGCCGACCTGCCGTTCTTCCTGGAGCTGATGCGCCATCTGGCGGCGCGCGGCATTTCCTGCCCGCAGCCGATCGCCGCGCGCTCCGGCGCGATGCTGGGCGAGCTGGCCGGACGGCCCGCCGCCATCATCTCGTTCCTCGACGGCATGTGGGTGCGCCGGCCCAAGCGCGAGCATTGCGCGGAGCTCGGCGAGGCGCTCGCCCGCTTCCATCTCGCCGGTTCGGACTTTGCCGGCCAGCGCCCCAACACCCTGTCGGTGGACAGCTGGCGGCCGCTGCTGGGCGCCTCGCTCGACCAGGCCGACACCGTCGTCCCGGGTCTCGGCGCAGAGCTGACCGCCGAGCTCGATCATCTGGAGAGCCGCTGGCCGACCGGTCTTCCCTCCGGCGTCATCCACGCGGATCTCTTTCCCGACAACGTCTTCTTCATCGGCGAGCGCCTGTCCGGGCTTATCGACTTCTATTTCGCCTGCAACGATGCCTTCGCCTATGACGTGGCGATCTGCCTCAATGCCTGGTGCTTCGAGCCGGACCTCTCCTTCAACGTCACCAAGGCGCGGGCGCTGCTCAACGGATATCGCCAGGTGCGCGACTTCACGGATGCGGAGTTCGCCGCCCTGCCGCTGCTGGCGCGCGGCTCGGCCCTGCGCTTCCTGCTGACCCGCCTGCACGACTGGCTGCGCGTGCCGCCGGGCGCGCTGGTCACTCCGAAGGACCCGCGCGAATACCTGCGCAAGCTGCGCTTCCATCAGGGCGTTTCCACCGCCTCCGACTACGGGCTCGCCCCATGAGCGAGGCAGCGGCGGAGACGCGCGTCACCATCCACACGGACGGGGCGTGCTCGGGCAATCCGGGTCCCGGCGGCTGGGGCGCGATCCTGCGTTTCGGCGAGCATGAGCGCGAGCTGTGCGGCGGCGAGGCCCAGACCACCAACAACCGCATGGAGCTGACGGCGGCCATCGAGGCGCTGAACGCCCTCAAGCGCTCGTGCAAGGTCGACCTGCACACCGACAGCACCTATGTGCGCGACGGCATCACCAAGTGGCTTTACAACTGGAAGCGCAACGCCTGGCGCACGGCCGACAAGAAGCCGGTGAAGAATGCCGAGCTGTGGCAGGCGCTTGATGCGGCACGCGGCCGCCACGACGTCACCTGGCACTGGGTCAAGGGCCATGCCGGGCACGACGAGAACGAGCGCGCCGACGAGCTCGCCCGCAAGGGCATGGCGCCGTTCAAGAAAAAGTAGCCGTATCGCGGGGTCTGCCCGACTTCACGGGTCAATCCTCGACGAGCGCGCGCAGCCGCGCCGCCGCATCGTCCCATTGCCGCGAGGCACGCTCCAGATAGCGGCTCGCCTCGGTCAGTCCGGCCGGCTGGATGGCGAAGCGGCTCTCGCGGCCGACCCGGGTGCTGGAGACGACGCCCGCCTCCTCCAGAACGGCCAGATGCTTGCTGATCCCCTGCCGGGTCAGGCCGGTGCCGCGCGTCAGCTCGACGACCGACTGCGCAGGCCCGTCGGCCAGCCGGGACAGCAGCGCCAGACGTGTCGGGTCGCCGAGCGCGGCGAACACCGAAGCGACGGAGGACGTGTCAGCTCGAGGGTGCGACATGCCTGGCAATGTTCTCCGCCTGGATGTTCCAGCCCTGCGTGTTGCCGCGCAGGACCTCGAGCCGCCGCGCGTCCGGCAGCGCCTCGAAGCCGCTTTCGGTGATCGTCAGCAAGGTTCCCCCCTCCACCGGCTCCAGCCGGAACTCGACCAGCGTCGTGGGCTGATCGCCAACCGCGAGGCCGGACGCCTCGTCGAAATCGTGCCACCTGAAGGAGAGCAGCCGCTCCGGCTCCATCTTCTCCACGGTGGCGAGCCAGGGATAATGTTCATAGCCGGGATAGGTCATCCGGCCGGTCGAGATGCTGCCGGGAACGAACGGCCCGTCGAGCCTGACCCGAAACCACGCGCCGAATTCCTCGTGGTCCGACAGCGCCCGCCAGACCCGCGAAACCGGCGCCTTCAACTCCACCTTCTTGACGATCCTGTCGCTCATAACGCAACCCTCCGGTTGCCTTTTACCTTACAGCGCACGGATCAAAACGCAACCATCCGGCTGCATTTCAAGGATTGGGAAAAAGGATCCAAATTCCCCGCGCGGTCTTACGACCGCAGCGCGTCCATCTCCGACTGCAGCAGCTTGGTCGCTTGCGCGGCTTCCATCGGCTGGCCGAACAGGAAGCCTTGCGCGTATTCGCAGCCGAGCTGGTGCAGCTCGAGCGAATCGGACTCCGTCTCCGCCCCTTCCGCCACCACCTGCATGCCGAGGTCGTGACCGAGCGCGATGATCGAGCGCAGGATCACCGGACGGGCGCTGCGGCCGTTCGGGCGCACGAAGGACTGGTCGACCTTGATCGTGTCGAAGCGGAAGCGCTGCAGGTAGCTGAGGCTGGAATAGCCGGTGCCGAAATCGTCCAGCGACAGGCCGGCGCCGAGCGCGCGCAGCCGCTCCAGCATCCGCGCCGAATATTCCGGATTGGCCATCACCACCGATTCCGTCAGCTCCAGCTTGAGCGTTCCCGGCGCGATGGAGGAGCGCGACAGCACCGACTTCACGTCGTTGATCAGGTCGTGGCGCAGCAGCTGCAGCGAGGAGATGTTGACGCTGGCGAACAGCGGCACCGGCAGGCGGAAGCTCTGCTGCCAGTCGGCGAGCTGGCGCGCGCCCTTGTCCAGCACGAACAGGCCCAGCTCGTTGATGATGCCCGACTGCTCGGCGATGGGGATGAATTCCGCCGGCGAGATCGCCCCGCGCGTCGGGTGGTTCCAGCGGGCCAGAACCTCGAAGCCGGCGATGGAGCGATCCACCAGGCGCACGATGGGCTGGTAGAACACGGTGATGCCGTCGGTCTTCAGCGCCTTGCGCAGATCGCCTTCCAGCTCGGCGCGGCTGCGCGTGCCGGTCTGCAGCGTCGGGCGGAACACCTCCACCCGGTCGCCGCCGAGCCGCTTGGCATGGTTCATCGCCATGTCCGCCTCGCGCATCAGCTCGGCCGCCGAGGACCCTTCGGTCTCGTAGATGGCGATGCCGACGGAGGAGGTCAGGAACACTTCCCGCTCGCCGAAGGTGATGGGCGAGCGCACCGCGCGGCGCACCGCGTCGGCGAAGGCGGCGATCCGGTCGGCCGACTGTTCGGACAGGAGCAGCAGCGCATAGGTGTCGCCGGACAGGCGCGAGAGCGAATCCTGCGGCTTCAGCTGGCGCGACACGCGCCGCGCGATGGTCAGCAGGATGCTGTCGCCGGCGGACAGGCCGATGGAATCGTTGACCTGCTTGAAGCGGTCGAGATCGATGATCAGCACGGAAGGACGGCCGAGCTTTTCCGCGCGCGAGCGGGCGATGGCCGCCTGCAGCCGGTCCATGAACAGCTCGCGGTTGGGCAGGCCGGTCAGGTTGTCATGCACCGCATCGTGCAGCAGCCGCTCCTCGGTCACCTTCTGGTCGGTGATGTCGAGCAGCGTGCCGACGCAGCGGATCACCTCGCCGTCGGACCCGACGATGGGCCGCGCGCGCAGGCGGAACCAGCGGAAATGGCCGTCGTCGGCGCGCAGGCGGAAGGCCTGCGAGATGCGGCCGCGGCGCTGGTCTATCACCGCGTCCAGCGTGGTGCGGAACGTGTCGCGATCCTGCGGGTGCAGCACGTCGAGCCAGTCGCGCGCCGGCCCCTCCAGCAGGCCCTGCTTGAGGCCGAGCAGGTCCTCCACCTCGTTGCCGGTGGAGATGCGGTCGCGGTCGACGTCCCAGTCCCAGATGATGTCGCCGGAGCCGGTCAGCGCCAGCGCCCGCCGCTCCACGTCGGAAATCAGTCCTTGCGCGATGGCACCGCCCGCGAAGGCGTGCTGCATCACCGTGAAGCCGATCAGCAGCACGATCAGCACCAGGCCGCCGGCCAGCGCCGGCTGGACGATGTCGTTGGCCAACGATCCGGTCACGGTCATCGCCGCGCCCACCAGCCAGGACAGCAGCAGCACCCAGGTCGGCACCAGCATGATCGCCCGGTCGTAGCCCTGCAGCGCCAGCGCCGCGATCACCGCAAAGCCCAGCACGCCGATGATGCCGAGCGAGACGCGGGCGATGCCGGCGGCGACGGAGGGGTCCCAGACGGCGATGCCGAGCAGGCCGAGCACCAGGATCAAGGTGCCGAGCGCCAGGTGGCTGTAACGGATGTGCCAGCGGTTGAGGTTCAGATAGGCGTAGAGGAAGATGATCAGGCTCGCCGCCAGCGCCACCTCGGCGCAGGCGCGGTACAGCTGTTCCTCACCCGGCGTGATCTGCAGGACCTTGTTCCAGAACCCGAAGTCGATGGTCAGATAGGCCAGAACCGACCAGGCCAGAACCGCCGTCGCCGGGAACATGATCGTGCCCTTGACCACGAAGAGGATGGTCAGGAACAGGGCGAGAAGGCCGGAAATGCCGAGGATGATGCCGCGATAGAGCGTGTAGGCGTTGACCGTGTCCTTGTAGACGTCCGGCTCCCACAGGCGCAGCTGCGGCAGGCCGGGCGTGCGCATCTCCACCACATAGGTGACCACCGCGCCGGGATCGAGCGTGATCAGGAAGACGTCCGCCTCCTGGCTCGACTGCCGCTCGGGCGCGATGCCCTGGCTCGGCGTGATCGAGGCGATGCGCGAGGCGCCGAGATCCGGCCAGATCAGCCGCGAGCCGACGAGCTGGAAGAACGGGGCGACGATCAGCCGGTCGATCTGTTCGTCGCCGGGATTGGACAGGGCGAAGACGGCCCAGCTGGTGTTGGTGCCGTCGCGCGAATTCACCTCGATGCGGCGGACGATGCCGTCGGCGCCGGGCGCGGTCGAGACCTGCAGGCTGGCGCCCTCGTTGGGATAGAGATCGACGGCGCCGGTCAGGTCCAGCGCATCGGTGGAGGAGCGAACCTCGACCGCCTCGATGGCTGCTGCCGGAGCATAGGTGATCAGCCACGCCGCCAGCGCGAGCACAAGGAACCTGAAAAGGGGCAAGCGGTTCGTCCGTTTCACGTCGCGCAACGCGCGTTGCCGGAGACTTATCGGCATCCAACCCATCTCACAAGATTTCTTTCTCTCCGGCACCGGCGTCCGTGCCGGGGTCCGCCGGGACCTGCGCCTGCCAGACGGCGACGCTTGCGGCGGAGATGGTGGCAAGGCCCTGCGGCGCGGCGGTATCGCCGGCCAGACGGGCGAACAGCAGATGATCCTGCCATTCCCCGGCGATGCGCAGGTAGCGGCGGGCGTAGCCCTCGCGGCAAAAGCCGGCTTTTTCAAGGAGCCGACGCGAGGCGACATTGTGCGGCAGGCAGGCCGCCTCGACCCGGTGCAGCGACAGTTCAGAAAAGGCGAAGGCGAGCAGTGCCTGCACCGCCCGGCTCATATGGCCCCGTCCTGCATGCGGGGCGCCCATCCAGTAGCCGAGCGAGGCGGTCTGCGCCACGCCGCGGCGGATGTTGGACAGCGTCGCCCCGCCCACCAGCACCCCGTCGGCGAGGCGGAACAGGAAGAAGGGGTAGGCCCGGTCCTCGCGCATTTCGCGCGCATAGCGGCGCAGGCGCCGGCGATAGGAGGCGCGCGACAGCTCGTCCGCCGCCCATAGCGGCTCCCAGGGCTGCAGGAAGGCGTGGCTCGCCTCTCGCAATGCCGCCCATTGGGCATGGTCCTGCGGCTGCGGCTGGCGCAGCATCAGGGCAGTGTCCCCCTCCCCCGCAATCAGGGTCCGGACCGGCTCGGAGCCGGAGAAGGCCCGGAACAAGGACATGTCCGCCTCCGTGCAGGTCTCAGGCGCCGACGGCGCGCGCCGGCATGGCACCACCCAGCCGCTCGGCCACCGCGTCGGCGTCGAGCGGCAGCGGCAGGCCGCCCGTCTTCGGCCCGACGACGGAGAGCGTCGGCACCCCGGCGAAGACCTTGGCGGCGGCAGCGCGCACGCTGTCCAGCGTCACCGCGTCGATGCGGCTCTGGATCTCCTCCGGCGACAGTACCTCGCCATGGATCATCAGCTGGCGGGCGATCTGGCCCGCGCGGGCGGCCGGGCTTTCCAGCGACATCATCAGTCCGGCGCGGATCTGCGCCTTCGAGCGGTCGAGGTCGGCCTGCACGATCTCCTGCGAGGCGCGGCCGAGTTCGTCCACCAGCACGGGGAAGAGCTCGCCGATATCCTCCTCGCCTGTCGCCGCATGGACGCCGAACAGGCCGGTGTCCTGGAACGCCCAGTGGAAGGAGTAGATCGCGTAGCACAGGCCGCGGGTCTCGCGGATTTCCTGGAACAGGCGCGAGGACATGCCCCCGCCCATCACCGAGGCCAGCACCTGCACCGAGTAGTAGTCGGGCGCGCGGTAGGGCACGCCCTCGAAGCCCAGCACCAGCTGGACCTCCATCAGCTCGCGCTCCAGCAAGGTGCTGCCGCCGTTATAGTGGGCGGCGACCGGCTCGATGCTCGGCTTGCCCGACAGGCCGCCCAGATGCTCTTCGGCCAGCTTCACCACCGCGTCGTGGTCCACCGCGCCGGCGGCTGCCAGCACCATGTTCTCGGCCCGGTAATGCTCGGAAAGATAGGCGCGCAGGTCCTCCGGCGTGAAGGACATCACCGTCTCGCGGGTGCCCAGGATCGGCCGGCCGATCGCCTGGTCGCTCCAGGCGGTTTCCTGGAACTGGTCGAACACCTTGTCGTCGGGCGTGTCGTGCGCGGCACCGATCTCCTGCAGGATCACGTGCTTCTCGCGCGCCAGTTCCTCCGCATCGAAGCTGGAATTCTGCAGGATGTCGGCGATCAGCTCGACCGCCAGCGGCACGTCCTCGGCCAGGATGCGGGCATAGTAGTTGGTGTGCTCGACGCTGGTGGAGGCGTTCAGCTCGCCGCCGACCGCCTCGATCTCCTCGGCGATCTGCCGCGCCGTGCGGGTCGCCGTGCCCTTGAAGGCCATGTGTTCGAGCAGATGAGTGATGCCGTTCTGGTCCGGCGTCTCGGAGCGGGAGCCCGCTCCCACCCACACGCCGAGCGCGGCGGTGCGCAGGTGCGGCATGGTGTCGGTCACGACCCTGAGGCCGTTGGCCAGCCTCGTCACCCGCACCTGCATCAGGACACCTCCATCGTGGCGGCGCGGGCTGTATCGAGGATGTGGCGTTCGATCTCGCCGCGTTCGGCCGCCATCTTCGTGAAGCGCTCCGGAGCGCTCATCATCGGCTCCAGCTCCGGCGGCAGCGCCGGGCGCACGCCGCAGGCCGCCTCCACCGCGTCGGGGAACTTCGCCGGATGCGCCGTCGCCAGCACCACCATCGGTGCCTCGCTTGCCGGCTGCTGCTCGGCCACATGCAGGCCGATGGCCGTGTGCGGATCGAGCAGGTAGCCGGTCTCGCGCAGCGTGCGCTCGATGGTCGCCGCCGTCTCCGCCTCGCCGCAGCGCCCGGCATCGAAGCCCTCGCGAATCGCCGCCAGCGGGCCGTCCGCCAGCTCGAAACGGCCGGACTGCGAAAGCCGTGCCATCAGCGAACGGATTTGCGCGCCGTCGCGCCCGTGCACCTCGAACAGCAGCCGCTCGAAGTTGGACGAGATCTGGATGTCCATCGACGGCGAGATCGTCGGCACCACGCCGCGGGTCTCGTAGGCGCCGTTTTCCAGCGTGCGGGCGAGAATGTCGTTGGCGTTGGTGGCGATCACCAGCCGCTCGATCGGCAGGCCCATTTGTGCCGCCACATAGCCGGCGAGGATATCGCCGAAATTGCCGGTCGGCACGGTGAAGGACACCGGGCGATGCGGCGCGCCGAGGGCGGCGCCGGCCACGAAATAGTAGACCACCTGCGCGACGATGCGCGCCCAGTTGATCGAGTTGACGCCGGCCAGCTGCACCCGGTCGCGGAAGGCGGCATGGGTGAACATGCCCTTGAGGATCGACTGGCAGTCGTCGAACGTGCCGGCCAGCGCCAGCGAGTGCACATTGGCCTCGGTCGGCGTCGTCATCTGCCGGCGCTGCACGTCGGACACGCGCCCGTCCGGGAACAGGACGAAGATGTCGGTGCGCTCGCGGCCGCGGAAGGCCTCGATCGCCGCCCCGCCCGTGTCGCCCGAAGTGGCGCCGACGATGGTGGCGCGCTGGTCGCGGGCGGCCAGCACATGGTCCATCAGCCGGCCGAGCAGCTGCATCGCCACATCCTTGAAGGCGAGCGTGGGACCGTGGAAAAGCTCCAGCACGAAGCGGTTCGGCGCCACCTGCACCAGGGGCGTCACCGCCGGGTGGCGAAAGCCCGCATAGGCCTCGCGGATCATCGCGGCGAGATCCTGCCGGGAAATGTCGTCGCCGACGAAGGGCTCGATAACCGCCTGGGCGACTTCCGCATAGGGACGTCCGGCAAAGCCGGCGATGGTCTCGCGCGACAGTTTCGGCCATGTCTGGGGAACGTAGAGACCGCCATCCGCGGCAAGTCCGGTCAAAAGAACGTCGGAAAACCCGAGAACCGGCGCCTCGCCCCTGGTACTGACATATTTCACGGCGGCGATATCCTCCAGAAAGTCTTTCTTGCGAACCGGGAGCGGATGCGTCCGCCGCGCCAGTTCGCCCGGCGGGGCGGCCCCCCGTTCCTGGCGTTCCGGCCTCGGTCGCATCCCGGTCTGCGGTCCGGTGTGCCCTTGCAAGCCCGGCGGCCTGCCTGCCCCGGCAGCTCCGCCTCGTCCGGCCAGGCGCCCGTCGGGCGCTGGCGGTCAATGCTCAGGCGCACCCTATCTCTCGGCTCGGGTCCGGGCAAGCCGGATGGTTTGCCAGCAGCAATGCGCGCACCGGGTAACACGACCCGCCGCCCGCAAACCCGCGCCCGGCGCCGGGCCCGCGCGGTGTTCAGGCGTGGCCGGCTTCGCTGGACAGCATGGCCGGCGCGATGCCGATCTTGGCGAGCGCCCGGTCCCACTTGCTGTCGAGCGCGGTGTCGAAGACGATCGCCTCGTCCGCCGGTCCGGTGATCCAGCCGTTTTCCTGGATCTCGGCTTCCAGCTGCCCGGCGCCCCATCCGGCATAACCGAGCGCCAGCATCGCCTGTGCCGGCCCGCGCCCTTCGGCGATGGCGCGCAGGATGTCGAGCGTCGCGGTCAGGCAGATGCCGTCCTGCACCGGCATGGTCGAGTTGGCGATGACGAAGTCCTGCGAATGCAGCACGAAGCCGCGCCCGGTCTCCACCGGGCCGCCGCGATGCACCTGCATGCGGTCGGCAGGCGCCGGCAGGCGGATGCTCTCGTCGTCGGGGATGATGTCGAGCTGGCGCAGCAGCTCGGGAAAGCTGAGGCTCGGCGCCCGCTGGTTGACGATGATGCCCATCGCCCCTTCCGCCGAATGGGCGCACAGATAGATCACGGAATGCGCGAAGCGCTCGTCCGCCATTTGCGGCATCGCGATCAGCAGCTGCCCCGCGAGCGAGGTCCGGCTGAGGTCGTCGCTTTTCATGGCCCCTGGTTCCTCTCCTGCGCCCGGCCCATTTCGCCGGGCCCGTCTCGCCCGGCCACTATCGCCCGCCCATCCTGCCGGCACACCCTGCGGCATGTTTCTCCGGCCTGCGGCCGCGAAGCGGCGCGCTAGCGGGGCTCCATCTTACGTCGGGCCTTGCAGCATGTTAACCGCCGCAGCACCCGCGATCACGCAGATGTGGCGCTTCGCCTGTGGACCCGCAAGGCGATTTGCGCCAACACTGCCAGTCGCTTGGCCGACAAGATGGAGCAGTTCGCCGGGATTGCCATGCAGAACAGGACCTTTTTTGCCCGCCGTAACTCACGCGCCCTTGCGCGCCTTGCCGCAGCCGCCTTGCTGCTCGGGTCCCTGGCGCTTGCCGGCCCCTTCGGCGGTGCTGCCCAGGCCGGCGAAAGCCCGTGGACACGCGTGGGCGCGGCCAGCATCCGCCTCGTCTCCACCGGCCCCAACTCCACCGGCCCCACCACTCCTGGCGAGGCGCCGACTGCCGGGGATGCGGCGCTGGAGATCCGCCTTGAGGACGGCTGGCATACCTATTGGCGCTTTCCGGGCGAGGCCGGCATCCCGACCGTCGCCGATTTCAGCGCCTCCTCGGGCCTTGGCTCGGCCCGCCTGCGCTTTCCCGTGCCCGAGCGCTATTCCGATCCTTACGCCACCTCGATCATCTATCACGACCGCATCGTGCTGCCGATCGACCTGGAGCCGACACCGGGCGAGACCGCGCCCGTGCTTCGCGCGCATGTGACGTTCGGCATCTGCCGCGAGATCTGCATGCCGGGCGAGGCCCAGCTGGAACTGCCGCTGGCCGAAGGCGGACCGGACTTTGCCGCCCGCCAGGCGATTTCCGCCGCAAGGGCCGCCCTGCCGCGGCCGCAGGGCGAGGCGCCGCCGCGCATTGCCGCCATCGAGCGGGAAGAGCTCGCCCCGGCCGAGGGCAAGGCGCCCGAGGAAACCCTCGTCATCACCGCCGAGCTGGCATCGCCGACCGATCCCGTCGACCTGTTCGCGGAAGGCGCGCAGGGCTCCTACAACGGCGTGCCGGTGCTGCTGGAGCGGGACGGCACCACCGCCCGCTTCACCCTGCCCGCGCGCGGCCTTGCGAGCAGCGACGACGGCACCCGCCCCCTCGCCCTGACCCTGGTGGAGGGCAAGGCCGCGGTCGAGCATCGCAGCGAATTGCCGCCGGCGGCGAACTAGTCTGTCGCTGCCGCTCGACGGACGCGCCGGAACACCCTATGTCAGGAGGCGGACGCCATGCGGCGGCCTGCCGCATCGCGACGCCCTCCGGCTCACCTTTCTGAGGAGACTTCCGAACATGACGATCAAGGTTGGCGACACCCTGCCCGAGACCAAGTTCAAGATCATGACTGCCGACGGCCCGGCCGAGCGCAGCAGTTCCGATCTCTTCGCTGGCCGCACCGTGGTTCTCTTCGCGGTTCCCGGCGCCTTCACGCCGACCTGCCACAACAACCACCTGCCGGGCTTCGTCGAGCACGCGGACACGATCCTGTCCAAGGGCGTCGACGAGATCGCGGTGGTGTCGGTCAACGACGTGTTCGTGATGAATGCCTGGGCCAAGGCCACCGGCGCCGAGAAGATCACCTTCCTGGCCGACGGCAGCGCCGACTTCGCCAAGGCGATCGGCCTGGAGCTCGACGCCTCGGGCGCCGGCCTCGGCATCCGCTCCAAGCGCTATGCGATGATCGTCAAGGACGGCAAGGTCACGGCCCTCAACATCGAGGAAATGCCGGGCAAGGCCGAGGTTTCGGGCGCCGCCGGCATCCTCGCCGCGCTCTGATCCTGACGCCTTCGGCCGGGGCCTTCGCGCACCGGCCGGAGCCACCGCTTGCCGGTGCTTTTCAAGCCGGGCCGCCTCGCGGTCCGGCTTTTTCATGGCGCAGGCCATAACTCCGCCATGACCCGGCACCTTGCGCGGCCCCACCCGCGGGATGTCATCCCGGTTTCGGCACAGCCGAAGACCGGGATCCAGTAACCCCGTGCGGTTCGAGTGAGGCCTCGGCGGTGCCGCTAGCGGCCTTCGCGATGGCCGGCAGACGCCTGTGCGCCACCATCCGCCCAGGCGGATACTGGACGCCTGCCTGCGCAGGCGTGACAGCCATAGAGGTGGCCATGCGCTCGCGCCTCGCCCCTGCCGGGGTTGCCATTGGATCCCGGATCGTCGGCCTTGCGGCCTCGTCCGGGATGACAACCGAGAGGGCGAGATGGCGATCAGCACCGGGTTGACGGCCCGAGAATGACACATCCGCCCGCATCCCCAAGGCCGTCACCCCGGGCAAGCGCAGCGCGACCCGGGGCCTATTGGTTGCCAGAGCGGCTGTGACGACGCTTGATCGCTGCCCCACGGTTTCCGGCACTCCGTCCCTCCCTTCGTCACCCCGGACGGCGCGCAAGCGCCGAGCCGGGGCCGGAGAGCCGAAAACCTCTCGAAGGCACTCCCGAAGGCTCCCACCACCGCCGTGCCTCCCCGGTCCCGGGTCGCGCTGCGCTTGCCCGGGAAGACGCCAGGGAGCGGCTGGTGCGTCGGTGGCAGGCCCCGAAGACGCCCCGCCCCTACTCCCCGGACGGGCGGCGGGTCTCGCTGCGGGCGAAGGCGATGAACACGCCGATCAGCACGAGGCCGAGGCCGTACCAGGTGACCGCGTATTGCAGGTGGTTGTTGCGGAAGGAGATGAGGGTCTCGCCCGCCTGCGGCAAGCCGCCGGCCGGCGTTGCCTCGGCGCGCAGGTCCACGCTGAAGGGCGCGAGCGGCGCATCGTCGACGCCGAGCGAGGCCGCCATCTTCGGCGCCTCGCGCACGAACCAGACCTGCGTCTTCGGATCGGCATCCAGCGTGAACATGTTGCCGCGTTCGTCGCGCCGCCACAGGCCGGTGATCTCCACCTCGCCTGCCGGCGGCTCGCTGCCCGGCCGGCTCTCGGGCAGGCGGCGGGACTCCGGCACGAAGCCGCGATTGACCATCACCACCGGGCCGGCCTCGGTGCGGAACGGGGCATAGACCAGATAGCCCGGGCCGCCGAAGGTACCCTGCGGCTCGGTAAGCGCCAGATAGTAATAGACCTCGCCGTCCAGGAAGCGGCCCGTCAGGCGCACGGGCCGGTAGTCCCAGGCGTCCTCGTCGATCCCGGCCCACGCGTCCGGGGCGGGCGGGTCCACGGGCGCAAGGTCAATGCGCTCCTCGACCCGCTCGATGAGCGCGAGCTTCCACTGCAGGCGCAGCACCTGCCAGGTGCCGAGCGCCATCAGCGCGCAGAACACGATGAAGGCCACCAGTGCCGGCAGCAGCAGGCGGCGCTTGCGAGCGGGCGCCGGCGCGGGCGATGCGTTACTCGTCAACCCGTCCCTCCTGGGCGCTGTGCTTGTATTGCTGGGCGATCATCAGGCCCTTGAGCGGCCGCAGCATGCCGAGGCCGAGAATGAGGGTGAGCGGCAGCCACAGAACCATGTGCACCCAGATCGGCGGACGGATCGACATCTCCACGGCCAGCACCAGGCCGACGACGATAAAGCCGACGATCATGATGATGAACACCGCCGGGCCGTCGCCGCTGTCGGCGAAATCGAAGCTCAGGCCGCAATTGGAGCAGGACGGGCGGGTCGCCAGATAGCCCTTGAACAGACGGCCCTGGCCGCAGCGCGGGCAGCGTCCGGAAAGGCCGGTGCGCAGCGGGTCCTGCGGCGGATAATGCGCGCGGTCGGCGGTCGGTTCAGTCATGTGCATTGCGCTCCTGGCGCTAGAGCCCTGCAGGCTACCGGACCGCGGGCGCGGTCAGGGGCGGATCTCGATCGGCGTACCGTTGGGAACCAGCCGCCAGATCTCATCCATTTCCGCATTGGTGACGGCAATGCAGCCGTCGGTCCAGTCGACATATTGATGCAGGAAGCCGAGCCAGCCCAGCCCGTTGCGCATGCCGTGGATCATGATCATCCCGCCCGGGTCCTCGCTGCGTTCGTTGGCGCGGCGCGTGTCGTCCTGGTCGGGATAGGAGATGTGCAGCGACAGGTGGTAGGCGCTTTGCGGGTTGCGCCAGTCGATCGTGTAGCGCCCCTCCGGGGTGCGGCCGTCGCCCTCGCGCTGCTTGTGGCCGAGCGGGTCGCCGCCGAGCGCGATCGTGTAGCTCTTCAGCACCGCACCGCTCGCATCGAGCAGCTGCAGGCGCCGTTCGCCCTTTTCGACCAGGACCTTCTCGACGCGAGGCTCTTCGATCTGCGCGGCGGCCTGATCGGCGGCGGCGGACCGCGAAAAAGCAAAGTCCGCGGCGACAGATGCCGCCGCGGACAGGATCAGAAACGCCGTCTTCAGCAGACGGTACCGCATGGTCTCGCGCCTTGCGTCAGTGGGCCGGGCCGGCCGCCCAAACGTAGATCGTGACGAACAGGAACAGCCACACCACGTCGACGAAGTGCCAGTACCAGGCCGCCGCCTCGAAGCCGAAGTGCTTCTGCGGGGTGAACTGGCCCATGCTGGCGCGGATCAGGCAGACCAGCAGGAACACGGTGCCAACGAACACGTGGAAGCCGTGGAAGCCGGTCGCCATGAAGAAGGTCGCGCCGTAGATCGAGCCGGAGAAGGCGAAGGCCGCGTGGCTGTACTCGTAGACCTGGCAGATCGTGAAGAGCACGCCGAGCACGACCGTCAGCGTCAGGCCCCACTTCAGGCCCTCGCGGTCGTTGTGAACGACGGCATGGTGGGCCCAGGTGACCGTGGTGCCGGAGGTCAGCAGGATCAAGGTGTTGAGCAGCGGCAGGTGCCAGGGATCGAAGGTCTCGATGCCCTCCGGCGGCCACACGCCGCCGGTCGCCTCGACGCGGGCATACTGCGCGGCTTCGCCGGTGAACAGCGAGGCGTCGAAGAAGGCCCAGAACCAGGCAACGAAGAACATCACCTCGGAGGCGATGAACAGCAGCATGCCGTAGCGCAGGTGCAGCTGCACCACCGGGGTGTGGTCGCCGGCCAGCGACTCGCGAACGGTGTCGCGCCACCAGCCGAACATCACGTAAAGCACGAGCAGCGTGCCGACCGCGAAGATGCCCCAGCCGGCCAGGTTGAAGCCGAACACAAGGAACTCGTTGCCCTGGGTGTGGCGGAACAGGCCGACCGCGCCGAGCGCCATGATGAAGGCGCCGACGCCGCCGAGGAACGGCCACGGGCTCGGATCTACGATGTGGTAGTCGTGGTTCTTGGCATGCGCCATGGGTACACTCCCCCGATTATAGTCGTGCCGCCGGCGAGCGGGCCGTCGCACTCACATGCGGTTGCTTGGATCCGATGTCGCGGCAGGAGCCGCGGCCACCGGCGTTTCAGGTCCCTTTGCAGGGAAGAAGGTATAGGAGAGGGTGATCTCCTTGATATGCTTCAGGTGCGGGTCCTCGTCCATCGCCGGATCGATGAAGAAGACCACCGGCATCTCGACGGATTCACCTGCTGCAAGCGGCTGCTCGGTGAAGCAGAAGCACTCGAGCTTGTTGAAATAGGCGCCGGCCTCGAAGGGCGTGACGTTGAACACCGACGTGCCGATGTTGGAATCGCCGCCATTGTTGTGCGCCGTATAGGCGGTCTGGCGGCTCTCGCCCATGCGCAACGTGATCGCCCGCTCCTTGGGACCGAACGCCCAGGGCAGGTTCGAGTTGACGTTGCCGTCGAAGCGCACGGTGATCGTGCGGTCGATGATCGTGCCGGTCGGCGCGTCGGCGCGCTGGGTCGTGCCGCCATAGCCGGTGACCTGGCAGAACAGCTCGTAGAGCGGCACGGCGGCATAGGCCGCGCCGACCATCGTCATCACGCCGCCGAGCACGGCGACGGCGATGCGCCGGTTCTTGCGGGCGAGCCGGTCGCTCTGCGCGGCGGTTGCATCGCGCGGCGTCGCGGATGCCTGGTCGGGGGTGTCGGTCTGTCGCGTCATGCGATGCCTTCCTCTCGCAGGGTCCGTTACAGGGGCCGGTTGAGCACGCCGGGTCCCATCTTGACCAGCGTGATCACGTAGAACAGCAGCACCAGCCCGGCGATCGCCAGGCCGATGGCGACCGAGCGCTTGCGCTGGCGGCGCTTCTGCTCTTCCGTCTGGCGCATGCCGTCCTCGCTCACAGCCAGCCTCCCGCGATCAGCCGGGCGACGATGCTGTCGGCGAGCAGCAGGGCGAAGATCAGGAACAGGTAGACGAGCGAGAAGGCGAAGAGCCGCACCGCCGCCTTGCGCGCCGCATCGCCCTCGCGCCGCGCATAGACGCGGACCGCGTACCAGACGAAGGCAACGCCCAGCACAGCCGCTGCGACGCCATAGACCAGCGAGGCAAAGCCCAGCAGGGTCGGCGCCACGGCGATCGGGGCCAGCAGCACCGAATAGACGAGGATCTGCGTACGCGTGGCGTCCTCGCCGGCGACGACGGGCAGCATCGGCACGCGGGCGGCCTCGTAGTCGCCGCGCTTGAACAGCGACAGCGCCCAGAAATGCGGCGGCGTCCACATGAAGATGATCAGGAACAGGACGATGCTTTCCACCGTCACGGTGCCGGTCACCGCGGCCCAGCCGATCATCGGGGGGAAGGCGCCGGCAGCGCCGCCGATGACGATGTTCTGCGGCGTCGAGCGCTTCAGCCACATCGTGTAGACGACAGCGTAGAAGAAGATGGTGAAGGCCAGCAGACCGGCGGCCAGCCAGTTGACCGCAAGGCCGAGCACCAGAACCGAGAAGGCCGAGAGCGTCAGGCCGAAGGCGAGCGCCTCCTCGGGGGTGACCTTGCCGGCCGGGATCGGGCGGCGCGCGGTGCGCGACATGACCGCGTCGATGTCGGCGTCGTACCACATGTTCAGCGCGCCCGAGGCGCCGGCACCGACGGCGATGCACAGGATCGCGACCGCGCCGAGCACCGGGTGGATGCTGCCAGGAGCGATCAGGAGGCCGACCAGCGCGGTGAAGATGACGAGCGACATCACGCGCGGCTTGAGCAGCGCCAGGTAGTCGCCGACATCGCCCTGCCCGCCAAGGGCGACGGCGTCCAGCCTGCGGTCCTGGTAGTCTGCGAGCGACATGTCTGTTCCGGTCTCTTTCGTGCGTGCCGATGGCCCGTCGGCGTCGCCGCCGGGCATTCGTCTTGCGCGGTTTCCTGCCCGGTGCGGGCGAAATCTCTTGCCCGTGCCGATGCGGCAGGCGGGCGGGGTTTCAATGGCGCGGCGCCCCGAAGGGCGCCTGCCGGAGGCGGGGCCGTTGAAGGCCCCTGCCGGGGGACCGCGCCGGGATGCCGGCGCGGTCTGTCCGTGTCACGCCGGGATCACTTGATCCGCGGCAGGGTCTCGAACTGGTGGTACGGCGGCGGCGAGGACAGGGTCCACTCCAGTGTCGTCGCGCCCTCGCCCCACGGGTTGTCCGCAGCCTGGCGCTTCTTGGCGAAGGCCTCGAAGATGCCGAACAGGAACACCAGGACCGCGAAGGCCGAGATGTACGAGCCGTAGGACGACACCGCGTTCCAGCCGGCCATCGCGTCCGGATAGTCGACGTAGCGGCGCGGCATGCCGGCCATGCCCAGGAAGTGCTGCGGGAAGAACACGAGGTTCACGCCGACGAAGGTGATCCAGAAATGGGCCTTGCCGATGGTCTCGTTGTACATGTAGCCGAACATCTTCGGGAACCAGTAGTACCAGGCGCCGAAGATGCCGAACACGGCACCGAGCGAGAGCACGTAGTGGAAGTGCGCCACCACGTAGTAGGTGTCGTGCATCGCGCGGTCGAGGCCGGCATTGGCCAGCTGCACGCCGGTCACGCCGCCCACGGTGAACAGGAAGATGAAACCGACCGCCCACAGCATCGGGGTGCGGAAGGAGATCGATCCCTGCCACATGGTGGCGATCCACGAGAAGATCTTCACGCCGGTCGGCACCGCGATGACCATGGTCGCCGCGACGAAGTAGGCCTGTGTGTCGACGTCCAGGCCGACGGTGTACATGTGGTGCGCCCACACGATGAAGCCGACGACGCCGATCGCGACCATGGCGTACGCCATGCCGAGATAGCCGAAGATCGGCTTGCGGGCGAAGGTGGAGATGATGTGGCTGACGATGCCGAAGGCCGGCAGGATCAGGATGTACACCTCCGGGTGACCGAAGAACCAGAACAGGTGCTGGAACAGGATCGGGTCACCGCCGCCGGCCGGGTCGAAGAACGTCGTGCCGAAGTTGCGGTCCGTCAGCAACATGGTGATGGCGCCGGCCAGGACCGGCAGCGACAGCACCAGGAGGAAGGCGGTCACGAGCACCGACCAGGCGAAGAGCGGCATCTTGTGCAGCGTCATGCCCGGGGCGCGCATGTTGAAGATGGTGGTGATGAAGTTGATCGCGCCGAGGATCGAGGAGGCACCGGCCACGTGCAGGGCCAGGATCGCCAGATCCATCGCCGGTCCGGGCTGGCCGGAGGTCGACAGCGGCGGGTAGATCGTCCAGCCGCCGCCAACGCCGTTGGCGCCCGGAGGACCTTCCACGAACAGCGACAGCAGCAGCAGCAGGAATGCCGGCGGCAGCAGCCAGAACGAGATGTTGTTCATCCGCGGGAAGGCCATGTCCGGCGCACCGATCATGATCGGCACGAAGAAGTTGGCGAAGCCGCCGATCAGCGCCGGCATCACCATGAAGAAGATCATGATCAGGCCGTGCGACGTGGTGAACACGTTGAAGGTGTGCGGATCGGAGAAGTACTGCATGCCCGGCTCCTGGAGCTCAAGGCGAATGCCGACGCTGAGCGCGCCGCCGATGATACCCGCGATGATCGCGAAGATCAGATAGAGGACACCGATGTCCTTGTGGTTGGTCGAATAGACCCAGCGCGTCCATCCCGTAGGACGGTCCTGATCGCCGTGGGCATGCGCCGCAGTGGCCATCTTCCAGCTCCCTCGTTAGAGAATTTTACCTCGGTCCAGTCGACCGGGGACAAGCCCGATCCGAACCTGGCCCGATCCGAACCTTGCGGCGTGCGGGGCCGGGCCTCGCACGCCGAGACGTCGATCAGCGCGCGGCCACGTCCAGCGAGCCGGCAGCCGGGGCAGCGGCAGTGCCGGCCGGCTTCTCGATGGTCGCCATCAGCTGACGGGTCGCATCCTCGACGCTGTCCTTGGCGGCTTCCGCCCAGGCCTGGAACTGCTCTTCCTCGACCACCCGGATGGCAATCGGCATGAAGGCATGGTCCTTGCCGCAGAGCTCGGAGCACTGGCCGTAGAAGATGCCGGTCTGCTTGGCGTTGAACCAGGTCTCGTTCAGACGACCCGGAACCGCATCCATCTTCACGCCGAAGGCCGGCATGGCGAAGGAGTGCATCACGTCGGCAGCGGTGATCTGCAGGCGCACGGTCTTGCCGACCGGCACGATGACCTCGTTGTCGACAGCCAGCAGGCGGGGATATTCCTCGATCGGGCGGCCGTATTCGGCGGCGCGCTCGGCCCGCTCGGACTCTTCGCGCAGCATGATCGACTCGAAGGAAATGCCGGACAGGCTCTCATCGGTGTACTCGTAGCCCCAGTACCACTGGTAGCCGGTCACCTTGATGGTCATGTCGTATTCGGGGATCTCGACCTGCTTGTAGAGCAGGCGGAACGAAGGGATCGAGATCATGACCAGGACGAGGATCGGGACCAGCGTCCACACCACCTCGATCATGGTGTTGTGGGAGGTCCGCGACGGCGTCGGGTTGGCCTTGGAGTTGAAGCGCATGATGCACCACACCAGCAGGGCCAGAACGAACAGCGTGATGATCGTGACGATCACCAGCGTGAAATCGGTGAACCAGGTGATGTCTTCCATCACTTCCGTCGCGGCCGGCTGGAAACCCAGCTGCCACGGCATCGGCTGGGCGGCCACCGCCGCACCGGCAAAGGCGAGCGGGGCGAGCGCCACCGCTGCAAACTTCGTCAGACGCTTGACCAATCCTGTCACGTCCGTGCTCCCTTCCTGACCCCGCCGGCCAGCTGAACCTGGCGGAATCCCATTACTTGTCTCTCAGGCACTGCGCCGCCCCGGCGCCGCGCCAAGCCCGTCTCCGGGTCCACCCCGCGCCACGCCCGATACCCCTTAGCTTACCGCATGTCGATAAGACAGAAAGGGGTGTCAAAACGCCGCAAGGGTTACTTGACCGCAGTTTGACCGATATCAAAGTCGGCCTGAAAAACCATAAGCCGCCGCATTGCGCAATGCAGTAGTTTCGTGAATGCCCAAATTCCGGCCGAATCCTCGCCTTCCTTTCGCCACGGGCTGCGGGGACACCCCTTCCGCCCCGCACTTTTCGGGAAAGGACGGGGATCGGGCGGTTTCGCCTTGAAATCGACCTTTCGAGGGCCGACAAAGCGGAATGCGCGCGGTTTCGTGCGAATCAGACGACGATCACGCCCGTCCGGGACCCCTTTGCCGCTCTCTCCTGCCCGCGCCGCTCCGCTGGCCGCGATCTGCAGGGACGGAGCGCAACACCGGTGGGCGATACGGCGCCGTCCGTACCGCACACGGCGCCTTGCGCACCTCACGAAGACCGGGAAACCGGCCAAGGGAATTGTACCGCTGCGAACCTACGGAGTCTCGCCCGTGCCTGTTTTGACCAAGCCGACCACGTTCCGCCTCGCGGCCGTCCTTGCCCTTGTGGCCGCCGTCCTGGCCAATGTCGCGGCCATTCCCCTGGCCCATGCCCAGGGCGCGGTGCGCTCCGTGCACGGCGACTGGCAGATGCGCTGCGACACGCCGGCCGGCGCGCAGGAAGAGCAATGCGCGCTGATCCAGAACGTCACCGCGGACGACCGCGAGAATGTCGGCCTCTCCGTCATCGTGCTGAAGACCGCCGACAAGCAGTCGCGCCTGCTGCGCGTTCTGGCGCCGCTCGGCGTGCTGCTGCCGATGGGCCTCGGCCTGCGCGTCGACGACGCCGATGTCGGGCGCGCCGGCTTCGTGCGCTGCCTGCCGAACGGCTGCATCGTCGAGGTGGTGATGCAGGACGACCTGATCGAAAAGATGCAGAAGGGCAGCGCCGCCACCTTCGTCATCTTCCAGACCCCGGAAGAAGGCATCGGCATCCCGATCTCGCTGAACGGCTTCTCCGAGGGTTTTGCCGCCCTGCCCTAAGCGATCGTTCGGTTTTTCCGGCGCGTTGAAGCCGGAGACGCGGATTTCGGCGGCCGGGTCTTCCCGGCCGTTTTCGCGTCCGGGGCCGGGTGTTTTCGTCCCGCCGTCTCCGGCGGGGCTGTGCAAGCGCGGCCCGAGCCCCTAGTTTCCCTCCCAGATGATCTCTTTCGCGGGACCCGACCGATGAGCGATGCGACGACCGACCTGATTGCCGGTGCCGGCTTGAGCGAGGAGCAGGCGCGCAGCGTGCTCGCCCGCGCTCTCAAGGGCGCCGACGACGGCGAGCTCTTTCTCGAATACCGGCAGTCGGAGAGCCTCGTCTTCGACAATGGCCGGCTGAAGGGCGCCAATTACGACACCAGCCGCGGCTTCGGTCTGCGCGCCGTTGCCGGCGAGGCGGCCGGCTACGCCCATTCCGGCGAGGTCTCCGTCGCCGCGCTCGAGCGGGCGGCCGATGCGGTCTCGGCCGTCGCCTCCGGCCATTCGGGCACCTATGCGGAGGCCCCGCCGCGCACCAACGCAAAGCTATATGGCGACGGCAACCCCATCGCCTCGCCGGTCTTTGCCGACAAGGTCACGCTGTTGCAGCGGATCGATGCCTACGCGCGGGCCCGCGATCCCAAGGTGCGGCAGGTCAGCGTCTCGCTCGCCAGTTCCTGGCAGGTGGTGGAGATCCTGCGCGCCGACGGGCACCGGGTGCGCGACGTGCGCCCCTTGGTGCGTTTCGGCGTCTCGGTGGTCGCCGGCGACGGCAGCCGGCAGGAGAGCGGCTCGCACGGGTTCGGCGGGCGCGACATGGTCGAGGCCTTCCTGACCGAGGACAGCTGGAAGCATGCGGTCGACGAGGCGCTGCGCCAGGCGCTGGTCAACCTGGAGGCCGTGCCGGCCCCCGCCGGCAGCTTCGACGTGGTGCTTGGCCCTGGCTGGCCTGGCATCCTGCTGCACGAGGCGGTCGGCCATGGGCTCGAGGGCGACTTCAATCGCAAGAAGACCTCCGCCTTCGCCGGCCTGATGGGCCAGCGCGTCGCCTCCAAGGGCGTCACCATCGTCGACGACGGCACCATCGGCGGGCGGCGCGGCTCGCTCACCGTCGACGACGAGGGCACGCCGACCGGGCGCACCGTGCTGATCGAGGACGGCATTCTCACCGGCTACATGCAGGACCGGCAGAACGCCCGGCTGATGGGCGTCGCCCCGACCGGCAACGGCCGGCGGCAGTCCTTCGCCCATATTCCGATGCCGCGCATGACCAACACGGTGATGCTGGCCGGCGACCGCGATCCGGGCGAGATCCTGGAAGGCGTCAAGGACGGCATCTACGCCGTCTCCTTCGGTGGCGGCCAGGTCGACATCACCAGCGGCAAGTTCGTGTTCTCGTGCACCGAGGCCTACCGGATCGAGAACGGGCGCATCGGCGCGCCGATCAAGGGCGCCATGCTGATCGGCAACGGGCCGGACGCGCTGACGCGGGTCGAGGCCATCGGCAACGACATGGCGCTCGATCCGGGCATCGGCACCTGCGGCAAGCAGGGCCAGGGCGTGCCCGTCGGCGTCGGCCAGCCGACCCTGCGCATCAACAAGATGACCATCGGCGGCACCGCCGTCTGAGGCGGGAGACGCCTGTCGCCTCCCTCCCCTTCGGACGTCATCCCGGGCAAGGCGCAGCCGCGACCCGGGACCGGCGAGCCACGGTGGTCGTGGCATGGTCCCGGAGCGCGCCTCATACGGCCCCGGCTCTCCGATCCCGGCTCTGCGGCCGGGATGACGAGGGGAGAGGTTTCCGTGTCCTCGCGGCCGCTCTGGCAACCAATGGGCCCCGGCTCCGCGCTGCGCTTGGCCGGGGTGACAGTCTGTGAGAGCGGTAAGGCCGTGCTCCTCGCGACGTCGTTCGCACACAGCCAGAGAGAACACGAGGCCCCAGCCTCCCCCTCGGACGTCATCCCGGCCGCAGGCGAAGCCGGAGAGCCGGGACCCATTGGCACCCTCAGCAAGTGCGAGACGCGAGACGGCAGCGATGAGACGGAAGACCCTCTCGCAGCCTCCCCAGCCCCTCTCCGCCCTCTCTGGCGTCATCCCGGGCAAGGCGCAGCCGCGACCCGGGACCGGCGAGCCACGACGCGTGCGGGTCGTTCCAGGCGCTACCTCTTTAAGAGAGGGAGATCACGCCTCGTCCAGGAAGAACGGCAGGAGCGCGGCGAGCGTTGCCGCCGGATCCTCCTCCACCAGGAAATGGCCGGCATCGACGCCCTGCCCGCGTACATCGCTCGCCCAGCGCGACCAGGTCTCGACCGGCGTTGCGGTCTTTTGCGCCAACCCGCCATTGCCGTAGAGCGCCAGCAGCGGGCAGGCGATCTTGCGGCCCGCCTCGCGGTCGGCTGTGTCGAGCTCCATGTCGATGGTCGCCCCGGCCCGGTAGTCTTCGCAGGCCGCGTGCTGGCGGGCGGGCTGGGAGAAGGAGGCCCGGTAGTCGGCGAGCGCCCGGGGATCGAAGGCCGACAGGTCCTTGTGCGCCGTCCAGCTCGCCAGCGTGTGGTCGAGATAGTAGTCGGACGCACCGGCGATCAGGCGTTCGGGCAGCGGCTTCGGCTGGGCCAGGAACAGCCAGTGATAGATGGCCATGCCGTAGCGCCAGTCCATGTTCTGCCAGTAGTCGTAGGTCGGCAGGATGTCGAGCACGGCGAGCCGCCGCACCTTGTCGGGGTGGTCGAGCGCCATCCGGTAGCCGACCCGCCCGCCGCGGTCGTGGCCAGCGACCATGAAGCTGTCGTGACCGAGCCCGGCCATGACCGCGACCATGTCGGCCGCCATCGCGCGTTTGGAATAGAGATGATGGGCCTCGTCGCCCTCCGGCGCGCTCGAACGGCCGTAGCCGCGCAGGTCCGCAACGACGACGGTAAAGTGGCGGGCGAGCTCGCCGGCGATGCCGTGCCACATGGCATGGGTCTGCGGGTAGCCGTGCAGGAGCAGGAGCGCAGGACCCGTCCCGCCGATGCGGCAGAAGATATCCACACCCTCGCCGCGAGATATCCCCGTCGTGAATCCTGGAAAGAGATCGTCACCGCCCTGCATCAAAGCCTCCCGAACCGTCTGGTCGGCAGGCCCTCGTCGCGGAACCTGCACGGGGGCGATTGAAGCGGCTGCGACCGCCCGGCGCAATCGGCGATTTTGAGAAGCGATTCTCGAAATTTGCCGAGTTCGAGACGGAGTTTTGCAAAATCCGTCTCGAAATCCGGCAAGGCCCGAAAGGGGCCTCAGGCGGTGCCGTCCTCGCGTGCGACCGCCCGCCAGCCGATGTCGCGGCGGCAAAAACCTTCAGGCCAATCAATGCGTTCGATGGCGGCGTAGGCGCGCTCGCGGGCTTCCGCGACGGTGCGACCGAGCGCCGTGACATTGAGCACGCGCCCGCCGTTTGCGAGCACCCGGCCCTCCTCGTCCAGCCGCGTTCCGGCGTGGAACACCTTGAGCGCGGGGTCCCCCTCCAGCGCTTTGAGACCGTGGATAACCGTGCCCTTGTCGTAGACGCCGGGATAGCCGTTCGCGGCCAGGACCACGGTCAGCGCCACCTCGTCGCGCCAGCGCGCGCCGACCTTGTCGAGCGTCCCGTCGATGCAGGCAAGCATCAAGGTGACGATGTCGTCCTTGAGCCGCATCATCAGCACCTGGCACTCCGGATCGCCGAAGCGGACGTTGTATTCGATCAGCTTCGGGCCGTCCGCGGTCATCATCAGGCCGGCATAGAGCACGCCGACGAAGGGCGTTCCCTCAGCTGCAAGCGTTGCAACGGTCGGCTCGACGATCTCGCGCATGGCGCGCTCGGTCAGCTCCGGCGTCATGACCGGCGCCGGGGAATAGGCGCCCATGCCGCCGGTGTTCGGGCCGGTGTCGCCCTCGCCCACGCGCTTGTGGTCCTGGGCGCTGGCGAGCGGCAGCACGTTGCGGCCGTCGGACAGCACGAAGAGGCTCGCCTCCTCGCCTTCCAGGAACTCCTCGACCACGACCTCGGCGCCGGCAGCGCCGAATTCTCCGTCGAAACAGGCGTCTACCGCGGCAAGCGCCTCGGCCTCGGTCATCGCCACGACGACGCCCTTGCCGGCGGCAAGCCCGTCCGCCTTGACGACGATGGGCGCGCCGACCTTGGCGATATAGGCCTTGGCGGCGGCGGCATCGGTGAAGCGGCCATAGGCGGCGGTAGGGATCGCGGCGCGGGCACAAAGGTCCTTGGTGAAGCCCTTCGAGCCCTCCAGGCTCGCCGGCGCCTTGCGCGGACCGAAGGCCTTGATGCCGGCGTCCATCAGTTCATCGACGAGGCCGGCGACCAGCGGCCCTTCCGGCCCGACGACGACGAGGCCGATCTCGTGGTCGCGGCAATAGGCGATGACGGCGGCCGGGTCGGATGTGTCGAGCGCGACGCAGGTGGCCTCCTCGGCGATGCCGGCATTGCCGGGAGCGACGTGGAGGCGGCCCGTCAGCGGCGAGTTGACGATGGCCCAGGCAAGGGCGTGTTCGCGGCCGCCGGATCCGATCAGGAGGATATTCATCTGTCGCACACCCCGTCGCGATGGTTTTGAGGAATTGCCGCCTCCTAGCCTGCGGCGGGATCGCAGACAAGCCCTGACGCGCCCGCCGGCCTTTCATCCGCAGCCCAAAGGCGGTATCACGGCGCGGGCGGATAGCCGACAGGTGAGGCGATGCAAAACGACACGATCGCGGGCCGGGTGGCGGATGCGGTGCGGGGACACTGGGTCGACACGCGGGCTCCGGAATGGCTGCGGCCCTACGCAAGACTGGCCCGCTGGGAGCGGCCCATCGGCTGGTGGCTGCTGCTTTGGCCGTGCTGGTGGTCGGCCGCGCTTGCCGCCGTCGCCGGCGGCCGGGCCCTGCCCGACCCCTGGCACCTTCTGCTTTTCATGATCGGCGCCATCGCCATGCGCGGCGCCGGCTGCACCTATAACGACCTGATTGATCAGGACATTGACGACAAGGTGGCGCGGACGCGTTCGCGCCCGCTGCCGTCGGGCCAGGTCACGCGGATGCAGGCCAAGGCCTTCCTGGTGCTGCAGGCGCTGGTCGGGCTTGCGGTTCTGGTGCAGTTCAACGGCTTCGCCATCCTGCTCGGCGTCGCCTCGCTGGCGGTCGTTGCGGTCTATCCGTTCATGAAGCGGGTGACGAGCTGGCCCCAGCTGTTCCTGGGCCTTGCCTTTTCCTGGGGCGCGCTGATGGGCTGGGCGGCCGCGTTCGGCCGGCTCGACTGGCCGGCGGTGGCGCTCTATTGCGGCGGCATCCTGTGGACGATCGGCTACGACACGATCTACGCGCATCAGGACAAGGAAGACGACGCGCTGGTCGGGGTGCGCTCCACCGCGCGCCTGTTCGGCGAGTGGACCAAGCCGGCGCTCGCTGCCCTTTACGGCGGGGCGACGGTGCTGTTTGCGCTGGCGCTGTTCGGGGCGGATGCGGGACCGGCTGCCTTTGCGGGCCTGGCCATCGGCCTTGCCCATCTCGTCTGGCAGATCATCCGGCTCGACATCGACGACCCGGATCAGTGCCTGAAGCTGTTCCGCTCCAACACGACCTATGGCTGGATCCTGTTCGCCGGCCTCGTGCTGGAAGCGATGGTGCAGGCGCTCCTGTAAACAGCGCCTGCCTTTTTTGCGTTCAGTTGCGGGCGATCAGCTCGCGCTCGCCGCGATAGACGGCGGTTTCCTGCGAGCGGCTGCCCGGCTTGCGGCGCAGCAGGAAGCGCGGACGGCGCGCGGTCAGCGCCGCGACACGGCGGCGGGTCGGCGCCATCGGCGTGCGGCCGGGATGGCCGGATCCGTCAATGCGGCTGACACTGCCGTCCGGCTCGACCAGGAGAAGCGGCAGACCGAGGGCCTCGCCCCAGGCGCACCAGTCTTCGGCAAGGTCTTCCAGACGGTCGTCGCTCGCCAACTCGATGGACATTGCGGGATCCCGGTGCATCAGGCCGATACGGGCCTTCAGCGTGCCCGGGGCCTCACCCGGCGTGACCTCGGCGAAGACGCCGAGGAAGACGGCGACCGGCTGGGCAAGGGTCAGCGGCAGGCCTGCGAGCCGGCGTTTGACGATGACCTGCTGGCGGTCGATATAGACGTCGAGTTGCGTCGGCTCGCAGGCCGTGCCGCGGGCCGCGAAGCGGTGCGGCATCTGCGAGGGATCGAGCCGCGCGGTGCGGCCCGATCCTTTTGCAGTGGCGTCCTGATGTGCTGTTTGACGGCTCAATTCGCTCTCCATCGGGCCAATGTTTTTGTCTGGCCTCTGATGGCTTCACACTAGCAGCGAGCCGTCCCGATCCGCTTAACAAGCACGGTTAACGCTTTTCCGTTGCAACCAGGGTTAGGGATTGGTCACCGAACAGGGCAAACAAAACCTGAACCGCCTCCGCGACCGGCTTGCCGAAGCGCGGCCCCGGCACTACGGTCGCCACCGACCATTCAGCGGACCGCCTCCCGCCCCGCAAGGATCACGAGATGCAGCACCCGATTGACCAGACACGGCTGATGGACGAGGCCCGCGCGCTCGTCGCTGCCGCCCTCAAGGCAGGCGCCGACGCGGCCGACGTGGTGGCCGCCACCGGCGTCTCGCTCGGCGTCGAGATGCGCGAGGGCAAGCTGGAGGAGAGCGAACGCTCCGAGGCCGACGACGTCACCTTGCGCGTGTTCTGCGGCCGCCGGGTCGCCAGCGTTTCCTCTAACGACTTCCGCGAGGGCGCGACCCTTGCCGAGCGCGCCGTCGCCATGGCCCGCGTCGCCCCGGAAGACCCGTTCGCAGGCCTCGTGCCGGCGGGCGAGCTCGCCAGCGAGTTTCCCGATCTCGAACTGCTCGACGACGTGCAGGTGGACGCCGAGGCGCTTACCGAGCGTGCCCGCGAGGCAGAGGCTGCCGCCCTTGCCGTGAAGGGCGTCAGCCGCTCGGGCGGCGCCAGCGCCTCGTTCCGTCTGGCCGGCATGGTGCTGGCGACCAGCGAGGGCTTTTGCGGGGGATATCTCGTCTCGCGCCACGGCGTCTCGGCCACCGCGGTCGCCGGCGAAGGCACGGCGATGGAGCGGGACTACGACTTCGACAGCCGCGGCTTTCTCGGCGATCTTGCCGACCCGCGCGAGATCGGCCGGCGTGCCGGCGAGCGGGCTGTCGCCCGGCTCAACCCGCGCAAGCTCTCCACCCGCACCGCCGACATCGTCTACGAGCCGCGCGCGGCGCGCTCGCTGCTCGGCCATTTCGCCGGCGCCATCAACGGCGCGGCCATCGCGCGGGGCACCAGCTTCCTGAAGGAGCGGATGGGCGAGCGGATCTTCAGCGCGGGGATTTCCATTACCGACGATCCGACCCGCCCGCGCGGCCCGGCGAGCCGGCCCTTCGACGGCGAGGGCCGCCCCGTCGCCCCGCTGGTGCTGGTGGAGGACGGCGTCCTGAAGACCTGGCTGCTGGACACGCCGGCAGCGCGCGAACTCGGCCTTGCGCCCAACGGGCGGGCATCGCGCGGGGGCGCGGGCACCAGCCCGTCGACCACCAACCTCACCCTGTCGCCCGGCACGCGCTCTCAAGAGGAGATGCTGGCAGAGATCGGCACCGGCCTGCTGGTCACCGACCTCATCGGCCACGGCGTCAACGGCGTCACCGGGGATTACTCGCGCGGGGCTTCGGGATTCTGGATCGAGGATGGCGCCATCGCCTATCCGGTCTCGGAGATCACCATCGCCGGCAACCTGATCCCGATGTTCGCCTCGCTGGAGGCGGGCAGCGACCTGGACACGCGCTCGGCCTACCAGGTGCCGAGCCTGCTGCTGAAGGGCCTCACCATTGCCGGCGAGTGACACGCGCGCCAATCGCGACGACATGGAGCTGATCGCCCGTGCCGCGCGCGCGGGCGGGGAAATCGCCCTGTCCTATTTCCGCAAGGATCCGCGCCGCTGGACCAAGGAGAACGACTCTCCCGTGTCCGAGGCGGACCTTGCCGTCGACCGGCATCTGGCCGAGGCGCTGCAGGCCGCGCGCCCCGACTACGGCTGGCTGTCGGAGGAAACCGCCGACGACAGCTCGCGGCTGGCGGCCCGGCGCAGCTTCGTGGTCGACCCGATCGACGGGACGCGCGGCTTTCTCGCCGGCTCCGGCGAGTGGACCGTGGCCATCGCCGTCGTGGAGGACGGGCGGCCGGTGGCTGCCGCGCTCTTCCGGCCGGTCGGCAACGACCTTTACACCGCCACCCTCGGCCAGGGCGCCTGGCTCAACGGGCGTGGGGTCGCCGTCTCCGGCCAGCCGGCGCTGGCCGGCGCCAGCGTCGCGGGTCCCAAGTCGATCACCGGCCAGGCACCGATGATGCGCACCGGCATTTCCCATGCCGGCTACGTGCCCTCCCTCGCCCTGCGGCTCGCGCTGGTCGCGGAAGGCCGGATCGATGCCGCCGTGGTGCGGGAAAATGCCTGCGACTGGGACCTTGCGGCGGCGGACCTTTTGGTGCAGGAAGCGGGCGGCCGGCTCGAGGATCTCGACGGGCAGCCGCTCGCCTACAACCGGGCGAGCGTCCGGCATCCGGCACTGGTCGCCGGTCCGCCAGCCCTTGCCGCACCGCTGCGGCCGATCCTTGCGCGGCTCTTGACGAACCCGTGATACCGGCCGGATCTTCCGGCCCGACCCTTGCGAACCCTGTTTGCGGAGTGACGTTCATGACGACCACCGAACCCGGCAAGCAACTGCTCCACCTCGTCTTCGGCGGCGAGCTCGAGCATGTCGACGGCCTGACCTTCCGCGATCTCGAGGACCTCGACATCGTCGGTATCTACCCGAATTACGCCAGCGCCTACGCGGTGTGGAAGCAGAAGGCGCAGCAGTCGGTGGACAACGCCCATATGCGTTACTTCATCGTCCACATGCACCGGCTGCTCGACCCCGAGACCGAGGGCAAGTAACCCTTGGCAAGCCGTCTTTCCTGGGTCCCGGCCATGCTGTCGGGCGGATCATGCTGAAGCGCGCGGGCCGCAGCCCGCTCCTGCAGAAGCTGGTCGGCAATGCGCTGGCCGGCTACCTGCTTGCCGTCCGCAAGACCAGCTCGTTCCGTCTCGACCCGCCCGATCTCTACGAGCGCCTCGAGGTGGACCTGCCGGCCATCGTCGCCATGTGGCACGGGCAGCACTTCGTCATGCCCTTCGCCCGGCCGCCGAGCTATGACGTCAGGGTGATGATCTCGCGCTCGGCCGACGGTGAGATCAACGCCATCGCCGCGAGCAAGCTCGGCCTCGGCCTGATCCGCGCTTCCGGCGCCCATCACGCCCACCAGGTGAGCAAGCGCGGAGGCCTGCGCGGCTTCATCGAGGCGATGCGCTGCCTGAAGGAAGGCGCCAGCGTGGCGATGACGGCGGATGTGCCGAAGGTCTCGCGCGTCGCCGGGCTCGGCATCGTCCAGCTCGCCCGCCATTCCGGGCGGCCGATCGTGCCGATGGCGGTGGCGACCAGCCGGCATATCGACCTTTCGACCTGGGACAGGGCGACGATCAACCTGCCCTTCGGCCGGATGGTCGTTGCGTCCGGCGAGGCGATCCATGTCGCCCCGGACGCGGACGATGCCGCACTGGAAGAGGCGCGCAAGGCCGTGGAGGCGTCGATGAACGAGACCACCGAGCGCGCCTACGCGCTGGCCAAGTCCGGATGACCGCGCCCGGTCCGACGACGACACCTCCGCCGGCCGGCACCGTCCGCGCCGGGGTGTTGTCGCGCCTGGCCGGAGAATGCCTCTTGCGGCTCTATCGCGGGTTCGGGCGCGCCATCGCGCCGCTGCTGCCGTTGCTCTTCGCCCGCCGCGCACGGCGCGGCAAGGAGGACGAGGCACGGCGCGGCGAGCGCTTCGGACGCACCTCGCACCCGCGCCCGGACGGCCCGCTGGTCTGGCTGCATGCGGCCAGCGTCGGCGAGATGAACGCCTCGCGCCCGCTGGTGCGGGCCCTGCGCCGGCGCGGGCTCGGCGTGCTGCTGACCACCGGAACGGTGACCTCGGCGCGGATCGCCGCTGCCGAAGCGGATCCGGGCGTCATCCACCAGTTCGTGCCCTACGACGCGCCCCCCGGCATCGGCCGGTTTCTCGATCACTGGCGCCCGGACCTTGCCATCACGGCGGAATCCGAGATCTGGCCGACGACCATCTCCACCCTTGCCCGGCGCGGCATTCCACTGGCCATCGCCAGCGCCACCATGTCGCCGCGCTCTGCCGAGGGCTGGCGGCGGATGCGGCCCTTCGCCCATGCGATCTTCTCGCGCATTTCGCTGTGCCTCGCCCAGACGGCGGAGGACGCGGAACGGCTCAGCGAATTCGGTGCGCCTCGGGTCGAGGTCTGCGGCAACCTGAAATTCGACGGCGGCGAGCTGCCGGTCGACCCCGCGGCACTCGAGGCCATCCGCCAGGTGCTCGGCTCGCGCCCCGTGTGGCTGGCCGCCAGCACGCATGAGGGCGAGGAAGCAATGGTCGCCGAGGTGCACGAGGCACTGCGCGGCGAGTTGCCCGGCCTGCTCACGGTCATCGTGCCCCGGCATCCGGAGCGGGGCGGCGCCATCGCCGCCAGCCTTGCCGCACGCGGACTGCGGCTCGCCCGGCGCTCGGAAGGCCTGCTGCCGGATGCGGACTGCGACATCTATCTCGGCGACACGATCGGCGAGATGGGCCTCTACTATCGCATCGCGCCGGTCGCCTTCATCGGCAAGTCGCTGGTACCGGAGGGCGGGCAGAACCCGCTGGAGGCCGCCCGCCTCGGCACGGCCATCGTCACCGGCCCGCATGTGTTCAACCTGCTCGACATCTACACGCCGCTGCTTGCAGCGAAGGGCGCCGAGGTCGTGCACGACACGGGCGAACTGACCGCAGCCGTGCGCAGGCTGCTGGGCGACCAGACCCTGGCGACCCGGCAAGCGGCCATCGCCGCCGATGTCGCCAGAGCCGGAAGCGGCGCGCTGGACGCCAGCCTGGCCGCGCTTGCGCCCCTGCTGCCGCCCGCAAGGGAACCGTCGCGGTGAGCGGCGGGCTCGAAGCCCCGTCCTTCTGGTGGCGGCCGCCCGGCCCGGCCGCGATCGCACTCGCCCCGCTCGGCTGGCTCTATGGCGCGATCACCGCAGGCCGCATGGCCCGCAGCCCCGCGTACACGGCCGCCGTGCCGGTGATCTGCGTCGGCAATTTCACGGTCGGGGGTACCGGCAAGACGCCCTTCGCGCTGGCGCTGGCCAGGTTGCTGCGCGCCAGGGGAGAGCGACCGGTCTTTCTCACCCGCGGTTATGGCGGCAGGCTGTCCGGCGGCCCGCCCGTACTGCTCGATCCCGACCGACATGGCCCGGTCGAGGCAGGCGACGAGTCCCTGCTGCTCGCCGCTGGCGGCCCGGTGGTGATCACCGCCGACCGGGCGGGAGGCGCAAGGCTGGCCGAAACGCTCGGCAGCGTGATCCTGATGGATGACGGATTGCAGAACCCGGCGCTGGCCAAGACCGTGTCGCTGGCGCTGGTCGATGCCGCGTCCGGCACCGGCAACGGCTTCTGCCTGCCGGCCGGCCCCTTGCGCGCGCCGGTAGAGCGGCAGCTCGCCCATGTCGATGCGCTGGTAGTGATCGGCGACGGCGTGGCGGCCGGCCCGGTCGAGGCCGCCGCCCGGTCACGGGGCCTGCCAGCGTTCCGTGCAAGACTGGCAGCGCGGCAAGCGCCGTGGCTGAAGGGGAGCCGGGTCCTGGCCTTTGCCGGCATCGGCCGGCCGGAACGGTTCGCGCAGAGCCTGCGGACCGCGGGGGCAGAGGTCGCGCAAACGCGGTTCTTCGGCGATCACCACGCCTTTACCGAGCGCGAAGCGCAGGAGCTGCTCGAGGGGGCTGCGCGGGACGGTCTGGCCCTCGTCACCACGGCAAAGGATCGGGTGCGGCTCGGCATGAGCGAAGGCGACACCGCGCTTGCCCGGCTGGCGCAGCAAGCGAAGGTCCTGGATGTGGAGATGCAGGCGGAAGACCCGCAAGGCCTGGCCGCGTTCCTGGAAGCGCGCCTATCTCAGGGCGTTTCGCCACACTCCTGATAGCGGGCAAGGGCGGCCTGCGCGTCCACATAGGCCTCCTGGCGCGCCACGCTCCAGTATTTCAGCTCGTCGAGCGGAATCGACTGGCCGGTCACGGCACAGCGCACGAAGGTGCCCGGCGACAGGATCTGGAAGTCCGCGTCCAGATAGCGGATGCGCGCCTCGCCCGGCACGCGCGGGTTCTCGTATCGGTTCATGCGTCTGATGCCTTTCGCAGCCTCTCGAGGCCGTCTTTGGCTCCTGAATACAGGCCCCTTCGCGCCTTGACCACCCCCCGCAGCGCCACCGCGGCCCGAGCGGTCCCTCCTCACCCCTGCTCCTCCGGCGGCGTGTCCTGCGGCCCCTGCCCGGCATCGCCGCCCCGGCGCGGCGTCACCCGATGCAACGTATCGGCCCCGGCCATTGGCCCACCGTGCAATTGCAGCTCCATCCGCTCACGGTCGCGCAGGCGCACATCCTCCTCGATCTCCGCGATCCGGTCGGAGGGGATGCCCAGTTGGGCGAGCGCGGCCCGGCCGAAATGCACGCTCGATTCAAAGGTCTCGCGAATGTGGTAGTCGACGCCGCGCCGGGTCAGCTCCAGGGCATGAACCCGGTCGGTGGCGCGGCAGAACAGCTTGGCTTCGGGGAAATGGGCCCGGATGAGGTCGATGGCCTGTGCCATCACCTTGTCGTTCTCGATGCACAGCGCGACGAGGACCGCCCGACCCGCGCCGGCTGCCTCCAGCACGTCGGGCCGGGTCGCATCGCCGACATAGACCCGGTAGCCGAGCTTGCGCGCATAGGCGACGCGTTCCGGGCGGTTGTCGAGCGCGATCACCTCCACGCCCTCCGATGTCAGCATCTGCGAGACCATCATGCCGAAGCGGCCGAAGCCGATGACAAGCACGGTCGGCATCGCATCCTCGAATGTCTCGATGGCATCGGTCACGACACCGTGCCGTTGCAGCCGGCGGGCCAGCATGTCGTGGGCAAGGCAGGCGACCGGCGTCAGCAGCATGGACACCACGACGACGGCGATCAGGATCGTCAGCATGTCGCGGCCGAAAATTCCGGCGACCGCCGCGGCAGTGAACAGAACGAAGGCAAACTCGCCGCCCTGCGGCAGCGTCACCGCGATCCTCAGCGCGTCGGAATTGGTCGAGCCGAACAGCCGCGACAGGCCCCAGATCAACACGCCCTTGAGCACCATGGTGGCGGCAACGCCGATGAGCACCATCCACCACTGTGCGAAGACGACCGGCAGGTCCAGCGACATGCCGACGGAGATGAAGAACAGGCCCATCAGCAACGAGCGGAACGGCTCGATATCGGCCTCCAGCGTGTGGCGGAAGCTGGATTCCGACAGCATGACGCCGGCAAGGAATGCGCCGAGCGCCATCGACAGGCCAACCGCGTGCATGATGCCGCCGCTGCCCAGCGCCACCAGCAGCGCGGCCGCAAGCATCACCTCGCGCGCCCTGGCGCGCGCCAGCAGCGAGAACAGGGGTGTGAGCAGGTACCGCCCGACCAGAACGACGCCGGCGACCGCGGCAACGGTGATGCCCAGCTCGATGGCGATGTCCGCCCCGCGCATCTCCCCGCCGCGCGGCGACAGGACCGGGATCATCGCCAGCAGCGGCACGATCGCCATGTCCTGAAGGAGCAGGATGCCGAAGGCGCGCTGTCCGTAGGACGTGGTCAATTGCCCGCGCTCCTGCAGGATCTGCAGGGCGAAGGCGGTGGAGGAGAGCGCAAGGCCGAAACCGGCGATCAGTGCCACCTCCAGCGACAGCCCGCCGAGCAGCGCCACGGCGACCAGCGCCACGCCGCACAGCAGCACCTGCGACGTGCCGAGGCCGAAGATGTCGCCCTTCATCCGCCAGAGCCGCGCTGGCTCCAGCTCCAGCCCGATGACGAAGAGCAGCAGAACCACGCCGAGTTCGGCGACGCTGCGGATCTCGACCGCCGAGCGGATGAAATCGAAGCCGTGCGGGCCGATGACGAGGCCTGCGGCGAGATAGCCGACCACGGAACCGAGACCCAGCTTCCTGGCAATCGGCACGGACGCGACCGTGGCGGCCAGCACCGTGAGCGATTCGAAGAAAAAGGGAGGCGCGGCTTCAGTTGCCATGATGTCTCTTGATGTGCCCGTTGGCAGAGGATTGGATGGAAGGCGGCGGACCCCTCTGCCCGAATCCGCCGGAAAATCCTAGTTGAATTGCTTCCCAGCGAACAGGAGCGCGTACCGATGGCCAGCGATCTCAAGGCGCTGATGGCACGACATGCCCGGCCCGGCCGTGTCGCGTGGATCGGCCTGCGGCCGGCGCGGCTGCAGCCATTGGTGGCGGTCGAGAGCGCGGAGGCAACACTGGCCGGCCTTGCGGGCGACCACTATGTCAGCGGCGGCAAGCGCGCCATCACCCTGTTGCAGGGAGAGCATCTGGCGGTGATCGCGGCGCTGGCCGGCCTGCCCGAGGTGCACCCCGCCCAGCTGCGGCGCAACGTGGTTGTGCATGGCCTCAATCTCGCCGCCGTTCGCCATCACCCCTTGCGTCTCGGCACCGCACTGGTGCGGATTTCCGGCCCCTGCGCCCCCTGTAGCCGGATGGAGACCATACTGGGCCCGGGCGGCTACAATGCCATGCGCGGCCATGGCGGCTACTATGCCGAGGTGCTGGAGCCGGGCCGCTTCGCCCTCGGCGACGCTTTCGTGCCCGAGGCGCGCAAGACGGCGGACCAAAACGCGTGACGACCGGCGCCAGCCGGCAGGAGAAGCGATGACAACCGCTCGGATAGGACTGGCGCTCGGCGGCGGCGGGGCTCGCGGCATCGCCCATGTTCCGGTGATCGAGGCCTTCGACGATCTCGGCATCCGGCCAACGGCCATCGCCGGCACCTCCATCGGCGCGATCTTCGGCGCCGGCCATGCGGCCGGTCTCGACGGCAAGGCCCTGCGCGAGATCTCGCAGACGACCTTCGCCGACCGGAATTCGGTACTGGCGCGGCTCTGGAAGCTGCGGCCGCGCAAGCTCGGCGACCTGTTCGGCAGTCCGGGGATCATGCAGTTCGACGCACTCAAGGTGCTGGAGCAGTTCGTCGGCCAACACATCCCGGCGACGTTCGACGACCTGGAAACGCCGCTGACGCTGATCGCCACGGACTTCTACCAATGCCGCGAGGTGCGCCTGGAACGGGGCTCGCTGCACCATGCGGTCGCGGCCTCCATCGCCATTCCCGCCCTGTTCAAGCCGGTGACCGTCGGCGGCCGGATCATGGTCGACGGCGGGCTGGTCAATCCCCTGCCCTTCGACGCGCTGCCGCCCGACATCGACATCGTCGTGGCCTGCGACGTGGTCGGCTCGCCGATGCCGCGCAAGGGGCGCAACCTGCCGGGCGCGGGTGACGCGGTGTTCGGCGCGACGCAGATCCTGATGCAATCCATCGTTCTGGAAAAGCTGAAGAACCGTCAGCCGGACGTGCTGGTGAAACCCGATATCTCCGGCTTCCGGGTGCTCGACTTCATGAAGACCGCCAGCATCCTGGAAGCGGCAGAGCCGATGCGCGAGATGGTCAAGCAGCGGGTGGGGGCGGCCATCGAGGCCTACGAAACCGGTCGCCAGATCGCCTGAGGGGCACCTCCAGCCTGCTCTCTCCGCCTTGAAGCGCGTCGGCGAGGCGCTATCCTTACCTTGCGGCACGCAAGCACGGAGCCCCGCCATGGACCTCACGACGTTCTCCGCCCACCGCCCGTCCGTCCGTTCGTGGAGGGAGAGGACGCGCGCCGCCGTCTTCCGGGTTGCCGGGGCTCTCGGCGTCCTGGGGTTTGCCGCGGGCCCGGCCGCCGCCTCCTGCCAGCTTCTCGCCGAGGGATGGATACAGGCACCGCCGTCCATCGTGCGGCAGGCGGCACTGGCGATGAACCAGGTCGCCATAACCTTCATCGGCCATGCCACCTTCGAGATCGAGACGCCGAAGGGCGTGCGCATCGCCACCGACTACAACAACGTGCACCGGCCAGGGCGGCTGCCGCGCATCGTCACGATGAACGGCGCCCATTCCACCCATTTCACCGTCGCTCCGGATCCGGGGATCGAGCATGTGCTGCTCGGCTGGAACCCGAACGGGGGGCCGATGGACCACGACCTCACCGTCGAGGACGTGCGCATCCGCAACCTGCAGACCAACATTCGCGGCTGGGACGGCGAGACCCGCCCGCTCGGCAACTCGATCTTCGTGTTCGAGGTGGCGGACCTGTGCATCGCCCATCTCGGCCACCTGCACCACCGGCTGACGGCGGAGGACCTGGCGCGGCTCGGCACGATCGACATCGTGTTCGCCCCGGTCGACAACGCCTCGACGCTGCGGCTCGACAGCTTGGTGGAGGTGATCCGCGCCGTGTCGCCGCGCATCGTCATCCCGATGCACGCCTATACCTACGGCTCGCGCGAGAGCTTCACCGTGCGCATGGCGAGCGAAGGGTTCCGGGTCGAAATGTCGGAAAGCCCGCTCTATGTGACGAGCCGCGCCGCGCTGCCCGCCGAGCAGACCGTCCTGGTGCTGCCCGAGGGGTGAGTGCCACACTGCCCCCATGCAGGCCCCTCACCCGTGCAAGGCGATACTGTCTTCCGGCGCCTCGTCGCGCTCGCTCATGCCGTAATCGCGGATGACGGCGGCCACCCGCAGCCGGTAGTCGGCGAAATGGGTACCTCGCCCGGCGGCCTGCGCCATGCGGTGGCGCGCCTCGTGCCGCCACTTCGACAGGGCTTCCTCATCGCGCCAGAAGGAGATCGAAAGCAGCTTGCCGGGCTCGGTCAGGCTCTCGAAGCGCTCGACGGAGATGAAGCCGTCCTGCTCGGCGAGCAGCGGCTTCAGCCCCGCCGCGATATCGAGATAGGCCCCCGTGTGGCCTTCCTTCGGCCAGACCTCGAAGATTACCGCAATCATGTTCCTCTCCCTCCCTCGCCCGGCATCGGCCCCTTGTGCCTGCCATCCGCCGGACCTTTCTCAGCCGCGCCGGTCCTTGAAGAAGCCGCGCAGCAGATCCGCCGCATCGCGCTCGGCAAGACCCGAATAGACCTCCGGCGCATGGTGGCAGGTGGCCTGCGAATAAAAGCGCACGCCGTTTTCCACCGCTCCGCCCTTGGGATCGGACGCGCCGAAATAGAGCCGGCGGATGCGGGCGAAGGAAATCGCCGCCGCGCACATCGGGCAGGGCTCGAGCGTGACGTAAAGGTCGCAATCGGGCAGCCGCTGGCTGCCGAGAGACGCCGCGGCGCGGCGCATCACCAGGATTTCTGCATGGGCGGTGGGGTCGCTCAGCTCCAGCGTGCGGTTGCCGTCGGCGGCCAGAACCTCGCCGCCGCGCACCAGCACGGCGCCGACCGGTACCTCGCCGCGCCCGGCCGCCGCGCGCGCTTCTTCCAGCGCCAGATCCATGAAACCGCCGGTGCTCCGGCCAAGGCTTTCGTTCCCCGTCATGGCCGCGACCCTACAGCCCCGGCGAGGCGTTTGGAATCGCCAAGTCGGCCCTCCCGCGCCCCCTTGCGCAAAACGCATGGCGAGGCCCTGAAAAAGCGCGCTTCCCGCAGCCCTGCGGCTCTGGTATGACGCGGCACCATGACCGAAGACAATCGATCCTCGCGGCCTCCGCGCCGCGCCCCCGCGCCGGGGAAATCCGGCAGCGGACGCCCCGGCAACGGCAAGCCCCGCGCAGCGCGCGGCAATGACGGCCCGCATCGCTCTGCGGACGGAGCGGAGCCGCGCGGCCCACGCAAGAGCTTCGGCCCGAAGGCCGCAGGCGAACGCAAGTTCGGCGACAAGTCCGCAGATCGGGGCGCGGACCGGAGCGCAGAGCGCGGCGGCGAGCGCAAGTTCGGCGAGCGGCGCGGCGGCCCGGATGCCGGCGGCAAGCGCTTCGGCGAAAAGAAGAGCTTCGGCGACAAGAAGGGCTTTGCCGGCAAGAAGAGCTTCGGCGAGCGCAAGAGCGCCCCGAAGCGCGACAAGACGCCGCCTCCGGGTGCTGCTCCCCTGGCCGCACGGACCGAGGATGCCGAGCGCGTCGCCAAGGTGATCGCGCGGGCCGGCCTGTGCTCGCGCCGTACGGCCGAGAGCTGGGTGGTCGCCGGCCGCGTCGCGGTCAACGGCACCGTCCTGACCTCGCCCGCCGTCACCGTGACGGAGGCCGACCGCATCACCGTGGACGGCGAGCCGCTGCCGGAGCGCGAGCGCACCCGTCTGTGGCTCTACCACAAGCCGCGCGGCCTGGTGACGACCAACTCCGACCCGGAAGGCCGGCCGACCGTGTTCGAGCGGCTGCCCAAGACCCTGCCGCGCGTGCTGACCGTCGGGCGCCTCGACATCAACACCGAAGGCCTGCTTCTGCTGACCAACGACGGCGGCCTGTCGCGCGTGCTGGAACTGCCGGCGACCGGCTGGCTGCGCCGCTACCGCGTGCGCGCCTATGGCGAGATCACGCAGGACCGGCTCGACCAGCTGGCCGACGGCATCGAGGTCGACGGCGTGCTTTACGGTGCCATCGAGGCCCAGATCGACAAGGAGCAGGGCGACAACGTCTGGATGACGCTCGCGCTGCGCGAAGGCAAGAACCGCGAGATCAAGAAGGTTCTGGAACACCTCGGCCTTGCCGTGAACCGGCTGATCCGCATCTCGTTCGGCCCGTTCCAGCTGGCCGAGCTGCCCGAGGGCGAGGTGCGCGAGATCCGCGGCCGGGTGCTGCGCGACCAGCTCGGCGAGAGACTGGCCGCCGAGGCCAATGCCGATTTCGAGGCCCCGCTCCTGACGCCGGGCGGCGAGGCGGATGCCGAAGGCGCCCAGCCGGCGCGCAAGTCCGCTCCTGCCGCCGGCCCGCAGCGCGGCAAGCCCGCCGGCGGCAAGCCGGGAGCCGCAAGGACCGAGGACCGCTATCTCAGCGCCCGCGAGGGCCGCGAGGCGCGCGAGAAACCGTCCCGCACCCGCCGCAAGGACGACAGCCGGGCCGCACGCCCCTCGCGCAACGAGCCGGAGCCGTCCGCCTACGTCTCGCCGCGCTCGCGTTTCCGCTTCACCCCGGACACGATGCCGCGCACGCCCAAGGGCGATGGCCAGTCGTCCGGCGCGCGTCGGCGGATCTGGGACGAAGACGGCTCGCTGGTGGTCGACACCGCCCCGCCGTCCGAGGATGCACCGCGCGGTGCCGGTCGCGGCAAGCCGGGCGGAGGCAAATCCTTTGGCGGCAAGGCTGGCGGCGGCAAGTCCTTCGGGGACAGGGCCGAACGCAAGCCGTTCGGAGCACGCTCGGGCGATGACCGCCAGCGCCGCTCCGGCCCGCGCGAGGATCGGCCGCGCGAGGATCGGCCTCGTGAAGACAGGCCCCGTGGTGATCGGCCCTTCGGCGATAAGCCGCGGAGCGACCGTCCCCGCGAGGATCGTCCGCGAGGCGACAGGCCCTTCGGCGACAAGCCCAGAAGCGACCGTCCCCGTGAGGATCGCCCGAGGGGCGACAGGCCGTTCGGCGGCAAGCCGGGCGGGGACCGGCCGCGCGGCGATCGCCCGGGTGGCGGACGTCCAGGCGCGGGCCGCCCGGGTGGCGGTCGTCCCGCGGGCAAAGGACCGGGCGGCAAAGGTCCGGGCAGCCGGGGACCGGGCGGTAAAGGTCCCGGTGGAGGCTGGCGTCCGTGAGGATTGTTGCCGGACGCTTCCGGGGCTCTCCCATCGAGGCGCCGCGCGGTGACGCGACGCGCCCGACCAGCGACCGGCTGCGCGAGACGCTGTTCAACGTGCTGACCCACGGCCATGGCGAGGCGCTGCAGGACACGCGGGTCCTCGACCTGTTCGCCGGCAGCGGTGCGCTGGGGCTGGAGGCGCTGAGCCGCGGCGCGCGCCACTGTCTCTTCGTCGAGGAGGCAAGTGCGGCACGTGCGGCGATCCGCTCCAATGTCGAAGCGCTCGGCCTGACCGGCGCGACCAAGATCTTCCGCCGCGATGCAACGCGCATCGGGCCGGTCGGCACCATTGCGCCCTTCGATCTCGTCTTTGCCGACCCGCCCTATCGCAAGGGCTTGGGCGAGCAGGCGCTGGCCGCCTGTCTTGCCGGCGGTTGGCTCGTGCCGGGCGCACTGGTGGTGCTGGAAGAAGACGCCAAGACCGAGATCGCGCCGGTGGACGGACTGGAAGAGCTGGACCGGCGCACCGTCGGCGACAGCCAGTTCGTCATCTTCCGCCGCTCTTGAAGCCCATCAAGGCATCGTTTCAGGGCATCGGGGCTGGTGCTGACTGGAAATCGGCGCCTTGCGACGCGGGCGGGTGCGCCTCAGCGCCGCTGTCAGACCCTTCGGGGCCTTTTCCTCGAGCCAGATGAACGCCTCGTCGAGCCGCAACAGGCGGCGACGACGCGCGCGCAGCCAGCGCGTTGCCTGGCGGCTGCTGCCGAGAATCAGGATCAGCCCGCCGGCGATGAGCGGCACGCCCGTGGGAAGCGGCGTCCACACGGTCGCAAGACCGAGCAGTATCATCACCACGGCCGCCGCCCAGACGAACAGTTTCATGCGCGATCTGCTCCGCATCGAGACGGGGCGCGGCACGCGCACTCCCACCGGCAGCCAGATGACACGCGGGACGTGACAGATGAATGACCAAGGGCGCGTGCCGGAGCGCGTATGACGCCCCCTGCCCGCTCGGCTACTTGCGGCCGAACAGGCGCTCGATGTCCGAGAGCTTCAGCGAAATCCAGGTCGGGCGGCCGTGGTTGCACTGGCCCGAATTGGGCGTTGCCTCCATCTCGCGCAGCAGGGCATCCATTTCCTCCGGCCGCAGGCGGCGGCCGGCGCGCACCGACCCGTGGCAGGCCATGGTCGCGGCGACATGGTCGAGCCGCTCGCGCACGCGGGTGGAGCTGTCCCATTCGGCAAGATCGTCGGCAAGGTCCGTAACGAGGCCACGAATGTCGATCTGGCCGAGCATGGCCGGCGTCTCGCGAACAGCGACCGCGCCGGGCCCGAACGGCTCCAGCACCAGACCGACGGCCTCCAGCTCCTCGGCGCGCTCGGCAAGACGCGCCACATCCTCCTGCGGCAGTTCCACGATCTCGGGGATCAGGAGGCCCTGCCGGGCGACACCGCGCTCCGCCAGCGCGGCCTTCAGCCGCTCGTAGACCAGCCGCTCATGCGCTGCGTGCTGGTCGACGATGACGAGACCGTCCTCGGTCTGGGAGATGATGTAGGTGGCGTGAACCTGCGCCCGGGCCGCACCGAGCGGGCGGGCCTGTCGCTCCTCCGTCGCTTCGCTCGCATGGGCGTGAGCGCGGGCATCGGCCGAGGGCATGTCCAGCGTCTCGAAGCCGGCCTGCGCCGCCTCGCCAAACCCGCTCGCGGGGGCTGGCGGCGCGTCCTGCTCCGCGCCGTCCAGCGGCCGGAAGGGCGAAGCGCGCCAGTCGGAGGAGGCCGGGGCGGGCGATGTTGCGGACCGCTGGTAGCCGTAAGAACTGCCCGAGGCGGGACGCAAGCCGGTAGACGGGCCGGCGGCATAGCCGGTCGAGAAGGACGCCATTGCGGCCTGTGCGGTATGCGAGGAGGCAAGATGGCCGGCCTCGGCAAAGACCTGGCGCAGCGCGCCGACGATCAGCCCGCGCACGAGCTGCGCGTCGCGGAAGCGCACATCCGCCTTGGCGGGATGGACGTTGACGTCGACCTGTCGGGGATCGAGCTCGATGAACAGGACGGAAACCGGATGCCGGTCGCGGGCGAGCACGTCGGCATAGGCCCCGCGCAGGGCCGACATCAACAGCTTGTCGCGGACCGGCCGGCCGTTGACGAAGAAGAACTGCGAGAGCGAATTGGCCTTGTGGAAGGTCGGCAGGCCGGCAAGCCCATGCAGCCGCACGCCCTCGCGCACTGCGTCCACCGGCCGGGCGTTCTCGACGAAATCGGTGCCCATTACCTGGGCGATGCGCGCCTCCAGCGCCCGCTCGCCGCTGGCCGCCGCATAAGTCGTGGTCTGGCGATCGCTGCCCGACAGCTCGAAGCGCACCGACGGATTGGCCAGCGCCAGCCGGCGCACCACGTCGGTGACCGCGGCCCCTTCCGCCCGGTCGGACTTCAGGAACTTGAGCCGGGCCGGCGTTGCGAAGAAGAGGTCGCGCACCTCGACCTGGGTTCCGCCCGCATGGCTGGCCGGAGCCGGCCCGTCCTTGCGCCCCCCCTCGACCCGGATGGTCCAGGCATGGGCCTCGGACACGTGGCGCGAGGTCATGGCAAGGCGCGCGATGGCGCCGATGGAAGGCAGCGCCTCGCCGCGAAAGCCGAGGCTGCGGATGTCGAACAGATCGTCCTCGGAGAGCTTGGACGTGCAATGGCGCTCGACCGCCAGCGCCAGCTGCTCGCCGGGAATACCGCAGCCGTCGTCATCGACGCGGATCAGGGTCTTGCCCCCGGCCGCCGTCGACACGCCGATGCGCGCCGCGCCTGCGTCCAGCGCGTTCTCGACCAGCTCCTTGACCACACTGGCCGGCCGTTCGATCACTTCGCCTGCCGCGATCTGATTGATCGCGTGGTCGCTCAACTGCCGGATCGTCATTCCCGGACCTTCACCTTGCGAATCGTCCCCTCGCCCGGCGCCAGCATCGCCCGTTTGGACGCGCGGGGCCAGCCGCCCGCGCGGCTTCCCCCAAAACGTGAAAGGGGCGCTCTCGCGCCCCTTTCATCACCATCTTCCAAGTCGCGGTTCGTCGCCCTCAGGCGGCGACCACGTCCTTGAGGAAACGCTCGATCTCCTGGCGGAAACGCGCAGTGTGGTGCGCCGCCTCGCCGGTTGCCCCCAGCACCTGCTGGGCCGATCGGTTCGTTTCCTCTACCGCCGTGTCGAGCTCGCCGATGCTGTCGACAACCGAGCGCGTGCGCACCGCGGCGAGCTGGATGTTGGAGCTGATCTCCGTCGTCGCGGCCCCCTGCTGCACCACCGCCGTGGCAATGGCGCTGGTGTGGTCGTTGACCTCGTCCATTGTGGTGGCGATCTCGGCGATGGCCTTGGCCGTCTCGGTCGTCGCCGCCTGGATCGCCACGATCTGCCCCGAAATCTCGCCGGTCGCGCGCGAGGTCTGGTCGGCGAGCTGCTTCACCTCCGCCGCGACGACCGCAAAGCCCTTTCCGGCCTCGCCGGCGCGCGCCGCCTCGATGGTGGCATTGAGCGCCAGGAGGTTCGTCTGCTCGGCAATCGCCTGGATCAGGGTGACCACCTCGCCGATCTTGGCGGCGGAAGCGGCAAGGCCGGCGACCTTCTGGTTGGTCGCCCGGGTGCTGTCGGTGGCGCGGGTGACGACGGTCGTGGTGCGCTCGACCTGATCGGAGATCTCGCGGATCGAGGAGGACAGCTCTTCGGCAGCCCCCGCGACGGACTGCACATTGCCGGACGCCTCGCGCGAGGCCGAGGACGCCCCATCCGCCTGCTCGGCGCTGGAGGCGGCGACCGTTTCCAGCGTGCGGGCGGTCGTCTCCAGGCTCGCATTTGCGTGGTCGACCGCTGCCAGCACCTCCTGTGCGGTCGACTGGAACCCCTTGATCAACGCATCGACCTGCCGCTGGCGCGCATCGCGCGCCTGCCGGTCGCCATGTTGCTCGCGCTCCAGCCGCTCCTGCTCGATGCGGTTGTCGCGGCAGACCTCGATGGCACGGGCGATGTCGCCGATCTCGTCCGAGCGGTCGCGGCCCACGACCTGGAAAGCGGTATCGCCCGCCGCCAGCTCCATGATCTGGCTGCTGACGGTGCGCAGCGGATTGCAGATCGAGCGCACGGCGAAGACGACCGCGCCGCCGGCAATCGCCAGGAGCAGCAGGCCGACGCCGATGCCGGCCGCGCGCGCCATGTCCGCGATGCCGACATAGGCGGTACGGTCGACCGCGATCACCGCAACGGCGATGGGATTGCCCGAATAGTCGCCGACATTGACCTGATCGACGTAGAAATCGCCGGATGCCGAGACGATGCCGCCGCTGGCGGTCCGGGCGGCCAGCGACAGCGGATCCATGTCGGCCGGCAAGCGGTTGCCGATCACCTCCAGCGCATCACCGCCCTCGGCACCGAACCGCAGCACCGCAAGCGGATAGCCGGTCTTTTCGGTGAAGTCGGCAACGAACATTTCGTGGAACTCGAGGCCGAACTCGACCGAGCCCTTGTGCTGGCCCTCGACGACGATGGGCACGACGCCGCGGTTGCCGATACCGGCGACGCCCTTCTCCAGGCCGGAAATGTCCTTCACGCCGCCGTTGGTCTCCACCACCGTGGCCCGGAAGGACGACAGGTCATCGCCGAACTTTTCCGGCTTGTGGACCCGCAGGAACGACGTTGCGGGCGGCAGGTGGAACTGGAACTGCCGGATGCCGAACTGTTCCTTGAGCGCCTTGAAGGCCGGGACGAACTCGCCCGCCAGCCCCTCGCGGTCGCCGGCGGCGAAGCGCTGCTGCACCGATGCCTGCCCGGCCACCACCTTCGCCAGCAGCAGGGCCTGGCGGCTTTCCGCCTCGATCTGCGCCTGCAACTGGCGCTTGGCGCCGGCCACCTCGCGCTGCAAGGCCGTCTCCGTCAGGGTTCCGGCCACCCATTGCGAGATGGCGAAAGCGGAAACCGCGCCAAGCAATGCCAGTGCAATCGTCACCAGCATCATGCGTGCTCGTATCGTCTTCATGCGTGATCCTTTGGGCGACCGGTCGGCGGAGAGCTGGAAGGAAAGAATTTTTATTTGCACAAATTTGAATATTCATAGGTGACCGAGTCTTCACCTGAGGTTGAGCAACACATGCTGAACAATCTCTTAAGCGCAAACGTTTGACGCCGCGGCAACACGCAAGGCAGAGCGACTTTTCTCACGCAGGGCGGGCCGGCGGCGCTGGCGTCTTGTCCTTTTTGCCGGGGATCGCCTATGGTCCGCCGGCACGCCGCCCTGCGCCGCGCCCGTTCCGCCTGCCGAAAAGAGACACTGATGACCCAGCCCGCACCGCTTCTCGTTCCCGGTCTTTCCGCCCTGGCGCCGTCCTACCGTGCCGTCCTGTGCGATGTTTGGGGCGTGCTGCACAACGGTGTCGCGGCGTTTCCCGAGGCCTGCGAGGCGCTGGCGCGCTTCCGCCGGGATGCCGGCGGGATCGCCGTGCTGATCACCAATGCACCGCGCCCGACAAGCTCCGTTCTGAAGCAGCTGGAAGGGCTCGGCGTGCCGCTCGACGTGTTCGACGATGTGGTGACCTCGGGCGACGTGACGCGCGGCCTGCTGGCCGCCACCCGCGAGCAGCCGGCGTTCCATATCGGCCCGGCCCGCGACCTTACCCTGTTCGAGGGGCTCGACATCCGCCTCGTCGGCGAGGACGAGGCCGAGCAGGTGGTGTGCACCGGCTTCCACGACGACGAGAACGAGACGCCGGAAGACTATCGTCCCCTGCTGGAGCGCCTGGCGGCGCGGGGCCTGCCCTTCCTGTGCGCCAACCCGGATATCGTGGTGGAGCGCGGCAACCGGCTGGTCTGGTGCGCGGGTGCCATCGCCCGCCTCTACGAGGATATCGGCGGCACCGTGACCATTCTCGGCAAGCCGCACGCGCCGATCTACGAGGAGGCCATGGCGCGCGTTGCGAAGATCGCCGGGGAACAGGTGGCCCGCGAGCAGATCCTCGCCATCGGCGACGGGCTGCCGACCGACATCCGCGGCGCCGTCGCCAACGAGATCGACGTGCTGTTCATCACCGGCGGCATCCACGGCGCCGACTTCGGCCCGGTCGAGGCCCCCGACGAGGGGCTGGTCCGCCGGCGGCTGGCCGAGGAAGGGCTGACTGCGCGCGCGGCGGTGCCTCACCTGCGCTGGTAGCCCCTACCCGCGCCCTTCCTCTGCTGCGCCCTTTCCGGATCGCGAAAAACCGCCATTTCCGGCACATCTTCTGTTTGCATGCCGCAACCGGCGGGATATGCTGACGGTGGGGAAGGGTTTTACCGGCCCCCTACAGAATTTTGCCGAGACGCGAGGCTGGGGGGCTTCATGCGGTTTCTTGCAGACTGTCTGCCATTCATCAAACGTGCAGCGACCCGGTGGATGGTGCTGGTCGCCGCCGGCGGCTTCGGCCTTTCCGGCCCGGCTGCCGCCCAGGACGGCACGACGCCGCTACAGACCTTCCAGACCTATGTCATCAACAACGACCTGACCAACGCGCAGTTCTTCCTGCAGAACGGGCTGGTCACCGCCGCGGATATCGACACGGGCGCCCTCTTCCTCAAGGCGCTCTTTGCCAACAACTCCCGCGCCTCGAGCACGCGCCCGCTCGACTTCTCCAATGTCGAACAGGTGGCGCGCCTGCACGACTATCTCTCAGCCCTGGCACCGGTCGACATGAACGGGCGCGAGCGGTGCTGGAATAACAACACGCGCATCACCGAACGCTGGTGCGGTCTGGCGACAACGATGCTGGCGCAGGGCGTCTCGCCGCAGGTCATCTCCTTCTACCTGCAGCGCGGCCTCGACCTTTCCGCACGGCCCGAGGAGGTCGCCTCCCCGGCACTGGCGCTGATCGCCAATCTCGGCAGCCGCTATTCGATGGAGGACCTCAACTGGTTTTCCCAGAACGGGCTGCAGCTCGGCTCCGAGACCTTCCCGCTGTCTCATTTCACCAGGCTTCAGGCCTATTACGAACTCAACCTCGACGACGCCTACAAGATCCCCGAAGCGCGGCTCGACAGCCAGCCCTTCAACTTTCTCGACGCACTGTCGATGACCCTGACCAGCCGGCGGCAGAACGGTCACGAGCGCAGCGCCAACCAGGATTTCCTGTGCCGCTACATCATGTTCGTCGCGGGCCAGATGCCTCCGACCTTCGACCATTTTTCCTTCCTGCTGCGCAATGTTCGGGAGTTTCGCGGCACCAATATCGGCAGCACCGAAAAGGCCAGCAGCCGCCGCTTCGGCACGTTTTACTATGAAGTCTTTCCGCAAAGCTGTGTTTCGATGATCGGGGCGATGGCTCTCAGCAGTTCCGAACTCGACCGCATGATCAGCCTGTTCGCAGCCGAGCAGGACATGTCGACCGCCCAATGGCTCGTCAATCTCAAGCAAGGAGCCCTGCAGAGCAATGTTCAGAAAAACTAGTCTCCTCGTCGCCGCGGCCAGCCTCGCCCTCATTCCCGTCGCAACGCCCGAGCCGGCCCATGCGGGCGGAGAAGGCGTTGCCGCCGGCATCATCGGATTTGCCGCCGGCGCCATCATCGGCAGCCAGATGAACCGCCCGCGCGAACGGCGCGTCTACCGCACGGCGCCGCAGCGCCCGCGCCGAAGCGCGGCCGAGCGCGAATACTGGATGAACGTGCAGGCCTCGCTCAACAGCCTGGGCTTCGATGCCGGGCCGGTGGACGGCGCGCCGGGCCGCAAGACGCGCTCCGCGGTGACCCAGTTCCAGATGAGCATCAATGCGGTGCCGAACGGCAAGCTGACATCCGAGCAGGCCAGCGTGCTGTTCGCGCGCGTCAATCCCGGCAACAGCATGGCGACGGCGCCGGCCCAGCCCGCCCCCTACATGCAGCCGGGCACGATGCCGGCCTACCAGCAGCAGCCGGCCTATCAGCAGCAGCAGCCAGCCTACGGCATGCCGGTCGGCGGCTACCCCGCGCAGCAGGGCTTTCCACCCATGCAGCAGCCCGTCCCGCAGGGGGGACAGCAACAGCAGGCGGCCTTCCCGGCTCCGCAACAGGGCGGTTTCCCGCAGCAGGGCCAGCAGGCTGCCTTCCCGGCCCCGCAGCAAGGCGGTTTTCCGCAGCAGGGCCAGCAGGCGGCCTTCCCCGCGCCGGCACAGCAGACCGGCACGGCCGCGACCGGTTCGGCAACGTTCCCGCTGGTGAACGGTGCGGTCTCGGGAGCCGGCACCCAGCCGGCTGGCGGTTTCCCGCCCCTCGCTGCTCCCGGCAGCCAGGGCGCGGTCCCGGCAACAGCCCCGGCCCAGATGCAACAGCCGGAGCCTGCGGCAGTGCCCACCCAGCAGGCAGCGATGCCGGCGACGGCGCCCGCCCAGCAGGCAGCCCCGTCTGCTCCCTCGCAGGCCCAGCCGATCATCCAGACGGACGCAAGCGGCAACCAGTTCGTCGAGATCAATGGCCAGCGCTTCTACATGAACGCGGCTCCGGCAGCGCCCGCAGCTCCCACCGCCACGTCGCCGGCAGCCGTGGTCGTAACAGCCGAGACCGGCACGCAGCCGCAGCAGTAACCGGCGGCACGGAAAGCCGTCCGGCATGAAAAGCCGAGTTGCGTGAAAAGGCGGACATGAAAAAAGGCCGGATCAACCGATCCGGCCTTTCTTTCAGTTTCTGGCCACTCGCGGGGGGCGCCGGCCAGGCTGGCTCGCGTCTCTTGGTGGACGCGCGGAACGGGTATTCCCCTCCCGTTTTGCCGTGTCTCTTCTCGCCCTGTCCGACCTCAGCCGAACAGGCGGTCGATCTCGTCCTGCGCATCCGACAGCATGCTGTCGACATCGGCCTGCGACACGCCCTCGCCCGCATGCTGGGGGCCGTGCAGGATCAGGTCGCGGCGGCGGCGCTCTTCCTCGGTCTCTTCCTGCGGCGCGTCATCGCTCTCGGCAATGCGCAAGCGCTCGACGAAGGCCGACACGCGGCTGTCGATGGCATTCAACGCGTTGACGACCTTGGAGATGCGCTGACCGGTGATGTCCTGGAAGGCGCAGGCCTCGAAAATCTCGATCATCTTGTCGTTGACCAGCGCCTGGTAGGCGTCGGGTTCCATGTCGCCGGCGGCCATGATGGTCTCGGCCGCCTCCATGATCGTGTGGGTGGCGGACTCGGTCGATTCGACGATGGCATCCAACTCCCGGCCTGCTTCCGGGATCTGGTTGTTCTTCATGTCGTTCGGGCGCAGGTTGACGATCTCGACTTTCAGCCGGGAGATCTCGTCCGCGATCGACGTCAGCTCCGCCGTGATCGTCGGCTGCACGGAGTGGAGAAACTCGCGCATCGAGCCGGTCATGACCTCGGCAAGGTCGATCACATCGTTCAGCGTCACATCGCCCTGACGGTCTCGGTTCTGCTCCAGGAACGCGATGAGCTGCGCGAGATCCTTCTTTTCCATAGCGCCCATGGATTCTTTTCCTTTTGGCGCGGCCTTGTCCGGCCGCGCATCATCCATCCGCGCCCGGCACATGGACGCAGCTCTCCTGCCCTCAGGCGGCTGTGCCGCCGTCTCCCTGCAGAGTCTTGCTTTCCGGAACCGTCCGGATCAGTCGGAGAAGACCGCCTCGATCTTGCCCTTCAGCGTCTGTGCGTTGAACGGCTTGACGATGTAGTTGTTCACGCCGGCCTTCTTGGCCGCGATGACGTTCTCGGTCTTGGATTCGGCCGTGACCATGATGAACGGCGTCTTGCAGAGGCCGGCATCGGCGCGGACCTGCTTCAGCAGCTCGTAGCCGGTCATCGGCTCCATGTTCCAGTCGGAGATCACCAGTCCGTAACGACGCTGCTTCATCTTCTCCAGCGCTTCGGTGCCGTCGGCGGCGTCATCGATATCTTCGAAGCCGAGCTGCTTGAGCAGGTTGCGGATGATGCGGATCATGGTCTTGTAGTCGTCCACCACGAGGACCGGCATCTGAACATCCAGGGCCATTGTCTACTCCATACTGTCAATCTGCCCGACCCGCTTGAGCGGGCGTCTGATGCTTCTTCAAGTGTCCAGGAGGAAGACACTTGGCTGTGTCCCCGCCTCCCCACGCCTTGCCACACTACCCGGCTCCCCTGAAAACTCCGTTAATGCGGCCTGCCATATCTGACACGAAAGCTTAATTGCCGAGCCCGCCGCGAGCGTCTAGCGTCCCCTCCTGCCGAGGGAGCAAGGACGGAGGGGACCGATGCTGGCGTTGCAGACGCTCTATTACGAAGATCTCGCACCGGGACTCAGCGAGACCCTGACGAAGACTGTCAGTTCTTCCGATGTCATTGGCTTCGCGGAGGTTTCCGGCGACCGAAATCCGATCCACCTGTCGGAGCACTTCGCCGCGCGCACGCCGTTCCGCACCCGCATCGCCCATGGCTTGTACACCGCCAGCCTGATCTCCGCGGTGCTGGGAACACGGCTGCCCGGGCCGGGGGCGATCTACCTGTCTCAGACGCTGAATTTCCGCGCTCCGGTGCGAATCGGCGACGAGGTGACCGTGACGGTCACCGTCAGCGAGCTGATGGAGAAGGGCAACCGGGCCCGGCTCGACTGCCGCTGCGCCGTCGGCGACACGGTGGTCCTGGAGGGCGAGGCGGTGGTCAAGGTGCCGAGCCGGGCCGAGCAGGAGGCGGGCGACCCGCGCGGCTGAACCGGCGCGCCGACCACCGTGCCGGGACCTTGCGGAACGCTCGCGGCGCTTGACCTTTTTCGGGCGAATGGGCAGGGTCCGCCGGCAGTTTCGTGCCGCCTTGAGGGCGGCGCGCCCGTTCAGCCTCAGGCCGCGCGCCATCCAGCGTGTCCGGCAAGCCCTCGACGCCGATGACAGATCTCGTTTCCGAAGCCTTTCCCGTCGTCAGCGATCTGGCGGACTTTCCGGCCGCCCTTGCCGACGGCGTGGTGGCGATCGGCAATTTCGACGGCGTGCATCGCGGTCACCAGGCCGTGCTCGGCGAGGCGCTGGAGATCGCCCGCGCCCAGTCGGTGCCGGCCTTCGCGCTGACCTTCGAGCCGCATCCGCGCACCGTGTTCAATCCCGACAAGCCGGTCTTTCGCCTGACGCCGGAGCCGATGAAGGCGCGCGTGATGGCAGCGACCGGGCTCGACGGCATGGTGAGCCTGCCCTTCACCCGCGCCTTTGCCGGACTGGAGGCGGAAGCCTTCGTCCACGAGATCCTGCGGGACAAGCTGCATATCCGCCACGCGGTGACCGGATACGACTTCCATTTCGGCCGGGGCCGGCGCGGCACGCCGGACTTCCTGCGTGCTGCCGGCCGCTCCGACGGTTTCGGCGTCACCATCGTCACGGCGGCAACGGACGAAGCGGGCGAGGCCGTCTCCTCCAGCCGGGTGCGCGCAGCTCTTTCCGCCGGCGACATTGTGCTGGCCAATGCGCTGCTCGGCTATCGCTGGTCGGTTGAGGCGGAGGTGCGCCACGGCGAGAAGCGCGGCCGCGGCCTCGGCTACCCGACCGCCAACCTGGCGCTGCCGGCCGAGACCGAGCTGGCCCACGGCATCTATGCGGTGCGGGCCCGCGCCAATGGCGGAGAATGGATCGACGGCGTCGCCAGCTTCGGCCGGCGGCCGACCTTCGACAATGGCGCGCCGCTGCTTGAGGTCTTCCTCTTCGACTTTTCCGGCGATCTTTACGGGCAAAAGCTCCAGGTCATGCTGGCCGCCCGGCTGCGCGCGGAAGAGCGGTTCGACAGCATCGAGGCGCTGATCGCACAGATGGACCAGGACAGCGCCGAGGCGCGCGCCGTGCTGGCGAGCCTTGCCCCGCTCGGCGCCATCGACCTTGCCGTGAACGGCCCGCCCAGATGAGCGACAGCGCGGGCAGCGTGCCTGCCGCCGAGGTCATGCGCGGCATCGCCCTGATGAGCGTTGCCATGCTGCTCGTGCCGATGATGGACGTCACGGCCAAATACCTGACGACGACCCAGCCGCCGCTGCAGATCGCGCTGGCCCGCTTCGGCTTCCAGATGGTGTTCGCGCTGCTGACCGCGGCCATCGGCCCCGGCCTGTCGGTGCTGCGCGCGCCCCGCCTGTGGCCGCACCTTTTGCGCGGCTTCTTCCTGTCGGGGGCCACGGTCTGCTTCTTCACCGCCGTGGCGACAATGCCGGTGACCGACGCCATCGCCATCTTCTTCGTCGAGCCGATGATCCTCACCGTCCTGTCGGCGCTGGTGCTCAAGGAACAGGTCGGCCCGCGCCGCTGGGCCGCCGTGCTGGTCGGCCTTGCCGGTGTCGCCATCATCATGCGCCCGGGCTTTGCAACCTTCGGTCTGACCGCGTTGCTGCCCCTGTGTGCCGCCCTTCTCTTCGCGCTCTACCTGCTGATCACCCGCAAGCTGTCGGGCGAAGGCGGCATGCTGTGCGTGCAGTTCACTGCGGGCCTTGGCGGCGTGATGCTGCTCGGCGTGCTGTTCGTTTCCGCCAATATCGCCGGTTACGAGCCGGCCGCGGCGGTGATGCCCGACCTGCCCGGCTGGGGGCTTCTGGCCCTCGTCGGCGCGCTGTCCTTCTTCGCGCACGGGCTGATCGTGAAGGCCTTCGCGGCCGCTCCCGCCTCCGTGCTGGCACCGTTCAATTATCTTGAGATCGTCAGCGCGACCGTGTTCGGCTATCTGGTCTTCGGGGATTTTCCCGATGGACCGACCTGGATCGGCATTGCCCTGATCGTCGGCAGCGGCATCTATATCGCCCATCGCGAGAACCGCCGCAGCCAGGAGGAACTGGCCGCCCTCATCAACCGCACCGGCCCGCCCGACTGAGCGAGACGAGAACCAGATGATCAAACGCCGCCTGTGGGGGCCCTCCAGCGCCCTGATCCTGACCGTTGCCGCGCTCGGCATGGCGATCGACCAGGGTTTCAAGCTGTGGATGCTCTTCGGCTTCGACATTGCCGCGCGCGGCCGTGTCGCCCTCACCCCGTTCTTCGATCTGGTTATGGTGTGGAACTACGGCATTTCCTACGGCCTGCTGCAGCAGGAGGAAGGCTTCGGCCGCTGGCTGCTGGTCGGATTGACCGTGGTGATCACCGTCCTGTTCTGGATCTGGGGCGCCCAGGCGACGCGCCGGCTGCAGGCCGCGGGCTTTGCGCTGGTCATCGCCGGAGCGCTCGGAAACGGCATCGACCGGATCGCCTATGGCGCGGTTGCCGACTTCTTCCATTTCCATGTCGGCGACTTCTCCTGGTACGTCTTCAACCTCGCCGATGTCTGGATCGTTGCCGGGGTGGCGGCTCTGCTGTATGACAGTTTCGCTGGCGGCCCTAATGATGCCGCAAAAACCTCGTCTGAGTAGCCGCAGCATCTGATGCGCCGGCGTGCCCGGACCCAAGCCGACGCAGGTTGTCCCAAGGACGACCGCACCGGCAAGACCGCCCGACCCGGCCAGTCCCACCCGGACAGTCCGGGTCCGAACTGCCGGAGAGGCGTTTTCGCCCCCGGGCCGCGGGTTTTCCGCGCAAGAGCCTTGAAGGATAGCTGACGTGTCGCGTCGACCCTGGACCGCAACCACCCTTCGTCATGCCGGCCGGCGCGGCCGTGCCCTGCTGCTCGCCAGCGCCGCTGCGCTCGTGCTCGCCGGTTGCCAGCACGGCGCCGACGGGTTCAACGACGGCTCGAGCAACGACGAGGCGCCGGACGTCGCGATGGTCCGCAAGCTCATGGAGGGCCTCGGCGCCGTCGATGCCCGTTCCGAGCAGAAGATCGAATACGCTCCCCGCGCGCCGCTGGCCATGCCGACCAAGATGACCGAGCTGCCGCAGCCGGAGGAGAAGAAGGAGGTCGCCAACTGGCCCGAGCAGGGCGAGACCGATCTCCAGCGCATCCAGCAGGCCTATCGCGAGACCCGCGACATCGACGAGCGCGGCCGCAGCGACATCTACCAGTCGCGCGGCATCAAAGAGCTCGCCACCGGCAGCCAGAACCGCAATATCCAGCAGGAAATCCAGCTGGAGAACCGGCTGGAGGACGCGCGCATGAAGCCGAACGAGCTGAACCAGCGCGTCGGCGTCGCCCGCAAGGAGACAGCCGTTCTCGACGAGAACGGAAATCCGGTGCGCCGCTACCTGATCGAGCCGCCGGTCGCCTATTCGACCCCGGCCGCAGGCGCGCCGCTGCCGGAAGTTGGCAAGGTCGACGACCAGCCGAAAGTCACCGACATGGAGCGCCTGATGAGCGGCCAGTCGGCGCGTACCCTGCGCTGATCAGCCGGTCGCGACGGCGACACGTTTTTCCAAGGCCGGAGCCCCGCTCCGGCCTTTTTGTTTTTGCTGCGCGCGCGTCGCGGCGCGGCCTTGTTGTCGCCGCACGCACATGCGCTATCTCACGCGCCATCACCTGCAGCGGACCTTACGAAAAGTTCACGGGTCCTTTGCGGTCAGCCTGCCTATAAGTCATCGGCAGGGACAAACATTTCCGGAGATCGAACCTTGTCGCCTCTCTCAGGACAAACCCGCCAGATCCTGCAAGACACCCCGCTGGCCCGTCGCCTGCTGCGCGGCGTCTCGCTGTGCGCGGGTACGCTTGCCATCGCCGCCGTCCTCGCTGTCAGCCCGCCTGCCGGTGGCAGCGCCCGGGCCGAGGCCACGCAGGCCGCCGATGCCGCCGCCTTCGCCGACATCCGGATCGGCGGCGACATGAGCGCCTTCACCCTCGACAACGGGCTGGAAGTCGTGGTCATTCCCGACCGCCGCGCGCCGGTGGTCACCCACATGGTCTGGTACAAGGTGGGCGCAGCCGATGAGCCGGAAGGCATGTCGGGCATCGCCCATTTCCTCGAGCATCTGATGTTCAAGGGAACCAAGGCCTATCCGGGCAACACGTTCTCCCAGCGCATCGCAGCGATCGGCGGACAGGAAAACGCCTTCACCTCGCAGGACTACACCGCCTATTTCCAGCGCGTGGCGCGCGAGCATCTCGGCGAGATGATGGAGATGGAAGCCGACCGCATGCAGAACCTCATGCTCAGCGACGAGGTGGTTTTGCCGGAGCGCGACGTCGTGCTGGAGGAGCGCCGCCAGCGCGTCGACAGCGATCCCGGCTCGATGCTCAGCGAGACGCTGGACAGCATGCTGTTCGTCAACCATCCCTACGGGACGCCGGTGATCGGCTGGCCGGACGAGATTTCCGCCCTCGACCGCCAGGACGCCATCGCCTTCTACGACCGTTTCTACACGCCGAACAACGCCATCCTGGTCGTTGCCGGCGATGTGACCGCCGACGAAGTGCGCAAGCTGGCCGCGGAGACCTACGGCAAGGTGCCGCGTCGCGCCGAGCCGGGCGCGCGCGAGCGGGCCAAGGCGCAAGTGCTGCCCGGAACGCGCGAGGTCACCTATTCCGACCCGCGCGTGAACCAGCCGAACATGCGCAAGGCCTGGGTCGTGCCCAGCTACAACACCGCCGACGGCAACGAGGCCGCCGCGCTCCAGGTCCTGTCCGAAGTGCTCGGCGGCGGCAGCACCAGCCGCCTTTACCGGGAGCTGGTGATCGACAAGGGCGTCGCCTCCTCGGCGGGCAGCTGGTACAATTCCGGCGCGCTCGACGACAGCACTTTCATGATCTACGCGGTGCCGGCGGACGGCACCGGCCTGCAGGATCTGGGTGCAGCCTCGCTCGACGTGCTGAAGCAGGTGGCACGCGAGGGCATCACCGCCGAGGAGCTGGAACGGGCGAAGAAAAGCCTCCTGTCCTCCGCGCTCTATGCCCAGGACAGCCAGTCGACGCTGGCCCGGATCTTCGGCGCTTCCCTGACCACCGGCGGCACCATCGAGGAAATCCGCAACTGGCCGTCGACCATCTCGTCGGTCACCGCGGACGACGTCAAGGCGGCAGCTGCCGCACACCTCGCCTCCCTGCCCGTGACCGCCTATCTGCGCGGGCCCGAGCAGGCAGTGGCCGCCCCGGCCGATGCCGCACCGCAGGAGCCGGCAGCCGCGCAGGAGGTGCAGCAATGAGCCGCCGCCGCCCCGCCACGTCCGCTTCCTCGCACGGGACCACCTCACCGATGACCCTGCTCACCGCCCTGGGCCGCGGGCTTCTTGCCTTCGCCCTCGTCGTTTCCGCCGTTGCCGCCACCCCGCGCCCGCTCGCCGCCATGGAGATTCAGGAGATCACCACGCCCGGCGGGCTGAACGCCTGGCTGGTGGAAGACAACACGGTACCGATCGTCGCCATCAAGTTCGCCTTCGAAGGCGGCGCCTCGCAGGACCCGAAAGGGCAGGAAGGCCTTGCGAACCTGCTCTCGACGACCCTCGACGAGGGTGCCGGCGACCTCGATTCACAGGCCTTCCAGACCCGCCTGGAGGACCTGTCCGTGCATATCGGCTTCGATGCCGGGCGCGACAATTTCTACGGATCGATGCGCACGCTAACGCCGAATGTCGACGACGCGTTCGAGCTGCTGCGCCTGGCTGTCACCTCGCCGCGCTTCGACGAGGAGCCGGTTGCGCGGATGAAGCGGCAGATCATCGCCGGGCTGCGCAGCGAGGCGAAGGATCCGGATGCCATCGCCGGCCGTCGCTGGACCGAGCTCGCCTATCCCGAGCACACCTACGGACGCCCTTCGCGCGGCACCGAGGAGACGGTCGCAGCCCTCTCGCCGCAGGACCTTAAGCAGCTGCATGGCAATATCTTCGCCCGCAAGGGACTGAAGATCACCGTCGTCGGCGCCATCAACGCCGAGCGTCTGGCCCCGCTCCTCGACAGCGTCTTCGGCACCCTGCCGGAAGCCGGCTCGCTCACATCCGTGTCCGACGTCACCATGGCAACCGGCAAGATGGAGCATGTGGCCCTCGACGTGCCGCAGACCGCCATTCGCATCGGCCTGCCGGGGCTGAAGCGCGACGACCCGGACTTCATTCCCGCCTTCGTGATGAACCACATCCTTGGTGGCGGCGTGTTCTCGTCCTGGCTGTTCGAGGAAGTGCGCGAGAAGCGCGGCCTTGCCTATTCCGTCGGCTCCTACCTGGTGCCCTACCAGCACTCGGGCATGTGGATGGCGGTCACCGGTACGCGTTCCGACCGTTCCGACGAGTCCATCGAGGTGATCCGCGCGCAGATGGCGCGCATGGCCGACAAGGGGCCGAGCGACGAGGAACTGGCCAAGGCCAAAGCCTATCTCACCGGCTCCTACGCGCTGCGCTTCGACACGTCGGACAAGATCGCCGACCAGTTGCTGGGCCTGCAGGTCGAGGGCCTCGGCCGTGACTATATCGACAATCGCAACGCCATGATCGAGGCGGTGACGCTGGAGCAGGTGCGCGCCGTCGCCGCACGCCTGCTCAAGGGGGTCGACCCCTTGGTCGTCACCGTGGGACCGGAGAAGAGCTGAGGCCGGTCAGGTCTCCGCCCTCTCCTTCCCAAAGAAAAATTGCCAAAAGGCCCCGCCGGATCCCATCCGGCGGGGCCTTTTCGTTGAGACCTCGAAGAGAGAGAAAGCCTATTCGGCGGCGCGGCGAAGGTTGCGCTGCGGCGGGCGCGCCTGCAGCACTTCCGGGCGCACGGGGCGCGGCGGCGAGAACAGGTAGCCCTGGCCGATGCGGGCGTCGTAGTCGAGGACCTCGAGCACCTGCGCCTCGGTCTCGACGTGATCGACGATCAACTCCATCGCATAGCGACGCAGAAGATCGCCGAGATCGGCCGGATGGATATGGCTGGCCGGCATGTGCTCGTTGCCGATGAGGCGGCTGGCATGCAGCTTCATGTAGCGGAAGCCGCGATCCGACAGGACCTTGAAGTCCATCTTCAGGTCGCGCACCCGGTCCATCGAGAAGCGATAGCCGAGCTCGTGCAGGGCGGCGAGGCTCTCCAGCTCCAGCGCGCCCATCTCATTGACGTCGCTCTGGGTGAACTCGAAGGTCAACAGGCCTGAGAAGCCCTCGTTGGCGCGCAGGAAATCCAGAAAGCCCGGGAAGAAGCGCTCGTCCACCAGCGTCTGGATCGACAGATTGACGAAGAGGCCCGAGCGCCGGTTCCGGCTCGACAGCCGGCGCAGCACCTGGATGGCGCGGAACAGCATCAGGTTGTCGATGGCCGGCATCATGCGCGCACGCGTCGCCTCGGCGATGAAGTCGACCGGTTCGAGATAATTGTTCTGCGCGTCGCGAATGCGGGTCAGGGCCTCGTAGTCGCGGACCTGGCGCTGCGGCAGGGTCACGATGGGCTGCAGGAACAGATCGACCCGGTTGTTGTCGAGCGCGTCCTGGATGACCCGGCGCAGCTCGGGATCAGGCCTTGCGTCCTCCCGTGCCCGGGCCATGGCCGGGGAGCGGGACGCATTGGCGGCCTCCTGGGTGCGGCCGCCGAGCGGCCCGTCGCCGGGCGCCGGACCACGCACAGCCGGAGCGTCGCCGCCATAAGGCTGCTGGCCATAGCCCTGTGCCATCTGGGCCTGGGGAGCATAGCCTGCGCCCTGCTGTGCCGGATGCGGCTGCTGGGGTGCCGAAGGCTGGCTGTAGCCGAGAGCGCGCGGCTCCTCATAGGCAGCGAAGCGCTCTTGCGGCGGGGGCGGCGCGATCTGGCGCGCATCCTGCTCGTCGATGCGGTCTTCCATGCCGGCCATGGCCTCGGCCATCTGCTTGATGAGACTGCCCAGCACCTCCACCTCGGCGAAGAGCGGGTCGATCTCCTCGCGGGTGCGGCGCGGCAGGTTGGTCTCCATGCCGGACAGCCGGCCCTCGATATTGCTGACGTCCTCGTCGACCTCGAGCACGCGCTCCTCGAGCGCGGCGACCTTCTCGGCGATGTCGCCGCGGTCGCGCTGGCGGGCGAAGACCAGATGCACGACGATCATGGTGCACAGCAGAGTCAGGCCGAGCGTCATCGCCTCGCCCACGGGGCGGGCGAACTGGAACATCATGATCGCAGCAACAGATGCCGCGATCACCCCCATGCAGAGGAAAATGAAGATGCTTGTCGCGCGTGCCATGCTCGTCCGGCCAAGTCCATGCTTCCGCCGAAGCCGAATCAAACCTACCTCGAATAGCTATTGAATACGACGATTCTTCCGAGTCTCCAGCCCCCAAGCCCCCAATGGAGGCGGGAAAGCGCCGTGACTGCCGCCACTTCCGCCGGCAAACCGCCTCTTGACCTTCCCCTTGCTGGAAGCCGCATTCTCTCTGCGAATGGCACTCACGCCCGCCATCGGCGGCAACCAGGAAAGAGAACGACCATGATCGAAGTGAAGATCGACGGCATGACCTGCAACGGCTGCGTCTCCTCGGTGAAGAAGGCGCTGACGGCCGCAGACCCTGCGTCCAGCGCCGAGATCGACCTTGCCAGCGGCACCGCGCGCATCGAGACGCAGTTGCCGCGCGAGAAGGTCGTGGAGACGATCGAGGCAGCCGGCTACGACGTCGTCGCCGGCTGACATCGCCGCTACGGATCGGCGAGCATACCGTCGACCAGATGCAGGCGGCGATCCATGCGCGCCGCCATGTCGAGATCATGGGTCACGGCGATCACCGTCTTGCGGTGATCGTCGACAAGGCCGCGCAGGATCTCGAACACCTGTTCAGACGACCGGCTGTCGAGGCTGCCGGTCGGTTCGTCGGCCAGGATCGCGGGCGGCTCGTTGGCGAGCGCCCGCGCCACCGCCACCCTTTGCCGCTGGCCACCCGACAGCTGGTCCGGGCGCTTGTCCAGGTGATCGCCGAGACCGAGATCGGCCAGCAGGCCGCGTGCCCGCTCGCGCATCTGGCGCGCGGGAAGCCGGCCAAGCTTGCGCATGGGGATCATCACGTTGTCGGTGACGGTGAATTCCGGCAGCAGAAAGTGGAACTGGAACACGAAGCCCAGCGTCGACAGGCGGATCGCCGCGCGCCGGCGCTCCGAAAGAAGATGCGTCGGCTCGCCCCCGATCAGGACCTCGCCCGTCGTCGGGAAATCGAGCAGCCCCAGGAGGTAGAGAAGCGACGACTTGCCGGACCCAGACGGGCCGGTGATCGCCACGAACTCGCCCTCCCCGATCGTCAGGTCGATGTCGCGGACCAGCGTCACCGGCACCGCCCCTGGAAGCACCCGCGTCAACTTGCGCGCCTCGATGAGCGGGGCGCTCGCGGGCACCATAGCAGCGCCCGCCGCCGGGTCGCGCCTTACCTCCCCCGCGCTCATGATGCCCCCCGGATGATCTCGACCGGATTGAGCTTTGCCGCGCGCCGCGCCGGCAGGTAGCCGGCGATGCCGGCCGAAAGCAGCGCGAACCCGCTTGCGATCAGATAGTGCAGCGGGCTGTAGGTCAGCGGCAGCGAGGTCATCTCGACATTCGTCCGCACCTCGAACGCGACCGAATCCAGCCCCAGCGTGATCAGATAGCCGAGCACGGAGCCGAGCAGCGAGCCGGCAGCGCCGATCACCAGCCCCTCGATCAGGAAGATGCGGCGGATGTCGCCCTGTCCGAAGCCGAGCGACTTCAGGATGGCGATGTCGCGGGCCTTTTCGTGGACGATGGTCGAGACGATCGTGAAGATACCGAAGCCGGCGACCAGCAGGATCGCCCCGACCACCGTGTACATGATGACGTTGCGCACCACGAGCACCTCCATCAGGCTCTCGTTCGCCTCCTGCCAGGAGGTAGCACGGTAGCCGGTCATGCGCTCGATGCGGGCGGCGACGGCGCGCGCCGCGTTGACGTCGTCCAGCTTTATCGCGATGCGGTTGACGACCTCGGGCCGGGCGAAGAGCACCTGCGCGGTCTTCAGCATCGCATAGGCGGTGGCATCGTCCGCCTGGGTGACGCCGGTGTGGTAGAGGCCGACGATCTTTAGCCGCCGCACCCCGCCGGAAGAGGTGGAGGCGGCAATCGTGTCGCCGAGCCCGGCACTGAGCTTTTCGGCCACCCCGTCGCCCACGACGATGCCGTTGAGATTGGCGGCAAGCTCCTCGAAGGAGCCCCCACGCATGTCCTCGCCGATGGTCGAGACCTTCAGATAGCTGGTCGGCTCTACCCCCGTCAGCGACACCGCGACGTCGCGCCCGCCGTAGCGCAGCACCGCCTGGCCGGCCAGCGTCATCGTCATCCGGCCCGGCAGCCAGCTGTCGAGCATCGCCCGCAGCCGCGCCGGATTGCGCAGCCCCCGGGTGTCGTCGTCGGGCCGCGCGCCGATCACGTTCACCGCGCCATAGAAGCGGGCGGCCGGCGGCGGGGCAGGATCGCGGGTCTCGTCGCTGACCTCCACATGCGGCATGGCGTCGACGAGCGTGGCGATGAAGTCTTCCTGCGAGCCCTGCATCAGGGCCGCCATGGCGATGGAAAAGCCGACGCCCAGCATCACGCCGAGCACCGAGACGACGCTCTGGCGCAGGCGCCCCCTCACATGGGTCAGGGCGATGGAGAGGATGAGCGGCACGGCCTCAATCTCCGCTTGCAGCGGCTGCCGGTGTTGCCGCCATGCCGGCGGCGAGCCCTTCCGCCCAGGGCGAGACGACGCGCTCGCCGGCGTCCAGTCCCTCCAGCACCTGCACGTCCTCGATGCCGCGAATGCCGACGGAGATCCGGCGCTCTGCCAGACGGCCGTCGTCCTCCAGCACCAGCACCCGCTCCCCGTCGAGGGCGGCCAGCGGGATCAGCATGGCGTTCTCGACCTCGCGCACGACGATGTTGACGTCGCTGGTCATGCCGATCATCAGCGGGGTCGCCTGCGGGAAGGCCAGATAGACCCGGTAGGTCTTCAGCACCGGATCGCCCTTGGGCGTGATCCGCTCGACCTCCGCCTCGAAACTGCTGTCGGGAAACGCATCGGCGCGCACCACCGCCTTCTGGCCGCGGCGCACCAGCGGAATGTCCTCCTCGTTGACGTCGGCAACGATCTGCAACGGGCGCTCCTGGCCGACCCAGAAGAGAACCGCTCCCGGTTCTGCGACCTCGCCGACCTCGCCGTCGCGGCGCAGCACCTGGCCGTCCATGGGCGCGCGCAGCTCATAGTCGCCGAGCCTTGCGGCCTGCGCGGCAACCAGGGCGACATTGCGGGAATGATCGTTCTCGGCCTTCTCGAAGGCCTGCTGCGAGACAACGCGCCGCTCCAGCAGCCCGGCGGCGCGCTCCAGCTCCTGTTCCGACAGACGGGCACGGGCCTCCAACTCGGCAAGCGTCGCGCGGGCGGCGGTGGAATCCAGCCGGCCGATCACCTGCCCCGCCTCCACGGTCTCGCCCTCGCAGCTGCACAACTCGACGATGCGCTCGCGCAGAACGCTGGTGACCTTGGCCCAGCGAACCGGCTCGACAACGCCCGTGGCATAGACCACGTCGGCCGCACGGCCCGTATGCGGCGTCACCACGGCGACCGGCACGGGCCTGTCGCGCCACCACATAAAGGCGCCCCAGGCGGCCGCGCCGGCCGCCAGGACAACAAGCAGGATCACAATACGTTTCATGCGGCTCGCCCTTGCCGGCCTCGTGCGGTCGGCGACCGCTTCGGGGCGACCCTAGCATCCGCACCGGGCACAACCTATCCGCAGAAATTCGTGGGTCAGACAGCCCAAGAACGCCTTTCCGACTGTGGATACCGGGCGGGTGGGCGCACCAGCTGTTTCACGGGCCCTGATCGGAAACATTTTGTTTACCATGTCCGATCAGAATCTGACGGCAAATCAAATCGATGCCGCCAGTCGGGCGGAAGCAAGAAGGGGGTCGCCAAAGCATGGAGTCCATGCATGGCGCTGCGGGGAAAATTCGGTTGGCCGTTCTCGACGGAGACGGAACGACCCGCGAGCTAGCCGGTTCGATCGCTCAAGCGATGGATCATCCCTGCGCGACGCCGGTCGCCTATCACAGTTTCGAGCCGTTTTACGCCGCGAGCACCCAGGTGCGCCCCGACGTGATGATCGTCGACCTGGAGACCCTCGGCCAGGATGGGCACCTGTCCCGGCTGGCAGCTGCGCAGCCGCAGGCTATGCTGATGGCCATCAGCCCCAGGGAATCCCTGAGCCGCAGCCTCGCGGCGATGGAGGCGGGCGCCCATGACGTGATCAGCCTGCCGATCGACCCTGTTGCGGTTGCCGAGCGCATCGACCGCTTCCTGATCCAGAACACCCGTTCCCCGCGCGGCGAAAGCCTGCGCCGGCAGTCCGCGCAAAATCCCGCCGAGCCCCGCGACCTCACCGCAACGCGCGAGCCCTTCCGTTTCGAGGGCTTTGTCGGCGGTTCGGCCCGCATGCGCGAGGTCTACGACCAGATCCGCCGCATCGCGCCATCCTCGGCACCGGTTTTCATCACCGGCGAATCCGGCAGCGGCAAGGAATTGGCGGCTGCCGCGATCCACGCCCGCTCCCCCCGTACCGGGGCCCCCTTCATCGCCATCAACTGCGCCGCCATTCCGGGCGAGTTGATGGAGAGCGAGATCTTCGGCCATGTGCGCGGCGCCTTCACCGGCGCTTCGGAAAGCCGGCCGGGCGCAGCTGAGGCTGCCGACGGAGGCACGCTGTTCCTCGACGAGATCGGCGAGATGGACCTCGCCCTGCAATCGAAGCTGCTGCGCTTCGTGCAGACCGGCACGGTGCAGCGTATCGGCGACACCCGCCCGCGGCCGGTCGACGTGCGGATCCTGTGCGCCACCAACCGCGATCCGCATGCGGAGATCGCCGCCGGGCGTTTCCGCGAGGATCTGTTCTACCGCCTGCATGTGCTGCCGATCCGCCTGCCGGCCCTGCGCGACCGCCGCGAGGACATCCTGCCGCTGGCCCAGGCCTTTCTGGCGCGCTATGCGCGCGAGGAAGGCCGTGCCTTTTCCGGCGTCGCCCCTTGCGCAGGCGAAAAGCTGCTGACCTATGACTGGCCGGGCAATGTGCGCCAGCTGGAGAACGCGGTCCGCCAGGCCGTGGTCCTGCACGAGGGAGACGCGCTGACGGCACAGATGCTGCCGGCCTTCCTGCTTGGTGAGGGCGGCCTGTCCCATCGTCACGAGCAGGTGCGCGGTGCCGCCGCTCCCTTCGCCGCCCGTCGCCGCGGCGGCGAGATCGAGCCCTTGTGGGCGCAGGAAAAGCGGATCATCGAGGACGCGCTCGACGCGTTCGACGGCAACATCGCCAAGGCGGCGGCGGCGCTGGAAATCAGCCCCTCGACAATCTACCGCAAGCGCCAGTCCTGGAGCGACCGGATCGAGGGCGGCGACACCGCCCTGTTCACCGGTTTTGCCGGATAATCTTGTTGTTTTCCGCGCCCCGTTCTATACGGTGCGCCGCAAAATACGCATTGCGGGGCTTCAAAAGGGCGGGGCTTGGATGATCAGGGGCAAGTCGGGTCGCTTCGGCAGGGATGTCGGGGAAGCAATGACAATGGGCAAGCGGGCGGGCGCGGCGCGGCCTGCTTCCCTTGCAAGGGCTGTGTCGCTCGCCGCAGGTCTTGCGCTGCTTCCCGCAGCCAGCCTTGCCCAGCAGGCCTCCCCTTCGCTCCCGCAAGGTCTCGCCAGCGCCTATGAGGCGCTGGATGCCGCCTGGCAGCAGGCACCGCTGACCTTCGCCGCCCTCACCTTCACAGACGGCCCTGCGAGCGGCTACGGACGCTACACGCCGCGAGCGGACGCGGTGTTTGCCGCCGGCGACACGCTCACCGTCTATGCCGAGCCGGTCGGCTTCGGCTACGAACAGACGGCGGAAGGGTACGGGGTCCGGCTGACTGCCGGGTTCGAGCTGCTGAACACGTCCGGCCAGGTGCTGGCCGAGCAGACGGGCTTTGCAGACCTGCGCGCCGACAGCCGCAATCGCCTGCGCGAATTCCACGCAACGCTCAGCTTCGCCTTCGAGGGCCTGAGGCCCGGCGAGTATCGGCTGGTGACCAAGCTCACCGACACGGTGAGCGGCAAGACGGCCTCGGGCGAGCTTCCCTTCACCATCCGCGCGACGGAGTGACACTCGCCGGCTGATGGTTGCTGAAAGGGCCTGGCCCTACATCTGCAGCCGCAGCTTGGTGATCTCCTCGGCGATCCGCTCGAACGCCTCCACCAGTGCGCTGTTGGACTTCGCGTCGAACGCCATGGCCGGCGTCGTCGCGCAGTTCTTCATCATGTTGATGGTGCTGCTGCTCGAGATCTGGAAGGCCACCGTGTAGACCTGCACGCCGCCCTTCTTGGCGTTGGCGCAGGTCTGCAGCAGCCGGTCGTCCATCTTGTCCTGGATTGCCCAGTAACTGTCGACGCCACGGCCCAGGCGCTCCTCGGTACCGTAGCCATAGGCGTTGATGCGCGTCTTGTTGAACGAGTTCTGCCCCTGGTAGGTGTTCTCGCCATCGGTCATGACGATCATCACCCGCACGTGCTCTTCTTCCTCGTCCTTCTTCGGCTCGCGCCCCTTGGTGAACGGCTCGGAGGGCGACAGGACCCGCCACCCCCAGACCGCACCCTGGTGAATGTTGGTGTGGCCGTCTGCCTTCATCGTCTGGATGTCGCGCAGCACCTGCGACTTGTCGTTGGTCAGGTCGGTGATCGGCTGGGTCTTGCACCAGTAGTTCGGCCCGTTGACGGTCGTGTTGCCGAGCGCCCGCGGCTGGTCCTTGTACTTGCACAGGCGCTTCTGGGCATATTCCCAGCGATCCATTCCCGAAGAGCCGTAAGCCTTTTTCGCCGTCTGCGTGCAGGCGCCGCGGTCATCGTCCAGATAGTTGTTGTAGTAGCTGTCGCCCCACTTCTTGTTGGCGTTCGACGGCTCGTCAGGGGCGAATTGCGGCACGAAGAGCGTTGCCGGATTGGAGCTCGACGGCGGCGTGTCGTCGACATCGTACGGCATCGGCCGCGCCTCGACGCATCCCATCCAGTCCGTGTGCTTCAGCTGCTTGAACAGGGTGAAACGGCTCGGCTTGCCGTTGGTCAAAAGCTTGCTGTCGAACTCCGCCGGATCCGGCGTGCCGTTCGAGCGGGTCTCGAAATTCTTCCAGTGGATCGGCGAGGCGCCTTCCTGATCCATCCAGGAGGCCGTCGCCTTGTCGGCGCCGACATTGACGAAGGAGGTGAACGGCACGAGGCCGATCTGCACCCGGTCCTTCTTGTCGCCGTCCTCGTTGATCTTGAACAGCGTCTCGGTGAGATCCTTCGCGGCCTTCTTCAGGGTCGACATGCGGCTGCCGGCCATCGAGCCGGAATTGTCGAGCACCATCACCACGTCGAAGGTCGCCTTGCCGACCACCGTCTGCGACATGACGAGCACGTCGATCCGCGGCTTGTTCATCAGGCTGCCGAGCATGGTCTTGACCGGCTTTCCGGCGGTCACCGTCACCGTCCCCTTGACCACCGAGACCTTCAGCTCGACATCGTCGATGTCGCCAGGGTAGATCGCCCTGAAATACTCCTCGGCATTGGTCTTCACCTTGGCCTCGGACAGGCCCTGGCTGCCGTAGTTGGCCGCCAGCGCGGTCGCATCGACCGCCGCCTGCAGGTCCACCTTGACGTTGTAGGCGCGCGTGTAGTCGATCGCAGCGCCCGTCACCATCAGGCACACGCCGGTACACACGGCGAGTGGCACCACGATGCTGCCGCGGCGGTCGGATACGAAACGTCGTGCAAGCTGATGGATCTTGATCATGGTCGCACCCTAGCGGCGAGCCATTGCCAAAATCTTTTCGAAGATCGTTAACGCAGCAGAAACCTTAACTTTCTACCGGGCCGGCCAGACCCGCCCCACCATTCCTCAGGGCGACCGCCGCCACGTGAAAAAAGCGCTTTGGCAGACCATTGACAGGTGGGGGAGAGGCGCCTACATCAAGCTCGCTGTTAGCACTCTCATTCACAGAGTGCCAACGTGGTCGGCGACCGGGCGACCCCGACGGAGGGGCGCAGGCGCGACAAGTACCACGCTGGCCCCAAAAGGAAAGAGCACGACATGAAGTTCCGTCCTCTGCATGATCGCGTCGTCGTTCGCCGCGTCGACTCCGAAGCGAAGACCGCCGGTGGCATCATCATCCCGGACACCGCCAAGGAAAAGCCGCAGGAAGGCGAAGTCGTCGCCGTCGGCCCAGGTGGCCGCAAGGACAATGGCGATCTGATCGCCCTGGACGTCAAGGCTGGCGATCGCGTGCTGTTCGGCAAGTGGTCGGGCACCGAAGTCAAGATCGACGGCGAAGACCTTCTGATCATGAAGGAAAGCGACATCATGGGCGTGGTCGGCTAAGCCGCACCGCGCTTTTCCTGTCCTTTTCGCGGTCGCCAGCCGCAGGCCTCTTCAGGCCGCAGGCGCGATACCGCGATGACCCAAACCACATGGAGACCTGAAAATGGCTGCCAAAGACGTCAAGTTCTCTTCCGACGCCCGCGACCGCATGCTGCGCGGCGTGGACATCCTCGCCAACGCCGTCAAGGTGACGCTCGGCCCGAAGGGCCGCAACGTTGTCATCGACAAGGCCTTCGGCGCCCCGCGCATCACCAAGGACGGCGTCTCCGTCGCCAAGGAAATCGAGCTTGAGGACAAGTTCGAGAACATGGGCGCGCAGATGGTCCGCGAAGTCGCGTCGAAGACCAACGACATCGCCGGCGACGGCACGACCACCGCGACCGTCCTGGCCCAGGCCATCGTCCGTGAGGGCGTCAAGGCCGTTGCCGCCGGCATGAACCCGATGGACCTGAAGCGCGGCGTCGACCTGGCTGCCCAGACCGCCGTCAAGGACCTCGAGGCCCGCTCCAAGAAGATCTCCACCTCCGCCGAAGTGGCGCAGGTCGGCACGATCTCGGCCAACGGCGACACCCAGATCGGTGAGGACATCGCCAGCGCGATGCAGCGCGTCGGCAACGAGGGCGTGATCACCGTCGAGGAAGCCAAGTCGCTCGAGACCGAGCTCGAGGTCGTCGAGGGCATGCAGTTCGACCGCGGCTACCTGTCGCCCTACTTCGTGACCAACGCCGAGAAGATGGTCGCCGAGCTGGAGAAGCCGTACATCCTGCTGCACGAGAAGAAGCTCTCGAACCTGCAGGCCATGCTGCCGATCCTCGAGGCCGTCGTCCAGTCCAGCCGTCCGCTGCTGATCATCGCCGAGGACGTCGAGGGCGAGGCTCTCGCCACGCTCGTGGTCAACAAGCTGCGTGGTGGCCTGAAGATCGCCGCCGTCAAGGCTCCGGGCTTCGGTGACCGCCGCAAGGCCATGCTCGAGGACATCGCCGTCCTGACCGGCGGCACGGTGATCTCCGAGGATCTCGGCATCAAGCTCGAGAACGTCACGCTCGACATGCTCGGCACCGCCGAGAAGGTCTCCATCACCAAGGAGAACACCACCATCGTCGACGGCGCTGGCGACAAGGCCGACATCGAGGGCCGCGTTGCGCAGATCAAGGCGCAGATCGAGGAGACCACCTCCGACTACGACCGCGAGAAGCTGCAGGAGCGTCTTGCCAAGCTCGCCGGCGGCGTCGCCGTGATCCGCGTCGGCGGTGCGACCGAGGTCGAGGTGAAGGAAAAGAAGGACCGCGTCGACGACGCCCTCAACGCGACCCGCGCGGCCGTCGAGGAAGGCATCGTCCCGGGTGGCGGTGTTGCCCTGCTGCGTGCCAAGAAGGCCGTCGAGGCGCTGACCTCCGACAATCCGGACATCATGGCCGGCATCAAGATCGTCCTGCGCGCTCTTGAGGCTCCGATCCGCCAGATCGCCACGAACGCTGGCGTCGAAGGTTCGATCGTGGTCGGCAAGATCCTGGAGAACAACGACGAGACGTTCGGCTTCAACGCCCAGACGGAGAAGTACGTCAACATGGTGGAGACCGGCATCATCGACCCGACCAAGGTCGTGCGCACGGCCCTCCAGGACGCGGCTTCGATCGCCGGCCTGCTGATCACCACCGAGGCGATGGTCGCCGAGCTTCCGAAGAAGGACGCTCCGGCTCCGGCCATGCCGGGTGGCGGCATGGGCGGCATGGACTTCTAAGAAGTCCTGTCCCCGAAAAGATACGGATGGGCGGCCCTCGGGCCGCCCATTTGCGTTTGAAGGTAGTGTCGCCCTGGGCCGCGCGACGGAGCGGGTTGGCGGCGTTGTCTCGCCCCTCCCCTGCGCATGGACAGGCGCGCGCGCAAGGAGTATGGCGGGGCCGGAGAGCCGCTCGCAAAGGCCGGCCCCCAAAACCCGCAGAAGATCTGAGGAAGAGTGCAATGGACCGCGAAACGCTAGCCCGTATCGAGCGGCTGGAAGAGCAGCTCGCCTTCCAGACGCGCACCGTCGAGGAGCTGAACGAGGTGGTGACCCGCCAGGCCGACCAGATCGACGCGTTGAACCGCCGCCTGACGGCCGTGGTCGAGCATGTCGAGGAGCTGGAGGACGCGGCCGCCGGCAATGTGCCGGTGACCAAGCCGCCGCACTACTGAGCCGCGGGCGGGCCGCGCCGGCTCACGCGCCGACGCGGGCCGCCAGAGGGTCGTAGAGCGGATTGTGGGTGCCGAACACGTAGTCGAGCGTCGTGACGCTGACATGCGGCGCGCCGTGGTCGCGCAGCAACGTCGCGCAGTCGGCGGCGCGATCCGCCGGGCAGTGCAGCAGCAGGGGCTGGCCGACCTGCGTGCCGAAGGGCGCGACCGCGCCGAACTGCTCGGCCGCCGTGCGGGCGGTCAGTTCCGGCGCCTGCACCAGCGCGCGGATCTCGCGATGCGACCGGGCCCGCTCCTCGGCCGCGATCCGGTCGAGGATGACCCGCGCGGCGGCGAGCTGCGCCGGCGTCCACTCGGCCTTCAGCGAGGCGACGAGATGCGCCTGGCTCTTCAGGATGACGCCGTCGTCCAGCACCTTGAGATTGTTGGCGGCAAGCGTCGAGCCGGTGGTGGTGATGTCGACGACCAGCTCCGCCGTGCCGGCGGCCGGTGCGCCCTCGGTCGCGCCCGCGCTTTCCACGATCCGGTAATCGGACAGGCCGTGCTGCGCGAAGAAGGCCCGTGTCAGCGCCACATACTTGGTGGCAACGCGCAGCCGCCCGCCATTGCGCGCGCGGAAATGCGAGGCGACATCGACAAGATCGGCCATGGTCGACACGTCGATCCAGGCATCGGGCGCAGCCACGACCACATCGGCGAAGCCGAAGCCGAGCGGCGTCACCACATGCACCAGCTCCTCGGGCTGCGAGATCGTCTCGTGCACGAGATCGAGGCCGGTGACGCCCAGATGCGCCTGCCCGGTGCTGAGCTCGCGGGCGATCTCGGAGGCCGACAGGAAGGCGATCTCGACCTCGGAGGCGGCAAAGCGGCCGAGCCGGCCGCGATAGTTGCGCGCCCCGCCCGGACGGCCGACCGGCAGGCCGGCGCGAGCAAAGAAGTCGTGGGTGTTGTCCTGCAGCCGTCCCTTGGAGGGCACCGCGATGATCAGCGGCTGGGCAGCGGTTTCCGGCGAATGGGTCATGACAATGCGCCTCAGATCCGGTCGAGCCAGATGGAAAAGCCGGTCGCCGGGATGTGGGTCTCGGCGCCGAGCAGGGCGAGCAGGCGGTCGTAGCGGCCGCCGCCGACGATCTGGCCAGCGTCCTTGCGCGAGGCCGAATGGATCTCGAAGACGAAGCCCGTGTAGTAGTCGAGCCGACGGCCGAAATCGGCGGAGAACTCGAGGTTCGCCACATCGACGCCGGCCGTCTCGAGCGCATCCAGCCGGGCCGTGAAGCCGGCAAGTGCCGGGGCCAGATCCAGCCCCGAGCGGGCTGCGAAGCCTTCCAGCGCCGTCACCGCCTCGCGCGGACGCCCGCGGATCGACAGGAACGCGGAGAGCAGCTCGGCTGCCCGGTCGGTGCCGCTGTCATGAGTGGCGAGCGCCGCCTGTTCCAGCAGCCGGCCGGCAATGTCGGCGGCACTGCGGCCGGCGACCGGGCGCAGGCCTGAAAGCCGCAGCAGCTCGGCAACGGCCTCCTGCGCCGTCGCAGGATCGACACCATCGAGCGCGCGCATCAGGGCGGGCGCCGGCATGGCGCCATCCGGCACGCCGCCCGTCATGGCGGCGATGGCCGCGTCCAGCCGGTCGCGCTCGCCGAACAGCTCACCGAGACGGCGATGCCACACGGGCGCAAGGCCCAGCCCGTCGAGCACAGCGCGGAACAGCGCCTCGTCGCCGATCTGGATCGTCGCATCATTGACGCCGAGCGTTACAAGGCTCTCCAGCGCCAGCGCCAGCACATGCGCATCGGCCTCGGCCTCGTCCGGCCGGCCGAAGCACTCGACGCCGGCCTGCATGAACTCGCCCGCGCCCTCACGGCGCTGGCGGAACACCGGGCCGCAATAGGAGTAGCGCGCCGGGGTGGTCGCGCCGGGGCCGTCGAGATGGGCACGGCAGACCGGGATCGTGTAGTCCGGACGCAGGCACAGCTCCTCGCCGGCCGCATCCGAGGTCAGGTACATGCGGCCGCGGATGTCTTCGCCGATCAGGTCGAGAAACAGACTGGTCGGCTGCAGGATCGCCGGCTCAACAGCGGGAAAGCCGGCGGTCTCGAACAGGGCGGTCAGGGCCGCGTAGCGCGCGGCCTGCGGCCCGGTGGGGCTCTTGGCGGGGCTCACTGGGCCGCCCCCGCGTCGCCATTCTGCCGGGCGCGGTCCTCGGCCTGCTCGGCCAGCATCCGCCGCACGGTGGCGACGATGTCGGCCTCGGGGATGCTGACCTGCGCCGGGCGGCTTTCGCGCCAGGTCACATTGTCCTCGATCTCGCCAGCAAGGCGGGCGCCCTCGATCAGGTCCTTGATCTGGACAGTGCCTTCGGCGCGCTCGTCGCCGCCCTGGATGATCGCAAGCGGGCAGCCGCGGCGGTCGGCATATTTCAGCTGGTTGCCGAACTTCTTCCAGTTGCCCTGGTACATCTCGGCGCGGATGCCGGCGGCGCGCAGGTCCTGCGTCATCTTCTGGTAGCGGGCAAGGCTTGCCGTATCGCCGTCCATCACCGTGACCAGCACGGGAGCCACGACCTCGTCGGCCTGAAGCTTCTTGAGGTTCTTCAGCGCCGTCATCAGGCGCGAGACGCCGATGGAAAAGCCGGTCGCCGGCACGTCGCGACCGGTGAAGCGTTTGATGAGCCCGTCATAGCGCCCGCCGCCGCCGACGGAGCCGAACTGCACGACCTCGCCCTTCTCGTTGGTGACGTCGAACAGCAGCTCGGCCTCGTAGACCGGGCCGGTATAGTATTCGAGACCGCGAACGACGGAGGTATCAACCAAAATGCGTTTGGTGCCATAGCCAGCCGCCGAGACAAGCCGGCTGATTGCGAGCAGTTCCTCTGCTCCTTCCCGTTCAATGTCGTTGGTCGCCTCGGCGACCAGCCTTTCGCAAGTAGCGACATTGTCAGAGAAGTTGCCCGTGTCCTCGTTCAGGATCATGTCATCAAAGGGGAGTTCGGACCCCTCCGCCTTGGGCACAGCAACCCTGAAGCCCATGATTACGGGCAACAGTCGGTCGATCTGCTCGTTGCTTAGCCCGGCGCCCTTGGTGAAGTCGCCGCTCTCGTCCTTGCGGCCCTCGCCCAGCAGCAGGCGCACGCCCTCGATGCCGAACTTGTCGAGCTTGTCGATGGCGCGCAGCACGGTCAGCCGGCGCTCGGCATTCTCCTCGCCGCCGAGGCCGATAGCCTCCATCACGCCGTCGAGCACCTTGCGGTTGTTGACGCGGATGACATAGGAGCCGCGCGGAATGCCGAGGGCCTCCATCGTGTCGGCCATCATCATGCACATCTCGGCATCCGCCTGGACGCCCGGCGCGCCGACGCTGTCGGCATCGAACTGCATGAACTGGCGGAAGCGGCCCGGTCCCGGCTTCTCGTTGCGGAACACCCAGCCGGCGCGGTAGCTGCGGAACGGAAGCTGGATCTCGTTGATGTTCTCCGCCACATGGCGGGCGAGCGGCGCGGTGAGATCGTAGCGCAGGCTCATCCACTGCTCGTCGTCGTCCTGCACCGAAAAGACACCGGCATTCGGCCGGTCGGTGTCGGGCAGGAACTTGCCGAGGCAATCGGTATATTCGAAGGCCGGCGTCTCGACCGGATCGAAGCCGTAGCGCTCGTAGACCTCGCGGATCTTCGCCAGCATCGCCTCTGTGGCGCGGATGTCGGCGGCCGAGCGGTCGACGAAGCCCCGCGGCAGGCGGGCCTTCAGCTTGGACGGTTTGTTCTTGGCCATCGGCGTATCGGAATCCATCGCGGGCGCGCATCCTTTTTTGCTCATGGCTCAAAAGACGCGCGCGTTCTTGCAGTTGCCGGTTTCCTAGACGAAACGGCCCGCGCGGGCAAGGACGCCGGGGAGAGGTGCCGCCGGGGCGCGCGGGACGCTGCGGCGGATCGGCGCTTGCAATCGGGGGCGTTCCGACTATGGTCCCGCGCGGTTCCGCCTTGCAGGCCATCGGGTCGCGGGCGGTCAAGACAGACCGGATCCCCTTGATGTTCGGAGTTCCCATGCCGGGCGACGGCATTCAGCACACGGGCGAGGCCGACGCTACGGCGCCGCTAGCCGCAGCACGGCTTTCGGTCGTGCTGCCGACCTACAACGAACGCGACAACCTGCCCGTCCTGATCGACCGGCTCGACGCCGCGCTTGCCGGCATCGCCTGGGAGGCGATCGTCGTCGATGACAATTCGCCGGACGGCACCGCAGACGTCGCCCGCGCCATCGCCGCGCGCGACCCGCGGGTGCGCGTCATCCGCCGTGTCGGGCGGCGCGGCCTGTCGGGCGCCTGCGTCGAGGGCATGCTGGCCTCCTCCGCCGACTATGTGGCGGTGATGGATGCCGACCTGCAGCACGACGAGACCTTGCTGCCGAAGATGCAGGCGGCCCTGTCCAACGGTGCGGCCGACCTTGCGGTGGCCAGCCGCCATGTGGAAGGCGGCGACGTGGGCACCGGCCTTTCGGGCGTGCGCGCCTCCGGCTCGGGCCTTGCCAACCGGCTGGCGCGGGTGCTGCTGAAGGTGACCTTGTCCGACCCGATGAGCGGCTTCTTCATGATCCGCCGGTCCGAGGTCGAGCGACTGGCGCCCGGCCTTTCGTCGCAGGGATTCAAGATCCTGCTCGACATCGTCGCCACCGCGCGCGGCTCCTTGCGCATCGTCGAGCTTCCCTTCGTCTTTCGCGAGCGCCTGCATGGCGAGAGCAAGCTCGACACGCTGGTGGCGCTCGACTTCCTGGGGCTCATCTTGTCCAAGCTCGTCGGAGACCTGGTCTCGATCCGCTTCCTGATGTTCATGCTGGTCGGCGCGTCCGGCGTCCTGGTCCACATGGCGGCGCTGTTCGCCATGATGGAGCTGGGCGGCCTGTCCTTCCCGGTGGCGCAGACGGCGGCGACCTTCGTCGCCATGACCACGAACTTCTGGCTCAACAACCGCCTGACCTATCGCGACCGCCGGCTGCGGGGCTTTGCGGCCCTGCGCGGCCTCTTCACCTTCTACGTGGTGTGCAGCGTCGGCGTCGTCGCCAATGTCGGCGTCGCCTCGCTGGTCTATCAGGAAGACGCAGGACGCATCCTGATCGGGCTTGCGGGCCTGGCCGGCGCGGTCATGGGCGCGGTGTGGAACTATGCCGCAAGCTCGGTGCTGACCTGGCGCAAGGCCTGAGGCCTTAGCAGGCCTTCGCGGCGCGACAAGGACAACGAGATGGCGGGACTGGCCCCCAACAAAGCGGCGCAAAAGCCGGGCGGCACGGCAACGGACACGCTGCCCCTGTGGCTGCGCCCCCTGCCCCTCGCCCTTCTCGTGGCGGGCCTCACCGTGCTGCGACTGCTGGTCGCCGCCGATGCCGGCCTTGCCGAAGACGAGGCCTATTACAGGCTCTGGGGTCTTTTTCCCGCCACCGGCTATTACGACCATCCGCCGATGGTCGCCTGGTTCGCCTTCCTCGGACAATCGCTGTTCGGCGACACCGCGCTCGGCCTGCGTTTCATGTCGGTCCTGTCGGCCGCCATCGGCTCGGCCGCGCTGTGGCGCACCGGGCAGCTGCTCTATGGCGCGCGCGTTGCCGGCCTTGCGGTCCTGTTCCTCAACGCCAGCCCGCTGATCGGCGTCGGCAGCCTGCTGGCAACGCCCGATGCACCGTCCGTGCTGTTCTGGGGCCTTGCCATCTGGGCGCTGGCGGAGCTGACGGCGAGCGAGAACCCCTGGTGGTGGCTGGCGGTAGGCGTCTTCGCCGGGCTGGGCCTCAACGCCAAGTATTCGGTGCTGTTTCTCGGCGCCGGCATCGTGCTCTATCTCGTCTTCGTGCCGCAGGCGCGCCGCTGGTGGGGCGCCTGGCAACTCTGGGCCGGCGGGCTGCTCGCCGCCCTCCTGGTAGCACCGGTGGTCGGCTGGAACGCGGCGCATGAATGGGCCTCCTTCACCAAGCAGTTCGGCCGTGCCGTACCGGAGGGCTGGAGCTCGCGCTACCTGCCGGAATTCCTGGGCGCGCTCATCGGCCTTGCCAATCCGCTCGTCGCCGTGCTTGCCGGCATCGGCGTCGTGCGCATCGTCCGCGCCGCCCTGCGGGGCGAGGCGGCCGGCGGCCTGCTGCTGTGGACCAGCCTGCCTTTCCTGGTCTATCTGCTGGCGCATTCGCTGCATTCGCGCGTGCAGGGCAACTGGCCCGCGCCGCTGTTTCCGGCCATCGCCCTTGCCGCCGCGCTGGTCGCGGCAAACCCGCCGCCGCGGCCGGGCACAAGGTTCTGGCAGCGCTTCTCCGCTGTTGCCGTGGTGCTCGGGCTTGCCGTGTCGCTGGTCGTCTATGTCCATGCGGTGGCACCGTTGACCGGCGCCTTCGCGCGCAAGGACCCGACGCACCAGACCCGCGGCTGGAACGAGATCGGGTCGGCGCTGAAGACCCTTGCGAGCGAACAGGGCGCGGCATGGATCGCCACCAACGCCTACAGCCTCAATGCCCAGCTCTCCTGGCAGCTCGACAAGGAAATGCCGGTGGAACAGGTCGACCAGCGCATCCGTTACGCGATGCGGCCCGATCCGGACGCCGGCACGTTGGCACAGCCGGCGCTGTTCGTTGCCGAGGAACGGCGGGATCCCGGCCTTGAGCGCCTCTCGGCCCGCTTTGCCGAGGTGGAGCGCGTCGCCGTGCTCACCCGCAGCTCGCGCGGCACGCCCATCGAGAACCTGATCGTCTACCGGGTCGCCGAACCGCTCGCGGGCGGGCCTTTGGATCCCGTCTACCCGCTGCCGTGATCGGCACACGGTCGGGCCGCATATAATCGGCAGAATAAAATTGGGACTGGCGTCGGCGCGCCGGTCCTTGCATAGAATTTCACCATGAAACGGATCCTCCTCACGTCAGCAGATTACGGCCTGGCCTTCGGTGTCGACCGGGCCTTGCGCGAGCTGATCTCGGCCGGCGCGCTCTCTGCCGTGGGATGTCTCGTCGTCTCCGACCTGTGGTCGCGCGAGTACCTGCCGCTGCGCGATACGGTCGACAATGTCCGCCATCGCACCCTGGTCGGGTTGACGCTGACGCTGACCCGCCCCTTCGCGCCGCTCTCCGTGCGGGCGCGCAGCCAGTTCGGCAACGGCTTTCCAAAGGCGCGCTGGTGGCGCCTGCGGGGCGCGCTGCGCCTGCTTCCCGACGAGATGCTGGCCGAGGAGGTGGAAGCGCAGATCACCTGTTTCGAGGAGTTCTACCAGCGCCCGGCCGACTTCCTGCATGTGGCCGACGAGCTGCTTGCCGTGCCCGCCGTCGCGCGGGTCGTGTTGAAGCAGGTGACCGTGCGCCGCTGGCCGCCGCGCATCGTGATGCCGCAGCTCACCCCGCGTGCCGCCGCGCGCTTCACCCGCACGGTGCGGGACGCGGGGCTCAAGGTGCTGGAGCGCGGGCCCGACTTTCCCGATGCCATCGACGAGGCTCCCCATGTCCAGCACCTGCGGCGCGGGCTCAACGGGCTCGCCGACCGCACCGTCGTCTTCTGCCGACCGGGCGAAGTCGACGACCGGCTGCGGCGGGTGGAGCCGCGTGCGCGCCTCGACACGCGCAGCGCCCAGTTCGCCTTTTTCAAGGGCGATACGTTTCCGCTGCTGCTGATGGAGAAGGACATCTTCCTGTACTGAGCCACGGTGCGCGAGGCCCGAAAACGCGAAAACCGGCCCCCCGCGGGGATGGGGGACCGGTTTTTCGGGAGGGGCACTGCGAGGTCAGGAGAGCAGCGCCTGTTATGTCTGATATAGGGTGGACTGCGCCCTGTTACAGTGACGACAGTCACACAATCCGCTTTGCTGCAGGCGAAACCGCCGTAATATGGCCGGACGGGGCCAGTTCGGCCCGGCGCGACGGGGCAGTCGCGTCGGCGCATTCCTCCAATTCATGCGGCATTCATGCGCCGGCCCCGAGAATGCGCGTCCCAGGGGACGAAGAATCGAGGCAGGATAGATGGTTGAACTGAGGAACTTCCTCGAGAACAGCTTTTCCATGGAAGGGCTGGACTGCAGCCTTGCCGCCGGCCTTGCCGCACTGGCCCGGCCGATGTCGGTGAAGCCCGGCGCCATCCTGTTCGAGGCAGGAGATCCGGGCAACGGCTGCTACGCGATCCTCGAGGGCTCGCTGAAGGTCTCCATCGTCAGCGTCGAGGGCGACGAGCAGCTGCTGGCCGTGCTCGGCCCCGGCGCCATCGTCGGCGAACTCGCGCTGCTGGACGGGCGGGCGCGTTCGGCCACCGTCACGGCGCTGAAGCCGACCCGCCTCGCCTTCATCGAGAAGCACGCCTTCGAGCGCTTCGCCGACGAGAACCCGGCGCTCTACCGCCACATGCTGTCGATCGTCGGCCAGCGGCTGCGCCAGGCCAACGACGTGCTGGCCGCGCGCTCCTTCCTGCCCCTGCCCGGCCGCGTTGCCCAGACGTTGCTGCAGCTGGCCGACACCTTCGGCAAGCCGGTCGACAAGGATCGCATCCTGATCCACTACAAGCTGTCGCAGGCCGACATCGCCAACATGGCGGGTGCGGCGCGCGAGAATGTCAGCCGCGTCCTCAACGACTGGAAGCGTGCAGGCACGATCAGCCGCATTTCCGGCTACTACTGCCTGGAAAACCCGGAATGGCTGCGCCGCGCCTCGGCGCTGTAGGAGGGCGTCTCTTTCCAGTTCGCCGCCCTTGGCATTCGCTGCGGAACATGTGACATTTCAAGTCCCTGGCGCTCGGGAGGCTGTTGCCTCCCGCCTCGCCACCCGCCCGTTTGCCGCTGTCGGCCACCGCGTCCGCACAGCCGGCCTTTCCAGCCCGAAGGGTCCCGCCGATGCCGTCACAAGAGCTTCTCGAGCTTTCCGCCGTCGAGCTTTCCCGCAAGATCCACGCCCGCGAGGTGTCGGCCCGCGAAGTGATGGAGGCGACGCTCGCCCGCATCGCCGCCGTCAATCCGCAGATCAACGCCATCGTCTCGCTGCGCGACGGCGATGCGCTGCTGGCCGAGGCCAATGCGGCGGACGTCGAGCTGGCCGAGGGACGCTCGCGCGGGCCGCTGCACGGAATTCCGCAGGCGATCAAGGACCTCGCCATGACCGCCGGCATCCCGACGACCATGGGCTCGCCGGTCTTCGCCCGCCAGGTGCCGGAGGAAGACGGCATCCAGGTGGCGCGCATCCGGGCTGCCGGAGGCCTGTTCATCGGCAAGACCAACGTGCCGGAATTCGGCCTCGGGTCGCATACCTACAACCCGCTGTTCGGGCCGACGCGTAACCCCTACGACACGACGCGCAGCGCCGGCGGCTCCAGCGGCGGTGCCGCGGCGGCCTTGGCCGCGCGCATGCTGACCGTCGCCGACGGCAGCGACATGATGGGATCGCTGCGCAATCCGGCCGGTTTCTGCAACGTGCTGGGCATGCGGCCGAGCTATGGCCGGGTGCCGTCGGGCCCCGGCCCGGAAAGCTTCTTCGACGGGATGGCGACGGAAGGGCCGATGGCGCGCAGCGTCGACGATCTGGCGCTGCTGCTGTCGGTACAGGCCGGATACGATGCGCGCGCGCCGCAGTCGCTGCCGGGCGACGGGACCGAATTCGTGCCGCCGATCCGCTCCGACATTGCCGGTCTCCGGGTCGGCTGGCTCGGCGATCTGGGCGGCCATCTGCCGTTCGAGCCGGAGATGCTGGAGCTGTGCCGGGCGGCGGTCGACGTCTTCGCCGGTCTCGGCTGCCGGGTCGAGGAGCCGGCGCCGGGCTTCGATGCGGAGCGGGTGTTCCAGGCCTGGGCGGATCTGCGGAGCTGGCGGGTTGCCGGAAAGCTCGGCGGTCTCTACGAAGCTGCGGCGACCCGCGACAAGCTGAAACCGGCGGCAATCTGGGAAATTGAGCGCGGCCGCGTGCTGACGCCGGCACGGCTGGAAGAGGCGAGCGTGGTGCGCAGCGCCTTCTACCGGGCGGTGCTGCGGCTGTTCGAAAAAGTCGACGTGCTGATCCTGCCGACGGCGCAGGTGTTTCCGTTCGACGTCACGCTGGACTGGCCCAAGGAGGTCGGCGGACGGGCGATGGACACCTACCATCGCTGGATGGAAGTCGTTGTTCCGGCAAGCCTTCTGGGCCTGCCGGTGGTGGCGGTCCCGGCCGGATTTTCGGCAGAAGGCCTGCCGGCCGGCATCCAGATCATCGGCCGGCCGCGCGACGATCTTGGCGTCCTGCAGGCCGCGAAAGCCTATGAGCAGGCGACCGACTGGCTGTCGCGCAAACCGGTGCTTTAAACGAAAAAGGAGGCCGCTCCGGGGGAGAGCGGCCTCCTGGCCGGGTAGCCGATCGGGTAGGCATTCCGGCTGAGACCCGTAAGCGTGGGTCGAGCGGCGGATCGGGAAAGCCGTCGCACTTCGGATCTCGGCAAATTTACGCGGGCCGCCGGAAAGCGGATCACAGCGGACCGACTTCGCTGTACGATTCAGAACAAGCTACTGATTATAAAAAGAAATCAATTTCGAGAATTTTCGAGACGGATTTTGCAAAATTTCGAGAAATTATGCGACGCAGGCCCCTCCCGCGTCTCAATTTTCCCGAAATCGGCGCACGGCGCACACTCCGGCCTTCAGCCTCGACTTATCCCCGCAGCGCGGCGCGGACGGCAAACGGGCTTATCCCCGCCTGCCGCCCCGCATGCAATACTCTCAATCGCGACGGTCGGCGTAGTTCGCCTCTTCCTCGTAATAGGCGTCGAAGCCGACGGCCTTGCGCAGGGAGGGGAAGTCGAGCAGCGCCGCATCGGGATGCTGGCCGGCCTTGATCACCTGCAGCGCCTCCTGCATGGCGCGCGTCACGGCCGAGAGCAGCGTCAGGGGATAGGCGGCGAGCCGGTAGCCGATGCGCTGCAGCTCGGCATGCGACAGGAGCGGCGTGGCGCCGCCCTCGACGAGATTGGCCATGTGGACGCCGGGCACCTCGCGGCAGATCCGCTCCATCTCCTCGACGGACTGCGGCGCCTCGACGAAGAGCAGGTCGGCACCGGCATCGCGGAAGGCGGCCGCACGCTCCAGCGCCTCGTCGAGCCCGTGGCCGTGGCGGGCATCGGTGCGGGCGAGGATGAGAATGTCGGCGCCCTCCTCGCGGGCATCGACCGCCGCCTTGATACGGTTGACGGCTTCCGTGCGGTCGACGACCAGCTTGCCGCGGGTGTGGCCGCAGCGCTTGGGCGCCACCTGGTCCTCGATCATGATCGCGGCAAAGCCGGCCTGGGCGTAGCCGCGCACGGTGCGCTTGACGTTGAGGGCATTGCCGTAGCCGGTGTCGCCGTCGCCGATGACCAGCGCGCCGGTCGCCGCGCAGACATTGCGGCCGGTGTCGACCATCTCGCCATAGGAGATGAGGCCGGTGTCGGGCGCGCCGATGCGAGCGGCCGAGACGGCAAAGCCCGACATGAAGGTGACCGGAAAGCCGGCATCGCCGATCAGCTTGGCCGACAGGCCGTCGAAGCAGCAGGGCATGACCGTGAGCGGGGTCGCGACGAGATGGGCGCGAAGACGCGCGGCGGGAGAGGACATGGACTTGCCTTTTCGCTGGAAACCGGGCGCCCGGCGCGCGCCTACAGCCGGAAGGGGATGTAGAGCGCGACGGCGGGCCACCAGAAGATGATGGCGGCGCTGGCCAGCATGATCACGAGGAACGGCAGGACGCCGGTTGCGACCTCGCCCATGCTCGCCTTTCCGACTGCCTGTATCACATAGAGATTGAGACCGACAGGCGGGGTGATCAGGGCGCATTCGATCATGATGACGAAGAACACGCCGAACCAGATCGGGTCGATGCCGAGCGCCATCAGCGCGCCGGACAGCACCGGCACCATGATCAGGATCATCGACAGCGATTCCAGGAACAGGCCCATCACCAGCAGGACGAGGGCGACGACCAGCACGAACATGCCGGCGGTCGCGATATGTTCGGACAGGAACAGCGAGATGTCCTGGGGAATGCGGTAGAGGGTGATCGCCTTGCCGAAGACCTTGGCACCGGCGACGATCAGCAGGATCGCCACCGTCGTGGTCATGGCCTCGGCGACCGCGTCGCGGAACTTCGGCCAGTCGAGGGTACGCAGCACCGGCCCGACGACGATCAGCGAGCCGAGAAAGCCGATGGCCGCCGCCTCGGTGGGCGTGAAGATGCCCATGTAAATGCCGGAAATGACGAAGGCGGCGAGCAGCACGGTCGGGAAGGCGCGGATGGCGGTGCGTCGGCGCTCGTCCCAGGTGGCGCGTGGGCTCGGCTGGTAGTCGGCGGCGAAGCTCGCATAGAGCACCGACCAGGCGATGAACAGCACCATCAGCAGCAGGCCCGGGCCGACGCCGGCCAGGAACAGGGCGATGATCGATTCCTCGGTGATGACGCCGTAGACGATCATCGGGATCGAGGGCGGAATGAGAATGCCGAGCGTGCCGCCGGCGGCCAACAGGCCGAGCACGAAGCGGCGCGGATAGCCGCGCGAGGTCATCTCCGGGATCGCCACGGTGCCGATGGTTGCGGCCGTGGCGACGGAGGAACCGGAGATCGCCGCGAAGATGCCGCAGGACAGGATGGTGGCGATGGCAAGACCGCCCGGCCAATGGCCGACCCAGGCCTGCACGGCAGCGAAGAGATCCCGCCCGACGCCGCCCTTCAGCAGCACGTTGGACATCAGGAGGAACAGCGGCACGGCGATCAGCACGAAGCTGTCAGCCGCAGACAGCAGCCCCTGCGGCACCATCAGCGGCGAGAAACCGCCGAAATAGAGCAGACCGAAGCCGAGGCCGGCCATGGTGAAGGCCACCGGCACGCCGACCAGCAGCAGGGCGAACAGCGCCAGAAGAATGATGATGGTGGTCATCTAGTGCTCCACCGAACCGCGGGGAAGATTGTCGGCCCCGCCGATGGCGACGCGCAGCGCCTCCGCCAGCGCCTGAAGACCAAGCAGCGCGAAGCAGACCGGAAGCGAGGCCTGCGACCACCAGGCCGGCAGGTCGAGCATGGAGCCGGTGGTGCGGCCGCGATGGAAGGAATCGTAGGCAATGCCGGCACCATCATAGACGATGAGCGCGGCAAGACCTGCAATGAAGAGCAGGACGAACACTTCCTGCACCTGCCGCAGGCGGGGCGAAAGGTGATCGGTCAAGAGGGTGATGGTGATGTGCTGACGCCGGTGCAGCAGGATCGCCGCACCGCCGAAGGTAGCCCAGACGAGCAGCATGCGCGCCAGTTCCTCGGCCCATATGGTCGGGGCGATGAAGACATAACGCATCACCACCTCGTAGCCGAGCATCAGGGCGGTGGCGAAATAGGCCCAGCCCGCCACCGTCCCGGCCAGTCGGGAAACGGCGTCGATCACACGCAGCATCGGGTCAATCCCAGCTTGTATTGCGGAAGGTCCGGGTGCGCCGGGGCGGAACGGGCCGCCCCGACGCTCATTCCGGAAAAGGGGTCAGTTCCTGAGGGCGCGGGCGGCCTCGAGGACCTTGGCGCCGAGTTCACCCGCGTCGGCGAGGAACTGGTCGTAGACCGGCTGTGCGGCGGCTTCCCAGGCAGCGATTTCCTCGGCGGTCGGCTCGTAGATGGTCATGCCGTTCTCCCGAGCGGCCTTGTAGGAGGTGGCCTCGATGTCCGACATGCGGTCGCGCACGTCCTTCTCGGCGAACAGGGCCGCCTCGGTGATCCAGGCGCGGTGCTGCTCCGGCAGGCCCTGCCAGAACTGCTCGTTGATCACGACGATGAACTCGATGTCGGCATTGTTGGTCACGGTGATCGTGTCCATGACCTCCCACAGGCGCCGGGCGTCGACGCCGGACACGCCGGTCATGCCGACATCCACGGTGCCGCGCTGGTAGGCGATGTACTGCTCCGAGCCGGAGACCAGGGTCGGCGCGCCGCCGGCGGCCTTGATCCACTCGCCGAGCGTCTTGCCGAACACGCGGACCTTCTTGCCCTTCAGGTCGGCCGGAGTGCGGATCGGCTCGCCCTTCGACAGCAGCACGGAGCCGCCATAGGCCTGCCACCACACGACGCGGGCGCCGGTCTCCAGGATCGCCTCGTCGAGCGGGCCACGCACCGGGCTGCCCGGAGCCACCGCCTTGCGCACCAGATCCTCGCTGTTGAGCAGGAACGGCATGTAGAAGACGTCCACCGCCGGCACGTCGCCGACATAGCGGGTCAGCGAGGCGACGCCCATTTCGATGGCGCCGGAGCCGACGGCCTGCGGCACCTCGTTGTCCTTGTAGAGCTGGGCCGAGTCGTAGATCTCGACCTTGATGTCGCCGGCGGAGATCTCCTCGACCTTCTGCTTGAACAGGCTGACGTTCTCGCCGAGATGGCTCTTGAGCGGCAGCTGCAGCGTGATGCGCAGGGTAGTGGTGTCGGCGAAGGCCGCGGAAGCGGTCATCGCAAGGCCGGCGGCAAGGCCGATGGCATAGCGCGCGAATTTCATGTCAGTCCTCCCATGGGCAGCGCGTCGCGCGCCCCAAGCGACGCCGTTTCCCGGCGCCTGTCGTTCCGACAAGGGTTCTGGCTGCGGAGCGGACGGGAGACGACAACCGCTGGGGCCGTCCCGGTCGCTCCATGGCAACCCCTTGTGGCAAATGCCATGCCAGCTAAGCCGAAGCGAGGGGACCGCGCAACCTCCATGTGCCCGCCACTCACAACTGACACCGGGAGAAACCGCGAGGGCGGCGGGCAAGGGGCGGTTTCGGAAACGCCGGGCTACGAGAGGCAGGGTCAGTGGCTCTCCGGTCCCGGGTCGCGGCTTCACCTTGCCCGGGATGACGCCGGAGAGGCTGGAGCGCCGAGGCCTTCCCTGACCGTTCGGGGGTACCGGATCCCGGTCTTCGGCTTTGCCGAAACCGGGATGACAGCCTGCGAGTGGGGCGAAGCGAAGACGGCGGGCAAGGGGTGGGCCGCGCTCCGCTTCACCCCCGCTGAGGGTGCCAATGGGTCCCGGGTCGCGGCTGCGCCTTGCCCGGGATGACGGCCGAGAAGGAGGCGCGATCCCGCATCCCCTCCGCACGTCACCCCGGACGAGCAACGCGAGATCCGGGGCCTATTGGTTTCCAGAGCGATGTCGGGAGGCCGCTAACCTCTCCTCTCGTCATCCCGCACGCAGCGAAGCCGAGATGCGGGACCGGAGAGCCGGGGTGAGTGCGGAGAAGCTCCGGCAAGAAAGGCAGGGTCAGTGGCTCGCCGGTCCCGGGTCGCGGCTGCGCCTTGCCCGGGATGACGCCGGAGAGGCTGGAGCGCCGAGGCCTTCCCTGACCGTTCGGGGGTACCGGATCCCGGTCTTCGGCTTTGCCGAAACCGGGATGACAGCCTGCGAGTGGGGCGAAGCGAAGACGGCGGGCAAGGGGTGGGCCGCGCTCCGCTTCACCCCCGCTGAGGGTGCCAATGGGTCCCGGGTCGCGGCTGCGCCTTGCCCGGGATGACGGCCGAGAAGGAGGCGCGATCCCGCATCCCCTCCGCACGTCACCCCGGACGAGCAACGCGAGATCCGGGGCCTATTGGTTTCCAGAGCGATGTCGGGAGGCCGCTAACCTCTCCTCTCGTCATCCCGCACGCAGCGAAGCCGAGATGCGGGACCGGAGAGCCGGGGTGAGTGCGGAGAAGCTCCGGCAAGAAAGGCAGGGTCAGTGGCTCTCCGGTCCCGGGTCGCGGCTTCGCCTTGCCCGGGATGACGAAAGCAGGGGCCAGAGCGAAGACGGCGGGCAAGGGGCGGGCCGCGCTCCGCCTCGCACCTGCTGAGGGTACCAATGGGTCCCGGCTCTGCGCTTGCGCGCGGCCGGGATGACGGCCGAAGGGAAGAAAGGCCCTGCCTTATGTCGGGCGGACGAGCGCCTGGCGCTGACGTTCCGCCTCCTCGCGCACCCAGCAGCCCTCGAGATGGTCGTTGACCAGCCCCATGGCCTGCATGAAGGCATAGACCGTGGTGGGGCCGACGAAGCTCCAGCCGCGCTTCTTCAGGTCCTTCGACAGGGCGCGGGAGGCCGGTGTCTGGGCAAGAACCGACACCGACGCGTGGTCGCAATAGTCCGGCCGGTCCTGCGGTCCGGGCTCGAAGCTCCAGAAATAGGCGGCGAGCGAGCCGCGCTCGGCGACAAGATCGCAGGCGCGGCGGGCATTGTTGATGGTCGAGACGATCTTGCCGCGATGGCGGACGATGCCGGCATCCTGCAGCAACCGCTCCACATCGGCATCGCCGAACCGCGCCACCGCCTCGAAGTCGAAGCCGGCAAACCCCGCGCGGAAGCTCTCGCGCTTGCGCAGGATGGTCAGCCAGGACAGGCCCGACTGGAACCCTTCCAGGCAGATCTTCTCGAACAGGCGCCGGTCGTCGGTGACGGGGCGGCCCCATTCCCTGTCGTGATAGGCAAGATAATCGGGCTTGTTGCCATGCCACCCGCAGCGGCAATGGCCGTCCTCGCCGCGCAGCAGCCCGCGCGGCAGGTCGTCCCGTGCTTCGGTCCCACCGCCCTGTCCGTCCGCCGCCTCGCTCATCGCGCCTCCTTGCAGCGCGTTTCGCGCGCCCGATTGTTCACTCTTTGTTCGAGATAGCAGGAACGGCAAAGCTTGTGAAGCGATGCCGTTTTTTTCGCTCGTGCCAGGCTCACTACGTTCGCCGGCTCCGCGGGGGCGGGCAAAGCCCGGGCCGCCGTTGCGGCCTGGTTCCGGCTCGCGGGGTCTCCGCTCGCCTCCCCCGGTGTTTCGCTGGCGCCAGGCTCACTACGTTCGCCGGCTCCGCGGGGGCGGGCAAAGCCAAGGCCGCCGTTGCGGCCTGATTCCGGCTCGCAGGGTCTCCGCTCGCCTCTCCCGGTGTTTCGCTCGCGCCAGGCTCACTACGTTCGCCGGCTCCGCGGGGGCGTGGACGCGCTCAGGCGAAGAGCGCGTCGATGTCGTCCTGGCTGGCGAGACCCTCGTCGGTCTCCAGCGCCGGGCCGTTGAGCAGGGCCGCATCGCCCTCGCGGGTCGGCTGCTCCTCCGGCTCGATCGCCTTGAAGCTCTCGATGCCGCCCCAGATCTCCATCATGCGGATGATGCGGTCCTCGATGAAGCGCAGCGTGTTGATCACCTTGGTGATGCGCTGGCCGGTGAGGTCCTGGAAGTTGCAGGATTCGAAGATCTGGACGACCTTCTCCTGGATGTCGTGGGCAAGCTCCGCGTCCTGGCCGCGCAGGCGGGCCGCCAGCGTGTTGGCCGTCTCGTCGATGAACTCGGCCGCCGACAGAATGCCCTCGGTCGCCCCTTCCGTACCGCTGACCACCGCGTCGAGCTCGTTGGTGACGCGGCTCATCTCGTGGCTGTCCTGCCCGGTCGTGTGGTGCAGGGTGGCGATCTCGTGCTTGGTCTTGGCGATCGCCTCGTAGATCGAATCGAGCTCCGCCTTGAGCTTTACCGCCTCGCCCAGTTCCTTCTTGAACTGCTCCAGGACCTGGTTGCCAACCTCCTCGGCCGGGCGAATCATCGCCTTGATCGAGGAAATCTCGGCCATCAGGGTCTTGTATTGCACATCAGAACCGTACCCCGACCCTCCATCAGCATTCGACTGCTGCAAGAGGCTCTCGGCTCTAAAGGCTCTTCTGGTGGCCATCATGGTTGGGGTCGTCTCCACGTCTTCCGGGGCAGGCTGTACCGGGGGGCAGTGGGAATAACGTATAGCTCCAGAGATTTAAGGAATTGTTCCGGAGGCACTGCCGCAACGGCATTCGCCACCGACCGCGATTTTGCGTTCCGATCCCCTGCCCGGTTCTGTATGCTCCCTGATGGCGAGCGACGCCTGACCTGAAATGCCGTTACCGGAATCGCGATCTTGCGCCGACCGCTGTCGAGACTGTTGCTGCTGCTCTGCCTTGCCCTGCCGGCGTTTTCCGGCAGCACTGCCCCGTCGGCGGCCGCCCCGTACACCTTCTCCACCGAAGAGCTGATCGACGGCTTCATGAAGACGGTGTTCGGGCTGGAATACCGCTCGTGGAGCTGGCAGCCCTATCTCGTCAAGAAATACACCGGGCCGGTGCGCTTCTACGTCCACAATCTGGCGGCCAAGAACCGCAAGCCGATGGTCTACCGCTTCATCGAGCAGATGGGCACCGGGGTCCGTGGCCTGTCGACGATCGTCGTGCCGACGCCGGCCGAGGCGAATTTCCACGTCTATGTGGTCGACCGGGGCCAGTATCGCGACGTGGTCCGCCGGCACATCTACAAGGACCCGACCGCCGACGTGCCGGGCCGCTGCCTGGTGCGGGTCGTCTCCGACCGGCGCGGCATCTCGCAATCGGCGGCGGTGATCGTCTCCGACGAGGGCGACTTCCTGTTCCGCCGCTGCCTGGTGGAGGAACTGCTGCAGGGCCTGGGGCCGATGAACGACGACACCTCGCTGTCACACTCGGTATTCAACGACCGCTCCCGCCACAGCCGCTTCACCACGTTCGACCGGCTGCTGCTCAACATGCTCTACCACCCGAGCATCAGGCCGGGCATGAGCCCCGAGCAGGTCCAGCCCCTGCTGCCGGGGATCGTGCGCCAGGTGCGCCCGCTGGTGAACTGACGGCGCGCCGCCCGCGTTAACCGGCAAGCCCGCCCGATTCACGCGGCGTTGACCATGTCCTTCAACCTGGCGCTAACCAAGCGAAGAGAAAGCGGCGCGTCTTGCCGCAAGGTTTACGATTGACTGCCGAGCAGCCGCTACTTTCGAACGATCCGCCCGTGCCCTGCCGCCCCGGCGGTCCCCGTGGTGCGACGAAGAGGTTGCGAGTACGTCGATGCAGCGAACAGGATTTCTACTTGCCGCGGCGATGCTGGCCGGCGCGATGGCGCTGTCCCCTGCCAAGGCCGACTATCGCAGCGGCGCCGGCGCGCCGCCGCTTCTGCTGAGCCCAGACCTGACCGAGCCCTGGGTGCTGCAGTTGCAGCCCCATCGCCGCCAGATGCGCCCGCAGGTGACCACCCGCCCGGTGATGCGCCAGCCGCAGCGCATGGAACGGGTGCGCCACATGGGCGTCGCCCCGGGCGCGGCCACGCGCCCCAAGCAGGTGCAGCGCCAGGTCGACCCGCGCTTCCTGCCGACCACCGTCGCCTATGACGGCAAGCACAAGCCCGGCGACATCGTGATCGATACCGAGGCGCGCTATCTCTACCTGGTGGAGAAGGGCGGCTTTGCCCGCCGCTACGGCGTCGGCGTCGGCCGTCCGGGCTTCGAATGGGCCGGCACGCACAAGGTGACGCGCAAGGCCGAGTGGCCGGACTGGCGCCCGCCGGCGGAAATGCGCAAGCGCCAGCCGGGCCTGCCGGTGCACATGGCCGGCGGTCCGAAGAACCCGCTGGGCGCGCGCGCCCTCTATCTCGGCTCGACGCTCTACCGCATCCACGGCTCGAACGAGCCCTGGACCATCGGCCGGGCGGTCTCCTCGGGCTGCATCCGCATGCGCAACGAGGACGTGATCGACCTGTACAACCGGGTGCCGGTCGGCGCCAAGGTGCACGTTCTCTAACGACTTTTCTGCAAGTTCCCCGCAAGCAAAACCCCCGGACGGCCAGGCCGCCCGGGGGTTTTTCGTTTGTCAGCCCTGCTGCGTGCCGCGATCAGGCGGGAACGGCGAGCCGCGCTTCGCCGAGACCGGCCTCGGCGAGAAGCGCGGGCTCCGGGCCGCCATAGGCCCAGTCGAGCAGCAGCACCGTGTGCATCACCGGAAGCTGCGTCCCGCTGCCGATCTGGGTGATGCAGCCGACATTGCCGGTAGCAACGAGATCGGGCGAGGTCTTCTCGATATTGGCGACCTTGCGGTCGCGCAGGCGCCGGGCGATGTCCGGCTGCAGGATGTTGTAGGTGCCGGCCGAGCCGCAGCACAGGTGCCCTTCCGGCACGTCGCGCACGGCAAAGCCGGCGGCGGTCAGAAGCGTCTTCGGCTGGCGGGTGATCTTCTGCCCGTGCTGCATGGAGCAGGCCGAGTGGTAGGCGACCGTCAGACCCGTGGCACGCACCGGCACGCCGAGGTCGAGACCGGTGAGATACTCGGTCACGTCCTTCGCCAGCGCGGAGACCCTCGCGGCCTTTTCCGCATAAGCGGGATCGTCCTTCAGCATAAAGCCGTAGTCCTTGATCGTCGTGCCGCAGCCGGACGCGGTGATCAGGATGGCATCGAGCCCCTCGCCCTCGATCTCGCGCGTCCAGGCATCGACATTGCGGCGGGCATCGGTGAGCGCCTGCTCCTCGCGGCCCATGTGATGGACGAGCGCGCCGCAGCAGCCCTCGCCCTTCGGCAGAACCACCTCGACGCCGGCGCGGTTGAGCAGGCGCACGGTCGCCTCGTTGATCTCCGGCGCCAGCACCGGCTGGGCGCAGCCGGTGAGCAGGGCAACGCGGCCCTTGCGCGCCGCAGTGGCGGCGGGCGGATAGGCGCTCCCCTGCTTCAGCGAGGAGGGGGACGGCGCCTTGAGGGGCGCGAGCGAGAGCATGGCGCCGAGCGACTTGAACGGGCCTCCAAACGCACGCAGCACGCCAGCGAAGGGCCGAGCATAGAAGGCGGCGGCCAGCGACAGGCGGAAGCGGCCGGGATGCGGCAGCACGAAGCCTAGCAGCGAGCGCACCATCCGGTTGCCGAGCGGACGGCGGTAGGTCTTCTCGATATGGGCGCGGGCATGGTCGACCAGGTGCATGTAGTGCACGCCCGAGGGGCAGGTCGTCATGCAGGAGAGGCAGGACAGGCAGCGGTCGATATGGCGCACGGTGCGCGCATCGGCCGGCCGGTCGTTCTCCAGCATCTCCTTGATCAGGTAGATGCGGCCGCGCGGGCTGTCGAGCTCGTCGCCGAGCAGGGCGAAGGTCGGGCAGGTGGCCGTGCAGAAGCCGCAATGGACGCACTTGCGCAGGATCTTCTCCGACTCCGCCATATGCGGGTCGGCAAGCTGATGAATGGAGAAACTGGTCTGCATGTCAGTGTCCCGCCGTCATGCGGCCCGGGTTGAGGATGCCGTGTGGGTCGAACTGCTCCTTGAGCCGGGCCGCAAGGGCGGCGAGCGGGGCCGGCTGGGGCTGGAACACGGGGATGGAAGAGCGCAGCGGCGCGGGCGCGCGCACCAGGGTCGCGTGGCCGCCGCCGCAGGCGGCGATGGCGGCGCGGATCGCCTCGGCGCGGGCATCAGCGCCGGGCACTGCGAGCCAGACGAGACCGCCGGACCAGTCGTAGAAGGCCTTGCAGGCGAACCGACCGGCAAGCTGCGCGACGACTGAGGCACCGGCGGTCGGGGCGACGGAGAGGCGCCAGACGAGATCGTCGGTGCCGACGAACGCATCCGCATCGCGTACCGCGCGCCACAGCGCGCGGGAGGCGTCCGCCTCCACCCGCGAAACGGAACGGCCGGCCCCGAGAAGAGCCCGCAACCGCTCGAAGCGGTAGTCGACGGAGGGGCCGAAGCCTTCCAGCCGCAACAGGGTCGCGGGACCGGAGAGCGCATGACCGCGCGCGGCCAGATCCTGCGCCGCGGCGGCGGGCAGATGGGCAGCGGCCGAGACCTCGGCCGAGGAGCCCATGGCGGTCGTCATCGTCGTGGCGGCCTCGGCATCGCCAAGGCCGGAGAGCAGGAAGGTCGCCTCGGTCTGCGCCCGCGGCAGCACCTTCAGCGTGATGCGGGTGGCGACGGCCAGCGTGCCCCAGGAGCCGGTGAGAGCGCGCGGCAGGTCGTAGCCGGTGACGTTCTTCACCACGCGGCCGCCGGAATGAAAGATCTCGCCGCGCCCGGAGACCGCGTCCATGCCGAGCACATGGTCGCGCGCCGCCCCGTGCTTCAGCCGCTTGGAGCCGGCAAGGTTGGCGGCGATGACGCCGCCGAGCGTGCCCTGCCCCGCCGGGTTGCCGAGCAGCGGACCGTAGTCCAGCGGATCGAAGGCAAGTTCCTGATTGCTGGCCGCCAGCGCCGCCTCGATCTCGGCGATGGGCGTGCCGGGCAGCGCGGTAAGGACCAGTTCCTCGGGCTCGTAGAGCTCGATGCCGGCAAGGCCCGACATGTCGAGCAGATGGCCGGCCTGCACCGGGCGCCCGATGGCGCGCTTGGAGGCCTGGCCGACGATTTCCAGCGGTTCGTGCTCGGCCATCGCCCAGCGGACGACGTCGCGGGCCTCCTCCGCCGTACGCGGCTTGAACGTGTCGGGCATCTTGATCTTCTCGTCCTGGCTTGAGGGTTCGAGATTGGCGGGTTCGAGATTGGCGCTTCGTCGGAAGCGTGGACCGTCAGAAGCGCGGAATGTCCGGGAAGGGCAGCTGGCCCTTGCTGACATGCATGCGCCCGAGCTCCGCGCAGCGGTGCAGCTCCGGGAAGACCTTGCCCGGATTGAGCAGCTGCTTGGGATCGAAGGCGCACTTGACCCGCTGCTGCTGCTTGAGATCGTCCTCGGAGAACATCACCGGCATCAGGTCGCGCTTCTCGATGCCGACGCCGTGCTCGCCGGTCAAGACGCCGCCAACCTCGACGCAAAGCCGCAGGATGTCGGCGCCGAAATCTTCCGCCCGCTCCAGCTCGCCCGGCTTGTTGGCATCGTAGAGGATGAGCGGATGCAGGTTGCCGTCGCCGGCATGGAAGACATTGGCGCAGCGCAGCCCGTGCTTTTCGGAAAGCTCGCGCATGCGGGCGAGGACCTGCGGCAGGGCGCGGCGGGGAATGGTGCCGTCCATGCACAGATAGTCGGGCGAGATGCGGCCCACCGCCGGGAAGGCCGACTTGCGACCGGCCCAGAAGGCAAGACGCTCTTCCTCCGATGTGGAGACGCGCAGCGAGGTGGCGCCGTTGCGCCGGGCGATGGCCTCGACCTCGGCGAGCAGATGGTCGACCTCGGCCTCCGGCCCGTCGAGCTCGACGATCAGCAGGGCTCCCGCCTCGCGCGGATAGCCGACATTGACGAAGTCCTCGGCGAAGTTGATGGCGAGTTCGTCCATCATCTCCATGCCGCCGGGAATGATGCCGGCGCCGATGATCTCGGCAACGCACTGGCCGCCGGCCTCGCTGGAGGGGAAGCCGACGAGCGCGGCGCGCGCCGTCTCGGGCTTTTGCAGGATGCGCACCGTGACCTCGGTGACGACGCCGAGCAGGCCTTCCGACCCGGTCATCAGGGCGAGCAGGTCGTAGCCTTCGCTGTCGAGATGCTTGCCGCCGAGGCGGATCACCTCGCCGGTGATCAGCACCATTTCCAGGCCCAGCACGTTGTTGGTGGTAAGGCCGTATTTCAGCGAGTGCACGCCGCCGGAATTTTCCGCGATGTTGCCGCCGATGGAGCAGGCGATCTGCGAGGAAGGATCGGGCGCGTAGTAGAAGCCGAGATGCTCGACCGCGCGGGTGATGCCCAGATTGGTGACGCCGGGCTGGGCGACGACGGCGCGGTTGGCCGCATCGATGTCCAGCACCTTGTTGAACTTCATCATCGACATGAGCACGCCGTCGCCGAGCGGCAGGGCCCCGCCCGACAGCGAGGTGCCGGCGCCGCGCGGGACGACCTTGACCCCGTTCTCGTGGCAGTAGTGCAGCACGGCCGAGACCTGCTCGACGGTTTCCGGCAGGACCACGACCATCGGCATCTGGCGATAGGCGTTGAAGCCGTCGGTCTCGTAGACCCGCATGCCGATGTCGGTGTCGATGACGCCCTCGCCCGGCACCATCTCCTTCAGCGCCCGCACGATCTCGCCACGGCGCGACAGGACGGCCTCGTCGGGCTTTGGCATGGCAATGCCGCTCATGTCGTTTCCTCCCTCGACACAATCACGCCGAACTTAAGATCCGACGGGTGCCATCCCGCGTAATATCAAGGATAAGACGGATATGCGATGCCGGACGGTGACGGCACCTTGCAAAACATGCCAGACGGCTTGTCCGTTATAAAGCGTTGAAGATTTACAAGAACCAAGTCCGGTGCGTTGAAAATGACAGATTTTCCCGACATGGAAATCTTCGCCAGGGTGGTGGCCGCCGGCAGCATGTCCGCGGCCGGGCGAGAAATGGGCCTGTCGCCAGCCGTGGTGTCGAAACGGCTGCGCCGGCTGGAAGACCGGCTGGGCACGAGGCTGCTGCAACGCACGACCCGCCAGCTGGCGCTGACGGAGGCCGGACAGGGCTATTACAAGCGGGTGGTGGCGATCCTGGCCTCCATCGAGGAGGCGGAAACCTTCGTCACCCGCCGCTCGGCGCTGGCCCGCGGCACGCTGAAGGTCAGCGCACCGACCGCCTTCGGCCGGATGCACATCGCCCCGCATCTGGGTGCGTTCCTGGCCGACAACCCGGATCTTTCGTTCAACCTGGACCTGTCCGACGAGTTCATCGACATCGTCGGGGAAGGCTACGACCTGGCCATCCGCATCGCCGAGCTGGAGGATTCCAGCCTCGTCGCCCGGCGGCTGGCGCCGGTGCACCGGGTGCTGTGCGCCGCCCCGTCCTATCTGGAGCGCTGCGGCGCGCCGCAGACCATCGAGCAGCTGCAGAACGAGCATGCCTGCATCTCCACCACCCAGCAGGAGATCTGGCGGCTGACCGGGCCGCAGGGCACCGAGATCGTGCGCACCGGCGGGCCTATCCGCACCAATTCCAGCGAGGTGGTGCGCGAGGCGCTGCTGGCCGGGCTCGGCATCGCGCTGCGCTCGACCTGGGACATCGGTCCGGAGCTGCGCGAGGGCAAGCTGCGCATCGTGCTGCCGCAGTATCGCGCCTCGAAGAATGTCGGCCTGCACGCGGTCTATCCGAGCCGCCGCTTCCTGCCGGCCAAGGTGCGGGTGTTCATCGACTTCATGGCCAGGCTCTACGGCCCCTCCCCCTATTGGGACGAGGGCCTGGACCAGTGGCTGGCCCTGCCGGAAGACAAGCCCGCGGAAGCGCTGGTCACCGGCTGACACGAACGACAGGCACGCGGCGGCGCCCGCCGGCGACCGCCGCAACTCCAGCCGGCGCGCCTCCCCGCGCCGGCTGCTTTTTGTCCGCGGCTCTGGCGGAGGCGGAGAAAAAGCCATAGTTTCGAAAAATGCGACATGTTGCCTCGGTAGGGGCAGGATGACGCGTGCCGGGATCGTGCTAGTCTGCCGCGACTTGGACTCCGGGCCTGCCTGTCCCAGGCCTGTCTGGCATCCGGGCACAAGACGGACCCCGGTCCGACCGTTCAAATAGAGAAGTCTTGGGAGAAAAACCTATGAAACGTCTCGTTTTGCTGGCCGGCGCCGCCGTGCTCGCATTCTCCGCGGGCGCCCATGCCGAAGGCGATGCCGCCGCGGGTGAGAAGGTGTTCCGCAAGTGCATGGCCTGCCATGCCGTCGGCGAAGGCGCCAAGAACAAGGTCGGTCCGCACCTGAACGGTGTCGTCGACGCCGGCTGGGGCCATGTCGACGACTACAAGTATTCGCCGGCGCTGCTGGAAGGCAAGGAAGCCGGCAAGACCTGGGATGCCGAGACGCTGTCGGCCTATCTCGAGGCGCCGAAGAAGATCATCCCGAAGGGCAAGATGGCGTTTGCCGGCCTGAAGAAGGAAGACGAGCGCGAAAACATCATCGCCTATCTGTCGCAGTTCGCGCTCGACGGCACGAAGAAGTGACCCGCCCCGCCGCGGGCGGGAGCGTATGACGCGCGCATCTGCGACGACATGACAGTTTCAAGGGAGCCGTTCCCCCGAACGGCTCCCTTTTCTTTTGCGGGTATTTTGGGGGAGCCGTTCCCCCGGACGGCTCCCTTTTCCTTTGCGGGTATTGGGGGGAGCCGCTCCCCCGGACGGATCCCTTTTCCTTTGCGGGTATTGGGGGGAGCCGTTCCCCCGGACGGATCCCTTTTCCTTTGCGGGGACTGCGGGAGGGGGACCGCCCCTCTCTCTGGCGTCCTCAATTCAGATCGTTGACGTAGCCTCGAGGTCCGGCGGAGGGGATCACGACAACCTTCCGAACCTCGGCGAGGAAAGCACCTCGTCCGCCCACCCGCAGGATGTCATCCCGGTTTCGGCGCAGCCGAAGACCGGGATCCAGTAACCCCGAACGGTTCAGCCCGAGCCTCCGCTCTGCCGCCGGAACGCCGGTGACGGCTGCCTTCGCGCCACCATCCGCCCCGGCGGATACTGGATACCTGCCTTCGCAGGTATGACAGAGGTGGAGGTGGCGACGCGCTGCCGCCTCATGCTTGCCGAGGGTGCCAATGGTTCCCGGCTCTGCGCTGACGCGCGGCCGGGATGACGGCCGCGGGAGCCTCCCCTCACCCCTCGCCGTGGTCTTCCTCGCTGTGATGGCTGCGAATGCGGCGGACGGTGAGGAAGACGGCGGCGAGCACCACCGGCACGGCAAGGCCGGTCATCAGCTCCGGCGAGGGCAGCCAGGCTGCCAGCGGCCCGGTCTTGGCGCCCTTGGCGAGATAGGCGATCAGCCCCACCACGTAATAGCTGACGGCGGCGACCGAGAGGCCCTCGACCGTCTGTTGCAGGCGCAGCTGCAGTCGGGCGCGGCGGTTCATGGCGGCAAGCTGCGAGCGGTTGTGTTCCTGCAGCTCGACGTCGACGCGGGTGCGCAGCAAGGTGGCGGCGCGGGCGAGCTTTTCCGACAGCTTGACCTGCCGCTCCTCCAGCGTCTCGCAGGTGCGCATGGCCGGTGCCAGCCGCCGCGACAGGAACTGGGTGAAGGTGAAGTAGCCGTCCTGCTGGTCCTCGCCGAAGGTTTCCAGCCGCTGGCGGACGATGCCGTAATAGGCGCGGCTGGCGCCGAAGCGATAGGCGCTCTCCGCCGCGCTCGCCTCCAGATCGGCGGCAAGGCGCATCAGCTCGCCGAGCAGGGCGCGGTTGGCCTCCAGCCCGTCGCTGGTGCGCATGCGCTCGGCCAGCGCCAGCAGCGCATCCTCGATGGCCGAGACGCGCGGCATCTGGCGCTGCGCCTCGGCAAGGCCGAGCATGGCGAAGATGCGGTAGGTCTCCAGCTCCAGCAGCCGCTGGCTCTGGGCGCCGGCCTGCACCGGCGAAAGCGAGCGGTCGCCGACGAGAATGCGGGTGAGGCCGTCGCGGTCCTGGCGGAAATCGGTGGCGATGACCGAGGCGCCGCCATCGGTCTGCGAGACGCACAAGCTGGTGCGGTCGAACTGGGCGAAGCGCCGGGAAAAAGCCTCCCCGTCCGCCGGCACCACGTCGCAGCGCACGGCGACCATCATCGGCCCAGGTGCGCGGAAGCGGGCGCCGAAGGGGTGGCCGGCGGGCGCGGCCTCGACCGGGGCGGCGGCATCGAGCGGCCCGTCCCAGGTATAGGTGAGGAACTCGCCGTGCCGCTCGCGGCGCAGCGCGCCCTCGCCGATCTCCACCAGATGGTGCCGCTCCGCCTCGCCCGGCCCCTGCAACCCGAGGGAGCGGCAATAGCCGGCGAACCAGTCGCGGTCGGCCTCCGCGGCCGCCGCATCGACAGTGAAGCCGTAGCGCAGGAAGACGCGCGGCCCGATGAGCGGGCGGAACGGGCGGGCATGCAGCTCGCCGAGGACGAGATCGCGGGCGGGATGGGGCGCGAACCCCGGGAGATGCGGCTCCGCGCCTCGCGGCTGCCCCTCGCTGTCGCTGTTCGCCATGCCCAGCCCCTCGCTTGCCAGTGTCCCGTCCACGCAAAGAAATGCCCCGCCCGCGAGAATGACTTCGCGAGCGGGGCAGCATTAGGCCACAGACGTCAATTGCCGAGCAATGCGTTAGGTAGCCACAGGACGATGCCCGGGAACAGCATGCAGAGCGCAAGACCCATGAGCTGCAGCATCACGAAGGGAATGATGCCCTTGTAGATGTGCTGGATCGTCACGCCCGGTGGCGCCACGCCCTTCATGTAGAAGAGCGCGAAGCCGAAGGGTGGCGTCAGGAACGATGTCTGCAGGTTCGTCGATACCAGGATCGTGAACCAGATCAGCGCCACCTCGCCGACGCCCTCGAACCCGGCCAGATGGTCGCCGAAATCGAGCCCGGCGACGATCGGCCCGAAGACCGGCAGCACGATCAGGGTGATCTCGACCCAGTCGAAGAAGAAGCCGAGGAAGAACACCATGCCCATCAGCACGAAGAGGATGCCCCAGGGACCGACGCCCGCCCAGGCGATGAACTCGTCGATCAGGGCATCGCCGCCGAGCCAGCGGAACACCAGCGAGAAGCAGGTGGCGCCGAGGAAGATGCCGAACAGCATGGCGCCGGTGAGCGCCGAGCGGTAGCAGACATCCTTCATCACCTCGAAGGTGAGCTGGCGGTTGACGAAGGCGAGCAGCGTGGAGCCAAGGGCACCGACGCCGGCCGCTTCCGTCGGCGTGGCGAGACCGGCGAAGATCGAGCCGAGCACCACCACGATCAGGAAGACCGGCGGGATGAAGCTCTTGAGGATCATCATCCAGAATTCGCCGCGGGTGGAAGGGCCGATGTCGTCGGGCAGCGGCGGGGCGAGCTGCGGACGGATGCGGCACAGCACGATGATGTAGATCGTGTAGAGCGCCGACAGCAGCAGGCCCGGAACGATGGCCGCGACGAACACGGTGCCGACCGGGATCGACATCAGGTCCGACATGATCACCAGCATGATCGACGGCGGGATCAGGATGCCGAGGGTGCCGGAGGCCGCGATCGTGCCGGTCGCCAGCGGGATGTGGTAGTTGCGCTCCAGCATCACGGGCAGCGCCAGCAGGGTGATCATCACCACCGAGGCGCCGATGATGCCCGTGGTCGCGGCCATGATCGTGCCCATCAGCGTGACCGACAGGGCAAGGCCGCCCGGCACGCGCCGCGTCAGCACCTGCAGACATTGCAGCAGGTCCTTCGCGACGCCGGATTTTTCCAGCATCGTGCCCATAAAGGTGAACATGGGAATGGCCACCAGCACCGGATTTTCCATGGTGCTGCCGAAGATGCGGCTGGGCAGAATGACCAGTCGGGCGACGTTGAAGGCGCCCAGCTCCTGCGCCAGGAATGCGAAGCCGAGGCCGACACCACCGAGGATGAAGGCGACGGGAAAGCCGGTGAACAGCAGCAGCGCGAGCGCCACGAACATGTAGATCGGCAAAAGTTCCACGAAAGTCATGTTTCGAGCTCTCCGATCAGTCCGTAATCGGCCCGTTGGTGGCCACATCCTTCGGCAGGTCCGCGTGATGCGTGCCGGCATAGTCGCCGGAGCGCTCGTTCAGGTAGGACGGTCCGAAGAGATAGACGACGCAACGCAGCGCAGCGGAGACACCGGCTGTGAACAGCAATGCGAAGCCGACGGGCAGCATGCCCTTGATGACCCAGCGATGGCTCAGGCCCGTCTGGGCGGCCGAGACCTCACCGATCTCGAAGGACTTGCTGGCATAGACCCAGCCGAACGAGACGATCAGGTAGCAATAGGTCAGCAGGAACAGAATGATGCCCGCCAGCTCCATCCACACCCTGGCGCGCTGGGACAGCCGGTCGCGGATCAGCTCGATCCGCACATGTCCGTCGGCACGGTAGGCGAAGCCGAGGCAGAGCAGGAACAGCGTCGCATGCAGATGCCACTCCATTTCCTGCAGCTTGGTGCTGTCGACGTAGAATGGCGTGTCCATGATCGACGTGTCGAAGTCGAGCCACTTACGCTGGCTGACATCGTAGAAGATGATCAGCATCAACGGCACGAAGATCCAGGAGGCCAGCTTGCCGGCGCCCACGACCACGCGGTCGAAGTCGTCGGAGGTCTGCAGCATGGTCTCGTAGGCCTGCGGCGCACGGGTGCGCATGATCAGCAAGGTGATCAGCAGGATCGCCATCGATCCGATCACGCCCGACAGGCCGTCATAGGTGCGGAAGAAATTGCGAGGGTTGACGTCCATCGAGGCAAGGATGGCCGTCATTCCGGTGTCGGTGACCGCAAAGACGAAGGCGGCCAGGACCATGGCGGCGATGGCGAGCGACACACGCCCCCCGAGAAAGCCGCCGACGATGCCGAGCGCGAAGCCCGCAGCGCACAGGATATAGGCAGGAATGCCAGGCTCGAACGCCGCGACGAGTGAAGCCGCGATGCCGGCTAGGCTTATCAGCGTTGACATGGGAACTCTCTCCCCGACCGGGTAATCGGTGGACCGTACGGCTGCGCGGTCGGCGTCCGGCTCGCCGTCGGGCGCGGAGACCTTACCGGCCACTCGCGCAAACGACGGATCCGCACCACCGGTTCAGGCGGTGCGGACCCGCCCTGTCAGGCGATCCTGGTTACTTCTTGAGGTAACCGATGTTGGACCAGGTCTCGTATTCCTTGCGGAACTTGGAGAGCGACTCCCAAGCCTTCACGAAGTTCGGGTTCGCGGCCTTCTCTTCCTCGACGACCTCGTTCCAGGCGGTCTGGAGAGCTTCCAGGATGGCCGGGTCGAAGGTCTTGAGGTTGACGCCCTGCTTCTCCAGCTCGGCGAGCGCCGCGGACTGGATGGCCTCGCCCTCGGCGATGCCATAGATCATGTTGGCTTCGCAGACGGTCTCGAAGATGGCCTTGGTCTGGTCGTCCAGCGCGTCCCACTCGGCCTTGTTCATCATCAGGTCGAAGAAGGTCGACTGCTGGTGCCAGCCCGGGAAGTAGTAGTACTTCGCCACCTGGTAGAAGCCGAGCTTCAGGTCGATCGCCGGCATGGAGAACTCGGTGCCGTCGATGGTGCCGAGCTCGAGAGCCGGGAAGATGTCGCCGCCGGCGAGCAGCTGCGTCGACACGCCGAGCTTCTGCATGACCTTGGCGCCGAGGCCGAAGAAGCGCATCTTCAGGCCCTTGAGATCGTCGACGGTGTTGATTTCCTTGCGGAACCAGCCAGCCGCCTCGGGCGCGATGACCGCACAGACCAGCGACTTGATGCCGTAGGAGCCGTAGATCTCGTCGAGCAGCTCCTGGCCGCCGCCGAACTTCAGCCATGCGACATATTCCGGAGCGCTCGGACCGAACGGCACGGCCGCGAAGAGCGCGAGCGAGCTGTCCTTGCCGGTCCAGTAGCCCGGGGTCGACCAGGCCGCCTGCACGGCACCCGACGCCACGGCGTCGAAGGCTTCGAGCGCGGGAACGATGGCACCCGGCTCCTGGAACTTGAGGTTGATCTCACCGCCGGAAACCGCGGCAAGGCGCTCGGACACGAGCTTGCCCAGCGTGCCGAGCTGCGTGAGCGAGCCCGGATAGGTGGACTGGAGATCCCAGTCCAGCTTGTCCAGCGCGACGGCCGGCGATGTCGCACCGATCGCAAGAGACGCTGTTACGGCAACTGCAGAAATGAAAGATTTCACGTTCAGGTCCTCCCTAGGAACATTGTGCGCTCCAGGGACCGGAAACCCCGATGGCATGGCGGACGCAATGCCCTGCATGCCCCGACGTCGAAACGCTCCCCATCGCGCAACAGGACGGACACGGATGCCTGCCTGTGCCGGCAGATTGTCGCCGCACAACCTGGCCTGGCAACACCCATGCCCATCTCCCGCGGACCGGAAACCGGCCTCCCAACCGGAGAAAACCGACCCGCGCTAATTGGATAACAATATTGACCACTCAACGCAATACGGAATAAATTGCCCCAACCTACTTCAACGCCAAGAAATTTATTGCGTTGCGATGAATTTCCGCTGCGTTGCAATAAACAAGATCGGGACGATGGTATTCCAGAAGATCCATCACAACCGGACGGCAGATTCCGTTGTCGATCAGGTGGAGGAACTGATCCTGCAGGGGGTTCTGCGCCCCGGCGACCGGCTGCCGGCCGAACGTGATCTGGCAAAGAAAGTTGACGTCTCGCGCCCCATCCTGCGCGATGCCATCAAGACTCTCGAGGAACGGGGCCTGCTGGTGACCCGTCATGGCGGCGGCACTTTCATCGCCGACGTGATCGGAACCGTTTTCTCCGAAGCCATCGTAGAACTGGTGCGCAGGCACCCGCCGGCCATTGCCGACTATCTGGAATATCGCCGCGAGATCGAACGCACCACCGCCCGGCTGGCCGCCGAGCGGGCGACGGACGCGGACCGCGAGATCATGTCCCGGATCTTCCGCGCCATGGAAGCCTCCCACAGCAGCGAGGACTTTGCGCGCGAGGCGGAACTGGACGTGGAATTCCATCAGGCGATCGGCGAGAGCGCGCACAATATCGTGCTGCTGCACACGCTGCGCTCGTGCTACCGGTTGCTCGCCGATGGGGTTTTCTACAGCCGTGTGCAGCTCTATCGCTATCCGGGTTCCCGGGAGAAACTGCTGGAGCAGCACCGGGAAATCTTCGAGGCGGTGATGGCGGGCGATGCGGCGCGGGCGGGCGATGCGGCCAGTTCGCATATCGACTTTGTCGAGCAGGTCGCCTACGCCATGGCACGCGCAGGCAGCTGGAGCGTCGTCTCGGAGCTGCGGCTGGCGCAACGCCTGGAGAGCGAGCAGGACGACAGCAAGCGACGGCGGGCCCCCCGCCGACCGACAGAAGAAGCAGGAACGCTATGACAGCCACCGCGCAGACTGGCGCGCAGCCAGACGAGACACCGCAGGCGCCCAAAACCAGCCCGCGGGTCGGCCTTTTCGTGACATGCCTCGTCGACCTGTTCCGCCCGAGCGTCGGCTTTGCGGCGGTGAAGCTGATGGAAGACGCGGGCTGCATCGTCGAGGTGCCTGCGGCCCAGACCTGCTGCGGCCAGCCGGCCTTCAACTCCGGCGACCGGAAGGACGCCCGGGCCATCGCCGAGCAGGTGATTCGGGCCTTCGAGGGCTACGACTATGTGGTCGCGCCCTCGGGCTCCTGCGCCGGCATGCTGAAGAAGCACTATGAAGAGCTGTTCGAGGGCGACACGGCCGCGCAGGAGCGGGCCTCGGCCTTTTCCGCCAAGGTGTTCGAGCTGGTCAGCTTCCTCACCGACGTGCTCGGCATCGCCAGCGTCGAGGCGCGCTTCAACGGCAGCGCCACCTATCACGACAGCTGCTCGGGCCTGCGCGAACTCGGCATCGCCCGCCAGCCGCGCAAGCTGCTGGCCTCGGTCGAGGGGCTGGAACTGAAGGAAATGCGCGATCCGGACGTGTGCTGCGGCTTCGGCGGCACGTTCTGCGTCAAGTATCCCGACATTTCCAACAAGATCGTCGAGGAAAAGACCAAGACCATCCGCGAAAGCGGCGCGGGGATGCTGCTTGCCGGCGACCTGGGCTGCCTGATGAACATGGCCGGAAAGCTCAAGCGCGAGGGGTCCGCCATCGAGGTCCGCCACGTCGCCGAAGTGCTGGCGGGCATGACCGACCAGCCGGCCATCGGCGAAAAGCGGAGCCGCTGACCGCCTCCGGTCACGGGCCAGCGCACGGGAGCCAGCCTCACATGCAGATCACCTCGCCACAGTTCAAGAGCAACGCGCGCCACGCGCTGGACGATGCGCCGCTGCAGCGCGCGCTCGGCCATGTGCGCTCCGGCTTCATCGCCAAGCGCGCGACGGCGGCCGCGGCGCTGCCGGAATTCGACCAGCTGCGCGACAATGCGCGCGACATCAAGGACCACGTGCTGGCCCATCTGGACCTGTACCTGGAAGCCTATGCCGAGAAGGTGGAGGCGGCCGGCGGCCACGTCCACTGGGCCGAGACGGCGGAAGACGCTCGGCGCATCATCCTCGACATCTGCCGCAAGCGCGGCGCCCGGACGGTGACCAAGGGCAAGTCGATGATCACCGAGGAGATCGGCCTCAACGCCTTCCTCGAGGAGCATTCGGTGGCCCCGGTGGAGACGGATCTGGGCGAATACATCATCCAGCTGCGCGGCGAGCACCCGAGCCACATCATCGCCCCGGCGGTGCATGTGAACAAGGACCAGGTCGAGGCGGACTTTCGCCGGGTGCATACCCATCTCGACCCGGACCGCAACCTGGAAGAGCCGACAACGCTGCTCAGCGAAGCGCGCGCGGTGCTGCGCGACAAGTATTTCCAGGCGGATATCGGCATCACCGGCGCCAACTTCCTGGTCGCGGAGACCGGCAGCTCGATCATCGTCACCAACGAGGGCAACGGCGACCTGACGCAGATCCTGCCGAAGGCGCATGTGGTGGTCGCCTCGATCGAGAAGATCGTGCCGACGCTGGAGGACGTGTCGCAGATCCTGCGCGTGCTGGCGCGCTCGGCGACGGGCCAGGACATGTCGGTCTACACGACCCTGTCGACCGGGCCGAAGCGGGCCGGCGATCCCGACGGGCCGGAGGAGTACCATGTGGTGCTGCTCGACAACGGCCGTTCGTCGATGCTGGGCACCGAGTTCCAGGACATGCTGCGCTGCATCCGCTGCGGCGCCTGCATGAACCACTGCCCGGTCTATCACGCGGTCGGCGGCCACGCCTATGGCTGGGTCTATCCCGGCCCGATGGGCGCGGTGCTGACGCCCTCGCTGATCGGTGTAGACCAGTCGGGCCACCTGCCGAACGCCTCGACCTTCTGCGGGCGCTGCGAGAGCGTGTGCCCGATGCGCATCCCGCTGCCGAAGATGATGCGCCATTGGCGCGAGCGCGAGTTCTCGCGCAACCTCAACCCGGCGGCCGCCCGCTACGGGCTGGCGGCCTGGGCCTTTTTCGCCAAGCGGCCGGCGCTGTACCGGATGGCGACGCGCGTCGCCATGACGACGCTCGGCCTCATGGGCCGGGCGCGCGGACGCTTCTCCTTCCTGCCGCTGGCCGGCGGCTGGACACGGCATCGCGACCTGCCGGCACCGCAGGGCGGCACCTTCCAGGCGCAATGGGCCAAGGCGAAAGAGGCAAGGGCACGGGGCGGAAACGGCCCGGCAAACGGCGAAAGGGCCTCCGCATGAGCGATGCAAAAGCCTCGATCCTGGCCAAGATGCGCTCCGCCATGGGGCGCAAGGGCGACGACACGGCCCGCCGCGCGGCAGTGGCCGACCGGCTGCAGCGCGCGCCCAAGGGGCTGATCCCGGCGCGCGGCCAGCTGGCCCCGGCGGCACAGGTGGCGCTGTTCTGCGAGATGGCGGAAAAGGTGCAGGCGAGCATCGCCCGGGTGGCGAGCGCCGCCGAGGTGCCGCAGGCGGTGACCGACTATCTGAAGTCGAAGAACCTGCCGGCGCGGGTTCGCTTCGGCGAGGATGCGCGGCTGGCCGCCATGCCCTGGGCGGCGCAGCCGAACCTGGAGGTCGACCGCGGGCGGGCCGAGAATGCGGATCTCGCCACCGTCTCGCATGCCTTCGGCGGCATCGCCGAGACCGGCACCTTGATGCTGACCTCGGGCCCGGACAATCCGACGACGCTGAACTTCCTGCCCGAGCACCATATCGTCGTGGTGTCGGCGGCCGATATCGCCGGCGACTACGAGAGCCTGTGGGAGCGGATCCGCGGGATCCACGGCAAGGGCACCATGCCGCGCACGGTGAACATGATCACCGGCCCTTCGCGCTCGGCCGATATCGAGCAGACATTGCTGCTCGGCGCGCACGGACCGCGGGCGCTGCATATCGTGGTGGTGGGCGAGGCCCGAGGAGCCTGAGGCCGGGGGCCGGGCCTTTCCGGCCGCACCCGCCCTCACGCCCGTGTGATTGCTCACCATTGCGGATGCAACCGTTGCTGCGAGCTGATACATTCCAAGAAAGGAATGTGTCGGGAGGAAACAGCATGATCACGAGACGCGACTTTTCGCTGGCCGCGCTGGCGGCCGGTGCCGCCGGGGCGAGCCTGCCGCTCGTCCGGCCGCACTCCGCACGCGCGGCGACGCTGGGCGACGACGGGCTGTACAAGCAGGACTGGTTCGTCGAGAGCTTCCTGGACCTTGGCGACGACCTGGCCGAGGCGCAGGCGGCGGGCAAGCATTTCGTGGTGATGTTCGAACAGGGCGGCTGCCCGTTCTGCCGCAAGACCCACGAGGTGAATCTTGCGCGCGAGGACTACCTGCCCTGGATGAAGGAGAATTTCGCGATCCTGCAGCTCGACCTGTTCGGCGCGCGCGAGACCACCGATTTCGACGGCGAGGCGATGGAGGAGCGCGCGCTCGGCCGGCGCTGGCTGGTCAACTTCACCCCGACGATCCTGTTCTTCCCGCCCGACGCCGACGCCGTTGCCGGCAAGACCGGCCGCGAGGCGGAGATCGCGCGCATCCAGGGCTACCTGCCGCCTTTCTATTTCTACCATTTCTTCGAATGGGTGCGCAGCGGCGCCTATCAGAGCGAAGGCTTCCAGCGCTACTCCAACGACCGAGTCAACCAGCTGCGCGACAAGGGCGTGGAGACGGAAGACTGGCGGCTTGGCTGAGCGCGCCATGCCTCTGAGCAACCGGGTGTCCGCTGACGGCGGCCTGCATGCCGTCGCCGCGCGCGGCACGATGATGGGCAATCGCGGCGGCCGGCTGCACGATCCGCAGACGCAGACGCTCGGTCGGGCGCGCTGGCGCTCGCGCGCCTGGATCTGCTGCGTGCTGGAGTTTCGCGGCCGCAAGCGTCAGGTGATGGGCGAGGGCTATACCGAGCTGTTCTTCCTCGACGAGGTGACGGCAATGGCCGCCGGGCACCGGCCCTGCTTCGAGTGCCGACGTGCGGATGCGCTACGCTATCGCGAGGCCTGGCAGCGGGGACATGGGCTCGCCGCCCCGCCCAGCGCGCCGGAGATGGACCGGCAGCTGCATGGCGAGCGCACCGCCGAGCGCACACGCCTTGCCTTCGGCGAACTGGAGACGCTGCCCGACGGGGCGATGGTGCGGCTCGGCGAGACGATCCTGACGCGGCGCGAGGGGCGGTGGCTCACCTGGAGCTTCACCGGATATCGCCCGGCCGATCCCTCCGCCCTTGCCGGCGCGCCGGAGACGGGCGCAGAGCTGCTGACTCCGCCGGCAAGCATTGCGGTGCTGGCCGCCGGCTTCCGCCCGCTCTGGCACGGCAGCGCGGAGAGCGCCTGACAGGTCTTGATTCTGGCAGGTCCTGATTGTCGCAGGGACGTCTCGCCGCATTCTATCCCGCGCGAGGCCGGCGCATCTGTTGCCGAGACGCGCCCTCAAGGAGGGCGGCCCGAGGGGGCCGTTCGGGCGCTGCGACAACAGGACGGTTTCCCATGGCAAGCAGGCTCATCCGCCTTCTGGAATATATCCCTGTGTTCGGCTCCATGCTGCGCAGCGCGCGCCGCGGCGGCCAGACCGAGCGCTTCGCCTTCTTCTTCAATATCGTGGCGCTGTGGCTGCTGGCGGTTGCCTGGTACGGTTATCCGGTGCTGATCGTCACCATGCTGACGATGACGGGCCTGTATCTCTTCGGCCTCGTCTACCTGACCTCGGAAGGCCTGCGCGCCCGCTGGCGCACGCGGCGCTCATAAGGGTTGTGGCGGCGCACGCGAACCATCAACAGGATGCATCGATCAGGTCAACAATCCTGATTGGTCGCGAGGGAAAGGATGGGGCATGATCGTTCCATCCCTTCCCTGCTAGAAGCCATCCCATGACCACGCTCGCTCCCGGCGCCGCCCTTCGCGACGACCCTGCCCTTTCCCCTCTGGACATGGGGCTTTACGGCCTCACCGTGCTCGCCTGGGGCTTTTCCTGGTACGCGCTGAAGCTGCAGCTCGGCGTGGTGGCGCCGGAAGTCTCGGTGTTCTGGCGCTTCATGCTGGCTGCGGCGATCATGATGGGCTGGGCGATGGCGCGCGGCGCGCAGCTGCGCTTCCCCTTGCGCACGCATCTGCGCTTCGCGGGGCTCGGCTTCTTCATCTTCTCGACCAATTTCACGCTGTTCTACTACGGCGGCCAATACGTGCCCTCGGGGCTTTTGTCCGTCGTGTTCTCGCTCGCCTCGGTCTTCAACATGATCCTGGGCTTTGCGATCTTCGGCCAGCGTATCAGCCGGCGGGTGATGCTGGGCGCGTTGCTCGGCTTTGCGGGCGTCGCGCTGCTGTTCCGCCCGCAGATCATGGGCGCGGCCGACAGCGGTCTCGACGCCACCGCCCTGCTCGGCCTTGGACTGTGCGTTGCCGGAACGCTGTCTTTCTGCCTCGGCAACATGGTCTCCACCGCCAACCAGAAGAGCGGCATTCCGCTGGTCTCGGCAACAGCCTGGGGCATGGTCTACGGGACGGTGCTGCTCGGCCTGTTCGCGCTGGCGCGCGGGGCATCCTTCGCCATCGAATGGACGCCGGCCTATCTCGGCGCGATGGTCTATCTGGCGGTGGTGGCCTCGGTCGTCGCCTTCGCCTGCTACCTGACGCTGCTGGCGCGGATCGGCTCGGCACGGGCCGGCTATTCGACGGTGATGTTCCCGGTCGTCGCCCTTCTGGTCTCGACCGTGCTGGAGAACTTCCACTGGGGACCGGACGCCATTGCCGGCCTCGTCTGCGTACTCGGCGGCAATCTCCTGGTGCTGCGCTCGGGCCGCGCCAAGGGCTGAGGGCGGCGGCTCGCCGCCTATTCGGCAGCGATCAGCATCTCGGAACTCACATTGCCGATGGCCGCGCGGATATGGGCGCAAAGCGCGTCATGCACCGGGTCGGTGGCGGCGGCCGCGCGGACCATGGTGATGTCGCAGGGCGGCAGCATCGGGAAGCCATCGCTCTCCGACAGGATGCGCATGCCGGCGCGGATCGCGCTTTCCGGCAGGACGGCAATGGCAAGGCCGGCCTGAACGGCGCCAATGAGCGCCGCCGCGCTGGAAGAGGTATAGGCGATGCAATAGGGGCGGTTCATGCGGTCGAGCAGCGAGACCGCCTGGCTGCGCCAGGAACAGGTGGTGGGGCCGAGCGCCAGGCGCAGCACCTCCTCGCAATGCAGGCACTGGTTGGCCGGCGCTACCCAGTGGAGCGGCTCGCGGCGGATCACCTCGCCCTGCACCTTGACGCAATCGCCCGAGGTGACGATGGCAAGGTCGAGCTCGCCGCGCTCGATCATCTCGCCGGTAAAGGTCGACCCCTGGCACTGCACGGCGATCTCGATGGCCGGGTTGAGGCGGGCGAAGGCGGCCAGCACCTGGGGCAACAACCGCTCGGCATAGTCGTCGGGCAGGCCGAGACGGACACGGCCGACGATGGAGGGGGCCGAAAAGGCCGTCACCGTCTCGTCGTTGAGACGGATCATCCGCTGGGCGAACTCAATGAGGCGATGCCCGTCCTCCGTCAGGCGCGACTGGCGCCCGTCCTTGACGAAGATCGGCCGCTCCAGCCGGTCCTCCAGCCGTTTCATCTGCATGGAGACCGCCGACTGGGTCTTGTTCACCGCGTCCGCCGCCTTGGTGAAACTGCCGAGCTCGGCAATGGCGAGGAAGGTGCGCAACTGGTCGATATCGAGAGCATGGGCCATGGCTGCCGCCTCCGGCTTGCGCAGCGCGCCAAAAGGCCGCGTTCCGCGCTGACTGTGTCCTGATCTCAATACATCACGGATCAAGATCAATATCCATCGAAAACATTCGTTTGTTAAATCGATCCGCGCTTCATATTCTCTTGTCATACGAAACGAACGGAGGCGGCAGCCCCGCCACAGCACATACCAGGCGCACCATACCGGGGCGCCGGAAAGGAGAGTCTTGCCATGACGCAGGCATGCAATACCCCGATCGCCGGGCCGGCGCGTGTTTCCCTTCTCGCCACGCTCGGCACCGCAGCAACCTCGCTTCTGACGCTCACCGTCGCGGCATGGCGCCGCCGGCAGAACCGCAAGGCGATCTCCGGGTTGCTCGATCTCGACGACTACATGCTGGCCGACATCGGCGTGACGCGCTCCGACGTCGCTGCCTCGCTCTATGCGACCGACTATGTCGATCCGAGCGCGCAGCTCTCCCGGCTGCGGAACGAGCGCCGCATGTCGACCCTTTCCGGACGCCGCAAGCGCGGCGCCTGACCCCTCTTTGCACCGGGCGTCTCTCCGAGACCTTCTCCCTACGCCCGGTGTCGAGGCCCTGTCGGCCCCTCGCCGACTCACCTTGCCCGCCTCCCCCCGAGGCGGGTTTTTTTTGCCTTCCGCAGGCATCTGCACAAAATCTGCAGAACTCCTTCAGGCCTCCTGCCGAGGCGCCGTGGCACGCATCCGGCAGCCGATCCGCCCGGATCGGCCCGGATCGTGCCCGAAGGAGGAAGACGATGACGCTTGCCGCAAGGTTGGACCGCAGCCTGCCGCGCCCGCTGCAACGGGAGGCATGGTGGCTGAGTGCCGCCGCCGCTTCAGCCAGCCCCGCCGCAGCAACGCCGTCCCCGCAAGGTGCGGCCCTGTCGGAGGTGGCACCATCGCAAGCCGCCCCGCCGAAGACGGTCGCCGCGGAGAGCGGGACGCAGGCAAAGGCCGGCACCGACCACGGGCCGCCGGACGACCGCTTCCGCTGGCCGCCGACAGCACACCTTGCCGCGCTCATTGCCTGCGTGATCGCCGCGAACCTGCTGCTCTATCACCGCTGGCCGGGGCTCGCCTTCGTGCCGTTCGCCGTCACCGTCTTCCTCGCCACTGTCGCCACCCTGCCCGGCCGCAGAATCCCGCGCGGACCGGCCTTGCTGCTCGTGGCAAGCCAGCTGCCGCTGATCGAGCACCATCAGCTGCTCGCCGTCGCCTTCGCCGTCAGCGGCCTTGCCGTCAGCCTCGTCTGGGCACGCGCTGCGGCAAGACCGGGCGCGGCCGAGGTCGCCCTCAAGGCCGCCCAGCTGTTGCTGTCGTCGGTGAAACAGCCCTTCAGGGCGATCCGCTTCGCCTCTCTCGCGGTGCAGGCGGGAGGCCGGGGCGAAGACACCGGAACGATGGCGCTGAAAGCGGCAAGCCGCCTCGCCTTCCCGCTGCTGGGCGCAACGGCGCTGCTGGTGCTGCTGGCGGTGGCCAATCCCGTGATCGAGGGTTGGATCGACCAGCTGTTTACCCTCGACATCCACTTCGCGGCGTTGCTGTGGCGCGTGGTGTTCCTGTCGATCGTCGCCTCGTTCGTCTGGCCGTTCCTGTCGTGGCCCGGCGGCGTGCTGCCGCAAATGCCGGCCCTCGACGCCGGCGCGCCGGCCGGCCGGTGGCTCGGCCTCAATGCCGGGTCGGTAACGCTGGCGCTGGTCCTGTTCAACGCGATGCTGCTGGTACAGGTCGGCACGGATGTGCGCTATCTGCTGGCCGGCGGCGAACTGCCCGAGGGGCTGACCTATTCGGCCTATGCCCGGCGCGGGGCCTTCGCGCTGATGGCCACGGCCGTGCTGGCCGGCGGCTTTGCCGTGCTGGCGCGTCCCTATCTCGGTGCCCGGCCGGGGCTGCGCGGCCTGATGTATCTGTGGCTTGCGCAGAACCTGGCGCTGACGGGCGCGGCCGGCTACCGGCTGTGGATGTATGTCGAGGCCTACGGGCTGACCACCTTGCGCATCCACGCCGCGATCTGGACGGTGCTGGTCGGCCTCGGTCTCGTGCTGATCGCCTGGCAAATCCGGCGCGAGCGCTCGACGGGGTGGCTGCTGAGGCGGGTTGCCGCGCTGGCGCTGGCGACGCTCTATCTCTGCTCCTTCGTCAATTTCTCCCATATCGTCGCCAGCCACAACATCGCCCGGCTGAAGGGCCCGGGCGAGCCCGTCTGCGAGACCGGCTATCCGGTGGCGCCGAGCCATGCTCCCTCCGATGCCTGGTGCAAGACCGTGCGGCCGCGCATCGACAGCTGGCGCGATTGGGACTTTCGCACCTGGAGGACCATCGGCTATCTGGAAGCGGAAAAGGTCCGGAGGCGGATGAATGAAAATCCTGGTCGTCGATGACGACCCGCATCTGCGGGACCTGCTGTCGATCACGCTGCAGCGCTCCGGCTTCGACGTGCTGACCGCGGCGGACGGGCAGATCGCCCTCACCCATGCGGCCCGCGAGCGGCCGGACCTGATCGTGCTCGACGTCGGTCTGCCGGAGATCGACGGGTTCGAGGTCTGCCGCAGGCTGCGGACGAGGTCCGAGGTGCCGGTGCTGTTCCTGACCGCGCGGGACGAGGAGATCGACCGGGTGGTCGGGCTGGAGCTGGGCGCCGACGACTATGTCACCAAGCCGTTCAGCCCGCGCGAGCTGGTGGCGCGGGTCCGGGCGATCCTGAAGCGCGGAAACGGCGCGGCGAACGGGCGAGTGATGCGGCACGGGACGCTGGAGCTCGACCCGCAGGCGCATGACTGCCGGCTGGACGGCACCGCCATCGCCCTCACCTCCACCGAGATGCGCATCCTCGCCGCCCTGATGCAGGATCCGGGGCGCACGGTGTCGCGCGCTCGGATCGTCGACATCGTCTGGGGGGCGGCGAGCCAGGTCTCCGACCGCACGCTCGACAGCCATGTGCGGAACCTGCGCCAGAAGCTGGCGGGCGCCGGCGGCGGCGAGGCGCTGGAGACAGTGCACGGCGTCGGCATCCGCATGGGGCCCTGCACGCCGTGACCCGCAAGTGGCGCCCCTCGCTGTGGCTGGTGCTGGGCGGCGCGCTGGCAGGCACGCTGGCGCTCTCGCTCGCCGGCATCGTGGCGCTGCGCTATCTCGGCCCGGAAATCGGCTTCCGCCATGCGGCGGTGCTGCTGGCAGCGATCATCGGCCTGCTGACCGCCGTGCTGTGGCTGATGCTGCTGCGCGTGTTGCTGCGGCCGGTCACGGCCCTTGCCGCCTATGCCGCCGCGATGCGCGCACCTGGCCGCGAGACGGTCGCCCGGCCGGATCATTTCGGCACACGCGAGCTGCACGACATGGGTCTCAGCGTCATCGACATGGCGGCGACGCTGAGCAACCGCGAGACCACCGTGCGCAGCTTCACAAACCATGTGACGCACGAGCTGCGCACGCCGATCTCGACCCTGCGCGCGGCGACCGAACTGCTGGAGGACAGCGCCGAGCTGTCGCCGGCCGACCGGCACCTGGTGGCGCAGATCCGCGGCGCCGGGCAGCAGCTGGACCGGCAGATGGAGGCGCTGCGCCAGGTGGCGGCGGCGCGCGAGGCGGATTATCGCGGCCGCACGCGCCTATCGGCGACGATCGAAGGGCTGGCGCCGCGCCATCCCGGCCTGCGCATCGTCGCCGGCAGCGAGGATGCCATGCTGCCGCTGGCGAGGGAGGGGGCGGAGATCGTCTTCTCGCATCTGTTCGGCAATGCGGCCGGGCACGGGGCGAAGACGGTGAGCATCGACGCCCGGCAGGAGGCGGATCTGCTCGTCATCACCGTGCGGGACGACGGGCGCGGCGTGTCGAGCGGCAATCGCGAGCGGATCTTCGAACCGTTCTTCACCACCCGGCGGGACAGCGGGGGAACGGGCATGGGACTGCATATCGTCGCCAGCCTGCTGCGCGCCCATGGCGGGCGCATCTCGCTGGAGCCGGCAACAGACGGCAGCGGGGCGGCCTTCCGCATCGAGTTCCCGCAAGCCTGAGACGGCGCTGCGCGAGCGGGTCAGTCTTTCTTCGCCGCCTGCTCGAACAGGGTCTCGAAGCTGCGGATCTGCCGCTCCTGGATGTCGCGGCCGAGCGACAGCCAGCTGTCGACAAGAGCCGAACCGGCATCCGCAGCCGCCTCGTCGGCGGGCTCATCGACGGGTTCGGGTGTAGGCTCGGGTGCCTTTTCGGGTGCCGGCGGCTCCTCCTGCTCCTGCGCCGAGGCACCGGTCGCGGTGGCGGCGCCGACAAGGCCGAGATAGCCGTCCCAGAACGAGCGCATCGCCTGCGCGTAAGGTTCCATCACCCGCATCGGGTTGGGCACCGGCTTCGGCCGGCCGCGGGCATAGCCGGCAAGAAAGGCGTCGAGCAGCTCGCGCGCCGGGCCGACGGTGAAGCGCCGGGCTGCCTGGCCGAGCGCAAGCGTTGCGACGACCGGCATCATGGTCTCGACGCCGGGAAGCTCCAGCCCGGTCTGCTGGGCGACATATTCGGCGATGGAGCGCTGCACCTCGGACGGGCCGAAGATGAGGGCCAGCGGCTCGCCCACCAGGGCGGACGGGTCGGGGAGCGCTGCGGCGCGGCCGGGACCGGGCATCAGGGCGAGCAGGCCCTCGAGCGCGGAGGGAGAGGCAGCGTAGCGGCGCATGCCGGCGAGCGCCGCCGGCATCAAGGCCTCGGCGGCGCGGGCGACCTCGCTCTCGCCCCAGCCGAACTGGCGACGCATCGCCTCGCCGACCGCAGCCGGATCGAAGGCGCCCAGGGCAGGAAAGCTCTCGGTCATCGCATGCCTTTTCCACTTTCAGGAACAGGCATCTTCCGCTGTCGCGGCGGCGCGGTCAAATGACTTGCGCCGCCGCGGATCCTCAATAGGCGTAAGCGGTGTAGACCCGGGAGAGATCGCCCTCCCAGTCGCCGTTGTAGCGGCGCAGCATGACATCGGCCGGCGACATGCCGCTCGCAACCGTCTCCTCGACGGCGGCAAGGTGCACGCGCTCGTCCTGGCCGCCATCGTTGAGGCGGGCGCGGCGCTTCAGCCCCTCGCGGGAGAGGCCGACCATCTCGCGGGCGAGATCCAGCACCGTGCCGCCGCGGAACGGCGTCTCGAGGCCAAGGCGCGGCACGTCGTTGCGAAGGGCAACGCGCTCCTCCTCGGTCCAGTCGCGGATCATCTCGCCCGCCTGGTCGAGGATGCCCTCGTCGTAGAGAAGGCCGACCCAGAGCGCCGGCAGGGCGCAGATGCGCCGCCACGGACCGCCGTCGGCACCGCGCATCTCCAGGTATTTCTTCAGCCGCACATCGGGGAACAGGGTCGACAGGTGGTTGTTCCAGTCGCCGATGGTGGGCCGCGCGTCCGGCACGACGCCTTCCAGCGCGCCGTTCATGAAGGCGCGGAAGGTGGTGCCGGTGACATCGTAATAGGTGCCGCCGCGCTTGACGAAATACATCGAGACGTCGAGTGCCCATTCGACGTAGCTCTCGAAGCCGAAGCCGTCCTCAAAGGCGATGGGCAGCGGACCGGAGCGGTCGTTGTCCGTGTCCTTCCAGATCTCGGCCCGGAACGAGCGGAAGCCGTTCGGCTTGCCGTCGGTGAAGGGCGAGTTGGCGAAGATCGCGGTGGCGACCGGCTGCAGCGCCAGGCCGACGCGCATCTTGGCCCGCATGTCGGCCTCCGAGGCGAAGTCGAGATTCACCTGGATGGTCGAGGTGCGGTACATCATGTCGAGGCCGAGGCTGCCGACCTTCGGCATGTAGCGCGTCATGATCTCGTAGCGCGACTTCGGCATCACCGGCACGTCCTCGCGGCGCCAGTCCGGCGTCATGCCGAGGCCGAGGAAGCCGATGCCGAGCGGCTCGGCGATCTGGCGCAACTGCGCCAGATGCGCATTGGTCTCGCGGCAGGTCTGGTGCAGGTTGTCCAGCGGCGCGCCGGACAGCTCGAACTGGCCGCCGGGCTCGATGGAGATCGCACCGCCGCCGACCGGATCGGCAAGGCCGATGACGAGGCCGTTGTCTTCGATCCGCTCCCAGCCGAGCAGGCCTTCCATGCCCGTCAGCAGGGTTTCGATGCCGGCCGGCCCCTCGTAGGGGACCGGAGAATTGTCGGCAAGGCGGAAGGCGAACTTCTCGTGTTCCGTACCGATGCGGAACGAGTCCGTCGGCTTGCAGCCGGCCTCAAGCGTCGCAGCGAGGTCGGCCACCCCCGCGACCGGGGTGGAATCAATGGTATCGCGGGCCATGGGGTATCCCTTCGCGTGGTCGGCGCGCACCATACTCAGCCGCCCCGGCCAAAACAAATGAGATTTTTCGTGATCTAATCCAGTGGCGGAATGCTGCGAAAACAGCGCCGCTGCCGGCGGCAAGGACAGGCTCAGTGCCAGTCGCCGAGCCGCGCCTGAACCACCGCGAGAGCGGCGACGGCCGCCGTGTCGGCGCGCAGCACCCGGGGACCGAGCGGCATCGGCACCACGAAAGGCTGCGCCCGCAGCAGGGCGCGCTCCTCTTCCGAAAAGCCCCCTTCCGGCCCGACGAGCACGGCGAGCGGCACGCCCGGCGACAGGTCATCCAAGGCGGCAAGCGGGTTCTGGCTCGCCTCGCCCTCGTCGCAGAAGACAAGGATGCGCGCGCCCTCGCTCGCCTGCCAGCCGGCAAGGAGCGCCTCCAGCGCCACCGGCTCTTCAATGGCCGGAACGGCAAGGACGCCGCACTGTTCGCAAGCCTCGACGGCGTTGGAACGCATGCGCTCCAGGTTGACGCGGCCCGACTGCGTGTAGCGGGTGACGACGGGGCGCAGGGCGCCGGCGCCCATCTCCACCGCCTTCTGCACCATGTAGTCGAGGCGGGCATGCTTGAGCGGGGCGAAGAGATAGTGAAGGTCCGGGAGCGGGGCTTGCGGGCGGGTCATTTCGCTCGCCACCAGCGAGGCCTGCTTGCGCCCCTCCTGGCGCAGCGCTGCGCGCCATTCGCCGTCGCGGCCGTTGAACAGCAGCACCTCGTCGCCGTCCTTCATCCGCAGGACGTTGAGCAGATAGTTGGACTGGGCCCGATCAAGCGCGATCTCCGCGCCGGCGGAAAGGCCGTCTTCGACATGGAGGCGCTGCATGCGGAATTCGTAACGGGGCATGACGGGGTTTTCCGGGACGCGTGAACAGGAGAGCCGTGGACCGGCGGGCGGGCGGTCTTGACGGGGGGACCAAGGTGCGGTCCCCTCGCGGAACACACAGCACCAACCGGATCCCGCCTTGGCAGACAGCGACAACCTTTCCGAATACTCGGTGTCAGAGATTTCCGGCGCGATCAAGCGCACGATGGAAGACGCCTTCGGCTATGTGCGCGTGCGCGGCGAGCTCGGGCGTATCTCGCGGCCCGGTTCGGGGCATATCTATCTGGACCTCAAGGACGCGCAGTCGGTGTTGTCCGGCGTCATCTGGCGCGGACAGGCGAGCCGGCTGAAGATCCAGCCCGAACAGGGGCTGGAGGTGATCGCCACCGGCAAGATCACCACGTTCCCCGGCCAGTCGAAATACCAGATGGTGATCGATTCGATCGAGCCGGCGGGCGTCGGCGCGCTGATGGCGCTGCTCGAGGAGCGGCGGCGCAAGCTTCTCGCCGAGGGCCTGTTCGCCGAGGAGCGCAAGCGGCGCCTGCCCTTCCTGCCCAAGGTGATCGGCGTCGTCACCTCGCCGACCGGCGCGGTGATCCGCGACATTCTCCACCGCATCTCCGACCGGTTTCCGCTGCATGTGCTGGTCTGGCCGGTGCGGGTGCAGGGCGAAACCTCCGCGCGCGAGGTGGCGAACGGCATCGAGGGCTTCAACCGCATGCTGCCGGGCGGCGCGATCCCGCGCCCGGACGTCATCATCGTGGCGCGCGGCGGCGGCTCCATCGAGGATCTGTGGGGCTTCAACGAGGAGATCGTGGTGCGCGCGGCGGCGGCGTCGGAAATCCCGCTGATCTCCGCCGTCGGCCACGAGACCGACTGGACCCTGATCGACCATGCCGCTGACCTGCGCGCCCCGACCCCGACGGGCGCGGCCGAGATCGCCGTGCCGGTGCGCGGCGAGCTGATGGCCACCGTCGACGGCCTGGCGCGGCGGCAGATCTCCGGCCTGCTGCGACTGATCTCCAGCCGGCGGACCGAATTGCGGGCGGCCTCCGCCGCCCTGCCCTCGCCGCGCGACCTACTGGCGCTGCCGCGGCAACGGCTCGACACCTATGCGGAACGGCTGGCCCCGGCGCTGCGCGCTAGCCTTCGCGACAAGCGCGGCCGGCAGATGATGGCCGCCGGCCGGCTGTCGCCGCACACGCTGGCGCGCACGGTGCTGATCGCGCGCGAGCGGCTCGGCGGGCTGGAGGCGCGGGCGCTCAGGGCACATCGCCAGCAGCTTGCCCGCGACCGGGCGCGGCTCGACGGCGTCTCCAAGCTTTTGGAAAGCCTCTCCTACAAGAACGTGCTGTCGCGCGGCTATGCGCTGGTGCGCGATGCGGACGGCCAGCCGCTGCGCTCGGCCCATGGCGTCCGGCCGGGCGATGCGCTCACCATCGAATTCGGCGACGAGAGCCGGCTTGCCGCGACCGCAGCCGGCGACGGCGAACCTGCCGGCAGTGGAGTGGGCCGCGGGGGAAGCGAACCGGCACGGCCGGCGCCGCGTGCCGCTCCACGTGCGAAGGCGCGCCCGGTCGCCAAGCCGCGCGAAAGCGGACAGGGCTCGCTGTTCTAGGGGGCTGCGAGGCTTCCGCGTTCCTTGCGTCGTCCCGGACGAGGCGCAGTCGCGACCCGGGACCGGGGAGGCACGGCGGTTGTGGTGTCTTTAGGGAGTGCTTCCGACAGGCCCTCGGCTCTCCGGCCCCGGCTCGGCGCTCGCGCGCCGTCCGGGGTGACGAAAGGAGAGGTCAACGGGTTCCCGCAACCGCTCTGGGAACGAATAGGCCCCGGATCTCGCGATGCTCGTCCGGGGTGACGGCAGAGAGGATGCAGGGGCGCTCCACATTCTCAGGATGCCATCCCGGACGGCAGAGGGGATGCGAGGCCGTGCCTCCTCCTCGGAGGTCATCCCGGACCAGCGCAGCGCAGAACCGGGATCCATTGGCACCCTCGGCAGGTGTGAGGCGGAAGACGCTCACCACGCTCTCGGCTGTCATACCTGCGAAGGCAGGTATCCAGTATCCGCCTGAGCCGTCAGGTTTGCGAAAGCGGCAACCCCAGCCTCGGCGAGGGTTGCTCACGACAACGTCGCGACTTCGGCCGTGCGATCGGGGGTTACTGGGTCCCGGCCTTCGGCTGCGCCGAAACCGGGACGACACGCAGTGAGTGGGAGCGCGCGTCGGCGTGTCTCCCGTAACCGCTCTGGAAACGAATGGGCCCCGGATCTCGCGATGCTCGTCCGGGGTGACGTCAGAGGGCGGGGTGACCTCGCAGGGTGAAACGACGGCGGCGTGGAACACGGGGTGACGAAGAGAGGATGCGGCCCCTCCCTCGGAGGCCGAAGCGTTGCAAGAAAAAGGGGCGCCCGGCGGGCGCCCCTTTCTTTTTGTCTTCGGGCCGATGCCCGCCCTCACATGATCGAGGGCAGGAAGGTGATGATGGCGGGGAACGCCACCAGGCCGCCGATGGTCAGGATGTCGGCAACGAAGAACGGCACACAACCGCGGAAGACTTCCTGCACCGGGATGTCGTCGCGCACGCCCGCCACCACGAAGCAGTTCAGCCCGATGGGCGGGGTGATCAGGCAGAGCTCCGCCATCTTCACCACCAGGATGCCGAACCAGATCGCGCACATTTCTCCCGACAGCCCGAAGGCGCTGTCGGCGGCGGAGACCGTTTCGCCGCCATTCAGCGCCATCACCGCCGGATAGACCACCGGCAGGGTGAGGATCAGCATGCCGATCGCATCCATGAACATGCCGAGCACCGCATAGACGCACAGGATGAGGATGAGGATCAGCCAGGGCGACATGTGCAGCGAGACGATGAACTGCTCGAAGGCTTCCGGCAGGCCGGCAAAGCCGAGGAAGCGGACATAGACCAGCACGCCCCAGATGAGCGTGAAGATCATCACCGTCAGCTTCGCCGTCTCGTGCAGGGCCTGCCACAGCTGCTTGCCGCGCATGCCGTTGACGAAGGCCGAGACCAGCACGACGAAGGCGCCGAGCGCGCCGGCTTCCGTCGGCGTGGCATAGCCGTAGTAGAGCGAGCCGAAGATGATCGCGACGACGGCGATGATCGGGAGCGTGCCCGGCACGGAGGCGAGGCGCTGGCCCCAGGTGAAGCCGCGCACGGGTGGGGCGTCGCCCTTCCAAATGGCCATGCCGATGATGATGGCGACGTAGACGGCTGCCGAGAAGATGCCCGGCAGGAAGCCGGCGAGCAGCAGCTTGGCGACCGACTGTTCCACCAGGATGGCGTAGATCACCAGGATTGCGGAGGGCGGGATCAGCGAGGCGAGCGTGCCGCCGGCCGCAACGACCGCCGCCGACAGGCGCTTGGAATAGCCGACCTGCAGCATCTCGGGGATGGCGACACGGGCGAAGACCGCGGCCGTTGCGACCGAGGCGCCGGAGACGGCCGCAAAGCCCGCCGTGGCGAAGACCGTGCCGACGGCCATGCCGCCGGGCAGCCAGCCCAGCCAGCGTTTGGCCGCCTCGAACAGCTGCCGGGTGAAGCCGGCATAGAAGGCGAGAAAGCCGATCAGGATGAAGGTCGGCAGCACCGAGAGCGAATAGGTCACCGACTTGGAATGCGGGATGGTGCCGGCCATCTTGAGAGCGGTGACGACACCGCGCTCGAAGCCCATGCGCATGCTGAAAATGGCGATGAGACCGAGCGTGCCGACAAGGGCGGCGGCGAAGGCAACGCGCATGCCCAGCACCACGAGGACCAGCAGCAGGCCGGTCATGATCAGTCCGATTTCGAACGGGGTCATCGCGGCGTCTCCTGCCCCTTGCCGGAGGCGTCGTCGTCGCCGAGCGCTTCCTCGATTTCATGACGGGCGACGGATTCGACGTCGGCCAGCACCGGCACGGCGACCGGCTCGGCGGAGGGATCGCGCACCAGGCGACAATAGCCGTAGAGCTGCAGCGTCAGGCGCAGCAGCAACAGGGACAGGGCAACGGGGATGACGAGCTTGGACGGCCAGGTGGGCAAGCCGATATCGATGGAGCTGTCGCCGATGGTCCAGGAGCGCTCGAAATGGAACCAGGAGCCGTAGATCAGCGCCGCGACGACGATCCAGATGCCGAGGATGCCGATGACCTCGGCGATCCACATGGCCCGGCCGCTCAGCTTGCCGAGGAACAGCTCCATGCGGATATGGCCGCCGACGCGCTGGCAATAGGCGATGCCCATGAAGGCGAAGACCGCCATCGCCTGTTCGGTGATGTCGATGAAGCCGGGCACCGGCCAGTTGAAGGCATTGCGGCCGACGATCTGCACCACCGCGAGAAGCATCAGGGCAAGGATGCTGACGGCGGCGATCATGTTGAAGGCGTTCTCGACCACGCGCAGCCATCCGTCGAAGCGGATATAGGTGCCGGGCGGGCCGCTCTGGGCGGTTGGCGATGTCATGACAAGCTCCCGCCGGCCGGTCCGCAGCCGCAAGGCATCCGCCTTCGGCCGCAGGCACGGGCCAGCTCATCGGGTCCATGGGGCGATGGGGCAACGGGCCCCGGACGGGGCCCGAAGGAAAGGCGCCGGCCGTTCTCTCAAGCGAGAAAGCCGGCGCCCGTCCGCAATGTCCGCGTCAGTCGAGCTTCGACAGGGCGAGGTCCAGCAGTTCCTGGCCCGGGAGCCCCTGCGCGTTCATCTTCTGCACCCAGGCATCCCAGATCGGCTTGCCGGCCTTCTCCTTGAACGCCTGCAGCTCTTCCTTGGAGAACTCGACCTGCTCGATCTTCATCTGCTCCAGGGTCGGGTACCACTTCTGGTACACCTTGTCGTACTCGGCGAGATAATGCTCCATCGCCCCCTGGACCGAACTGTCCAGCGCCTCGCGGAAATTGTCCGGCAGGGCGTCATAGGCGGCGTTGCTGACGACCACCGGGCAGCTGACGGTGCCCGGGTTCAGGTTGTTGGTCCACCAGTTGCCGGCGTCGATGGTGCGGAACGACAGGTGGGCGTGCGGGGCGAAGGACGCGGCACGCACCGTGCCGGAATCGATGGCCTGGAAGGTCTCCGAGGCGGTCACGGTGGTCGGCACGGCGCCGATGGTGGTCATGGCCTGTCCAATGCCGCCCAGCGCACGCACGCGCATGCCCTCGAAGTCCGACACCTTGGTCGGCGCCTCGCCCTTGCCGACGAAGTTGTACTGCGGCATCGGCGAGGACATCAGCAGCTTGGCATCCCAGCGCATCAGGTCCTTGGCGACCGCAGGGTGCTGGTAGATCGTGTTTTCCAGCTCGATCTGGGTCGGCAGGTCCGGCACGCCGAGGAACGGCAGCTCGATGACCGTCAGGGTCGGGTTCTTGTCCTCGTGATAGCCGGCGCAGATCTGGGCCATCTCGAAGGCGCCGATGGAGATGCCGTCGAGGTTCTCGCGCGACTTCGACAGGGCCTCGCCATAGGCGATGTTCAGCTTGAATTCGCCGTTGGTCTTCTCGCTGACCAGCTCGGCGAGCTTCTCGATATGCTCGGTGAAGGCGCGGCGCTTGCCCCAGACGGAGACGTTCCACTCGAGCGCCATCGTCTCGGTCGCGAAGCCGAGACCGAGGATCGTCGTCGTGCCGAGCACGGCGAGCTTGCGGGAAAGGGTCATGTCAGTCCTCCCAAGATTTCGGCCGGGCGCTGACCTTGCCGCCACGGCCATCTCACTATCCTCGCCCGTCCTCCCTGACAGGCGATTGGGAAAAGCTTGGCAAGCCGCGTGCCAGATCGGCCGCAAGCGGCGATACCGGGCCGGAACCGGGAGAGGAAAAGGCGGGTTGCACGATTGCGCAGTGCAACAGGGACGGCATCGACCGGCAAAACCTTGCCGAAAGGTTACCAGCAATCGGCAAGATCTTGCCGATTGCTGCACTCAGGCGTCGCCGGCTCCCTCGCCGGTGCGGCTGAGGCCGAGGCGCGCCATTTTCTCGTTGAGGGTGCGGCGGGGCAGGTCGAGCTCGTCCAGAACCGGCGCGATCCGCCCGCCATGCCGGCGCAGCGCATCGACGATGACGCGCCGCTCGTACTCCTCCATCAGGTCGCGCAGGCGCCCGCGCGGCGCCCCTTCCGCGCCGGGGGCTGCGCCGGTGACGAGATCGCGCAGCGAGGGCGCGCCCATCGGCGCGTTGAGCACGAAACGCTCGGCGGCGTTGCGCAGCTCGCGGACATTGCCCGGCCACTCGTGCGCCGACAGGAAGCCGGCATCGTCGGGCGACAGGGCAACGCCGTCGATGCCGTATTCGGCCATGAAGCGGTTGACGAAACTGTCGAAGAGCAGGCGGATGTCGCCGCCGCGCTCGCGCAGCGGAGGAATGCGGATCTCCACCGCGTTGAGCCGGTAGACGAGGTCCTGGCGCATCAGGTTCTCCGCCACCGCCTGGCGCGGGTCGACATTGGCCGCACTGATGATGCGGATGTCGACGGGCACAGCCGAGCGGCCGCCGATGCGGTCGACCTCGCGCTCCTGCAGCACGCGCAGGAGCTTCGGCTGCAGGGCGAGCGGCATGGAGGGCACCTCGTCGAGGAACAGCACGCCGCGGTCGGCCTGCTCGATCCGGCCGATGCGGCTGCGGTCGGCGCCAGTGAAGGCGCCGGCCTCATGGCCGAAGAGCTCCGCCTCGACCATGGTCTCGGGGAGCGCGGCGCAGTTGAGCGCGACGAAAGGCGCGTCGGCGCGCGGCGACAGGTCGTGCAGGGCGCGCGCCACCACCTCCTTGCCGGTGCCGGTCTCGCCGATGATCATCACCGAGGCATCGGTGCGGGCGAAATGGCCGATCTGCTCGCGCAGGCGAACCATGGCGGCGGATTCGCCGATGAGGCGGGCCGACAAGCCGCTCATGTCGCTGAGCCGTCGGCTGAGCGCGCGGTTTTCCAGCACCAGCCGGCGATGGCCGGTGGCGCGGCGGACCATCGCCGCCAGCATGTCCGGATCGAAAGGCTTTTCGATGAAGTCGGCGGCGCCCTGGCGCATCGCCTCCACCGCCATCGGCACGTCGCCATGGCCGGTCATCAGGATCACCGGCAGGTCCGGGTCGATCTGCTTGACCCGCCGCAGCAGCTCCAGGCCGCTGGCGCCGGGCAGCAGCACGTCGGAGATGACGCAGCCGGGAAAGTCGGCGGCAAGGCGCGAGAGCGCGGTTTCCGCATCCACCGCCTCGACCGGATCGAAGTCTGCCAGCCGCATCCACTGGCGCAGCCCTGCGCGCATCGACGGATCGTCGTCGACGACGAGCACCGGCGTGCGCCTGCCCGCTGCGGCTTGCCGATCGCTGTCGATGGTCATGCTGTCCTGCTCCCGCCTCGCGCTCACCCGGAACTCACTGCGCACCGGCCTCGTCAAGCTGGTGCGAGGGCGTCCGCGCCTCCTCCCCGCTCCTGTCCGCCGCAACCGTGCCTGCCCCGTCCCTGTCCTCAGCCAGCGGCAGGGACAGGATGAAGCAGGCGCCGTCGGACGTGCGGCGCGGCCGCGTCTTCAGGGCGCCGCCGAGGTCTTCCACGATCCGCGCCGAGATCGCAAGCCCGAGGCCGAGGCCGGTCGCCGCCGGCTTGGTGGTGAAGAAGGGCTGGAAGATGCGCTCGCGCAGCGGCTCGGGGATACCCTCGCCATTGTCGAGGATCTCGATCACGGCACGCCCCTCCTCGATCCGCGCGCGGGCCTCGACGACGGGCGCCTCCACGCCCTGGCAGGCGTCGATGGCGTTGCGCAGCAGATTGACCAGTACCTGCTCGACACGCAGCGGCGCGGTGTTTGCGGTCATCGGCTGCGAGGGGAGATGCAGCTGCAGGGCGACACCGCTTTCCTCGATGCGCGGGCGCACCAGCTTGGCGCTGGTCTTCAGGCAGTCGCGCAGGTCCACCGTCTCGATGCGGGATTCGCCGGGCCGGGCGAAGCGCTTCAGCTCCTGGGTGAGCGTTGCCATGCGGTGGCGCAGCGCATCTATCTCGTCGAGGTTCTCGGTCACCGCGGCGGTCTCGCCGCGCTGTTGGTAGAGCCGGGCACCGGAGACGAACATGCCCAGCGCGGCGAGCGGCTGGTTGAGCTCATGGGCGACGGCCGCCGACATTTCGCCGACGGCGGCAAGGCGCCCGGCGCGGGCAAGATCGGCCTGGGTGTCGCGCAGCTCCCGCTCGACCCGGCGGCGCTCCTCGATCTCGTCGACGAGGCGGCGGTTGAGATCGCGCAAGGTCGCCGCGTCCTGGCGCAGGCCGGCGGTGACGCGCCCGAGCCGGCGGCTGCGCAGCACCAGCAGCCAGATGGCATAAAGCAGGATGAGCGCGAAGGCGCCGGCCCACACGATGCCGCGCGGCGCGCGCACCTCGCTCATCGGCGTGAGGTAGTGGATGGTCCAGTCGAGCATGCCGACCTTGAGCCGGGCCTGACGCCAGGCGGTGCCGCCGAGGACGAGGCGGGTCTGGGCCAGCGGTCCCTGCTGCAGGCTGGCGAGGCGGGCATTGCCGTATTGCCTATCGGAGCGGATGGCGGCGACGACCATGTCGTCGAGCGGGGCGATGGAGGAATAGCGCCAGTCGTCGCGGGTGCCGAGAAAGACGACACCGTGCACGTCGGTGACCATCACGGTCTCGCCGGCCTCGCGCCAGTTGTTCTCCAGCCGCTCCATGTCGACCTTGACCACCACGACGCCCTGCACCGGCGCACCGGCCGGCGTGGAGCGGGCGAAGAAGAAACCGGGCTCGCCGGTGGTGGCGCCGACCGCGAAGAAGCGCCCTTCTCCGCCGTCCTTCGCCTCGTGGAAATAGGGGCGGAAGGAGTAGTTGCGGCCGACGAAGGAACCGGCCGTATCGAAATTGCTGGCCGCGACGGTCAGCCCGTCCGCATTCATTACGTAGAGCGCATCCGCCCCGGTCGTCGCCGCCAGATCCTTGAGGAATCGGTTGGCGGAGGCCACCTGATCCGGGTCCGCCAGCACGCCGACGGCGCGGGGATCGCGCGCGACGATGTAGGGAAGGTAGCGATGCTTCTCGAGCTCGCGCAGGATGGTCTCGCGGTAAAGGGTCAGCCGCTCGCGCGCCGCCGCATCGCTGCGCAGGCCCGATTGCACCTCGGCCCAGTCGGCGGCGAAGACGGCCAGCAGCAGCACCAGGAGCGGCGGCAGGAACAACAGGGCGCGCCGCACCTGCGGCGGAGGCCGGCGGAACACCCATGCCGGCATGTAGCGGGAGCGGGCCTGCAACCCTTGCGCGCGCGCCGGCGCTTCCTCGACCGTGGACAGCGGGGCCGCCGGGCCGTATGTCTTTGCACCTGTCATGGCCGGTTCTTGCGGTCCTGATCCAACCCTTTGGCGACATCATTGTTCTGGGAGGAACGCCGATGCAGTTTTCGTTGAGCGAGGAAGAGTATCTCATCCAGGACACGGCGCGAAAGCTCGCCGAAGACAGGATCGCCCCGCTGGCCGAGGAACTGGACCAGGGCGGCGGCCGGGAGGCCTTTCTCGCCAATCTGAAGCTGCTTGCCGAAAACGGCTTCATGGGCCTCAACATCTCGCCCGACCATGGCGGCACGGGCGCGGGCAGCGTCGCCTTCGCCATCGCGGTGGAGGAGATCGGCAGGGCCTGCGCCTCCACCGGCGTCACCGTCTCGGTCTCCAACATGGTGGCCGAGGTCATCCAGGCGGTGGGCAATGACGAGCAGCGCGCGCGCTACCTGCCGCTGCTGACCGACGGCACCTATGCCGCCGGCGCCTTCTGCCTGACGGAAACGGGCGCGGGCTCCGACCCGGCCTCGATGCGCACACGCGCCGAACGTGAGGGCGACGACTATATTCTGAACGGCTCCAAGCTCTACATCACCTCGGCCGAATATGCCGGCGTCTTCGTGGTGTGGGCCGTCACCGACAAGGAAGCCCCGAAGGGCAAGGGCATCAGCTGCTTCCTGGTGGAAGCGGGCACGCCGGGCCTCGTCATCGGCAAGGCCGAGAAGAAGATGGGCCAGACCGGCTCGGCGACCAACGAGGTGCATTTCGAGAATTGCCGCGTGCCGGCAAGCGCGCTGCTCGGCCGCGAGAACGACGGGTTCCGCATCGCCGTCGGCGAACTGGCCGGCGGGCGCATCGGCATCGCCGCCCTGTCGCTGGGCATCGCCCGTGCGGCGATGGAGCGGGCCAAGGCCTATGTGAAGGAGCGCCGGCAGTTCGGCAAGGCGATCTCCGACATGCAGGGCGTGCAATGGATGATCGCCGACCGGGAGACCGAGCTGGAGGCGGCACGGCTGCTGATCCTGCAGGCCGCGGCGCTGAAGGACGAGGGCAAGCCCTTCGCCCGCGAGGCCTCGATGGCCAAGCTCTTCGCCTCGGAAGCCGCCCAGCGCGCCACCTATGCGGCGCTGCAGCTGCATGGCGGGGCCGGCTATATCCGCGAATATCCGCTGGAGCGGCTGGCGCGCGATGCCCGCATCACCACGATCTACGAGGGCACCTCGGAGATCCAGCGGCTGATCATCGCCCGCGAGGCACTGCGCGACCAGTAGGCGAACGCGGTGCCCGCCACGGGCCACCGAACGAAAAGGCCGGCGCGAACGCCGGCCTTTCCATGCAGTGCTTTCGGCAAGGTCACTCGGACGGCATGATCACCTTGTCGATGACATGGATGACGCCGTTGTCGGCCTTGATGTCGGCGGTGACCACATTGGCCCCGTCGACGGTCACGCCGCTGTCGCTCTTCACCACGGTGATCGTGCGGTCGCCCTCGCCCTTGAGCGTCTCGACCTCGGTCGTGGCGGCCGGGATCTGATCCGAGGTGATCTCCTGGCCGACCACGTGGTAGCTCAGGAGCGCGGCCAGCTGGCCCTTGTTCTCCGGCTTCAGGAGATTCTCGACCGTGCCCGCGGGAAGCGCGGCGAAGGCCTCGTCGGTCGGCGCGAAGACGGTGATCGGGCCGGGGGCCGACAGGGCCTCGACCAGACCGGCAGCCTGAGCGGCCGCGATCAGCGTGTTGAAGGTTCCGGCTTCCTGGGCCGTCTCTACGATATTTGCCGCATTCGCGGTGCCGGCAGTGGCCAGGGCCGTCGCGAGGGCTGCACCCATGAAGTATTTGCGCATAATTGCCTCCGTATCGCTTGTCATTTTTCGGGATACCGCCGCACATCTCATGCCGCGGGTTCCGATTGTTCTTACGCAGGCAAAAAACATCGGATGAAATACTGACGGGCTAAAATCAGTCCCGATTTAAATCTGATCCATCCTGTGCAACGATGCGTAACCGCGCGCCCATCCCGGGACACGCGCGCATGTCCGTTCCACACCCGAAGATTGATCCCGGTCAAGGATCGGGGGGAGCGGACGTCCTAATTTCGGCACAACCCCCGCGGCAGCCTTTCCGGCTGCAACGGCACGGTGTGAGATGGAGGGACGCGATCCATGGCTATCAAGGACATTCTCACGCTGGTCGACCTGGCCGGCAAACAGCATGCGGCGCAGATGGCGCTCGACCTGGCAACCCGCACCGGCGCACATGCGACCGGCCTGACGGTCGCCTTCGAGCCCGTCGTGCCCGGTTTCATCGCCGGCCCGATGCCGGCGGATTATATCGAGATCGCCCGCGGCCAGGCGCTGAAGGCGGCCAAGAGCGCCGGCGAGACCTTCGCCGAAATGGCCCGCAAGGCAGGCGTCGGCGCCGAGATCCGCACCGCCGAGGTCATCACCGGCGGTTCCGCCGAGGCGGTGCTTAGCCATTGCCGGCTGACCGACCTGGTGGTCATCGGCCAGGACAATCCGGATGCGCCGGAGCCGATGCGCGAGCTGCTGATCGAGACTGTGCTGTTCGAGGCCGGCGTGCCGGTGCTGGTCGTGCCCTATATCGGCGGCGGCCTGCAGATGAAGAATGTCATGGTCGCGTGGGACGGCAGCCCGACGGCAAGCCGCGCCGTGCATGCGGCGATGCCGATGCTGCAGATGGCCAAGAAGGTCACCGTCATGATCGTGGAGACCGGCCGCCGGATCACCGAGGGCGAGCCCGGCTCCGACATCGCCACCTATCTCGCCCGGCACGGCCTGTCGGTCACCGTCGACGTGGTGCCGCGGCCCGGCTCGGGCGTCGCCGATGCGATCCTCAACTACGTCTCCGACCACGGCGTCGACATGATCGCGATGGGCGGCTACGGCCATTCGCGCATGCGCGAGTTCCTGTTCGGCGGCGCAACGCGCGAGATCCTCGCCTCGATGACCGTGCCGGTGCTGATGGCGCATTGATCCGCCGGGCAGAGCGTTTCTGCCCGCAACGAGGTGCTTTCGGGCGCGGCCTTCGGCCCTGATGCCCGGGAGCGAGGCGCCGCCACATCGGGGGAAGTGGCGGCGCCTTCGACATCCCCGCCTTTGACATCCGCCCTCACGCACCACACTCTCCGGCAGGAACCGCCGCGCCGCGGCTTGTTGCGGCCGCATGCGCCGCCCACGAACCCGGGGTGATTGCCGATGACGATCCGCAATCTCGAAGCGCTCTTCCGCCCGGCCTCGCTGGCCGTGGTCGGGCCAAACCGTTTCGGCGGGCAGGTGCTCGAACTTCTGCTGTCGCGCCTTGCGGGCGGCAGCTTCGCCGGCGATGTGACGACCATCGCCTGTCCGGCGGACGGCGCCCGCGGCGGACTGTCCGCCGCCCGCGCCATCGCCGAGCTGACCTCCGCCCCCGACCTTGCACTCTATCTCGGCAGTCCCGAGGACGCGCCGGCCGTGGTCGCGGCGCTGGGGGCCGCCGGCACCCGCGCCGTCGCCGCCCTGTCGCCCGGCTACGACCGATGGGACGAGGCCACCGTCACAGCGACGCTGCAGGCCGCCCGCCCCCACACCCTGCGCCTGCTCGGCCCCGGAAGCCTGGGCATCGCCGCGCCGGCGTCGGGGCTGGCCGCCCATATGGGCGTGTGCGGGGCCGACAAGGGCGACCTTGCCTTCATCGCCCGCTCGGGCACGGTGGTGAATGCGACACTGTCCTGGGCAAAGGCCAACGGCATCGGGTTTTCCGCCATTGCCTCGCTCGGCCAGCGCACGGATGTCGACGTGTCGGACCTGCTCGACTGGTTCGCTCTCGACTACCGCACCCGGGCGATCCTGGTGCATCTGGAAACCATCGCCAATCCGCGCAAGTTCCTGTCGGCGGCCCGCGTCGCCGCCCGCTCCAAGCCGGTCGTGGTGCTGCGCTCGGGTGCCAGCCGCGAGCGGATCGGCGAGCGCGTCACCCATGCCGGACGGATCGCCGTGCAGGACGCGGTCTACGATGCGGCGCTGGCGCGCGCCGGCGTGCTGCGCGTCGGCGATATCGACGAGATGTTCGAGGCGGTGGAAACGGTGAGCCGGGTGAAGCCGGTGGCCGGGCGCCGCCTTGCCATCCTGGCGACCGGCGGCAGCCTGGCGACGCTTGCCGCCGACCAGCTGGAGCGCCAGGGCGGGCAGCTCGCCGAACTGGAGGCGGCCACCGCAACGCAGCTGGAACCGCTGCGCCGGGAAGGACAGACGCGGGCCAACCCGCTGATCCTGCACGAGACCTCGCCGCCTGCCCGCTATGGCGAGGCCGCGAAGACGCTGCTCGGCGACCGCAACGTCGATGCGGTGCTGGCGGTTGCCGCGCCGTCCGCCTTCGTGGACCTGGAGGAGATCGCCGGCGAGCTGGCGAAGGCGCATGGCGAGACGCAATCGGGCTACGGCCGGCGCAAGCCGCTGCTGGTGGCGCTGGCCGCCGGGGCGCCGCTGCCGCGCCAGCCGCTGGATGCCGCGCGCATTCCCTGCCACGCCAGCGCCTCGGAAGCGGTGCGCTCGTTCATGCACCTGGTGCGCTACGCCGATGCCCGCGAGATGCTGATGGCGGCGCCGCCCAGCCTGCCGGCCGGCTTCACCACCGACAGCAAGACGGCGCAGCGGCTGGTGCGACAGGTGCTCGACAGCGGGCGAACCTGGCTGCGCCCGGACGAGATTGCCTCGCTGCTCGCGTGCTACGGCATCAAGCAGGCACCGTGGCAGCTGGCGGCAACGCCGGACGAGGCCGAGGTACTGGCACGCGGCATGCTGATGCAGGCCGAACGGCTGGCGCTGAAACTCGTCTCGCCGCAGCTCCCCTTCAAGTCGGATGTGGGCGGCGTGGTGCTCGACCTTGCCTCGCCCGAGGCGGTGCGGATCGCCGCCGCCACCCTGCTGGAGCGGATCGGCGCGGCGCATCCGGCGGCCGAGATCACCGGCATCCTGCTGCAGCCGATGGTGCGCTCGGCGAGCGGAACGGAGATCTTCATCGGCCTTGCCGACGATCCGGGCTTCGGGCCGGTCCTGCTGTTCGGCCATGGCGGCACCGGCGTCGAGGTGATGGGCGACGTCGCATTCGCCCTGCCCCCGCTCGATCTCAACCTGGCACAGGCGCTGATCCGCCAGACGCGGGTCAGCCGGCTGCTCGCCGGCTTCCGCAACCGCCCGGCCGCCGATCTCGACGCCATCGCGCTGACCCTCGTCAAGGTCGCGCAGATCGCCGTCGACCTGCCGGAGGTCCGCGAACTCGACCTCAACCCGCTGGTCGCCGATGCCGGCGGCGTCACCGCGCTGGACGCGCGCATCGCCCTGTGCGAGCCGGAAGTGCATCGCGGGCGCCACCCGACCTCGCGGCTCGCCATCGCGCCCTATCCGAAGGAATGGGAAAAGCAGCTGCAGCTCAAGGACGGCAGCACCGTCGACATCCGCCCGGTGCGGCCGGAGGACGAGGAGCGCTATCGCCGCTTCTTCGAGAAAGTGTCGCCGCACGACCTGCGGCTGCGCTTCTTCGCGCCGGTCAAGGAGTTCAACCACGCCTTCATGCAGCGGCTGGTGCAGCTGGACTATTCGCGCGCCATGGCTTTTGCCGCGCTGACGCCGGGCACGGACGAGATCCTCGGCGTGGTGCGCCTGCATGCCGACCCGGACCACCGCACGGGCGAATACGCGATCATCGTCCAGTCGGACCTGAAGGGGCGCGGCCTCGGCTGGGCCCTGATGCAGCTGATCATCGACTATGCGCGCTCGGACGGCATCGAGACGATCACCGGCGAGGTCCTGAAGGAAAACACCACCATGCTGGCGATGTGCACCGCGCTCGGCTTCACCGTGAAGTCATCGGTCGACGACGACGCCATCGCCAAGGTGACGCTGCCGATCGCCCCCGCCGAAGGCACAAGCGTGGAGCCCGCCTGAGACGGGCTCCGCACTTGCTCAGCCGGCGCGGATCTGGCTCAGCGTGCGCACCGGGGTGATCGCCTCCGGATCGAGCTTGAGATGCAGCAGCGCCGGCCCGCCGGAAGCGGCCGCACGCTCGAAGGCCGGGCCGAACTCGTCCGCCGTCAGCACGGTCTCCGCATGGGCGCCATAGGCGCGGGCCAGCGCCGCGAAGTCGGGATTGACCAGGGTGGTCGCCGAGACGCGGCCCGGGAACTCCCGCTCCTGATGCATGCGGATGGTGCCGTACATGCCGTTATCGACGACGACGACGATGATCGCCGACCCGTCCTGCACCGCTGTGCCGAACTCCTGCATGGTCATCTGCAGGCAGCCGTCGCCGGCAAAGCAGACGACGCGGCGACCGGGCGAATGCAGCCCCGCGGCAACGGCGGCGGGAAGGCCGTAGCCCATCGAGCCGCTGGTCGGGGCGAGCTGCGTATTGTTGCGGCGGAAGCGGTGGAAGCGGTGCACCCAGGTGGCGTAGTTGCCGGCGCCGTTGGTCAGCACCGCGTCTTCCGGCAGGTTTTCCTCCAGCCAGTCCATCACCTGTGCCATCTGCAGGGCGCCCGGCACCTGCGGGCGGGCACCCGACCAGGCAAGATAGGACTTGTGCGCCTCGTCGGCGCTGCCCGACCAGGAGATCTCGTTCGGCGGCTGCAAGCCCTCCAGCGCGGCGCAGAAGCCGATCGGGGTCGCATGGATCGCCAGATCGGGAAGATAGACGCGGCCGAGCTCCTCGGCGCCGGCATGCACATGCACCAGCGCCTGGCGCGGCGAGGGAATGTCGAGCAACTCGTAGGACTGGCTCGGCATCTCCGACATGCGGCCGCCGACGAGAAGCAGCAGGTCCGCCTCCTTCACCCGCTCAGCCAGCGCCGGGTTGATGCCGATGCCGACATCGCCGGCATAGTTGGGATGCAGGTTGTCGAACAACATCTGCCGGCGGAAGGAGCAGGCGACCGGCAGGCGGAAGCGCTCGGCAAAACGGGCGAAGGCCGCGCGTGCGGCGTCGTTCCAACGGCTGCCGCCGAGAATGGCGAGCGGCCGGCGGGCCGCCCACAGGCGCTTTTGCAGCTCGGCCATCTGGGCCAGCGAGGGATGGGTCTCGACCGGGCGGAAGGGCGGCAGCTCCATCACCTCGGCGGTGCGCGCCAGCGTGTCCTCCGGCAGGGCGAGAACCACCGGGCCGGGGCGGCCGGAGGTCGCAACGTGATAGGCGCGCGAGAGCATCTCCGGGATGCGGGCAGGGTCCTCGATCTCGGCGACCCACTTGGCGATGCCGCCGAACATCTGGCGGTAGTCGACCTCCTGGAAGGCGTCGCGGCCGCGCATGCCGGTCTCGATCTGGCCGACGAAGAGGATCATCGGCGTGGAATCCTGCTGGGCGACATGCAGGCCGGCGGCGGCGTTGGTGGCACCGGGGCCGCGGGTGACCATGCAGATGCCGGGCCGGCCGGTCAGCTTGCCCCAGGCCTCGGCCATCATCGCCGCGCCGCCTTCCTGGCGGCAGACCGTCACGGGGATAGCCGCATCATGCAGCGCATCCAGCACCGGCAGATAGCTCTCGCCCGGCACGCAGAAGACGCGGCCGGCGCCCAACTGCTCCAGCGCCTTGACCAGCAAAAATCCGCCCGTACCAGCGACCCGGCGCGCCTCGTTCCCGTGCATGTGACTCCATCCCGATCCAAGTGTTGTATACCTCACGGTATACCCGCCGGCAGTCCCGCGCGCAAAGGCACGAGTGTCGGCACCCTATTCCGAAACGGAATGAGTCTTCCGCCGAAGGGAAGGCTCACACGTCCTGGACGGTCACCACCTGAAACGTGTGAAGGTCGCCGTCCTCGTCGCGGATGGAAACATATTCGCCCGGCACGAAGGCATGGGCGGCGAAGCGATAACCGGCCTCGTCGTCCTCGTCGCCGCCGATATCGTAGCGGAAGGCCCAGGAGCCGCCCGGCCGGTGCAGGAGGTGACCGATGTCCTCCTCCTCGTCCGCCCAGAACCGGCGCACGCGGCAGGCCTCGCGATGCGCCTTCCACTGCGCCGCATCGATATGCCCGTCCTCCCCCAGCGGGGCGACGAACTCGTAGCCGTGGCGCGCCGACCCGCTGGGAAAGTCGTGGGTGCGAGCGAGGTTGAGGCGAATCTTCTTCAAACCGGGATGGAGGGTCATGCGGCGTGCTCCCGTCGTGCCGGCCATCGATGCCGGCGGGTCCTGTCGTTTTCGCTGCCAGTTTGCGCGAATGCGCCCCAGCGACAATGAGCAGGATCAAGCCGGCTGGCAAATGCGGCAAGAGCGGCGAACCACGAGTTTCAGCCTCGCAGCCCCATAAAACAAAAAGAGCGAGGCCGTTGCCGGCCTCGCAGCGCCTTCAAACAAAAGGGGGCGAGGCCGTTACCGGCCTCGCCCCGGGGTCAAACGCGAGTGGCCTGGGAGGGGGAAGGCCCCCGCGTCGAACCCTGACCCGTAGCAGTCAGACCGCGATCGCTCGAAGCGGCATCGCCTGGACGGCAGCTACGGTGCGCTCGGACGCCTGACGACGGCGACGGACACCCTGATAGGCAAGACCGTGGTGGAACTCGCAATAGGAGCGGCCGTTCTCCGCCTCATGGCTGCAGAAGTGGAAGTCGGCATCCGCCGGATCGCCGATCGGCCACTTGCAGGTGCGGCTGGTCAGCGTCATCAGCGTGACGCGATCGCCCTGCTCCGCCTGGAATCCGCTTTCGAAGCTGAGGCCGAGGCTGCGCTGGAACTGCTTCTCGATGATGCTTTCACGCGGAGCCGGCTTGGCGCCGACCAGGGCGAGCGAGGGCTTGCCGCGCTGGACCCGGGGCTTCGGACGATGGCTGGTAGCCGGCGAACGCTTGGGAAGCCCCATGCGATGGGCCTTGCCGATCACTGCATTGCGAGTGATGCCCGCCATCACATAGGCGATCTGGCTGGCGCTGAGCCCCTGCAGCCACAGCTTCCTGAGCAGATCTTCGCGTTCCTGAGTCCAAGCCATGTTCAGCCCCGCTTTCTTCTCTTCGGTCACCTGGTGCGCACACGCAGGTTCCCTGTTCCGCCGATGCCCCTTTCGAGCGCCGGCAGCTGTCGACATCCTGTTTTTCCGGTAGCGACTCACATCGCCGTGGCGAGCGTTCCGAGCGTTCCCGCCCCCCGGCTCTGTCACTCGATGAACCTGTCATCGAGTATGTGTATTGTATAGTTAACGATACCTTAACAGGTCAATTAAATGAATTTTTCATTCTGAATTTTACTTCTTATTCTCAAGTATTATTGCGTTTATAGACTTAACAACAATATCAATTACATCTTTCTGGAATTTTCTTCTTATTTCTTCTTTATTCTGACCCGGGTGAGCAAAGTTCATCTGGTCTGAGATAGAAAAAACAAGCTTCTGATTTTCTTTTCGCATCTCAAGGATGCCATCAGCACACATTTTTTCGATTTTTCTACGTACTGTTGAGTACGGAATGTCCGTTTCCTCAGAGATAGTTTCAATATCCGCCTCGATCCTGTTCGCATTAGCGATGGAAATCGTCGTAATAATCATCAGATTTCCAAGGTCGTTTACTTCATACTCTTCCATGAAGCGGAACATGAGGCTGAAAAACATCTCATAGAGGCGCAGAATCCGGTGCGCCTGAGTCGGGAGTTCATCATCTGAATGTGCCATGAAGGTCCTCCCGAGGGTCGTCATTCGTCATTTTGACGAAATAGGCCTGTTTCCGGGGGCGATTCCCGGCAGCTCAAGCGCCAAGTCGCGGGCGCGGCAGGCAATCCACTGGGTAATTTTCGCAGTCATGCAGATTATCCACAATTTTAACCCGCCTGTACCTTGCGTCAGCTCAATCGTTGGCAATGTCAAAAACCATCGCCATGACAGCCCGGACCATCTCGACGCTCATGTCCGGCGGCGCTTCCTCGCGCTGTCCGGCCTCGGCCGACCATAGGTAAACCACTGACTTGCCCCGCCGTTCCTTGGCGATCCGGCCGTCATCCAGATAGGGCTTGAGGCGGCGCTCGATGGTGGAGCGCGAGGAGTCGAGTTTTTCGGCGAGGAGTTCGGCATCCATCGGCGCGCCGCGCAGATCGGCGATCGCAACCAGCACCAGCATCAGGACATCGGACATGTCGTGCACGTGGAGACGCTCGCTGATCTGCAGCGTCAAGTCGTAATAGGTCTCGAGCAGCCGACGCATCCGATAGGCGGTTGAATCGCCGGCATGACCGGTCCGTCCGGTGTCCTCTGCCATCTCCCCCAACCCGCCTGCGTGTCCAATTGTTCCGGCGGCCCCCTATGGCAGGGTGCCTCAAGATGCAGGATGGAGGCAAGGAAAGTCGGGCGCGGCCGTGCGCAACGTCACGAAAGGCGGCAACAAGCCGGCCTGTCACGCATAAGGAGAATGAGCAATGTGGGGAGGGAGGCGAATGGTACAGACGGTTGGAGTTGAACCAACGACCTTCGGAGCCACAATCCGACGCTCTAACCAACTGAGCTACGTCTGCACGTCAATTCGGTGGCGGAACCTAGTTTGAAACGACGGTGATTGCAAGAGGTGCAAACCGCCTTTCCGACTGCTCGTCCACAAGCTGGCATCGCACCGGGCAAACGCCCTGTCGCGACGCAAAGAGCCCGGGCCTTGCGGCCCGGGCTCGATGTCTGTTCCGGTCATCGACCGGAGGCGGATCAGGCCGCCTTGAAGTCCTTGGACGCCTTCTCGACGGCCCCCTTGAACGTGTCGTTCATCTCGCCGGCCAGCTTGGTGGACAGCTCCTGCATGTCCTTGGCCTGGGCGCCGAACGCATCGAACTGGGCGCGGGCGAAGGAGGTCTGCAGCTCGATCACCTCGGCCAGGGTCTTGACCTCGAACAGGTCCTTGACGAACTGGAACGTGGCGTCGGTGTTGGCGCGGGCCGCGTCGACAGCCTTGTGGTTGAAGTCGAGCACGCTGCGGCGGGTGGTCTCGAAACCGTCCTCGATGAGGTCGGTCGCGTCCTCGGCAGCGGTCTTGAGCTTGGCATAGGCCTCACGGGCCTGCTCGATGCTCTTCTCGGCCATCTCGCGGGTCACGGCGGGAATTTCCATCTTCGGCATGGTGAAAGCCTCGAAGTTCGGGAAAGCGGAAACGGTCGCGTCAGCGGCCTTGGCGGTCTTGGCACGCGGCGCCTTCGGCGCAGCGGAAGCGGTCTTGGTCTCGGTCATGGTATGCTCCTTTGGCAGATCCCTGGCCCTTGGGCGGGCTGCCTTACGGGGAAAGCCTGCGACCGGAACGCCAGATGCGCTGGTCGCCATCTACAGACCTCCATATAGCAAAGTGCATTGTGCATTGCAACATAAATATTGCAACGCACAATGCCCATGTGCATGGCAGTCCCGCCGCTCCCTGGGAAACCGGGCCGCGAAACCCGCCGTTTCCGCCGCCAAAACGGCAGCGTGCCGAGGAGAGATCAGTCCCTGGTCTTGCGGGCCATGTCCTGCGCGGTCCGGGTGGCCTTGTCGCCGAGTTCGCGCACCTGCTCGCCCAAGGCTTCCATCTGCTTCTTCAGATACTCGCTCTGCAGCTGCATCATTTCCTGCGGATCCTTGGCCCGGACCATCTTCTGGGCAAGATCGAAGGCGGCCGAGACATGTTCCTCGGTGTATTCAAGCGCGGTGCGGCCCATATCATTGGCGCTGGCCTTCACCGTCTGGGCGGTTTCTTCCGCGCTGCCCACGGCCTTGCGCGTCGCCGACATGTATTCGTCGAAGGCCTTGCGGGCCTGATCGACGCTCTGGTCGGCGAAATCGCGCATCTGCTCGGGAATTTCAAAGCCTGTCTTGCCGCTTTTCGTCACGATGCCTCTCCTTCACGCTGATCTGATTTACGCTGACCCGACCCTTGGGCCCGTCAGGCCCCGGCGCGCCGCCGCACGCGAGACGCGCAGTACCCGCGACACATGCGATCCTAGAGGAAATCGGGCCGAATGGGAGTCCCGGGCGTGAATAGGACCTTTCAAAGTCATATCGCCGCCCCACATCCGGATTAACCACAGTTCAAGAGAAACCGGCCATTTACAGTGGCTGACGTGGACGACTCGGATGCGAAACGATATTTACTGTTTGTTTACCGCGTCGGATTTTGAAAGCTCGGCGTATTCTCGAGTGTCTGTCGACAAAGGCCTGAGGAAACAGGACCTTGCCGGCGCCTCCCCTGTCAGGAGGACCGGCCGCGGCGATCGGGATGCCGGCAAGGCTGCAATGGCGGAGTGAGCATGCCCATGAACAGCCAGTTGAGCACCTTCATGGCGTTGAGCGGCCTGGCGGCCGCCAGCAGCCATTTGACGGATGCACGCCCGGCCTGGATCTGGGCCGAGGACGGCAAGACGCTGCTGTGGGCGAACCCGGCGGGCGCGGCCTTCTTCGGCGTCGGCACCCTTGCGGCCCTGTCCGAGCTTTCGGGCCTCGGCCGTGCGCCTGCGCGCCCGCACATCGCGCGGGTCGCGATCAGCGGTTCGACCGAGCGCGACACCATCGACCGGCTGCGCTTCTATCGCGGTTTGCGGGTGATGCTGCTGACCTGCGCCTGCCGCCGGCTCGACCTGCCGAACGGCTCCAGCGGCGCGTTGATCGTCGCGCTCGACGCCCCGGCCAATGCGGGCGACGGCGAGGAAGCCGCGCTTGTCGACTTCCTGGGCGGCGAAGATCATGTCGCCGTGCTGTATCAGCGCAGCGGCACCGTGCTGACCAGCGGCACGGGCGAGCTGGATCTGCCCGACGCCGACAGCGTGCGCGCCGCTCTGCGCCAGGCCAAGCATGCGCCCCTGCGCCGGGCCTTCGCTTTCGGCGAAGAGCTGCACGAGACGGCCGTGCTGACGCTGGACAGCGGCGCGGTGCTGATGGTCGCCGAGGCCGGCGGCCGCCCGCTTGCCGAAGACGCGGCACCCGCGATCGCGCCAGATCTTGCCGACGCCGCAACGCCGGCCGACGAGACGACGGCAGCGGAACAGCCGGACGAGGCCGGCCCTGTCGAGGCCGCCGCGCCCGTCCCCGCCGAAACCGTGACCGAGAGCGAGACAGAAACCGAAGCGCCGACGCGCAGCCGCCTCAGCAGGGGCGGCCTTTTCGCCTTTGCCAGCGGCACGCGCTTTCTCCCGGCGGGCCGGACAGCAAGCGCCGAGCCTGCGGATATCCCACCCGCAGACGCGGGCGAACCGCTCCCCCCTGCTCCTGTGTCGCAGGAGATTGCTGTAGATGACGACGGCGCCGATGCGGACACCGCCGAAGCCCGAGACGCGGCGTCGCAGGCCCCTGTTCTCGAGACGACCGAAACGCTGGTCGCTGCGGCCGAGGCGGTCGTGATCGCCGACGAAGTGCCGGACGCGGCCCTTGCCGAGACCGCCCCGGAGGCGGACGAGGCGGATCTGCACGAGGAGGGCACGGGCGAAACACGCGAGGCCGACGAGATCGCGGCGCCCTCGCCCGCCCAGGAAGACATGCCTGTTCAGGACGAGACCGCGCCCGCCATCGAGACAGTGGACGAGGTACGCCTTGAGGTGGAGGCCGAGCCGCAATCCGACGCCGATACCGAGATCGACGACGGACACGGTGAGGCCACAGCGCCTGTCGAGGCCCTACCTGCCGGCGCCCTGCCTGCCGGCGCCACGTCCGGTTTCGCCTTCGAGGCGCGCGAGCGGCCGGTGCGCTTTGCCTGGAAGATGGATATCGACCGGCGCTTCACCTTCATCTCGCCGGAGTTTGCCGAGGCGCTCGGCCCGCAGGCCGCCGATGTGGTCGGGCTCAGCTGGGAAGAGGTGGCCGAGAGGTTCGACCTCGATCAGGACGGCCGGGTTGCGGCCGCGCTGCGCCGCCGCGACACCTGGAGCGGACGCACCGTCGACTGGCCGGTCAGCGGTGCGGCCCTGCGCGTGCCCGTCGATATGGCGGCGCTGCCGGCCTTCGACCGCCAGCGGGTGTTCGAGGGCTTCCGCGGGTTCGGTGTATGCCGGACCGGCGAGGCGTCACAGGATCCGGCGGCGACCGGCCTTGCGCTGACGCTGCGCGAGGACGCGCAAGCCGAGGCCGAAACCGGTGGCATCGAGACGCACGAACCGGAGACGCCCCCCGTCACGGAGACGGCGGAGACGGCCGACGCCGTGCCGCCGGCAGAAGACAGCACGACCGATCTTGCCGCCATCCCGGCCGCCGTGTCGGCAGCCATGCTGGCCTCGGACCCGGAAGAGCACGCGGCCGAGCCCGCCCCCCGGGAACTGACCGCCGACGTTGCCGATCTGCTGGACCTGCCGGGCGCGCGGGAGATCGACGACATCCTTGCCGCGGACGATGCGGACACGACCGACGCGGCCTTCTCGCCGGTCGGCAGCGACGAAGCGAGCGTGCAAGAGACGCCCGACCAGCAAGGCGATGACCTGCAGGCCGATGAGCCGCCGGCCGCCCCTGCGGAACCGGTCCTTCCGGTTGCCGAGGACGAGGCCACCTTCGCGCAGGACGAAGTGGAACCGGAAGCCCAAGGCGAACTCGGGACCGAAGCCGGGATTACGGCTGAGGCTGAAACTGAGGCTGGAGCTGAAACCGAGACTGGAGCAGAAGAGACCGCTCCCACCGAAGACGAGGCCCAATCCGCCGATGAGACGGCCGCTCCGGTGGAAGCCGGCCTGCTGCCGCTGATCGAGCCGCAGGCACCGGTCCACACGCCGGACACTCGTTCAGACGCCCGGTCGGGCACCGGGACGCCGGACCGCGAGGCCGGCATTGCCGCGCGCCGCGACGACAGCCTCGAAACATCGCGCCTGTCCAAGCCCGAGCGCGAGGCCTTCCGCAAAATCGCCGAAGCGCTCGGCGCACGCAACGAGCCGGAGGAACCGGCCGCACCGCCTGCCGAGCCGACCCGCAGCGCAGCCCCTGCCCCGCAGGCGCCTGCGACCAATGCCCCCGCCAAGGATGCGGCAAAGGACGCGGCAGCCGCCGCACCGGGACCGGTCGCCGCCTCCACGCCGGACACTGCCGGCATCGTCGGCGGACGCGAAGCCTCCAACGTTGCGAGCCTCGGCATCATCCCGCGCGTGCAGGCCCCGGCACCGCGCGCGGCGCGCACCAGCCTGCTCGACAAGCTGCCGGTCGGTGTCGCGATCATTGCCGGCGAGGATGTCGACTACGCCAATGCGACGCTGCTCGACCTGCTCGGCTATGCCGATCTCGACACGCTGAAATCCGTCGGCGGGCTCGACTCGGTCTTTGCCGAGCCCGAGGACTGGCCGAGCGCCCTGCCCGGCGCCATGACCGAGCGGACCATGCGCATCCGGCTCGCCGATGGCGGCACCAAGCCGGTGAAGGCGCGGCTGCACACGGTCCCGTGGAAGGAGGGCACGGCGCTGATGATGTCGCTGCTCGACCGGCACGACCCGGCGCAGGAAGCCGCGCTCGACCGCCTGCACGAGGCCCAGTCGTCGCTGGCGCTGGCCGAAGAGCACCTGGCCGAGATGGATGCGGTGCTGGAAACCGCGACGGACGGGGTGCTGATCCTCGACGAGGGCGGCCGCATCATGAAGGTGAACCGCTCGGCCGAGGCGCTGTTCGACGGGGCGCGCGAGAACATGATCGGCGCGCCGCTGACCGACTTCCTGGCCCCGGAAAGCCATCGGGACGCCAACGACTATCTGGACGGGCTGGCCCGCAACGGCGTTGCCAGCGTGCTGAACGACGGGCGCGAGGTGATCGGCCAGCTGCGCTCCGGCGGGCTGATCCCGCTGTTCATGACCATCGGCCGGGTCGGCCACGGCTCGGAAGGGCCGCGCTTCTGCACGGTGCTGCGCGACATCACCCAGTGGAAGACGGCCGAGGAGGAACTGACCGACGCCAAGCGGCAGGCGGAAAACGCCAGCTCGCAGAAGTCGGACTTCCTGGCCAAGATCAGCCACGAGATCCGCACGCCGCTCAACGCGATCATCGGCTTTTCGGAAGTGATGATGGAGGAGCGCTTCGGCCCGGTCGGCAACGACCGCTACAAGGGCTACCTGCGCGACATCCACAATTCCGGCTCGCATATCATGAGCCTTATCAACGACCTGCTCGACCTGTCGAAGATCGAGGCGGGCAAGCTGGACCTGACCTTCGAGGCGGTGTCGGCCAACGACATCATCCGCGAATGCGTCGCCCTGATGCAGCCGCAGGCCAACCGGGAGCGGGTGATCATCCGCGCCAGCCTTCCGACCTCGGTGCCGAAGATCGTCGCCGACGGCCGTTCGGTGCGCCAGATCGTGCTGAACCTTCTGTCCAACGCCATCAAGTTCAACCAGCCGGGCGGACAGGTGATCGTCTCGACGGCGCTGGAGGACACCGGCGAGGTGATCCTGCGGGTGCGCGACACCGGAATGGGCATGAGCCACCAGGACCTGGCGGCGGCGATGGAGCCGTTCCGCCAGCTGCACACCGCCCGCCACGGCGGCGGCACCGGGCTCGGCCTGCCGCTGACCAAGGCGCTGGTAGAGGCGAACCGGGCGAGCTTCCGGATCGACTCGGAGGTCAATCACGGCACGCTGGTGGAGGTCACCTTCCCGCCGCAGCGCGTGCTGGCGGAGTAACCGGAGCCTTTCGCGAAGGCTCTGCGTGCGGGATGGGCGGGGATTGACCCGCCCCTCCGGGCGCGCCACTGTACCGGCCTCGCCAAACGGGGAGCTGCTTTGCAGGTCCCGCCACCATTTTCCGGATCCGCCATGCTGACGCTTGCCGCCATCGAGGATGCCGCCGAGACCGTCTACCGGTCGATGCGCCCGACCCCGCAATATGCCTGGCCGCTGCTGGCGGACGCGGTAGGACGGAAGGTCTGGGTCAAGCACGAGAACCATACGCCGACCGGCGCCTTCAAGGTGCGCGGAGGACTGGTGATCACCAGCGGCATCGCGCGCAACTCGCCCGCCGGCACCGGCATCATCTCCGCCACCCGCGGCAATCACGGCCAGAGCCTTGCCTTCGCCTCGGCCCGCAACGGGCTGGCCTGCACCATCGTCGTCCCGCACGGCAATTCGGCCGAGAAGAATGCCGCGATGCGCGCCTTCGGGGCCGAGCTGATCGAGGCCGGCAGCGATTTCGACGAGGCCAAGCAGCATGCGATGGCGCTGGCGGACGAGCGCGGCCTGCTGATGGTGCCGAGCTTCCATCCCGATCTGGTGCGCGGCGTTGCCACCTACGCGATGGAGTTTTTCCGGGCGGCCGACGATCTCGACGTCGTCTATGTGCCGATCGGCCTCGGTTCGGGCATCTGCGGCATGATTTCGGCGCGCAACCTGCTCGGTCGGCGCACGCGCATCGTCGGCGTCGTATCCGACAAGGCCGACGCCTATGCGCTGTCACTGGAAAGCGGCCAGCGGGTGGAGACGGCAAGCGCCGTCACCTTCGCCGACGGCATGGCGGTGCGCGGGCCGGACGAGACCGCGCTGGCGGTCATTCGCGCCGGCGTCGACGACATCCTGCGCGTCAGCGACGAGGCGATTGCCGAGGCCGTGCGCCTGCTCTACCGCACCACGCACTCCGTCGCGGAAGGCTCGGGCGCGGCGGCCCTTGCCGCGCTGCTGCAGGACCAAAGGCGCGGAGAGGTCGCCGGCATCGTGCTCAGCGGGCAGAATATCGACACCGCCTGGATGGCCGAGATCCTGGCCGGTGGCACGCCTGCCGCGTGAGAAATCAGCGCGGCTTCCCGCAAGCCGCGAAAACTTGCCAAACACACTCACCTTAACTTAGAATAATTCTAAACTATTGATTTTGCAGGCGATTATTCTTGACACCAGAACTCCTGTTTATAGGATGCCAGCGCCTGACGAGGAATTGCCGCAACGGCAGTCCTGCGGGCCAATGCAACCGACATCAGGGCCTTGTCCCCTGATCGCTGGGAGATTTCCATGTTCCACAAGGTTTCCGCTCTGCGCACCGGCCTTCTGTCCGCCGCGCTTCTCGCATCCGCCGCGATCGCCACGCCGGCCGCTGCCGAGGGTGAGGTCAACATCTATTCCTATCGCCAGCCGTTCCTGATCGAGCCGCTGCTGGAGGCCTTCACCAAGGAAACCGGAATCAAGACCAACGTGATCTTTGCCGCCGACGGCCTTGCCGAGCGCATCCAGGCCGAGGGCGAGAACTCGCCGGCCGACGTGCTGCTGACGGTCGACATCGGCCGCCTCGACGGCGCCAAGGAAGCTGGCATCACGCAGCCGGTGACGTCCGAGGTCGTGAACGAGAACGTGCCGGCCGCGTTCCGCGATCCGGAGGGCCACTGGATCGGCCTGACCACCCGCGCGCGCATCGTCTACGCCTCCAAGGAGCGCGTGGAGCAGGACAGCATCACCTATGAGGAGCTGGCCGACCCGAAGTGGAAGGGCAAGATCTGCACCCGCTCCGGCCAGCACGTCTATAACGTCGCCCTGTTCGCCTCGATCGTCGCCAACAAGGGCGCCGAGGAAGCCGAGAAGTGGCTCGCCGACGTGCGCGACAACCTCGCCCGCAAGCCGACCGGCAACGATCGCAGCCAGGTCCAGGCGATCTTCGCCGGCGAATGCGACATCTCGCTCGGCAACACCTATTATATGGGTGCGATGCTGAACAACGAGAAGGAGCCGGAGCAGAAGGACTGGGCCAACTCGGTCAAGATCCTGTTCCCGAACACCGGCGACCGCGGCACCCACGTGAACATCTCCGGCGTCGTGATGGCCAAGCATGCTCCGAACCCGGAAGCCGCCGTCAAGCTGATCGAGTTCCTCTCCTCCGAGGAGGCCCAGCACATCTACGCCGAGGCCAACAACGAGTACCCGGTGAAGCCGGGCGTCGAGATCTCCGAGCTGGTCGCCTCGTGGGGCGAGTTCAAGCCGGACACCCTGTCGCTCGACGAGATCGCCAAGAACCGCAAGACCGCCAGCGAGCTGGTCGACAAGGTCGGCTTCAACGACGGTCCGCAGAGCTAAGGCCGCGTCCTTTCACGCGCTGCCTCGAAACTCCGCGGCGCCCGGTCCTTGCGACCGGGCGCCGTTCTCCATTTCCGGCCGATGCCGGAAAAGGCCCCCAGACCAGCCAGATCCGGGCCCGACCTGCCGGGTTTCGCTGATCAAGCCCCGTCAGATGCACCCATGAGCGACACTGCCCGCCTCGACGACATGACCGCGATCCCGGTCGCCCCGCGCGCCTCGCGCAGCCTCGCCGACCGGCTGTGGCTCGTCGCGGGCCTCATCGTCGCCGGTCTGACGCTGCTGCCGATCGGCGCCCTCGTCGTCCTTGCCGCCCAGCCGACAGGCGATGTGTGGAGCCACCTGATCGGCACGGTGCTGCCACGCTCGCTCCAGACCACCTTCCTGCTGCTGCTCGGCGTCGGCCTGATCACGCTGGTGGTGGGCACGGGCACCGCCTGGCTCGTCACCATGTGCCGTTTTCCCGGCCGCGCCCTCTTCGATTGGGCGCTGCTGCTGCCGCTGGCGGTGCCGACCTACATCATCGCCTATACCTATGTGGAGATCCTCACCTTCACCGGGCCGGTGCAGAGCCTCGTCCGCGAGATCTTCGGCTTCCGCACCTCGCGGGAATACTGGTTCCCGGAAATCCGCTCGCTCGGCGGCGCGATCTTCGTGATGGGCTTCGTGCTCTACCCGTATGTCTACCTGACGACGCGCGCCTCGCTGCTGCTGCAGTCGGCCTCGACGCTGGACGTGTCGCGCACGCTCGGCGCCGGCCCCATGCGCCTGTTCTTCCGCGTGGCGCTGCCGCTTGCCCGCCCGGCCATCGTCGTCGGCATCTCGCTCGCCCTGATGGAGTGCCTCAACGACATCGGCGCGGTGACCTTTTTCGGCGTCCACACGCTCAGCTTCTCGGTCTACGACACCTGGGTGCATCGCTCGAGCCTGGCCGGCGCGGCGCAGATCGCCTGCGCCATGCTGGCGCTGGTCTTCGCGCTGCTATGGATGGAGCGGCGCGCCCGCAAGGGCCAGCGGTTCCACACCCCCTCGGCCAGCTACAAGACGCTGCCGAGCTACCGGCTGAGCGGGCCGCGGGCATGGCTGGCCACCGCCGCCTGCGCGCTGCCGATCCTGATCGGCTTCGTCTTCCCGGCCGCGCTGCTTGCCGACTATGCCAGCCGCCGGCTCGACGACCTGTTCGACCCGCGCCTGCTCGCGGCGATGCAGAACACGCTGGTCCTGTCGGTCTCCGCCGCCGTGCTGACCGTGGTGATCGGCGTGGTCCTGACCTATGCCCACCGCGTCCAGGCCAGCCGGACGACGCAGCTGTTCGGTCGCATCGCCTCGATCGGCTATGCCATTCCCGGCACGGTGCTTGCCGTCGGCATCCTGATCCCGCTGGCGAAGTTCGACAATTTCATCGACGGCATCGCCCGATCGACCTTCGGCTATTCCACCGGACTGCTGCTGATCGGCTCGGGCACGGCACTGGTCTATGCCTACATGGTCCGCTTCCTGGCCGTCTCCTACGGCCAGATCGAGGGCGGCTTCGGCAAGGTGACGCCGCATCTCGACATGGCGGCGCGCACGCTGGGGCGCAGCTCCGGGCGGATCCTGTTCCAGGTACACCTGCCGATCCTGCGCCCGGTGCTGCTGACGGCGCTGCTGCTGGCCTTCGTCGACTGCATGAAGGAACTCCCCGCCACGATCCTGCTGCGCCCGTTCAATTTCGAGACGCTGGCGACGACGGTCTACAATGCCGCCTCGCGCGAGGCCTTCGGGGAAGGCGCCCTGCCGGCGCTGCTGATCGTGCTGGTCGGCCTGCTGCCGTCGATCCTGCTGGCGCGCACCTCCGCCCGCAGCTTCCGCGACAAGGGCAGCACGCGCCTTTGACGGATCCGGCCGGCTACCAGAGCCGGTCGCGCAGGGCGAACCAGCTCATCGCCAGCACCAGGATCGGCCAGCGGAACGCCCGGCCGCCCGGGAATTTCGGCGGCGAGAGCTTCTCGAACACGTCGAACCGTTCGGCATCGCCCAGCATGGCGCTGGCCGCCGCATGGCCGCAAAAGCCCGCTATCGCGACGCCGTGGCCGGAAAATCCCGCCGCGACGTAGACGCCCGGCGCCGTGCGCCGCAGGCACGGCATGCGCGAGGTCGTGACGCCGAGCGTACCGCCCCAGGCATGGGAGACGGGCGCGGTGGCAAGCTGCGGATAGACATTGCTCAGATGCGAGCGCACGAAGGCGCGCAGGTCCGGCGGAAAGCCGCGCCGGTACGTCTCGCCGCCGCCGAACAGCAGCCGCAAGTCGCGGGTCAGGCGCCAGTAATAGACAACGAAACGGCTGTCGGAGACCGCCTCGCGGCCGGGGATCAGGTGATCGGCCGCCTCGCGCGACAGCGGCTCGGTGGTCAGGATGTAATTGTTGATCGGCATGACGCGGGCCTCGCTGTCGCGGTCGAGCCCGGCGAGATAACCGTTGCCGGCCAGAAGCACGCTGCCGGCGTCGATCTCGCCCTGCCCCGTCTCGACCAGCACGCGCCCGCCCGCATGCCGCAACGACACGGCATGGGTCGCCTCGTGCAGGACGGCGCCGGCTGCTTCCGCCGCATCGGCGAGCCCCTGGGCCAGCTTCAACGGGTGCAGATGCCCGGCCCCGCCATCGCGTACGCCCCCGAAATACTGCTTCGTGCCGATGGCAGCCGCCAGCTGCGCCCGGTCCAGCGGCGTGACCGCGTCATAGCCGTAGTCGCGGGCGAGCTTCTCGGCATAGTCCCATTCCTCGGCAACGAACCGCTCCTTGTGGGCGGCGTGGATCAGGCCTTCCGTCCAGTCGCAGTCGATGCCGAAGCGCTGCACCCGGTCGTGCAACAGGGCCTTGGCCTCCTCGGCGAAGGTCCAAAGCCGGCGGGCGATGTCGAGGCCGTACTGCTTTTCCAGATGCGCCTGGTCGCGCCGCTGGCCGCTATGCAGCTGGCCGCCATTGCGCCCGCTGGCGCCCCAGCCGATGCGGTTCTGCTCGATCAGGACGACCGAGCGCCCCGCCTCGGCAAGGGTGATCGCCGCGTTGAGGCCGGTGAAGCCGCCGCCGATGATGGCCACGTCCGCCTGCCGCGCGCCGGACAGCGCCGGGCGGACAGGACGGTCCTCTACGCTGGTCGCGTAGTAGGACGGAGCATGGGCATGGGCGATCTCGGTCACGTCCGCCTCCCCGCGGTTTGGTGTGCGGCGCGTCTCAGGCTGCGAGCCGGCCGTCCTTCTTCAGGGCCGCATAGGTCTCGTCCAGCGTGCGGGCGGCACGGGCGACCAGTTCGTCCGCCTCCTCGTGGGTCAGCACCAGAGGCGGCGAGATGATCATGCTGTCGCGCACCGCGCGCATGACCAGCCCGTTGCCGAAGGAGATGTCGCGGCAGAGCGTGCCGACCTCGCCGACCGGCGCGAACTTGCGCGAGCGGTCGCCCTTGGCCGGCACCAGCTCCAGCGCGCCGACGAGACCGACCATACGCGCCTCGCCGACCAGCGGATGGTCGCCCAGGGCCTTCCAGCGCTGCTGCAGATAGGGCCCGATATCGTCGGCCACCCGCTCGACCAGCCGCTCGCGCACCATGATGTCGAGATTGGCGAGCGCCGCGGCGCAGCAGGCCGGATGACCGGAATAGGTGTAGCCGTGATAGAACTCACCGCCCTTTTCGATGAAGGCGTCCGCCACCCGGTCGGCGATCATCACACCGCCGATCGGCAGGTAGCCGGAGGACAGGCCCTTGGCGATCGGCATCAGGTCCGGCTCGATGCCGTAATGCTGCGAACCGAACCAGCTGCCCAGACGCCCGAAGCCGCAGATCACCTCGTCGGCGACCAACAGGATGTCGCGCTCGCGGCAGATGCGGGCGACTTCCGGCCAGTAGCTGTCCGGCGGGATGATGACGCCGCCCGCGCCCTGGATCGGCTCGGCGATGAACGCCGCCACCTTGCCCTCGCCGAGGACGTCGATGGCGCGCTCCAGCTCGCGTGCCGCCCACAGACCGAACTCGTCCGGCGACATCTCGCCGCCTTCGCCGAACCAGTAGGGCTGGGGGATGTGATGGACGCCGGGCACCGGCAGGTCGCCCTGCGCATGCATGCCGGTCATGCCGCCGAGGCTGGTGCCGGCCAGCGTGGAGCCGTGATAGCCGTTCCAGCGGCCGATGATCGTCTTCTTCTCCGGCTTGCCCATCAGGTCCCAATAGGTGCGGACCATGCGGAACACGGTGTCGTTCGCCTCCGAGCCGGAGGAGGTGAAGAACACGCGGTTGAACTGCGGCGGGCTGAGCTGCGCCAGGCGTTCCGACAGGGCGATGACCGGCGGATGGCTGGTCTTGAAGAAGGTGTTGTAATAGTCGAGCTCGCGCATCTGCTTCTCGACCGCGTCGACGATCTCGTCGCGGCCGTGCCCGACCTGGCAGCACCAAAGGCCCGCCATGCCGTCGAGATAGCGGTTGCCGTCGCTGTCGGTCAGCCACACGCCCTTGGCCGAGGTGATGACGCGCACGCCCTCCCGGTTCAGCGCCCCCGTATCGGTAAAGGGGTGGAAATGATGCGCAGCGTCGCGGGCGCGCAGGTCGGAGGTCGGGTACAGGTTCGAGGCACCGGTCATGGTGGCGTCTCCCGGTTTTTCTGGTTGTCGATCTCGTTGCCCCGCCCGACACGCGTCAGACGTTGAGCAGCAGGTATTCCCGCTCCCATGGGCTGATGACCTTCATGAAGGTCTCGAATTCTTCCTGCTTGATGGCGCGGTAGGTGGCGACGAACTTCTCGCCGAACACGTCGATCAGCTCCTCGCACTCGCCGAACAGCGCCACCGCTTCCAGCAGGCCGCGCGGCAGGGCGTGCATGTCCTCGCTGAAGTTGCCGCTGCGCGGCTCGTCCGGCGTCAGGCGCTGCTTGATGCCGAGATAGCCGCAGGCGAGCGAAGCGGCGATGGCCAGATACGGATTGGCGTCGGACGAGGGAACGCGGTTCTCGAGCCGGCGGGCTCCGGGCTTGGAGTTCGGCACGCGCAAGCCCACCGTCCGGTTGTCGTAGCCCCAGTGCACGTTGACCGGCGCCGTGGTGCCGCGGGTGAAGCGGCGGTAGGAGTTCACGTAAGGCGCCAGGATGCAGGTCACCGCCGGCAGATAGGCCTGGTGGCCGGCGATGAAGGACAGGAACTCGCTGGTCGGCTCGCCGTCTTCGCGCGAAAAGATGTTGGTGCCCTTGTCCGCGTCCATCACCGACTGGTGGATGTGCATGGACGAGCCAGGCTGGTTCGACATCGGCTTGGCCATGAAGGTCGCGTACATGTCGTGGCGCAGCGCCGCCTCACGGATCGTGCGCTTGAACAGGAACACCTGATCGGCAAGCTCGAGCGGATGGCCGTGCCGGAGATTGATCTCCATCTGCGCGGCGCCTTCCTCGTGGATCAGGGTGTCGATCTCCAGACCCTGCGCCTCCGACAGGTCGTAGATGTCGTCGATCAGGTCGTCGAACTCGTTGAGCGCGGAAATCGAATAGGACTGGCGACCGACCTCCGGCCGGCCCGAGCGGCCCGTCGGCGGCTCCAGCGGATAGTCCGGATCGGTGTTCGGGCGGACCAGATAGAACTCCATTTCCGGGGCGACCAGCGGCGCCCAGCCCTCGTCCTCATAGAGCTGCAGCACGCGCTTGAGCACGTTGCGCGGCGCCGTCTCCACCGGAATGCCCTCGCGGGTATAGGCGTCGTGGATCAACTGGGCGGTCGGGTCGCTTTCCCAGGGCACGGCGGTCAGCGTCGAGTAGTCGGCGCGGAAGAACAGGTCGCCGTCGGTGGTGTTGTGCTGGAAGCGCTCGTCGTCCGGCGGGTAATCGCCGGAAATGGTCTGAGCGAAGATCGAGGCGGGCATCGTCATCACCGGGCCGGAGAAGAACTTCTCCGTCGGCATCATCTTGCCGCGCGCCACGCCGGCAAGGTCGGGCACGATGCACTCGATGTCCTCGATCCCGCGCTCGGACAGCCACAGCTGGGCCGCGTCGAAGCTCTCGACGCCCCGGCGGCTGGCAATCTTCGGTGCGGATTTCTTCTTCTTGCTCACGGGTCTCGCCTTTCGGGCGCAGGGCACGCGGGGCAGCGGACACCTTTCCGCCTCCTCACCACATACGCTGCATTTTGTGATCACATTTTCAACGAGTCAATTGCCGGCGATCATTCGGCAACCGACGGCCCGCCATCGGGAAGCCCGGTGTCGAGCAGATCCATTCCGCAGCGGATGTCCGCCGCCACCGCCTCGCGCAGGGCTGCGGCATCGCGGGCCCGCACGGCGTCGATCGCCTCCTTGTGGTGATCGACGAGGGCCGACGTTCCCACCCGCCCGTAGACGGTGCGCATGAACGGGGCGAACTGCAACCACAGACTTTCGACCAGGGGCAGCAGCACCTGCGAGCCTGCCGCACGATAGATCGCGAAATGAAAGGAATGGTTGAGGCGCATGTAGGTCTCGGCATCCCCGCCATCCAGGCTGGCGTCGATCCGGTCGTCGATGGCGGCAAGCCGCGTCGCATCGCGAGGCCCCAGATGCGCCGCTGCGGCATGAGCCAGCTCCGGCTCCAGCAGCACCCGTGCCTTGACGATCTCGGCAAGGCGCGGAGCGGTCATGGTCGGCACCTGGATGCGTCCGTTGGCGCGAATCTCCAGCGCATGGCCGGCCGACAGCGCCCGCACCGCCTCGCGCACCGGCATCGGGCTAACCTTGAGTTCCTGCGCCAGCCCGCGCAGCGTGACAGCGCGCCCGGGAACGAAGCGTCCGGTCAGCAGCGCCTCGCGCACCGCCTGCTCGACCGTCTCGCGCAGGGAATGGCGCGCCGGCGCATCGGCAGTCTCCGGCGCGTCCTGCGCCTTTTGCGGACGGCTACGGTCAGCCATTTCCCTCGTTCCCTCCCGGCCTTGCTTGACAGCCTTGCCGCTACGTGATCACATTTTTGCATAAACGGCAATTCGCGCGGACCACAGATCCGCGCCCTGGAGGATCTGATGTTGCAGACCCATCGCACGGCCTGGCAGCGCCCGGCCGGCGGCGTCGACTGGCAGGAAGAAGTGGCCCGCTTCGAGGCGGAATATCCCGACCTCGACACGCTGGAGGTGATCCTGCCCGACAGCAACGGGGTTCTGCGCGGCAAGTGGCTGCCCGGCAGCGCGCTGCGCAAGGTGTTCGAAAGCGGCGTCGCCCTGCCCTTCTCGCTGTTCGGCCTCGATGTCTGGGGCCGCGAGGTCGAAGAGACCGGCATGCATATCGAGACCGGCGACAAGGACGGCGTGTGCTGGCCGGTGCCGGGCTCGCTGCGCGCCGTGCCGTGGGCCGAGCGCCCGACGGCGCAGGTACTGCTGTCGATGCACGACCGCGACGGCAGCGCCTTCATGTGCGATCCGCGCCACGTGCTGGCGCGCATGGCCAACCGGCTGGGCGAGCACGGACTGACGGCGACGGCCGCCTTCGAGCTCGAGTTCTACCTGTTCGAGGACAAGGACGACGGCGACTGGAGCAGCGCGCCGACGCCGGTCTTCTCCACCCATCTGGGTCCGGCACGGCAAAACATGTATGCGCTGTCCGACCTCGAGGCATTGATGCCGCTGGTCGACGAGATCCGCCGCTCGGCGGATGCGCAGGACATTCCGGCCGACGCGGCCGTCTCCGAGGCCGCGCCCGGGCAGTTCGAGCTCAACCTGCACTACCAGCGCGATCCCTTGCGTGCCGCGGACGACGCGGTGCTGCTGCGCCGGCTGGTCGCGGGCGTCGCCCGCAAGCACAATCTCAAGGCCTCCTTCATGGCCAAGCCCTTCGTCGAGTGGCCGGGCAACGGCATGCACGTCCATGTCTCGATGGAGGACGGCACGGGCAACATCTTCGCCGATCCCGAGACCGGCGAGACGCGCCTCGGCTACGCGATCCGCGGGCTGCTCGACACGATGCCGGAAGCGCATCTGCTGTTCGTTTCCACCTTCAACGGCTTCCGCCGCATGCAGCCGGGCTCCTATGCGCCGACCTCGATCTGCTGGGGCTACGACAACCGCTCGGTCGCCTTGCGCGTGCCTGCCGGAACGCCGGCCTCGGCCCGGATCGAGCACCGGATCGCCGGTGCCGACGCCAATCCGTACCTGGTGCTGAGCGGGGTGCTGGCGGGGATGATGCAGGGGGTGCTCGGCGAGTTGCCGCCGCCGCCGGCCGTGGACGGCAATGCCTACGAGAAAACCGCCCCGCGCCTGACGCCGTGGATGGACGAGGCGATCGACGCCTTCGCCGCCTCGCAGCGGATGCAGGACGCGGTCGGCGAGGAAATGCACAAGGTGCTGGTCGACATCAAGCGTCACGAACTCTTCGCATTCGGACGCGAGATTTCGTCACTGGAACGACAGACTTACCTGTGATCCGGCCGCGGCTGGGGAAATGCCTGTCCGTTGGGGAAGTTCGTGGCGATTGGCACGGATGCTCTCTTGAGGACGGGCGGCATCGCTTCTAGGCTGCGGGGCAGAGGGGCCGCACGCGGCCGACCATAAAGACACGATCCGGAACGGGCGCCAGCGTCCGCAGCCGGAAACGACAGGGGCCGGGGTGCGAGCCGCGCCGGCGCAGGCCAGACGGAGGGACTGATGAAGAAGCTGCTGTTCACCAGCGTCGCAATGCTCGGCGTGCTTGCCGCCACCGCGGCATCCGCCCAGGACCGCGAAGTGCGCGTCTACAACTGGTCGGACTATATCGACGAGTCGGTACTCGAGGAGTTCACCAAGGAGACCGGCATCAAGGTCGTCTACGACGTGTTCGATAGCAACGAGATGCTGGAGACCAAGCTGCTGGCCGGAGGCACCGGCTACGACGTCGTCGTGCCGACCGGAACCTTCCTCGGCCGCCAGATCCAGGCCGGCGTGTTCCAGAAGCTCGACAAGTCGAAGCTGCCGAACCTGAAGAACATGTGGCCCGAGATCTCCAGCCGCATCGAGAAGTTCGATCCGGGCAACGAGCACGCCATCAACTACATGTGGGGCACCACCGGCTTCGGCTACAATGTCGACAAGATCAAGGAGCGCATGCCGGACGCCCCGCTCGACAGCTGGGACATGATCTTCAAGCCGGAAGTGATCTCCAAGTTCGCCGATTGCGGCGTGCACCTGCTCGACACCGCCGACGAGATCTTTCCGGCCGCGCTGAACTATCTCGGGCTCGACCCCGACAGCGGCGATCCGGAAGACTTCAAGAAGGCCGGCGAACTTCTCATGAAGATCCGCCCTTACATCCAGAAGTTCCACTCGTCGGAGTACATCAACGCGCTGGCCAATGGCGACATCTGCCTGGCCGTGGGCTGGTCCGGCGACGTTCTGCAGGCGCGCGACCGCGCCTCGGAGGCCAATAACGGCGTCACGGTCGAATACGTCATCCCCAAGGAGGGTGCGATGATGTGGTTCGACAACATGGCGATCCCGGCCGACGCGCCGCATGTGGAGGAGGCCCATGCCTTCCTCAACTTCATCATGAAGCCGGAAGTCGTCGCCAAGGCGACCAACTACGTCTTCTACGCCAACGGCAACAAGGCGAGCCAGGAGTTCGTCGACAAGGAAGTGCTGGACGATCCGGCGATCTACCCGAGCGCGGAGACCGTCGACAAGCTGTTCACCACCACCACCAAGTCGCCCCAGGCCATGCGGTCGCGCACCCGCGAGTGGACCCGGGTCAAGACCGGCCAGTAAGGCGGATCTTCGTCCGGCCGCCGACCGGCGGCCGGGCCCTTTCCTCCCGTCGACGAGGGGGCTGACTTGGGAAAGAAACCGATCGGGCCGGTGCGCCGCGAATTCGCACCCTGGGACGACCCGCAGGCGAAGCCGTATATCGAATTCAGGAACGTTACCAAGACCTTCGGCGACTTTACCGCCGTCGACAATCTTTCCCTCAAGATCTACGAGCGCGAGTTCTTCGCCCTGCTCGGCGGCTCCGGCTGCGGCAAGACGACGATGATGCGCATGCTCGCCGGCTTCGAGACGCCGAACGCAGGCGAGATCTTTCTCGACGGGCAGAACCTTGCCGGGGTGCCGCCCTACAAGCGCCCCGTCAACATGATGTTCCAGTCCTACGCGCTGTTCCCGCACATGAGCGTGGAGGCGAATGTCGCCTTCGGCCTCAAGCAGGAGGGCATGCCGAAGGACCAGATCGCCGCGCGCGTGGAAGAAATGCTGAAGCTGGTGAAGCTGCAGGATTTCGCCAGGCGCAAGCCGCACCAGCTGTCCGGCGGCCAGAGGCAGCGCGTCGCGCTGGCCCGTTCGCTCGCCAAGAAGCCCAAGGTGCTGCTGCTCGACGAGCCGCTCGGCGCCCTCGACCGCAAGCTGCGCGAGGAGACCCAGTTCGAGCTCACCGACCTGCAATACGAGCTCGGCATGACCTTCCTGATCGTCACCCACGACCAGGAAGAGGCCATGACCATGGCCGACCGGATCGCCGTCATGGACCGTGGGCGGATCATCCAGATCGCCACGCCGGCGGAAATCTACGAGCTGCCGAACTCCCGCTTCGTGGCGGATTTCATCGGCGATATCAACCTGATGGAATGCAAGATCATGGAGCGCGGCAGCGAGCGCTCCCGCCTGAAGTCGGTGGAGTTCGGCTGCGACATCGAGGTGATGCAGCCGCTGGACGCGGCGGTCGGCGAGACGGTGTGGTTCGCGATCCGCCCCGAAAAGGTGCGCATTTCCTTCGACGAGCCGGCGAGCAAGATCAACGCGCTTACCGGCGAGGTCTGGGACATCGCCTATCTCGGCGACGTGTCGATCTACCACACCCATATCGCCAACGAGCAGACCGTGCGGGCGACCGTCGCCAACCGCTCGCGCGTCGTCGAGCGGCCGGTCGGCTGGGACGACAAGGTCTGGCTGTCCTGGGACGCGGATGCCGGGGTCATTCTGACGAAGTGACGCCGTCCGGCGCGCCATGAGGCCGCCGGACTCAACGGGGAGACGACACGATGCCCGAGCAGGTGAGCACGAGACCCAGGCGCGGCCTTGGCGGCTGGTTGCTGATCGCCGTGCCCTATGCGTGGCTGCTGTTCTTCTTCCTAGCGCCGTTCTTCATCGTCTTCAAGATCTCGCTGTCGGAGATCGCCGTCGCGATCCCGCCCTACATGCCGACCTTCGACCCGGCCGCCGGCTGGGACGGGCTCATGAAGATGCTCGGCGGACTGTCGTTCGGAAACTATGTCTGGCTGACGCAGGACGACCTGTACTGGAAGTCCTACCTCTCCAGCGTCTCGATCGCGGCCGTTTCGACGCTGATTACGCTGCTGGTCGGCTTTCCCATCGCCTACGGCATGGCGCGCGCGCCGAAGGAGTGGCGCACGACCCTGCTGATGCTGGTGATCCTGCCGTTCTGGACCAGCTTCCTGATCCGCGTCTACGCCTGGATCGGCATCCTGAAGAACGAAGGGCTGCTCAACCAGTTTCTCATGTGGCTGGGGCTGATCGACCAGCCGCTGACGATCCTCAACACCAACATCGCGGTCTATATCGGCATCGTCTACTCGTACCTGCCGTTCCTGGTGCTACCGCTCTACGCCAACCTGGAAAAGCTGGATACCAGCCTGCTGGAAGCGGCCGCGGACCTCGGCTGCCCGCCCTGGCGCAGCTTCTGGACGATCACGGTGCCGCTGGCGATCCCGGGCGTCATCGCCGGCTGTTTCCTGGTCTTCATTCCGGCCGTCGGCGAGTTCGTCATTCCGGACCTTTTGGGCGGCTCGGAAACCCTGATGATCGGCAAGACGCTGTGGATGGAGTTCTTCACCAACCGCGACTGGCCGGTCTCCTCGGCGGTTGCCGTCATTCTCCTGCTCATCCTGGTGGTGCCGATCGTGCTGTTCCAGAACCAGCAGCAGAAAGCCGCGGAGAAAGGCCTGTGAGCACCCGACCGACAGACCCGAACGCGGCCGGCACGCGCGAAAGGACGGCACGATGAGACAGGGGCCGAGCTGGTTCAACGTCACCTCGTTGGTGCTGGGATTTTCCTTCCTGTACCTGCCGATCGTGCTGCTGGTGATTTACTCGTTCAACGACTCGCGGCTCGTCACCGTGTGGGGCGGCTTCTCGACGAGATGGTACGGCACGCTGCTCGGTAACCAGCAGCTCCTCGATGCCGCCTGGGTGACCGTGCGGGTCGCCTTCGCCTCGGCGACCATCGCCACGGTCCTGGGCACGCTGGCCGCGCTGGTGCTGGTGCGCTCGGGCCGGTTCGTCGGCCGAAGCCTGTTTTCCGGCATGGTCTACGCGCCGCTGGTGATGCCGGAGGTGATCCTGGGCCTCTCCCTGCTGCTGCTCTTCGTCGCCATCGACCAGGCCCGCGGCTTCTGGACGATCATGATCGCGCACACGACCTTTGCCATGTGCTACGTGGCTGTGGTGGTGCAATCGCGCCTTGCCGGCTTCGACCGGTCGCTGGAGGAAGCGGCGCAGGACCTGGGCTGCCCGCCGGCGCGCACCTTCTTCTCGATCACCCTGCCGATCATCCTGCCGGGCGTCGTCGCCGGCTGGATGCTGGCCTTCACCCTGTCGCTCGACGACCTGGTCATCGCCAGCTTCACCACCGGGCCGGAAGCCACGACCCTGCCGATGAAGATCTACTCGCAGGTGCGCCTCGGCGTGACGCCGGAGATCAACGCGGTCTGCACGATCCTGGTCGGTGTGGTGACGGTGGTGGTGGTCTGTACCTCGCTGCTGACCAAGCGGCGCGAGGTGCGGCGCGCACAGGACATGCGGCGGGCCGAAGCGCAGGGCTGACCTGGGATCAGAACGCCAGCCGTTTTCGCCGGTTAGGGCGCGCCGATGCCGGTCATGTCCGGCAGGAGGCTCGGCCGGGCGAGCGTGCCGCGCACCAGCACCGGGATGCCGCCGGAAGCCTGTCCCACTGCAGGATCGGGCACTGCTGTCGTTGGCGCGCCGGGCGCGGGATCGGCCTCGGCCGGACGCGGCAGCAGCCTGCCGCGCAGCGACAGCGACACATCGGCCAGCGACAGGCGCCCGGCGAGCCGCAAGAGATGCTTGCCCGACCAAACCTCGACATCGCTGAGGCGCATCTCCTGCCCTTCCATGCCGCCGCGTCCGGTCACGCGCTCGAGCACCAGCGAGGAGGCGGACGAGCCTGCCTCGCTTGCCGAGGCCGCGAGCCGGGCCAGCACCTCGCCGCCGGCCGGATAGGTGGCGTTTTCGAGCAGAAGATGGGCCTCGCCGCCGGCCGATCCCAGTATCGAGGCAAGGGTCTGCCCCTTGCCGGTGCGGCCGAGACGGAAGGTCAGCGCCCCCGACTGTGGCATCGTCACCACCTCGAGAGCAGGAAGCTGGCGCACGTCCAGCTTCTCGGCGATGGCGCTCGCCGCAAGGTCGAACGTGTCGCCGCCCGCCGGCTTCAGCCGGGCCGTCGCCTCCAGCGTGCCGCCGGCAACCGGCGTTTCGCTGAGGTCGAGCGACAGGTCGCCGTCGCGCAGCAACAGCGCGATGGCGCTCGGACCGCCCGACAGCGGGCCGGCAATGAAGCGGTTCGCCGACAGGCGCAGGTCGATATCGGCCGACTGCAGCAAGCCCGACAGGGACCGGTCGCGCAGGCTGTCGCCCTGGGGCGCCTCGTCCTCGACGCCGGCCAGGCTGCGCAGCTCGCCGAGATAGGCGGAAAGGTCGAACTGCTCGAAGGCGAGCGTTCCCTCCAGCCGCGGCCGCGTGGCGCCGAGCCCGAAACCGAGGCGGCCCTCGCCGACATTGCCGTCGAGCTCCAGACGCGCCGTGTCGAGCTCCAGGCGGGAGAAGTCGAGCGCGCCATCGCCGGTGATCCGCAAGGCGCCGAAGCTCGCCTCTCCGACCAGCGTCTTGCCGAAGCGGGCGACCAGCCCTCGCAAGTCGCTGGTATTGAAATCGAAATTTCCCTCGATCCGGGCCGCTTCCGGGTTGCGGACCGCCCCGCTCATGCGGAAGCCGGCAAGCGGCGAGACCACGGATACGGCCACCGGCCCGCTGGCCGTGCCGGTCAGGATGCCGCGATGTCCGAGAGTGATGCCGAATTCGACCGTCTGGTCGCCGGCCTCCACTGACCCGCGAAGGGTACCGCCCTCGCCCGAGGGGGCAAGACGGAAGGCGAAGGCTCCAAGGCGCGGCTTGTCGGACGCACCCCAGCTGATCGCATCGCCGGACACGGTGACCTGCGCCCCAAGAACCCGCGACAGATCACGGCCGAGGTCCGCAAGGGCGCCGTCCGCCGGATCGGCCCCGGCAAGGTGAAGCCGCGCGCCTTCCAGCTGGAAGGACGACAGACGCACCTCGCCCCAAAGGAGGCCGGCAGGATCTATCCCCGCAACCATGCGCTCGGCCGCCAGCGTCCAGCGGCCGCCCTGCCCTTGCCAGCGGACGCCGCCGAGCACCAGAGCGGGCCCTTGCGCGAGCGAAACGGCGGGCGTGCCGGCAAGGCGCAGCGTGCCGCCGAGCCGGGCCGCCAGGCTCGCCTCGACGCGTTCGCGCGAGACCTCGCGCGAGATCAGGAGATAGCCGGCGATGCCCGCCACCGCGACGAGGACAAGGGCTGCAAGGAGGATCGCCACCAGGCGCTTCATGACACAATCCGGCCAGCGCCATCCGGCGCATCGTCTTCAACGTGGGAGGCCGCGGCGCACCACGCCGCATCCTGCATCGGGATAGGAGTTCGCGGCACGCGGTTCAAGACGAAACCGCAGGAAATCCCGGGCCGAATGGATGGCGCTTGAGATCACCGGTGAGGGAAGGTATCACAGGGCGCCTGACGAAAGGTTCATGTTGGACGGGCGGCGCTCGCGCCCCTGCCCCGTCCGCAGGACCCGTTGCGAGGAGACGCTGATGCGAGGAGACGCCAGATGAATAAGGTATACCCCAACGCGGCCGCCGCGCTTGAGGGACTGACGTTTGACGGCATGACTGTGATGGCCGGCGGATTCGGTCTTTGCGGCATTCCGGAGAACCTGATCGCGGCGCTGCGCGACAGCGGTGCGAAGAACATCACGGCGATTTCCAACAATGCCGGTGTCGACGATTTCGGCCTTGGCCTGCTGCTGCAGACGCGCCAGATCAGCAAAATGATCTCCTCGTATGTCGGCGAGAATGCTACTTTCGAGCGTCAGTACCTCAACGGCGAGCTGGAGCTGGAGTTCAACCCGCAGGGCACCCTGGCCGAGCGCATCCGCGCCGGCGGCGCCGGCATTCCGGGCTTCTACACCAAGACCGGCGTCGGCACGCTGATCGCGGAAGGCAAGGAGCACAAGGACTTCAACGGCGAGACCTACATCCTGGAGACCGGACTGGTCGCCGATGTGTCGCTGGTGAAGGCCTGGAAGGCCGATCCGGAAGGCAACCTGATCTACCGGAAGACCGCCCGCAACTTCAATCCGATGATGGCGACCGCCGGCAAGACGACCCTTGTCGAGGTGGAAGAGATCGTCGGGCTCGGCGAACTCGATCCCGACACCATCCACACGCCCGGCATCTTCGTCGACCGCATCATTCTCGGCCAGCACGAGAAGCGGATCGAGAAGCGCACCACCCGCGCCGCCTGAGGACAAGGAGAAGAACAATGGCCTGGACTCGCGACGAAATGGCCCAGCGGGCCGCGCAGGAGCTGGAGGACGGCTTCTACGTCAATCTCGGCATCGGCATCCCGACGCTGGTCTCGAACTACATTCCCGAAGGCGTCCACGTCACGCTCCAGTCGGAGAACGGCATGCTCGGCATGGGCCCGTTCCCGACCGAGAACGAGGTGGATGCGGACCTGATCAACGCCGGCAAGCAGACGATCACCGAGCTGCCGCAGACGAGCTATTTCTCGTCCGCCGACAGCTTCGGCATGATCCGCGGCGGCCATATCGACCTGTCGATCCTGGGCGCCATGGAAGTGTCCGAGAAGGGCGATCTCGCCAACTGGATGATCCCTGGCAAGATGGTCAAGGGCATGGGCGGCGCCATGGACCTGGTCGCCGGCGTCAAGCGCGTAGTGGTGATCATGGACCACACGTCCAAGTCGGGCGACCCGAAGCTGCTGCCCGAGTGCACCCTGCCGCTGACCGGCGTCAACTGCGTGCACCGGATCATCACCAATCTGGGCGTCTTCGACGTGACCGAGGACGGCCTGGTGCTGGTGGAACTGGCCAAGGACGTGACCGCGGACGAGGTCAAGGCCAGCACCACGGCCAAGCTGACCATTCCGGCCTGATGAGCCGGTAGTGATCCGGCCCGATCGGCCGGATCATCTGCAAGACCAGCAAAGGCGGACGGGACCTCCCGTCCGCCTTTTTGTTTGGGCCGGGATGGCCGGCGGGCGATAAAGCGCGAGCCGTGCGAAGGCGCCGTGCAATTTCGAGAAAAGTTGCGCAGGATTTTGCAAAATCCCGTCTCAATAACCGCGGGATTTGCGTTTTTCCGCGCAAACACGACAATCTGCGGATGCAGCGCGAAGGCGCAGGCGCGGCGACTTATCCCCGGACACGGGCCGGAACGAAGGCCCTCCCGGTATCGGATGGCGGACGCAGCATCCCGCGCGCACTATCCCCGCCGTCGTCCCGTCTTATCCCCTCGCTGAGCCAAGCGCCGGATTTCAGACGAATTTCAGCCGAAGCAGCCGCCCGCATCATCGGCGGAAACGCGATTCGGTAAACGTTTCCTTCACCGATCCCGGACAATGGTCGTGGTCCCTGGGAGAGAGTTGGGGCGTGCGAGATGGGACAAGTTCTGCTTGTAGAGGATGCGTCATTCTTCGAGCGGGTCATTCGCCGTCAGTTGAGCGAGCTGCACGGGCTGGAGGTTGTTTCCGCGACGACACGAGCGGAGGCCGAGGCCCTGTTGGCGCGACCCGATTTCAAGCCGGTGGTGGCCCTGGTCGACCTGACCCTGCCGGACGCGCCCGACGGCGAGATCGTCGATGTGACGCTGAACGCGCAGCTGCCGACCATCGTGTTTTCCGGACGCTTCGACGAGAAGCTGCGGCACACGCTGCTGAACAAGGGCGTGGTCGACTACATCCTGAAGGACAGCCCGGCGAGCCTGACCTACCTGACGACGCTGGTGCAGCGCGTCCATGCCAACCGCCATATCGATGCGCTGGTGATCGACGACAGCCGGGTCGACACGGAAGTGATCGCCCGGCGCCTGTCGCTCTACCAGCTGCGGGTGCATACCGCGCCGGACCACAAGACCGCCATCGACCTGCTGGACACGTTCGAGAACCTGCGGCTGGTGGTGCTGGACTATGTGATGCCGCGGATCGACGGGTTCGAGGTGCTGCGGGCCGTGCGCGGGCGCTTCACCATGAACGAGCTGGCCGTGATCGGCCTTTCGGGCAAGGCCGGCCCCGAGGTGATCGCCCGCTTCCTGAAATCGGGCGCCAACGACTTCCTGCCGAAGTCCTGCACGCCTGAAGAGTTCATGCTGCGGATCTCGCAGAACCTCGACATGCTGGACCGGATCCAGACCCTGTCGGGCATGGCGCATGGCGACGCGCTGAGCGGGCTGTCGAACCGCCGCCACCTGTTTTCCGAGGGCAATGGCATGTTCGAGCGGACGCGCCGCGCCGGCGAGACTGTGACAGTGGCGGCTATCGACATCGATACATTCAAGTCCGTCAACGACCGGTTCGGCCACGAACAGGGCGACGAGCTGATCCGTCTGTTCGGCATGCTGCTGCGCGAGCACTGCCCGCAGCGCGCCTTCCCGGCGCGCCTGGGCGGCGACGAATTCTGCGTGCTGCTGCCCGGCGTCGAACCGGCCGACGGCGTCGCCTTCATCGACAAGGTGCGCAAGGGACTGGCCGAGCTGACCGGGCACGAGGGGCCGCTGCGCCTGCTCGGCAATGTGACGATCAGCGTCGGCCTGTCGAACGGCAACGAGGCGTCCCTGCAGGCGGCGATGCGGATCGCCGACATGCGGCTCTATGAGGCCAAGCACGGCGGACGCAACCGCACGGTCGCGTCCTGACCTCCTACTCTTGTTTCCGGAATAGCCGGCCGGCGGCTCAGCGGCCGCCGAGCGCCTTGTAGATGCGCTGGCCCGGACGACCCGTGACCGGCATCCCGAGCCGCGCCTCGGCCTTGCTGATGCCTTCGCGGGTCGCGGCCCCCACCCGCCCGTCGGCCTCGCCGATATCGTAGCCGGCGCGCAGCAGCAGCTTTTGCAGCTCCAGCCGCTCCTTGCGCGACAGGCCCGGATCGCTGGTCGGCCAGGCGACCTGGAACGGCCCGCCGCCGCGCAGCCGGTCGGCGAGATGCGAGATCGCCAGCGCGTAGCTTTCCGCGACATTGTAGGTGTAGATCGCATCGAAATTGCTGAAGACGAGGAAGGCAGGCCCTTCCGCGCCGGCGGGCAGCAGCAGGCCGGCCTTCGCCGCGCCGGTCAGATCGCCCCCGTCGAGATGGCGGATGCCGCGCTTGCCCCACTCGGTGACCGAGACCTTGGACTTGCGGCCCGAGGGACCGCGATAGCCGGCCGGCACCTTGACCTCATAACCCCAGGGCATGCCGGTGACCCAGCCGGCGTTCTTGAGATAGTTGGCGGTGGAGGCGAGCGCGTCCGGCACCGAGTTGACCAGATCCTTGCGCCCGTCCCGGTCGAAGTCGACCGCAAGACGGCGATAGGTGGAGGGCATGAACTGGGTCTGGCCGAAGGCACCGGCCCAGGAGCCCTGCAGGTCGGCAAGGCGCACGTCGCCGCGGTCGACGATCTTGAGGATTTCGATCAGCTCGGAGCGGAAATACTTCGCCCGCCGGCCGGAACAGCCGACATTGGCCAGCGCATGGGGAACGTGGAAGTCGCCGCGGAACTGGCCGAAATCGCTCTCCACGCCCCACACGGCGACGACGATGTGGCGGTCGATACCGTAGGTCTTCTCGACCTGCTCCAGCACGCGGGCATGACGGGACAGCATCTTGCGGCCGTCGGCGATGCGCTCGGCATCGACGAGGAAGGCGAGGTAGTCCCAGATCGGCGTCTTGTATTCCGGCTGGCTGGTGGAAAAGCGCACGGCCTTTTCGTCATAGGCGACATTGGCGAGCGCGGCGTCCACCGTGCGCTGGCTGACGCCGGCCTTCACGGCCTCGGCGCGCATCTGCGGCAGGCAGCTTTCCAGCGATGCGGCAGCGGGCGAAGCGCCGAGCGCCAGCGACAATGCCAGCAACGGGCCGGCAAGCGCCGGCACCGCGCCCCGCGCCTTTGCGGGCCCCGCCCGAGAGCGCCCCATTCCTGCAATCGACCCCAGCCCGATCCGCCGCATCCCGCGCTCCCACCGTCCGAAAAAGACGGCTTCGATGAGGCCGCGACATCTTGTCAGCAGGATGGCGGAGAGGTCAGACTTTCAGCGAAAGCTTGCCGAAATTTCCGCCGGTATAGAGCAGGTTCAGCACCTGCGGGAAGGCGTCCACCCCGCCCTCGCGCACGTCCTCGCGGAACTTCAGCCGCCCTTGCGAGACCCATTGCGACAGGTCGGCAAGGGCGACCGGGTTTTCGCGGATGAAGTCGAAGACGATGAAGCCCTGCATGCGCAGCCGCTGGGTCAGCAGAAACCGCAGGTTGGCGGGACCCGGCTGCGGCGTCGTCGCGTTGTAGGCCGAGATCAGGCCGCAGACGGCAATGCGCCCGAACGTGTTCATCTGCGCCAGCACCGTGTCGAGGATCTCGCCGCCGACATTCTCGAAATTGACGTCGATGCCCCCCGGACAGGCAGCGGCCAGATCCGCGGTAAGATTGCCGGCCTTGTAGTCGACCGCCGCGTCGAACCCGTCCTCCTCGACCAGCGCCCGGCACTTTTCAGGTCCACCGGCGATGCCGACCGCCCGGCAGCCCTTGATCCTGGCGATCTGGCCGACGATGGAGCCGACCGCGCCGGAGGCGGCGGAAACGACCACCGTATCGCCCTCCTTCGCCTCGGCAACCCGCAGCAGGCCGAAATAGGCGGTCAGGCCCGGCATGCCGAGGCCGCCGATCCAGCTTTGCAGCGGAGCGATCGAGGTGTCGGCGCGCTGCACGCCCTTGCCGTCCGACACGGCATGGGTCTGCACGCCGAACAGGCCGACGACGGCCTCGCCCTCCTGGAAGTCGGGATTGCGCGAGGCCTCCACGACACCGGCGGAAAAGGAGCGCATGACATCGCCGAGGCCAACGGGCGGCACGTAGGACTTGCCCTCATTGACCCAGCCGCGCATGGCCGGATCCAGCGAGACATGGCTGATGCGGACGCGGAACTCGCCCTCCCCCGGCTCCGGCAGCGGCTCGTCCCGGATCTCGAAGCAATCCGGCGTGACAAGGCCCGGGGCCGGGCGCTTGACCAGACGCACGACGCGGTTCATCGGCATGGCGGTCCCTTTTCGCGTGTTGGAGATACGATAGCGGCAAGGCTACGAGAAAAGCTCGGGCGCACGCAACATCAGGGCCTGAACCAGGATCAGCGTCTTGGCGTCGTGGAGGCTGCCCTCCTGCACCGCTTCGCCGAGGCGGGCGATGGGCCATTCCAGCACCTCGATCTCCTCGCCCTCCTCGGCAAGGCCGCCGCCGCTGGAGACGACATCGCCGGCGCCGTAGCGGGCAAGATAGAGACTGAGCCGTTCGGTGATGGCGCCGGGCGAGGGAAAGACGTCGGCGACGTGTTCCAGCTCGCCGACCTTGACGCCGACTTCCTCGGCGGCCTCGCGGCGGGCGGCCTCGTCGGCGACCTCGCCTTCGTCGATGTAACCGGCCGGCACTTCCTCTAGGTAACCGTCATGATCGCCGCGGGCGAAAAGCGGTACGCGGAGCTGGCGGGCGAGCAAGGCGACCCGCCGCACCGGATCATAGGGAAGAACGGCGACGACATCGCGCCGTGCCTGAAACTCTCTTGAAATCTCAATATTGCCGCCGGAGGCCAGCGGCTGTTCGACAACCATCTCTCGGTAGGTGCCGAAGCCCTCGTAGAGGCTGCGCTCCGAAATCACGCGCACAGCCTCTTCCCCATCCCGTTCGGCCGGGTCCTGCCTGTCTTCTTTTTGCATAAACTCTCCCGATGCGCCGCGACACGGCGTCACACTCATGTCAGCCACGGGCAAGCAGCGCAAGGGGGGCAAAAGTCGTCAGCCGACGAAGGCCCTTTCGATGACGAACTCGGCCGGGCGGTTGTTGGCCCCCTCGGTCAGGCCGGCAGCCTCGAGCAGCGCCTTGGTGTCCTTGAGCATCGCCATCGAGCCGCAGATCATCGCCCGGTCGGTTTCCGGATCGAGCGGCGGCACGCCGAGCGCGCGGAACAGGTCGCCATTCTCGATCAGGGTGGTGATGCGGCCGGTATGCTCGTGCGGCTCGCGGGTGGTCGAGGTGAACAGGCGCAGCTGGCTGGCCGCGAGCTCGCCGATCAGCGGGTCATCGCGGGTGGCGGCCACCGTCTGCTGCGAATAGGCGAGCTCCGCCACGAAGCGGCACGAGTGGGTGACGATCACCTCCTCGAACTTCTCGTAGGTCTCCGGATCGCGGATCAGGCTGGCGAAGGGCGCAAAGCCGGTGCCGGTGGAGAACATGTAGAGGCGCTTGCCGGAAACCAGCGCGTCGTTGACGAGCGTGCCGGTCGGCTTCTTCTTCATCAGGACCTTGTCGCCGACCTTGATCTTCTGCAGATGCTGGGTCAGCGGGCCGTCGGGAACCTTGATCGAGAAGAATTCCAGCTCCTCGTCCCAGGACGGAGAGGCGATGGAATAGGCGCGGAAGACCGGCTTGTCGCCGACCATCAGGCCGATCATCACGAACTCTCCCGAACGGAAGCGGAAGCTCGCAGGGCGCGTCATGCGGAAGCGGAACAGGTCGTCCGTGTAGTGCTGAACCTCGGTCACCGTCTCGGCGGTGGCGCCGGCGGGTACGGCGTCGGCGAGATCGCCGGCAAGATTGACCACATTCATGCGTTGCATCCTCACTACATGTCGAACAATACGTGTACCCGAATGTCCGGCGGCAGAATAGCCAAACGGCGCGCCGGCGACATCAGGAAAGCTGCGCACCTGCCGGGCGCCGGGCCCAGTAGCGCGCGCCAGCAGGCACCTCGCCTGCCCGTTCCGCAGGTTGGAGGTATAGTGGCACGTCGACGTCGTGGCCAGCCTCCAGCGCCCGGATCGTCGGCTCGTTGACGACCGAAAACGCATCGAACCCGACCCGCCGCATCAACGGGATCTGGTCGAGCAGCACGTCGCCGCTCGCCCGGACTTCGCCGGCAAAGCCGTAGCGCTGGCGCAGCAGGCGGGCGGTGGAGTAGCCGCGCCCGTCGGAAAACTTGGCGAAGTCCACCACCACCAGCTCCAGCGCGGCGAGATGGCCGGCAAGGCTTGCCGGATCGTCGCCCGCCTTGACCAGCGGCGCAAGCTTGACGCCCTGCGGCAGATCGGCCGCCGCCCCCAGGAAGCGGGCCAGCGGCACGACGAACGCGCCTTCCGCCGGAAGCTCCGCCTCGTCGTCCAGATGGGTCCACGTGTCGGCGACGAAGCCGCCGTTACGGTAAAGTCTTGCCGCCATGGTCAGATCCCGGCTCCCTGTTCGTTCTCCATCGGCAGGGCCAGATGAATGCCGCATTCGGTCTTGTCGCGCCCCCGCCAGCGGCCGGCGCGCGGGTCCTCGCCCTCTGCCACCGGGCTGGTGCAGGGCATGCAGCCGATGGACGGGTAGCCCCTGGCGACCAGCGGGTGGCTGGGCAGGTCCTGCGCCTGCGCATAGGCGCGCAGGTCCGACGGGTCCCAGTCGGCCAGCGGGTTGACCTTGATACGCTCGCCATCGACCTCGAAGACCGGGATGTTGGAGCGGGTGCTCGCCTGGAAGCGCTTGCGCCCGGAGATCCAGGCGTCGAAGCCCTTGAGCGCGCGCGCCAGCGGGCGGACCTTGCGGATCTCGCAGCAGGCGTCCGTATCGCTCATCCACAGCATGCCGGCCGGATCGACGGCCTCGAGATCCGCCGGATCGGGCGCAAGGGTGCGCACGTCCGAAAGGCCGAACTGCTCGACCAGGAGGTCGCGGTAGCGCAGCGTGTCGGGAAACAGCTTGCCGGTGTCGATGAACAGCACGGGGATCGTCCGGTCGACGCGCGAAACGAGGTGCAGGAGCACCGCCGCTTCCGCGCCGAAGGAGGACACCATCGCCAGCCGGTCGCCGAAGCGGCCGCGCGCGGCGGCGATCACCGCCTCCGCCGAGGCCGAGACGAACCGGTCGGCGAGCCAGGCCGCGTCGAGGGCCGGCGTCGGCAGGTCCTCGCGGACCGCATAGGCCTCACGCAGTGCCATAGAGCGCCTCCTTGAACGGTTGATCGCCGACACGGCGATAGGCGGCCAGGAAGTCTTCCTGCGGGGTTTCGCGCAGGCCGACATAGGTGTCGACGACCTTCTCGATCGCATCGACGACCTCGTCATACGAGAAGCCGCGACCGATGATCTCGCCGACCGAGGTGTTCTCGTCGGCCGAGCCGCCAAGGGTGATCTGGTAGTATTCCTCGCCCTTCTTCTCGACGCCGAGAATGCCGATATGGCCGACATGGTGATGGCCGCAGGCATTGATGCAGCCCGAGATCTTGATCTTGAGATCGCCGATCTCGCGCTGACGCTCGGGCGAGGCGAAACGCTCGGAAATGCGCTGCGCGACCGGGATCGAGCGGGCGGTGGCAAGGGCGCAATAGTCGAGCCCCGGGCAGGCAATGATGTCCGTCACCAGGCCCGCATTGGCCTCGCCCAGGCCCGCTGCGACCAGCGCGGCGTGGATCGCCGGGATGTCGCGGCGACGCACATGCGGCAGCACCAGGTTCTGCTCGTGGCTGACGCGGATCTCGTCATGGCCATAACGCTCTGCAAGGTCGGCGACGACCTCCATCTGTTCGGCCGTGGCATCGCCCGGCGCCTTGCCGATGGGCTTCAGCGAGATGGTGAGGCTGGCATAGCCGGGCGCGCGGTGCGGGTGGACGTTGCGCGCGGCAAAGGCCTCGAGCTGCGGATCCGCGGCGATGGCCGCGTCCAGCACCGCCTCGTCCCCGACCGCGACCTCGAAGGCCGGCGGCGCGAAATAGGCGGTGATGCGCTCGATCTCCGAGGCCGGCAGCGTCAGGACACCGTCGCGGATTTCGGCGAATTCCGCCTCGATATCGGCCTTGAGCTCCTCAAGGCCGGTCTCGTGGACCAGGATCTTGATACGGGCCTTGTACTTGTTGTCGCGGCGGCCGTAGCGGTTGTAGACGCGCAGGATCGCCTCGCTGTAGGCGAGCAGGTCCGCCTCGGGCAGGAACTCGCGCACCAGCCGGCCGACCATCGGGGTACGGCCAAGGCCGCCGCCGACGAAGACGCGGAAGCCTACATTGCCGTCAGCATCGCGCACCGCCTGCAGGCCGATATCGTGCACCTGCACCGCCGCGCGGTCGTGCGGGGCGCCGGTGACCGCGATCTTGAACTTGCGCGGCAGATACGAGAACTCCGGATGCAGCGAGGACCACTGGCGCAGGATCTCGGCATAGGGCCGCGGGTCGAGGATCTCGTCGGCGGCCGCACCCGAGAAATGGTCGGCCGTGACATTGCGGATGCAATTGCCCGAAGTCTGAATCGCGTGCATCTCGACTTCCGCCAGCTGCGACAGGATCTCGGGAATGTCCTTCAGCCGCGGCCAGTTGAACTGGATGTTCTGGCGCGTGGTGAAGTGGCCGTAGCCCCGATCATAGGTACGCGCGACATGGGCAAGGCGCCGCATCTGGCCGGCATTCAGCGTGCCGTAGGGGATGGCGATGCGCAGCATGTAGGCGTGGAGCTGCAGGTAGACGCCGTTCATCAGCCGCAGCGGCTTGAACTGCTCTTCCGTCAGGTCGCCGGCAAGGCGGCGCTGCACCTGGTCGCGGAACTGGTCCACGCGGGCGGACACGAAATGGGCGTCGAACTCGTCATAGCGGTACATGCTTGCAACTCCTGGAACGGCGGATCGCTTCGCGTCCGGGTTCTGGGTCCTTATCGGGTAACGTGTCGCGGCCGGATCAGGCCGCCGACACCTCGCGCCGGGCCTGCTTGCCGAGGTCCTGGCGCACGGTCGGCCCCTTGGCGCGGATCTTCTCGCGGAAGCGGACCGGCAGGATCTCGCCGTCCTGGCGCGTCAGATCGATGAGATAGGGCTCGACGATGAGCTGGGCCGCCTCGGCCTCAGCCCCTGCCGCTTCCGCCTCGGCGATAGCCTCGGGCGTTTCCAGCAGCCAGGCGCTGGCCAGGGTCTCCACCCACTGGCCGGAGCGGCCGAGCCACACCACTTCGCCATCGATCAGTCGGTTGGCTGTCAAAGCCTTCATGCAATCGCTCCTTCAGGGGGGCTATGCGGCGACCACGGCCCTTTCGGCCGGCACGACGCGCAGGGGCTGGCTGTTCGCGAGATCGGCATGGCCGACGGCCTCGCCGATGATGATGAGGGTCGGGCCGTCGATCTCGTGACGGTCCTCAAGCGCCGGCAGGTCGGCGAGCGTGCCGGCAAAGAAACGCTCGTTGCGCTGCGCCGCGTTCTCGACCACCGCAACGGGGATGGCGGGCGACAGCCCGGCCTCCAGCAGGCGGTCGGCGACGCGGACGGCGACCGTGCGGCCCATGTAGACGGCAACGGTCGCGCCCTGCAGCGCCAGCGCGCCCCAGGACGGCAGCGTCTCGCCGTCCCGGTCGTGGCCGGTGGCGAAGACGAGGTCGGAGGCAACGCCGCGCAGGGTGAGCGGAATGCGGGTGCTGGCGGCGGCGGCCAGGGCCGCGGTGACGCCGGGCACCACGTCATGGGCGATGCCGGCGGCGCGCAGGGCGGCGATCTCCTCGCCGGCGCGGCCGAAGACCAGCGGATCGCCCGCCTTCAGCCGCACGACGCGGCGGCCGTGCGAGGCCTCGCGCACCAGGATCGCGTTGATCTCGGCTTGCGAAACCGAGTGACGACCCTTGCGCTTGCCGACCGAAATGCGTTCCGCATCGCGCCGGCCCATGGCGACGACCGCCTCGGGCACCAGCGCGTCGTGCACGATGACGTCGGCCTCCTGCAGCAGGCGCTGTGCGCGAAGGGTCAAGAGGTCCTCGGCACCGGGGCCGGCGCCGACCAGCCAGACGAAGCCGGCTTCCTCGTTGCGGGTGTTGAGCAGGCGCTGCGCCTCGGCGCGCGCCGCATCCGGGCGCCCGGACTGCAGATGGGCAGCGACCGGGCCGGAGAAGAAGCGGGCCCAGAAGCGCCGACGCTCGACGCCGCTGGCGATGACCCGAACGACCGTGTCGCGGAAGCTCTCGGCAAGGCGGGCGAGATCACCGGTCTCGCGCGGCAGCATCGCCTCGATGCGCGCACGGATGTGGCGGGCCAGCACCGGGCCGACGCCGGTGGAGGTGATGGCGACGGCGACCGGCGCGCGGTTGACCAGCGCGCCGACATAGAAGTCGCAGATCTCCGGCCGATCGACCGCATTGGCCGGAAGCCCCAGCGCGCGTGCGGCCGCCACCACGGCGGTATCTTCCGCTTCGTCGCCGCTGGCGGCAAAGACGAGGACGGCACCCTCAAGGTGAGCGGGAGCGAAGGCTTCAGCGAGAATGGTGCCGCCGGCACGGGCTACGGCGTCCCGCAGGACGTCCTCGGCCTGCGGCGCAATGACGACGATATCGGCGAGCGTCTCGGCGAGGAGACGAACCTTGGCGGCTGCCTCGTCGCCGCCGCCCACGACGACGACGCGCTTGCCCTCGACCTTGTGAAAGGCCGGGAAGACAGCGAGCTTGCGATCCGATGCCTGTGCGTGGCGTGCCATCTGGCGCGATCTCCGGGCGGTCTGAAACAGCCCTAGAGATAAAGCCTCGGCCCCGCTTGCGCCGGGCATGGCATTTCAATCGAGGGAAGCGGCAGGGAAAAATCATGCTACGGATCGGGCTTCCGGCGGTTTTGGAGGCGGGCGGATCCGAAATGCTTGCCGGCAGCCGACACGAATTTGCTGCCGCAAGACGAAAAGGCGTCCTGTCGCCCGACCACAACCCAAGAGAGAGGTTTTCCCTTGACGGAATTCAGAACCGTAGTCTTTGGCGCGCTCTTGCGAGCCTTTGCAACCGCTTCGCCATAATTTCGAAAAATTATCGAATCCCGCTCAACATTGATGAGATTTCCTGTGTTTTCTTTTTGGTTTTCGCCCCTTATCCATAATTCTGCTTTCTTCAGGAATTCAGGTTAGGGAATGTTACTGTACCTGCGACAAGGAAGACTCTTGGTTGATTCCCACAGTCAAGCAACTAATACTGGTCACCCCAGTAGCGTTTCAGACATATCGGTATCGAGTGAAAACCCGTGGTAAAAGCTATTTTCTTTGATGTATTGGGCACCATTGTCGATTGGAACAGGGGTCTATCCAGCGGTTTCGAACGCGCCTTCGCAAAAAGTGGCAAGGACATCTCGGCGAGTACCCTGGCAAGTGCATGGTACAGGGACTATCGCGCGCGGCTGGCTTCCAGCACGGGAGCGATCCAGGCGCAGGAACACCTGGCTGAAAGCCTGATCAGGGTTCTGGAAGAAGCCGGACTCGAAGCTTCGGCCGGCAGCCGCGAACAGGAATTGCTTCTGTCCTGCTGGCAGCGCTTCCCGGCCTGGCCGGACAGCGTGCCGGGCCTGCGCGCGTTGCGGCGCGAATATGTCATCGCCGCCTGCACCGACCTTCCGACCGCACCGATGACCTGGCTCGCCAAGCATGCGGGCCTGCCGTGGGATCTCGTGCTGGGATCGGACCTGCTGGACGGGCAGACGCACGACGGCAGCCTGTTCCTCAAGGCGGCGGCGACGCTCGACCTGCAGCCGTCCGAGGTCATGTATGCCTCCGCCCACAATGCCGACCTGGCCGCCGCCCGGGCGGTGGGACTGAAGACCGCCTTCTTTGCAAGGCCGAAGGAATTCGGCGCCGATCAGCGCAACGACCTCGCCCCCCGCGACAGTTGGGACATCGTCGCCTTCGACCTGCTGGATCTCGCCCGCTACATGGAATCGGCCGTCTACTGACCCCTTTCCAAAGGCAGCCAGCCAAAGAAAAAGGCGCGGGAGTTCCCCCGCGCCCTCTCGTTCGTGCGCCCTAGGGGGCGATGCCCCCGCCGCCCTCAGCGCAGCGGCTGCAGCACCGAAACGTAGTTGGCGACCGCAGCGCCGCCCATGTTGAAGACGCCGCCGAGCTCGGCATTCTTCACCTGGATGTCGCCGGCCGTGCCGGTCAGCTGCATCGACGACAGCACATGCATCGAAACGCCGGTGGCACCGATCGGATGCCCCTTGGCCTTGAGGCCGCCCGACGGATTGACCGGCAGGCGGCCGTCCATCTGCGTCCAGCCCTCGAGGATGGCGCGATGCCCCTCGCCCGGCGCGGTCAGGCCCATCGCCTCGTACTCGATCAGCTCGGCAATGGTGAAGCAGTCGTGGGTCTCGACGAAGGACAGGTCGCCGATGGACAGACCCGCCGCCGTCAACGCCCGGCGCCAGGCCTCGCCGCAGCCCTCGAAGGCGAGGATGTCGCGCTTCGACATGGGCAGGAAGTCCTGCGCATGGGCGAGGCCGCGGAAGGCGACGGCCTTCTTGCGGCCGAGCGCGGTCTCGATATCGGTCAGCACCAGCGCGGCGGCGCCGTCGGAGACGAGCGAGCAGTCGGTACGCTTCAGCGGGCCGGCGACGAAGGGGTTCTTCTCGCTCTCGGCGCGGCAGAAGTCGAAGCCGAGATCCTTACGCATCTGCGCGTAAGGATTGCCGACGCCGTTCTTGTGGTTCTTGGCGGCAATGGCGGCCAGCGCGTCCGAGCGGTCGCCGTATTTCTGGAAATAGGCCTGTGCGATCTTGCCGAAGACACCGGCAAAGCCGGCCGGCGTGTCGCCGTCTTCCGGCAGGTAGGAGGCCTTGAGCAGGTTGCGGCCGATCTCCGGACCCGGGGTCGTGGTCATCTGCTCGACGCCGACCACCAGCACCACCCGCGCCTCGCGCGCAGCAATGGCGCGCACGCCCTGATGTACGGCGGCCGATCCGGTCGCGCAGGCATTCTCGACGCGGGTCGCGCGCTTGAAGCGCAAGCCGGGGTCGGCCTGCAGCACGAGCGAGGCGGTGAAGTCCTGGGCCGAGAAGCCGGCGTTGAAATGGCCGAGCACGATCTCGTCGATATCCGCCGGCTCGAAACCGGCATCGGCGATGGCATCGCGCGCCACCTGGACGATCAGGCTCTCGACCGTCTCGTCGGAATGCTTGCCAAAGGGGGTATGGGCCCAGCCGACAATTGCTGCAGTCATGACTACCTCCGCCAAAACGCCCTGACGCGGATCGCCGGCTGCCCATGCGGGCGGGCCTGTCCGGATCCCGGGCCGTTTCCTTCAATGGTGGGGAAGATTCCACTTCGCAGGCAGGCTTGCAAGCGCCTTATTTACGAAAACGTCAATAGAGAAGGATTTCTTATTTATATATATGAACTTAGATGAAATTTGAGAAACTCTCCCGCATCCAACACACCTCCTCCGGCCTGAATGCGAGCAAAGAAAAAGGCCCGGCAGTTGCCTGCCGGGCCTCTCAATCCAATCCTCAGAGGATCAGATTAGAACGTGCGCTGGATACGGAACACGCCGACCAGAGCGTCGTCGTTGCCAGCAACGCCCTTGATGTCGCGGTTGCGGTACTCGAGCTCAGCACCGAGGTACAGGCCGGAGACCGGACGCCAGATGATGTTACCCTGGACGTTCAGGTCGCGGATGTCGGCCAGACCAGCGCTCGCAGCCTGATCCAGGCTGTTGTACGAAGCGGTGATCGCGGTCGAGATCGCCGGGGTCCAGAAGTGGGTGAAGCCACCGCCGATGCCCCAAGCCGTCGACATCTTCAGAGCGCCGCCAGCGTTGTAAGCAGCGTCAGAGAACACGCCGTCCCAAGCCGAGCTGACGTAGCCGATCGCGCCCTGCGAGTAGACCGCCTGCAGCGAGATGTTGTCGCCCGGAGCGATCATCGGCAGGTTGAACGTGGCGCCAGCGCCGATCGCCCAGCCGAGCTTGCTCTTGCCACCGGTCACGCCGGCAACGTTGGCACCGTAGACGTGGTGCAGAGCACCCATGATCTGAGCCGAACCCCAGCCCTGATCGACGCGCAGGTTGGCGACGAAGTCCGGGATCTTGTGGCCGCCGTAGTAGTTGACGCCGGCAACCGGGCCAACGATCGTGCCGCGCTTGTTCGCGACTTCAGCCGACACCGAGGCCGAGAAGCCGTTGCCGAACTGAGCGGTGTACGCGAACAGGTTGGTCTCGCCGTAATCGGTGAAGCCCTGGTCGAGGACGGAACCCCAGTTGTTGCCGGTGTAGAACTGGAAGTACGTAGCGGTACGACCAGCAACGAAGCCACCCAGCTGGATGAAGGCTTCGTCGAGGTAGAAGTCAGACGCACCGGCGTTGTCGGTGGTCGACCAAGCCGCGACGTAGGTGCGCAGCAGGCCGTACTCGGTGTTGGTGCGGCTGTCGAAGTTCAGGTAGCCACGAGCACGGATGCCGGTCGAGGTGTCGGTGCGGTCGTCCCAAGCGGAACCACCGTTGTCCAGCATGTCGAACAGACGGAACTCGACGCGAACGCCGCCGCCGATCTTCAGGCAGGTCTCGGTGCCCGGGATGTAGAAGAAGCCGGTGCCGAAAGCGTCGCAAACGCGAACGTAGTCGACCGGCTCCGGAGCCACCGGGAGATCGGCGGCCTGAGCGCCCGTGGCTGCCATGGCAGCAGCGGAAGCGCCGAGCAGGATGCTCTTGATGTTCATTTCCTGACCTCGTCGTTATTCCCTGTGTGACCTAGCGGCCAACGGGAGATGAAGAGTTGAGCAAGCTTCCCCGCGAGCTCGATCCTTTTCTAAGCGAGGCCGTCGGCGGCTAGCAACCGGCAAATACCCGAAAGCGGCACTCGACGGACACAGTGTGTCTTTGTGGTGACACCCCGTTAAGCCTCTGTTAGCAAATGACCGAGGTTTCCTGCGGTTCTGCCGTTTTCGGCCGCCGGCGCGGCTTTTCGGCCTTCCGCGCCATGCTGCGCTGCGAGAGCCTTGAAGCGGCCCCTCGCGACCCGTAAAGAGGGCCCGAATGCCGCATCGGCGCGCTTTTGCAGGCAGGCCCTGCCTCGATTCGTGGCAGTCAAGACGCCCACAGGGCTGGAAACGGGGACGTGAACGGATGCAGACGACAGTTGGCGGGACGCCCGTCGCCATATCGGTCTTCATCATTGCCCACAACGAGGCCGACCGCATCGCCCGCGCCATCGACAGCGTCGCCGGATTCGCCGACGAGGTCGTCGTGGTCGACAGCGGCTCCACCGACGGGACGCAGGACCTCGCGCACGCGCATGGTGCGCGCGTCATAGAGAATGCCTGGCCGGGCTACGGACAACAGAAGCGCTTCGGCGAGGACCAGTGCCGCAACGACTGGATCTTCAACCTGGATGCGGACGAGGCGGCAACGCCCGCGCTGGCGCGCGAGATCGCGCAACTGGCCGCCTCCGGCGCGCTGACCTCGGCGCCGTTCTGGGACGTGGCGATCAAGGACGTCTTCGCCCATGAGGACGGTCCGGCGCCCTGGGCCTATGGCTATATCCAGATCCGCCTTTACGACCGGCGCGCGGGACGCTTTTCCGATTCGCCCGTGCACGACACGGTGCGTCCGCCGGACGGCGCAAGGCGCGCGCGCCTGAAGGGGGCGATGGAGCACCGCTCGATTCGCTCGGTCGCCTTCCACGTGGAGAAGATGAACCGCTACTCGACCATGCAGGCCGAGGACATGGCCGCGCGCGGCCGGCGGATCGCCCGCTGGCGCATCGCCACCGAATTCCCCCTCGCCTTCCTGAAGGCCTATGCGATCCGCCGCTATGCCCTCTATGGCTGGTGGGGGATCGTGATCTCCGTCAATTTCGCCTATACGAGGTTCCTGCGGCTTGCGAAGGCCTATGAGCGGGAGCTTTGCGAGCGGGCCGAACAGCGCCGGCGGAGCTGAGGCCCGCCCCTTCGGCGAGGCACCTTGCAGGACACATATAGATAAAGAGAGCCGGTGGCACCCAGATGCATAGCGTGACGATCCGCGACATTTCCTTCCAGGTGAACGATGCGCGCCCCGGCTTCTGGCGGCAGGCGGAAAACGGCAACTGGGAAAAGCCGACCTACGACATTCTCGACGCCTGCGTCGACGAGGACACCGTCTGCCTCGACTTCGGCGCCTGGGTCGGCCCGACCGTGCTCTACGAGGCGCAGCGGGCGCGCAAGGTCATCGCCTTCGAGCCGGACCCGGCGGCAGCCGACGAACTGGAGGCCAATCTCGCGCTCAACCCGGCGATCAAGGACAAGGTCACGGTTCTGCGCAAGGCGGTGTGGACGCAGAGCGGCAGCCGCAAGATGGCCGCCAAGACCGCGCCGGGCGATTCGATGTCCTCCTTCGTGCACAAGGACGCGAGCGTGACCTTCGACGTCGACTGCATCTCCATCGAGGAGATCGCCGCGATGATCGGGCCGAACGACAAGCTGTTCATCAAGATGGACATCGAGGGCGCGGAATACGACGTGGCGCCGATGCTGGCACCGCTCCTGCAGCGCAAGCGGGTCGACTGCTTCGTCTCGTTCCATCCGCGCTTTGCGGCCGGCGGGCACCCGCGCTTCCACAAGACCTTCGGCATGACGCGCCGGGTGTTCCAGACCTTCCGCGGCTTCAATCTCACCCGCGTCGGGCGCAAGTCGCTGCTGCCCGCCGGCGACGTGAAGCTGCTGGCAAAGCTCGGCCTGTGGCTGTTCGAGGCCAAGCGCGGCTTCCTGTTCTCCAAGGGCCGGGCGCCGCTGCGCTGAGCGCGCGGGCCGAAACGGGACACACAACAATGAGCGAGAACGGCACGCGGATGGTCCCGCAGGTGGTCGTCGTCGGCGCCGGGCCGGCCGGGCTGATCGCCGCCGACAGGCTGTCGGCAGCAGGCCTTGCCGTCACCATCGCGGAGCGCATGCCCTCGCCTGCGCGCAAGCTGCTGATGGCCGGGCGCGGCGGGCTCAACCTCACCCATGGCGAGGAGATGCCCGTCTTCCTCTCCCGCTACCGGGACGCGGAAGCGCAGCTGGCGCCGGCGATCGCCGCCTTCGACCCGGCAGCGCTGAGAGCCTGGTGCGCAGAGCTCGGCATCGAGACCTTCGTCGGTTCGAGCGGACGGGTGTTTCCGGTCCAGATGAAGGCCTCGCCGCTGGTGCGGGCGCTGCTGGCGCGGCTCGCCGCGCGCGGCGTGCAGCTCAACACACGCTGGACCTGGACGGGGCTGGAGAAGACAGGGCTGGAGGCGAGCGCGGAAGCGCCCGCGCGCTGGCGCCTCTCCTTCGAAACGCCGGACGGGACAAAGGACATCGAGGCCGATGCGGTACTGCTGGCGCTCGGCGGGGCGAGCTGGCCGCGGCTCGGCAGCGACGGCGGCTGGGTGAACCCGATCGCACGGCACGGCGTGGCGGTGACGCCGCTGACGCCGGCGAATGCGGGCGTTCTCATCGACTGGTCGGAGCTGCTGAAGGAGCGCTTCGCCGGAACGCCGCTGAAGCGAATCGCGGCAAGCGTCGGCGATACGCGCGTTGCCGGCGAGGCGATGATCACCGCGCGCGGGCTGGAGGGCGGCGCGGTCTACGCGCTGTCGGCGGAACTGCGCGCAGCCTTCGAGGAAAACGGGACGGCGGAACTGCTGCTCGACCTGCGCCCGGATCTCGGCGAGGCGGATCTGGCAGTGCGGCTTGCGCGCCCGCGCGGCAAGCAGTCGCTTTCCAATCACCTGCGCAAGGTGGCCGGCCTGCCCCCAAGCGCCATCGCGCTGCTGTGGGAAACGGGCGAGCGCACCAGCGACCCGCTCGAACTTGCCCGCCGCATCAAGGGGCTGGCGCTGACCGCGACGGGGTTCTCCGGCATGGACCGGGCGATCTCCACGGCCGGCGGCATCGCGTGGAGCGAGATCGGCGCGGATTTCGGCCTCAGCAAGCTGCCGGGCGTCCATGTCGCCGGCGAGATGATCGACTGGGAAGCCCCGACAGGCGGCTACCTGCTGCAGGCGTCCTTCGCCAGCGGCGTTGCGGCAGCGGACGGCATCGCCCGGACACTGGTTGGCCGGTAGCCCCTCCCCTTCGCAAAACGGAAAAAGGCCGGCAAAGGCCGGCCCTCTTCAGATCCCCAGCTAGGGGTGTTCCGCCTGGTATGGCGAACTTCAGCTTCGGGTGACTAGCGGCAGAACTGGTAGCGCCCCGAATAGGTGCGGAAGTAGCCGGTGTCCGGGTTGAACGAACGGTACTTCGACGAGCAGTAGCTGTACCATTCCGGCGTCCACGGGGCCGGGCGGCCATAATAGACCGGGGCCGGTTCGTAGCGCGGGGCCGGCTCGTAGTAGCGCGGCTGCGACAGGGCGGAGCCGATCACCGCACCGGCAACGAACCCACCGGCGGCGGCCCAGCCGTTATTGTGGTGCCAGCCCTTCTTGGCCTCGGCGCCGGTGGTGCCGGATGCCAGAACCGCACCGGCGGTCAGGGCGACTGCAAGACTTGTGGCTGCGATCTTCTTGAACATGACTTCATTCCCTCTGCTTGATGCTTCTTACTGATCCCTATGACGCCGCTTTTCCCTGCGTCCATGATCAGAAGATAGACGGGTTTTGCCAAGACAACTGTGATGGCGATCACGGGATGACGCATCCCGGGAGCCACCTTCTTCGCGGCCCTGCGAGGGCTGCCGCCCGGCTGAATTGACATGAAACATGAATCATGCGTCATATAACGACGGCGATACGGACCGGCGGGCTGGAGGAGCGGCCCGCGATCCGCGCCACAGGGAGGACACCATGATCAGACATGCCACCGCGGCCGCGCTGCTCGCCGCAGCCCTTGCCGCCGCGCCGCTGGGCGCCGGGGCACAGGCCGAGGACATCCGCATCGCCCATGTCTACGGCAAGACCGGCGCGCTGGAGGCCTATGCCAAGCAGTCGCATATCGGCTTCATGATGGGGCTGGAATACGCGACCGACGGCACGATGGAGATCGACGGCCGCAAGATCGTCGTCATCGAGAAGGACACCCAGCTGAAGCCGGATATCGGCCGCGCCGCGCTGGCCGAGGCCTATGGCGACGACGACGTGCATCTGGCCGTCGGGCCGGTGTCCTCGGGCGTCGCGCTGGCGATGCTGCCGGTCGCCGAGGAATACGGCAAGCTGCTCCTGGTCGAGCCGGCGGTGGCCGATTCCATCACCGGCGAGAACTGGAACCGCTACGTCTTCCGCACGGGGCGCAACTCCTCGCAGGACGCCATCGCCAATGCGGTCGCGCTCGGCAAGGACGGCGTCACCATCGCCACGCTGGCGCAGGACTACGCCTTCGGCCGCGACGGCGTCGCCGCCTTCCGCGAGGCGCTGGCCGATACTGGCGCCAAGCTCGCCTTCGAGGAATACGCCCCGACCGACACCCAGGACTTCACCGCCAGCGCCCAGCGCATCTTCGACGCGATGAAGGACATCGAGGGACGCAAGTTCCTGTTCGTGATCTGGGCCGGCGCCAACAACCCGATCGGCAAGATCAAGGCGATGGAGCCGGAGCGCTTCGGCATCGAGATCGCCACCGGCGGCAACATCCTGGCGGCGATGAAGGCCTACAAGGCGCTGCCGGGCATGGAGGGCGCCACCTATTACTACCACGACATCCCGAAGAACCCGGCGAACGACTGGCTGGTCTCCGAGCACGAGAAGCGCCACGGCTCGCCGCCGGACTTCTTCACCGCCGGCGGCATGTCGGCCGCCATCGCCGTCGTCGAGGGCATCCGCAAGGCCGGCTCGACCGATACGGAAGACCTGATCGCGGCGATGGAGGGCATGTCCTTCGAAACGCCGAAGGGCACGATGACCTTCCGCGCGGAGGATCACCAGGCGTTGCAGTCCATGTACCACTTCAAGATCCGGGTCGACCCGGAGGTCGAGTGGGGCATTCCGGAACTGGTGCGCGAGCTGAAGATCGAGGACATGAACATCCCGATCCGCAACACGCGCTGACGCTCTGGCGTGGCGGGTTTGGAACACGCGTCGTTTCGGCGGCACTCCCAAAGCGTGTTTCAAATTCCGCCACGCGAGGCGGCCCGGCCCCTTCGCCGCGGCCGGGCCGCCCGAACTTTCCGACACCGAGCCTTTCCCGCGCCCTTTCCCGGAGCCGAGCCCTCATGCGCGAACCGCCCGTTCTTGCGACCGAGGACCTGACGATCCGCTTCGGCGGCCATGTCGCGGTCGACGCGGTGACCTGCGCCTTCGAGCGCGGCACGCTGACCGCCATCGTCGGACCCAACGGCGCCGGCAAGACCACCTATTTCAATCTCGTCTCAGGCCAGCTGAAGGCCAGCGCCGGCACGGTGCGGCTCAACGGCGAGGACATCACGCGCCTTGGCGTCGCCGACCGCTGCGAGCGCGGCATCGGCCGGGCATTCCAGCTGACCAACCTGTTTCCCAGCCTCAGCGTGCGCGAGAACGTGCGGCTGGTGGCGCAATCGCGCGCGCGACGCGGCTTCGACCTGTTCTCGCGGGCCAGCTCGCATGTGGAGCTGATCGAGCGGGCCGAGCACGTGCTCTCCGAGGTGCGGCTTGCCGACAAGCGCGACGTCACCGTCTCCGCCCTGCCGCATGGCGACCAGCGCAAACTGGAGGTCGCCCTGATGATCGCGCTCGGCGCGCAGGTGCTGATGTTCGACGAGCCGACCGCCGGCATGAGCGTCGACGAGGTGCCGGTGATCCTCGACCTGATCCGCGAGCTGAAGGCCGACAAGGACCGCACGATCCTCCTGGTCGAGCACAAGATGGACGTGATCCGCACCCTGGCCGACCGCATCGTCGTGCTGCACAACGGCGCGCTGGTCGCCGACGGCGAGCCGGGCGAAGTGATGCGCTCGGCCATCGTGCAGGAAGCCTATCTCGGCAAGGCGCCGGATACCGCTGCCGCAACGGAGACCGCGCATGGCTGACGCGCTGCTGACGCTCGAGGGCGTCCACACCCATATCGGCCCCTATCACATCCTGCATGAGGTGAGCTTCGCGGTGCCGCGCGGCGGGGTGACCATGCTGCTGGGCCGCAACGGCGCCGGCAAGTCGACGACGCTGCGCACCATCATGGGCCTGTGGAAGGCGAGCCGCGGCACCATCACCTTCGACGGGCGGCAGATCCAGACGCTGGCAACCCCCGACATCGCCCGGGCGGGCATTGCCTATGTGCCTGAGAACATGGGCATCTTCGCCGACCTGACGGTGGCGGAGAACATGCGCCTTGCCGCCACGCGCGGGCCGTTCGACGAGAGGCGCCTTGCCTGGATCAAGGAGCTGTTTCCGCCCATCGGCACGTTCTGGGACAAGGCTGCCGGCACGCTGTCGGGCGGGCAGAAGCAGATGCTCTCGGTCGCCCGCGCGATCATCGAGCCGCGCCGGCTGATCCTGATCGACGAGCCGAGCAAGGGACTGGCGCCGGCGATCATCGCCGCGATGACGGCAGCGCTGAAAGAGTTGAAGGACACCGACACCACCATCCTGCTGGTGGAGCAGAACTTCGCCATGGCCTCGGCGCTCGGCGACACGGTGGCGGTGATGGATGACGGGCGCATCGTCCATGCGGGCGCGATGGCGGAGCTTGCCGCCGACGCGTCGCTGCAGGAGAAGCTGATGGGCCTCAGCCTGGAGGTGCACCAGTGAGCGAAACCGCGATCCGCCCCCGCCTGGTGGGGCCGACGGCAATGGAACGGCTCGGCAAGGCGGCGCCGCTGCTGCTGGCGCCGGTGCTGGCCCTCGCCGGGCTTGTCGCCGTCGGCGATCCGTCCGTGTGGCTGACGCTGACGGTCGCCGGGCTCGCCATGGGGCTGATGATCTTCATCATGGCCTCGGGGCTCACCGTCGTCTTCGGCCTGATGGACGTGATCAATTTCGGCCATGGCGCCTTCGTCTCGGTCGGCGCCTTCGTCGGCTTCACGGTGCTCGCCTGGCTGTCCGGCTGGACGCAGAACCCGGCCGTGGTGCTGAACCTTGCCGCCGTGTTCCTGGCGATCCTCGCCTCCATGGCGGTGACGGGCGCACTCGGGCTCGCCTTCGAGCGGGTGATCGTCAAGCCGGTCTACGGCCACCACCTGAAGCAGATCCTCGTCACCATGGGCGGACTGATCGTCGCCCAGCAGCTGATCCACGTGGTCTGGGGGCCGGATGCGATCCATGTCGCCCGCCCGCCCTCGCTGCAGGGCTCGTTCATCGTCGGCGAGGCCGCCATCGAGAAATACCGCATGCTGGCGGTGGCCATCGGGCTGGTGCTGTTCGTCGCCATGCGCCACGTGCTGCGGGCGACCAAGCTCGGCCTGCTGGTGCGGGCCGGGGTGGAAAACGGCGAAATGGTCGAGGCGCTCGGTTACCGGATCAACCGGCTGTTCCTGCTGGTGTTCATGGCCGGATCGGCGCTTGCCGGCCTCGGCGGCATCATGTGGGGCCTCTATCAGGAGACGATCACCGCGCATATGGGTTCGGAGATCATGGTGCTGGTCTTCGTCGTGGTGATCATCGGCGGGCTCGGCTCCATCGAGGGCTGCTTCATCGGCGCGCTGCTGGTGGGTCTCCTGTCCAACTACATGGCGTTCCTGGCGCCCAAGGTGGCGCTGGTCTCCACCATCGCGCTGATGGTCGGCGTGCTGATGTGGCGGCCGCAGGGCCTCTACCCCGTGGTCAAGGCAAAGTAGGCGCAAGATGATCGACACCCTCCTTTCCGGCGACCGCCCGCACAGCCGGCCGCTCGCGCTGCTGCTGGTCGCAATCGGCCTTTGCCTTGCCTTCGCGCCGTTCCTGTTTCCCGGCACCAAGCCGCTCGATACGGCCGCGCGCATCTGCATCTTCATCGTGCTGGTGGCGAGCTACGATCTGCTGCTCGGCTATACCGGCATCGTCTCCTTCGCCCACACGATGTTCTTCGGCATCGGCGCCTATGGCGTGGCGCTGGCGCTCGGCAGTCTCGGGGCCTCGTTCCTGGCGATCCTTATCGGCGTGCTGGCCGGAACGGCACTGTCCTGCGCACTCGCGCTCGCCATCGGCCTGTTCTCCTTGCGGGTGAAGGCGATCTTCTTCGCCATGGTCACGCTGGCGGTCGCCAGCGCCTTCGCCGTGCTGGTCTCCCAGCTGTCGTCGATCACCGGCGGCGAGGACGGGCTGACCTACCGGATCCCGCGCGAGCTGACGCCGGCCTTCCGCCTGACCGACATGCGCATCTTCGACGTGCGCCTCGATGGGCGGCTGCTTGCCTATTACCTCGTCTTCTTCAGCGCCCTGGTGCTGTTCCTCGTGATGCTGCGCATCGTCAACTCGCCCTTCGGCTCCACGCTGAAGGCCGTGCGCGACAATGCCTTCCGCGCCGAGGCGATCGGCTACCGGGTCGTGCTCTACCGCACCACGGCGACGGTGCTGTCCGCCGCCATGGCGAGCCTTGCCGGCGCGCTGCTGGCGATCTGGATCCGCTACACGGGACCGGCGACGACCCTGTCCATGGAGATCATGATCGACATCCTCCTGATGGTGGTGATCGGCGGCATGGGCACCATGTACGGGGCGGTGATCGGCGCGAGCCTCTTCATCCTCGCCCAGACCTACCTGCAGAGCCTGATGGCCAGCGCCGAAGCGGCAACGCGCGGCGTGCCGCTGCTGCCCGACATGCTGGCGCCCGAACGCTGGCTGCTATGGCTCGGCACGCTGTTTATCCTGTCGGTCTATTTCTTCCCGGACGGCATCGTCGGCCGGCTGAGGAACCGCGGATGAGCAGACTGCATCTGCATCGGGCCGGCCGCCGCCGGCCGGGCGTGCCCATCCTGATCCTGCTGCACGGCTGGTCGTGCCATGGCGGCTTCTTCGCCCCGCAGCTGGAGGCACTTAGCGGCCTCACCGAGGTGATCGCGCCCGACCTGCCGGGCCACGGAAAGACCGGCGACACGGTGGCGCCGACCATCGAGGCGGGGGCGGATGCGCTCGCCGCAATGATGCAGCAAGAGGGCATCGCGAACGCGGTGCTGGTCGGCTGGTCGATGGGCGCGCTGGTTGCCTGGTCGATGATCGAGCGCCACGGCAGCGGCCGGCTGGCCGGACTGGTGGTGGAGGACATGGCGCCGCGGGTGATCAACGGACCCGACTGGACGCTGGGTACGCTGAACGGCCTCGACGGGCCGCGCAACGCGGTGTTCCTCAAGGCCATCGAGGGCCAGTGGCCGCTGCTGGCGCCGGCGACCGCCCGGCGGAGCTTTGCCGCCGATGCGCCCCGGGAGCTCGTCGACTTCGCCGAACGGGAGATGCGAAGGGCGAGCCCGCCGCTGCTCGCCGCCATGTGGCGCTCGCTCACGACCCAGGATTTCCGCCCCCTGACGCCGCGCATCGACGTGCCCGTCGTGCTGGCGCGGGGCGCGCAAAGCCAGCTCTACAGCCTGGCCGCCGCCGAGTGGCAGGCGGCGCATCTCGCCCATGCCCGCATCGAGACCTTCCCCCGGTCCGGCCACTCGCCGCATCTGGAGGAAGCGAGCAGGTTCAATGACATGCTGGCACGCCTCGTCGAAAGCCGGGCCGGCGTGCAAGGTGTTGCGGACACGTAACGAACCGCTGCGGACGCTGCGGCGACGGCTTGCCGGTCTGAGGGTTTTCGCATACACTTCGCCCGGTCGGTTTTCGGACCGGCCCCAGCGGGCTTGAAAATTCGAACCCGGTTAAGAAAGTTTCGGTATGCGGCGCTTCCTGGTCCAGTCGACCGGTTCTGTCGAACAGAACTGCCTTTCCCGTTTCTGAATGCCACGCTCGCGCAAGCAAGCGCGCTTACTTGCGCTTAACTATCGACACGGGACAGGAGTTCTCCCATGCGCCAGACCGGCACCCTGAAGTTCTTCAACCATGATCGTGGCTTCGGCTTCGTGACCCCGGCCGAGGGCGGCAAGGACGTGTTCGTCCACATCACCGCTTTCGAGCGTTCGGGCCTGGCCGTGCCGGCCGAGGGCACCACGCTCACCTTCGTGACCGAGGAAGACCGTCGCGGTCGCGGCCTGCAGGCCGCCCAGCTCGAGCTCGCCTAACGACGAGACGAGCCGTTCCGCAAGGAACCGGTTTTGACGCCGCCGGCATCGCCGGCGGCGTTTCTCGTTGAGCGGTGCGCAACGCGCGGCGAGCCGCGCTCAGGCAACCCCGACATCCTTCACCCCAACATCCTCGACATAGACCAGCGCGCGGCCCTCGCACACGCGCCGCCCGTCCTCGCCGAGGCACACGGTCTCAAGGTCCACGAGGTGCTTTTCCGGGCGCAGGCGCGTGATCGTGACGCGTGCCGTCAGCATCTCGCCGAAGCCCGCGGGCGAGAGAAACCGCATCTCCTGCTTCAGGTAGTTGGTGCCGAAGCCCGGCAGCCGGACGCCGAGCAGATAGGAGAAGAGCCCGCCGATCAGCGGCTGCGGCACCTCCTGCGGGAGCGTGTCCATGCCGGCAAGACCGGCGAAGACGGCCGCATCCGATGCCGGGAAGCGGCGGCTCACCTCGGCTCTCTGTCCCACGTCCAGCTTCATCGTCCCGCCTCCAGCCTGCACTGACCGACAAGCACGGGTGCCCCGTCTGCAACCCGCGAAATGGTGATCGCGACCTCGCCGGCCTCGCCGGTACCGGCTTGCGAGAAGGCGAGTTCCAGCTCCTCCTCCGCATAGGCGGGATTGGGGAACATCAGCGCCTGCACCGCGTGGCGGTGCTCCGGATAGCGCTGGCGCAGCAGGGCCCAGAGGCGCGAATAGAGCAGCATGCCGTGCGAGACGGTGCGCCCGAAGCGGGTGCGCGCCGAAAACTCCGCATCGACATGGATGGGATTGTCGTCGCCCGACAGTTCCGCGAAAGCGTCGAAATCCGCCTGTGTCGGCACCCAGCGCGCCGTCCATTCGTCCATTGCCGTGGTCACCGGCCACTCTCCCCATGCAGCGTTCTCAGGATGTGTTTCTGCACCTTGCCGGCGGCGGTGCGCGGCAGGTCGTCCACGACCTGGAAGCTGCGCGGCACCTTGTAGCCGGCGAGCCGTTCCCGGCACCAACGGGTCAGCGCGGCGACATCGATCGCCGCGCCGGGGCGGGCGATCAGCCAGGCGGCGCCGACCTCGCCCCACTTCTCGTCCGGCACGCCGATCACCACCGCGTCGAGCACGTCCTCATGGGCGACCAGCACCCGCTCGACCTCGGCCGGATAGACGTTCTCGCCGCCGGAGATGTACATGTCCTTGATGCGGTCGACGATGTAGTAGTAGCCGTCGGCATCGCGGCGGGCGACATCGCCCGACAGCAGCCAGCCGCCCGGCGCGAAGGCCGCAGCGCTTGCCTGCGGATTGCCGAAATAGCCGGGCGTGACGCCGGGCCCGCGGATCTGCAGCTCGCCCTCGCCTTCCCCTTCGACCACCTCGCCGGTGACGGAAACGAGGCGCACCTCGACGAGGATCTGCGCCTTGCCGACGGAGCCGATCTTGCGCGGCGCATTGTCCGGATCGGACAGGAACACCGTCGGCCCGGTCTCGGTCATGCCCATGCCGTTGCACACGGTGACGCCGCGCGACAGATAGGTCTCAAGCAGGGGCGCGGGCATCGGCGCACCGCCGCAGCCGAGCGAGCGCAGGGCGGAAAAGTCCGTTTCGCCAAAGCTCGGCTCCAGCGCGATCGCCTGGTAGATCGCCGGCACGCCGAAGAAGGCGGTGAGACGGCCGGCACCGATCAACCACAGCACCGCCGGGGCATCGAACTTGCGCAGAACGATGCTCTCGCCGCCGGCAAGGAACAGCGGCAGGGTCATCAGGTTGATGCCGGCCGTGTGGAACAGCGGCAGGAAGTTGACCGCGCGGTCGGTGCCGGAAAGGCCGGTCGCCTGGGTGTAGTTGACCGCATTGGCCCAGGCCATTTCCGCCGTCTGGATCACCAGTTTCGGCGTGCCGGTGGTGCCGGAGGTGGCCAGCAGGTACCAGGGCCGGCCGGCCTCGACCCGCATGTCGCCGAGCGGCGCCCAGGAAAGGTCTGCGGCAAGCCCGTCGAGATGCGGCGCCTCGCCCGCAACGGGCGCATCGGCAAAGCCGACAAGATCGAGCCCGAGATCACCGGCAAGCGCCTGAGCGGTCGCCGCCGTTGCGCCGTCATGCAGCAGCAGCCGCGCGCCGGAGGCGGCAACGACAGGCGCAAGCTCGGCCGGCGGCTGGCGCCAGTTGAGCGGCAGCAGCACGATGCCGGTCTTCTGCGCGGCGAAGAGCAGGACGAAGAAGTCCGCATGATTGTGGCTCAGGATGGCGACACGCTCGCCGGCGGCAATCCCGCGCGCCAGCAGGGCGCGGGCGGAGCGGTTGGCCTTTGCCTCGACTTCGGCGAAGGTCAGCTGCACGCCGGTCTCGTGGTCGGTGAAGGCGACGCGCGCGGGCGTCAGTTCGGCGCGCTTGGCCGCCATGTCGGTGACCCAGGACATCATCGCCGCCCCTCCCCGGCCAGCATCGCCGGCGCGAGAAAGGCCTCCATCCGCGCCCGCGTTTCGGGACGGGCGATCAGCGCCAGGAAGCCCTGAAGCTCGCGCTCCAGCGCCTCGGCGGCGGCGGCCCGGCGCTCCCTGTTCCAGACATTGGCGCGGGTCATGGCGAGGGTGCCGGGGTCCATTTCGGCAAGGGAGGCGGTCAGCGCAGCGACGCGCGCCTCCAGCTCGGCGCGCGGGCAGATCTCGCTCGCCAGACCAAGGCGCAGGCAATCGGAGGCGGTGAGGCGCTGGTTGCGATACTGCACCTCCAGCGCCCGCGCGGTGCCGATGCGGCCCGGCAGCAGCGCGGTCCAGCCGCCATCGGGCGCAAAGCCCATCTGCGCATAATAGGGCTGGAGAAACGCGTCCTCGCTCATCACCACCATGTCGGCGGCCAGCATCAGGCCGGCCGAGCCGCCGGTGACCGGACCGTTCACGGCGGCAATCACCGGCATGGGAAAGGCGAGAAGATCGAGGATCGCCGCATTGAGCGGGCCGACGATCTCGCGCGCGAAGCGCAGCAGGGCCTCGCGGTCGCGGGCAAGCTCGGCGAAGCGGGCAACATCGCCGCCGGCGGAAAAGGCCCGGCCGTGCCCGGTCAACACGAGCGCCGGGGCCTCGGCCCGCCGTGCCTCGTCGATCCGTTCGCGCAAGGCGGCCAGCAGTTCGGGCACCAGCGCATTGCCGCGCCCGGGACGGTCCAGCGTCAGCCAGACGGCATCCTCCCGCCGGTCGAAATGCACCGGGGCGGCAGCGGCGGCGCTCATTCGCCGTCCCTTGCGCCGACCTTCAGGCCGTTCTCGATGAGGTCGTGGGCGACATCGACCATGGTGTCGACCGGAATGTCGCCGCCGAACACCACCTGGAACTCGCCGAGCGAGCGGGCGATGCCCATCAGCGTCCAGGCGCGGATCTCGGCATCGCCGGGGCGGATGGTGCCGGCGCTTGCGGCTCGCTCCAGCCCCTCGCGATAGCCTTCGGCGAAGGTGCGGAAGTAGGCGAGATAGGCGTCGCGGTCGACGAACTGCGCCTCCTGGACGATACGGTAGAGCTCGGGATGGGCGGAGACGAAGGCGAGGAAGGCGCGCAGGCCCTCGCGCTCGGCCTTAAGACGGTCCGCGTAACCGGACGTGGCCTCGCTGATCGCATGGCGCAGCATGCGGCCCATTTCGGCAACGAGCTCGGAGAAGACCTCGTCCTTGCTGGCGAAATAGATGTAGAATGTGCCCTGCGCGACGCCGGCCTCGCGGGTGATGGAACCGATGGAGGCCTCGTTGAAGCCCTGACGGCCGATGACACGCTCGGCAGCCTCGAGGATCGCCCGACGGGTGGCCGCACCGCGCGCGGTTTTCGGCATGCCGGAGGCGGCCTCCTCGCCGCCGGTGGCGACGGCACTTGCCGGAACAGTTCCCGTTGCGTCATTCTTGGGCGCGCGCGGCTTGGCGACGCCCGCCCCGGCCGGAGCCTTGCGTCCACGCGCGGCGGTGCCGCGGCCTGTGGCCTGCCCCGCGCCCCTGCCCGTTCTCGCTTCGCCCACGACGTCTCCCCCCGTGTAATATGAATTATGAATCACTATTCATGTTCTGGGAGCGAGTTTCAAGCGCAAAGCAAGGGAGAGGATGGAGCGAGGGAACGGTGGAAACGATCCTCCGACGTGAACCCTACCCGCAGGATGTCATCCCGGTTTCGGCGAAGTCGAAGACCGGGATCCAGTAATCCCGGAACGGTTTTGCCCGAGCCTCGGCGCTGCCGCTGGACCACCGGTGGCGGCTGGCTTGGCGCCACCATCTGTTCCGGCGGATACTGGATACCTGCCTTCGCAGGTATGACAGCCTTGGGGATGGCAATGCGTTCCCGCCTCACCCCGGCTGAGGGTGCCAATGGGTCCCGGCTCTCCGGCTTCGCCTGCGGCCGGGATGACCTTCCGAGGCAGAGGCACGGCCCCGCATCCCTTCTGCCGTCACCCCGGACGGGCATCGCGAGATCCGGGGCCTATTGGCTTCCAGGGCGGAGGAGAGCCGCATCAGCCTTCGCATTATTTCGCATTCTGTAGACTACACTGCCCTTCCCTCACTCTCCCGTCCCCTCCCCACCCCGATCCGACGTAGCGGCATAAAGGCGTTGCAAAAGTTGAATTGCATCGTCAGGTTTTTCCATCAAAGCCGTTGACGTTCCCGCCCCGGCACCGCATATCTATGCACATGCGCCTGACCCAGCAGACCAACTACGCTGTCCGCACCCTCATCTACTGTGCGGCAAATCCCGGATCCCCGAGCCGTGTCGCGGATATCGCGGCCAGCTTCGAGATGTCGGAGACGCATCTCTTCAAGATCCTGAAGGTTCTTGTCGACGGCGGCTTCGTGCGCACCCTGCGCGGCCGCAACGGCGGCATCCTGCTCGCGCGCCCGGCGGCGGAAATTTCCGTCGGCGAGGTGGTGCGCGCAGCGGAAGAGAGCTTCCTGCTCGCGGAGTGCTTCGAATCGGGCCGCAAGGACTGCCCGCTGATCACGTCCTGCGGCTTCAACGGGTTGCTGCACGAGGCGCTGGAAGCGTTCATGATGGTGCTCGATTCCCACACCATCGCCGAGCTGGCCGAGGACCGCACCGAGATCCGTTTCCTGCTGAAGATGGATGGCGAGATCGCCACCTCCGGCAAGATGGCGAGCCTGCAGGGCGCCGGCGCCTGAGGCACATAACAATTTCCTGACCGCGAAATGAAAACGGCGGCCCCTCACAGGGCCGCCGTTTCGCGTTTCCGCTCCCCGCCAAGGGGAGGATCCGACCGGGACGCGAGCGCCCCGGTCGGACGAAGGCTTACTTCATCTCCGAGACGACCTCGAACGCGTTGCCTGACACCTTGAACAGGGCATAGGCGCCCGGAACGTCGCCGGCCTCGTCGAAGTTGTGGTCGCCGGCCGCGCCCTTGTAGTCGATGGCCTTGCCGGCCGCGATCAGCTCCTTGGCCTTGGCCCATTCGCCCGGCAGGATCGGCTCGCCTTCGCCGTTGGAGATCTCGCGCAAAGAAGCGGCCACCTTGGCCTTGTCGCCGCCCGCCTTCTCGATGGCGAGCGCCAGCATGAAGGCCGCATCGTAGGACGTGGTCACGAAGATCGCGCTCGGGTCGCCGCCGACATCGGAGAAGGCCTTGCTGAAGGCATCCAGCGACGTGGACTGCTCGCCGACCGGAGCCGAGGCGAGGAAGGTCTCGAGGTTCTCGGCGCCGAGCTCCTTGATCGGCGCATCGGACTTCATGCCGTCGGCGCCGATGAAGTTCTCGAAGAAGCCGTTTTCCAGCGCCTGGCGCAGCATGGTCAGGCCCGAGCCGTCGCCGTAGTCGAGGATGACCAGCGTGTCGGCGCCGCCGGATGCCAGATCCGCAAGGTTCGAGCGGTAGGAGGCCTTCTCGCCCTCATGCGCGGCGAAACCGGCGATCTCGCCGCCCTTCTCCTCGAACTCGGCGCGGAACGACTCGGCAAGGCCCTTGCCGTAATCGTTGTTGAGATAGGCGACCGCCACCTTCTTGGTGCCGCGCTCCAGCAGGGTGCGGGCGAGCGCCCGGCCCTGATAGTCGTCGGAGGGCACGGTGCGGAACACGGTGTCGTTGTCCTGCAGCGAGGTGATCTCCGGCGAGGTGCCGGACGGGGTGACGATGGCGATGCCGGCCGGGATCGTCACCGAGTTGGCGGCGGCGAGCACTGCGCCCGAGCAATGCGGGCCGACGATGGCGACGACGCCCTCGATGTTGACCGCCTTGGTGGCCGCGTCGGTGGCGTTCTGCGGGTTGCAGGCGCTGTCGCCGACCACGCCGACCAGCTTCTGGCCGTCGAGAACGCCGCCGGCATCGTTCACCTGCTTGATGGCGAGATTGGCGCTGTCGATCATCGCCGGCGCCATCGCCGCGATCGGACCGGAAACACCGCCGAGCAGACCGATCTTCACGTCCGCATGGGCGGGCGCCGCGAGCGCCGTCGCTCCCAGGAGAGCCGCAGCCGCGGCAATACGGAACGTCCTCATGATAAACCTCCACCTTATGGTTATCCGGCCGGGATGAAATCTCCCCGGCCGTTCTCTGTCTCGCGGCAGGCGCTCCCCGCGGGCCATGCGGCCCTGCCCGGAACGGCGCCTTCCGCGCTTGCGGCAGCCGGAGGCCCGGCTGCCCGGTGGCGGCAGTTTCAACCGAAACGCGCCGCCCTCACAAGCCTCAATCGGACGCCGCCGGCGGGCGTGCACCGCTTGCCGCAGGGTCCGGCTTGCGGCCTCTCCCCTGCGGTTCGGGCAAAAGCCCCTCGGGCCGGAAGCGCAGCACCACCTGCAGCATCAGGCCGATCAGGAAGACGCGCAGATACTTGGCCTTCACGGCATATTCGTGCGGCAGACGGTCCGTGACGATCTCCGACATGGACCAGATGATCCAGACCACCGCAACGCCGAGGATGGCGCCGCGATTGTTGCCCGACCCGCCGAGGATCAGCATGATCCACACGAGGAAGGTCGCGACCATCGGGTCGATCGCCTCGGGCGTGATCGTGCGGTTGAAATGGGCGAAGAGCGCACCGCCCAGCCCCATCAGCGCCGAGCCGAAGATGAAGGCCTCGAGCCGCCGGTAGGGCACGTCCTTGCCCATGGCACGGGCGGCATCCTCGTTGTCGCGGATGGCACGCATCATCCGCCCCCAGGGAGAGGCGAACTGCCGCTCGACCAAGAGGTAGGCGACGAGCAACACGCCGGCGACGATGGCGAGATAGGCCAGCTGCGACATGGTGTAGGCCAGATCGCCGAAGGGACGCGGGATGTTGGTGATGCCGCGCGCGGCGTTGGTCAGCCAGCCTTCCGACTTGACGACGAGGCGGATGATCTCGGCGACGCCGATGGTGGCGATGGCCAGATAGTCGGAGCGCAGGCGCAGACAGATCTTGCCGATGGGCCAGGCGATCAGGCCAGCGGCCACCATCGCCCCCAGCCAGCCGACCGGAACCGGCAGATCGAAGCCGCCGACGCGCCCGTCCACGAAGGGCGTGGTCAGGATCGCCGAGGTGTAGGCGCCTACGGCGAAGAAGCCGGCGATGCCAGCGTTGAAGAGGCCGGTATAGCCCCACTGGATGTTCAGCCCCAGCGCCAGCAGCGCATAGATGCCGATGAAGATCGCCATGAAGACGGCGTAGTTGACGAAGCCGAGCCATTCCATCGCGCGCGACCTCCTTACAGGACCTTGCCCTTGAGCAGGCCGGTCGGCCGCACAAGGAGCATCAACAGCAGGATGGCGAAGGCGGTGGCCGCCTTGTACTCGGTCGGCAGGAACAGCGCCGACATCTCCTCGGCGATGCCGACGATCAGCCCGCCGAGCACCGCGCCCTCGACCCGGCCGACACCGCCCAGGATCGCCGCGGCGAACATCGGCAGCAGCATGGTCCAGCCCATCATCGCCTTCAGCTCGTAATTGAGGCCGAGGAAGACGCCGGCCGCGCCGCACAGCCCGCCGACGATGAGCCAGGTCAGCACCACGACCTTGCGGTTGTCGACGCCCGACAGGAGCGCAAGGTCCGGATTGTCGGACATGGCCCGCATGGCCTTGCCCCACTTGCTGTACTTGAGGAAGAGCTGCAGGGCCGCGACGAGAGCGATCATCGCGAGCACGGTGACGATCTCGCGGTCGCGGACGCGGATGCCGAACCAGTTCTCGGGCCGCACGATGCCGCGCGTATAGGTCTGGGAATCGACGCCCCACACGATCTGCACCACCGCGCGCACCATCAGGGCGACGCCGAGCGAGGCCATCACCGTGACGATCTTCGGACGCTCCCGCAGATAGGCGTAGAACGCCTTGTCGATGCCGACGGCAACGGCGGCGGTCGCCAGCACCGCAATCGGCAGCGCGACATAGGGAGACACGCCGCCCAGCGTGACCACGGCCAGCGCCAGGAAAGCGCCGAGGGTGGCCAGGTCGCCATGGGCGAGATGCGCATAGCGCAGGATCGCGAAGACCAGCGTGATGCCGACCGCGCCGAGCGCATAGATCGAGCCGACGACGATGCCCGGCACCAGATAGAAGTTGATCAGTTCCATCGCATCCATGTCGGTCAGCCTCCCAGGAACATGGCGGCGACATCCTCGTCGGCGAGGAGTTCGGCGCCCGTCCCCTCGTGACGGTTGGCGCCGGCGGCCAGCACATAGCCGCGGTCGGCGAAGGCCAGCGCCTGCTTGGCGTGCTGCTCGACAAGCAGGATCGTCACCCCGGTGTCGCGCACGTCGCGGCAGATCTGGAAGATCTGCTCCATGTATTTCGGCGAAAGCCCCGCCGTCGGCTCGTCGAGCAGCAGCAGCTTGGGCTCCAGCATGAGCGCCCGGCCCATGGCGACCATCTGGCGCTGGCCGCCGGACAGGTTGCCGGCGAGCGCCTTGCGCCGCTCCTTCAGGTCCGGGAACAGGGCATAGACCCGGTCATAAGCGGCCGACAGGTCGCCGGAGCGCAGGAAGGCGCCCATTTCCAGGTTCTCGTGCACCGTCATCTCGCGGAAGACGTTGTTGACCTGCGGCACGTAGCACACGCCGGCCTCGACGATGCGGTTGGGTTCAAGGCCGGTGATGTCGGCGCCGTCCACGCGGATCGAGCCGCCGCGCACATGCAGCAGGCCGAAGATCGCCTTCATCGCCGTCGACTTGCCGGCCCCGTTCGGGCCGACGATGACGACGATCTCGGAATTCGCCGCGCGCAGGGTCACGCCCTGCAGGATGTCCGCCTCGCCATAGCCGCCGACGACATCGCGCATGTCGAGAATGTCGTTCATGCGGCGTCTCCCACGCTCTCGCCGAGATAGGCTTCCAGCACACGCGGATCGGAGCGCACGGCGGCGAAGTCGCCCTGGATCAGCACGCGGCCCTCGGCCATGCAGATGACCGGATCGCAGAGCTTCTCGATCATCTCCATGTCGTGCTCGATGAGGACGAAGGTGTAGCCGCGCTCGCGGTTGAGAATGGCGATCTTCTCCTCCAGCTTGCGCAGCAGCGTGCGGTTGACGCCGGCGGCCGGCTCGTCGAGCAGCACCAGCTTCGCATCCGTCATCATGGTGCGGCCGAGCTCCAGCAGCTTCTTCTGGCCGCCGGACAGGTTGCCGGCGCGCTCGTCCGCAACATGGGAGAGCTCCAGGAAGGCCAGCGTCTCGATAGCCCTGGCACGCACGCGCTCCTCGTCGGCGCGCACCCGGCCCGGCGACAGCCAGTTGGCCAGCAGGCCCTCGCCCGACTGGCGCGGCGGCACCATCATCAGGTTCTCCAGCGCCGTCAGCCGGTGAAACTCGTGCGGGATCTGGAAGGTGCGCACCAGGCCGAGATGGAACCGCCGGTCGGTGGAAAGATCGGTGACGTCGCGCCCGAGATAGCGGATGCGCCCGGATGTCGGCGGGAAGGCGCCGGCCACCAGATTGAACATCGTCGTCTTGCCGGCGCCGTTGGGACCGATCAGCCCGGTGATCGTCCCCTCGCGCACGGAAAAGGAGCACCCGTCGACGGCCCTGAAGCCGCCATAGGTCATCACGAGGTCCTCGACCTCAAGCATCGTGTCCTGTCCGCTCATCGTACCCTCGCCAGGACCTCCCCGGTCCGATGTGGCGGCCTTTCCGACCGCTCTCCCTGCCGGTGTTTTTTTCCGCGCGCCCCTGGGTCAAGCCCCTAAAGGCGCCGCAACAGGGCGCGCACCGGCGCCGCGTCCAGCCCTTCTAGCTTCAATGGCAGGGCGATCAACTCATAATCCCCGGTTTCGACGTGGGCGAGGGCGAGATTCTCCAGAATCCGCATGTCGTGACGCCGAAATGCCATATGGGCGGGCAGGTCCTTCGACGTGTCGGGATCGACGGACGGGACGTCCACCCCGACGAGGCGCACGCCGCGGTAGGCGAGCAGCTCCACCGTCTCGGGGCTGAGCGCGCGAAAGCCCTCGGGCCAGACCTGCGGATCGAGCGCCTCGGCAAGGCGCAGCAGCACGCGCGGCGGCGCGCCGTCCAGATATCCCTCGATCTCTCCCGGCAGGCAGAGCGGGCCGTCCCCGCGCGCATCGATCACCCGCGCGGGGCCGATGAAGTCCTCCAGCGGCAGGGCGTCGATGGGAGCGCCGTCGGCATCGTAATGCAAGGGCGCATCGGCATGGGCGCCGCAATGGGTGGAAAGCGAGACGGAGGTGACGTTGACCGGGCAGCCGGGGCCGATGGCGAAGGTCTGCTCCACCCGGTAGGGCGCATCGCCCGGAAACACCGCAGCACCAGGGCGCAGCGGCGGCGTGATGTCGATCAGTCCCGTCGGCATGAAGTCCTCCCCATGACCCCGTCCCCATCGGCCTCTCCCAAGGCCGGCCTTGCCTGATACGGCATATAGCGCGCCGTGCTCACATGTCGGCGCGGATCTCCCACAATTCGGGAAACAGCACCACTTCCAGCATGCGGCGCAGATACATAACGCCGGACGTGCCGCCGGTGCCGCGCTTGAAGCCGATGATGCGCTCGACCGTGGTGACGTGATTGAAGCGCCAGCGACGGAAATAGTCCTCGAAGTCCACCAGCTTCTCGGCAAGATCGTAGAGCGACCAGTAGCGATGCGGGTCGCGATAGACCTCCAGCCAGGCGAGGCGGACGCTGTCGTTGCGCTCGTAGGGCTGCGAGATGTCGCGGGCCAGGTGCGTCTCGTCGATCGGCAGGCCCGAACGCGCAAGCAGGCGGATCGCCTCGTCGTAGATGCTGGTGTCGCGGCGGATCTGGTCGAGCCAGTGGTGCACGCGCGGCACATGCGCATGCGGGCGCATCATCGCCGCGTTCTTGTTGCCGGCGAGAAACTCGATGGCACGGTACTGGTGCGACTGGAATCCGGAAGACTGACCGAGATCGCCGCGGAACAGGGTGTATTCCGAGGGCGTCATGGTGCGCAGGACCTGCCAGGCGCCGGTCAGCTGTTCGAAGATCCGCGAGACGCGGGTCAGCATCTTGAAGGCCGGCTGCAGGTCGTCGGCGGCAATGCGCCCCTTGGCCGCGGCCAGCTCGTGGATGGCGAGCTTCATCCAAAGTTCCGAGGTCTGATGCTGGATGATGAACAGCATCTCGTCATGGGCCTCGGACAGCGGGTTCTGCGCCGTCAGGATGCGGCTCAGGCTGAGATAGTCGCCATAGGACATGCGACCGTCGAATTCCATCTCCGCGCCGTCCTCGGCCGGATCGAAAGGCCCGCTCGCGTAAGGACTACCCGTCGTCATCTCTCCCCCCTTCCCGCTCATGTGACCTTGGCCCGCCGGTGGAACTCCGGCCGGTCCCAGGCCCGCGTCTCCATGATCTCCTGAAGGATGTCGCAAGCGGCCATCACGTCGGCATGGGACAGGTAGAGCGGGGTGAAGCCGAAGCGGGCGATGTCGGGCGCACGGAAATCGCCGATGACGCCGCGGGCGATCAGTGCCTGCATCAGGGCATAGCCATGCTCGAAACGGAACGAGACCTGGCTGCCGCGCGCCTGCGGATCGCGCGGGCTGGCGAGTTCCAGCTCCGGGCAGCGGCGCTCGACCTCGGCGCGGAACAGCTCGGACAGCGAGATCGACTTGGCGCGCAGCACGCCCATGTCGACGCCGTCGAAGGCGGCAAGCGCCGCCTCCAGCGCCACCAGCGAGAGGATCGGCGGCGTGCCGACCCGCATGCGGCCGATGCCGGCATCCGCGCGGTAGTCGAGATCGAAGGCGAAGGGCGCGGCATGGCCCATCCAGCCGGTCAGCGGCGGTGCGACATGATCGAGATGGCGCTGCGCGACATAGAGGAAGGCCGGGGCGCCGGGGCCGCCGTTCAGATATTTGTAGCCGCAGCCGACGGCGAAGTCCGCCCCGGCCGCGTCCAGCTCCACCGGCAGGGCGCCGGCCGAGTGGGCAAGATCCCAGATGGTCAGCGCGCCGGCGGCATGCGCCATCGCGGTGATCGCCGCCATGTCGTGCAGGCGGCCGCTGCGATAGTCGACCTGGGTCAGCATGACGACGGCGACATCCTCACCGATGGCCGCCTCGACCTCTTCCGGCGCGACGATCTTCAGCTCGTGGCCCTGGCCGAGCAAGTCGCGCAGGCCCTGCGCCATGTAAAGGTCGGTCGGGAAATTGCCGCTGTCGGAGAGGATCACCTTGCGGTCAGGGCGCAGCGCGAGCGCAGCGGCCAGAACCTTGAACACGTTGACCGAGGTGCTGTCGCAGGCCGTCACCTGTCCGGGGGCCGCACCGACGATGCGGGCGATACGGTCGCCGACGCGCTGCGGCAGGTCGATCCAACCATGCTCGTTCCAGGCGCGGATAAGGCTCTCGCCCCATTCCTTCGTCACCGCCTCGGCAAGGCGGGCGGGCACGGCCCTGGGCAGCACGCCGAGCGAATTGCCGTCGAGATAGATCACGCCCTCGGGGATCGAAAAGAGCTCGCGCCTGTCCTTGAGCGGGTCGTTGCGATCGAGTGCGGCGATGTCGGGAGCCTTCTCCGAGGCTCCGCCGGCCGCGTCCTGGCCTGTCAGCATGTCCGTCTCCTGTCGCCTCGCAGAAAAGGCGCTCCGTTCTGTCGCCGGCGATCCTAACAGTGTGGACGAGGGGTGCCAAGAATTATATATAATTGGATCGATTATATCGAAATGCCGATCCAACCCGAATCCGGCGACAGAGCGCGGGAGCCCATGGCCAAGACCGAGGAAGCCTACGAGCGGCTGAAGGCCGACCTGCTGCGCAGCCGCATCGCGCCGGGCGCGCCGCTGGTCGTTGCCGGCCTGAAGGCGCGCTACGGCCTCGGCTGGACGCCGCTGCGCGAGGCGCTGTCGCGGCTGGAAGCGGAAGGGCTGGTGATCTCCGAGCACAATCGCGGCTACCGGGTCGCACCGGTCTCCGCCGCCGCGATCCGCGACCTGCAGCTCGCCCGCCGCACGGTGGAAGAGGCGCTGCTGGTGCGCTCCATCGAGGCGGGCGATGCGGACTGGGAGGCGCGGATCGTCGCCGCCCATCACCGCCTGTCGCTGACGCCCGCGCCCCAACCCGGCATCGACGATGCCGGCATGTCGCTGTGGGAAGAGCGGCACGACGCCTTCCACGCCGCGCTGCTGTCGGCCGGGCGCTCCGAGAGCCTGTCGCGTTTCCAGCAGCAGATCACCGAGCAGCTGCAGCGCCATCACCGGCACATGCTGTTCGACCCGCAAACCCGCCACGGCCTGCCGCAGGAGGCGATGGCCGACTTCCGCGCCCTGGTGGAACGCACGCTCGGCCTTGCCCATCACACGGCCTTGATGGAGGCGGCGCTGGCGCGCGACAGCGCCCGTGCGGTGGCGCTGCTGGCCGAGCACATCGGCTTTTCGCTGGCCGTCTACGCCTTCCTGTGGCCTGAAGACGCCTGAGGGGGACGCCTGAGCCGCGACACGCGGCCTTGCGAAAGCGACAGCGATTTTCCCTTAACCGTCACCGCCCCCGGCAACGGGTGACACGAGCCGCTTCCCGACGCATGATCGCGACCGCGCGACGGGTTCGGGAGAGGCTTGCGCGCACCGGCGACACCGCCGGCGGTTTCGGGAGGATCAATTGTTCATCAGCGTCTTCGACATCTTCAAGATCGGGATCGGCCCGTCGTCCTCGCACACGATGGGGCCGATGGTGGCAGGGGCCCGCTTCCTCGATCTTCTGCGCGCGCAGGGCTTGAAGCCGGCGCGCCTTGCGGTGTCGCTGCACGGCTCGCTCGCCTTCACCGGCAAGGGCCACGCCAGCGACCGGGCGATCTGCCTCGGACTGCTCGGCCACGATCCGGCGACCATCGACCCCGACTGCGTGGAGGAGGAGATCGCCCGGCTGACGCAGGATAAGCGCCTGGCCGTCGAAGGCGTCGGCCACATGGACTTCGATCCGACCACCGATCTCGTCTTCGACTACGGCCCGCCGCTGCCGGGCCATGCCAACGGCATGATCTTCCGCGCCTTCGATGCGGACGGCGCCGTGCTGGCGGAGGAAACGCTCTATTCGGTCGGCGGCGGCTTCGTCGTCAGCGAAGCGGAGCTTGCCGCGCAGAACGAGCCGATGGCCGCGACGGTGGAAACGGGCGTCCCCTTCCCCTTCAAGAGCGCGGCGGAAATGCTGCAAATGGGCCGCGACAGCGGGTTGCCCATCGCCGAGATGAAGCGGCGCAACGAGGTGGCACGTACGCCCGACGGCGACCTGGATGCCGGGCTCGACCGCATCTGGAGCGTGATGAACGCCTGCCTGGAGCGCGGGCTGTCGCGCGGCGGCACCCTGCCCGGCGGGCTGAACGTCAAGCGCCGGGCGCACCAGATCCACGCCAAGCTGGTGGGCGAGGCCGGGCAGAACCGCCCCTTCCAGCATACGGTGATGGACTGGCTGGGCGTCTATGCGATGGCGGTGAACGAGGAAAATGCGGCCGGCGGAACGCTGGTCACCGCGCCGACGAACGGAGCGGCGGGCGTGGTGCCGGCGGTGCTGCGCTACTATCTCGACCACTGCCCGGACTGCAATCAGGAAGGCATCCGCTCCTTCCTGCTGGTGGCGGCCGCGATCGGCGGCATCATCAAGGCGAATGCCTCGATCTCGGGGGCGGAAGTCGGCTGCCAGGGCGAGGTCGGATCGGCCTCGGCGATGGCCGCGGCGGGCCTGTGCGCGGCGCTCGGCGGCACCAACGAGCAGGTGGAGAACGCAGCCGAGATCGCGCTCGAGCACCATCTCGGCATGACCTGCGACCCCATCGGCGGGCTGGTGCAGGTGCCCTGCATCGAGCGCAACGCCTTCGGCGCGGTCAAGGCGGTGACCGCCGCCTCCCTGTCCCTGAGGGGCGACGGCGTCCATTTCGTGCCGCTGGACAGCTGCATCGAGACGATGCGGCAGACCGGCCTCGACATGACCGACAAGTACAAGGAAACCTCGAAAGGCGGACTTGCGGTCAATGTCGTGGCCTGCTGAGGGCCGGCGCGTCAGCCGGCGCTGAAGGCCTCTTCCATCTCGCGGCGGATGCGAACGGCGGTCTGGGTCGTGTCGATGGAGACATCGTCCCAGCGCAGCATCTCGCCTTCGGCGATGTCGCGCACCAGTTTGACATGGGCGGCAAGGCCAAGCGGCAGCAGGCCGCGATCCAGCGACACGGAGGCCGGCTGCTGCTTGCCCCACACGGTCGCCCCACCCTCGCCGTCCAGCATCTCGCCGGCCTTGAGATTGCGCTTGGCGGTCGCCACCACGTCGGCGACGAAGCCGCGCGGCATGCCGGTCGGCTCCTTGCGCAGCACGGCGGAGGCGACCGACAGGCCGAGCTCCATGCCGATCATGTGGGTCGGGCGATAGAGCGCGGCATAGCGGCCGGTCTCGTCCTCCAGCATGTGATATTCGCGGAAGCACTGGCGGGCGTAGTCGGTCTCGCCCTCGATCACTACGAAGGTGCCCATGGCCAGGTGATGCGGCACGTCGGCGCCATCGCGCGTCAGCGAGGAGACAACCTCGGTGGTGCCGGTGATCGGCAGGGTGCCACCGGCTTCCTTCGGCCGCAGCACGGTGGACAGCTCGAAGCGGCTCGCCGGCGGGAAGGACAGTCCGTCCGGCTGGGGCAACAGGCCGGTGGCGTTGCACACCGCCGTCATCTCGATGCCCGACTTGGTGCCGTCGAGGAACGAGTTGAACATCTTCGGATTGATCAGGCTGCGGTCGGTGATGCCGAGATACTGGACCAGAACGTCCCAGACCGTCTCCGGCGTCAGCTGGTGATAGGTGGGGAGATAGCGGGTGCCCTTGCCCGCGCACACGACCTTGAAGCCGCAGGCGCGCGCCCAGTCGACATGCTCGCAGATCAGGGCCGGCTGATCGCCCCAGGCCAGCGAGTAGACGACGCCGGCCTGCTCGGCCCGGCGGGCGAGCAGCGGTCCGGCCAGCACGTCGGCCTCGACATTGACCATCACAACATGCTTGCCGGCCTCGATCACCGCCAGCGCATGGCGGATGCCGACCGACGGATCGCCGGTCGCCTCGATCACCACCTCGATGCGCCCGTCGGCGAGCACGGCGGCCAGATCGTCGGTGACGAAGGTTGCACCGCTGGCGCAGGCATCGTCCAGCGACATCGCCCGCGACTGCTCGTCCGGCCAGCCGCAGGTCGCCAGCGTGCGGCGCGCGCGGGCAGGATTCAGATCGACGATGGCGGTGACATGGACACCGACCGTCAGGCGCGCCTGGGTCAGGTACATGGAGCCGAACTTTCCGGCGCCGATCAGCGCGACACGCACCGGACGGCCCGTCTCCGCGCGGTGGGCAAGCATGTTGGACAGATTCATGAAGTCCTCCCTTTTGCGCGAGCATGGACGGGAAAAAACCGATAATACAAGGCTGATTTCGCAATAAGTCATATCGGACAGGAGGCTTGACCGATGATCGGAACGATGCCGTTCCTGATCCTGCTCGGCGGGGATCTCGACCCGACGCCGCGGCTTCTGCGGCAGATCGCCGGCGCGCGCACCATCGCGGCCGACGGCGGCATCCGTCATGCGGAGCCGCTGGGCGTGCGTCCGGAGCTGTGGGTCGGCGACTTCGACTCCAGCGGCAGCGACATGGCGGCCGCCTGGCGCGACGTGCCGCGCCAGAGCCATCCGCCGGCAAAAGACATGACCGACGGCGAGCTGGCGGCGGCGGAGGCCATCGCCCGTGGCGCTAGCGGGCTGGTGATCGCCGGCGTCTTCGGCGGCGCGCGCTCGGACCACGCCATGGGCAACCTGCTGCAGGGGGCAGCGCTCAGGGCCCGCGGCATTCCCGTGCTGATGACCAGCGGCGACGAAGAAGGCTGGCCGCTGCTGCCGGGCGAGCAGGAGATCGACCTGCCTGCCGGCTCGCTGTTTTCCGTGCTCGCGCTGTCGGATCTGGCCGGCCTGACGCTGCGCGGCGTCGAGTGGCCGCTCACGAACCGCGACGTGCCGATGGGCTCGTCCCTTACCCTCTCCAACCGGGTGGCGGGAAGCGAGGGCCTGAAGGTCAGGCTCGGGTGCGGCAACGCGGTGTTGCTCGCCCGGCCCCATCCGGACGGTCTTTAGAGCGTATCGAGGCTCTCGCGCGACCAGGACGTCATCCGCCGCGTTGCCCACGAGACCAGCGCGTAAAGCGCCACCGCGAAGGCCGCCAGCACGAAGAGGCTGGCGAACATCAGGTCGGTCTTGGCGCGCCCGTTGGCCAGCAGCATCAGGTAGCCGAGGCCGTTGGACGCCCCCACCCATTCGCCGATCACCGCGCCGATGGGCGCATAGACGGCGGCAAGCCGGAGCCCCGACCCGAAGGCCGGCAAGCCCGCCGGCAGGCGGATATGTAGCAGGGTACGCGTGGGTGTTGCGCCCATGGTGCGGGCAAGGTCGAGCAGGCCCGGATCGGTGCGGCGCAACCCGTCATAGAAGGTGGAGACCACCGGGAAATAGATGATCAGCAGCGCCATGGCGATCTTCGAGGCCATGCCGTAGCCGAGCCACAGGGTCAGCAGCGGCGCCAGCGCGAAGACCGGCACGGCCTGGCTGAACACCATGATCGGCAGGGCGATACGGCGCGCGGCCGGCGAGACCATCAGATGCAGCGCCGTGGCGGCGCCGAGCAGGGCGCCGAAGACGAGGCCGATCAGCACCTCGGCGATGGTGACCAGCGCGTGATCGGCGATCAGGCCGATATTGTCGGCAAGCGTCACCGCCACCCGCCAGGGGCCCGGCAGGATGAAGGGCGGGACGCCGCTCATCCAGACGATGGCCTGCCACAGCGACAGAGCCACAGCGACCGCGACGAGCGCATCGCGCAGCCGCTGCATCGGCGTCAGACGGCTGGGTGCGCTCATGCCGGCCTCCCCCGCAAGGCGTGGAACAGGCGCGCCTGCATTTCCATCGTCTCGGGCGCGTCCACCTCGCGGATCGGCGGCGAGGCGGGGGCCTCGACCCGCGCCAGCCCCTCCTCGGAGAGGATGAAGAGATGATGGCCGAGACGAACGGCCTCGGCCGGATCGTGGGTGACGAGCAACACAGTGCGATCTTCCAGAACCTCGAAGGCAAGTTCCTGCATCTCGGCCCGCGTGCGGGCGTCGAGCGCGGCGAAAGGCTCGTCGAGCAGCACGATGGGCCGGTCTTCCATCAACACGCGGGCAAGCGCCACGCGCTGGCGCATGCCGCCGGAAAGGCTCGCCGGGCGCTTGTCGACATGGCCGGCAAGGCCGACGCGCTCGATCAGGGCGCGGGCACGGGCAAGGTCGGGCGCCTCGCCGCGCAGCCGCGCGCCGAGCGTCACATTGCCGACGACGTCGAGCCAAGGCGCCAGAAGGTCCGACTGGGCCATGAAGGCGATGCGGGTTGCGACCGGTGCACCGTCGCTCGCCGAGAGTTCCCCCTCGAACGTGCCGCCGGTGTCGAGCCCCGCAAGCAGGCGCAGGACCGTAGACTTGCCGACACCGGACGGGCCGAGCAGGCAGGTCCAGCTGCCGGCAGAGATCGGGAGATCGAGACCGGAGAACAGCCGCCGCCCGGCGTGGTGAAAATCGCCGGTCAGCCGCAGCGCCGGCGCCGAAGCCGGCGCCGAGACCTGAGCTGCTGCCTTGCTCACGTCAGGTCCGGGGCAACGGTCGGGCCGCGCAGGCCCATTTCCCAGAAGCCGATTTCCAGCCGCGTAGCGGTGCGGAAGCGCTTCGACAGGCTGGCCCAGCGCGGCAGGGCGGCCGGAGCATCGCCGAGCCGCCCGCGCACGGAGGTCTCGATCAATTCGCCGACGCTGGCGCAAAGGCCCTGGTAGTCCTCACCCGCATAGGTGTCGATCCACTGCCGGTACGGCGTGTCGACCGCACCCTCGCGGGCAAGCCGCGCGCCGATCTCGCCATAGCCCATGACGCAAGGCGCCAGCGCCGCGACGAGATCGAGGAAGTCACCCGACATGCCGGCATCCAGCACGAAGCGCGTATAGGCGAGGTTCTCCCGCTCCTCGGCGGCGGCAAGCAGGGCCGCCTCCGAGATGCCGGCCTTGCCGCAGATGTCGACATGCAGGCTCATCTCGGTGTTCATCAGCCCGTCGACGATGGAGGAGGCAAAGCGCGCCTCCGCAATCGTCTCGGACTTCACCACCGCCAGCGCCCAGGCGCGAGCGAAGTGGAACAGGAAGATGTAATCCTGCGTCAGGTAATGCAGGAAGATCTCCCGCGGCAGCGTGCCGGCGCCGAGCTGTTCGACGAAGGCATGGTGGGTATAGGCCTGCCAGTCGCCGGCCGCCTCCTGGCGCCACGCGCCGTAGACCGGCGAGCCGTAAGCTGCCTCCACGATCCTCTCCGCGCCGCTCATTGGACGCTCACATCGATGGCGATGTCGGACACCGGGCGGATGGTCTCGATCAGGCCGTGCTCCTTGAGGAACTCCTCGAAACGGGCGTAGCGGCCATGGTCGAGCGCGGCGGGGCGCAGGGCGAAGCGACGGATCGTGTCGGCCCAGGAGCGCTTGTTGAGCTCGTCGTTCAGCTCCGGCGCGGTGCCGGCATAGATCTCGAAGCTCTCCTCCGGGTGGTTGACGATGTACTGGGTGGCGCGCTCGGTCGCGGCAAGGAAACGGACGATCTTCGCCTTGTCCATCAGCTCCGGATTGGCAACGTAGATCAGCTCGTCATAGGACGGCATGCCCTCTTCCTCGATGAAGAAGCAGCGGCCTTTCACGCCCTCGATGGCCATCTGGTGCAGCTCGACATTGCGATAGGCGCCGATGACCGCATCGACCTGCCCGGACATGACGGACGGGGCGAGCGACCAGTTGACGTTGACCATCTCGATGTCGTCCATCGTCAGCCCGTGGCGGGAGAGCACAGCGCGCATCTGCGCCTCCTCGACGCCGGCGACGGAGTAGCCGACCTTGCGGCCCTTGAGGTCGGCGATGGTCTTCACCGGGCCGTCGTCCTTGACCATCAGGCAGTTGAGCGGCGAGGCGATCAGCGTGCCGACGCGCTTGAGCGGCAGGCCTTCGGCGACCTGCAGGTGGATCTGCGGCTGGTAGGAGACCGCAAGGTCCGCCTTGCCGGCGGCGACCAGCTTCGGCGGCGCGGACGGATCCGCCGGAGCGACGACCTCGACGTCGAGGCCCTCGTCGGCGAAGAAGCCTTTCTCCTTGGCGATGATGATCGGGCCGTGATCGGGGTTCACGTACCAGTCGAGCAGCAGCGTCATCTTGTCGGCCGCAGCGGCCGGCAGGGCGACGAGAAGGGCGAGAACGAAAGTCAGGATACGCATTGGTGACGAACCTCGGCTGAAGGTGTGCAAGATCAGGCGCGCGTTGCCGCGAGCCATTGCCGGACCCGGTCCTCGGGATCCTGGTTGAGGGTGATATCGGTGACGACGGAGACGATGTCGGCACCGGCGGCGAAGGCACCGGCAGCGCGCTCCACGCTCATGCCGCCGATGGCGACGAGCGGGATGTCGCCGATCCGGCGCTTCCAGTCGCCGAGCTTTTCCAGCCCCTGCGGCGCCCACTTCATCTTCTTCAGGATGGTCGGATAGACCGGCCCGAGCGCGATGTAGTCCGGCGAAACGGCAAGCGCGGTTTCAAGCTCTTCGCCGTCGTGGCTGGAGAGGCCAAGGCCGAGCCCGGCGCGGCGGATCGCGCCGACATCCGCATCGGCAAGGTCTTCCTGCCCGAGATGGACGAAGCGGCAGCCCTCCTCGATGGCGAGCTGCCAATAGTCGTTGACCACCAGCAGGCAGTCATTCGCAAGGCAGGTAGCCTCTGCGGCACGGATCTCAGCGCGCAATTCCGCCGGGCTGCGGTCCTTGATCCGCAGCTGCACGAGCCGCACGCCGAGCGGCACGATGCGGTCGATCCAGGCGGCGCTGTCGACGATGGGATAGAAGCGGTCGAAGGCGGTCATTCCAGAAAAGCCTTTCCGAGAACCGGCGTGGACGGGGCGGCCATGTCGCGCGGCTCCATCGCCCCGGCCGTGTAGGCGAGGCGTCCGGCCTCCACGGCCTGTGCGAAGGCACGAGCCATGGCGACCGGATCGCCGGCCTTGGCCACCGCCGTGTTGAGCAGCACCGCGTCGTAGCCGAGCTCCATGGCGGCCGCCGCATGGGAGGGCACGCCGAGGCCGGCATCGACCACCAGCGGAATGTCCGGGAAATGCGCGCGAAGGGAGCGCAGGCCGTAGACGTTGTTGAGCCCGCGGGCCGAGCCGATGGGCGCGCCCCAGGGCATCAGGACCTCGCAGCCGGCCTCGACGAGCCGCTCGGCAACGCCGAGATCCTCGGTGCAGTAGGGGAACACCTGGAACCCCTCGCCCGAGAGGATGCGCGCCGCCTCGACAAGGCCGAAGACGTCGGGGGCCAGCGTCTCTGCGTCATGGATGACCTCGAGCTTGATCCAGGGCGTGCCGAACACCTCGCGCGCCATCTTTGCCGTGGTCACCGCCTCGCGCACCGAATGGCAGCCGGCGGTGTTGGGCAGGACGCGCACGCCGAGGTCGCGGATGAAGCCCCAGAAATCCTGCCCCGCGCGGGCCGAGCCGGACTCGCGCCGCAGCGATACGGTGACGATATCGCAGGCAGAGGCCCGCACCGCCTCGGCCATGATCGCCGGGGAGGGATAGAGCGAGGTGCCGAGCAGCATCGGGCTCTCGATGGTTTCGCCATAGAAGACGGGCATGGGTCAGCCTCCCTGCATGGGGGCGAGGATCTCGACCCGGTCGCCGTCGCGCACCTGCGTGTCGGCGCGCTCCTCTGCCGGGACGAAATCGCCATTGAGGGCGGTGGCGACGATGGCGTCGCCATAGTCGAGCGCCTCGAGGATCGCGGCCAGCGACCCCGGCGCAAGCTCAAGCGGAGCGCCGTTGACGGTTATGGCCATGGAAGAACTCCGGTTCGGTTTCAGGGTGGAGAAGCAGATCGGCCGCCTGCTGGGCCAGTGCCGGCGACAGCAGATAGCCGTGCCGATAGGTGCCGTTGGCCCGCAGGATGCGGCCGTCGCGCAACAGGCGCGGCAGGTTGTCGGGGAAGGCCGGGCGCGCATCGACGCCGGTCTCCAGGATCTCGGCCTCGGCGAAGGCGGGGGTCAGCGTGTAGGCGGAGCCGAGCAGCTCCATCATCGAGCGGGCGGTGATGCGCCAGCGCTCGCCGCTTTCGATCATGGTGGCACCGACCATGAAGACGCCCTCGCCGCGCGGCACCACATAAAGCGGGATGCGCGGATGCAGCAGGCGCACGGGCCGGGACAGCGACACGTCCGGCGCATGCAGGACCAGCATCTCGCCCTTGACCCCGCGCAGCTCCGGCACGTCGGCCGCAGCGCCCAGGCCGCGGCAATCGATCACGCGGTCGCCCGGCGCATCCTGCGGCAGCATGTCCGTCGCAAAGCGCAAGTCGGCGCCCAGCCCCTGCAGCCGGGCCACGAGATCGGCCAGTGCCCGGCGCGGATCGAGATGTCCTTCGCCGGCAAAGAACAGCCCCTGGCGGAAGCGGCCCGCAAGGTCCGGCTCCAGCTCGGCGATGCGCTCGCCGTCGACCGCCTCATGGCATTCGGTCATCCGTGCGAAGCGGCGCAGGTCCGCGGTATCGCGCGGCGGGGCAACCACCAGGCTGCCGTTGAGGACGACGCCGCCGACGCGCTGCGACCACCAGGAGATGGCGTCGCGGCCGAGCCGCACCACCGGCTCCTCGGCGCTCTCGCCCTCGCACCAGGGGGCGAGCATGCCGCCCGCCCACCAGGAGCAGGAGGCCGGGCCCGGCGCCTCGGCACGTTCGAACAGCGTCACCTCCTGCCCGCGCTCGGCAAGTACGGTGGCAACGCAGAGGCCGACGACGCCGCCGCCGATGACAGAGATCTTCATCGTGCATCCTCCCGCCACAGGGCATGGAAGTGATGCACCGGGCCGTGGCCGGAGCCGACATGCAGCGTGTCGGCGGCGGCGATGGCCGCGTGCAGCCAGGAATGAGCTTCGGCGACAGCACGGGCGAGCGGAAGGCCTCTGGCGAGGCCGGCGGCGATGGCCGAGGAGAGCGTGCAGCCGGTCCCGTGGGTGTTGCGGGTGTGAAGCCGCTCCGCCGTGAAGGCGAGCGGCGGCTCGCCGGCGGCGAGCAGGAGGTCGGTGCACTCGGCCCCTTCCCCGTGGCCGCCCTTCATCAGGACGGCGCCGGGACCGAGCGCCAGCAGCGCGCGGCCCTGGCGCTCCGCCTCGCCGGTGTCGCGCAGCGGTGCCTCGCCGAGCAGGCTGGCGGCTTCCGGCAGGTTCGGCGTGATCAGCGTTGCGCGCGGCAGCAGCTGATCTTTCAGCGCGGCGATCGCTTCCTCGCGCAGGAGCTTGGCGCCGGACTTGGCGACGATGACCGGATCGACGACCACGGGTCCCGCATAGCCGGCAAGCGCGGCGGCGACACAGGTGACGATCTCCGGCGAGGACAGCATGCCAATCTTCACCGCGCCGACGTCGAGATCATCGAGAACGGCGGCGATCTGTCCGGTGACCACGTCGAGCGGGATGTCGTGGATATGGGTCACGGCGCGGGTGTTCTGCGCCGTGATCGCCGTGATCGCGCTGGCGCCATAAACGCCGAGCGCGGAAAAGGTCTTGAGATCCGCCTGAATGCCGGCGCCGCCGCTGCTGTCCGAGCCGGCGATGGTCAGCGCGATGGCCGGGCCCTTGCCCGATCCGCCCGCGGCGTAGTCCGGTTTCGTGTCCCTTGCCACGACGTTCCCCGTTCCTGCCGGGCGCGGCTCCGACGAAGGGAAGCGACGCGCCGCGTGAAAGGCACGATCCGGACTGCGGTTTCGGGAAGACGGATGGCCGCGACGATCTTGCGGCAGAGCCCGGCCTTGCGGCCGTTCGGGCTTGCATTCGTTCCCTACGCCGGCATGACCCGGATCAGGTTCAGTGGGTTGACGCGGTTCGCGTCTCTCAGCCGGTTAAGGCACCCCAACGAATTTTGCGGCACGATAGGAGGGAAGGAAGGGGACGTCAAGCGGGGGTCGGGCTCATCGCTCGCGAAGGGCGTGAGCGATCTGATCGGTGACCGGGCGCACCAGGTAGGACAGCACCGTGCGGTCCTCGGTCGTGATGAAGGCCTCCGCCGGCATGCCGGGCACCAGAAGCTCGCCATCGAGACGCGCCAGCTCCTCGTCCGGAATGACGAGACGGGCGATGAAGTAGCGGGCGCCGGTCACATTGTCCCGGGCCAGATCGGCCGAGATGGTACGCACGCGGGCGGCAAGCTCGGGCGTCGTGCGCTGGTCGAAGCCGGGAAAGCGGACACGCGCCTCCTGCCCCGGCACGATCTGCGAGATGTCGCGCGGCTGCACCTGCGCCTCGATTACCAGAAGGTCGCCCTGTGGCACGATCAGCATCAAGGTCTCGCCCTGGCCGACGACGCCGCCGATCGTGTGCACCGCGAGCTGGTGGACCGTGCCGGCGTGGGGACTGCGCACCTCGACGCGGCGGAGCTGGTCCTCGGCCGCGATCTTCTGCTCCTCCAGCCGGGCGATGCGGGCACGGGTGTCCTGCAGCTGCTCCAGCACCTCGGCGCGGGACTGCTCGTCGATCTGCAGCATCAGGATGCGCCGCTCGCTGATCGCCTCGTTGACCTCGGCGATCTTGGCGACGAGGCCGCCATGCTCGCCCTTGAGCCGCGTGCGGTCGCGCTGCAGGGCGGTGACGCGGGCCCGCGCGACGAGGCGCTTTTCGAGAAGCCCCATGAGGTCCGTCAGCTCGTCCTCGATGAGGGCGATCTCCTCGCCCTTGGCGGCAAGCTGCGCGTCGAGCCCCTCGATCTGCCGACGATACTGAACGATCTGCTCGCCCAGCTGGTCCTTGCGGCCGCTGACGGACTTGCGCCGTGCGTCCATCAGGCTCTTCTGGCTGTCCTCGACAAGCGCCAGCTGGTCCTCGTCGACAAGCTCGCGGGCCCGTTCGTTGAAGGCGATTTCCTCGCTCTCGTCGCGCTCGGCGACCAGGCGGGCTTCCTGCGCATACAGGTCGACAAGCTGGCGCGTCACCACGGCCAGATTGGCGCGGGTCACCGTGTCGTCGAGACGCACCAGGAGATCGCCGGCCGAAACGCGGTCGCCGTTTTGCACGGCGATCTCGCGGACAATGCCGCCTTCCTGATGCTGGATGCGGCGGACATTCGTTTCCACCACGACGACGGCGGGCGCGACCACCGCGCCGGAAATGCGAGCGAGCGCCGCCCATCCGCCGAACCCGCCGAGCAGCAGCACGGCGACCAGCAGCGAGACGAGCAGATGGCGGCGGACGCTGCGGCTCAGCTGGCGGTCGACATGACCGGCACCGGCAGAGCGGTCGGTTTCGCGAGGGGCCATCTCATGCCACTCCCGACTGCGGCACCGGCGCGACGACGCGCTTCAGCACCTCGTCCTTCGGGCCGAAGGCCGCCATGCGGCCATCGCGCAGGCACAGAACCTTGTCGACAGCGGCGATCGCACTGGGCCGATGGGCGATGACGACGACGACGGACCCGGCGGCGCGCATGTCGCGCATCGCCCGCGTCAGGGCCGCCTCGCCGTCGGAATCAAGGTTCGAATTGGGCTCGTCCAGCACCACCAGGAACGGCTTGCGGAACAGCGCGCGGGCGAGCGCGATGCGCTGCTGCTGTCCGCCGGACAGGACCATGCCTTCCGAGCCGATGAGCGTGTTGTAGCCTTCCGGCAGGCCGGTGATGAAGTCGTGGATGTCGGCCATGCGGGCCGCCTCGATCACCGCCTCGTCTTCCCCCTCCTGCTCGAAACGGGCGATGTTTTCCGCCACCGTCCCGTCGAACAGCTGCACGTCCTGCGGCAGATATCCGATGATGCGGCCCCGTCGAGACGGCGGCCATTGCGAAAGCTCCGCGCCATCGAGGCGAACGGAGCCATGCAGCGGCGGCACCAGGCCGACAAGGGCGCGGGCCAGCGTGGACTTGCCCGAGCCGGAGGGGCCGATGATGCCGAGCCCGTCGCCGGCGGAAAGCTCCAGCGCGACGCCCTGCACCACGGGACGCGGCACGCCCGCCGGGCCGCAGGCGAGCTGCTCGACCGTCAGGGAACGCAGCGGCAGCGGCAGCTCCAGGCGCTCGATCTCCGGCTCCGACAGTTGGGCGAACACCTCGCGCAGGCGGCGACGGCCAAGACGGGCCGCCGCGAAGGGGCGCCATTGGGCCACCGCCTGCTCCACCGGGGCAAGCGCGCGGGAGGTGAGAATGGATCCGGCGATGACGACGCCCGGCGTCACCTCGCCCAGGATCGCCAGCCAGGCACCGAGACCGAGCACGGCGGACTGCAGCAGGAAGCGCACAGTCTTGATCGCCGTTGCGAAGAAGCCGGACCAGTCCTGCGCCCGGCGCTGGACATCGAGAAAGGCCTCGTTCTCCCGCTCCCAGCGCTGCGTCAGGGGGCCATCCATCGCCATGGCGCCCAGTGCCTCGGCATTGCGGCGGCCGGCCTCCTCGACCGCCGCACGGCGACTGGCGGCGCGCGCGGCCTCCGTGGCCGGCTTGCGCGAGGTCGCCTCGTTGAGGCCGATCAGGACGCAGATCAGTGCGGCACCGCCGATGGCGAGCCAGCCGAGCAGCGGGTGGAAGAGGAACAGAAGGGCGAAATAGACCGGCATCCAGGGCAGGTCGAAGATCGCCGCCGGTCCGGGGCCGGACATGAATGTGCGAACGGCGTCGAGATCCTGCACCGGCCGCAGTTTCGCCGCGCCGGCGCCCATGCGCAGCGGCAGCCGGGACGAAATCGCGAAAGCGAGGCCGGAAAGCTGGGCATCGATCCGCTGGCCGATGCGCGCCAGGATACGGGAGCGCAGCCCCTCCAGAATGCCGAAAACGGCATAGAGCACCAGGGCGAACCCGCTGATCACCAGCAGCGTCGGCACAGAACCGCTGGCCAGAACCCGATCATAGACCTGCAGCATGTAGACCGGGCCGGTCAGCATCAGGAGGTTGACCAGAAGACTGACCACCGCCACGCCGAAAAGCGCAGACCTCACGCTGCGGAAGACCCGGTCCACCACCGTTGCGCCCGCCGGCGCCCGCGTCATCGACTTTTCCTTACGCAAGTTCCAGCCCCAGCCCACGTCACTATCGCACTCGATATCGTGGTCGCATGCCACGCTATCCGACGGGAAACTAGCACTTTCTGGCCGCAACCGGGGGCATTTTTTAGGCCCTCTCGGCACCCGCCCCTTCCGGATGAGCAAGAGATTCAGATTGAGTTTTCACCACAACCTGACCTAGGGTTGCGCATTGCACTTTAAGGATTTGTTTACCATGGCGCTACGGGGGGTGGTTGCCGGCGTCTTTTTTCTGGCCGTTCTTAACGGCAACGCCGGTGCAAACGACGACATAGACTGCGCGCCGCCGGACGTGCGGGCGGTGGTCTGCGACGAACAGTCGAAGAAATACAGGGAAGCGCGAAACGACGCCGGGCCCGCTCAGGCCACGGGCGCGAAAGCTCCCGATGCGCCGCCGGCCGAGCCTGCGAGCCCGCCGCCACCCGCGAAGACGGCTGGGCCGCTGACGGGGCTTGCCGAAGCCGGCGCGCTGATGGTGCGGCTCAAGGAAGGCTCGGCCCGCGCCCAGGCCTGCCACAACGATATCATCAAGCTGCTGACCCCGTCGGAGGCGGCGTTCGCCGCCAGTTGCAAATGCGAGGGAACGAGCGAGATCAAGGCCGACGCCCCAGCCGACGAAAAACTCTCCAAGCGATTGTCGAACCTGCAGCTTCTCTCCGCGTGCCTGGAGGACGCGACGCAGGACACCCATGCCCTTGCGGCCAGCCTTGCAACTGGCGCCCCTCCTCCCCCCGCCGATCTCCTCCCGCCTCAACTGGAAATTCTCGGCGCCTGGGCCGGCGACCGGGCCATCCAGAACCTCAGATGCGAGAGCTCCACGGTGACCAACTGGGTGCGCTCGAAGTGCCTTTTCGACCCGGTCAAGCCGGGCGGCGACGTCAGCAGCAGCAATGCCTTGAAACGACGGACCGAGGTTGCGGCCTGCCAGATCGCCAATGTCGACATCACCACCGTGTGCGGAGGCTATGACCCCAATCCGCAGGGCGAACGGCTCATCAGCGTCTTCTTCCGCTGCGGCCCGGGCGGCCAGCAGCTGAGAGCCAGCATCGTCAGCGGCGGCACCTTGACACTGGTCTGCCCATGAGCGGGACCGAAACCACCCGGAGCGCGCGCTTGGCGCGCGACGGATGCGCGGCGCCCGCGCGCCGATGGCACCTTGCCGCGCTGCTGGTCGCGGCGGCCGCCGCTCTTTCCGGCTGCGCCGTCGCGGGATCGCAGTTTCTCGACGACACGCATGCCGTCTCCTGCCGCTCGGCCAGCCTTGGCAGCTACGCGCTGCCGCGCTCCGTGCTGCAGATCGCCGTGGTCGAGACGACGGACGGCGGAGGGAAACAACGCACCCTGGATGGTCCGAATGTACGGGCCGTTGCCGATCCGCGCCATGTCTACTGCCTCGACTATCTCGCGAGCCCGACCTCCGACGACATCGTCGACGTGAAGAAGACCAATGGCGGCCTGCTGACGCTAGTTGCCACCGATATCATCGACAGGAGCCGCGAGATCGCCGTCACCCTGACGCGGGCGGCCTTCACGCTCGCCACGGGTCTGCGGTCGCAGACGCTGGGCTCCGATACAACGCGCAGCGTCCCGTTCCGCTACGAGGTCGACCCGTTCGACCATGCCGACATGGCGGCGATGAACGAGCGGCTCTCCTCGCTCGGCTTCTGCCTGATCAATCCGGGCTGGTCCTTCGACCCGGACCGGGCCGGCATCGACGCATATTGCGATGCCCCCGAAAAGACTGCGCGACACGCTCCGCCGAAATGGGTCGCGGCCCAGAGGCGGCAAGGCGCAGGACGTCGCGGCGCCCTGTTGCCGACCACGCCGCTGGCGCCGAAGGTGACCGACAAGAGGCTGCTGTCCGGCATCCTCTACCGGCCGCGCCTCGATCACACGCTGCTGGTACTGGAAAAGCGCGCGCATCGCCGCTGGGAGCTGACCCGGCGCGAGCGGCTGTTGCTGGAAAACGTCTCGCCGATCCTCTCGGTCGGGGTGAGCCGCGCCTTCTTCTCCGACCGGATCACGATATTGCGGTTCGACAACGGCGTGCTCGGCAATGTCTGCATCTACAAGGGCAGCGAACTGGAAGCGGCCGCGACCGTCCCGTTCCTGGTGGCGAGCGCCCTCGTCGCCCTGCCGGCGACGCTGATCCAGGTGAAGATCAACACCGCGCAGGACCGCGAACGGCTGGCCGAGCTCGAGACCTACCTTGCCGACCTGCAGACCGAGATGATCGCCGCTCTGGCGGAAGACCGCGACCCGCGACTGGGCTCCGCCCCCTCCACCGGAAGCGCCAGCGCTTTGCCGGCGGCGGTCGCGGACGCGAAATTCAACGAGATCCTGAAAGCCGCGAAACTGGACGGAGAGCGCAAGACCGCCCGCGAGAAATGGCGGAAGCAGGCGTTCTTCTCCGACAAGGCGACGGATTACTACGGCTGCCCCGCGGCACTCGCCGGCCCATCGGTCGATCCGGTGGCCGGCTTTTCGAACCAGAAATGACAGGCGAGGCACAGGATGATTTCCACTCGCATATTCGCAAGGGCGCAGGAACAGGGACACGGTCGACGCCTGATCATCAGTGCCCTTGCAGGTCTCGCCACGCTCGCGACCGCCGCCTGCAGCATGGTCGGCACGCAGGACTATGAGACCGGCGGCGCCACCGCCACGAACGGGTGCCACGGCAGCGCGGGCTCGTATTTCCTGCCGAAGACCTACCTCAACATCTCGGTCGAGGAGACGGGTCCGACCGACGTGCGCGTCCAGACGCTCACGCCCGTGCGGCTTCCGGACCGGCGGCGCAGCTACTGCCTCGACTTTCTCGGCTCACCGACCTCCAACGACAAGCTCGCCATCGTCAAGACAGCAAGCCAGCTCCTGTCCAAGATCACCGCGAATGCCGAGGACAGGTCGGAAGAGATCCTCAAGACGATCGCCGACACCGGCTTTGCGCTGGCCAAGGCCGCGGCCCTGCGCAGCGAAGCGGGACTTCAGGCAGCCGGGCTGAAACGCAGATACAAGGATACGTTCGATCCGTTCGATCCGGCATCCATGCGGGTGCTCAACGATAACCTCAGGAGCTTCGGCCTGTGCGTCGTCGTGCCCGGACAGGACGAGGTCGTGTCGCTCGCGCATCTGTCGTCCGTGTGCGAGCGCAAGCTCAGCCGCCGCGAGCGCGACCGGCTTCTGCTCGGCTCGGGCAGCACGGGCGAACTTGCCTACCGGGAAGGCGGCGGCGCCGCGCTGCCGGCCGCCAGCTACAATCGCGGCATCCTCTATCGGCCTCGCCTGCCCTATGCGGTCTATGTGCTGACGCAGAAGAACCGCAAGCTCGCCGGCGGCTGGCAGATCCTCGACAAGTCGATGATCGCCATGGAGAACGAGGCGCCGATCCTGTCCGTCGGCGTCAATCGCACCTTCTTCGCGACCCGCACCACCACCCTGGATTTCGAAGAGGGAATGCTGCGGGACGTTACAATCGAAAAGACCAGCGAGCTTGAATCCTTCGTCAAGGTTCCGCTCCACATCGCCCAGGCCATCGTCAACCTGCCGGCCCAGATCATCCAGCTTAAGATCAATATCGGGAGCGGCGAGGCAAACCTCATTCGTGCGCGTGCCGATCTCATCTCCGCGGAAGCGCAACTGATCACCGCCCTTGCGGCCCTCAGGGAAGCGCGAGAGGGAACCGGTGGAAGCGGCAGCGGAGGCGGTGGAGCGACCGACGCGCAGACGGTGGCCGCCGGGCTGGCCCTGTCCTCGGGGGGAGGCGTGCAGGCCTGCATCGCGCGCTGCAGCAGCTTTGGCGGCAGCGACAGCTGCGAGGCGATCTGCGCGTGCCAGCTGCTGTGCTCTGGGCGCGGCGACACGCCGGACTGCGCCCGCTATTGCTCCATCGGACAGTAGGGGTTGCGATGGCCGGCCCCGCCCTCCTGCGTCTGGTGTGCTGCGTCGCGGCGATTGCCGGCGGGGCTTTGCTGCCGAGCGGGCCGGCACGGGCGCAAATGTCGGTCGAGCGAGAATTCCGCGACACTCTTGGCGACCTGAACGCACTGAGAGGCCAATTGGGCGAGGACTACGCGTCTGGCGCGCAGAAGATCGAGACATTCTCGGATCGTGGAAGCCAGACATTCACCAGCCCCGAGACCTACAGGGCGATATTCAACGACTGGATGGAACGGGGGGGACCAAGCCGGGGGCGCGACATCGAGACCGCGCTCGACCGCGATCCGCTGGTGCATAACCGCCTGAGCGCGCCGCGGGACAGCAGCCTCACCCCCTTTGTCGTCGGCATCGGGGCTCGCATCGTCGGACAAAATGCACAGACGGCAGGACAGCGGTTCCGCGAAACCGTTGCCATTCTCCAGACACGGGGCGCCGGCGAGGACGATGCTGCGCTTTCCGGTCTTTGCACCGGCGTACTGGTGAGCGATCTGACGGTGCTGACCGCCGCCCATTGCGTTTGCGATCTCGATCTGCTGTCGGCGGATGGCCGAGCGACTGCCGTGGTCGTCTACGATTCCGTTGCCGACCGGCGCGGCAAGTATCTGCTTGCCCCGATCGCCGAGCCTCGGTCCCGCTACGAGTACGGGCCGTTGCTGGCGGGCCAGCGTTCGAGCCGTATCGACCGCACCCGGCAGCCTGCCCTGCTCGACCCCGCCTTTTGCGCAGCGCTATCGCAGGGGCGCCTGCTGAAGGGGAGCGACCTGGCGCTGATCTATCTCGATCCCGACCGGACGGCCATGGACAGCCCCGCGGACAAGCCGGAATTAGTCGATCTCATCCAGGATCGCGCAAAGGCCCATTTCGCCCCGCTGGAGCTGCTGACCTCCCCCGCCCTGCAGCACATGACCGTCGTGGGCTTCGGGATCTCCGATTTCATCTCCGACGACCGCCGCTACTGGGGAAAGGTCGGCGTACGCGTGCCGGTCGCGGATCCGACCTGCAGCAGGGCCTATGCCCAGGCCAACTACGACTGCGCGCCGGGGCGGGAGGCCGTGCTCGTCGACGGACATACCGGCGGCGATACGTGCCAGGGCGACAGCGGCGGGCCGGCCTTCATCCGGTATTTCGGAGCCTATTACGTTGCCGGCATCACCTCGCGCGCCGCCACAGGAGGACGATGCGGTGAAGGCGGCATCTACACGTTGATCACGCCGCAGGTGATGGCCTGGATCAACTGGCGCAAGCGCGTCGGCGATCCGGCGTTCTGACCGGGCAAGCTGGGCGGATATCGAGACAGGGAACGGAAACCGCGAGACGGCGCAAAGGGGGATCGCAATGGACGCGGAAAGGACATCGGCATGCGGGCTGAAACGCGTTGTTGCGGCCCTGCTTCTGGCGACCTTGTTTCCGGCTGCAAGCGCGACGGCCAACGGGACGGGCGATACCGAAAAGGCCCCCTCGACCGAACCACCGCTCGTCCTCGCGCTGGATGCCTTCCTGGAGCGCGAGCGGTCCCGGCCGGAGGCGGACCTGCCCAGCGCGGCCTTCGCCCCGCCCTTGCCCGATCCGACGGATTTCACGCCCCTGCCGCCGGCTCCGGGCATGACGATCATCGGCGGACTGCCCGCACAGCCGGGCAGCCTGCGGGACATGGTCCGCCTGACGATGGTGCTGAAACATGGAGCCAGTCCCGCTAGGGAAGCGACAGAGTGCAGCGGCGTGCTGGTGCACCCGCAACTGGTGCTGACCGCCGCCCATTGCCTGATCCCGAAAGACCTCAACTTCTATCTCAGCGAAGTCACCGTCTGGTACGGACACCACCGCCGGGACCAGCAGCGCGCGCTTTCGCTCCCTCACCCGGCATCCTCAATGCTGATCGCCGGGCGCTACAGGCGACTTCAGCCGGAGCTGGGTTTCGATCTTGCGGCGCTCCACCTGCCGGAACCGCTTTCCGGCTCCGAAGTCATGCCGGCGCGTCTCGCCGATGACGAGATGCTGGAGAAGGACAGGCTGCATTTCTTCACCGCCGGCTGGGGCAAGACAGTGGAGACGGACAACGACCGGCTGACGAGCCCGCAGTGGCTTCTCTATGCCCGGCTGATGCTGCTGGATGCCGGCGAGCAGCCGGTCCCGCCCCATCAGCGGGACACGTGGCTGGAGCTGCTGTCCGGACCGCTTGTCAGCGGCGGCAGCGGGCCGGACGAGCCGATGTCTCGCGCCTGTGTCGGCGACAGCGGAGGCGGCTTTTATGCGGCACCGGTCCAGGATATCGGCCCCGCCATCGCCGCCGCCGCCGGACCGCGCCTGATCGGCCTGACCAGCTTCGGACGAAACGCGGATTTTTCGCCCGGAACAGGCGCGGCAGGCGATGACCCGAGCTTCTGCCTGCACCCACGCACGCTCAGCCACTTCACCAACCTCCTGGCCTACCATGCCGAGATCGCAGGAATGGCATCCGCTTTCGGCATCGATCCCAGCGAGATCGGGCTTGCTGGCGGGACGGAGCAATGACCATGAAGATCTTCAGGGACTACCCTCGTCGTCTGCTTCCGCCCGTCATCGTCATGAGCGTGCTTGTCCTGCTGCTCGGTGCCGGACGTGCTGCGGGCCAGGAGCAATTCCGCCAGGAGCTGCAGAACACCCGGCAGTTCCAGGAGCAACTCCGGGAGCTGCGCGAGCTGCGGGGCCTGGAAGGGTTGCGAAACCCCGGAGCCCTGCCCGGCCTCAATGGGAGCAGCGCGCAGCCCTGGCTGCAGAACGGCTGGCAGCCGCCTGCCGTCGCCGGGCAGCACGGCCAGCTGCTGCCGCAAACGGAGAGCTTGCGCCAGCAGAGCGAGACCTTGCTGCAGCGGCTCGATCCGCAGCTGGCCCGCCGGCTGAGCAATTTCCCTTCCGCGGAACCGGGCCTCGACCGGCTGTCGCAATTCCGCGTCCGGCTCGAGGAACACCTGCAGCTGCAAGACGAGCCAGAGCGGGCGTTGCGGCTGACCGCGGCCGACTTTGCCCGGGAGGGCTTTTCGTTGCGGCGCGAGGGGCTGTTGCCTTCGGCCTCTGCGCTGCTCGACAATCGCGAGATCGCCAACCTGCTTGCCGCGTCCGGCCCGCGTCAGGTCACCGTTGGCGAGTATCACGAGTTCCTGCGCCAGGTGCTCCAGGCAGAGCCCGGAACACCGGTCCTGGAGCAGCTCGGTCCCGACGGGTTTCCCTTCGCGGACGCAAGGTATTTCTCGATCATCGGCACAGTCGACATCCACAAGATGATCATCGGCGACGACGGCATTGCCGGTGTCGCCATGGAAGGTTCCGCCCGAATGGCTGCCGCCGCGACGTTCGGCGAGATAACCGCCTGCGACGTCGGTGCAACGACGAGCTATCGTATCGCCTGTCCGGGCCCGAGCCACGCGGAACGCCTGCAGCGGATGGCCGGCGCGGTCGCCCTCGTCACCGAGGCCGGTTTCGTGCGCCGCTCAGGCGGCGACATGCTGCTCGACCTGCTGCCTGCCGAACACTGCAAGTTCCAGTCGCGCAGCCATTGCTCGGGCTTTCTCGATGTCGACCGCAGGCACGTTTGGACCGCAGCGCATTGCCTCGCCAATCTTCATCTGATCGACACCCCGGGAACCGGCCGCAGCGAGCTGCCGGACATCGGCGAAACCATCGCCTGTCCGCCCGGAGCAGGCTTTCGGGCCGTGTTCGGCCTTGCCGCGCGAATCGGCGAGGAGCAGCCGCTTGCGCCCGGCAGCGTCTATGGCTGCCGGGCGGTGACGCGCACGAGCCACGATACGGTCAGGGTCCAGCTCGATACGGACACGGACGTCCCGCAGCAGCTCGCAGCCTCCGGCATGCCCGTCTATTCCGCGCAAAGTGCAGCCGGCGGCGATATTCCGCCGGGCACGCGGCTGGCCGGCTTCGGCTTCCCCCACACCGCCCGTCTCGCCATGCTGGCCAACGGCGCGGTGCACCCGTCGTCCTCCTGCACGGCGACGATCTCGTCCAACAGTTCCAAGGATCGCGAGAACCCGCTGCCGATCGACAGCCAGAAACCCGAGGCCGACTACCTGTGCATCTCCACCGACACGCTCTCAGGGGCCTCCGGTGGGCCGGTGCTGGCCGCCCTGCCGGACGGCGAGGTCGCGGTGGTGGGGATCGTGTCACGGGCCTACCGGGTGGAACTGGCGGAAGAGTGCAAGAGCACGAGCGAGGAGAGCGACCGGCTCAACCTCGCCTCCCGGATTTTCCCTCTGCCGCGCTAGGAGCACTGCGCCGCGCGGCGGCCCATCTCGATTTCCGCCAGGTTCTCGCTTTCGGCCTCCGCCAGTTCCCGCGAGATCGTTTCGCGCATATGCGCGGCAATCGACTGGATGTCGCTGTCGGAAAACGCCTTGGAGCGGTAGAGAAACCGCAGCACGCAGCCATCGCTGTAGGTCCGCGCGAAGACCAGCGCCTCATGCGGCAACGAGGCGCGGATGACCTGCGAACGCGCATCGAGGGAAAGACCGGCGGGCATCGCCTCGCTGACGTCGTAGCCATCGAGCGCGAAGCTGACCCCCGTGACCGGGTGGACATGCTCGTCGTCCGGCTCGCCGACCAGACGGGCAAGATCGCGGAAGCACACGTCCTGATGCCCGGGCGCGGCCTCCAGCATGCGCGACAGCTTGGCGACGATGGCCGATGTGCTCTGCCCCGCCCCGTTGATCCGCAGCGGGACGGCGCTGAACAGCAGGCCCAGCGTGTCGAGCAGTTCGGGGCGATAGCGCCCATGGGTGGTGACCCGGATGATCAGGTCCGAGACCCCGGAATGGGCGGCCATCGCCCGGTAGAAATGCGCCATCAGATAGGGAAAGACACTGGCGTTGAGCGCACGAGCGCGGGCAAGCAGCGCGCCGTGATCGACGCCGAGCGGCAAGGTCAGCATACGCGCCGAGAGATTCCTACGGTCGAGGCCGGAGACGAAGCGCGGCATCGGCGGTGCACCATCGATATGCGCATGCCAGAAGGCGGTGGCGCGGGCCCTGCTCTCGCCGGTCTCGGCGGCGATGGCCGCGCGGAAGGGGCTGCGCACCGGCACCGGCGCCCCGGCCAGCGCATCCTCGATGTCGCGGCGGATGTATTCGCGCGACATGCCGTCGCTGATGAGGTGATGCATGGACAGGACGAGACGTCCCGCGCCCGAGGGGCTGGTCAGCAGCAGGATCCGGAAGGGCCGCGCCCCGTCGAGGTCGAAGGTCCGCTCGCCGAAGGCGGTGGACAGAGGATCGAACTCTGCATCGTCGGCCGTGACCTCCTCGAAATCGGCCGGGCCGAAACCGTTCGAGACCATGGTCTGCAGCAGCGTGTCGCCATTCCGGCGGAAGCGCAGGTGGAAGCAGTCGTTGAGTTCGATCAGGCGCAGCAAGACGCGCTTCAGCCGCTCGGCCTCGGCAGCGCGGAACGGCATCTGAAGGGTCATGTTGATAGCGGCGCCGAAGATGTCCTTGCAGAAGATGTCGTAGATCGTCTGCTGACGGCTGGTGAGCGGCCGGTAGTCCCCGTCCGCCACGTCGAAGGATGCGGGGGCTTGGACCTCGTTCCCGTCTGCCGCCCCCTCACGCAGCTCCCCGCCATTGGCGAGGAGCCAGGCAGCGATGGCGCGCGGCGTGCCCGCCTCGTAGAAGCGCGACTGGGGAATGGCGATGCCGAAGGCCGTCTCCAGCTGCAAGGCGATCAGGCCGAACATCAGCGAATTGCCGCCAAGGCCGATGAAATCCGTATCGAGGCCGCAGGGGCGGCGCAGCACCCGCGAGATCACCTGCTGGACGTGGCGCTCGGCTGGGTCGCCATGGATGTCGCCGGAGAGGTCTCCTTGTCCGGCCGCGAGGAAGGCGGCTGCGTCCGCGACGAGCGCCTTGCGGTCGACCTTGCCGTTCAAGGTGACGGGGAAGCTGGCAAGATGCGTGTAGAGCGAGGGCATCACCGCCGGATGCAAAGCGTCCGAAAGGCGCTCGCGCAGGGCCGGTTCCCGGTCCGGGGCGCCCTGCCAGAACAGGGCAAGCGTCTCGCCAGGCACCTCGGGAGGCGACAGCTTGACCGCGACCGCCCGCTCGACGCCCTCGCATCCTTCGGCAAGGCGCTCGACCTCGCCGGCCTCGATGCGAATGCCGTTGACCTTCATCTGGTTGTCGAGACGGCCGAGCAGGAAGAGATCACCGCCGATGACCTCGCCCCTGTCGCCCGTACGATAGGCGTACCAGCCGGGCCGGACCTGCGGAAACGGATCGGCGCCGCCGTCGCGCTGGCGATAGCCGTTGGTCAGATGCGGCGAGGCGAGCACGATCTCGCCATTGTCGGCGAGTTCGAATGTCACGTCGTCGGCGATGGGGCGGCCCACGGGATAGAGCGTCCCGTTCGTCGGACAGTCTTCGTCGATCAGGCGGCAGAACTTCGCCATCGTGCCCTCGGACGGGCCGTAGAGATTGTAGATGCGTCCGCCATAGCGGCCGCGCAGCGCGGCAACCAACGGCACTTTCAGCGGCTCGCCGGCGAAGAACAGCGCCTTGACGTCGAGCTTGGGCAGATCGCCGGAGGTAAGCCACGCGGACACGATTGACGGCACCACATGGGCGATGTCGATCCGCTCGCTCGTCAGCCATTGCCAGCCGGAGGCGATGTTGAACCCGGCTTCCGCATCCGGAATGACCAGCGTGCCCCCCGTCACCAGCGGCAACAGCAGGTCGCGATACATCACGTCGAAGGACAGCGGCGTCAGCCAGGAGACGCGCGGCACCTCGCAGAAGCTGCCGACAAGACCCGACTGCCAGGCCATGAAATGGTCGATGCCCTCCATCGTGCCCTCGATGGCCTTGGGCTCGCCGGTGGTGCCGGAGGTGAAGGCGATGTAGGCGGCCTGACGCGGGGCGCGCGGCGCGATGCAGCCGCGCGCATCCGGCTGCGGCGCCTTGCCGTCCAGCTCGGCGACGATGCCGGCGATCTCCTGATGGTCGCTCAAGGTGTCGCACCAGTCGAGAAGGGCCTGCTGGCGGGCGAGCGGCAAGCGCCCGTCGACCGGAACGGCAACATCGCCCGATGCCATGGCGGCGAGAATGCCGACGCCGGACTCGATCGAGGGACGCCCATTGATCCCGACAAGCCCGCGGGCCGAGCGGGACAGGCCCTGGCGGCCGGCCCTGCGGATCGCCTCGTACAGGCCGGCATAGGTCAGCTGGCGGGCGCCCTCTTCCATCGCGACGCGGTCACCTTGACCGAAGGCAAGCTCCTCGATCCGCCGCAACACCGAATATGTCATACCCTTCTCCCGATGACCGCAACCAAACCCTTCTGCAGGACGTAGGAAACCGCGATGCAAGACGGCATCAATTCGGCCCTCAGGCGCTCTGAACGGGTTTTTTCTTGAAAGAGTTTGAGATTACAGATGTTCCGCACTTATGCAGGATCTGAAGAGGGGTATCACGACAACGTGGCGATGTAAATTTTCCCTATCACCAACCGCTGTTCGCACTCCATATTTCAGGAAATGCAACTTCTGGATGGGAACAAAGACCCCCTGCCGGGCGAGCGCGCCGTTCGCCTGGCCGCTCCTCGCCCGGTTGCCCTTGTCCCGTCAGATGGTCAACAGTCGGGCCGGTCGGCGCAGCCGACTTCCTGCCGGGCGGCCACGCGCCGCGATCCGGCCACTTCGACGCGGCTGCGCACGCTCAGGACATCCGCCATGTGCTTGCCGTCAGTTGCCCGGGTCACCCGGCAGCGGTGCCGCCACAACAGGTCGTCCCGCTCGAAGTCGACGAGCTCGATGGAGATGGCTTCGCCGGGATCGATATTGGCGTGATAGGCGACGCTGCGCCAACGGGTGATGGCGTTGCGCGCAAAGTCCGGATCGACGTTCCACTCCGCCCGGTCCACGAAGGCCGGGACATTGGCGAAGTAGAGAAAGCCAGCCCCGTTGAAGTCCTGCGAGGGACAGGGGAAGAACAGTTGCGGCCGATGATCGGCGGCAACGATCGCCCCCTCGTCCCAGGCCCACAAGGTGCCGTCGACACCGCCGTTCGCCAGGTTCGGCTTGCTGGCCTCGGAGACCGGCGGCAGACCCTGGATCTCGACGCGGACCACCGACCGGTTCGACGTCTGGCCGTTGCGGTGAACGAAGACCGAGACCATGCGCACCACACCGAGCAGGGCACCGCCGATGCTCAGCCGGTGCTCGCTCTGCACCTGGGTGCGCGACAGGCGGAACAGGCTGGAGCGGATCACCAGCGTGTCGTTTTCCTTGGCCAGATCGAAGCGCGCGCCCTCGATCCGCACGGAGCGGAACGCGGCATAGACCGTGTGCCCGGCCTCGTCATAGAAGTCGGGAAAGTCGTATTCCGCCATGCGCGCGAGCTGGATCCAGTGGCGATGGCCCAGCTCCTTCAGCAGCCATGCCTCCGACAGGCCGCTGAAGGCGAGATGCGGCATGCCGAGATGGACCCGGTGGGTGCTTGCCCAGCCTGTTGCGCGGTCCCGGTGGGACGCCACCCCTGGCCCGGACCGGGACCGGTTTCTCTCTTGCAGTGTCACGGGACATGATCCTCCGCGATTTCGGGGTCGGCAGGCCGGCGGGACGCCGCCTATTCGAGCCGGTCGGTTCCGGTATCCCTGGCCCAGAGCGGACCACGATCACGGCGCACCTTGCGTACCATCGCGTCGAAGAGCTTGGCGGCGAAGGCATCGCCCGCGACCAGCTCTTCGGCCGCCGCCGCGCTGCGGAGCCGCACCTCGTCGGTGAGAGGGGTATTGGCACCGGGCAGCATGCCGGCCTGGCACTGGATCTCGGCCGCGCGCTGCGCGTTGTAGAGCAGCCAGAAGGTGCGCGGCACGTCGCGCTCGCCGACCGCAATGCCGTGGTTGCGCAGTACCAGCACGTTCTTGTCGCCAAGGCTGGCGACCATGCGCGGACGCTCGTCGGCAAAGACCGTCACGCCCTCGAAGGCGTGGTAGCCAACGCGGCCGAAGAGCTGCGCACCATAGAAGTCGTCATAGGTGAAGCCGCCTTCCTTCAGCGCGATCGCGGAAATCGGCGTCGTGTGCGTGTGGGCGATGCAGTGGATGTCGTCGCGCGCCTCGTGGATCGCCCCGTGCAGGGCAAAGCCCGTCCGGTTGGCCGGATAGTCCGACGGCTCGACCAGGTTGCCCTCGACGTCGACCTTCACGAGATTGTCCGGCGTGATCTCCTCGTAGTGCAGCCCGAAGGGATTGACGAGGTAGTGGCGGTTGGGCCCCGGAACACGCAAGGAAATATGATTGAAGATCATCTCGGTCCAGCCGAGATAGGCAACGAGATGATAGAACTCGGCAAGCTGGACGCGCATGCGCCGCTCCTCGGCGGCCATCTCGTCCTGCGCCTCGCCGGATTTTGTGCTGGAAACCGTCTTCAGCATGGCTGTCTCCCGTTCGGATGGGGCTTGACCCGGCGGGCGCGCCGCCGGGCCTTGGGCACGAGGGTCAGTGGGCGTGCTGGATCAGCGCGGTCAGAACGCTGCGGTCGCCGGAGAAGCGCTTGCGGCCATGGGCGACAAGGATGTTGTCGAGGACGAGCACGTCGCCCTTCTGCCACTGCACCGGCTTCTCGTTCTCCAGCAGCACGTCGTAGATGTGCAGCACGTCCTCGGCCGCGATCTCCGTGCCGTCGCCGTAGCGCATGTGGTCGAGAAGCTGCGGCGCCTCCTCGAGCGCGCGGGCCAACCGGTCGGCGGCCTCGGTGCGGCCGTCGAGCCGGGCCCATTTCAGCGCGGAGACGGGCGAGAAGATGTGCACCTGGTTGAACCAGACATCGTCGCCGGAGCGCGGGTGCTGCCGGGTGGTGGGCCGCACCTCCTGCCACAGCTGCATCGATCCGTCGTCCAGCCACTCGTAGCGCCAGCCGGACTTGGCGGCGACCTTCTCGGCGTCCTCGCGCCGGTCGGTAGCGAAAACCTCGTGCCAGGTCTTGGGCACGCCCGGCCGGGAGGCGACCTTCTCCGGCAGCGGCAGGTTGCGGCAGAGCTGCACACCGCCATGGACCTCGAAGCGCTCGCGGACCTTCGGGTCGATGGCCCGGGTGATCGCGCGCATGTCGCCGATGGTCGTCTGCCCGCCCTCTTCCGGCGGCCGCTCGCAGAAGAAGGAGATGCGGTCGGGCGAATTGTCCGTGTAGGACATTTCCTGGTGCAGCGGGATCGAGTAGGACCCGGGGATCTCGGTCGCGGTCATGATCCGGCCGTTGACGACCTTGCGCGGCGAGGTGCCGCCGACATAGTCCATCAGATCGGGCGCGACCACGTCGAGGACCTTCTGGTAGTCGCTGGACGTGTGAACGCAGTCGAACCCGCGCAGCAGGACGCCACCGTTTTCATCGAGCTGCGCGGAAATCCGGTCCTTGGACTCGGCAAGATAGGCGGCGAGCTCGTCGAGGCTGAAACGGGCGCCGTCGCGCGGCGACCAGACCACGATCGGGACATCGGGACCGAGAGTGCTTTCAACGTGCTGCATGACGCGAACTCCTGGTTGGGGTGGGTCGGAAGGCCGGCCTTACGGCTTGACCTGGAAGATCGTGGCGAGCGCCGTCGCCACCAGCTTCTTGCGCGTGCCCGAAAGGGCGTAGACATCGGCGCGGCAGACGGCATGGCGCCCGCCGTAATTGAGCACCTGGCCGTGGCCGACCAGCGTCTGGCCGACGGCGGGAGCGAACATGTTGAGCTTGTATTCGGAGGTCACGACATCGCCGGCGACGGAGGCGGCCGCCCAGGCGCAGGCGCTGTCGGCCAGAAACCCGATGATGGCGCCATGGCCGAAGCCGTGATGCTGGGTCAGCTCGCGGCGCATGGGAATGCTAATTTCCACCTCGCCGTAGCGATAGGTATCGAGGCTCGCCCCGACCCATACCGCGAAAGGCGTCTTGCCGATCACTGCTCCAATCTCGTCACGCGAGAGAACCGGCAGTTTTTCCTCGGACATGGACCTGTCTTCACCTCGTCACGTTTGCAAAAAATCCGCGGACCGGACGGGCCTTGCCGGCCCGGTCCGCATTCGGTCAGTCGTCGCCGCTCGCCGCCTTTGCCGGTTCGGCCTCGGCAGCCTGGGACGGCCGGCGGGCAAGGATCGCGAGCGTCTCGTCTAGGTAGCGCTTGCGGGTCTCGGCCCGGCGGATCTTGCCGCTCGAGGTCTTGGGGATCGAGCCCGGCTCCAGCAGGATGATCTTGTGGAAGGTGACATCGGCCTCGCGCAGGATCTCCTGGCGGATCGCCCGCGTCGCCGCGTCGATATCGATCGACTGGCGGTTGCCGATCCGCACTTCCTGGGCGAGCACCAGCGTCTGAATGCCGCTGTCGGGATCCTCGACCGCGAAGGCTGCGCCGGAATTGTTCTTCAGGCCCGGCCAGGCACGCTCCGCCACATATTCGATATCCTGCGGGTAGACGTTGTGGCCGCGGACGATGATCAGGTCCTTGTGGCGGCCCGTGACATAGAGCTCGCCCTCCAGCACGAAGCCGAGGTCGCCGGTGCGAAGATAGCGCTCGCCGTCTTCCTCGCCGGCAATGCGGGCATGGAAGGTGCGCTGCGAGACCTCCTCATTGTCGAAATATCCGAGCGGCACATGCGGGCCGGCGACCCAGATCTCGCCGATCTCGCCATCGGGCATGGCGTCGAAGGTCTCCGGATCGACGATGCGCAGCGTCTCGTCGCGTAGCGCCCTGCCGCAGCCGATCGCCTGCGTCTCGTCCTTCTCGTCGCTCGGTGCGACGGCCGCGCCCCGCGCCAGCCCTACCCGGCTCACCGGCCGCAGGATCGGCACCTCACTCCGGCTGCCGCCGGTGATCAGCAGCGTCGCCTCCGCCATGCCGAAGCAGGGGTAGAAAGTCTCGGGACGGAAGCCGATGCCGGAAAAGGCCTCGGTGAAGCGCTGCAGGGTGCCGGCGCGCACCGGCTCGGCGCTGTTGAACGCAAGCTTCCACGACGACAGGTCGAGGCCGGCATCAATGATCAGGTCGCGGCGCTCGATGCACAGGTCGTAGGCGTAGTTCGGCCCGCCGCTGACCACCGCGCGATAATCGCTGATCGCCTTCGGCCACAGCCAGGGCCGGTGGGCGAACAGATTGGGGGACATCAGGATGCAGAACGTGCCGAGATAGAAGGGCTCCAGCACGTTCGCGATCAGCCCCATGTCGTGATAGAGCGGCGCCCAGCCGACATAGGTCGGATTGTCGTCGTTGCCAAAGGCCTCGGCCATCATCTCCAGGTTGGCGGCGAGATTGGCATGGCTGACCATCACGCCGCGCGGCACCGAGGTGGAGCCGGACGTGTACTGGATGAAGGCGAGTTCGTGCGGCAGCGCCTCATGCGGGTCGGCGGTCGGCGCAGGCCCGCCTTCATCGAGATCGATGGCAATGAAGGTGGCGTCCCGGTAGCTCGGCAGCGGGCTCAGCTGGGCGTGAACGAGCGAAGCCTGGTCGAGATTGCTGAAGACGACGGCAGCGGCCGCGTTCTCGGCGATGGCATGCACCGTGTTGCGCAGGCGCGAGCCCTTGAGAGGCACCATCGGCACCGGCACGACGCCGGCGAAATGGCAGGCGAAGAAGGCGACGACGAAGGCAAGGCCGGTCGGGAACATCAGGATCGCCCGGTCGCCGGGGCGTGTGTGCTGCCGCAGCCGCTGGCCGTAGATGCGCGCCAGCCGGTGCAGCTCGGCATAGGTCAGCGCCTCCTGCTCGACATTCTCCGGGCCGAGATAGAGGAAGGCCCGGTCGTCCGGCCGCGCGGCCGCGTAGGAATCGAGGAGCCCCCAAAGGGTGGGAACGCTGACGCTGCTCAGATCCCGGCTCTTGTCCAGCATGGTCTCTCCTCCGGAAGGGGCATGGGGCGGGCGGACGTGCCCGCGGGTTCGAATTCGGCCCAGCGGGCCAGGGTCCTGATGAGGATCGCCTCAAGGCGGCGCGTCCCGTCGGCATCGAAGAAATGCGCGCCCGGCAGCTCGCCGCAGGTGAAACTGCCGGTGGTGTGGGCCGACCACTCGATGAGCTCGCGCAGCGACATGATCGGATCGTCGGAGCCCTTCACCGCCAGCATCGGGCAGTCGAGCGGCGGCTGGCCGGCATAGCGATAGATGTCGGACAGCTGCAGGTCGGCGCGAATGACGGGCAGCACCTGACGCAGCCAGTCCTCCTTGCCGCGCATATGCTCCGGCACGCCGCCAAGGCGATGGAGCGCGGCAACCAGCTCATCATCGGGAAGGCTGAACAGCTCGCCGTGGCTGAGCTGGCAATGGGGCGCGCGGCGACTGGCGACGACGAGGCCGGCGGGCATGTCCTCGCCGATCAGCCGGAGGAAGCGGGTCAGCTCGAAGGCGATCAGCGCACCTAAGCTGTGACCGTAGAAGACGAAAGGCCGCCGGGATCCCGCGCGGGATTTCAGGAAGTTGCGGACAAGGCCGGGGACCAGGGCACCGGCCCATTTTGGCAGGACGTGGCAGGTCTCCGCCGTGCGGCCGGGAAGCTGCACCCGGTGCAGCGCGACTTCCGCGGGAAACTTCGACTGCCAGGCCGCAAACGAGTGGCGGCTGCCACCGGCATGGTGGAACACGTAGAGATCGACCGCCGCCCGCGCGCGGTCGCTGGCAAAGATTTCAGCCCTCGCGCTCACGCTGTCCCCCGTTGCGTGGAGAAGCGGATGTCCAGCCGCTCAGGGCCGCGCAGGATCAGGCTGTTGGCCTGCCAGCGGCGCTCGGGATCGACGCGCTCGAAATCGCCGTAGCCGTTCAGCAGCACCTTGAGGAAGGCATCGCCCTGGACACGGGCGAGCAGTGCGCCGAGGCAGGAATGCATGCCGAAGCCGAAGCCGATATGAGCGGTTCCCTTGCGGTCGAAGCGCAGCTCGTCGGGGGCCTCGAAGACCTCGCCGTCGCGATTGGCCGAGCCGAGGCAGAGCAGGATTTGCTCGCCGGCGGAGATGTCGATGCCGCCGACCGTGCAATCCTCAACGGCAAGGCGCTTGGTGAACTGCAGCGGCGTCTCGTAGCGGGTGACTTCCTCGATCGCGGAGCGGATCGAGGCCGGGTCATCGCCCAGCGCCTCGAACTTTTCGCGGTGATCGAGGATGGCATCGACGAGATTGCCGATGAGGCACTGGGTCGTCTCGGTCCCGGCGACAAAAGACATGACGCAGGCGAAGGCGATCTCCTCCTCCGTCAGGCCCGCGCCATCGACCTGCGCCTCGCAGAGCCTCGCGATGATCGTGTCCTTGCCCGACTTGCGGATGCGGGCGGCGTGCTCGCCGAAATAGCCGGTCAGCTCGCGCATGCTGCTTGCCGCCTTCTGGAAGGCGGAGCGGTTCATCATGCCCGGGTCGAGCAGGTAGCGCACCGCATGGACCTTCTCGGCAATGCCGGGGCGGGCCTCGTCATCCACCGCCATCCAGTCGCACAGGATGTCGATGGGCAGCGGCACGGCGACGTCCGCCATGATGTCGCAACCGCCACGGGCGGCATGGGCCGCGAGCAGGCGCTCGATCCGGTCGGTCAGCACCGGCAGGAGAGCGTTGATCGCCTCGTTGGAATAGGCCTGGTTGACCAGCCGGCGCAGGCGCATGTGCTCGGGATTGTCGGTGAAGACGATGGAGGTCTGCAGGAAGCGCAGCATCTGGCCGTAGTCCTCGAACCGCAGACGGGCGGCCTGCTTGACCACCGTGTCGGGGATCAGGCGGACGCTGAACTTGCGGCTGCGCATGACGGCAAGCACGTCCTCATAGCGCGACAGGATTAGCGTGCCCTTGGTGCGCAGGATCGGAGCCTCGCGGCGCAGGCGCGCATAGACCGGATAGGGATCTGCACGAAACGCCGGATCGAGCGGGTTGAAGACGATGTCCTGGCCGGCCGGCACGCGGGCAGCAACGCTGCCTGCCTGGGTTTCTGCTGCTGGGGCGGTGACGGTCATGGCACGGTTCCCTGTTGCTGGTCCCTGTCGCTGGGCGGGCAAGAAGACGGCAAGCCTTCGGCGTCCGGCGGCACGCGCACGCGCCGCCGGTAGTGTTTCCGATGCGGGTGGCGGGCCGGCGAGAAGCGCCGACCCGGCTCCACTCACATCCTCGAGGTTTCGGAAACCGGGCGATCGGTCGGGCGCAGCGAAATACGCAGCAGGCCGATCTTGCCCGTGTAGAAGCCGATGGAGGTCTGCTTGAGATAGCGCTCGTAGCGCTCGGTGACGGTCTCGCCGACCAGCTTCACCGCCTCGTCGCGACGCCGGCGCAGGTTGCGCGCCCACGCATCATAGGTGCGGGCGTAGTGCAGGCGGTGGTTGACCAGATAGGTCACCTCCATCACCCCGTCCGCCGCCGCGGCGATCTCGTCCAGCCGCGGCAGGTCGGCGGCGGGGAAGATCTCCTCGTTGATGAACTGGCTGGCTTCCTCGTTGCGCATGGTGCCGTAGACGAAGGTCTGCAGCGACATGCGTCCGCCCGGCGTCAGCCACTTGGAACAGGTGGCGAAGAAGTCGCGATAGGTCTCGATCTTCACCTCGCGGCTGTCCTCGGGCTTGGCGAAATGCTCGAAGGCGCCGACCGAGATGATGCTGTCATAGGGCCGGTCCGGCTTGTGCTGGGTCCAGCTCTCGAGGCGCACCTCGATCTGCGGGATGCCGAAACTGCGCACATTGTCCGCCTGGTCCTCGCTCAGCGTCAGGCCGACGATCCGCTTCAGGCCGGAATAGCTGCTGGCCTTGCGCACCAGCGCGCCCCAGCCGCACCCGACGTCGAGCAGGGATTCCGCCTTGTCCGCCCGGGCTTCGCGCAGGTGATGGTCGATCTTGCGCTGCTGGGCGGCGGCCAGCGTGTCGTCCTCGCCCTCCCACAGGGCGCTGGAGTAGGTGAGCGACTCGTCGAGCCACAGGCGGTAGAAATCGCGGCTGACATCGTAGTGGTACTGGACCGCGGCCATTGAGCCGCCGTAGTCGGGCTGTTCCGTCTTCATGGTATCTGCCCTCATCCTGCCGTCGCGTGCTGGCGCTCGGCCTCACGGGCGACGCCGGCGGCGATGTTGTCGAGCGTTTCCGCCTCGAACAGGATCGCGAGCGGGATTTCGACGCCGAGCCAGGTTTCCAGGTCCATCGCCAGAGCAGTGGTCAGGGCGGAGTCGAGACCGAGGGAATCGAGGCCGTCGCTGCCCTTGATGGACGCCTGGTCCATGCCGAGCACGTTGGAGATGTAGGTCTTGAGCCAGGCAAATACGGCGGCCTCGTCGACCTTTTCCGCAATCTGAACGTGATCCATGGGAACTCCTCCTCTTCCTGCAAGTGCGTCGGGTCAGGCGCTGCGAATTTCCCGGCGCTTGATCTGCTCTTTCGACGGGACCTTGATGTCCCAGGCCTGACCGAAAAGAGCGAGCAAGCGGATGACCCAGTAACCGGGATCGATGCGGTACCAGGCGAGCCCGAAGGACGCCGAACCGGGGAAGGCATGGTGGTTGTGGTGCCAGGACTCGCCGAAGATGAAGGGCGCGAGCCAGCTGATGTTGGTGCTCTGATCGTCGGTCACGAAGCGACGCCGGCCGATCAGGTGGCAGAGCGAGTTGAGCGCGAAGATGCCCTGCTCGACCACGAACATCCGCACCATGCCGCCCCATAGGAAGCCCGTCAGCGCGCCCATCCAGGACTGGCTCACCAGCCCGCCGATGACGGTCGGGATCAGCAGGCCGAGGATGATCCAGGTATAGTAGTGGCGGTTCACCCAGATCATCACGCGGTCCTTGAGCAGGTCCGGCGCGTAATGGACGACGTTGGGATAGGGATGCGCCACCATCCAGGTGAAGTGCGCGTGGATGAAGCCCTTGATCTTCCCTGAAAAACCACTGCCGTGCAGGTTCGGCGAGTGCAGATCACCCTCCTGGTCGCCCAGCTCGTGGTGACGCCGGTGCATCGCCGTCCAGGAGATCACGCCGCCCTGCCCCGCCATCGAACCGAAGATGCCGAGAAGCGCCCGGACCGGCGCCGAGGCCTTGAAGCTGCGATGGGTGAAAAGGCGGTGATAGCCGATCGAGATACCGAGACCGCTCAGTGTCCAGAAGACGAGGAAGAGCGTCAGGTCCACGGACGTGACCGGATGGAAGAAGAGCAACACGATCGCGCAGGCAGTGCCGAGAATCGGCAGCACATCGAACAGGAAAAAGTGCATCCTCTGCATCTTGTGCAGGTGCGGACTGTCGATGACCTTCTGGCGCGGCTGCCCTGGCAGTTGCGCCTCCTGGAACATCTGATGAGCGATCTGGTCGCCTCTGTTCAGCATGACTCTTCCTCCAATCGCAGCCCGCAAGTCGCCGGAACGGACCGTCGGATGACCTCTTTGCACGAAGTATTTTTCGCGAAAAATACATCGCGCTAGGACGAAAAAACTCTATTTATCACTTGATCAGGCTAACAGCGCGCCTTTTGATGCCGAAATTCTTTAAATATATGACGTGGGTCCCTTCAAATATGAAGACGATTACAAAGAGCTCGAAGGATTGTTATTTACGAAAATTCAGCATCATTGTAATTTGTAACGATATTGATTTCTTCTTGCTTCCAAAGAAGTGTTTTGACGTTAATCGTCGAGGCGCGCGCGCATCACGCTGCAAGAAGAGAAATCGGCAAACATGAACCACCGCGCGAGCAAATGAACTCATGCAATCAAAACTTGCATTACCTGTCGGCGAGCCTGTAAAGGAAGCGCCGCCTACCTCCCTCCGTCCCGAAAGTCCCTGCCGGTCATGACTTACGACGAAGCCAACATGATCTCGGCGTTTCTCATCTACATCGTGGGGGCAGCCAGTCCGGGCCTGGGCAACATGACGATCGCCACGACGGCGATCCGGCAGGGCCGTCCGTCCGGGTTTGCGGTCATGGCCGGCGTGATGGCCGCCGGACAGACCTGGGCCCTGCTCGCCGCCTTCGGCCTCTCGTCGGTGCTGGTCGCCATGCCGGCGGCAATGATGGCGGTCGGACTTGCCGGCGGCGGCTACCTCGTGTGGCTGGCCTGGAAGACCTTCCGCCACTGGAAACCGTCAACGGGGCCGGCCGGTGGGCCGGAGACGCCGCAGGCCAAAGGCATCGCGGGGCTTGCCGGCCATTTCCGGCGCGGCTTCCTGATCCAGATCCTCAACCCCAAGGCGAGCGTCGGCTGGATCCTGATCATCACCGCAGGAGTGCGGCCCGGTTCGCCCTGGTACGCCCCGCTGGTGATCGTGCTGGGTTGCCTCGTCCTGGGCCTGTGCATCTTCTCGGCCTATGTGCTGCTGTTTTCCTCTCGCGTGCTGAAACGCGAGGAGGTCGCCAACTCGACCGGCTTCCGCTATGCGCTGGCCGCCGTCTATGGCCTGTCCGGCCTGTGGCTGATCCTCGACAGCTTGAAGACCTGAGCCTGCCGCCCCCGCCAACCGGCACACTTTAGATAGCGGCCGCTACGCACCGACGAAAAAGGGCGCGGACCCTTGCGATCCGCGCCCCTTTCTTCATCACCATGGACAGCCACGCCAGCGGCGGGCCAGAGGGATCAGCCCTTCGGCATGGTCGCCTTCATCGACGGGCGCTCCGAGACCGTCTTGAACCAGGCCGCGATGCCCGGATGGGCGCTGCGCCAATCCTTGTCGGGGAAACGGAAGTCGAGATAGCCGAGAGTGCAGGCCGCCGCGATCGATCCCATCGACAGCGGTCCTTCCAGGTGCGACAGCCAGGTCGTCTCCAGCGCATCGAGGCCGCTGTCGATCTTCTCCATCTGGCCGCGATGCCAGTCGGCCCAATAGAGCGCTTCGGGCCGCATGATCTTCTCGTAGCGGGCCAGCAGCGCCGCATCGAGGATCGAGTCGGCGAGCGCCTCCAGCGTCATCACCGCAAAGCGCTCGTTGCCTTCGGCCGGGACCAGGACCGGCGAAGCGGCCTGGGCATCCACATAGGCGCAGATCACCCGGCTGTCATAGATCGCGGACCCGTCGTCCAGCAGCATGGTCGGCACCTTGCCGGACGGGTTCTTGGCAACGATGGTCTGGTCGCGATTGACCGGGTTTGCCGCTGAGCCGAGCAGTTCGATCTTGTCGACCACCCCCTTCTCGTGAGCGACGACCATGACCTTGCGCACATAGGGCGAGGCGGAGGAAAAGAAGAGCTTCATCAACAATCTCCAGTGGGTTTTCAGAAATGTCCGGCCTGTGCCTGGCTCGCCTGGCGCAGCGCCGCCTCCGGGTCGGCCTCCAGCCGGTCGGCGAGCAGCTGGCCGGCGAATATGACATGTTCGCTCATCAGGTTCTGCGCCCGCGTGCCGTCCCTGTCGCCCAGCGCCTTGAGAATGCGGCGATGGTCGTCATGGGAGCGGTGGATAACCTCGAAATCATCCCACAGGATCACGCGGTCGGAGACGAGCGGCACGTTGTGCGACTGGTGCACGAAGCGGCCGATCCATCGGTTTCCGGCCGCACCGATGATGGTCTCGTGAAACTCCACGTTCATGCGCCGATAGGCCGGCAGCTGATCCGGGTCGAGACGCCCGACGGACAGGATCGCATCGCCCTCGTCGACCAGCGCCTCCATGCGGGCCAGCTGCCCCTGGCTCAATCCCGCCTCCGCCGCCAGCCGGCACGCCAGCCCTTCCAGGTTCGCCCGGACGGTGAAGGCCTGGCGGATGTCGGTGACCAGGAAGCGGCGAATCCGATAGCCCCGATTGGGTTCGTAGTCGATCAGCCCGTCCTGGGCCAGCCGGGCCAGCGCGGTGCGCAAGGGCGTGCGCGAAACGCCAAGAATTTCCGCAAGCTGGTCCTGATGCAGCCGTTCGCCGGGAGCAAACCTGCCTTCCAGGATCATCTCGCGGATGGCGGTTGCCGCAGCATCTGCGCTGGTGACGTCGGCTGTGTTTGCCGAAACCTGATCGAGCGATGTCATGGATCCAAAATGACCTGTTTCTGGCGGGCTGACAAGCTGGCTTGCTCAGGAATTTATCCAAAACAATCACAATACCGCAGAAATGCCATTGACAGACGTTAGAATGTATCCAATCCTTCCGATCAAATAAGGGAGGATACGGATGGCGCTCACAGCGTTCGTCACCGGCGCGGCAGGCGGTATAGGCCGCGCCGTCGCTCAGCGGCTTGCCGCGGACGGTTTTTCCATCATTGCCACCGACATGGACGCCGAGCGGGGGCGCGAGGTTGCCGCCTCGCTGCCGGGCACCGGTCATGTCGGACTTGCGCTCGACGTCAGCAGCGAAGAGGCGGTGATCGACTGCCTTCGCGAGGTCGAGACGGACATCGCCCCGGTCAACGTGCTCGTGGCCGCCGCAGGCATCCTGATCCTCGACGAGAACGGCCAGCGCCGTCCTCTCACCGAGACCAGTTTCGAGGAGTGGGACAAGACGCAGACGATCAACAGCACAGGCACGTTCCTGCTGCTGCGCGAGTATCTGCGCCACCGCACCCGCGCCCCGTTGGATCACGCCCGCTTCGTCGGCTTCTCCTCCGTCGCGGCCCAGCTCGGCGGCTACCGCTCCAGCTCGGCCTATATCGCCAGCAAGAGCGCGATCCTCGGCCTCATCAAGGCCGGTGCCCGCGAGGCTGCGCCCCTCGGCGTCACCGTCAACGCGGTCGCCCCCGGGCTGATCGACGCGCCGATGCTGCGCCTGTCGCTCGACCCGTCCCAGGACGCGGAGATTTCCCGCAACATCCCGATGGGCCGGATCGGCACGCCGGAGGATGTCGCCGGAGCCGTTTCCTATCTCGCCGGTCCGGATGGTGCCTATGTGACCGGCGCCACGCTGGACATCAACGGCGGCTACCGGATGCAATGATCATGCTGGAGCGTGCCCTCAACCAGATCGCCGCCCTGCTTGCCGGGCTCGCAGCTCTCGCCCTGCTGGCGATGATGCTGCACGTGACGGCGGACGTCGCCGGCAAGTACTTCCTCAACGCCCCGATCCCGGGCACCGCCGAGGTGGTGGCCAGCTACTACATGATTTCGGTCGTGTTCCTGCCGCTCGCCTGGCTCGAGGTGAAGAACGGCCCGATCGTGGTGGAGCTGTTCTTCGACATGGCCGGCCCGGCCACCCGGCGTGCCATGCTGCTGCTCGGCACGCTGCTGTCGCTCGCCGTCTACGGGCTGATCGCCTGGCTCTCCTGGCAGCCGGCCATCTATGCCTGGGAAATCGGCGAGATCGTCGAAGGCGCATGGAAGGTCGTCGTCTGGCCGACCAAGTTCCTGCTGCCGCTCGGCCTCGGCCTTGCCTGCCTCGCCCAGTTCACCCGCCTCGTGCTGATCCTGTCCGGCCGCGATGTCCTGCCGGCGGACGACCAGCCCCAGCACGCTGATCCAGTCTGAGGCCCCGATCATGGACCGTCTTGAAATCGGTTTCGTCGGCATCGTCCTGACGCTCGTCCTCATCGGCCTGCGCGTTCCCATCGGCGTTGCCATGGGTGCGGTCGCGGTCGGCGGCATCTTCGCCATGCTCGGCACCATGCCGGCGATCGGCATCGTCAAGGCCGTGCCTTACGAGCTCGTCGGCGACTGGAACCTGTCCGCCGTGCCCATGTTCCTGCTGATGGGCTACATCGCCTCCGGCGCCGGCCTGACCAAGGGCCTGTTCGCCGCGGCCCGCGTGTTCCTCAACCGGGTGCCCGGCGGGCTCGCCTCGGCGACGGTCGCCTCCAGCGCGCTGTTCGCCTCCGCCAGCGGGTCGAGCGTCGCGACGGCCGCCGCCTTCTCGCGCATCGCCATCCCGGAAATGCTGAAGGCCGGCTATGCCCCCTCGCTTGCGGCCGGTTCGGTCGCGGCGGCCGGCACGCTCGGCTCGCTGATCCCGCCGAGCGTCCTGCTGATCGTCTTCGGCCTGATGATGGACGTGTCGATCAGCGAGCTGTTCATCGCCGGTCTCATTCCCGGCCTGCTGTCGGCCGTGATGTTCGTCGGCATGATCTCGCTGCGCACCATGCTCAATCCCCAGCTCGCGCCCAAGAGCGATGCCGTCTACAGCTGGGCCGAGAAGATCGAGCTGATCAAGGACGTGTGGCCGCTGCCCGTGCTGATCGCCGGCGTGCTCGGCGGCATCTTCACCGGCATCTTCACAGCCACCGAGGCAGGCGCCATCGGCGCGTTCTTGGCCTGCATCATCGCCATCACCCGGCGCCAGCTCGACATGCGGGTGATGCGCTGCGCGCTGATCGACACGGCGCTCGGCACCGCGGCGATCTTCATCATCGTCGTCGGCGCAGCGCTGTTCGCCCGCTTCATCGCCCTGTCCACGGTGCCGGTCTGGGTCACCAACTTCTTCGACGGCTACAGCGCCCTGACCGTGATCCTGATGATCGGCGCGCTCTATCTGGTGCTCGGCTGCTTCCTGGAAAGCATCTCGATCATGCTGCTGACCCTGCCGGTGCTGGCGCCGATGCTGGCCCTGCTCGGCGTCGACCTGATCTGGTTCGGCATCCTGACCGTCAAGCTGCTGGAGATCGGCCTCGTCACGCCGCCGGTCGGGATGAACGTTTACGTCATCAGATCCAGTCTCGGCAGCACCATACCCCTCGGCCAGATCTTTGCCGGCGTCAGCTGGTTCATCCTGGCCGACTTCATCACGCTGGCCCTGCTGATCGCCTTCCCGGCCATCAGCCTGTGGCTGCCCGCAATCATGGCGAACTGACCCCCAAACACCTCGTTCGCCTGATCCGATCGGCGCCCGACAAGAAGCGCCGGAACATGGGAGGAAGACATGAAGAAACTGCTCGCCCTTGCGACCCTGACTGCCGGCCTGATGGGCTCGGCCGCCTATGCGGACGTGTACCAGGCCACCAACTGGATGGCTCCGGTCCACATCCTCAACGAGGAGACCTACCAGAAGTTCTCCAAGGACGTGGCGGCCGCGACCGATAGCGCCATCACCTTCGAGGTCTATTCCAGCGGCGCGCTGGTGCCGGCCAAGTCGACCATGCAGGCGATCCGCGACGGCGTCGCCCAGCTCGGCATCGTCTATCCGGGCTACACCCCCTCGGAGCTGCCGCTCAACAACGTGCTCAACGACCTCGTCTTCGTTTCCGATGACGATATCGCCTCGGCCTTCGCCTATACCGAAATGGGCATGACCAACGCGCGCATCGTCGGCGAGTGGAAGAAGAACGGCGGCATCTTCGCCGGCGGCTACTCGACCCCGGTCTACAACTTCATCTGCGTGAAGCCGATCCGCGCGGCCGCCGATGCCAAGGGCCTGAAGATCCGCACCGCCGGCGGCGCCCAGACTTCCTGGGTCGAAAATCTCGGCGGCGTTCCGGTCTCCGTGCCGATCGGCGACGTCTATTCCGGCCTCAGCCGCGGCTCCATCGACTGCACCATGTCGGACCCGACCAACCTCGACAAGGGCAACAAGTTCTGGGAAGTCGCCAAGTCCGTGACGACCCTGCCGATGGGCGTGGTGCTGGGCGCCAACTACGTGATCAACCCGGGCTTCTGGAAGGGGCTTGCCCCCGAACAGCGACGCGTGCTGCTCGACAACATGGCCATCGGCAATGCTCGTGCGCAGGTCGCCTATCACGTCGGCGTCGCCGCGGCGATGGAAGGCTCCAAGGAGCGCGGCCTCGAGATCATCGAGCCGTCCGAGGACCTCAGCGCCAAGCTGAAGGAGTTCCAGACCAACTTCGTCGCAGGCCTGCCGAAGAAGTCTATGGACGACCGCAAGGTCGAGGATCCGACCGACCTCATCGAGGAGTTCCAGGCACTTCAGACGAAGTGGAAGGGGCTGCTTGAAGGGGTCGACCGCACCGACGCCGACGCGCTGGCCAAGATCCTCCAGGAGAACCTGTACTCGAAGATCGACGAGAACAGCTTCGGCCTGAACTGACGCTCCTGCGGCGGGTGCCGGACCTCTCCCCACGGTGCCCGCCGCTCTTTTGCCTCCCCTTTCGACCTGACGGATCATTGCCAATGACACAGAACCCCATCGCCATCGTGACCGGCGGCGGCGCGGGAATTGGCGCGGCCATTTCCCGTGTCCTTGCCGAGAACGGCCATCAGGTCATCGTCGCCGATCTTGCCGCGGACAACGCGGAAGCCGTCGCCTCCGCCATCCGCGCAAGCGGCGGCAGCGCCCGCGCCCATGCACTGGACGTCACGGATGCGGCTGCCGTCGCCCGCCTCGCCGAGGAGGCCGGCGACGTGCGCCTGCTCGTCAACAATGCTGGCATCTTCAACGTGAAGGGCTTCTTCGAGCTGGCGCCCGATGATTTCCGGCGGATGTACGAGGTCAACCTCGTCGCCCTGTTCGACCTGTCGCAGAAGATCGCCGCGCGCATGCAGCCGGGCGGCGCCATCGTCAACATCGCCTCGCGGGCGATGCTGGGCGCGCGCCACTACGCCCATTACGTCGCCTCCAAGGCGGCCGTCGCAGGCCTGACCCGCGCCATGGCGCTCGACCTTTCCGAACGCAAGATCCGCGTCAACGCGGTCGCCCCCGGCGTCATCGAGACCGACATGCTGAAGGCGCGCTCGGATACCGATCTGGACGGCCTGCGGGCGCAGCAGCCCATGGGCCAGCTCGGCGCGCCGGACGATATCGCCCATGCCGTCGCCTTTCTCGGCTCGCCGCAAGCCGGCTTCATCACGGGTCAGGTGCTGCTTGTCGACGGTGGCCGCTCGCTCGGCGGCACCACCAGCTTCTGACCATCCCCCGACCCGAGGACGGGATCATGGACACCAATCGTTTCTCTGGCCGTCTGGCCATCGTCACGGGCGCAGCCTCCGGCATCGGCTTCGCCATCGCCGAACGCCTTGCCGCGCAAGGAGCGACCGTCATCGCCGTCGACCGCGACGCGGACGGGCTGTCCCGACTGCCGGAAGGCATCGAGACGGTGACGGCTGACGTCACCGACCCGGCGCTGCCCGACACTCTTTCCAATGCCCTTGCCGGGCGCCCGCTCGCCATTCTGGTCAACAATGCCGGAGTGGGCGGGGGCGGCCGCGCCGACGAGACCAGCGCCGAGGATGTGCGGCGCTATTTCGAGATCAACGTGCTGCCGGTTTTCATGCTCAGCAAGTTCGCAGTCGGCGAGATGCGCCGCACCGGCGGCGGTGCCATCGTCAACATCGCCTCGATCTACGCCATCGTCGGAGCGACCGGCAGCGCCGGCTACAGCACCAGCAAGGCCGCCGTCGACGGCATGACCCGCCAGATGGCGACCGACTTCGGGCCTGAGAACATCCGCGTCAACGCGGTCGCTCCCGGCCTCATCGAAACGCCGCTGACCGCCGAGCGGATCCGCACGGAGACCTGGCGCAAGCATGTCTTCATCGAGCAGGCGCCGCTGCGCCGGGTCGGAACGCCGGGCGAGGTGGCAGACGCCGTCGCCTTCCTCGCCAGCGACGAGGCCGCCTTCATCACCGGCGCGACGCTTCGCGTCGACGGCGGCTGGGCCGTCGGCCGCTACCCCCGCCCGGGAGATGTCGCATGACACGGAACGATCCGGTCCTGAAGGATGCGTACGACCTGATCGTCGTCGGCTCGGGGGCAGCCGGCATGGCGGCCGCCATCGCCGCACGGCTTGCCGGGCTCGAGGTTGCGATCATCGAGAAATCGGCCCATTTCGGCGGCTCGACGGCGGTTTCCGGCGGGGCGATCTGGATCCCCGACAATCCGAAGATGCGCGCCGGCGGCATGAGCGACGACAGGCAGGAGGCCTTCCGCTACATCGAGGCCGAGACCGGCAACCGGCTCAACGCCGATGTCGTACACGCCTTTCTCGACAACGGCCCGCGCATGGTCGACTTCTTCGAGAAGCACACCGCGCTTCAGTTCGACTACCGGGCCTACTCGCCCGACTATCATCCGGACACGCCGGGCGCCGCGCTCGGCGGCCGCGTGCTGGACGCCAAGGACTATGACGGCCGCCGGCTCGGCCGCTGGTTCGCGAAGCTGCGCCCGCCAATCGCCGATTTCACCATCTTCGGCGGGCTGCTGCTGAACCGCTTCGACATCGGCCATTTCATGAAGATGACGCGCTCGCTGCCTTCCGCGATGCATGCGGCGCGGCTGATGGCCCGGCATATTCGCGACCGGCTGACCCATCCGCGCGGCACCCGCCTGGTGCTCGGGCAGGCCGTCGCCGGCCGGCTGGCCGAAAGCGTGCTGGCGCTCGACATCCCGATCTTCCTGGAAACGCCGCTTGCCGGCATCCGCCGCACCGACGGCCGGGTCGACGGCGTGGACGTCATCCATGACGGCGCGACACGCACGCTCACCGCGCGGCGCGGCGTGGTGCTGGCGGCGGGCGGGTTTCCGCAGAACGCGGCCCGGCGCAAGCAGGTGATGCCGCATGTCGCAGCCGGCGCCCCGCACTATTCCATGTCGCCGGCCGATAGCACCGGCGACACGCTGGACCTCGCAACGAAGGTCGGCGCAGCGATCACCGAAGGCAACAGCAACGCCGCGTTCTGGACGCCGGTCTCGCTGCTGCCGGGCAAGGGCGGCCCCCGCCCCTTCCCTCACCTCTTTCTCGACCGGGCAAAGCCCGGTGTCATCGCGGTGGGGCCCGACGGCAAGCGGTTCGCCAACGAGGCGACGTCCTATCACGACTTCGTCCAGGCGATGCTGTCGAGCGGCAATACCTCGGCCTGGCTGGTCTGCGATCATCAGGCGCTGCGGCGCTACGGCATGGGTGCGGTGCGCCCGTTCCCCGCGCCCTTCGGCCAGCACCTGCGCTCGGGCTACCTGAAGCGCGGCCGCACTGCGGCGGAACTTGCCCGCGCCATGAACGTGCCGGAAGCTGCGCTGGCGCAGACCATCGCCGGCTTCAACACGGATGCGGCGGAAGGCACCGACCGTGCGTTCGGCAAGGGATCGACCGCCTACCAGACGTATCTGGGCGATGCGGAAAACGCTCCCAATCCCTGCCTGCGGCCGCTCGACCAGGCGCCGCTCTATGCCATCGAGATCTTCCCAGGCGACATCGGCACCAGCATCGGCCTCTCGGCCAACGGGCGCGGCGAGGTCCTCGCCACCGACGGCACGCCGATCCCCGGCCTCTATACCTGCGGCAATGACATGAACTCGATCATGGCCGGCAGCTATCCGGGCGCCGGCATCACGCTCGGCCCCGCCCTCACCTTCGGCTATATCGTCGGCCACACGGCGGCAGGGCTGGAGCCTTGAGCTCATCGACAAACCCCTGAAACGACTGCGGCCTGCCCCGGTTGCCGGAGCAGGCCGCAATGCGTTGGGGTAGACTGTGGCTGCGTTCAGCCGCGCGGTCCGATTGTCGTCGTCACCGGCGCAAGGCCGGAAATCTCGACACGGCAGACATCGCCCGGCACCATCGCGCCGACGCCGGCCGGCGTGCCGGTGTAGACGAGATCGCCGGGGCGGATGGTCACGGACGAAGACAGTGCGGCGATGATCTCCGGCACCGACCAGATCAGCAGGTCGAGCGTTGCATCCTGGCGGGTCTCGCCGTTGACCGTGAGCAGCACGCGGGTCTCGTCCGGCAGCGCCTTGCCCGGCATCGGAGTGATCTCGCCGCAGACGGCGGAACGATCGAACGCCTTGCTCCAGTCCCACGGGCGGCCGCGGTCGCGCAGCGCGATCTGGATGTCGCGGCGCGTCAGGTCGTTGCCGGTCGCATAGCCGTAGACATGCTCCAGCGCCTTTTCGACCGGAATGTCCGCGCCTTCCTTGCCGACGGCGATCACCAGTTCGGCCTCGTGGTGGAAGTTCTCGGTCAGCGGCGGATAAGCGACCGTCTCGCCGTCCTGCACCAGCGCGTCGGCCGGCTTGGTAAAGAAAAACGGCGGCTCGCGCTCCGGCTGAAAGCCCATCTCGCGAATGTGGTCGGCGTAGTTGCGGCCGACACAGAAGATCCGGCGTACCGGAAACCGCCCAGTCTCACCGGCGACCGGCAGGCTGCTGACCGGTGTCGGCTCAAAGATGTAATCCATGGTCTTTCCTTCCCTCCTCGTCGCGGTCAGCGGACCGCGACCGTCATGGTTCCGATGCTGCTGATCTTGGCGCGCATCTCGTCGCCGGCCTTCACCTCGCTGACGCCCTCGGGCGTGCCGGTGAACAGCAGGTCGCCCGGCATCAGGGTGTAGAAGGACGAGGCGCGCTCGATCAGCGTTGCCAGGTCGCGGATGAGATCGGCGGTGCGGGCCTTCTGCCGCGTCACACCGTTCACGGCCAGTTCCAGCTCCAGATCGGACGGGTCGGGGATCTCGTCCGCCGTCACCATCCAGGGGCCGAGCACCGAGTAGCTGTCGCAGGACTTGCGCATGCTGCGCTCCTGCGTGCCGCGCACGGTCATGTCGAGCCCGATCGCATAGCCGGCGACATGGTCCAGCGCGGTCTCCCGCGACACCCGGTCGGCCTTGCGGCCGATTACCGCGACCAGTTCGACCTCGTGGTCGTTGCGGACCTCCGGAAACCGGATCGTCACCGGCTCGCTCGCCCCAATCAGCGAGCTCGTCGCCTTGAGGAAGAGGCCCGCCTTGTCGATCGGCATGATGTTGGTGCCGTGATGGATGTTCGGGTCTTCCAGCGCTTCGTCGAGATGCAGGCGGTAGTTCACCGGCGCGCCGATGATCTTGCGCGGCGAGGCAACCGGCGGCAGCAGGCGCACACTGGCGAGCGGCACGGCCGGCGTCTCGTCGGCAAGCGCCTCCATCTTCGGGCGCAGCCCGTCCAGCGCGGCGATCAGCGGGTCATGATCGGGCAGCGGATAGGTGTGGGACGGCAGGTCCTCCAGCACGGCGGAGACGTCGTGAACGCCCTCTCCACGCACCACGCCCAGGCGGTTTTCTCCAAAACGACACAGTTTCATTGTCCGGTCCTCCCGACCTTTTGCGGCGCGGGCAGGATCGTTCCCTCGCACCGTCCGAATCCGATCCGCTGGCCGTTCACCTCGCCCCAGCCGGTCAGCGTCACGCTGTCGCCGTCCTCCAGGAAGACACGCGAGCCGCCGGCGGACAGCTCCACCGGGTCGCGGCCGCCCCAGGTCTGTTCCATCAGACAGCCGAAAGCCTCGCGCTCCGGCCCGGAGATGGTGCCGGATCCGAGCAGGTCGCCGGTCTGCATCCGGCAGCCGCACAGGGCGTGATGGGTCAGCAGTTGCGGTGCGCAGTAGTAGAGATGCCTGGTGTTGGTGCGCACGATGCGGCTCGGCGCGCCGCCCTCGGGCGTCAGATGCGCCTCCAGCGTCAGGTCGAAGAAATAGTCCTCCGGCTCCTGCAGATAAGGCAGCAGCGGGGTGTCGCGCTCAGGCGGGCCGCAGCGGAACGGCTCGAGCGCCGTACGGGTCACGACCCAGGGGCTGATCGAGGTGGCGAAGGCCTTGGACTGGAACGGTCCGAGCGGCTGGCCCTCCCAGCGCTGGATGTCGCGCGCCGACCAGTCGTTGAGCAGCACGAAGCCGAACAGGTGCTCCCACGCCTCGGCGACCGACAGGGTCTCGCCCATCTGCGTCGGCAGGGCCACGACGGCACCGAACTCGACCTCAATGTCCAGCCGGCGGCAGGCGGTCAGCTCGGGCATCTCGGCGCCCTCGCTCCGCACCTGGCCAAGCGGCCGGCGCACCGGCGTGCCCGAGACGACGACGGTGGACACCCGGCCGTTGTAGCCGATGGGCATGTGCGGCCAGTTCGGCGTCAGCGCATTCTGCGGGCCGCGCAGGATCGAGCCGGAATTGAAGGCGTGCTGGCGACCGGCATAGAAATCCGTGTAGCCGGTGACGCGGAACGGCAGGTGCATGCGCACCTCGCTCATCAGCGGAAGGGCCGAGGCGCGGAGCGCCGCATTGTCGCGCAGGTCCGGCGAGCCGTCCTCGGCGAGCAGGTCGGTCAGGCGGGCGCGCAGGGCAGCCCAGGCCTTCGGACCGGCCGCCATGAAGCTGTTGATGCCAGGCTCGTCAAGACCCCAGCCGCCGGCGGCCTCGCCGAGCAGGCCGGATGCCGCCAGCGCGGCAAGGTCGACCACATGATCGCCGATGGCGACACCGCAGCGCGGAGCGTCCCCGCCACGCGAAAACACCCCGTATGGCAGATTCGCCAAGGGAAAGTCTCCTGAGGGCGAATTGGCCCCAGGCACCCAAGAAGATTGCATTTTTTCCTCCCAAAGACGCTGCCCAAAGGGTGTTTGCCCCTTGTCCGTCCTCCGGCTTGCGCCAGCTGGCAACGTTGTATTGCATTCACTTTTGACATTGATGGCAGGAAATCAAGATCGAAATCATTGACAGTCGGCATTTTCGTATACACTTTTGATCAGCACCTACCGAAACGAGGGATCCGAAACGCGCGGCAAAGCCGCACCGTTCCGGTCTCGAGGAGGAAACAAGGCAAGGTGCGTGGGAGGAAACAACGCTATGACTGCCAAGATCAGGCGGTTGGCCGCGACGCTGTCGCTGTCGACCGGTATTGCTGCGCTTTGCGCGCCCGCCATGGCCCAGGATCTCGGAGAGCCGGTTCCCCAGCTCCAGATCGCCTATTACGCGGCCGACATGGGCCCGATGTACGAACAGTCCGCACGCGTCCTGAGCGAGGAATGGGCCAAGCTCGGCCTGTCCTTCCAGATGCAGCCGGTCCAGTTCAGCAGCTTCATCTCCAACATCATGGTCGGCGGCGGCCTCGAGGACATGGCCGTCTTCACCGTCGGCGCGGACCCGGATCGCGTGGATCCGACCTATTGGCTTCATGACCTCGGCGCCTGCGGCGCCCGGCGCAACGGCGCCAAGTGGTGCGACGAAGCCTATACCGAGATGGTCAAGAAGCAGCGCGAACTGGTGAACCAGGACGAGCGCCTGGCGCTGGTGCACGAGGCGCAGAAGTATTTCCACGATGTCGCGCCCTGGTGGCCGGCGACGAACACCGTCTACGGCATCCTGTGGAACAGCGACAAGTGGGACAACGTCACCAGCCCGGCGCCGGTCGCCGCGCATGAGGGCCTGGTCGATCCGTGGCTTTCGGCCAAGCCGAAGACCGACGACCGCATCCTCGACTGGGCGCACTACGAGGACGTGACCACCTACAACCCGATGGCCGAAGAAGGCGCCGTGGGCTGGGTGCGTTTCATCTTCGACACGTTCGCCAAGAACAACTCCAAGGGCGAGACCGTGCCGTGGGCCGCCGCCGCATGGGAATTCACCGATCCGCAGACGGTGAAGGTCACCTTGCGCGAAGGCATGAAGTTCCACGACGGCGAGGCCGTGAACGCGGATGACGCCGTCTTCACGATCAACACCGTGGTCGAGCTGCAGCCGCCGGCAATGTCCTCGCGCATCGCCAACCTGGCCGGCGCGGAGAAGGTCGACGACCTCACCTTCAACGTGAAGCTGAAGGCTCCGGACGCGTCCTTCGTGACGACCGTCCTCACCTACCTGTTCATCCTGCCCGAGCATCACTGGGCGAACTATGAAGGCGACAAGGTCGCTCGCGATGTCGTCGCCGACGGCGCCGTGATCGGCTCCGGTCCCTTCAAGTTCAAGAGCTGGCGGGTCAACGAGACGCATGAGCTCGAGACCTTCACCGAGCACTTCCACGCTGCCGAATATGACGGCGTGCGTCGTCTGGCGCTCGGCCAGGCGGATGCGATCCGCTCGGCCATGCTCTCGGGCACCGGCGATATCGCCAGCATGGTGCTGCCGGTTGCCGCGATGAGCGACCTTGCCGCGCAGAACAACCATCTCGACTTCCTCGAGATCCCCTCGCACGGCTCCATGCTCATCTGGCTGAACAACCAGAAGGCCCCGTTCACCGACCCTGCGTTCCGCAAGGCGTTGCGCGTTGCCACCGCCAAGCAGCGGGCTGCGATCGAAGGCTGGCTCGGCTTCGCCGTCCCGGCCGGCGAAGGCCCGGTGCCGGTCCAGCTCGGCATGTGGCACAACTCCGAGCTGCCGCAGGTTCCCTTCGACGTCGACGCCGCCCGCAAGATCCTCGAGGACGCGGGTTACGGCTGGGACGGACAGGGCCGCCTGCACTTCCCCAAGAAGTAAGCCATCCCGGACCGGGGCGTTCCGCGCCCCGGCTCCCCGACTGACTTGACCACCCCGCCGCGCCCTGTCGCAGCGGGGCACGGTCCCGCACAAGCCAGCCCGAGTAAGCCATGCGCGCCTATATCCTTCGACGTCTCGCCCAGAGCGTGCTCGTCGTATGGGCCGTCACGACGATCATGTTCTTCATGTTCCGCGTGATGCCCGCCGACCCGACCGCGATCCTGCTGGAGCGCGGCCTCACCGACGAAGCGCGCCAGGCGCTGCTGGAACAGTGGGGCCTGACCGGCACCATGTGGGACCAGTACCTCGCCTATCTGGGCAACCTTCTCCAGGGCGATTTCGGCTCCTCCTTCTTCTACCGCAAGCCGGTGTGGGAAGTTCTGTGGCCGCTGATCGTCAACACGCTGTGGATCGCCGTTCCCGGTCTGCTGCTGGGCGCCGCCCTCGGCGCGGCCATCGGCACGGCCGTCGGCTGGGCCCGGCGCGGCGGCAAGCTGGAGCGCTCGGGCATCTTTCTTGCCACCGTCATCCGCGGCGTGCCGAACTTCGTCATCGGCATCGCGCTGCTCACCGTGTTTTCCTCGACGCTCGGCTGGTTTCCCGGCTTCGGCATGGGCGATCCGGGCGAGACGACGGGCTTTGCCCGCTACTTCACCCTAGACTTCCTGCATCACCTGGCGCTGCCGCTGATCGCGGTCATCATCTACTTCATGCCCGAGAACCTGCTGTTGATGCGCTCGGGCGTCGTGGAGAACCGGACGGAGGACTATATCGAGCTGGTCCGCGCCAAGGGCGTGCCGCAGCGGCGTGTCGCCTGGCATGCCGCGCGCAACTCGATGCTGCCGCTGATCACCTGGCTGTTTCCGGCACTGGCCGAGACCATCGCCGGCATCGTGGTCATCGAGATCGTCTTCTCCTGGCCGGGCGTGGGACGCGAGCTCGTGCTCGCCGTGACCCGCCAGGACTATCCGCTCGCCCAGGCGGCCTTCTTCCTTCTCGCCGTGATGATCGTGCTGGCCAACCTCGCCGCCGACCTCGTCTACGGCAAGCTCGATCCCAGGGTTGTCTACAAATGACGCAAGTTCCCGATCAGGGCGCCATTCGAGGGCGCAGCCTCTTCAGCTCGGCGCGAGAGTCGTTCCGCCTGCTGATGGAGGACAATTTCGCGGTCGTGGGCGTGGCGATCCTCGCGATCTTCATCCTGCTGGCCATCATCGGCCCATGGCTCGCGCCGTTCGAGCCGTTCAAGGCGATGATGACCGAAACCGGACGGCTCAACCGCCTGTCGCCGCCCAATGCCACCCATCTGCTCGGCACCACCGCCTTCGGCAACGACGTGCTCAGCCAGTTCCTGCACGGCTTCCGTGTGGCGCTGATCGTCGGCCTGGTCGCGGCCGTCGCCGTCGGGTTCATCTCCACGGTGTTCGGCGTGCTGTCGGGCTACTTCGGCGGCTATGTCGACGACTTCCTGATGCGCCTTACCGACATCGCGCTGTCGATCCCGACCCTGCCCTTCGCCATCGTCGCGGTGGCTCTGCTGGGGCCGAGCATCGAGAACATCATTCTCGTCATCACCATCCTGTTCTGGCGCAACGGCGCACGCATCATCCGCTCCGCCGTCCTGACGGAACGCGAGCGCATCTATGTGAAGTGGGCGCGCGCCGCCGGCGCCTCGCACTTCCACATCATCATGCGGCACATCCTGCCCAACATCGTGCGCATCGTCTTCCTGTGGGTGACCATGTCGGTCGCCTTCGCGATCCTGACGGAGGCCAGCCTCTCCTTCCTCGGCCTCGGCGACCCGACCGTGGTGAGCTGGGGCCAGATGCTGAACACCGCCTTCAGCAGCGGCAACCTGCGCACCGCCTGGTGGTGGGTGGTCCCGCCCTCGCTGGCGCTGGTCCTGCTCGTCTCCTCGCTCTACCTCATCGGCCGCGCCTATGAGGAACAGACCAACCCGCGGCTGAGGAGGCGCTGATGGCCGGATCCGCCAACACCCGCTCCCCCGCGCTCGCGAGGGATCTTGCCCGGCTCGACGAACGGCTTTCGGCAAAGCCGGCCGCCCACCTGAAGGTGAACGGCCTGTCCATCGGCTACTCGACCCTGCGCGGACGCTTCCACGCGGTGGAGGATGTCAGCTTCGAGGTGCGTGCCGGCACCAATCTCGGCCTTGTCGGCGAGAGCGGCTGCGGCAAGAGCACGGTGGTCAAGGCCCTGATGGGCCTCCTGCCGGAGTTCACCGGCATTTCCGGCGAGGCGCTGCTCGACGGCGAGAACATCCTCGGCCTGTCGGACGCGGAGCTCGAGCCGATCCGCTGGAACCGCATCTCGCTCATCACCCAGAGCGCGATGAACTCGCTCGACCCCGTCTACTGCATCGGCGACCAGATCTGCGAGGCGATCCTCGCGCATGAGAAGGTCGGCAAGGCGGTCGCCTGGGCGCGGGCGGAAGAGATGTTCGCCCTCGTCGGCCTGCCGGCCGCGCGTCTCTACGAATTCCCGCACCAGTTCTCCGGCGGCATGCGCCAGCGCGCGGTCATCGCCATGGCGCTGGCGCTCAACGCCGGCATGCTGCTGGCCGACGAGCCGACCACCGCGCTCGACCCGATCATGCAGTCGCAGATCATGTCGCGCATCCGCGGCATCCACGAGCACATGCGCCGCTCGATGATCCTCGTCACCCACGACATCGCCGTGGTGGCGGAGACCTGCGAGACGGTCGTGGTGATGTATGCGGGCAAGGTCGCGGAGAGCGGGCCGACGGCCGACGTGCTGGAGCGCCCCTTGCACCCCTACACAATGGGCCTGCAGAACGCCTTCCCGCGTCTGCCGGTGCGCGGCCAGCCGCGCCAGCCGCTGATCTCGATCCCCGGCACGGTGCCGAACCTGCTGCTGCCGCCCTCGGGCTGCCGCTTCGCCAGCCGCTGCCCGTTCGCGACGGACCTGTGCCGCACCACGGCGCCGCAGCTCCACACCGTCGGTGCCCAGTCGGCCGCCTGTCACTACACCGACCGGGCCGACGAGTTCCGCGCGGCCGCTGCCCGCCCCGAAACCTGGCGCAACATGAGGGTAGGCGCATGACCGACACCACCGCCACTCGCCCGGTGATCGAGGCTCGCAACCTCAAGACCCATTTCCAGGGCCGCACCGGCATCTTCACCGCGCTGGCCGGCGTCACGCCGCCGGTCGCCCGCGCGCTCGATGGCGTCGACATCGCTATTCGCGAGAAGGAGATCGTCGGCCTGGTCGGGGAATCGGGTTGCGGCAAGTCCACGCTCGGCATGTCGCTGGTGCGCATGTACCAGCCCACCTCCGGCAGCATCACCTTCCGCGAGGACGACATCACCCATGTTGAGGGGCGCAAGCTGAAGGACTACCGCCGGCAGGCGCAGATCATCTTCCAGGACCCCTACAGCTCGCTCAATCCGCGCCTGACCATCGGCCAGATCATCGAAGAGCCGCTCGTCATCCACGGCATCGGCTCGGCAGCCGAACGCCGTGCCAAGGTCGAGCGGGCGCTCGATCTGGTGCGGATTCCGGCAGCGGAAAACATCCACCGGTTCCCCAGCGATCTGTCCGGCGGCCAGCGCCAGCGCATCGCCATTGCCCGGGCGCTGGTGCTCGAGCCGCGCTTCATCGTCGCCGACGAGCCGGTGTCGATGCTGGACGTGTCGATCCAGGCGAGCGTGCTGGAACTGCTCGACGAGCTGTCGCGAGAGCTCGGCCTTGCCGTTCTTTACATTTCCCACGACATCGCGACCGTCGGCTACATCTGCAAGCATGTGGCGGTGATGTATCTCGGCCGCATCGTCGAGGAAGGCCGGGCCGAGGACATTCTGGCCCAGCCGCTGCATCCCTATACCCAGCGTCTGATGGCGGCGATCCCGCGCATGGACCCGGCCGAAGCGCCCGAGCGGGTGGAGCTGCGCGGCGATGTTCCCTCGCCGATGAACGTGCCGCCGGGCTGCCGCTTCTCGTCCCGCTGCCCCTATGCGACCGAGCTGTGCCGGGCGGTGGAGCCGGACCTCACCGACCAGCCGGGCGGTCAGCGGGTGCGCTGCCACATCCACGACGACAGCGCTGCCAAGGCCCGCCCGGAGCTGGAACGCCCGCAAGCGGGCCGCATCACCGAAACGGAAGATGCCGGACTGCTGGCGCAGACCGCCGGCTGAGCGACAGGACAAGAAGCGATGAGCAACCTCGCCTTCGACTGGAAACACATCGCCTTCACGGCGAAGCAGGCCTTCACCGAGACCTACGGCTTCAACGGCTCGCAGGGCATGACCCATCTGGAAGGGGTGCTGATCCGCCCGGTGGATCGTCCCTCGCGCACGCTGCTCGTCTTCATGCACCCCTCCTCCACCCTGCAGTTGCTGCCGCTGCCGCGGGCCATGGCCGAGCTCGGCTTCCATGTCCTGTGCGCCGGCAGCCGCTACCAGCGCAACGACACCGCGCTGATCATGGAGAACGTGCTGCTCGATCTCGGCGCCTATATCCGTGCGGCCAGGGAAGACTGGGGCTATGAGCGCATCGTCCTGTGCGGATGGAGCGGCGGCGGATCGCTGACCATGCTCTACCAGTCGCAGGCCGAGCGGCCGACCATCACGCACACGCCGGCCGGCGATCCCGTCGACGTGGCCGGCGCCGGGCTGATCCCGGCCGATGCGGTGCTCAGCCTTGCCGCCCACGCCTCGCGCGCGGTGCTGCTGCAGGAATGGCTCGACCCGTCGATGCGCAACGAGACCGATCCCGACGACCGCGACCCGGAACTCGACCTCTACCGGCCGGGCTACGAGGCCCGCACCGAGCCTTATTCGCCGGAGTTCGTCGCCCGCTACCGGGCCGCGCAGGCCGCGCGCATGGAGCGCATCACCAACGGCGTTCTGGAGCGGCTCGATGACCTGCGCCGGCGCGGCGGCAAGGAGATGGAGCGCGCCTTCGTCACCTATCGCACCATGGCCGACCCGCGCTTCCTGGATCCGACGCTTGAGCCGAACGGCCGCAAGCCGGGCTGGAGCTATCTCGGCCACCCGGAAACGGTGAACAGCGGCCCGGCGGGCCTTGGCCGGTTCTCGACCCTGCGCAGCTGGCTGTCGCAGTGGTCGCCGGCCCATTCGCGCGCCAACTCGCTGATCACCGCCCGCGATATCAGCGTGCCGTTCCTTGCCATCGAATGCGGCGCGGACGATGCCGTGCCGCAGCCCCACACGGCCGCGGTCTTTGCCGCCGTCGGCTCCGCCGACCGCGAGATGAAGCTCGTGGAGGGCGCCAATCATTACTTCGTCAATCAGCCCGAAAGGCTTGCCACGGCAACCGGCATCGTGTCGGAATGGCTGAGGACGCGAGGTTACGACTAGCTACAACCGGATCGGAATGGCCATGGCGGGCGATATCTACGACAGGATCAGGGCGCTGATCGCCTCCGGGGCCTATCTCGGCGGCGATGTCCTTCCCGAAAGCGAGCTTGCCGCCCGCCTCGGCGTCAGTCGCACGCCCATCCGCGAGGCGTTGCGCCGCCTGCAGGCCGAGGGCGTGATCCGGCGCGAGGCCTATCGCCGGGCGGTGGTGGTCGATGTCGACCCCAACGAGGTCATCCATATCTTCACCGCCCGCGCCTCGCTGGAGCCGATTGCCGTGGGCATGGCGGCGCGCCACACCGACGAGGCCTTCCTGAAGGAGCTGCGCGAGCTCCACGAAGGCATGGACGAGGCGATCCACGAGAGCGAGCCCGACCGGCGCCTCTATCGCGACCTCAACGCCCGGTTCCACCGGGTGATCTGGGCGCAAGGGGGCAATGCCTTTTTCGCCGAGCTGGTCAATCTGGTGGCCCGCAAGCCGGTCGTCAGCCCGACCTTCAACAGCTGGACGCGAACCGAGCTGATGCGCAGCAACCGCCAGCACGGCGATCTGGTGGAGGCCTTGTCGGCGGGCGATGCGGAATGGGCGGAGGCTGCAATGCGCGCCCACCTTCTGTCCTCACGCGCCACCTATCGCCGGATCAGCGCCGACACGCCCGAGACAGCCCCGCGCAAGCAGGACTGGATGTTCCCCGATCCGGGCACCGTGGACGCCAAGGCCAAGACCGCCTCGGTGCGCTGAGCGCGCGCACGCGGCAGCCGGACCGGAAAACCCGGCCCGGCCACCCGCCGCGTCACACGGGGCAGGCGAGCGCGGCCAGTCTTCTGCGCCCGATCCAGACCAGACCCAACGCCGAGGCGGCAAGCAGGCCGCCGGCAATCGGCACGGCGGCATAGCCGAGACCGAGGCTGATCACCGCGCCACCGACGGCAGCGCCGATGGCATTGCCGAGATTGAACGCACCGATATTGATCGACGAGGCAAGGCCCGGCGCATCGGCCGCCGCCTGCATCACCCGCATCTGCACCGGCGGCACGATGGCGAAGGCCGCCGCGCCCCAGATCAGCAGGGTGACCGCTGCCACGCTCTGGCTACCCATCAGCACCGGCATTGCCAGCATGATCGCGGCCAGCGCGGCAAGGAAGATCGCCGTCGCCCCGTCCAACGACCAGTCGGCGACGCGTCCGCCCAGCCAGTTGCCGAAGGTGAAGCCGAGCCCGACCAGCACGAGAGCAAGGGTCAGGAAGGTGGCCGAGGCCCCGGTCAGCACGTCCAGCAGCGGCGCGACATAGGTGTAGAGCGTGAACATCGCGCTGGAGCTCAGCACGGTGGTCAGCAGTGCGATCAGCACCTGCGGCTGCACCAGCACCCGCAGCTCGCGCCCCACATCGGGGCGCAGACCCGGCGCACCCTTCGGCAGGGCCAGCCAGAGCGCGGCGATGGTGACGAGGCCGAGCACCGCTGTGCCCGCGAACGCCTCGCGCCAGCCGATCTGCTGGCCGACCCAGGTCGCCAGCGGCACACCGCCGACATTGGCGATCGTCAGGCCCATGAACATCGTCGCGACGGCACTTGCCTGCCGCTCGCGCGGCACGACGCTCGCGGCCACCACCGCGCCGAGACCGAAGAACGCCCCGTGGTTGAGGCTGGTGACGACGCGCGAGGCCAGCAGCGTCCAGTAGTCGGGCGAGAGCGCCGACATGACGTTGCCGAGCGTGAAGATCGCCATCAGGCACATGAGCGCCGTCCGCTTGCCGAAGCGGGCGAAGAGCAGCGTCATCACCGGCGCACCGGCCATCACGCCCATGGCATAGGCGCTCACCAACAGGCCGGCGGTGGGGATCGAGACATCCACCCCGTCGGCGATCACCGGCAGCAGGCCCATGGGAGAAAATTCGGTCGTACCGATGCCGAAGGCGCCGATCGCCAGCGCCAACAGCGGCCAGCGCGAACCGCGCTGGTCGGGAATTGCGGTCATGGTTCTGTCCTCATGCGGAAGCGGCCGGCGCTGCCGCAAGGGCGTGCGCTTGGCCGGGATCACGGCAGCGCAGCCCACCGGATCCGTTCCTCGTTTTCATGGGTGAAGTCATACGACCGGCAAAAGCGCTTGATAATTAGCCCGAACGGCACATGATCCATGAACCTGTTTCACAGATGAGGCCGCCATGGACAATCGCGTCGGCGAAATGCAGGTGTTCCTGCGGGTGGTGGAGAGCGGCAGCTTCTCCGCCGCGGCCCGGCAGATGCAGATGACCCCGTCGACCGTTTCCAAGCTGATCGGCCGGATCGAGACGCGGCTCGGCGTGCGGCTGCTCGAGCGCTCGACCCGGCACCTGTCGCTGACGGCGGAGGGCCGGGCCTATTACGAGCGCAGCCAGGCGCTGCTGGCGGACCTGGAGGAGATCGAGCGCGACCTGACGCAAGGCTCGGCAAGCCCCCATGGCACCGTGCGGGTCAGCGCCTCGGTCGGCTTCGGCATCGTCGCGCTGGAGCCGCTTCTGCCTGCCTTCTGGGCCGAATATCCCAATGTGGTGATCGATCTCTCGCTCTCCGACGAAATCGTCGACCTCTATCTCGACCGCACGGACGTCGCTTTTCGCGTCGGCACCCTGGCGAATTCCAGCCTGACAGCCCGCAAGCTCGGCACAGCGCCGCGCAAGATCATCGCCGCGCCCGCCTATCTGGCACGGCACGGCGTGCCCAGGACAATCGAGGACCTTGCCCAGCACAATTGCATCGGCTTCAACTTTCGCCGCTCCGCGCCCGTCTGGCCACTGCGCGAAGGCGGGCGGATGATCGAGCGGAACGTCGCCGGCACGCTGCTTGCCAACAATGGCGAGAGCGTGCGGCGCATGGTTCTTGCCGGCGTCGGACTCGGGCGGATGGGCGAGTTCCATGTGCGCGAGGACCTGAAATCCGGCGCCGTGGTCGAGGTGTTGGCGGATGCGGTAGAGGGCGACACGGAGGACATCCATGCCCTGTTTCTCGGCGGCGACCGGCTGCCCCATCGCCTGCGTGCGTTTCTCGACTTCATGACGCCGCGCCTGCGCACGTTCCTGGCCGAGGGGCGGTGAACTCACGGCGCGCCGCGCGCCGGAAGCGGCAGCAGCACGATCCGCACGTCCGGCGGCGTCAGGCCGAAGCCGTTCACGGCAGCAAGCACGGCGCGGCGCAGGTCGGCCTCCTCCGCCTCCCGCCCGCCGGCGGCAAACGCGATCTCGATGCGGGTGAAGACGGAGCGGCCGGGCACGGGCGGCACGAAGCAGTCCTCGTCATACTCCAACAGACGGACGGATGGTGCCTGCACGGCCGGGGCAAGCGCGGCGGCGACCGCGCCGCCCACACTGTCGAGGAAGGCCGCGCGGTCCCTTGCCAGCCAGCCGCGCCGGGTCTCGATCAGAATGTCGACCAACCCGTCCTCCCCTGGCAAAGGGCTGCCGGTCACACAAGCAGCGGCTGGACGATCAGCCAGATGCCAAGTGCGAACAGGCCACCGAGGAAGGCCTTTCGAAAGGTCGCCACCGGCATGCGCCGGCGTGCGGCCTGCCCGAGATACATGCCGATGCAGGCCGCCACCAGCGCCAGCGGTGCAAGCGGCATCATCGCGGAGGAAACCACGCCGCTCGCCGCGATATTGACCGCAAGAGCTGCTGTCGAGACGACGAAGAACAGGCCCAGCGCCTGCACCAGGCGGGTCTTTTCCAACCCGAGCGCCTGCATGTAGGGCACGGCGGGAATGACGAACACGCCGGTCGTCGCGTTGAGCAGGCCGGTGGCGATCCCGACCACAAGGCTGGTGATCCGTTCGTGCCGACGCGGCACGGTCAGCTTCAGCGAGGCCAGCGTCACCAGTGCATAGAGACAGACGACAATGCCAAGCACGGAGGTGCCGTAGCGCCCGGCCGCCCCTTCCATCCAGCCCATGCCCGACCAGGTGCCGATGCACAGGCCAACCAACATCGGCCAGAGCTTCCTGGCCAGCTCGCCCAGCGCCCCGCCTTGCAGCATCTGCCAGATGTTGGTGACGAAGGACGGCAGCAGCATGATCGCCGCCGCCTGGGTGGGCGGCATCACCATGGCCAGCAACCCGATGGAGATGGTCGGCAGGCCGAAGCCGACGACGCCCTTGGCAAAGCCGGCGAGCACGAAGGCGACGGCAACGAGCAGGAGAAGCGAGATTGTCATGCGGCGAACCTGCGCCAAACGCCGCGGGCTCGCAATGCGGAGGTTTCAAAGTTAGGTTTTGGCAAATCCATAAGCTGGGGATGACCCATGCGTTTCGATCTGGTCGACCTTCGCCTGTTCCTCAACATCGTTTCCGCCGGCAGCATCACCCATGGCGCCGAGCTGTCGAACCTAACGGTCGGCTCCGCCAGCGCCCGAATCCGTGCCATGGAGGATACGCTCGGTGCGCCGCTGCTTGTGCGCCAGCGCCACGGCGTCATTACCGCACAGGCCGGCGAGTGCCTTGCCGGGCACGCGCGGCTGATCCTGCGCCAGGCGGAGGCGATGCGCAGCGAGCTCGCCCCCTTCGCCCGCGGGCTGACCGGGACGCTGCGGCTCGTTTCCAACACCGCCGCCTTGAGCGAGCACCTGCCGGAGCTGCTTGCCGGGTTCCTGCGCGCCAACCCGGCGATCAGCGTCGACGTGGAGGAGATGGAGAGCGCGGCCATCGGCGCGGCGATTTCCGCCGGCGACGCGGATCTCGGCATCGCCTCGGCGTCCGAGCTTCCCGAAGCCTTGGAAAAGCTCCCCTTTCGCGAGGATCGACTGGTCGTCGCCTTCGCGGCATCGGAGGCGGCCGGCTCCGGCGAAACCGCGCTCGCCTTTGCCGATATCGTCGGGCGCCCCTTCGTCTGCCTGTCGCGCGGCAGCGCGCTGCAACGGCATATCGCCGGTCACGCCGCGCGCATCGGCAAGACGCTGAAGGTGCGTGCCCGCGTCACCAGCTTCGACGCCATGTGCCAGATGGTCGGCGCGGGCGCCGGCATCGCCATCCTGCCCGAGGCGGCCGCGCACCGGCACAAGGAGGGCACGGGCATCGCCGTGCTGCCGCTGTCCGACGGCTGGGCCCGGCGCGATCTCGCCATCAGCGTCAGCACGACCAGCCGGCTGCCGGATGCGGCGCAGCGCCTCGCCCGGCACCTGCATGACCAGGGCCGGCGTTGACTTTCCACCGGCAAGATCCGACTGAACAGGCACCGAAGCACATCCGCCGCCCGCCTGCCTTGCATTTGACCTGATCGGCGGACAGGCTGGGCATTCTCGCAACCTCAGCCTTCCCCTTTACCGATTTCCTGGAGCCATACGTGGGATCTTCTTCAAACAAGCTGCGCATCGCCGTGCTCTTCGGCGGACGTTCCGCCGAACATGACGTTTCCATCCTGTCGGCGACCAACGTGATAAGCGCCCTGGATCCTGCGAAATACGATGCCGTGCCGGTTTACGTCTCCCCCCGTGGCTCGTGGCTGCTGAGCCGCTTCGAGGACGGAAAGCTCGCCCGCCCCGAAACCGGCACGCAGCTTCTGCTCGTTCCCGGCGGCAACGGCCGCGTGCTCGCGCTTTCCGCGGAAGGGTCTGCCGCCGACCTGCCCCCCATCGACATCCTGTTCCCGGTGCTGCACGGGCTGCACGGCGAGGACGGCTCGGTGCAGGGCCTTGCCGAAGTCGCCGGCGTGCCGCTGGCCGGCTGCGGCATTCTCGGCTCGGCCACCGCGCTCGACAAGGACATCGCCAAGCGGCTGTTCCGCGATGCCGGGCTGTCCGCCGCCCGTTCGCTGACCCTGCATCCTGGCGCAGTGCCCTCTTTCGAAGAGCTCACCGGCACGCTCGGCCTGCCGGTATTCATCAAGCCGGCCCGCCAGGGCTCGTCCGTCGGCGTCAGCAAGGTCACCAGCGCCGAAGGCTACGCGGCAGCGCTGGAAGAGGGCTTCCGGCACGACCGCAAGCTGCTGGCCGAGGAGTTCATCCAGGGCCGCGAGATCGAGTGCGCCGTGCTGGAGCGGCCCGACGGCACGCTGTTCGTCTCCCGTCCGGGAGAGATCGTGCCGGCCGAAAGCCACGGCTTCTACAGCTACGACGCCAAGTATATCGACGCGGACGGGGCCGCCCTGATGGTGCCGACCGAACTTCCCGAGCAGGTCGAGGCCGAGATGCTGGACATGGCCGCACGCGCCTTCCGTGCGCTTGGCTGCGACGGCATGGCCCGCGCGGACTTCTTCGTCACCGCCGACCTGCGCATCCTCGTCAACGAGCTCAACACCATCCCCGGCTTCACCGATATCAGCATGTATTCCAAGGTGATGGCGGCCAGCGGCGTGCCTTACGCCGAGCTGATCGACCGGCTGGTCGAGCACGGCCTTGCCCGCGCGGGTCGCTAGACGTTTCCTGAACGAAAACGCCCGGCCGTTGCCGGCCGGGCGCAACAGGCATGATCCGACGCGCGATCAGTGCGCGGTCATCTCCCGGACGATATCCCCGGCCGAAAGCCCGGACGGGTAGTAGGTCGGCCAGTTCGTCAGCTCTTCCAGAACGGCGGCGCGATCCTCTCCCCAATACAGGTGATAGTGATCGGTCTTTGCCGGCGCGATCCGGTGGTCGCTGAACTGGATGTACTGCGGCGCCGCCTCGTCGCCTTCGCTCTTCTTGAAGATGAAGCGCACGCCGCGATTTCCCTTCTTGTAGGTCAGCACCTCATAGCCGTCGCTGGTATAGCGGGCCGAGGTCGGCTCGCCGTTCCTGTAGAAGGTGACCGTGTCGCCTTCGATGGTGATCCGCTCGACGTCGGTGCGGTAGCCCACCTCGTAATAGGCCTTGTACTCCTCGGCACTCTTGTCGCCGCTTTCGGCCTTGTGCGCCATCACCGGGTCCAGCGTGCCGTCCTGCAGGTAGGGATAGACCGACTGCCAGTCGCCGGCATAGTCGGACAGCGGCCGATCCGCGATCTGGCTGTCCTCGAAGTAACCCTTGTAGATCTGCTCGTCGCCATGGCTGTGGCCTTGCGCATGGGCGTGGTCGTCGCTCTTGTCATGGGCCTTGTCATGGGCCTTGCCGCTGCCTCCGACGACGGCGATGTTGTAGGGCATGCCCTCGACCGCGACCGTGCCGATCTCCGCAAGCGTGTCCTTGGAGATCCGGCGGACCAGGGCGGCCCTCGGATCGCTGATGACGATCTCGTCGCCGGCCATGGCGATCCGCGGGCGAGGATCGTTCCAGTGCCCGTCCATGGAATAGGGCTCGGTCACCTTTGCGCCCTCGATCAGCGCGGCGCCCAGCATGTCGAGCCGGTGCAGCGTGCCGTCCTCCGTCAAGACATAGCCGTAGCGGGCGTCGGCCGGATCGAGCGCGAAGTCGATGCGGCGGAACGGCAAGGCGACATGACGGAAATGCGGCTCGTCGACCGGATCGATGACGACAAGACCGTCCGCGCCGTAATTGCCGAGGAAGGCCTGCATGCTCTTCGCCCCGAGCAGCGTGCCCGTGGTCTTGCCGGCCGGCAGATCGGCCGGATAGTCCAGCATCGCGAATTTCAGCCCGTCGCGGTCGGGCGTCACCGTCAGCACACCTTCCTTGCAGCCGGCCGCCAGATAGGCGCCGGAAAAGGCCTCGCCGTGAATGCCGGTGCAGGTCGCGACCTCGCCGACAGGCGTGCCGTCGGCCGCAATCGCCTGCAGGCCGAGTCGTGCCGGAGCCGCGTCGCCTTCGACCGGCGCATCGGAGGCGACCGTCGTCACCCATCCCTTGCCGAGAGGCGCGACGAAACCGTGATGGGCGCGCGCCTGCGGGATACGGCGGCTCTCCAGCTCGCCGTGCGACAGCTCGTTGGCCACGACGATCTCGGCATAGCCGCCGCGGTCGAAATTGATCGCCAGCTTGCCGTGATGGTCGATCAGGTGGAACGGACGCGGCCCGCTCAAGGTCTCCTCAAGCGCCGCCGGATCGGTGATCTCGATGTCGGAATGGTCGCCGTGGGAGTCGAGTTTGATGCCGCTCTTGAAGAAATGCACCGTATCGCTGTCGGACTGGATGGCGACCACGGCCGCGCCGTTGTTGACGCCGTAGAGCTTGTTCTGGCCGCTTGTCTCGAAGCTCCAGCGATTGTCCGGCTTGTCGAGGTCGAAGGCCGTCACCTTCGCATCGGCATGATCGCCCACGAAGACGCGATAGAGCGTCACGTCCTCCGGATCCTTCGGCGCATCCTGCGCCAGGGCCGCGCCCGTGAGTACGAGCGCAACGCCCGTGGTGAAGCCTAGTCGTCGCAACATGTCGTGTCTCCTTCGGTGACCGGCTGTTCGGTGGCCGGCCGTCTGGGGAACCGGCCTTTCGGTACCTGCCCGGGGAGGCGCCGTGCGGCGCCTTCATGACCGACTATGTTATGTTATTACGTCCGTCAATGATGTTATACTGTTACAAACACAATTCACCGATGCGGCTTTCCTGAAACGGGCCGGCGCGGAACGGACGAGATGTCTTGGGAAAGCGAAAAAATCGGGCGATTGCCTCGATATATCAGATACCTGCCTTTATGCTCCCGGCGAACTCGCCTGGTTTGAGGAGCGTAATATTGGCGTCAAGGAACTGGACGGCGTACCGGCATTGGCACGACCTGCTGGATGCGCTGTGTAGGGAGTGCGGTTATCTCGACAACATGCACCTAGCCGATGCGCTGTGCGCGGCGAGCGGCAACCGGACCCCGGCCGCTTTCGTCACGGCGGTGAAGAACCTGCGCAACTGGCGGCGGGGCATCCACATTCCCCAGCGCCGGAATTTCCTGCTGCTCGGCAAGATCCTCAAGGTAGGCGAGCACGACGGCCTGCGGAACCATTGGAACCGGCTCTATCACCAGGCAAGGGCCAAGCCGGCCGGCGGCGCAGAGCAGGTCCTTGCCGATCAAGTGCGCCGCGCGCCGGCAAGCCCCCGCTTGCCGGCCCGCTCGCGCAGTGTATCCAAACGCTCAGGCCGGCCCGGCCCCATGGACGGCCAGCGGCACCGGCCGTGACGGCGCCAGCATATCCAGCGTCACTTCAGCGAACCGTGCGAGGAACAGGCCCTCGGCCTGCCTCATCGTGTCCGAAAGCGCGGTGTTTACGGCCTTCTGCACCAGGCAGTCGGGATGATCGCTGCGGTTTCCCATCGCGAACAAGGTCGGGCGGCCGAGCGCCTCGTAGACCGCGAGCAAGGTGATCTCCTTGAGCGGGCGCGCCAGCTGCCAGCCGCCGCCATGGCCCTTTCCCGACTTGACGTAGCCCGCATCCCGCAGGCCCGCCATCGTCCTGCGAAACACTGCAGGGTTCGTCCCCATGCTTCTGGCCAGCACATCCGAGGTCAACGCTTCGTCGAACTGCCCCATATGCAGCAGCACATGCAGCACGTCCGAGAGCCTGGTGTCCTTGTTCATGCCTTCCCCGCCTCCGTGCTCGCGTGCAGCATGCACCCCCTCGAGATCCCGAGAATATCATGTAACAGATCTTGATACATGAGATGTCCGCAATTATGTATCTTCAACTGATACGTTTGACGCCCTCGCCATCGGCGGCGGCGGCTTTGGCGATGTATCGGCCGGTGGTCTTCGAGGCACAAACATGAGCACACACTCCACGCCGTTCACGAACCCGGCCGCCGTCGCCAGCTATCCTGAGGAAACCCTGGCCAAGGTGCCGGGACTGGCCGATCTCCACCGGATGACGGCCCTTCTGCTCAGCGAGCGCGCGCCGGGCCCGGCGCGTATCCTGGTGGTCGGTGCAGGCGGCGGGCTGGAGCTCGATGCGATGGCGCAGGCGCGGCCCGACTGGCGCTTCACGGGCGTCGATCCCTCGCCCGCCATGCTCGACATCGCACGGCGGACATGCACTGCCCATGCCGACCGCGTCGAGCTTGTGGAAGGTACGGTCGACGGGGCACCGGCCGGTCCTTTCAGCGGCGCGACATGCCTGCTGACGCTGCACTTTCTGGATCGGGCCGAGCGGTTGCACACGCTCCGGGAAATTCGCCGGCGGCTGACACCTGGAGCCGCACTCGTCACCGCGCATCACGCCGCGCCGGACGGCGATGCGGAGCGTTGGCTGGCCCGCTCGATCGCTTTTCCAAGGCGGAGCGGCGCGGAGCCTGAGCAGGGACTCTCCTCGGCAAAGACCATGGCCGCCCGCCTGCCGCTGCTCTCCCCGGCCGAGGAGGAAGCGCTCTTGCGCCAGGCCGGCTTTGCGGCGCCGGCGCTCTTCTATGCCGCCTTCTCGTTTCGCGGCTGGGTCGCATTTGCCGACTGAGCGCCGTCCCTGGCCTGCCGTCCGCGCTTCCGCATCGAGGATCCCTCCACCATTCGACATGGATCAATCGCCCTGTCTCCGGCGCGGTGTAGGATGCACAGATCGAGGCCGGACTTTGCAGACGGGCCCGCCAGCACCACCACAGGAACCTTCAAGCACATGCAGACCGTTCAGCAGCTCGTGGAGCGCTCGAGGAAAACCCAGCATGGCTTCAAGGACCTGGAGGCGGCAGCCGACGAGATCCACGCACGCTCCTCCGTTGCGGAGGCAAGGGACGTGGCTCTTCAGCTGCTGAGCTCGGATGTCGCGCAGGCGCGCTGCATCGGAACATTCCTCCTCGGCAGGCAGGCGGCATTGGACCAGCAGGCGCTGCAGATCTTGAGGGAGCAGGTCAGTCTCGACAGCGACTGGCGGGTTCAGGAAATCCTCGCCAAGGCGTTCGACCGCTATTGCTCGGACAGGGGATACGAGGCCGCCCTTCCCGTCATCGCCGACTGGCTCGCCGATCCATCCGCCAATGTGCGCCGCGCGGTGACGGAGGGGCTCCGGATCTGGACGGGCCGCCCCTACTTCCGCGATCATCCGGAGGTCGCCATCGGGTTCCTCTGCCGGTTCCGGAACGATGACAGCGAGTATCTCAGAAAGTCGGTCGGAAACGCGCTGCGGGACATCAGCAAGAAGCATCCCGCGCTGGTCGAACGAGCCGCTGCCGACTGGAACCTCGACGAGCGGGGGACCAGGCAGACCCACAAGCTGGCGACCCGGCTGCTGGCGGGGGCGAAGGCCAAAACCGGCTGAACCGTGCAAGATCTCGCCGGGCCGCCTCATTGGCGGGCGGGCGCTATTTCTCCGGTTCTCGTGCCGGGGGCCTGGGCGGCGGCCTTGAAGACCATCTCGAACAGCGCGCCGCCGCTTGCCGAGGGACGGTAGCGCAGCCGCCCGCCATGGGCCTCCACGATCGCGCGCACCACCGACAGCCCGAGCCCGCTGCCTCCCAGCTCGCGGGAGCGCGTCGGATCTCCGCGCACGAAGGGATCGAAGACGCGTGTCGCCATCTCGGGCTCGAGGCCCGGCCCCTCGTCCGCGACGCCGAGCACCGTCTCGCCTTCCCTTTCCGCAAGAGTGATCGTGATCGCGCCCCGGTTGGCGTAGCGCCGCGCATTGGTGACCAGAGCCAGCAAAGCCTGGCGGATGCGCGTCGGATCGACCGCGATGGTCACGTCCTCCAGGTCGAGCTTCAGGTGGAACCCGGCTTCGTGCAGGTCGTGCGCCAGCAGCTCCGCGATCTGCTCGATCTCCCGCGCAAGACGTATCGGCTCGATGTTGAGGTCCAGATGCCCGCTATCGGCAAGCGTGACCGTCCGCAGGTCCTCCACCAGCCGCGCCAGACTGTCGACCTGGAGGATCAGGCCGCGGAGCGAGCGCTCGTCCGGTTCGAACACCCCGTCGATCATGCCTTGGAGGCGGCCTTTCAGGATGGTGAGCGGCGTGCGCAGCTCGTGCGCGATGGTGGCGTTCCACAGCGCCATGTCCGTGGCCATGTCCTCGAGCCGTTGGGCCATGGAATTGAAGTCGTCGATCAGGCCGGCGGTCTCACCAAGCGAGCGGTCGCCGGGCTGGACCCGCACCGACAGGTCGCCGTCGGCGATCCGCCGGGCACTTTGGGCCAACGTTTCCAGGGGCTCCAATATGCGGCGGGCAAGACGCATGGCCACGACGGCGGCAATCGGCAGGGCAACGAGGATGGCGGCGCCCAGGATCGTGAGATCCGTTGCCGTGAGCCACTCGCTCTCCGTGTCGAGCCGGGGATAGAAGGCGATGATCGCCGTATAGGCGAGATAGGTGCCGAAGAAGACGAGCAGCCCGGCCACCACGGTGATAGCGGACATGGCAAGGAGGATCTGTCGGCTCAGGCCCGCGCGCATCTTCATGGCATCAGGCCGAGAGGCGATAGCCGACGCCGCGCACGCCCGGCAGCAGGCCGAGCGCGCCCGCTTGCTCCAGCTTCCGCCGCAGCTTGCTGAGATGGCTGTCCACCGTCCGGTCGAGCGCATCCGAGCCCGGCAGGCAGGCGTCCAGCAGTTCGTCGCGCGTGAAGACCCTGGTCGGGTTGCGTGCCATGTGCGCGAGAATCCGGAACTCGGTCAGCGTCAGCGGAACCGGCACCTCGTCGAAACTCGCCCGGTAGGCGTCGAGATCGATTGCCAGGCCGCCGACGCGCAGCACGCCCGCGGCACTGGCCAAGCCCGACCGGCGGAGCACCGCCTTCGCCCGCGCGACAACCTCGATCGGGTTGAAGGGCTTGACCACATAGTCGTCTGCGCCGATGCGCAGACCCTGCAGCCGGTCGATGTCCTGGTCGAGCGCGGTGATCATGATGGCAGGCGTGGTGCCGCGTCGCCGCAGTTCCGCCAGGACCTCCCATCCGTCGAGGCGCGGCATGGTGACGTCGAGAAGAACGAGATCCGGCTTCAAGGCGAGGTGCAGTTCCAGCGCCGTGCGCCCGTCGCGCGCCTGCACCGTCCGGAATCCTTCGCGCACGAGATAGGCGTCGAGGATCGCTGAAATCTCCTGGTCGTCTTCGGCTATCAGTACGAGTGCTGCCATCGCGTTCTCCATGGACAAGGCATGCCATCAGGCGCGGCCCGCGTCGAGTATCCCTCGCACTCCTCCATCAAATCGCAACACAACCTCCACATGGCGCCAACCCGGCGGACGGATAAGGCGAACTCGCCCGAAACGGCACGCCCCCTTCGATGGATGATCGCACCGATGCGCCTACGCCCGCTCCTGACGCTTGCCCTCCTCGCCGCGGCGGCAGTCGCCCTTGCCGCCTGCATGGAGAGCGGCGACGACACGACGACCGATACCGACAAGGGGCAACAGGAAGAAAGCGCCCCCATCCGCATCTCCGTCCTCACGGTGCAGCCGCGCCGGGTGATCGTCTATGACGAGCTGCCCGGCCGTGTCTCGGCGCTGCGCACGGCCGAGATCCGCCCGCAGGTCAACGGGATCATCCAGAAGGTGACGTTCACGGAGGGAGCGGAGGTCTCCGCCGGCGAGCCTCTGTTCGAGATCGATCCCGCGCCCTTTGCCGCCGATGTCGAGGCAGCCTCCGCCGTGCTGGCACGGGCAGAGGCCGATCTCGTCAACGCAACGCTCAAGCATGAGCGGATCTCGGCTCTGGCCGCAACGCAGACCGCAAGCGCCGCAGCCCTCGGCGATGCCAGGGCGGCACTGGCGCAAGCCCGTGCGAGCGTCGCCGAGGCCAAGGCCAACCTGACGCGCCGCCAGCTCGAACTGTCGCACGCGACCGTGCGAAGCCCGATTGCAGGGCGGATCGGCCAGGCGCTGACGAGCGAAGGCGGCCTTGCGTCCGTCGGCACCGCCAACGCCCTTGCCGTCGTCCGGCAGCTCGACAGCGTCTATCTCGATGTGCGCCGGCCCTCGATCCGGTGGGAACAGCTGGAAGAGGCGCTGGAAAGCGACGGCAGCAAGGATGCCCGCGCCCTTCCGGTGGACATTCTCACCATCACCGGAAGGCCCTACGCGTTCCAGGGCAAGCTGCTGTTCTCCGACAGCACGGTCGACCCCGGCACGGGCAACATCGCGCTGCGCGTGAAAGTGCCGAACCCACATCGCCAGTTGCTGCCGGGCATGTATCTGCGCGCCAGAGTGCCCAGCGCCATCTACGCCGATGCCCTGACGGTGCCGCAGGAAGCCGTGCTCCGCGACACCTCGGGGCGGCCGCACCTCACGATCATCGCCGGCGACAAGACCGCCAGCCGCCGCGAGGTGGAGCTCGGGGCGCTCATAGACAGGCAGTACGTCGTCCTGTCGGGATTGAAGCCGGGCGAGACGGTCGTGGTCCAGGGACAGGACCGCACGCGGGCCGGGCAGCCGCTCAAGCTCGTCCCCTATCGCCGGGCCTTGCCCGAGAGCGGCTCCTGAGGAGACCATCCGATGCCTCAATTCTTCATCGAGCGGCCGGTGTTTGCCTGGGTTATCGCAATCTTCGTGGTGATGGCCGGTCTCGTCGCGATCCCCCAGCTTCCGGTCTCGCGCTTCCCGGTGATCGCGCCGCCGAGCGTCAGCATCTACGCCACCTATACCGGCGCCAGCCCGCAGACGATCAACGACAGCCTCACGGCCCCGATCGAGCGTGAGCTGGCGGCCGTGAAGAACGTGCTCTACTTCGAATCCTCGTCCGACTCGGCCGGCAACGCCAGCATCACCGTGACTTTCAAGCCCGGGACCGACCCGGAGCTCGCCCAGATCGATGTCCAGAACCGGCTCAAGGCGGTCGAACCGCGCCTGCCCGAGCCCGTGCGGCGTTCCGGCCTGTCCGTCGAGGGCGTCACGTCGGGCTTCCTGATGATCGTCTCGCTGCGCTCCGACGACGGCAAGGCCGATTCACTGGCGCTCGAGGACTATATGGTGCGCGGCCTGGCGCCGGAGCTGAAGCGCGTGCCCGGCGTCGGCCGGGTGCAGTCCTTCGGCTCGGAGGCCGCCATGCGCATCTGGGTCGACCCGGCCCTGCTCGTTTCCTACGCGGTCTCGATGGCCGAGATCGTCCAGGCCATCCAGTCCCAGAACGTCCAGGGAGCGCCCGGCCGCCTCGGCGAAGCGCCGACGGTACCCGGCCAGATGATCAGCGTGCCGCTCACCCTCGACGGGCAGTTGCGAACGCCCGAGGAGTTCGCCGCTATCGTCTTGCGCTCCAATCCCGACGGCTCGAAGCTGACGCTCGGCGATGTCGCCAAGGTCGAGATCGGCGCCCAGACGATGGGCTTCTCGATCTTCGACGGGGGCAAGCCCGCAACGGCGGCGGCCATCCAGCTCGCTCCCGGAGCCAATGCGGTCTCGACCTCGGAGGGCGTCAAGGCGCGCCTCGCCGAACTCGCCGCGTCGATGCCGGAGGGCATCGTCCATGCCGTCTCCTACGACACAGCGCCCTTCGTGAAGCTGTCGATTTCCAAGGTGGTGATGACGCTCGCCGAAGCCATGGTGCTGGTGTTCCTCATCATGCTCCTCTTCCTCCAGAACATCCGCTACACGCTGATCCCGGCCATCGTCGCGCCGATCGCGCTGCTGGGCACGTTCGCCGTGATGTGGGCCATCGGCTATTCGATCAATGTGCTGACGATGTTCGGCATGGTGCTGGCAATCGGCATCATCGTCGACGATGCCATCGTCGTCGTGGAGAATGTCGAACGGTTGATGGCCAGCGAGGGCCTGTCGCCGCGCGAGGCAACGCGCCGCGCCATGCGCGAGATCACCGGCGCGGTGATCGGCATCACGCTGGTGCTGACGGCCGTCTTCCTGCCCATGGGCCTCGCCGGCGGTTCGGTCGGCGCGATCTACCGCCAGTTCACGGTCTCGCTGGCCGTTTCGATCCTGTTCTCCGCCTTCCTGGCGCTCAGCCTGACACCCGCGCTCTGCGCGACGATCCTCAAACCCGTGCCACCGCAACACGACCGCAAGGGCTTCTTTGCCTGGTTCAATCGCGGCTTCGACCGGCTCACCGGGCGGTATACGGCCTGGGTCGGCTGGCTGCTGAAGCGGCCGGGCCGCGTCATGCTGGTCTACGGCGCTCTCGTCGGCGCGCTGGCGATGGGCTACGGCACGCTGCCGACCGCCTTCGTCCCGGACGAGGACCAGGGCACGTTCATGACATCCTTCACGCTGCCGGCCGATGCCACCGCAGAGCGGACCAGGGCGCTTGTCGAGCGCTTCGACCGTCACGCCGCGGCGCGACCCGACATCGTCAACAACCTCTCGATCATAGGCTTCGGCTTTTCCGGCTCGGGTCCCAACGCGGCAATGTCGTTCACGACGCTGCGGGACTTCGATGCACGCAGCGGCAGCACCGCGCTGGAGATCGCAGCGGCCGAGGAGGCGATGCGCGAGACGACGGAAGGCGAGGTCCTCGTGATGAAGCCGCCTGCCATCGAGGAACTGGGCAGCACATCGGGTCTCTCGCTGCGTCTCGTCGACCGCGCGGCGCGCGACGCGGGCGCGCTGCTGGGCGCCGCCGACAAGCTGGTCGCGCTCGCCGGTCAAAGCACCCTTTTGCGCAACGTGCGCGTCGACGGCCTGCCGGACGGGCCGAGCGTCAACCTGCGCGTGGATCGCCAGAAGGCCGGCGCGCTGGGGATGTCGTTCTCGGCGATCAGCGACATGCTCGCCTCGACCACCGGCTCCACCTATGTGAACGACTTTCCCCGCGCCGGGATCCTGCAGCAGGTCATCGTCCAGGCACAGGCGAAGGACCGCATGCAGGTCGAGCATGTGCTGAAGCTGCATGTGCGCAACGATCAGGGCGGCATGGTTCCCCTTTACGAAGTGGTGACGCCGGAATGGTCGGTCGGTCCGCTGCAGCTCAATCGCTACAACGGCTATCCCTCGCTCAGCATCTCCGCGGACGCCGCTCCCGGCGTTTCGAGCGGCAGCGCGATGGACGAGATCGAACGCATCGCCGCGCAGCTTCCGGCCGGCTTCGCCGTGGAATGGACCGGCCAGTCGTTCCAGGAGCGCCAGTCCGGCGCGCAGGCGCCGCTTCTGGTCGCCTTCTCCATGGTCGTGGTGTTCCTGGTGCTGGCTGCCCTCTACGAGAGCTGGGCCATTCCCGTTTCCGTCATGCTGGTGGTGCCGCTCGGCATCCTCGGCGCGGTGGCGGCCGTCTATCTGCGCGGGCTGGAGAACGACGTGTTCTTCAAGGTCGGCATGATCACGCTGATCGGCCTGTCGGCCAAGAATGCGGTGCTGATCGTCGAGTTTGCGCGCAAACTGCTCGACCAGGGGCACACGCTGCGCGAGGCGGCCGTGGAGGCGGCCCGGTTGCGGCTGCGCCCCATCGTCATGACCTCCCTCGCCTTCACGCTGGGCATCGTCCCTCTCGTGATCGCCAAGGGGCCGAGTTCGGAGACGCAGAACGCTTTGGGCACCGGCCTGTTCGGCGGCATGATCTCGGCCACCGTCCTTGCCGTCCTCTTCGTGCCGGTCTTCTTCGCGCTCGTGATGCGCCTTGCCGACCGCAAGCGCAAGGACCGGGCCGAGGCACGCCCTGCATCGGCCGAACGCTCCCTGACGCCGTCCGCCATCGAAGCAACATCTGGGAAACAGCCATGACCGCCTCCCCGACCGGCCACATCACCCTCGACCTTGCCAGCCCCGCCGACCTTCCCCGCTTTCGCAAGGAGCTTCAGGAGGCCTTCGCGATAGCGGTGAAGGAAACATTCGGACCGGCCGACGACGGGCCGATCCCGTCGGACGAGGATGTTGCGGCGTCCTTCGAGGCTCCGAACGCCGTCGTCCACCGCATCCTGGAAGATGGCCGGTGGGTCGGCGGTGCCGTCGTCTCCATCGACGTCGCGACGGGGCACAACTCGCTCGACTTCTTCTACGTGCGGGCCGGCGAACTCGGCCGCGGCATCGGCCGAAAGGCCTGGGCCGCCATCGAGGCCGCCTATCCCGATACCAAGGTCTGGACCACGCACACGCCCTACTTCGAGAAGCGCAACATCCACTTCTACGTCAATGTCTGCGGGTTCCACATCGTCGAGTACCACAACGCCCGTCATCCGGACCCCAACCACCCGGAGCCCAACCACCCGGAGCCCGGCAAACCGGACCAGCAAACGCTCCCGGACGATGGCGGAATGTTCCGCTTCGAAAAGCGCTTTTGACCCGCAAGGCGGGCATCAGCCCGTCATGCCGGCAGCCGCCCCGCCGGACATCCACTCGCGGCGCAAGATGGCGTATTGCAGGGTGTTTTTCGTAGATCGGATTGCCGTCCCTGTCCCGGGTGAACGAGACGAACTCGACGAACACGCCCTCCCGGCGCATGCCCAGCTTTTCGCAAAGGCGCTGCGAGGACTTGCTCTGAATCTCGATCCTGGTGCTCATCTTCATTTTTGTCGTGCCAAGCGCCTGGCCGTGAGTTCGACCAGGCGCTTGCCTCGTGTCAACCAGCTCTCATCACATGGGTGGAGTTGTGATTGAGTTCGATGCCCCCGTCCGGGCCGACAAGAACGGTACCACCCAGATTTGCCAGATGCCTGCCAAACGCACAATTCGTTTCGAAGGCGAAGGACATGCCTTCCTGCAGCGGCAGATCGCGCCAGGTCGTGGGCAGGCGCCCGATCGAGCCGTACGCCGATGCTTCGGGTAGGGATTCCGGTCCGGGAGCCGAACCGAAGCCGATCGGGCCGTAGGGTTGATGCTATGAATCAGAGGGGGGACATGCCAGCCGCCGGAGGCGAGCAGGGGCGCTTCCATGATGTCCACCACTTCGCCGAATGTGCGTCCGGGCCGCAGGACCCGCAGTCCTTCTTCGTAACAGGCTCGGGCAACGGCTGCAGCCCGCTCAAACTCCGGATGCGCCGTTCCCACCGTTATGGCGGGCTGGTGTTGGGTTTCGGACATGCCGTAGAAGGCGAAAACTTCGGCAAGCACGACGTCACCCTCTTCGATGATCCTGGGCGGTTGGGCATGATAGGTCCATGCAGCAGGGCCCCAGCCGATGAATTCGCGTCCGGATCCGAAAAGAACCTCTGCGGTAAAGCCGGCATTGCGCAGGCATTCCGCTGCGGTCGCGGCCACGATATCGGCTTCGGCTGATGCTGGGGCCGATGCTGGGCGCGCACGCCATCATCCCGGATTTTCCTGAGATTGTAATCGCCCGACAGTTGGTTTGACGGGTTCAATCGACCGAGATCACACTCCGCACTCAGCGGCCTCTCACCCCTCGTCAGGGTGAAGGAGCTTCCGAGAACTCACGGTTCGCGCAACGCCTCGAGGTCGCCCATACCGTGGTTCGCATCATCGTGTCGAATTCGGAACTGCCTTGAAGGCTGGTCGCCGCTTCTGGCGCGGAAACGGCTGCGTTCGGCATTCATGGTTCTGTTGGGAAATGGCGCGCCGCACCGGGCGATGATGAGAACTATGTCTACGCTATAGCCCTCTAATGCCCTCCTGTGGCGCTCGTTGCCGACATTCCCCAACTGTAGACTGGCCAAGAGCCGTCGGCTTCATCCTCCAAGGTGAAGTGAAAATCCTTAAGACGATTTGTCTCCAGCATCCGCAGCATGTCCGAAAATTGCCCGCGTGTGACCTCAAGCGACAGGTGCAGCGAGGGAAGATGCTCGGCCTTGAGCAAACAGCCTGCGTCCGGAAAATCAGTTTTCATGGGAGTTGGTGTCATAATCATGATGACGCCCGGCCAAGTGAACCGCACCTCCGGCATGGTAAAAACTCCAGGCATTATCATGTATGTGAATTCGACCGACTGCCGAGGTGGGCCGGGCTGAACAACTTGTCCGAAATTGACCTCGCAGCTTCCAAGAATTTCGCCACGCCAGTTGCCCGGCTTTATCGCCGGCAGCTTAAGCGCGGGCCTCTTTCTCTTCGTGCTTGGCATCGGCTCCTCCTTCGGGGTTCGCAGTTCATGGTAGCTCCGAATCCTGCTAGCCTCATTCAATTAGAGATTGGCGACAATGGATGGCGACGAGGAGCAGAACCGGCCGGTAGTTGGCGGGAACGTCACGTTCGATCCGCTTGCCGCCGCGTTGCCGGTGGAGGAGCCGGCAATTCGCGAGGTGCTTGACTGCGATACCGGCGAATTTGTCGATGCGAGGGTATGGATCGGTGGGCAGCGCTATGAGGGGCTGATCGCGCAGCGCGTCAGCGTCCGAGAGCGTCTTTCCGAAAAGCCTCGCTTCCGTTGTTCACTCTGCTCCGTTCCCGTCTATCTCGTCGCCAACCAGCTCAAGCACTTCTTCTTCCGGCACATAACCGAAGACGGTTCGTGTCCTGCCGAAACGCGCAGCCCGCTCTCCCGCGACGAAATTCTCGCTCGTAAATATAACGGTGTTCGCGAAAGCGAGCCGCATAAGCGGATCAAAGCACTAATCGTACGCAGCCTCGCAGCGGATCCCTCCTTCTCGGAAATCCTGAGCGAGCATCAATGGCGATCGTCCCACGATCGCCATAGCCGTCGCCAGCCCGATGTTCAGGTAACCGGACCTATGGGGAGAGTGGCCTTTGAAGTGCAGCTTTCGACCACGTTTCTCGACGTGGTCGCTGGTCGCCGATCCTTCTACAGACAAGAAGGCGCGCTGTTGGTTTGGGTCATGGGCTATTTCGATCCTGACTATCGGCGCCTGACGACGGACGACCTGTTATTTTCCAACAACTCAAACATCCTCGTCGTTGACGAGGAAACCGCGGCCTTGTCGGAGGCGGAACGCCGAGTTCATGTGCGTTGCCATTACCGGCGGCCCGTACGGGAAGGCGACAGCCTGACGGATCATTGGGAGTCCTACGTCGTTCCGTTCAACGGGCTGACCTGCGAGAAAGAAACCCAGCGCTGCTGGCATTTCGACTATGACCGGCAGGCAGCGGCTCTTCGTGCGGAGATCGACAAGGAACTGCAAGAGCGCGAACAGGCAACAATGGATGCCTTGAGAGGCGAGTTGTTTTCGTTCTGGCTTTCGCGGAGTCCCAATAGTGCGCCTGACAGGACGGCCGTTCATGCATGGGCCGCGCTACGCAAGGCGCTCGATGACCGCGGCATCTCTTTGCCGCCATCCCCTAATGACGACAGCGGCTTCATCGCGCTCATGAATGGCGTGGCCAGTGCAAAGGAAGGCAACCCGGTCGGCTGGAATTTCAGGCGTCTTGTGGAGGTCGCTCACCGGATCTCCGATGGCTATCCGCAGCATGTCGTCGCCTTCGGCCATGCAGTTCGGCTCTTTGAGCGGGAAAAGTTACTGGATGAGCAGGATCGGACCGGAAAATGGAAACGCAGGCGGAGCGCCATTGGCGCCTCGCTACGCAGGGGCGAGCCGGATTTTGCGCCTGATCCGGCCACCATCCCTTTGGTCGATTTACTCATACCGGGCACGAAGGCAAAGCTTGAGAAAATCAGCCCTGCTTCCTCAACTCATGCCCCGGCGACTTCCTTCTCCATCGTCACCGCTTCCTGAAACTGCCTGATCCTGGGAAATCTCGGAAAATAGGACTGCGCCACCATTTGGAAGAAGCCTTCCTGTGCCACATGGCGATGCCCCTCGTCAGGCAGCGCGCCACTCGCGACGAGTCGCGCCTCCTCGTTGTGGATCAAAGCGACGAGCGCTCTGCCTCTTGAGGTAAGAGGCGCCACGAAGTGAGGCTGCATTTCGCGGTCTACCCAATCGATGAGACAATCCGAATAATCGATCTGTGCGAGGTTCTGTGCGAGCAGGAACTTCACGAATCCGAAGGTGAATTCGTGCTCCGCCCCCCCCATGCCCATGCCGAACTCGGACCCTCGTGCATCAAGATTGTACTCAACGGCATTACATACGAGGTCCATGCCGTAATAGATGCTACGGCAGATATTCGTCAGCCCATGCACGAAGAGATCGAAGTAGCTGAGAGGAAAGGTCCCCTCGTTTGATACAGTCGTTATGAGTTTTGTGAGCACATCCTCAATTGCAGGTATGAAGGGCTGCTTCAGTACGCCAGCGTTCTCGAAGAGAGCCGCCGGATCTGTTTTCTCAAGGAGGTTCGTCTCAGGAACTTCGATAAAAGCACGCTCTTCGCGAACAGGAATGCGCAAGGCTTGCCGCACATCGATCCAATAGCTGTGGCCGGTATCAGTATTGTGAAGAATGAGCAGGACCGGCAAAGGAAACTGCTCCCAATATGCTCGGTGCTTGTCCTCGGGATAGAATTTCCAGCCAGCCCCGGTGCGATACTGAAAGAAGGAGGGCCCCGCTTTCACCTGGGCAGCGACGGTACGCCCGGTCGCGAATCCCTCCCTCGTGACAAACTCAAGCTGCCCGTCGATACCCACATCGCCGGTGCCGGTTTCGCGCCAAATCTGTCCCGCCCTGGCTGCGTAACCCTGTACGGCGGCGATTCCGCGCCGTTCCTGCATGTAAGTGCTTCCGGCCTTTGGTAAATCCATTTTCCTCACTCGCACAATCAAAATAGCATGAGATCGGGCGATGGCTTCGCCGGTTGGCCATGGATCACCGTGCCCACAAAAGCGTCTTCGATGGACTTGCGCTTCTCTTCAGGCCAGCTTTCAACATGTGACGGCGACACGAAGAAATTCTCGGCGCGGTCAACCAGCATGTGCGAGAGAGCGTACAGCCGCTCTTCTCCGCTCTTCAGAAAAATGGGCGCGACATAGCGGCGAGCCTTGCCGGATAGCTCCTTTGGATAGCTGACAATCACGGTGGATTGTGTCGCCGACATTGGAATAACGTTGAGTGTCAAGGCTGCAAAGCGCTTACCCCATGCCTTGTCATCGACCGAGAAGAATGAGGACGACGCCAGGATGGGTTTGCGGCCTTCGATCGTGAAGGTTGAATGGAGAACGTCACCGAACCGACCTTTTATGAACGGCCGGTCGTAGAATTCGAGGCGGTGCTTCCACACGCCCCAGGCCTTCATCATGTGACCGGTCGCTTCGAGCATCGCCGGCGACGGCGCGTCCTTCGGTACGACTCCTGCCGCTATCTGCCGCTCAAGCGTGGTTTGTAGACGCATCGCGGCCTCCATGACAGTATGGAGCTCACGCGTGACCGAACGATAGGCGATAAGGAAAAGCTGCTCCATGTCCTCCAGTGAGAGAGGCTTCGTGTCGATAGGCTTAAAGACCTCGGTATCATGGTGCCCGCAAAAACCCGGAAACGTGGACGCTTGATTGCGACCGACCTTCTCGAAGGCGCATTGCGGCCCGCCGTTCCTGACCCTCATTCGCAACTCATAGACATGGTTTTGCTCGGCAATCAGGCTCAAGGTGGTCGCGTTCTGTACGGAATGGGCGCTGATGGCCGGCTCAGTGCAGGAAAGTGTTGGTTCTAGACATTTCTCGAAACGGACCTTCATCGTTTTGAAGAAGTCCGAGATGTTCGACTGCCCTTTTCCCACGTCTGCCCCCGATTTGCGCATTCTTCTCAATTTTCGAACTGTCCCGTTAAATAGGGACAATGACGTGGTCGCTATGATGCGAACCACTCCGACTCCGCCTTATCTCGCCGCGTTTACCGCGGGACGTAGCCCATCGACCAGAATCGGACAGTGATGTCGGATTTCCAATGATTTCTGACGAAATTACGACGAACTCTGGTAAAGTAACAAGTGTCGAGGAGTCGCGCATGGAAGATACTGACGACCACACAATCTTTCAAAGAAGTAGGACCGACAAGACCTATGTCGGGCCATCCTTCCCCACGTTGAACGGCAAGCGGATTCGTATAGCGAACAAGTATATCGACGGCGGAGAGGGCTTCGAGTACGCGACCGTGAAGGACGAGGTCGTGCTCCGCACCACGGCAGGCGGCCGGTTTCAGATCAAGGCGACCTTCGTCGAGGACGATCGGTCGTTCCAGACCGTCACTATCCAAAAATTCACAGCCAGCGGGCGGGCGCGCGAATACTTCACCTTCCTTCCAAGTGAGGTCGCCATCCTTCTCAAATTCCTGTCCAACATAAAGCGCCTGCACTTCCCCAACGAGGGAAAGATCAACATCACCGACGCCGATCTTGAGGAGCTTCTTCTCAATCCTGTGCAGGTAAAGCGCCTGGCCGTTGATAATCAGGAGCTGATCGCGGCCCTCGCACGCACCGAGATCACCAGCGAGGACATCGTTGCCCTCGGTTATCGGCGCAAGCAGTTGCGCATTTTCAAAAGGCTGCTCAACGAACCGGCGTATTTCGAGGCAGCCCTGCGAAAGCACCCCAAAGGTCCGGAAGACGTCTGGCAAAAATTCTTCGAGGCGAACCCGTGGATTTTCGGCTGTGGACTTTCGCTCATTCAATTCGGCCCGCTTGATGACCGAAGGCTCGAGCAGACCGTTCGGGGTTTCAGCATTACAGGCCCGGGCAAGCGAGTCGATGCTCTGCTCAAGTCCCACGCAATGTTGAGCACGACGTGCTTCGTCGAAATCAAGCGGCATGACACCGACCTTGTGTCGACAAGCAGTTATCGCTCCGGCGTATGGCAACCCTCAGCGGAGCTCGCTGGCGCCGTCGCGCAGATACAGGGTACGGTGTCGGCGGCCCTCGAACAGTGGCGGGCGTATGAAGCGATCACGACCGCGTCCGGGGAGCCCACCGGGGAAACATTGTTCACGACCGAGCCACGATCATTCGTGATCTGCGGGAACCTCGGCGAGTTTCGGGCCGAGCACGGGATCAACGAGCGAAAATTCCGATCATTTGAGCTCTATCGGCGGAATCTGATACGGCCGGAGATCATCACATTCGATGAGCTGTATGGGCGAGCGCGCTTTATCGTCGACGCGGAGCGCAAGGAAGAGACCAGCGCCACGTTGTAGGGCGTACGCGCGACACAAACCGCCTCACAAGCGAGGTCCGCCCCAGGGAGGTCGTCTTTTCCCCCTGCCGAGTAGATCTCTGCTGGCACATGATCTCAACAGACGGCCTAGGAGATGCACGTAGTCGACCGGAAGCCATCGGACCATCAGTGAAGCCGTCACGATGGTCGCGATGGCGGTCCGTGGCGTCGTGCGCATCGGGACCATCGACGAGAACACCGCCTGCCGATGCCGAGTTTGAAGACGAACTCGCCCCAGATGGAACGGGCTTACGAAGATGTCGACGCGGGAAGGTGTTTTCGCTGACCGCCGTAGTTCATTCGTCACTATCTCCAACGAACGCAGGCGATCCGTCCCGCAGCCGCATGCCAGGTGCGTTGCCGGCGCGGAGGCTAGCCCAGCTAACAACCAGAGTTATCTCGAACCCGGCTTCATTGTCCACGAACAGCACATGGGTTTGCCAATCCTCGACATGCGGCGCCAAGTGCTCGTCTGGAATGCGGCCGATGCCCAACTGGCCGCCGGCACCGAGAAAGATGCATGGATTCTTCTCGCCTCGCGCCCGGGCGGCGAGGATCTGCTCTTGGTACCAGTCCCAATCATGGTCGACCAATGCCATCGGCGCGAGCGTGTGCGCGAGTTGCGGATGCCAGCTATCCATGATTCGAGGAATTTCAAGGAACAGCTTGTCAATAAGCAGGTCCGAGCCAAAGCCATCAATTGCCTCGAAGGCCTCGTCCTTGCCCTTCGCCAGCGGGATGCGATCGCCGAAACTCGCCTTGATCGCCAGTGCGGCAGCGCGTGCATCCCGTCCGTCGCCCAGAGCGGACACGACCGACCATTTGAGCCAATGACGGGCGCGCCCTGTCGCCTCTTCACGACTGGCCGCGACATCGGCATTTTCGCCGAAGACGTCGAACTGCGGATCGAAGACGGCATAAATCCTGAGGCCGGTGATGAACGCCTCGACCAGAAACGCTTCGTCGGTGCCGATGAAATGGTCGACGAACCACTGCGCGAACGCCGAGAAACTCGCCGACACTTCGCTGCCGCTCTCGTAACGACCGACCGATAAGCTGGGCGGGGGCTCGACGATTTCCTTGGCCGAGATATAGCGAAGGCTGATCTCGTGGAGCATGCCGAAAACGTCGGCTTCAGCCCAGAAAACAGCCGCCAAGAGCTTTCGCCGCTGGTCGTCATCAGCCTCGGCAAATTGCGCGCCGAACGCGTTCAGCCGTCCCATCCGGATGCCGAGCGCGAAGATCGCGGAAAACGTCCATTGACCACCGTCGATCGGACTTTCGAGCGCGATCTCATCGAGAATGGCGACGCCGAACTTGGGGTGGCGCCAGTCCATCCCGGGCCGCGCGAAGCCCGGCATGAAGTTTCGCATGCGATCAACGTGACGGACCAGATCGCGCGCAAAGTCGCCGAGCACGCCCCAGAAATCGACCGAAACGGGCGTGAGGTGGCGATCCATGGTGATGCTGGGGGCGCGCCACCGCCGAACATCCCGGATCTCGCGCCATGTCGAAAAGGACTCCCAGGTCGCGCGGCCATATCCCTTTAGATATTCGGTCGCTGCGCCGCCGTCGCAAGATAGCCAGTCCCAGGACATCGCAAGATCGTGTTTGCGCTCGTCGCTCAGCACATAGTCGGCGATCGGTGAATTTGCCCTGTCGACAAAGCCGCCTTCCTCCGCGACACGTAGAAAGCAGAACGGATTGACCGCGCCCACCAGCAGGAGGAACGGGCCTTGGGCCATGCCCGGATAGAGTAGATTGTGCACCACCATCGCGAAGCCCGATCCGCCTGTCCGTTCGGCCTCGCGCACCATGAGGGCGACTGCCGTCGAGCAGATGTCATGAACCTCTCCCTCATCGAGGTCCTTCCTCGGCTCGAATGAGATCGCAGCGGTCACCATTCCTGACGACGGCAAACCCTTCTGGCCGATCGCGCTCCAAGCCTTGGGGATGTGAACGGCGAGTCGCGGGTTGTCGCCGCTATCATCAAATCGCAGGCACAGCACTCGGCGCCGCGACCATGTATTGAGGCCGGTCACCGCATGTTCGAGCAGTGGCGGAAAATCGCGCGAGACAACGACCATCATGATGTCGTTCGCACTCGAGAAGGGCGTGTGGTTCAGCGCCTCGTGCTCATAGGCCATGAGTTCGGACACGGCTTCGCGTGTGGTCGCCTTCTGGTTCTTGATTTCGAACAGCACGAACTGCGACGTCGCTCGCGTGCAATAGAGCAGATCGACGAAGAGAGACTCCCTCTTTTCCTGGGAGATGCTGCGATTGCTCTTGCTGACGAGTTCGAGCGAGTGGAGCGATCCCAGCACTCGCTGTGCCGCGCGCAGATTGCCCACGCGGGTCAGATAGTCGATCGGAAAGGTCGGCCAGAACTCGTCGGACTCGGTCCAGCGAAGCGCACTTTCGATGCCGTCGGCCCCGTCGATCACCTCGCTCAGCATATCCGTCGCGACGATCGATTCTAGCCAGTCCTGTACATCCTGCTCCCGAGAAAAGCCTTTTCTTTTCGAACCTTTTGAAGCCACGGCGCCCCCGGTTGTTAGTCAGCGATCAGCAGGGTCACGTCCGTCAAGCTGGTGTAAATTCCTGGATGGCCTGAGGGCATGATCAGGCGGCTTTCGTGGTTATGCTGAGAATGGGGTCGATCTCCTCCTTGTCGATCTCGGCGAAGGCCTCGACCATCATGTAGCGGCTCGAGGTCTGCCATTCGTCGTTGGCTTCGAAGAGCACGGCGCCGATCAGGCGCATGATTGAGGCCTCGTTGGGGAAGATCCCGACGACATCGGAGCGCCGCTTTACCTCCTTGTTCAGGCGCTCGATCGGGTTGGTGCTGTGCAGCTTGGTCCTGTGCTGGCGCGGGAAGGACATGTAGGCCAGCACGTCATGCTCGCTGGCGTCCATGAGATCGGCCAGCTTGGGCCAGCGCGGGCGCAGTTGTTCGGCAACCTTGCGCCAGGTTTCGCCCGCATGGGCGCGGTCGGGCTGGTCGAAAGCCTGGCGGATCGCGGCGGCGACAACGGTGTGTTGGCCGCGCGAGACGTGGGCGAGAGCATTCCTGATCCAGTGAACGCGGCATCGCTGCCAGGTCGCTTCGAACACCCGGGCAATGGCTGCCTTGAGGCCGGTGTGGGCATCGCTGATCACCAGCTTGACCCCACTCAGCCCCCGGGCGCGGAGGGAACGCAGAAACTCGGTCCAGAAGGTCTCGGCCTCTGAGGGCCCAATGCCCAAGCCGATGATTTCCCTTCGGCCCTCGGTGTTGGCCGCCACCGCAATTATGGCCGCGACCGGCACGATGCGCCCGCCTTGGCGGACCTTGAGATAGGTGGCGTCGAGCCAGACATAGGGCCAGTCGCCGGTGAGCGGCCGGTTCAGGAACTCCCCGACCCTGTCATCGATATCCTTGCAGAGCTTCGAGACCGTGCTCTTCGATATCCCGCTGAGCCCCATGGCCTGCACCAGCTCGTCGACGCGGCGGGTGGAGACGCCGCCGATCCAAGCCTCCTGGATCACCGCCACCAGCGCCTGCTCGGAGGTCTTGCGGGCCTCGAGGAAGCCCGGGAAATAGCTGCCCTGCCGCAGCTTCGGCACCCGCAGGTTCAGCGTGCCCAAACGGGTATCGAGAGCGCGCTCTCGATACCCGTTGCGCCAGGTCGTGCGTTCACCGCTGCGTTCATGCCGGCCGGCGCCGATGATGCCTTCCACATCGGTCTCCATGATCAGTTGCAGCACGGCTTCGGCAATGCCGCGCAAGAAGTCGCCCTGATCGTGCTTGGCCAGAAGCTCGGACAGGTCCATGTTCGTCTTGGTCATCGGGGTCTCCGTAGGGGCCGTGGTTGAAGTCGCCAAACTCCACCTCGAACATACACCTCGATGGCCACCTGGGATCACACCGCCGACGGCGATGAAATTACACCAGCTCCTCGGACGCTAACATCAGCAGCAATTATGCACTGTCAACTGATTCCCTGCACTGAATACTGCTCCACCACGATGGGATTTGGGAGAGACGGGATGCTCGACCTTCTCGAAGAGTGAGCGGATGGCCGATGTCAGACAGCTAGAAAGTTACTCTGGACGGCATGAGTGTCGGCGCGCTCGGTCGGTGCTATGAACCGCACCGGAGATGCGCGTGGCTTGTGACACTCACGTTGCTCATTAAAATCATCTATATTCCTATGTCGCGTATTGGATTTAATTAACTCGTTGCTTGGGGAAGTTTTGTGCGTTGCATTTTCTGCAAGAATCCGTCCGCTTCCTCGAAAAGCGTCGAGCATGTCATTCCTGAATCATTGGGGAACAAGCGGCATGTTTTACCGAGAGGCATCGTATGCGACGGCTGCAACAACTACTTTTCCAGAAAGGTCGAAAAGCCGTTTCTGGAACTGCCAGCCGTTCGGCAGTTGCGTTTCCAACAGGATCTTGAAAGCAAGCGCGGCAATATCCCATCGATAAGCGGATTGATAACACCGGATATACCGGCGCTTCTTACACGATATCCGAAGTATGATTTCACGTCGGTTCAGGTTTCCGAGCCGGATCTCGCGAGGGTTCTCCAGGCTAAGGAAGGAACGATGCTGTTTCCGCTGGCCGGAGAACTCCCCGATACGCCAATTGTCTCGCGATTCCTAGCGAAGATCGCGCTGGAAGCGATGGCCTTGCGTCTTGTCGAGTTTCCCGCAGGTGTTGCCTACCTTTGTGACGAGGCTCAGCTTGATGTCCTGCGCGATCATGCCAGGAGGGGTTATGTCAGCCCGTGGCCCATTCACATCAGGACCATTTATCATCAAGACGGAAAGACATACGGGCCCGAAGGCAACGCAGAACAGATCGTCCACGAGTTCGATTTTCTTGTGACTGATCAAAGCGAGTGGTTCTTTGTCCTAGCGATATTCGGGGTGGAGTTTGCGATCAACATGGGAGGACCCGAAATTTCCGGCTATCGGCGTTGGCTTGAGCAGACCGGCGGCCTTAGTCCACTGTACACCGACAGGCATGGCGGCCTTGCCGCGATGCCCAAATAGCAACGCCACCTCCATTGGGGGACCGAACTATCGGTTGAGAAACATTGCGATATCCGGATGTTCGTTCAAGGGGACAACGAACAGAGGGACACTGAGGGCGAGCGCCGCACGATAGGCCGCAAATACGGACCGTTCCTGATGTTCAGCGAGCTCCTCGTGTGATCGGACGGGTCTCGTTCTCCGTGTATCCGATAAACGTCGCAACGCGATGTTTTCAACGTCATCGACCAGGACAACGAAGCGGGAAACATCGATCGCCGAAAAAACCGAAGGCGAAATTTCCACCAGGCCATCAGGGGTGTCTATGATGGTGTGACCGTCGAGAACGATCAATCCTTCTTCCGGCGCGCGCCTCATGAAGCCGGATATCAGAAGGGCTTGGTTGTCGTCGATATTTCCCTCGCGCAGAAGATCGCGGGCGACAGGCCTACCTTGGCGCTCCTGCTTCTCCGCCTTAATGAGATCGCTGGCCTGCAAGTGCTCGAAAACAAGCGTTCGTCGTGCATTGTCGAGAAGTGTCGATTTCCCGACGCCTGACAAACCCGCCAAGGCAATAACCTTCCGCTTGCTCATGCTTGAAATCCAAGGTCGATCTGCGAAAGCAGGTCATCCAGACGAGGACGCGGTATGCGAAAGATCGATTGAGGCGGATGCTCCGCAATAACCTTGGTCTCTTGGAGCTGCTTCAGCCCGATAGCCGGATCAATATAGGCGGCAAGCAGATAGTTGATGACTTTGACGGGCGATTCGGCAGATGCCTGCCAGCCCTCAAGGTCCTTTTCACTATATACCGATCTTCCACCTGTCATCTGGAGCAGCTCCCGGGTGGATCGCGCAAAACGAATGTCCTCGAGTATTCCGATTGCCGACATGGCCTGCGACGGTGAAGACGACGATTTGCCCTTATAGAAGAACAGGATTGAACCTGGCGGGCCCAAATTGGATGGTGCCCGGCACAGATACACCTTTCGAATTGTGTTGCCCGGTCGCCGCGGACCTCCTCCCAACCCAAGCGCTCCGAAGAGATCCAACTGGTTCTGCTGCTTGAGATCCGGATAGAGGATATCGTGGTAGCCCTCTTTGATCGGGATACCGAACGCTGCGGTGTCCGGCACGATGGCGAAGCGCGGATAATTCAGCCGATGGACATCAAAGTGATTGTCGCCATCTGTCGGCGTGGGTGCGCGCGTGCCCATACGTTTTTCATAGACCCTCTCATCGTCCTCTTTTGTCGCAGTATGGGTGAACCCGAAATACTCAAGAAGATCAATGAGGGAGGTCTGTCCTTCATATGTGGTGACATAGACGAGGTCATATTTGTTCTTTTGAGCGAACCAGAAGACCTTCTTCAAAAGCAGCTCACCGAGCTTAAGGCCGCGTCTTTCCGGCCGAACCTTGAACGTGCAGATCTTCAGTATCTTGTTGGCTTTTTCCGTGGCGTCGGTGTCCGAGCCCGTCTCATCCTTTCTGACGAGAAGGCCGGCAATTCCGTCGTCTTCGATGATCCAGCAGAGGCGCCGCTGCTTTACGCATTTTTCCGTCCACCATTTATCGAAACCGGGATAGTCCTCGCGGAGACTGTCAAAGATAGTGTCCGCCAGAGGTATCGCGTGAGCGACGACCTCATCTATGAAACGCACCGGCGCTTCGATCGGCTCATAGGTCGTTCGAAGGAGCTGAACAGCGTCTGCTACATAGAGCACCCGGCGACCGAGTTCTGGAGAATGGCGCCTGGCCCGCTCGTGGAGGCCTCTGTCCTGGCTGACAAGAAAGTCCACGGCGCCGATGTGAAGAGCATGCAGCAGGGTCGCGTCGACTATGTCGTTGTGTTTCGGAAGAGGCCCGAACGCGTTCAAAAGCTCTGCGGCGGTCAAGCCGCGGACTTTTGACAGGGTTTGAAATTTGCCGAGTTTACTCAGAGATATCGCTCGGCGGGCGGTATCCTTGTCGCGGCCAACATCATCGCGCGCCGCCTCGTGCACGAAAATATCGACCTTGTGCTTGGCGGCGAGGCTTGTAAGTGCGGAAAAGGCCGGCTCTACGGTTTTATTGTCTTCCAGATGAATAATTACATTTGTATCAATCAGATATGTTTGTGTGCTCATTCCGGAGCGCCTTTTGAAGGTCGGGCTTCGCGTAGAGGAAAGACTGCGGAGCCTTAAATCCAAATCGCTCCTTCAATTCAGACAAGGTCAGCGGCCTCGTAAATCGGCGCGGCGTCGACAGTCTTAGTGCAAAGCCTTCCTCCAGGCCACTAAAGTACTCGTCAAAATCGGCTTTCTTGATCGATGCAGATCGGCCGTGCCTTTTCCAAAGGACAGAGAGTTCAAGGCGTTCAACGTTCTCAATTTTAATAGCGCCCACCAAAGCCATTTCTGGCGACGTAGAATAAATATAGGCAGTAGCGCCGGGAGCTACCGACAACGGGAAACGCCTTCTCAGCTCGATGGTCTTAACGCCATCAAATATCTTGCCTGAATAGTTCGGCTTTATGCTGATAACGATGTCCCTCATTGCAGGGCGGGCATCGTCGCGATCGCCAAAAATCGGAAGGACATACTGATCGTCGTCGGCAACGGCCCCGCCAAGCTCGGCCTGGATCCGTACTCCGAACTCCGAATGAACTGGAAATGCTGCATCGATGCGCAAGCTGGCACCGAGAGCCTCGACATAGCGCTGCAACGAGGAGATCTGGACATCGCCTCGTTGTTCGATCTTGGAGATCGCCGCTTGGCCAACGCCCAAACGCTTGGCCATCTCAAGTTGGGTAAAGCCCGCGGCCAGCCTCAACGCCCTGAGAGATTGACCCACGACGCGTCCCGCGTCGCCATCGCCAACCCGGACGGCGTCAATAAATTCGCGCTCACCCGACATCATTCCACACCGTCGCTCTCCGAATCACCCCTGCCTCAATATTCCCTTAAAGGAATATTGAGGCAGAGACAAGAAATTTACATGCTATCTTGAGCTACAGTTTTAGCTGATGATGTGATTGCGGAGAGCGACCGAACTAATTGTATTTCTGTCCATGCATCCGCCCAATAAGCAGCATCGATCACGATGTCAGGACTTTCAGCTATTACACACTCGCCTCCACAATTCGGATTTACTCTTGATGTCCGGCCACCCATCCACTCCGGCCGGGCCGGTTGCTTGGGGGCGCCGCCCCCCTGGCGCGGCGCAAGGGATCGCTGACGCTCGACCAGGACGGTCTCCCCAGCCTTCCGCGCGGATGCGTGTTTCTCGCTTTCGCTAACCGCTTCGATCCGCTTGTGCAGGCCGGGTGATCCCCCTCCGTCCCGGTCGCCCTTGCACCTTGCACCCCCCCGGTCTCGCCGACGGGCAGGGTTGCAGCGCAGCGCTGCGCTCCAACCCAAGCCCATAGGAGAAAGACCATGATCACGACTGCAAACACCGCCCCGACCGTCGAAAATGGCGCAACGGTTTTCATCCCGCTCAACAAGCTCAAGAAGCACCCGAAGAACGCCCGCAAGACCCCGCACAGCGAGGCATCTATCGAGGCGAAGGCGGCGAGCATCGCCGCCAAGGGCATCCTGCAAAATCTGGTGGTGGAGCAGGAGCTTGATGCACGCGGCGAGCCGACCGGCTTCTATCTCGTCAGCATCGGCGAAGGCCGCAGGCAGGCGCAGATGCCGCGCGTCAAGCGCAAGGAGATCAAGAAGACCGAGCCCATCCGCTGCGTCATCGACATGGCGAACGATGCGGCGGAGATCAGCCTTGACGAGAACGTCACCCGCGAGAACCTTCACCCCGCCGATGAGTTCGAGCGCTTTCGCGAGCTTTCGGAAGATCGCGGATGGGGCGCGGAGGAAATTGCCGCCCGGTTCGGCGTGACCGCCCATGTGGTGAAGCAGCGGATGCGTCTCGGCGCGGTCAGCCCCAAGCTGTTGCAGGTCTATCGCGACGGCGAACTGACCTTGGATCAGTTGATGGCCTTTGCCATCACCGACGATCACGCGCGGCAGGAACACGTCTATGAGAACCTGTCCTATAACCGCGATCCGTCGAACATCCGGCGCGACCTGACCAAGATGAATGTGGCGTCGACGGACCGCTGCGCGATCTTCGTCGGAGCGCAAGCCTATACGGAAGCGGGCGGCAACATCATCCGCGACCTGTTTACCGAGGATCGTGGTGGCTTCTATGAAGACCCCGCGCTTCTGGGCCGGCTCGCCATCGAGAAGCTGGAACGGATCGCCGCCGAGGTGCGGGAGGCCGAAGGCTGGAAATGGACCGCCGCCTATCTCGACTTCCCCCACGCCCATGGGATGCGGCGCGTCTATCCGCATTCGGTGGAGCTTTCGGAAGCGAGCGCCGCTGACTATGACGCCGTGCAGGACGAGCTTGAGCGCTTGACGGCGGAATGGGAGGACGCCGATATTGATCTCCCGCTCGAAGTGGACGCCCGCTTCGCGGAGCTTGAAGCCGAGATCGAGCGGATCGACGCCATGCGCAACGCCTACGATCCCGACGAGATCGCGCGCGGTGGCGTTTTCGTCGTGGTGGCCCATAACGGCGAAGCCCGTATCGAACGCGGTTTCATCCGGGCCGAGGACGAGGCCCCGGAGCCGGAAGCCGCCGAGGATGGCGAAACCGTCATCGAGGGGGTGCGCGTCAACAGCGATGGCGAGATCATCGGCGGCGACGAGCAGGACGGCGAAGGCGGCGACGTTTCCGCGAGCGAGCCGGAACCGGAAGAAGAAGCCGGGGATGACGGAAAACCGCTGTCGGATTCGCTCATCCGCGAACTGACCGCGCATCGCACCCTTGGCCTGCGCCTGGCTCTTGGCGAGCAACCGGATATGGCGCTGATCGCCGTGGTCCATACGCTCGCCGCGCAGACCTACTATCGGGGCGGCAGCACGGCCCATTGCCTCGAAATCAGCCCGACCAGCAATTACCTCGCCGCCCACGCGGACGGCATCGAGGACACGGCGGCAGCGAAGATGCTGAACGACCGTCATGCCGGATGGGCGGCGGACATGCCGCGCGATGTTGCCGACCTGTGGGGCTTCGTCGCCGGTCTCGACCATGCGAGCCTCATGGCGTTGCTGGCGCATTGCGCCTCGCTGACCGTCAATGCGGTGAAGCTGCCTTGGGAGAGCAGCAAGCGCCGCGCCCATGAGACAGCGGACAAGCTGGCGACGGCGGTAACGCTCGACATGAGGGCGCACTGGACGCCCACCGTGCGGACCTATCTCGGTCGCGTCACGAAGACGCATATCCTCGCCGCCGTGCGCGAAGCCCTCGGCAACGAGGCGGCGGAGCGGATCGCGGACAAGAAGAAGGTGGAGATGGCCGAAGCCGCCGAACAGCTTCTGGCCGGGACCGGCTGGCTCCCGCCCGTGCTGCGCACCGAACGGCCCGCATGGCTTGCGGAACAGCAGTCCGATGCTTTCGCCACCGACGCCGCCGAGACCGCGCCGGAAGCGCAGATCGATGACCATTTCGCTGTCGCAGCGGAATAAAAGAGAGGCCGGGGCCGCGTGAGCGGTCCCGGCTTTCCATCAGTCCATCAGTAATCGCGGCCGCGCGGCTCCACCGCGCGGCCGGATGACCTCAACTGTCTAAAGTGTAGAAGAGTGTATCTGCAAGCAGATGGGCGAAGGATCAGAACAGGATTTGGAAGTTTAATGGCTATCCTTGTCCGCACTTGGCATGAGGATCAGCGTCACAGAACCGAGCCACGTTGGCGCGTGTCGATATGACTTTATCTCGCCGTCCTCCAAGAAATGATGCGTGGCGGCTGGAAACAAGCGACGATCCAGCGGGTAGCGCGCATGTGGGTTATGAAAGACTTGTAACTCGTCTGCCCATCCGTCGTGGTAGCTTGGATCATCAATATCGATCGAGACTTGGAAAGGCACGGCGGATTGTGGATCGGGGTTGAGTACCGTTCCTCGACGGATTAGTCGAACGTCAGGATGACCAAAATCTGCCAGAGCGCCCATTCGGTTGAACTTCGGCAGAGTGCCGGCGTTTGTGAAAAGCACAGCCGCCACGTTCTCAGAATCAGGTTGGTCGAAAAAGCCCGAGGGAATACTTTTCGTTCTATGGGTATGCTTCTCAATCGGTAGATAGGACCACGACAAGCCTCCGTCGGGAGTCGGTCTGAATTCTAGTTGCAAACCAAACAGGTAGGACGAGAGTGCTGAGCTAGACCAAGTCATTGTCTGCGGGCCATGGAAATCCGCTATTGCGATGGCATACGGCAATCCTTTCACATGGTTTCGCTCCCAGTCCTTCTTCTTCAGCTTCTGAAACAGCGGGCTGCCAAATTTGATCGGCATGTAGTCCCGAAGAAGTTCCGCCAAGTCTTCGGGCCTTTCTGGTCGCGGCGGGTCCACGGGTTTCCCGTCATCCCCAACACTTGGATTCACGGTTGTCGCCTCAATGGCGATGGTTTGTGCACCCTTCGAGGCGATGAAATCTGGTTGTGGATGACGTCTGTCCAGTTTAAAGCCTTCCTCCACAAGCACCGCAAAGAGATACAGTTCCCACAATCGGCTATTGAACCCCGTCGTTTGGAAATCTTTCACGAAGTTGCCGTCGGGATCGTCGAAAACGTTCGCCATTTCCGCGATCACTTCGCGGGCGGCCGAGAATGCCGGCCCATTGGCGAGCGTCAGAAAGTCAGGATGCTGCCGATCGGCTGGCACCAGCGGTGTAAAGAGATCAAGAGACCGGCCGGACACGTCTCCTTGCTCAAACGCCGCATCCTCCAAATTGCTTATCTCTGGCAGCCGCTTCGCCAAGGCGACGTCTGCCATGCGTCGGGTAAAGTAAGTTTCGCCGACGTCCACCGCCCGAAAGCGACCACGCTCATCACGCGCGAGGATAACGAAATTATAGTCCCTGTCCGTCAGATCCATGATTACGACGCCAAGTAGGCGTTCATCGTCTGTCGCCCACACGGAGCACTCAACGGTGGGAGCAAATTGTGGTACGGCACGTGACCACATCGCCAGAATTTCAAAACGGTATGGGTTCATACGCGCAGTGGACACTGCTCAATCTCCGACTTCTCGTGTTCTGCGCAGTACGTCGAGGCGGTGCTCGTTATTTCTATCGATCTTCGACTCCCAAAGGGGCGAAAGCAGCGATTATACTCGTCAATTACCGTTTCCACCCAGCTTAGAAGTTGAGACGCGTAAAGTGATAACGAGGTGTTGCCCTTTGGGCCGCGCTTTCGGCTGCGCCGGAACAACGCCCGCGCCGCGTTTCCGCCATTCGGCCTCAACCGCTAACGCGGTGTCGGCGGTGCCATTTCGCGAGAAGCCCGACCGGGATCGAGGCTCCTTGGAATGCGAGCCCCTGACACTCCGCTGCGCGGATATGCGGACCAGACTATCGTTGCCAAGCCGGATTTTCGTAGATGTCGATATACTGAGGAGCAGTCACAACTTCCATGCCTAGTCCCTCAAGGAATGGACGTCGATGCTGCCGACCTGTCAAACCAACGCCTACGAACCACGTCTTCGCTGTCCAGTCGGGTCTCAGCTTGTGCAGGCGGGCACGTTCCAGAAAAAGCCAGCGAAGGAAATTCTCGTCCTTGCCGAAACCAAAGCCGATCAGAACCAGCGGGCAGAAGAAGAGCACTTCGAGCCAAGTATCCGAGCCCAGCCAAGACTTTTCGCTGATCTTGGCGTTGGCGCGCAGGCCGCTGCGGTTGTAGACCCAGGGGCGCGCGCGCTGGACAGAGCCCATGTAATGGGTGAGACCGAGGCGAATGCTTGTCTTGTAGCGCACCATGCCATGCGCGTGCCAGATCGCGAAGCTGGACCGTGGATTGCCGATCTCTCGATCTGAAAAGTAGCAATTCCAAGGGTAGTAGTGGGTGAAATGTTCGCCACGTCGAAAAAACCGCGCCCCGACCGCCTTGGAAAGATTCTCGTCGAAATTGACGGTGATGATCGGTGCCCGGTGTCGCTGTGCCCAACCTACGATCTTTGCGTGGTGGTCGGCGGGTGACCATTTGGCCATCAGATCACAGAATTCTTCCTGTAGGTTGCTTCGATCCTCTTTCGGGCGAGCAAGGTCAAGGATGTCGAAGAATTCAGTGTTCGACATTTCCGAGGCATCGTTCTCGGTGAGTGTGAGGCCTTGCTTTCGGGCGAGCACGGCAAGAAGTTCGTCCCATGAAGAGCTTGCGTTGCTGTTGTACCGATTAATGCCGTTGCCGATCAGAAGCGCCGGCCTCTCCTGATCCAATATTTCCGCTAAATAATCTACCATCCTTCAATTCCGCCAATCATGGCATCGTCACGTTGACGAGCATAGGTGCCGCATCGCTGCTGTTCTACCAGAAATAAGTCAAAGGCTGCTCTCCTGACGGCAATCAGAACCTGCGCTGCTTTCCTATGGTGAGGAAAGCTTGGGACGGAGCATTGGCGTTGTCCTTCGGGCCGGGCTTTCGGCTGCGCCGGAACCACGCCTATGGCGCGTTTCCGCCATTCGGCTTCAATCCCATAACGCAAGAGCGCGGCGGCGGTCATTTCGCGAGCGCCCCGCACAGGTGAGGCTCCCGAAAGACTGGCCTCAGTCGCCATCGCATCGCCACCAGTGAGATAGGGTAGCTCCGCCCGGTCGATCACACGGCAGGCAGCAAATCAGCGCGGGAAACCCGGATCGGCGTGGCGAGCCAAGGCATTCACGCTGCATCCCGCGGGCAGACTCTCGGCAGCACCAGACGCGATCAATCCAGCGAGGGAGCAAAGCGCGGCCGAGCGTCGATTACGTCCACCGGAGGCGAGCCGGGCCGTGACGATGAAGATCAGGGGGCGGAGCATGACCAGTGAAACTTACGCCGTTTCAGTTCTCGAGCGGTGAGGCGGAGGGATGGCCGCCATTGCCGTATTCCCTAATTTCCTGAAACGGGCGCTCCATCCGCGATCTCGATTGGCATGGGTCTGACCGAGGACCGGCTTCGCCTCGCTCGTCTCCCGCAACGTCCGTCGCCAGCTTTTTTCCGCCGCCTTCGGCTTTGCATCGCGAAGAAAAAAAGCCGTTGCCGGCCGCCTTCCACTTCGTTCCAGCCCTGAAGGGTGCGGGGCCGATCGTCCCCGGTCGCACGACCCGCATCGAGGTCGCAATGGTGCGGCTCGACAGGAAAAGGAATACGACAATGGCGACCATCGGCACCTTCACCAAGGACGAAAACGGCGCGGGCTTCACCGGCGCGGTCAAGACCCTGACCCTCAATGTCAAGGCCAAGTTCGTCCCCGCCGAGGGCGAAAGCGAGCGCGGCCCCGACTTCCGCATCTTCGCCGGCGCCACGGAGTTCGGCGCGGCCTGGAGGAAGACCGCCCGCGAGAGCAGCCGCGAATACCTCTCCGTCAAGCTGGACGATCCGAGCTTCCCGGCCCCGCTCTACGCCAGCCTGGTCGAAGCTGAAGACGGCAGCGGCCACAACCTCATCTGGTCCCGCCGCAACGGCGACTGAGGCCAGCCTTCCAGAAGCCCCGCTAGCCAAGCGGGGCTTCTCTATGCTCATGTCCGCCGCCTTCAAGGAACCGGGAGATCGGGATCAGGGATCTCGATTTTCAGATTTTCGGCATCCCGATCGGATCTTCTTTCCGGCTTGCGCCTGCGCTTCAGCCGGCAGCCTGGCTAAGGGCGCTGCCCTCGCGCGGCGCAAGGGAGCGCTGACGCTCGGCCGGGCCGGTCTCCCCAACCTTCCTCCACGTCGTTCCTCCGTTCCGTGCAGGTCGGGTGATCCCCCTGCGGCCCGGCCGCCCTTGCACCTTTCTACCCCGGTCTCGCTGACGGCCAGGGTTGCAGCGCAGCGCTGCGCTTCAACCCAAGCCCTCAGAAGGAAAGACCATGTATCACCAGCTCGCCACCCGGTTCGGCCGCAATGCTCACCAGATCAGCGGACGCGAACCGCTCGACAATGAGGCCCTGTTTCGGCACGTCCCGTCCATCTTCGCCCGCGAGGCCCATGACAGCCGTTCGGAGCGTTACGTCTACGTTCCCACCATCGACATCGTGGAGGGGCTGCGCCGGGAGGGCTGGTTCCCGTTCTTCGCCGTGCAGTCGGTTCCGCGTGACGGGAGCCATCACGGCCACGCCAAGCATATGCTGCGCCTGCGCCGTGATGGCGGGATCGGCAAGCCGGAGGCGGCGGAAGTCATCATCGTGAACAGCCATGATGGGACGAGCGCCTATCAAATGTTCGCCGGAATGCTGCGTTTCGTCTGCACCAACAGCATGATCGCGGGCGAGCGCTTCGAGGAAATCCGCGTTCCCCACAAGGGCGGCATTCAGGATCAGATCATCGAGGGCGTCTATACCGTCGCCGAGGATTTCCCGCGCCTCATCGACGCCAGCGAGACCATGAAGGAAACGCGGCTTTCGCGGGACGAACAGCGCGTTTTGGCCGAGGCGAGCCTTGTCGCCCGCTACGGCGAAGAGGAAAGCCCGGTTCAGCCGGACCAGATCATCATGCCCCGGCGGCATGAGGATGCGGGGCAAAGCGTCTGGAGCACGTTCAACGTCATTCAGGAAAATCTCATCCGGGGCGGATTGCGGGGACGCCGCCAGGCGTCAGACGGCCGCATTCGTCGCACCCAGACCCGCGCCATCAACGGCATCGACCAGAATGTCGGCCTCAATCGCGCGCTCTGGACGCTGGCGGAGGGTATGCAGCGTTTGAAGGGGCTTTGACCCTGAACGCGACAGCCGCCGGCCCGGCCGCCCTGCCTCTCCCGGCGATCACGGTGGCGGAAAAAATCGCGCCGATCCGGCGTTGCGGATCGGCGGTGCGGCCGTGCCCGAGAACATGGCCGCGCTCGCCGGGCTACGCCCGTCTCGCAGAAACACGTAGGCACTGTTAAGAAGAAAATAACCAAGAAATTGATCGCGTTAGCCGATCTAGTTATCGCGAAAGCGCGGCTACAGTTGCTTCAACCGATGCCTGAAGTTCTCTATCCGGGCGTTGCTTTGCGTGTGTCAGGTGTAGAGAGGAAGCGCCATGCTGAGCATCGACTGGCGTTCTCCGGCGGCATACAGATTTGCCAGGAGCATCCCCGCCGCCGGTTTCGCCTGGGAATATCTTCGCCGCGATGACGAGTATCGTCGCGAGTTTCAAACCATAACCGCGTCGCACGAGCCAGACCCGGAGCGGTTGGAAGCCTTCATGCAACGCTGGGGGCTGCGATTTTCCGACCGATCCTGAAACCCCATCGGATCGGCAATCGCTGTTCTGGAGCCCAAGCCTTCAGCCGCAAGCCATATGGCTCTCTCCCGTGCAGCATCACGACAGCGAAACGGAGCCGATCATAACGCTGGCGCATCTCGACGGCCTCGATCTGCGCCAGGCCGCAGATGGCTGGCATGGCATCTGGCTGGTCGACGGCGTAGCGCATCAATTCTGGTTGCCCCACGCCGTTCCTGACGCCGCGACTTTCTATGGAACAGTCCTACCGATGGACGACCTCTACGACCTGCGCGCTCACGCCGCCCGGAGGCTTTGGCGCTCCCTCAAAGGCCGACCGCCCGGTCCTGATTTTCGCGCGCTGCCGGAGCAGCTTCGGCAGTGGCACATTCTATCCCTGCGTGCGCTCGACGCGCGTTTGCGCGGCGAAAGCTACCGCACCGTCGCCGAAGTCTTGCTTGGTTTCAGCGGCACTAAAGAGGATTTCGAGGGCGACCCGCGCAAGAATAAGGCCCGTCGCCTCGTCGCTCACGGGATCAAGATGATGCGCGGCGGCTATCGGCTGCTCCTGCATTATCCCATCAAGGCTGTGAGCAAATAAGCCTAAGCCTGCCCGCCACCGCGCGCAGCCAGTGCGACCGCCTGTTCCAGAATGCGCCGATAGCCTGAGCCTGAGAGCCACTGCGCGCGGGCAAGATGGCTTTCCCAGCAACGGCGGCTGCGCGCTTCCTCAGCGATGGGGTCGCGGTGCAGGACGATGCGCGCGACCTCCTGCCAGTCCGCGCCGTCTCGGCTGGCATCCAACAGCCGCAGATAGGTGACGTAGTGTTGTTCGTCATAGGTTGTGATATCTGGCCCGCTGGGAGCCTCATCTTCAACATCTGGATCAAGCTGAGGCCGTTCAGGCATGAATTCTGCCCTTATGCATCGGGAACGCGGACATAATGAAGCAAGTTCAGGACAACCCGATGAATAGCATGGCTTGATACGAATAGGAATGATCGTTCCTAGAATGATCGTTCCTATGCTGGTTCCCCTCTTGTCATGGATCTCAAGGAGGTCATGGCGAGGAATCTGCGTCGGGCACGTCATGATAAAAAGCTGACGCAAGAAGAACTCGCCGATCGGGCGGGCCTGAGTATGCGCTATGTCGGTGCGATCGAGCGTGGCGACGTATCTGCCAGTGTCACCGTCCTTGGCCAGATTGCCGATGCCCTTGAGATCGAGCCCGGCGAATTACTGAAGAAGGTCGGCGCGCCAAAATAGCAGGCCGATCACAGGGCCGAACGTCGCTGGCTAGGTCCGCCGAGCGACCGTACGACAATCCCAGCCACAACAGCCAGAGGGGTGCCGCCAGCGCGTGAGCGCAAATGCGGCACGCTACCCCCGCCGCCGATCCCTCGCCATGGTTCGCCGTAGCCCGCCGCTTTGTCTGCGGCGCGCATTAACGACGAACTCCAGAGGTGATCCCATGGCCAACCCCTTGGCGGGCCTGCCGCCACGACTTTTGCGCACGCAGGAAGCTGCCCGCTTCCTCGGCATTTCCATCCGCACCCTTGAGAAACACCGGACCTACGGAACCGGCCCGACCTATCGCAAGATTGGCGGGCGCGTCCTCTACACCGTCCACGACCTCGAATCCTGGTCGGAGATCGGCACCCGCAAATCCACCCGCGAGACGACGGACGGCACGGTTTTCCCCGCGCGTCCGCTGACGCCCGAAGAGCGGGGCAAGTGCTGAATGCTGCGCGACGACGATCATAGACCCGCGCAGCCGACCGATGCGAGCGAGCGCAGCCATCTCAACCCCTTCGTGGTGGCGACCGGCGATGCCGCCCCGCGCGACCAGCGCGACCTCATGGAACGACCCTTCTTCTCGCTGGCGAAGACGCCGCGCACCAAACCCATTCTCTACAAGGCGGCCGATGTCGAGGTGCAGGTGCTCGCCATGCCCGAACACGGCATGGCGACCATCTGGGACGCCGACGTGCTGATATGGGCCGCCTCGCAGATCGTCGCGGCCGAGAACGACGGCCTGCGCACCTCGCGCTTCTTCCGCTTCACGCCCTATCATCTGCTGCGCGCCATCGGGCGGCCGACTGGCAACCGCCAATACGTGCTGCTGAAGGCCGCGCTCGCGCGCCTGCAATCCACTGTCATCGCCACGACGATCCGCAACGGCCCGCATTGGCGGCGTCGGCAATTCTCGTGGATCAACGAGTGGGAGGAGATGACGACGCGCGCCGGCCGCGTCGAGGTCGCCCACACCGTGGTTCGCATCATCGTGTCGAATTCGGAACTGCCTTGAACGCTGGTCGCCGCTTCTGGCGCGGAAACGGCGGCGTTCGGCGTTCATGGTTCTGTTGGGAAATGGCGCACCGGGGAAGATTCGAACTCCCGACCCCCAGATTCGTAGTCTGGTGCTCTATCCAGCTGAGCTACCGGTGCTTAGGCCATCATGCCGCCGCATCAGACGAGAAGCGTCAGACACGAGGCGAGGCGGTCCGTCCGTGGCATCGCCTCCGGACAGGGCGCAATCTCTACTCTGGTCCTACGCCGATTGCAAGCGACCGCACGCGTTTTTTCTTCGACTTTTTTGCGTATCCCCACAGCCTGTTGATAAGCTGCCGGGACGCTCTCATCCGCTTGTGTCGAGAGAGGCTGCAACGCGGCCGGATTCCGCCATTTCCCTGTCCTGCCCGCCACTTGCCGGATCGTCCGGGGCGCTGCGCGGCAGGCGGATCTCGAACTCCGCGCCCGGCCCCGCCCGCTCCACCAGGCAGATATCGCCGCCATGGGCGCGCACCAGCTCGGCGGCAATGGCCAGCCCCAGACCGGTGCCGCCGCGCCGGGCGGCGGACTGGAACGGACGAAAGAGCTTCTCGCGCAGGGCCGGCGGCACGCCGGGCCCGGTGTCGCGCACCCGCACCACCACCTCCCCTGCCCGGCAATCGGCCTCGACGATCACCCGGCGCACCAGCATATCGGAGCCCGACTGCTCCAGCGCCTGCACCGCGTTGCGGCACAGGTTCATCAGCACGCGGAACAACTGCTCGGGATCGGCCTCCACCTCCGCCCCCTCGCCGACACGGTTCTCGAAGGCGACAGCCCCGTCCGCCGACAGGCCCAACACCTCGCCGACATCGCGCACCAGCAGATCGAGCCGCACCAGGCGGCGGCGCAGCGGCGCCTCGCGGGCACTGCCATAGGCCAGCACCGAGCTGGTGTAGCCGACGGCGCGGTCGAGCGTCGCCAGGATCTTCGGTGCCAGCCGCTGCACGGTCGGATCGGCGACATGCTCGAGGCGCTCGGAAAACAGCTGCGCGGAGGCGAGAAGGTTGCGCAGGTCGTGGTTGATCTTGGAGACGGCAAGGCCGAGATCGGCGAGCTGCCGGCGGCTTTTCAGCGTCTCGGTCAGCGTCGCCTGCATCGCCGCAAGGCTGTGTTCGGCATCGCCCACCTCGTCGTCGCGGCGCGAGGGCGCGATGATCAGGGTGGGATCCTCGGGCGAGGCCTGGAAGCGGGCCATGGAGCGCGTCAGCCGCTGCATCGGCCGCACCAGGAGCCAGCGCAGCGACAGGTAGACCAGCGCCGCCGTGATCGCCGAGATCACCAGCGACAGCGCCAGGATGCGCACCGAAAAGGCCCACATCGCGTTGCGCAGACTGGCTTCCGGCATGACGATGTCGACCCGCCCGCCGATGCCCATCTGGGTGGGGCCGATGACGCGCATCTGTCCGTCGCCGGAGGACAGCAGGATGGCGAAGCTTTCGAGCACCGAGGTCATCGCATCGGCCTTGCCCATGTCGACCGTGCGGTCGATCTCGCCCGGCGTCTCGACCATTGCGATGAGGCGGCGGCGCTCTCCCTCGTCGAGGGCGACGGCCAGCGCGCCGGTGGCGCGCAGCAGCTCCGCCTGCACCGCCGGGGACACCATGTCGGCCTCCACCAGCACGCTGGCGGCAACGCCGGCGATGGTCAGCTTGTCGGTAAGCCAGGTATTGCGGAAATTGGCGACGGACGGCACGAAGATCAGCACTTCGCTCAGCATCACGAAGAGCACGGTGAGAATCAGCAGCTTGCCCGACAGGCCGCCCCAGCGGCGGCGGCGGCCCGCGCCTTCCGGGGCCGCGCGCACGGGATCGGGCGACGCGGACCGGCCTCGCGCCGCTGCGTCCCCGCGGGACGTCTCGTCATGATGCGGTGCGCTCAATGGCCACCCTGTCGCTGTCTTGCCGTCCCGCCTGCCCGCCGGTCGGCCAAAACGCCACGCCCCGTTTCCGGCGCAGTCCCGCCTGTCCGCCGTGCCCCTCGCCTCAGCCGAACCGGGCTAGAAAGCGGATGAGGCGGCGAATCCACGGGTTGCGCGCACTGTCAGCATAATAGGAAATCGCCGCGCGGCGAACCGCTTCCGAAAGGGACGGATAGGGAGAGACGAAACCGGCGAGGTCACGCACGCCCAGCTTGCGGGCGACGACGAGCGACAGGAGGTTGGTCATCTCGCCCGCCCCCGCCCCCACGACGCTCGCCCCGAGGATGCGCCCGCCGCGCCCGGCGACCAGCCGCACCAGCCCGTCCGTGCGCGCTTCGGCCTGCGCCCGGTCGTTGCCGGCAAAGGCGGCTTCCAGCACCCGCACCCGCGCTGTTCCGAAGCGGGCCCGCGCCTCCTCCGCGCTCAAGCCGACATGGCCGATCTGCGGATCGGTGAAGGTCACCCGCGGGATGATCTCGCGGGTTTCCCTGGCCGGCAGGCGGAACAGCAGCGCCCGGATCACCACCCCGGCGTGATAGCCCGCGACATGGGTGAATTGCAGGCCGCCGGCGACGTCGCCGATGGCATAGACCCGGCGGTTGGAGCTGCGCAGGTTCGCGCCCACGGTGATGCCACGCCGGTCGAACGCGATGCCCGCCTCCTCCAGGCCCAGCCCCTCGACATTGGCCTTGCGGCCGACGGCCAGCAACAGATGCGTGCCCTCGATCTCCCGCGCCGTGTCGCCCTCGCCCAGCGTGAGGCGGATCGCGCCGGCCGTGCCGGACACGGCGGTGACGCTCGCCCCCTCGATCAGCTCGACGCCCTCTGCGCGCAGCCGCTCCAGCACGAGCGCGGCCAGCTCCGGGTCCTCGCGCGGCATGGCGCGGGCCGCCTCGACGACGGTGACGCGGGCGCCGAGCCGGCGATGGGCCTGCGCCAGTTCCAGGCCGATCGGCCCGCCGCCGATCACCAGGAGATGGCCCGGGCACTCGCGCAAGGTGAAGATCGTCTCGTTGGTGTGCCAGGGCACCCCCTCGAGGCCCGGGATCGGCGGCACCAGCGGCGAGGAGCCGGTGGCAACGACGAAGCGGCGGGCGCGGATTTCCGCCTCTCCCGCCACCACCGTGCGGGAATCGCGAAAGCGCGCTGGCGCACGGATCACCGTGACGCCCAGACCCTCGAAACGCTCCTGCGAATCATGCGGGGCGATCGTGGCGATGACCTTGCGGACATGGTCGTTGACCGCGGCGAAATCGACATCGACGCGCGGCACGGTGATGCCGAAGCGCTCGGCCTCCTCAGCATGACGCGCCGCCTTGCCGGCGGCGATCAGCGCCTTGGAGGGCACGCAGCCGTAGTTCAGGCAGTCGCCGCCCATCTCCCCCTTCTCGATCAGCACGGTGTCGACGCCGAAGGCGGCAGCCGCCGCCGCGACGGAGAGCCCGCCGCTGCCGGCACCGATGACGCAGATATCGGGAGTGAGGAGACGGGACATCGGTTGGGCCCTTGCTAACAGGAAGGAAACACGAAACGGGCGGACGATCGGTTGGCGGTGTCAGGTGCCGGGCGGTTTTGCTCGGCCGCGCCACTTTCGCAAGGCAACGGGAATGAGTGCCGCCAGCCCGAGCGCTGCAAAGGCCAGCACCAGCTCGCGGGTCACCAGCGCGGAAAGCTCGATGCTGCAGGTGCCGGCCGCCGCGCAGCCGGGCGCAGCCGCCTCCTGCGCCGCGATCACGCTGTCGAGCCCGGCGCCGATGAAGGCATAGGCATAGGTTCCCGGCAGGATGCCGACGAAGGTCGCGAGCAGGTAGGGCCGCAGTCGCATGCCGAAGACCGCGGGGGCGACATTGACCAGCCAGAACGGGAAGACCGGGGCAAGGCGCAGGAACAGGAGATAATGGAACGCATCCTCGCGAAAGCCTTCCGCCAGACGCGACAGAAAGGGCCCGGCGCGCGCCGCCAGCGTCTCGCCGAGCGACATGCGCGCGGCCAGGAAGATCAGCCCAGCGCCAATGGTCGCGGCAAAGGCGACCACGGTGCCGCCGAGGGCCCAGCCGAACAGGAAGCCGCCGAGCACGGTCAGCAGCGAGGCGCCGGGAAAGGACAGCGCCACCGCCGACACATAGACGGCCGCGAAGCCGGCAACGGCAAGCCACAGATTTTCGGAAACGAGCCCGGCGAGCTCGGCCCGGCGGCGGATCAGTTCGGACAGGCTCAGATGTTCGTGCAGGCCGAAGGCATAGCCGAGCGCCATCGCCGCCAGGATCACCGCCAGCGGCAGGAAACGGCGCAGCGAGGGGCGGCGTGCCGCCCCGCCGGTCTTTCCCGTCCCGCCCTTGCCGCTGTCCATGGGTGTCTTCCCCCCGTCCGCCGCGACCGCCGAGGTCTCCGCCTCAGCGCGCATCGTTCAGCCTCCAGTCGTAGTCGTAACCGATGACCGGCGGGTTAGCATCGAGCCTTGCGGCGAGCGTTGCGTCCGCATGGCTGCGCCAGTGGCGGCGCAGGTCGCGCTCGCTGCCGAAGTCCTCGTCGAACCAGCTGTAGATGCGCGACACGCGCAAGCCGCCCTCGCGTGCCTCCACCCCGCGCGGGTGGTTGATATAGGCGCGCGCGCCCTCGTCCAGCATCCGCTCCAGGTCGCGGGCGCGATAGGCCCGCCGCGCCAGATTGGGGCAGCCGATCGAGGCGCAGTTGACGGCATAGTGCACGCGCGGCTCGCGCCAGCGCTTTCGCAGGATCTCGTGCTCGATGTCGTCGAGCGACAGGTCCCGCCCCTCCACGCGCACCAGGGCCTTGCGCCAGGGCCCGCGGGAGAAGAAGCCCCCGCCGAGGTCGATGTCGCGGATCGAGGCGACCGGATAGTGGGCGAGCACCACCTGCAGCGTGACCGCATTGTAGAGATTGACCCAATAGGCGAAGGCCTCGCCGCGCGGCAGGCGCGAGGCGGCGACCCCGGCAAGGCTCTCGATATAGCGGTCGAGCGCTGCGCGCCCCTCCTCGCGGAAGCGGGCATAGCGGACCCGGTTGAGGCCGTCGCCGCCCGCCACCACGTAGCGCTGCAGCAATTCGGTGAAGGCCTCGTGCGAGGGTTCGGCCGCCTCGGCGCGTGGCGAGCGGGCAAGGGCTGCTGCGCCGATTCCCGCGATCACCACGCGGCGCGACAGACGCGTGCCGCCGGCATCGTTTGCGGCATCCGCCTGCGTCTTTACGGTTTGTCGCCTCCACGCCATCGCGCTTCTCCCCTTGGCCTTGCTGGAGTTCTAACGCCGATATGGGGCCGGGAGGTCGCAGAATCGGTTGCTCTCACCGGGAATTGAACCTGCGGGCGGGGCCCGTGAGGCCCGCGTGAGCCGATCCTGAGCCGGCCATGAGCCGGGCGCGGGCGCCGACGAGGCGGAAACTTGCGCAAAGAGGGGAAAACCTGCGCTTCCTGCGCGCTCCCGACGCACCGCTTGTCGTTGACTTCATCCGGTTCGGCCCGTATAAGCCCGGCAATCGGGTCGTGCTGACTTATGCGGCGCCCACGACGCCTCCGTCTGACCGGTCTTGAGGACCTGGGCCGGCCGGGGTCGACCACCAGAAAAATTCGATAACCAGGGCCGCGCGCCCCTCAGCGCGCGGGAAGAAGACAATGAAGCGCACCTATCAGCCGAGCCGCCTCGTCCGCAAGCGCCGCCACGGCTTCCGCAGCCGGATGGCCACGAAGAACGGCCGCCAGGTTCTCGCCCGCCGTCGCGCCAAGGGCCGCAAGCGGCTGAGCGCGTAAAGCAGGCCTGGGCGGGCGGGCAAAGGAGTCGTTTCGGTGATCCAGCCCCCGCCGCGCACAACATTGCCGACGCTGAAGAAGCGCGCCGAGTTCCTGGCCGTCGCAAAGGGCGGCCGGACCTCTCGGCGTGCTTTTGTCATGCAGGCCGCCGCCAGCGAGGACGGCCCGCGCATCGGCTACACGGTCACCAAGAAGACCGGCAACGCGGTGGAGCGCAATCGCATCCGCCGCAGGTTTCGTGCTGCCGTGCGCGCCGCCGCTGAGCAGGCGCGCGACGATGTCGACTATGTGCTGGTCGGCCGGCGCGGAGCCCTGTCCGCCGATTTCGGCGACCTTGTGCGGGAGATCGGGCAGTGCCTGGCCCGCGCGCCGCTTTCGGGCGGAGACGTGCCGCGGCCGCGCCACCGCAAGCGCCCTTCCCCGGCAAATCCCGAACAGCGTCGTGGCGGCAGCGACCGCCGCAGCGAAACTTCCAGCGAATAACGAAGGTGAACGCCGACAATGGCCGAAAACCGTAACACGATCCTGGCTATCGTCCTGTCGTTGATCGTCCTGCTGGGCTGGCAGTATTTCGTCGCCCAGCCGCAGCTCGACAAGCAGCGTGAGCTTGCCCAGCAGCAGGCGTCCCAGAGCGAGCAGGCCACGGCCGACGGAACCCCGGCCCCGCAGACGCCCGGCGCGGCTCCCGCCGCCGGCCAGGGCGGCGCGAGCGTTCCCGGCAGCGCCGGCCCGGTCGCCACCGGGCTTACCCGCGAACAGGCGCTGGAAACCTCCTCGCGCGTTGCCATCGACACCCCGCGCGTCGGCGGCTCGATCAATCTCGTCGGCGGCCGCATCGACGATATCCGCCTGAAGGACTATCGCGAGACCGTCGACCCGGACAGCCCGACCATCGTGCTGTTCTCGCCCAAGGGCGCGCCGAACCCCTATTACGCTGATTTCGGCCTGACCGCCGATCCGGGTGCCTCCGTCGCCCTGCCGGACGCCAACACCGTGTGGCAGGCTCCGCAAGGCGCGACGCTGACGCCGCAGACCCCGGTGACGCTGACCTTCGACAATGGCGCGGGCCTTGTCTTCGAGCGGGTCATCTCCATCGACGCGGACTACATGTTCACCGTCGAGCAGCGCGTGCGCAACACCGGCGCCGAGGCCGTGCAGGTCTACCCCTACGGCATGATCGTGCGCAACGGCACGCCGCACACCGCCGGCTTCTACATTCTCCATGAGGGCCTGATCGGCGTGTTCGGCGATGCCGGCCTGTCCGAGGTCGACTACGACGACCTGCAGGAGAGCGGCCGCATCCGTCCGGCCGCCGTCAACCAGGGCTGGCTCGGCATCACCGACAAGTACTGGGCAGCCGCCCTCGTTCCCACGGGCGACGGCGACTTCCAGCCGCAGTTCTCCTATGCCCAGGCGACCGACAACTTCCAGGCCGACTATCTGGGTGCGGCCCTGCGCGTCGAGCCGGGCGCTGCGGCGAGCGCCACCACGCGCCTGTTCGCCGGCGCCAAGGAGACGGCCAAGCTCGACGCCTACGAGGAGAACCTCGGCATCAAGCAGTTCGAGCTGCTGATCGACTGGGGCTGGTTCTACTTCCTGACCAAGCCGCTGTTCTTCTTCATCGACTACCTGTTCCGCCTGGTCGGCAACTTCGGCGTGGCGATCCTGCTGGTGACTGTCGTCATCAAGGCGATCTTCTTCCCGCTTGCCAACAAGTCCTACGTCTCCATGAGCAAGATGAAGCTCGTGCAGCCGCAGATGGTCGAGATCCGCGACCGCTACAAGGACGACAAGCAGAAGCAGCAGCAAGCCCTGATGGAGCTGTACAAGAAGGAGAAGATCAACCCGCTGGCAGGCTGTCTGCCGGTGCTGGTGCAGATCCCGGTCTTCTTCGCGCTCTACAAGGTGCTGTTCGTCACCATCGAGATGCGGCACGCGCCGTTCTTCGGCTGGATCCAGGACCTTTCGGCGCCCGATCCCACGTCGCTGTTCAACCTGTTCGGCCTGATCCCCTGGGATCCGCCGCAGATGCTGATGCTCGGCATCTGGCCGCTGATCATGGGCGTCACCATGTTCGTCCAGATGAAGATGAACCCGGCCCCGCCGGACCCGACCCAGCAGATGATCTTCACCTGGATGCCGGTCCTGTTCACCTTCATGCTGGCCTCGTTCCCGGCCGGTCTGGTGATCTACTGGGCCTGGAACAACTCCCTGTCGATCACCCAGCAGTGGATCATCATGCGCCGTCAGGGCGTCAAGGTGGAGCTCTGGGACAACCTGCGGGGCACCTTCGGACGAAAGAAGGACGAGCCGGCAGAAAAGCCCGCGACAGACAAGGCCAAGGCCGACAAGCCCAAGGCGAAGTAATCCGCCCGCCATCGCAGGCACCGCAAAGTCGAAGTGTGGCCCCGGAGCAACCCTCCGGGGCCATTTTCGTTCCTCTCGCCGCACAAGGGTTGCGGCGGCGGCACGGGACACCCATTAAATCCGAACCAATTTCGGGGAGAGGGTCGATGAACAGGATCGCCTGAAGATGGCGCGAGCAGCTGCCGAGGACGGCGGCTCCGCGCCCGGACATTGCCGAAACGCTGCGCCAGGGCCCTTTCCGGGCCGAGGTACGCTGCGCCAAGGCTGAGCGAGACCTGATTTCATCCCGGAGACATCCCCATGCACGGACCGAACCCGCGCACGCGCCATCCCCTGTCGGGAGAGGCCCACACCGTCTTTCTGAACACGGTGATCACCCGCCCGAACATCCAGGTCGGCGACTACACCTATTATCACGACGAGGACCACGCGGCGGAGTTCGAGACCCGCAACGTGCTCTATCACTTCGACTTTATCGGCGACCGTCTGCTGATCGGCCGCTTCTGCGCGCTGGCCACCGGTGCCCGTTTCGTCATGAACGGTGCCAACCATCCCATGCACGGCTTCTCGACCTATCCCTTCGCCATCTTCGGCGAGGGCTGGTCGGACGGTTTCGACATGGCGGAGCTGGGCGTGGGCTATCGCGGCGACACCATCGTCGGCAACGACGTGTGGATCGGCCGCGAGGCGATGATCCTGCCCGGCGTCACGATCTGCGACGGGGCGGTGATCGGTGCCGGGGCGGTGGTCGCCTGCGACGTGCCCCCTTACGCGATTGCCGTCGGCAATCCGGCGCGCGTCATCCGACTGCGCTTTCCCGAAGAGGTCATCGAACGGCTGCTCGCCATCGCCTGGTGGGACTGGCCGGCGGACAAGATCTCCCGGAATCTCGCTGCGATCCGCGGCGCGGACCTCGACAAGCTGGAGCGGGCCGTCTAGAGCATCCGGACCGGGTGGCGCTGCCGCCGCCCGGTCCGCGCATCCAGCGCCGCCAACGCACGCAAGCCGAGACAGACGCCGCCATGAGCCAGCCGGACGACCGCTCCGACGCAGACAGTCCCCACACCCCGGAGGACATCGAGGCCGGCCGCCTGCTGTTCCGCCGCCCCTGGGGGTTCGTCACCAGCGTCGCGCATCTGGAACAGTTGCCGCCGGAGGGCGAGATCGAGGTCGCCTTCGCCGGGCGGTCGAATGTCGGCAAGTCGAGCCTGATCAACGCCATCACCGGCGTCAACGGACTGGCGCGCACGTCGAACACGCCGGGCCGCACCCAGATGCTCAACTTCTTCGCCGCGCCGGAAAGCTCGGTGACCCTGGTCGACATGCCCGGTTACGGCTATGCGCAGGCGCCGAAGTCGCTGGTCGATGCCTGGACCGATCTCGTCTTCACCTACCTGCAGGGCCGCGCGAGGCTGCGCCGCGTCTTCGTGCTGATCGACAGCCGGCACGGGCTGAAGGCGAACGACCTGGAGGTGATGGGCCTGCTCGACAAGGCGGCGGTCAACTACCAGATCGTGCTGACCAAGATCGACAAGATCAAGCCCGGTCAGCTGAAGCGGGTCATCGACGAAACGGCCGAAAAGATCCGCAAGCGCCCGGCTGCGCATCCGCAGATCATCGTCACGTCGTCGGAAAAATCGACCGGCCTTGGCGAAATTCGCGCAGAAATCCTCAAGCTTTCCGCAGGCTGAGCCCCAATCGGACAGCGGGCCGCTCGCAGCCTCTTGCCGACCTGCGAAAAATCAGGATGCTGTGGCTCCGTTGCAGGGGCTGCTGTCGACTCGGATCGCGAATCTTCTCATTTTTTAACGCTACGTAAAGTCACGTGCGCTATGCCTGCGGAATCGAGGGGACAACCGCATGCAAGTGGAAAGCGGGAATGCCGCGGACAGGAAGTCCGGCAAGGCAGAGCGACAACCCGGGGATGCCCGGTTGCGCGCTGAGCTGGCCAGTCTGCACCTCGTCGGCCATTCTCCCGATCCAGCCCTGGACGAGATCGTCCGCCTCGCCGCCCGCATCACCCGCTGCCGCAAGTCCTTCGTCACCTTCGTGCATGATGACGAGGTTTTCGTGCTGGCCGGCACCGGCAGCGATGCGACGCGGGTTCCGGCCGCCACCTCGGTCTGCGGCGTCGCCTACCGGGCCGACCAGCCGCTCGTCGTTCCCGACCTGACCGCCGACCCGCGCTTCAAGAACTTTCCCTATGTCGAGATGGATGGCGGCAACCGCTTTTACGCCGGCTGTCCCGTCAGGCTGGAAAACGGCTTTCCCATCGGCACGCTCTGCGTCATCGACGACAAGATCCGCCCGCAAGGGCTGAGCGAGGACGAGCTGGCCAGCCTCGTCCATCTCACCGACCTCACCGTGCGCCTGCTGGAGAGCCGCAGACGCGACGCGCGCTTCTCCAACTACCTGGAGATCGCCTCCGACTGGATCTGGGAGCAGGACGCGGAGTTCCGCTTCACCTATCTGTCGCCGAGCGCAGACCGGTATCTGCTCCAGGTGGAGAACTTCATCGGCAAGACCCGCTGGGAAGCCCCATCCGGCAACGGCGAAAGCCCCGAGTTCTGGACCGAGCACCGCCGGATGCTGGAGGCCCACCAGCCCTTCCGCGACGTGCGCTTCCGTTGCCACCGGGAAGGCAAGGAACGCTTCCACTCGATCAGCGGCCGGCCGGTGTTCGGCGCCGACGGGACCTTCCTCGGCTATCGCGGCACGGCGCGCGACATCACCGACATCGAGACGGCGACCCGCGAGCTGGAGCATCTCGCCCGCCACGATCCGCTGACCGGGCTTGCCAACCGCGCGACCTTCGAGACCCGCGTCACCGATGCCTTCCGCCGCTGGGAGGAGACCGGCGAGGAAGCAACGCTGTTCCTGCTCGATCTCGATCATTTCAAGCTGGTCAACGATACGTTCGGCCATTCCAGCGGCGACCGGCTCCTGATGGAAACGGCGCGGCGCCTGTGCGCCCATGCCGGGCCGCAAGCCACGGTCGCCCGGCTCGGCGGCGACGAGTTCGCCATTCTCGAGCCTTCGCTCGCCCGCGACGGGGCGATCGCCGAATATGCCGCCGGGCTTGCCCAGGCGATCTCGGTCCCGGTCGGGGGAGCGCATGCGCATGAGGGCTCGGAATGCGGCTGCAGCATGGGCATCGCCGTGCTGCCGGACCATGGCGGGTCGTTCAGCCAGTTGATGGGCAATGCCGACCTTGCCCTCTACGAGGCCAAGAGCAAGGGCCGCGGGCGCTTCATGGTGTTCGACACGACCATGCGGCGCGAGGCGGACGAGCGCAACACGCTGGCGCGCGAGCTGGTCGATGCGGTCGAGCAGCAGCAGTTCCAGCTGCTCTATCAGCCGGTGGTGCGCATCAGCGACGAGGCGGTGATCGGGGCCGAGGCCCTGATGCGCTGGAACCATCCCACGCGCGGCATGCTGCCGCCCGGGGCCTTCATCGCCGCGCTCGACGGCAGCCGCCAGGCGGCCGATGTCGGCTACTGGGTACTGGAGGAGGCCTGCCGCACCGCCCATCCCTGGGTGCTGGCGTCGCCGAACGGCTTCCGCCTGTCGGTCAACCTGTTCTCGGGGCAGCTGCGCGACCCGCGGCTGGTCAACCGGGTCCGCTCGATCCTGGAGCGCACCGGCTTCGACGGGCGCAATCTCGACCTGGAGGTCACCGAGAACATCCTGCTGGCTCCGGGCGGCGACGTTGCCGACACGCTGCGCAAGCTGAAGCTGCTCGGCGTTGCCATCGTGCTCGACGATTTCGGCACCGGCTACGGCTCGCTCAACCATCTGCTGCAGTTCCCCATCGACCGGATCAAGGTCGACCGGCAGTTCGTGCGCGGGCTCGGCGAGAAGGTCGACTACAACACCGTCACCCACGCGGTGGTGAAGCTGGCCGTCGATCTCGGACTGAAGGTGACCGCCGAGGGCATCGAGACCGAGGAGCAGAAGAGCTTCCTGGCGCTGATCGGCTGCAACGACCTGCAGGGCTTCCATTTCTCGCGGCCCGTCGCGGCCGAACGCATTGCCGAGCTGATCGGCGCGAGCGAGGCGCTCCCCGCGCTGCAGGCCGCGGCCATTGCCGGGGGCACGTCCTCGCAGTTCAAGGCGAGCGTCGCCTGACGCCTTTCCCACGGCTTTCGCATCGCGCGCCTTTGCCGGGCCGCAATTGAGCCCATATCGGAAAGCAGCTATAGACCTTCGTCGATGCGCGGATATCCGTCCGCCGTTCCTCATGTCCAGCCGAGGTGCCACTGCGTCCATGACCGAAACCGCCCCGATCAATCCCGCCAAGGTCATCTCCACCGCCCTGCCGCACATGCTGCGCTACGACGATCAGGTCGTGGTGGTGAAATACGGCGGCCACGCCATGGGCGATCCGGCCCTGGGCAATGCCTTCGCCCGCGACATCACCCTGCTGCGCCTTGCCGGCGTGCTGCCGGTGGTCGTGCATGGCGGCGGCCCGCAGATCGGCACGATGCTCGACCGGCTCGGCATCAAGAGCGAGTTCCGCAACGGCCTGCGCGTCACCGACAAGGCGACGGTCGAGATCGTCGAGATGGTCCTCGCCGGCTCGATCAACAAGGAAATCGTCCACCTGATCAATGCCGAGGGCGGCAAGGCGGTCGGCCTGTGCGGCAAGGACGGCAACATGGTCACGGCCGAGAAGCTGCAGCGGCGGGTGCGCGATCCCAATTCGGCGATCGAGCAGATCCTCGACCTCGGCTTCGTCGGCGAGCCGGCGGAGGTCAACCCGACCGTGCTGCGCCTGGTCATGAAGGAAGAGCTGATCCCGGTGGTCGCGCCGGTTGCCCCCGGCGTCGACGGCGAGACCTACAACATCAATGCCGACACCTTCGCCGGCGCCATCGCCGGCGCGCTCGATGCCAAGCGGCTGCTATTCCTCACGGACGTTCCGGGCGTGCTCGACGCCAACGGCAAGCTGATCAAGGAGCTGACCGTCTCGCAGGCCCGCGCGCTGATCGAGGACGGCACGATCTCCGGCGGCATGATCCCGAAGGTCGAGACCTGCATCGAGGCGCTGGAGCGCGGCGTCGAGGGCGTCGTCATCCTCAACGGCAAGGTGCCGCACGCGGTGCTTCTGGAGCTGTTCACCGACCAGGGCGCCGGGACCTTGCTGCGTCCATGAGCATCACGGCAGGCGAAGGCCCCCACGCGCACGAGCAGGATCTTCGGGTCTTCATGGGCGTGGAGGCGTGGGTCTTCGACCTCGACAACACGCTCTATCCGCCGAGCTCCGACCTGTTCTCGCAGATCGACGCGCGCATCTCCGACTATATCGCGCGTCACCTCGGGCTGGGGGCGGACGAGGCACGGGCGAAGCAGAAGGCGTTCTACCGCGATTACGGCACGACCTTGCGCGGGCTGATGATCGAGCACCGGATCGAACCCGACGCCTTCCTGGAATATGTCCACGACATCGACTATTCGCCGGTCCAGCCCAATCCGGACCTTGGCGTGGCGATCGCGCGGCTGCCGGGCAGGAAGTACATCTTCACCAACGGCGACCGGCCGCATGCGGAGCGCACCGCGGCCCGGCTCGGGATTTCCGAGCATTTCGACGACATCTTCGACATCGTCGCCGCCGGCCTGCTGCCCAAGCCGAACCTGGAGACCTACAACCGCTTCCTGGACAAGACCGGCGTCTCGCCGGCGCGCGCGGCGATGTTCGAGGATCTCGCCCGCAATCTCCAGGTGCCGCACAAGCTCGGCATGCGCTCGGTGCTTCTGGTGCCCGAGGGCACGCGCGGCGTCTTCCGCGAGGAGTGGGAGATGGAGGGACAGAACGCCCCCCATGTCGACTTCGTCACCGACGACCTGACCGGGTTCCTAAACGCGGTGCACGGGGCGATGAACGCCTGAGCGCGGAGACGGGCGATGCGACTTGACCTTGTGCGCCGGCTCGCGCGGCCGACCAATGCGGCCTCCCGTACGGAGCAGGCCCTGCACCGGACCCTGCCCTTCGTCTACCGGCGCCTCGGCGGCGGGGTGCTGGCGCGGGCCGGGGTCGAGTTCCTGGCCTTCGGCGTCAAGCAGGCCTATGCCTGCATCTACGGCGCGCTGCTGCTGGCGCTGATCCTCGCCACCCGCTTCTGGTATCCGGAAGAGGTCGGGCTTGCGCGCTACGACTTTCTCTTCCTCGCCGCGCTGGCGATCCAGGTCTGGCTGCTCGCCGCCCGGTTCGAGACCCTCGACGAGGCCAAGGTCATCCTGATCTTCCATGTCGTCGGCACGGCGATGGAGGTGTTCAAGACGGCCGCCGGGTCCTGGGTCTATCCGGAGGAGAGCTTCTTCCGCATCCAGGGTGTGCCGCTGTTTTCCGGCTTCATGTATGCGGCGGTGGGCAGCTATCTCGCCCGCGTCTCGCGGATCTTCGACTTCGCCTATTCGCACTATCCGCCGCTCTGGACCACATGGCTCTTCGCGCTGGCGATCTATGTGAACTTCTTCACCCACCACTACACGATCGACATCCGGCTCGGCCTGTTCGCCGCCCTGTTCCTGCTCTACGGGCGGACCTGGGTGCACTACTCGGTCTATCGCTACCGGCACCGCATGCCCCTGGTGCTCGGCTTCTTCCTCGTGGCGCTGTTCATCTGGCTGGCGGAGAACATCGGCACCTTCGCCCGCGCCTGGAGCTATCCGGACCAGGCCAACGGCTGGACGCTGGTTTCCATCGCCAAGCTGAACGCCTGGGTGCTCTTGATGATCATCTCCTTCGTGCTGGTGTCGCTGGTCAACCGTCCGCGCCGGGAGCCTGCGGCCGCGGATCGGTGAACACCGACAACTCGCTCGCCAGCCGCTCGATCAGCACGCGCACCCGGCGCGGCTGCACCGTGCCTTGCGGATAGACGATCTGCAGCGCCGTGCCGCCGGCCGCGTAGCCCTCCAGCAGCTCCACCAGCGCCCCGCTCGCCAGATCCTCGTCGACGTCGCGGATCGACTTCAGCGCGATCCCCCGCCCCTGCAGGCACCATTCCCGCACGAGGCCGCCATCATTGGCGACGCGCCGGCCGCGCACCGCGACCCTGCGGATCTCGCCGTCGATGAGGAACGGCCATTCCCGGTCGAGATTGCCGCCGAAGCGCATCAGGATGCAGTCGTGGCGGGCAAGGTCTTGCGGATGCTCCGGTGCCCCGTGCGCCGCCAGATAGGCGGGAGAGGCGCAGACCGCGCGCCGGTTGCCGCCGAGCGAGCGCGCGCGCAGCGTGCTGTCGGCGAGCGTGCCGTGGCGCACCGCCAGGTCGATCCCCCGGCCGACGAGATCGACATAGCCGTCGGTCAGGTCGAGATCGATGGTCACATCCGGATGTTCTTCGAGAAACACATCGAGGATCGGCACGATGCGCCGGCGGCCGAGATCCTCCGGCGCGCTCATGCGGATCGGGCCGGAAATCCGCTCCGCCCCGTGGCGGATGCGGTCCTGCAGTTCCGCGGCCTCGGCCAGCAGCCGCCGCGCACCCTCCACCAGCACAGCCCCCTCGTCGGTCAGGGCGATCCGCCGCGTGGTGCGCAGCAGCAGCGTCGCGCCGTACTGCCGCTCCAGCGCAGCCAGCCGCTCGGAGACGGTGGCCGGCGACAGGCCGAGATCGCGGCCGCCGGCGGCAAGGCCGCCCTTTTCGACGATCCTCAGGAACAGTGCCAGATTGTCGAGCATATTTATTCGGTTCTCCCGAATTATAATTTCGGATGCTAGCCGATTATCCGAAATCGCCGCAAGGACTAGATCCGGGACGAACCGTGCGGACCCGTTCCGCATCCTTTTCCGACGTCCAGGAGGCACCCAGCCGTGACATCCAACCTGTTCGATCCCCTGACCCTCGGCGAGCTGACGCTGCCGCACCGCATCGCCATGGCGCCGATGACCCGCGCCCGCACCACCCAGCCCGGCAACGTGCCCAACGCGATGATGGCCGACTACTACGCCCAGCGCGCCGGCGCGGCGCTGATCGTCAGCGAGGCCACCCAGATCTCGCCCCAGGGCCAGGGCTATTCCTTCACCCCCGGCATCCATTCGCCCGAGCAGGTGGCCGGCTGGCGGCTGGTGACCGATGCCGTCCATGCGGCCGGCGGGCGCATCTTCCTGCAGCTCTGGCATGTCGGGCGGATGAGCCACGAGATCTTCCATGCCGACGGCAAGCCGGTCGCCCCGTCCGCGCTGGCGCCCGATGCAAAGGTCTGGATCGTCGATCCGGCCACCGGCGAGGCCGGCATGGCCGACTGCCCGGTGCCGCGAGCGCTGGAAAGCGACGAGATCGCCGGCATCGTCGCCGACTATGCGCGCGCTGCGGAAAACGCCGTGGCCGCCGGGTTCGACGGCGTCGAGATCCACGGCGCCAACGGCTACCTGATCGACCAGTTCCTGCGCCGTTCGTCGAACCTGCGCACCGACCGCTACGGCGGCTCGCAGGAAAACCGCATCCGCTTCCTCATCGAGGTCGCGGAGGCGGTGGCCGGCGCCATCGGCCCTGCCCGCACCGGTCTTCGCCTGTCGCCGGTCATCACCCAGCGCGGCATGGCCGACGACGAGATCATGCCGACCATGCTGATGGCCGCGCGCGAGATCGACCGGATCGGCCTTGCCTATATCCATCTGGCGGAAGCCGACTGGGACGATGCGCCCGAGACGCCGGACAGCTTCCGCATCGCGCTGCGCGAGGCTTATTCGGGCCGCATCGTCGTCGCCGGCCGCTACGACCTCGCCCGCGCGCAGGCGATCCTTGCCGCCGGCCATGCCGATCTCGTCGGCTTCGGCCGCCCGTTCATCGCCAATCCCGACCTGCCGCGGCGCTTGCACGAGAACCTGCCGCTTGCGCAGTTCGACCCGGCCACGCTGTTCGGCGGCGATGCGCAGGGCTATTCGACCTATCCGGCCTGGGAGGCGGCAGCATGACGATGCCGCTCTCCAACGCCGAAATCGCGGCCGGCATGGCCAACGGCCGCATCGGTACGGCCCTGGTGCTGGAAGACCGCGGCATGCGGGTCTGGCACCTGCGCCTTGCGCCCGGCGAGACGCTTGCCGCGCACCGTCATGACCGGCCGTATTTCTGGACCGCCCTGACCGCCGGCCAGGGGCGCTCGCGCTACGGCGACGGCAGCGTTGCCGACGTCACCTACCAGGCCGGCGACACGAGATATTTCCCCGATCTCGGCCCGCACAAGACTTTCGTCCACGACCTGACCAATACCGGCACGGCAGAGCTTGTCTTCGTCACTGCCGAGTTCGATCCGCACCCACAAGGATGACAAGCATGAAAGCCGTCGGCTTCACCCGCTATCTGCCCATCGACGATCCGCAGTCGCTGATCGATCTCGACCTGCCCAAGCCCGAGCCGCAGGGCCGCGACATCCTCGTCGCCGTGCGCGCCGTCGCCGTCAATCCCGTCGACACCAAGGTCCGCTCGCCCAAGGACAAGGTGGAGGACGCCCCGCGCGTCATCGGCTACGACGCCAGCGGCGTGGTCGAGGCGGTCGGCCCCGACGTCACGCTGTTCCGGCCCGGCGACGAGGTCTACTACGCCGGCGACATCACCCGGCCCGGCACGAACCAGGAGTTCCATCTGGTGGACGAGCGCATCGTCGGCCGCAAGCCGTCGAGCCTGTCCTTCGCCGAGGCGGCGGCCCTGCCGCTCACCACCATCACCGCCTACGAATCCCTCTTCCACCGGCTGCGCATCGACCGGGACGGGGCAGATGCGGGACGGTCGATCCTGATCATCGGCGGGGCCGGCGGCGTCGGCTCCATCGGCATCCAGCTGGCCAAGCGCGCCGGGCTGACGGTGATCGCCACCGCCTCGCGCCCGGAAACCATCGCCTGGGTGCGAGAGCTCGGCGCTGACCACGTGGTCAGCCACCGCGAGCCCCTGGCCCCGCAGGTCCGCGCGCTCGGGATCGAGCATGTCGACCACGTGGCGATCTTCAACGACATGCGTCACTGGCTCGATGCGGTCGAGCTGATCCGGCCGCAGGGCTCCATCGTCACCATCGACGACACGCATCTGCCCATGCCGATGGAGCAGATGAAGACCAAGGCGGCGAGCCTGCACTGGGAGCTGATGTTCACCCGCGCGATGTTCACAACGCCCGACATGATCGAGCAGCACCGGCTGCTGGATTTCGTCGCGGGCGAGATCGACGCGGGCCGGCTGCGCACCACGCTCGCCGAAACGCTCTCGCCGATCAACGCCAGCACCCTGCGCGAGGCGCACCGGCGCATCGAGACCGGCACGGCGCGCGGCAAGATCGTCGTGGAAGGGTTCGCCAACTAGCCCGGACAGGATGGGCCGGTTGCCGGGTTTGCCGGCGCCGGCCCTGAAGTCATGACGAGCCGGAAACGCCGGCTCGCGAAAAAGTGTCGCTGCTCGTGCGGCTGGACGCGGCGGCGCCGGTGGCCTATGCCACCTTTGACCTCTTCTTCCATGCTCCGCCGACAGGACATCCCATGACATCTTGTGCCCTTTGCAATGCCGAAGGCGCGTCCGCCTTTGCCGTGACCCCGCGCGAAGACAGCGTGCCGCTTTGCCCGGTTTGCCGGGCGGGCGTGGAGGAAGGGCCGCAGGACGGGCCGCACTGGCGGTGTCTCAATGAGGCGATCTGGAGCCCCGAGCCGGCGGTTCAGGTTCTGGCCTGGCGCCTGCTGAAGGGCCTCCCGGAGGCGCCCTGGGCACGCGAGGCGCTGGAGATCGCCTGGCTGGAGCCCGACGTTCTGGCCTGGGCCGAGGAAGGCAGCGGCGCAGCACAGGGCGAGGACGCCATCGTCCATGTCGACTGCAACGGCACGGTGCTGGCCTCCGGCGACACCGTCACATTGATCAAGGACCTGCCGGTCAAGGGCGCGGGCTTCACCGCCAAGCGCGGCACGGCGGTGCGCAAGATCGCCCTCGTCCCCGACAATGCCAACCATCTGGAAGGCAAGGTCGAGGGCCAGCGGATCGTCATCCTCTGCCAGTTCGTCAAGAAGGCCTGAGCCGGGTTTCCGGAGGGGCCGGTTCCCGAGCCCCTCAGGTGCCCAGCAGCAGCAGCACGATGCCGCCGGCGATCAGCACCGTGCCGACGATTTCGCCCGGCATCAGCTTCTCGCGGAAGAACCACCACGAGACGATGAAGGTGAAGATCAGCTCCACCTGCCCGAGCGCGCGCACATAGGCGACCTTTTCCAGCGTCATGGCGGTGAACCAGCCGGCCGAGCCGGCAACGCCCACCAGCCCCACCCAGACGGCGCCGCGCCAATGGGTCAGGCTGGCGCGCAGCTGGTCCGGCTCGCGCAGGCTCATCCAGGCGACCATGGCCAGCGTCTGGAACGCGGTGACGAAGGCCAGCGTGAAGCCTGCCTGCATCAGGAAACCCGGGCCGCCCAGCGCCAGCGAGGCGGCGCGGTAGCACACGGCCGAGATGCCGAACATCGCCGCCGAGGCAAGGCCGATCTGCGCCGGCCGCCCGGTCAGCGCCGTCAGCAGCGCGCCCGCGCTCACCGGCTTTCCGGCCAGCGACACGAAGATCACGCCGACCACGCCGACGGCGATGGCGACGCCCGCCAGCGGCGTGATCGTCTCGCCCAGCAGCACCAGTCCGAAGATCGCCGCCTGCACCGGCTCGGTCTTGGAATAGGCCGTGCCGGCGACGAAGTTTCTCAGCGAGAACAGGTAGACCAGCAGGAAGGTCGCGAGGATCTGCGCGATGCCGCCGATCATGCCGAAGATCGCGAAGGAGGCGTTCGGCTCGGGCAGCGGCATGCCGCCAACGAAGTGAAGCCCGGCAAGGTAGAGCAGCGCGAAGGGAACGCCGTAGCCGAAGCGCACGAAGGTGGCGCCGGTCGTGCCGAGCCGCGCCGTGAAGTGGCGTTGCAGGGCGGATCGGGCGTTCTGGCAGAAGGCGGCGAAAACCGTGATGGGGATCCACAAGTCCATGCGCTGCCACATACAGGAAGCGGCCGGGACGGAACAGGCAAAAATGCCGAGTGGCCGGTCCCCCGCGCCGCCCGCCCGGCCTTGACTTCGCGAAGGAGCGGCGCTTAGGTCCGCGCGAAGAATTCCGACGCTTTCCCAGACACATTCTCCGGAGACCTGCGCGCATGACCACTGCCAATACCGACAAGGCGAAGCTCGCCTCCATCATCGACGCCGCCTTCGAGGACCGCGACACGATCAACGCCCAGACCACGGGTGCGGTGCGCGACGCGGTGAACGCCGCGCTCGACCTGATGGACCGCGGCCATGCGCGGGTGGCGGAGAAGGCCGAAGGCGGCGACTGGGTCGTGAACCAGTGGCTGAAGAAGGCGGTGCTGCTGTCCTTCCGCCTCAACCCGATGGAGATCATCAAGGGCGGTCCGGGCGATGCCACCTGGTGGGACAAGGTGCCGTCCAAGTTCGACGGCTGGCGCGGCGTCGACTTCGAGGAGGCCGGCTTCCGTGCGGTGCCGGGCGCCATCGTCCGCCGCTCGGCGCATATCGCCAAGAACGTCGTGCTGATGCCGTCCTTCGTCAATCTCGGCGCCCATGTCGGCGAAGGCACCATGGTCGACACCTGGGCGACCGTCGGCTCCTGCGCCCAGATCGGCCGCAACGTCCACCTGTCGGGCGGCGTCGGCATCGGCGGCGTGCTCGAGCCGCTTCAGGCCGGCCCGGTGATCATCGAGGACAATTGCTTCATTGGCGCCCGCTCGGAAGTCGTCGAGGGCTGCATCGTCCGCGAGGGTGCGGTGCTCGGCATGGGCGTGTTCATCGGCCAGTCGACCAAGATCGTCGACCGCGCCACCGGCGAGGTCTTCTACGGCGAGGTGCCGGCCTATTCGGTGGTGGTCGCCGGCACGCTGCCGGGCAAGCCGCTGGCGAACGGCGAGCCGGGCCCGAGCCTCTACTGCGCGGTGATCGTCAAGCGCGTCGACGAAAAGACCCGCTCCAAGACCTCGATCAACGAGCTGCTGCGCGCCTGATCGCAGCCAGCTTTCGCGTTGCGCCGCGCCGTCAGGAGACGGCGTGGCGGACCGCCATCAGCGACTTCGGCAGGCCGATGAACCGTTCGGTCACCAGCTCGGAGTCGGGGAAGAGATAGCGCATCTGCCGCCCGTCCAGCAGGCGCGCATCCTCCAGCGACACCATCGCCTCGTCGAGATTGGCCGCCCGCGGGTAGAAGCCCGTACGCATGGCCAGGTGGATCCGGTAGACCAGCGGATCGGGCAGCCAGTGCAGCAGCGGGAAGCGCGCATGCGGCTCGATCGGGAACCAGAAGCTCGGCGTCTGGATCATGTGGCTCGGCGCCAGCCGCCGCGCCTCGCGGGCGAAGGCCGACTTGTTGGCCCAGCTGCCGACATGCTCGATCACCGAATTGGAAAAGGCGACGTCGAAGGAATTGTCCGCATGCTCGGGCAGGTCGCAGGCGCTGCCATGCACCAGCTCGATCGGCAGGCTGCCGTCCGTCTCCGCCGTGAAGCCGAGATTGATGCAGGTGATGGTGACGCCGTCGAAATTCATCTCGTCGCGCCAGACGTGCCAGAATTCCGGCGTGCCGCCGAGATCGACGATGCGGCAACGGCCCTTTGCCGCGACATGGTCGGCGACCATCGCCTTGAGGCGCTGGACCCGTCGCTTGCGGAAGACATTGCTGGAGGAGGCGGGCGAAAGGCTGAACACGGATACTCTCCCGGCGGTTCTTGCGTCGTCGGCGGTGCGGGCAGACGTCCGACCACGGCCTTTTGCGTAGCAGCATTCCCATAACCGCCGATTAACGGGCAGGCAAAACGCCGCGATGGGCAGGACAATCCGGGAAGCGGCTTGATTGTCGGCCGCCGGCAGCCTACTTCGAAGGCAGCAGACAGTCTCCCGTCCAGGAAATTTCATGTCGCAGCCGCAAGCATATCCGGGCCCGCTGGGGCCGTTCTGGCTGTTTTTCAGTCCGATCGGGCGCGTCTCGCGCGAACCCTACATGCTGGCGCTCGGCTTCCTGTGGGCGGTCTTCGCCATCCCGGTCAGTCTGTGGGTGCAGACCCTGGAGATTCCGGGCGACCAGACGGCGGTGGTGACGATGGAGGATTTCGTCAATTCGCATCCGCTGCTGCCCTACATGCTGTTCGCCAGCCACTGGGTCGTTCTCGCGCTTGCCATCAAGCGGCTGCAGGACCGAAACCTCACCGGTTTCCTCGCCGTGCTGATCTTCGTTCCGGTGATCAATTTCTTCTTCGTCATCGGTCTCGGCCTGATGCCGGGCGAGCCGGGGCCGAACGCCTATGGCCCGCGCCCCAACAGCCGCTGGGCCAAACCAACCTGACGCCCCTTTCCCCCTTGTCCCGTTCCAGCCCCTGCCAGCCGAAAGCCGCATGCCCGTGACCGACCAGCCCCTTTCTGCCGCCGCCACCCTTGCCCGCGACCTGCTGCGCTGTCCGTCCGTGACACCGGCCGAGGGCGGCGCGCTCGCGTTGCTGGACGAGCGGCTGACGGCAGCCGGCTTCACCGTCGAGCGCATGGTGTTCTCGGACCACGGCACGCCGGACGTGGAAAACCTCTTCGCCACCATCGGCACGAAGGGTCCGAACCTTGCCTTTGCCGGCCATACCGACGTGGTGCCGGCGGGCGATGCGGGCGCCTGGCGACACGGCCCGTTCGACGGGAGCATCGAGGACGGCATCCTGCACGGGCGCGGCGCGGTCGACATGAAGGGCGGCATCGCCGCCTTCGCTGCCGCCGCCATCGCCTATGTGGCGGACAAGGGCGATGCGCTCGGCGGGCGCATCTCCTTCCTGATCACCGGCGACGAGGAAGGCCCGGCGATCAACGGCACGGTCAAGCTGCTGGAATGGGCGGCCGAGCGCGGCCACCGGTTCGACGCCTGCATCGTCGGCGAGCCGACCAATCCGGCGCAGCTCGGCGATGCGATCAAGGTCGGCCGGCGCGGCTCGCTGTCGGGCATCGTCACGGTCACCGGCGTGCAGGGCCATGTCGCCTATCCGCATCTGGCAAAGAACCCGGTCTCCGACATGCTGGCGCTGCTCGCCCGCCTCGACGCTCTCGTGCTCGATGCCGGCAACGAGCGCTTCCAGCCGTCGAACCTGGAGATCACCACCGTCGATGTCGGCAACACCGCCTTCAACGTCATCCCGCGCAAGGCGGTCGCCAATTTCAACATCCGTTTCAACGACACCTGGTCGGTGGACAGCCTGAAGGCGCATCTGCGCAACGAGCTTGCCGGCGTCGAAGGGCTGACCTGCGACTGGCAACTCGATTTCACCAGCGATTCCAGCGACAGCTTCCTTACCCACGATGCGGAGCTGATCGACGCGCTGGCCGATGCTGTGGAAGCAGAGACCGGCCGCCGGCCCGACCTGTCGACGGGCGGGGGCACCTCGGATGCCCGCTTCATCAAGAACTATTGCCCGGTGGTCGAGTTCGGCCTGGTCGGCCAGACCATGCACCAGGTCGACGAGCGCGTGCCGCTGGCCGAGCTGGACGGCCTTACCGCCATCTATCGCCGCTTCCTCGACAGCTATTTCGCCGGCTAACCGACACGCTTTTCCCGCTTTCCCACTGCGAGCACCTGACGCCAAGTATCTTTGCGAAGGTGACGGGCGCGCGCGTTCTTGTTTCAGTAGAGCTGCCGGTTGCAGTATCGGGAAACAAGAATGCGAGGGGGAGGCAGGCAATGACGGGCGAACAGGGCAACAGCGCGAGCGAGGGGCAGCCTGTGCGGCGGCCGGACCCGACGCGGGTCAACGCCATCGGCTTCGATGCCATCGTCGATGCGCTCGGCGCGGGCATGCGCGACTTCCGCAAGGCGCCGCGCTTCGGCCTGTTCTTCGGCGCGGTCTATGCCCTCGGCGGCATATTGGTGCTGCTCACCGCCTCCGCCCTGCACATGAGCTATCTCAGCTATCCGCTGGCGATCGGCTTCGGGCTGATCGGCCCGTTCATCGCCGTCGGCCTCTACGAGGTCAGCCGCCGGCTGGAGACGGGCGAGCCGCTCGACTGGCCGGGCGTCCTCGGCGTCATCTGGGCGCAGCGCAAGCGCGAGATCGCCTGGATGGCCTTCGTCGTGCTCTTCGTCCAGATCATGTGGATGTATCAGGTGCGGCTGCTGCTCGCCCTGTTCCTCGGCTTCAAGTCGTTCGCCTCCTTCGGCGCCTTCGTCGAGGTGGTGGTGACGACGCCGGAAGGCCTGATGTTCCTGGTCATCGGCAATGCCATCGGCGCGGTGCTGTCGATCATCCTGTTCTCGCTGACGGTCGTCTCCTTCCCGATGCTGCTCGACCGGGACGTCGACTTCATCACCGCGATGATCACCAGCGTGCGCGCGGTCGTCACCAGCCCGAAGCCGATGATCGGCTGGGCGCTGGTCGTCACCGCGACGCTGATCGTGTCGATGCTGCCGCTGTTCGCCGGGCTGCTCGTCGCCCTGCCGGTGCTCGGCCACACCACCTGGCATCTCTATCGCAAGCTGGTGCCGCCCGCCCCGCAGGAGGACGAGGCCGGCCTTCAGCCGCCGGAGACCACGTCCCCGACCGCCTCGTCGCCATCCTCGACGACAGCTTCCCCCGCACCGGCGGCAAGCCCGGCACGATAGGCGGCAAGCGAGGCCGCGTCCTCTTCCGCCGGGCGATAGTCGACCTGTGTCAGGTAGAGCCCGTCGGGCGGCGCCACCGGGCCGCAGGCCTCGCGGTTGCACGCCGCCAGCGCCTTTGCCACATCCCCCGGCCCCCAGCGGCCCTCGCCGACCAGCCGCAGCGTGCCGACCATCGAGCGCACCTGGTTGTGCAGGAAGGAGCGCGACGAGCACTCGGCGATGATGCTCTCGCCCTCGCGGCGCACGCTGAAGGCTTCCAGCGTCTTCCACGGGCTCTTCGCCTGGCAGCGCGAATGGCGGAAGGTGGTGAAGTCGTGATGGCCGACGAAGACCTGCGCCGCCTCATGCATCGCCGCCGCATCGAGCGGCTTCTTCACATGCCAGGCCAGCCCCAGGTCGTGGGTCAGCGGCGCCAGCCGGTTGACGATGCGATAGCGGTAGTGCCGGCGGATCGCGGAAAAGCGGGCATCGAAGCCTTCATGCATCTTCTCGCAGGCGAGGATCGCCACCGGATCGGGCAGGCAGTGGAAGTTGAGCGCGCCCAGCACGGTGGCCGCCGGCCAGTCCTTCTCCAGATCGAGATGGGCCACCTGCCCGGTCGCATGCACGCCGGAATCGGTGCGCCCCGCGCCGCCGATGGTCACCGTCTCGCCGGAAAACGCCTTCACCGCCCGCTCGATCACCCCCTGCACGGAGGGACCGTTGTCCTGCCTCTGCCAGCCCACGAAAGGGCGGCCGTCATAGTCGACTGTCAGCTTGTAGCGGGGCATGGAACGAAAACGGCTCGCCGGTTGTCGCGGTTACTCGAAGGCCTCGAAGGGCGTGGCGAAGGTGACCTCGATCGGCAGGGCCGCCCGTGCGGCCTCGGTCAGCGCCAGCGCCTGGAAGGCTGCCCCCGCATAGGGGCCCGCGACCTTTTTCGCAAGCTCCACGTCGAAGCCGAAGCGCGGGTAATAGGCGGGCGGTCCCAGCACCAGCACCAGGTCCTCGCCCTGCTCGCGCAAGGCCTCGATCCCGGCGCGGATCAGCGCCGAGCCGACGCCGCCGCGCTGCCGGTCCGGGCTCACCGAGACCGGCGCCAGGCACGAGATGGCAAGACGGTGCCCGGCGCCCGCTCCCGTCACCCGCGAGAAGGCGACATGGCCAACGACGCGCCCGTCCCGGTCGACCGCCACCAGCTCGAGCACCAATGCGCCGCAGGAGCGCAGCTCGTCGACCAGCCGTGCCTCGCCCTCCTGGCCGAAGGCGGTGGCGGTGACGAGCGAAATGTCCGCCTCGTCGGCGGGCGTGGCGGGACGGATCTGGGGTTCAAGCGCGGGATGGGTCATCTGAATGGTCCGTTCGGCCTTGCGGCACCTGACAGCGATCTGCTTTGGCCGGCATCATAGCCTGCCCGGCGGCCGCTTGGCGATGGATGACCCCGTTCACGAAAGCCGGGTGCCGGGGCTGAGCTGGGCGCCGCGCTGGAACTCGGCCGCCGGCATCGGCTTCTTGCCGGCGCGCTGCAGCTGCACCAGACGCACCGCGCCGCTGCCGCAGGCGACCAGCAGCTCGTCGCCGGCGGAAAGCAGCGTGCCCGGCTCGCCCGAGGCGCTCTCGTCCAGCGCGCTGCGCAGCACCTTCACCCGCTCGCTGCGCCCCGAAATCTCCACCTCGCACCAGGCACCGGGAAAGGGCGAGAGCCCGCGCACATGGTCGTGCACCTCGCGGGCCGGCCGCGTCCAGTCGATCCGCGTCTCGGCCTTGTCGAGCTTGCGGGCGTAGGTGACGCCCTCCTCCGCCTGGGGCGTCGGCACCAGGCCGCCGCGCGGCAGGGCGGCGAGCGCGCGCACCATCAGGTCGGCGCCCAGCACCGACAGGCGGTCGTGCAGCTCGCCGGCCGTCATGTCCTGTCCGATCGCCAGCTTCTCGGCCATGTAGACCGGACCGGTGTCGAGCCCGGCTTCCATGCGCATCACCTCGACGCCGGTTTCCGCGTCGCCGGCCATGATCGCGCGGTTGATCGGGGCCGCACCGCGCCAGCGCGGCAGCAGCGAGGCATGCAGGTTGAGACAGCCATGCACCGGAATGTCGAGCACCGCCTGCGGCAGCATCAGGCCGTAGGCGACGACGACGGCCGCATCGGGGGCGAGCTCGGCAAGGGCGGCGTGCTCCTCCTCGCTTTTCAGCGACTGCGGGCAGCGCACCGGAATGCCCAGCGTCTCGGCCGCCTGATGCACTGCCGACTTGCGCTCCTCCATACCCCGGCCCGCCTTGCGCGGCGGCTGGGTGTAGCAGGCGACGACATCGTGACCCTGGCCGACGATCTCCATCAAGGTCGGAACGGAAAACTCCGGCGTTCCCATGAAGACGATGCGCAAGGTCATGATTTCTCCTTCGAATGGGCGAGCAGGGCTCGGCTTTCAGGGGTTTGAACGTATCAGGCGAGGCGCTTCATGCGAGGCGCTTCATGCAAGACCGGGCAACAGGGCCTTGAGGCTCGTCACCATCATCTCCATGGCAATGGCGGCCAGGATCATGCCCATCAGCCGGCTCATGATGCTGATCGCGGTGCGCCCCAGAACCCGCGCCAGCAGCGGCGCGGCGAGAAAGGTGACCGAGAGAACGGCGACCATGGCGGCGAGCGCCGCCACCAGGGCGACCTGCTGCCCCGCTCCGCTCGCCTGCTCGCGGAAGATGACGATGGTCGAGATCGAACCGGGCCCCAGCAGCATCGGCACGGTCAGCGGGTAGATGCCCGGATTGTCGACGCTCTGGTGATGCTGCTTTTCTGCGTCCGTGCCGGCCTGCGCGCTGCTTTCGCCGCCATGCAGCATGGACAGGGCGATCAGCAGGATCAGCAGCCCGCCGGCCAGGCGAAAGCCGTCGATGCTGATGCCGAACAGCGACAGCAGCGCCTCGCCGCCGAAGAAGACGACGAGCGAGCCGGCGACGAGGCCGAGCGTTGCGGTCAGGGCGACGGCGCGCTTGCCGGCGGCATCACGGTCGCCGGTCAGCGCCAGGAACACCGGCAGGTTGGCGACCGGGCTCATGATCGCGAAAAGCGCCGCGAAGACCTTGAGGAAGAAGGCGATGTCCATGCGTCCGGCTCCCGGGTCGCAGGTTCAGGCTGCAGCGCGGCTCAGGCCTTTTCGGTCAGCCGCGCCTGCTTCTGGAACTTCTTCACGACGCGGTCGCGCTTCAGCTTGGAAATGTGGTCGATGAACAGCACGCCGTTCAGGTGGTCGATCTCGTGCTGCAGGCAGGTGGCGAGCAGGCCATCTGCCTCGATCTCGCGCTGCGCGCCCTCGCGGTCGAGGAAGCGCAGGCCGATGCGCTGCGGCCGCTCCACGTCCTCGTAATATTCCGGGATCGACAGGCAGCCTTCCTGATAGACGGAGCGCTCGTCGGATTCCCAGACGATCTCGGGGTTGATCACCACCATCGGCGCGGGCGTCTCGCCCTCGCGCGCCACGTCCAGCACCAGCATGCGCGTCGGCACGCCGATCTGGATCGCGGCCAGCCCGATGCCCGGCGCGTCGTACATGGTTTCCAGCATGTCGTCGGCCAGCTGGCGCACGGCGTCGTCGACGCTGGCGACCGGCTCGCTGACCAGGCGCAGCTTGGGATCCGGCAGGATGATGATGTCTCGTTTCGTCATGGTGCTGAAATATGGGAGAAGGCCGCCCGCGTCAACGCGCGGATGCGCCCGGAACGCACGATTTCCGCGGTTTACGGCCCCTGGCGAGAGAGCCGCCGGCGTCATGCGCACGCCCGGCGCTCCTCTGCCCGCTCGCTGTGCCCGGTTGCCGCCCCACGCGCCTGCGCCGTTTCGCGGCGGCGACAAATGTTCTATCTTTGTTTCCATGGAGACGATTCTCTTCACCCTGCTCGGCCGGCCCGTGTCGCTCGGCGAGGCGCTGGTCGGCGCCGCCTTGCTGCTGCTCGGCGCGGCGGTGCTGACGCTCGTCTCGGTGTCGCGGCAGGCGGGCCGGGCGCGCGATGCCGAATGGCGGGCGGCCGAACACGCGCGCGAGCTTGAGGCGCGGATCGCCGACCTGCTCAAGGTCCAGTCCGAGATGACCGGCCGGATGCAGACCATGGCCGAGGTCTTCGGCTCGCGGCAGGGCGACCTGATGCGCGCCGTCAACGAGCGGCTCGACGGCATGAGCCACAAGCTCGGCCAGTCGATGGCCGAGACCACCCGGCGGACCCATGACGGGTTGCGCCACCTGCACGAGCGGCTGGCCGTCATCGACCGGGCGCAGGCAACGATCCGCGACCTGTCCGGTCAGGTCGGGGCGCTGCAGTCTATCCTCGACAACAAGCAGGCGCGCGGCGCCTTCGGCCAGGGCCGGATGGAGGCGATCGTCCAGGATGCGCTGGCGCCGGGCGCCTTCAGCTTCCAGGCGACCCTGTCGACGCGCGTGCGGCCCGACTGCCTGATCCATCTGCCGAACGGCGCCCCGCCCCTCGTCGTCGACGCCAAGTTTCCGCTGGAGGCCTATAACGAGCTGAAGCAGGCGGAAGGAGCGGAACCGCTGAAGCAGGCGCGCGCCCGGTTTCGCCGCGACATCGGCAAACACCTGACGGACATTGCCGAGCGCTATCTCATTCCAGGCGAGACCCAGGACACGGCCTTCATGTTCGTGCCGTCCGAAAGCATCTTCGCCGAGATCCACGAGCACTTTTCCGATCTCGTCCAGAAGGCACACCGAGTCCGGGTGGTCATCGTCTCCCCCTCGCTGCTGTTGTTGTCGATCCAGGTGGTGCAGTCGGTGCTGCGCGATGCGCGGCTGCGCGAGGAGGCACACCGGATCCAGGCCGAGGTCGCCCATCTCGTCGCCGATGTCGACCGGCTGGACGAGCGGGTCCGCAAGCTGCAGCAGCATTTCGGCCAGGCCGGCCGCGACATCGAGCAAATCCTCATTTCGACCGACAAGATCGGCAAGCGCGGCCGCAACATCGGCGATCTCGATCTCGCCCCGCCGCGCGGCGAGCAGGCTTTAGACGGCACCACCGACCGGACGGACCGGGCCGGCGCGCCGGCGGCCGAGCCGCGCGGGCACCGGGACGAGGCGGCACGCCCCCTGCCCCTGCCCGGACTTCACGATCCGTACGCCGCCGACTGACGCCGTCCTACCTGCCGCGCATCATACGCCAGCCCGCCCCCTGCGGGGATAACAGCCAGCATGCGCCGACAGCCGGGGCCGGCGCCGCACCGGGGACAGGACGGGGATAAAGGCAGGCGGCGGAGGGAAACAGGAGACCGCATCCTCGGTGCCTCCCACGTCCATCTGTCCCTTCTGCGCAAACCGCGGATTTGAGACGGAAAAATCAATTTCGTCCGATTTCAGCACGGAATTTTGCAAAATTTCTCTCGAAATTTGATATCGGCGCGTACCGCATCCGTGACCCGGATTTCGACACGGAAAGAAGCCCGCCGCTACGGCACCTTCCTCGCCAGAGGCTTGGCTTTGCGGTGCTTTTTTCGATCCCGGTGCTGCAAGGCGCGGCGGAAGATGCTCTAAGAGAGAGAAACAATCGCTTTGGAGGATCGCCATGAGCCTGCTGATCGCCGTCAAGGGCTGGAACCCCGCCGCCTGGGCCTTGCGCCTTGCCCGCTACCTGCCGGAGCACGAGATCCGGTCCTGGCCGGACGCGGTCGGCGATCCGGCCGACATCCGCTACGCGCTGGCTTGGAAGGCCCCGGCGGAGGTCCTGGCGGCCTGCCCCAATCTCGAAGTGATCTTTTCGCTGGGCGCCGGCGTCGACCATCTGCTGGCGCAGCCGGGCCTGCCGGATGTCCCGATGGTTCGGGTGGTCGACCCCGACCTGACCGCACGCATGACCGAGTGGGTGGCGCTGCAGGTCCTGCTGCACCATCGCCAGCATCTGGCCTACGCCGCGCAGCAGCGCGAAAGCCTGTGGCGCGACCTTGAGCAGCCGGCTGCGCGGCACGTGCGGGTCGGCCTTCTCGGTCTCGGCGTGCTCGGCGCGGAAGCGGCCAAGATGTTGGTGCGGTTTGGTTTTGACGTTGCCGGCTGGGCGCGCGGGCCCAAGCAGATCGACGGGGTCGTCAGCTATGCCGGCGAGAGCGAGCTCGATGCCTTCCTCGCCCGCACCGACATTCTGGTGAACCTGCTGCCCCTGACGCCGGAGACGCGCGGCTTCATCGACTACGGCCTCGTGTCGCGGCTGGCGCGCGACGGGGCGCTCGGCGGACCGGTCTTCATCAATGCCGGACGCGGCGGCAGCCAGGTCGAGGCGGACCTGGTGCGCGCGCTGACCGACGGCACGCTGAAGGGCGCCAGCCTCGACGTGTTCGAGACCGAGCCGCTGCCGTCGCACAGCCCGCTATGGAAGCTTGAGAATGTGGTGATCACGCCGCATGTGGCCGCCGACAGCGACCCGGAGGCGATCTCGGCCTATGTCGCCGAGCAGATCCGCACCTTCGAGGCGGGCGGCACCTTGCGCAACACCGTCGACAAGGCGACCGGCTACTGACGCCGAAACTATAAGATTATTATTTTCAATAGACTAGCAATGAAACCGACGCGCGCGAGAGAACCAGAGGTCGACGATCTCGCGCGCGATGCGCTTCATCTCGCGAGGGGTCGCGGGCTTCTGGTGAACCGCGTCGAACCAGTCTTCGTCGCCAGCTGCCACCGGCGGCGCGCCGCGCGTCAGACCGAACAACGGCAGCGTCGCGCTGTCGTGGCGCTGGCGCACGCGCCGGGCCAGGTCGCCCGCCCGTCCTTCGGGCAGGTCCAGCGAAGCCACGACGCAATCGAAGGGCGGGCCGGCGGCGGCATCCGGCGTCGACAGCAGCTCGAGCGCCGTCTCCACGGATCCGACACGGCGGACGCGAATGTTGCCCGTCGCTCCTTCAAGCGCCAGACGGAAGGCTAGGGCATCGTTCACGTTGTCTTCAACGTGAAGGAAAACCGCGTGCGGCAAGACATGAAGCATGAGCGACCGGTTGTCCGTAAAACGCAAAAGACGTCGCCGTCAGCTCCCCTCGGGAAGTCTGACGCAACATCCAATTTTGCTGATATGTTCGGACGGCGATGTTTCGGATTGACCCGTGGGGTTTCTTCGCTGCCCGCTTCATAGGGGCGAAAACTGCCGCCCAACGTCGCAGCTGATATAATCGCGCTGCAGAGTCGCTACAACTGCATTCCCTGCATAGCAGATGCGCTAGGGAAACCGGGCAATTTCAGGCGTTTCCTTCTAAGGAAGGGAAAGCAAATTTCCAAAACAACTTGGAAATCCGAACAACCGGAAAATCCGACACACGGAAACCCAAGAAGACCGCCCGCAACGCGTGCCGTTGCGCGCGCTGCTACAACCGGCGACAGGCGGTCAGCGCACCCCATTCAGTCGCCGCGATGCGCGCAAGCGCGGCCTCCAGCGGCTCCAGCGCAACGCTCATCGTGTAGCCATTGGCATGCAGCAAGGTGCCCGGATCGCTCATGATCCCGACATGGCCCTTCCAGAACAGCAGGTCGCCGCGCTCAAGCTTCGGCAGACCGCCGGAGATGTCGAGCGCCTCGCCGGCGCCGGCCTGCTGCATGTCGCTGTCGCGCGGCAGCACGTGGCCCGCTTCCGCCGCCGCCAGCTGCACCAGCGCCGAGCAGTCGAGGCCGAGCGAGGTACGCCCGCCCCACAGATAGGGCGTTCCAAGCAGCCCCTCTGCCACTGCCACCCAGTCGGTCACGGTCTCGCCGAGCGGCATCAGATGGCGGGCGACCATGGCGCTGCCGTCGTCGAGCAACGCGTAGTCGAGGCCGCGGGTCACTGCTGCGCCGACGACGCGCACGCGCGCGCCAAGCGACAGGAGCGAGAGCGGCGGGCGTTTCAGCTCGGCTTCCGGATAGCGATAGCTGCGCGGCACGCAGACCCGGTGAGTGGCGGGCGCGCCGGCCTCGCCCACGCTCGCCGCTGGCAGGTACCCAACATAGCCGTCGGTCGCCAGCTGCCCCCAGGCCCAGCCGTCGTCGCGGATCTCGTACAGATCGAAACTCTCGCCGTAGAGCGCTTCGGTATCAATGGAGCGGGCCGCATCCGGCGCGGGGCGCAGCGGCGCCGAGGCGACCGCGATGCGGACCGGCAGCGGGTCGGCGAAGCGCTCGGCCACGACCTGGCCACGATAGCGGCTTGCCGCCAGATCGGGGCGAACGGGATGGATGCGGCGATCGAGGGCGGCGGCGGGTTCGCTGGTCATGCGGCGGTCCGGGCTTCTTCTGGCGCTTCGGGCATCGGGCTGCCCGGTACACCGCCTGGGATCAGCGGGGCATCTCGGCGGCCCGGGCAACGATGGTGTCGGCAATGTGCTCCAGATAGAGCGCCCCGGCAACGGTGCGGGTCACCACGACATTGCGCCGGTCGGCCTCGTCGCGGCGGCGCGACAGCAGTTTCATCGCACCCAAAGTGTCGAGCGCGCGGGTGATCACCGGCTTGGTGACGTCGAGACGTGCAGCCAGTCCGCGCACCGTGTGCGGGGGCGGCTCCAGATAGACCGTCATCAGGATCGCCATCTGGCGCGAGGTGAGGTCCTTGTCGCCGTCGGTGACCAGCGACATCGTCACATCGTGCCAGAGTCGCAGCGCCTGCGACGGCCGCAAGTCGATACCCATCCCTCACCCATGCCTGCTGTGCCGTTGCCGGCCTTGCCCCATAGTGACAGGCAATTCGTTTCGGTTCCGTTATACAAACACCGAAACGAGGCAGGAAAGCGCGCCGCCTCAGTTTCCCGGGTAGCGGGCGGCGAGCAGCGAAAAGAGCGCACGCGCGGCCTGTGCCTCACCGCCCAGCGGGCGGCCCGGACGGTCGGCCGGGTTCCAGCCATAGATGTCGAAATGCGCCCAGACCCGCGCCTTTTCAACGAAACGCGAGAGGAACAGCGCGGCGGTGATGGAGCCGGCGAAGCCCGCACCGCTGGTGTTGATGTGATTGATGTCGGCGATCCGGCTTTCCAGATAGCTCTCGTAGGGGCGCCACAGCGGCAGGCGCCACAGCGGATCGCGCACCGTAGTCGCGTGGTCCGCAAGCTCGGCCGCGAAGGCCTCGTCGTCGGTGTAAAAGGGCGGGAGGTCGGGGCCGAGAGCAACGCGCGCGGCGCCGGTCAGCGTCGCCATGTCGATCAGGATCTCCGGCTCCTCCTCGTCGGCGAGCGCCAAAGCGTCGGCAAGGATCAGCCGGCCTTCCGCGTCGGTGTTGCCGATCTCAACGGTGAGGCCCTTGCGGCTCGGCAGCACATCGCCGGGACGGAAGGACGCGCCGGAAATCGCGTTCTCGACCGCCGGAACAATGACGCGCAGGCGCACCGGCAGGCCGGCTGCCATGATCATCGAGGCCAGCGCCAGAACGGCAGCCGCACCGCCCATGTCCTTCTTCATCAATGCCATGGCGCTGGACGGCTTGATGTCGAGGCCGCCGGTGTCGAAGACGACGCCCTTGCCGACCAGGGTGACGCGCGGATGCCCCTCCTCGCCCCAGGTCGCATCCACAAGCCGCGGCGCGCGGTCGCTCGCCCGGCCGACCGCATGGACCATCGGGAAGCCCTCGGCGAGCAGCGCCTCGCCCTCGATGACGCGCACCCGCCCGCCGTGATCGGCGAAGAGGCGCTGCGCCGCATCGCACAGCTCGGCAGGACCGAGATCGCTCGCCGGCGTGTTGACCAGATCGCGGGCGAGCGTCATGCCGTCGAGGATGAGGCCGACCCGCTCCAGGTCGACGCCCTCGCCCACCATCAGCCGCGGCACCGAGCGGGTCGACGGCTTGCGGTAGCGCTCGAACCGGTAGGAGCCGAGCGCGAAGGCGAGAGCGGCTTCCTCCTGCGCCTCCGCCGCAATCTCCAGACGGAAGTCGCCGCCCGGCAGCTTGCGGGCGAGATCGCCCACGGCAAACCCGGGCGCAGCCGCATTGGCGACGCCGAAAAGCACGGCCGCAAGCGCTCCTTCGGCACCTGGAACCAGAAGCAGCTGTCCGGCCGCCCCGTCGAACCCGCTCGCCGCGGCGAAGGCCTCGGCCCGCGCGCCCAGTCCCTGAAGCACCGTCTGCGCTTCATCGCGGTCGACGGCATGGACGGGAATGGCTGCAACATCGGGGGAATGGGCGATCAGCGAGGCGCGCACGGGCGGGGTCCTTGTCTGGCGGGAGAAGAAGATCGGAGTTCCGTTTTAAGCACGAAGGGCAGGCAGCGGCAATCGCCGGGCATCTGCCCGCGGGACCACCTCCGGGACCGCCGTTTAACGAAGCATTAGGGTTAACGACGTATTGATGAGCTTGCGCATTCTGCAAGTCCAACGTCCGTCCGTGTCCAGGAGCCCGGCACATGCCATCCACGCGCCACGCCCTTCCCCGTCCCGCCGCCGCGCCGCGCCTGATGCTCGCGGCCTCGATGGTGGCCCTGGTCGCGCTGACAGGCTGCGCCTCCTCGAAGCGCAGCGTCGGCACCCATTCCGGCGCGCCGCAAGGCTATGCCGCCCCCGGATCGAGCGCCGCCTTGCAGGCGGTCGGCTATTGGGGCCAAGCCTATCAGCGCTCGCCGAAGGACCGCGAAAACATTCTCAACTATGCCGCCGCCCTGCGCCGCAACGGTCAGGTCGACCAGGCCGAAGCAGTGCTGCGCCAGGCGATCATCGCCCATCAGAGCGACCGCGACATCGCCGCCGCCTACGGCAAGGTTCTGGCGATGAATGGCCGGCTGCCGGAAGCGCTGCAGGTGATCAACGGCGCTCAGACCCCGACGCGCCCCGACTGGCGGCTGATGTCTGCAGCGGCCGCGATCCACGACCAGATGGGCAACACCCAGCAGGCGCGCGATCTCTACAATCAGGCGCTCAAGATCGCTCCGGACGAGCCGAGCCTGCTCAACAATCTTGCCATGTCCTACCTGCTGGAAGGCGAAGCCAAGGAGGCGGAGGGCGTCTTGCGCCGCGCCGCCGCCAGCCCCAAGGCCGACAGCCGCATCCGCCAGAACCTGGCGCTGGCAATCGGCCTGCAGGGCCGCTTCCAGGAGGCCGAACAGGTCGCCACCGCCGAGATCGACCCGGCCCAGGCGGCACAGAACATCGCCTATCTCAAGTCGATGCTGTCGCAGCGCAATTCCTGGGCGGAGATTGCGGCGCAGGACAAGAAGAAGAAAAAGTCCGGCGGTTGACGCGCCATCTTCACCTCCCCCTGTTCTCGCAGCCGAAACGACAAAAGCCACCCCTCCGGGTGGCTTTTTCATTCGTTCCGGATTGGCGTTACCGGGGTGCCTTTGAGGCGTGCCGTCAGAAGGTCGCGACAGCCTGGATGATCGCCGGGCCGATGATCACGGCAAGCAGCACGGGCAGGAAGAACACGATCATCGGAACGGTGAGCTTGGGCGGCAGGGCCGCGGCCTTCTTTTCCGCCGCCTGCATGCGCTGCAGCCGGTTTTCGTCGGCCATGACGCGCAGCGCGGTGGAAACCGGCGTGCCGTAGCGCTCGGCCTGGATCAGGGCCAGCGAGACGTTCTTGACGCCTTCCAGGCCCGTGCGGTTGGCAAGGTTCTCGTAGGCCATGCGCCGGTCGCCGAGATAGGAGAGCTCGGCATTGGTCAGCGTCAGTTCCTCGGCCAGCGGGATCGACTGGATGCCGATCTCCTCCGACACCTTGCGGAAGGCGACCTCGATGGACATGCCGGATTCCACGCAGATCAGCATCAGGTCGAGCGCATCCGGCCAGGCTCGGTTGATCGAGAGCTGGCGGTTCTGGATCTTGTTCTTCAGATAAAGATCCGGCGCGTAGAAACCGATGAACGCGACAAGGCAGGCGATGAACACCTTGACCATCGCCGGCTGGTCCAGCTTGAGCACCACAAAGGTGTAGAACAGCGCGACGATGAGCAGGACAACCGGCATCACAAGACGCGCGAACAGGTAGGTGTAGAGCGGGCGCACACCGCGATAGCCGGCACGGGTCAGCCGCAGCTTGGTCTCGTCGTCCGACAACAGGTTCTTCAGGTTGAGCCGGTCGACGATGTTCTGCATCTGCTTCTTCGGCTTGTTCCGCAGGGAAACCCGCGCATTCGCCTTGTCGTCGGCCAGGCGTGCGCGCTCGCGGGCGCGCATCTGCTCGCGCTCCAGTGCCACGGACTTCATCCGGGTCTTGAGCTTGTCGCCTTCCAGCAGCGGCACGACGAGCGAAAACAGCGTGCCGGCGATCGCAACCATGGTCAGGATGGCGATCATCGCCTGTTGGGAGAGAAGATTGGAGAAATCCAGTCCCATGGTCTCTTTCCGTGTCCGTCGTTCCTGCCCGAAAACGGCAGATCAGAAGTCGAAGGCGATCATCTTCTTCATGATGAAGATGCCGGTCAGCATCCACAGTCCGCTGCCCACGACGATGATGTTGCCGGTGGGCTCGGTGAACAGAAGCATCATGTAGGACGGGCTGGTCAGCGACAGCACACCGACAACGAGGAAGGGCAGCGAGCCGATGATCGCGGCGGAGGACTTGGCCTCCTGGCTCATGGCGACGATCTTGCCCTTCATCGCCTTGCGCTCGCGCAGCACCTTGGACAGGTTGCCCAGCGCCTCGGACAGAGAACCGCCCGACTGCGCCTGGATCATCACGACAATGGCGAGGAAGTTCGCCTCCGCGACCGGCATGCGGCTCGGCAGCTTCGAGATCGCCTCTGCCAGGGTGATGCCCATGGTCTGGGCCTCGACGATACGGCGGAACTCGGTCTTGATCGGCTCGCGCGCCTCGGCGGCGACGATCTGGATACACTCGCCGAGCGGCAGGCCCGCCTTGGTGCCGCGCACGATGACGTCGACGGCATTGGGCAGTTCGTTCAGGAAGGCGGCGATCCGCTTCTTGCGGCGGCGTCCGAGATAGAAGCGCGGCACGCCGAACGCGCCGACGAACATCAGGCCGAAGGTGACGATCAGCGAGCCGGAGGCGAGCAGGCCGACAAAGCCCAGCACCAGCGCACAGATCAGCGAGAAGACGATGAAGCCGCGCATCGACCAGGTCAGGCCGGCCTGGTCGATGCGTTCGTCCAGCGTCAGGCGCGCTGCGCGCTGCTGCTTCTTCTTCTCGCGCGCCTCGAATTCCTTGAGCTGGTCCTGCACGGACTTGCGCCGGCGGTCGCCGTCGCGCACCGCACGGCGGGTGGCATCGATGGCGGCGTTGTTACGGGTCGAAACAGACTTCAGCCGCTTCTCGCGCGCCGCGCGCCCGCTCAGCTGCGGCTCGAACAGGGCGTAGATGATGCCGCCGATGGACAGCGTCGCCAGAAGAGCAATGGCGACGATCGTCACTTGCGGCGTCAGGAAGGACTGCAGGTCAGCCATGTCCGGGCTCCGGGGCTTCGGCCGCGTCGAGGGCGGCGGCAAGGCGGTGCTCCTCGCCGAAATAGCGCGCCTTTTCCCAGAATTTCGGGCGACCGATGCCGGTGGAGCGGTGACGGCCGATCAGCTTGCCGTTCGCGTCCTCGCCGAGGATGTCGTAGAGGAACACATCCTGGGTGATGATCACGTCGCCTTCCATGCCCATCACCTCCGAAACGTGGGTGATGCGGCGCGAGCCGTCGCGCAGGCGCTGTGCCTGGACGATCACGTCGATGGACGAGACGATCATCTCGCGCAGGGTCTTGGACGGCAGCGAGAAGCCGCCCATGGTGATCATCGATTCCAGACGCGAGAGCGCCTCGCGCGGGCTGTTGGCGTGCAGCGTGCCCATGGACCCGTCGTGGCCGGTGTTCATCGCCTGCAACAGATCGAAGGCCTCGGGTCCGCGCACCTCGCCGACGATGATCCGCTCGGGACGCATACGCAGGCAGTTCTTGACGAGATCGCGCATGGTCACCTCGCCCTCGCCTTCCAGGTTGGGCGGGCGGGTTTCAAGGCGCACCACATGCGGCTGCTGCAGCTGCAGTTCCGCCGCGTCCTCACAGGTGATGATGCGTTCGGTGGAATCGATATATGCCGTCAGGCAGTTCAATAGCGTCGTCTTGCCCGAACCCGTACCGCCGGAAATCAGCACGTTGCATCGGCTGCGGCCGATAATCTCCAGCACCGTCGCACCCTCGGGCGAAACCGAGCCGTACTGGACAAGCTGCTTGAGGGTGAGCTTGTCCTTCTTGAACTTACGAATGGTGAGCGTCGGCCCGTCGATCGCCAGCGGCGGCGCGATCACGTTGACACGCGAGCCATCGGCGAGACGGGCGTCGCAGATCGGGCTGGATTCGTCGACGCGGCGGCCGACCTGGCTGACGATCCGCTGGCAGATGTTCATCAGCTGCTTGTTGTCGCGGAAGCGCACGCTGGTCTGCTGCATCCGACCCTGGGTCTCGATGTAGACCGTGTTGGCGCCGTTGACCATGATGTCGGCGATGTCGTCGCGCGCCAGAAGCGGCTCGAGCGGGCCATAGCCGAGAACGTCGTTGCAGATGTCCTCCAGCAGGTCTTCCTGCTCGGAAATCGACATCACCACGTTCTTCAGCGCGATGATGTCGTTGACGACGTCCCGGATCTCCTCGCGCGCGTCCTCGGCGCTGAGGCGGGTCAGCATCGACAGGTCGATCGCCTCGACCAGCGCGTTGAAGATCGAGGACTTGGTCGCGTAATAGCCTTCCGACCGCTGCGGCGCGCGCGGCTCGGCGACCGGCGGCGCGGCCGGCGCAGGCTTTGCGGCAACAGCGGGCTGAGCTGCGGCGGCGGACGGTGCTGCGGGAGCCCGTGCCGGTTCGGCCGCGACGGGCGGCGGCGGTGCAGCCGGCGCGACCTGCGGCTCGCCCTGCATGGGCGGCGCCGCGGGGCGGGACGTCTGTGAACCTGAGGAAGCGCCACGTCGACCGAACATCGTTACCTGCTTTCAATCGTCTCGAAGAAACATGCCGGGCCGCCGGTCAGCCGGCGGCCTTGCCCTTCTTCAGGAAGCGGGAGACCAGCGAGCCGAGCGCAAGGCCCTTGGGCTTCGCCACTTCGCCGCGACCGGTGACCAGCTGCGAGATCTGGCTGAAGATTTCCGTCGTGGCGTGCTTTTCGTCCTGCTCGCCGATCATCTGGCCGTTGTTGGCGGCCGTGCCGAACAGCAGCGGATCGAAGGGCACCACCGCGGCCGCGGTGAGCTCCAGCGCGTCGGCGAACTCGGCGGCCTTGATCTCCGGCCGCTTTGGCACGTTCACCCGGTTCAGCACCAGGCGCGGCGGCGAGTCGTTGGGTCGCAGCTGGCGCAGCGTGTCGATCATGTTCTTGGCGTTGCGCAGGTTGGCCAGATCCGGCTCTGCGACGATCACCACTTCATCGACGGCGGCCAGCATCCGGCGGACCCAGCCCGACCACACATGCGGCAGATCGAGCACGATTGCCGGCGCACCCTGCTTCATGATGTCGAGCAGACCATCGAAGCTCGTCTCGCCATGATCGTAGGTCCGCTCCAGCGAAGCGGGCGCTGCAAGCAGGCTGAGGCGATCGGCGCATTTCGACAGCAGGCGGTCGAGCATGGTCTCGTCGAGGCGCTCCGGCGAAGAGACCGCCTCGAAGACGCCCTGCAGCGGATCCTGGTTGAAGTCGAGGCCGGCCGTGCCAAAGGCGAGGTCGAGGTCGGCCAGCACCACGTCGCTCTCGTAGACGCGGGCGATCGACCAGGCGACATTGTGCGCAACAGTGGACGAACCAACGCCCCCCTTGGCGCCGACGAAGGCAATTGTCCGCCCCAGCGGCTCGGCGTCCGGATTGACGTAGAGCTCGCCGATGGCGCCGATCAGCTGGAACAGGTTGATCGGCGCAACGAGGTAGTCGCTGATCCCGCGATGGATGAGGTCGCGGTAGAGCTTCACGTCGTTGACGTGGCCGATGATCATCACCTTGGTGCCGGCGTCGCAGACTTCCGCCAGCTGTTCCAGACCCTGGATCAGCTTGGAGGCTTCCGTGCGGGTCTCCAGCAGGATCAGGTTCGGCGTCGGCGCGGAGCCGTAGAAGTCGATGGCCGCTGCAAGCCCGCCCTTGTGTACCTTCACATGAGCCTTGGCCATGCGCCGGTCCTGAGCGGCGCTCTCGATCATCCGGGCAATGTCTTCGCTTTCGCAAAAGGCCTGGATGGCGATCCGCGGCACCGCCTTGATGTCAAGCGTATCGGCGGGCACGGCGACGGCGTGATGGTCTCCCATCGCAGGCTCGCGCGGATACCCGTCCTCGTCCAGCGGCATGTCGTAAGCGAGGGTGTTCATCCGTCCAGCTCCTCCGGGATCAGTTCGTCGCGTCGGAGACGCGCGAACCGTCGCCTTCCTTGTAGTCGGTCGCCGTCTGCTCGCCGGCGCGATACTTGCCGTAGACCGTGCCCCGGCGGAGCTGGTCGGCCGGCGTCGAGGCGCGCGGGTAGAGCAGGTCCGTCGGATTGTCGACCATGGCGGCCAGGTTGGACTGCGCGGCGCAGCCGAAATTGTAATACTGCGTGTTGTTCAGATGCGGGTTGTGGCGCATCCCGTCGCCGCCCCCGGTGATGTTGTCGGGCCACTGGCCGCAAGGACCCGTCTTGGCCTGCAGACCGGAATAGGCCAGGCGCACCGGCGCGGAGATGCCCGGATCCTGGACCGGGTAGCCGCGGGTGGCGATACGCTTGGGCGACACGCCGCCCTGCACCAGCGCCTTGCGGATCTGCGGCAGCACCGCATGAACGGCCGCCTCGTTGTAGGCGCCGGAGGGCACGATGATCTCCATCGCGCCGCCACCGCGCGAACGGGCCTCGGCCGCGAAGCTGGTGACGACGGCCGACAGCTGCGGCGACAGGCGGCGCATGTCGCTTCCCACCGGCAGATCGAGCGTCTTCACCCCTTCCGTCACCACGATGGGGTGGCGCAGGCGGTAATCATTGGTCGCGAGCGCCTCGGCTGTCGGCTGCTGCGTCTGGCAGCCGGCCGCCAGCAGCGCGGCGAGAACGGCAAGGGTCGACGTGAGCGCACGGACCCGAGTTGCGGAAGCGGCGACGCGCTTTGCGGATGCAGACTGCATGGGACCGGTCCTCACTCGTAGATATAGCCGACCTGACCATGGTAGGCGCCCTGTCCAGGATCGCCGGATACCCGGTACATGCGGTTGAGACGGTTCAGGAAAATCGTTTCGCCATCGGTCGCCGGCGCCAGGTTGCGGGTCGGCTCGACAAGCTCCGAGCGGGCCGTCGGACGGACGGTGTAGGGCGTCACGAAGACGGCGAGTTCGGTCTCCTGGCGCAGGAAGTCGCGGCTCTTGAACAGGGCGCCGAGGATCGGCACCTGCATCAGACCGGGCACGCCGTTGAGGTCCTGCTTGTAGGATTCCTTCAGCAGGCCGGCCATGACCAGCGTTCCGCCAGAAGGCAGCTCGACGGTGGACTCGGCCCGGCGAACCTTGAGCGCGGGAATGACCAGGGAGCCGATCGAAACCGCCCCCTCCTGGGTGATCTCGCTGACCTCGGTCTTGATGCGCAGGGAGATGCGCCCTTCGCTCAGGACCACCGGAGTGAAGTCGAGGCCGACGCCGAACTTCTTGAACTGGACGGTGAGCTTGTTGTTGTCCTCGGCGATCGGGATCGGGAACTCGCCGCCAGCCAGGAAGCTGGCATTTTCGCCAGAAATCGCGGTCAGTGTCGGCTCGGCCAGTGTGCGGATCACGCCGTCGCGCTGCAGCGCCTGCAGGTCCGCGTTCAGCTTCGCGCCGCCGGCAAGGAACCCGCCACCGGCATTCGGGCGGCCGATGATGTTGGAGTTGACCGAGTAGCCGGGCGAGCTGTTGAAATTGGCGCTGTAGTTGCCGATGCCGATGGTACCGGACAGGTTGACGCCCAGCTGCTTGATGATCGATCGCTCGACCTCGGCAACCGTCACCTTCAGGTGCACCTGGTCCTTGCCGCTCACCGAGACCATGTTGAGGACCGGCAAGGCACTGCCTTCGACCTTGGAGAAGCGCGCTGCGAGATCCGCCGCCTGCTGAGCCTCGACGGTGCTGGAGGCCGTGCCGCTCAGGACGAGGTTGCCATTGACCGACTCGGCCGTGATGTCGGCGCCCGGTATGGCGCGGCGGATCATCATGTTGAGGTCGGTCGTGTCGTTTTCGACGGCGAGATCAAAGCTGGCGATCTGGTTGCCGGCCCGGCCAAACAGGAACAGGCTCGCCTGCCCCGCCTTGTTGCCGAGGATGAAGACCCGGCGCGAGGACCGGACCACCGCATCGGCCACCTCCGGGTTGGAGACGATGACGTCGCTCACCTCCTCGCCGAGATTGATCACCACGGAACGGCCGAGACCGACCTTGAGCAACCGCCCGGCCACCCGCTCGCCGGCCTGGATGGTCACCGCCTTTGGATAGCCATCGGCGCGCGCGGTATCCAGTCCGGCAAGGCCGGTCAGGACAAGGCAGATCGCCGTACCGATCCGGAAGAAACGTTGAGCCAACATCCGAATACTCCTTGCCGTCATCACCGCGCCCTATCCCGCTTACCGCTGGGTCCGGGCCTGGCTGGCAACGCCGAACTTCACAAAATTCACACCGCCGCCAACGAGGCCGGGATCGGCGTCATCGGCAGAATCCTGGGCCGAGCGCAGCACGAGGGCGATCGTACCGAGCTGGGAAGCCTGGGCGACGACCTCGGCCTGGACCGGTTCGAGCTCCAGCGTGGCGGTCTGCCCGGGAGGCAGCGCCTTCTCGTCCCGCTCACCGGCGGTGGTGGTGTCGATGGCCAGCACCCGCACGTTCTGCAGGATCGTCTCGCTGGTGAATGAATTGCCGGACCGGCCTGACGACTGGCGCGTCAGGATCACGTCGACCTTGTCGCCGGGCAGGATGAAGCCGCCAGCGGCAGTCAGCGCCTCGACCGAAACGGCAATGGCCCGCTTGCCCTTGGGCAGAATGGTCGACATGAAGCCGCGATCGCTGCTGATCAGGCGCTCCTCGCGCACCGGCTCGCCCTGATAGACGGGCGCCTTGGCGATACGGCCTGCGATTTCGGTGATGGCGTCGGGTCGCTGGGAGCGCAGAACCGCCGTCGCAGGCGCCAGGTCGCGAGGCCAGCTGGCCCAGGACAGGTCGCCCGCAGACAGCTGTTCGCCAAGAGCGATGTCCTTGACGACGGTAAGGACCTCGTCCTTCTCCACCGTCTCGGTCACCACCACCGGCGCGGCCGGCGGCTCTGGATTGTTGCTCATCACCATCCGCGCCACCAACACACCGGCGGCGAGCGAAATTCCCAGAATGGCGAAACGTGCGATCTTCATTGCCAATACCCGCATGGATCGTAGCGGACCGGACGCGGATGCGCCCTCGGTCATCATGCGACTACTGTGACGGGCAAATGGTCAAGACATGGTTAATCAGACGTGATCAATGTTGCTGAACGTATGCTTAATCTTTCGCAAAATGAAACCCGGAGATTTTCTGCGTTCAGGAATCGTTAATATTTGAAACGACGCTTCGCCGTTACACCAGAAGGGCGAACCAGGCCGAGTGCGGATAGACCTGCAGCGCGGCGGCAGCCAGCGTGATGCCGTAGGGAATGCCGCGGGCATTGTCATGCAGGCGCAAAAGCCACTGGGTGCGGCCGGCAATGCCAGGCAGCAGAACGATGCGGCGGAAGCCGATGATCAGCAGCGTGAGAACCGCCCCGTAAATGCCGGCAAGAGCGAGGAATTGCAGGAGGTCCTGCGACATGCCGAACCACAGCGCCAAGGCAGTGATGAGCTTGGCATCGCCCCCGCCCATCCAGCCGAAGCCGAAGAACACGAGACAGGCGGCCAGCGCCAGACCGGCGGCGAGCAGATGCCAGCCGGTATCCGCAAGACCGATGCCGGCAAAGGGCGCGATAATCGCGAACCCGGCCACCAGCATCAGGGAGACGCTGTTGGGAATCTTCATCGTGAACAGGTCGGACGCGGCCGCAAAGGCCACCAGACAGGGGAACACGACCAGGATCGCCGCTTCGAACATTCCAACGCTCCCTCGACTGCCGGCCTCTCCGGCTTTCGCATCATGTCGCCGAAACGCTTAAGCGCCGGTTGACGCGCCCGCGTCCGGCACGCCCTTTCATGGGCGCAGTCTTTTGGACCGGAAACGAAAACGGGCGGCCAAGGCCGCCCGCATCGATGGCAGTCCACCGTGCCCCGGCAAAGACATGCCGGGACCCGAGGTGCCGTGTCAGCCGTGCTTACTGCGTGGCGGCAGCGTTCAGCTCGGTCGAAACGCGAGTGAACATCGCGGTGATCGAGTCGCCGGCCAGGCCGACAGCAGTGATGATGGCAACGCCGATCAGACCGGCGATCAGGCCGTATTCGATGGCGGTCGCGCCGGATTCATCCTTGGCGAAACGAGCGAGAAACTTCTGCATGGTTGGCTCCTACACTTCACTTGTTTGTCTGCACCACCTCGTCGACCTTGTTGTTATTTCGGTCGCTCGAAGATGTTGCCACTATAGGAACCACACCTTGCCACAAGGTTAAATTCACAACCGCCCATCGGCAAGTTCGACTTGAGCAACCTTATAGTTAATTCTTCAAAAATACATTCTCTTACATTTTAACCAAGCTCGCCCCTTGCCCTCATCCACATGCCATGCCGCAAAGGACGGCGCCGTGCCGAAGAATCCGCTGGCGGCATGCCCATGATGGGAAAGCCCCGGACATTAACGATGCTCGCAGAACGCTTCGGACGGGACCGGGCGTTAGCCCTTCCTTCACCAATATCCTTCACTCTCACGAAGGAAATTTCGCTGAGGAGCTTACCCATGTCGCATTTTCGCGAGGCTTTTTTTGCGTCGATCACGGTCGCGGCGCTGCTCGCCGCGCTTCCCGTGGCGGGCGCACACGCCCAGGAGAGCGGCGTCCAGGTGATGACCGACCGGGCGAAGGTGTTCCGCATCGACGCGCCTGCGGACACTGTCATCGTCGGCAACCCGGCCATCGCCGATGTCACCATGTACGATCGCCAGACGGTGGTGGTGACCGGCAAGCTCTACGGCACGACCAACCTCGTCATCCTCGACCGCAACGGCGAGCCGATCATCGACGAGGTGATCACGGTCTCCGCCGCATCAGGCGAAACGGTCACCGTCCAGCGCAAGGGCGAACGCTTCAGCTACTCCTGCGCGCCCAATTGCGAGCCGGTGATGCGCGTGGGCGACAGCGATGCCGGCTACGAGTTGCTGAGCAAGCAGTCCAGCCAGCGCAATGACATGTCCGAAAAGGCGGCGGGCGTTTCCAACTGACCCGCCATGACCCCGCCTTTCACCGCTTTCCGAGCACGAGTGGCTACCAGATGCTGAGAGATCGCCTTCTCCCTCGCTTCGCACGATTGCGCCCGTTGCGCGCGGTGGTGAGGGACCGCGAAGGCACGACGGCGATCGAGTTCGCCTTCGTCGCGATTCCGTTCCTGATGCTGCTGTTCGGGGTGATCGAGATCGGCCTGGCCTTCTTCGCCAACCAGGTGCTCAGCAATGCGACCATGGACGCATCGCGCATGATCCGCACCGGGCAGGCGCATGCCCAGGGCTTCGATGCCGACAAGTTCAAGGAATCGATGCTGGAACGTCTTGCCGGCTTCCCGATCAGTTCGGACCGGCTGACCATCGACGTCGAACGGATCGAGGACTTCTCTTCCTTCACGCCGAAGCCGCTGATCCGCGACGGCGAACTGGTCGCAGACACCGGCTACAACCACGGCGAGGCCGGCCAGATCATCGTGGTTAGGGCTCTTTATCGCTGGCCCATGCTGTCGTCGATGATGAAGACCGCCTATGGCGACCTGAGCTCGGGCGACCGCCTGCTGGTGGCGACCGCCGTGTTCCGCAACGAACCCTTCCCCTGGACCACCCAACAGGCGAGCAAGTGACCATGAGCAGCCCGAAGCGGCAAGAGCGGCAGCAGGAACCGCGCCGCATCGTCAGGAAGGCCGCCACGCGGATCGCAAGCGGCCTGATGCGCGACCGGCGCGGCGTCGCCGCGGTCGAATTTGCGCTGGTGCTCCCCTTCATGCTGGCCCTGTTTCTCGGCGTCACCGAGCTGAACTCGGCGCTGACGCTCGACCGGAAGATCAGCCAGGCCGCCAGTTCCGTCGCCGACCTGGTGGCCCAGGCCGACAAACTCAAAGCCTCCGAGGTCGAAGACCTGCTGAAGCTGTCGCGTGCCGTGCTCGACCCTTATCCGGAAGCACCGCTCAAGGTGGTGGTCGCCAGTGTCTGGATGAAGGAAGTGAACCAGCCGCGTGTGGTATGGAGCCGGGCGATGAATACCGCCCAGTGGGGCGCCAACTCCGCGCCGCCGATCAAGCTGCCGCCGGAACTGACCAGCCAGAAGGGCACCTATCTGGTCGTCGCCCATGCCGAATACGAGCATCGTCCGACCTTCGCAGCGGTGTTGAAGGACGTGTTCAACAGCGCCACGATCACCCTCAGCGACACCTACTACATGCGCCCGCGCGTCAGCACGAGCGTCGAGTGTTGCAGCTGAGGCCTGCCTAGTTGCCGCCTCCCACCGGCTCGAGGCGGCCGCGCGGCGTTCCGGAATCCGGCGGAAAGGCAGCGAGAACGGGCGCGTAATCCTGCGCGCCCACGGCAACAAAACCCTCGTCAGAAACAGCGTCTACCGCCCCCTGCCCGGTCATGATCGCCGCAAGCACGCCGCGGATCTCCTGCGGCACGTCACGGCGAACCACGTGCGGCGCGCCGGCAATGGCGCCGGAGGCCCACACGATCCTCAGCCCGGAAATCTCGATGCCCCGTTCGGCAAGGTCCCGCAAGGTCCCGCGCGAGTAGCCCGCCGCCGCCTCGCCCTGCAGCGAGGACCAGGCGAAGGCGACATCGGCATCGCCCCGCACCAGCGCCAGCGCCGCCGAAAGCGGATCGTCATGAGCGATGAGCGCGTCGGCTGCCTGCCCTTCCAGATCGACACCCGCCGCCGACAAGCCGGCCAGTTGGACCAGGCGACTGCCGACCGCCTCGCGCGGTCCGGTGGCGATGCGCCGACCGGCGACGTCCGCAGGCCCGTCGATCCCTTCGCCGGCCCGCGCCAGCACAATCGCATGCCAGCCCGTCCCGCCGTCCGCCTCGCGCGGGGCGACCAGCGGCTCCAGGCAGCCGCATTCCCCTTGGGCCGCCGCATAGGCGGATGCGGACAGCGGCGCATAGTGCACCTCGCCCGTCATGACCGCCTTCTGCAGTTGCGACAGGTCGCGATAGGCGATCAGCAGCACCGGAAGCCTCAGCCCCGCCTCAAGCAGCTCACGGAACGGCGCGGCGCGGCCGAAGTCGCCGGCGGCCGGATCCATGACGATGCCGACGCGCAGCTCCGGCATCAGGGCAAGACGTGCGGGATCGAAAGGCGTTGTCGGAGCCGGTTGCCCGGCGCCGGCTTCGGGGTCATCGGGAGGGGCAACCTCCTCCTGCCAGGGCAGGAAGGCGGGACCGTCCGGCCGCGGCAGCGCGGTGTCCTCGGCCGAAAGCCTCCCGACCGATGCGCCGGACACCAGCGCGCCCAGCAGCACCACGACAAGACAACGGAAAAAGCTGCGGGACAGGCGCACCGCTCCGCCGATTGCCTCTTGCCCAGAACCGGATCGTCGCGCCAGTCTTCTCATCCCGTCAGTGTGTTCCAGGGCCGCAGCGCCCGCAATCCCGAGATCCCTGCATGGCAAACCGCCCCGACACCGTAGTCTTCGACATCGGCAACGTCCTCATCCAGTGGGATCCGCGCCTGCTCTATCGCAGCATCTTCCAGAACGAGGCGGATGCCGACCGATTTCTCGCCGAGGTGCTGCCGCCAGAGTGGAATCTCGAGCAGGACCGGGGCCGCAGCTTTGCCGAGGGCATCGCGGAGGCGCTGGCGCGGCGTCCCGACCGCCGCGAGGAGATCCTGGCCTGGGACACGCGCTGGCACGAAATGGTGCCGGGCGAGGTGCCGGGCAGCGTCGCGATCCTTACCGCACTGAAGCAGGCGGGTGTCCCGCTCTATGCGATCACGAATTTTTCGTCCGAGAAATTCGCCGAGTGCGAAGACCGCTTCCCGTTCCTTGCCGACAGCTTCATCGACGTGGTCGTGTCCGCGCATGAGCGGCTGGTGAAGCCGGATCCGCGGATCTACCAGGTGCTGTTTTCGCGCAACGACCTCACCCCGGAGCGCACCGTCTTCATCGACGACAGCCCGGCCAATGTCGCAGCGGCACGATCCGTGGGCATGCATGCCATCCACTTTACCGATGCCCCCGCGCTGAGAGCTGCCCTGATCGAGCACGGTTTCCCGCTCTAGATCGGCGGTCAGCCGGCCTCGAACCCCTCCAGCACGTTGACGCAGTTGGTGCCGAGCGCGTCGACCGCATACCCGCCTTCCATGACGAAGAGGGTCGGAAGGCCGGCGGCGGCAAGGGCAGCACCCATGCGCGTGAAATCGTCGTGGACGAGGCGGAACCGCGAGATCGGGTCCTTCTCATAGGCGTCGAGGCCGAGAGAGATCACGAGCGTATCGGCGCGGAAAGCCCCGATGCGATCGAGCGATGCGGCAAGCGCCTGCGACCACACATCCCAGTCGGCGCCCAGTTCCAGCGGATAGTTGGCGTTGAAGCCCTCGCCCTTGCCGGCACCCGTCTCGGCCGCATGACCGAGGAAGTAGGGATATTCCTCGCGCGGATCGGCATGGATCGACAGGAACAACACGTCCGAACGCTCATAGAAGATCGACTGGGTGCCGTTGCCGTGGTGGTAATCGACATCAAGCACGGCGACGCGCTCCGCGCCGGCATCGCGCAGCCACTGCGCGGCAATCGCCGCATTGTTGAGGAAGCAGTAGCCGCCGTAGTAATCGGCCGCCGCGTGATGGCCGGGCGGGCGGCACAGGGCGAAGGCGGCGCGCTCGCCGCCGGCAACGAGACGGGCGCCGGTCAGCGCGGAATTGGCGCTGGCACGCGCTGCCGCGAACGTGTGCTCGCCGAGCGGCGTGCCGGCATCGAACGAATAGCGGCCGAGCAGACCGTCGATGTGATCGGGCACCGGATCGATGTTGAGCCCGCGCACCGGCCAGACGAAGGGAAACGCCTCGCCGCAGCGCCCGGCGGTGGTCCAGCGGGTCCAGAAGCTCTCCAGGAACGCGAGATAGCCGGCATCATGGACACGGGCGAGCGGCTCCATGCCGAAATCATCCGGCTCCAGCAGCTCGCCGAGGCCACGCGCCAGCACCGCCTCGCGAACCATCTCGGCGCGGGAGGGGATCTCGACAGCCGGCTTCAACATGCCGTCGGAGATTTCCTGCTTGGGATCGTGGGCCAGCTGGCCGGCGGAAAATACGGTCTTCATGGCTTCAAATCCTCATGCCCGACCTGAGAAAATCGATACTCCGTCACCTGCCGGTAGAGCTTGCCCGGTCGCAGGACGGCTCCGGCGAAGTGCCGATGATTGGGACTGTCCGGCCAGCGTTGCGGCTCCAGGCAGAGACCCGCACGCGGCCCGTAGATGCGCCCCTCCAACCCCGGACAGGCTACGGCGAGCTTGTAGCCGTCGTAGAACTGGAGGCCGGGCTCGCTCGTCACTACGTCCATGGCGATACCGCTCTCCCTCCCGACAAGGCGTGCAACAGGGCGCGGTTCGGAGGTTGGCACGGCAGAGAGGCAGAAATTGTGGTCATGGGTGATATCTCCCCCATGTCCATCGATCCGGCGCAGGCGGCGGAAGTCGAACGGCGTTCCCGCAACGGGGCGCACCTCGCCGGTCGGGATCGCCTCGCCGTCGACAGGCAGATAGGCATCGGCCTCGATCTGCAGCAGGTGACCGCCGATGTCCGGCGAGCCGTCGAGGTTGAAGTAGCTGTGGGTCGCAAGGTTCACCAGCGTCGACTGGTCGGTTACCGCCTCCAGCACGATGCGCAGCCGGTCGCCGGCAGGCGGGATCTCGTAGCGGGCGCTCGCCTCGACACGGCCCGGATAGCCCGCATCGCCATCTTCGGAGGTCAGCGCCAGCACCGCATGGTCGGGCCCGGCTTCCCGCAGAGACCAGAGCCGCCGGGCAAAGCCTTTTGCCCCGCCATGCAGGTGGTGGCGTCCGCCCTCGTTGCGCTCGAGCTCAATGTCCCTGCCGTCCAGCCGGAAGCGCCCTGCGGCAATGCGGTTGGCGTGGCGGCCGGCGATCACGCCAAAATAGGGCGAATGAGCGAGATAGGAGGCAAGGTCGTCGAAGCCGAGCACCACGCCGCGGCCACCGACTCGCAGATCCGTGATGGCGGCCCCCAGCGTCATGATGCTGACCGACAGCCCGCCGCGCGCAATGGCGACGCGCTCGACCGGCGTTCCATCGGCAAGCTGGCCGAACTGACTGACGCTCATTTCAGGTGGTTCCCGCAATCCCTGGCAGGCCCGGCGCTGATGCGCAGGCGGAGGACACTATAGCGGGACGGGCTGCGAAATCACCCGCAAGGGCTACTGTATCAACCGCATCGTGCCGGAGCGGATGTCGACCTTGGCAAGGCGTCCAAGCACGGACATGCCGATTAGCGGCAGTTCCAGCGCGCCCTCCGGCATGACCAGCGCCTCGACATTGTTGAGGCGGATGCTTCCCAGGCGCAGCTCTCGCAAGGTGACGGGTGCCGCAAGCGCGATACCGTTGGCCGTGCGCACCTTGACGACATAGTCGGCACGGGCCGGGCGAACGCCGGACAGGGCCGCGACCTCGGAGGGAAGGGCCAGCGTCGACGCGCCGGTGTCGATCAGGGAATGGACCGGACGTCCGTTGATATGGGCGCTGACCTCGTAATGGCCGTTGCGTCCGGCCTTGAGGACGAGTGTGCGCGGACCAGTCGTTGCCGCAGGCTCGGGCGCCTCCTCGCGAGCCGCCGCCACGATCGGCGCCTGCTGGAGATAGTCGCGCAGGAGATCGGGCGCGAAAGACGCGGCAACAACGACGATTACGGCGATCATCAGATAGCGTGCCATGGCTCCTCCCCCTGCCCTTAACCAGTCAAGATCAGGCGGGAACGATCCCACAGCAGCGCTTAGCAAGGGATGAAGGCCCGCGCGGCACATGCAAACGCGGTTTCCGGTTCACTACCCGGAACGATAAAATTCGATGGATCGGCGGTGCTCAGGCGTTCAGCGTTTCGCACACGAGCGTGTCGGCAAGCGCTGCAATGGCGGAGGCCTCGGGCGAAGAGGATTGCGCACCGTTCGCCGTACAAGCCAGAGCCCCGGCGGCCGTGCCCTCCAGCAAGGCGCGGCCGATCTCGGCCCCTCGGTCGAGGGCTGCGGCAAGAGCACCGACGAAGGCATCGCCCGCACCGGTCGTGTCGACCACTTCGACGGCAGGCGCCGAAACCTGCCAGCGTGTATTGCCCTTTTGCGCGATCAACCCGCGCGCGCCCAGGGTGACGACGGCAAGACGCTCTTCGCCGGAGAGCGCTGCGCAATGCGCCTCAGGCACCGGCGTCTCGCCCGCGCCGAGCACACCGGCGAGTTCGGCCGCCTCGACCGAATTGGCGACGACGACATCGACATCGGGCACCAGACGGGCAAGCTCCGCATCGCCGGAGGGAGCTGCATTGAGCAGCACACGCGCTCCGCACAGCCGCGCACGGGTGATGGCCTCGGCAATCGGCCCCGGGCTCAGCTCGCGCTGGAGAACCAGCAGATCGCCTCGCGCCAACCGGCCGTCCAGCCAGTCCGCGACGACGCGGGCATTGACGCCGCTGGCGCACATGATGAGGTTCTCGCCCTTCGTGTCGACCCCGATCATGGCGATGCCGGTGGTCCCGTCGAGATGGCGGACGCCAGAGAGATCGACCCCGGCGCGCTCGAGATTGGCGAGCGCGGCTTCGGCATGAGCGTCGCGGCCGACCGCGCCGATCATCCGGACCTGCGCCCCCGCGCGCGCTGCCGCCAGCGCCTGATTGGCGCCCTTGCCGCCGGCGAAGGTCTGGTGGTCGGGACCGACCACGGTTTCGCCCGGCGCGGGAAGGCGCGGCAGGGAGACGACGAGATCCAGGTTGATGGAGCCGAATACGGTGATCACGGGGCCTGCTCCTGCGGTCTGGCGGACGATAGCAACGTCTCTGGCGGGCTCAGATCCAGCCGCCGTCGACGATATAGGTCTGGTTGGTACAGGCGGCCGCCGCATCCGAGCAGAAGAACAGCACAACCCGGGCCACATCCGCCGGCACGAGCTTCCGCTTGAGGCATTGCCGTTCCATGATCTCGCGCTCGCCGGCCTCGTCGAGCCACAGGGCGATCTGGCGCTCGGTCATGATCCACCCCGGCGCGATACAGTTGACCCGAATGTTGTCCGGACCAAGATCGCGGGCGAGCGAACGCGTCAAGCCGACGACGGCAGACTTGGCCGCCGTGTAGCCGGCCATGCCGCCCTGCCCGATCATCCAGGAAATCGACCCCATGTTGACGATGGCGCCGCCGCCAAGCGCGCGCATGTCGCCCACCACCGCCTGGGAGCAGAAGAACTGGTGCTTGAGGTTCACCGCCATGCGGCTGTCCCAGTATTCGGGCGTTACCTCTTCCAGCCGGTGGCGCTCATCATGGGCCGCATTGTTGACCAGGATGGAGATGGGGCCGAGCGCTTCGCGCAGCTCGGCGATTGCCGCGCGGGTCGCCTCGACATCGGTGAGATCGGCACGGACGAAGCGGACAGCTGCGCCGCCCCCTTCCAGTTCCGCAACGAGACGGCGGGACGCCTCCTCGCCGACGTCGATGAAGCCGACACGGGCGCCCTGCGCGGCGAACTGGCGGACGATCTCGGCGCCGATGCCGCCGCCCCCGCCGGTCACCAATACGGTTCTGCCCTTCAGGTCCGGATAGACCGCCTCCGCTGTCATGTCGCTTCTCCCGTCAGCTCAAGACACCGGCGCCGCCGGACTGCGGCGCTACTTGGTGCCGTACATGCGGTCGCCGGCATCGCCGAGACCGGGCACGATGTAGCCCTTCTCGTTCAGCCGCTCGTCGATGGCGGCAGTGAAGATCGGCACGTCCGGATGTGCGGCATTGAATTTCTCGATGCCTTCCGGCGCAGCCAGGAGACAGAGGAAACGCAGCTGAGTGGCGCCGCGTTCCTTCAGCCGCTGGACGGCGGCAATCGCCGAATTGGCCGTTGCCAGCATCGGGTCGACGACAACCACGAGGCGCTCGGCAAGGTCTTCCGGCGCCTTGAAATAGTATTCGACCGGCTGCAGCGTCTTGGGGTCGCGGTACAGGCCGATATGGGCGACACGGGCAGCCGGCACCAGCTCCAGCATGCCTTCCAGCAACCCGTTGCCGGCGCGCAAGACCGAGGCGAAGACCAGCTTCTTGCCCTCGATGATCGGCGCGGACATGGTCTGCAGCGGGGTTTCGATCTCTACCGTGGTGATCGGCAGATCGCGGGTCACCTCATAGGTCAGCAGTACCGAGATTTCCCGCAGCAGGCGGCGGAAGCCCTGGGTCGAGGTCTCCTTCATCCGCATGTGCGTCAGCTTGTGCTGCACCATCGGGTGATCGATTACGGTTGCTCCGCTCATCTCGCGCCTCTCCGCTCGCTCTGTTTGGAGGCCGCCGCCCCCGGAAAGCCCCCACCGGCTCCCTGTCCTGTCATAGATCAACCGGCGGGCAAGCGGAACAGGCGCAAGATCGCCGCATCCGTACCGTCCACCGACTTCCCTTCTCAGATCCCGCCGCCGCGCAGACCCACGTGGTCCGACAGGCGCAGGACCAGCCGCCGCCGCGTGTCCTCGTCGCAGAACGCGGCAGCGATCGCATTGCGCGTGATCGCCAGAAGCTCGTCCTCCGGCCAGCCGAAGGTCTCGGCGCAGCTGCGATACTCGTGTCCCAGCGTGGTCCCGAAGAACGGCGGGTCGTCGGAATTCAGCGTGATGCGGCAGCCGGCGCGGCGCAGCAGGTTGACCGGATGGAAGCGCAGGTTGGAATAGAGCCCGAGTGCCAGATTGGAGCCGGGGCAGACTTCAAGCACGATGCCTTCTTCCGCGATCCGCTCGACCACGGCCCGATCTTCCACGGCGCGCACGCCATGGCCGATGCGCCGCACGCGCAGGAAATCGAGAGCGGCGGTCACGCTTTCCGGGCCGCAGACCTCGCCCGCGTGGGCGGTCAGGCCGAGCCCGGCCTCGCCGGCCATGCGGAAGGCGCGCGCGAAACTCGCTGCGTGGCCCTCGCGCTCATCGCCCGCAAGACCGAAACCGGTGACCAGCGGATGCGGAGCGGCAATGACCTGCCTCACCACCTGCTCGACCGCACTGGCCCCGAAATGGCGCACGCCGATGGCGATCATCCTCGCCTCGATGCCGATGTCGGCACGAGCCTGCTCGATGCCCTCGGCAAGGCCGGCGACATAGTCGCGATAGGACAGGCCCGCGCCGGCGGCATGGTCCGGCGAGATCGTCAGCTCGGCATAGATCGCCCCTTCCGCCGCCAGCATGCGCAGATAGGTACCGGACAGCAACGCATAGTCCTCCGGCGTGCGGAAGACCCTGCTCGCGCGGTCATAGGCTGCAAGAAACTGCGAGAAATCGCTCCACAGATAGCGGCCGCGCTCGTCGAAGAGCCCTTCGATATCCTGACCGTGGCGCTTGGCCAGGCGCCGCACGAGATCGGCGGTCGCCGCGCCCTCGACATGCACATGCAGCTCCGCCTTGGGGAGCAGGGGCTGCGTGCTGGCGCTTGCCGGCATGCCTTAAAACCCACGCATCGGGTTTTCCGGTGCCCGCACCAGCCAGTTGTCGGGCGACCAGCGGGCGGCCCCGTCGACCAGATGCAGAGCATAGGCATGGCGCGAGCGCGGCGAACGGTTCGGCGCCGAGCGGTGCGGAACCAGACCGTGCAGCACGACCAAAGTGCCCTTGGGGGCGACCAGCGGCACGTCGCCGGACAGCGGCGTATCGTCCAGCGGCTCCATCACCAGCGCCTCGCCGTCATAGTGGAAGCGCTGGCGCAGCGGCGCCAGATGCCCGCCCGGACCGCCGAGCAGGCCGCCATTGGTTTCGTCGGCGTCTTCCAACGCGAACCAGAAGCCGGTGCAGGACAAAGGCTCCGTGTGCAGGAAGGTGGAATCCTGGTGGCAGTTGACCTCGCCGCCGATCTCCGGCGGCTTGAAGATATACATGGACTGGGCCAGCAGCGGCGCGGCAAGACCAAGACCCTCGGCCGTGCGGGCAAGCCGGGGATCGCGCGAGAACCGCTCGAACACCGGATCGAGATCATGCAGGGCGTGGCCAACCTTGTTCAGCGCCACATGCTTGTCGCGCTGCAGCCGGCCGTCCTCGTCGAAGGCCTCCTCCTCGAAGAAGAAGCGGATCTTGTCGCCGCTTTCGCGGAAATAACGGTCGCGGGCATGGCTCTGGGCGCCGGTCTCGAAGACCGAGGCATGCTCTTCGGGATCGAAGGCGTCGATCAGCTCGGACATGCGGGCCTTCAGCGCATCGCAGTCCTCCGCCGACTTGTAGCCGGTCAGCACGAGGAAGCCGTCCTGCGCATAGGCCTCCTGCATCTCCGGGGTCAGAACTCCGTCCCTCGGTGCGGAAAAGGACCGTGCGGTCATGCGCGTCTCCATTTCGGGGCATCGGCAATGCCGAGTCGGCCCCTCCAGTTTAGCGGGAGGGCGGGCTTCAGAGGAAGGACGTCCCGTGGTTTCCGGGCGCGATGCCCAGATGTGCCGCAATGCTCTCGCCGATATCGGCGAATGTGTCACGAACGCCGATTTCCTTCGGCTCGCCCCCCTTGACGAGGCCGATCACCGGCACCCGCTCGCGGGTGTGGTCCGTGCCGCGCCACGTCGGATCGCAGCCGTGATCGGCGGTCAGGATCAGCAGGTCATCCGGCCGCAGCCGCTCCAGCAGTTCCGGCAGCCTGCGGTCCAGCGCCTCCAGCGCTGCCGCATAGCCCGGCACGTCGCGCCGGTGGCCGTAAAGACTGTCGAAGTCGATGTAGTTGGCGAAGACGAGATCGCCGTCGACGGCCTTGTCCATCGCCTCCAGCGTGCGATCGAACAACGCGTCGTTGCCGGCCGCCTTGAGAACTTCCGACACGCCTTGATGGGCGAAGATGTCGGAGATCTTGCCGACGGTCAGCGTCCGGCGTCCTTCCGCGACCGCACGGTCGAGCAAGGTCGGCTCCGGCGGCAGCACCGAATAGTCCCGCCGGTTTGCTGTGCGCTCGAAGCCGGAGGCGGCATCGCCGATGAAGGGCCGCGCGATCACCCGGCCGATATTGTAGGGATCGACCAGACGGCGCACCGTCTCGCAAAGACGATACAGCCGCTCAAGGCCGAAATGTTCCTCGTGCGCGGCGATCTGGAAGACGGAGTCGGCGCTGGTGTAGCAGATCGGCTTGCCGGTGCGCACATGCTCCTCGCCGAGTTCGGCGATGATCACCGTGCCGGAGGCGTGGGTATCGCCCAGGATGCCCGGCACCCCGCCCTCGCGGATGATCGCCTGGGTCAGTTCGGCCGGAAAGGTCGGAACCGTATCCGGGAAATAGCCCCAGTCGAAGGCGACCGGCACACCGGCGATTTCCCAATGGCCGGACGGCGTGTCCTTGCCGCGCGAGGTCTCGCTCGCGGCGCCGAAGATGCCGACCGGCTCGACGGAGCCGTCCATGCCCTCCGGCACCTTGCCGGTAGCCAGTTGCGCCGCACGGGCGAGGCCGAGCGCCGTCATGTTGGGCAGGGACAGCGGACCGGAGCGCAGGCCCTCGCGGTCGCCTTGCCCACGCATGCAGGCGCTCGCGATGTGACCGAGCGTATCGCCCCCCTCGTCGCCGAAGCGGGCAGCATCCGGCGCTCCGCCGATACCGAAACTGTCCAAGACGCACAGGATCGCGCGTGCCATGAGGTTTCCCCGTTTGTCGTTGCCGGGCGGTTGTGCCCCGCCCCATTGCAGTTCCGAAAACCCGGTTCCCGATCCGGGCCGCCGTCAAGCGGACGGCGCGATACGCTCCACGACGACGGGCCGATCCTCCACGTCGCGCGGCGAGCCGAGCCGATAGGCCGCGCGTACCGCCTCCGCCGCCCGGCGCGCCGACGCTTCGTCGGCGGCATGGACGATGGCAAGCGGCGCATCGCTGTCGGCGGAATGCCCGATGCCGGCCAGATGCACCAGACCCACCGCCGGATCGATCACGTCGCTGGCCCGGCGCCGCCCACCTCCCAGCTCGACGACGGCAACGCCGATGGCGCGCGTGTCCACTGCGACGACGGTACCGGGCTCCTGCGGATAGACCGGCAGTTCCACGGGCGCTGCAGCCAGATAGGCTTCTGCCTTTTCCACGAAGTCCGCCGGGCCGCCGAGGGCCGAAACCATCTTGGCGAAGCGCTCGGCCGCCGCGCCGCTGGCGAAGGCCTCGCGCATCTTCTCGGCGCCCTCCCCGGCATCGGCGCAAAGACCGCCGAGAACGAGGGCTTCGGCACCAAGCGCCACCGTGACGTCGAACAGTCGGTTGTCGATCGCGCGGCCGGTCAGGAAGTCGACGGCATTGCGCATCTCGACCGCATTGCCGGCAGCCGAGGCCAGCGGCTCGTTCATGTCGGTGAGTAGCGCGCTGGTGCGGCAGCCGGCGCCATTGGCGACGGTCACCAGGCTTTCGGCCAGTGCCTTCGCCTCGTCGAACGTCGCCATGAACGCTCCCGTCCCCCACTTCACGTCGAGAACGAGGCCCTGCAGGCCGGCGGCGAGCTTCTTCGACAGGATCGAGGCGGTGATGAGGTCGAGGCTCTCGACCGTCCCCGTCACATCGCGAATGCCGTAGAAGCGCTTGTCGGCCGGGGCCAGATCCGGCGTCTGGCCGATCACGGCGCAGCCGACCTCGCGCACCACCTTGCGGAACAGTGCATTGTCGGGCTGCGTCTTGTAACCGGGGATGGCGTCGAACTTGTCGAGCGTGCCGCCGGTGTGACCGAGGCCGCGGCCGGAGATCATCGGCACCGCCGCCCCGCAGGCGGCAAGCGCCGGCGCCAGCATCAGGGAGACGTTGTCGCCGACACCGCCGGTCGAGTGCTTGTCGATGATCGGTGCGTCGATGTCGGACCAATCGAGCACCGTGCCGCTGTCGCGCATCGCAAGTGTCAGCGCCACGCGCTCGTCCAGCGACAACCCGCGGAAGAAGACGGCCATGGCGAGCGCCGCAACCTGGCCTTCCGACACGCTGTCGTCGGTCAGCCCCTTGACGAAGAAGGCGATCTCTTCCGGGGCGAGCGTGCCGCCGTCGCGCTTCTTGCGGATCAGTTCCTGCGCCAGCATGAGGTCAGTATCCCTTGGCGTTGGTCGGCTCGCGCCCGTCGAGCGCGGCAAGCAGGGCATCGAGCAGGCCGCTTGCGCCGAAGCGGAAATGCGAGGCGGCGACCCAGTTGGCCCCGAGAATGCGGTCGGCGATCGCGAGATAGGCGGCCGCATCCGCAACGGTGCGAATGCCGCCGGCCGGCTTGAAACCGATCTCCGGGCCGCCCTCGCGGCGGATCTCCTCGATCACGGTCAGCATGATCTCCGCCGTCTCCAGCGTGGCATTTACCTTCACCTTGCCGGTCGAGGTCTTGATGAAATCGGCGCCTGCCGAGATGGCAAGGAGCGAGGCCGCGTGGACGAGCAGCGGATCGCCGATCTCGCCGGTCTCCAGAATGACCTTCAGCAGCCGGTCGCCGCAGGCCTCGCGCACCCTGGCGATCTGCGTCTCGGCAAAGCCGCGCCGTCCGGCGACAAAGGCACGGTACGGCATGACGAGGTCGATCTCGTCGGCGCCATCGGCGATCGCCTGCCGCGTCTCGGCAATGACGGCCAGCGTGTCATCACCGCCTTGCGGAAAGTTGACGACGGTCGCAACGCGCACGCCGGAGCCGGCGAGCAGGCTCGCGGCCTGGGTCACGAAGCGCGGCCAGATGCAGACCGCCGCGACGGGACCATGGGGCGTGGCCGCGCGAGCGCAAAGCGCGTCGATGTCGGCGGTGGTGCAGGTCTCGTCCAGATTGGTCAGGTCGACCAGCGGCAGCGCGCGCTGCGCCACCTCGACAGGTGTCATGTCAGGCATTTCCAAGATCCTTGACGAAGCGGCGGATCAGCCGCTTCAGCGCGTCGACGGCAATCAGCGCCGTCGACTTGGTTTCCTCGTGCGACAGGCCGTGCGCCTGCAGGCCGGCGCCATAGTTGGTGATGGTGGAGATCGCGGCAACGCGCAGGCCGAGATAGCGGGCGAGGATCACTTCCGGCACCGTCGACATGCCGACTGCATCCGCTCCCAGCAGTTTCGCCATGCGGATTTCCGCCGGCGTCTCGAAGGAGGGGCCGGAAAACCACATGTAGACGCCTTCGCCCAGCGAAATCTCCTCTTCGGCAGCGAGCGCCCGCAAACGGGCGCGGAAGTCGGGATCGTAGGCAGCGCTCATGTCGAGAAAGCGGCGGTCGCTTTCCTCGCCGATCAAGGGGTTGAGGCCAGACCAGTTGATGTGGTCGCTGATCAGCATCGGCGTGCCGGGCGCAAACTCCTGGCGCAGGGACCCGGCCGCGTTGGTGAGCAGCAGCGTGTCGCAGCCGAGCGCCTTCAGCGCCTCCAGAGGCGTGCGCATGACGTCCGCTCCCCCGCCCTCGTAGTAATGGGCGCGGCCGGACAGGACGACCACCGGCACATCGCCGAGGCGACCGGCGACCAGCTCGCTGCCATGGGAGGAAACCGAGGAGACAGGAAATCCCGGCAGCTTGGAATAGGGAATGCGCACGGCATCCTCTACCTCGTCGGCCAGTTGGCCGAGACCCGATCCCAACACCATTGCGACACGGTAGTCGCCGGGTCTTGCGGCGCGGACGATCTCCGCGCATTCCGGCCCGAAGCCGCTCATATGTCCCTCTCCTCGTCCTTGAGAACGAACCGCGCCGGCAACAGGTCCGCCATGGTCAGCGTACGGCGCAGCCCGGTGTCGTCGCAGATGTGAACCGGCACGTCGTCGCCGGCGAACTCGGCAAGTCTCTGGCGGCAACCACCGCAAGGGGTGCACAGCGCCGCCTTCGCGGTGACCAGCACCTCGACCACGTCGCCCGGCCGGCCGCCGGCGGACACCATCGCCCCGAGCGCGCTGGTTTCCGCGCACCAGCCTTCCGGGAAGCTGGCATTTTCCACGTTGCAACCGGCAAAGATGCGCCCGTCGCGGGTGACAACGGCAGCGCCGACGCGAAAGCCGGAATATTTCGCATGCGCATTCTCTCGGGCCGCACTGGCGGCGGCGAACAATTCGTCGAAACAGCTCATGTCGTCCTCGTTGCCGTGGCTCAGCTGCGTTCCTTGACATAGGCGGTGCCGCCGGCGCGCGGCGGGACCGCCTTGCCGATGAAGCCGGCAAGCAGAACCACGGTCAGGATGTAGGGAAGGGCCTGGATCGCCTGCACCGGAACTTCGCCGATGCCGGGGACCTGTTGGCCCTGAAGGCGGATCGCCACGGCATCGAGAAAACCGAAGAGCAGGCAGGCGAACATCACCGGCACCGGCTTCCATTTGGCGAAGATCAGGGCTGCCAGGGCGATGAAGCCCTTGCCGGCGGTCATGTTGGCGATGAAGCTCGCCGACTGGCCGATGGAGAGATAGGTGCCGGCGAAGCCGCACAGGATGCCCGTGCAGATCACGGCGCGATAGCGCAGCCAGGTGACGGAGATGCCGGCCGTGTCGACCGCGCCGGGGTTCTCGCCGACTGCGCGCAGGCGCAGTCCGAAGCGCGTGCGGTAGAGCACCCACCAGGAGAAGGGCACGGCGAGGAAGGCGGCGTAGACAAGGATGTTGTGGCCAGACAGAAGCTCCGAATAGAGCCCGCCGATCACCGGGACGTCGCGCAGCTCCGCCGCGAAGGGCCATGTGACGTCGCCGAAGCGGGCGTCCCCGCTCACCGCCGGCGTGCGCCCGCCCTGGCCGAACCAGGCCTGTCCGAGCAGGGCGGTCAGCCCCATTGCCAGGAAGTTGATGGCAACGCCGGAGACGATCTGGTTGCCGCGATTGGTGATGCAGGCAAAGCCGTGCACCAGCGCCAGCGCCACCGAAACGAGAATGCCGGCGCCAAGGCCGATCCAGGCAGACCCGCTGACGGCGGCCGCCGCGCCGGCAGCGAAGGCCGCGCCCAGCATCTTGCCCTCAAGGCCGATGTCGAAAATGCCGGACCGTTCCGAATACAGGCCGGCAAGGGCCGCAAGCAGCAGCGGTGTGGAAAGCCGGGCAGTGCTGTCGAGCACGAAGATCAGGGTTTCGAACATCTCTCCCCTCCCCTCACGCGGCCGGCGCCGGCCGGGCGGCCAGCACGCCGAAGATGCGAAGCAGCACCGGGCGGAACATGTGCTCCAGCGCCCCGGCGAACAGGATCACCAGCCCCTGGATGACAACGATCATGTCGCGGGTGATCGTCGGCATCTCGAAGGCCAGTTCCGCGCCGCCCTGATAGAGCATGCCGAACAGGATGGCGGCGAAGACGATGCCGATCGGATGTGCGCGGCCCATCAGTGCGACGGCGATGCCGACGAAGCCGTAGCCGGCCACGAACTCGATGAGCAACCGGTGCTGCGAGCCCATGATCTCGTTGATCGCCATCATGCCTGCGAGACCGCCCGACATGAGCATGGTGACGACGGTGATGCGCAGCGGCGAAATGCCGGCATAGACGGCCGCGACCGGGTTGGCGCCGAAGGTGCGGATCTCGTAGCCGAGCCGGGTGCGCCAGACGACGATCCAGACGAGCAGACAGGCGGCGAGCGCCAACAGGAAGGAGAGGTTCACCGGCGCGGATCCGAAGTCCGTTCCGGGCAGCACATCCTGCAGCAGCGGCAGGCGGCCGCCGCTTTCGAAAGTCCGGGTTTCCGGCTGCATGGATCCCCGCTTCGACAGCAGGTTGACCAGCAGGTAGACCATCATCGAGGCGGCGATGAAGTTGAACATGATCGTCGTGATGACGACATGGCTGCCGCGCTTGGCCTGCAGGAGCGCCGGGATGAAGGCCCAGGCCGCGCCGAAGGCGGCAGCGCCCAGCACCGCGAAGGGAAGCGTCACCCACCAGGGGACGTACCGGTCGAGCGCAAGACAGGCGAGGGCGACGCCGAGGCCGCCCAGATACGCCTGCCCCTCGCCGCCGATGTTGAACAGGCCCGCATGGAAGGCGATGGCCACCGCAAGGCCGGTGAAGATGAAGTTGGTCGCGTAGAACAGGGTGAAGCCGATGCCCTCGTTCCAGCCGAGAGAGCCCCACACCAGGACCTTGACCGCCTCGACCGGGTTCTCGCCGATCAGCAGCACCACCAGGCCCGAGACCAGAAAGGCAGCGGCGACATTGAGCGCCGGCATCAGCCCGTAGTCGACCCAGCGCGGAAGCTGTCCCGCCGTCATTCCGCCGCCTCCTGTCCGCTTGCACCCGCCATCAGCAGGCCCAGCTCGCTTTCCGCTGTCTCCGGTGCGCGCTCGCCGACCACCTGCCCGTCGAACATGACCAGCACCCGGTCTGCCAGCGCGCGGATCTCGTCGAGTTCGACCGACACCAGAAGGACACCCTTGCCCGCATCGCGCAGCGCAACGATGCGCTTGTGAATGAACTCGATGGCGCCGATGTCGACACCGCGCGTCGGCTGGCCGACAAGCAGAATGACCGGATCGCGCTCGATCTCCCGCGCCAGCACGATCTTCTGCTGGTTGCCGCCGGAGAAGTTGGCCGTCTTCAACATGCAGTCGGCCGGGCGGATGTCGTATTTCTCGATCTCGACCTTCGCCGCCTTGCGGATGCGGTCGAAATCGAGGAAGGGACCGCGCCCGTAGGACGGGTCGCGGTGATAGCCGAGAATGGCGTTCTCGCATTCGGGAAAGCGGGTCACCAGCCCCATGCGATGGCGATCCTCGGGCACATGCGCGAGCCCGAGTTCGCGCATATCAGCAGGATCCTTGGTTCCGCGTGAAAGATCGACCCGCGTTCCGTCGACAGTGACGGTTCCCGAAGTCACGGCGCGAATGCCGGCAATCGCCTCCAGCAGCTCGGACTGGCCGTTGCCGGAGACGCCGGCAATGCCGACGATCTCGCCGGCGCGCACCTCCAGCGAGACGTTACGCACGACGTCCACGCCGCGCCCATCGCGCACCGTGAGGTTCTCCACCGTGAGCACCGGTCGTCCCGGTTCGGCCGGCCCTTTCTCCACCTCCAGCAGGACCCGGCGGCCGACCATCAGTTCGGCAAGCTCGCCCATCGAAGTCTTCGAGGTCTGGCGGGTGGCGACGATCTCGCCGCGTCGCATGACCGAAACCTCGTCGGTCACCGCCATGATCTCCCGCAGCTTGTGGGTGATCAGCAGCACCGTCTTTCCCTCGTCGCGCAGCACGCGCAGGATCCGGAAGAGATGGTCGGCTTCCGCCGGGGTGAGGACACCGGTCGGCTCGTCCAGGATCAGGATATCGGCACTGCGGAACAGCGCCTTGAGGATCTCCACCCGCTGCTGCAGGCCGACGGGAAGATCCTCGATCAGGGCGTCGGGATCGACCTTGAGATCGTAGTCGTCGGCAAGGCGCTTCAGCTCGGCCCGCGCCTTGGACACGCCGCCGGCGAGCAACGCCCCGCCTTCGGCGCCCAGAATGATGTTCTCCAGCACGGTGAAGTTCTCCACCAGCATGAAATGCTGATGGACCATGCCGATGCCCAGCGCGATCGCCGCCTGGCTGGAGGGAATCGAAACCGGCTTGCCGTCGACGCGGATCTCGCCGGAATCGGCATGATAGAAGCCGTAGAGGATCGACATCAGCGTCGACTTGCCCGCACCGTTCTCGCCGACGATGCCGTGGATCGAGCCCTTGCGGACCTTGAGATGGATGTCCTTGTTGGCGTGGACCTGTCCGAAGCGCTTGTCGACGCCGACGAGTTCGATGGCAAGCTGGTCGCTCACAGCGGGCACTCCCCCTCGCTGGCCGCGTCATGCACGGTGATCGTGCCGTCTGCGATCCGTGCAGCTGCCTCGCCGGCCGCCGCCTCCATCTGCGCGGTGACGAGCGCGCGGTTGTTGTCGTCGATCACCCAGTCCATGCCGCCTTCCGCAAGGCCGAGCACCTCGATGCCGGCGCTCCACGTACCGGCCTTGGCATCGGCGAAGTTGCGGTAGACCGCGACATCGACACGCTTGCGGATCGAGGTGAGGATCCGGCCCGGATAAAGGCCGTTCTGGTTGCTGTCGGTGCCGATGCCGAGAACCCCGGCATCGGCCACGGCCTGCAGAACCCCGATACCGGTGCCGCCAGCTGCCTGGATGATCACATCGGCGCCGCGGTTGATCTGGCCGCGTGCAAGCTCTGCTCCGCGAGCCGGATCCGCAAAGGCTGCCGGCGTGTCGCCGGTCATGTTGAAGATAACGCGGATGTCGGGGGAGACTGAGGCCGCTCCCTGCCGGTAGCCGCAGAGAAACCGGCGGATGATCGGTATGTCCATGCCGCCGACGAAACCGATGGTCCCGGTCTTCGAAGCCATCGCCGCCAACAGGCCGGCGATGTACGAGCCCTCATGCTCGCGAAAGACGACCGAGCGCACGTTGGGAGCCTCGACCACCATGTCGATGATGGAGAAATCCGTCTGCGGGAAGTCCTTCGCCGCCGACGCGACCGCGGCAGCCTGGTTGTAGCCGATGGCAACGACCGGCTCGGCGCCGCGCGAGGCAAAGCCCCGCAGCGCCTGCAGGCTGTCGGCATCGCGGGCGATCTCGAAGTCCCGGTAGCTTTCGCCGGTCTCGGCGGAAAACCGCTCGGCTCCGCGAAAGGCGGCCTCGTTGAACGAACCGTCGAACTTTCCGCCGACGGAATAGACCAGCGCCGGCTCGCCGAGGGCAGGCGCCACGGCAAGGCCGCCAACCAGGGCGAAGGCTGCAAGCGTCTTCACGATACGCGCCATGACCGCTGTCCCGCGTTGTCTGCCCTGCGGTTCAGGGCAACGCGCGCCGCGAGCCATGCCCGCGGCGCGCTTTCTCCCGTCAGAACGGGCAGCTCTCGCTCGCCATGTAGTCGTGGACGACGATCTTGCCGGAGATGATGTCGGCCTTGGCCTGGTCGACCGCGGACTTCATCTCCTCGGTGATCAGCGCCTTGTTGTTGTCGTCCAGCGCCCAGTCGACGCCACCCTCGGCAAGGCCCAGAGAATAGATGCCGGAGGTCCAGTTGCCGTCCTTGGCGTCGGTGAAGGCCTTCTCGACCGCAACGTCGACGCGCTTCAGCATCGAGGTCAGCACCTTGCCCGGATGCACGGCGTTCTGGTTGCTGTCGACGCCGATGCCGAGCTTGCCGGCATCTGCGGCGGCCTGCAGCACACCCAGACCCGTGGCTCCGGCGGCGTGGTAGATCACGTCCGCGCCGCGGTCGATCTGCGACTTGGCGAGCTCGCCGCCCTTGACCGGATCGTTGAAGGCAGCCCCCGTCGAGCCGGTCATGTTCTCGAAGATCTCGGCGTCGGCATCGGTTTCCTTGACGCCCTGCTTGTAGCCGCAGGCGAACTTGCGGATCAGCTGGATGTCCATGCCGCCGACGAAGCCGACCTTGCCGCTTTGCGAGGCCATCGCCGCCAGCTTGCCGACGATGTAGGAGCCCTCATGCTCCTTGAAGAGGATCGAGCGGACATTCGGCAGATCGACGACCATATCGACGATGGCGAACTTGGTATCCGGGAACTCCTTGGCGACCTTCTCCAGCGCATTGGCATGCAAGAAGCCGATGGCGATCACCGGGTTGGCGCCACGGCGCGCGAAGTTGCGCAGCGCCTGTTCGCGCTGGCTGTCGTTCTGGATCTCGAAATCGCGATAGTCGATGCCGGTTTCGGCCTTGAACTTCTCGGCGCCGATGAAGGCCGCCTCGTTGAAGGACTTGTCGTTCTTGCCGCCCAGATCATAGACGACCGCCGGCTGGATATCCTGGGCCAGCGCCGTACCGGCGAGCAGGACTGCCGCTGCGGCCCCGAGGATCACGCTTTTCATCACCATGACTTACCTCCACCTGTTCTCCCGTCGGCGTCATGCCGAGCGGGCTTGTCTGGCTCCTTCCGCGACGGCCAGGGCCCGGCCCAGGCTCTCGTCGACGATCAGGTCCGTGATCAGCCCCGCGCGCAACGCCGCGCGCGTGGCCTCAAGCTTGCCGAGCCCGCCGGCGAGCGCGACGATGCGCGCGCCGCGAACGGCCTCGAAGGGTAGCCCGACGGCCTTGTCGCCGAGCTTGGCCGGCACAAGGCGCCCGTCGCGGCCGATGAAACGCCCCATCAGGTCGCAGACCGCGCCGGTCGCGATCAGGTCGCGCTGCTCCTCGCGCAAGATCAGGTCGCGGCTGATGAGATGCCCGTCATCCTCCACCGAGCCGATGCCGATGACGAAGAGATCGGAAGCGCGCGCACGCTCAAGAAGCGCCTGGACGCTGCGCTGGCCGAGAAACGTGTCGCGCTCCGCGACGGTCTCGGCGAGGTACGGCACGGGCAGATAGTAGCCTTCGCCGCCCGTGCGTTCGGCCAGTTGCTGGACGACGTCGAACGGGTTGGCGGAGAGCTTTCGCGTCAGCGAGCCGGAAATCGAAACGATACTGAGATCCGGGCGCTGGATGCGCGGCATCATCTCCACCGCGGCCTTCAGCGTGCGCCCCATGCCGACGCCGAGCTGGACGAGCGCGGGATTGGCAAGCAGACTGGCAAGATGCGGGCCGGCCACCTCAGCGATGGCCCGGATCGCGGACGCATCGTCGCCGCCGCCGATATCGGGAGCGATCAGACAGGAGGAGAGGCCATGGGCATCGACCAGCGCCGCCTCGATCTCCAGGCAGTCCGAGGGCCGGTCGGCGATCTGGAAGCGAACGAGCCCGGTCTTCTGAGCATGGGCGATGAGCCGGTGGACACGCGCTGTCGAGATACCGAGACGCGCCGCGATCTCGCCCTGCGTCGCTCCGCCGACGAAGGACATCCACGCGGCGCGGATCGCCATGTCTGTTGTCCAGTCGCCAGCCTGCATGCCCGTGTCCGTCGTCCCGCATCAACAGGGACGGCCACCGCGCAGCGCATGCCGCGTCGGAACGAAACGCCGGCCCCCTCACCCGTGGCTGAAAATTTCTTCAGCTCTTGAGATTTCTTTCATTCAGACTGCCTGAGCCCCCAGCCGAGGTCAAGCGCCTTCGCAAGAGAAGCTGGCGGAGCCCGGCAAATTTTGCCGACCGCCCGGCAGGAACTGCCCAGGTTTCTTGCAGATCGCCGCAGTTTGCCGAAAGGGCAGGCACCGTCCGACCCGGAAAACGTGACGTCATGCTGCTGGAGAATCGCCGGACCAGCTTCTTAACCGGCTGATCGCCATGAGCTATTGGCAGGCGCACAGGGTGCCACTCGGGATCAGCCGCCGTCGGAGTGCCCTCCCTCGCACAGGTCTTTGCTTTCCGTAGCGTCTGGCACGGCTCTTGCTGATCTGTCCTTGTCGCCAGAGCGCCGGAAGGAGGCCGCAGGGGTGCGGTCGGGAGAGGGAACGGACGCAAGATAAGGCACGCAACGAGGAGCGTCGGACAAGGCGGGAGCCCTTCATCGGTTGAAGGAGTTTCGACCATGTGCGTGCCACGTCTCTCCCCGACGGCAGGACACAGCCTGCCTGACCGCATCGCCCGCTCGTGCCTTGCACTCGCCGGCTGGCTCTTCTCCGCCCTCGTCCTTGCCGGACTTTCGACCTTTTCGGCCGCAGCGGCCGGCAACGCCCCGCTGCTCGGCTATGGCTACGACCCTGATCGCGAGGTCGATGTCGAGCTGGTTCTGGCTGTCGACATCTCCCAGTCGATGGACAGGGAAGAGCAGGAGGTCCAGCGCGCCGGCTATGTCGCCGCCCTCACCTCTCCGCAGGTGATCGACGCGATCCGCTATGGCCCGACCGGCCGGATCGCGGTGACCTACATGGAATGGGGCGGCGCGGGCGAGCAGTTCATCGTCGCCGACTGGTCGGTGATCACCGACGCCCCTTCCGCAGCGGCTTTTGCCGCCAAGATCGCCGAGGCCCCGCTGCGCCAGCGCCAGCGCACCTCCATTGCTTCTGCCCTGTCGCAGGCAACCGCCATGGTCGCCGCCAACCGGTTCGAGGGCCTGCGCAAGGTCATCGACATTTCCGGGGACGGGCCCAACAACCAGGGCGGCAAGGTCGCGCTGTTCCGCGACCAGGCCATCGCCGCCGGCATCACCATCAACGGGCTTCCCTTGATGATGAAGTCCGAGCGCGATGCCTGGCAGTCCATGCTGAATGTCGACGCCTATTACGAGGACTGCGTGATCGGTGGCCCCGGCCACTTCTTCATTCCGGTGCGCTCGCGCGAGCAGTTTGCCGACGCCATCCGCATGAAGCTGGTTCTGGAGATCGCCGGCCTGATGCCGGAGACCGCGCTGGTGCACCGGGCGAGCGGACGCAAGCCGGTCAATTGCGGGCTCTACGATTGAGCCCCGCACTGTCCTGCTGGCAACGGCAGGCAGGGTGCCTTGCGGACGGGCCCGCAAGGAGAAGCCGGGCAGGACCGGCTTTCCACCCGGCGCGTAAGCGGGTACATCCTTGGAAAGGATACATATCCGCTTACGCACCTGACCTTGAAGAGCGAACAGGAACGCATTGACCGGACCCGCGAGCCCCTTGCCCGACACCCGTCCCGCCAAGCCTGCACTGGCGCTGGTCGCCCATGACGCGCGCAAGGACGAGATGGTCGCCTTCGCTAGGTCGCACGAGGACAAGCTCGGTTCCTTTCGCCTGGTCGCGACCGGCACCACGGGCGGACGGATCCTCGATGCCTGTCCCAGCCTGACCATCGAACGGCTGAAAAGCGGCCCGCTCGGCGGCGACCAGCAGATCGGCGCGATGATCGCCGAAGGACGGCTGCAAGGGCTGATCTTCCTCGTCGACCCACTGTCGCCCATGCCGCACGATGTCGACGTCAAGGCCCTGATGCGCCTCGCCCTCGTCTACAACATCCCAATGGCGCTAAACCGGGCAACGGCCGATATCCTGCTGCGCTCGGCGCGCCTTGCCGGCCTGCCCACCACCTCGACAACTCCCGAGATCATACCCCAGGCGTGATGACCCTTTCCCCGCCCAGTCTCCGCGGTTTTCGCTTTCCCGTGCTGGTCGCCGACATCGGCGGGACCAATGCGCGCTTCGCGATGGTCACCGACACCCACGCGGCGACCAGCGTCTATGGCTCGGTGCCGACCGCCGGCTTTCCCGGCCTTGCCGAGGCCGCCATCGCCACGGTGCTGGACCACACCTCGGTGATGCCGCGTACCGCGGTGCTGGCCGTGGCGGGCCCGGTCACCGGCGACCGCATTCCCATGACCAATGCCGACTGGGTGATCGAACCGCTGGATCTGATCCGCCGGCTCGGCCTGGAAAGCGTCGTGGTGCTCAACGACTTCGAGGCGCAGGCGCTGGCCCTGCCGGGACTGGAAGGCGACGACGTCCGCCAGATCGGCGGCGGGACGGCACAGGCGAACGGAGCCAAGGTGGTTCTCGGACCCGGCACGGGCCTCGGTGCGGCTGCGATGATCCACACCGCAGGTACCTGGATCCCGATCCCCGGCGAGGGCGGACATATGGAGCTCGGCCCCGTCTCCGAGACCGACTACCGGGTGTGGCCGCATATCGAGCGGCAGGAGGGGCGGATCGGCGCCGAACGCATCATCAGCGGGGCCGGCCTTTTGCGGCTGTCGCGGGCCGTGGCGGCGGAGGCAGGGACCGAGCGCGCCTTCGAGCGCCCGCGCGACGTGACCGAGGCCGCCGATGCCGGCGACGAGATCGCCCTGCGCACGATGGACATCTTCGTGCGGGCGCTCGGCCGGGTGGCCGGCGACTTCGCCCTCACCTTCCTGGCGCGCGGCGGCGTCTTTCTCGGCGGCGGCATTCCCGGCCGCATCGACACCTACCTGGCCCATCCCGCCTTTCGAGCCTCCTTCGAGGCAAAGGCCCCGCATTCCGCGCTGCTCGCCACGATCCCGACCTTCCTGATCCGCCACAGCAATCCGGCGCTGGAGGGCCTTGCAAGCTTTGCCCGCACCCCGACGCTCTTTGCGGTGGAGCTTGAGGGCCGGCACTGGAGCCTCGGCGGCGCAACAGGCCCTGCCGCGACCCCGGAATGAGCGAGACTGCCGCAACGCGCCCGCCGCTTCCCATCGATGCGGTGCTGCCGGACCTGCTCGCCGCGCTCGATACGCACACATCCTGCGTGCTTGTGGCCGAACCCGGCGCAGGCAAGACCACGGTCGTGCCGCTGGCCTTGCTCGACGCGAAATGGCGCGGCGACGGACGCATCATCGTGCTGGAGCCCCGGCGGCTCGCGGCCCGCGCCGCCGCCGCCCGCATGGCCTCGCTGCTCAGCGAAGAGGTCGGCGGGCGCGTCGGCCTCCGGGTGCGGCTGGAGACGAAGGTCTCGGCCCGCACGCGCATCGAGGTGGTCACCGAGGGCGTCTTCACCCGGATGATCCTCGAGGACCCCGAGCTTTCGGGCATTGCCTGCATTCTCTTCGACGAGTTCCACGAGCGGTCTCTGGACGGCGATCTCGGCCTTGCCCTGGCGCTCGACGCCCAAGGGGCCCTGCGCGAGGACCTGCGCATCCTGCCGATGTCCGCGACCATCGATGCGGCAGGCGTTGCCAGCCATCTCGGCGGTGCGCCGGTGATCCACTGCAAGGGACGTAGCTTTCCGGTCGAGACCCGCTATCTCGGGCGCGACGGCGACCGCGACATCGCAGCTCAAGTGGCATCTGCGGTGCGCAAAGCGCTGGCGGAAGAGACCGGCTCGATCCTCGCCTTCCTGCCCGGGCAGGGCGAGATCCGCCGTGCAGTCGACCTGCTCGGCCCGCAACTGCCGGCCGATACCGATCTTGCCCCGCTCTACGGCGCCCTCACCGGCGCCGAACAGAATGCCGCCATTCGCCCGGCGGCAAACGGCCGGCGCAAGGTGGTGCTCGCCACCTCCATCGCCCAGACTTCGCTGACCATTGAGGGCGTGCGCGTCGTCATCGACAGCGGCCTCGCCCGCGTGCCGGTCCATGAGCCAGCAACCGGTCTGACAAGGCTCGCGACCGTACGTGCCTCGCGCGCCGCCGCCGACCAGCGGCGCGGCCGTGCCGGGCGCATGGAGCCGGGCATCTGTTATCGCCTGTGGGACGAGGCGCAGACCGCATCGCTGCCGGCAGACGACAGGCCCGAAATTCTGGAGGCGGACCTCTCCAGCCTGGCGCTCGACCTGGCCGCATGGGGTGTGAGCGATCCCGGCAGCTTGCGCTTTCCCGACCAGCCGCCGGCGGCCGCCTGGAGCGAGGCCGTCGGCCTGTTGCAGCGGTTGGAAGCGCTCGACGGCACGGGACGGCTGACGGCGGAGGGTGAGCGCATGCGCGCCCTGCCCCTGGTGCCTCGGCTTGCACATATGCTGGTGCGGGCAGGCGAAACCGGGAACGGCCGGATTGCTTGCGAGATTGCGGCCCTCCTCTCCGAACAAGGGCTCGGCGGGCGCTCGGCGGATCTGCGCCACCGCCTGATGGATTTTCGCCGCGCCCGCGATCCGCGCAGCACGGCCGCCCGCGGCATGGCCCAGCGCTGGCAGTCGTTGATCGCCAAGGGATCGAAGGCAAAGACGGAGCCGCCCGCGGCGGGCGACACGGAAGCGGCAGGCAGGCTGCTGGCACTTGCCTATCCCGACCGGGTGGCGCAGGCACAGGATGGGCGCGGCGGCTTTCGCATGGCCAATGGCAGGGGCGGCCGCCTGGACGAAGCCGATCCGCTGGCCCGCGAGCCGTTTCTCGTCGTCGCCGACCTGCAAGGCAATGCCGCGCGCGGACGCATCCTTCTCGCTGCGCCGATCTCGCGCGAGGAGATCGAACAGCTTTTTGCCGGTGAGATCGAGGACGAGGTGCAGGTCGCCTGCGAGGCCTCCGGCTCTGTCCGGGCGCGGCGGTTGCGCCGCTATCGCCGGCTGGTGCTGCGCGAGGCTGTCGAACCCAATCCCGATCCGGAAGCCGTCGCCTCAGCTCTCCTTGCCTTCCTCAAGGCGCGCAGCGCGCGCGCCCTGCCCTGGAGCAAGGCCCAGGCGGCCCTGCGCGCCCGCGTCGTGACCTTGCGCGGGCTGCTGCCGGCCGCCGAAGCCGAGGCCTGGCCGGACCTTGGCGACGATGCCTTGAGCGAAACCATGGACGCGTGGCTCGGCCCCTATCTCGCGGGGGTGCGCAGCGCATCGGCGCTCGATGCGGAGCTCCTTGGCAATGCGCTCGCGGCCCTGCTGCCGCAGCACCGGCTGGGTGAGCTCGACCGGCTGCTGCCGAGCCATTTCTCCGCGCCTTCGGGATCGCATGTCCCGATCGACTACGATCGCGAGGAAGGACCGACGCTGCCCATCCGTGTGCAGGAGCTTTTCGGCCTCGACCGGCATCCGGCAATTGCGGGAGGCAGCGTGCCGCTGATCCTGGAACTGCTGTCGCCGGCCCACCGGCCGATCCAGATCACCCGCGACCTGCCCGGCTTCTGGCGCGGATCCTGGGCCGCGGTGAAAGCGGAAATGAAGGGGCGCTATCCCAAGCATCCCTGGCCGGACGATCCGTTGTCGGCGTCCGCGACCAACCGGGCCAAACCGCGCAAGTAGCGCGGGCCTGGCCCGGTCGGCGTCTTTCAGTCTTCCTCGGCCATGGCGATCAGGCTGGCATTGCCGCCGGCCGCCGCCGTGTTGATCGAGACGACCTGTTCGAGCGCGAAGCGGCCGAGATAGGCCGGGCCACCGGCCTTCGGGCCGGTGCCGGACAGGCCTGATCCGCCGAAGGGCTGGGTGCCGACCACTGCGCCGATGGTATTGCGGTTGACATAGACATTGCCGACCGAAAGCCGGTCGACGACGGCCGCCACTGTCGCGTCGATACGGCTGTGCACGCCGAGCGTCAGGCCGTAGCCCGTCGCTGCGATGGTCTCCAGCATCTTCGGCAGGTCGGACGCCTTGTAGCGCACCACATGCAGGATCGGGCCAAAGGTCTCCCTGGTCAGCGCGTCGGGCCGGTCCAGCTCGACGATATGCGGGGCCACCCAGGTTCCGCGCGCCAACGTGCCGCCGGGCGCCTCGCCGGCGTACAGGACCTTCTGGCTGCGGCGCATCTCCTCGACATGGGTCAGCAAGCGGTCTCGGGCATCGAGATCGATCACCGGGCCGATATCGGTCGCCGGATCCGCCGGATCGCCGAGCGACAGCTCGCTCGCCGCGCCCTTCAGCATTTCCAGCTGCTTGTCCGCGACATCTTCCTGCAGATACAGCAGGCGGAGCGCGGAGCAGCGCTGGCCGGCGGAGCGGAAGGCCGACATCATCACGTCGTCGCAGACCTGCTCGGGCAGTGCCGTCGCGTCGACCAACATGGCGTTGATGCCGCCGGTCTCGGCGATCAGCGGTACGATGGGACCGCGCTTGGCTGCGAGCGAACGGTTGATCGCCCAGGCGGTCTCGGTCGAGCCGGTAAAGGCGACGCCGGCAACGCGCGGCTCGGCGACCAGCGCCGCGCCCAGCTCGCGCCCGCCCGGCGCAAGAATGAACACGTCTTCCGGCACGCCCGCCGCATGGATCAGCTTCGCCGCTTCGAAGGCGATCAGCGGGGTCTGCTCCGCCGGCTTGGCGATGACCGCATTGCCGGCCAGCAGCGCCGCGGTGATCTGGCCGAGGAAGATCGCCAGCGGGAAGTTCCAGGGCGAGACGCAGACGAAGACGCCGCGGCCACGCAGACGGTAGCGGTTTTCCTCGCCGGTCGGTCCGGGCATCAAGGTGCCTTCGCCGAACTGCTTCACCGCCTCGGCCGCGTAGTAGCGGCAGAAGTCGACCGCCTCGCGCACTTCGGCCAGGCCGTCGGGCAAGGTCTTTCCGGCCTCGCGGGCGAGCAGCGCCATCAGCCTGGGCGTTTCCGCCTCCAGCATGTCGCCGAGACGGGCAATCGCCGCCGCGCGCTGGTCGACGGGCGTGCGCGACCAGCGGGCAAAGCCCTTCAGCCCTGCATCGAACATCGCCGGCACCTCGTCCGCCGAGGCCTCGCGCACGGTGCCCGCGCGGGTCGCGCCATCGACCGGCGACAGGACCGAGCGTTCGTTGCCGCGCGCCTTGGCGCCCGGATAGAGCGGGCCTGCGCCCTCGACCTGACGCGGGGCCTTTGCCATGTCCTCGACCAGCCGGGAGCGGTCGCGGGCAAGGCCGAATTCCAGGCCCTTCGAGTTGTTGCGGCTGTCGCCGTAGAGCGCGGCCGGCATCGGGATCCGCGGGTTGCGGGCGCGGGTGCCGCCGGCCAAGAGGTCATGCGGGCGGGCCAGCAGCCGCGAGATCGGCACGGAGGAATCGCCCACCGCCGAGACGAAGGACGAGTTGGCGCCGTTTTCCAGCAGGCGGCGAACCAGATAGGCGAGCAGGTCGCGGTGGCCGCCAACCGGTGCGTAGATGCGGCAGGGGTGCCCGTCACGCTCGGTCACGGCCTTGTACAGGCTCTCGCCCATGCCATGCAGGCGCTGGAACTCGAAGCCGCCCTCGTTGCCCGCCATGGCGATGATCTGGGCAACCGACAGCGCGTTGTGGGTGGCGAATTGCGGATAGATGCGCGGCCGCGCGCCGAGCATCGCCCGGGCGCAGGCGAGATAGGAGAGGTCCGTTGCCGCCTTGCGGGTGAAGACCGGGAAGTCCTCCAGGCCGCGCTCTTGGGCACGCTTGATCTCGGTGTCCCAATAGGCGCCCTTGACGAGGCGCACCATGAAGCGGCGATCCAGCCGCTCGGCGAGGCTGATGATCCAATTCACCACCTCCAGTGCCCGCTTCTGGTAGGCCTGGATTGCAAGGCCGAAGCCGTCCCAACCAGCGAGCGAGGGATCGGCCGCGACAGCCGCGAAGATGTCGAGCGAGATCTCCAGCCGATCGGCCTCTTCCGCATCGACGGTGAAGTTCAGATTGTGGCGCTTGGCCGCCTGGGCGAGCTTGAGCAGCTGCGGCACCAGTTCATCGCGCACCCGCGTGCCCTTCACCGCCTCGTAGCGCGGATGCAGCGCGGAGAGCTTGACCGAAATGCCGGGACGGGCGGGCAGTTCGCCCTTGCCGGCGGCCGCACCGATGGCCTCGATCGCATCCGCATAGGATCGGAAGTAGCGCTCGGCGTCGCCGGCCGTGCGGGCGCCCTCGCCCAGCATGTCGTAGGAATAGCGGTAGCCTTTGGCTTCCTGCCCCTTCGCCCGCGACAAGGCGCCCTTGATGGTCTCGCCGAGCACGAACTGGTGGCCGAGGATGCGCATCGCCTGTCGCGTCGCCGCACGCACCGCTGGCATGCCCATGCGCTTGACCAGCGAGGCGAGGATCGTGTTGGGCTGCTCGCCTGGATGCAGCAGGCGCGAGGTGACGCCAAGCGCCCAGGACGAGGCGGACACCAGCCAGGTGTCGGATGGGCCACCCTCGGACTCGTCGAACCGGGCGGCGGCCAGCTTGTCCTCGATCAGCTTGTCGGCGGTGGCCGCATCCGGCACGCGCAGCAGCGCCTCGGCCAGCACCATCAGCGCCAGGCCCTCACGGGTCGACAGGCCGTATTCGCGCAGGAAGTCCTCGACGCCGCCGAGACCGCCGATGGCCGACCGGATCGACTGTATGTAGCCGGAGGCGATGTCGTCGACCCGAGCCTCGGTGGCCTCGTCGAAGGCGACCTTGCCGAGCAGGCCGCGAACGGCACTCTCGTCAGACGGCGCGAAGGTTGCGCGGAAGGGGGACAGATCGGTCTGCGACAGCGCGGCAGGCGCACGTTCCGGGGCAGGGCTCATGACGGCTCCAGGACAAGGGAGGACACGCAGGCGGCGGACGATCCGTCCGGCCGCTTTACCCCCGAAGAAACGCTCGCCTCCCGGGGATTTATCCCATTATACTGCCGTATATGCCGTGAATTCCGGCAAAGATTGGCATTCATAATGGAATATAACCCGTGAAATCGGAAACTGCCGCACAATCCACGGAACTTGACCGGATCGACCGCCGTATCCTCGAAGTGCTGCAGGTCGACGGGCGCATCACCACCACGGACCTTGCCGCCAAGGTGAACCTTTCCCCGACCGCCACGGCCGAACGGATGAAGCGGCTGATCCGCGAGGGATACATCCTGCGCTTTTCCGCCGAGCTCGACCCCTTGCGCCTCGGCCAGGGGCTCCTGGTGTTCCTGCAGGTCAAGCTCGACCGGACGACGCCGGACGTTTTCGACGCCTTCGCGCGGGCGGTGAAGCGCGTGCCGCAGGTGCTGGAGTGCCACATGGTGGCCGGCGGCTTCGACTATCTGGTGAAGGCGCGCGTCTCCGACATGGCCGCCTATCGCAAGCTGCTGGCGGATGCGGTACTGGATCTTCCCGGCGTTCGCGAGACGCATACCTATGCGGTGATGGAAGAGATCAAGGACACGCACGTGCTGCCCCTGTAGCTGCCGGCGACGTCGGAAGCAGGCACGGCGGCGTCACGAAGCCGTGTGTTGACCGTCATCGCAAGCGCTTGCGACACCATGCGAAACGGGAAGGGGAACTCCAGATGACCATCATCCGCCTGCTGTCGCGGCCTGTGCGCGGCGCCCTGCTGGCCGCAGCGCTGACCCTGCCGCTCGCACCTTTCGCAAGCCGCGCCGACGAGGCCGTGGATCCGGCCGACTGGACCGATGTGCTGGCAAAGGCAAAAGGGCAGACCGTCTACTTTCACGCCTGGGGCGGAGAGCCGCGCATCAACGCCTATATCGCCTGGGCGGGCGAACAGCTGCAGCAGCGCCACGGCATCACGGTGGAGCAGGTGAAGGTCGACGACACCGCCAATGTGGTCGCGCGCATCGTCGCCGAGAAGGCCGCCGGCCAGGACAGCGGCGGTGCCGTCGACCTCGTCTGGATCAACGGCGAGAACTTCGCTTCGCTGAAGAAGGCGGGCCTGCTCATGTCGCCGGGCTGGGCGACAAAGCTCCAGAACTGGCCGCTGGTCGACGTGGAGAACAAGCCGGCGGTCGTCACCGACTTCACCGAACCGACCGACGGCCAGGAAAGCCCGTGGGGCATGGCCAAGCTCGTCTTCATGCATGACACGGCAACACTGGCGGAGCCGCCGAAGACGCTGGACGCGTTGGCTGAGCATGTGAAGGCCAATCCGGGCCGCTTCACCTATCCGCAGCCGCCCAACTTCCACGGCTCCACCTTCCTGAAGCAGGTGCTGGCCACCACCATCGCCGACAGGGCGAAGCTGTCGCGCCCCGTCGACCCGGCAAGCTTCGAGGCCGATGTCGCCCCGCTCTTCGCCTATCTCGATGCGCTGCATCCCAACATGTGGCGGCAGGGCCGGGCCTTCCCGCAGAACCAACCGGCCCTGCGCCAGCTGCTGGCCGACGGCGAGATCGACATCGCCTTCACCTTCAATCCGGCAGGCGCCTCCGCGGCCATCGCCGCCGGAGAACTGCCCGACACGGTGCGCACCTTCGTGCTGGACGGGGGCACCATCGGCAACGCCCATTTCCTCGCCATCCCCTTCAATGCTAGCGCCAAGGCCGGCGCCCTCGTCCTTGCCGACTTCCTGCTGTCGCCGGAAGCACAGGCGCGCAAGCAGGACCCGGCGATCTGGGGCGACCCGACCGTGCTCGCGGTCGAACGGCTGGAGACAGCGGAGCGCGAGCGCTTCGCAGCGCTGGATCTCGGCATCGCCACCCTGTCTCCAGAGGAGCTCGGGCCGGTGATCGAGGAGCCGCACGCCAGCTGGATGGTGGAGCTGGAGCGCGCCTGGACCGCTCGCTACGCCTCGCAGTGAGTCGGCAGCCGACTGAAAGGCCCGGCCGGTCATGTTGAGGCTGGCACCCGTCCTGGCGCTGACGCTGATGCTGGGGCCGGTGGCGGCCGGGCTCTTCGGCACCTTGCTGCCGGCTGCCGGCTATGTGCCGGCGCTCGGCAGCGACACCGTGTCGCTCGCGCCGCTGCGCATGTTCCTCGCCCAACCCGGCATTGGCCTGTCTGCGGCCCTGTCGCTCGGCACGGGGCTGGCGGCGACATTCGGCGCCTTCGCGGCCGTTGTCCTGTTCACTGCCGCCTTCGAGGGCACCCGCTTCTTCTGCATAATACGCCGGCTTCTGTCGCCGCTGATGGCCGTGCCGCATGCGGCCGCCGCCTTCGGCCTAGCCTTCCTCATCGCCCCTTCCGGCTTCGTCATGCGGCTGCTGTCGCCCTGGGCAACCGGGTTCCAGCGCCCGCCCGACGTGCTGATCGTCGGCGACCCACTCGGGCTGACGATGACGCTCGGACTGATGGCGAAGGAAATCCCGTTCCTGTTCCTGATGCTTCTTGCCGCCCTGCCGCAGGCAGACCCTGTGCGCAGCCGGCGGGTGGCGGCGAGCCTCGGCTATGCGCCGGTTGCTGCTTGGCTCACCACCGTGCTGCCGCGCATCTATCCGCAGATCCGCCTGCCGGTCTTCGCCGTGCTTGCCTACGCCACGTCCGTCGTCGACGTGGCGCTGATCCTCGGACCGACCACACCGCCGCCGCTGGCCGTGCGCCTGACCGGATGGATGAACGACCCCGACCTGTCGCTGCGCTTCATGGCCTCGGCCGGTGCTCTGGCGCAGCTCAGCCTCAGCCTCCTTGCCATCCTGCTGTGGATGATCGGCGAGCGGCTTGCCGCAAGTCTCGGCCGCCGCTGGATCGAGAGCGGCCGACGCAGCGCGGCGGAGCATCTGGCGGCCGCCGTTTCCGGAAGCGCCATGGCGCTGCTCGCCGCAGCGATGCTCTCGGGCCTTGCGCTTCTGGCGCTGTGGTCGGTGGCCGGCCCCTGGCGGTTTCCCGATCCCCTGCCCGACGTCCTGACGCTTCGCGCCTGGACGATGCACGCGAGCGCGGCGGGAAACGCCATCGCCACCACCATCGCCATCGCGCTGCCGGTGGTCATCGTGGCGATCGCGCTCGCGCTCGCATGCCTGGAGGGCGAAACGCGCGACGGCCGCACCATCCGTCACCGGTCGCTGCCGCTGCTCTACCTGCCGCTGATCGTGCCGCAGATCGCCTTCGTCTTCGGCCTGCAGGTCCTGTTCCTGATGGCGGGGCTGCACGACACCCTCCTTGCCGTCGCGCTCGGCCATATGGTCTTCGTGCTCCCGTATGTCTTTCTCGCGCTGTCAGACCCCTGGCGCGCGGTCGACCCCCGTTACGGCCATATGGCCGGGGCGCTCGGCGCCTCGCCCGCCCGCACCTTCTGGAGGGTCCGCCTGCCACTGGCGCGCAAGGCGGTGGCGACCGCCACCGCACTCGGCTTTGCCGTTTCCGTCGCACAGTATCTGCCGACGCTGCTGATCGGCGGGGGGCGGGTGTCGACAGTCACGAGCGAGGCCGTGGCGCTGGCCGCCGGCGGCAACCGGCAGCTGGTCGGCATTTACGCGCTTTTGCAGATGCTGCTTCCCTTCGCCGCCTTCCTGCTGGCAGCGGCAGTTCCCGGTGTCGCCCATCGGCGCCGGCGGGAGAACGAGACCACCGCATGACCGATGCCCTCATCTTCGACAAGGTCCGGATCACGCTCGCGGGGCGCGATCTCATCTCGCTCGACCGCGCGATTGCGCCGGGCGAAGTGCTGACGGTGATGGGCCCCTCCGGCATCGGCAAGTCGACGCTGCTTGCCCACGCGGCCGGCTTCCTCGATCCGGCCTTCAGCGCCTGCGGCCGGGTGTTGTCCGGCGAGACCGAGCTTACCGGCCTGCCGCCGCACCAGCGCCGGCTGGGGCTGCTGTTTCAGGATCCCTTGCTGTTTCCGCATATGAGCGTCGGCGAGAACATCGCCTTCTCCTTGCCGGCTGCGCTGCACGGGCGTGTGAGCCGGCGGCAGGCCGTGGCTGCCGCGCTTGCCGATGTCGAACTTGCCGGCTTTGAAGCCCGCGACCCGGCCACTCTCTCAGGCGGCCAGAAGGCTCGCGTCGCCCTCATGCGCGTGCTGGAATCGCAGCCGCGAGCGCTGCTGCTCGACGAACCGTTCTCCCGGCTGGATGCAGCGCTGCGCGATCAGATCCGTCAGCTCGTCTTCGCCAAGGCGCGCGAGCGCGGCCTGCCCGTACTTCTCGTCACCCACGACCGGGCGGATGCGGAGGCCGCCGCCGGTCCGGTCGTCGACTACGGCTGAGACGGGCCTTGCGGTCAGCTTGCCGCTTCGGCAGGCGCAGACTGCAACAGGCCGTAGCGCTCGATGCCGATCTGCTCGATCAGCTGGAGCTGCGTCTCCAGGTAGTCGATATGGGCTTCCTCTTCGGCCAACAGCTCTTCGAAGAGAAGCTTCGAGACGTAGTCGCCGGCCGCAAGCGTCACCTCGCGCGCCTCCTTGTAGAGCGCACGGGCCGAATACTCGCCGGCGAGATCCGCCTCCATCACATCCTTCAGCGACTGACCGATGCGCAGCGGATCGAGGCTCTGCATGTTGGGAAAGCCGCCCAGGAAAAGGATCCGCTCGATGAGCTGGTCGGCATGCGCACGCTCCTCCATCGACTCCTCAAGTTCCTTTGCCGCCAACTTGCCGTAGCCCCAGTCTTCCAGCATGCGATGATGCAGCCAGTACTGGTTGACGGCGGTCAGCTCATGCCGAAGGGCCTTGTTGAGATACTCGATTACCCTGGCATCACCCTTCATCGCGGTTCTCCCCCGCTGCCGGCGGCGTGCCCTTGTCCGCCGGTGCTTCCTCGTGAATGATCGGTATGACGGTGCTGAAACAGCTGCCGCAACGCGGGCGCTTGCCGAGCGCACGGAACACTGCGCCGGGCGTCACGACCACGCGGTCGGGACCCGATTGCAGCTCGCGCGCGGCCTTGCGCAACTCCTTGTCCGTCAGGACATTGCAGGAACAGACGATCACGTTGGATCCCGGCCAGCCTCTCCGACCGGCCCTCTTCGTAAAGTTGAACTTTCGACACTACATATGGGACGCTCCGACGCGATGCAAACCCGTTGCCTTGCGCATGTCGAAATACGATGTCGCGATGCCGTCCCGCTGTCACGACATCATTTGCTTCGAGGCGTTCGCAACGCACAATTTCTTCCAATGGCATCAACAGTCTGGCTCGACCCAGCGGTGCAGCGACCGCCTCATGCACCGCCCCCGCAGGTTTCCTTCCCCGCAGATCCATTTGCGTAGAATGAGATCAATATAGACCTCCCGCTAACCGCGCTCGACGCGCGCCCTGACCGGTTCGACAAGGCCGGGACCTTGCGGCATGCGCATGCGGGAAAGGACGCCTCTTGCTGCAACGCAACACCATTTCGGGGCGTTTTTCCTGTCAATTCAACCGCTCAAGACAATAACAACAATTTTACACTTCCCGCCCATAACTCTTTCCCTAGAGAAACGGAAATGATCCTGCAAGGAAGGGAAGAACGGTGATGGGCCTGCTTTCGCGCCTCAATCTGGTCTCCATCGTATCGATGGCCGCCGCGCTTATGATCGTGCTCGCTCTAGGTACGGTCGGTACGGTCATGTACATGGTGATCTCTGACCGCATCACGCACGATGCCGTCACCCGGCAGGATGCGAGCTTGCGCGTTGCCGCGACCATCGTCTCCGGCGACATGCCCGGCACGACCGTCACCTGGAGAGCGGACGGCAATGTCGATCGCGTCGTGATGGAGAGCATTCCCGACGAGATTTCCGATCACTCGATGATCGACAAGATCGGACGCATGACCGGCGAAACCGTCACGGTCTTCAAGTGGGACCCTGAAAGCCGCGATTTCTGGCGCAAGACCACGAACATCATCAAGCCGGACGGCAACCGTGCCGTCGGCACCCCGCTCGGCCAGAACGGTGCGGTCTATCCGGTTGTCACCAAGGGGCAGACCTTCCGCGGCGAAGCGGTGATCCTCGGCACGCCCTATTACACGATCTATGCGCCGATCTATGCGCCGTCCGGCGAGATCTCCGGCATTCTCTATGCGGGCGTGCGCAAGGCGACGATCAACGCGCTGATGGATGCGGTCACCAGCAAGCTGGCTCTCGCCTTCCTGCCGATCATTGTCGTTGCGGTTGGCGGCATGGCACTGCTGACACGCCGGTTGCTGAAGCCGATCCCGCAGCTCGCCGAGGTCGCCCATCGGATCGCCGATGACGATCTCGCCGTCGAAGTGCCCTATACCGCCCGCAAGGACGAGATCGGCCAGCTCGGCTCGGCCATCGACGTGCTGAAGGCTCGCGCCCTCGACCGGCAAAAGCTGGCGGCCGACCGCGAGACGTTCGTCGGCGAGAGCCGCCGCCGCCAGAGCGAAGTCGACGAGCTCATCGCGGACTTCCGCGACAAGGTGCAGGCGCTGATCGGCACGGTGAGCGAAACGGCCAGCGGGCTGGACGAGACCGCCCGCGCCCTGTCCGCCTCCGCCCAGGAAAGCGCCGAGCGCGCCAGCGAGACCTCGCAGGCCAGCTCCGCCGCCACCGGCAACGTCCAGACCGTGGCCAGCGCCGCCGAGGAGCTCTCCGCCTCCATCGCCGAGATCTCCCGCCAGGTCGGCCAGACCACACAGGTCGTCAACCAGGCCACCCAGGGCACCCACTCCACCAACGAGAAGGTCGCGGGCCTTGCCGCCGCCGCCCACAAGATCGGCGAGGTCGTCTCGCTGATCCAGGCCATCGCCGAGCAGACCAACCTTCTCGCGCTGAACGCCACCATCGAGGCGGCCCGTGCCGGCGAGGCCGGCAAGGGCTTTGCCGTCGTCGCCGCCGAGGTCAAGGAGCTGGCCAACCAGACCTCCAAGGCGACCGAGGAGATCGGCGCCCAGATCGCCGCGATCCAGGGCTCGACCGGCGAGGCGGTCGCCGCCATCGGCGAGATCGCCCAGATCATGCAGGAAGTGAACGGCTACACCGCCTCCATCGCCTCCGCCGTCGAGCAGCAGGGTGCCGCCACCAGCGACATCTCCCGCTCGGTGCAGCAGGCGGCCGAAGGCACCGGCGCCGTGACCCGCAACATGGAGATGCTCGCCCACACCGTCGACAGCACGTCGGCCGCCGCCGACAACGTCCTCGACGCCTCCGGCGCCATGAGCCGCAACACCGACGCCCTGCGCGGCGAAATCGACCGGTTCCTGGCCCGCGTGGCCGCTGCATAGGCACAGGTTTCGCCGTCGACGGGCGACAACCGGCGATTTTGTCCAACGACATGCGGCGCGCCTCTCCGTAGGCGCGCCGTTTCTTTTCAAGCCCTTGGAATCGCTTAAGTTGTTTTCCGGAGAAAATTCCCCCGGATTTTACCGAAGATTCACCGACGCACGCCTAGGGTTCCACAACGAACGGGTGTGGAGGGTAGTTTATGTCCCGGCTGTTGGGCCTGATTGGCAATCTCGGATTTGCCGCCAAGATCGGTGGCGGCTTTGCAATCGTACTGCTTCTTGCGGCTGTTCTCGGCGGTGTCGGCACCATGGCCATCGGCGGCCTGACCAGCCAGATGAACACGTCGAGAATCGCAACCGGTGTCGTCGCCAGCCTGCAGGAGGTCTCCGCCGCTCGCGAGACCTTCCTCCAGAGCCGCAAGGCGGAGGACGCTGAAAAGACCGAAGCCGCCGTGAGCGATCTCGCCAAGGAGCTCGAGGCACTGAAGGCGTCCGTCGCCAGCGATGCGACCGCCAGCAGCGAAGTGTCTGCCGCCATCGAGGCCGTCTCGGTCATGCGCAACAACTTCGCCGATGTAGGCTCGGAGACCAGCCGCCAGCAGGAACTGAACGGCGAACTGGCCGCCTCGATTGCCCGCCTCGGCGAGTTGTCCAAGCAGATCAACGGCGACATGCAGATCGTCCGCCGCGATGCCAAGCGCGAGAGCCTGCGGGCTGCCGCCACCCGGCGCAAGGCGGATGACATCATCCGCTTCGTCGTGGCACTGCGCGAAGAGGCGCTGCGCACCCAGTACATGTTCCTGCGTTCAACCACCTCGACCGCCGACGGCCTGCTGGAAGAGGCAATGGCCGAAGCCCAGAAGCTTCGCGACAATGCGCGTGCGCTGACCAATGCTCGCGTCGACGGCGTCGACCAGGCAAGCGTCGAGTTGCTGGCGAGCCGCTCCGCCGAACTGCAGGAGCAGTTCACCACGCTGGCCGGCACCACGTCCTTCGCCGATGTTCACAAGCTGCGCGGCCAGGTCAACAAGACGCTGGAAGACATCGTCGCGGCGGCCAAGGATGTCCAGACGTCCGCCTACAAGGCCATCGATGCGATCCAGCAGGATGTCCAGTCCCGCGACATCGCCTTGATCAAGGTCGACCTCGTCTCGGCCAATGCCAGCGACCTGTCGCGGCAGGCCCTTGCGGTCAAGTCGACGACGCTCGGCTTCCTGTCCGGCTTCGGCGACACCAATGCCGAAGTCGTGATGCGCGACATCTCCGAACTCAGCTTCGTTGCCGGAACGCTCGCCGCCTCGGCCAGCCAGTTCCCGGGGGTCGCCGAGAAGGTGCAGCTGGCGCAGACCGAGATCGACGGTTACCGCACGTCTTTCGAGAACATGCTCAAGAGCCTCGAGGCCGTCCGTACGTCCTCGCAGCAGCTCGCGGGCGTCACCGCCGACATGCGCCGCCAGATCACCTCGCTCGCCAGCGAGCAGGCCGAGCGGGCTGCCGGCTCGGGCACTGCCAGCTTCTGGACCATCGTGGTCACGCTGGCCAGCGTCGTCGGCCTCGGCATTGCCGTCGCCATCGTCCTGTCGCTCGCCATCACCCGCCCGACGCGCCGCCTGACCGAGATCATGGGCCGGCTTGCCGAAGGCGATACCGATGTGGAAATCGACGGCACCGAGCGCGGCGACGAGATCGGCGCGATGAGCCGCACGGTCGAGGTGTTCCGCGACAATGCCCGCGAGCGTGCCCGCATGCGGGAAGAGCAGGAACTCGAGCAGCAGGCCGCCGCCGCTCGTCAGGCACGCGTCGACGAGCTGATCGGCTCCTTCCGGGCGCAGGTCCAGGAACTGCTGTCGTCCGTCGGCGACACCGCCGCCGGCATGGAAGCAACCGCTCGTGACCTGACGCGCATTGCCGGCGAAAGCGCCGGGCGCGCGGAAGAGACCACCCAGGCAAGCGGCGCGGCCACGCACAATGTGGAAAGCGTCGCCACCGCCGCGGAGGAACTCGCCGCGTCCATCGCCGAGATCGCCCGCCAGGTCGGCCAGACCACCGAGGTCGTCAACCAGGCGAGCCATGGCACCCGCCAGACCAACGAGAAGATCTCGGGTCTTGCAGCCGCCGCGCAGAAGATCGGCGAGGTCGTGACCCTGATCCAGGCGATTGCCGAGCAGACCAACCTGCTGGCTCTCAATGCCACCATCGAGGCAGCGCGTGCCGGTGAAGCCGGCAAGGGCTTCGCCGTGGTCGCGGCCGAAGTGAAGGAACTGGCCAACCAGACCTCCAAGGCAACCGAGGAGATCGGCGCCCAGATCGCCGCGATCCAGGGCGAGACCAAGGAGGCCGTCGAGGCCATCGCCGCGATCACCCAGACGATGCAGGAGGTCGACAGCTACACCTCCGCCATCGCCGCTGCCGTCGAGCAGCAGGGTGCGGCGACCAACGAGATCTCGCGCAACGTCCAGAACGCGGCCGAGGGGACCACGTCGGTCACCAGCAACATGGGCGAACTGGCCAATGCGGTCGCCGAAACCAACGCTTCGGCGGACATGGTTCTCGTCGCTTCCAGCGATGTCGGCGAGAAGACGCGTCAGCTGCGCGCCCAGATCGACCGCTTCCTGAACGACGTCGCAGCGGCCTGATCCCGGTCAGCCGATAGCGGCTTGAGAACAAAAAACAGCCCGGGCGGTTTATCCACCCGGGCTGTTTGCTTTGGGTAGCCCCGTCGACGTGCGGCGTGGTTTGTCAGCCTGCGAGTTTAGCGACTGCTCGTTTGGCCATGACGGCGATGAGGTTTGCGCGGTATTCGGCCGAGCCGTGGATGTCTGAGATGAGGTCGTCGGCCTCGGTTGCGACGGCGGCCGCGGCCTCCGGCGTGAAGCTCTGCGACAGCGCCTGTTCCAGCCCCTCGTGGCGGAAGACGCCGTTCGACCCGGCGCCCGTCACCGCGACCCGTACCCCGTCCTCGGTGCGGGCAATGAACACGCCGGCCATCGCATAGCGCGAGGCCGGGTTCGGATACTTGGCATAGGCGCAGGCCGCGCAGGCGGGGATTTCTACCGCCGTCACGATCTCCCCCTCCTCCAGCGCCGTCTCGAACAGGCCGGTGAAGAACTCCTCAGCCGCAAGCCGGCGCTTGTCGGTGACGATCGTCGCCCCCAAGGCCAGCATCGCCGAAGGATAGTCCGCCGCCGGGTCGTTGTTGGCGATCGATCCGCCGATCGTCCCGCGGTGGCGCACATGCGGATCGCCGATATGGCCGGCAAGCTCCGCAAGCCCCGGCGCCAGCCGCCGCACGCTCTGCGAGCCGGCAACCTCCGCATGGGTCGTCGCCGCCCCGATCCGCAAGGCACCGCCCGTCTCCGCGATCCCCTTCAGGTCGGCGACATGCGTCACGTCGACAAGATCGGACGGCGCCGCCAGCCGCTGCTTCATCGTCGGCAGCAAGGTCATGCCGCCAGACAGGATCTTGCCGTCCTCGCTGCCGGCGATCTTCGCCGCCGCATCGGCGACGCTCGTCGCCCGGTGATAGGTCGTCTCGTACATCCCGGTTCTCCCTCGCCCGGCAGTTCCGACCGGGCCTCTTGCTCGTCTGGTGAGGCGCCCCCGGGGCCTAGGGCCGTCCGGGAGCGCCGTCCTCAAGGATTGCGTGGGCGTCTGTTCCGCCGTGCTGCTCCGCTGCCCTATTCGGCGGCCTGTGCCGGCCGGACCGTCTTCAGCGCCGCCCACACCGCCTGCGGCGTTGCCGGCATCTCCAGCGCGTTGGTGCCGATCGCGTCGGTGATCGCGTTCATCACCGCCGGCGGCGAGCCGATCGCCCCCGCCTCGCCGCAGCCCTTCATCCCCAGCGGGTTGCCCGGGCACGCCGTCACCGTCGTCATCAGCCGGTAGGACGGCACGTCGTCGGCGCGCGGCATCGTGTAGTCCATGTAGGACGCCGACAGCAGCTGACCGTCCGCGTCATAGGACGCGTTCTCCAGCAGCGCCTGGCCGATGCCCTGCGTCAGACCGCCATGCACCTGCCCTTCCACGATCATCGGGTTGATGATCGTCCCGAAGTCGTCCGCCGCAACGAAGTCGACAATCTCGACCTTGCCCGTCTCCGGGTCCACCTCCACCTCGCACACATAGGTGCCGGCCGGGAACGTGAAGTTGGTCGGGTCGTAGAACGCCCCCTCCTTCAGGCCCGGCTCCATCCCGGCGGGCAGGTTGTGCGCCGTATAGGCGGCAAGCGCCACCTGGAAGAACGGCAGCTCCTTGTCCGTGCCGGCCACCTTGAACGTGCCGCCCTCCAGCGCGATGTCCCCTTCCGAGGCCTCAAGCAGGTGCGCTGCGATCCGCTTCGCCTTCGCCTCCACCTTGTCCAGCGCCTTGACGATCGCCGACATGCCGACCGCGCCCGAGCGCGAGCCGTAGGTGCCCATGCCGAACTGCACCTTGTCCGTGTCGCCATGCACGATCGCGACCGTGTCGAGGCCGACGCCGAACCGCTCCGCCACCAGCTGCGCAAAGGTCGTCTCGTGGCCCTGGCCATGGCTGTGCGAGCCCGTCAGCACCTCGATCGTGCCGACCGGGTTCACCCGCACCTCCGCCGATTCCCACAAGCCGACGCCCGCTCCCAGCGAGCCGACCGCCTGGCTCGGCGCAATGCCGCACGCCTCGATGTAGCAGGACAGCCCGATGCCGCGCAGCTTGCCCCGCCGCGCCGCCTCCGCCTTGCGCGCCGCAAAGCCCGCATAGTCGATCGCCGACAGCGCCGCCTCCAGCGAGGCATCGTAGTCGCCCGCGTCGTAGCACATGATCACCGGCGTCTGGTGCGGGAACGAGCGGATGAAGTTCGCCCGCCGGAACTCGGCCGGGTCCATCCCCACCTCGCGCGCCGCCGTCTCCATCATCCGTTCCAGCAGGTAGGTCGCCTCCGGCCGCCCCGCCCCGCGATACGCATCCACCGGCACCGTGTTGGTGTAGACCGTCTTCACGTTGCAGTGGATCGCCGGGATCGCATACTGGCCAGACAAGAGCGTCGCGTAGAGATAGGTCGGCACCGACGAGGAGAACAGCGACATGTAGGCGCCGAGATTCGCCACCGTCTTCACCCGAAGCCCAAGGATCCGGTTCTGCGCGTCCAGCGCCATCTCCGCTTCCGAGTAGTGGTCGCGGCCATGCGCGTCCGTCAGGAACGCCTCCGTGCGCTCGCACGTCCACTTCACCGGGACGCCCGTCTTCTTCGACGCCCACAGGCACACCATCTCTTCCGGATAGATGTAGATCTTCGACCCGAAGCCGCCGCCCACATCCGGCGCGATCACCCTGAGCTTGTGCTCCGGCGCGATGTTGTAGAAGGCCGACAGCACCAGACGCGCCACATGCGGGTTCTGCGAGGTCGTCCACAGCGTGTAGTGCTCGTCCGCCTCGTCGTACTGGGCAAGGGCCGCGCGCGGCTCCATCGGGTTCGGCACCAGCCGGTTGTTGCGGATCTCCATCCGCGTCACATGCGCCGCAGAGGCGAAGGCCGCCTCGGTGGCGGCCGCATCGCCGATCTCCCAGTCGTAGATCAGGTTGCCCGGCGCTTCCTCGTGCAGCTGCGGCGCGCCGTCCTTCAGCGCGTCCAGCGCATCCACCACCGCGGGCAGCGGCTCGTACTCGACCTCCACCGCATCGGCGGCATCGCGCGCCTGGCCCCGCGTCTCGGCGATCACCACCGCCACCGCCTGGCCGACATGGCGCACATGCTCGCTCTCCAGCGCCCGCCAGGCGCCCATCTTCATCGGGCTGCCGTCCTTCGAGTGGATCATCCAGCCGCAGATCAGGTTGCCCACCCCGTCCGCAACCAGTTCCTGCCCGCTCAGCACCGCGATCACGCCCGGCATGGCCCGGGCCGCATCCGCATCGATCGACACCACCTTCGCATGAGCATGGGGCGAGCGCACGAACACCGCATGCGCCATGCCCGCCACCGTCATGTCGTCCGTGTAGCGGCCCTTGCCGGTGATGAAGCGCTTGTCCTCGCGGCGCTGCACGCGCGCGCCGATACCTTCAACCGAACCTGCCATCTCGTCCTCCCTCGCGGATGCCCGCGGCCGCCGGCCTCCTCGCCGCGCCGCACTCCGCTTCGACATTGTCCTTGCTCGAACTGTCCTTGCCCGAAGTTCTGGCCCGAAGCCCTGATCCGGACGATGCGCCCGGACACCCTGCCCGGCAGGCCCGCCGCAGGGCCGTTCCCCCCAGAACGCCCCAGAACGGCCGCGGGCCTTGCACCGGCAGGGCGGCTTCAGCGCCCTATTCGGCCGCCGTCTTCATCCCGGCCATCGTCTGGCTCGCGGCCGCGATCGCCTTGACGATGTTGTGGTAGCCCGTGCAGCGACAGATGTTGCCTTCCAGCTCGGCCCGGATCGTCGCCTCGTCCAGCGGTCCCCCGCCATGGCGCGCGATCATGTCCACCGCCGCCATGATCATCCCCGGCGTGCAGAAGCCGCACTGCAGCCCGTGATGCTCCTTGAACGCCGCCTGCACCGGGTGCAGCTCACCCCCGGACGCAAGACCCTCGATCGTCGTCACGTCCGACCCCGAGGCCTGCGCCGCAAGCATCGTGCAGGACTTCACCGCCTTGCCGTCCACATGCACCACGCACGCCCCGCATTGCGACGTGTCGCAGCCCACATGCGTCCCCGTCAGGCCAAGACCCTCGCGCAGGAACTCAACGAGAAGCGTCCGGTCCTCGACCGTCCGCGTCACCGTCCGCCCGTTCACGACCATGCTCACTTCGGCCATGCAAATCCTCCCTCGTTCCAAAAGGCCTGTTCCAACGCCCCTTCAGGACCCGGCCGGCCATCTTCAAACCTGTTGCCCAAACCAGTGCGCGCCAACACCGGCGCGCCAAACTCAGCGCGCCAACCTCACCGTGTCAGCGCCAGGATCACGATCACCACCGCAAGCGCCGCAAGCCCCCACACCATCGGGCCGCCGAGAAAACCCCGGCCCGCCGCCGCCTCGACCTCGGTCTCGACCTCGCGCGCCGTCTTCACGACCCGCTCCTCCGCCTCGTGCACCGCATCAGAGACCGCCTCGCCGACATCGCCGGGAAGCCGCGACAAAGCCGCGCTCTTCGCCGCCTCGATCTCGCCCGCATCCGGCTCGTCCGCAAACGCCGCAGCACCAGCGCCAGCAGCAGCACCAGTCTCGCCCGACGCCGCGCCGCCCTCCACGATCTCCTTGAACTTGCCGAAGAACTCGTCCGCCATCTTGCGCGACGTCGACACGATCAGACGGCTGCCAAGCTGCGCCAGCTTGCCGCCGACCTGCGCCTTCACCGTGTAGCTCAGCACCGTCTCGGCCCCGTCCTCGGCCAGCGACACATCCGCCGCGCCCTTGGCAAAGCCGGCAACCCCGCCCTTGCCCTCGCCGACAATCGTGTAGCTCTCAGGCGGGTTCAGGTTCTCAAGCGTCACCGCGCCCTTGAACGTCGCCTTCACAGGCCCGATCTTCGCAACGACCGTCGCCGTCATCTCCCGATCCGAAACCTTCTCAAGCTCCTCGCAACCGGGAATGCACCGACGCAGAACATCCGCATCGTTCAGCGCGGCCCAAACCGCCCCGCGACCCGCCAAAATCCGATACTCGCCAACCAAATCCATGGAAACGCCAATCCCTCTCTTCGGCGCGCGCCCTGCGGAACGCCGACCCTTTCCCTAAGCTTGGCCAAGCCGATCACACCTTTCAAGTGCTTGAAAGAAAATCAGCTACAAACTTCTCTTTGGTGCAGCGCAGCAGTGCGCGGGCGACGCGAGGAGATTGACCCGCGCCATGAACCGCCCTAAGGCCAACGGAAACGGCACCCGCGCGACGGTGGGCGCCAGATCTTGCCCGGCGCGGCGCCGGGCCGTACGAAAAGGCAGTTCGTTCCCGTGTCCGCTCGCTCCGCCATGCCCGGCTCCGATCCCGCTCCCGCCCCTGCCGGCAAGCCGCCGGCCGCATGCTGGCCGCTGATGCTGGAAACACGCGGCTGGGAGGACTACGCGCTGCTCGACTTCGGGCACGGACGCAAGCTGGAGCGCTACGGCCGCATCGTCGTCGACCGGCCGGAGCCCCAGGCGATGGGCGCACCGCGCCTGCCGGAAAAGCGCTGGCTGTCGGCCGATGCCGTGTTCACCGGCAATGACGAGGACGACGGCCCGGGCCGCTGGCGGCTGAACCGCGACCTGCCCGAAACCTGGCCGATGCGCTTTCACGACGTCCACTTCCTCGGCCGGTTCATGTCGTTCCGCCATGTCGGCGTGTTTCCCGAGCAGGCCGCGCACTGGCAGTGGATGGCCGAGCGGGTGGCCGCCCGCAAGGCGGCCGGCGGCAAGCCGATGCGCATCCTCAACCTGTTCGGCTATACCGGCCTTGCCTCGCTGGTACCGGCCGCGGCCGGGGCCGAGGTCACCCATATCGATGCCTCCAAGAAGGCGATCGGCTGGGCGCGCGAGAACCAGGCGATGTCCGGGCTGGACGACCTGCCGGTGCGCTGGATCTGCGAGGACGCGGTGAAATTCGTCGCCCGCGAGGTCAAGCGCGGCAACCGCTACGACGGCATCCTGCTCGATCCGCCGAAATACGGCCGCGGCCCGAAGGGCGAGGTCTGGGACCTCTATGAAAGCCTGCCCGCATTGATGCCGATGATCGAGGAGATCCTGTCGCCGGAAGCCGACTTCCTGGTGCTGACGGCCTATGCGATCCGCGCGAGCTTCCTGTCGCTGCACGAGCTGATGGCCGAAACCCTGTCGCGGCGCGGCGGCGTGCTTGCCTCCGGCGAGCTGGTGCTGCGCGAGGAAGGCGGCAGCCGCGCGCTCTCCACCTCGCTCTACAGCCGCTGGAGCGCCTCATGAGCACGAACCTCCCGCGTCCCGGACAGGTCAAGCAGGTCACCTCCTTCTCCAATCCGCTGGTCAAGGACATCAAGGCGCTGATCGCCCAGCGCAAGCACCGCCAGAAGAGCGGGCGCTTCGTCGCCGAAGGGCTGAAGCTTGCCACCGACGCGCTGGCTGCCGGCTGGGAGGTCGACATGCTGGTGCTCGGCCCGGAGGCGCGCGACAGCGCCCCGGCGCGCGAGGTCGCAGCGACCGCAAGGGCGCGCGGCGCCACGATCCTGGAGGTCTCCACCGCCGTACTGGCCGCGATGACCCGGCGCGACAATCCGCAGATGGTCGTCGGCGTCTACGGGCAGCGCCTGCTCTCCGCTTCCGCGCTGGAGAAAGCCTTCGCCGCTGCGCCGCAGGGCGTGTGGGTGGCGCTCGACCAGGTGCGCGACCCTGGCAATCTCGGCACCATCATCCGCACCGCAGACGCGGTCGGGGCATCCGGTGTCATCCTGGTCGGCGACACCACGGATCCCTTCGCCGTCGAGGCGGTGCGCGCCACCATGGGATCGCTGTTCCATGTGCCGCTGGCCCGCCTCACCCGCGAGGGCTTTCGCGAGCTCGCCGCACGCTGGCCGGGCACGGTCGTCGGCACCCATCTCAAGGGCTCGTCCGACTATCGCACCATCGACTATCGCCGCCCGTCGCTGCTGCTGATGGGCAACGAGCAGTCCGGCCTGCCGCAGGAGATGGCGGAGGCCTGCAGCGCGCTCGCTCGCATTCCGCAGACAGGCCAGGCCGACAGCCTCAATCTGGCGGTCGCGACTGCCGTGATGCTCTACGAGATCCGTCGCGGCGACCTCTCACTCACCTGATCAGACCTTTTCGGGAGCCTGAACCATGCGCCTTTTCGTCTTCGGCCTCGGCTATTCGGCGGATGCTTTCGTCCGACGCGTCTCCAGCCGCTGCGAGACGATCACGGCGACTACGCGAAGCGAGGAGAAGGCCGCGCGGCTTGCCGAGCGGGGCATTGTGCCCGTCCTTTTCGACGGCACTGCGCCCAGCGAGGCAGTGCGCGAGGCGCTTGCCGATGCCACCCATGTGCTCGTCTCCATCGCGCCGGGCGAGGCCGGCGATCCGGTGCTTGCCCATCACGCCGCCGACCTTGCCGCCGCGCGCCCGAACTGGGTGGGCTACCTCTCCACCGTCGGCGTCTACGGCAATCACGACGGGGGCTGGGTCGACGAGGAAACGCCCTGCCGGCCAGTATCGCGGCGCTCCCGCCAGCGGGTCGAGGCGGAAGAGGCTTGGCTCGCCTTTGCAGCGGAACATGACGTTCCGGTCCAGATCTTCCGCCTGTCTGGCATTTACGGTCCGGGCCGCAATGCCTTCATGAATTTCGAGAAGGGCACCGCCCGCCGGCTGATCAAGCCGGGCCAGGTGTTCAACCGGATCCATGTGGAAGACATTGCCGGTGCGCTGGAGGCGGCGGTCCATGCCACCCCGGCGACGCGTATCTTCAACGTCACCGACGACGAACCGGCGCCGCCCCAGGACGTGATCACCTATGCGGCGAAGCTGTTGGGCGTTGCGCCGCCGCCGGAGCAGGATTTCGAGACCGCCGACCTGTCGCCGATGGCCCGCTCCTTCTATGGCGAGAACAAGCGCGTCTCCAATGAGCGCGTGAAGCGGGAGCTCGGCTACACGTTCCGCTATCCCGACTACCGGACCGCGCTTGACGCCCTCCACCGCGACGGCTGGCGCTGAGCCGCCGCGTCAGTCCACCGCCGTCTCGCCTGCCGCGCCGAAGCGCACCTTCGGTCCCTCGAGTGCTGCAAGATTGCGCCGAGGCGGGATGGCGGCGATTTCCAGGATGAGCTTCTTGCGGACCGCATCGGCGAAGGTCGCGGTGGAATCGGCCGAGACGACGAAGGAACCCGGCCCCCCGATGATGCGCTCGGCGAAGGCCGCCTCCAGATCGTAGGAGACCGGCCGGCCGGAGCAGTGGCGACACAGCACGGCGAGACCGTTGATAACGATGCCCGAGGCAACCACCTCGGCGCGGGCCGTTTCCAGCGGCGGCCCGCTCCAGCTGTTCGCGCTGTCGGCGGAAACGTCGATCACACGGCGCAGGCCCGTGTAGTCGTTGCCCTCGATCAGCTGCTTGCCCTTCAGCAGGGCCGAGCCGATGGCATTGCGGCCGAAGGCGCGCCGCGGCGCAGCCATCAGCTTCTGCGCGAAGTCTTGCGCCGCCTGCGGTCCGTCGATGACCGTCCACGCGACCACCACGTCCTGCGAGACGTCGTTGCCCCATTCGACATAGGTCACCGCGATCTTGCCGTAGACGTTGTCGAGGATCGCGGAGAGCACCATCGGGTCGGTGATCGCGTCGGCATAGCCCTGCCGCTGGAACCGGATCTCCGCATCATCGATGGAGCCGGTGGAATCGGCGAGCAGCACCAGTTCCAGGTCGAGCTCCTCGGCACCTGCCCGGTGGACCGGCGCGGCGAGCGCCACGAGGAGGGAAAGGGCAAGGCAGGCGAATGCGCGCATGGCCGTGTCTCCTGAACGTCCGGGACCTTCAGTCAAACACGGCCCGCGGCGGAGCCGAAAGGCCAAACAATCGGCAGCCCTTCACATTATCGCCAGCCCGAGCCGGCTGTGGCTAGCAAAGGTCAGCCGCCTTGGCGCCTGGGTCACGCACCGGATTCATGCGTCTTTCCCTCGTGCCAGGGGCCGTGGACGCTCCCGACAAGGCATGTGGTCTTGCACTTGGTGCGGCACCGCTTGCCGGAGTTGCGGACAATGCCGGCCCGCGCCAGCAACGACGGCCGGAACGTCCAGGATGTGTCGAGATCCTGCCCGCGGTCGCGCAGCGGCAGCCATTCGGGCGCCAGGACCTGGCGCCGCCCGGCCTCGTCGGTGCGCTCCACATGGATGCGCAGCGGCCAGGAGCGAAGCCCGCCCTGTGCCAGACAAAGGCCGAACCGCCCCGCCTGCCCGGTCTCTTCCAGCACGCGCCCGATCCGCTCCATCGCGGCCGCAGCCCGCGACAGGTCCGCCTCGCCCAGCCCGTGACGCGCGAAGGCAAGCGGCAGCCAGCGGCCGTCCAGAAACCGCCACGAGGTCGGCAGGCCGCCACGGGAGAGAACGGAGGCCTGCGCACACACCCCGGTCGAGAGAGTATTGGCGCGCCTGTCGTGGCTTTCCCAGACCACTTCGCCGGCTCCGAGCGTGAAGTGAACATGAAGCAGACTGACGCCGAACGTGTTTTCGAGGCCAGCCTCGACAAGAATGTCGGCAATCTTCGAAAACAGATGCCCATCTCCCGTCTCATCGAAACGCTCGACATCGTCGACATAGGGCAGTCCGGCGTAGGGAAGCGGCAACGCATGCAAGGAATGGCTGGTCGCGGACATGATCGTCTCCTGAAAAATGCATGAATGAAGCACCCTGGGGTCTCTGCAAGCGAAACCCCGGGAGGCATTCAATCCCGATCACGAGCTATTTTCAATCAGGAGACGAATTTTACTCTAGGTAATGCCCTCAATGAGTGCAAAACACCCTAACCTCCGCCGCCTCCTGCCGGCAGGGGCGGCATCTTTCGCCCACGGCGCTGCGCGAAGGCCGTCGTGGCAAGGCTGCCGACCACCAGCACCATGGCCACGGCGAGCGTCAGCGTTGGCGCCGCCCCCAGGAACACCACCGACAGGATCACCGCCGTCACTGGGCTGAGACCGAGAAAGGCCGTCACCACCGCGGCCTGCAGCCGGCTCAGCGCATAGAGCCAGAGCAGGAAACCAACGCCGCTCGACAGGCCGACAAAACCGACCAGAACCAGCGTCTGCCGCGACCAGTCGGCCATCGGCAGGCCCTGCCCTTCGAAAAGCGCCATGACACCGAGCGGCACCAGCGAGGCAAGCATGGCGATGACGCTGACCTTGGCGACGCCGCAGCGCTGCAGATACGGCCGGTAGAGATGGGAACACAGCGCACCGGTCAGCGTCGCCAGCGCCGCGCAGCCGACGCCGATCCAGTCGGAGGCGAGCATGCGGCCAGTCAGGGCCTCGCCCGCCAGCAGGAAGACGACGCCGATCACCGACAGCACGATGGAGGCGAGCTCCAGCGGCGAAACGCGCCCCGATGCAAAGCGCAGCCCCAGCGCCAGCGTGACAATGGGCAGGGTCGCGAACACCAGCGCCACCCGCGGCGAGCCGGTATGCAACACCGCCACGTTGAGCAGGGCCACTAGGACGCCGAACTGGCCGATGCCAATCAGCGCCACGGGAAGCATGTCGCGCCGCGAGACCGGCGTGCCGGACGAGAGCAGCGCGACCGGCACCAGGATCAGCAACGCGATGGCATAGCGCAGGAAACCCAGCCGCCCGGCGCCGACTTCGGCGACCACCGCCTCGCTCGCCACCAGCGTGGCTCCGACCTGCAGGCCGGTGAAGATCGAGGCGAAGATCGGCCCGTTCACAGGTTGCGCCCCCAGATCTGGCCAACAAGGTCCTTGCCGAAGCTGCGGTGCCGCTCCTCCTCCAGCAGTTCGAACCCGGCCGCCTCGTAGATGCGCCGCGCGGACACCAGAATGTCGTTGGTCCACAGCACCATGCGCCGGTAGCCGGCGCTGCGGGCAAAGCGCAGACACTCATCGACGAGCGCCCGGCCCAGCCCGCGTCCGCGCGCTGCCGGGTCGACATAGAGCATGCGCAGCTTGGCGACCTCCTCGTCCTGGCGCACGACGAAGACCGAGCCGACGATCTCGCCTTCCATCTCGGCGATCCAGCAGCGCTCATGGGCCGGATCGAACTCAGCGATGAACTTGCCGGCGATTTCCGAGACTAGCCCCTCGAAGGTCCAGTCGAAGCCGTATTCCTTGGCATACAGAGCGGCCTGCCGGTGGACGATCCAGCCGAGATCGCCGGGGCGCGGATCGCGCAGGATGAAGGTGCGGGTGTCCGGCGTGTCGCCCAGCAGCCGGCGGATGCGGGCCATGGCGCCGGTGACCTGGCTGCGCTCTTCCTGCGACAGCGGCGCCAGCAGCACCCCGACTTCCCTGGTCGATGCCTCGTTGAGCCCGGCATAGACCTCGCGCCCGCGATCGCTCAAGGCCAGCGCCAGCCGCTTGGCGTTCTCCGGCGAAGGCGTACGGACCAGCAGCCCGTCGCTCTCCAGTCCCGACAGCAGCCGGCTGAGATAACCGGCATCCATCTGCAGGACATCTCCCAACTCGCGCGCCGAAGGCGGCGCATCGGGGCGGGCGCAGGCGAGTTCATGGAGAATGCGTACCTGGGCAAGCGTATAGTCGGTGGCGAGCATGCGCTCGTTCAGCGCGCCCACCAGCCTTGTGTGGAAGCGATTGAACTGACGGACGGCAGCGACGTCCTCGTCGCGCACGGCAGAGTCCAACATGTTGCCGATCTCTCAATAGTGTTGCTTCAGTCAAGATATCGGATCGCATGCGTTGGTCAACGGAAATGGCCGTGGCGGAATTACGCAGAACGAAAAACGCGCAGCCTTAGGGACTGCGCGTCGTTTCCTGTCGGTTCTCAGGCTGGGCGACCAGCCTCGCGTCAGGTGCTGCGGGTTCTGCGCACCGCGTCCTGCCAGCCGGCATGGAGGCGCGCCCGCTCGCCTTCCTCCATCTGCGGCTCGAAGCGGCGGTCGAGGTGCCAGGAGCGTGAAAACTCCTCCATTCCCGGCCACACGCCCGCCTTGTAGCCGGCAAGCCAAGCCGCCCCCAGCGCGGTCGTCTCCAGCACTTGCGGCCGGTCGACCGGCGCGGCAAGCAGATCGGAGAGGAACTGCATCGTCCAATCCGAGGCAGTCATGCCACCATCGACGCGCAGTACGATGTCGTCGGTGTCCATGTCCGCCGCATCGGCCCGCATCGCCTCGATGAGGTCCAGGGTCTGGTAGCCGACGCTCTCCAGCGCCGCGCGGCAGAAGTCGGCCGGACCGCTTGCCCGGGTCAGGCCGAAGATCGCCCCGCGTGCATCCGGGTCCCAATAGGGCGCACCGAGCCCAACGAAGGCCGGCACGAGATAGAGGCGGTTCGCCGGGTCGGAAGCTTCGGCCAGCTTCTGGCTCTCTGCCGCCGCCCCGATGATGCCGAGCCCGTCGCGCAGCCACTGCACGGCACTGCCGGCGACGAAGATCGAGCCTTCCAGCGCGTAGGTGGTCTGCCCGTCAAGACGGTAGGCGATGGTCGACAGCAGCCGGTTCTGCGAGGCCACCCGGGTCTCGCCGGTGTTGAGCAGCGCGAAGCAGCCCGTGCCGTAGGTCGACTTGATCATGCCGGGTCGGAAGCAGGCCTGGCCAACGGTTGCCGCCTGCTGGTCGCCGGCAACGCCGAGGATCTTCAACTCCGCGCCGAAATGCTCCGGATCGACCGTGCCGAACTCGTCCGCGCTGTCCTTCACCTCCGGCAGCATCGACATGGGCACGCCGAGCAGGCCGCAGAGCTCCTCGTCCCAACGGTTCTCGTCGATGTTGTAGAGCAGCGTGCGCGAGGCATTGGTCGCGTCGGTGACGTGCGACCGGCCGCCCGTCAGCTTCCAGATCAGCCAGCTGTCGACCGTGCCGAACAGCAGTTCGCCGCTTTCCGCGCGTTCCCGCGCGCCGTCCACATTGTCGAGGATCCAGGCCAGCTTGGTGCCGGAGAAGTAGGGGTCGAGCAAAAGGCCGGTCTTGCGGGTGAAGAGTTCCTCGTGGCCCTCGCGCTTCAGCGCAGCGCAGGTCTCGGCCGTGCGGCGGTCCTGCCAGACGATGGCGCGGCACACCGCCTCGCCCGTCTTGCGGCTCCACACCAGCGTCGTCTCGCGCTGGTTGGTGATGCCGACGCCGGCGATGACCGAAGCCCCGCCGTCGATGCCGGCAAGCGCCTCGCGGCAGACGGCAAGCGTCGAGGTCCACAGGTCCTCCGGCTCATGCTCGACCCAGCCGGAACGCGGGAAATGCTGGACGAATTCCTGCTGCCCGACGGCAACAGACCGGAATGCGCCATCAAAGACAATCGCCCGGCTCGAGGTGGTGCCCTGGTCGATCGCGAGTATGTATGCGCCGCTCACGCGTTTCCTCCAAATGTTCGCTTTCTTTCCTTATTGCCCCAAATCGACAGTCAAACGAAGCAGAAAACCGACAACCCGAAAACCCGCCATCTCCCGCCGGCGTCGTGTCAGGCGCGGCGGTGCATCGACGCAAGGCCCGGCCGCTGTTACTGTCGCCAGACTGCCGCCCCGCCGGATCGCCGGCAAGTCTTCCGACCAGCCGCCGCTCCGCCATGTTCCTTGCGCCCAAGACACGCTCGCTCTTGCTCCTGGCCCTGGCGGTCATCGCGGCGCTGTCGCTGTGGTTCGTCTCCGCCGCGATCCTGCCCGAGATGCTGGCCGAGCATCCGATCACGCCGGTGCGCCAGGCCTTGCTGTCGAGCGCGGTACAGATCGGCTTCGTGATCGGCGCGCTCGCCTCCGCCATTCTCGGCCTGCCCGACCGGCTGCATCCCGGGCGCCTCTTCGCTGCCTGCGCCGCGCTTGCGGCCCTGGTCAATGCGGCTCTGCTGATCCTGCCCATCGGCGGCACGGGGGCGATCCTGGCGCGGGTCGCCACCGGTGCGCTGCTTGCCGGCGTCTATCCGGTGGGCATGAAGATCGCCGTCGGCTGGGGATTGAGGGATCGCGGCTTTCTCGTCGGCCTGCTGGTCGGCGCCGTGACGCTCGGCTCGGCTCTGCCGCATGTGATCGCACTTGGCGGCGGCGCCGACTGGCGGGCGACCGTGCTGATCGCCTCCGCCGCCTCGCTCATAGCGGCAGGCCTTGCGCTCGCCGTACGGCTCGGGCCGCATCATGCGACCTCCCCGCGCTTCGATCCGGCGGTGATCCGCCGCGCCTGGACGGACCGGCGCATCCGCCTCGCCTATGCCGGCTATTTCGGCCATATGTGGGAGCTCTATGCCATGTGGACCTGGGCCGGGGTGACGATGGCCGCCGCCTTCGTGCCCGTGCTCGGCGAAGGCGAAGGGCTGGCGCTCGCCCGCATCGTCACCTTCGCCGCCATCGCGCTCGGCGGTCTCGGCTGCATCGTCGGCGGCTGGTTCGCCGACAGGATCGGCAAGGACACGGTGGCGATCATCGCGCTCGCGGTCAGTTTCGCCAGCGCGATAGCCGCAGCGCTTTGCTTCGGCGGGCCGGTCTGGCTGCTGGCAGCGATCTTTCTGCTCTGGGGCGCCTCGATCATCCCGGACTCGCCGCAGTTCTCGGCCCTCGTCGCCGACTTCGCCCCGCCGGAACAGGCCGGCAGCCTGATGACCCTGCAGACGGCCATCGGCTTCGCGCTGACCTTCGTCACGGTACAGGCCGCGCCGGTGATCGCCGAGCACTCGGGCTGGGCGGTGCTTCTGGCCCTGCTGGCGCTGGGGCCGGCGGCCGGGCTGATCGCGATGCTGCGGCTGCGGCGCCTGTCGCGGACGAAGGAGATCTGAGCCGCCCCTGAAACGCAAAAAGCGCCGTGCCTTGTCCGGGCATCGGCGCTTCGCGCATCACGCAAGCCTTGCGTGAAAGGTCGTCTTCGGCCGGGTCCTCCCGGCCGCCGGGCGCGTTACAGGACGCGCAAGTTCTCGGCGACCGTGTGGCCGCGAAGATAGGCGAGGTCATAGACCACCAGCTGGCCTTCGCTAAGGCTCGGGACACCCGACTTGCGCAGCGCCGCCATGTCCACGTGAACATAGTCGCCTTCGTTGGGCTCGATCGCGCCGATACCGGCCTTGATGTCGAACCACTTCACATTACCAAGTTCCATAGTCAGTCTCTTTCTTATCGTTCTTGTTTTACCTTGCACCAATCGGTGCGAGTGCCTCGCGCTCGCCTTCGCCATCGCGAAGTGCCGGGCTGCGAAAGGTCCATCGCGGTGCGGAACGTGTCGCACCGACGCATGACGAGTTGCGCCAACGTCGTTTCGGGTCGTTTTTCGAAAACGCCCTACCCTCCTTATGCAATGAGAGGGTGACAGGCTTGCGACACCGTTCGGCGCGCGTGATCGTCAATCAATCATGAACAGGCACTGTTAACAAATGGTGAGCGAATTCCATTTTGCAAGGTCTTCCGCCGGAGCATCGCACCGGGCAGCGAAAGAGAGCGCCAAATCCCCTGACCAGATGCCGTTAGGACACAACAAACCTCGCCGGGTCTGATAGTCTGCACCGAGAAGACCAAAGCTCCGCATCATCCTTGAGGGATCCATGTCGCGACCGGCCATCAACGTCCTGCTTCTGTACCCGCGCTTTCAGGCGGGCTCTTTCTGGAACTACCAGGAAACCTGCACGTTGGTCGGCGCCAAGTACCCGGCCCCGCCGCTCGGCCTGATCACCGTCGCGGCCATGCTGCCGGCAAGCTGGGAGCCACGGCTGGTCGACCGCAACACGACGGAACTGCGCGACGAGGACCTTGCCTGGGCCGATGTCGTCTTCACCGGCGGGATGCTGCCGCAGCAGCGCGACACGCTGGCGATCATCGCGCTGTGCCAGGCGGCCGGCATTCCCGTCGTCGTCGGCGGGCCGGACGTTACCTCCAGCCCGGACCACTACGCCCAGGCCGACTTTCGCGTCGTCGGCGAGGCGGAGGGCATCTTCGGCGACTTCGTCGCGGCGTTCGAGCGCGGCGAGCGGCACGGCACCTTCGAGGCTGAGAAATTCAAGGCCGATGTCACCACCACGCCGGTCCCGCGCTTCGACCTGCTGAAGTTTTCCGACTACGTCCAGGTCAACGTGCAGTTCTCGCGCGGCTGTCCGTTCACCTGCGAATTCTGCGACATCATCGAGCTCTACGGCCGCAAGCCGCGCACCAAGGGCAGCGCCCAGATCCTGGCGGAACTGCAGGCACTCTACGACCTCGGCTATCGCGGCCATGTCGATTTCGTCGACGACAACCTGATCGGCAACAAGAAGGCGGTGAAAGCGTTCCTGCCGGACCTCATCGCCTGGCAGGAGGCGCATGGACGCCCGTTCGAGCTGTCCACCGAAGCCTCGCTCAATCTGGCGGACGATACGGAGCTGCTCAAGATGATGCAGCAGGCCGGCTTCTTCGTCGTCTTCGTCGGCATCGAAAGCCCGGACCCGGACGTGCTGGTCGCCACCCGCAAGAAGCAGAACACGCGCCGCGACATCGCCGCCAGCGTGCACAAGATCTACGAAGCGGGCATCTTCGTCATCGGCGGCTTCATCGTCGGCTTCGACGAGGAGAGCGACCGGGTGGCGGACGAGATCGCCGGCCTGATCGACGAGGCCGCCATTCCCGTCGCGATGACGGGCCTGCTCTACGCCCTGCCGAACACCCAGCTCACCCGGCGCCTGGCAGCCCAGGGGCGGCTGCATGCCGAGTTCGACATCGCCGATGCCGAAGACATCAAGGGCGACCAGTGCACGGCCGGGCTCAATTTCGAGACCCTGCGCCCGCGCGCCCAGATCCTGGCCGACTACCGGCGCGTCATCGAGCGGGTCTACTCGCCCGGCGCCTATTTCGCCCGGCTGCGCAAAATGGTCTCGATGCTCGACATGAGCGGGCCGAACGGCGACGTGATGAATGCGCGGCTTTTCAGCGACCTGAAGAAGCTGGGCCGGCTGGTCTGGTCGATCACCCTGCACAAGCCCGAGCATCGCGGCCATCTGTGGCGCATGATCGCCTACACGCTGCGGCACAATCCGCGGGCGCTCAACCCGATGCTGCAGATGGTGGCACTCTACGTGCACCTCGGCCCGTTCTCGCGCTTCGTCCTGCAGCGCATCGACGAGCAGATCGCAGAGATCGAGGAAGGCAACTGGGAGCAGCCGGCCCTCGTCGCCGCCGAGTAGGCGGCGACGGGACGCGGGATCAGGAATCCATCTTCAGGGCCTTGATGAAGGCTTCCTGCGGGATCTCCACCTTGCCGAACTGACGCATGCGCTTCTTGCCTTCCTTCTGCTTTTCCAGAAGCTTGCGCTTGCGCGTCGCGTCGCCGCCATAGCACTTGGCGGTCACGTCCTTGCGAAGGGCCGCGATGGTCTCGCGGGCGATGACCCTGGCGCCGATGGCCGCCTGGATCGGGATCTTGAACATGTGCCGCGGGATCAGATCCTTGAGTTTCTCGCACATGGCGCGGCCGCGCCGCTCGGCCTGCGAGCGGTGGACCAGCACGGAAAGCGCATCGACCGGCTCGGCATTGACCAGGATCGACATGCGCACGAGGTCGCCCTCGCGATAGTCGGTAATCTGGTAGTCGAAGGAGGCGTAGCCCTTCGAGATCGACTTCAGCCGGTCGTAGAAGTCGAACACCACCTCGTTCAGCGGCAGGTCGTAGGTGACCATGGCGCGGCTGCCGACATAGTTGAGGTCGACCTGCACGCCGCGCCGCTCCTGGCAGAGCGTCAGGATCGCGCCGAGATACTCGTCCGGCGTCATGATCGTGGCGCGGATCCACGGCTCCTCGATCGTGTCGATCTTCACCGGATCCGGCATGTCGGCCGGGTTGTGCAGTTCCTTCAGCGTGCCGTCGGTCAGGTGCATGCGATAGACGACCGAAGGCGCGGTGGCGATCAGGTCGAGATCGAATTCGCGCTCCAGACGCTCCTGGACGATTTCCAGATGCAACAGGCCGAGGAAGCCGCAGCGGAAGCCGAAGCCGAGCGCCGCCGAGGTCTCCATCTCGAAAGAGAAGCTGGCATCGTTCAGGCGCAGCTTGCCCATCGCCGCGCGCAGGTCCTCGAAGTCGTTGGCATCGACCGGGAAGAGACCGCAGAACACCACCGGCTGCGCCGGCTTGAAGCCGGGCAGCGCCTGCGCGCAGGGCTTACGGTCGTCGGTGATCGTGTCGCCGACGCGCGTGTCCGCCACTTCCTTGATCGAGGCAGTGATGACGCCGATCTCGCCGGGGCCAAGGCCGTCGACCGACAGGAATTTCGGCGTCATGACGCCGACCCGGTCGATCTCGTAGGCCGCGCCCGTGCCCATCATCTTGACCTTCTGGCCCTTCTTCATCGAGCCGTCGATGATGCGCACCAGCACCATCACGCCGAGATAGGCGTCGTACCAGCTGTCGACCAGCAGCGCCTTCAGCGGCGCACCCGGATCGCCTTCCGGCGCGGGCAGGCGGTTGACGATCGCCTCCAGCACGTTCTCGACGCCGAGGCCCGTCTTGGCCGAAATCATCACCGCTTCGGAGGCGTCGAGGCCGATCACGTCCTCGATCTGCTCCTTGACGCGCTCGGGCTCGGCCGCCGGCAGGTCGACCTTATTGAGCACCGGCACGATCTCGTGATCGTTGTCGATGGCCTGGTAGACGTTGGCGAGCGTCTGCGCCTCGACGCCCTGGCTGGCATCGACGACCAGCAGCGATCCCTCGCAGGCGGCCAGCGAGCGCGAGACCTCATAGGCGAAGTCGACGTGACCCGGCGTGTCGATGAGGTTCAGCTTGTACTGCTTGCCGTCCTTGGCGTTGTAGATCAGGCGCACGGTCTGCGCCTTGATGGTGATGCCGCGCTCGCGCTCGATGTCCATCGAATCGAGCACCTGCTCCTTCATCTCACGCTCGGTCAGCGTGCCCGTCATCTGGATCAGACGGTCGGCCAGCGTCGACTTGCCGTGGTCGATATGCGCCACGATGGAAAAGTTGCGGATGTCGGAGATTTTCTGCGTGCTCATGCGCGCCCATTTACCATCGCCGGATGCGCCGGCAAAGCGGATTGCGCGGCGCATCATCGAAAAAGACAAGGACGGGTCCACGCCGCCACGGACAAGATGCCGAAGAGCGGCGCGCGGGTCCGTCTACCGCGCCACCAGAACCTCGGTGCAGGCCTTGGGCAGGGCCGCCAGCGTCATCTGCTTCTTCTTCGCGGGTGCGGCCGGCTTGTCGGTCTTTTTCGGCTTTTTCGGCACCCAGGGCTCGTCGGACAGCCACCAGGCCAGTTCCTGGCCGCAGCCGTCTCCCGGCGGCGGTGCGTCCTGGTCCTTGCAGCCGATGCTGCCCTCGGGACAGGCGATGCGCACATGGAAGTGATAGTGGTGCCCCCACCAGGGCCGGACCTTGCGCAGCCAGCCGCGCTCGCCGGTCTCGAAGCGGCACAGCGCCTGCTTGATGCCGGGATGGACGAAGATGCGCGAGACGCGCGGGTCCTGCGCGGCACGGCGGATGAGCCGCGCGCGCGAGGCGCTCCATTTCGCCGGATCGACGCCCCGGTCGGCGCCCGGCAGTTCGGACGAACCTTTCAGCATGGAGACGGCCGACATGCTCTCGCGCTCCTCGCGCGACAGCGTGCGGTCCGGCATCGGCGTCAGCCAGATGTCCGCATCGAGACCGATCTGGTGGCTGGCATGGCCGGAGATCATCGGCCCGCCGCGCGGCTGAGCGAGATCGCCGACGAGCAGGCCGTTCCAGCCGAGCGCCGGCGCGTCGCCGGCCAGGCGCTGCAACATGTCGATCAGCTGCGGGTGGCCCCAGTTGCGGTTGCGCGACAGGCGCATGACCTGCCAGGCCGGCCCGTCGACGGCGAGCGCCGTCGCCCCGGCAAGGCAGCCCTTGGCATAGGAGCCGATGGACCGGGCGGCCAGCGGCGCGGGCGCGCGCATGGCGCCGAAAAGCTCCTTGGCAACGGCGGTCGGCCGCACGGCGGCGGGCGACAGGGCGGGCTGCGACACGGCCGCCTGCGAAGCGGAAGGCGGGGCGGAGAGCAGCTGCATGGGCGCGGCGGCAACCGCCACAGGACGCTCCGCCGGGGCCGGACGCGGCAAAGGCGGAGATGCGAAGCTGGAATAGACCTCGCCGGACGGGGCAGCCGGCGCGACGGCGCCGGTTCGCGCATCGACGAGGCCGCCGATATCGGTCGCCGGCAGGACGCGCGTCGTCGTGACCCGCCGTTCCTCAAGCCGCGACATGGCCTCGGCGGCGATCAGGCTCGCCGGCTTCTCGCGCGGCAGGGGAGCAGCGCCCGCGGGCGCCGGCAAGAGGAGAGCAAGGCCCGCGATGGAGGCGGAGGCCAGGAGCGCGAGCAGGAGCGGTCGGCGGTCGCGGTGCGGCGTAGCTCCGCAAGACCGGTTGCTCGAGGACATGGCTGATGCACGCATGCGTGTCATGGCCGGCTCCTTTCGTTCCGCGCTGGCCCTGCCCGCCGGCACACTGCGCCGAGGGTCATATCCAGTCTCGCGCCGGAGCGTTTACGAACGGTTAACCATAAATCCAAAAAGGACGCGGTGCGGGGCGAACACTCGCTATTCCGGCCACTCGCTCATCTCCTGCGCCAACCGGTCGAGCAGCAGCGTGTTGTCGCGGATGATCCGGTCGGCAACGCCGTTCAGCTCGATGATGTTGCCCGGACGGGTGTTGTCGATCGCTTCCGCCCCCGCCGGCAGGTCGCCGTCGAGACGCACCACCTCGCCGATACCGGCGGCCGGCAGCAGGCGCTGCGCCTGATAGGCGGCGGTGGTCGCCTGGCCGTGCGAGAGAACGGAGAGCAGCGGCACGCCGTTCGCCGGCAGCAGCCAGCCGAGAGGCCCCCAGGACGCGGCCTCGCGGAAGCTCCAGGAGCGTCGGGTATCGGCGCCGGTTCCCAGCGACAGGATGGTGATCTCCTCCGGCTTCCAGCCGAGCTTCATCGCCTCCAGCCAGACCGCCAGCACCGGGTTGTTCATCACCACGCCGCCGTCGATCAGCGTGCGCTCGTCGCCATGGGTCAGGTTTTCCGCGCGCATCGGCTCGAAATAGACCGGAGCGGCCGTGGTCGCCCGCACCGCCTGCCAGAAATAGTAGTCGTCCGGCCGGCTGCCGTCGCTCTGGCGCCCGTTCGTCATGAACACCGCCTCGCGGCGGCCGAGATCGTAGGCCGTCAGCACCACGCGGGTCAGCGCCGACTGCAGCGAGGTCCAGCCGAGCTGCTCCTTGAGGATGCGTTCCAGCGGCCGTTCGTCGTAGCGTTCGTCGAGAATCGCACGCGGGTTGGCAACGAACCGCTCGAACAGGCTCTTGCGGCGGAAGACCTCGCGCGCCTCCACCTCGAAGAAGCGGCGCAGGTCCGAAATGCTGGCCGCCGGCGCACCGCTGGTGTCGTCCGGACGCGGTGCGGCAAGGCCCGCGGCAATGAGCCCGCCCGTGGAACTGCCGCCGATCATGTCGAAATAGCGATGGAGCGGTTCGGTCTTGCCCAGCATGCGCAGCCGCGCTTCCAGCGTCTCGAGGATCCGCAGCGGGATCAGTCCGCGAATGCCGCCTCCGTCGATCGCCAGGATGAAACGCCTGCGTGCTGCTGCCATGGATTGCGTGCCTCCGCTTGCTGTCCGCCCGCGCGTTCACCCGCGGGGCGCTCCCCGGCCGGCTGCGCAGGACCGATCATGCCTGCTCAAGCCTTTGCGCGAAATAAGACAAAGCGATGACCCGTCCTGCAAAAAGAACAGGCATAGCAATGCAGCAGCCCTGCCCTCACCCGTCCGTCCGGGTCAGGCGCCGCCGGCGCCGGCCTCGGCTTCGCTCGCCCGCACCTCGACAGCAGCGATCAGCCGCTCGATGTCCTGCGGACGCGAGAGCCGGTGGTCGCCGTCCTTGATCAGGGTCAGCACCACATCGTCCAGCGCCAAGCATTCGGTCAGCCGCAGCGCATGGCGCCAGGGCACGGCATCGTCGCGCTGGCCCTGCAGTATGGTGACGGGGCAACCGGTCTCGATGAGGCCGCCGAGCAGCAGGTTGTCGCGGCCGTCCTCGATCAGGGCGCGGGTGATCACATACGGGCTGTCGTCATATTCGGACGGGCGCTCGAAACGGCCCTCGCGCAGGATCGTCTCGCGGATCTCGTCGGTGAACTCGTGCTTCCACATCAGCTCTTCGGTGAAGTCCGGCGCCGGGGCGATCAGCACCATGCCGGCAAGCGGCGCGGCCTCAACCGGCCGGGCGACCAGCGCCCGGGCCAGCAGCAGGGCGATCCAGCCGCCCATGGACGAGCCGACAACGATGGTCGGCTCGCGGCAGAAGGCGGCATGCACGGCCAGCGCCTCCTCGGCCCAGCGCGAGATCGTGCCGTCCTCGAACTCGCCGTCCGAGACGCCGTGGCCGGAATAGTCGAGACGGGTCACGGCGCGGCCCGTCGAGCGGGCCCATGCGGCCAGTTCTTCGGCCTTCGTGCCGGCCATGTCCGACTTGAAGCCGGAAAGCCACAGGACGCCGCAGCGGCCGGGTTCGCCCTCCTCGCGCAGCACGGCGATGCGCCGCCTGTCGGCGCCGACCTCGATATGGCGCACCTGATCCTGAGCCTGCCCGTCCATTGCTGCCTCCGCCTGCCTTGCCTGAGTGTCTTGGTCTGAGTGTCTTGCCTGATTGCCGCCCGATGTGGCACAGCTCGCGTGCCTTGAAAAGTCCGCGCCGGGCTTTCGCTTGCCCCATCCGATAGGAGCCCTCGTGACCCGCCGAACCGTGCTGCAAGTCATTCCGGACCTTCAGACGGGCGGCGCCGAACGCACGACAGTGGACGTGGCGCGGGCGCTCGTGGCGGCCGGGCACCGGGCCATCGTCGCCAGCCGCGGCGGCCGTCTGGTGGCGGAGCTGGAGGCTGTCGGCGGCGAGCATGTGACCCTGCCGGTGGCGCGAAAGTCGCCGCTGTGGATCTGGCGCAATGCCGGCGCGCTGACGCGCCTTGCCCGCAAGGAAGGGGTGGACCTGATCCATGCCCGCTCGCGGGCGCCGGCCTGGGCAGCGCTGATCGCGGCGCGGCGGCTGGAACTTCCCTTCGTCACCACCTATCACGGCATCTACAATCAGACGAACGCCTTGAAAGGCCTCTATAATTCCGTGATGGCCCGAGGGGATGCGGTGATCGCCAACTCCCGCTACACGGCCGCGCTGATCGCCGAGCGGCATCCTTTCGTGAAAGAGCGCATCACCGTCATTCACCGCGGCTCCGACCTTGCCGCGCTCGATCCGGCCTCGGTCTCGACCGAGCGCCGGCAGGCGCTCGCCGACGCCTGGGGGCTTCAGGACGGCGAGCGGGTGATCCTCAACCTTGCCCGCCTCACCCACTGGAAGGGCCAGACGGTGCTGATCGACGCGCTGGCGCGGCTCGCCGCCTCGCCCGGGGCGCCCGCCGGCTGGACGGCGATCCTGGCCGGCGATGCCCAGGGCCGGGAAACCTATGTGGCGGAGCTGAAGACGCGAATCGCCAACGCCGGCCTTTCAGACCGGGTGCGCCTGGTCGGCCACTGTGCGGATGTTGCCGCCGGCCTTGCAATGGCCGATGTCGCGGTGGTCGCCTCGATCGAGCCGGAAGCCTTCGGTCGGGCTGCCGTCGAGGCGCAGGCCGCCGGCGTGCCGGTGGTCGCGACGAACCTTGGCGCCGTGCCCGAGACGGTACTGGCGCCGCCCGATGTCGCCGAGGACGAACGCACCGGCTGGCGCGTGCCGGCGAACGATCCCGCCGCACTGGCCGCGGCGCTCGCCGAAATGCTGGCGCTCGCGCCGCAGGCGCGCGAGGCGCTGGCCGCACGGGCGCTCGCCCATGTGCGGCGCGACTTCACGGTCGAGGCGATGTGCGAGGCAACGCTCGCCGTCTACGACAGGCTGGCGAAGACCCGCTGACGCGCAAGCGCCAGCGGGAGAGTGCATGCGTCAGGCGGCGTTTCGGATATGGGCGAGGAAGCGCTCGACCTCCCGGCGCATCTCTTCCGACTGACCCGACAGCGTCTCGGCGGCGGCCGTCACCGTGGTCACCGCGTGACGATTCTCGCGCGAGGCGGTGCTGACGCCCGAGATGCCATCGGAGACCGCGCGGCTGCCCGAGGCGGCCTCGACCACATTGCGTGACACCTCGCGGGTGGCGGCGCCCTGCTCTTCCATCGCCGCGGCGATGGCCGTTGCCGTGCCGTTGATGTCGGAGATCAGGCGGCCGATTCCGTCGATGGCGGCAACCGCGGTGCGGGTTTCGGCCTGGATCTCGGCGACCAGCCCGGAAATGCCGTCGGTTGCCCTCGCGGTCTCGCCGGCCAGGGCCTTGACCTCGCCCGCGACCACCGCAAAGCCCTTGCCCGCTTCGCCCGCGCGGGCCGACTCGATCGTGGCGTTGAGCGCCAGAAGATTGGTCTGGGCGGCGATGCCGGAAATCATCGACACGACCTCACCGATGCGGTTGGCAACGGATGCAAGCGCTTCCATCTGCCCGCTCGTGCGCTGGATCTCGTTCGCCGCCTGCTGGGTGGAGTCCGAGGTGCGCAGGATCTGGGCGCTGATCTCGGAGATCGAAGCGCTCATCTCCTCGGTTGCAGCAGCGACCGTGTGAACATTGGCCGCGGTCTGTTCGGAGGCCGCCGCGACGTTGGCCGAGCGCGTGTCGACGTCTTCCGACAGGGAGGCCATGGTGTGCGAGGCGGTCGACAGGTCGTGCGAGGCCCGCGAAATCATGCCGACGATGCGGCCGACGCTGGCGTCGAAGTCGCGGGCAAGCTGCTCCATCGCCTCGCGCTTTTCGGCTGCGGCACGCTTCTCGTTTTCCGCCTGCTGGGCCTCCAGCTCGCGGTTGCGGATCGCGTTGGCGCGGAACACTTCCACCGCGCGGGCCATCGCGCCGATCTCCAGGTGCCGCGAGGCATCGGGAATCTCGACCGAGGTGTCGCCATCGGCGAGCGAGCGCATTGCGCCGGTGAGGCCGATCACCGGGCGGGTGATGCCACGGCCCAGGAACCAGGCAAGACCAAGGGCGATGACCAGCGTGGCGACAGCACTGGCGACGAAGACGATCGAGACCGTGCCGCGGGTTGCCTCAAGATCGGCTTCCGCTGCCGCAAGCCCGTCCTCCGCCGCCTGTTCGACGGCTTCCACCTCGGGCGTCAGCCGCGCGAAGATCTCAGCCAGGACGCCGGTCTCGGCACCGATGGTCGCGTTGATCGTCGCATAGGCCTTGAAGCCGCCGACATAGGCATCCATCAGTTTGGCGATCTCACCCTGCTCGGCAGCCGCGAGCGGCGAGGCGGCAAGCAGCGCATCGAACTCGGCACGGCGGGCCTCGACCTCGCCGACATATTTCATGTCGCCGCGCAGCATGAGGTCCTTCTCGTGCCGGCGCATCATCAGCATCTTGACCGTCAGCGTGTCGAGGTCGGCCGCCTTCAGCTGCGTTTCGGCCGCATGCACGGCACCGCGCAGTTCACCCTGCAGGCCGCTCTTCTCGTCGAAGCCCATGACGCGATACGCCTCGACGACCTTGGCGAACTGGTCGCGATGGGCCTCGACCTCGCTGCGGACCGTATCGATACGGTCGAGCACGGGGGCGGCCGCATCGAGCCGGGTCATGGCATCCAGTTCCTCGAGCGCGGTTGCGACGGACGCGTTGTAGCGGGCCACGTCCGCCTCGTCCCGGCGCAGCAGGAAGTCCTTTTCGCGGCGGCGCATCTGCAGCGTCTCGTTGGCGACGCTGGCGGCCAGCGACTGCAGAGCACGGTTGTCCGAAAGCCGGTCGAGCGCCGTGCTCATGCCCCTGTCGCCGGCGTAGTGGGTGAAGGAGAGGACGGCGACGGCAATCACCGCGATTGCCGCAAGCACGCCGACACGGGCGGCCATCGGCACGCCAGAGCGAAAGAACGGGAAGGACACAGTACACTCTCCTGCAACGACGGATGATCTGTCGGTGACGCGCTCCTGCACGCGGACGTCCGGACAGTCTTTTCATTCCCCCATGCAGTTCATTGCAGACAGAATTGAACATGACGTTAATACTGGACAGAGGCACAACTTCTGATTTTATTACTTAAAAAGTTCAATGTTGGCTAAATTTATCGGGAAAGTATACGTCACGAAGACAATCAACCTGGAGTGACAATAGGCAGGATGCGGGTTGCCGCCCGCGGCCGCTGCGTGAAAGCGGTTGACTCAGGGCCGTTTTCACTGGATTTTCCGGTGATGGCGTCCTGCGGCGCACACAGGCTTCCCCGACGCCCGGCGTTCGGGGTATTCGTGTTGCAGGGCAAGTCGCCGGCTGCGGCCGGTTTAGCCAAGTCGTTGAAACGTTAGAGGAGATTGCGACCATTCGCCGTCCATACCGCGCACCGCCGCCGACCAAGGAAGGCCCGCGCACAAACCAAGAGATCCGCGTTCGGGAAGTCCAGCTCATCGATCAGGATGGACAGAACCTCGGTGTCACGCCCACGGAAGACGCCTTGAGGATGGCCGAAGAGGCCGGTCTGGACCTTGTCGAGATTTCTCCGAACTCTTCGCCGCCCGTCTGCAAGATCCTTGACTATGGCAGGTACAAGTACCTGAGCCAGAAGAAGGCAGCAGAGGCGCGCAAGAACCAGAAGATCGTCGAGGTCAAGGAAATCAAGATGCGTCCGAACATCGACACCCATGATTATGAGGTGAAGATGCGGAACATGAAGCGTTTCTTCGACGAGGGCGACAAGGTGAAGGTCACCCTGCGGTTCCGCGGACGCGAAATGGCGCACCAGGACCTGGGCATCGCGCTGCTCAACAAGGTGCGGGACGAGACGGCGGAATTCGCCAAGGTCGAATCCCACCCGCGTCTGGAAGGCCGCCAGATGGTGATGGTGCTGGCGCCGATCGCGCGCTGAAGCCTGCCATCCGACGCGGCCGCGACAAGCGGCAGTTTTTCGCGGAACCCGGCCTCGAAAGGGGCCGGGTTCTGCAGTTTCAGGGGGCAGTCCTGCGCCGGAACCGTGCAGGGCCGCCACAGGCCTCCGGAGCGCTTGCGTTTCCCGGCGGCTTTGCCTATAAGCCCCTGTCCCGAGCCGCCCGGCTTCACGGGACCGGTCGTGTTACGACCGGAGCCCGCGACAAAAGGGCATGCCGTGGCGGCTCATAAAACGGCTTCCAACAACAACCGGCGGATCAGCACTGCCGGGTCGAGAAAGGATGCAAAATGCCCAAGCTGAAGACGAAGTCCGGCGCCAAGAAGCGCTTCAAACTGACCGCGACCGGCAAGGTCAAGACCGCTCAGGCGGGCAAGCGTCACGGGATGATCAAGCGTTCCACCAAGTTCATCCGCAACGCGCGCGGCACGACCACTCTGGCCGAGCCCGATGCCCGCATCGTCAAGAAGTTCCTGCCCTACGGCTGAGCCTGACGGCGTTCTAGACTTTTCAAGGAGTTAAATCCCATGTCGCGTGTCAAAAGGGGCGTTACCGCCCACGCAAAGCACAAGAAGGTCCTCAAGGCCGCCAAGGGTTACTACGGTCGTCGCAAGAACACGATCCGCGTCGCCAAGCAGGCTGTCGAGAAGGCCGGACAGTACGCCTATCGCGACCGCAAGGTTCGCAAGCGGAACTTCCGTTCGCTCTGGATCCAGCGCATCAACGCCGCTGTCCGTGAGCACGGCCTGACCTACGGGCGCTTCATCGACGGCCTCAACAAGGCCGGCATCGAGATCGACCGCAAGGTCCTCTCCGACATCGCCATCCGTGAGCCGGATGCGTTCAAGGAGCTGACCGAGAAGGCGAAGGGCGCCCTCGCAGCCTAAGGCGCGAGCGTTCGTCTGCACCGCGCAGACCACACGGTTTCGAAGGGCGCGCCGGCCAACGGCGCGCCCTTTTTGTATGCCCGGACGGCGTGCCGGAACTTGAGAAATTGCGAGACGGATTTTGCAAAATCCCGTCTCAATATCGGCGTTCCGCGTCTCAATCGTCGCAATCTCGCCAAATCGCCCGCGTCTGCGCAAACGGGGATAGGGCGGGGACAAGTGCGCGCGGCGGGCGCTGGGGGCACCGCCCGGGCCTGCCTGCCGGGCCGGGTGCCCGCCTCGCCTATATCCCCGCGCGCCGCGTCGCTAATCCCCGGCCAGCATCGCCGTGATATGGTCGAAGACGATCCGGATGCGCCGGCTGGTGTGCAGCTCGCGGTGGGTGACCAGGAAGACCGGAACGGGAATCGCGGGAAGCTCGGGCAGCAGGCACTCGACCTCCGGCGCGAGGCGGGCGACCTCCTCGATCATGGCGCCGACCCCGAGCCCGGCGCGAACGTAGTGCCAGGCGACAACGCCGTTCTCGCTGACGAGCGGGAAGCTGTCCTGGGTCAGCGACAGGCCCTGGGCGTTGAGCGCCAGGCGAAAGCGCTCGGAGCGCTCGAAGCCGACGAAGGGCCAGGCGGACAGCGCGGCGGCATCGCGCGGCGGCCCGCCCCGGCGGGCGATGAGATCGCGCGACGCGTAGAGCCGGGCCTGCATGTCGGGCATCCGGCGGGCGATCAGTTCGCCGTCCTGCGGCTCGACATGACGGATGGCGATGTCGGCCTCGCGGCGACGGATGTCGCGCAGGCTGTTGGTGGCGACGATCTCCAGCGACAGGCCGGGCGCGGCCTCGCGCAGGCGCTCCAGCACCGGCGGCAGCAACCAGGCGGAGATGACGTCGCTGGCGGTGACGGAAACCTCCCCTGCCACCGCCTCGACCCGCCCGGAGGCGGCAAGCGAGACGCGGCCCGCTGCCGCGCCCATGGCGCGGGCGTGCTCCAGCAGCTCCAGCCCCGAGCGCGTCAGGCTGAGGGAGCGGCCGACCCGCTCGAACAGGGCAACGCCGAGCTCCTGCTCCAGCGCGGCGACCTGGCGACCCAGCGTCGGCTGGGTCAGCCCGAGGATGCGGGCGGCGGCGGAAAGCGAGCCTTCCTCGGCGGTGACGAGAAAGGCGCGCAGGCGGTTCCAGTCGAAGTTGGCGCGTGAATTCATGCAAAAACGTATAACGACGCTGCGTTTTTATGCAATTTCATTTGGTTTTTGGCCGCGCTACATCGAAAGCCGGGCGGCAAGGGGCCGCCCCGGCACCAGCGGAGCCACGAGATGCGCAGGCAGGACGACTTCTGGGACAAGGCGGCCCGCAAATATGCCGCCGACCCGATCAAGGACGAGGCGTCCTACCGGCGGACGCTGGAGGCGACGGCCGCGCGGCTGATGCCGCAGGACCGTGTGCTGGAGGTCGGCTGCGGCACGGGCACGACGGCCTTGCAGCTGGCCGCAGGCACGGGCAGCTATCTCGGCACCGACATTTCGGCGCAGATGATCGCCATCGCAAACGAGAAGGCGGCGGCCGCAGGGGCCGGAAACCTCTTCTTCCGCAAGGCCAGCGTCATGGAGGCCGGACAGGCGGAGCTGGACGCCGGCGCCCCGCCCTTCGACGCGGTGCTGGCCTTCAACATGCTGCATATGGCGGAGGATCTGCCGAAGGCGCTCGCCGCGTTGAAAGCACGGCTGAAGCCCGGCGGACTGCTGATCTCCAAGACCGTCTGCCTGAAGAGCTGGGGCTGGTACATGCTGCCGCTGATCAAGGCGATGCAGCTGGTCGGCAAGGCGCCGCATGTCGGCTTCTTCACCATCGCCGAGCTGGACAAGGCGGTGGTCGATGCCGGCTTCGAGATCCTGGAGGCCGACCTGCACCCGGCCTCGCGCAAGGCGCGGTTCCTGGTGGCACGGAAGGTCTGAGGCGCAAAGCGCGCCCTAAACGGTGCCGAGAAACCGGTCGAGCAGCGCCTCGGTGGTCTCGCGCACGGCCTGACGGGCCATGTCCGGCGACAGGCGGGCGATGTCGAGCAGGGCAACGTGGAATGACGCACCCCAAGCATGATATGGAATTGAGGCAGTTCGTTCGGTGGGGGCGAAATTGAGTTCCGAAGAAAATATCGATCTCTTAAAGAGGCTTGTAATCGCGCACGCCGATTTGCAAACCGCCCTGAGTGCGATTACCTTTTTGAATGACGAAGTTGATGATGGCGCAAAATATTCAAAAATCGAACTCCGAAAGATTAAATGTTTTGAGACTGCTTTTATTATTTCATATGGGCGAGCATTCACAAACAGTAAAGGGCGCTACCAAAATCTTCCGTTGAAAAGAATTGGCGTAAAAATTTCTGACAATGAAAAAATAATGCACAGACGAATAATTGACCTTAGAAACAAGGTGTACGCACACTCAGACGAGAACTTCGCGCATGTCCGCCTGGATATTCACAAGCGTAACACTAATGAATTTACGTACCATATTCCGCATCTACAGTTTGATGAAGGATTGGTTTTTCACGATTTCCGGGACCGTCTTGAAGCAATGGATCTTATCCGAAAAATAATGCACCATCTTCTTACAAATATAAATGAATTCGCTCAAAAAAATCCAGGGATCTCTCTTTATCTAAGGCCCGTACAGAATTGATCTTTTGAGATTTCTGCAGAGTAGTCATTACTAGAACTCAAGTCCCTTCTGCATTTCGTCGATGATCTCGAACCAGATCGCTCCTCCTCACGGCGCGCCGAGAAACCGGTCGAGCAGCGCCTCGGTGGTCTCGCGCACGGCCTGACGGGCCATGTCCGGCGACAGGCGGGCAACGTCGTCGAGCGCGATCATCGCCTCGGTGCCGGTTGCCGCCGACAGCGCGCCGACCAGAACGGCAAGACGGTCCGCCGGCAGGGCGGGCCGGACCTCGGACAGGGCCTGCCGGTACATGGCGACACGGCGGGCCCCGCGACGCGTCGCCTCCCCGCCCCCTTCGGCCAGCCAGCAATCGAGATTGCGCGCCAGGAACTGGCGGAAGGCCGCCTCATGGGCAAGCGCCAGATCGAACATGTAGAGGCTGACGGCCAGCACCTTCGCACGCGGGGTGTCGCAGCCCTGCACGATCTCCGCATAGTCGCGCACCTCGACCGCAAGGCCCGCCTCGGCCGCCAGCACCGCCGGATCGGAGAAGTAGCGATAGGCCGTCGCCTTGGAGATGCCGCTCTCGGCCGCCGCGGCCGTGACCGTCACCGCTTCGCCGCGCTCGATCAGGGCACGCGCACCGGCAAGGATCGCCTCGCGGGTGCGGTTCTTCTGGGACGTGCGTTCACGAGTTGCCACTCTGATTCCTCATAATAAGACACTTGTCTCATAAAAAGACTTATGTATCATAAGGCCATTCCAACTCTCTCACAAGTGGAGGACAGGCCGTGGCAGACACTCGCGCCAGAACGTATGAGACACTCGGCATCTTAATGAAATTTCATGCCTTTCCCGGCGACACGCTGGGCAAGTACTGTCTGGTGGAAGCCGTGGTGCCGCCGGGACTGGGCGCCCCGCCGAACCATCATGCCGGCGAGACGGAAGCCTTCTACGTGCTGGAAGGCGAGATCGAATTCATGGTGGCGGGCGAGACGCGCGTCGCCGGGCCGGGCAGCCATGTGCCGATTCCCGACGGGGCGGTGCATGCCTTCACGGCACGCGGCACGACGCCGGCACGGGTGCTGATCCTGAACGCGCCGGGCCACATGCACGAGCGGTTCTTCACGGAACTGGGCACACCGGTGGCCGAGGGGACGGCAGCGCCCGCGCCGATGGACGGACCGCCGGATGTGGCGAAGGTGATGCAGGTGGCCGGCGCGACCGGCATGACCATCCTGCCGCCGCCGGCCTGACGCGCATCAGGTCTGAGGCCCGCCGTCCTCAGGTGCCGGACGGCGCGGGACGCAGGCACAGGGCCGCTTCAAGGCCTGGGGCGCGATTCTCGATGAGGAGACTGCCGCCCCAAGCCTCGGCGATCTCCGAGACGATGGCAAGGCCGAGACCCGCGCCGCTGCCGCCGGCAAGATCGAGCCGGCCCCCGCGTGCGGTGAGCCCGCCGATCAGGTCCGCCGGAATGCCCGGCCCGTCGTCCCGCACGGCGAGCCGGACAAGGCCAGGCGCCTCCCCGCCCTGCTCGCCCGGAGCCTCGTCCAGGGTGAAGCGCACCCGGGCGACAGCGTGGCGGGCGGCGTTTTCGGCCAAATTGCCGAGCGCCTCGGCCAGATCGTCGGGATCGATGGCAAGGCGCGCATCCTCGGCAATCTCCACCTGCCAGTCGAGCCGGGAACCGGCCGGCGTGCGCGAGACGACGGCAACGACGGCGCGTGCCACAGCGGCAGGGGCGGCCGTTGCCGTACCCCGGCCGGAGGCGAGGCGGGCACGGGCAAGCTCTCGCTCCACATGACGGCGCATCGACAGCGCGACGGTTTCGATCTCGGCGGCGATCTCGGTCTCACCCCGCGCCTGCAAGCGCTCGACATCGCCGGCAAGCACCTGCAGCGGGGTGCGCAGGCCATGGGCAAGGTCGCCGGCCCGGGCGCGGGCGCTCTCCACCTGCGCCTCGCGGGCGGCAAGCAGGCCGTCCAGCTCGCCGGCGAGCGGGCGGATCTCGTCGGGAAAATCGTCGCCCAGACGCGCGCGGCGACCGGAGCGGATGGCGGCCAGTCCGTCGCGCACGGCCGCAAGCGGCCGCAGGCCGACGGAAACCTGCGCGACCGCAGCGGCCATCAGGAACAGGGCGAGCACGGCAAGATAGGGCGCAAGATCGAGGCCGAAGGCGCGCGTCGCCTCGTCGATCTCGCGCCGGTCGATGGCAACGGCGACACGAACCGGGGTACCGCGCAGTTCGACCACCCGCTCCAGCAGCAGGAGCTGGGTGTCGCCGGGACCGGCAATCGTGTGGCGATGGGGCAGCGGATCGCCCTTCTCCTCCGCCGGCAAGGCCAACTCGACATCCCAGAGCGAGCGCGAGCGCTGGATGGAGCCCTGAAGCACCCCCTGGCCCGCATCTTGGCCCTGATACTGCCAGTAGAGGCCGGAAAGCGGCACGGCAAAGCGCGGATCGCCGGGCGGGCGCACGAGAACCAGCGCGCCGTCGGGAGCGCGGTCGAGGCCGGCAACCAACTGGTCAAGATGGACGGACAGCTCCTGGTCGATGCGCCGCTCGACATGACGTTCGAACAGCACCAGGAGACCGGCGGCGGCGAGCGCCAGCGCGGCGAGCACAGAGACGGCGCCGGCCAGGATGAGGCGCAGGCGCAGCGAGCCGCGCCGTCTTGCGCCCCGCGAGCGGGAAGGCGGCGTCACGCGGGCGCGTCCGAAACGAGATAGCCGAAGCCGCGCCGGGTCTCGATGGCATCCGGCCCGAGCTTGCGGCGCAGCCGCGCCACCACCGCTTCCAGCGCGTTGACGTCGCGGGCATCGTCGTCGCCGTAAAGATGCTCCAGCAGCTCGGTCGGCGGCACGACCCGGCCCTTGTGGTGCATGAGATAGGCGGTGAGGCGGTATTCGAGCGGCGACAGGGCGAGCGGCACGCCATCGCGGGCAACCCGCATCTGCCGCGTGTCGAGCATCAAGGGGCCGGCGGCAATGGCGGGGGTGGCAACCCCGACGGAGCGGCGGATGAGCGCGCGGACGCGGGCGACCAGCTCCTCCATGCGGAAGGGCTTGGCGAGATAGTCGTCGGCGCCGGCATCGATGCCCTCGACCCGCTCGGCCCAGGCGCCGCGGGCGGTCAGCACCAGCACGGGCATGGTGCGCCCGGCGCCGCGCCAGCGCTTGAGCACCGACAGTCCGTCGAGAACGGGAAGGCCGAGATCGAGCACGACGAGGTCGAAATCCTCCGTGTCGCCGAGGAACCAGGCGTCCTCGCCGTCGGCGGCACGCTCGACCACATAGCCGGCGGCCGTCAGCGCGGCCGCGACATCGCGGGCGATGCGCTCGTCGTCCTCCACCAGCAGAAGCCGCATCAATCGTCCTCGATCTCGATGATGCGGGCGGTGGCCGCGTCCACGGTGACCTCGCGCACGCGCCCGGACGGCATCACCATCTTGAGCTCGTAGACATAGCGGCCGTCGTCGCGCTCGAAGTCAACATCCAGCACCCGGCCGCCTATGCTGCTTTCGACGCTGGCGAGAATTTCAGACAAGGGGCGGATCTCGCCGGAGCGCAGCAGGCGGCGGGCGCGCTCGTGATCGTCGTCGTCGGCGATCGAGACGACCGGCCATGCGCCGGCGGCCAGAACGGGCAGCGCTGCGGCAAGGGCAAGGAGGAAACGGCGGCGGGTGGGATGTGCGGTCATGACCTTCCCCCTGTAGCGCAACGATCCTGACAATTGCCTGACGAGGCGCATCGGCGAGGCGTCAGGGCGGCCCGGGCATGATGGCGACATTCGCGGTTCGACAGCGGGCCGCGGCACCGCAAAGACAGGAAGACCATCATGAAGAAGACCCTTGCCATCGCCCTCATCGCCCTTGCCGCCGCCCCGGGCCTGGCCCTGGCCGGCGACGACGACGGCCGCAACCGCTGGGGCATCGACGCCCCGCGCGACCAGTGGATGAGCCTTGCCGACGTCACCGCCAAGATGGAAGCCGCCGGCTACACGATCCGCGAGGTCGAGATCGACGACGGCGTCTACGAGGTCGAGGGCCACGACGCCAACGGCGTGCGCATCGAGGCCGACGTGCATCCGGTGACCGGCGAGATCCTGCGCCGGGACGACACGCGCGGCAAGCGGGGATGAACAGCCCCCTGAACCAGGCGGAAACGGACGGCGCGATGCCGTCCGTCACGCCGGCTGGCGCGGATGCGGCCCCGGAAGCAGGCGGGACCGTGCGGGTCTGGGATCCGCTGGTGCGCCTGTTCCACTGGTCGCTGGTGGGGGCTTTCGCCCTCGCCTATGCGACGGCGGAAGAGGTGCAGCAGGTGCACGAGATCGCCGGCTACACCATCGCCGCGCTGCTGGCCCTGCGCATCATCTGGGGCTTTGCCGGCCCGCAGCATGCGCGCTTTGCCGACTTCGTGCGCCCGCCGGGCGAGGTGCTGCGGTTTCTCGCCGACAGCCTGCGGCTGAAGGCGCGGCGGCACCTGGGCCACAATCCGGCCGGGGGAGCCATGGTTCTGGCGCTGATCGCGGCCATCGCCGGCATCTGCGTCACCGGCTACATGATGGAGACGCTGGCCTATCGCGACGCGAGGTGGCTGGAAGAGCTGCACGAGGTGCTGGCGAACGGCACGCTTGCGCTGATCTTCCTGCATGTGGCCGGCGTGCTGCTGGCCAGTTTCGAGCACCGGGAAAACCTGGTGGCAGCGATGTTCACGGGCCGCAAGCGCGCCTGAGACCTGCGATCCCGCCCGCCCTGCTCCTCGCCGACCTTACAAAGGCCAGACGAGGAGCAGCGTCGGCACGGCCACCGCCGCCACGATCAGCTCCAGCGGCAGGCCGAGGCGCCAGTAATCGCCGAAGCCGAAGCCGCCCGGCCCCAGGATCAGCGTGTTGTTCTGGTGGCCGATGGGGGTGAGGAAGGCGCAGGAGGCGCCGATGGCCACCGACATCAGGAAGGCATCCGGGTTGACGCCGAGCGTCGCCGCGATGCCGATGGCGATGGGGCACATGACGGCCGCCGTCGCCGCGTTGTTCATGACATCCGACAGGAACATGGTGACGACCAGCACCATCGCCAGCGCTGCGACGGGGTGGCCCTGCGCCAGGGTGCCGACCAGGAAGGTGGCGATGAGCTCGGCCGTGCCGGTCGCCTCCATCGCCCCGGCAACGGGAATGAGGGCGGCGAGGAGCACCACCACCGGCCAGTCGACGGCGGTGTAGACCGAGCGCAGCGGCACCGTGCGCAGCAGCATGGAGGCCAGCACGCCGGCGGCGAAGGACACGGCCGCAGGCAGCAGGCCGATGACCGTGGCGAGGATCGACAGGCCGAGAATGCCGGCGGCGAGCAGCGCCTTGCGCTTGTCGGGAATGCGCAGCTCGCGCTCGGCCAGCGGCACGCAGCCGGTCTCCGCCGCGAATTCGGCCAGCACGTCGGCCGGTCCCTGCATCAAGAGCAGGTCGCCCGACTGCAGCTGCAGGGTGCGCAGGCGCGAGGTGGAGCGGCGGCCGTTGCGCGAAACGCCGAGCAGGTTGACGCCGAAGCGGCTGCGCAGGGCAAGGTCGCGGGCGGAGCGGCCGACCAGCGGCGATTCGGGCCGCACCACCAGCTCGCGCAGCACCACTTCCTCGGCTTCCGTGTCGCGGCGGACCTCGCGCGCGTCCGATTCAGCGGAGCCCTCGCTCGCCTCGCTCTTGTCCGCGTCCGTCTCGCTCTCCTGCGGGCTTTCCGGCTCGACCGGTTCGGGCTCCGGCTCCAGCGCCACGTCGCCGAGGCTCGCGGCCTCGTCGATCTCGCGGCGGCGTTGCTCGTCTTCCTCGCGCCGGGCCTCCTTCTCGCGCACGCGCTCCTTCTTCTCCAGTTCCTCGTCGCGCGCCTTGACCTGCTCCTCCAGCTTGAGGTCGAGCTTGGACAGCGCCTCGGCGATGCCCTCGACATCCGCCTCGAGCACCAGGACGTCGCCGCCCTGGACGCGGCGGTTGCCGCGCGGGGCGCTGACCCTGAGGCCGCCGCGCACCAGGCCGACGATCTGGGCATCGGCCTTGTCCAGCTCGGCCTCGATCTGGTGCAGGTTCATGCCGTCGGCCTTGCCCTTTTCCTCCACCCGCACTTCCGTCAGGTAGGAGCCGACCTCGAAGGCCTCGCCGGCGGCCGCGCGGGTGACCGGCACCAGGCGCCAGCCGACCGTGACGATGAAGGCAAGGCCGGCCAGCGCCACGGCAAGGCCGACAGGCGCGAAGTCGAACATCGAAAAGCTGCCGCCGCCCCCGCCGGCGGAGGCACGGAAGCCCGAGACGATCAGGTTCGGCGGGGTGCCGATCAGCGTCGTCATGCCGCCGAGAATGGTGCCGAAAGCGAGCGGCATCAGCATGCGGCCGGGCGTCATGTCGAGCCGGCGGGCGAGCTGCAGCGCCACCGGCATCAAAAGGGCCATGGCGCCGACATTGTTCATGAAGCCGGAGAGCGCGGCGCCGAGGCCGGTCAACGCGGCAAGGCTGAGCGTGCGCCCGGCGCTGTCCGGCAGCACGGTGCGGGCCAGCACATCGACCGCGCCGGAGGTCTGCAGGCCGCGGCTGAGCACCAGCACGCAGGCGACCGTGATTACCGCCGGATGGCCGAAACCGGAGAAGGCCTCCTCGGAAGGAACCAGGCCGGCGGCGACACAGGCGATGAGCGCGCCCATCGCCACCATGTCGTGACGCAGACGGCCGGACAGGAAGGCGGCCATCGCAAGAGCGAGGATAACAAGGATCGCGATCTGGTCGCCGGTCATGGGCTGCTCCGAAGGGTTGCTCCAGAAAACTGTTTAGCGGCCCGAAGGTTGCACGGAAACACGGGAAGTCGTGACGCCGCGTCAGGGAGGCTTTACAAGCTCGTCAGAATTACTAGTTTTCTTCCGCAAAAGCACCGGGAGGGATCCATCGCCCCCTCTCGTTGGGGAGAACAGTGCGGGAGGCAAGGTGAGGGATACGATGAAGACCGGCCAGAAGCTGAAGGCCGGATGCGACTGCGCGATCTGCGGCACGCGCGAACGACGGATCGTCTCGCTGGTGGGGCGCGGGTTCCAGAAGCTGACCACCGTGATCTGCACCGGCTGCGGCCTGGTGCACAGCCATCCGATCCCCTCGCCCGAGGAGCTGCAGCGGTTCTACGCCGACGACTACCGCAAGGCCTACAAGGGCACCCACAAGCCGAAGCTCAAGCATGTCTACCGCTACGCCCCGGGCGCGTATCAGCGGGTGGCGCAGCTGGCCGCGCTGGTCGGCCCGCAGCAGCGCCGCTTCCTCGACATCGGCTCGGGCAGCGGCGAGATCCTCTACATGGCGCGCAAGGCGGGCTTCGAGGTGGCGGGCGTGGAGCCGAACACCGGCTATGCGGACTACACGCGCGAAGAACTCGGCCTGCCGGTCCAGAACTGCAACTACGAGCAGGCCGACCTGCCGCGCGAGCATTTCGACATTCTCAACCTGAACCACGTTCTGGAGCACCTGCCGGACCCGCTCGCCTCGCTGCGCTTCCTCAACACGCTGCTGCGGCCGCAAGGCATCCTGTGCGTTGCCGTGCCCGACATCTCCCAGGCCAGCCACGCGCCCTGGACCCGCTTCCACTACGCCCATATCCACAATTTCAGCCACGAGACGTTGAAGGCGATGGTGCTGAAGGCGGGCTTCGAGATCCTGCCCGAAAGCAGCAGCAGCACGACGCTGATCGCCCGCAAGACGGGGGCGGCGTTCTGCGACATGCCGCGCCCGATACCGGCGAACTACGAGATGCTGTGGAAGACGCTGACGGCGGAGCATGCGGGCGTTGCGCATGTGACCGGCAAGCGCGGCATCGTCCGGCTGCTGGGCAAGCTCTACCGCTATCCGCGCGACCACCTGATGGGCCGGCTGATGGGCTCACCGCGCCGCATCCTCGACAAGGTGCACGCGCGCATGTGCGAGACCTACGGCACCTTGATGACCTTCGTCATCGCCGCCGTGTGAGGCCGGACGGCGCAAACGGGCGGGTCCCGTGTCGCGCCGGCGGCTATGCAACGCGGGGCAACTGACTTAAGAGGGCCAGCGGAGGGACGGGCTGACAGGACGAGGCCGGCAGAACATGGACGAGAGCGGCGACACGGGCGCGGCGGGAACCCCCGCAACGGCTCCCGATACAGCTCCCCAACCAGCTCCCGGCACGCTGGCGCTTTTCGATGCGCAGGCGGGAACGGCGCTGCTGTTCGACCGGCCGCGGCGGATCATCGCCTGCCGGCAGGTAAGCGAGGTCGAAGCCGCACTCGCCGAGGCCGAAGCGGCCGCGCGCGCGGGCTTCCACGTTGCCGGATACATCGCCTATGAGGCGGGCTTCGCCTTCGAGGACAAGCTGCGGCCGCTGGCGCCGAAGGACCCGGCGCTGGAGCTCGTGCGCTTCGGCGTCTATGAGGCGGCCGAGCAGCTGGGTATGGGCGAGGCGCTCGAGCGGATCGGTGCCGGCGGCATCGCGCAAGAGGGATGCGGGCGAACGGATGCCCGTGTCGACGGCTTCGAGCTGACGCGCGAGGAGTACGATGCGGCCTTTGCCGCCGTGCGCGGTCATCTCGCCAAGGGCGATATCTACCAGGCCAACCTGACCATGCGGGCGCGCGGGCAGATCACCGGCGAGCCGGCGCGGCTGTTCGCCCGGTTGCTGCTGTCGCAGCCGGTCGGCCATGCGGCATACCTGCGCACAGACACCCATACCGTGCTGTCGCTGTCGCCCGAGCTCTTCCTGGAGCGACGCGGCACGCGCATCGCCACGCGGCCGATGAAGGGCACGGCACCGCGCGGGCGGGCGGACGAGGAAGACCGGCGGATCGCGCGGGCGCTCGCGAGCGACCCGAAGTCAAGGGCCGAGAACGTGATGATCGTCGACCTGATGCGCAACGACCTGTCGCGCATCGCGGAAACGGGAAGCGTCGAGGTGCCGCGCCTGTTCGAGGTCGAGCCCTATGCGACGCTGTTCCAGATGACCTCGACCGTGGAGGGCGAGGTCCCGGCAGAGACCGGGTTCGCCGCCTGCATGCGCGAGCTGTTTCCCTGCGGCTCGATCACCGGAGCACCGAAACTGTCGGCGATGCAGATCATCCATAGGCTGGAGAGCGGTCCGCGCGGGATCTATACCGGCGGCATCGGCCATCTGGAGCCCTCCGGCGACTTCCGCTTCAACGTGGCGATCCGCACCCTGGCGGTGGAGGCGGACGGCCGGTTCGAGGCCGGCGCGGGATCGGGGCTGGTGTTCGATTCCGCCAGCACACCGGAATACGACGAGTGCCGGCTGAAACTCGCCTTCCTGGAGCGACGGGCGCCGGACTTCTCGCTGTTCGAGACGATGGCCTGGCACCCGGCGGAGACCGGCGATCCGCTGGGCGGATATCTGCTGCTGGAGCGACATCTTAGCCGGCTCATCAACAGCGCCGCGCGGCTCGGCTTTCCGCTCGATGTGGAGGCCGGGCGGGCGCTGCTGGCAGGCCGGGCCGGCGCTTTCGAAGGGCCGCGGCGGGTGCGGCTGGAGCTGGCCGGCAGCGGAAAGCTGTCACTGGAAGACCGGGAGCTGCCGCCGGCTGTCTCGCGCTGGACGGCGGTGCTCGCCGACGTGACGATGGCGGCCGATGATCCGCTGCTGCTGCACAAGACGACGCGGCGCGAGACCTATGACGGCACGCGGGCGCGGCTTTGCGCCGCCACCGGCTGCGACGAGGTGATCTTCGCCAATGCCGAGGGTTTTCTGACCGAAGGAAGCTTCACGAACCTCTTCCTCGCGCGCGGCGGCCGGCTGCTGACGCCGGCGCTGCGGCACGGGCTGCTGCCGGGCACGCTGCGGCAGGCGCTGCTGGACACCGGGCGCGCGGTGGAAGCGGACCTGCGGCCCGAGGACCTGGCCCGCGCGGACAAGATCTATCTGGGGAATTCGCTGCGCGGGCTGGTGGAGACGCGGATCCAGTCGCGGGCAACGCTGGCCGCCGGCTGATCACGGATCACGGGCCCGGCCGGGTCCCGGTCCGGGGCTGGTGCCGCATCCGCGCCTTTGCCTTCGCCCCTGCCTTCGCGCCCGTCCGCATCCGCAGGCTCGCCCCGCACGATCTGTGGCCGGAAGTCGCCTTTCACGAGGCGGGCATACCGGTCGCCGGCCAGATGGCGGCGGAACGGGCTTTGCCGCAGCAGCGCCTCGCGGTGGGACAGTGCCGGGGCCGGCGCATCGGCCTCCCCCTGACTTTCGTCCCGCATTTCGTCCCGCATTTCATCTCGCGTTTCGACCTGCACTTCGTCCCGGCTGTCTGCCGGCGTGCTCTCCGGCACGGGCCGTGCGGCGGACTCCGCCGGATCGCGCGACCTGGAGGCGGAGGGCCAGGGCAGGATCTCCAGTTCCGGCCAGGCGGCCTTCATCCGCAGCGCCTTGTCCATGTAGGTCGAGGCATTGTCGAGCACCGGGTTCGGCACCAGCCGCATGGCGAAGATGTCGGCGAGGCCGAACGGGGCGGCGAGCGACAGACGGCCGTCCGCCTCCAGCCGCACGGCGACCGAATGGGTGCGCGCGGCATAGTTGACCAGCGCCTCGTCGGTGCAGGAGAGCGGCGGATAGTCGATGCCGTGCTTTTGCCGGAACCACAGGGGCACGCGCGCCTGGTTGCGGATCTCCACCGGGGCCGGCAGGGCGGAAAAGCGCGGGCGGGCACGGGTGATCACCCGGTCCTCGGCCTCGTAGCTGGTGTCGGCGCCGTCGAAATAGAGCAGATCGAAATCGCGGATGCCATGGCCGGCGGGACGGCCGGTCAGCGCGTTCCAGACGGTCTGGTAGATGGCGCCGCTGGCCAGACGCCAGTCCGGCAGGGCAAGGCCGCGAGCGATCCGCAGCACCCGCATCACCACCGGATCGGTGCGCAGGATGAGCTCCAGGATCCGCCTGCGGTCGTCCTCGCCCGTCAGCGAGGGATCGCCCAGCGTGGTGCGCCCGAAGGCAAGGCCCTGGCCAAGGGCGGGAGGCACGGCATGCGCCGGCTTCATCGCATGACCCTCTCCTGATGCGCAGGCAGTCTCGCGCCGACGGCAATGCACGCGCACGCCGATCGCCGCAGGCGAATACGCCGCGCGTCGCCCCCTTGCCCGCAAGGATGAAGGGCACGCCCGCGCGGCGCAAGTCCCGTGATGGCCGCCGCCCGATCCGGGGCGGCAGCACAAGCGGCAGGCGCCGACGTCAGCCGCGCAGGGTGCCGCCGGTCGCCTTTTCCACCGCGGCGCGGATCTTGGCGCCGACCGCGTCGATCTCCTCCTCGGTGAGGGTGCGCTCGCGCGGCTGCAGCGTCACGTCGATGGCCAGCGACTTGTGGCCCTCGGCAACGCCGGCACCGCGATAGACGTCGAACAGCGTGACATCGCTGATCAGGGTCTTCTCGGCGCCGCGCGCGGCCTTGAGCAGCCGGTCGGCGGTGACCGCCTCCTCGACTACGAAGGCGAAGTCGCGGCGCACCGGCATCAGGTCCGAGGCGGCGAAGGCGCCCTTGGAACGGCTGGCCTTGCCCTTGGGCAGCGGCACCGCGTCGAGATAGACCTCGAACACCGCGAGCCGGCCGTCGAGATCGAGCGCCCGGGCGATGCGCGGGTGCAGCTCGCCGAAGCGGGCCAGCACCGTCTTGGGGCCGAGGCGCAGCTCGCCGGAGCGGCCCGGATGCAGCCAGGGCGCGCTTTCGGAGAAGACCATCAGCTTGTCGACCGGCGCGCCGATGGCGGCCAGGACCGCCTCGGCATCCGCGCGCGCGTCGAACACGCCGACCTGGGGCGCGTTGCCGGCCCAGTGGCGGTCGGCACCGGTCATCACCGCGGTGCCGCGGCGCAGGCCGGCGGCGACCATCGACTGTCCCTGCGGCGTGTCATCGGCAAAGACCTGGCCGACCTCGAACAGGGCGACGTCCGGATAGCCGCGATCGGCATTACGCTGCGCCGCCGTGGCCAGACCCGGCACGAGGCTGGGGCGCATGTCCGACATGTCGGCGGAGATCGGGTTGGCAAGGCGCAGGACGGACGAGCCGCCGCCGAAGGCCTCGGCCTGATCCTGCGGAATGAAGGACCAGGTGACTGCTTCCTTCATGCCGCGCACGGCCAGCGCCCGGCGGGCCTGCGAGCGGCGGACCTGCGCCGGGGTGAGCATGCGGCCGGCAACGGTAGCCCCGCGCGGCAGCGGCGTGGAGGCAACCGAATCGAGGCCGACGATGCGCACGACCTCCTCGACCAGATCGGCCTTGCCGTGGACATCCGGGCGCCAGGACGGCGGGGCGACGCGCACGGTGTCTCCCGTGCCGGTGACCCAGAAGCCGAGACGGGTGAGCACGCCCTTGATCTCGGCCTCGGAGAGCTTGAGACCGGACAGGCGCTTCACCTCGGCATAGGGGAACTCGATGCTGCGGTCCGTCTCCGGCACGGCGCCGGCGAGCTTCACCTCGCTCGGCGTGCCGCCGCACAGGTCCATGACCAGGCGGGTGGCAAGCTCGAGGCCCGGCACGCAGAAGGCGGGATCGACGCCGCGCTCGAACCGGTAGCGGGCATCGGTGTTGATGCCGAGCCGGCGGCCGGTGCGGGCGATGTTGGTCTCGTCCCACAGGGCCGATTCGATGAGGACGTCGGTGGTCTCGTCGGTGCAGCCGGACAGCTCGCCGCCCATGATGCCGGCCAGCGATTCCAGGCCGTTGTCGTCGGCGATGACGCAGATGCCGTCGTCCACCTTGTAGGTGCGTCCGTCGAGTGCGAGCAGCTCCTCGCCCTCGCGGCCGCGCCGCACGACGAGGTCGCCCTTGACCTTGGCCGCGTCGAAGACGTGCAGCGGGCGACCCCGGTCGAAGGTGACGTAGTTGGTGATGTCGACCAGCGCGTTGATCGGGCGCAGGCCGATGGCCTTCAGCCGCTTCTGCATCCACTCCGGCGAGGGGCCGTTCTTCACGCCGCGCACGAGGCGCAGGGCGAAGGTCGGGCAGAGCGGGGGCGTGTCGCCGAATTCCAGCCGCACGTCGACCGGGCATGGGCCCTGGCCCGGGATCTGGGCCGGGCGGTTTTCCTTCAGCTTGCCGAGGCCGACGGCCGCAAGATCGCGGGCGATGCCGGACACGCCGGTGCAGTCCGGGCGGTTCGGCGTCAGGCCGATCTCGATGACCGGATCGTCGAGCCCGGCATAGGCGGCGTAGGAGGTGCCGACCGGGGCGTCGTCGGGAAGGTCGATGATGCCGTCATGGGCGTCGGACAGCTCCAGCTCGCGCTCGGAACACATCATGCCGAAGCTCTCGACATCGCGGATCTTGCCGACGGACAGGGTCACGTCGATGCCGGGCACATAGTCGCCCGGGCGGGCAAGCACGCCGACGAGGCCGGTGCGGGCATTGGGCGCACCGCAGACGATCTGCAGCGGCGGCTGGCCGTCGCCGGCATCGACGGTGAGCACGCGCAGGCGGTCGGCATTGGGGTGCTGGCGGGCCTCCAGCACCTTGGCGATGGTGAAGGGCTTGAGGCGGTCGGCCGGGTTGGCGACATCCTCGACCTCCAGACCGACGCGGGTCAGCGCCTCGACGATCTCGTCGAGGGTGGCGTCGGTCTCCAGGTGTTCCTTCAGCCAGGACAGGGTGAACTTCATGGTCTTGCGTCTCTTCGAATGTCTTGGCGGGACCGGCGCGGCGGGGCTCCGCGCGCCGGTGCGTGTCGCGTCAGTTCTGCGGCGTGAAGCGGTCCAGGTCCGGGACGATGGAGGCGCTGCCGTAATTGTTGGCGAAGCGGATGCCGATCTCGTGCAGGCGGTCGGTCCAGCGATGGATCGTCGCCTCGTCGATGCCGCGCCCGGTGGCGATGGCGTGGGAGGCCTCGACCTCCACCTGGTCGCGCAGCAGGCCGAGCTCGAGCATCGCCGCATCCTCGGCCCGGTACTTGTCGAGCCAGCCGAGCGTCAGGATCGCCACCATCACCAGCACGCCGGCGGCCGAGGTGACCGACGACCACTTGGCGATGCCGGAAATGCGGCGCTCGGCGGTGACCAGAACCATGGTCGCGATCGACAGGAAGGCGACGATGGCAACGGCGGTGAGGAAGCTCTCGTAATTGCTCTCCGCATTCACTTCCTGGCTGGCGCGCAAGGTGGTGATGCGGTCGCGCAGATACAGGATCGTGTCCGCCTGAGGGCCGAGCGACTCGCGGAAATAGTCGTCGCAATAGCGCAGCCGTCCGCGCTCCTGCGACTTGCCGGCGCAGGCCTCGACGAAGGAGACGGGCTGGGCCGTCTGGGCAGCCGCGGTCAGGGGCGCAGCAAGCCCCTGGACCAGCACGGCGAGCGCCAGCAGCGGCAGCACGAGCGCACGAAGGCGCGAAACGAGGGTACGGGCGATCATCGCGACAGGCCTCCGAACAGGGTCGGCAGGTCGAGCGGGCGGAAGCCGTAATGCTCGATCCAGCGGACATCCGCGTCGAAGAAGGCGCGCAGGTCCGGCATACCGTATTTCAGCATGGCGATGCGGTCGATGCCCATGCCCCAGGCGAAGCCCTGGTAGACGTCCGGGTCTAGGCCGCAATTGCGGATGACATTGGGATGGACCATGCCGCAGCCGAGGATTTCCAGCCAGTCGTTGCCCTCGCCGATCTTCACCTCGTTGCCTGAGCGGTCGCAGCCGATATCGACCTCCATCGACGGCTCGGTGAAGGGGAAGTAGGACGGGCGGAAGCGCATGCGCACCTCGTCGACCTCGAAGAAGGCCTTGCAGAACTCCTCGAGCACCCATTTCAGGTGGCCGATATGGCTGCTCTTGTCGATGACCAGGCCCTCGACCTGGTGGAACATCGGCGTATGGGTCTGGTCGCTGTCGCAGCGATAGGTGCGGCCCGGGATGATCACCCGGATCGGCGGCTCCTGCGACATCATGGTGCGGATCTGCACGGGCGAGGTGTGGGTGCGCAGCAGCATGCGCTCGCCGTCCGCCTTCTCGGGCAGGAAGAACGTGTCGTGCATCTCGCGCGCCGGATGGTCGGGCGGGAAGTTCAGCTGGGTGAAGTTGAGGTGGTCGGTCTCGATATCCGGGCCTTCGGCGATGGAAAAGCCCATGTCGGCGAAGATCGCGGTCAGCTCGTCGATCACCTGGCTGACCGGGTGGATGCGCCCGGCCTCGGCCGGAGCGGCGCGCAACGGCAGGGTGACGTCGACCCGCTCGGTCTCCAGGCGCGCGTCGAGCGCGGCATCCTGCAGCAGCTCGCGGCGGGCGGCGAGCGCATCGGTGACCCGGGTCTTGAGGCCGTTGATCGCCGGGCCCATCTCGCGCCGCTCGTCCGGCGACAGGGAGCCCAGGGTCTTCAGCTTCTCGGACACGGACCCTTTCTTGCCGAGGGCGGCGATGCGCACCTCTTCCAGCTCGGCCTCGTTCGACGCGGACGCGATGGCCGCGAGGATCGCAGTTTCAAGGGATTGCAGTTCGGACATGGCACCGTCGTGACTGGCGGCGCGCGGCCGGCATGCCGGCGCGGCACGTGTGAAGGGAAATTCGGGGGTCTTTTACCAGACTTTCGGCCGCTTTCCAGCGGCGGAGCGAAGACCGGCAACAGGAACGGGCCGGGAACCGGACACGGAACCCGGCACAGGGGTCAGCTCGGCAGCCGCCTAAATCGACCGCAGGCCGGGCCCTGATGCATCAGGCGGGACTGCAGGATGCGGAAACGTGCGGCATGGAGACGTTCGCCCGGCAGCAGATCGCGGCCGGCCGATGAAGGCCGGCACGTCGGTGCCGCGGAAAGGGCGGCCGGAGTGTAACCGAGAGCCACGTCTGGTCCTGCCGGGTTGCCGTTCGAAGGCTCTTTCCTTCGCAGATCGGTGGGCGGAAGGCAAGCGCCGGAAGCGCACCAAGGCACGCATCCGGCGCCGGCTCCGGCAGCTCTCGCGGGGGAGGCTCGCGGCAGGAGACGGGAGGGCGGGGCAGGCCCCGCCGCAGACCTATTTGGTCAGGAGCAGCTTTTCGAAGCGGGTGATCGACAGCCGGTAGACCATGTCCTTGTGGCGGATATGGACCTCGCGGGCACCCTGGAACAGGGCGGAGCTGTCCAGTTCCAGCGGCTCCTGCGAGACTTTCGCCGTTTTCGGCAGGGTCAGGGTGCGCTGTTGGGTGCGCGGCCGCCGGCAGGCGGCGGCCTGGGCCTGAGAGGCGGGGTTCGCAGACTGGGACATGATCGACTTGCTCCTTCGATCGCTTGGGCCCTGGACGAGAATGGCCGGAAACTCCGGTTCAGCCGTCCGTGGTTTGGAATAGCTCTAAACTTGCGAACCGTTCGCAAGAATATTCTTGACTGAAATACTCATGTTTTATACGAAAGGCAATGTCCGTTTCGCCTCTCGCTGTGCCCGGAGACGGCAGACGGAGATCCAAGCGCCAGCCAGCTACCCGTCCACTCCCTCGACGGACAGCAAGCCACGCTCTTGACCAGCCGAATCGTGACCAAGCGTTTTCAACCTGTTTCAGGAAGGGGCACGGCTCCATGTGCGCCAGGGATGACAAGCTGCGAAAGGCGATCGAGACCGCGGTCGCCGCGCATTCGGGACGCGCCCCGCTCGCCTGCGAGGAGATCGGGAGCGATGCCCAGGCCGCACGCAAGCGCATCGCGCTGTGGGAGCAGGCCGACAGCGTCCACTGTTCCATCGTCGGCACCTGCGCCAGCGTCGCCGACCTGCGCCGGACCGCAAAAAAGACCGGCATCGACGTTTCCCCCGACACGCCCGACTACGACGTGCACGGCCATTTCGTGCGCCTGTCGACCACCGATTGCGCCTTCTCCCGCGCCTTTCAGAAACTGCTCGACGGCCGCTTCGAGGGCGCGCTGCGCCGGGTCGGCCGGGCGCGCACGGCGGCGGAGCTGGAAGCCCTGTGGCGCGACATGTGCGACCGGGGTCAGGTCGGCCCCGCCTATTGGGCGTTCATGACGCACCAGCACGTGCCGGGCGCCTTGCGAGCGCGCATCTTCGGCGAGGTACACATGTGGTCGCATCTGGCCGGAGCCTCGTTCCGCCAGAAGAACGAGGAGGCCGCAACCCTGCGCGACCAGCTGCAGGAGGCCGAGGACCGGGCACGGCGCGTGGAAAGCGGGCTGCGCGAGGCATTGGCCCAGCGCGACCGGGAACTGATCGAGCTGCGCGCGGCGCTGGCCAAGCTGAAGGCCGGACGGGCGGCGGACGAGGCGCGCCAGCCGGAGACGGCTGAGACGGCACCGGACGCAGCCTCCCTGCGCCGCCGGCTCGACAAGGCCGGACGTGCCCTGCAATCGGCACGGGTGCGCGCACGCCAGGCGGAAGCGCGGCTGCGCGAGATCGACGACGAGACCCGGCGCCCCGCGCCCCAGCTCATGCCACGGCAGGCGCGGCCGATGGCGGGCCTCGCCGCAAGCCCGGCCCCTTTCGCCGTCGTCGGCTCTGCGGTCGGCACGCTCCCAGGACAGGGCGAGGCGACGGCCCGGCCCAAGGCGATCCTTTATGTCGGCGGCATGCACGGCCACCGCGACCGGCTGCGCGGCATTGCCGAGGCCTTCAACACCACATTCGTCCACCACGACGGCGGGGTGGAGGACGCACCGCAGCGCCTCGACCACCTGTTGCCGTCCGTCGACTGCGTCTTCTGCCCGGTCAACTGCGTCAGCCATGACGCCTGCCTGCGGGCCAAGAAGATCTGCCAGAAGCTCAACAAGCCTTTCGTGCCGCTGCGCAGCACAGGCCAGACCGCGTTCCGCAAGGCCCTGCAGGACCTTGTCGGCGAGCGGTCGGCGGCACAGTTTGCCCTGCAGGGGCCAGTGTCAGAAGAGGGAGAAACCGCCTGATGTACATTGCTATGAACCGCTTTCGCGTGAAGTCCGGCAACGAGGATGCCTTCGAGGAGGTGTGGCGCAACCGCGACCGGCATCTGGGCACGATGGACGGCTTCGTCGAGTTCCACCTGCTGAAGGGACCGGACCGCGAGGACCATACGCTCTATGCCTCGCACACGATCTGGCGGGACAAGGATGCCTTCGTTGCCTGGACCAAGAGCCAGGCCTTCCGCGATGCCCACAAGGGCGCGGGCGACAACAAGCCGCTGTATCTCGGCCATCCGGAATTCGAGGGTTTCGAGACGGTGCTGGCCGAAAAGGCCTGACGAGCCCGTTCCGCAGACACGGGTTCGGTGTCCTTTCAGGGGCAGGTTCCGCAAGGGGCCTGCCCCGTTCCGTTTTCCCCTCCCCGCACCGCCGCTTCGCCGTGCGCGGGTGGCAAAGCGGCGAGAAAGATGCTTTAGCTCCCCGAAAGAAAGGCGACCGGAAGGCGGGTGCCCCTGCCCGGCCGGCCCATCGAAACGGAGATGTCATGAAGATCGACGGCGTTGCCCATCGCTCCATCTGGCCGGCAGAGCATGGCCGGTCGGTGCACATCATCGACCAGACGCAGCTGCCGCACCGCTTCGTCACGACCGAACTGGCGACGCCAGAGGCCGCCGCGACGGCGATCCGCGACATGTGGGTACGCGGAGCGCCGCTGATCGGTGCCACCGCCGCCTATGGCCTGGCCATGGCGCTGGCGCGCGACCCCTCCGATGCGGGTCTGGCACAGGCTGCCGCCATGCTGGCGGCGACACGGCCGACAGCGATCAACCTGCGCTGGGCGCTCGACGCGGTGACCGCAAGCGTCGCCCCGCTGCCCGAAGACCAGCGCGCGGCCGCCGCCTGGGCCAAGGCCGGCGAGATCTGCGACGAGGATGTGGAGGTCAACCACGCCATCGGCCGGCACGGGCTGTCGCTGATCCGCGAGATCGCCGCGCGCAAGGCCCCAGGCGAACTGGTGAACATCCTGACCCATTGCAATGCCGGGTGGCTGGCCACCGTCGACTGGGGCACGGCGACCTCGCCGATCTACCAGGCGCACGATGCCGGCATCCCCGTGCATGTGTGGGTGGACGAGACCCGGCCGCGCAACCAGGGCGCCGGGCTGACCGCCTGGGAACTGGGCCGGCACGGGGTGTCGCACCGTCTGGTGGTCGACAATGCCGGCGGCCACCTGATGCAGCATGGGCTGGTCGACATGGTGATCGTCGGCACCGACCGCACCACGGCGACGGGCGATGTGTGCAACAAGATCGGCACCTATCTGAAGGCGCTCGCGGCCCATGACAACGGCGTGCCGTTCCATGTCGCCCTGCCCTCCTCGACCATCGACTGGACCGTCCGCGACGGCCTGCGCGAGATCCCCATCGAGGAGCGCTCGGGCCGCGAGGTGACGCACCTGACCGGCCTGACGGAAGACGGCCGCAGCGAGACCATCGCCATCACGCCGCCGACGACGGAGGCGACCAACCCGGCCTTCGACGTGACGCCGGCACGGCTGGTGACGAGCCTGATCACCGAGCGCGGCATCTGCGCGGCCAGCGCCGACGGGCTCGCGAGCCTCTTCCCGGAGCGCCGCGCCGCGTCCTGACCGCGCAAGGGGGCACGCCCTCTTGCGCCGCGGGCAAGGGGCGGCGACACTGGCGGCAACGGCCCGGGCACGGTTCCGGGCCTTTCAGCCAGCCTCGCACGCCCCTTCTCCCAGGACACGACATCCGAATGAGCCAGATCCCCGTCTTCGACGGCCATAACGACACGCTGCTCAAGCTGGAGCTCGGCGCCGGAACGGCCCGCGAACGCTCGTTCTTCGAACGCGCGGCGCGCGATCACATCGACCTGCCGCGCGCCCGCCACGGCCGCTTCGCCGGCGGGCTCTTCGCCATCTATGTCCCCTCGCAGCTGGGGGATGCGCTGAAGGTGCGCTACGACCCGGACGATCCGGCGAACTTCGCCGAGGTGGCGCAGCCGGACGCGCTCGCCTTCACGCTGCGCATGTTCGCCCGCGCGCTGCGGCTGGAGCGGGAAAGCGCCGGCGAGGTGCGAATCTGCCGCGATGCCGACGAGATCCGCGCGGCGATGGCGGCCAAGAAGCTCGCCATGGTGATGCATGTGGAAGGCGCGGAGGCGATCGACGCCGACATGACCGCGCTGGAGGTGCTGCACGCCGCCGGCCTGCGCTCGCTCGGCCCGGTCTGGAGCCGACCGAACATCTTCGGCGACGGGGTGCCGATGACCTGCCCCTCCTCCCCCGACACGGGACCGGGACTGACGGATGCGGGCAAGGAGCTGGTGCGCGCCTGCAACCGGCTGAAGATCATGGTCGACCTGTCGCATCTGACCGAAAAGGGCTTCTGGGACGTGGCGGCGATCAGCGACCGGCCGCTCGTCGCCTCCCATTCCAACGCCCATGCGGTCTGCCCCTCGGCCCGCAACCTGACCGACCGGCAGCTAGACGCCATCGCCGAAAGCCGCGGCCTTGCCGGGCTCAACTTCCATGTCGCCTTCCTGCGGCCGGACGGGGCCAACATCTCCGACACGCCGCTGGAGGTGATGGTGCGGCACACGGACCACCTGCTGTCGCGGCTCGGCGAGGACGGGGTGGCGCTGGGCTCGGATTTCGACGGCTGCATGGTGCCGCGCGCCATCGGCGACGTGTCCGGCCTGCCGGTGCTGCTGCAGGCCTTCCGCGAGGCGGGCTACGGCGAGGAGCTGATCGAGAAGATCGCCTGGAAGAACTGGCTGTCGGTGCTGGAGCGGACCTGGAACTGAGGGGCGCGCGCCTGTCTCACTCGTCGCCGAGCGGGCTTTCGGCGGCGATGCGCTCTTCCAGATACTGCGCGATGCTGGTGGCGACCGCATGCAGGCGGCGCAGCTCCGCCTCGCGGCGGGTGGCGGCCAGAACCTCGCACGGGCTGCCGCTGCGCGCGCCGTTGCCGAAGCGTCCCGTCCCGCGCACGATGAAACGATAGGCCGCGCCGTCCCGGGATTTGGGCGTGTGCAGGATGTCCCCCACATGCTGTTCGGCAAAACGCAGGCTGTCGTTCAAGGTCGGCAGGGACTGGACAAAGGCTGACATGACGCTCCCCGGAAATACCCTGCGGCAGGTCGGGCCCGCCGCCGCTTAAATGGTTAACGAAACCTTGCTCCGATTCGCTTCGGAGTCAAAAGCCTCAATGCCAAAGGCCCAATGTGTAGAATCCCTTATGCCCGCTGCGTTCCCGCAGGTCCGCCCCGCCGGCGGCGCGGGAACCGGGACGATTGACCACCGGCCGGGGCGCTGCGCATGATCGCGCCATGACCGCCGAGACACGCCCGGACGCCGAGCCGCAGGACCCGCCCTTCACCCGTTTCCGATCCGCCGTCCGCCGGCTCTATTTCGGCAGTTCGGCCCGCTCGCGGCGCTGGCGGATGGGGCTGTTGCTCTTCGACTTTCTCGCCATCGGCTATTTCTTCGCCTCGATCCTGTTCGGCCTCAGCGACACCGACAATCGGCTCGACTACGTCATCGGCGCGGTGATGCTGGCCGACTACCTGCTGCGGCTGGCCGCAGCCAGCCGGCCGCTCAAGGCGATGGTCAGCTTCATGGCGCTGGCCGATGCGGTGGTGATCGCCTCGCTGTTCGCCAGCGCGGTCGTGGAGGGGCTGGCCCTGCTCTTGGTGGTGCGCATGCTGCGGCTGCTGCGCTCCTATCACCTGATCCGCGAGCTGCAGGGGCACATGCCGTTCTTCCGCCGCAACGAGCAGGTGATCCAGGCGCTGGTCAACCTGACGGTGTTCATCTTCGTCGTCTCGGCGGCGGTGCATGTGCTGGAAAAGGGCCGCAACCCGGGCATCAATACCTTTCTCGACGCGCTCTACTTCACGGTGACGACGCTGACCACGACCGGGTTCGGCGACATCATCATGACCGACGAATACGGGCGGCTGCTGACCATCCTGATCATGATCGTCGGCGTCGGGCTGTTCCTGCGGCTGGTGCAGACGATCTTCCGGCCGCTGAAGGTCGCCCACAAATGCCCCGAATGCGGGCTGAGCCGGCACGATCCGGACGCCGTCCACTGCAAGCATTGCGGCATATCGCTCAACATCCCGACCGAGGGCGACTGGCGCTGAGCCGGTCGGGCCGCGTTCAGGCCGCGCCGCCCGGACCTTTGCGCGAGGGATGCTCCATCTCCTCGACCCTGCGGTCGTAGGACGGGTGCAGCGTGCCCATCACCCGGTCCCAGACCGAGAACGTGTTGCTGAAATTGCAGCGGAAATTCGAATGATGCTGGTCGTGAAAGGTGGTGCAGACCAGCGGCCAGGGCCTTCGCGCACCCGGCGAGGCGACATACTCGAAGCCGCAATGGCCGATCATGCCGCTGCCCTGGTCGTAGATCTTGTGCAGGATCAAGACGAGCGGCGGGATCGGCAGCACCAGCGGGGCCACCAGGAAATAGGCCTGCTCTGCCGCCGTGCCGAGGAACCCATCGGAATTGTTGGCCCAGGGCGTGGGCGTGACCGAGCGGTGGTGCAGGGCATGGAAACGGAACAGCGCCCTGGTGTGCATCGCCCGGTGGAACCAGTAGAACCAGGTGTCATAGGCAATGGCCGAGACCAAGGACCAGCCGAGGAAGGAGAGCACCGTCAGCTCTCCCGGCTGGAACAGCGCATAGCCGTTGGCCTGCAGGCAGAGACCGCCCGCGAAATATCCAGACACCGAGATCAGGGCGACGAGGCTGTGGCGGATTTCGGCGCCGGCCCGGTCCGAGCGCCGCGTCTCCTGGATGCGGCATTCCGGATGGCGGCGGTTTGCAGCGACCAAGGCCAGCCCGAACCCCAGATACAGCAGCAAGAGCACGGCGTAGGACGCCACCCAGACTTCAAGAAATCCCGACCAGCCGATCGGAAGCCAAATCATCCAGCCTCCTGCCGCAAGTTTTCGTAGCGGCAATCTAGCCGGTATGCATCGCCCCCGAAAGGGCGCGGGCCGGCAAGCGTTGCGGCATTTCGCGCAAGGCCGGCCCGCCGGACGCCGGGAAAGGCCGGAACCGGTCATTTCCGGCCCTGGGGGTTGCCAGCGGGCAGGCAGCGGGCTTCAATCGGTCGCATGGCCAAGCCCCGGTGCGCGCGCAAGTTTCCGGACCGAGGACCCCGCCTGCCCATCCCGGCGGGGCAAGAGCCAGCGGAACGAGCAAGGGTCGCAACGTCCCGGCCAGACCCGCGAAGGAGCCAGTATGATGGACTTTTCCGCAATCGACCTGGCGCGATTCCAGTTCGCCTTCACCGTGTCGTTTCACATCATCTTCCCGTCCTTCACCATCGGCCTCGCCAGCTACCTGATGGTGCTGGAGGGCCTGTGGCTGGCGACCCGGCGCGAGGTCTACCTGCAGCTCTTCAAATACTGGCTGAAGATCTTCGCCGTCGCCTTCGGCATGGGCGTCGTCTCGGGCATCGTGATGACCTACCAGTTCGGGACCAACTGGTCGGTCTTCTCCGACAAGACCGGGCCGGTGATCGGGCCGCTGATGGGCTACGAGGTGCTGTCCGCCTTCTTCCTGGAGGCCGGCTTCCTCGGCATCATGCTGTTCGGCCTCAACCGGGTGGGACCGCGGCTGCACTTCATGGCAACCGCGATGGTCGCCTTCGGCACGGCGCTGTCGGGCTTCTGGATCCTGTCGGCCAACAGCTGGATGCAGACGCCGGTAGGCTATTCGATCAACGAGGCCGGGCAGTTCATCCCCGAGAACTGGTTCGAGATCGTCTTCAACCCCTCGTTCCCCTATCGCTTCGTCCACATGATGCTGGCCGCCTACCTGACCACCGCATTCGTGGTCGGCGCGGTCGGCGCCTGGCACCTCCTGAAGGAGCGCGGGAACGAAGGCGCCAAGGTGATGCTGTCCATGGCGATGTGGATGGCCGCCATCGTCACCCCGGTGCAGATCATGGCCGGCGACATGCACGGGCTGAACACGCTGGAGCACCAGCCGGCCAAGATCGCCGCGATGGAAGGCCATTTCGAGGGCGAGAACGGCGCGCCGCTGATCCTGTTCGGCATCCCCGACATGGAGGCGGCCGAGACGCATTACCGGATCGAGGTGCCCAAGCTCGGCAGCCTGATCCTGACGCATTCGCTCGACGGGCGGGTGCCGGGGCTGAAGGACTTCCCGCGCGAGGACTGGCCGAACGCGAGCATCGTCTTCTTCTCCTTCCGCGTGATGGTGGGCATCGGCTTCCTGATGCTGGGCATCGGCGTGTGGAGCCTTTACCTGCGCTGGCGCGGGACGCTGGCGGAGACGCCGCTGTTCCACCGGGCCGTCCTGCTGATGGGGCCGACCGGCTTCATCGCGGTGCTGGCCGGCTGGATCACCACCGAGGTCGGCCGCCAGCCCTATACGGTCTACGGCCTGCTGCGCACCAGCGACAGCATCTCGCCGGTCGACGCACCGGCGGTCGCGACCTCGCTGCTGGTCTTCATCGTGGTCTATTTCATCGTCTTCGGCATCGGCACCGGCTACATCCTGAAAGCCATGGGCCACAGGCCGGGCGGCGATGCGCAAGGGCCGCAAAGGGGCGAGCCGACCCGCGCGGCGGGCGTGACGCCCGCCCCTGCCTATGCAGACGAACCCAAGCCGGCGGAGTAGAGCCATGATCTTCGACCTCGCCCTCATCTGGGCCCTGCTGATCGCCACCGCCGTGTTTCTCTATGTCGTGCTGGACGGCTTCGACCTCGGCCTCGGCATCCTGTTTCCCACCGCCCGTTCCAAGGCCGAGCGCGACGTGATGATGAATTCCGTCGCCCCGGTGTGGGACGGCAACGAGACCTGGCTGGTGCTGGGCGGCGGCGGGCTTTATGCCGTCTTCCCGCTGGCCTATGCGGTGCTGATGCCCGCCCTCTACGTGCCGATCATGGCGATGCTGTTCGGCCTGATCTTCCGTGGCGTCGTCTTCGAATTCCGTTTCAAGGCACCGGCGCACCGGCAATGGGTCTGGGACGTCGCCTTCTTCCTGGGTTCGCTGACCGCCGCACTGGCGCAGGGCATCGCGCTCGGCGCCATCATTCAGGGCATCGAGGTGGAAGGGCGCGCCTATGCGGGCGGCTGGCTCGACTGGCTGACGCCGTTCTCGCTGCTCACCGGCCTTGCCGTGGTGATCGGTTACGCGCTGCTCGGCGCCACCTGGCTGGTGTGGAAGTGCGAAGGCCCGATGCAGGAGCATTTCCGCGACAAGGCGAGGGTCCTCGGCGGGCTGCTGCTGGCGATGATCGCCGTGGTCAGCCTGTGGACGCCGGCGCTGCATCCGCAATTCGCCGCGCGCTGGTTCGAGGTCCCGCAGATCTTCTACACCGCACCGGTGCCGATCTTCGTGGCCGCGCTCGCCGTGCTGCTGTTCACCAGCCTGCGCTCGACCCGCGACGGGATGCCGTTCCTGGCCAGCCTCGGGCTCTTCCTCGTCACCTTCGTCGGCCTGGGCGTCAGCCTGTTCCCCTATGTGGTGCCGACCTCGATCACCATCTGGCAGGCGGCCGCTCCCGACAGTTCGCTGGAATTCCTGCTGATCGGGGCGGTGGTGCTGATCCCGATGATCCTGACCTATAGCGGCTATGCCTACTGGGTGTTCCGCGGCAAGGTGCGGCCGGACGAGGGGTATCACTGATGACGCGGGAGGGCTCCGAGCGGCCGCTTTATCAGCGGCTCGCCTGGTTCGCCGGGCTGTGGCTGGCGGGCGTGGCGACGCTGTTCGTGATCGCCAGCCTGATCCGCTGGGCGATCCTCTAAGCTCGGCAAGCTGCAAACCCGGGCGACCGGCGCCCCTCACCGAAGCGTGAGGGGCGGCAGGCAGCACACGCTTGCCGAGAGGGAGGATACGGGCTCATGCTGGGGCCCGCATCCGTCCTGCCGGGAGTTGCCGATGTTCCGTCCCGCCTCTTTCGCACGCCGTTTTCCCCCGCTCGCCGCCGCCGTTCTGAGCGGCCTGGTGCTCTCAGTCCCCCCTGGCGCCTCCGCCGGCACCGCGCCGGGCTGCGGCATCGAGACACCCTGCACCATTGCGGGGGGCGAATACCGCATCCGCCTGCCGCAAGGCGGAGCGCCCAAGGGAGCGATCATCTTTCTGCACGGCTGGCGCGGCTCGGCAGAAGCCGAGATGCGCAACAGCGCCTGGGCCCGGCTTGCCGACCGGCTGGGTGTTGCCTTCGTCGCCCCGCAAGGGGAAGGCGGCACCTGGTCCTATCCCGGCGCGCCCCGGCAACTGCGCGACGAGTTCGCCTTCTTCCGGGCGCTGGCGGCGGATCTGAAGGACCGCTTCGGCATTGCCGGCGAGAAGACCGTGCTGACCGGCTTTTCGATGGGCGGTTCGATGGCCTGGAACATCGCCTGCCGCGAGGGCGAGCTCTTCGCCGGATATGTGGCGGTGGCCGGAGCGTTCTGGGATCCGGTGCCGGAGGCCTGCCCCTCGCCCGTGCCGATGCTGGTGCATGTGCACGGCACGGCGGACCAGACGGTGCCGCTGGAGGGCCGGGCCATCGGCGAGCACTGGCGGCAGTCGGACGTCGCCAAGAGCCTTGCCCTGTGGCAGCGGCAGGCGGGGCTTGCGCCCGCGTTTCCGCAGGAGGCACCGGCGCAGGGCCTATCCTGCCAGCTGCAGGAGGCGAGCGCGGGTCCGGGTCTTCTGGAAGTCTGCCTGCATGCGGGCGGGCACAGCATTCGCGCCGAATGGGTGGAGCAGGGCTGGCAGTTGATCGCGCAGCGGCGCGGCTGGACCGGTTGAGGCTGAAGCTGGCGCCGAAATCAGGACCGAGCCGGGCAGGCGGGATATCCTCGCCCCGCCCGGCCGATCTTTCCTAGTTCGTCATGGCCGGGTCGGTCCGGGCCGGCTGCGCGGCACGGGCGGCCGGGCTGCGCTCGGATCTGGCCGAGCCGCCGTCGGAGGACTTCGGCCCCGGTCCCGACTTTCCGGCGGGCGAGCGGCGCCAGGGCTGCTTCTTGTACCAGGAGACGAGATAGGCAACGGCAATCAGGCCGGCGAAGCCACCCATATTGGCCAGGAACTCGGCCAGCGGATCGCCGCGGCCCCAGGCCATGTCGCGCAGGATGCCGATGGCCTGGGCCAGCACCAGGCTGGCCAGGAAGACGGCGAGCGACTGCTGGCCGACCTTCCGCACGACATTCACGAAACGGCCCCAGAGATTTTCCGCAAGCAGGCGCGCGCCGCCCGCGCCGACCGCCACCCAGGCGAGATAGGCCAGCGCAAGGAAGTGCAGATAGCGGAAGGCGCCGAAGGTGGTCTTGTCCCACAGCGGCGTGATCGCGTCGCGGACAGCCAGGAATTCCGGCACCTCGTTGTAGGCGACGTGCCAGGCGAAGGGCACGGAGGCCAGCACGACGACCGCCGACAGGGCGACCAGCGCCGCCGAGACCGGGGGAGCCGGGATCCAGCCGCGCATGAAGGCGAAGCCGGTGAAGAAGACGAGCTGCCAGGCGAAGGGATTGAAGAACCAGGGCCGGTCCGACCAGGGCTCTGCCGGGAGATCGAGCAGCCCCTGCCCCGCTGCCAGCCAGAGACCGGCCATCAGGGCGAACACGGCCCACCGCGAGATGCGGGAGAAAGCCATCACCACCGGCATCAAGGCCAGGATGACGATGTACATCGGCAGGATGTCGAAATAGTTCGGCACATAGGTGAGGGTCAGCAGGCCCGGCAGCGCCTCGCCCGTCTGCTCGAAGAAGGGCCACAGGTTGAGCGAGGCGACATAGTCCTCGCTCAGGCCGCAGCACTCCGACAGATAGCCGCTTTGCTGGATCCACACGAGACCGGCGGCGATGACCAGGAACTGGCAGACATGGGCGAAATAGACCTGCCAGATCCGGTGGCCGGTGCGCGCGATGCCCATCAGCCAGCCGTGCTGATCGAAGACCTTACCGAAAGCGAGTGCCGAGGCCATGCCCGAACAGAAGACGAAGATCTCGGTCGCGTCGGAAAAGCCGAAACGGGCCGGGATCCACAGCGTCCAGGTGTTGCCCGGCAGATGTGCCACGAAGATGATGAACATGCCGAGGCCGCGAAAGAAATCGAGCCTTGGATCGCGCGGACGCGGGGGGCTAAGGGCCGGCGAAACATGCATGTTCACGAGCAGAAGATCCTCTTCCTGCCGCCGGCGAGCCTGCCGGCGAGGCGGGTTCTTTCACCCGCCGATCATGGCCCAATAAGGGCAGAACAACCCCAGGCATGCCTGGCTGCACCGAATTCCCGCGGTTTTCCCATACCGCTCACGCCGGGATCGCCCGCAGCGCCTCGTCCTGCATCAGGCGGGTGGCCCGTCGCATCCGCTCGGCCCGTTCCAGCCGGACTTCCGCGAAGCGGTCGATCCCGCCTCGAAGGGTAACGCGCTCGCGCAAAAGCCGTTCCGCATCGATGCAAAGGCCGGCGCGCAGCGCCGCCTCGATGGCCAGCCGCTCGAACACGTCGCGCTGCGCGTGGCTGCCGCCGATGCGGAAGAGCTGCGGGCGGGCACGGTCGAGATGGCGGAAGGCGGAGAAGTAGTTGCCGCGTGCCCAGGCCTCCAGACCGAGGACGGCCGGCATGCCGGCGGCGGCGGCGATGCGGCCCATGTCGGTCTCTTCCCCGGCATGGGCGCCCATGGAGGCGATCATCGCGTCGGCAGCCTCGCGCCGGTCGCCGCCTTCCAGCGACAGCATGTAGTGGAGATCGGCGAAGATGTTGCAGCGGTCGTCGACCCGCGCCTCGGCAAGGCGGGCGAGCTCGTCCCAGCGGCCACCGACATTGACGCCCTCGATCTCCAGCCGCACCAACAGCGAGGCCGCGTTGGAGATGTCGCGATAGTCGTCGGTGCGCTCAGCGCGGATTTCCTCGTCGTAGAGCTCCAGCACGCGGGTGATGTCGCCGCGCTCCAGATACATCAGGGCCAGGTGCCACCAGACGTGGAAGCGGAAATTGTTGCAGTGGGAGAAGGCGGCGGTGTTGGCCTCCAGCCAGGCACGCCCCTCCTCCGCCCGCGCGGTCATGTCGTAGACATGGGCGACCGCATGCAGGCCCCAGGCATCGTCCGGCGCAAGCGCCACGGCCTCGCGGCCGAGGCGCTCGGCAAGCGCGTAGTCGCCCGTCTCCTCCAGCGCGAAGGCCTGGCAGCCGAGGAAGTAGCCGCGCTCGGGATGATCGGCGTTGAAGGCCTGCTCGACGCCGGCCAGCGAGCGACGCATGCCGCCGGCATCGCCCAGCACGAAGTGGATGGCGTGGACGAGCTTCATCAGGAGAGGGTCGGCCGGATGATCGGCAAGGGCCGCATCCAGCCGGGCGGCCGCGCGGGCGGGATGGCCGGCGAGCCAGTCGCCGAGCGCATTGACCACGGCGGCCTCGCGCGGGCTGACCCCGACGGCGGCCGAGGCGGTGCGCGCGCGCTCCAGATCCTCGGCGGCGACGGCGACCAGCTCCCGCCGGCCGAGCAGCATGCAGAAGAGGCCGTGGGCGGCGTGGCCGAAGGCGAAGTCCGGGGCAAGGCGCAGCGTCTCGGCAACGAGATCGGGCGTCGCGCAGCCGTGGGAGAGGAAAGCGCGCACCACTCCCCGCCAAGGCGTCAACGCGCCGGCATGGGAGAGGGTGAGCGGGTAGCCATAGGCGTCGGTGAGTGTCATCGTCGCATCCTGCCGGCGGCCTTGAAGCCGCCTGCCGCAGACCGGCGATGAAAGCCGGGCAGCGGACGTGGGTCCTGTCAGCCCCAGCAGTGTCCCGCCCGCTCCGATGACAAGCAAAACACAAAAGCTTGCGGCCGGCGTGTACAGCACTCCCCGTCAGGAGACGTATCTTCCAAAGAAGGCGAAATGGCGGAACCCGATTTGCGCCGAGGCGCCCGGTCGTGGAATGCGATACCTTTCGCAAACGCTCGCGCTCGCGCTAGATGAGGATCATGACAAGCCTCGCCCAAACCCTTTCCGGCCCCAACCGCAACGTGCTGGCGCTTTCGCTCGCCGGCCTTGCGAGCGTTGCCGTGCTCGCCGCCAATGCCGGCGGTTGGCGGCTCGGTGCCGCCGTCGTGATCGGCGGCTTCGCCGGCCTTGCGCTCTACCACGCCAGCTTCGGCTTCACCGCGGCCTGGCGCCGGCTGGTGACGGAGAAGCGCGGCGGCGGATTGCGGGCCCAGTTCCTGCTGATCCTGCTGACCTCCGCGGTCTCCTTCCCGCTGATCGCCTGGGGTGCCTCCTTCGGCATGCCGACCGGCGGATTCGTGTTTCCCTTCGGCATCGCCGCGGCCATCGGCGCCTTCGCCTTCGGCGTCGGCATGCAGCTGGGCGGCGGCTGCGCCTCCGGCACGCTGTTCACCGCCGGCGGCGGCTCGACCCGCATGATGGTGACGCTGGCGGCCTTCATCGCCGGCTCGGTCGCCGCGACCCCGCACATGCACCTGTGGGGCCAATTGCCCAAGCTGCCGGCGGTCTCCCTGGTGAGCGAGTTCGGCCCGCTCGGCGCCTATGCCGCGACCGCTGCCGTGCTGGCGCTGATCGCGCTGTGGAGCGTGCGGATGGAGAAGAAAGCGCATGGTAGCCTTGCCGAGCCGCGCGCCACCGTCTCGTTCCTGACCGGCCCGTGGTCGCTGGCCCTCGGCGCGATCGCCATCGCGCTGGTCGGCATCGCCACCTTCATCGTGCTCGGCCGCCCATGGGGCATCACCTCGGGCTTCGCGCTGTGGGGCGCCAAGATCCTGCAGGGCGTCGGCGTGACCGTCACCGACTGGCCCTACTGGCAGTGGCAGAAGGGCGCGCTGGAGGCCTCGGTCTTCGCCGATGCGACCTCGGTGATGAATTTCGGCATCCTGTTCGGCGCCATGGCGGCCGCAGCGCTCGCCAGCAAGTATGCGCCGGTGTGGAAGCTGTCGGGCCGCGACCTTGCGACCGCGATCCTCGGCGGCCTGTTGATGGGCTACGGCGCAAGGCTCGCCTATGGCTGCAACATCGGCGCCTATCTCGGCGGCATCGCCTCCGGCTCGCTGCACGGCTGGCTGTGGCTGGTCTTCGGCTTCATGGGAAGCCTGGTCGGCACGCGGCTGCGCCTGAAGCTCGGCATGGGCTGAGACAGCCAGGTACGACATCGGCACGAGGGCCGGAACGCGCAGCGCGTTCCGGCCCTTTTGCTTTGGTGCCTCCGCCACGGAATGCCGGGAGGCTCCGACAATCGTGATCGCGGCTCAAGCGCTCGTGCAGGGCGCGGGCGGCGCGCACGGGCTAGGCTCAAGGCTCTTTCACTCCTTGCGACCGGAGCCGAACCGATGCGCCCGCTGCTGCTTTGCCTCACCCTGCTGCCGCTGCTTGCCGCCACCGCGCATGCGCAGATCGCCCCGCGCCCGGGCTGGACGGTGATCGAGACGCAGCACGGCTTCGCCGAATTGGTAGAGCGGCTGAAAGACGCGGTCGCGGCGGAAAAGATGGGGCTGGTGACGCAGGCGAGCGCCTCCGACGGGGCGGCTATGCAGGGCATCACCATCCCGGGCAACCGGGTGATCGGCGTCTATCGCAACGACTTCGCCCGGCGGATGCTGAAGGCCAGCATTGCTGCCGGCATCGAGGCGCCGATCCGCTTCTATGTCACGGAGACCGCAGAGGGAACGGCGACGCTCTCGTGGAAGGAGCCGAGCCGGGTCTTCGCTCCCTACATGGAGGAAGGCGGCGAGGATCTGGCGGCCCTCGCCGGCGAACTCGACCTCATCTTCCGGACAATCGGCGAGCGGGCGGCAGGCAAGGAGTGAGGCCGCCCGCCGCTTGTCCGGTGCCCCTCAGAACTTGCCGTCATAGGCGCGCCGGCCGATGCGGCAGGCGAGCAGGGTGTAGGTGTCGCGGGAAAGTGCCGCCTGCGCCTCGCGGGCCAGCGTTTCGGCATCGTCCACCCACACACCGTGGCCGCCGAGCGCGCGGGCAAGGGCCGGAAAGTCCGTGCCCGCAAAGTCGACGCCGACATTGGGGCGCTGGCTGGCGCGCTGCTTCAGCTCGATGAGGGCAAGGCTCTCGTCGACCAGAACGCAGACCAGAACCGGCAGGCCGAGGTCGCGCAAGGTGGCGAGCTCGCCGAGCCCCATTTCCAGCCCCGCATCGCCGACGAAGACGACCACCGGACGCTCCGGCTCGGCGATGGCATGGCCGATGCCGAGCGGCAGGGCGCAGGCCATGGTGCACAGGGCCGAGGACTGCAGCATGGCGCGCGGGAAGCCGGCACGCCAGACCTGCGAGACCAGGATGCGATGGGCGCCGCTGTCGGCGGTCGCCACCGTCTCAGCCGGCAAGACGTCCCGCAGGGTATGGAACACGGCGGCCGGACCCCAACCCGAGGGCTCGGGTGCGAACTGGCCGGCAAGCGCTGCGCGCGCGGCCGCGATCTCCCCGCCCGGCCAGGTGGCACGCGGCGCAAGCCCCTCACCCAATGCGGCAAGCGCCGGCGCAACGCCGCAGGGCAGGAGATGACGGACGGCATGCATGCCGTGCCGGCGCGGGCTGGCAGCGATTTCCACCACCGGCGCATCGGCCGGCCACGGGTTTCGCCAGTTGATGCGCATCTCGATCGGATCGTAGCCGAGAAGCAGGATGCAGTCGGAAGCCGCCAGCAGCGGCAACAGGTGCGCATCGGCACGCGGCGAGAGGCCGGCACCGCCCAGCGCCAGCGGATCGGCCTCGTCGAGCAGGCCCTTGGCCTTGTAGCTGGTAATGAGCGGCACGTTGTGCGCCCGGCAGAAGGCGGCGATGGCTGCGCCCGCATCCTCGTTGACCGCATCGACGCCGGCGATGGCGATGGGACGCTCGGCGCGTGCAAGCAGCGCGCGCGCCGCCTCCAGCGACGGACCCGTGGGCAAAAGATCGCGCGGCGACACGCGCGGCGGGAGGGAGGCTAGCCGCTCCCCGCAGGCGTCTTCCGCGACACCGATGGGCACATCGACATGGACGGGACCGGGCTGACCTTCCAGCGCGGTGAGGATCGCCTTGTCCATCATCGCCCCGAGCGCGCCGGGGGCGGCGCGGAAGCTCGCCTTGACCACCGGGCGCAGCAGGGCGCCGTGGTCGAAGACCTGATGGGTGTAGGTTTCCGCCTCGCCGGCATCGACGCAGCCGGTCAGGAAGACGAGAGGCACCCGGTCCTGCAGCGCGTTGGCGACCACGTTGACCGCGTTGGCAACGCCGGGCCCGAGGGTGGCGAGCAGGACGGCGGGCGCCTCGCGCCCGGCGCGGGCCTGCGCATGCCAGACGCCCTCGCCCATGAAGCCGCCGGCATTCTCATGCTTCACCAGTTGGAAGGCGATGCCCGCCTCCTCCAGCGCGCCCATCAGCGCCAGCACCTCGCCGCCCGGCATGCCGAAGGCATGGGTGCAGCCGGCCTGCCGCAGCTTTGCGGCGATGAAGTCCGCTCCCGTCCCGCTCATTCCGTCTCCGCCAGCACGATGGCGCCGCTTTCCGCGAGCGCCCGGATGCCATTGTCGTCCTCTCCGAGCCATTCGGCCAGCGCTTCGCCGCCGCCCTCGCCAAGGCGCGGCGGCGCACGGCGATAGGTGACGGGCGTGCGCGAGAGCTTCAGCGGGTTGCCGATCAGCGCGACGCGTCCGTCGGGCCCGAGCGGGTGCTCCATCTCGATGCGCATGCCGCGATGAACGGCCTGCGGATCGGCAAAGACCTCGCCGACATCGTTGATCGGGCCGCAGGGCACGCCGACCGCCTCCAGCGCGGCGATCCAGTCGGCGCGGTCGCGGGTCACCGTCAGCCGCTCAACCTCCGGCTCCAGCTCCAGCCGGTTGCGCACCCGGTCGGCGTTGCGCGCAAAGCGCGGGTCGCGGGCAAGCTCCGGTTTGCCTGCCACCTCGCAGAAGCGGGCGAATTGCGCATCGTTGCCGACGGCGAGGATGAAGGACCCGTCGCGCGCCGGATAAGCGTTGTAGGGCACGATGGTGGGATGGGCATTGCCCCGGCGCGGCGGCACATTGCCGTCGGTGAGACAGGCGACGCCCTGGTTGATCAGCCAGGCGACCTGGGTGTCGAACAGGGCGATGTCGAGATGCTGGCCCTCGCCGGTGGCGCTGCGGTGATGCAGCGCGGCGAGGATGGCGCTGGACGCGTACATGCCGCACATGACGTCGGCGATGCCGACGCCCGCCTTCGTCGGCTCGCCGCCTTCCGCATCCGGCCGGCCGGTGAGCGACATCAGCCCGCCCATGCCCTGGATGAGAAAGTCGTAGCCGGCCCGGTGCGCATAGGGGCCGTCCTGACCGAAACCGGAGATCGAGCAATAGACGAGACCCGGATTTTCCGCCGACAGCGCCTCGTAGCCGAGGCCGCGGCGGGCAAGGTCGCCGACCTTGAAATTCTCCACCAGCACATCGGCGCAGCGCGCCAACCGGCGCACTAGGGCAATGCCCTCCTCGCTCGACAGGTCGACGGCGAGCGAACGCTTGTTGCGGTTGGAGGAAAGGTAATAAGCGCTTTCGCGGGTCTCGTTGCCGTCCGCATCGCGCAGGAAGGGCGGTCCCCAGCCGCGGGTGTCGTCGCCGCTGCCGGGCCGCTCGATCTTGACCACATCGGCACCGAGATCGCCGAGCAGCTGGGTGGCAGTGGGGCCGGCGAGGATGCGGGACAGGTCGAGCACCTTCACTCCGGCAAGCGGCCCCCTGCCGCCGGGAGCCGGATCGGCAGGGGAAGAAGCGGTATCGGACGACGTCATTTCACCTCGTTAGGGAACAGGGGCGACAGGAACGGCGGAGGCCGGAACGGGGACGGCTCATGCCGGCAACCGCCAGCGCACCACGATGCCGACGACCAGCCCGAACAGGAGGTGACCGATGAGCGAAGCCCAGGTCAAGGTGATGAAGTTCAGGAAAGGCGGCAGGCCGGCGAACAGATGCGCCATGATGTAGAGCGCGAAGACCCACAGGCCGACGCCATAGCCCAGCGCCACGACGGGCCAGGGCAGGAACGGCAGGAAGCGGTCGGCGATGGGCTTTGCGATGAAGAGATAGCCGAGCGGATAGAACACCACGCCGACGACGAGGTGGATCGCCTCGGCAAGCGCGAAACTGCTGAAGCCGAAAACCGACTGGACGAGGGCTGCCGGCTGCAGCGGACCGCCGACCCATAGCGGCGTGATCACCCTTGCCCAGATCTCCCAGGTGCCGTCGGCAAGCACGCCAGCGATGAGCGCGGTGACGAAGGTTGCCAGGGTGAGCGGCGGAAAGAAGCGGACAGCGGCGTCGGCCGGGGCGGCGTGAGATTGCATGGCATCTGTCTCCCGTGGCCGGGCGGCGCGCCCGGCGGCAGGGACAAAGTGACGCAAAGGCGCGATCCGCTCAAATCAACGGCCCGCGACAGGATGGGCACGGCGGATCACCACGGCGAGAGGCCGGAGTGATCCGCCGGGACGCAAGAGCCGAGCTCAGCCGTCGACGCGGGCGAGATCCGGCGCCATGGCGCCGCCATGCGCCCCGCCGAAGGAGACGCCGAGCGAGGCATGGGCGGGAAGACGCAGCGGCAACAGGCACTCGGCCGGCGTGACCTCTTCCGGCAGGCGCCACAGATGCGAGGCGAGCGCCAGGCGGCCGGCGGTCTCGCCCGAGGTCAGGCGGGCAAGCGGCACGGCCAGAAACGGACCGAGGATGACCGGCAGCAGCGGCCAGACCAGATCCGGCGTCACGGTGAACGCAAAGGTGAAGCCGGCGAGGCCGAACAGGGTCTGCGGCCACAGCTTGGACGCGCACAGGCCGAGCGGCAGGGTGCGGTTGTCGCGGATCTGCGCGCCCCAGCCGATGGCCTTGCCGAAGGGCAGGCCGGCGACGAACAGGGTCACGGCGACGGCGACGATCGGCGCCATCAGCATGGAGAAGACCAGCTCGGCGACCCAGCTTGCCGTCACCCGCAGACCGCCGCCGAAGGCGTTGCGCAGCTTCCGGTCGGCAAGAATGTCGAGGAAGGTCGCGATCTTCGGCGCGAAGATCATCGTCATGACGATGAGGAACAGCGCAAAGCCGGCCGTCAGGTCGAAGCGGATCAGCTCGCCGCTGCCGAAGGCAACCAGCGACGCACCGGTGACCATGAAGGTGAGCCAGGCGGGGGCGGAGACGAACATCAGGATCGCCAGCACCAGCTGGATACGGCTGACCGGCTTGAGATCCGGCAGGCCGAGCAGCTTGATGTACTGGAGATTGCCCTGGCACCAGCGCAGCTCGCGGCGGATGAACTCCAGCATGTTGGGCGGGTTCTCCTCGAAGCTTTCGCTTTCGACGGGAAGCACGCGCACCTCGTAGCCGGCACGGCGCATCAGGACCGCCTCGACCTGGTCGTGGCTCAGCACCCAGCCGGACAGCGGCCCCTTGCCCGGGAGCTTGGGCAGGTGGCAATGCTCGGCGAAGGGCGCGACGCGCAGGATCGCGTTGTGGCCCCAATAGGGACCGCAATCGCCCTGCCACCAGGCGCTGCCCAGCGTGTAGGAGCGCATGCCGAGACGCATGCCGAATTGGAAAATGCGGGCGAAGGCGCTGGTGGTCGGCATGCCGACGACGAGCGTCTGCAGGATGCCGACGCGCGGGTTGGCATCCATGCGCGCGACCATGTCGAGCATGGTCCTGGCCGACATGAAGCTGTCGGCATCCAGGACGATGGCATAGTCGTGCGCCGCGCCCCAGCGGTCCAGGAAGTCGCGGATGTTGCCGGCCTTGAAGCCGGGGTTCTCCGACCGGCGGCGGTAGAGAACCGGCAGACGGCCCTCCCAGCGCGCGGCGAGCTCGGCGAAGGCGCGCTCCTCGCGGCCGGCGATCTCCTCGACATTGGTGTCGCTGAGGACATAGAGCGTGAAGCCGGCGGACCGGCCGGAGCGCACGAGATCGGCGGCCATCGCATCGAGCGAGGCGGCGACATCGTCGACATCCTCGTTGCGGATGCAGGACAGGATCGCGGTCGACGACGTGCTGTCGCGGGTGACATCACCCGGGCGCAGGGTCGAGACGGTAGCCAGCGGATCGCGCGACAGGCGCATGACCGCAAGGCCGACCACCGCGTTCCAGAAGCCGATTGCCGTCCAGGGCAAGGTCAGCAGGAAGCAGGCGATCATCAGCCACTCGGCCCAGGTGACGCCGCCGTCGCCGGAAAAGGCGATGCCCAGCAACGTGGTCAATCCGGCCATGGAGGCGAGGACGAGAGTGGCGAAAACGGCGCGCCGGCGCGCGAGCCTTGCGGCATCTGCGGGCGCAGCCTGGTGAAGGTCCGGGGACGGCGCAATGACGCCGGTGCCGGAGGAATCCGGTGTGAGGTAAGTCGGCAACCTGCTCTGGAACATGAAACACAGCCTCGTAAACAGATGGTCGGCGATAGCGGATGCCCAGCCCCTTCTGTTGCGCTATACGTTGCCTCGGACTAAGGAGGATTTGTGACGCAGCGCAGCATGCCAAATAAATTTTCTTGCGATGCACAAGCACTCTGGACCACGGGCCCGGAGACGCTGGAACTGCGCCTGCAAGAAGTACGGAGGCCGGCTGAGGGCGAGGTTCTGGTGCGCACCTTGTGGAGCGGCATCAGCCTTGGTACCGAGCGCCTCGTCTTCACCGGAGCGGTGCCGGAAAGCGAATGGCAGCGCATGCGCGCACCCTTCCAGGAGGGGGATTTCCCCTTTCCGGTCAAATATGGCTACGCCTGTGTCGGCGAAATCGTCGAGGGCGATCCGGCGCGAACCGGCGAAACCGTTTTCGTTCTCCATCCTCATCAAACTCACTTCACCGTCTCCGGTTCCGCCGCCGTGAAGATTCCTGCCGGCGTGCCCGCGCGGCGGGCGATCCTGGCGGCCAATATGGAAACCGCGCTCAACGGGTTATGGGACGGCGGCGCCTCACCGGGAGATCACGTTGCCGTGGTCGGCGGCGGGGTCGTCGGGCTGCTGGTCGCCTATCTGGCCGCCCGCCTGCCCGGCACGCGGGTCACCGTGGTCGACACCGATCCGGCGAAGGAACGCCATGCGCATGCCTTGGGCGCAGCCTTCGCCCTGCCGGGCGATGCCCCGCTCGACCAGGACCTCGTCTTTCACACCTCGGGCCACCCATCCGGCCTCGACACCGCACTTTCGCTGGCCGGACGCGAGGCGAAGGTGGTGGAGATGAGCTGGTATGGCGCCAAGCCGGTGACCGCGCATCTGGGCGGCGGCTTCCACAGCCGGCGGCTGACGCTGCGTTCCAGCCAGGTCGGCAGCCTGCCGCCCGACCGGCAGGCGCGCTGGACCTATCGCCGGCGCATGGAGACCGCCCTGTCACTTCTGTGTGACCCGGCACTCGATACGCTGATTTCGCCGCCGATTTCCATCGCGCAGGCCGCCGAGCGGCTTCCGGAGATCTTCGCCGGCCGGGTGCCGGTGCTGGCGCAGCCGATCCGCCATGGAGCGGAAAACGACGTGCAAAACAACGACGGACCGGCTGCCGCGCCCTGAAGTCGGCGCAATTTGACGTCACATGCGCGCCGCACCGACCCGGATGCGGCCGCCTTGCGTATTGTCCCCAAGCCAGAAGCGCGTCCGCCCGGTTCCAACAGGAGATCCCGACACATGCATGCCGTCGAAGTCCGCGACCACATCATGATCGCCCATTCGTTCAAGGGCGACGTCTTCGGCCCCGCGCAGCAGCTGCACGGTGCGACCTTCGTGGTCGACGCCGCGTTCTTTTCGCAGGAGCTCGACGAGAACGGCATCGTCATCGACATCGGCCGTGCGCACGAAGTGCTCAAGGAAACGCTGACGCCGCTGAACTACCGCAATCTCGACGACGTGCCGGAGTTCAAGGGCAAGAACACGACCACCGAGTTCCTGAGCCGTCACATCTTCGACGCGCTGGCCAAGGCCGCGCGCGAGAACCGTCTCGGCCGTCCGGGCAGCGAGCTCACCTCGATCCGCGTGACGCTGCACGAGTCCCATGCCGCACGGGCCTGGTACGAAGGCAAGATCTGATGACGGCCGCAGCCCGGCTCACCTTTCTCTATCCGGGCCGGCTGGAGACGCCGACCGGCGGCTATGTCTACGACCGCGAGCTGCTCGCGGCCCTGGCCGCCATCGGCGTCGAGGCAACCGCGCTGACGCTCGGCGAGGGCTATCCTGCGCCCTCGCCGGCCACGCTTGAAGCCGGCGAACGCCTTCTCGCCGGCCTTGCCGATGGCGAGGCGGTGATGATCGACGGGCTGGCCTTCGGCGTGATGGACGCCATCGCCGCGCCGCATGCCCAGCGGCTGCGCCTGATCGCCCTCGTCCACCATCCGCTGGCCCATGAGAGCGGCGTGCCCGCAGACCGGGCGGCGGAGCTGCATGCCAGCGAGCGCCGGGCGCTGGCACTGGCGCGCCACGTGGTGACGACAAGCGCGGCCACCGCCGGCGCCGTCATCGCCGAGTTCGGCGTCGCCAGCGAGCAGGTGAGCGTGCTGGAGCCGGGTCTTGTCCTGCCGCCGCTGCCCACTCGGATCCGCCGGCAACCGGGCGATCCGTTCCGACTGCTGTGCGTCGGCTCGCTGGTGCCGCGCAAGGATCATCCCACGCTGCTGGCAGCCCTTGCCGGCCTTGGCGACACGCGGATCACCCTCGATATCGCCGGCAGCGCCGAACTCGACCCGGCCCACGCGAGCCGGGTGCGCGCGGAGATCGACCGGCTCGGCCTGTCGCGGCAGGTGCGCCTGCACGGCGCCCTGCCGAAGGCGGCGCTCGAGGCGCTTTATGCCCAGGCGGATGCATTCGCCTTGACCACGCTCTACGAGGGCTACGGCATGGCCTTCGTCGAGGCGATGGCGCATGGCCTTCCCGTCATCGCGACCGGCGCCGGCGCGGTACGCGACACCGTTCCGGGTGCGGCAGGCATCCTGTGCGAGGCCGGCGACGCGGACGACGTGGGTGCGGCGATCCGGCAGCTGGCGGACGATCCGCGGCGCACCGAAACAATGGCACAGGCGGCGCGCGCCCATGCGCAGGGCCTTCCCGGCTGGCAGGACCAGGCCCGGCGGCTCGCCGCCCTGATTGCGGAGATTGCAAGATGAGCGGCTTTTCCGGCGACTGGCTTTCCGCGCGCGAACCGGCGGACCTGCGGGCCCGCAATGCGGCCGTGCGCGAGGCCTTTCTCGGCCACCTCGAGACCCGTGCGCGCAGGAAGGGCGACGCGCCGCTGGTGATCCTCGACCTTGGCGCCGGCACCGGCGCGACGATGCGCGCGCTGCATCCGCATCTGCGCTTTCCCACCAGCTGGCGCCTTGCCGAGCACGATCCGGCATTGATGGCACTGGCCGCAGACATGGCCGAACGCGACGGACTGGCGGCGGAGATCGTCGCGGCGGACCTGGCGCCGGGGCTCCCGGCCGGGCTGCTGGACGGCATCGACGCGGTGACCACCTCCGCCTTTCTCGACCTCGTGTCGGCGCAGTGGATCGACGGGCTGGCTGAGACGCTGGCCACGCGCGGGCTGCCGTTCCTCGCCATGCTGACCTATGACGGACGGCAGGCGCTGGAGCCGGAACATCCCTTCGACGAGACCGTGCATGCGGCGATGCGGGCGCATCAGGGCAGCGACAAGGGCTTCGGGCCGGCGCTGGGGCCGAAAGCCCATGCCCATGCCGCAGCCGCGTTCCGCAAGGCGGGCCTGCAGGTCACGGACGGCGCCGCCGACTGGGAGGCACTGCCCGGGGAAACCGCATTCCAGACGATGCTGGTGGAAGGCTGGGCGCAGGCGGCACGCGAGACCGGCGCGGATGCCGCTGCGCTGGAGGCGTGGCTGGCCCTGCGACTGGAGCAGATCCGGGCAGGCGAGCTGGTGACCCGGGTCGGCCATTTCGACCTTGCCGCCCTGCCCCGCAGCTAGGATCAGGTCAGGTTCTTCAGCCAGGTGAGGGGTTCGGAAAACTCCACCCCCATCTGGTTTTCCTCCTGCCAGATGACCTTGACCGGGGTCCGGATATTCTCAGGAAGGAAGACGAGGTCGACGGCCTCGCTGCGGGTCAGCGGCGTTTCCAGCTTCAGCCGGGCGCCATGAGGCGAGAGATTGACGATCCGGCAATCGATGCCGAACCCTCCCTTGCCCTGCAGCACCAGTCTTCCCTGCTTGAGCGTTCTCACCCGGCTGCTGCGCCGTGGATCGTCCGCGCCGTCTTCCATGTCGATCTCCATATTCCGGCCGCGGCGAAACCCGCCGCGGTCTGCCCCATTTTCCGGAATCTCAGTGCGGTTGTCCGCCCGCGGACCGCCGACCGTCAAGAGACTGCGGGAAGTTTCTTCCCAGATAACTAAGGCCTCAGACGCGCTCGATAGCGCAGGCGATGCCCTGGCCGACGCCGATGCACATGGTGGCGAGCGCACGCGACTTGCCGCGTTCGGCCAGCTCCAGCGCCGCCGTGCCGACGATGCGCGCGCCCGACATGCCGAGCGGATGGCCGAGCGCAATGGCGCCGCCATTCGGGTTGACATGCGCCGCGTCGTCCGCCAGCCCCAGCTCGCGCATCACCGCCAGCCCCTGCGCCGCGAAGGCTTCGTTCAGCTCGATCACGTCGAAATCCGCAATCGACAGCCCCAGCAGCGCCATCAGCTTGCGCGTCGCCGGCACCGGACCGATGCCCATGACGCGCGGCGGCACGCCGGCCGCCGCCCCGCCAATGATGCGGGCGATCGGCGTCAGGCCATAGGCCTTCACAGCCTCTTCGGAAGCGATCAGCAGCGCGGCAGAACCGTCGTTGACGCCGGAGGCATTGCCGGCGGTCACCGAACCGCCCTGACGGAACGGGGTCGGCAGCTTGGAGAGCTTTTCGGCGGTGGTACCGGCGCGCGGGTGCTCGTCGCGGTCAACGACGACCGGATCGCCCTTGCGCTGAGGGATGGTCACGGGGACGATCTCGCGGCCAAGGCGGCCGTTCTCCTGGGCCGCGACGGCGCGGTCCTGCGAGCGGGCGGCGAAGGCGTCCTGATCCGCACGCGCGACCTTGTAGTCCTCGGCGACGTTTTCCGCCGTCTCGGGCATGGAATCGATGCCGTATTGCGCCTTCATCACGGGATTGACGAAGCGCCAGCCGATGGTGGTGTCGTGGATCTCGGCATGGCGGGAAAAGGCGCTGTCGGCCTTGGGCAGGACGAAGGGCGCGCGGGACATGCTCTCCACACCGCCGGCGATCATCAGATCGGCCTCGCCGGTGCGGATGGCGCGCGCGGCCATGATCACCGCGTCCATGCCCGAGCCGCACAGGCGGTTGACCGTGGTGCCCGGCACCTCGACCGGCAGGCCGGCAAGAAGCGCGGCCATGCGCGCGACATTGCGGTTGTCCTCGCCTGCCTGATTGGCGCAGCCATAGATCACGTCATCGACGCGCGCCCAGTCCACGCCGCCATTGCGCTCGATCAGCGCACGGATCGGCACCGCGCCCAGATCGTCCGCCCGGACCGAGGACAGCGCACCGCCGAAGCGGCCGATCGGCGTGCGGACGTAATCGACGATATAGGCATTGCGCATCAGAAATCTCCCTGGTCCGGCCGGGCCGTTGTTGCCGGCGTCTTTTTCCCCGCCATGCGGGCAGGCGTCAACGCCCATCGCCGGCATTTAATAATTGATCGACCGGACGGTCAATTAAAACGAGCAGCGCCAACTTCCGGCGCAGGACGGCCACCAGCAGACGGTGGCTGCGAAGAGAAGACGTCTTTTCCGCCCTGCCCGCAGGGCTTGCTGATATAGCGTGTCCCTGTGCACGGCGAGGACGGCCCGGCGCGGAGGAGAAGTTCAATTTTAACCTTAACAAATTTCGCGACGGCGTCTGTATTCAAGTTTAGATATTTTCAATTCGAACATGCGACAACACGTCCAACACCGCCACAAGAAGCAGAAACAATTTAGCAGAGCGCCGAATTTACAGGAGAACGACAATGCCGATTACCGAGGACGTGAGGAAGATCATTGCCAGTCACGGCAAGCTTCCCGTGGATGTCGCCACGCTTGCCGATGATGCGGATCTCTATGCCGCTGGCCTGTCGTCCTTCGCCTCGGTCCAGCTGATGCTGGCGCTGGAGGAGCGGTTCGACATCGAGTTCCCCGAGACCATGCTCAACCGCAAGACCTTCTCCAGCATCGGCGCGATCTCTTCGGCAGTGGCCGAACTCGCACCGGGCGAGCAGGTGGCGTGATGAACGCGCTCGGCTCCGCAATGGCGATGACGCTGTTCGAGCGCATGCGGCGAGTGGCAGCGATCGCCGCCACCCACGCAGATGCGGTCGACATCGAGGCGCGCTTCCCGCGCGAGGCGGTCGACGCCATGCGCCAGGAGCGGCTGCTCGGCTGCCAGATCCCGACGGACCTGGGCGGCGACGGTGCATCGGTCGCGGAGATTTCCGAGCTTTGCACGATCCTGGGGCAGGCGTGCTCGGCCGCGGCGATGGTCTTCGCCATGCACCAGATCAAGGTTTCCAGCCTCGTCAGCCACGGCGAAGGCGACACCTGGCATCGCGCCTTCATGAGCCGGGTCGCGGGGGAGCAGCTGCTGCTGGCCTCGGCGACCACGGAAGGGGGCATCGGCGGCAACCTGCGCAACTCGATCTGCGCGATCGAGGTCGAGGGCGACACCTGCCGGCTGCAGAAGGATGCCACCGTCATCTCCTACGGCACGGAAGCCGACGCCATCCTCATCACATCGCGCGCGCACCCGCAGGCTGCCTCAAGCGACCAGGTGATGACCGTCTTCCTGAAGGACCAGTACACGCTCGAACGCACCCATGTGTGGGACACGTTGGGCATGCGCGGCACCTGCTCGGACGGGTTCCTGTTCAAGGGCGAGGCTCCGGCGCAGCAGATCCTGCCCCGGCCCTTTGCCGAGATCGCTGCCCAGTCGATGCTCGCCCATTCGCACATCCTGTGGAGTGCGGTGTGGTACGGCATCGCGGCCGATGCCTTCGCCAAGGCGCAGGCCTTCGTGCGTGCTGCCGCCCGCCGCAGCCCCGACCAGACGCCCCCCGGCGCGCTGCGCGTGGCGGAGGCTTCGGCCCTGCTGCAGGGCGTCAAGGCCAGCATCGTGGCAGCCATCGAGAAATACGACGCGGCACGGCTGGACGAGGACAAGCTCTCGGCCATGAGCTTTGCCGTGGCGATGAACAACCTGAAGATCGCCAGTTCGCAGACGATCCTGTCGATCATCAATCATTGCATGCTGATCTGCGGCATCCTCGCCTACAAGAACGGCACGCCCTTCAGCCTCGGCCGGCACCTGCGCGACGCGCATTCGGCCCAGCTGATGATTTCCAACGACCGCATCCTCGGCAACACGTCGACCATGCTGCTCGTGCACAAGCAGGACACCAGCCTTTATGGCTGATCGGGAGGGAACCATGGACATGCAGAGCTCGCTGCTCGACCGGCTGCTTGCCGCCGGCCTGCTGATCGACACCGGCATCGACGGCCTCTACGGCCGCAGCGGCGCCTTCGAGGACGTGATCGCGCGCTTCGAGAAGCTGATCGACGCCCATGCGCCGGCAGACGCGCGCCCGGAGGTGATCCGCTTCCCGCCGGGCATGAACCGCGCCCATTTCGAGGGCTCGGGCTACATGAAGAGCTTCCCGCAGCTGGCCGGCACCGTGCACAGCTTCTGCGGCTGCGAGCTCGATCACATGAACCTGCTGCAGTGCATCGCCGAGGGCGGCGACTGGACGGAAGGCCAGAAGGGCACCGACGTGGTGCTGACGCCGGCCGCCTGCTACCCGCTCTATCCGGTGGTGTCCAAGCGCGGACCGCTGCCGGCCGGCGGCGGGCTGTTCGACCTGCAGTCCTACTGCTTCCGCCATGAACCGTCCAAGGACCCGGCCCGCATGCAGCTGTTCCGCATGCGCGAGTTCGTGCGCATGGGCACGCCGGACGAGGTGATGGAGTTCCGCGAGGACTGGATGGAGCGCGGGCAGAAGCTGATCTCCGCCGTCGGCCTCGATGTCGAGCTGGACACGGCGAACGATCCGTTCTTCGGCCGTGCCGGCAAGATGATGGGCAACAGCCAGCGCGAGCAGAAGCTGAAATTCGAGCTGCTGATCCCGGTGACCTCGTCGGCCAACAAGACCGCCTGCCTCAGCTTCAACTACCACCAGGACCACTTCGGCACGACCTGGGGCCTGAAGACCGCCGATGGCGAGACCGCCCACACGGCCTGCGTCGGCTTCGGCCTGGAGCGGATCGCGCTCGCGCTGTTCGCCCGCCACGGGCTGGACACGGCCGACTGGCCCGCGGACGTGCGCAAGGCGCTGTGGGGCTGACCATGCCCGCGTTCGACAGGCTCTCCGCCCTTCGGGCCGACGGCTACCGGCCGCATCCCCTGCACGACGCAGGCCGGATGTGGCCGGAGACAAACTGCTATGTCGATCTTTGGATCGAGGTGCTGCATGCGCTCGGCCTGCCGGTGGAGGCGATGCTCGGCTTCACCGTGGCGCAGGATTTCGAGGGCGACCAGTTCACCTTCTTCAAGGTGCCGCTGGAGGACCTGGAAACCCTGTACGGCATCCGCGCGACGGAACTGGCGGTTTACGAGCCGGTCGAGCAGCATGTGGCGACGCAGATCGCCCGCGGCCGGCTGTGCCTCGTCGAGGTGGACAGCTATTTCCTGCCCGACACGCAGGGCGTCAGCTACCGGATCGAGCACGGCAAGACGACGGTGGCGATCACCGCGCTGGACGAAGATGCCAAGCGCCTGCGCTACTTCCACAATGCCGGCTTCTTCGAACTGGAGGGCGAGGATTTCGACGGGGTATTCCAGCGCGGCACGCATGCGCAGCGCCTGCCCTTCCTGCCCTATACCGAGTTCGCCAAGCTGCCCGAGACGGCGCCCGATGCTTCCCTGGCCGGCAATCCGCGCGAGATCGCCTGGAAGCTGCTCGCCGGGCATCTGGCGCGACGGCCGAAGGACAATCCCTTTGCCGCCTATGCGTCTAGCTTCGCAGCCGAGATCGAGGCCCTGTCGGAGCGTCCCTTCGAGGCCTTCCACAAATACGCGTTCAACACGCTGCGCCAGGCGGGCGCCAATTTCGAGCTGGCGGCAAGCCATCTCGACTGGCTCGCCGAGGACGGCAGTCTTGCGGCGGAGGCGGAGGCTGCACGCGCCATCTCCGAATGCTGCAAGACGCTGCAGTTCCAGCTGGCACGGGCGCTGGCGCGCAAGCGCTTCGCGGGTCTCGGCGAGGCCTTGACCCCGGCGGCCACGGCCTGGGACACGCTGATGGCGGGGCTGGAAGAGAAACTCCCCGCACGCCTGCGCATGCTCGCCGCGTGACGCGCACACGGTGCGGCCAGACCCGATATCGGGGAGCCAGATGATCGACCTTGCCACCCTCCCCGAGGCCGCGAACCGTCTCGCCGGTGCCGACTGGCAGCTCTGCGTCACGCCGGCGTATGCCTGGACGACGCCCTCCGACATGAACGTCGAGGCAGACTGGGTGCCGGCACAGGTGCCTGGAACGGCGGCGGCCGCGCTGGAGGCGGCCGGCCGCTTTTCGCGCGAGGCGCCGACGCCGCTGCACGACAAGGACGTCTGGTATCGCTGCCGGATCGCACCGTCCAAGTCCGGGACGCATGTGTTGCGCTGCGACGGGCTGGCGACGGTCTGCGAGGCCTGGATCGGCGATGCGCCGCTGCTGACCTCCGACAGCATGTATCAGCCGCTCGAGGTCGAATTCGGCCTCGATGGCCCGGCGGAGCTGGTCTTCTGCTTTCGCGCGCTGACGCCGCACTTCGCCCGCAAGGGCCCGCGCGCGCGCTGGCGCACGCGCCTTGCCGACGAGCCGGGCCTGAGGATGGTCCGCACCACGCTGCTCGGCCACATGCCGGGCTGGTGCCCGAGCGTGCATGCGGTCGGTCCCTGGCGAGGAATGACGCTCACCGCTCGCTCCGATGTGCTGCTGCACGACATTTCCGTCCGCACCGCTCTCAGCGAGGACGGCACCGGACAGCTCACCGTTTCGCTGCGGCCCGGCGACGGGCTTGCGCCAGGCGCACGCATCGCCTGTGCCGGCATCGAGGCGCCGCTGGAAGAGCAGGCCGACGGCAAGCTTGCCGCCACGCTGGAGCTTCCCGATATCGAACCCTGGTGGCCGCATACCCACGGCACGCCCGCCCTGCACGAGGTCCGGCTGGTCTGCGAGGGGCGCGAGGTGCTGCTGGCACGCACCGGCTTCAGGCGGATCGAGGTGGACCGGGGTCCGGACGTCAACGGCTTCGGCCTCCTCGTCAACGGCGTGCCGGTGTTCTGCCGCGGTGCGGTGTGGACCAGCGCCGACATCTGCGCCCTGCCCGGCACCGTTGATGCCTATCGCCCCTGGCTGGAGCTGGCGCGCGACGCGCACATGAACATGCTGCGCATCGGCGGAACGATGGCGCCGGAAAGCCCTGCCTTCTTCGAGCTGTGCGACGAACTCGGCATTCTCGTATGGCAGGACCTGCCCTTCGCCAATTTCGACTATCCGGCGAGCGATCCGGACTTCGCGGCGAAAGTCGCCCGCGAGACATCGGACCTGCTCGGCAGGACAAGCGCCTCACCATCGCTTGCCGTCATCTGCGGCGGCAGCGAGATGCACCAGCAGGGCGCGATGATGGGCCTGCCCGAGGAACGCTGGCGCGGGGTGCTGACCGAGGAGATCCTGCCGGGTGCGGCGGCAAGCGCGCGGCCCGACGTGCCCTATGTGCCGAACTCGCCGAGCGGCGGGGCCATGCCGTTTTCGCCCAATGCGGGAATCGCCCATTACTACGGCGTCGGCGCCTATCGCAGGCCGCTGGAGGATGCAAGGCGTGCGAATGTGCGCTTTGCCGGCGAATGCCTCGCCTTTTCCAATGTACCGGAGCCCGGCGCCGTCTCCGAGCTGGCTCCCTGCCACCATCCGGACTGGAAGCGCGGCGTGCCGCGCGACCGGGATGTCGGCTGGGACTTCGAGGACGTGCGCGACCACTATGTCCGCGAGCTCTACGGCACCGAACCGCTCGACCTGCGCTATGGCGATCCGGCTTCCTATCTCGACCACGGCCGGGCGGCCGTGGCCGAAGTCATGGAGACCACCTTCGCGGAATGGCGGCGCAAGGGATCGGGCTGCGGCGGCGCGCTCGTGTGGACCTTCCAGGACCTGATGCCGGGCGCCGGCTGGGGCGTGATCGGCAGCGACGGCACGCCGAAATCCGCCTGGCACGGATTGCGCCGGGCCTTCGCTCCGATGCGCCTCACCGTGACCGACGAAGGCACCAACGGGCTCGACATCCACTTGCAGAACGACAGGCCCGACGCGCGGGCGCTACGGGTCGAGATCGCGTGCCTGCGCGAGGGACACATGACCGTCGCCGGCGGCAACAAGACCCTCGACATTCCCGCCCATGGCAGCGAGAGCCTGCCGGCAACGGAGCTGATCGGCGCCTTTTTCGACACGACCTACGCCTTCCGCTTCGGCCCGCCCTCGCATGACTGCGTGCATGTGCGGATTCTCGATCCCGAAACGGGTGCGGTGCTGGACGAGGCCTTCCATTTTCCGCTCGGGCGCAAGGCGTTGGCGCGCGGGGCGAAGATCGTCGCCGAGGCGGTGGCAACGCCTGACGGCGGCTGGTGCCTGCAGCTTTCGAGCGACCGGATCGCGCAGAGCGTGTCGATCCGCGACGAGGCGTTCCTGGCGCTCGACAACTGGTTCCACCTGGCACCGGGGCATGTGAAGACGGTGATGCTGCGCCGCCGAGCGGGCGCCCCCACCGACGCAAGGCCGCAGGGCGTGCTACTGCCGCTCGGCGGGCAGCCGGTGCCTTACGCGGCGGGCTGAGCGCCCGCGGCTTCACTCATGGATTCGGCCAGGGCCGCGCCGATCACCTGCTCGCGCAGGGCCAGACGGGCGGCCTCGGGCGTAAGATTGTGGTCGGCATCCGGGATCATGACGACATCGATATTCGGATAGGCGGCCAGACGCTTCCACCCTTCGCCGAAGAACGTGTCGAGCTGCACCAGCCCCGGATCGCCCTCGCTGAAGACGAGGACGATGGCAACGCCGCGCAAAGACAGCGCCGCGAGATTGGCATGCACCTTACGATAGAGCCGCGAGAACGGTGCCAGACCGAAGAGCCAGGGCGCAAGACGCCGCTCGCCCTGCCGCCAGGCCCGCACGGCAAGGCTGCGCAGGATGCCGAGCGGGTCGGACTTTCCGGCGAGCACCCGCTTCCACTTGCTGGGGTCAAACAGCTTGCGGCCGTATTCGCTCGCCGAGCTGTGGCCGAAGCGGAGCACCTCGGCAACGTCGTCGCGCGGGTCCCACAAGAAGCGCTGCAGGTTGACCGCGACCACATGGGCGATGCGTGTGTCGGAGAGCGCGCCATTGAGCGCCAGATAGGCGCCGCCGCAATTGCCCGTGACCACGACGCGATCGCCGCCGCCCATCGCCTGGCAGAGGTCGATGGCGGCGGAGAGCTGCGCCGGCAGGCCCGCATGATAGTGGACCACCTCCGGCCCGCCGGGCAGCGGCCGGCTGTCGCCGATATCGGCAATGTCGAAGCGGAAGGAGGGGACGCCGGAGGCCGCGAGCGCACGGGCAAGCTCCACCCCACCGCGCGCCCAGCCCGCGCGCGGATTGCCGCCGGCATTGAGCAGGATCACCGGAAGGGCCTGAGGGTCCGGATCGGCCGGTGCGCACCAGACGCCGACCATCGTCTCCTGCGGGCCGAAAAGGCACAGCGTCTCCGTGAAGGACGGCCCGGCAAGCCGGGCGGCAGGCAGCACCGGCGCGCCATCGGTGGTAACGGGAGCGACACCAGCAGCCTGCGGCAGCAGGCTCTGCACCCAGGACAGGACGCGAGAGTAGTCTGCCTCCGGCACGAGAGAACCGGTCGGGTCGGTCATCAGCTCGTCATAGCCGGTCATGATGCCGGCTTCGCCGCCGGTGGCAGCGGCAAGCGTCTCGCACAAGGTCCCTTCCGCGGCGCGTCCTTCGCGCGCCAGCGCCAGAACCGGACAGGCGGGCATTTGATCGAGCGCGGTCAGATCGAGCGCGCGCAGCTCGGCGGCCAGCGCGTCGGACATCGGCAGGCCGGCGATGCGCAAAGCCTCACCGGGCCCGGGCGCCGGGGCCGAGCCGGTGACCTCGCCGATCATCACGGCGCGGGCCTGCAACTCGCGCAGCCACATGCGGCCCTTGGCCGGAGGCGCCAGCAGCACGAGGCCCGCTACGGTGTCGGGATGGGCGCCCGCATGGCGCAGGCACAGGGCCGCACCCAGGCCGAGACCGACCAGCACGACGCGGGTGGCGCGGGTGTCCCGCAACAAGGTCTCGCAAGCGGAGGCGAGCGCGGCGTCGAACGGGGCGAGCCCGCCGATATCGGCGGCGGAGGCGAGCGCATCGCCGGAGCCGGGCTGGTCGTAGCGCAGCACCGGGCAGCCCAGCGCCGACAGGCGATCGGACAGGACCCGCAGGGCGCGGCGGGCGCATTGCGCCTCGTAGCCCCAAGGCTCGCAGATCACCACGCCGACATCGCCGCCGGCCAGGTCAAGCAGGCCGACCGTTCCCGCGAAGGCCACCGGCAGGCGCGGGGCGAGGGCAAGACCTTTCATCGGCGGCGCAGCGCCTCGCATGTGCGCTCCTCCGGTGTCTTGCGAGCGATGAACGGCTCGATCGCCACCATCTGCGGCCGGTCGAGGCCGTCTTCCAGCGGCTGGACCGAAAGCGGATAATCGCCCCACCAGTCGCCGGCGGCCCAGATGGTCCAGCCGGTCCAGATGTCGGGGCGCGAGTTCAGCAGGCTGACGACACGGGCAAGGCCGCGATAGCAGTCGGGGCGGGCATGGCCGCCGAACTCGCCGAGAAAGGCGCGGTTGCCGGTTTCCTCCATCCAGGCGGTGACGCGCTCCAGCCCGGCAATCGCCTCGTCCACCTTGTTGCAAGCGGTCTTGGTGCCGGAATAGTCGTCGTCGAGATACTGGTGGATGTCGAAGCCGTAGTGGTTCATCGGGTCGACGACGCCGCGCATCACCTCGGCGTTGGAGCCACCTTCCTGGTCCGCGTACCAGTGCACGGCCGCTGTCCAGATCGTGCCGGGCACGAGGATGAAATTGTCCGCGCCGGCCTTGCGCACTTCGGCGATGGCCGCGTTCGCCGCCGGCAGCCATTGCTGCGCCGTGACGAAGGCCGGCTCGTTCATGATCAGGTAGATGATGTCGTCGCGCCCCGAAAAGAGCGGCGCGAGCCGGCGCCAGAAGTCGGCAAAGGCCTCGATGGGCACGTCCTCGCCGCCGATGTTCTTCTGGTAATACATGGCGAAGTTGCTGGGATCGAGCACCACCGTCAGGCCGAGACCGGTGGCGGTGGCGACCGTCTCCTGAAGCCGCTTCAGCTCGGCCGGGTCGAACTCGGCGAACTGCTTCTTCTGCAGTCGCTCCCAGCGGAACGGCAGGCGGATGACGTTCATGCCCTTGGATCGCAGGTAGCGCAGGGTTTCGGCCGAGGGGTAGATGTAGTGGCGGCCGAACTCGCCGGGCAGGACCTCGCCGAACTCGGCTCCGGCGGCATTGGCCCCGCGCAGGCACTCGGCGGCGTTCGCACCAGCCGGGCCGAGCAACAGCGAGGCGAGAACGCCCGCGGTGACGAACTCACGAACGCCCATTGTCTCCTGCTCCCGCCGCCTGGGCCGCCTCCTCGCTCACCGGCCGGGCGGCCGCGCGCTTCTCGCGCCACCGCAGGGTCAGGAAGGAAATGGCTGCATTGTCGACCTGCCAGTGGCGCAGGACCCAGCGCCGCGAGATCAGGTGCAGCGTCACCAGCTCGATGACGCCGGCCATGGCAACGCCCTCCGGCCCGAACTGGCTGGCCAGCACGAACAGCAATCCGAGATAGACCACAAAGACCACGCTGCGCGCCTTGAGCAGATGCGCCTCGCCGCCGCCGATCATCATCAGCCAGGTGCCGGGGCCGAAAAAGGCATGGGCGATTGCCCCGATGGACAGCAGCACGAGCACCGGAAAATGCTCGACGAAGGACGGGTCGAAGAGATGCAGCACGAAGGGGCCGATCACGAACAGCACCACCCCGCCGATGAGGGCAAGGGCGAAGCTGCCGGCCGAGAGCATGGAGACGAGCTTTTGTGCGCCTTCGTGGTCCCGCTCCTGAAAGCGGGCGGAGATTAGCGGCACGCCGACCGTATCGATCGCCAGCACCGGCAGGATCAGCAGGGAGGCGATGCGGGTAGCGACGAAATAGAAGGCGGCAATGTCGAGCCCGATGGCAACGCCGATCAGGATCGTCTCGAAATACAGCGCCGCTGCGGAGAAGAAGCCGTTGGCGGAGAAAGTCAGCGTCTCGCGCCGCCATTCGCCCGAGGGCACCTCGGCGCGCGCACTGGGTGCATGCAGGAAGCCGAGCCCTTCATGGGCGACGAAGCGGACGAACTGGTAGCCGACCATCAGCGCGAGCAGGCCGGTGACGATCTCGATGGCGAGCGCACCTGTCTGCAGCAAGCCTGCCCAGGCAAGCACGGCCAGAGCCACACAGGACAGCAGGCGCCAGAGGTTCTCCCGCGGAACCAGGGCCAGCACGATCCGCGCATGAACGATGAAGTAGCTCTGCATGTACTCGCTGAGCGTGAAGATCGCGCCGAACAGCAAGGCAATGGGCAGGTGGTCGTACGGATAGGGAATCCGGTCGGAAAACAGCCAGATGACGAGGGCGGCGAGCACCTGTCCGCCGCAGCCGATGCCCAGCCACAAGGCATTGTAGTAGAGGAGCGACTGGTTGGTTTCCCCGCGCGCATGCGTCGCCAGTCGGAAGTGCTTCACCAGCAGGACCTGCTGGCCGAACACCGCGATCAGGCCCAGCGAGGACCCCACGGAGAAGAGGAAGATGTAGAGGCCGTACTCGTTCGTATCGAGCACATGGCTCGCCACGAACAGCAGGGCGAAGCTCAGCACGGTGCTGCTGCCCCGGCTGACCAGGGACCAGAAGATCTTCCGAAAGCCCTTGCCGGCGGCGATCGCTCGGATCCGCTCGATCATGAGGCCACCTGCTCCCGCACACCGCTGGCGCGCGCTGCCGCATGTTCCACTGCAGTCTCCAGAAACTGGGTATAGGCTGCCGCGATCTGCGGCCGGTAGTAGAGCTCGGCAGAGGCGAGCGCTCCTTGCGAAATACGTTCGAAGAGGGCGCCGTCGCCGGCGACCTGCTCGATAAGCCCGGCAAGCGATGCTGCATCGCCGGCCGGGAACAGGAAGCCGTTATGGTCCGGAATGACGGTTTCGGCAATGCCGCCAAGGTCGGAGCCGAGCACCGGCACGCCATGGGCGAAGGCCTCGATGGCGACCCGGCCGAAGGCCTCGCGGCCGATGGAGGGAAAGACCAGCAGGTCGACCTGCGGGAAGAAGGTCGCCGGGTCCGCCCAGCCGAGGAACCGGGTCCTGTCCGTGGGAAAGCCCCGCGTCAGCTCCCTCGCATCGCTGCCGTCCGGCGAGGTGCCGGCAATGACATAGTCCACCGGGCGCGCGGAAGCGATCCGCGCCGCCGCCTCGCCCAGAACCTGCAGTCCCTTGAAAGGGGTATGAACGCTGAGGAAGCCGACGCGCAGCGGCCGGTCCGCCGGAAAGCGCCGCGCCGTCGCGCCGGGCACCGGATCGATGGCGCCGGGAATGCGCCGGGTCACCGCGTTGGGGAAGTAGCCGGCCGACACATGGCGCTCGATGACTTCCCGGCTTTCGCCGCACAGCCCGTCGACATAGCGGGTGAAGTGCCGCTTGCCGAGCGAGGTCAGCCAGCAGGTGGAACACTGGCCGTCGCAATTGCGCCCGTCGGACGTTTGCATCACGCCGCGCCAGCACATCAGGAAGGCGCTGCGCAGCGTATGCGCAACCGGAACGCCGAGCGAGCGGGCCGCCGCCCAGGAGGCGACGTTGATGTTCTCGATGCTGTCGGTCAGCAGAACGTCGGGACGGAAGTCCGCAATCTCCCGGCGCATCGCCGTGAAGGCGCGCGGGTTGCCGTTTTCCAAAAGATGCCAGGCGATCTTCTTCCAGGTCGGACGCGGGCGCCGGTAGTTCCAGTAGACGTTGGGCGGGCGAATGCGCCGGACCTCGAAACCGTCGGCCTGCTCCAGCGCCTCCTCGTCCGCGACATTGACGACGCGCAGCACATGCCCCTCGCCCGCAAGCATGCGGGCCAGCATCAGGGCTGAAATGGGCCCTCCGCCGTCCATGAAAGGAGGAAAGGCAGCGCAAGCCATCAAAATTCGCATCGGCCCGGGCATTTCCGTGGGTCTGGTACGTGCTGGTTTCAACTCACCACCTGACTAGCCAAAACATGTTAATCGGCCGTGTTCGCGGCGAGGTCCGGCACAAACGGGGTGCGGTTTCCGGCCAATGGCGTTAACCGGAGCTTGCCGCAACACAAGAGACCGGGATCGGCACCTGCCTTCAAATTTGCTTTACCATGGCAATCGAAACGAAAGAGAGACGCGGTGCCTGCAACCTGACGTTCATGGTCTGCGGCTAGCTTTCGACCAGACAAGACACGAAAACGACAGACTTCCTGCACAACAGGATGGCCACAAGATGACGGCACGAACACACAGCCTGCTGCAAGCCGTACCGACCGTTACGCCGCAGCTGACGACCGGCGAGCGGACACGCCGGCGGATCAAGACGTTCGGGCTGCGCATGCTGGCAAAAAGCCGTCTCACCCGGCTGATCGGGTACCGCTACGGCGGGTCCGGCGTCATCCTGATGTTCCACCACTTTACCCGCGACACCCGGGCAAATCTCGACCAGGGCTGCCTGATCGGCGACTTCGAGCGGATCCTGGCCGGACTGCGGCGGCGCAAGCGGGAAGTGGTGACGCTGGACGAGGCGACACGGCGCATCGCCCAGAACGACCCCCGTCCCTTCGCGGTTCTCACCTTCGACGACGGCTATCGCTCCAACATCGACCTTGCCCTTCCCATTCTGGAGAAATACGCCGCGCCGGCCACGATCTATGTGCCGACCGAAATGATGACCCGCACCATCAATGCCTGGTGGTTGGGTCTGACCGAGCTGTTCCGCTCGCGCGAGCGGATCGAGATCGAGCCGATGGAGCAGCGGTTCACCTGCCGGGACATCAACAGCAAGATCGCCGGGCTGCGGCGCGCCGTCGCGTGGGTCTGGGAAGACTTCCGCCGGGCCGAGATGCTGGGCCCGACATTCAAGGCGCACGGGATCTGCCTTGCCGACGTCGTCGCCCGCTACGTGCTGGACGATGCCGGCGTCAGGGCAGCCGACCGGCACCCGCTGATCGAGATCGGCGCCCATACCACGACGCACCGCGCCCTTGCCCTGCTGGACGAGGACGAGCTGCGCGCCGACATCGCCGACAACAAGGCCTATCTGGAAGCGTTGCTGGACCGGGAGGTGCCGCATTTCGCCTATCCCTACGGCCCGCCGTCGCTCTCCGGCGAGCGCGAGCCGAGGGTCGCGCGCGAGGCGGGTTTCCGTACCGCCGTGACCACCACGCCCGGCTGCCTGTTCCCGGCCCATGCCGACCACATGTTCACCCTGCCGCGGCAGAATGCCGAGTTCACGACCGATTCCGCCTCCTACACCGAATGCGGCATCGACGGACTGTTCCGCGCACTCGCTACGCGCGGCGGCAATCCGCTGGCCGGCGTGACGGCCCCCGCCGCATGACACGGCAAGACGGCGAGCTCCATCTGGTGCATGTGGTGCGCCAGTACAGGCCGAGCGTCGGCGGGCTGGAAGACTTCGTCGCAAGCCTGGCCGCCCGCCAGAAGGACCGTTTCGCCAGCGTCAGGATCGTGACCTGCGACCGGGTGTTTCGCGGCGGAACGGGAGAGCAGCTGCCGGCGCGCGAGATCATCGACGGCATCGAGGTGATCCGCCTGCCCTGGCACGGATCGACGCGCTATCCCGTCACACCAGGGATCTTCAAGGCCATTGCCGGCGCGGATCTCGTGCATGTCCATGCCATCGACTTCTTCTTCGATGCGCTCGCCCTTGCCGCCCCGTTCCACCGCAGGCCACTGGTCGCCACCACCCATGGCGGCTTCTTCCACTCCGGCACGGCCGGCGGGCTGAAGACGGTCTGGTTCAACACCCTGACGCGGCTTTCCGCGACCGCCTATCGCGGCATCGCCTGCTGCAGCCAGAGCGACTACGAGCGCTTCGACGCCATCGCGCCCAGCAAGGTGCGCTTGATCGAGAACGGCGTCGACCTTTCCAAGCTCGGCGATGCGGGCGCCAAGGCCCCGGTGAAGGGCATCGTCAGCATCGGCCGGCTGTCGCACAACAAGCGCATCGACCGGGTGCTCGACGCCTTCGCGGTCCTCGCCCGGCGCGATCCGGCGTGGACGCTCGACATCGTCGGCACGCCGTTCGACTGGAGCGGCAAGGACGTGGAGGCGATGATCGGCGAACGCGGGCTCGCAGGCCGGGCCCGGCTGCATGTCGGCCCGGACGATGCAGCCATGCGGGAGATCGCGGGCCGCGCGAGCCTGTTCGCCAGCGCCTCCGTCTATGAAGGCTTCGGCATCGCGTTGATCGAGGCAATGAGCGCGGGCCTGGTGCCGGTGGTCGAACCCAATGCCGCCTTTTCCGCCTTCGCGCAGCGCCATCCCGGGATCGCGCTGACGGATTTCGGCGATGCGGAGCAGGCGGCCAACGCGCTTGCCGCTGCCCATGACCGGCTTGCCGCCGATCCGAAGGGATTGCGCGAGGAGGTCATGGCCGTGGCGCAGACCTATTCCTGGGAGAGCACGGCCGAGCGCTACGCGGACTTCTACCGCGAGGCGCTCGGGTCTTCGAAGCGCTGACGGCCAGCTGCAAAGCCGCGCCACACGTCCACGGCACCGGCGCAGAACCACAGAAGCCCGGCGGTCTTGATCGAATAGAACGAAGCCGAGACCACCATCAGCAGACAGATATAGGTCACGAGCGGGGCGCGGAAGCGCCAGGCATCGGGCGAGCGCACCGGCGCGAAAATGTAGAGCGACCACAGGCCGGCGATGCCGATGAGACCGAGCTGGTGGAGCGAATAGGCATAGCCGTTATCCTCCAGGAAGCCGCCATAGCTGGAAATGCCGAACACGCCCTGCGTGTCGAGCTTGAGCAGCAGCCAAGAGGCGTGCAGCCAGCGCCCGCCCAGATCGTCTTCCCAGCGCAGCGCATCGGTCGACATGCCGTAGACGGCCATGGCCAGCGTGATGAAGGCCGGAACCAGCACCCAGATCAGCCGGGGAATGACGCGGTAGACCATGATCACCGCGATCAGCGCAAAGCAGACCATCATGCCGAAGCGCGCATCGCCGAGAACGATGACGATGGAGGCTGCGGCAAGAAGCAGCCAGCGATGGGTCATGTCCTTGCGGAAAACCGCCCACAGCACCAGGAAGGCGCCGTAATTGCCCATCGCCACCGGCTCGAGGAAGACCGAGGACACCCGGTGGGTGCCGAGGAACGGCAGCAGGTTGCGGCCCTGCATGCGGGTGCCGCTGATGAAGAGCGAAGAATCCTCGATGAGGTTGTCGCCGACCTCCAGCGTGCCGCGGGAGATGTAGTATTTCAGCACGTTGACATTGGCGATGAAGACGTCGAGCAGGAAATACTCGAAGAAGCCGATTGCCACAACGATGCCTGCCGACAGCAGCACGATGCGGTCGACGCTCTCGATGTCCCGGACCCGGCGCCCCAGGAAATAGAACGCGATCGGGATCAGCCCGTCGCGGATCGCCTTCAGGTCGAGTTCGGGCCGCAAGGCCAGGATCAGCGCCACATAGGCGAGATAGACGGCCAGCAGCGCATAGAGCCCGGCGCGCCGGTCGGCGGCCAGGATCATGGCGCCGGCGATCAGCACAAGCTCCGCCAGCATCACGATGTTCTGCGACACCCCCATCACGCGGGTGTTGAGGAACGCCAGGAAGAAGTTGAAGACGATGGTGCCGATGACCAGCAGGCCGGCGGCCCGGATCCACAGGTCATAGGTGTCGGGCCGACGCACCGCGGTCGGCCGTGCAGCAGGAAGTCTGCTCCAGACGGGACCGCCCGACGTTTCAGGCCGCCAGCGCGACATTGCCGATCATCCGCTCTTCCCAGGGCTTGAGCAGGGCGAGCGTGCGGTCGAGATCGGAGCGGGCCGTGTCGCCGACCCGGGTGACCAGCAGGATCGCGTCGCTGTAGTCGAGAAGCATCGGGAGGTGAGGATTGGACAGCGCCGACCCGCCGTCGATGATCAGGAACTCGTCCCCCGTGGTCTCGAAGGCGTCGACACCCGCCCGGCCGGCACGTCCGTCCAGCCGCTCCACGGTAAAGGGCGCGGCCGGCGCCAGCGCGGCGGTCTCGGCCTGCCGGCGACGGGCGGACAGTCGCGAACGCCCTCCCGCCTCGGCGACGGCGGTGGTCCTGGACGGGGCCGCCAGACGCTCCGTCCCGTCGCCCGGACGGGCCAACAGTACATCCTCGCCCATGTCGTAAAGGCTGGCGGCAATCGCGCGCGACAGCGGTGCGATATCGGTCCCGCTGCCGGTTGCCAGCACGAGCACATGCGCAGGCCGCTCGTTCTCGAAGGCATGGCGCAGCGCGAAGGCGATGCGGGTGACGGCCAACTGGCGCTCCGCCACGTTGTCGTCGGCGCGTTTACGCAGGCCGCGGCGGGTACCGGGCACCGACATGCTGGCGATGAGCGGAACGCCGGTGATGTCGACCAGCTCGCGCTCCGAGCCGAGCTTGCCGTTGAGGATCTCCCAGCCGACGGCACAACCGGCCGCCATGATGGTGCCGAAGACGCCGGCCGCCAGCAGGACGATAAGGCCGGAGGGGCCCATCGAGCGAAGCGGCGCCACCGCCGGCGAGATGATGCGGGAATTGCTGGTGTCGATGCTGCTCTGCTCGTCCAGTTCCTTCGCCCGGCTGAGGAAGGCGCGATAGACGGTGGCGAGCGAGTCCGCCTCGCTTTCAAGCTGGCGCAGCTGGATCTCGGCCCTGCTCTGGTCGACGCTGGTGGAGGTCACGCCCTGAAGCTGGGTTTCCAGCGCCGCGACATTGGCTTCCGCGCGCTGCAGGTCGGCATTGGCGGAGCGACGAACCCGGCTGAGCTCGTCGTCGATCATCTCGCGCGTGTTGGTCAACTGGGAGCGCAGCTCGCGCAGCTGGGGGTGATTGGCACCGAGCGTCGTTGCCGCCTGCGCCTCGCGTTCGGCGATACGGGCATACTGGACACGCAGGGAGCCGAGCGTCGAGGTCTGGAGGCGGACCGGCAGGGAGCCGCCCTCGATGGCATCGGCGGTCAGCCCGGCAAGCAGTTCGGCATTGGCACGCGCGCCCTCCAGCTCCACCCGCGCCTGGGTGAGCTGCGAGTTCAGCTCCTGCAACCGCTGCCCCACGACAAGTCCGCGCTCGCTGGTACGGATCAGGCCGTTCTCGGCGCGGAAGGCCTCGACCTTCGCCTCGGCTTCCTCGACGCGCTTGCGCAAGCCATCCGCCTGGGCCTGCAGTTCGACCGAGGCGCGCAAGGTGGACTCGGTGCGCCGCGTGCGCTGCTCGTCGAGATAGATGCGGGCCGCCTCGTTGGCGATCTCGGCAGCCTTGAAGCGGTCGGGGTGCTGCATGAAGATGTTGAAGACGAAGGAGTTCTCGATGCGCATCACCTGGAGGCGCTCGCGCAGGGCGTTGACGGCCGCCGCGCGCCGGTCCTGCGCCGACGGCTCCTTGCCGCTGCCCAGGAGCCGCGACAGAAGTCCGCCGGACTTCGGCAGGATCGCCGGGTCGTTCTCCAGGTCGAGCTTGTCGATGACCTCGTTGAGCGCGGAATTGGAGAGAATCACATAGGTCTGGCTGTCGATGGCCAGACGCTGGACGCTGTCTCCGCCCTGGCGCGACACGATTTCGTTGCCGACGATCTGCAGCGCCTGCGGCTCGATCAGCAATTCGACCACCGCCCGATAGTTCGGGGTGCGCATGGTCAGATAGACGAGCGCAAGGGTCATGAAGAGCAACGGCAGGATGATCAGCCAGATCATGCGCTTCTTCAGAATGCCGGGGATCTGGTAGATATCGATCATGCTCGGGAAGCCATCGCTGTTCTCACGCGCCGGAGGCCCGGCTCACCGCCACGCCACATGGCCGGCATGTTCTCCAGTCTCGTCCGTCATGGTTAACATTTCCCCAAAGGGCAGCTGCAAACAGCGAGCCCGTCCGCGCGGTTAACCGGGTGTTCATGCTGCCCCAATTCCTGCGGAGTATCGTTAGACTGCTGTTGATCGGAACACCCCATACCTGTGACAGTGCCGGGCGAAGGCAACGGACGGAAGCGGATGACGCGCGAAATCGCCAAGACAGACCAGGACAGCGTGCAGATAGGCCCGGTGGCCATCGCGCGCCTCAGCCGCACGGACGCGATCCGCCGCCTGCTTGCCGTTCCCGGCTCCGGCACCCGTCTTGCCGTTGCCTTTGCCAATGCCCACGGCCTGCTGCTGGCGATGGACGATCCGGCCTTCGCCAAGGCGCTCGCCCAGTTCCTCGTGCTCAATGACGGGATCGGCGCGGAAATCGGCGCAAGGGTTCTGTCCGGCGCAGGTTTCGAGGACAATCTGAACGGCACCGACTTCGTGCCCGCACTGCTGGACGCCGCACCTCACGGCACCCGCGTCTATCTGTTCGGTGCCCGGCCCGAAGTGGTGGAGAAGGCCGCCGGTGTCTTCGCCGCCCGCCACTCCACAATCACCATCTGCGGGTGGCGCAACGGGTATTTCGGCGAGGACGAGATCCCGGAGATCATTGCCGACATCAACGCCGCCCGCCCCGACATCCTGCTGGTGGCAATGGGCAATCCGCGCCAGGAATTTCTCATCAACCGGCTATGGAGCGATCTCGACGTGCCGCTGGCTCTGGGCGTCGGCGCGCTGTTCGACTTCACCGCCGGCGAGGTGACGCGCGCGCCTTCGCTGCTGCGGCACAACGGGCTGGAGTGGGTCTACCGCCTGTGGCAGGAGCCCAAGCGTCTGGGCCAACGCTATACGAGCGGCATCATCCGCTATCTGTGGAAGATCCTGTGCCTGAAGCTGTCGGGAAAGTCCGCCCGCGCCTGAGGCATCAAAGCCGCGCTTCCAGCCAGGCGAGCGCGGAAGCGACCTCCTCGACCACCTCGCCGCCGGCAACAACCGGCCGGCGCACCACCACCACCGGCAGGCCGAGACGACGAGCGGCCAGCAGCTTCGCCTCGCCGAAAGGGCCGCCGCTGTTCTTCGTCACCACATGGGTCGCGCCGTGCTCGCGCAAGAGGGCGACCTCCGCATCCACGTCCCTGGAGGGACGGGCAAGCACCAGCCGGCCCGGCGGCAGCTGGGTGCCGGCCTCCGGCGGATCGATCATCCGCATCAGGCAGTCGAGATCGCGGCGCGCGGCGAAGCGCGAGATTTCCTTGCGGCCGACCGCGAGAAAGGGCCTTGCGCGCAACGGCAGAATTGCGGCCGCCTCGTCCAGATCGGCAACCTCCTGCCAGTCGTCGCCCCCTTCCGCCTGCCAGGCCGGACGCTCCAGCCGCAACAGGGGAATGCCGGCGATACGCGCGGCTGCAACGGCATTGGCCGAGATGCGCGCGGCGAAAGGGTGGGTGGCATCGACCACTGCAGCGATGCCCGCGCCCCGCAGCCACGCGCCCAGCCCCTCCGCCCCGCCGAAGCCGCCGATGCGAACAGGAACCGGATAGGCCTCGGGCCGTTCGACGGCGCCGGCCAGCGACGCTGTGACCGCAAAACGGGGATCATCGGCAAGCCGGCCGGCAAGGGCCCGCGCATCGCCGGTGCCGGCCAACAGAAGGACGGGGAGCGGCAGGCTCATGCAGCGCCTTCCGCATCGAACGGACGGTGCGCAACGACGGCCCCGGCCCGGTCGACCACCAGCACCTCGACATCGACCGGCGCGTCGCGCAGCACGGCCCGGGCGGCAGCCTGGGCGCCGCGCGCGACCTCGGCGGCGACATCGATGCCAGCGGCTTCGGCGCGGTCGAGAACCTCCTTGGCGGTGTTGGCGCCCCTCGCCGCCTCGACGATCTCCGCCGGTGCCCCGGCCCGCTCCAGCAGCAAGGCGAGCGCGGCAAAGTCCACCTGGCTGCGCGCCGAGTGCAGGTCTAGCGCTCCTTGCGCCAGCTTGACGAACTTGGCAAAGCCCCCGGCCAGCGTCAGCCGCGGCACGGGATGGGCCCGCAGATACTTCAGCAGGCCGCCGGCAAAATCGCCCATGTCGAGATAGGCCATCTCGGGAAGATCATAGCGGGCCTTCACCGCGTCCTCCGAGGTCGAGCCGGTGGCTCCGACCACATGCGACTGGCCTGCGGCGCGTGCAACATCGACCCCGCGATGGATCGAGGCGATCCAGGCCGCGCAGGAGAACGGGCGCACGATGCCCGTGGTACCGAGGACCGAAAGGCCGCCGAGAATGCCGAGGCGCGGGTTCATTGTGCGCTGCGCCAACGCCTCGCCGCCGGGGATCGAGATCTCCACCTCGACATCGCCGGTCGCACCGAACAGGGCTGCCACCTCGGCAATGACGCCGCGGATCATTTCGCGCGGCACCGGATTGATTGCCGGCTCGCCCGGCGGGATCGGCAGGCCGGCGCGCGTCACCGTGCCGACCCCCTCGCCGGCGCGGAACAGGACGCCCGAGCCGACCGGCGCGAGGCGCACGCTGGCGATCACCGTCGCGCCGTGGGTGACGTCGGGATCATCGCCCGCATCCTTGACGATGCCGGCGCGAGCAAAGCCCTGCCCCAGTTCCTCCAGCGCAAGGGCGAAGGCGGGCCGCTCGCCCTTCGGCAGGGTCACCTCGACGGGATCGGGAAACACGCCCGTCAGCAAGGCCTGATAGGCCGACTTGGCTGCGGCGGTCGCACAGGTGCCGGTGGTCCAGCCCCGGCGAAGCGCGGATGTTTCCTTGCGGTTCATGCGCCGGACTATAGGGGCGCGCATGGCAAGGTCGCAATTGCTATGGAAGCCGACGTCAACCGACCTTGGCGCGGCGGGCGGAGCGGCGTAAAAACGATCAGGATGTCAAACGAGAAGCACAAAGATCAGCCCGCCCCGACCGTGGCGCCCAATTCCTGCCCGCCGCTCAGTGAAGCGCTCGAAGGGCTGGCCCGGCGCGGCTTTCCGCTGCCGGACTTCCTGCCCGGCTGGGTATGGCTGGCCGGCGCCGGACCGGGCGACCCAGGCCTGTTGACGCTGCATGTCCTCAACGGCCTCGCCCAGGCAGACGTCATCGTGCACGATGCGCTGGTCGATGCCTCGATCCTCGGCCTCGCCCGGCCGGACGCGATCATCGACTATGCCGGCAAGCGCGGCGGCAAGCCGAGCCCGAAGCAGCGCGACATTTCGCTGAAGCTCGTCGACTACGCACGGGCCGGAAAACGGGTTCTGCGCCTGAAGGGCGGCGATCCGTTCGTCTTCGGCCGCGGCGGCGAGGAAGCCCTGACGCTGGTCTCGCACGGCGTGCCGTTCCGCATCATTCCCGGCGTGACCGCCGGCATCGGCGGCCTTGCCTATGCCGGCATTCCCGCCACCCATCGCGACACCAACCAGGCCGTCACCTTCCTGACCGGTCACGACCAGACCGGCCTGACGCCCTCGGCCATCGACTGGGACGCGGTGGCGCGCGGGTCTCCGGTGATCGTCATGTACATGGCGATGAAGCATCTCGACCTGATCGTCTCCAAGTTGCTGTCCGGCGGACGCCAGGGCGAGGAACCTGTCGCCATCGTCTGCAATGCCTCGCTGCCCGACCAGAAGGTGCTGGAGACGACGCTGGCCAGCGCCTCCGCCGATGCGGAAGCCGCCGGGCTGGAACCGCCGGCCATCGTCGTGGTGGGCGAAGTGGTGCGGCTGCGTGCCGGGCTCGACTGGCTCGGCGCGTTGGAAGGACGGGAGCTCGACCCCGACCCGCTGGACCTGCGCGAGACGACCACCGCACGGCCGGCGAGCGGCGGCTGACATGAACACCAGATCCGGGCCGGCCAGCGGCCTCGTCATCGCCGCACCGGCGTCCGGCAGCGGCAAGACCACGCTCACGCTCGCCCTGCTCGCCGCCTATCGCAAGGCCGGGATCCGGGTCGCCAGCGCCAAGACCGGGCCCGACTATATCGACCCCGCCTTCCATGCTGCCGCCAGCGGCGGGCCTTGCGTCAATCTCGACCCCTTCGCCATGCGCGGCGCTCTCATCGACAGACTGGCCTCGGCCCAGGCCGAGACTGCCGACCTGTTGCTGGTCGAAGGCGTCATGGGCCTTTTCGACGGCGCCGCCGACGGCAGCGGCTCGACCGCCGATCTTGCCGCACGTCTAAGCCTGCCGGTCGTTCTGGTGGTGGATGCGGGAAAGCAGTCGCAGTCTGTCGCCGCGCTGGTGCGGGGCTTTCGCGACCACCGCGCGGATGTGGCCGTCGCCGGCGTAATCCTCAACCGGGTCGGCAGCCCGCGCCACGAGGAGATGCTGCGAGCAGCGCTTGCCGGCATCGCCATGCCTATCTTTGGTGCTGTGCCGCGCGATGCCGGGCTCGATCTGCCCGAGCGCCATCTCGGTCTGGTGCAGGCGGGAGAACACGGCGATCTCGCAGGGTTCCTGGAGCATGCGGCCGCGCGCGTCGCCGAGAGCTGCGATCTGGATGCGCTCCGCGCACTGGCATCTCCGCTGGCGCGCAGTGAATCGACCGCGGCCGCGACGCTGCCACCGCCCGGCCAGCGCGTCGCAATCGCTCGCGATACCGCCTTCGCCTTTGCCTATCCGCATCTGCTGTCGGGCTGGCAGGCGCAGGGGGCCGAGCTGTCGTTCTTCTCGCCCCTTGCCGACGAGGCTCCCGGCGCACAGTGCGACGCGATCTACCTGCCCGGCGGCTACCCGGAGCTGCATGCGGAACGAATCGCGGCGGCCGGCCGGTTCCGGCAGGGGATGCAGGCAGCCGCGGCACGCGGCGCGCTGATCTACGGCGAGTGCGGCGGCTACATGGTGCTCGGCGAGCATCTGACGGACGCCGAAGGGGCGCGGCACGCGATGCTCGGGCTGCTGCCGTTGGAAACGAGCTTTGCGACACGCAAGCGGCATCTCGGCTACCGGCGGCTCAAGGCCCTTCCCGGTGCGCCGTGGCAGGGCGAGCTGACGGGTCACGAATTCCACTACGCGACCATCGTGCGCGAGGGGCAGGCTGAGCGATTGTTCGAGGCAAGAGATGCACTTGGAGCGCCGTTCGGCGATGTCGGACTGCGCGTCGGCCGCGTGTCGGGCTCGTTTATCCACCTAATCGACCGGGTGTGACCCCGGCCGACCAGGCGAAAAGTCAGGCGGCCTCGAGCAGGCAGAGCTTGCAGCGATAGCCTTCCTTTTCGTGATAGGCCGAATCGCGGATGGCACGGATGCGGGCGATGCCCCTGTCTTCCATCGTCTTGAGATGCGCCGGATAGCCGTCGCTCTCCCAGACCTTCTCGTGCACGGTCACGACAAGCGGCGCGCCGGGACGCGCAACACGCGCCAGTTCGTCGATGGCCTGCGGTCCGACATGGCCGCTGGTGAAGACGCCGACGCTCACCACCCCGTCATAGGCATTGTCGGGCAGATCCAGCGGACGGGTCAGATCCGCCTCGGCAAGCTGCCGGTAAACGCCCTTCTCTGAGGCCTGCTCCAGCATGCCGGGGCTGAGATCGACGCCGTCGATATCCGCTTTCGTACGCCGGCTCAATTCCAGGCCGACAAGGCCGGTACCGCACCCGGCATCCAGCACGGCGCCGGCCCCCTCGCCGATCTCGCGCGCCAGCGCTTCGGCGGCAAGCGCCGGGGCGACATAGCCCATGCCGGCGACCGTGTCCTCGTCGTAACTGCCGGCCCAGTCGGCATAGAGATCGCGGATACGCTCCCTGTCGCCATCCAGGGCATAGGCACGTTGCAAGAGCGGGTTGTCCGTCTCCATGGCGGGTCTCTCCTTTGGCTGTTGGGATGGCCCAAGCCTAAGGAGAGGCGCCGCGAGATGCAAATGACGGCCCGGCGTGCTGCTTCAGGCCTCGGTTTTAGTCGTTTTCTTTTTTTTCGGCCGCAGCACGTGGACATGGTCGGCATGATAAAGCGCGCTGTCGCGGAAATCCGCCTGCGGCTGCAGCGCCCGGCCGACGAAGATGAGCGCCGTGCGGGTGATCTTGGCCTCGCGCACCTTCTCGCGAATGTCGGTGAGCGTGCCATGGATGAAGCTCTGGTCCGGCCAGCCGACGCGGTAGGCGACCACCACCGGACAGTCGGCACCGTAGAGCGGGACGAGCTGGCGCTCGATCTCGCGCAGGTTCCGGATGGACAGGTGGATCGCCAGCGTCGCGCCGCTCTTGCCGAGCGTTTCAAGGTCCTCGCCCTTCGGCATGTCGGAGGACTTCATCGTCGTGCGGGTGAGGATCACGGTCTGGGCGATCTCCGGCACGGTCAGTTCCTGGCCGAGGGCGGCAGCGGCAGCGGCGAAGGCCGGCACACCGGGCGTCACGTCGAAGGGAATGTCCTTCTCCTTCAGCCTGCGGATCTGCTCGGCAATCGCGCCGTAGAGCGAAGGATCGCCGGAATGGACCCGCGCCACATCCTCGCCGCGCGCATGCGCCGCCTCGATCTCCGCCATGATCTCGTCGAGTGTCATCGGCGCGGTGTCGATGACGCGCGCACCCTCGGGCGCCGCTGCCACGATGGCCTCCGGCACCAGCGAGCCCGCGTAAAGACAGACGGGGCAAGCCTCGATCAGCTTCAGCCCGCGAACGGTGATGAGGTCGGGATCGCCGGGCCCGGCGCCGATGAAGTGGACGGTCACAGCTTTTCCTCGATGCGCTTGGCGTAGCCGCGGGGGGTGTAGACGAAGGGACGGCCCGAGCCGGTCATGACCGCGCGCGAGGCAGACGAGCCGACCAGCACTGTGGTGAGCATGTCGACATCGTCGACGCACAGCTCGCCGAGCGTCGTCACGGTCACCGTCTCGCCCTCGCGGCCGAGATTGTAGCCGAGCACCACCGGCGTATCGGCCGGACGGGCGCCAAGCAGGATCTCGCGTGCGGCGGCAAGCTGGGTGCGGCGGCGCTTCGACACGGGATTGTAGAAGGCGACGACGAAATCGCCGGCTGCGGCGGCCTTCAGCCGCTGCTCGATCGCCTCCCACGGGGTCAGGAGATCCGAAAGGGAGATGGTGCAGAAATCGTGGCCGAGCACCGCGCCGATGCGCGCGGACGCCGCCTGCAATGCCGAGATGCCGGGAGCGTTGACCACCTCGACACGCTTTGCCGCATCCGAAACGCCGCCCTCGGCGGTGTCACGGTGCAAAAGCTCATAGACCAGCGCGCCCATGGCATAGATGCCGGCATCGCCTGACGACACCAACGCCACCGAACGGCCCTCGCCGGCACGTTCCAGCGCGAAGCGGACGCGCTCCTCCTCCGCGCCGAGCGGGAAGGCATGACGCTGCTTGCCCTGGATCAGCGGCGCGACGATGTCAAGATAGAGCGAATATCCGACCGCCTCGTCCGCATCGGCAAGCAGGCGCGAGGCTTCCGGCGTGCGCCAGTCGTCGCGGCCCGGCCCGATGCCGATCACCGAGAGACGGCCGCGCGGGCGCCCCGCCTCGGCCTGGTCGACCGGCCCCGGCGCAAGGGCGACGGCAACGGTTGCATTGGCGGTCTTGCGCTTTTCGACCAGCAGCGAGCCGTCGGCCCCGGTGGCGGCAAGCGCCGCGCCCTCGGACACGCCGTGGCAACCGACCTCGGCGAAGACGACGTCCGAGGGATTGGCAAGGCGCGGCGCCTCCTGCTCCAGCCGGGCGGCGGGAAAGACGCGCAGCGGCACACCGAGCTGAGCGGCGAGCGCGTTGACCGCCGCCTCGTCCGCCTTGAGGTCGAGGGTCGCGACAAGCGCCACAGCCCCTTCGGCAAGGCCGGCGCCGGCAAGCGTCTCGCGCACCAGCGCGGAAAGTTCTTCCGCCGGGCAGCCCCTGGCACAACCGACACCGACGACGAGGCGGCGCGGGTGATAGACGAGACGGTCGGCACCGGGCGCGACAGCCTCGACGCTGGCGACGATCTCCATCTCCGCCTTGTCCGCAAGCGGCAGGCGCGAGCGGCTGATCCAGGGGGCATCGCCCTTGAGAGTGACGGGCTCTCCGGCCAGGAGGCGCGCCATGATGCCCTTGGCATCCTGCGGATTGGCGAGCCACCAGCCCTTGGGCGGAGAATCGAGCGCAACGCCCAGCGCCGTGTCGCCCTGCGTCGTCACCGCGGCATGGCCGTCCAGCGCATCCGCCACCTGGCGGGCGAGCGAGTTGGCGCCGCGATGGCCACCGAGCAGCGGCACGACGCTCGCCCCGTCCTCGGAGACGGCGAGAACCGGCGGCTCGGACCGCTTGTCCTCGATCACGGCGGCCAGCGCGCGGATCAGGATGCCGGAGGCGCAGACGCCGACGATGGGCGTGCCGGCCTGATAGAGCGCACGGATATGGTTCAGCGTCTCGGCGAAGGAAACGTCGAGGCCGGGCACCCGGTGGGCGAGCCCGTGCAGCGTGGCACCCGGCAGAGCGGCCGCGATGCGGCGCGCGACAGGCTCCGCCGCCGGCGTCAGGACGAGGATTGCGGCGGTAGCATCCACGCTTCGTCTCCCTTGTAGATCAGGATCATCGAGAAATAGGGGGCGGCGGCTTCCGTCACATCGGCAAGAGGCATCGCCTTTTCCGCCGGCAGCGTCGCCCGCTCCACATAGCCTGCATGATCGATGAGGCCCAGCCCCTCGATCAAACGGCGCAGGCGCGGCAGGTGGCGCCCGACCTTCATGATGGCGATGGCGCCCGCCGCCTCGATCCGCGCCGCGATCTCCTCGTCCGGCAGCGGTCCGGGAATGACGGTCAGCACATCGTTGCGCGCGGTCAAGGGCCGGGCAAGGCGGGCAGCACACGCGGTGAGCGAGGTCACGCCCGGCACGATCTCGCAAGGAAAGCGCCGCGACAGCCGCTCGAACAGATACATGAAGGAGCCGTAGAAGAACGGGTCCCCCTCGCACAGCGTCACAACATCGGTGCCGGAGGCGAGGACTTCGCCGATCTCCTCGGCCGCGCGGGTATAGACCGCCTGTGCCGGGAAGCGCTCGACGCGCATCGGCACTACAATCGGGATCTCGCGGGCGGACGGCGGGATGATCGCCGCCGCGATGGAGCGGGCGAAGCTCTCGCCGTCGTCGGGCGCCGGATAGGCGACGACCTGCGCGCCCGAGATCAGCCGGTGCGCCTTCACCGTAATCAGGTCCGGATCGCCCGGCCCGAGGCCGACGCCGTAAAGGGTTCCAGCAGTCATGGGAGGATCAGGCTCCACTGGGTCACCGGCATCAGCGGGCGCCATCCGGTCATGCCGCCGACGGCACCGGCCCGCGACACCGCGATGCGCACCAGCTCGCCGCCGTGGCGGGCGTGGGCGGCAAGAAGGATTGCCTCGCTTTCCAGCGTCACCGCATTGGCGACAAGCCGGCCGCCGGGCCGCAGCGCCGCGAGTGCCGCCTCCAGCGTGCCAGTTGCGGTCAGGCCGCCGCCGAGAAAAATCGCATCGGGCGCCGGCAGACCCTCAAGGCCATCCGGCGCCGCATCGGGGCGAAGGTCGAGATGCGGCACGCCGAGGGCGGAGGCATTCGCCCGCGCGGTGGCGCGGCGGGTGTCGTCCGGCTCCAGTGCGATGGCCCGGCTGCGGGGCGCCGCGCGCAGCCATTCGATGGCGACAGCCCCCGAGCCCGCGCCGATATCCCACAACAGGGCACCGGGCATGGGCATCAGGCGGGCGAGCGTCACCGAGCGGACCTCGCGCTTGGTGATCTTGCCGTCATGGCGGAACGCATCGTCCGGCAGGCCGGGCAGACGCGGGCGCAGCGGCGTGTCGCGCACCGCGACCGCCTCGAGTGCCACGACGTTGAGGGCGGCAACCTCGCCGCGCCAGCCTTCGGCACTTCCCGACAGGATCCGCTCGGCCGGTCCGCCGAGATGCTCCAGCACGGTCAGCCGGCTCGCGCCATAGCCCTCGTCGACGAGAAGGTCGGCGATCTCTTCCGCTGCCCGGGCACCCGAGGTGAGGCAAAGCACCCTGGCGCCGGGATGAAGAACGGCGCGTAACAGATCGATCGGACGGCCATGCAGCGACAGGATCTCGATGTCCTGCAACGGCCAGCCGAGCCGTGCGGCGGCGAGCGACAGGGACGACGACGCCGGCAGCACCAGCATTTCCTCCACCGGCACGGAGCGCGCCAGCGTCGAGCCGACACCGAACCACATGGGATCGCCGCTCGCCAGCACCGCAACGGGTTCGCCGCGCGCGGCGAGCAGCGCTTCCAGCCCCTTGTGGAACGGGCTCGGCCAGGTCTCGACCTCGATTCCGAGCGGGGCGACAAGCTCGCCATGACGGGCCCCGCCGAAGACGCGTTTCGCATCGGCAAGCGCCTGCCGGGCAATCGGAGAAAGTCCCTCGACACCCTCCTCGCCGAGGCCGATCACGGTCAGCCAGGGGGCGCGTCGCGCCTTGTCGTCAAGGCTCATGCCGGGTCCTCCTCCGGCACCCCGGCAGCCAGCGCATTGACCGCGGCAGCGGCGATGGCCGATCCGCCGCGCCGGCCGCGCAGCACCAGGCAGGGGATACCGAGCGGGCTCTCCAGCAGAGCCTCCTTCGATTCCGCCGCGCCGACGAAGCCGACCGGGAAGCCGAGGATCGCGGCCGGGCGCGGAAAGCCCTCGCCGATCCGCTCCAGCAGATGAAACAGCGCGGTCGGCGCATTGCCGACAACCACGACAGCTCCCTCGAGCCGGTCGCGCCACAGATCAACGGCCGCGGCCGAACGGGTGGTGCCAAGACGCCGGGCAAGACCGGGCACGGGAGGCTCGTTGAGCGTGCAGACGAGATCGTTGCAGGCCGGCAGACGGCTGCGGATCACACCTTCGCAGACCATGCGCACATCGGCGAAGACGGGCGCGCCGGCAGCCAAGGCGCCACCGACCGCCGCCGCGACATCGCCGCGCCAGGCCAGATCCGCCACCACCTCGGGCATGCCGCAGGCATGAACGATGCGGATCGCGGCCGGATGCAGCGCCTCGGGCAGGGCGGAGAGATCCGCCTCCTCGCGCACGATGGAAAAGGAGCGGCGATAGATCTGCGCGGGATCGCGCTCGTAGTCGTAACGGCCGCCGCTCACGCCCCACACCTCATGTGGTCCGCTTCTTCATCGACTTCGGCCCCAGCGGATGGTCCGCATGGGGATAGGGCGGATGGTGGTGATCGTGCCCATGATCATGACTGTGGCCATGGTCATGACTGTGCCCGTGGTGATGGTGCCCGTGGCCATGATCGTGGTCATGCGCATGATGATGGTCGTGGTCGTGGCCGTGATGATGATGGCCGTGCGAATGGCCATGGTCATGATGGTGGTGGTGACCCGTCGCCTGTTCCTCGCAGGCTCCGGTGCATACGTCGTCGCACAGCTTGCACTCGGCGTCCGCGCCAAGGCCCTCGACATGGTGATGGTGACTTTCCTGCGGCCGCCCGACATCCGCCTCGAAGCCAAGCACCTGCTCGCGGTACTTGCACATCTGGCAGTTCATCAGGTTGGCACCCTGCAGGATCTCGGTGACCCGGTCCGCCATGGTGTCGATCACCTGCGGATGGTCGTTGAGATAGCCGGCCTTGACGAACTCGATGTCCGGATGACGCTCCGCCACCTCGTCCGTGTTGTTGTAGATGCGGCTGACGAGGACGCCGGAGAACAGGAAATACGGGAAGACGACGATGCGGCGATAGCCCAGCTTCGCCGCATGCTCGAGCCCGGGCTCGACCAGCGGGAAGGTGACGCCGGAATAGCACGTCTCGGCCCAGCCGAAGCCGAAGCCTTCCCACAGCATGCGGGTGATCTTGGCGACGTTGGAATTGGCGTCGGGATCGGACGCGCCGCGTCCCACGACCATCAGCAGGGTCTCGTGCAGCGGCACATCGTCGCCGGCCTTTTCCAGAGCCTCGCGAATGCGGTCGCCGGCAGCGCGGATCATCCTCGTGTCGACGGCAAGTTCCCGACCGTAGGTGATTGTCAGGCCTTCATGCTGGGCCTGGTAGGTGTTCAGCACGGACGGGATATCGTTCTTGGCGTGGCCTGCGGCAAACAGCATGCCCGGCACGGCGAGAATGCGAGTGCAGCCCTGCTCGCGCAGCCGGTCGAGACCGTCCTTGATCACCGGATTGGCGAATTCCAGATAGCCGTATTCCACCGGCCATCCGGGAAAGCGCGCCTTCAGCCCCTCGGCAAGCTGCGCGAACTCGCGCACGGCGCCACGGTTGCGGCTGCCATGGCCGCAGATCATCAGGCCCAGCTTCTCGCCCGTCTCACTCATCACGTCGGCCATTATACCCCTCCCCGGTCGCAACGGGCGGGACGCTCGGCCAAAACGGCGGCGAAGACAAATTCTGGTTTCATCTCAAAAGCTCCCTCTTGGCCACGCGCCCGCGTGAAAAGCCGGACAGGTCCGGCGCAGCGCCGCAGGGAGAGAGTGAAAGCGGCCGGATACAGGACAGGGCCCCCGCGCGACCGTGCCGTCGCGCCGGACCGAATACCGCTCGGACAGCTCCGGACTGGACCCCCGATTTGGGTCGGTCACCACCGGACTTGCTTTCAGTCCCTCCAGGGACGCCGTCATTGGCCGGGCACGCTAGTGGAGCCTTGCGCCCCTCGCAAGGGGCAAATGCGGCAGCTGCTGTCGGCAACGCGGCGGGCAAAACGCACCCATTGCGGAAACCGGTTCTTCACCGCTTGATGGTACAGCGGGAGAAACCACAAGAGGGGAGAAGACCGACCATGACCGACACTGCGTCCGCCAGCGCGCTGGGAGCTGCCATGGGCGTAGCCGACCGCACGCCGGCCGGCCTGACATTGGCGCGCCTCGACGGGCTGGAGCTCCGGCCCGCGCCGATCAATCCGGACTGGGTTCTGGAGGGAGATCCGCAGGCACGCGCGGTGCAGTTGGCCAGCGGGCAGGACCGCAATGCGAACATGTCGGTCTGGGACTGCACGGACGGTCGCTTCAACTGGTATTTCGGCTGCGACGAGGCGGTCTACATCCTGGAAGGATCGGTCACGGTCACCGGTCCGGACGGCGAAGTGCGCAAGCTCACCGCCGGCGACACCGCCTATTTCCCCGCCTTCAACTGGTTCGAGTGGCAAGTGCACGGTTATGTGCGCAAGGTCGCGTTCTGCCACGATGTCGTGCCGCCGCTGGCGCGCCTGCCGCTGCGGATCTACGCCCGCCTGTCGCGAATCAAGGCCCGGCTCTACACCGCCGCCTTCGGTTCGTCGCCGGACCGCCGCCGCCGCATCTCCTGAGACCGGGCTCGTTCCGGTTTCCATTGACCGCGCTATGGTCTAGCCTGCCGGAAAACCTCCGGGAGGCGCACGCCCATGTCCATGATTTCGCTGGTTCTCACCGCGATCGCCGATGATCGTCCGGGGCTCGTCGAACGGCTGTCGGACGTGATCGCCGCCCATGACGGAAACTGGATCGAAAGCTCCATGTCCCGGCTCGCCGGCACCTTTGCCGGCCTCGTGCGGGTCGAGGTGCCGCAGGAGCGTGTCGAGGCGCTGGAAACCGCGCTGTCGCAGCTGTCGGTCGACGGCATCGCCACCACGCTGAAGCGCAGCGAGGCGAGCCACGAAAACCACGGCCAGGTCGCCCGGATGACCGTCATCTGCCAGGACCATCCGGGTATTGTGCATGCGGTGGCCGCCGTGCTGGCGGCCAAGGGCGTCAGCATCACCGAACTGGAGACGGAGGTGTCCGCCGGCTCCATGAGCGGCGAGCGGATGTTCCGCGCGCAGGTGGACGTCGTTCTTCCGGTGGATCTGTCGGCAGGCGATCTTTCCGCCGCGCTCGAGACGCTGGCCGGCGACCTGATGGCCGAGATCGACTTCAGCGACACGGTCTGAGGCGGCAGACAGCCTTTCCTCAGGCCGGATCGATCGCCACCATGTGATTGTCCCAGGAAATGCCGGCTCCGGAGGCGAGCAGCATCGGCGCGCCCGTGCGGTCCCCGCTCTCGCTGAGGCTGCCCTGACCGTCCGAGATCAGGAAGCCGCCCTGATCGAGCGCCGCAAGGCCGCAGGCATCGGCGCGCTGCTGGCTGGACAAGAAGGCGCCGGTCTTGGCGGAGAAATAGAGGATACGGCCGGCGCGCGGGCAGGACGCGGCCACCACCTCGCCATCGCGGCTCATGGTGACGGAGCCGACATAGTTGGCAAGACGCCCGCGCAGATCATCAGGCACATCATGCAGCAAAAAGCGCCCGTCGGCCGTATCGAGCGAGGCCATCAGCGGCGGCGTCTCCTCCAGGCTTCCTTCATATTGGCCGCCGATCCAGACCTTGCCTGCGCCCCCCACCGCCATGTGGCGGAGCGACAACTTGTGCAGATGAGCCGGCAGGTCCGCTACGCCGCGCACGGTGCCGCTTTCGCGGTCGATCACAGTCACGTTCGGTTGCATCGTTTCGATGTTGAGCTTTTCCCGCCCCTTGTTCGGGTGAGTCTCGATGCCGCCATTGGCAACGACGAGGCTGCGCCCATCGGGCAAGGGCAGAATGTCGTGCGGACCGATGCCGCCGGACCAGAACTCGCCGACACGCTGCGGCCGGTCGCCGCTGAGATCGTAGACGCCGATCACGCCCCGGTTCGCGACGTAGTCGTTCTCCGTCGCGAAGGCCAGACGGCCATCCGGCGAAAAGGCACCATGGCCGTAGAAGTGCCTGCCGGGCACGGCCTCGAACACGACCGGAGGACGGGCGCCGGACACATCGAAGCTGACGGCGAACGTGCCGGGACGACGGGCAAAGGCGAGGCAACGTCCGCTGACCGGGCAAACAGCGACATCATGGCCGCGGCCGGGAAGCGGGATCACCTGGCGGTCGATGCCATCGAGGCCGGTCACGACGATGCTGTGGCTGCCGTCGGCCTCCCGCCGTGCGGCGGCAAAGAGCGGGTCCTCGGAGAGCTCCGCCCCGCCGGCTCGAGCCCCATCCGGCCCGAGCGCCAGCGCCGCCAGGGCAGCCCCGCCGCCGACGAGCAGGGACCGCCGGTCAATCGCCGTCCAAAGCATTGAAGCCTCCACGGAAGTCGAGATAGGCGGCAAGCTCTCCGCCAAGCGTGGTGCGCAGCCCTGTCAGAACCGTGAGGACATAGGCAAGACGACCGCTTGCCTCCTTGTCGGACAGCGCGGCCTCCAGATCGGCCGGAACCGCCGCCAGCGCCTTCAAGGCATTGTCGCGCTCGAAGTCCAGCGTGTTGACGATCCACTCGCCGTCGCCGGAAGCTTGCGCAAAGCCGGCAGCCGAGAAGGCCTGCGACAGCCCGCCGATCGCGCCGGACAGATAGGCCGTGCCGTTGTGCGAGCGGGAGAAGGGCACGCGCGCCACACGCGACGCCGGCGCCCCCTCGCCGACCAGCGGCGCCAGCATCTGGTCGCGGATCAGCTCCAGCGACGTCATCAGCGCGTTGAAGACGAAGCCCGCCGCTTCCTTGTGGGTCTTGGCGAGGCCGTTCTCCGGCGCGGGCGTCAGCAACAGCGCAGTCTGGCCGGAGGGCGCGGCAAAGGCGCCGCTAATCTCCTTCGCGGTCTCTCCGAGACGGGCGGCCAGAGCGGCCGCATAGGCGCAGCGATAGGCGCCCTCCTCGCCGCTGTCGGCCAGAAGGACCTTTCCGTCCTTGTCGAAGGCCACCCATTCGAGCGCCGTCAGTCCTTGCAGCGCGACGCTCTTGCCGCGCAGCCGGGTCGCATCCAGCGCCGTTTCGTCGCGATCCGCGATCAGACGCGTCACCTGCCGGCGGACCACGCCGCGCCCGTCGGGAATGAAGGCAATGCGCTCCAGCCTGTTCTCGTCGGCAAGGGCCCCGACGCGCAGCATGGAAAGACGCGCCACCGCCTCGACAGCCTCGGTGAAGGCGGACGCGAAAGGCTCACCCGACCCGCCGGTGCAGGCCGCCTCGATACCGCTGGCCAGCGCCGGTGCCGCCTTGCCCAGCGCATTGCTGGCGGGCAGGGCGAAACCGGACAGGGTCTGCGGCCAGAAACGGGAATAGTCGATCTCTGCGGCGGCCTGCCGCGGCATCGCCACCACAGCGGCTGCAACCAACAGACCAGTCAGGACCACTGCGCCGGCACTGCGCGTCAATCGCCGGGCCGGCATACGCCCGCCATACCGCTGCTGCGACCCGCGTCTCGCACCCGTCATCACCGTGCTCCTGTCCCTGTCTTTTCGCTCTGCCGCTCCCTAGAGCGACTTGAGGAACCGCAACAGCGCCTCGCGGTCCACGCGATCGAGCGCCGCATAGCCATCGCGGGCCGCCTGCCCCTCGCCGCCATGCCAGAGGATCGCCTCCTCCAGCGTGCGGGCGCGCCCGTCATGCAGGTAGCTTTCCTGCCCCGACACCAGCTCGGTCAGTCCGATACCCCATAGCGGCGCGGTGCGCCATTCCCGGCCGGAGGCATTCGCCAACGGCCGGTTGTCGGCAAGCCCTTCTCCCATATCGTGCAGCAGCATGTCGGAATAGGGCCAGATCAGCTGGAACCGGTGGGCCTCCAGCTCCGCCTTGCGCGAGGTGACGAATTTCGGCCGGTGGCAACTGGCGCAGCCGAGCTCGTGAAACTGTGCCTTGCCGGCGAGAACCTGAGGGTCGTCGACATCCCGGCGGCGCGGGACGGCCAGATTTCGCGAGTAGAAGTCGACCAGCTCAAGAACCGGGTCCGGCCCCTCGGTCGGGCCGAGATTCGCCTGCTCGCCCGTCGGCATGGCCAGGCATTCGGTCTGCGCCGGCGTGCAGTCGCCATAGGGGTTGGGCTCGTCCGGGGTCGAGATGCCGATGTCGCCGGCGAAGGCGCCCGCCGACTGCGCACGCACGGTCGGCGCCTCGCCCTTCCAGCCGAACCGGCCGAGCACCTTGCCGCCGGTCGCCGGATCCGGCAGCCAGCTCGGGCGGCCGGAAATGCCGTCGCCATCGCTGTCGTCCGGATCCGCGCCGGCAAGAATATCGCCCGGGTGAATCGCCTCGAGGAGCCCCAGGCCGATCATCTGCGGCGCGACACGCGGCGAGACCAGCACGTCGGGCGACATCGGCCCGTAGCCGAGATCGGTCATCCGGTAGTCGGGCACACGCAGGCTGACAAGCGTGCCGTCGCCCAGCGTCACGGAGGTCTCGCTGTAGCGAACCTCCAGCCGGCCCTCGGACTTCAGGCCGGGAACAGCGTAATTCTGGAACTGGGTTCCATAGGTCGGCTCCGGGCGCAGCAGCTCGCCGGGGTCCGGCTCGCCCGGCACCGAGAGGCGCAGGAACAGGGCCACCGGCTCCTCGCCGTCGCGCGGCGGGTGGCCACGCCCATCCTTGAGGTGGCAACCCTGACAGGAGCGCGCATTGAACAGCGGACCGAGCCCATCCGACGCGTTCGTCGAGGACGGCGAAGACACCCACAACTTGCGGAACAGCCCGTTGCCGACCGCGAACCGCTGCTGGTCCTCGAAGGAAATATTGGCGGAAGGAAACGAGAACGCATTGACGTTGATGCGCTTGATATAGGTCGCAGCCCCGCCCGGCATCGCCTCGAAGGCTTCTGCTGCGGAAAAGTCCGCGGGATCGGCAACCACCCTGGCGACCCTGGCGCGATCACGCGGGCTCAGATCGTCCCGGTGCGGGAGTGCGCCCTCGCCGGCATGGGCGGGCAGGGCAAGGCTCGCAGCCACACACAGGCTGGCAGCGGCGGAAAGATAGGCTGACGGCATGGAAGGATCGCATTACCTGAGTGCCCGACGCCCCGGCCGCCGGCACATGGGTGGAGGCCGCGGCGGGCCCGTGTCCCCCGCCGCGGCCGGTTCGTCAGATCAGCGTGCTTACTGGAACACTGCGCCCGGATTGTCGAGGCTGTCGGAGCCTTCGAAGGCAATCTGGTCGAGACCGAGCGTCGCAACGGCCCGTTCGATGGAGCGGGTCTGGTCGACGAGCGAATCGACGGCAGCCTGCACCACCGCATTGCCCTCGTCGTTGCCCTCGCCGATCATCTGATCATAGGCCTCGACCGTCTCCGCACGCTCGCGCAGCGCCTCGAAGGCCGCGAGCGTCGCGTCGAGCTTGGCCGTGACTTCCTCGGCAACGGCCGCATCCTTGGCAGCGACCAGATCGCGCAGCGACGCGCCTTCCACCGACTTGCCGGCAAAGCCCTCGTAGCGGCCGAACCACACGTTGCGGATGCCCATCACGTCGTCGTAGTGCGACATGTGGGTGTTGTCGGAGAAGCAGTCGTGCTCTTCCTCCGGATCGTGCAGCATGAGGCCGAGCTTCATGCGCTCGCCCGCCAGCTCGCCATAGGAAAGCGAGCCCATGCCGGTCAGGATCGTGGCAAGACCGCCGGCCTCGCCCTTCTCAGCAAGCTCGGCGCGGGCCGCACCGCCGTCCTTCCAGGCATCGGCCATTTCCTTCAGGTCCGACAGCAGCAGCTCGGTCGCAGCCTTCAGGTAGGCAGCGCGACGCTCGCAATTGCCGCCGGTGCAATTGGCGGTGTCGAAGTCGGTCGCCGGACGGTTGCCCGCGCCCTTGTCCGTGCCGTTGAGGTCCTGCCCCCAGAGCAGGAACTCGACCGCATGGTAGCCGGTCGCCACATTGGCCTCGATCTCGCCGGCTTCCTGCAGCTCTTCCGACAGAAGCGCCGGGGTGATCTCGGTCGCGTCGATCTCGCGGCCGCCAGCGGTGATCTTCGGATTGGCGATGACGTTGGCGGTGTAGAAGGCGTTCTCCGGGTTGTCGCTGCCATAGCCGGCGTCGACATAGTCGATGAGCCCCTCGTCCAGCGGCCAGGCGTTCACCTTGCCTTCCCAGTCGTCGACGATGGCATTTCCGAAGCGGTAGACCTCGGTCTGCTGGTAGGGCCGGCGGGCGGCAAGCCACGCCTTGCGGGCAGCGGCCAGCGTCTCGTCGGACGGCTTGGCGATCAGCGCGTCGACGGCGGCGGACAGCTGCTCGGCGGTTGCCACGGACTCGGCATAAGCGGCCTCGGCGATGTCGCCATAGGTGTCGAGAACGGCGGCGGCATCCGCCGCCCGCGCCAGACCGGCCGGCAGCAGGGCGATGCCCGCCAGCGTCGTCGCAAGCAACAGGGTTTTCTTCATCTCGGGCGATCCTTCCTTTTCATTCGGTTCAAGCGTTTGGTTCGATACACGTGCGCGAAACGCACAGAGGCAGTCAGTGCCGGGTTTCGGCTGCCGCAAGCATCGCCACCGGCATGGGCCGACGGCAGGCAAGGCAGGCGGGATCCGGCAGAACCAGGTCGAGGCGGCGAAGCGTGTCCGCGAAATTCGCAGCCGCCTCCAGGGTGAACGGCAAGCCGCCGGAGATCACCAGTTCCTCGGCGATGTTGGCGGCCGCCTCACGGTCACCGCGCTGCCAGGACGCAACCAGTGCGACCGCAAGGCATTCATGCGCGCAGCGATGCGGGCAGTCGTAGGGCAGAAGCGACAGACCGCACTTGGCCCAGCCGTTCAGCGCCCGGGCGAAACAGGACAGTCCGGTCACCGCCTGGCGAGCCCGGTTGACGCCCAGTCGCCCCGCATAGAGCGACCAGGCCATTTCCCAGCATTCGATGCTGCCCGTCTGATAACCGGCGAGCCAGCGCCGCAGCCCCTCGACGACAAGCGTCTCGACCTCCTCGCCGGGAGCGAACGCCGGCGAGCGGTCCTGCAATCTTCCAATCACGTCAGCCTCCAATCACCGGGGGTAAAGGCCCCGACATCAAAGGTCCCGGCCAGCCGGGATTGGCTGAACTAACGCTATTCTGAGTTTTACAGTCAAGATAATATTCCAATAAAATCAATATATTAGAAAAATTCTAAACTGAATCCGGCCACAGCCCTGCCCGCGCCGGACGGTGACCGGACCGGATTCTTCCTTGCAAAACAGGGAGGTTCGGCTCGCCGGAGGGCATGCGCCCTCAGCCGTTTGCGGCCTGCGGCAAACGGGCGGAAACGATGCGCCGGGCGCTCCCCAAAAGGCCGGGGGCGGGCGGGGCGAGCATCAGGCGCTGCAGATCGCCGGCCGGAACGGGGCGCGAATAGAGGAAGCCCTGGATAGAGCGGCAGCCGGCAGCACGCAGGAAAGCCAGTTGCTCGTCCGTTTCCACGCCCTCGGCAAGCACGGGCGTGCCGAGCGACTGACCGAGCATGAGCACCGAATGCACGATGGCGCGGGCCTCGTCGGACACCGCAAGATCGGAGGTGAAACCCCGGTCCAGCTTAATCCGGTTGAACGGATAGACCCGCAGGCTGGCAAGCGCCGAATAGCCCGTACCGAAATCGTCGAGCGCGACCGAGACGCCGAGCGCCTGGATCTCCCGCAGAATTTGCAGGCTGAGGTCGAGGTCCGCCATGAACGAGGATTCGGTCACCTCGATCTCCAGCCGGGCCGGGTCGAGCCCGGTCTCGCGCAGGATCTCGCCGATGCGCTCGGGCAGGCCGCGCTGGCGCAGCTGAATGGCGGAGAGATTGACCGCCACCTTCACCGGCTTGGCCCAGGTTACGGCCTGGCGGCAGGACTGTTCCAGCACCCAGTCGCCAATGGGGATGATCTGCCCGTTCTCCTCGGCGATCGGGATGAAGACCGCCGGCGACACCGAGCCGTAGTCGGGATGGGTCCAGCGCGCGAGAGCCTCGGCGCCGGAAAACTCGCCGGTCGCCAGGTCCATCTGCGGCTGGAAAAAGAGGCAAAGCTCGCCGCGCTCGACAGCACCGCGCAGGGCCACCGCGAGCTCCCGACGGTGACGTTCGGCCTGATCCACGACGCTGTTGGAGAAACAGGTGCGCTCGAGAGTCTCGTCCTTGGCGCGGGCAAGCGCCAGCCCCGCATTGGCAAGCAGGTCCGAGGCGGACAGGCCATGATCGGGATAGATGGCAACGCCCATGCCGGATGCACAGGGCATCACCATGCCAGATGCCTTCAAGGGGCGGCGGAACAGGGTGTCCAGCCGCTCCAGGAACTCGTCGACCTTTTCGGACGCGGACAACCGGCGCATGACCGCGAACTCGTCGCCGCCTATGCGCATGGCGACTTCGCCGGCCCTCAAGCCGTTGCCGACGCGGGCCCCGAGCGCCGCCAGAAGCGCATCGCCGGCCGAATGGCCACGCAGGTCGTTGACCGTGCGAAAATCGTCGAGATTCACCAGCACCAGACACAGGCGGCCGTCATGGCTGTCGGCCCACAGGCACTCCTCCTCGAGGCGACGCGAAAACAGCGACCTGTTGCCAAGGCCCGTCAGAGGATCGAATTCGGAAAGGCGCTGCAGGTCGGCATCAGCGGTGGCGCGGGTTTTCAGGTCCAGCAGGGCCGTAACGACACCCATGCCGATCACCAGGGCTCCAACGCCGGCAACCGCCAGCGCAAGCGCCGAGAACTGGTCGACATTCGGCGAGAAGAGCGGCCGGAGCGGCGTCACGGTCATCGCCGTCATGCCCGTGAAATGCAGCAGCACGATGCCAAGCACGAGTGCTGTAGTGGCGCCATACCGGCACCAGCGGGTGGTCGGGCGCATGAACCGGTTGAGCGCAAGCGCCGAGAAAACCAGACTGGCGATCACCGAGGCGATCACATAGTTCTGGTTCCAATGGATGAGGCCGTCGACCCGATATCCCGCCATGCCGATATAGTGCATGCAGGCCACGGCCGCGCCGATGACGACGCCGCCGGCCTCCGGCGCCAGGCGAAACAGGCCGCTACAGGCCAGCGCGAAACCGAGCGCCGAGCCGACAATGGCGAGAAACAGCGACAGGATCGTCAGGGTCGCATTGAAATAGACGGCGGTCTGCGTCTCATAGGCGAGCATCGCGATGAAATGCGTGCACCAGATCGACGATCCGGTGGCCATGCCGTTGAGAAACAGCCAGCCTCCGCGCATCCAGCCTTCAGTATCGCGGGCGCGCTGAAACAGGCGGAAGCTGATCCACGCACCGACCACGCACATGCCGGCTGCCAGCGCGACCAGCGCTGCATTGTGATCTAGCGTAATGCAGGCGATGATATCGAGCACGAACGGCTCACCTCGTAGGTCGCGCCAACCATCCTCCGGCGGATTGGACGCACGGCAAGAGACCCAGACACGATCATCTCCCCGAGGACACGTACCCGCGACAGATCACACTATCCCGGAAAGACCTTAACGGATCCCTATCCGGATTTTCCCTTAGGCGGAAAAACGCCCGGTAATCCGGCGCAAAAAACCTCGCAGGGCCTCGGCCTCGGCCGCATCCAGATCTCCAAGCAACCGACGCTCGGCGTCGGCGATGCGCGGCCGCACGGCGCGGAACCGCTCCCGCCCCTCGCGGCTCAGGCGATAGGCGACGCGGCGCCCGTCCCGCGCGACGCGGACCTGTTCCAGCAACCGGGCGGTCACCAGCGGCTTGAGCGCCGTCGTCAGCACCGAGGGCGCGCTGGACATGGCGGCGGCGACATCGCGATGGGTGATGCCCGGATTGCGGTCGACGAGTTCCAGCACCATGAACTGCAGCGGCGTCAAGGCCTCGCCGGCGAAGACCTCGCCAAAGACCTGATGGCCGCGCAGGAAGGCATGGCGCAGGAGGTGGCCGACCAACTCGTTGAGGAGGCCATAGTCGAGAGACGCGCCCGACGGGCCTTCGCCCTGGCCTGCGCCGGCGCTCATGATCACGCAGCCGGTACGATCGGCGGGCGCTGGTTCAAGGCCTCGACGTCGAAGCCGGCGATCCGCTTGTACCCGGCCGCCGTTTCCAGAAGCTCCTCGCGCGAAAGCACGTCCTCGATCCGGCCGAACCCGTCCGGCGCCCGCTCCTCAACCACGTCGAGCACCTTGTCGGGCCCGTCGGCGCGGTTGGCGAGGACGATGCGGGCCGTTGCCGGACGCCTCTCCTCCTCATAGGCGGCGAGCGCTGCCGGTACCGCGCCATGACGCAGGATCTCGCGGGTCAGCACCCGCGCGTCGAGGATCGCCTGGCTCGCTCCGTTGGAGCCGATCGGATACATCGGGTGCGCGGCATCGCCCATCAGCGTCATCGCCCCATGGGTCCAGCGCGGCAGCGGGTCCCGGTCGACCATCGGATATTCGAAGATGTGCTCCGCATTGCGGATGAGCGCGGGAATGTCGAGCCAGTCGAAGCGCCAGGTGTCGAAACGCGGCAGGAAGTCGTCGGGATTGCCCGGCCGGTTCCAGTCCTCGCGCCGCCAGATGTGATCCGCCGGCATCCTGAGGTCGGCGATCCAGTTGATCACCGCGCCCGGCCGGCCGTCGTCGAGCGTGATGTCCTCGATGGGATAGCAGACGAACTTGCGCGGCTTGCAGCCGGTCATCGCCATCGACCGGCGGGTGAGGAAATGCGGCGCGCGGGTGACGCCGCGCCACATGACGATGCCGCCCCACACAGGCAGCCCCTCGTCCGGATACAGCCCCGCACGGGCGGTGGAATGAATGCCGTCAGCGGCGATGAAGACAGCGCCCTTCGCGCTGCCGGCCGGAGCGCCGGTCTCCCGCTCGACGAGATCGATCTCGACACCGCCGTCGATGTTGCGCCATCCCGCGACCGAAACGCCGCAGGTGACCGCATCGGGACCCAGTCGCTCGCGCACGGCGTCAAGCAGCATCATCTGCAGCCGGCCGCGGTGGATGGAGAATTGCGGCCAGTCATAGCCGGCGGACATCCCGCGAGGCTCCGACCAGATCGGCTGGCCGTGACTGGAGAAATAGGCGACTTCCTGCGTCCTCAGGCCGATGGCATCCAGGCGGTCCAGCAGTCCGAGTTCATCGAGCTCGCGCACCGCATGGGGCTGCAGGTTGATGCCGACGCCGAGCGGGCGGATCTCACGCACCGCCTCGAATACGCGAACGGGCACGCCAATCCGATGCAGGCTGAGGGCGAGCGTCAGGCCGGCGATGCCAGCGCCGGCAACGAGAACGGTCATGACGGAAATCCTTGCGCCAGAAAGACGCCCCGCCGGCCGCAGCCCGGCCGGCGGGGCTGCCGGTTACTCGCCGGCGTACTTGGTGATCAGTGCCCGGGCATCCTCGACCATGGCGGCGCCGTCATAGCCCTTGCCGGACACTTCCTCGACCCAGGCAGCAACGACCGGCTCGGCCGCGGCCTTCCAGCGATCCACCTCTTCCGGCGGCAGCTTGCGGATCGTGTTGCCGGCCTTCTCGGCGGCAGCGATACCCGGCAGGTCGCCCTCGTCCATGACGCGGCCGACCCACTTGGACACTTCGCGGCCGCTGTTGGCGTCGATGATCGCCTTCAGATCGGCAGGCAGGCTGTCGTATTTCGCCTTGTTCATCGCGAAGACGAACGTCGCCGTGTAGAGCCCGCGCGAGCCTTCAAAGTCGGTATGGCTGTTGACGAGTTCGGCCACCTTCAGCGGCGTGGTCACTTCCCACGGCACGACGGTTCCGTCGATCACGCCCTTGGACAGCGCCTCGGGCATGGCCGGGACCGGCATGCCGACCGGGGTCGCGCCGAGCGCGCCGAGCAGCGCGTTGGTCTGGCGGGTCGGACCGCGCAGCTTGAGGCCGTTCATGTCCTCCAGCTTGGTCACGCCGTCGCCCTTGACGTGCAGCAGGCCGGGGCCGTGTACATGCACCGCGATCGGATGGACGTCCTTGAACTCGTCGGTGAGGTACTTCTCGTAGAAGTCCCAGAAGGCCTGGCTGGTGGGCTCTGCCTTGCCGGCCATGAAGGGCAGTTCGAACGCCTCGGTACCCGGGAAGCGGCCCGGCGTGTAGCCCGGCAGGGTCCAGACGATGTCGACGACGCCATCGCGCGCCTGATCGTAGAGCGAGGGCGGCGTGCCTCCGAGCTGCATCGCCGGGAAGACCTCGACCTTGATGCGGCCGTTGGACTCGGCCATCACCTTCTCGGCCCAGGGCGTGATGAAATTCTTGGGGACCGGCGCGGGAGCCGGCAGGAAGTGGTGCACGCGCAGGGTCACATCCTGCGCCAACGCCGGAGAAATGCCGGCACAGGCCAGCGCCGTCGCGGCGACGGCGAGCGTTTTCAGTCGAAGCATTCGGTGTCCTCCCAGGTTACCTTGCACGGTCCCGGCGCCTTTGCGCCGACCGCCCCTGCCCGCCGGCTGTCGCCGATCCGGGCCAAGCCCATGCGGACGCGGCCACCCCGGCTCCTCCCGGCGGACCGCATCCAGATCGTTTATTATGTAAACGATTATGCCCGTGAACGGGCGGACGATCAATCGTCTAAGCGGCCGCGATCAGAAGCGCGAGACCATTCGGTAGGACTGGGGATGCAGCATCCGCACATGGGTGATCGGCTGGTCGATCAGCCATGTCGTGCGCTCGAACACGAAGACCGGCGCGCCCGGCTCGAGGGCGAGCAGCGTCGCTTCCTCGCGGCTGGCGGCGGCGGCACTGAGGCCGATCTCCATTTCCGAAAAAGGGGCAAACTTAACCAGCCACTCGTTCGGGCTCATGCGCTCGAACGGCTCTTCGGCGATATCGGGAACGGCGGCGATGTGGATCCAGCGATCTTCGTATTGCCACGGCCGGTTGTCGGCGAAATGCAGGCAGCGCACGTGGAGCATCGGCGTGCCGGCCGGCAGGTCGAGCCGGGCCCGCATCGCCTCCGGCGCCTCCAGCCGCTCGCGGCTGAGAACCGAGAAGCGATACTGCGCGCCTCTGGCCTCGACCTCGCTGCGCACCACCGGAATTTCCAGCCGCGCCTCGCGCAAGGGATGCTCGGCGATGCGGGTGCCAGCGCGGCGCTTGCGCTCCACCAGCCCGATCTCCGCAAGCTCCCGCAGCGCCCGGTTGACAGTAACGCGGGCGCAGCCGAACTCGCGCGCCAGATCCTCCTCGCCCGGGATCAGTTCGCCGGGCAACCAGACCCGCTCGCTGATGCGCTTGAGGATTTCCGCCTTGATGGCCCGGAAGGATGTCGGCACCCGGATGCCGGCCGGCACCGGATCGCCGTCCTTCGCAGGCACGACGGGTCGTGACATCACATGCTCCGCTTCAGGGTCTGCATCGCATTGCGGTAGCCGGCCTCGATCCGCGCACGGTCGACATGGCTGCCATCGCGCACCATATGGCGCCCCGCCGCCCATACGTCACGCACCAGCCGGTCGTCGCCGGCGAAGATCCATGCATCGAGCAGGGTATCGCCGGCAAGCCCTTCCAGATGCAGCGAGGCCGCATCGAGGGCAACGAGATCCGCCCACGCGCCCGTGCGGATCGCTCCACTGTCGCGGCCGAGCGCCCGTGTCCCGCCCTTGAGCGCCTCGTCGTAGAGCCTGCGGCCGCAGGACCGGTCGCTCGTCGCCAGCACCGCCCGGTGCCGGTCGCGCAGGCGCTGGGAATATTCCAGCGTGCGCAGTTCCTCCGACAGGGCAATGCGGATGTTGGAATCCGAGCCGACGCCCAGCGTGCCGCCATCGGCGAGATAGCGCGCGCCGTCGAAGATCCCGTCGCCGAGGCTCGATTCGGTGATCGGGCAGAGGCCGGCCACCGCGCCGCTCGTCGCGATCGCCTTGCGCTCGCCGTCCGTCAGATGGGTGCAGTGGATCAGGCACCAGCGCTCATTGACCGCGTGATTGTCGAACAGCCATTCGACCGGACGGCGGCCATGGGCGGCCAGCACCTCCTCCACTTCGCCGGTCTGCTCGGCAATATGCATGTGCAGCGGATCGGCGGGACGCATCGCGGCGACCTTCGCAAGGTCCTCTGCCGGCACCGCGCGCAACGAATGCGGCGCGATGCCGAGCCGCGCATCGGCGGGAAGCTCCGCCACCGCCTGCCCGGCCCCCTCGACGATCCGCGCGAAACCCTCGAGATCGGAGCCGAAGCGGCGCTGGCCGCCCGCCAACGGACGGCGGTCGAGCCCGCCGGTCGTGTAGTAGACCGGCAGCAGCGTCAGGCCGATGCCCGAGGTCTGCGAGGCAGCCGCGATGCGGCGGGAGAGCTCCGCCCGGTCGTCATAGGGCGTGCCGTCGGCCTGATTGTGGACGTAATGGAACTCGGCAGAGGCGGCATAGCCGGCCTCCAGCATCTCCATCTGCACGAAGGCCGCCACGGCCTCCACCGTCTCTGGCGTGAAGGCGCCGAGGAAGCGGTACATGATCTCGCGCCAGGTCCAAAAGGTGTCGTGCTCGGCGGTGCCGCGGAATTCGCTCAGGCCCGCCATCGCCCGCTGAAAGGCGTGGCTGTGCAGGTTGGCCGGCGCCGGCAGCAGGATCCCGACGGTGCGTTCCGCGGCCGCGTCGGCCCGGGCAACTGCTTGCCGAACCTCGCCGACCCGCCCGTCCGCGGCGATGTCCACCACCACGTCGCGCGCCCATCCCGTGGCCAGCAAGGCCGTCTCCGCCCAGATCCGCATCCTGTCCGCCTCATTTTTGCGATTGACAATTATGTACATACATATCGTAATTAAACAAACACATATTGCAGCACTCCGGAAGGGCCTGCCGACCGGAAACCCTGGGAGGGGTCATGCCAGAAACTGCGACCGGATCCGCCGTCGGCGAGGTCCTGACCGCATTGCGTCTTGCGACCATGGTCGCGGGCACCGCCCCCTATGGTCTCGTCGAAAACGGCGCGCTCGCAATCGGCACCGATGGCCGCATCGCCTGGTGCGGCAGCGCCGCCGACCTGCCGGCGGATTACGCATCCTGGCCATCCCGGTCCCTGGGCGGGCGCCTCGTCACTCCCGGCCTCGTCGACTGCCACACCCATATCGTCCATGGCGGCAACCGGGCCCGCGAGTTCGAGCTGCGCCTCGAAGGGGCGAGCTATGAGGAGATCGCCCGCGCAGGCGGCGGCATCGTCTCCACCGTCGCGGCGACGCGGGCTGCGAGCGAGGACGACCTGGTCGCCTCCGCCCTGCCCCGGCTCGATACGCTGATCGGCGAAGGCGTCACCACCATCGAGATCAAGTCGGGCTACGGCCTGACCATCGCCGACGAAATCCGCATGCTTGCAGCCGCACGCCGTCTCGGACGGGAACGCGGCGTGCGCGTCGTCACGTCCTGGCTTGCCGCGCATGCGGTGCCGGTCGAATACAAGGGCCGCTCGCAGGCCTATCTCGACGAGGTGGTGCTGCCGGGCCTCGAGGCGGCGCATGCGGCCGGCCTGGTCGATGCCGTCGACGGGTTCTGCGAGGGCATCGCCTTTTCCCCGGCCGAGATGGCACAGGTCTTCGAGCGGGCAAAGGCTCTCGGCCTGCCGATCAAGCTGCATGCCGAACAGCTGTCGGATCTCGGCGGGGCGAAGCTTGCCGCGCAATACGGTGCGCTGTCCGCCGATCACCTCGAATATCTCGGCCAGGACGGTGTGGATACGATGGCGGCCTCCGGCACGGTCGCCGTGCTTCTGCCCGGCGCCTTCTACACCTTGCGGGAGACGCAGGCGCCTCCCGTTGCAGCGCTGCGCGCAGCCCGCGTGCCGATCGCCCTTGCCACCGACTGCAATCCCGGCTCCTCGCCGCTGACCTCGCTGCTGCTCGCCATGAACATGGGCGCGACCCTGTTCCGCCTTACGCCGGAAGAGTGCCTTGCCGGTGCGACCTGCGAGGCGGCACGGGCGCTCGGCCTTGCCGGCGAGATCGGCACCATCGAGGCCGGCAAGCGCGCCGACCTCGCCGTCTGGAACGTCGCGGAACCGGCCGAGCTGACCTATCGCATCGGCTTCAACCCGCTGCACGAACGCATCTTCGGAGGCGCACAATGAGCGTCATGACCCTTACGCCGGGCAGCGTCACGCTGGCCCAGCTCGAACGCATCCACCGCGAGAGCCTGCCCGCGCGCATCGACCGCAGCGCACAAGCCGACATCGAGCGCGCGGCCGAGCGGGTCGCCGCGGCCGCCATGGGCGAGGAAGCCGTCTACGGCGTCAACACCGGCTTCGGCAAGCTCGCCAGCGTCAAGATCGCGGGAGCCGACACGGCGACGCTCCAGCGCAACCTGATCCTGTCCCATTGCTGCGGCGTCGGCGAGTTGCTCGACGGCGCGACGACGCGGCTGATGATGGTGCTGAAACTGCTGTCGCTCGGGCGCGGCGCCTCGGGCGTACGCTTCGAGGTATTGAAGCTGATCGAGGACTGCCTTGCCGCCGGCATCACCCCTTGCGTTCCCTCGCAAGGGTCGGTCGGCGCCTCGGGCGACCTTGCCCCGCTCGCCCACATGACCGCCGTGCTGATCGGCGAGGGCGAGGCGGACTACGAGGGCACCCGCATGCCCGGCCGCGCCGCGCTGGAAAAAGCGGGGCTCACGCCGGTCGTGCTCGGCCCGAAGGAGGGTCTCGGCCTCATCAACGGCACCCAGTTCTCCACCGCCTGCGCGCTTGCTGGCCTGTTCACCGCATGGCGGCTGGCGGAAGCCACCGTGCTCACCGCGAGCCTGTCCACCGATGCGATCATGGGCTCGACCGCCCCGCTGCTGCCGGAGATCCACGCGCTTCGCGGCCATCGCGGCCAGATCGAGGTCGCGGCCGCCATGCGTGCCCTGATGGAAGGATCGCAGATCCGCGAAAGCCACCGCACCGGCGACAGCCGCGTGCAGGACCCCTATTGCATCCGCTGCCAGCCGCAGGTGGCCGGCGCCTGCGTCGACCTGCTGCGCATGGCCGGCCGCACGCTGGAGATCGAGGCGAATGCGGCAACCGACAACCCGCTTGTGCTGATCGACGAGGGACGCATCGTCTCGGGCGGCAATTTCCACGCCGAGCCGGTCGCCTTCGCCGCCGACCAGATCGCGCTGGCGATTGCCGAGCTTGGCGCCATCGCCCAGCGCCGGGTGGCGCTGATGGTCGACCCGACCCTGTCCTTCGACCTGCCGCCCTTCCTTGCCCGCGATCCCGGCCTCAACTCCGGCATGATGATCGCCGAGGTAACGACGGCAGCCTTGATGAGCGAGAACAAGCACCTTGCCCATCCCTGTTCCATCGATTCCACTCCGACCAGCGCCAACCAGGAAGACCATGTCTCCATGGCCGCCCATGGCGCCCGGCGGCTGGAGCGGATGAACGCCAATCTCGCCGTCATTCTCGGTGTCGAGATGCTGTGCGCGGCCGAAGGCATCGAGCATCGTGCCCCGCTCGCCACCAGCGCGCCGCTGGCCGCCGCCGTCGCCCGGCTGCGCCAGCATGTGGCGCCGCTGGAGGCCGACCGCTACATGGCGCCCGATCTGCAGGTCGCAGCTCACCTCGTCACCAGCCGCGAAGTCGTGACGGCCGCGAGCGAAGCCGCCCTGCTGTCGCTGGGAGAGGCCGCATGACCCCCGTCGAAATCCGCAAGGGCACGAGCCCGATCGTCCTCGGCCTGCCGCACACTGGCACCCACGTGCCGCAAGAGATCGCCAACCGGCTTAACGCGCGCGGCCTGGAGCTGGCCGATACGGACTGGCACATCCACCTGCTCTATGACGGGCTGCTGGACGATGCCACCACGGTGCGCGCGACCTTCCATCGCTATGTCGTCGACGCCAACCGGGACCCGGCAGGCGCGAGCCTTTATCCGGGCCAGAACACCACCGGCCTCGTGCCGGAGACGGATTTCGACGGCGTGCCGATCTGGAAGGACGGCGAGGCTCCGACCGAAACCGACGTTGCTGCCCGGCGCGAGGCGTTCCACGCGCCCTATCATGCCGCGCTTGCCGCCGAGATCGAGCGGGTGAAGGCGATCCACGGCGTCGCCATCCTCTACGACTGCCACTCGATCCGCTCGCACATTCCCTTCCTCTTCGAAGGCACGCTGCCGGACTTCAACATCGGCACAAATGGCGGGGCGACCTGCCATCCCCTGATCGAGCAGGCCACTGTGGAGGTCTGCGGCGGGGCGGACGGCTACACCAGCATCCTCAACGGCCGCTTCAAGGGCGGCTGGACCACCCGCCACTACGGCCGGCCGGCCGACAATGTCCACGCCATCCAGATGGAGCTCGCCCAGTCGACCCATCTGGCGAGCGAGAGCGCGCCCTTCGCCTATGACGAGGCGAAGGCGGGCGCCCTTCGCGTCCATCTCAAGACCCTTCTCACCCGTCTGGAACGCCTCGCGCTCGACGGGTCGCTTGTCTCCGGAGGAAACACATGACGAACCCGCGCCACAACACCCGCACCGTGCGGGCGGCCACCGGCACCGAGATCACCGCGAAGTCCTGGCTGACCGAAGCTCCCTTGCGGATGCTGATGAACAACCTCGACCCCGACGTGGCGGAGAAGCCGAACGAGCTCGTCGTCTATGGCGGTATCGGCCGGGCGGCACGTACCTGGGACGATTTCGACCGCATCGTCGCGACCCTGCGCGACCTTGAGGAAAACGAGACGCTGGTCGTCCAGTCGGGCAAGCCGGTCGGCGTGTTCCGCACCCACAAGGACGCCCCGCGGGTGCTGATCGCCAATTCAAACCTCGTCCCGCACTGGGCCAACTGGGACCACTTCAACAAGCTCGATAAGGCCGGGCTGATGATGTACGGCCAGATGACCGCCGGCTCGTGGATCTATATCGGCAGCCAGGGCATCGTGCAGGGCACCTACGAGACCTTCGTTGAGGCCGGCCGCCAGCACTATGGTGGTTCGCTCAAGGGCAAGTGGATCCTCACCGGCGGTCTCGGCGGCATGGGCGGCGCCCAGCCGCTCGCCGCGGTGATGGCCGGCGCCTGCTGCCTTGCGGTCGAGTGCAATCCCGAATCCATCGATTTCCGCCTGCGCACGCGATATGTCGACGAGAAGGCGGAAACGCTGGACGAGGCGCTGGAGATGATCGAGCGCTGGACCAAGGCGGGCGAGGCCAAGTCCGTCGGCCTTCTGGGCAATGCGGCGGAGATCTTTCCCGAGCTGGTGCGCCGCGGGGTGAAGCCGGACATCGTCACCGACCAGACCTCGGCCCACGACCCGATCAACGGCTACCTGCCGAAGGGCTGGACCATGGCCGAATGGGCAGCCAAGCGCGAGAGCGACCCGAAGGCCGTGGAGAAGGCCGCACGCGCCTCCATGCGCGAGCACGTCGCCGCCATGGTCGACTTCTGGAACATGGGCGTTCCGACGCTGGACTACGGCAACAACATCCGCCAGGTCGCACTGGAGGAAGGGCTGGAAAACGCCTTCGCCTTCCCCGGCTTCGTGCCCGCCTATATCCGCCCGTTGTTCTGCCGTGGCGTCGGTCCGTTCCGCTGGGCGGCGCTGTCCGGCGATCCGGAAGACATCTACAAGACCGATGCCAAGGTGCGCGAGCTGCTGCCCGACAACACCCATCTGCATCGCTGGCTCGACATGGCGCGCGAGCGCATCTCGTTCCAGGGCCTGCCGGCGCGCATCTGCTGGGTGGGCCTGGGCGACCGCCACCGGCTGGGTCTTGCCTTCAACGAGATGGTGCGCAACGGCGAGCTCAAGGCGCCGATCGTCATCGGCCGCGACCATCTCGATTCCGGCTCCGTCGCCTCGCCCAACCGCGAGACGGAGGCCATGCAGGATGGCTCGGACGCTGTGTCCGACTGGCCGCTGCTCAACGCGCTTCTCAATTGCGCGAGCGGGGCGACCTGGGTCAGCCTGCACCATGGCGGCGGCGTCGGCATGGGCTTCTCGCAGCATTCGGGCATGGTGATCTGCTGCGACGGCAGCGAAGATGCCGACCGCCGTATCGAGCGGGTGCTGTGGAACGATCCGGCGACCGGCGTGATGCGCCATGCCGATGCCGGCTACGACATTGCGCTCGACTGCGCCAGGGAACACGGCCTGCGCCTGCCCGCCATCCTCGGCAACTGAGGAGACGGGTCCGCGGGACGTTCAAAGGGCCGAAAAGGCCACCGTGATGCTGTGAAGAAAAACCAACCAGAGGACTGTGCTGCCATGAAGAGACGTGATTTTCTGAAGACCGCCGCTGTCGGCGGCCTCGCCACCGCCGCTGCAAGCGGTCTTGCCGCTCCCGCCATCGCCCAGGACGTAAGGCGCTGGAAGATGGTCACCGCCTGGCCGAAGAACCTGCCGGGCCCGGGCGTCGCCGCGCAGATGCTGGCCGACCGCATCACCGCCCTGTCGGGCGGCCGCATCGAGGTGCAGCTTTACGCCGCCGGCGAACTGGTGCCGGGCAACGGCGTGTTCGACGCCGTGTCGGAAGGCACCGCCGAGCTCTACCATGCGGTCCCCTCCTACTGGGGTTCCAAGTCCAAGGGCATCCTGCTGTTCGGCTCGCAGCCCTTCGGCCTGCGCGCGGACGAGCAGTTCGGCTGGCTCGCCCATGGCGGCGGCCAGGAGCTCTATGACGAGATCTACGGCCGCTTCGGCCTGAAGCCGTTCCTGTGCGGCAATTCCGGCCCGCAGTGGGCCGGCTGGTTCCGCAACGAGATCAACTCGGTCGACGACTTGAAGGGTCTGCGCTTCCGCACCACCGGCCTCGCTTCGGAAATGTGCGCCAAGCTCGGCATGGCCGTGCAGGCGATGGGCGGGCGCGATATGTTCCAGGCGCTGCAGTCGGGCGCGCTCGACGCGGGCGAGTTCATCGGCCCGTGGTCGGACTCCGCCCTCGGCTTCCAGCAGGTCGCCAAGAACTACTACTGGCCGGGCGTCGGCGAGCCGTCCTCGGCCGAGGAATGCGCGGTCAACAAGGCTGCCTATGACGCGCTGCCGGCCGACCTGCAGCAGGCCGTCGCGCTGGCTTGCGAGTCGCTCTACAACCCGGTCTGGACCGAGTACACGACCAAGCATGCGATGGCGCTGCAGCAGCTCGTCGCCGAGCAGGGCGTGCAGGTCAAGAAGCTGCCGGACGACGTCATCGTCGCCATGGGCAACGCCGCCGGCGAGGTCATCGGCGAGTTGCGCGAGAACGACGACGAGCTGGTGCGCCGGATCGTCGAGAGCTTCCTCGCCTATCGCTCGTCGGTCGCCGACTACATGGTCTATGCCGACAACGGGCAGATGAACGCCCGCGCGATGGACTACAAGTACTGAGCAAGCCTCGGTAAAACCTGCTAGGGTTCGGACGCGGTTTCGGACCCTGGCACCGCCCGTCTTACAGGTCGCGGGCCGGTCTCCGGCTCGCGATCCTCCCCCTGATCGCCCGCACGAGAGGACAAGGCCCGTGCTCGCCCGCCTTGCAGACAGGCTCGACCTGGTCAATCGCTCCGTCGGCGCCCTGGTGCGCTGGCTGGCGCTCTTCATGGTGCTGCTGCAGTTCGGCGTGGTGGTACTGCGCTACGTCTATGGCATCAGCTTCATCTTCCTGAACGAGGGCGTGCTCTACATGCATGCCGCCCTGTTCATGCTGGGCGCCGGCTACACGCTGCTGGTCGACGGTCATGTGCGCGTCGACATCTTCTACGCGAAGTTCGGCACCCGCGGCCGCGCGGTGATCGACGCGCTGGGGGCTCTGGTCTTCCTGCTGCCCTCGCTTGCCATCCTTGCCTGGTGGTCCTGGCCGTCCGTGCGCAATTCCTGGGCCGTGATGGAGGGCGCCATCTCCGTCGGCGGCATCCCGGCCTCCTTCCTGCTCAAGTCGCTGGTGCCCGCCTTCTGCGTGCTGCTGGCCATCCAGGGCATCGCCTGCCTGCTGCGTGATCTTTCCCGCATCGCGGCGCCGCAGGACGCCAACGCCGCCTCCGAAAACGGGACCCGCGCCTGATGCTGCCGCTCGACCTCCTGATGTTCGCCGCGCTGATCGTCGCGATCCTGATCGGCTATCCGGTCTCGTTCATTCTCGCGGGCATCGCGACGCTGTTCGCCATTCTCGGCCATTTCACCGGCCAGTTCGACATGAGCCTGCTGGGCGCGCTCGGGCAGCGCGTCTTCGGCGTGATGACCAACGACGTGCTGATCGCCATTCCGCTCTTCGTCTTCATGGGCGTGGTGCTGGAAAAGAGCCGCATCGCCGAAGACCTGCTGGAGACCGCAGGCCGTCTGTTCGGTACGCTGCGCGGCGGGCTCGGCATCTCCGTCGTGCTGGTCGGCGCGCTGCTGGCCGCCTCCACCGGGATCGTCGGCGCCACCGTCGTGGCGATGGGCCTGATCGCCCTGCCGACCATGCTGCGCAACGGCTACGACGCCCGGCTCGCCTCCGGCATCGTGTGCACCTCCGGCACGCTCGGCCAGATCATTCCGCCCTCGACCTTGCTGATCATCCTGTCCGACGTGATGTCGAACGCCTACCAGCAGGCGCAGTTCCGCCAGGGCAAGTTCACCATCGAGACGATCTCGGTCGGCCAGATCTTCGCAGCAGCCCTGCTGCCGGGCCTGATGCTGGTCGCGATCTATATCGGCTACCTGCTCGTCAAGGCCTGGCTGTCGCCGGCCTCCGCCCCGGCCATGCAGCACGAGGGCGCGCGCCCTTCCGCTCGGGAGATCTCCGGGGCCATCGTCCCGCCGGTGCTGCTGATCATCGCCGTGCTCGGCTCGATCCTCGGCGGCATCGCGACGCCGGGCGAGGCCGCGGCCGTCGGCGCCATCGGCGCGCTGCTGATGGCCTCCGCCCGCTTCGGCAACGGCCAGCGCAAGCTGGTGATCGCCGGTGCGGCAAGCCTTGCCCTGCTCGCCGTTCTGATCTCGGTCCATCCCGTTCGCCTGCAGCGCAGCGACGTCGGCCCGCTCGACTGGGCGGCCGGCGCCCTGGCAACGGTTTTCGTCCTCGTGGCAGCCGCCGCGATCCTGCAGGCGCTCGCCCGCACCTTCCGGGCCGATGTCCTCAAGCCGGTGATGAACTCGACCCTGTCGGTGACGGCGATGATCTTCGCCACCATCCTCACCGCCAGCATCTTCTCGCTGGTGTTTCGCGGGCTCGGCGGCGATCACCGGATCGAGGAATTCCTGACCAACATGCCGGGCGGCCCGGACGCTGCCCTGCTCTTCGTCATGGCAATGGTCTTCCTGCTCGGCTTCTTCCTGGATTTCGTCGAGATCTCGGTGATCCTGCTACCGCTGGTGGCGCCGGTGCTGATCCTGATGGGTCACGACCCGGTCTGGCTGTCGATCCTCATCGCGATCAACCTGCAGACCTCATTCCTGACCCCGCCCTTCGGCTTCTCGCTGTTCTACCTGCGCGGTGCAGCACCACCCGAGGTCACCACCGGGCAGATCTACCAGGGCGTCATTCCCTTCATCGCCCTGCAGATCGCCGGCGTCGGCCTGATCTGGCTGTTGCCGCAGATTGCGACCACCCTGCCCCGTCTGATCTTCTGATCAAAGCCTCCAGGAGGCTCAGATCGGCGCGATGACCACGCTCTCGCCCTCGGGGAAGAACACTTCCTCCAGGTTGACGCCCGGGCCGCTCCTGTCGACGACCAGGAAATCCTGCAGGGGCTGGAGCACCAGCAGCGGGTGATGCCAGACGCCGCGGGCGATCTGGACGCCCTGGTCCCCGCGCGCAAGGAAGCAGCGGCAATCGGCCGGGCGCGCGTCGCTGGCGACGACCACCAGCCATGCATGATCCTGCATCGGCACGAAAGCCTGACTGCCGAGCGGATGACGCTCGAGCATCCGCACGGTCAGCGGGCTCGGCCAGGGAGTTCCCCGGAAAATCGAGAGTATCGGCTTGCCGTCCGGGCCGGGTTCGGCCTCGGCGAGAGCATGAAACCTACGGGTGCGCCCCTCGTTGATGAGGTGGCTCGCCTCGTGGCGGGCTTCGATGACATCTCCGAACGAGGAAAAGGCCTCGCGGGTCAAGGGTTCGGGCGTCAGCACGTGGGTCATGCTTTCCTCCTGGCAGACAGGTGACCTGGGACAACCTTCTAATATTCAATAATTGCCAAGAAACACAGGGTCATAGCGCGCCCGAGGCGGCAGTCGTTGCGAGTGTCACATCGGGGCAACAGGCCTTAATGATTCCTTACGGGAAGGGCTGTTTCGCGCGCGCAGCGATTGCAAGTGGCGCCATCTTGGGGAAAGTACTTGCCAGCACGATACCACTTTTGCGCGTGCGATTTTTTTTGAAAGCGTTCATGCACACCTTGGGAGGGTGTCATTTCTTATCGTTTCCCCCATAGCCGCTTTCGCGCGGTCTCCGGTCGCGAGTTGCTGTCCACCTCTTGCGTGGCAGCGCTCATTGCAGGTACCGGCTCCGCCGCTGCACAGGATGCAACCTCCCAGGTCGAACGCTACTGGGGCGCATGGGGCGAAATCGGCGCCCAGGCCGGAACGGAAGCCGCCTCCTTCCTCGAAGGGTTCATGCCCATCGGCCAGGACGGGGACAGCGTCGTCTTCCTCGACCTGCGTCTCGACTACGGCGAGAACGCGCGCGGCTCCATGTCGGTCGGCTTCGGCGCGCGCGAGCTGGTCGCCGACGACCTGGTGATCGGCGCCAATGCCTTCGTCGACGTCGTCCGCACGGAAAACAGCGAATACCACCTCGGCGCCACCTTCGGCCTCGAGGCCTTCACGTCCATCTTCGACCTGCGCCTGAACGCCCATGTCCCGCTGGGCGCCAAGAAGGTGCTGGGCAGCCGGACCGTGACCACCGGCGTCAACGTTGTCGGCAACCAGCTGGTCGAGCAGCGTGCCCAGATCGAGCGCACCGAAGGCCTGCTGTACGGCCTGACCGGCGAGCTCGGTGCCCTCTTCGATTCTCCGTTTTCCGAGAACCAGAAGCTGCGCACCTATGTCGGCGGCTATGTCTACGACCGCAGCGGCTTCAAGATGGAGACCGGCGCGCGCGTCGGCCTCGAATATCAGGTCAACGATGCCCTCGGCATTTCCGGCTCGCGCCTGACGCTGGGTGCCGAGCTCGTCTACGACAAGGACGACGAGTTCGACGCGATCGCCTCCGCGCGCTTCCGCATGCCGCTCTTTGCCGGCCAGACGGACGACGGCAGCGAGACCCGCTCGCGCCTGTCGCCGATCCGCGAGCGCATGGCCGAAGGCATCCGCCGCGACAAGGGCATTCGCTCCGCCACCCGCGCGCGCTCCTCCGCCCTTGCCAATATCCCGGTCGTCAACCCGACCACCGGCCGGGTCTACGGCGGCATCTACTATGCCAACCGGTCCGGCGGCGGCTCGGGCAGCTTCATCGACCCGACGAGCCTTTCGGCGGCCATCACAAGCGCCGGCACCGACGGTATCGTCGTGGTGCTGGGCGATGACGGCACGGTCACCACGACCGGCGTCACCATGCAGTCCGGCCAGGTGCTGGTCGGCGGCGGCGAGAGCATCGCCGTACGCCTGTCCAGCGGTCTGACCACCTCGTTCCTGACTTCGGGCACCGCCGGCACCATCGACGGCGATCCGGGCATCACCACCGTCACGCTGGCCGACGACGTTCTCATCCGCGGGCTGACCCTGCAGGGCGGCAGCACGGTGATCGGCGGCAACAACGTCTCCAACGTCACCCTGTCGAACCTGTCGATCCAGAACGCCACCGACGGCGTCAGCATCACCGGTGCGACCAATGCCACGCTGAACAGCCTCACCTTCAGCGGCATCACCGGCACGTCGATCTTCCTGAACAACGAAGCCGCGACCCTGTCGAACATCACCATCGACGGCGGCACCAACGGCATCTCGATCGCCAACAACACCGGCACGACCCGGCTATCGACGATCAACATCTCCAACGTGACCGGAGATGCGCTGTCCTTCGACAACAACGGCGGCATCATCAACGTCGCCAACCTGACGGCGACGAACACCGGCGACGACGCGGTGGTCATCACCGGCGGCGGCACGTTCAACTTCACCGGCACGACGACGGTCGACGGCCTCGGCGCGGGCGCATCCAGCGACGGCTTCGACCTCTCGGGCACGACGAACGCGACCATCGTCGCCGGCCATGTCGACATCACCGGCCTTGGCGGCGGTACGGGCCTCAACCTTGCCGGCGGCGACGCCTCGGTCACGATGGCCAGCCTCGACGTCACCGGCACCGGTGTTGCCGGCTCGCGCGGCATCGACATTTCCGGCACCCAGAACGGCCGGACGGTGACCATCACCAACGGCGGCAACATCTCCAACGTCGGCACCGGCATCGTGCTCGGCACCAACGGCGCGGCAGGCACCGCGGCCGACGCCATCTTCACCTTCGGCGGCGGCATGGTTGCCGGCAACGTGTTCGCGCTGGACGGCATCGGCATCCTGTCCGGCACCGGCAGCTACGGTTTCGGCACCACCGCCTTTACCGGCGCCTTCAATTTCGACATCAGCAGCACCCAGAATTTCTACGTGTCCGCGAGCGGCACCGGCGACGGTTCCTCGACGAACAATGCCGCCTCGATCGCCACCGCCATCGCGCAGGCCGGCAGCCTCGGCGCCGTCAACTTCATCCTGATCAACGACGGCTCGGCCATCGACACGTCGGGCCTGACCTTCACGCTCGCCAACGGCCAGAGCATCGACACGTTCGGCGGCGGGCGCACCTTCACCGAGGCCGGCTACCTCATTCCGCTGAACATCACCGGCGACAACCTGCCGACCGGCGGTGTCACCATCACCGATCCGACGGGCCTGGGCGCGGCGACGCTGACCAACTCGTCCGGCGGCGTCGCGACCCTGTCGCTCGCCAATGGCAACGCGGTCCGCAACATCACGGTCGGCAACGCTGCCGGCAACGCCATTTCCGGCTCCGGCATCGCCGGCGTCACCATCAGCGGCGTCACCTCCACCGCCGGCATCTCGCTCGCCAATACATCCGGCTCGGTCATCCTGACCGATGTCGCGGTGAACAACGGCAGCGGCACCGGCCTGTCGCTGTCGGGCAACACCGGCACCGTCACCGGCAGCAATGTCGACATTGCCGGCGTGAACTCTCTCGCCGTCTCCGGCGGCAATGCCGCCATCACCTTCGACGGCGACAGCTCGATCACCAATACCGGCGGGGCCGCCGTCGAGATCACCGGCCGCATCGGCGGCAGCTTCAGCCATTTCGGCTCGATCTCGTCGAACGGTGGAACCGCATCCGGCATCACCATCGCCGGCGCGACGGCGGCCAGCAACGTCACCTTCGGCGGTCTGGTCTCGCTCGGCACCACCACCGCGCTCGGCGGCGGCAGCGGCCTCAGCCTCGACAACAACGGCCAGTCTTCGGCCATCGCCTTCACCGGCGGGCTCGACATCGCCACGGCCGGCTTCAACGCACTTTCGGCGACCGGCGGCGGCTCGCTCAACATCTCCGGCGGCTCCATCTCCGCAACCGGCGGCAGCGCGGCCTCCATCGGCGGCGGCATCGCCACCAACATCACGCTCTCCAGCGTCACCAGCAGCGGTGCTGCGGGCGATGCACTGTCGCTGGCGCTCGGCACCGGCAGCAGCTTCACCGTCACCGGCACCACAACTCTGTCCGGAATGGGCGACGACGGTATCGACCTGTCCGGATCGACCGGCGGCAGCTTCAGTTTCGGCGACGTCGACATCGCCGGCCTCGACGCAGGTGCCGGCCTCAACCTTGCCGGCGGCGATGCGACGCTCACCATGTCGAGCCTCGACGTCACCGGCACCGGCACCGCCGGTTCGCGCGGCATCGACATTTCCGGCACGCAGAACGGCCGTACGGTCACCATCACCAATGGCGGTAACATCTCCGCTGTCGCGACCGGCGTCGTGCTCGGCACCAATGGTGCGGCAGGTGCGGCCCCCAGCGCCAACTTCACGTTCGGCGGCGGCAGCATCTCGGGCAGCAACTATGCCCTCGACGGCATCGGCGTAAATGCGGGCGACGGCACCTATGCCTTCGGCTCGACCGCCTTCACGGGCGGGTTCAACTTCGCCGTCAACCTCTCGAACAACTACTATGTCGCCGCGACGGCGACCGGCACCGGCGATGGCTCCTCCACCGACAACCGCGCCTCCATCGCCACCGCCATCGCGATGGCCTCGACGCTCGGCACGGTCAATTTCGTGCTGATCAACGACGGCTCGGCCATCGACACCTCGGGCTTGACCTTCACGCTGGACGACGGCCAGACCGTCGACACGTTCGGCGGCGGTCGGACCTTCACCGAATCCGGCTTCGTCATCCCGCTGAACATTACCGGCACCAACCTGCCGGCCACCGGCATCGCCGTCTCCGATCCGACGGGCCTGGGCGCGGCAACGCTGACCAATTCCGGTGGCGGCGGAGCCACGCTGGCACTCGCCAACGGCAACGCGATCCGCAACATCATCATCGGCAGCTCGGCCGGCAATGCGGTTTCGGGCTCCGGCATCGCCGGCGTCACTATCAGCGGCGTCACCTCGACCGCGGGCATCGACCTGACCAACACCACCGGTGCGGTCACGCTCACCAACCTTGCGATCTCCAACACCACCGGCACGGCGCTGTCGTTGGCCGGCGTTGCCGGCAACGTCACCGGCACCAATGTCGACATCACGGGTGTGAACTCGCTCGCCGTTTCCGGCGGCAACGGCACGATCAGCTTCGACGCCGACAGTTCGGTCCTCAACAGTTCGGGTGCCGCGGTCGCCATCACGGGACGTGTCGGCGGCAGTTTCAGCCATTTCGGATCGATCTCGTCGAACGGCACAACCGCATCCGGCATCCTCATCGCCGGCGCGACGGGCGCCAACAGCGTCACCTTCGGCGGTCAGGTCTCGCTCGGCACGACGACCGCGCTCACCAGCGTCGGCGTGAGTGTCAACAACGGCGGGACTGCGTCTACTGTCGCATTCGACGGCGGTCTCCAGGTCGTCACATCTGCGACTGCCGCGCTTGTCGGCTCGGGTGGCGGCACCTTGCGGATTTCCGATGCGGGCACGGAAACGCTGTCCACGACGGACGCGATGGCGATCAACATCTCCAACATGGCCGTGGACATCACGTTGGACGAGGTGAATGCCACCAACGCGAACATGACCTCGGTTCTGCTGCAGAATCTCGACGGGTCGTTCGCCGTCAACGGCGGCACGATCAACACGATTGCCAGCGGCAGCTCGTTCAACAGCTTCAACGTCATCCAGAACGATGCCGGCGCAACCCGCGCACTGTCGCTTGCCGTCGACAACCTGACCATTGTCCACGAAGCGTCCGGTGCGACAGCCACTCCCAGCGAGCACGGCGTCGTCGTCACCACCAGCGGTGATGACAGCGCTGTCGTCGCGATTTCCAATTCGACGTTCCAGGTCGAGGACACCGGCGTCCGCATCATCGGCAACAACGGGCTGATCACCGTCACCGACTTCGCCAACAACACGCTGCTGGGTTCCGCGACGGCCTTCGATCCGAGCCTCTTCGGCAATGGAGTGAACTTCCAGGGCGTCACGTTCGATTCCGACCTGTCCACCGCAGGCCTGCAGGCCGTCAACGGCGGGACCTTTACCGCCGGCACTCCGGGTCTCGCCGTCAGAAGCGCCGTTTTCTTCGAGAGCACGGCAAACCCAAATATCGGCCGGATCGACTTCACCAACTACAACGTGAACGCGGTGAACCAGGCGCTCACGCTGGGGTCGGGCAACCCCGGCCTGACGGTCGGGATTGCCGATGGCGAGGTCACGGGCGGCCAGATGTTCCTGGGAACCGGTTTCGGCCTGGCGAATGGCGACATCACCCTGTCGAGCCTGACGCTGGGCGGGACGACGACCGGCCGGCTTTACGCGGACCAGTTCGCCGGCTCGTTCACTGTCACCGGTACCACAACCATCAACGCTCCGGATCGAGTCAACTTCACCGGTCCAGCCTATTCCCGCACCCCTGCCACCGGCATCCAAATAACCGCGTCCTCGGGTGCCTTCAACTTCAACACGCTGACGGTGGCATCGACACCGGGAGCCAACCTGACAACCGGCGGCTCCACGGTGGGCATCGATCTGTCCGGCAACAGCGGCACGTTCACCGTCACGGGCACGACAACCATCTCCGACACGGTGGAAGATGCGATCCGCATCACCAATACCAGCGGAGCGATCTCCTTCGGGCGGACGGTGATCAACAACCCGCACGCCACCCCGCTGCCGACAGGCACCCCCGTCCCGTCGATCGAGGCGCGCAGCGCCGCCATCGACATTTCCGGCACGATCACCGGCGACATCTCGTTCGACGAACTCGACATCACGCTGAATTCACCGGATTCCACCGGTGTCGAGCTGACCGGCGCGACGATCAACGCCACCGTGAGCGCCGACACGTTCACAGTTGCCGGCAATGCGTCTACCGGGACCGTAGCGGTCGATCTGCGCGGGGCGCTCGGAGGCGGCACCGTCCGTCTCGGCGACACTGCGGCCGGCGGCAGCTCGAGCTCGATTTCCGGCGTCCACACCGGCGTGTTCCTCAACAGCGCGACCAATCTCGACTTCACCTATGGTGACGGCGAGGATGCGGTCGACACCGGATCGACGATCTCGGCGACGGTCGCCATCGATGCCGGCAGCGCCCCGGTTGCCGGCACCTACAATTTCCGCGACGTCGCCTTCTCGACCAGCCCGGGCAACGGCTTCAGCCTTGGCCGGATCTACTTCGTTGATGCTGACGGCGCGGTCGGCGGCGGCGACGGCTCCGGCTCCGACGCCTCCAACCCGATGACGCTGGCGGCTGCCGAGGCGGCCATTGCCGCGGGCGACATCATCGTCCTGATCGACAATGGCGACGTGATTACCGCCCTGGGCAGCAATGCCAATGATACGCTGAACCTGCTCGACAACGTGCAGCTGCTGAGCTTCGGTGACGGCGCCGGCGGCAGCCAGTCCGTCGCAGTCAACATCACGGCGCCGCCGACCATCCTGCTGTCTGCGACGAGCATCGTCATCGCCGACCCGACGGGCAACGGCGCGGCGACGCTGACCACTTCGGCCGGCAACGACGTCGTCACGCTCGGCTCCACCGGCAACCGCATTTCCGGCGTGCATCTTGAAGGCAACGGCACCGCCTCGCGCGGTGTCCACGACGTCGCCGGTGCCAGCAATACCGTGATCGAGCGCTCGCTGATCAGCAACTTCTCGACCTACGGCATCGAGATCACGCCCTCGACCAACACCACGATCGACGGCGTCACCTTCTCCGGCAATACCGGCGACGTCTTGCTCAATGCCGCCAATTCGACCCTGCGCAACATCACGTCCACCGGCTCGGGCGCAAACGGTTCGATCACCCTCGACAACACCACCGGCACCACCACGCTGGAGAACATCTCCATCACGTCGGGCGCACATGGACTGACGTTCAACAATGCCGGCGGCACCATCAACGCCACCAATGTCGATGTCGCCGGGACAACCCTCAACGCGATCGCCATCGACGGCAGCACCGCCGACTTCAACTTCGATGCCACCAGTTCGATCGACGTCACGCAGGGCAATGTGCTCTTCATGCTCCAGATGGGCGGCGGAAGCCTCACCCATGCGGGCACCGTGGTCGCCAATGGCGCGGGCAGCGCCGGCATCAGCTCCTTCAATGCCACCGGCGCCCATTCCGTGTCCTTCACCGGCACGGTGGATTTCGGCTCAACCACGGCGATGGGCGGCGACGGCCTGTTCATCGACAACAACGGCCAGACGGGCACGTACAGCTTCACCAATCTTGACATCAACGTCGAAAGCGCCTTCGGCGTGGTCTTCCAGCAGGGCGGCGCGCTCGGCATCGCCGCCGGCACAGTCGCCGCCAATGCCGGCCGGGGCATCAACCTTTCCAACACGGCGATCGCCGCCGGCGGCATCAACCTGACATCGCTGTCCAATACCAATGTCGCGGGCGCGGCTGGCATCGGGCTGAACAACCTCACCGGCGGCGCCTTCACCGTCTCCGGCACGACCACGGTTTCGGGCACCACCGGTTCGGCCGTGTCGCTCGCCAATGTCGCGGCGAACGTCAACCTGGGCACGGTCGACCTGACGCTCAGCAGCGGCGACGGACTGCTGCTCAACGGCAATTCCGGCACGCTGACGACCGACAACATGACCATCGCCATGGGCACCGGCGGCAACGGCATCCGCGCCACCGGTACCAACGGTGCCATGACCTTCGGCAATGTCGACATCACCGGTGTGGGCGCCTCCGCGACAGGTCTCAACCTGTCGGGCGGCACGTTCGACGGCGAGATCACCTTCGCAACGCTCGACATCGCCGGCACCGGCCAGGCCGGCTCGCGTGGCATCGATCTCACCGATTACGACAACAGCCAGGACGTGGTGACCACCGGGTCCGGGACGATCCAGGGCGTCCAGTTCGGCATCGATCTGACCAATTCGAACATCGCCAACGGCGTGCGGTTCCAGTACGGCGACGGTTCCGCTCCCGTGGCCAGCACCATCGACATCGGTGCGGTCGCCAGCAACATCGCCATCGTCACCACCGGCGTCACCGCGACCGGCGAGTACGATTTCGAGGACGTCGGCTTTGCCACGAGCAACGTCACGAACCTCCAGGGCGCCAACTACTTCGTCGTCGACACGAACGGCACGTCCGGCACCGGTACATTCTCCGATCCCGGTACGATATTCCAGGCGATGTCCTCCGGCGCCGATGTGATCGTGCTGGTCGATGCGACGACCGGCGGCGTGCAACAGACCATCGATCTCAGCACTGCATCCCTTACTCTTTCGGACGGCCGGGCACTGCTCGGCATGGCTGGCGGCGACAGCGTCGACCTCACGACGCTGGGCATTGCCGCCGGTGGCGCACCGGCGAGCGTCCTACTTACCGGTATCGCGTCCAATTCGACGATCACCGCCCCGGGCAGCTTCGACACGGTGGTTCCGATCCTGACGTCGGCGGCAACCGGCGCCACGGTGCTGATTTCGGGATCGGTAACAGTCCAGAATGTCTCCATCGCCAATACCAGCATCAGCGGCCATGGCATTGGAGTGGGCTTGAACGCGGCATCGAACGTCAACATCCGTTCCAGCGCGATCTCGACAGCCAGCTTCTTCTCCCGCGCCATCCACGCGTCCACTTCCGCCGGAGCATCGGAGCTAAACCTGTCGGATGTGACGCTGACGGGCGGCCTGCTCCTGGACGGCTCGGGCGGAGGCTCGCTGACGGCGACGGCTACCGGCACCAACACGATCACCACTTCGGGTGCCAGGGCGCTGGATCTCACCTCGGTCGCCATCGGTGCCGGAAATTTCACGTTCGACCAGATCACCTCGACCGGCAATCTGGCGGGCATCGAACTCGACACGGTGTCGGGTGCCGGCGGCATCACCATCCAGAACGCGAGCTTCAACCGGTCGGGCACCACGACCTACGACGTCGTCAGCCTGAATAACCTCACCATGACCGGCGCGCTGACGATCGCAAATCTGGACATCGATTCCAGCAACACGCAGAGCTTTGCCGGCGTGCAGACGACGGGCGCCAGCACCTCGACGATCAATATCGGCACCGGTGCGAACGGCGTGACCATCGACGACACGCAGTTCGGTTTTCTGTTCAACGGCTCGCACGGCACGGTGAACATCGGTACGGCGGGAGCGGGCGTACAGATCTCCAGCCGCGGCTCGGCGATCTCGTTCAACAACAACAGCACCGGCACGTTCCAGGTCGGCCATGCGGGGGCGACATCCACGATTGCCGTCAATGCAGGCAGTTCGCAGGCCTACGGCATCGGTTACCAGACCTCCGATGCCACGGTCACAGTCACGAACATCGACATCAACGGCACCGGCACGGACACGCTCTCCAACGGCATCCAACTCGTCGACAATGATGCGGTCGGCTCGTTCACGCTGGCCGGCACCAACACGATCGATGCGACCGGCGGCAACGGCGTCTTGATCCAGAACGCGAACGCCTCGATCTCCGGCCTGACGCTCGGCGCGTCCGCGACCGGCGCGGTGGATGACATCAGCGGCTCCGGTATCCTCATCAATCAGACCGGCGCAATCTCGAACACCGTGACGCTGTCCGACATCGTGATGGGTGCAGGCGGAAACGGCGACACCGGAGATATCTCCGGCGCCGGCATCCGCATCGCCTCGGTCGGCACCGGCGTCCTGACCTTCAACCTCACCGGCACCAACACCATCCGCTCGACCGGCCAGGCGCTCGATGTCGAAGAATTCGGAACTGGAACCGCCAACAACCTGCTGCTCTCCATCGACAACACGACCTTCGAGAGCGCGGCGTCCGGCGTACCCACCGTTCAGATCATCGGCCAGAACGTCTCGACCACCGAAAGCTCGGTCGGTATTCGCTCGTTTGCGAACAACACCGTGATCGGAAACGGCACCGGCGGTGGGATCCTGTTCCAGGCAGTCGATTTCGACGGCGACGGCGCAGGCGGTGCAGTCGCCGGCGGCACGCTGAATGTCGGCCAGGGCACGAGCAACCGGGTCCAGGGCGACGGCCTGTCACTCATCGACACGACCGGCGAGCTCGGTTTCACCACGCTCAACATCTTCAACAATGCCGGCACGGGCCTTGAGGTCGATACCAAGACGAACGGCTTCAATACCGTCTTCACGCTGAACGGCGGCGGGTCCGGCACGGTCGACACGACGGGCGGCACGGCGCTGTTCCTCGATCCGCTTACGATGAACCTTACCTTCGGCACGGTGAACTCGACCAACGCCGCCGGTTCGGGCGTCTATGTCGAGGGCGGCAACGCGACCGCGGCCGGCAACAACGCGCTGACCATCGGCACGCTGAACGTCACCGGTTCGGCCGGGGCCGGCCTCAGGATCACCGGTTCGACCGGAACGTTCAACCTTGGCGCGACCACCATCAACAATGCCGGATCGGCCGGCGCAGGCGTCGACATCGACCTCGGCGCGGGCAACACGACCACGGTCAACTTCACCGGCGCGCTCGATATCGACACGGATGCCGGCACCGGCTTCGACGCAAACGGCTCGGGCGGAACGCTGCTGACGCTGAATGTCGCAAGCAGCGGAACGCAGGCGATCAACACGGCGACCGGCCGCGGCATCATCATGAACACGGTCGCGGCCGGCACGGGCGGAGTCTTCTTCGACACTGCGGCCGCCTCCGGCATGTCCAGCGGCAACTTCGTCGACCTGCAGAACGTCTCAGGCGGCACTTTCCGTGTCGCGGACACGAGTGTGTTCGATGTCAACGGGACCGGCGTGCGGATCGCCAATTCCTCGGCGGACTTCATTTTCAACGGCCTCGTCCTCGGCAACACCGGCACGCCGGGTTCGATGACCTACGGCATCGATCTCGACGGCAACTCGGGTTCGTTCACCACGACCGCTTCGAGCATCATCTACTACGCCCAGGACGCCGGCATCCGGATCACCAACGCCCAGTCGACATTCGTCGCCGATTTCCAGGCGCAGATGGAGGTCTCCAACCGCAACGACGCCGCTTATACGGCAGGGGGCGACGGCCTTCTCCTGCAGAACAACAATGCGGCCTCGCAAACCACATTCACCAGGTTCGTCCATACGGATTTCCAGCGGAACATCGGAGGGGGTACCACCACCGCCAACGGCCAGGGCATCAATGCCGATAGCGGCGGCATCCTCACGATCCTCGGCGGCAGCGTGAGCACCAACAACGCGCTCGGTGCCGGTGTCGCCTCGATCGACATCCGCAACACCACGACAAACGTCACGCTCAACTCCGTGTCCATCGACAATGACGATTTGGGCGAGAGCGGCGGCGGCATTTATCTCGAAAACAACGCCGGCAGCTTCACGCTCGAGGCGGCGTCCAATTACTCAACGAGCAATTCGATCGGTCTCTATGCCAACAATGCCGGCACCGTAACGCTCGGCAACGTCTCCGCCTTCAACGTCACGTCTTTCGGCGGCGGCCGCGCGCTCGACATCCGCAACACCGCGATGAACATAACGCTCGGCACCATCAACAATCCCGGCAGCTCGGGCTCGCCGATCAGGCTCAGCGACGGCACATCGGGTTCTCTGACGACCGGCAACCTGAGCCTGAGCAACGCGGCCGGTACGGGTCCGACGATCCTCATCTCGGATCTGGCCGCGGGGACCTCCGTCACGTTCGGCGGCAGCGCTGCCGTCACCAGCGGCGCCAACACCGCCGTGTCGCTCGCCAACAATGCGGGGTCGACGATCAACTTCAGCAATGGCGGGCTCGTCATCAACACGACGTCGGGAACCGGCTTCCTGGCCACCGGCGGCGGCACCGTGACGGTCACGGGCACCGGCAACACCGTGGATACCGGAACGGGCACCGCCGTCCAGTTCGTGAACACCCAGTTCGGCGCGGCCGGCGTGACCTTCCAGTCGATCAACACCAACGGCGCCGTCAACGGCATCGTTCTGGACAGCACGGGGAACACCGGAGGCTTCGCGGTCACCGGATCGGGCTCGACCCTGGGCAGCGGCGGCACGATCCAGAACTCCACCGGCAGCGGCATCATGCTGACCAACACCTACAACGTGGCGCTGACCAACCTCGACATCACCACGACCGGGGTCCACGGCATCTTCGGGTCCATCGTCACCAATCTCGACCTGACGCGCGTCCGTATCACCGATGCCGGCAACGCGGCAGACGAGAACGGCATCTTCCTGCAGAACCTCCGCGGAACAGCAGCAGAAGGCCTGGATAGCCGCTTCGACAGCGTCACCATCACCGGCGCCGCAGATGCAGGTATCGATATCGCCAACAGCACGGCAACGGCCTCGGGCGACACGTCCAATCCGGACCTTCTGACCATCGTCAATTCGACGATCTCCAACTCGGGCGTCCTCGGCTTGCTCGCCCAAACGAGTGACACAGCGGGCAACCTGCGCATCGACATGTCCGGCTCGACGCTGACCAACAACGCCTCGCGCGGCGTCGCTGCAAACGCCAGCAACGGCAACCTGCAGCTCAACCTCACCGGCGGCAACCAGCTTGTCCCGGGCGGTGGCGGCACGCAGTTCGTCGGCGTGGCAGGCACGGCCACCGGCAACGGCCAGTTGTTCTTCAACATCACCGGCAATACCATCACCCAGGCCGGCACCGCCGGCACGGGCCCGGCGATCATCGCGCTCAACGCCAACGACACCGGTCGTCTGCAGGGCACGATCAGCGGCAACACGCTGACGACGACGACAGCGGCAGGAACGCCGATCGACGGCATCGTCGTCACCAACTCGGGCAGCGGCAACAATGCCGTCACCATCCAGAACAACAACATCACCATCAATGACGGCTTCGGCATCTTCGCCAGCGGGCGCGATGCAGGCACCGGCCGCCTCGATGTCCAGGTCCTGAACAACACGATCAACGTGAACGGCACCGACATCGCCAATACCGGTATCGACCTGCGCAACCAGGGCACGGTCGGCCAGACGGTCTGCTTCCAGGTCCAGAACAACACGATCTCGACAGCCCCCGCCGGCAATGGCGACATCGTTATCGAGAACTCTGCCTCCGGCACGTTCCTGATCCAGGGTCTCGGCGGCACCTTCAACGAGGCGGCGGACTTCAATCCGGACACGCAGACGGTGGAGATCTTCCTTACCGGCCAGCAGTCTTCGGTGACGACAGGCAGCTTCATCAACCCGTTCTCGGCGTCCACGACCTTCGGCACCGGGACCTGCAACACGCCGACCGCTCCGTAGGCATCGATCGTATCACCGCCGCTCCGAAAGGGGCGGCGGTTTGCCTTTCCCGGAGCACTCGCCCCGCCTAACGTCGGGTTTCCACTGTGGCACCCGCCGCCCCGCTTTCCGGAAGCGCAATCCCAAAGCACATTTTATTAATTAAAGGTTGTATAATTCGCGATTAGGTAAATACTTTTCGCAATATAGTGGTGCTCTTTGCCCTTGATATCGACTGGAAATTGTCACAGGATCCGTGCGCAATCATTTTGGCCGGGCTTTTTCAAGACTAGTTTTCCCGGTCACGGCTCGCGACACACGAAAGCGCCTGGGAGGGCGGAATGTCAGAACCGTTTCTTGCGGAAATCAGGATCATGAGTTTCAACTTCCCGCCAAAGGGATGGGCCTTCTGCAACGGTCAGCTTCTGCCGATCAACCAGAACCAGGCTCTGTTCGCCCTGCTCGGGACGACCTATGGCGGCAACGGGACGACCAATTTTGCTCTACCCGATCTTCGCAGCAGGGTACCGGTGCATGTGGGAAGCGGGTTCACCCTCGGCCAGCGCGCCGGCGAGACAAGCCATACGCTGACGACACCCGAGATGCCCGAGCACAACCACCTGCCGATGGCTTCGGCAACGGCGGTCGACACCAACACTCCGACCAACAACTATCTCGGCAACAATCTCGGTCTGCTCTATGGGCCGCTTGCCAACTCGGTCACGATGTCGCCGAGCAGCCTCTCGAATGTCGGAGGCAGCCAGCCGCACCAGAACATGCAGCCGTTCCTGACGCTGAATTTCTGCATTGCGCTGCAGGGAATCTTCCCGTCGCCAAATTGAGCTTCACCTTTTCCCAAAAGCGAGGGAGGCCCTCATGTCCATGCCCTATATCGGCGAAATCCGCATGTTCGGCGGCAATTTCGCGCCGCTCGGCTGGGAGTTCTGCAATGGCCAGTTGCTGTCCATCGCCGAGAACGAAACGCTCTTCAATCTGATCGGCACCACCTATGGCGGCGACGGGCAGAACACGTTCGCACTGCCCGACCTGCGCGGCCGTCTGCCGCTGCATTTCGGACAAGGCCCCGGCCAGCCGGCCTATGTGTTGTCGGAATCAGGAGGATCCGAAGAGGTCACATTGACCCAGCAGCAGATCCCGAGCCACTCGCACATGCTGGTCGCCAACAAGGCGACGGGCACGGAAGCGTCGCCGCAGAACCACGTGCTGGCCTCGGCGGCTGCCGGAGATCCCTACTTCGCCTCGCAGACACCGCCGCCCTCCACCGAGTTGGGCCCGAATGCGATCCAGGTTACCGGCGGCAGCCAACCACACAACAACATGGCGCCCTATCTCGCCGTCAGCTTCATCATCTCGCTTTACGGCATCTATCCTTCGCCGACCTGAGAGGTTCACAATGTCCGATCCTTTCGTTGCGGAAATCCGCATATTCGCTGGCAATTTCGCCCCCAAGGGATGGGCGTATTGCGATGGTCAGCTGATGCCGATCTCGCAGAATACCGCCTTGTTCTCGCTGCTGGGCACTACCTATGGCGGCGACGGCAAGTCGACCTTCGCGCTGCCAGACCTGCAGGGCCGCTCGCCCATGCAGCATGGCCAGGGGCCCGGCTTGAGCTTCCGACATCTCGGCGAGTCGAGCGGCAGCGAGACCGTGACGCTGCTCCAGACGGAAATGCCGCAGCATACGCACCGGGTTCAGGCCGTGGCGCGTAGCCAGTTCACTGTCGGCAACACCAACGCCGTCGAAGGCAACTTGCTGGCCTCTCCGCGTACCGGCAACCAGTACACGGCCGGGCCGGCAGGCGAGATGATGGCGCCCCAGTCGGTCGGCGTGAACGGCGGCAGCCAGCCGCATAACAACATGCAGCCGTATCTAACTCTGACGTTCATCATCGCTCTGCAGGGCATCTTCCCGCCGCGCCCGTGACAACGCGCAGCATGCCGATGCCGGAGCGCAGGCCATGAGCGAGCAAACCCGGGATTCGGACGGTTTCGACCGCCCGGATCCCGTCATATCGGCAGGCGATCCGCTGCCTGTGCTGCCACGCGCCGCCGCGCTGGGAATGGTCTTCCGCCGCATGAGGCCGGAAGCTGATCTGCCGTTTCTCTTTCGTCTCTATGCCTCGACCCGCGAGGACGAACTCGCGCCGGTGCCCTGGAGCGCAGAGCAGAAGGCCGCCTTCCTGGCGCAGCAATTCCAGGCGCAACACAGCCACTACATGCAGCACATGCCGCAGGCGGACTGGATGGTCATCGAACTGGCTGGCCAGCCTGTCGGGCGGCTTTATCTCGACACGCGCGAAAGCGAGTTGCGGATCGTCGACGTCGCGCTCATGCCGGCGCAGCGCAGCCGGGGCCTGGGTGGCGCGATCCTGACGGATGTTCTGGAACTGGCCGAGCGCGGCGGGCGCGGCGTCGGCATCCATGTGGAGCAGTTCAATCCGGCCATGCGCCTCTATCAGCGCCTTGGCTTCGTCAAGTGTGGCGAGACGGGCGTCTATCACCTCATGCGCTGGGACCCGCCTGCGGCAACCCGGTGAGCCCGGCGGCACCGCCCGCAGCGCGCGCGACAGTGCCGGCAGCAGGCCGCGTCAGGTGAACACGGCCTCGTAGAGGCAGCCCTCCGCATCCTTGCCGACGGGCACCAGGAACAACTCCAGCTCGTTCCGATTCCTGGCGTCTACCGCACCGATTTCCAGCCGATACATCCCCTGCTCGACGAAGGGGGCTTGCGGACCGCGAAAGACAACCGAGAAGGCGCCGCCGTCGCGCACGCCGGTGCCGCTGCCCATCTGCCGGATCTCGTCGATGGACAGCTCCAGCGACCCGTTCGCGGCCACCAGCAACACCGGCTCGGAGCGAACCGCCTCGAAATCCGCCAGCGTCACCCTTGCAAGATCGCTCATGCTTCCCCCTCGTGTTTGTCCGTGATGCTGGCGCGCGGCTGACGGCGCAACCGGGGCACCGGGAAGCGGCCAAAGCCGAGATCGATCACCCGCGCCCCCGGTGTCCGCGCCGGCCCGTCGGAAGGCTGCGCCAACACGCCGCCGTCGCGGATTGCCGCCAGCGTCGCCTCGACCAGCGGGGCGAGCCCGCCCTGGTTCAACGCGCCGAGCATCAGCAGCGTATTGGCTGCAGCGCCATCGAAATTCCAGCCGCAATCGATGAACTGGCAGCCCTCGAGCACCGGCAGCGGACCGCCTTGATAGAGCATCCGGCACTCACGAAAGATGCAGGCCCGATAGACCGCTCCGTCGAGGCGAATGTCCTCCCCGCTGAAGCTGATGCCCGTATGGCTTTCGCCATCTCCCGCCATGCGCACCCCGTTCCGCTCCGGTCTGGCGTCCTCGATGGACAAACCGCCATCCTGCAACCTTATTGAAGGCGGGATGGCCTAGGCAACCAGCCGTTGGACTTGTACAAGAAATTCGCCCCCTCTCGTTGTGGGGCACATGCCATTCAACACAAATGCATAATCGAGGACGGACCAAGATGACCAGCACTCAAGCCGACACGGACACCCCGCGCCCGGCGCCGGGAGGGCCGTCCACCTTGCCACTTTTCTACAGCAGGCCGGAAGCGCTGCGGGCTGATCGCCATGGCGAACTCGGTGTCGATCTTGCGCCGGACTATCGCTTCGCCGCCAAGACCCACGCTGTGCCGCTCAACGCCATCGAGTTCGGCATCGCCGCCCGGCACTATCCGATCGTCTTTGCCGCCGGCACCAATCCGCCGGCAGCCGTTGCCGTTCTGGGCCTGCGCCAGGACCGCAATCTCTTCGTCGACGAGAACGGCGCCTGGGCGGCCGACACCTACGTACCGTCCTATGTGCGGCGTTACCCGTTCATCCTGGCGCGCAACGACGAGGCGAGCGAGTTTGCGCTGTGCGTCGACAGGGCCAGCGACAAGGTGCGCAACGACGGCGAGACGCGGTTCTTCGACGGCATGGAGCCGACCGAGGCCGTACGCAAGGCCCTCGACTTCTGCGCCGCCTTCCAGCGCGAGACGCGCGAGAGCGAAGCCTTGATGCGCAAGATCGCCGAGCACGAGCTGTTCGCGCCGAATGCCGGGCGCTTCACGCTGCCGGACGGCGAGGTGCTCAACGTCAACGACTTCAGCATCATCGATGAGGCGCGTGTGAACGCGCTGTCCGACGAGGCCTTCCTCGACCTGCGCAAGGCCGGCGCGCTGCCGGTGATCTACGCGCATCTGTGGTCGATGCGGAACTGGGCCGATCTGGTCCGCCGCACGGCGGACAGCTGACGCTTTACCAAGCGGCTTTTCGCTCCAAACGAAAAGGGCAGGTCCTCACGGGCCTGCCCTTCCGATTTTCTGCCGGTCATTCCGCCGCCTGTCAGCTGCGGCTCCGCGGCGTCCGCCGGTCAGCTGCCGAGCTGGCCGTAGGCGGAGGTGAAGCCGATCAGTGTCACGGGGATCGCCAGGTCCTGCTGCTGCGCAGTCTTGAAGGCAACGATCAGGCGCTGACCCTTCTTCAGCGAGGCGAGAAGCTCGTCGCTGATCGCCGTGCCGGCATAGGCGCCGTTGGCATCGCTGGTCTGGATCGCCATCGGCACCGGCTCGCCCTCGTCGACGCGGATCTGGGTGCCGGCCGGGAGGAACACGCCATGCGGCAGCGCCAGCACCAGCGCGTGGTTCGGCGCGCCCTCGCGCGGCTCGACCACCACGGTCAGCAGCCGCTGGCCGCCTTCCTGCATGACAATGTTCTGCAGCGCGCGGCAACGCTTGGGAGCCTTGTCGGTGGCTTCCGAGCACTGGACAATCCAGTTGGGCGCCGCCGCGCCTTCCGCCGGCTTGGGCGCTGCGTCCTGCGCCGTGGCCGAGCCGAGGCTCGCGGTCACGAAAAGGCCGGCGAGCGCGGCACGGCGGGCTGAAGAAAGGACATGTCGAAGATCAAAGCGCATGGGCGGAGTATCCGTGAACTGGTGCAGCCCGCAGGGCGGGCGGTTGCAATCGGAGCGCGATCCTAAAGCAACGCGAGCAAATGTGAAGCCTGCCCGGCGGGCCCACGCCCGCTTGTCCTCGGGCAAGCCTCGTCGCCGACGGCCGAAACTGCCGCAAAGGCAAGTTCATCGCCGCGATGCAGCATGAATATCCGACTTTCCGAAAGCACCCGGACCGCTGCGGAAAACTGCAATCATGGCGCTCATTGCATCCATGCAACACTTCAATCAGTTTTTAACTGCTGGTTCCTAAGCTCTGGCAAACAAAGGGCAGATGGGGGCCTGGCGGGGATATGGCGGCACAGGGTTCATCGGTTCGGCATCTGGCAGCGACCGGCTTAGCCGTCTCGGCCATGCTTGTCGCAACGACTGTCGCCGCCTCCGCGGAGGAGGCCGAGAGCTTCGCTTCGCTGCACCGCACCCTCGACTTTGTATGGGTCCTGCTCGCCGCCGGGCTCGTCCTGCTGATGCAGGTCGGCTTCCTGCTGCTGGAAGCAGGCATGGTGCGGTCGAAGAACTCCATCAACGTCGCACAGAAGAACCTCCTCGATTTCACCTTCTCCGTGCTGGTTTTCGCCGGGGTCGGCTTCATGTTCGCCTTCGGCGCCGGGTCCGGCTTCGGGGTCGGCTACGATCCGGCCCTGTTCATGCTCGGCGGAGTGGATTCCTGGGGGCTCGCCTTCTTCGTCTTCCAGGTGATGTTCTGCGGCACAGCGGCGACCATCGTTTCGGGCGCGGTCGCAGAGCGCATGCCGCTTGCCGCCTATATCGCCTGCTCCGTCTTCATCGCGGGCCTCGTCTATCCGGTCTTCGTGCACTGGGCCTGGGGCAACGCGCTCGGCGAGAATACCGGTGCCTTCCTCGCCAATGCGGGTTTCGTCGACTTCGCCGGCTCCACCGTGGTGCATGGCACAGGTGCGTGGATCGCGCTTGCCGCCTGTCTCGTCATCGGCCCGCGGATCGGCCGTTTCGATGCGCAGGGCCGGCCGGTCCGCTTCCAGGGCCACAGTCCGGTCCTGGCAACCACCGGCGCCCTGCTGCTGTTCGTCGGCTGGATCGGCTTCAACGGCGGCTCGACGCTCACGGCCTCGCCCGACATTGCCCATGTCATCGCCAATACCGTGCTGGCGGCCGCCGCAGGCACCTGCGGAGGCTATGTCATCGCCTGGGCGCGCGAGGGCGTGCTTTTGCCCGAGAAGGCGTTCACCGGCATGCTCGGCGGCCTCGTCGCCGTCACCGCCGGCTGCATGGTGCTGCAGACGCAGGGGGCGCTCGCCATCGGTCTGGCTGGCGGTCTTGCCGCCGTCATCGGCGTTTCAGTGCTGGAGCGGCAATTGCGCATCGATGACGCGGTCGGCGCCATCGGCGTGCACGGCATTGCCGGCGTGGTCGGCACGCTCGGGCTCGCCCTGCTGTCCCCGATCGAGAACCTGCCCGCCGGCGGCCGCCTCGCCCAGCTCGCGGTGCAGGCGGGCGGCGCGGCGCTGAACTTCGTCTTTGCCTTCGGTCTCGGCCTTGCCTTCTTCCTGGCGCTGAAGCGCGTCATCGCGCTGCGCGTCGACCGCGAGGGCGAGATCCGTGGTCTCAACGAGGCAGAGCACGGCACCAGGCTCGGCATCGGCCATGTGGAGGACGCCGTCGGACGGCTGGTCGAGGGGCACGCCGATCTCAGCCTGCGCCTGCCGGTGGAGCCGGGAGACGAGGCGGAGCGGATGACCCGCCTGTTCAACCGGCTGATGGACTCGATCCAGAACGAGGAGCTTGCCCGCGGGCGCAAGGCGGAGCTGCGGCGGGCCGAGGAGGAAGCCGAGCGGCTCACCGCCCTCGCCAATGCCACGTTCGAGGCGATCGTCATCTCCGTGCGGGGGCGCATCATCGACGGCAACCATGCGCTGGAACAGCTGATGGGCTGCTCGCTCGACGAACTCAAGGGCACCGATATGCTCGGGCATATCGCCCAGGAGGACCGGGAACGGGTTCGCGAACAGCTGTCGCACAAGGAAAGCGGGCCCTACGAGCTGCATATCATCCATGCCGACGGGACCCGCATTCCCGTGGAAGTGCGCGCCCGTGAGGTTCTGTACCGCGGCGAGCGAACCCGCGTGTCGGCGATGGTCGACCTGCGCGACCGCAAGAAGGCCGAACAGCATATCCGCCACCTGGCCGAACACGATCCGCTGACCGACCTGCCGAACCGCACCGTGTTCTCCAACCGGCTGGCCGCCGTCCTGGCCGACGCCCGCCGACGCGACGGCTCGGCCGCGGTGCTGATGATCGACCTCGACCGGTTCAAGGAGATCAACGACGTCCACGGCCATCTGGCCGGCGACCAGGTGATCCGCGCGACCGCCGACCGGCTGCGCGCGCTCGTGCCGGCCAGCGACACCATTTCCCGTCTGGGCGGCGACGAATTCGCCATCATCCAGCACCAGATCGCCTTCGCCAACCAGGCCGCCGACCTCGCCCACCGGCTGGTCCATGCCCTGTCGCAACCCATCGACTGCGGCAACGGCTTGACGCTGCGCAGCGGGGCCAGCATCGGCATTGCCGTCAGCCCGCTGCATGGCGAGGACACCGAGATCATCGTCTCGCGCGCCGACACAGCGCTCTACAAGGCCAAGAATCTCGGCCGCAACACCTATTGCCTGTTCGAGGAAGGCATGGATGCCGCGCTGCTCAAGCGCCGGCTGCTGGAAGCCGACCTGGTGCAGGCCATCGAGCAGGAGGAGTTCGAGCTCTACCTGCAGCCCAGGCTCGACCTGCGCAGCAGCTGCATCGGCAGCTATGAGGCGCTGATCCGCTGGCATCACCCGGAAAAGGGGATGATCAGCCCCAACGACTTCATTCCCGTCGCCGAGCAGTCGGGCCGGATCATCGCCATCGGCGAATGGGTGCTGCGCCGTGCCTGCGCCATCGTCCAGGCGCATCCGGAAATCCCGCGCATCAGCGTCAATGTCAGCCCGCTGCAGTTCCGCGACAAGCACTTCATCGAGACGGTGCGCGACGTGCTGGAGGCGACCGGTCTCGCCGCCGGGCGGCTGGAGCTGGAAGTCACGGAAAACGTCCTCATCGACGACGACCGGCGTGCGCTGCAGATCCTCACCGCGCTGAAGGCGCTCGGGGTGCGCATCGCCCTCGACGACTTCGGCACCGGCTATTCCTCGCTCGGCTATCTGGCGCGCTTCCCCTTCGACGTGATCAAGATCGACCGCTCCTTCATCCGGGCGATGCGCAAGACACCGAGCGCGCGCTCCATCGTGGAGACCATCGTCCGGCTGGGCGATGCGCTCGGCATGAGCGTCGTGGCCGAAGGCGTCGAAGAGGCGGACGAACTGCGCGTTCTGGCCGAGGAAGGCTGCAACGAGGTGCAAGGCTACCTGATCGGCCGGCCCGCCCCCTTGTCGAAGCTGCAGACGCGGCTCGACCAGGCAACCGTCGCCCTGCTGGTGGCCATGCGCTGCGCCGCGCCCGACGACGACAGCGTCGACCGCCCTGCCGTGCCTGCCCTGCGCAGCACCGCCGGACGCATGCGCGATACGCTCACTTCGCGCGCGCCGCATCCTTCGAAACGCCGCACCGTTCAGGTTCGCGGCGGCGATTGAGGACGCCCGGCGGCCGTTTCAAAACTTCGTGTTGCGCTGCAAAAAACCTGTTGCATCTGACCGGAGAGAATATATATCCAACCGGTTGGAAAAACGGGATCGGCATGGGACGCAAGCGGACAATCAAGCGCGACACGGTACTGGACGCGGCCGAGCAGGTCGTGATGCGGGACGGTGCTGCGCGCCTGACGCTGGATGCGGTGGCCTGTGAGGCCGGCATCAGCAAGGCCAGCGTCCTTTACGACTACAAGACCAAGCAGGCCCTGATCAAAGCCGTCGTCGAGCGGCGGCTGGCAGCGCACGCAACCTGCGAGCAGGAGGCTGCGGCGAATTTTTCCGGCGATCCGAACGCGGCGATTCGCACCCGCATAGAGGTTGCTTCGCACCTGCTTACCGAGGAGGACCGGGCGGTGGCGCTCGGCCTGCTCGCCTCGCTCGCCCAGGATGCCGACCTGCGCGAGCCGATTGCCCGGACCTATGGCGAGCGCATCGCGCAGGTCACCGGCAATTCGCGCAGCCCCCGTGGCGCGTTGCTCGCCTTTCTCGCCATCGAGGGGCTGATGTCGCTCGAATGGCTCGGACTGCAAGACTGGGCGCCGGAAGAACGTGCCCGGATCATTTCCGAAATCGGCTGGCTCGTCGACCAGGTGCCTGCACCGGTATCCGTGCCCGCTCCCGCACTTTCCTCTTCCCCCGAGAGGTCGACCCGATGAAATTCAAATTGTCCGCCGTGATCCTCGCCGCCGCCCTGCTGGCCGGCTGCAACGAGGTCGCCAGCAAGAACGAGGCCGGTGGCGCGCCCGCCATGCCGCCCACCGGTGTGAGCTTCGTGGAGCTCAAGGCCGAGACGCTGCCGATCACCAACGAGCTGCCGGGCCGTATCGCCCCGACGCGGATCGCTGAGGTGCGCCCGCGCGTCTCCGGCATCCTGGTCGAACGGGTGTTCGAGCAGGGCAGCATCGTCCAGGAAGGCGACGTCCTCTACCGCATCGATCCCGAGCCGTTCCGCGTCCAGGTCGCGAGCGCCCGCGCGACGCTGCAGCGCGCCCAGGCGGTGCAGCTGCAGGCCCGCCAGGAGGCGGACCGGCAGAAGGAACTGCACGAGCGCCGGGTGACCAGCGTGCAGGCACGCGACAACGCGATCGCCTCGCTCGCCCAGGCCGACGCGGATGTCGCGATTGCCCAGGCGGGTCTCGACGCGGCCGAGCTGAACCTGCATTTCTCGGAGGTGCGGGCACCGATCTCCGGCCGCATCGGCCGGGCCCTGCTGACCGAGGGCGCGCTGGTGGATTCCTCCAGCGGCGTGCTGGCGACGATCCAGCAGCTCGATCCGGTCTATGCGGACTTCACCCAGTCCGCCAACCAGCTGCTGAGCCTGCGCCGTTCGCTGGAGGTCGGTTCGCTGACCGGACCGAGCGCCGGAGAGGCGGCCGTGCAGCTGAAGCTGGATGACGGGCAGGAGTATCCGCACAAGGGCCGGCTGCTGTTCTCCGAGGCGGCGGTCGACGCCACGACCGGGCAAATCACGCTGCGCGGAGAGTTTCCGAACCCGGACGGCGACCTGTTGCCGGGGATGTATGTCCGGGTCCTGATCGAGCAGGGAATCGAACAGAACGCCCTTGCCGTGCCGCAGCAGGCCGTGCAGCGGAACGCCGGCGGCCAGGCTCAGGTCTATGTGGTCGGCGCCGAGGACAAGGCCGAGCTGCGCTCCGTCGAGACCGGCCGCATCATTGGCACCCGCTGGGTCATCACCAAGGGCCTTTCCGCCGGCGACAAGGTGATCGTCGAGGGCTTCCAGAAGCTGCGCCCCGGCGCACCGGTCGCGGCGACCCCCTGGGAAGATGCAAGCAAGACGGCCGCCGTCGCGGCCAAATAACCTGTCGGGACGGGCGCGCCCTACGCAAGGGGCAGCGCCCGCCCCGTCCTGACTCAACGGCCCGCCCACGGCCGCCGGCGCCCTCCCGCGCCGCCTGCGGGCCGGTCTCACAGGATCCGATCTGATGCCGTCCTTTTTCATCAACCGGCCGGTCTTCGCATGGGTCATCGCCATTTTCATCACGCTTGCCGGCGTGATCGCGATCCCCTTCATGCCGGTTGCCCAATATCCCAACGTCGCCCCGCCGCAGATCTCCATCTCGACCAACTATCCGGGCGTGGCGCCTGAAGACGCCTATCTCAGCGTCACCCGCCCGATCGAGGAAGAGCTGAACGGCGTCGAGGGGCTGATCTATTTCGAGTCCACCTCCGAAACGTCGGGCCGAATCTCGATCACCGCGACGTTCCAGCCCGGCACCGACGTGTCGCAGGCCTCGGTCGACGTGCAGAACGCGGTGCGCCGCGTCGAGCCGCGACTGCCCGGCATCGTCACCCAGCAGGGCATCCGCATCGAGCAGGCCGGCGCCGGCTTCCTGATGGTGGTGTCGGTCACCTCGACCGACGGCTCCTACAACGTGGTCGATCTCGGCGACTATCTCAGCCGCAACGTGCTCGGCGAGATCCGCCGTATCGAGGGTGTCGGTAGCGCCCAGCTCTTCGCGACCCAGCGGTCCATGCGCGTCTGGCTGGACCCGGACAAGATGCTGGGCCTCAACCTGACGTCCAGCGACGTCATCAATGCGATCCGGGCGCAGAACGCCCAGGTCGCGGCCGGCCGCATCGGCGCGCTGCCCAACCCGATCACCCAGCAGATCTCGGCCAGCGTGCTGGTCAAGGGGCAGCTGTCGTCCCTCGACGAGTTCGGCCAGGTGGTGCTGCGGGCCAATCCCGACGGCTCCACGGTCCGCCTCTCCGATGTCGCGCGCCTCGAAATCGGCGGCGAGGACTACAACTTCTCGACACGCCTGAACGGCCAGCCGAGCGCGGCCATCGGCGTGCAGCTCTCCTCGACCGGCAACGCCATGGCGGCATCGGAGGCGGTGCGCGCCAAGATGGAGGAACTGGCCCAGTTCTTCCCGCAAGGTATCGCCTACGAGATCCCGTACGACACCTCGCCCTTCGTCGAGGCGTCGATCGAGAAGGTGATCCACACGCTGCTGGAGGCCGTCGCCCTCGTCTTCGTGGTGATGTTCCTGTTCCTGCAGAGCTTCCGCTACACCGTAATCCCGACGCTGGTGGTGCCGGTGGCGCTGCTGGGCACCTGCGCCGTCATGCTGGCGGCCGGATTCTCGATCAACGTGCTGACCATGTTCGCCATGGTGCTGGCCATCGGCATTCTCGTCGATGACGCCATCGTCGTGGTCGAGAACGTCGAGCGCATCATGGCGGAGGAAGGCCTGTCGCCGCGCGCGGCGACGCGCAAGGCGATGTCGCAGATTTCCGGCGCCATCATCGGCATCACCCTGGTTCTGACGGCGGTGTTCGTGCCGATGGCGTTCTTTCCCGGTGCGGTCGGCGTCATCTACCAGCAGTTCAGCCTGACCATGGTCGTGTCGATCCTGTTCTCCGGCTTCCTGGCGCTGTCCTTCACGCCGGCGCTCTGCGCCAGCATGCTGAAGCCGATCCCGCAGGGCCACCACGAGAAAAAGGGCTTCTTCGGCTGGTTCAACCGCGGCTTCGCCCGCACGACCAGCGGCTACAGCTCGGTCGCCGGCTGGATCTCGCGGCGCGCGGGGCGGATGATGATCATCTATCTCGCCCTGCTGGTCGGCCTCGGCTGGGGCTTCATGCGCCTGCCGTCCTCGTTCCTGCCGAACGAGGACCAGGGCTACCTCCTGGTCAACATCCAGGCTCCGCCCGAGGCGAGCGCCAACCGCACGCTGGAGGTCATCGAGCAGGTCGAGGCGATCTTCGGTAAGGAAAGCGCCGTCTCGCGCATCGTCGGCATTCTCGGCTTCAGCTTCTCCGGCACCGGACAGAATGCCGGCCTTGCCTTCGTGACGCTGAAGGACTGGTCCGAGCGCGGTCCCGAAGACGCGGCCGGCGCCATTGCGGGCCGCGCCAACGGCCAGCTGTTCGGCATCAAGGACGCGATTTCCTTCGCCCTTTCGCCGCCGGCGATCCAGGGCCTTGGCACCTCGAACGGCTTCAGCTTCCGCCTGCAGGACCGCGGCGGACGCGGCACCGAGGCGCTTGGCGCCGCACGCGACCAGCTGATGGCGGCGGCCTCGCAAAGTCCGATCCTGGCCGGCCTGCGCATCGACGGCCTTCCGGACGCGGCCCAGGTCGACCTCATCATAGACCGCGAGAAGGCCAATGCGTTCGGCGTCGCCTTCGCCGACATCAACGCGACCATCTCGGCCAATCTCGGCTCGACCTATGTCAACGACTTCCCGAACTCGGGACGCATGCAGCGCGTGACGGTGCAGGCCGACCAGGACGCCCGCATGCAGACCAACGACCTGCTGCGCCTGAACGTCCGCAACAACAACGGCGGAATGGTGCCGCTTTCGGCCTTCGCAAGCGTGGAATGGCGCAAAGGCCCCTCGCAGATCGTCGGCTATAACGGCTATCCGTCGATCCGCATCTCCGGCGAGGCCGCGCCCGGCTACTCGTCGGGCGATGCCATTGCCGAGATGGAGCGGCTTGCCGGCGAGCTGCCGGCCGGCTTCGGCTACGAGTGGACGGGCCAGTCGCTGCAGGAAATCCAGTCGGGATCGCAGGCGCCGTTCCTGATCGGCCTCAGCATCCTGTTCGTGTTCCTGCTGCTGGCCGCGCTCTACGAGAGCTGGTCGATCCCGTTCGCGGTGATGCTCGTCGTGCCGCTCGGCGTGATCGGCTCGGTCGCCGCGGTGACGCTGCGCGGCATGCCGAACGACGTGTATTTCACCGTCGGCCTGATCGCCATCGTCGGCCTGTCGGCGAAAAACGCCATTCTGATCATCGAGTTCGCCAAGGACCTGATGGCAGAGGGGCGCTCGCTGATCGACGCCACCATCGAGGCGGCGCATCTGCGCTTCCGGCCGATCCTGATGACGTCGCTGGCCTTCACCCTGGGCGTGACGCCGCTGGCCATCGCGAGCGGTGCCAGCGCCGGCAGCCAGAACGCCATCGGCACCGGCGTGATGGGCGGCATGATCTCCGGCACGATCCTGGCGATCTTCTTCGTGCCGGTGTTCTTCGTCTTCGTGATGCGGATGTTCCGCCGCATCCCGATCGAAGGGCACCTGCCCAAGCACAAGGACGAAGACCATCCGGCGCCCGCCGCCGAGAAGACCCCGGCGGAGTAAGGGCGAAGCAGGCAAGGCGCGCTTCCCCGCGGAACGTCTTGCGATTGCAAAGAGAAAGGGCCGCCGGTTTCCGGCGGCCCTTGTCGTTTGTGGGCAAAAGCTTGTGCCGGCCGTCAGACCGGAACCGGCTCGCCCGGTTCCGGCGGCAGGTCTTCCGAAAGACCGCGCAGGCAGACCGCCGCGACAAGGTCGCCGGCGACATTGACCACCGTGCGGCACATGTCGAGCAGCCGGTCGACGCCCAGAATGATCACCATCCCGTCTGCCGGAATGCCGGCGCTGGCAGCAACGCTCAGCAGAATGGCGATGCTGACGCCGGGCGTGCCCGGAGCCCCGATGGAGGAGGCGACCAGCGTCGCCGTGATCACCCCGATCTGCGCAAAGGACAGCTCCACCCCGGCGAGCTGGGCCATGAAGAGGATGGCGACCGACTGGTAGAGCGCGGTTCCGGCCATGTTCATGGTCGCGCCGAGCGGCACCACCAGATTGGCGATCCCTTCGGGCACGCCGAGCCGGCGCGCCGTCTGGATCGTCACCGGCATCACCGCCGAGGAACTGGAGGTCGAGAAGGCCAGCAGCAGGTTGCCGCCGGCCACCTGAAAGAAGCGGCGCGGCGAGATCCCGCCCATCAGCCCGACCAGCGCCAGATAAAGCAGGAGCAGCAGGGCGAGACCGAGCAGAACCGTGCCGACATAGCCGGAAATTCCGGTCAGGGTTTCCGGGCCGACCCGGATGACGAGCTGCGCCATCAGCCCGAAAACCGCCAAAGGCGCCAGGAACATAGCCCATTTGACGATGTTCATGGAGATCGACAGCAGCGCTTCCATCAGGCGGAGGAAGGGGTCCGCGCGCGAGCGGTCGATCTGGGTCACCGAGACGCCGACCAGCAGGGCGAGGACCACGACCGCGAGCATGTCGCCCTGGGCGATGGAGGCGGTCGGATTCTGCGGCAGAACGTTGACGATAAGGTCGGGCAAGGTGCTGGAGACCGGCGCGGCAACGGCATCGGGAGCCTCGACACCGGCAACGGCCGGCGCGCCGGCCTGGCGCAGGCCGACAAGCGCAGCGCCCGGGCGCAGCCATTCGGCCAGCATCACGCCGACGACCGCCGCTGCCGCCGTCGTCGCCAGGATGAAGCCTGCGAGCCAGAGCCCGACCCGCCGCAGCGTGTCGCCGGACCCGGCGCCGGCAAGACCGCCGACGATGGACGAAAAGACCAGCGGAACCAAGACCATGGCGATCAGCGCCAGGAAGATGCGGCCGGGCAGCGCCAGCCACAGGCCGATGGCCTCGGCGGTGTCGGGCGCCACCAGGCCGGCGCCTTCGCCGAGCAGCAGGCCGAGGCCGAAGCCCAGCACCATGCCTGCGACCACCTGGGCCCAGAGCCGCGAGGTGATCCAGACCCGAAGCTTGAAGCGCTGGCCCGAAAGATGACCCGCTCCCGGCTGGTGCCCCGCCTCTGTCTCGCCCGTTCCGCCGGTCCGCAATTCCGTCATTCCCTGCCGTCCCTCGCTGCTGCCCGCCCCGGCGCACCATAGCCCGCAGGCGGCGGGCCGGGGCAAGTAGGGAAACCCCGCAAACCGGCGCAGAAAGCCGAAACCCTTGCGAAAGCTGGCGAAACGGCGCCATGCCGGCCGTGAAAACGGTTTGAGAATTTCGAGACGGATTTTGCAAAATTCCGTCTCGAAATCGGCTGAACCCGTCTCAATCGTCGCAAAATCGCCAAGCCGCGCGCAGCCCCTTTCCACGGGCGCGGCGCGTGTTAAAGTTCGCCGCCCGGCCGCCCACCGTTTTCGCGCCGGCTGCACGTTATCCCCGCCTGCCCGTGTGGAGTGCCGGCATGAGCTTCGATCTGTGGTTGGTCTACCTGCTGGCCTCGCTCGCCCTGTCGCTGACACCGGGACCGAACGGCCTCCTCTGCCTCAATCACGGGGTCCGCTACGGGCTCGGCCGCACCGTGTTCACCGCGCTCGGCTGCATCACCGGAATGGCGCTGCTGATCGGCGCCTCGCTCGCCGGCCTCGGCGCGTTGATGCTGACCTCCGAGATGCTGTTCAGCGTCGTGAAGTGGGTGGGCGCTGCCTATCTCATCTGGCTGGGCATCCGGCTGTGGCGGGCGCCGGCCTTCACCGCCGGCATCCAGGCGGCGAGCGAGGGCGGCCCGGCGGCACGCCCGATCAGCCGCCGCCGCGCCTTCACGCAAGGCCTGCTGGTGGCGCTGTCGAACCCCAAGGCGCTGATCTTCTTTTCGACCTTCCTGCCGCAGTTCATGCAGCCGGGCACCTCGCTCCTGCTGCAGTTCGCGATCTTCGCAGGCACCTACGCGGCGGTGGAGTTCGCCTACGAGGTGGTGCTGGCGGGCGCGGCCGGGCGGCTGGCACCCTGGCTGACGCGCTGGGGACAGGTGTTCAACCGGGTGACGGGCGGTGCCTTCATCGGCGTCGGCGCGATGGTCGCCGCCTCGCAGCGCTGAGAGCGTCTCAGGCTTTGGTTTCTGGCGGCAGCAGCCGCTCGAGCGCGGCGACGTAGCCCGGCACGGTGTCGCGGGCGGGGTCGAACCATTCCAGCGACCAGTTGAGCGCGCCGATCAGGGCGTGGCGCAGGTAGCGGACGCGCAGGCCGTCGGCCTCCGGCCCGAGGTAATCGCGGATGATCGCGCTCCAGACCTTGTCGTAGTTGCGGCGCGTCGCCAGCAGTTCCTGCTGCACCGCTTCGGGCACGAAGGGGTAGCAGCGGATATGGGCCGAGGCGAAATCGCTCGCCGAGAGCAACGTCTCCAGATGGACCTTGAGGGCGATGACGATCCGCTCGCGCGGGCTTGCGTCCGGCCGCTTCGCCAACGCCTCGTCGACTGCATCGCAGACAAGCTGCACGCCGAGCCGCATGACCTCGATGGCCAGTTCGTCCTTGGAGGCGAAATGGTAGTAGAGGCTGCCGGCCTTCATGCCGACCTCGGCCGCCAGATCGCGCAGCGAGGTGTCCGCATAGCCGCGCTCGCGCATCATCCGGGCGGCGGCAGCCATGATGACCTGCCGCGCCTCGAGCGCCTTCTTCGTCTTTTTCTGCGGCTTGGGAAGGGAGGCGGTCAACGGGACGGGTCCTGCGAGAGCGAGAGGCATATGTTTCCGAAGTGCTCTCCCTTTTCAAGGGTGCGGAAGGCCTCGTGCGCCTCTTCGAAGGGGAAGACCCGGTCGACCACCGGGCGGATGCCGCCCGCCGCCAGCGCGCCCATCAGCGCCTGAAAGGCCTGGCGCGAGCCGCAGGACACCGAATGCAGGGTGATGCGGCGGGTCAGGACCAGCGGCAGGAAGAGCTCGGCCATCGAACCGGTGACATTGCCGATCAGCAGGATGGTGCCGCCGGTGCGCACCGCCTTGACCGAATCGTTGAGCGTCGCCGCGCCGCCGAGCTCCAGCACCCGCTCGCAGCCGCGCCCGCCCGTCGCCTCGCGCACAGCGCGGGCCCAGTCGGGCGTCGCATTGCGGTCGATGACGAGATCGGCGCCGAGCGCGGCAAGGCGCGCCGCCTTGATCGGCGAAGAGGTGGTGACGATGGTATGGGCGCCGGCACGGCGGGCAAGGGCCAGCGCCATCAAGGCAACCCCGCCCGTTCCCTGGATCAGCACGCTCTCGCCCGGGCGCAGCGGCCAGGGCTCGGACAGGGCGCTCCAGGCGGTGACACCGGCGCAGGGAAGCGTTGCCGCCTCCGCATTGGACAGGCCCTCGGCGATCTTGACGAGGCCGCTTTCGGGAAAGACGCAATGGGAGGCGAGCACGCCGTCCAGCGGCCCGCCGAGACGGCCGGCCTCCAGATCGTCGGGCGGAGCCCCGCCCTGCCAGTGCTGGTAGAAGGCCGGCGCCACCCGGTCGCCGACGGCAAGGTCGCGCACCCCCGGCCCGGTCTCCACGACGATGCCGACGCCGTCGGACAGCGGCACCAGCGGCGGGCGCACGGCGCGGCCATGGCCGCCGGCCACCACCACGAGATCGCGGTAGTTGAGCGAGGCGGTGCGCATTTCCAGCAGCACCTGGCCCGGCCCCGGCATCGGCGTTTCCCGCTCCCGCAGCACCAGGTTGTCGAGGCCGAAGCCGGTTTCCAGCACGAAGGCGCGCATTGCGGTCACATGCGCTTGGCGACTTCTTCGAGCATCACCTCGGTCGCCCCGCCGCCGATCGCCTGGACGCGGGCATCGCGCGACATGCGCTCGATGGTGCTCTCGCGCATGAAGCCCATGCCGCCGTGGAACTGGACGCAGGCATACATGACCTCGTTGACCAGCTCGCCGCACAGCGCCTTGATCATCGAGACCTCGCGCACCAGCTGCTCGCCGCGCGCCGATCGGGCGGCGGTGGCGTAGACCATCTGCCGGGCCGCCTCGACCCGCGACGACAGCATGGCGAGGCGCTGGCGGATAGCCTGCTTTTCCCAGAGCGGGGCGCCGAAGGCCTTGCGGTCGCGAACATAGGCGACCGTCAGCTCGATGGCGGCCTGGGCCTCGCCCATGGCCATGGCGCCGAGCACGAGGCGCTCGTTCTGGAAGTTCTTCATGATCTCGTAGAAGCCGCGCCCTTCCTCGCCGAGCACGTTCTCGGCCGGGACGCGGACATCGACGAAGGAGAGCTCGGCCGTGTCCGAGCTGCGCCAGCCGTGCTTGTCGAGGGCGCGCGAGACGGTGAAGCCCTCCATGCCCTTCTCAATGATGAACATGGTCACCGCCTTGCTGGCCGGCCCGTCGCCGCCGGTCTTGGCGGCGATGCAGTAGACATCGGCCAGCACGCCGTTGGTGATGAAGGTCTTGGTGCCGTTCAGCACGTAGTGATCGCCCTCGCGGCGGGCGGTGGTGCGGATGCCCTTGACGTCGGAGCCGGCGTCCGGCTCGGTGACGCCGACGGCGGTGATGGTCTCGCCGCTGATGATGCCGGGCATGTATTTCGCCTTCTGGGCGTCGTTGCCGGCATTGAAGAGATGGACCGAGGCCATGTCGGTGTGGACCAGCGCGGTGATGGCGACGCCGGCATAGGTGCAGCGGCCGAGCTCTTCCGACAGGACAACGGTGGCGCGTTCGTCCATGGCGCTGCCGCCATAGGCTTCCGGATAGCGGATGCCGAAGAAGCCGAGCGCCCCCATCTTGCGCAGCAGCTCGCGCGGGGTGGCGCCGTCGCGCTCCCACTGGTCGGCATGCGGCTTGATCTCCTCCTCGACGAAGCGGCGCACCTGATCGCGCAGCATCTTGTGCTCTTCCTCGAAGAAGAAGTCGCTGGCGCTGGTCACATCGAAACCGGAAGCTGTCATTCGGTCCATCCCGTGTTGCGTGCCGGCCGGCCTTGCTGCCGGCGGCGAAAACTGGATCCTGGTCTTGTCAGGATCCTGGTATTGTCAGGCGCCGCCGAAGCGGGGCTCGCGCTTTTCGACGAAGGCCGCCGTGCCCTCGGCAAAGTCGGGTCCGCCGGCAAGGCGGGCATTGACGTCGCGCTCCAGGTCGAGCGCGGTGTCGAGGGTCGAGGCAAGGCCCTGCGCGACCGCCTCGCGGATTTCGGCGAAGGCCGCAACGGGCCCGCGCGCCAGCCGCCCGGCAAGGGCAAGGGCCTCATCCATCAGCTCGCCATCCTCGACACAGCCGGCAATCAGCCCCCAGTCGGCGGCGGTCTCGGCCTTCAGCGGATCGCCGGTCAGCATCAGATGCAGCGCGCGGGCGCGGCCCAGCGCCTGCGGCAGGAACCAGGTGCTGCCGACATCCGGCACGACGCCGAGGCGCGGGCCGAAGACCTGGATGAAGCTGGCGGAGCGGGCGGCAAGCACGATGTCGCAGGCGAGTGCCAGACCGACACCCCCGCCGGCGGCAATGCCGTTGACCGCCGCGACCACCGGCTTTCGCAGGGCGCGGATCTGGCGCACCGCGCGGTTCCAGCCCTCGTCGAGCAGCCGGCCGACGGCCGGGCCCTTGTCGGAAAAACCCGCCATCTCGCCGACATGGGCACCGGCGCAAAAGCCCCGCCCCTCGCCGGTCAGCACCAGCGCGCGGATGGCGTCATCGCCCGCGACCTCGGCCAGTCGGGCGTGAAGCTGGCGCATCATCGGGGCGTGGATGCCGTTGAGCTGCTCCGGTGCGGCCAGAACGAGGACGGCGACCGGCCCGTGCCGGTCGAGCCGCACCCAGTCGCGGGCGCTCCCGTTCGGTTCGCTGGCGGTTCCCGTATCGGGCTGCGTGCCGGATTTCGTGTCTGATTTCGTGTCGGGCATTGCGCGATCTCCTCCCCGAGCCTCGTCGCATGCGGCTGATGGGTCAGCCTGTTGACAGTTTTTCTAACGGTCGTTAGGTAGATTGTCAATCACCCAACCGGGGCCGAGGGTCTCGAACCGGGCGAGGCAATGCAAACGGGAGGAGCAGCTCGTGGCAGGCATGGACGACCTGGTGGCCGCACTGAGACAGGTGCAGGCAGCGGCAGCGCAAGGCGGCGGCGAGAAGTTTCGCGCCCGCCACGCGGAGCGCGGCAAGATCTTCGTGCGCGAGCGCATCGAGCTGGCGCTCGATCCCGGCACCGCCTTTCTGGAGCTGTCGCCGCTGGCCGCGCACGGGCTCTATGGCGGCGAGGTGCCGGGAGCAGGCATCGTCACCGGCATCGGCCTGATCCACGACCGGCCCTGCATGCTGATCGCCAACGATGCCACGGTGAAGGGCGGCTCGTTCTTCGCCGAGACGGTGCGCAAGCATTCGCGCGCCCAGGAAGTGGCGGAGGAGCACGGCCTTCCCTGCATCTATCTGGTCGATTGCGGCGGCGCCTTCCTGCCCGAACAGGACCGGGTGTTTCCCGACAAGGACCATTTCGGCGGGGCGTTCTGGCGCCAGTGCCAGATGTCGGCGGCCGGCCTGCCGCAGATCTCCGTCGTCTTCGGCGGCTGCACCGCGGGCGGCGCCTATATCCCGGCGCTCAGCGACCAGGTGATCATGGTGCGCGGGACGGGCCGCATCCATCTGGGCGGCCCGCCCATCGTCAAGGCGGCGATCAACGAGATCGTCGACGGCGAAACGCTGGGCGGTGCCGACATGCACACCACCGTCTCCGGCGTCAGCGACCACGTCGCGCCCGACGAGGAAAGCGCCATGCGCATGCTGCGCGAGATCGTCGCCAATCTGGGCGAGGGCCGCAAGGTGACGCCGCCGCCGCGCGAGGCCCTGGCGCCGCTCGTTGCCGCCGGGCGCCCGTCCGAGCATGCGCCGGTGGACCTGAAGCGCCCGGCCGACATGCGCGCGCTGATCCGCTCGATGGTCGACGGATCGCAGCTCGCCGAGTTCAAGCCCGACTACGGCGCGACGCTGATCACCGGCTTTGCCCATATCCATGGCTACCCGGTCGGGATCCTGGCCAATGACGGGGCGCTGTTTTCCGAAAGCGCGCTGAAGGGTGCGCATTTCATCGAGCTGTGCGATCAGCGCCAGATCCCGCTGCTGTTCCTGCAGAACATCACCGGCTTCATGGTCGGCACCGACGCCGAGCGCGGCGGCATCGCCAAGCACTCGGCAAAGCTCGTGTATGCCGTCTCCAATGCGCGCGTGCCGAAATACACGGTGATCGTCGGCGGCTCCTACGGCGCCGGCAACTACGGCATGTGCGGACGCGGCTTCCGCCCGCGCTTCCTGTTCTCCTGGCCCAATGCCCGCATCGCGACGATGAGCCCCGATGTCGCCGCGACCGTGGTGACGGAGCTGCGCCGGGCCAGCCTGAAATCGCAGGCGAACGAAGCGGAGATCGCCGAGCTCGACCGGCGCACCCGCGCCCAGTTCGAGGAGCAGAGCGATCCCTATTACGCCACCGCGCGGCTGTGGGACGACGGCTTGATCGAGCCCGACCAGACCCGCGACGTGCTGGGCCTGTGCCTGGCGCTGGGCGCGGGCGGCGACAAGGACACCGGCCCGCGGCCGGTCTACAGGATGTGAGGCGCACCATGTTCGACAGCCTGCTGATTGCCAATCGCGGCGAGATCGCCTGCCGCATCATCCGCACCGCACGCCGCATGGGGCTCGCCACCATCGCCGTGCATTCCGATGCAGACCGGGACGCGCTGCATGTGAGGATGGCCGACCGGGCAATCGCCATCGGCGGGGCGGCGGCGAGCGACAGCTACCTGCGCCTCGACCGGATCATGGCCGCGGCCAGGGCGAGCGGGGCCGGCGCGATCCACCCCGGCTACGGCTTCCTGTCCGAGCGGCCGGAACTGGCGCGGGCCTGCGAGGAGAACGGCATCGCCTTCGTTGGGCCGAACGCACGGGCCATCGCGGCGATGGGTGCCAAGATCGAGGCGAAGCGCCTGGCCGAAGAAGCCGGCGTGCCCTGCATTCCCGGCTATAGCGGCGAGGACCAGTCGACAGGCAATCTGGCGCGGGCCGCGCGCGAGATCGGCCTGCCGGTGATGGTCAAGGCCTCGGCCGGCGGCGGCGGCAAGGGCATGCGCGCCGTCCACGACGAGGCGGGGCTGGAGGCTGCCATCGATGCAGCCCGCACGGAGGCCGAGCGGGCCTTCGGCGACGGGCGGCTGCTCATCGAGAAGCTGGTGCGCAATCCGCGCCATGTGGAAGTGCAGCTGATCGGCGACAAGCACGGCACCTTGCTGCACCTGTTCGAGCGCGACTGCTCGGTCCAGCGCAATCACCAGAAGCTGATCGAGGAGGCGCCGGCGCCGGGCTTGCTCCCCGAAACCCGCGAGCGGCTGTTCGAGGCGGCGCTCAGGCTCGGCCGGGCCATCGGCTACGACAGCGCCGGCACGGTCGAGTTCGTGATGGATGCGGTGACGCAGGAAGTCCACTTCCTGGAGATGAACACGCGGCTGCAGGTCGAGCATACGGTGACCGAGGAGATCACCGGGCTCGACCTTGTGGAGCTGCAGCTGCGCGCCGCGGCCGGCGAGAAGCTGGCCCTGACGCAGGACGAGGTGACCTGCAACGGCCACGCGATCCAGGCGCGGCTGACGGCGGAAGACGCCAGCGCCGGCTTTCGCCCGGACACGGGCAAGGTGCTGCTGTGGTCGCCGCCTGCGGAACTGCGCTGCGATGCCGGCATCGAGCCGGGGGCGGAGATCGGGGCGGCGTACGATTCCATGATCGCCAAGCTGATCGCCCACGGGCCCGACCGGGACGCGGCGCGGCGCAAGCTGCTCTCCGGCCTCGACCGGCTGGAGGTGGCGGGGCTGGCCACCACGCGGCTGTTCCTGCGCGACGCGCTGGCCTCGCCCGACTTCGCGCAGGGCAATGTCACCACCGACTTCATCGCCCGCAACTGGCCGGACGGATGGAGGGCGCCGGAGGCGGACGGCCTCGCCCTTGCGGCGGCGGCGCTTGCGAGCCGGCCGCGCGCGGCGGCAACGCCCTGGCAGGCGCTTTCCGGCTTCCGCCTGCTCGCGCAGGCCGGCTGCCCGGCGCGGGTGACCTATGTGGATGCGGCTGCACCCGAGAGCCGCGTCGTGCTGGAAGCGCGCGGGCCCGGATGCTGGCAAACCATCGGCACGGACGGCGAGACGCAGGAGATCGCCGCGCAGTGGACGGGGCCGGACCGGGTGCGCATCACCCGCGATGGCGTGGCGGAGAGCTTCGCCGCCGCCCACCATGACGGGCGGATGTGGCTGTGCGGGCCGGGCACGGAGATCGCCTGCGCGGTGCTGCCGCTCGGCGATCTTGGCCAGGACAGGGCGGCGGGCGACGGCGCCTCGCCGGAGCGGATCGCCGCGCCGATGCCGGGCCTCGTCGTCGAGATCCGCGTTGCGGCGGGCGATACGGTCGCCAAGGGCGACACGCTGGTGGTGATGGAATCGATGAAGCTCCTGATGGAGCTGAAGGCGGCGGCCGACGGCACGGTGGCCGAGATCGCAGCAAGCGAACGCGACACGGTGGAGGCCGGCCGCCTCCTGGTGCGGCTGGAGCCTGCGGAGCGCTGAGACCTACGGCAGGAGCTGCTTGATGTCGCGCGCGCCGACCCAGTAACGCGGGCCGGCGCCCAGCGCCCCGGCGCGGTCGTCGGGATTGGCAAGGCGGCACTGGGCGAGCGACAGGCAGCCGCAGCTGATGCACTCGGCAAGGCCGCGCTTGAGCCGCTGCAATTCGGCGATCCTCTCGTCCACCCGCTGCGTCCAGACCTGCGACAGCTGCTCCCAGTCGGCGCCGGTCGGAATGTGGTCGCTCGGCAGCTTGTCGAGCTCCTGCTTCACCTCCTCAAGCGTGAAACCGAGACGCTGCGCGAAGACGATGAAGGCGATGCGCCGCAGCACGGATCGCTCGAAGCGGCGATGGCCGGAGGCCGCGCGCTCGGCCGAGATCAGCCCGCGCTCCTCGTAATAGCGCAGGGCGGAGGCGGCGACACCGCTGCGCCGCGCCACCTGCTGGATGGTGAGGACAGGACCTGGCTTGGCACGGCGGGAGGGGCTGGACATGGCTTGCGGAGCCTTTGCGGCGGGCGGGCGCGAAAACCGTCCGCGCGGCTGTTGACTTAAAGCGTACTTGAACTTTTATCACGTTGCCCGGACAAGACAACCGGAGCGACAGAATGACTGCAACACCCGTCCCGGCCCCTGCGGCCGCGGCCCGCCTCGCCCCCGCCGAAGCGCCCCTCCCCTACACGATGATCAACATCTTCACCCCGACGGGCGGCACCGCCGACCGGCTGCTCGACATGCAGATGCAGGAAATCGCCCGCCTGAGCGAAGCGGCCGGCGAGGCCGGCTGGCTCGGCAACGAGGTCTACTGGGCCTCCGACAGCAGCTGCCTCGTCGTCATCACCCGCTTCACCGACGCGATGGCGGCCGCCAACTGGCGCGCATCGCCGGACTTCGCCGCGCATCTGGAGCGGATCGCACCGCTGATCGCCCGCGTCGATTCGATCCCCGTCGAGCTGATCGCCGCGCACGCTCCCCGGCGCGGCTGACCCCGTTTTTCGAACACGAAAGGACCTTCCATGAGCAAACTGAAGCTGGGGATCATCGTCGGCAGCACCCGCGAGGGCCGCTTTGCCGACAAGCCCGCCCGCTGGATCTGCGCCCAGGCGGAGAAAACCGGCGCCTTCGACGTCGAGGTCATAGACCTTGCCGACTTCCCCTTGCCCTTCTACGGCGACCCGGCGGCGAGCACGGCGCAGAAGCAGGCGGCAAGCGCCTTTGCGGCAAAGGTGGCGACCTGCGACGCCTATGTCTTCACGGTCGCGGAATACAATCACAGCCTGACGGGCGTGCTGAAGAACGCGCTCGACCATGCCTCCTGGGTGCGCCGGCCGGCCGGCAGCATCGCCTATGGCGGCGTCGGCGGCGCGCGGGCGGTGATGCATCTGCGCCAGATCTCGGCGGAGCTGGAACTGGTCTCGGTGAAGGCCGCCGTCCACATCTCCTACGGCGACTATCTGGCGATCCGCGAAGGCCGGGCCGGCTTCGAGGCGCTGCCGCATCTGGGCACGGCGGCGGAGCGGATGCTGGATCAACTCGCCTGGTGGGGCCGCGTGCTGCGCAGCGCCCGCCAGGAGGAACGGGGCGTGGAGGCGGTGGCCTGAGGCGCCACGCCGGATCGCGCCCCGGCGCGAAACCGGGCTGGCATTTGCCGCCGAACACGGCGATAGGACTCCCTGCCGGATGTCCGGCAGGGAGAGACCCGCATGACTCGATTGCTCCGAATTGCCCGCCCCTTCGCCTTGTCCGCCGCCGCTGCGCTTCTTTGCGCGGCACCGCTGGTCCTCGCCGCGCCGGCCGGCGCGCAGACCGCGGATGGGCAGACGGGCGCGCAAGCGGCCGACATCCGCCCGCAGGACATCCTCGATGCCGCCGTCGGCGACTGGAACAAGGACGGCCGCGAGGACCTGGCCTTTCTGGCGACAACGCGCGGCGACGACATGCAGGCCGGGCTCTATGTCTACCTGCGCGAGGAGGCGACGAACGGCAGCCTACTGTCGCTGGCGCTCGCTGTTCCGGACAAGATCTGGGGCGGGCGCGGCGGCGACACGGCCGCCTTCGGCCAGGAGCCCTCGATCAAGGCGCTTGCCAACGGCTCCATCGCCATCACCACGCAGAACTCCGCCATCGGCCGAAACCGGTGGGAGCACACGATCTCGCTCGCCCATCGCGACGGACGGTTCGTCGTCGCCGGGCTGACCTTCAATTCCTACGACACGCTGCAGGAGGAGGAGCCGCTGAGCTGCGACCTCAATCTCCTGACCGGGCGCGGGGTGGTGAACGAACGCAAGATCTCCTTCGCGCCCATCGCCCTGCAGTTGCAGGAGTGGGAGACGCAGGACGGCGAGGACCCCGGCATACGGATCTGCCGCGAACAATAGGCGCGTCTTCGGCCGACGCGAGCCCTGCAACCGCTGCCCACTGGACAAGCGGGTGCCGTTGGTCATCTATTTGATCCGAAACCGTTACCCGAACCCGATCCGCCGACCCGCCAGCCTTCCCTCCCCGCAGGGCCCAGCCCGTTCAAGACGCGTGCCGCCGCATCCCCCGCGATGCCGCCCGGCGCGGCGGGGCCGCCGCGGGGTGAGGGCCAGCTCAGGCCGGATCGCCAGGAAGGACATTCGATGACCGAGCTCTTGTCGCCCCTCCCCTTGCGCGGGCTGACCCTGCCCAACCGCTTCGTCGTCTCGCCGATGTGCCAGTATTCGGCGCGCGGCGGCGTGGTCGGCGACTATCACCTCGTGCATCTCGGCCGCTTCGCGCTGGGCGGCTTCGGCACCGTGATCGTCGAGGCGACGGCGGTGACGGCCGAAGGACGCATCACCTATGGCTGCCCCGGCCTGTGGGACGATGGCCAGATCGCCGGCATGGCGCGGATCACCGCGCTGTTGCGCGCGCAAGGGGCGGTCGCCGGCATCCAGCTGGCCCATGCCGGCCGCAAGGCCTCCTCGATCCCGCCCTGGCTGATGGGCACGGACGAGCGCGAGGCCGATGCCGAGCACTGGGAGCCGGTGGCGCCCTCCGCCCTGCCCCATGCCGAGGACGCGCCGATGCCGCGCGCCATGAGCGAAGACGATATCGAGGCGGAGGTGGCGGCCTGGGCCGCGGCGACGAAACGGGCGGTCGAGGCCGGTTTCCAGCTGATCGAGATCCACGCCGCGCACGGCTACCTGCTGAACCAGTTCCTGTCGCCGCTGTCCAACCGGCGCGAGGACGCCTATGGCGGCAGCGCCGAGAACCGCATGCGCTTCCCGCTCAAGGTGGTGGAGGCGGTGCGCGCGGCGATGCCGGACGACATGCCGCTGTTCCTGCGCCTGTCGGCGGTGGACGGGCTGGAGGGCGGACGCACCATCGAGGACAGCGTGGCCTTTTCCCGCGCGGTCGGCGAGCGCGGGGTCGACGTCATCGACGTGTCGGCCGGCGGCTTCACCGGCTCGCGCTTCGAGATCGGCCCGGGCATGTATCTGCCCTGGGCGGCGCAGATCCGCAAGGAGACCGGCCTGCCGGCAATGGCGGTGGGGCTGATGGGCGAGGCGGAGCTGGCGGCGGAGGCGGTCACGCAAGGGCGCGCCGATCTCATCGGGCTCGGCCGGGCGGCGCTCGACGATCCGAACTGGCCGCTGCACGCGGCGCGCCGGCTCGGCGCGGAAACGCGGGCGCTGTGGCCGAAGCAGGCGGGCTATGCCATCGAACGCTGGCCGGGCCGCACCGCCATCGGCTGACGCAGACGGCCGTCGGCAGGATCGGACAAGGACCGGCCGGCGGCTTCACTCACCGGTGCGGCCGCTCCCGGTGCGGGGCGTCCGCATCACCGGCGGCGGCAGGATCCGGTTCTGCTCGGCCGTGCCGGGTTCCGCGGCGCTTTCGTCCGGATGGCCGACGAGATAGCCCTGGATCTCGGTGCAACCCTGCTGGGTGAGGAATTCCAGCTGCGCCTCGGTCTCCACGCCTTCGGCGAGGATCGGGATATCGAGGCTTTCGCCAAGGGCCAGCACGGCGCGGATCATCGCCGAGGCCTGCGGCCCGCGGTCGAGATCGTCCATGAAGGACTTGTCGAGCTTGATCTTGTCGAAGGGGAACGAGCGCAGGGTCGACAGGGACGAATAGCCGATGCCGAAATCGTCCATCGAGATCGACACGCCCATCGCCTTGATCCGCCGCAGGATATGCAGCGTGCGCTCGGCATCCTGGATCAGAGAGGTCTCGGTGATCTCCACTTCCAGCCGCTGCGGCGACAGGCCGGTCTCCATCAGGATGCCGTGGATCACGTCGGGCATGTCGATGCTGCCGACCTGCAGCGCCGAGACGTTGACCGCGATCTTCAGCTCGTTGTCCCAGGACGCGGCCTCGCGGCAGGCGGTGCGCAACACCCATTCGCCGATCGGCAGGATCAGGCCGGTGTCCTCGGCGATGGGGATGAACTCCATCGGCAGCAGCACGCCGCGCTCGGGATGGCGCCAGCGCAGCAGGGCCTCGTAGCCGGTCACCTCGTTCTCGCGGACCGAGACCTGCGGCTGGAAGACGAGGAAGAACTGGTTTTCCGCAAGCGCGGTACGCAGCTGCAGCGCTATGGCGCGACGCTCGCGCACGCGCTCGTCCATCCCCTCCTCGTAAAAGCAGATCGCCTCGCCGGGCGAACCCTTGGCCCGGTACATGGCAAGGTCGGCATTGTTCATCAACGTCGCCGGGCTTCCCGCATCGTCGGGGAAGATCGAGATGCCGATGGAGGCGCCGCAGATCAGGTCGACATGGTCGTAAGGCACGGTAGCAAAGAGCTCGCGCTCGAGCCGCGAGGCGATGCCGAGCGCCTGCTCGCGGTCCTGCACCAGCGCGGTGGCGACGAACTCGTCGCCGCCCAGCCGGGCGACGAAGGCCTCCTTGCCGACGGCCGTGCGCATGCGGTCCGACAGGACGCACAGCACATGGTCGCCCGCCGCGTGGCCATGCACGTCGTTGACCTCCTTGAAGCGGTCGAGATCGATGGCCAGGAGCGCGATCCGGGCGCTGGCCGGGCGCGTCTCGATCTGGCTGTCGAGATGCTCCAGGAAGGAGGAGCGGTTGGGCAGGCCCGTCAGATTGTCGAAGCTGGCGAGGTAGGAGATCTTCTCTTCCTGGGCGAGGCGCGGGCGCAGGTCGCGCACCGAATAAAAGCGAGTGGCGGTCAGATCGTCCCGCTCGTAGCGGTCTTCGCGGGCCGCGACCTCGACGGGAAGCAGCGCGCCGGCGGCGGTGAGCAGCGTCGCGCGCACCAGCTTGTCGACCGAGGACGGCGCGCGCGGCACCAGTTCGGCAAAGGTGCGCCCGACCAGCGCTTCCCGCTGCATGCCGCTGAGCAGGATGAAGGCCTCGTTGCAATCGACGATGCGTCCGGCGGTCTCGATGACGATGCCGTCGACGGAACTTTCCAGGATCTGCTTGGTGCGGGCCCGGGTGCGGGCTGTCGCCTGGCGGTCCAGCAACTGGCTGGCAAGGCCCGTGCCGAGCACCAGCACGCCGACCGCCGCCACCGCCACCGCCAGCACGCCATAGGCATCCTCGCTGGTGGCGCCGCCCGGCTGGGGCACCGCCGGAACGATGCCGACCGCTGCCATGCCGGTGAAATGCAGTGCGACGATGGAGCCTGCCAGCAGCGCGGTGCCGAGCAGCTCGCGGGTCTGCAGGACCACCCCCTCGCGGGTGGCGGCAACGAAGGCGGCCGCGCCCAGCACCAGCGACAGCACGAGCGAAGCGGCCACATAGGTCATGTCCCAGACGATGGCGCCGTCGATGCTGAAGGCGGCCATGCCCGTATAGTGCATGACGGACACGCCGACGCCGAACATGCAGCCGCCGAGCATCGGGGCAAGCCGGCCGCGACCGGAAGCGATGGCCAGGCTGACCGCGGCGGAGACGACGGCGATCAGCAGCGAGATGCCGGTGAGCGTCGGGTCGTAGGACACGGGCACGCCCGGCCGATAGGCGAGCATGGCAACGAAATGGGTACACCAGATGGTGGAACCGGCGGCCACGGCCCCGTGAAACACCCAGAAGGGCCGCGCCTCGCGCTCCGCCGCGCGGGTGCGCAGGAACAGGCGAATCGAGATCCAGGCGCCGAGGACGCAGATCGCAGCCGCAAGCGCGACCAGCCAAAGATCATGTTCCGTAAATAGGCAGCTGAAAAAGCGCACGGGAAAATCCTCGAAAGATGGCCCGAATGATCGCGGAAAACACCTTCGTTTTCCTTAATTTCAACCAGCCAACGACGTATCAGCAGCGTCGTTCCCAGATCAACCCGGCACCCATTACGGCACTTTCCGCAGAGTCGGGCAAGTCTATCCTCAAACGACGCAGCAACGCCGGCCTGGTTCGGCAGTGGGGATGCACGCATCCGCAGCGCAAGGAGGGGCGAGGCAGGGCCAGAAACGCACGAAATCCGGGCGCGAAAGAGCAGCGCTCCGGCGAAAATGCTCCGCCTCCGTCAGCTGCCATCTCTCAAATTTGCAACAAGGATCGGGCTTGCATTTCAAATTGCTGAATGTTGCGAGATGCCTAGACGACCAGCTCTCGGGATCGTCCGAATGCGATCAGCCACATCCTCATAGTGTCAGCGGTGTCCCGCATGGCTTCTGCCGGAGCACTGCGGCAATGATATCCAGGCCCTGGATGAGCCGTTCCTCACCGGGTTCATGGCTGACGCACAAGCGGATTGCCTCGGGCGCATCAGCGGCATTCATGGCAAAGCTGCGGCCCTCGCTGATGTGAACACCCATGCGGGCGCATTCTGAACGAAACACATCGGCTCGCCAGCCTTCTGGCAGCGGCAACCAGAAATGGAAGCCGTCAGAAAACTGCTTTGCCGTATCCATTCCCAACGCGCGTTGAACGAGCTGCTGGCGGCGGCTTGCCGTCTGCCGCTGCTGCTCAGCCAGCCTCGCTGCTGTTCCGTCTTTGATCAGACGGCTTGCCACCTCAAGGGGCATTGGCGGCGTCATCCAGACACTCAGATTGACGGACTGGCGTAGTGCAGACGCGACTTTTCGAGGTGCATGAAGGAAGCCGATCCGCAAGCCGGGCGCCACACTTTTGGACAGGCTGGTCACATAGACTGTCAAGTCAGGGGCAAATCGCGCGATCGGAGCCGGCTTGTCGCATTTGAGCGGCCCAAAGACATCGTCCTCAATCAGGATAACGCCGTAATGGTCCGCAATCCGCGCAATCTCGGCGCGTCGATCCTCCGAGAGCGTCACCGTCGTTGGCGCTTGCAGGGTCGGTGTAAGATAGAGCGCTTTCGGGTTTGCCTCACGACAGCAGGCCTCAAACGCCTCCGGAATCAGCCCCTGCGCATCCATCGCGACAGCACCGGTCTGAAGGTTGAGGCGCGAAGCCATCGCGAGAACAGGTGTGTAGGTCAAGGCTTCGGCAAGCAACAAGTCGCCCGGCTTTAAAAGGGCCATCAGGGTACACAAAATGCCATGCTGGCCGCCGGCGACCGGAACAATGCACTCAAGAGAAGCCTCCACGCCGCAATCCGCGAGCCATGACTGACCTGCCTCAAGATGGTGAACCAGATCGGTATCGGTTTGATAGTCGAGCAGCGCGCGCAAGCCCGTATCGCTCGCGATCTCCGACATGACCCGACGAATGTGGGGTTCCGAAAAGCCGGGCAGCGGCAGATTGCGTGAAAGGTCGATGGGGCCACGGCTTTCGCGAAGCAGTGTCTCGGGTTCTGCTTGATCTGGACTGAAATCAGCGGACCGAACGAATGTTCCCCGACCGACTTCCCCCTTGATGAGAGCCCGCTTCACAGCCTCCGCATAGGCGCGGCTGGTCGTGTTGGGAGAGAGGTTGAGCTGATAGGCCAGTTCGCGATGCGGCGGAAGGCGTGTTCCGGCGGCCAGTCTGCCCGCCGCAATATCCTCAGCCATGGCCTCCAGAATCTGGAGGTATTTCGGGCCTTCGCGGCTCGACAGGTCTGGTATCCAAATTGCCATCAGATCAATGTTTTGATTGCACCTATTTAGACATGGATGCAATTCAGTTGGTCGTCAACACAATCAATGAGTTTCGGTCATGGCATTCACCTCTCCATCCGTCGGGAAAGGCGTTGGGTTTTCCCTTGTCAGCCTCACATTGCTGGGTGTCATGCCGATCGTCTCAAACCTGCGCCCTTCGGATATTGGCGCGCTGAGCTTTGCTTTCGCATTGTCGGTCTGGCAGGTGATCTTTGCGGCCCCGGCATTCGGGTTTGAACTACGGAGCGGGACCAAAGGGATTTTTGGCCTAGATCTGTCGCGCCGCGAGCGCGGACGGATGATCCTCGTGGCGCTGTTCACCGGCGCATTGTTCGGTCTTTCGACCTATCTCTATGTGCTGGGAGTTGAGAAGGCCGGCGCGACGAATGCGGCGATTGCAATACAGGCCTACCCGCTGTTCGCCATCCTCTGGGAAACGCTTTTCCTGAAACGCCGCAAGACAGCAGCCGAACTGGCTCTGACCGCGATTTTGATCGGATCGCTCTACTATCTCGGAACGGCCGGCACCTTCATGGTATCCGGCATGTCGCCCTGGTTTCTCGTCTCTCTCGGTGTGCCCCTGCTTTGGAGCATTGCGCATGTCATCATCAAGGAAGAACTGAGCAATACGCCGATTACGCCCGTGCAGGTGACGTTCTTTCGGGTGGCAATCTCGACAGCGTTCCTGCTGGTGATCATAGCTTTCGCGGCTCCTTCGGGCATCGCTGCCGGCCTGAGCGCGATCTTTCAGCCAATGTCGGCCATCATGGGGCTGGTCTATTTCCTGGAATTGATCGTCTGGTTCCATGCCGTCCGCCACATCGACGTTTCCCTGGCCAGCTCGATCACTACACCCTGGCCTGCACTGACGATGGTGCTCGCCGTGCCTTTGCTCGGCGATACTGTCGAAGCATATCAGGTTGTGGCGCTGATCATCGTTGTCGCCTGCATCTACGGGCTGACGCTTGCCGGCCTGCGAAAAGCGACGGTCAAACCTGCGACAGATGCGGGCAGGGTCTGAAATGCTGGGCATCTATGCCAGGGCCATGATGGTGGCGACGCGAATGGATGATTTTCAACACCATGTTCGCGTTGCCCGCACTGCTGACGAGGGAACCTTGCCCAGTTCGACTGACGAAAGGGGCTCACCCGACTCAAGCCACCAGCCGCGAGAGCGGGGACGAAAATGCGTCGACGATCAGAAGCCATAACCGGCCGCCGCAAATCCGGCTCGGGTCACGCATTCCCATGGTATCGCCGGTCATACGCTCGCTGTCGCTGAATATCTGAACTTCAGGCACGCGGCGTCCGTCTGACCGAGGCCGGACGCCAGTTCGTTGAGCGGGTAGCGGCGGGCCTGGACCAACTCGGCCATGCCGTGAAGATGGCGAATGTCCCAGCATCTGGGGAATGCGGATACCTGCGCATTGGTGTCCATGCGCCAATTCCGGGCGGGTTTTTCGCGCAGCTTCGCGCCGACATGCCGGACATCGAACGACGGCACATAGGCGGTTGCCGGCGGCAATCGATGATGAAATGGCGGGGTATCGCGGAGGGGTTTCGAACCCGCAGGGTTCGCAAGGCCAAGGGCCGTCCGAGCTTATGCGCGGCCCCGACTGGAGCGAAGCCCGAAGGGCGACAGCGCGACGTCAGGAAATGGCGGAGAGAGAGGGATTCGAACCCTCGGAACGCTTGCGCGCTCAACGGTTTTCGAGACCGCCCCGTTCAACCACTCCGGCACCTCTCCGCTATATGAGATGTCGTGGTCTCAAAGTGCGACGGTACATAGCGAAGTGCGGCGAGCCGCACAAGAGGCGTCTTGCAACTTTTCCCCGGCGGTGCACAGCGCCGGGCCGGCAAGGCGCCCCCGGCGCGGGAGCGCATGGAAGATCGAAGGGTTGCGCGCGTGTCACAAAAGCGCCGGCGCGCGCGGCAAAGCGCACAAAACCGCCCTTGCAAGCGTTGACTTTGCATCGCCGATCCGTATAGTCGCGCTGCTTCGCAAAGGGCCCGCAAAGGCCCATCCGTTGCCCGAGGCTCTCCGCCGTTCCCCGCAACCCACAGCCAACGCCCTTGAAAACGGGGCCTGACTGCGGCTTTTCCGGTGACCGGCAGACCATTCCGCCAGGCTTTCAAGGGCCCCGCCCGACGAGCCGGCAGGACGGTTTCAAGAGAGGCAATGTCCTCGTCAAGTTCCCGCAAGGGACGCCGAAGGGCAGGAAGGCGAAGCCCGGTAGACCAAAGACGGCCTGCCGGCGAGCAAAACGAAAAGAAGGACGTGCGAGACATGTTCGCAGTGATCAAGACGGGCGGCAAGCAGTACCGCGTCGCCCAGGATGACCTGCTCAAGGTCGAGAAGATCTCGGCCGAGGCGGGTGAGACCGTGACTTTCGAAGAGGTCCTGATGGTGGGCGGCGACACCGCCACCATGATCGGTGCCCCCCTGGTCGAGGGTGCGAGCGTCGTCGGCGAGGTCGTCGACCAGGCGCGCCACCGCAAGATCATCATCTTCAAGAAGCGCCGTCGGCAGAACTCGCGTCGCCGCAACGGCCACCGCCAGAGCTTCACGCTGGTCAAGATCACCGACATCCTGACCGGTGGCGCCAAGCCGGCGACCAAGAAGAAGGCCGCTGCTCCGAAGGCGGAGAAGGCCGAGGATGCAGGCACCGAGACCGAACTCCCGGTCCTGTTCACCGCACCGGATGCGCCCGCCGACGATCTGAAGAAGATCTCCGGTGTCGGCCCCGTGCTGGAGAAGAAGCTGAACGCGATGGGCATCACGACCTACGCTCAGGTCGCAGCCTTCACCGCGGAAGACATCGCCCGCGTCGACGAGGCCCTTTCCTTCAAGGGCCGCATCGAGCGCGACAACTGGGTCCAGCAGGCTTCGGATCTGGCCGGCAAGTGATTGCCGCCATTCAAGGCTGACTGAAGGTTTTCGACGAGGAGTTTCGTCATGGCACACAAAAAGGCAGGTGGCTCGTCCCGTAACGGCCGCGATTCCGCGGGCCGACGTCTGGGCATCAAGAAGTTCGGCGGCGAGGCGGTCGTCCCGGGCAATATTATCGCGCGCCAGCGCGGCACGAAGTGGCATCCGGGTACGGGTGTTGGCATGGGCAAGGATCATACGATCTTCGCCGTCGTCGAGGGAACGGTGACGTTCCAGGCCAAGGCCAACAAACGCACGTATATCAACGTGATGCCACTCGTAGACGCAGCAGAGTAAAGCCGACGTGTTTGGTTCGAACCGCCGGCGTCCCATCGACCCGGCGGTTTGAAACAAAACCGGCATGATCGCGACGGATCAGGGGAGATGGGCCGCCATCTCCCCTTTTTCTTTTCGTCGCAATGCCGGAGGACACCATGGTTGCGGATATCGAAGAGAGCCTGGAAGAAGATAGTCTGGCCGCGGTTGCTGGCCCGCAGGAGACCGAGAGGCTGAAGCTGGACGCGCTGCGTCCGGACGACCTTGCAGATATCGTTTTCCTCGCCAACAACCGCCGTATCGCAACGATGGTGGCATCGATGCCCCATCCCTTCACGGTCGCCGACGGGCGAAATCTCATCGCCCTTTCGGCGAACCGCTCGACGACGCGCGCCAAGTTCGCCATCCGCCTGAAGTCGACGGGCCGCGTGATCGGTGCCATCGGCTATGGCGCCCCTGACGAGGGCGAGCCGCTGCATCTGGGCTACTGGATCGGCGAGCCGTTCTGGGGCCAGGGCTACGCCACCGAGGCGGCGCAGTCGGTGGTAGACCATGTCTTCGCGGCCCAGGGTGCCGACCGGCTGACGGCGGCGGCCCGCGTCACCAACCCCGCCTCGCGGCGGGTGCTGGTCAAGTGCGGCTTCCAGTTCGTCGAGCAGGGGATGATCCATTCCCGCGGCGCCGGCGGTGCGGTCTCGGTCGACCGCTTCGCCATCGACCGCAGCACCTGGCGCGCCCTCAAGCAGTGGGGGCGGATGACATGCCTCACCTCGGCCTGAATGAGGGACGCCTGAGCGACCGGCTCGCCACCCGGCGGCTGGTGCTGCGCCCGCTGGAGCCGGCGGACGCGGAAGCCATCGACACGCTGTGCAGCCGCGACCACGAGATCGTGCGCTGGCTGACCGGCATGCCGTGGCCGGCGAAGGACGGCGCGGCGGCGGAATTCGTCGCCGCCGCCATCAACGAGGATCCGCTGACCGGCGAGGCGGCCTTCGCCGTCACGCTGGGCGGCATCGTGATCGGCCTCGTCGCCATCAAGGCGCCGGGAGAGCTGGCCGAACATCCGGACTGCCCCTCGATCGGCTACTGGATCGGCCGCCCGTTCCAGGGCTTCGGCTATGCCGGCGAGGCCGCAGCGGCCGCGCTCGACTGGGGCTTTGCCGCCCATCGCTGCCAGGCGATGGCAGCGCGGGCCTTCGCCGACAATGCCGCCTCGCTCAAGGTGCTCGCCCGTCTCGGCTTTCGCCGGACGGGGCGGATGATGCGCCATTCGCTGGCGCTGGGACGCGAGGTGGAGAACGTGGTGCTGCGGCTGGAGCACGCCAGCCGTCCGGGCGCCGACGCGCGCCAGGTGGAGGCCGCGATATGAGCACGCTCGCCCATCCCTTGCTGAAAAGCGCAAGGCTGACGCTGCGCGCGCCCGTCGCCAGTGATCTCGACCGCCTTGCAAAGCTGGCAAACGATGCCGATATCGCGCGGGTGCTGGAGCGCCTGCCGCACCCCTATTCGCGGGAGGACGGCGAGACGTGGCTTGCCGGCATCGGCCGCGATCCGGCAAAATTCGAGCTCGCCATCGACGATGGCAGCGGGTTCGTCGGCGCGTTGTCGCTACGCGGATTGGACGAAACGCCGGTGATCGGCTATTGGCTTGGCCGGCCCTTCTGGGGGCACGGCTACATGAGCGAGGCTGCCGGCACCGCGCTTGCCTGGATTTTCGGGGCAGGAAACGCGCAAGCCGTCGAGGCCCGCGTGATGACAGAGAATACCGCCTCGCGGAACGTGCTCGAAAAGCTCGGCTTCCGCGACATCGGCGGGACGGAGTGCACGAGCCTGGCCTGCGGGATAAGCCGGCCGGCGCGCTGCTACCGGCTCGACCGCACGACATTCGAGTACCGGAACCGGGGACATGCCCCGGTACAGGCCTGACGACCGGCCCGACGGGCCAGCAGAAAGACACGACGCATGAAGTTCCTCGACCAGGCCAAGATCTATGTCCGTTCCGGCGACGGCGGCGCGGGCGCCGTCTCGTTCCGGCGGGAGAAGTATATCGAGTTCGGCGGCCCCGACGGCGGTGACGGCGGACGCGGCGGCGATGTCTTCGTCGAATGCGTCGACGGGCTGAACACGCTGATCGACTTCCGCTTCGCCCAGCACTTCAAGGCCAAGACCGGCATGCACGGCATGGGCCGCAACCGCACCGGCGCCAAGGGCGACGATGTGGTGCTGCGGGTGCCGGTGGGCACGGAGATCCTGGAAGAGGACAACGAGACGGTGCTGGCCGACATGACCCGCGTCGGCGAGCGGCTTCTGCTGCTCAAGGGCGGTAATGGCGGCTTCGGCAACGCGCATTTCAAGTCGTCCACCAACCAGGCGCCGCGCCATGCCAATCCCGGCCTGGAGGGCGAGGAGAAGTGGATTTGGCTGCGGCTGAAGCTGATCGCCGATGCCGGCCTCGTCGGCATGCCGAATGCCGGCAAGTCGACCTTCCTTGCCGCCGTTTCGGCGGCCCGGCCGAAGATCGCGGACTATCCCTTCACCACGCTGCATCCCAATCTCGGCGTCGTCGAGATCGACGGCAACGGCTTTGTGCTCGCCGACATTCCCGGCCTGATCGAGGGCGCGCACGAGGGCATCGGCCTCGGCGACCGGTTCCTCGGCCATGTGGAGCGCACGCGCGCGCTGCTGCATCTGGTCGACGGCACCCAGGAAGACCCGGGCGAGGCCTACCGCGTGGTGCGCGGGGAGCTGGCCGCCTATGGCGCCGGGCTCGACGAGAAGCCGGAAGTGGTGGCACTGTCGAAGGTCGACGCGCTGGACGAGGAGACCCGCGCGGAGCGGGCCGCGATCCTGGAGGAAGCCTGCGGACAGAAGCCGCTGCTCTTGTCCTCGGCGAGCGGCGAGAATGTCGACCGGGGCCTGCGGATGATCCGCCGCGCCATCGACCGCGACCGCGAGCAGGAAGCGAACTCCGTGCCGCAGATGCCGAGCGAGCCCTGGCGCCCGTCGTAAGGCGCCAGGCACGGGAAGCGGACACGACGCGACAGGACGCAAGGCGATGGCGACAGCCCGCCGGAGACAGGAAACCAGGCCCGCGATGAAGACGGGCCGCAACGGAGGGGCCGTGATGGGCCGACCATGACCGGGAGCGCCTTGGCGGGGCGCGCGAGGGCGCCCCGCCCCACCCCCCCTGTCTTCCGCGCGCGCCTGCAACGGGCCGCGCACCCGAACTGACGGACCACACCCGATGTCCACCCCCCTCTCCGATTCGCTGTCCGCCCTAACGGACAGCGACAGCAAGGCCGGCACCGCAAAAGCTGCCGGCCGCCTCTCCTCCCACCGCCGCCTCGTCGTCAAGATCGGCTCGGCCCTGCTCGTCGAGGACGGCAGGCTCAAGCGCGACTGGCTCGACGCGATGGCCGACGACCTCGCGATGCTGGCGCGGGCGGGTACGGAGCTCATCGTCGTCTCCTCCGGCGCCATCGCGCTGGGGCGCGGCGTCCTCAAGCTGCCGCGCGGGCCGCTCAAGCTGGAACAGGCGCAGGCCGCCGCCTCGGTCGGCCAGGTGGCGCTGGCCCAGGCCTATGCCGAAGCGCTCGGCGCGCGCGGGCTGACCGCCGGCCAGGTGCTGCTGACGCTCGGCGACACCGAGGAGCGGCGGCGCTATCTCAACGCCCGCGAGACGCTGGGCACCCTGCTGAAGCTCGGCGCCGTACCCATCGTCAACGAGAACGACACGGTCGCCACCTCCGAGATCCGCTACGGCGACAACGACCGGCTGGCGGCGCGCGTCGCCACCATGGCCAGCGCCGACTGCCTGGTGCTGCTGTCGGATGTCGACGGGCTCTATACCGCGCCGCCCGCCAGCAATCCGGACGCGGTGTTCCTGCCCGAGGTCGCGGCGATCACCGGCGAGATCGAGTCCATGGCGGGCGCCGCCGGGTCCGAACTGTCGCGTGGCGGCATGCGCACCAAGATCGACGCGGCCAAGATCGCCACTTCCGCCGGCACGACCATGGCGATTGCCAGCGGCAAACGGATGAACCCGCTGGCGCATCTGGAAGCGGGCGGCCGGGCGACGTGGTTTCTCGCAAGGTCGACGCCCGCCACCGCCCGCAAGGCGTGGATCGGCGGCCATCTGGAGCCGCGCGGCGCGCTGCACCTGGATGCGGGTGCGATCCGCGCGGTGGAATCGGGCCGCAGCCTGCTGCCGGCCGGCATCCGCCGGGTGGAAGGCGACTTCAACCGCGGCGACGCGGTGCGGCTGGTGGCCCCGGACGGGCGCGATATCGGCCGCGGGCTGGTCGCCTACGACCACCCCGAAGCGGGACTGATCCTCGGGCGCAACAGCCGCGAGATCGAGACGATCCTCGGCTATGCGGGCCGGGCGGAGATGGTGCACCGGGACGATCTCGTGCTAAGCGGGCAGACCGGAGAGACGGTGACGGGAGGCGGCAGCGATGCTTGAACGGGTGGCGAAGACCGATATCACGGGACTGATGCGGCAGATGGGCCGCGAGGCCCGCGCGGCGTCGCGCCGGCTGGCGACGGCGGATGCGGCAACGAAGAACGCCGCCCTTGCGGCGATGGCCGAAGAGGTGCGCGCTTCGACCGCCGAGATCCTGGCGGCGAATGCGCAGGACATCGCCGCGATGACGGAAGGCGGCCAGACCGCCGCCTATCTCGACCGCGGCACGCTGACAGAGGAGCGCGTCGAGGCGATTGCCGCCGGCATCGAGGCGGTGGCGGCGCTGGACGATCCGGTGGGCGCGGTGATCGCCGCCTGGGACCGGCCGAACGGACTGCATATCGAGCGCGTACGCACGCCGCTCGGCGTCATCGGCGTGATCTACGAGAGCCGGCCCAACGTGACGGCGGATGCCGGCGCGCTGTGCCTGAAGGCCGGCAACGCGGTGATCCTGCGCGGCGGCTCCGATACGATCCGCTCCAACCTTGCCATCCATGCCGCGCTGGCGCGCGGGCTCGTGCGCGCCGGCCTGCCGGAAGCGGCGATCCAGGTGGTGCCGGTGACCGACCGGGCCGCCGTCGGCGAGATGCTGGCCGGGCTCGAGGGCACCGTCGACGTGATCGTGCCGCGCGGCGGCAAGAGCCTCGTCGCCCGCGTGCAGCAGGAAGCGCGCGTGCCGGTCTTCGCCCATCTGGAAGGGCTCTGCCACATCTTCATCGACCGCAGTGCCGATCCGGACATGGCGCTGAAGGTGGCGGTCAACGCCAAGATGCGCCGCACCGGCATCTGCGGGGCGATGGAAACGCTGCTGATCGACCGGGCCGTGGCGGACACGCTGCTGGTGCCGGTCTGCACTGCGCTGATCGAGGCGGGCTGCGAGATCCGGGGCGACGCGGACGTGTGCGCTGCCGTGCCGCAGGCGCGCGCGGCGACCGAGGACGACTGGCGTACCGAATATCTCGACGCGATCCTCGCCGTGCGCGTGGTCGACGGGCTGGACGCGGCGATCGAGCATATCGAGACCTACGGCTCGCACCACACCGACGGCATCATCGCGGAGGATCCGCAGGCGGTCGCGCGGTTCTTCGCCGAGGTGGATTCGGCGATCCTGACGCACAATGCCTCGACCCAGTTCGCCGATGGCGGCGAGTTCGGCATGGGCGCGGAGATCGGCATCGCCACCGGGCGCATGCATGCGCGCGGGCCGGTGGGCGTCGAGCAGCTGACGAGCTTCAAGTACCGGGTCCACGGCACCGGGCAGGTGCGCCCCTGAATGGACCCTCGGCTCGCCATTCCGCATGCCGAGCCGGGCAACCGCATCGGCCTGTTCGGCGGTTCGTTCAATCCGCCGCATTCCGGCCACCGGCTGGTCGCCGACATCGCGCTGGCGCGGCTCGGGCTCGACCGGTTGTGGTGGCTGGTGACGCCGGGCAATCCGCTGAAGGACCATTCGGAGCTGGCGCCGCTGGCCCGGCGACTGGATGCGGTGGAGGCGATCGCCCGGCATCCGCGCATGACGGTGACCGCGCTGGAGACGCAGCTGGGCACCGCCTATAGCGCGCGCACGCTGGCACGGCTGACGCAGCTGCGGCCGCGGCTCAACTTCGTCTGGGTGATGGGGGCGGACAATCTCGCCGGCTTCCACCGCTGGCAGGACTGGCGCGACATCTTCGCGCGCGTGCCCATCGCCGTGGTCGACCGGCCGGGTGCGACGCTGCCCGCGCTCGCCTCGCCGGCGGCGCAGAGCTTTGCCGGCAACCGTCTCGACGAGGCCGATGCGCGGCTGCTGCCGGGCATGGCGCCGCCTGCCTGGACCTTCCTGACCGGACCGCGCGATGCCTCCTCCTCCACACGGATCCGCGCGCTCGCGCAGGACCGGTGAAAGGGTCCGTTCGGCACGTTGCCGGGAATGTCTTGAAAACGCCACCAACGAGGGCCACTCTTTTACCTGCGCCGGAAGAGTCGCGCCGTATCGCATTTCGGCGTACAAGGCCGGATAACGGACGACCTGCCCAAGGCAGACGTCCCTATCCATCAGGCCGCAGCCCCAAAGGATGCACCATGACGTGCAGCCGTCGGCATGCGGCCGGACGAACCGGATGAAAGGCAATCCGTCTGAGCATGACCTTCGAAACCGAGGCGACGGCGTCCACCGCCCCTCACCCCGCAGCAGCCGGCACGCAGCAGCGTGCGAACCTGCTCGACACCGTCCTCGCCTCCCTTGCCGATTCCAAGGCCGAGGACATCGTCACCATCGACATCACCGGCAAGTCGCCGATGGCCGATCAGGTCATCGTCGCATCGGGCCGTTCGCACCGGCATGTCGGCGCCATCGCCGACCACCTGCTGCGCGACCTGAAGGATGCCGGCCACGGCAACGCCCAGATCGAGGGCACGCCCCAGTGCGACTGGGTGCTCATCGACGCGGGCGACGTGATCGTCCATGTGTTCCGCCCAGAGGTCCGCGCCTTCTACAATATCGAGAAGCTGTGGTCGGTGGACGACGTGAGCGCGCCGGTACACTACGCCGGCTGATGCCGGCGTAGCGAGGAAACGGACAGGACCGTCTCCCGCCAGGCCTTGCGCCGGCGGGACGAAGGGTCTCTGCCGCCCGCGCCCCAAGGTCCCGGCTGTTCGGACCCCGTGGGCGCAAGGGGTGGAGAGAACGGCCCTGCGAGGCCGAGCGGGACCGTGTGCGCCCGGCCGCATCAGGCCGCCTGTGGCCGCACTCGTGGGCCGGCTCCTTGCAGGATCGCTATCCGCGCCCGCCTCCAATCCCGCCGCACCCGCAGAACCTGGAAAGTTTCGGCCCGCCCATGCGCCTTCACATCGCCTGCATCGGACGCATGAAGGCCGGTCCCGAGCGCGAGCTCTTCGACCGGTACGGATCGCGCATCGACAAGGCCGGCCGGGGCGTCTCGCTCGGTCCGCTGTCGGTGACGGAGCTGCCCGAATCCCGCAGCCCCCGCGCCCAGGACCGCAAGGCGGAGGAAGCGCGCGCGCTGCTGGCCGCCCTGCCGGCGGGCACGGCAATCCTGTGTCTCGACGAGACCGGCCGGGACATGACGAGCGAAGCCTTCGCCGCCGAACTGGAAAAGATCCGGGATGCGGGAACGGCGGATCTGGCCCTGGCGATCGGCGGTCCGGACGGCCATGGCGAGGCGCTGCTGGAGGCCGCGCGGGCAAAGCTCGCCTTCGGACGGATGACCTGGCCGCACCAGATCGTGCGGGCGCTCGCCGCCGAGCAGCTCTACCGGGCGGTGACCATCCTTTCGGGCCATCCCTATCACCGCGGTGCGTGACGCAGCGGACTGCCCGTATTCCGCCCTATTTCTCGTCTAGGCCTTCTTTCCGCAGGCAGGAGTGAAGGGTTTACCATTCATTAGGGTTGACGTTTCTTTAACGTCCCTGGGGCAAGCTGGTCATCCTTAGTCAGCCCCTCCCGGGCTCCCCGCGTCCGGCGGATCCGCACCGGCAAGACCGGCAGCGCGACCCGAACGGGCGGAACGGTGAACATACGACCAACTGCCGAGAGCCATGCGGACAGGCCATCTGCTGCTGATCCTTCCTCTCGCCGTCGCGCTTGCGACAGGCGTGTTGCCGCAGGGGCCCGGACGGGGCCTGGCAAGCGAGGAACAGATCGAGACGGCGCAGGAGCCGTCCACCGCCGCGGACCCCGCATCCGGCACGGCCTCCCAACCGGAGAGCCTGGCCGAGCGCAAGGCCCGCCGCGAGGAGGAACTGTCGACGCTGACGCGCGATTTGTCGCTGTCGGCGGACCGGCAGGCCGCGCTCGCCCGAGAAATTCGCGCCATCGAGCGCGACCGGGAAGCGCTCAATGCCGACCTGCTGCGCACGGCGCAGAGGGTCACCCGGCTCGAAGAGCAGCTGGCGGCGACGGAAGATCGCCTGCGCCGCCTGGGAGAGAACGAGGACGCAGTGCGCGCATCCCTTGTCAAACGACAGGACGTGCTGGCCGAGGTGCTCTCGGCACTGCAGCGAATCGGCCGGCATCCGCCGCCGCCGCTCGCCGTGCGTCCGCGCGATGCGCTCGGCGCGGTGCGCAGCGCCCTGCTGCTCAACGCGGTGATGCCGGAGCTGCATGTGGAAGCGCAGGCGCTGGCGAGCGATCTTGCCTCCCTGCGCCAGCTCAAGGTATCGAGCGCGGCCGAGCGCGACCGGCTGGTCGCCGACGGGCGGCGCCTGGCCGAGGAGCGCACCCGCGTGGAAATGCTGGTCGCCTCGAAGAAGCGCGACTATGAGAGGAGCGAAGCGGAACTGGCGCAGGAGCGCGACCGCACACGCCAGCTCGCCGAGGAGGCAGGCACTCTCAAGGAATTGATCGCGACGCTGGAGCGGGACATCACCAGCGCGCGCGACGCGGCGGAAGCCGCCCGCAAAGCCGACGAGGCCCGGCGCAACGCCCCGCCCCCGTCCGATCCGTTCAGCGATCCGGGACGGCTGGCGCCGGCCATCGCCTTTGCCGACGCGAAGGGTCGCATCGGCACGCCGGTGACCGGCACGGTGCTGCGGGACTTCGGGGCGCAGGACAGTTTCGGCGGCACGACCCAGGGCCGCTCGATCGCCACCCGCGCCAATGCCCAGGTGGTGGCTCCGGTGGACGGCTGGGTCGTCTATGCAGGACCGTTCCGTTCCTACGGGCAGGTCTTGATCCTGAACGCCGGCGATGGATATCATATCCTTCTTGCCGGCATGGACCGGACGAATGTCGAGCAGGGGCAGTTCGTGCTGGCAGGGGAGCCCGTCGCGACGATGGGAGAGACGCGCGTTGCAAGCGCGGCGACTCTCGATCTCGCGGCACCGCAACCCGTGCTCTATGTTGAATTTAGGAAAGACGGCGTTTCGATCGATCCCACACCTTGGTGGGTTCGGCCCGAAGAAGAAAAGGCTCGCGGATGATTCGGAAAGCTTCCCTGTTGCTGGTCGGTGCGCTCATCGGTGGCGCGACAATCACCGCCCTCTCGCAGATGCCCGTGCGTGTCAGCGGCGTGGCGAATGCCGCCGCCTCCGACACCTACCGGCAGCTCAACCTCTTCGGCGACGTGTTCGAGCGGGTCCGCTCCGACTATGTCGAGGTTCCCGACGATGCGGCTTTGATCGAGTCGGCCATCAACGGCATGCTGAGCTCGCTCGACCCGCATTCGAGCTACCTGTCGCCCAAGCACTTCCGCGACATGCAGGTGCAGACGCGGGGCGAGTTCGGCGGCCTCGGCATCGAGGTCACCATGGAGGACGGCCTGGTCAAGGTCGTCACCCCGATCGACGACACGCCCGCCTTCAAGGCCGGCGTGATGGCCGGCGACCTGATCACCCATCTCGACGGCGAGCAGATCCAGGGCCTGACCCTGTCGGAAGCGGTCGACAAGATGCGCGGACCGATCAACACCGGCATCGAGCTGACGATCCGCCGCGAGAACGTGGCCGAGCCGGTCAAGCTGACGATCACCCGCGACATCATCCGCATCAAGTCCGTGCGCTTCCGCGAGGAAGGCGAGGTCGGCTATCTGCGCGTGACCCAGTTCAACGAGCAGACCTATGACGGCCTGAAGGACGGCATGGACGAGGTCGCGAAGAAGATCGGCTCCGACAAGCTCAAGGGCTTCGTGCTCGACCTGCGCAACAATCCCGGCGGTCTGCTCGACCAGGCGATCGCCGTCTCCGACGCCTTCCTGCAGCGCGGCGAGATCGTCTCGACCCGCGGCCGCAACGCCGACGAGACCCAGCGCTACAACGCCCGCTCGGGCGATCTTGCCAACGGCAAGCCGGTGATCGTGCTGATCAACGGCGGCTCGGCCTCGGCGTCCGAGATCGTCGCCGGCGCCCTGCAGGACCACCGCCGCGCCACCGTGCTCGGCACCCGGTCCTTCGGCAAGGGTTCGGTGCAGACCATCGTCCCGCTCGGCGCCAACGGCGCGATCCGGCTGACGACGGCGCGCTACTACACCCCGTCGGGCGTCTCGATCCAGGCCAAGGGCATCACCCCGGACATCGAGGTGCTGCAGGAGCTGCCCGAGGAACTGCGCGCCAGCGGCGCCGAGACCAAGGGCGAGGCGGGCCTGCGCGGCCACCTGCAGGGCGAGGGCGAGGAGCAGTCCGGCAGCCAGGCCTATGTGCCGCCGGACCCCAAGGACGATGCCCAGCTGAAGCTGGCGCTCGACCTGCTCAACGGCGTCCAGGTGAACAGCGCCTTCCCGCCGGTCGGCGACCAGAAGGCCGCCGTTCCGAACTGATCAACGACCGGATGCGGGCGCCCTGGGGAGGGGAGCCCGCTTCCGCCCGTCTTGAAAGCGGATGAGGCACCATGGCGGGAAATGACCTCTCGACTCCCCTCGGGCTGAGCAAGAAGAAATATCTCAATCTGCCGCTCGGGCTGATCGGCGCCGGCATGATCACCCTGCTGGGCCTGACCGTGCTTGTGTGGATCGGCGTTGTCGACGACCCGCTCGGCGGCGAGCCCACCGCGTCGATCCCCCTGGAACGCTCCCTCGACGGCCTGACCGCCCGCGATTTCGGCGTGGTGGAGATCCGCCCGACCCTGCCCGACCAGAGCGAGGACAGCGACCAGGTCGCTGCGGCCGAAGACGAATCGCTCGGGCCGCGCTTCGAACCCAAATCCATCGACAACCAGGACAGCGCGCCCGCGACCGACCGGGCCATGCCGTCGCTGGCCAGCGGACAGGGACTGTCCGAACGCCCCGACGCGCGGGTGAGCGAAAGCGGGCCGCACGGCAAGCTGCCGACCGTCTCGGAGGGCGGGCTGCGGCCGCTCGACATCTACGCCCGGCCCGTCGGCCAGTCCTTCGCCTCCGTTCCCAAGATCGCGATCATCGTCGGCGGTCTCGGCCTGTCGCAGACCAGCACCCAGGCGGCGATCGACCGGCTGCCGCCGGACATCACCCTCGCCTTCGCGCCCTACGGCTCCAGCATCGACCGCTGGATGCAGCAGGCCCGCCGCGCCGGCCACGAGCTGCTGCTGCAGCTGCCGATGGAGCCGTTCGACTATCCCGACAACGATCCGGGCCCGCACACGCTGCTGGTCAGCAACGCGCCGGGCGAGATGCAGGACCGCCTGTCGTGGCTGCTCAGCCGGATCAGCAACTATGTCGGCGTGATGAACTACATGGGCGCCCGTTTCACCGCCTCGGAAAACTCGTTGAAACAGCTGTTGGGAGAGGTGACCCGGCGCGGGCTGATGTATGTCGACGACGGTTCGTCCTCGCGCAGCGTGGCCGGGGCGACGGCAAACGGCTTGCGCACGCCCTACTCCCACGCGGACCTGGTCATCGACGATGTGCCGCGGCCCAAGGACATCACCGCCCGGCTGCTCCAGCTGGAAGGCACCGCACGGGCGCGCGGCATCGCCGTCGGCGTCGCCAGCGCGCTTCCCGTGACCATCGACGAGCTGGAGAGATGGTCGCGCGACCTGGAAGAGCGCGGGCTGCAGCTCATCCCGATCAGCGCCTCGATCGACCGCGCCGGCCAGTAGCACCCTGCCGGCCGCGGCCGCTCCCCTCTTTCCCTCCCGTCCACGATCCTCAGGAGACCTGCCGCGTGCTCAGCCCCGCCGCCCTGCCCGACTACCGCCCCTGCGTGGGCGTGATGCTGCTCAATGCCGACGGCCTGGTGTGGGCCGGCAAGCGCACGCCGGAGGGCGGGGTCGATCCCGACTATTGCTGGCAGATGCCCCAGGGCGGCATCGATGCGGGCGAGGACCCGCTGGTGGCCGCCCGCCGCGAGCTCTACGAGGAGACGGCGATCCGCTCGATCTCGCTGATCGCGGAGGCGCCCTCGTGGTTCTCCTACGACTATCCCGCCGACATCGTGCCGCTGCGCCACAAGGCCCGCTACAAGGGCCAGACGCAGAAGTGGTTCGCCTTCCGCTTCGAAGGCGAGGAGAGCGAGATCGACATCCTGACACCCCCGGACGGCCACAAGCCGGAATTCAGCGAGTGGCGCTGGCAGCGGGCCGAAGAGCTGCCCGGCCTCGTCATCCCGTTCAAGCGCGCGGTCTACGAGGGCGTGGTACAGGCCTTTTCCGCCTTCACCCGCTAAGCCCCTTTGGCCATGCGCACAGGCCAGCGTGTTCCCACACGCCGGCCAATCGGCCATGGCGCCCGGCGCCCCCGCCTGCCATGATCCGGCATCCGCGCCTGCGGGCCGCGCCCTTGCGGCCTCGCGCGATCCAGCCCGAGCGGCGCCTTCCCTGAGGCTCGTCCCGCTCCGGCGCAACATGCTCACGGGGGACACCATGACACTTTCAGCGGACCTGTCCGGCAAACGGATGCTGATCACCGGCGCGTCGAGCGGGCTCGGCTCCCATTTCGCGCGGGTCGCGGCACGGGCCGGCGCCTCCATCGTCGTGGCCGCACGGCGCCAGGACCGGCTCGACGCGCTGGTGAGCGAGCTGCACGAGCTCGGCGCACCGAAGGCCGCGGCACTGGCGCTCGATGTCGGCGACGGGGCGGCGATCCATGCCTGCCTTGCCGGCGCGGTCTCGGCGCTCGGCGGGCTCGACATTCTCGTCAATAATGCCGGCATCGCCCGGGCCGGCCTTGCCGTCGACCAGACGGCGGAGGATTTCGACGCGGTGATGTCGGTCAACCTGCGCGGCGTCTGGCTGATGGCGATCTCCGCCGCCCGCCACTGGCGCGAGACGGAAACGCCCGGCAACATCGTCAACATCGCCTCGATCCTGGGCGAGCGGGTCAGCATGGGCACCGCCTGCTATGCGGTCTCCAAGGCCGGCGTCGTGCAGATGACGCGGGCGCTGGCGCTGGAATTCGCAAGGCTGAACGTGCGGGTCAACGCGCTGGAGCCGGGCTATTTCGAGACGGAAATCAACCAGGGCTATTTCGACACCGACGCCGGCAAGGCGATGATCCGGCAGGTCCCCATGCGCCGCATCGGCCAGTACGAGGATCTCGACGGGCCGTTCCTGCTGCTGGCGAGCGATGCCTCGCGGTTCATGACCGGCGCGGCGATCCCGGTCGACGGCGGCCACATGCTGGCCTGAGATCAGGTCGAGCCGGCCGCCCCCTCCTCGGCGGCGGCGAGGGCCGCCTGCCATTCCTCGCACACCTCCTCGTCCTGCTGCCCTGCCAGCGCGGCGGCGGCAAGGGCGGCGAAGCGTGCCGGCGGCAGCAGGCGCGAGGCCGCCCACACGGCGGCTCCGCGCACCAGCGGGCTGTCGTCGGCGAGCAGCGGCTCGACCCTTGCGACAAGTGCGGGCGAGCCGGAATTGCCGGCAGCGACCAGCACATTGCGCAGGAAGCGGTCGCGGCCGATGCGCTTGATCGGCGAGCCGGAAAAGAGGGTACGGAACGCCGCATCGTCCAGCTGCAGAAGGTCGGCGAGCGCAGGCGCGCGCAGCTCGTCGCGGGCAACGAGGCGCGCCTCGCGCGCCTCGACCGCGAACTTGTTCCAGGGACAGGCGGCAAGGCAGTCGTCGCAACCATAGATGCGGTTGCCCATGGCGGCGCGGAAGGCGCGCGGGATCGGTCCCTTGTTCTCGATGGTGAGATAGGAGATGCAGCGGCGCGCATCGAGCCGGTAAGGCGCAGGGAACGCGTCCGTCGGGCAGACTTCCAGACAGGCCCGGCAGGAGCCGCAATGGTCGACCTCGGCCTCGTCGACGGGGAGTTCCAGATCGGTGAAGATCTCGGCGAGGAAGAACCACGAGCCGAGGCGGCGCGAGACGAGATTGGTGTGCTTGCCCTGCCAGCCGAGGCCGGCCTGCTGGGCCAGCGGCTTTTCCATCACCGGGGCGGTGTCGACGAAGACCTTCACCTCGCCTTCGCCGAGCCCCATGCGCCGGGCCTGCGCCAGTAGGTGCTGCGCCAGCTCCTTGAGCCGGCCCTTGATGATGTCGTGATAGTCGCGGTTGCGGGCATAGACGGAGATGGTCGCCTGCTCGCGCGCGGCGAGCGTCGCCAGGGGATCGTCATCCGGCGCGTAGGACAGGGCCAGGCTGATCACCCGGCGCGCATCCGGCCACAGAGCCTGCGGCGCCGCGCGGCGCTCCGCCGTCTCGGCCATCCACTCCATCGAGCCGTGATGGCCCTCGGTGATGAACCTTGCGAGGTTTTCGGAGGTCCGGGGCGGTGCATCGGCGAGGGCGACGCGCATGTCGTCGAAGCCGAGCGCCCGTGCCTTGTCGGAGAGCGAGGCCTTCAGCCGGGCCGCCTGCTGCGGGCTCAGAAGTCCAGGTCGGCGTAGACCGGCGCCGGCGGCATGCCCAGCATCTTCTCCGCCAGCAGCGGACGGAAGCTCGGACGCGACTTCATCCGCGCGTACCATGCCTTGACGTTTTCCTCCTCCGCCCATGGCACCTCACCCATATAGTCGGCGCAGGACAGCTCCGCCGCCACGGCGAAGTCGGCGAAGGACAGGCGCTCGCCCGCCAGCCAGTTGCGCGAGGCGGCAAGATAGCCGAAATAGCGCAGATGGTGGCCGATATTGGAGCGCGCAGCGCGCAGGATGGCCGAATCCGGCGATCCCCCGCCCTGCGAGGACGGCATGTCCTGCTTGTAGATGCGCTCGCGCACGAAGGGGCCGATCACCTCGTTGTCGAGCTTGTTGACCGCCCAGTCGACCAGCCGCCGGGTCTCGGCCCGCGCATCCGGATGGTCGGGCATCAGCCGGCGGTCGCCGACCGCATAGCCGCGCGTCTCGTCGAGATATTCCATGATGGCGAAGGCCCCGCACACGGGCGGGCCGTCGTTTTCCCGCAGCACCGGCAGGGACCCGGCCGGATTGAGCATCAGGAACTCGCGGCGGCGCTCCCAGGGGCGCTCGGTGACGAACTCCACCTTTGCGCCGTATTCGGCCAGCACAAGCTGGACGAAACGCGACTGGGGCGAGAACGGATGGCGATACAGCGTCAGCATAAGAGGATCGTAACCGGTTACGGTTAATCAAACGGTGCAGAGCGGGCAGCACCGTTGCCAGGGGCCCCGTATACGCCGCACCACGCCGTCGTACAACGCGGCAATTCCCGCAAGGAACCCCCGCAAGGAACCGGAGAGTCCAGCCCATGCAATCGGAGACGCTCGTCGGAGCGCTGATCCTCGGCCTCGTCGAGGGCCTGACCGAGTTCATTCCCGTGTCCTCCACCGGACACATCCTGCTGCTCGGACATTTCATCGGATTCGAGAGCACCGGCAAGACCTTCGAGGTGCTGATCCAGCTCGGCGCCATCCTGGCCATCCTGTCCGTCTATTTCCACCGCCTGTGGACCATCGCGATGGCGCTGCCGCACCAGGGGCAGGCGCGACGCTTCGTCGCCGGCATCCTGCTCGCCTTCCTGCCGGCGGCGGTGATCGGCGTTTTCGCCCACAGCTTCATCAAGGAAGTGCTGTTCGAATCGCCGGCGCTGATCTGCACCACGCTGGTGCTGGGCGGCATCGCGCTGCTGGCCGTCGACCGGATGAAGCGGCCGCCGCGCTACGACGACGTGATGAACTATCCGCTGTGGCTGTGCCTGGCCATCGGCTTCTTCCAGACACTGGCCATGGTGCCGGGCGTCTCGCGCTCCGGCTCGACCATCGCCGGCGCGCTGCTGCTGGGCACGGACAAGCGCTCTGCGGCGGAGTTTTCGTTCTTCCTGGCGATGCCGACCATGGCGGGCGCCTTCGCCTACGATCTCTTCAAGAACCGCAACATCCTGTCGGTCGACGACGTGACCATCATCGCCGTCGGTTTCGTCGCGGCCTTCGTCACCGCCGTCTTCGTGGTGCGCGGCCTGCTCGACTTCGTCAGCCGGCACGGTTTCGCGCCCTTCGCCTGGTGGCGCATCGGCGTCGGCCTTGCCGGTTTCGCCGGCCTATATCTCATCGGCTGAGGCCTCCGCCGCCATCGCCGCCAGCTCCCGCGCGAGCCGGCGGCGCAGCTCGTCCGGGGCAAGCAGGCGCGCCCCCGGCCCGAGCCAGCGCACCAGCGGCAGGATCACCTCGGCATCGGTGCTGGGGATGCGCACCTCCAGAAGACCGCGTCCCGCACCCTCCCCGTCCTGCATGCCGAAGATCGCGTGGCGATAGTACCAGTCGCGCTGCAGGCGCTCGGCCTGCTCGCGCGTGACGAGAAGCCGGCTTACCCGCCCCTCGCCCTCCCAGCGGCGCATGGCGCGCGACAGCCAGGCGCGGCCGATCTGGCTCTGCACCGAGAGCGCGGCACGCGGGCGGAAGGCGAAGCCGGAAACCTCGATCTGCCGCACCCGGTCGGCACGAATCAGCCGCTCCGAGCCCAGGTCGACATCGTGGCCGAACAGGTACCAGCGGTCGCGGTCGAACAGGATGCCGTGCGGCTCCATGTCGTAGTCGACGCTGCGGCCGCGATAGGGGTTCTCGTGGGTCAGACGCACGCGCTTTGAGGCGAGAAGCCCCTGCATGAAACGATCGACGGCAAGCTGGGTGTCGCCATCGCCGACCCCGTCCGGCTCGGGATGGAAGATGTCGGCGGGCGGACACTCGATGCCGACGATGCGCTCCCCTTGCCCGAAGAGCTCGCGCGCGGCACGTGGCAGGGAGGCCAACAGCTTCGCCTCGGCTGCATCCAGCTCCGACAGGAGCGGCGTCGCGCGCAGGCCGCGCACCAGGGCCAGCGCCACCAGCAGAGCCGCCGTCTCGCCGCGGGTCAGCGCCACCGGCGGCTGCAGATAGTCGCGCGCCAGCCGGTAGCCGCCCTCCGCCCCGCGCTCGGCCTCCACCGGAATGCCCAGCGCCAGCAGCCGGTCGACATCGCGGTAGATGGTGCGCACGGACACGTCGAATCGCTCCGCCAGCTCGGCCGCGCTGCGCTGGCCGCCGGTCAGCAGCAACAGGATGCCGAGCGCCCGTTCGATGGCGTTCATCGCTCTCTTCTCCCGAAGGTCCGGCCGCCTCAGGGGCCGAAAAAATCACCTGCCATCACAAGACCGGAACATACCTGACGCGCTGGTGTCAGGTATCACCCGTCATCCTGCTTCGCATCGCCGCTTTCCACAACGCAGCGCCCTCACCGGGCCTCACGGGAAACGCGGCCAGGCAACAGGAGAGCCAGCCATGACCGACATGCGCGTGAACAGGACGGGGGCCATCAAGACGGGGGCCATCAGGACCGCTTCGGTCGAGACCTGCCCCGCCCGCAATACAGCACCGAAGAACGGGCGCAGGGCGCCCGACCCGTACGACTTTCCCACGCCCCCGCGCTTCCTGCCGGCACTGCTGCTGGCGCGGGCGGCACGGGCCCTCGCCGCCCGCTGGCGGCGCTGGCGCTCGGTGCGCCGCACGCAGGCCGCGCTGGAGCGGCTGGACGAGGCGGGACTGCGCGATATCGGCCTGTCGCGCGGCTATTTCGGCTACGAGCCGGATGACGGGCTGAGCCGCCGCGAGCGGCAGCGTATCCGCCGGCTCGGCTCGGATTTCGGCCTGTGGCGGCACGGGCTCGACTGATGCGGGCTGCGGCGGAAAGACAACGAGCCGGAGCGGCGATCAACCGCTCCGGCTCGCGAGCATTTCGCGTCAATGAAACGGCGATCAGACCTCGGGGCCGGCCGTCATGCGGTTGGCGTCGTACTGGCCGTGCTCGCGGAAGCGCTCCAGATAGGTCGGCAGGATCGCGGCAAGGGTACGCGGCTCGACGCCGAGCGCCTTGAGCGTGCGCCCTTCGGCTTCGGCCTTCTCCGAGACCACGTTGTCGACCTTCAGCATCTCGACCTGATCGACCGTCAGCAGCGGCTTGGGCAGCAGCTGCAGGAAGCGTGCCTGGATGCGGGCAACGCCGAAAGGCAGCGGCACCAGCACCCGCTTGCGGCGAATCACCTTGAGCATGGTCTCGAGGCACTCGCGGAAGGAGAGAACTTCCGGCCCGCCGAGCTCATAGACCGTGCCCGGCGCCAGCTCGCCGTCGACCGCACGCGCCACCATCTCGGCAACGTCGCCGACGAAGACCGGCTGGAACTTCGTGACGCCGCCGCCGATCAGCGGCAGCACCGGCGACATGCGGGCCATGGAGGCGAAGCGGTTGAAGAAATCGTCCTCCGGGCCGAAAACGATGGAGGGGCGCAGGATCACCGCCTGCGGCGCGGTTTCCAGCACCGCCTGCTCGCCGGCCGCCTTGGAACGGGCATAGGCCGCGGGCGAATCGGCATCGGCGCCGATGGCCGACAGATGCACCACACGGTCGATGCCGGCGGCGCGCGCCGCCTCGGCGACCGCACGCGGGCCGAAGGACTGCACCGCGTCGAAGGTCTGGGCGCCGGCCTCAAAGAGAATGCCGACGAGATTGACCACCGCATCGGAGCCGACCACCGCCCGGTCGACCGACCAGCGATGACGCAGGTTGGCCTGCACAGGCATGATCTGGCCGACGGCGCCGAGCGGCTGCACGTGTTCTGCAAGATCGGGGCGGCGCACCGCGACGCGAACGCGGTAGCCGCGCCGGGCCAGCGCCCGGACCACATGGCGGCCGATGAAGCCGGACCCGCCGAACACGGTGACGAGCTTGCCGTTCAGGGCCTTCGAACCAGATGCCGCGGACATGACCGTCGCTCCCTCTGTGACCATTCGTGCTTCATGGGGCGCAGGCCCCGGATGTCGGCGGGTGGTGCCCCGGGTCGCCGCTGCCGGCGCCACCCGTCACGCCGCCGGATTGCGAATCTCTCAGGGCGGGACTCGTCCTGCCAACGAGGCGCCGATTCGCGGCGCCTGACCGTAGGAAGCCGGAAATCCCGCCTGCCCGGTCTCAATAGCCCTTGCACCGGCGTCTGTGAAGGCCGGTTTTGCACATACGCAGGCGGTTTCAAAAACCCCCGTTGACAAGCCCGCAAGCGTTCCTTACAAGCCCGCCTCACAGCCCAGGTGGCGGAATTGGTAGACGCACTAGCTTCAGGTGCTAGCGCTCGCAAGGGCGTGGAGGTTCGAGTCCTCTCCTGGGCACCAAATTCGTCTCGGACATGCCAATAGGTCCGAGGCACACGAGAAAGGTCCGGTTCGCCGGGCCTTTTTTCGTTTTGGCGGGCCTTGCGATGCCCGACCTTGCAGACGCGGTGTCATACTGCGTGCGTTTCCGCCGCAAAACCGCTGCCGGCATCGCCTCTCGCATGATGGACGCGGCCGAAAAACGCCGATATCAAGAGCGTCACTTTCGACAAGGCACTGAACACGCATCCCGCCCGGAGGCACCTTTTCATGACCATCCGCCTGCATCGCGGCGACCTGCCCGACCTCGCTTCGCCCGAAATGGCCGCCTACCGGACCGCCAGCGCCGTGGCGATCGACACCGAGACGCTCGGCCTCAAGCCGCATCGCGACCGGCTTTGCGTGGTGCAGCTCTCGGCCGGAGACGGCAGCGCCGACGTGGTGCAGATCGCCAGCGGCCAGACCAGCGCCCCGAATCTCGCAAAGCTCCTGGGCGATCCCGCCAAGACCAAGCTGTTCCACTTCGCCCGCTTCGACGTCGCCGTGCTGTCGCACGGGCTCGGCATCGACTGCGCGCCGGTCTGGTGCACCAAGATCGCCTCGCGGCTGGTGCGCACCTATACCGACCGGCACGGGCTGAAGGACCTCGCCCGCGAGCTGATCGGCGTGGAGATCTCCAAGCAGCAGCAGAGCTCCGACTGGGCGGCAGAGACCCTGACCGACGCGCAGCTCGCCTATGCCGCCTCCGACGTGCTCTACCTGCACGCGCTGAAGGACAAGCTGGCCGAGCGGCTGGAGCGCGAGGGCCGCACGCAGATCGCAGAGGCCTGCTTCCAGTTCCTGCCGACCCGCGCCGCGCTCGATCTCTCCGGCTGGGACGATACGGACATCTTCGCCCACAGCTGAGGCCGGCCCCGGCGGCCCGCGAGGAACGGACGACAGGCGCGCCGCTCCGGGGAAGGAAGACAGCACGCGCGGGCGTGCCTATATAGGGGCAGGACCACAGGCACGGGGCGACGGGCGCCCCCTGCCGGATTTGCCCGAATGGCAGACAGGCGCTGACAGGACCGACGGACGGATACGGCTTGGACCAGGAGGCCTACAGACTGCAGCCCGCCTTCGACGGGCAGGATCTCGGCGGGCCCGAAGATGCGGGCGCGTACGATCCCGCACGCGAGGCAGCCCGCCGCGATGCCGCGCGCAAGGCGTCGCGCCGGCACAGCCGCCACGTGCGCGGCCTGCGCGTGCTGGTGCCCGGGCTCGGCGTCCTGCTGATGCTGGCCATCGTCGCGATGATCGCCGTCAGCAACTATCTCTCCGGCCTCGGCTTCGGCGCCGTGACCATCACCGCCGACGGCCTGGTGATGGACAGTCCCGAACTGTCGGGCCACGACGGCGAACGCTCCTACAAGGTGTCGGCGAGCCGGGCGATCCAGCGCATCAGCGACCCGCGCATCATCGACCTGGAACGGATCGTCGCCGACCTGCGCCTGTCGGCCGACCAGCAGGTCCGCATTGTCGCCGCACGCGGCACGTATAACAGCTTCGAGGAAACCTTGAGGCTCGCCGATGGCGTCGATGTCACCACCAATGGCGGCGAGACGGCACGGTTCGGCACGCTCGACGCCAACCTGAAGACCGGCCATCTGCGCAGCGAGGAAAAGACGCTGCTCACCTCCTCCTTCGGCTCGCTGACCGCCGGACGGATGCGTTTCGACCAGGACGCGGGTACACTGACCTTCACCGACGGCATCTCCATGACGGTGATGCCGCCGAACGCGGAGAAAGCTCCATGATCCCATCGCGGCACAGCCTGCCCGCCCTTTCCGCCCGCCTCGCGGCCGCTGCGGGGGCCGCCCTTCTCGGCCTCGCGCTCGCCGCCGGCAGCGCCGGGGCGCAGACCTTTTCCGACGCCTTCGCCGGCTTCGGCTCCAACGAACGCGAACCGATCCAGATCGAGGCGCGCGAGCTGCAGGTGCAGGACAAGAGCCAGAGCGCGGTGTTCAGCGGCGATGTGGTCGTCACCCAGGGCGATGCGATGCTGAAGACCCAGCGCCTGGTCGTGCATTACGACGGCTCCGCCGCCGGCGGCGTCAACCAGCGCATCTCCAAGCTGGAGGCGAGCGGGCGCGTCTACATTTCCTCCAAGGACCAGACGGCGACCGGCGAGCGCGCCACCTTCGACATGAACCGGCAGCTGATGGTGATGACCGGCGGCGAGGTGGTGCTGTCGCAGGGGCCGAACGTGGTGGTCGGCAACAAGCTGACGGTCAACCTGAAGACCGGCAAGGCGGACCTGGAAGCGAAGAACACGGGCCGGGTCAAGGTGCTGATCCAGCCGAACTCGCTGCGCGAGACCACGCCGCAGAACTGACGCGGGCGGGCGCTCCGCCGGCCGTTCGTGCGGGGCCTCGGCCGCGCAGCGGATTGAACGGCGGCCGCCTTTCATGCAAATAGGCAGCAGCAAGACGAGAATGACGAGGCGGTCCACGAGGGCCCGCGCCACGCAGACCTGGACCGACCCCTTGAAAATCCTCTCCATCTTCCGCCAGGGCACGCAGGACCGGACCGACGAGGCCGCACAGCCGTACGATCCGGCGAGCGAGGACGGGCTGCTCGTCGTCGACGGCATCGGCAAGAGCTACAAGCGGCGCCAGGTGGTTCGCCATGTCAGCCTGATGGTCCAGCGCGGCGAGGCGGTCGGCCTGCTCGGCCCCAACGGCGCGGGCAAGACCACCTGCTTCTACATGATCACCGGGCTGATCCAGCCCGACCACGGCACCATCCGCCTCGACGGCTTCGACATCACCCGCCTGCCGATGTATCGGCGCGCGCGGCTCGGCATCGGCTATCTGCCGCAGGAGGCCTCGATCTTCCGCGGCCTGTCGGTAGAGGACAACATCCGCGCCGTGCTGGAGGTGGTGGAGCCGGACCGCAAGCAGCGCCAGCACGATCTGGAGTCGCTGCTGGAGGAATTCGGCGTCACGCATCTGCGCGACTCTCCCGCCATCGCCCTTTCGGGCGGCGAGCGGCGGCGCGTCGAGATCGCCCGGGCGCTGGCCAGCCGCCCGACCTTCATGCTGCTCGACGAGCCCTTTGCCGGCATCGACCCGATCGCCGTCGGCGACATCCAGCAGTTGGTGCGCCATCTCACCCATCGCGGCATCGGCGTCCTGATCACCGATCACAACGTGCGCGAGACGCTCGGCCTCATCGACCGGGCCTATATCATCGCGGCCGGCGAAGTGCTGACGGAAGGCTCGCCCTTCGAGATCGTCGCCAACCCGGACGTGCGCCGGCTCTATCTCGGCGAGCAGTTTACGCTTTGATGCGAAAACTCCCTTAGGCTACAAAGCAAGAAGCGGACCAATCGCGCCGGGGGCAGGTGCGACGCGTGCCCGCATGCGCGGCAGACATCGCGCGCGCGGCAGGCAGGGTCCGGGGAGCCGGCGGACGGGGGCATGTCCGCCGCTGCAACCGTGCAGGCGCGCGCCTGGAACGGCCGCAGACCTTTGCATCGAAACGCCCCGCAGCAGTCCGGGAGCCTTCATGGCGCTATCGCCGAAGCTCGAGATCCGCCAGGGCCAGACCCTGATCATGACGCCGCAGCTGATGCAGGCGATCAAGCTGCTGCAGATGTCGTCGCTCGACCTGACGAGCTATGTCGAAGCGGAAATGGAGCGCAACCCGCTGCTGGAGCGCGCCGACGGCGAGGGCGGCCCCGGCGAGGGCGAAGGCAGCAGCGAGGGAGCGGGCGAACGCGAGGCGGGCGAGGCCCCCTCTTCCGGCAACGAGGGCGGCAACGAGGGCAGCGGCGAGGGCGACGGCGACGTCTGGCTGAGCTCGGAGCTGTCCGACAGTTCCCGCGACATCGCCCAGCGCCTCGACACCGATCTCAGCAACATCTATCCCGACGATCCCGGCACCGGCCGGGCGGAGGCGGGTGCGGGCGACGCGCAGCAGCGCGACCCCTGGCAGACCGGCCTGACGACGCGCACCGGCTCGGGCGGCGCCTCGGAGGATTACAATCTGGAGGCCTTCGTCGCCTCCGACGTGTCGCTGCAGCAGCATCTCGGCGACCAGATGGTGCTGGCCATCGCCGATCCGGTGGAGCGTCTCGTCGCCCAGGTGCTGATCGACAATCTGGACGACGCCGGCTACCTGCGCCTCGACCTCGATGACACGGCCGAGAAGATGGGCATCGAGCGGGCACGGCTCGACGGCATCCTGACCGTGCTGCAGACGCTGGAGCCCACCGGCGTCTTCGCCCGCTCGCTCGCCGAATGCCTCAAGCTGCAGCTGATCGAGAAGAACCGCTTCGACCCGGCGATGGAAAAGCTGATCGAGAACATCGACCTGCTGGCGCGCCACGACCATGCGGCGCTGCGCCAGGTCTGCGGCGTCGACGACGAGGACCTGAAGGAGATGATCGCCGAACTGAAGGCGCTCGACCCCAAGCCGGGCAGCTCCTTCGGCGAAACGCTGATCCAGCCGGTGGTGCCGGACGTGATCGTGCGCCGGGCGCGCGACGGCGGCTGGTCGGTGGAGCTGAACACCGACACCTTGCCCAAGGTGCTGGTCAACCAGACCTATTACGCCCATATCAGCCGGCAGGCGCGCGACGAGGCGGAAAAGACCTTCCTCACCGAATGCCTGCAGACCGCCAACTGGCTGGCCAAGAGCCTCGACCAGCGGGCGCGCACGATCCTGAAGGTGGCGAGCGAGATCGTCCGCCAGCAGGACGCCTTCCTGGTGCACGGCGTCCAGCATCTGCGGCCGCTGAACCTGCGGACCATCGCCGAGGCGATCTCGATGCACGAGTCCACCGTCAGCCGGGTGACCTCGAACAAGTACATGGCAACGCCGCGCGGCATCTTCGAGCTGAAATACTTCTTTTCCGCCGCCATCGCCTCCGCCGGCGGAGGCGATGCCCATTCCGCCGAAGCGGTGCGGCACCGCATCAAGGTGCTGATCGACGCGGAAAACCCCGACGACATCCTCTCCGATGACACGATCGTCAAAATGTTGAAGGACGAGGGGATCGACATTGCCCGCAGAACGGTTGCAAAATACCGGGAGTCCCTGCGCATCGCCTCCTCCGTCCAGAGACGGAGGGAGAAGAAGGCAGGCAGGGGCTGAAACCAGCGCGCACGCCGCAGCCGCGGCGTCGGGCCGGGGCGGCAGGGAAAGGCAGGGTGGCAATGAAACCCTTGTTTCTTCAGGCACTTGGTGAGGCCATCGGCCTCCGGGCCGGCCACTGCCGCAATGCCGTGAGCCGGACTCCATTTGACTTCACGCAGCCGCACGCTTATAGACCCGCGCTCATGCGTGCCGGAAACGGCCCGCATGGTCGTATCGCGCGCAAGGACAGCGTCTTGGACGCGATCCGGGCGCGAGAGGCGGCCGGCAGACGAACCGCCGGAAGGCGCCGTGCTGCAGGCAAGACCCCGAACCGGGATGCAATAGGTCGGGTTGCGGATATCAATTCGGAGCCCGGTTTGTCACAGTGGGGTCGCCCATGATGAAACTGGCGGGAATCACGCCATAATCAGGCATGGGTCGGTACGACCAAAACAAGAAGAGGTTCTCATGACACTGCGGATATCGGGAAAGAACGTCGATGTCGGCGATGCTTTGCGGACGCATATCGAGGATCGCGTCGCTGAAGCCATCTCGAAATATTTCGACGGCGGCTATACCGGCCACGTGACGGTCGGGCGCGAAGGATCCGGTTTCCGCTCCGAATGCCTCCTCCACCTCGACACCGGCATTGACCTGCAGGTGTCGGGCGACAGCCAGGACCCGCGCCAAAGCTTCGATGCCGCCGCAGAGCGGATCGAAAAGCGCCTGCGCCGCTACAAGCGCAAGCTCAAGGATCATCACGCCAATGGCGCGGCCAACGGGCGCGAGGTGTTCGAGGCGACCTCCTATGTCCTTGCTTCCGTTGAGGAGGACGAAGAGGTCCCGGCCGACTTCACCCCGCTGGTGATCGCAGAGACCGCCGCCAAGGTGAAGACCATGACCGTCGGCATGGCGGTGATGCAGCTCGATCTGGCGGAAGCACCCGTGGTGGTGTTCCGCAATGCCGGCAGCGGGACGGTGAACGTCGTCTACCGCCGCAAGGACGGCAATTACGGGTGGATCGACCCGGACAACGCAGCCCGATAGACCATCAACGCAATCCGGCCCGCCGCATCCCCTCAGCGGGATGCGGCGGCGCGCCGGTTGCTTTCCGTTTCTCGAACCAAGAGTCGCCTTATGGATCTCAACGATCTCATCACATCGAAAGCGATCGTTCCGAGCCTGAAAGCGAACAGCAAGAAGCAAGCGCTCCAGGAACTCGCCGCCAAGGCCGCGGCCGTCACCGGCCTGCCCGAACGGGATGTCTTCGATACGCTGTTGCAGCGCGAACGCCTCGGTTCCACCGGGGTGGGCAACGGCATCGCCATTCCCCATGGCAAGCTCGTCCGCCTGGACAAGCTTGTCGGCCTGTTTGCCCGTCTGGAGCGTCCCATCGATTTCGATGCGCTGGACGACCAGCCGGTCGATCTTGTGTTCGTCCTGCTCGCGCCGGAAGGTGCCGGCGCAGATCACCTCAAGGCACTCGCCCGCATTGCCCGGCGCATGCGCGACCCCGGTACGGTCGCCAAGCTGCGCGCCACCAGCGATGCCGACGCGCTCTATTCCATCCTGACCCAGCCGGTCGCCTCCAACGCGGCCTGAGGGCCAGGAGCGCGCAGCTGACGCCCGGACATGAAAAAGGCCCCGGTTCCGCGATGGAGCCGGGGCCTTTTTCATGTCGTTGAGGGATGGGCTCGGAAGATCCGGGATGCGCCCCTCGTCAGTGCAGCGCCACCGTGTGGAGCTGGTGCTCGGCCGCATTGGCCAGCGCCGTCTCGCGGCTGTCGGACAGCATGATCGGCGTTCCGTCCGCGTTGAGCAGAACCCACAGGTTCAGCCCCGGGCGCATGCGCGGCGCCTGCGGAAACAGCGTGGTCAGGTCGTCGGAGGTCATCGCCTTCACATAGGCGATCTCTCCCGTGCCGAGAGCCTGGAATTCGCCGGGCTTCATGGTGAAAGTCTGTTCGTCACACGTCATGGCATCGCTCCTTTCGCGTGGCCGGCAATGCGCCGCACCACCGCTCCGGTCCGTGCATCGTCGGGATCGGTTGCGGGGTTAGTCCCGCGCGTCGATCTCGATACGGCGCACGATACGCTCGGGTTCCGGGCGGATGAGATCGATGGAAAGCAGGCCGTCCTTCAGTTCCGCGCCCAGGATCTCGATCCCTTCAGCAAGAACGAAGGCCCTTTGGAACTGCCGGGCCGCGATGCCGCGATGCAGAAACTGCCGCGTCTTGTCGTCTTCCTGGCGTCCGCGGATCACGAGCTGGCTTTCCTCGACGCTGACGTCGAGCTGGTCCCGGGTAAAGCCGGCGACCGCCAGGGTGATGCGGATGATCTCGCCACGCGTCTCGGTCTTGGGCAGGCGCTCGATATTGTACGGCGGGTAGCCGTCATTCGCGCCCTTGCTGACCCTGTCGAGCATCCGTTCCAGATCCTCGAAACCCAGAAGCAGGGGAGAGGAAAACGCAGACATACGCGTCATATGCTTCAAGCCCTTTTGCAAAGCGGCCCAATTCCAAACGATCCGTCCGCCGGCTGACCGGCCAGACCGGAGCGTCCAACACGCCGGACCCTGACGGCATCCGGCCGGAACACACGCGTTCCGTCTCGTCATATATGGCGAGAGCGGCTGTGGAGTTCAAGAAAGGGCTTCGGCAAGGGCCTCGGCGGGACCGTTCAGCCCCCTCCTGCCGGGGGATTGGACCGATACTTGCTAAGGTGATCGCGGTTGCTTTTCTCCCGCAAGCTCGGGCCTGTGGAAGACCTGAGAACTGTCCCAAGGTCAAATCTGGCAAAGCTCCACAACTCCTGAATTGCACAAATTTTTGCCAGCAACCTGCCAACTATTTGTTCTCATTGCACAAAAATTATATTTCCCCACCTAAAGGTTCCTTTAACCCGGAGAGAGGAAGCCTCAATCGATCCGATTGTGGACAGGAGCCTTCCAAATGCGACGCCTTGCGGGAATTTTCTTGTTGTCGTCCCTCGTGCTGAGCGGACAGGCGGCGGCCGAGCCGCCGGTACCCGACATCAAGGCACTGGTCGACGATGCATTCATCGCCCAGACCCGCGAATGGCTCGCCAACCCGATCGTGGCGCTGTCGATCAACGCGCAGAACGAGCTGCGCGGCAATCTCAGCCAGGCGGAAATCGACGCGCTGGACCAGCAGTGGGTGGCCGAGCGCGAGAGCAACGACAAGCCGCTGATCTCGGCGACGCTGTCCGCGCCCCTGTCCATCTACCTGCTCCGCGTCCAGGCCAAGACCCTCGGGCTCTATACCGAGATCTTCGTGATGGATGCCAACGGCCTCAATGTCGGGCAGAGCTCTATCACCGGCGACTACTGGCAGGGCGACGAGGCGAAGTTCCAGAAGACCTTCCCCAATGGCGCCAATGCCGTGTTCCTCGACGAGCCAGAGTGGGATGGCGATCGCAAGATCTGGGTCGCCCAGCTCAACCTGACGATCGCCGACGAAACCTCCAAGCCGATCGGCGCTGCCACCGTCGAGCTCAACCTTACCGAGCTCGCGCGCCGCGCGGCTCCTGCCAGCTAAGCCGGGACTGACATCATGCTCGCCAAGCTTTCGGTTTCCACCAAGGGCGCAATCGCCTTCTCGTGTCTGGCACTGATCGGCGCCGTCGGCGGTGCCATCACCTGGTCCAAGACCATCTCTGCCGCCGATGCGGTCACCCAGGCCGAACAGGTAACGGCGATCTCGCGCGATGCCGACGAACTGCGCGAGGCCGTTCTGGAACAGGCCTTGTGGGTGAAGAACTTCCTGCTGACCGGCAACCGGGACTGGGTCGGCAAGGTCGAGAGCCAGACCACGGCCATTTCCGGCCGGATCGACGAACTGAAGGCGAGCCTTGCCTCGCTCGACGGCTCGCTTGCCGGCCAGGCCGACACGATCCGCACCGCCTGGAACGGCTGGCACACTGACTTCGCCAGCGAGCAGATCCGCCTGATGCGGGTACCCGAAACGGTCGATCTCGCCCGTGCCATGGAGCTGACGCCAACCGGTGCCGGCCTGCTCAATGCGACGTTCGACGGCGTGACCGAGCTCCAGGCCACCTTGCAGAACCGCGAAACCGCCCTGCTGGCACAGCAGCGGGCAGAGCTTGCCTCCGCCCAGATGATCGCGCTCGGCAGCGGCGTTCTCATCACGCTCTTTGCCGCCATTCTCGGCTACCTGAACTTCGCCATCGTCTCGCGGCCGCTCGCAAGGCTCGCCGACGTGGTGCGCAAGCTCGCCGACGGCGACACGAACGAGGAAATCGACCTCGGCAACCGTGCCGACGAGATCGGCCGCATGGGCAATGCGCTCGGCGTGTTCCGTGCCAACCTGATCCGCACCCGCGAGCTGGAGGAAGAGACCGAGCAGGCCCGCCTCGACGCAGCCGAGCGCCGGCGCATCGAGATGGAGCGCGTTGCGGCGAACTTCGAGGAAACGGTGATGACCATCACCCGCGAGATGATCGGCGGGCTGGAAACGCTGAACGGCACGGCCGGCGCGCTGGCCGATATCGCCGAGGGCACGACGCGCCAGGCGCTGTCGGTCTCCTCCGCCTCGCAGCAGGCGACCGAGAACGTCAACACCGTCGCCAGCGCCACCGAGGAGCTGTCCGCCTCCATCGCCGAGATCAACGAGCAGGTGCATGCCTCCTCCAAGGTGGTGACAGAGGCCTCCACCGAGGTCGAGCGGTCCAACCAGGCGGTGAGCAAGCTGCAGCAGGTGGTGGCGCGGATCGGCGACGTGACGAAGCTGATCACCGACATTGCCGAGCAGACCAACCTGCTGGCGCTCAACGCCACTATCGAGGCGGCACGCGCCGGCGAGGCGGGACGCGGCTTCGCCGTCGTCGCCTCCGAGGTCAAGGCGCTGGCCGAGCAGACCGCCAAGGCGACCGAGGAGATCGACACGCAGATTTCCGAGATGCGCCATGCGGCCGACGATTCCATCGTCGCCACCGGTTCCGTTGCCGAGATGGTCCAGACCATCCGTCAACGCACCTCGGCGATGGCGGCCGCGACGGAGCAGCAGAACGCGGCGACCAACGAGATCGCCCGCAATGTCGCCGAGGCGGCGCAGGGCACGCGCAGCGTCAGCGGCTCGATCATCGAGGTCAGCGAGCAGGCCAACCACACCGGCACGCTCAGCAACGAGATGCGCGAGTCCATCCGCGACCTGCACGACCGCTCCAGCCGGATGCAGACGGCGATGAACGAGTTCCTCTCGACCATCCGCGCGGCCTGACCGGACGCATCGACAAAACACCGAACGCCCGCGAGGAGGTTCCTCGCGGGCGTTCGTGCATCCTGCGCCCGGCCGGGCACCGGACGCAGGACAATCCAAGTCGGCGGCGGCTTAGCGCTCGATCAGCTCCAGCACGACACCGTCGCCGGGATTGCGCAGATAGGCGATGCGCTTGCCCTTGTTCGGGCCGGCGCTGACCACCACCACATCGCCGAGAAGATCCAGCGACCACTCGGCGCAGCGCTTCAGCATCTCGTCCATGTCGTCGACATCGAAGCCGAGATGCAGGGAGCCGAGATCGCAGGGACGCGGGCGGAAGTCGCCGCGCTCTTGCGGTGCCGAGTAGCACAGCAGCTCCACCGTCGCCGTGCCGTTGCGCATATAGGCGATCTCCACCTGGCAGCCGTCGACGCCGATCACCCGCGAGATGGTGCCTGGGTCGCGCGGCGCGCGCGAGATCGTCTCGAAGCCGAAGAGATCGCGGAACATCGCCTCGGAACGGTCGAGGTCGGCCACCGTGATGCCGGTGTGGTTTTGCGTGACGGACATGGATCCTCCCATAATGTCGTCAGTGGGCGAGATAGCCGCCGTCGACGGGCAGCACATGGCCGGTGACCATGGCCGCCGCCGGGGCGCACAGATAAAGCACGGCCGCGGCCGCGTCACGCAGGGTGGCGAAACGGCCGAGCGGCATGGACGCAAGCAGCGGTTCGGAAACGCCCGGCTGGTCGAGGAACGCCCGGTTGAAGTCGGTGCGGATCCAGGTCGGCGCGACCGCATTGACGCGGATGCCGAGCGGACCCCACTCCATCGCCAGCCCGCGGGTCAGGTTGACCATCGCGCCCTTGGACGCGTGGTAGGAGGCGATGGGATAGAAGCCCCCGCCCGACAGCGCCATGATCGAGGCGATGTTGACGATGGCCCCGCCGCCCTTCACGGCCATGCCGGGCTGGACGAGACGGCTCAGCTCGAACGCGGCATCCAGGTTGACCGCCATCGCCTGCCGCCACATGTCGGGCGTCAGCTCGGTCGCCGGCACGCGCTGCACCAGCGCTGCATTGTTGACCAGGATATCCGGCGCACCGGCCCAGTCCGACACCTCCCCGACCACGGCCGGCAGGCGCGCCGGCTCGGCAATGTCGGCGGTGACGGCAAGACAGCGCCCCCCGCCGGCCCGAAGGCCGGCCACGGCCGCCTCCAGCGCCTCCCCGTCCCGGTCGACGAGCGCCACGGCGGCGCCCGCACCGGCAAGCAGCCGCGCGCTTTCCAGCCCGATGCCGCGCGCCCCGCCGGTGATCAGCGCGACGCGGCCGGTGAGGTCGAACAGCTCCTCCAGCATCGCCATCTCACGAGGCCAGCAGCAGGGGCGTCTCGATCAGGGTCTTGAGCTGCTGCAAGAGCTGCGCCCCGACCGCCCCGTCGATGGCGCGGTGGTCGACCGACAGGGTCAGCCGCAAGCGCTGTACCTCGACCGCCTGGCCGTCGCGCAGCGCCAGCTCGGTCTCGGTGGTGCCGACCGCAAGGTTCATGCTCTGCGGCGGATTGATGATCGCCGAGAACGCACTGACGCCGTACATGCCGAGGTTGGAGAGGCCGGCAAGACCGCCGGAATACTCCTCCGGCATCAGCCGGCCGGCACGGGCACGGGCGATGGCATCGCGCGCGGCCTGCGACAGGGCGCCGGGCGACAGCCGGGCGGCGTCGCGCAAGATCGGCGTGATCAGCCCGCCCTCGAGCGCCACGGCAAGGCCGATGTCGACGCTGCCGTGACGTACGAGACCCGCCTCGCTCCAGGTAACCATGGCATCGGGCGTGCGGGCGATGGCGAGCGCATAGGCCTTCATCACCAGGTCGTTGACCGTCAGCCTGGCATCCGAGCCGGAGGCCGAAAGCGCAGCGTTCAGCTCCTTGCGCAGCGCCAGCAGGGCATCGGCCTCACAGCGGACCTCCAGATAGAAGTGCGGAACGGTCTGCTTGGCCTCGACCAGCCGCTGGGCGATGGTCCGGCGCATCGCCGTGTGCGGCTCCACCTCGCCGGCAGGGACCGCCTGCGGCGCGGGAGCGGCAACAGGCGCAATAGCGGGAGCCGGAACGGGTGCCGGTGCGGGCCGCTCGGCCGCCTCGCGGATGTCGGCGGCGAGGATCCTGCCCTTCGGGCCGGTTCCGCGCAGGCCTTGCGTCTCCACGCCCATCTCGCGCGCCAGACGGCGGGCCAGCGGCGAGATCCGCAAGGGCGGCGCATCCGGGTCGACGGCCGGAGCAGCCGCCACGGCCGGGGCCGGAGCCGGAACGGGCTCCGCAACGGCTGCAGGCGCAGGGGCAACAACGGGCGCAGGCGCCTGAGCCGGTTCGACTGCCGGTTCGACTGCGCCGCTGGCGAGGATCCCGATCGGGGTCTCCACCGGCACGTCGGCTGTGCCGCCCGGCACGAGGATCGTCTCGAGCACGCCGTCGGCCGGCGCCTCGATGTCCATCGCCGCCTTGTCGGTCTCCAGCTCGGCGAGAATGTCGCCCTGCCGCACCCGGGTGCCGGGTTCGACGTGCCAGCGCACCAGCTTGCCCGAGGTCATCGAGGGCGAGATGGCCGGCATCAGGATGTTGATGCTCATGGCTCAGGCCCCCGCAAGATCGCGGTGGCACATGCGGCGCACCGTTTCGGCGATGCCGGCAGCACTCGGCATCACCTCGCGCTCGAGCCGGTCGTTATAGGGCATCGGCACCTCGGCGGAGCCCATGCGCTCCACCGGGGCATCGAGCCAGTCGAAGGCCTCCTCGGTGATCTGCGCGGCGATTTCCGCGCCGAGGCCGCCGGTGCGCCAGGCCTCGTGCACGACGAGGCAGCGGCTGGTCTTCTTTACCGAGCGCACGAAGCAGTCCATGTCGAGCGGGCGCAGGCTGCGCGGGTCGATGACTTCGACGCTGATGCCCTCGCGGGCCAGCGTCTCGGCCGCCGTCAGGGCGCGCTCGACCATCGCCAGCGTCGCGATCACGGTCACGTCCGTGCCCTCGCGCTTGATGTCGGCCTTGCCGATCTCGATCTCGTAAGGCGCTTCCGGCACCGGAGCCGCCCCGCCGAGATAGAGCAGCTTGTGCTCCAGGAAGACGACCGGGTTGTCGTCGCGGATCGCCGCCATCAGGAGGCCCTTGGCGTCATAGGGCGTGGACGGCGCCAGCACGGTGAGGCCGGGAATGTGGGCGAACCAGGCTTCCAGCGACTGCGAGTGCTGGGCCGCAAGGCGGATGCCGCCGCCCTGGGGACCGCGGAACACCACCGGCACCGAGGCCTTGCCGCCGAGCATGAAGCGCAGCTTGGCGGCCTGGTTGACGATGGGGTCCATCATGAAGGTGACGAAATCGAAGATCTGGATCTCGGCGATGGGCCGGCGACCGGACAGCGCCGCACCGACGGCCGCGCCCGAGATCACGCCTTCCGAGATCGGCGTGTTCATGATGCGGTCGGGGCCGAACTTGTCGAACAGGCCGCGGGTGACGCCGAAGGTGCCGCCGACCGGGCCGACGTCCTCGCCCATCAGGAACACAGTGTCGTCGCCCTCGATGGACTGGGCAATCGCCTCGCGCACCGCCTCGGTATAGGTGATCGCGCGCGAACCCGGCGCGGGCGGTGCCGGGGGGGTGCGGCGCGGCGCCAGCACCTTGTCGAACAGCATCGGCAGTTCGGGCTCGGGCAGGGTCTCGGCCTTGGTGATCGCCGTTTCGATCTCCTCGGACGCCTCGGCCTCGAGCGCGGCGAATTCCTGCGCATCGACGTCCCAGTCCTCGGCAAGGCGGCGAGCCAACCGGGTCAGCGGGTCCTCGTCCAGCCACTTGCGGATCTCGTCGTCGGTCCGGTAGCCGAGCAGGTTGCCGCGCACCGAATGGTCGCCGTGGCGATAGGTCAGACCCTCGATCAGGGTCGGCCCCTCGCCGGCGCGCGCCCGGGCCAGGGCCTCGGACACCGCCGCATAGACCTCGACCGGGTCGTTGCCGTCGATCCGCTCGCCGGGAATGCCGTAGGCCGCGGCGCGCGCCGCCACCGATCCGCCGGCCGTCGCCTGCTCGAAGGGCGTCGACATGCCGTAGAGATTGTTCTCGCAGAAGAAGACGATTGGCAGCTTCCACAGGGCCGCCAGGTTGAGCGCTTCGTGGAATATGCCCTCGTTCGAGCCGCCGTCGCCGAAGAAGGCGATGCCCGCGTCGTCCGAGCCGCGCTGCTTGGCGGCGAGCGCCGCACCGACGCCGAGCCCCATCGAGGCGCCGACGATGCCGTTGGCGCCGAGGATGTTCAGCTCCACATCGGCGACATGCATCGAGCCGCCGATGCCCCCGCAGATGCCGCCGAGCTTGCCGCACAGCTCCGCCATCATGCCGTCGATGTCGGCGCCCTTGGCGATGCAGTGGCCGTGGCCGCGGTGATGGGTGGTGATGAAGTCGCTGCGGCGCAGCGGCAGGCAGGCACCGGCGGCAATCGCCTCCTGCCCAGCCGAGGAATGCGCGGTGCCCTTGATGACGCCGGTCTTGAACAGTTCCTCGGTGCGCGTCTCGAAGCGGCGGATCCGCAACATCGTGCGGGCGAGCGCCAGCATGTCGTCGCGGGTCGGCTCGGGAACGTTGCGATTGAGGCGCTTGGGCGTGTTCTTGCCGACAGGCAGGGTCAGGCTGCCGCCGGCGGCCGAACGGGCGTTTGTTGCCACGGATTTTTCCTCCCGGGATTGGCAGGCCGGCACCCGCGGGATGCGGCCTTTTCCGGGGAAAGCAAGCATGTTCGCGCGCACAGGACAAAATCAATGCGCATATGTCTGGAATAACCTGATGTTATGTCTGTGAATTCAAGATCAGTTTAATCTATGCCCAATGGCCGCCGACGCGGGGTCAGTCCGCAGAAATCCTCGCGTTTTGCGCGAAGTCAGTCCTCCGGGGGCAACTCGGCGGTGATCCAGACCCCGTCCGCCGCCAGCCGGCGGGCATGGCCGAGCAGAAGATCGGTGAAGACCCGCATGGCAGCGGTGCGCGGCCGGTCGCGCGAGGTCGCGATGACCCAAGGCCAGGTGACGCCGGCAACCGGGGCGATGGAAATCTCGCCCCGCGTATAGGCCTGATGGCAGGCGCTATAGGGCAGGATGCTGTGCAGACCGCCGCGCGAGACCAGATCGACGATGATCGAGTTGGTCTCCACGATCACCGGCGGATTGCGCAAGGTGGCCGACGGCGGCAACAGGTCCTCCACCACCCGGCGCAGGCCGTTTGGCGAGGGGGTCAGCACCAGATCGAGCCCGACCAGCGAGGTGCTGGGCACCGGCGCATCCATGCGCAGGCCCGCCGCAGGCGACGCGAGCAGCACCAGCCCTTCGGAGCACAGCGCCTGCCGGTTGAGCCCGCGCGAGGCGCCATGATCGGAATAGATGGCAAGGTCGACATGGCGCGTGACCAGCTCCTCGCGCACGTTGATCGACACGCCCTCGTGGATCTCCAGATTGACCTGCGGGTAGAGGCGGTGGAATTCGGCGACCACATCGGCGATCAGCAGCCCGCGCAGGGAATAGGCGGAGGAAATGCGCAAGGAGCCCGCCGGCATGGTCTCCGCCGCAATGATGTCTTCCTTAATAAGCTCGACATTCTGCATCAGGGCGCGCACATGATCGGCGAGCCGCTGGCCGGCCGGGGTCAGCGCCACGCCGCGCGGCCGGCGGTCGACGAGCCGGGTGCCCAGTTCCTCCTCCAGCAGCTGCACCTGGCGACTGAGAGCCGGCTGCGAGACATTCGCCCGCTCTGCCGCATGGGTGATGTTCAGCGTGTTCACCACATGCATGAAATACTCGAGTTGCCGGATTTTCATCGCCTTGCCTCCCCGCGTGCCGTCGGCGTGAAATGTCTTTTAATTATGGTTTGCATGTCAATTATCTATTTTACACATGCCTTGCGCATCCCTAGCGTTCGTCGGGCAACGGCTGGGGTCGCACCCGCGACACCCCGCCCAAGCCAAAGCGCAAGTTTCGGGAGCATCTGCGCACCCCCTCGCGACACAAGGCAATCCGCTCAAGGGCGGCAGGGAGCCGAGGACTTCCCGCCGGACCAGCCGATGCGCCTGCATGCTCGCGAGCCTGAAACGGGAGGAAACACGATGAATAAGGTTTATGGCCGCATGTTCGCCCTGATGGCGAGCACTGTGCTGACGATGCCTGCCCTCGCGGACGAGGACCAGGTCAAGATCGCCCTGATGACCGATCTGGCCGGCGCGACCGCCGACTACGGCGGCCAGGGCGCCATCGAAGCGGTGAAGATGGCGATCGAGGACTTCGGCGGCACGCTGAACGGCAAGCCGATCCACGCCGACTTCATCGACCACCAGAACAAGCCGGACATCGCCGTCACCAAGGCGCGCGAGGCGTTCGACAGCGGCACCGACATGGTGATCAACCTGTCGAACTCGGCCGCCGCGCTCGGCGTGATGGAGATCGCCCAGTCCAAGGACAAGGTGGTCGTGGTGACCGGCGCCGGTTCCGACCGCATCACGGGCGATGCCTGCTCGCCCAATGCCGTCCACTTTGCCTTCAATTCCTACTCGCTCGCCAACTCGCCGGTGAAGGCGCTGGCGGCGAACGGCGTCAACAACTGGTACCTGATCGTCTCCGACTTCGCCTACGGCCTGTCGGTCGAGGCGGCGGTGACCGGCGCCATCGAGTCGTCCGGCGGCACGCTGTCCGGCAGCGTCAAGCATCCCGCCTTCATGGCCAGCGACTTCTCGTCCTACGCCCTGCAGGCGATTTCGTCCGGCGCCCAGGCGATCGGCCTGTCGAACTCCTCGTCCGACACCACCAACAGCATCCGCGCGCTGAAGGAATTCGGCCTCGGCGGCGACCAGCAGATGGTGGCCTTCACCCTGCTGATCAACGAGATCCACGGCCTCGGCCTCGACCAGGCGTCCGGCCTGCTCTTCGCCGACGGCTTCTACTGGGATCGCACCGAGCAGACCCGCGAGTGGTCCAAGCGCTTCTATGAGCGTGTCGGCAAGATGCCGAACATGGTCAATGCCGGCGACTATTCCGGCACGCTGCACTATCTGCGCGCGGTCGAGGCGGCCGGCACCACCGATGCCAAGACGGTGCTCGCCAAGATGCGCGAAATGCCGATCAACGACATGTTCGCCGAGAACGGCAAGATCCGCGAAGACGGCATGATGGTGCACGACATGTATCTGGTGCAGGTCAAGACGCCAGAAGAGTCGCAGTACGACTGGGACTACCTGAAGGTGCTCGAGACCATCCCGGCGGAGGAAGCCTTCCTGCCGCTCGACCAGAGCAAGTGCTCGCTGGTCAACAAGGGCTGAGCATACAGTCCATGACCCACATCCTGGAAACGGTTGGACTCTGCAAGGAGTTCCGCGGGTTCCGGGCGGTCGATGACGTCTCCCTGCGGGTCCGGGAGGGCGATATCCACGCCCTCATCGGGCCCAACGGGGCCGGCAAGACGACCGTCTTCAACCTGCTGACGAAGTTCCTGTCGCCCAGCGCGGGCAGGATCGTATTCGATGGCCGGGACATTACCCGCGAGAAACCCGCCGCCCTCGCCCGCCAGGGCATGGTGCGCAGTTTCCAGATCTCGGCCACGTTCCCCCATCTGACTGTGCTGGAAAACGTGCGCGTGGCGCTGCAGCGGCGCCACGCGCCGACCTATGCGTTCTGGCTTCCCGGGAGCGTGCTGTCGCGCCTCGACGCCAGGGCGATGGACCTGCTGGAGCAGGTCGACATGCAGGACTTCGCCCAGACCAAGGCGGCCGACCTTCCCTACGGGCGCAAGCGCTCGGTGGAGATCGCAACGACCCTGGCGATGGAACCGCGGCTGATGCTGCTCGACGAGCCGACACAGGGCATGGGCCACGAGGACGTGGAACGTGTCACCCAGCTCATCAAGCGGGTCTCGGCGGGGCGGACGATCCTGATGGTGGAACACAACATGAAGGTCGTCGCCGGCATCTGCGACCGCATCTCGGTCCTGCAGCGCGGCGCGCTGCTCGCCGAGGGCACCTATGCCGAGGTCTCCGCCGACCCGCGGGTCCTGGAAGCCTACATGGGCAGCGAAACCGAGCTGGAGGGGGCACACTGATGGGCGAGACCGTCCTGTCCCTGACGGGAGTGAACGGCTGGTACGGCGAGAGCCACGTGCTGCATGGTGTCGACCTGTCGGTCCGCCGCGGCGAGGTGGTCAGCCTGATCGGCCGCAACGGTGCCGGCCGCACCACGATCCTGCGCGCCATCATGGGCCTTCTCGACCGGCGCGACGGCCGGCTGGAGATCCGCGGCCAGGACATGAGCACGACGCCGGCCTACCGCATCGCCAAGGCCGGGCTCGGCTACTGTCCGGAAGAACGCGGCATCTTCGCCTCGCTGAGCTGCGAGGAGAACCTGCTGCTGCCGCCGGTGACCCGGACCGACGGCGGCATGGCCATGTCGCTCGACGAGATCTACGCGATGTTCCCCAACCTGAAGGAACGCGCGCACAGCCCCGGCACCCGCCTGTCCGGCGGCGAGCAGCAGATGCTGGCGATCGCCCGCATCCTGCGCACCGGCGCCGACATCCTGCTGCTGGACGAGATCTCCGAAGGCCTTGCCCCGGTGATCGTGCAGACGCTCTCCAGGGTGATCCAGAATCTCAAGGCCCGCGGCTTCACCATCCTCATGGTCGAGCAGAACTTCCGCTTCGCGGCCCCGCTCGCCGACCGCTTCTTCATCATCGAGCACGGCCGTGTGGTCGAGGAGATCGCGCAAGCCGATCTTGCCGCCCGCGCCGACGACATCCGCACGTATCTGGGAGTGTGACCATGACCGAGATCTTCGGCGTTCCCGCCCCCGTGCTCTACGGCCAGCTGCTGCTGGGCCTCGTCAACGGCAGCTTCTACGCGCTGCTGTCGCTCGGCCTGTCGCTGATCTTCGGCCTGCTGAACATCGTCAACTTCGCTCATGGCACGATGTACATGCTGGGCGCGTTCCTCGCCTATCTGCTGCTGCAGCCGCTCGGCCTCGGCTACTGGTGGGCCGTGCTGCTGGTGCCGCTGATGGCGGCGGGCCTCGGCATCGTCATCGAGCGGACGATCCTCAAGCGCATCTACAAGCTCGACCACATCTACGGCCTGCTCGTCACCTTCGGCCTGACCATGGTGATCGAGGGCTTCGTGCGGGTCTATTTCGGCGTCTCGGGCCTGCGCTACGCGGTGCCGCCGTCGCTGCAGGGCATGGTCGACCTCGGCTTCATGCGCCTGCCGATCTACCGCATCTGGGTGATCGTCGCGGCGCTCGGCCTGTGCCTCATCACCTGGCTGGTGATCGAGCGGACCCGCCTCGGCGCGACCTTGCGGGCCGGCACGGAGAACCCGAGCCTGGTGCAGGCCTTCGGCGTCAACGTGCCGCTGTTGGTCACCCTGGTCTTCGGCTGGGGCGTCGGACTTGCCGCCTTTGCCGGCGTGCTCGCCGCGCCCCTGATGCAGCTCACCCCGCAGATCGGCCACTCCATCATCATCACCGTCTTCGGCGTGGTGGTGATCGGCGGCATGGGCTCGATCCTCGGCTCCATCCTCACCGGTCTCGGCCTCGGCCTGATCGAGGGGCTGGCGAAGGTCTATTACCCGGAGGCCTCGTCCACCGCGATCTTCGTCCTGATGATCCTGGTCCTGCTGGTTCGCCCGCACGGCCTGTTCGGAAAGCAGTGAGGACAGGCCATGCTCAACACCCGCACCCTCATGATCGTGCTGGCCGTCGCGGCGCTCGCCGTCGCCCCGGCCTTCATCTACCCGATGCTGATCGTGAAGCTCCTGTGCTTCGCCATCTTCGCCTCGGCCTTCAACCTGATGCTCGGCTACACCGGGCTGCTGTCCTTCGGCCACGCGATGTTCTTCGGCTCGGCCGGCTATGCGCTCGGCGTGACGATGAAGCATCTCGGCTGGCCACCGGAACTCGGCATCCTCGCCGGCGTCGCGGTGGCGGCCCTGATCGGCTTCCTCGCCGGCTCGGTGGCGATCCGCCGCCAGGGCATCTACTTCGCCATGATCACGCTGGCTATCTCGCAGCTGATCTACTTCGTCGCCATGCAGATGGAGTGGACGGGGCGCGACGACGGCTTCCACGGCATCCCACGCGGCACGCTGTTCGGCATCATCGACCTGCAGGACGACATGGCCCTCTACGGCCTGGTCGCCGCCTGCTTCCTGCTGGCACTGTTCGCGATCCACCGCATCGTCACCTCGCCCTTCGGCCAGGTGCTGACCGCGATCCGCGAGAACGAACCGCGCGCCATCTCGCTCGGCTACGACGTCGACCGCTACAAGGTGCTGGCCTTCACCCTGTCGGGGGCCCTGTCCGGGCTGGCCGGCGCGCTGAAGGCGCTGGCGCTGTCCTACGAGTCGCTCAACGACCTGCACTGGGCGCTGAGCGGCGAGGTGGTGATGATGTGCATCCTCGGCGGCCTTGGCACGCTGGGCGGCCCGGTGGCCGGCGCCTTCTTCGTGATCCTTCTGCAGAACTTCCTCGCCGACAAGGTGGGCGAGTGGCTGTCGGTGATCATCGGCGTCGTGTTCCTCACCTGCATCCTCGCCTTCCGCAAGGGCTTCGTCGGCGAGATCGGCGTCTGGATCGAGAAGATGCGCGCCCGCAAGGGCGGGTCCGCCGCGAAGCAGGAGGGCAACCGATGAAGGGGCGTTCCGCCATCGTCACGGGCGCGGCCAGGGGCCTCGGCCAGGCCATCGCCCGCAAGCTGCTGGAGGAAGGCGCGCGCGTTGCGATCTGGGACCAGGACGGCGAGGCGGCGCAGGACAGTGCCGAGCAGCTCTCCGATATCGGCCCCACCCACTCCTGCGCCGTCGACATCACCTCGCCGGAGGAGGTGGCGACCGCCCTGGCGGCCACCCGCAAGATGCTCGGCGAGATCTCGATCCTGGTGTGCAACGCCGCCATTCCCGGCCCCAACGTGCCGGCGGCGGAACTCGCCAGCACGGACTGGGCGCGGGTGATGGAGGTCAACGTCACCGGCACGCTGCTGTGCTGCCAGGCGGTGATCCCGGACATGGTGGCGCGCGGCTATGGCCGCATTGTCACCATCGGCTCGGTCGCCGGCAAGGAGCCGGGCCCGCGCATCGCCGCCTATGCGGCGAGCAAGGCGGCGGTGATCTCGCTGACCAAGACGCTGGGGCGCGAACTCGCCACCACCGGCGTCACGGTCAACTGCGTCGCCCCCGGCGCGATCCGCACGCGCATCTTCGACGGCTGGCCGGAAAGCTACGTCCAGGAGCTTCTCGCCAAGATCCCGATGAACCGCTTCGGCACACCGGAGGAGCTGGCCGAGATCGTCGCCTTCGTCGCCTCGCGCAGGGCATCCTTCTCCACCGGCGCGGTCTTCGACATGTCGGGCGGCCGGGCGGACTACTGACCGCCCTCCTCCCGCACGCAAAACAAAAAATCAAGGCCACGGCGGAACCACGCCGTGGCCTTGTCTTTTGAAACCGGCCTTGGCCCGTCGTGTCTTTCCTGCCCGCACGCCCCGACATCCGGGCAGATATCCTGCAGCACCCAAGCGCACCAGCAAGACGCACTTCTTCGGGCAGTCATTCAATTCCCGGATCACAGACTGCCTTTTCTGAAGATACGACCGATAGACGCCATCTTCCCCTGCGTTCGATGACGTTTTTATTTGCCTCTTGCGCACTGAACACCAATGATTGGTGGTCTGGCGAAACGGCCTTGCGCCTGACGACCGGAGACCGGGTCTCACGGCCGGAACGGTCGGGTTCGCCCCGCGAGGATGGCTCCGATTGCCGGGCCTGAACTGCTGGGCGCGGGTGCTCCCAAGCGGCTGGGGCACCATCCGCCGAAGCGCCAGGGCTCAAACGATAGACTTGCTCTTGGATCCGCTGCGGACCGTCCGCCGGCCCCATGAACAGGACAGGCATTTTCAAGATAGCGAATTGTATGAGGGCATCATGGGCAGCTGGGTCGATGATCTTGACCAGGAGATTCTCGATTATCTCGATTCTCTCGTGAAGAAGGGCGTCTTTCCGGACAGGGAAGCGGCCGTCAAAGGCGTGTTGCGGATCCTGGTCAGGGCCCGCAAGAGCAGGACGCACCGCAAGGCGAGGCCAATCCTCCCCGGAAAGGCGAGGCCCCCGAGAGACATCGGCGACGATATCACCATCATGCTGCGGAAGGTCCTCTAGCAGGCCGGGGGAGAGTTGGTGATGACGGACGAGACCCAGGGGGATCGCTACGCCAAGGCGCGGGCGGACTTGCGGGATACCGCAAAGTGGTTTGCGGCCGCACTGGCCGGTTTGGGCGCCGTACTGGCCGGCGGATTGTCTTTCGGCATTCTTCCCGACCTTGGCGAAAAGCACCTGGGCCTCGGCATTGTCTTCGGGGCGGTGGTGGTCGTCGCGATCCTGGCTGCCGTCATGACCATGCAGGAACTCCTGTTTCCCAAGGCGTTTTCCCGCGACAGGCTGAAACAGGCGTCGGTGCAGACCATGCTCAACCCGTATCTCGACGAGCTGCTGCCAAGCGACATAGGGTCCCTGGAGGATCTGTGGGCCAAATACGAGAATGCGGACAGCGAGCAGGAAACCGCGCGTTTCAGGGCCATCCTGTCCAAGGTGACCAGTTTTGCCGCATACCTGACGCTTCAAAATCAGGTCCGCAAGGCAAACCGGATCATTCTCGTGCTGTTCGTTGTCGTCTGCGTCTGCGTGGCCAGCCTTGCCTATCTTCAAGGCCTCGCCAAACGGGAGAGCGGGCAGTCCTACGTCTCTCTTCGCTTCGCCCCCGGGAAGGACTGGCAGGATCTCGCAGCAGCCTTGAGCAGGGCCTGCCCGGCGTCCGACCCGATCTCCGCCGAAGGACTGGCCGACAAGCCGTTCGAAGGCTGGTGGACCGTCAGAGTGAAGCAGCCCGAGGCCTGTGCCGGTGCACAGTTCTCTGTCCCGGCCGCCATTGTCATGCCTGGAAAATAGGGGGCCCCGCCCCTGCCATCTGGATGGAGCGGCAAGTGCGAGGGAAGCACCTTGAGGCGGTGATCTCCGGCAAGGAGCAGTTCGGCCCGTGCGCGGACCGTCCGGCCGAGCTCAAGGTCGACATCGCCCAGGTCGCGTTCGCGGCCCCCGAGCGCGCGGCTCGCACGTGCAGGCAAGCACTTGCCCGCGTCATCATGATGATATCTTGGGGATCTTCACATGAAGGGGAAGACTGGTGGAGCCAAGGGGAGTCGAACCCCTGACCTCTTGAATGCCATTCAAGCGCTCTCCCAACTGAGCTATGGCCCCGTCTTCCAGTGTCTTGTCCGAAGCCGTTGGCCGGAAACCTCCGGGACCCTCTTGCTTCGAACCGTCCGGCGACGCTTGGGTTCGTCTTGCCGGTGCGGGCGGAAAATACGTCTTCCGCCCCTCAAGTCAAGCGGAATAATCCGCTTTCCCGAACAGGCCCTGAGGAAAAGTTTCAGGGCCTGTGGACAACGCCGTTTTCAGCGGTCGGTGTCCTCGTCGTCGCGCTCGAGCACGATGCCCGGCACGTCGCCGTCTTCCTCGTCCTCATCGTCGATGAAGACATCGTCGGCATCGTCATCGCCGATTTCCTCGTCGACCTCGTCGTCGTCGATCGCGACGGCGGTATCGCCTTCGGTCTCCGCGTCGGCTTCCTCGAGGCTGACCATCTCGGCGCCCTCGTCGTCCAGCTCGACGTCGTCCTCATCCTCTTCGACGACCGCAGCCTTGGCGGCGGTCTTCGCCCGCATCGCCTGGGCCACGATGAACACCGTGCCGCACTTGGGGCAGGTAATCGGATCGCGATTGAGGTCGTAATATTTCGTGCCGCAACCGCCGCACAGCCGCTTGGTGCCAAGATCGGGTTTTGCCACGTTTCCAACCCTTGTCTGCAGATAATCGGGCGTTCGCATAAAGGCTGCCCGGCTTCCTGTCAAAGCCTAATCCGCCCTGCTTCGTCAAACGCTTTGTCGGCCCGCCCCGTTGCTTTCTCCGGCGCGTTCCAAAGACCGCGGCCAAAGGCCCCCTGACGGAGGCAACACCCACGGTGACGTATCGGTTCCAGCATGATACGAGGTGCAACGCAACAGTCGGCTTCAAGCTTTCGGAATCCAGCATGTCCCACTCCACCGCCGCAAGGCCGCTGACGGCCCGCTCCGGCACCGCGCTCAAGGGCCGGGTCACCGTGCCCGGCGACAAGTCCATTTCCCACAGGGCCCTTATGCTGGGCGCGCTGGCCATCGGCCGGACCACGGTTTCCGGCCTTCTGGAATCGGAGGACGTGCTCAACACCGCCGCCGCCATGCGCGCCTTCGGCGCCCGCATCCAGCGCGATGCCAATGGCCTGTGGACAGTCGACGGCGCCGGCCTCGGCAGTCTGGTGGAGCCGGAAACGGTGATCGACTACGGCAATGCCGGCACCGGCGTGCGCCTTGCCCTCGGCATCGCCGGCACCCATCCGATCGCCGCCACCTTCACGGGCGATGCCTCGCTGATCAAGCGGCCGATGGGCCGCGTCCTGGAGCCCTTGCGGATGATGGGAACGCGGGTGATCTCGCGCTCCGGCGACCGGCTGCCGCTGTCGGTGCACGGCCCCGGCACCCCCGCCCCGATCAGCTACCGCGTGCCCGTGCCGTCCGCGCAGGTGAAGTCGGCGGTGCTGCTGGCCGGCCTCAACGCGCCGGGCCAGACCACCGTCGTCGAACCGATTCCCACCCGCGACCATACCGAGCGCATGCTGGCCGGCTTCGGCGCGACCATCCAGGTCGACCATGACGACACCGGCGGGCGGGTGATCACCGTCACCGGCCAGGGCGAACTGCAGCCGCAGGACGTCACCGTGCCGGCCGACCCGTCCTCGGCCGCCTTCCCCATCGTCGCGGGGCTGATCGTGCCGGGCTCGGAAGTGACGGTCGCGGACGTGCTGCTCAACGAGCACCGCACCGGCCTCCTGACCACGCTGCAGGAGATGGGCGCGGATCTGGAGATCACCAATATCCGCGAGACCGGCGGCGAGCGGCTCGGCGATGTGCGCGTGCGCCATTCGCGGCTGAAGGGCATCGAGGTTCCGGCGGACCGCGCGCCCTCGATGATCGACGAGTATCCGGTGCTGGCCGTGGCCGCCGCCTTCGCGGAAGGCACCACGACCATGCTCGGGGTGGAAGAGCTCAAGGTGAAGGAATCGGACCGGCTTGCGGCGGTCGCCGCCGGCCTGCGCGTCAACGGCATCGAGTGCGAGGAAGGCGAGAGCACCTTGCGGGTGCACGGGCGCAAGGGCCCGATCGGCGGCGGCACCGTCACCACCCATCTCGACCACCGCATCGCCATGACCTTCCTGGTCCTGGGGCTTGCTGCCGACCGGCCGGTCACGGTGGACGACGGCGGGGTGATCGCCACCAGCTTCCCGACCTTCGAGACGCTGTTCGCGGAGCTCGGAGGCGACATCAGCGAAACGGGAGAGCAGGCCGCATGATCATCGCCATCGACGGGCCTGCGGCCTCGGGCAAGGGCACCCTGGCGCGCCGGCTGGCCGACCATTACGGACTGCGCCATCTCGACACCGGCCTCACCTATCGCGCGGTCGCCGCGGCCCTGCTCGCCCGCGGCCTGCCGCTCGGCGACGAGGCGGTCGCGGTGGCGACGGCGCGCAATCTCGACCTGTCCCGCCTCGACCGCGACGTGCTGTCGGCGCACGAGATCGGCGAGGCCGCCTCGCGGATCGCCGTGCTGCCGGGCCTGCGCGAGGAGCTGGTGCGGCTGCAGCGGCGCTTTGCCCAGGAGCCGCCGGGCGCCGTGCTGGACGGGCGCGACATCGGCACCGTGGTGTGCCCGGATGCGGACGTGAAGCTCTATGTGGTGGCAAGCGCTGCCGAGCGCGCGCGCCGGCGCACCCAGGAGCTCGTCTCCAAGGGGCAGGACGCGGAATACGCCCGCGTGCTGGCCGATCTGGAACGCCGCGACCAGCGCGATGCGGGCCGCGCCGTGGCGCCGCTGAAACCGGCCGACGATGCGGACTTGCTCGATACGTCGGAAATGGATATAGAAACCGCGTTCAAGGCGGCTGTGGATATCGTCGATAGCGTGCACGCAAGGTAGCGGTCACGAGATCGGCGCTTTTTCGCATCGCGCCCGAGCCGGATGCCTGCCTTCGCGTGCCGACATCCGCGCCCATTGGCCTCATGGTCCGGCTCGCCCGCGACCGGCCGGGCGAAGACTGGCGGATCGCGGACGTGTTTTTCCCCTTTCGGTGAAGAACGGCCACGCATTTCCCGCAAGACATGACTGAGCGTGCGGTTTCGCCTTCCGCCTCGCCGGCCTGCGCAATCCTGTTGCCAAAGGGCAGATGGAGCGCGCGGATGCAGCCCCCCAGACAAACGCGGGGTTGCCGGATGGAGGAGCCGCCAGGACCAACACAAACCCGCCGGCGACGAGCCAGACTTGGCTGCCAGGAGTTTCGATGAGCAGTTTGAACCCTACCCGCGATGAATTTGCCGCCCTTCTCGAGGAAAGCTTCGAGCAGCAGGAGCTGTACGAAGGTTCCGTCGTCACCGGCACCGTGATCGCCATCGAGAAGGATCTCGCGGTGATCGACGTCGGCCTGAAGGTCGAAGGCCGCATCGCGCTGAAGGAATTTGGCGTCAAGGGACGTGACGGCGACGACGCCGGCGTCTCGATCGGCGACAAGGTCGAGGTCTATCTGGAGCGTGTCGAGAACGCGCTCGGCGAGGCCGTCCTGTCGCGCGACAAGGCTCGCCGCGAAGAGAGCTGGGTCCGTCTCGAGGTCGCTTTCGAGGCGAACGAGAAGGTCACCGGCCAGATCTTCAACCAGGTCAAGGGCGGCTTCACCGTCGACCTCGACGGCGCCGTGGCCTTCCTGCCGCGTTCGCAGGTGGACATCCGTCCGGTGCGCGACGTCGCCCCGCTGATGCACACCCCGCAGCCGTTCCAGATCCTGAAGATGGACAAGCGCCGCGGCAACATCGTCGTGTCGCGCCGTGTCGTCCTCGAGGAGACCCGTGCCGAGCAGCGCTCGGAGCTGGTCCAGAGCCTCGAGGAAGGCCAGGTCATGGAAGGCGTGGTCAAGAACATCACCGACTACGGTGCGTTCGTCGACCTGGGCGGCATCGATGGCCTGCTGCACGTCACCGACATCGCGTGGCGCCGCATCAACCATCCGAGCGAGGTCCTGTCGATCGGTCAGACCGTCAAGGTCCAGATCATCCGCGTCAACCAGGACACGCACCGCATCTCGCTGGGCATGAAGCAGCTCGAGGCCGATCCGTGGGATGGCATCGAGGCCAAGTACCCGGTCGATGCCAAGTTCACGGGCCGCGTGACCAACATCACCGACTACGGTGCGTTCGTCGAGCTGGAGCCGGGCATCGAAGGCCTGATCCACGTGTCCGAGATGTCCTGGACCAAGAAGAACGTCCATCCGGGCAAGATCGTCTCCACCTCGCAGGAGGTTGAGGTGATGATCCTGGAGGTCGATCCGGTCAAGCGTCGTATCTCGCTCGGCCTCAAGCAGACCCTGCAGAACCCGTGGGAGGCCTTCGCCGAGAAGTTCCCGACCGGTACCGAGGTCGAGGGCGAGGTCAAGAACAAGACCGAGTTCGGTCTGTTCATCGGTCTCGACGGCGACGTCGACGGCATGGTCCACCTCTCCGACCTCGACTGGAACCGTCCGGGCGAGCAGGTCATCGAAGAGTACAAGAAGGGCGACATGGTTCGCGCCGTCGTGCTCGACGTCGACATGGAGAAGGAGCGTATTTCGCTCGGCATCAAGCAGCTCGGCGGCGATCCGTTCGACACTGCTGCGGCCGGCGAGCTGCGCAAGGGTGCGATCATCACCTGCGAAGTGGTCGAAGTGAAGGACGGCGGCCTCGAGGCCAAGATCGTCGACACCGACCTGACCACCTTCGTGCGTCGTGCGGACCTGTCCCGCGATCGTGCCGAGCAGCGCCCCGAGCGTTTCTCGGTCGGCGAGAAGTTCGACGCCCGCGTCACCCAGTTCGACAAGAAGACCCGCCGCGTGTCGGTCTCCATCAAGGCGCTGGAAATCGCCGAGGAGAAGGAAGCCGTTGCGCAGTACGGTTCGTCGGACTCGGGCGCTTCGCTCGGCGACATTCTCGGCGCGGCCCTGAAGGCCCGCGAGACCGACGACTGATCGCCAAAAGCGACATCGCAAAAAACAGAACCCCGGCCTTGCGGCCGGGGTTTTTTCGTTTTGGAGGGCCTTGCAGCCGGGGAGCTTCCGTCTCGGGCCGGTTTTCCGGGATGGTCCGGGCCGTGCTGCAGCGGCTCAGGCGATATCGGCGCCGCGTTCGCTCAGCAGCTCGCGCAGGACCGAACGGTGGCAATGGGCCTCCTCTTCGCAGTAGCAGCCGAGCGAGAAGGTGCCGGAATGCGACAGCACCGCGAGCATGTCGAGCAGGCGCGCGGGGCCAGGTGCTGCCATCTCCTTGCGGAACGCCTTGACGAAGGCCGCCCAGTCCGCGTCCGATTCTGCGGCCCGCGCGCTCGCCACCAGCTCCGCACTCGGCGACAGCTCGGGCAGCCAGGTGTCGTACCAGTTGCCGGCCGCGTACTCTTCCTTGCGCACACCCCGCGGCGGCCGGCGCACGGTGCCGAGCCTCGGCCCCTCGCCCTCGCTGCGCGGCGTTCCAAGCCGCACGATCCGAACGCTCATCTTTCGCTCCCTTGCCGTGACCTGCGCGAGAATGGCACGCCCTGCCCCGTTCCCGGAAGATGTGAACGGCACGTGCCCCGGGCTGTTCAGCCGTAGCAATGTTCCGGGGCCGGGTAGGCGCCCGAGCGCACCTCCTCGCCGAAGGCGCGCAAGGCGGCGGCGATGCTGCCGCGACCGGCGAGATAATCCTTCACGAAGCGCGCCTTGCGCCCCTCGCCCAGCCCCAGCATGTCGTGCAGGACCAGGACCTGCGCGTCGGTCGCAGGCCCCGCGCCGATGCCGACCACCGGCACCGTTGCGGCCTCGCTCACCGCCTTGCCGAGCGCGTCCGGGACGCATTCCAGCAGCAGCAGGCGGGCGCCGGCCTCCTCCAGCACGCGGGCCTCCTCGCGGATGCGCGCGGCGGCCGCCTCGTCGCGGCCCTGCAGGCGGAACCCGCCCAGCATGTCGGCGGTCTGCGGCGTCAGGCCGAGATGGGCGCAGACCGGCATGCCGCGCTCGGTGAGGTGGCGGATCGTCTCGGCCACCCACGCGCCGCCCTCGATCTTCACCGCATTGGCGCCGGCCTGCATCAGCCGGGCGGCATTGGCCGCCGCCTGATCGCGCGCATTGGCCGCGCCGAACGGCATGTCGGCCAGGATCAGCGGGCGATGCTCGCCCCGCTCCACGCCGCGGCGGACGCAGGCCGTGTGATAGGCCATGTCGCCCATGGTCACGGGAACGGTCGAGCCGCGCCCCTGCACCACCATGCCGAGACTGTCGCCGACCAGCAGCGTCTCGATGCCCGCACCGGCAGCGGCCAGGGCAAAGCCGGCGTCATAGGCGGTGACCATCGCGAAGCGGCGGCCCTCCGCCTTGTTCGCGTCCAGCGTGTTAAGGGTGATTTGCGCCATGGTTCGTAAGGCCCTCCCCGACCTGTTATCGTGCACCGCAACAAAACGTGGCGAGCGCCTGAGTGCCAGACGACGCGGCGTCCGGCAAGCGCTGCGACGAGGGTCGAGCGGCCGTTTCCTGCAGTTCGGGCTTTTCAACCGGAGCGCAGCCATGTAGCGATAGGCCTCCCCAAAACGGGAAGAGCGAAAGGTTTGGCCCATGGCCCTTGATGCGGATGCGCTGGTCGACCGCCGGCGATTGCGCCGGAAGGTGATGTTCTGGAGGGGATTTGCCTTCCTGCTGGCGATCGTGGCAATCGGCGGGATCCTGTCCTGGAGCGGGGCTTTCGGCTCGCTCGACCGACGCGGCGATCATATCGCGCGGCTTCCGGTCGGCGGACTGATCGTCGACGACCGCGACAGGGTCAAGCTGATCAAGGAGCTTGCCGAGAACAACCGGGTGAAGGCGGTGATCATCGACCTGAACTCCCCGGGCGGCACCACGGTGGGCGGCGAGACGCTGTACATGGCGCTGCGCGAGCTGGCCGAGAAGAAGCCCGTCGTCGCGCAGATCGGCACGCTGGCCGCTTCCGCCGGCTACATGACCGCCATCGCCTCGGATCATATCGTCGCACGGCATACCTCGATCACCGGCTCCATCGGCGTCTATATCCAGTACGGCAATTTCGGCGGGCTGCTCGACACGCTCGGCGTCAAGTTCGACGTTGTCCGCTCCGGCCCCCTCAAGGCCGAGCCCAACTTCCATTCCGAGACGCCGCCGGCCGTGCGCGACAATTTGCAGGCATTGATCAACGACAGCTACGAGTGGTTCGTCGCCCGGGTGGCGGAACGCCGCGGCCTGGATACGGACGCCGTGCGGGCGGTCGCCCAGGGCGGTGTCTATTCCGGCGAGGCGGCGCGCGATCTCGGGCTGATCGACGATCTCGGCGGCGAGGAAGCCAGCTTGAAATGGCTGGAAACCGAGCGCGGCGTCGCTCCGGACCTGCCGGTCCTCACCTGGCGGGTCCAGCGCGAAAGAGAGGGCGGATTGCCCTTCATCGGCCGGATGGCGCACTGGTTCGGCTCCGGGGTCGCCAGCGGCGCCCTCGAGGCGGTGGCAGGTGCCGGAGCCATCATCCCGGAAGGGCTTGCGCTTGACGGTCTTGTGTCCGTTTGGCACGCTCGCAACGCGGCGGAAAGTCTCGACCGAACAGGGGGACGCGAATGATCAAGTCGGAACTGGTGCAACGGATCGCCGAACAGAATCCGCACCTCTACCAGCGGGACGTTGAGAACATCGTCAATGCGATCCTCGACGAGATCACCGATGCCCTGCGCAGCGGCAACCGGGTCGAGCTTCGGGGCTTCGGCGCCTTTTCGGTCAAGAACCGGCCGGCTCGCACCGGGCGCAACCCGCGCACGGGCCAGAAGGTCGATGTGGAAGAGAAGTTCGTTCCCTTCTTCAAGACCGGCAAGGAGATGCGCGAGCGTCTCAACGACGGGGACGGTTCGGAAGACCCCGACGACGATTGAGATGCCCTGACCGGCGCCGCGAGGCCACAGGCGGATCGGACAGGGACCCCGCGGCCTTTCGGCCGCGCGCGGGCACGGCCCGTACAGGAGACTGGAATTGACGCGCTTTCTGAAGAACCTCGTGCTGGTGCCGATCGCCATCGTGCTGATCGCACTGGCGGTCGCCAACCGGCATGTCGTGACACTGTCGCTCGACCCGTTCAACCGTGTCGATCCGGCCTTGAGCCTGGATGTGCCGCTGTTCTGGATCCTGTTCGCGGCCGTCGCCTTCGGCGTCTTCATCGGCGGCGTTGCCTCGTGGGCGGCACAAGGCAAGTGGCGCAAGGAAGCCCGCGTCAAGCGGCGCGAGGCCGACCGCTGGCATTCCGAGGCCGACCGGCTGAAGGCGCAGCAGCAAGGCAATGGCGGCAAGGCGATCACCTCGCGCTCGGCAGCCTGATCCGCAGCGAAAATTCGACAATCCGGATTTCGGCCCGCCGCGTCAGTCGACGCGCGGGCCGATTTCGTTTCGGGCAGCTGCCCTGCCGTCAGGGCTTGTCGGAAGGCGTGTCTGAGGGGGGCGTGTAGGCCGGCAAGTTCCAGCCCCAGATGATCGCCCCGCCGCGCAGCACCAGGGCCGCCGCAACCCCGGCAATCGCCGCCGGCCAGGCCTCGATGCCGAAGGTGAACAGGCCGACATAGACGCCCGCGCCGACAAAGGCCGGCGTCAGATAGAGCTCCGGGTTGACCAGAGCGGACGGCTGGTCGGCGATCGTGTCACGGATGATGCCGCCGAAGGTAGCGGTCGCCACGCCCATCAGCACCGCCACCGTCGGCGGATGGCCGAGGGCCAGCGTCTTCGCCGCACCCATCACCGAATAGGCGGCAAGGCCCATCGCATCGGCCCAGCGCAGCGGCTTGCTCATCCGCTCCACCAGCGGCGTTGCGAACCACATCAGCGCGCCGATGGAGATGCAGACCACGAGATAGATCTCGTTCTCGACCCAGAAGACCGGTGCATCGAGCAACAGGTCGCGCAGCGTGCCGCCGCCGACGCCGGTGAACACGGCGAAGAACACGAAGGCGAGACAGTCGAGCCGCAGGCGCGAGGCGACGATGGCCCCCGTCACCGCGAAGACGGCAACACCGAGAAAATCGAGGATCTGGAGCATGGTCGCCATGCGGCGATGCTAGGCCGTAACCCCGCGCATTCGCAACGGGCGAAGTGGGGCGCCCGCCCGCTGTCCCCGTGTTGCGGCACGCGCCGAGGTCTTGACTTCGCAAGGCGCAGCTTTCCAATGGCGGCATGACCCTGCCCAAAGCCCTTGCCGATTGCCTGATCATGAATACCGTGGCGACCTCCCGGGCGCTGCTGAAGCGCTGGGACGCAAGGCTCAAGCCCTACGGCGTCACCGTCCAGCAGTTCTTCCTCCTGTCGGCGATCCGCTATCTTCCCGGGCAGCCGGTCATGGCGCTGGCCGAGCGCATCGCCCTCGACCGCACCAGCCTCACGCGCAATCTCGACCTGCTGGACAAGAAGGGGCTGGTCCGGCGCGTTCCCGGCCTGCCCAGAAACCAGCGCGTTTGCGAGCTGACGCCGGAGGGCAATGCCGTTCTCGACCCGCTTCTGGAGGCCTGGCCGGACGCTTATGCGTCGGTGATGAAGGACATCACCGAAGAGGAGGCTGCGATCTATCTCAGCGTCGCCCGGCGGCTGGCGGCACCGTGAGGGCCGGATCGGTCCCTTGTGCTTGCCTCATTATGTGTATATGCACATCACTGACTCGAACCAGGAGGCTTGCATGTCGGTACCGATCGTCGTCACAGGTTTAGGAGCCGTGTCCCCGCTGGGCGCCGGCATCGAGGCGAACTGGCGCCGGCTGACCGCAGGGCAAAGCGGCATCGTTGCCAACACCCGCTTCGACACGAGCGGATGGAAATGCGGCATCGCCGGGCTGGTTCCCTCCATCGCAGACGATGCGGACGGCTTCGACCCCGAGCGCTGCATGGATGCGCGCGACCGGCGGCGGAACGACCTGTTCATCCAGTATGCCATGGCCGCGGCGGTCGAGGCGCTGGACCAGGCCGGCTGGCACCCGGAAGATCCCGGACAGCTGGCGCGCACCGCGACACAGATCGGCACCGGCGTCGGGGGCGTTCCGGCAATCACCGCGGCGAGCGAACTGGTGCGCACGGAAGGACCTCGCCGGCTCTCCCCCTTCGTCGTTCCCTCGTTCCTTCCCAATCTCGCGGCAGGCCAGGTGTCGATCCGCTTCGGCTTCAACGGCCCGGCCGGCTCTCCCACCACGGCCTGCGCCGCCTCGGCCCAGGCCATCGGCGATGCCATGCGGCTGATCCGCTCGGGCGAGGCCGATATCGCCCTGTGCGGCGGCGCGGAAGGCTGCGTCGATCCGGTCGCCATCGGCGGCTTCACGGCGGCGAAGGCGCTTTCCTTCGGCTACAACGACGATCCGCAGCGCGCCTCCCGCCCGTTCGACGCGGACCATGACGGGTTCGTCCTGTCGGAAGGCGCGGCGATGCTGGTCATCGAGCGGCTGGACCATGCCGAGCGCCGGGGCGCCCGCCCCCTCGCCGTCCTGTCCGGCTACGGCACCACGACGGACGCCCACCATGTGACGGCCGGCTGGCCGGATGGCCGCGAGGCGGCGCGCGCGATGGAGATCGCCATCGCGATGGCCGGGATCGAGGCCGCCGACATCGGCTATGTCAACGCGCATGCCACCTCGACGCCGGTCGGCGATGCGGCGGAGCTGGCAGCGCTGACGCGGGTTCTCGGCGAGGCTCGCGGCCGCGTTCCGATCAGCTCCACCAAGTCGGCCACCGGTCACATGCTGGGGGCTGCCGGGGCCATCGAGGCGGTGTTCTCGGTTCTCGCGCTCCGTGACAACACCTTGCCGCCCAGCCTGAACATCGCCCGCCCGATGGCAGAGGCAGACGGCTTCGACCTGATTTCGGACGGTACCCGGCCGGCGCCGGTCGACCATGTTCTGTCCAACGCCTTCGGTTTCGGCGGGGTGAATGCCGCACTGGTCTTCAGCCGCTACGGCTGACCCGGCACAAACACAAAAGGCGCGCCCCGGGGCGCGCCTTTTTCGCAAAGCGTGAGACCGGGCCTCGTCCGAGACCCGGAAAGACGTCGTCAGGCGGTGCGGTCGACCGTCGAGCCGGGCTCGCCCGCCGGGGCCTCGCCCTCGGGCTTGCGCTCTTTCGGCCCGCCCTTCGACACGCCGACAAGCGCCGGACGCAGCACGCGGTCGCCGATCACGTAGCCGGCCTGCATCACCTGCACCACGGTGTTGTTCGGCACCTCGGTGTTCGGCACCTCGAACATCGCCTGATGGAAGTTCGGATCGAACTTCTCGCCGGCCGGATCGATGCGGCGCACGCCATGCTTTTCGAGCTGGTTGAGCATCTCGCGCTCGGTCATCTCGACGCCCTCGATCAGGCCTCGCATGCTGTCGTTGGCCGCATCGCGCACCTCGGCGGAGATCGCCTCCAGCGCCCGGCGCAGGTTGTCGCCGACACCCAGCATGTCGCGCGCGAAGCTGGCCGCCGCGTACTGCTTGCTGTCGCGAATTTCCTTTTCGGTGCGCCGGCGCAGGTTCTCCATCTCCGCCATGGTGCGGAGCATGCGATCCTTCAGCTCGGCGTTTTCCGCCAGCAGCGCCTCGGTCGGGTCGAGCGCGGCCTGCGCCTCGCCGCCGTTCTCGGCCTCGTGACCGGAAACGGCATCCTCGGGGTTCATATTGGTCTTGTCGTTGCTGTCGTTCATGGTCTTCCCGGCAATGCTCGGCGTCTTCAGAAAAGGTCTGGTCCGACCGGCTGGCCCGTCCGCCTCCCCCGCGGGAGAGGCCCGGGTCTCGCCGGTGCGTCAATGCCGGCCGGACTGTCGTCCACCCGGCATCGCACGCAAGACGCACCGATCCGGCAAGCCTTCGAAGGCAAGCCGGACCGGCGTGATTCGGTTCAGGGTCCGCCCGGGACCGGACGGCGTCAGATCGCGGTCTGGATCCAGGCGGCCAGCTTGTTCTTCGGCGCGGCGCCAATCTGCGTGGAGACCGGCTGGCCGTCCTTGAACAGGATGAGCGTCGGGATGGAACGCACCCCGTACTTCATCGCCATGTTCTGGTTCTCGTCGATGTTGAGCTTGGTGATCTTCACCTGCCCGCTCATCTCTTCGGAGATTTCCTCAAGAGCCGGTGCGATCATCTTGCACGGACCGCACCACTCGGCCCAGAAATCCACCACGACGGTGCCGGACGCCTTCAGGACGTCGGTTTCGAAGCTCTCATCGGTCACGACTGAAGTGGCCATCTCATGCCCTTTCCAAAAGCTCGCGGATGCGACGCATCCTTTCGTTGCCCCGAACGTAGGAAGGCGACCCGCCCGCGTCAAGCAAGCGATCGTCCGCATCTCCCCTCACGCGGTCTCCGTCACGCAGTCTCCGTCACGCAGTCTCCGTCACGCGGGCGCAAGCGCGGCCACCGCCGCATCCATCGCCTCGCCCGGCAGCTCGACCAGCTTCGGCCCGGCCGTATAGACCAGCGCGGCCCGCACCGCGCGGCCCGGCCAGATGTCGGCAAGCAGCCGGCGATAGACCGCGAGCTGCACCACATAGGCCTCGCCGATCTCCTGCGGCCCCTCCGGCACCCGCCGGTCGGTCTTGAAGTCGAGGATCCACACCGCATCCTCGTCGACGCGCAGCCGGTCGATCTGGCCCGACACCTCGTAGGCCGAGCCGTCGGCAAGGCGCAGCGTGCCGGCCAGCGGCACTTCCGCGCGCGCATCGGCCGAGAAGACGGCGGCAAAGCCGGGATGCTCCAGCACACCGAGCGCCTCGTTCAGGAGCTGCTCTCCCCGTGCCGCAAAGACCGGGGTCAGGGCATGGGCGAGATAGCGCGTCCCGGCGGCGCGGCGCTCGGCCGGCGGCAGCTCTGGCAGCAGCTGCAGCAGCCGGTGCAGGTGGCGGCCGCGTTCCAGCGCGAAGTCGGGCGCGGCCCGCGCTTCCGCCAGCCGGTCGGTCGCCGGCACCGGTTCGGTTCCTTCCTTCGCCTCCATCTCGTCGAAGGCCTCGGACGGGCGCAGCCGGCGCGGCCGCTCCGGCGCTGCCACCGGGGCGAACAGCCAGGGCGGCGCGGGTGCAGTTGCCTCCTGCGAGGTTTCCTCTCCTATCCGGGCAAGGCGCGGTGCCGGCGCCTTGGTGCCGGGGCGCTGCCAGATGCGGCAGGGTCCGCCGTCTCCCGCTTCGCCGTCGCGGGCGTCCGGCTCCAGCGCCCGCGCCACCAGCGCATGCCAGCAGTCCTCCGACTGGCCGCGCGCCGGCATCCAGCCGCAGACGATCAGCCGGTCGCGGGCGCGCGTCATCGCCACATAGAGCAGGCGGCGATATTCGTCGGCCGCCGCCTGGCGCAGGGCCTCCAGCCGCTCGCTGTGCCAGGGGCTGCGCTCGGCCTTGACCGGGTTCCAGACAAGGCCGGTAACCTCGCCGAGATTGCCCGGCATCGCCCGCTCGATGAACACCGGATCGTGATGGGCGCTGACCGGCGCCGCGCCCCCGTCGACCAGCACGACAAGCGGTGCCTCCAACCCCTTGGCCCCGTGCACGGTCATGATCCGCACCACGCCGCGTGCGGCGTTGAGCTCGCGCTTCACTTCCGTGGGCGCCGCCGCGAACCAGGCGAGGAAGCCCTCCAGCCCCGGCACGCCGGTCTGCTCGAACGCCAGCGTCACCGCCAGGAACTCGTCCAGCACGTCGTCGACTTCCGAGCCGAGGCGCGCGCGGAAGGCCCGGCGGCCCCCGTCGGCGCCCAGAAGGCGGGAGAAGAACTCAAAGGGCGGCATGAAGTCGGCGCGCGCGCGCCAGGTCTCGATCCGCTCGCGCGCCCGCTCGAACGCCGGATCGCCCTCCGCCTGTCGGCGCAGCGACTGCCACAGCGTACCGGAGCGAAGGTTCGCCCCGTCCGGCCGAGCGAGGCGGAACAGCGCATCGTCGTCGAGGCCGATCAGCGGGCTCTTCAGCAGGCAGGCAAGCGACAGGTCGTCCTCGGGCAGCAGCAGGAAGCGGCCCAGCGCCAAGAGGTCCTCCACCGCGATATGCTCGTTCAGCACCAGCCGGTCGCTGCCGGCCACCGGCACGCCTTCGCGCTTCAAGGCCCGTGTCAGCGCATCGACGAAGGGTCCGCGCTTGCGCACCAGCACAAGCACGTCGCCGGGCGCCGCCTCGCCGCTCTTCCACCAGCTGCGCACCGAGCGCGCCAGCCGGTCGGCCAGCCGCAGCATCGGGCTGTCGGCACCGATGCGGTCGACCGGAGCGGTCCAGTCGTCCGGTATCTCCTGCTCCACCGGCTCCTCCGGCGGCCAGATCTCCACCATGCCCGGGTCGTTGCGGCGCACCGCTTCGTGGATCGGCGCGCCTGCCTCCTGCGACAGGCCGGCATGCATGTCGGGCGCCGCGAAAACCGTGTCGACGGCCGAGAGCACATCGGGCCGCGAGCGGAAGGACAGCGTCAGCTCGACCCGCGAGAAGTCCACCGCAGCCTCGTTGGCGCGCCGCTCGAAATAGCGGCGCATGTCGGCAAAATAGGCCGGCACCGCGCCCTGGAACGAATAGATCGACTGTTTCTCGTCGCCGACAGCAAAGAGCGTGCGCACGCGCTCGTTGGCGGAGGTGCCGACGAAGAATTCCTCGGCCAGCGCCTGCACCACCCGCCACTGATGCGGGCTGGTGTCCTGCGCCTCGTCGACCAGGATGTGGTCGAGACCCTGATCGAGCTTGTAGTGCACCCACAAGGCCGCCTCGTCGCGCGACAGCAGGTTGGCCGTGCGCACGATCAGGTCCTCGAAGTCCATCAGCCCGCGCCGGGTCTTCTCGCGCTCGTAGATGTCGAGCATCGCATCGGCGAGCCGCAGCGCGGCCTCCGTGCCGGCCAGCGCATAGGCGATCCGCCGCCGCTCGAGCAGCGCCAGGAGGCGGTCCTGCTCGGCGTAAAGCCGCTCGACCACCTGCGGGAAGTTTTCTTCCACCTTCTTGGTGGCCAGCGCCTTGGTCGGCGCCAGGTCCTTGTTGAGGAAGACCCGATGCCAGACCTCCCACCACTCGTCCGGTCTGTTGCTGCCGGCGAGCCGGGCCGCCAAGCGCAGACGTTCGGCCCGCTCGTTGTCGCGCGATCCGCCGCTCGCCAGCGCCTCGGCATATGCCAGCGCCTCCTGCGGCGAGATCGAGACCTCCTCGCGCAGAGCCGCATCGAGGCGCGCCAGCGTTTCGCCTTGCGAAAGGCCGAAGGCACGGGTCAGCTGCGCCAGCGCCGCATCCATCGACCCGGCATCCTGCAGCCAGCGGCGCAGCGTGTCGCGGCGGGCGATCAGGTCGGCCAGCGCCGCCTCCACCGTCTTGTCGGGGAGTTCCGAGACCAGATGCACCAGCGCCCGGCCCAGCGGGCTTTCCGGCTCGCGCTCGGCCAGCGAGAGAACGCGCGCTCGCGCGCCGGCGAGCAGGTCCGCTGCCTGCCGGTCGTCCAGCACCTGGAAATGGCCGGCGACATTCGCCTCCAGCGGAAACTGGTGCAGGATCGCCTCGCAGAAGGCGTGGATCGTCTGGATCTTCAGCCCGCCCGGCGTTTCCAGCGCCACGGCGAAGAGGTGGCGCGCCCGCGCCAGTCCGCGCGCGTCCGGCCGCCGGCCTTCGATGACTTCCAGTTCCCTCGCCAGCGCCTCGTCGGTCAGCGCGATCCACGAGCCCAGCGTCTCGAAGACGCGGGTCGCCATTTCGGAGGCCGCCGCCTTGGTGAAGGTCAGGCAGAGGATGCGCGAGGGCGCGGTGCCGGCGAGCAGCAGGCGGATCACCCGCCGCGCCAGCACGAAGGTCTTGCCGGAGCCGGCATTGGCGCTAACCCAGGCCGAGCGGCGCGGGTCGGCGGCCAACGCCTGCCTCTCGCGTGTCGCCAGAGGAATCTCGAAGGTGGTCATTCCTCCTCCCCTCCGCTGAGCGCCCATTCGCGCACCCGCGCCAGATGGTCGTACGGGCCGGACATTTCCGCCTCCTTGCGCACCCTCGACCGCGAGAGATAGCCCTTTTGCGGATTTTCATAGCCGGCAAAGAGCTTAACTGTACGACCCAGCGCCTCGTCGGCCAGTTCATCGACGCTGGTGTTCTTCGGCGTCCTGTCCTGCCATTCCAGCGGCGTTCGCCCGCCCGTCAGGCGCATATAGGCGAGCGTTGCGACGGGGGCCGCGCGGTCCACCTCGCCGAAGGCGCCGCGGCCGATCATCGCCACTTCCAGCGGCAGCTGCGGGGCCAGCAGCGCGGCGACCTCCTTGTCGCTCGGCGCCTGCCCGGTCTTGTAGTCGATCACCGCAAGGCTTCCGTCGGCCATCCTGTCTATGCGGTCGGCTCGGGCCGACAGGGTGACGCGCCCGCCGGGGGAAAGATCAAGTTCCAGCGCCCCGGAAATCTCCAGATGGCGGCCGGCGATCAGATCGGCCCGCGCCGCCTCGTGGCGGATGAAGGCGGCGGCGATCCGCTCGAAGCGCAGCCACCACACCGCCCGGATCGCCGGGAAGGCATCGAGCGGGGCGAACTGCGCCCGGCCGATTGCGATGAGATGCGCCAGCGCCGCCTCATCGAACGGCCCGGTCCAGCTGTCCAGGAACTCGGCCAGGCAATCGTGGATCAACGTTCCCTTTTCCGCCGCGCCCGGATCGCCGCCGATCGGCTCGACCGGGTCCAGCACCAGCACCTTGCGGGCATAAAGCGCATAAGGGTCGCGGATCAGCAGCTCCACCTCGGTCACCGAGATCCGGCGCGGGCGGGCGGCAACGGGCGGGGCCGGCTCGGGACGCGCAACGGGTGCTGCCGCCGCCTCGATCCGGTCGAGATGGGCGGCCAGCGCCAGGACCGCGCGGCCGCGCGCCTGCATTTCGGCGGTGACCTCCTCGCCGAGCAGCGTCGTCAGCCGCAGCAGCCAGCGCGAGGCGACGGCCGGCGCGCCGCCCGAGCGCTCGGCCCGCGACAGGATCACCCGTTTCGCGCCGAGCGCCTGCGAGAAATCGTGGGCAGCCGCGCCGATGCGACGCTCCGGCGGGTCGAGACCGAGCCCGCCCTTCATCGGCCGGTTGAGCCAGGGGTCGTTGCGCGTCGCCTGCGGCCAGTTGCCCTCGTTCAGCGCGCCCAGCACCAGAATGTCGAAATCCTGCAACCGCGCTTCCATCGGGCCGAAGATCGCGATGCGCGGATCGCCCGGCAGGCGGCGGCGGACATTGAGGCCGGAGACGAGGGCGATGAACATGTCCGGCCAGTCGGCGGGCGGCGCCTGCAGGCCGGAGGGACCTGCGGCGATCATCTCGGCAAAGGCGGCGGCAAGCCCCTCGCCGGCCTCGCCGGCATAGAGCTCGTCGGAGCTGCCGTCCTCGTCGCGGGCAAGGTTCAGCAGCACCGCCTCATGATCGGCGACCAGCTGCACCACATCCACCGGCTCGCGGGTCTCCGCATGACGTTCCAGCGGCGCCAGCGCCTCGGCCAGCCTGTCGACGAGGTCGGCGACGTCGTCCCAGTCGTCCTCATGCAGCTTTTGCCAGCGCGGCAGGCGCGGCGGGGTCTCGCTCTCGGTCGCCAGATGCCGTGCAGCGGCAACCGCGTCGCGAAGACCCTGCGTCCCGGCTCTTGCACGTGGTCCGCGCAGCACGGCGCGCTCCAGTGCGCGGGCGGCGGCGCGCACCTTGTTAGACGGCAAACCAAGCCGCGTCAGCGGGTGTTTCAGCAACGCCAGCAGGGCCACCGGCTCCAGCCCGTCCAGCGCCAGCCGCGCGGCAAGGCGGGCCAGCACGCCGGGCGCGGTCTGATCGAGCGGTCGACCGGCGCTGTCGTCCGACTGCAGCCCCCAGCGCGACAGCTCGACGGCGACCCGGCGGGCCAGCGTCCTGTCCGGCGTCACCAGCGCCGCCGTCTTGCCGTCCTCGATGGCCGAGCGCAGGGCGGTGGCAACAGCGAGCGCCTCCTCCGCCTCGTTGCGCGCGACCATCATCGCGACATCGGCAAAAGCGTCAGCCCTTGCCTCCTGCGAAATCTCGCCAACGATCGCCGGCCACACATCCGTCGTCTCGGCCGGGCGCAGGGCCTCCGCGACCAGCCTGTCGCGCAGCCGCAGGGTCTCGCTCGCGCCCGCCGCCAGCGGCACCACCTCGCCGCGGGCGATCTTCAACGCGCCGGCGAGCCGCGCCATGCCGTATTGCGGATGGCTGGGGCTCCCCGAAACGCCCTCGCTCCCTAAGATCGCCTGCCAGCTGCGCTCGTCCATTCCCGCATCGAAGCCGGGCAGCACCACCGCGCCGCGCTCCAGGCCGGCGATGACGGCCAGCAATTCGGCAATGGCGGGAATGGAGCCGGTCGCGCCGGCCGCGATCACCGGACCGCGCGGCGGGCTCTTGCGCAGACGCTCGGCCTCGCGCCGCAGCAGCGCCGAGCGCCGGGCCTTCGGGTCGCTGGCCTCGCGGCTTGCCAGATAGGCCGGCCAGTGCTCCATGGCGATCTTCAGGAAATCCAGCGTGATCTGCCAGTAGCGGGCGTGGTCCTCCGGCACGAGACCGGCAAGGCCCGTCCACGGGATCTCCTCCGTCGCCATCTCGTCCATCAGGGCCAGCAGGTCTCCGGCCAGCCACGCGGCATCGGCGGCGGAGGCAGGCGAGCGCAGCACCGCACCAGCGGGCAGGCCCAGCACCTCGCGGCGCAGCGCGCCCTCCCAGGCCTGCACAAGCCGGGTCATAGCAAAGCGCCGCTCCATCTCCGGCAGTGCCGGAGGCAGCCCGTCCGCCCAAGCCTCGACCTGCAACAGCTGCAGGTCTTCCTCGACGTCGCCGAGCGGACGGATCGAGGGCAGCAGAACCGGCGCCCCGCCCAGCTTCTCGCGGATCAGCGGCGCGATGGAGCGGGCGGCACGGCGGGTCGGCAGGTAGAGCGTGAGATCAGCCAGCGCCAGCGGATCGGCGCGCGGGTCGAGCCCGGGCACCAGCCGCCCGTCGAACAGGGCATCGACCAGCGTCCTCAGAAAAGGGGCCGAGGGCGAAATCTTAAAGACACGCGGGCTTGCCTGGCTCGTCTTGGCCTCGCCCGTCCTGGCCTCGCCCGTCATCGGTCTCCGCCTCCCCTTTTGCCGTCGGACCGCACGCGGTCAGGCGGCGCTGTCGCGGATGGCCCGCTCGGCGGCATCGATCGCCTCGGGCGTGCCGACATGCAGCCAGATGCCTTCCATCAGCACCCCGAACAGTGTGCCGCGCTCGATCGCCGCGTCGAACAGCCGGTTGAGCGAGAAAGCCCCTTCGGGCGCACCGTCGAACAGCCGGGGATGCAGGATCGCCCCGCCGACATAGGCGAAGGGCGAGACCTCGCGCTCAGCCCGGCGGGCAAGGCGTCCGTCCGCATCCATCACGAAGTCGCCCTTGCCGTCATAGCCGACGGCGGACACGAGGCCGGACAGGAGCAGCAGGCCGTCCATCTTCTCAGCGTCGAAGCTGTTCGCCAGATGCTCCAGATTGGGCCGCACACCCTCGATCCAGGTGCTGTCGGAGTTGAGCAGGTAGAAGGGCTCCTCGCCCAGCAGCGGCAGCGCCTTGACGACACCGCCGCCGGTTTCCAGCAGCTCGGCACGCTCGTCGGAAATCAGCACCCTGGGCGGCGCCGGCCAGCGCAGGGCATGCGCCTCCACCAGATCGGCGAGGTAATGCACGTTGACGACGACGGTCTCGACGCCGGCGACCACCAGCTTGTCGAAGGCCCGGTCGAGCAGCGTCCGCCCGGCGACGGGGACCAGCGGCTTGGGCGTCGTCGCGGTGATCGGGCGCATGCGCTTGCCCATCCCGGCCGACAGCACGATGGCCCGCTTCGGTCCCTTTGCCCCTGCCCCGTTTGCCGTGTCTGATCCTGCCTGCAAGTCCGCCTCTTTTCCGTTGGTTTGGCCGGTGTTTGGGGCCTGCGCCGTCTATCCGGTCTCGCCGAGGCGGCCGTCGAACCAGCCGGCCAGTTCGGCCAGCTCCGGATGGCGCAGGCAGCGGGCCAGATACTCGCGCACGCGCGGCAGATGCACAAGGTAGCCGGGCTTTTCGTCCCGCACCGCGAGCCGGGTAAAGATGCCGAGGATCTTGGTCGCCCGCTGCGCGCCCATGATCGCGTAGTCGCGGCGGAACGCCGCCTCGTCGAAGCCGGGCGTGGTCTGATGCCGCCGGGCGATGTAGTGCTCGAGCACCTGCCGCTCCAGTTCCTGCGGCACATCCACGCGCGCATCCATCGCCAGCGAGGCGACGTCGTAGGCGGCCGGGCCGATCATCGCGTCCTGGGTGTCGACCACGGCGATGCGGTCATCGCCGCTCTCGCCCTCGCGCCAGATCAGGTTTGGCGAATGGTAGTCGCGCAGTACCCAGTTGCGGTCCTTTGCGGCGCGCTCGAACAGCGGCTGCCAGCACCCGGCGAAGGTTTCCGCCAGTCCGTCCGGCACCTCCCCCCCCATGCGCGGCAGATACCAGTGGAGAAACAGTTCGGCCTCAACCAGCATCGCCCGCGGGTCGAAGCGCGACAGCCGGTAGCTGCCGCCGCCGCAGCCTTGCGGGATCGGCAGGTCCGCCTGCGGGGGGGCGCCGTGCAGCCGCGCCAGCACGCCGGCTGCGGCGAGATAGCGCTCGGCCACCGGCCGGCCGCCGTCCAGCACCTTGCCGCGCCCCAGGTCCTCCTGCAGCACCAGACCGCCCGCGATATCGGCGCCGTATGTGCGCGGTGCGCAGATGCCGCGCGCCCGCAAGGCCTCGGTGACCGCGACGACCGCATCGACGCCATCGGCCAGATGCACCAGCTGGCGGTAGGTCAGCCCGTCGCGCAGCACCGGCTGATGCTGCGGCGGCGGGGTGGAATCGATCAGGATCGCGTCCGCGCCCGAGGCCCGCACCGTCTCGAAGCGGCGGGCCGAGGCATCGCCCTGGAAGCGGCGGCGCAGAGCGCCTGCAAGCGCGTTTCCCTCGATCAGCCGGCGGATCGCCAGCGTGCGCTCAAGGCGCGCGCGCCAGGTCTCGTCCGGCGGCAGCAGGGCGATCTTGCGCGCCTGCGGCGTGTCGCCGGCGGCAATGCGCAGGACGAGCCGGTTGTCCGGCAGCCGCGAGGCGCCGCGCTCCGGCCACTCGATCAGCGCCGCGCCGCTTTCCAGGATCTCGTCGAGGCCGAGCTCGTCGAGCTCCTCCTCGTCCTCCAGCCGGTAGAGGTCGAAATGGGCGACCGGCATCGGCTCGAACGGATAGGACTGGACGAGGGTGAAGGTCGGGCTCGGCACCTCGAGCGCGGGATCGTCGGCCAGCGCGCGCAGCAAGGCCCGGGCGAAGGTCGACTTGCCGGCGCCCAGGTCCCCGACGAGGCACAGGCAGTCGCCGGGCTGCAGCATGATGGCGATGTCCTCGGCCAGGCGGACGGTCGCCGCTTCGTCAGGACAGGATAGTGAAATCTCGCCGGGAAACGGCTCCGCATCCCGGGACGGCGATGCAGGGCTGGTATCGCTCATGGCAGGAGCCGGTCACTCGGCGGCGTGCTGGAGGGCGTCGGGTGCGAAGGGAAATCGGCAGACGACATATGTGCCGACCCCCTCTTCCGATTCGATCGAGACCGTGCCGCCATGCAGCTCGACGAAGCTCTTGACGATGGACAGGCCGAGCCCGGCGCCGCGGCGGCGCTGGCCGGCATCGCGGCCGACGAAGCGGGCGAAGACCTGGTCGAGCATGTCCTCGGGGATGCCGCAGCCATGGTCGCGGACATGGAACTCGATGGCATCCATCGTGCGCAGGCAGCCGACGTCGATGGTACCGCCCACATCGGAGAAGCGCAGCGCGTTGGAGATCAGGTTGAACAGCACCTGGCGCAGGCGCCGCTCGTCGGCCTGGATCACGCCGACATCGTCGGCGACTGTCAGCTTCAGCGCGATGCCGCTGTCGGCCAGCCGGTCCTTCAACCCCTCCACCGCCGCCTGCACGGTCCGCGCCACATCCACGGAGGAAATGTCGAGCTCCATGATGCCGGCATCGATGGTGGCAAGGTCGAGAATGTCGTTGATGATCGCCAGCAGCGCCGAGGACGAGGAGAGGATGTAGTCGACATACTCTCCCTGCTTTGCGGTCAGCGGGCCGAATTTCGGGTCGGACAGCAGCTGGGCGAAGCCGATGATGTTGGTCAGCGGCGAGCGCAGCTCGTAGGAGACGTGCTGGATGAAGGCGTTCTTGAGCTGGTCGGCCTGTTCCAGCGCCTCGTTCTTGTCGAGCAGCGCGCGCTCGACATTCACCGAATCCGTCACATTGACGAAGGTCACCAGCGTGCCGCCGTCCGGCAGCGGCACGGTGGCGTAGTCGATCGCCTCGCCGCTCTCCCGGTCCAGCCGCCCGGACACCGGCTCGCGGTTGTCGGCAAGGCTGGTCACCGCCGTCACCAGCTGGCGCCAGGTCGCCGTCTCTTCCGGCTCCAGCATCTCCATGTCGACGATGCGGGTGATGTGCGGGCTGTCGCCGAGCCGGTCGTCGGACAGGTCCCAGATGTTCTCGAAGGCCGGGTTCCACAGGCGCAGCCGCCCGTCGGACCCGAACACCGCCACCGCCTCGGACAGGTTGTCCAGCGTCTCGCCCTGGACACGGATCAGCGAGTTGTAGCGGCTTTCCAGGTCCAGCCGCTCGGTGACGTTCTCGTAGATATAGGTGACGCCGCCCTGCGGATGCGGGTTGGCGATGACGCGCAGCGTGCGCCCGTCCGGCAGGTGCCACCAGAATTCGCGCGCGTCGAGCGAGGTGTAGGTTTCCAGCAGCTTGTTGCGCCAGCCGCGATAGTCGGCCTGCTCGGGCAGCTTGCGCGCGGCGCGCAGCGCATCGAGCAGGGCCCCGTCGCTCGGGTTGCTCTCCAGGAAGGTCGCGTCGAGATCCCACAGGGAGCGGAAGGCGGCGTTGTAGAACTGCAGCCGCCGGTCGGCGCCGAAGATCGCCACGGCGGTCGCCAGCTGGTCGAGCGTACGGGCGTGGAAGTCGATGGTGCGGCCGAGTTCCTGGCGCACGTTTTCCAGCTCGCTGACATCGATGGCGATGCCGCCGGTGCCGGAGTCGACCGCGATCTGGGTGACGTCGAAGATGCGCCGGGCGCCGGCCGCCACCGCCGGCAGGCGGGCGCGCGAATGGCCTTTCTCGTCGCGGCCGCGCTCCATCTGGCCGCGCCCCTTGGCGTCGAGGAACTCGACCCGCGCGTCGATGGCCGCCTGGCCGCTGTCGGTTTCCACCGCCCGCGCATAGGCGGCATTGACCCAGACCAGGGCGCCTTCCTCGTCGCGCAACCAGGCCGGAGAGGGCACGCCGTCGAGCAGCGCGCGCAGGGTCTGCAGCTCGCGGGTCATGGCGCTGTTGCGCTCGGCGGTGAGGGCCTGCGACTTGCGCTCGCCGGTCAGGTCGCGCAGGCGCAGCACCGGTGCGCTGGCGGTCACCCGGCCGCAGATCTCGACCATGCCGCCGGTGCGGGTCGGCACCGTCATGCGGAAGGCCTCGCCGTGCTGGCGCAGCCGGTCGACGGCCTGTTCGAGCGCGCCGGCCGCACGAGCCTCCAGCCAGCTGCCGAAGGCCAGCAGCCGGGCGGGCGAACGCGGCACGCCGGAGCTTTCCTCCAGCATGCCGGCAACGAAGGGCTCGTCCTCGCCGGGCTGCCACATGACGATGCGCTGGTCGTCGGAGGCGACGAGGCTTTCCAGCCGGTCGAGCCGCGCGGCGAGCCGGGCGCTGGTCTCGGTCGCGGTGTTCAGCGTACCGGAGCTTGCGCGCATGTTGCGGATGAGGGTGACGGCAGCGGTCACGGCAAAGGTCACGGCACCGCCGACGGCGGCCATCCAGACGACCTTTTCAGGGGTGAAGGTGCCCGAAAACAGCGGATGGGTGGCCCCGGGGACATCGTTGGCAAGGCACAGGCCGGTGGAGGCGACCCAGGCCAGCGGCGCGGTCGACAGACCCAGCCGAGCCTTGCGACTCACTCTCCGCCATGCGGCGCGGTCGCGCCCATGTTCCCAGCCGTCCGCCGGCATCCGCTCTTTCCCCTGTCGCCCTGTCAGGGCACCCGCATCGGGTCGCCCGCATAAGGCTGCCGCATCAGGCCCGTCGCAAAACACGGGCCTCAAGCAGTTCTGCCTTACGACCCGCCTGATTCGCAAAGACCATAACGCAAACGCGAATCGCGAAGAAGTGTCGGTTACCGAAAAGTAAACGGGGGCTGTGTCATCCACAGCCCCCGTCAAGGGATCGGCCAGAGCTCGTTCCGGTGCCGATTTCGCCCTGCGTCCGGCAGGATTGCGCCTGCCGGATGCGCCGGGGACCGGCCGGACCGATCAGTAGCGGTAGTGTTCCGGCTTGTACGGGCCGGTGGTCTTCACGCCGATATAATCGGCCTGAGCCGTCGACAGCTCCGTCAGCTCGACGCCGAGCTTGGCGAGGTGCAGGCGGGCGACGCGCTCGTCGAGATGCTTCGGCAGGACGTAGACGTCCTTGTCGTAGGCGTCCGGACGGGTCCACAGCTCGATCTGCGCCAGCACCTGGTTGGTGAAGCTGGCGGACATCACGAAGCTCGGGTGGCCGGTCGCGTTGCCGAGATTCAGCAGACGGCCTTCCGACAGGAGGATCATGCGCTTCCCGTCCGGGAACTCGATCATGTCGACCTGCGGCTTGATGTTGGTCCACTTGTAGTTGCGCAGCGCCTCGACCTGGATCTCGTTGTCGAAGTGGCCGATGTTGCCGACGATCGCCATGTCCTTCAGCGAACGCATGTGATCGAGGGTCACAACGTCCTTGTTGCCGGTGGTGGTGATCACGATGTCGGCGGTCGGGGCCGCTTTCTCCAGGGTGACGACCTCGAAGCCGTCCATGGCGGCCTGCAGGGCGCAGATCGGATCGATCTCGGTCACCTTGACGCGGGCGCCGGCGCCGCGAAGGCTGGCGGCCGAACCCTTGCCGACGTCACCATAGCCGCAGACGACGGCGGTCTTGCCGGCCATCATCACGTCGGTGCCGCGACGGATGCCGTCCACAAGGCTCTCCTTGCAGCCGTACTTGTTGTCGAACTTCGACTTGGTGACGCTGTCGTTGACGTTGATCGCCGGGAACGGCAGCAGGCCCTTGGCCTTCAGCTGGTACAGACGGTTGACGCCCGTGGTGGTCTCCTCGGAGACGCCGCGGATCGCATCGCGCTGCTTGGTGAACCAGCCGGGGCTGGCGGCCATGCGCTTGCGGATCTGGGCGAAGAGGATCTTCTCCTCCTCCGAACCCGGGTTGGAGAGCACGTCCTCGCCGGCTTCGGCGCGGGCGCCGAGCAGGATGTACATGGTGGCGTCGCCGCCATCATCGAGGATCATGTTCGCCGTGCCTTCCGGGAAGAGGAAGATGCGGTCGCAATAGTCCCAGTACTCTTCCAGCGTCTCGCCCTTCTCGGCGAAGACCGGGATGCCGGCGGCGGCGATGGCGGCAGCGGCATGGTCCTGGGTCGAGAAGATGTTGCAGGAGGCCCAGCGGACCTCGGCGCCGAGCGCGACCAGCGTCTCGATCAGCACGGCGGTCTGGATGGTCATGTGCAGCGAGCCGGCGATGCGGGCGCCCTTGAGCGGCTTCTTCTCGCCGAACTCCTCGCGGCAGGCCATCAGGCCCGGCATCTCGGTCTCGGCGATGTCGATCTCCTTGCGGCCGTAGTCGGCCTGGGAGAGATCCTTGACGTAATAATCGGTTGCGGTGGTCATGCGTATCGTCCGCTCGCTTTTCGTTTGAAACAGCACTTGCCCGTCCGGAACGGGGTCCGGGACAGGAATTTCCCGAAGGGGCGACCGGCAGCAGCCGGCAGCGCCCGTGTCCTGGGGCACCCTGGGGCTGCCCCGGAATTCGTCTTTCTGGCGCGTCTTGCACGATCATGTGTGGCGCCGGAACACGGGCCTTTCGGCCCCTTGTCCGGCGCGGACAACGCCTTGCGCCGGATGCAGGCAGCCGGCGGATGCCCGGTTTATAGGCCGGAAACCGATACAAAGCAATAAGGATATAAAGATTTCTTTATGTCCTTTTCAGTCGAAGGCCCGGTGCCTGTCCCTTGGGTTAACGAAGCGCCAACAGATCATGGAAGCATGCGGCAACACTCCGCCCCCCCTCTCGGCCACCCTTCTGGCCAGAGGTACGCAGAACCGGACTCCAGCGGGGCCCTCGGCAAGCCCGGAGATAGGGTGTTCCGGCCAAGACCTCTCCTCGGCGTCTTCCCGGACGAGGCCGAAGGCCGAAGATCCGGGATCGGGGAGGCATGGCGGCTCCGGTGTCGTTCGGGGGCATGTGCCATAGGCCCTCGGCTCACCGGTCCCGGCTCGGCGCTGGCGCGCCGTCCGGGAGGACGAAGGAGAGGCCGGAGCAATTTAGCTAGATGGAAGAAGGCAGCGAAGCCTCAGTCGGTCTCGCCGAAGCCGCTTTCCACCAGCTCGGAGATGGCGGCGAGCGCGCTTTCCGCCTCCGTGCCGGTGGCGGAAACGCGGATCGAGCAGCCGGGGCTGGCCGCCAGCATCATCAGGCCCATGATGGAATTGCCGCCGACCGACTGGCCGTCCTTCATCACCACCACCTCGGCGTCGAAGGTTTCGACCAGCTTCACCAGCTTGGCCGAGGCCCTGGCATGCAGGCCGCGCCGGTTGACGATCTTCAGGTCGCGGGTGAGCCCGGCCGCTTGCATCTGGTCCATCATCCCGTCACCCCTGGCCCGACAGAACCTGGCTGGCAACGGAAATGTATTTCTGGCCGGCCTTGCGGGCCTCGTCCACCGCCTCGGCGATGGCGCTTTCGCCGCGCACGCTGGCCAGCTTGATCAGCATGGGCAGGTTGACGCCGGCGATGACCTCGATGCTGGTGCCGTCCATGACGGAGATGGCAAGGTTCGACGGGGTTCCGCCGAACATGTCCGTCAGCAGCACCACGCCGGAGCCGTCATTGACGCTCTCCACGGCCGTCAGGATGTCCTGCCGGCGCTGCTCCATGTCGTCGTCCGGGCCGATGCAGATCGTCTCGACCCGGTCTTGCGGGCCGACGACATGCTCCAGCGCAGACTTGAATTCTTCCGCCAATCGTCCGTGCGTAACAAGTACGAGACCGATCATGCCCTGTCCGTCGTTTGTCCGTCCGTCCGGTCCGCCTTCAGCGGCCGGCGTGGCGCATACCACAATGGACTTTTTCCGGATATCCCGCCGATCCAACGACCGGTAGAAATACCTTAGCCTCTTGCAGTCTTGCGCCGCTGCGACCCGCGGGCCGCACGCGACGGAGCGCTCCCCGCCCCCGGTCGTTCGATGCCGGGCGCCCAATGTCGGCAAGGTAACGCTGCAGCGCAAGAAAAATCGGACCCGGCCCCCGGCTTTTTCGCAAGGTCCCGCGCGGATGCGACAGGGACCCTGACGCAGCGCCCCCGGATCAGGCCCTGTCGGAGGCCCGGCCCGTCAGTACGGCCAGCACGTCGAGCGCCGTGTCCTGCTCGTGCCCGCAGGGCACGGCAAGGCGCGCAAGCGCGATCCCGCACAGGGTGACGCGCATCGCCTCGCTCTCCGGCATGCGCTCCAGCTCGCCCTCCGGCACCAGGTCGACCACCAGCCGCACCACGGCGCGCGGCTCGGCCGCGACCTCAACGATCCCTTCGCCGCGCCGCTCCCACAGGCCCGCCAGCGGCGGCGGACAGCTCGCGATCAGCCGGCCCGAGCGGGCGGCAAGCGCCACCCGGTCGTCGGCCACCGCCAGCGCCAGCAGGCCGCGCAAGCGCGCCTCGCTGAGGATCCGCTCGCCGAGGCGCGACTTGCCCGCGCCCGAGCGGCCGCGGATCAGGATGCCGGCACTGCCGACCAGGATGCAGGAGGCATGAACCGTGTCGCCGCCGCTCATCCCCGGCTCTCGGCCGGCAGGCGCACGGTGAAGCGGGCGCCGTCGATGCGGGTCTCGCCGGTCTTGGCGTCCACCGTTTCGCGGTTGGCGACCGAGATCGTGCCGCGATGAGCCTCGACGATCTGGCGCGAGATCGACAGGCCGAGGCCGGAATTGTTGCCGAAGCCCTCGGATTCCGGGCGGTCGGTATAGAAGCGCTCGAAGATGCGCTCGCGCAGCTCCGGGCGCACGCCCGGCCCGTCGTCGTCCACCATGATCTCGACCATGTCGGCGGTTCGGTTCGCCGTCACCCGCACCGTGCCGCCGGGGGGCGAGAAGGAGCGGGCATTGTCGATCAGGTTGTTGACCACCTGGCCGAGACGGCTGTCATGGCCGAGCACCCGGTAGGGATGGTCGCGGCGCGAGGAATTGATATGCACCTCGACCCGCGCCTCGCCGGCCGCCGCCCGTTCGTTGGCCAGATCGCACACGCCCAGCAGCAGCGTCGAGATGTCGATGGGCTCGGCATCGGCGCGGGCCAGTTCCGCATCCAGCCGCGAGGCATCGGAAATGTCGGTGATCAGCCGGTCGAGCCGGCGCACGTCGTGCTGGATGACCTCCATCAGCCGCTCGCGCGCCTGCGGCTGCTTGGCCAGCGGCAGCGTCTCCACCGCGCTGCGCAGCGAGGTCAGCGGGTTCTTCAGCTCGTGCGCCACGTCCGCGGCGAAGGTCTCGATCGCGTCCATGCGGTTGTAGAGCGCGTTGGTCATGTCGCGAAGCGCACTCGCCAGATGGCCGATCTCGTCGCGCCGCTCGGAGAATTGCGGGATCTCCTCGCGCGACTTGATGCCCCGGCGCACCCGTTCGGCCGCCGCCGCCAGCCGCCGAACCGGGCCGGCGATGGTGCCGGCCAGCAGGATCGACAGCACCATGGTCACCGTCGCGGCGACCAGGAACACGCGCACGATGCCGATGCGCTCGGCCCGCACGATGGCGTCGATGTCGCCGCCTTGCGTCGACAGCAGCAGCGAGCCCAGCACCGCGCGGAAGCGCTGCACCGGCACCGCGACCGAGACGATCAGCTCGCCGCGCGAGGACACGCGCACCACGCTGGCGGGCGAGCCGGCGAGCGCTGCCTCCACTTCCGGATAGGCCCGCCCGTTGCCCGCGCCGATCTCCTCGTAGAGCGGCAGGTCGCCGCGGCGGAACCACAGTTTCACGTCGGCCCAGATCTGGTCCCACAGGCCCGGTTCCTCGGTGGTCGGCGGCGGCAGGTCGAAGCGCAGGATCTGGCCGCGCGCGTAAAGATGCCGGGAATCGAGGATCAGGATGCCTTCGGGATCGTAGATCCGCGCCCTGGTGCGGGTCGGCGAGATCAGCCGGCGCAGCACCGGGGCGACGCGCTCGGGATTGATCGGAAAGTCGGTCAGCCGCGAGCCGTCGGTCGGCGAGACGCTTTCGCCCGCCTGCAGCTGCAGCAGCTGCTCGGGATCGACCATCAGCCCGTCGGTCTCCACCGTCGCCGAGGCGGCGATGGCACCGGCGATGATCTCGCCCTGGGTCAGGAGGCTCTGGACGCGGGCATCGATCAGCCCGGCGCGGAACTGGTTGAGATAAAGGATGCCGCCGACCAGCGCGCACAGGCCGGCGAGGTTCAGCACCAGGATGCGGCGGGTCAGCGAGGAGGTGAGATAGGGCGAGATCGAGCCGGCGATGCGCGACAGGATGCGCCTGCGGAAGCGGCGCTGACTGTTGGGACCGCGGGCAGCAGCCGGCGCGCCCCCGGCCTCGGCCGGAGGAGACGTCCGCCGGTCGGCCTCATGCTCGGCACGCCCGCTCGTGTCCACCTCAATCGCCATTCATCTTTCCCGGCACTTTCCCCGACCGGGGCCGTCCCGGCCACGCCTTGCAGGCACGCCGCCCCGCCTGCGTCGCGCATCGACCGGGCGGGCGCGGCGCTGCCGTCAGCCCTCGCGGAAGCGGTAGCCGACGCCGTACAGCGTCTCGATCATGTCGAAGCTGTCGTCGACCAGCTTGAACTTCTTCCGCAGCCGCTTGATATGGCTATCGATGGTGCGATCGTCCACATAGACCTGATCGTCATAGGCCGCATCCATCAAGGCGTTGCGGCTCTTGACCACGCCCGGACGATGGGCGAGCGCGTAAAGGATCAGGAACTCGGTGACGGTCAGCGTCACCGGCTGGCCCTTCCACATGGAGGTGTGGCGCTCCTGGTCCATGATCAGGTCGCCGCGCTCCAGCAGCTTGTCGCTTTCCTGCTTGCTCGTCGCCGGGTCGCGCGGCTGCACGCGGCGCAGCACCGCCTTGACGCGCTCCACCAGCAGCCGCTGCGAGAACGGTTTGCGGATGAAGTCGTCGGCGCCCATCTTGAGACCGAACAGCTCGTCGATCTCGTCGTCCTTGCTGGTCAGGAAGATCACCGGCAGGTCGGACTTCTGGCGCAGCCGCCGCAGCAGCTCCATGCCGTCCATGCGCGGCATCTTGATATCGAAGATGGCAAGATCCGGCGGATCGGTGATCAGCCGGTCGAGGGCCGAGGAGCCGTCCGTATAGGTATGGACCCTGTATCCTTCGCTCTCCAGTGCAATGGAGACCGAGGTCAGGATATTGCGGTCGTCGTCTACGAGTGCGATCGTCGGCATGGTCGAAAGCCCTGAACCCGTTCTTCTTGTTCGCTCGTCTTGGTTTATCAGCCTTGCGGGTGCAAATGCGCATAAATTATGGCGATGCCCGGCAGCAATCGCCGACCGCTACAGCGGAACCACCGGCGAAAGGCGCCGCATCGCGCTCTGGCGCGCGAAGCGCAACGACAGGCCGGTGAAGGAGACGATGATGCCGGCGATCAGCCCGCCGATCAGCCCGCCCGCTCCGACCGCCAGCACGATCGCCATCACATAGGCGACCGGAATCGCGATCAGCCAGAACGCCCCGATCTGCCACAGGGTCGGCCACCACACGTCGCCAAGCCCCCGCAGGGCGCCGATGGTCACCGCCATCGCCGCGTCGATCGACAGCATGAAGCCGGCGACGAAGAGCGCCTGCGCCGCCGCCTCGACCGTCCGCGGGTCGGAGGTCACGGCCCTTGCCGCCGTTTCCGGCGACAGCAGGAACAGCAGCGCCACCGGCAGCGGCCACAGCCCGCCGAGCGCGATGCCCGTCCAGCCGGCGCGCCCGACATTGGCCATGTCGCCCTCGCCGAAGGCCCGGCCCACCCGGATCGCCGTCGCCCCGCCGGTGCCGATGGCCATCATGAAGGTCAGCGTGACGAGGCTCATCGTCGTCTGGTAGGCGGCAAGCTGCGCGGTACCGAGCCAGCCGGCCATCATCACGACGGTGGCGAAGGCGGCGCTTTCCACGCCCTGGGCAAGGCCCATCGGCAGGCCGAGCCGGCGCAGCAGGCGCGCATCCGGGTCCGCCCACAGGCCGAGCGCGGCCGCCCCGGCGCTGCGGCGCGGCAGGATGCGGAACGTGTCGTCGCGCCGGGCCTGCATCGCCAGGATGGTCAGGATGGTCAGGCCGGCGAGCGTGCGGGCGATGGTGCTCGCCATCATGATGCCTTCCGCCCCGCCGGCGGCGAACCAGCCGCCCCAGCCGTAGCCGAGCAGCGCATTCAGCGGCACGTTGACGAGATTGGCAGCCAGCATGATCACCATGCCGGTCTTGGGCCGGCCGGTCGCCTCCATGAACAGGTTGCAGGCGACGAAAAGCAGGATGCCCGGCATGCCGAAGCCGAAGGCGTGCGAGACGCGCGCGGCGCCCGCGGCCAGGTCCGCGTCCTGTCCCGTTGCCAGGAAGAACGGCTCGGCCAGCATCGACAGGAAGAGACAGATGAGGCCGAGCGCCAGCGCATGGGCGAGCGAGGCGCGCAGCACCGCGCCGGCGCGCGGGGCATCGCCCGCGCCCAGCGCCTGCGAGGCCAGCACGGCGGTGGCCTGCAGTGCGCCGACGGCGACCATCATCAAGGTCAGCTGCGGCGCGACGCCGAGGCCGAAATAGGCAAGGTCGGCAGCGCTCGCCCGCCCCACCATCACCGTGTCGACGGTGAACATGATGACGAGCGCCGCGCGCGACACGATGATCGGCAGCGCCAGCGCCACGGTTGCGCGGAAATGATGCCCCGCCGAAGCGGGAGCGGGACTGCGAAGTGTCGACATCTTGGCCTGACGGGTGAGACGGAAAAGGCGGGAAGCGGGCGCGAAGCTGTCTTGCGCCGGGCAATCGGGCTCCGACCATAGCCGAAAGCGCCGGGCCGGTCAGCCATGCGAATCCGCCATGGTCCGGCCCGTCCCGCGGCCCGGTTTCGCGACCATTTGGCGCGGTTCCGAACGGATGATCCGCGAATGATCTGATATGAAACGAGTATTCCACCGGAACCGGCGCCGGAACACGTATTATTTTTCCTTAAAAAATAATTATAACTGCAGAAACGGTGAATTAAATCGATTTAATCTCGAACCGGCCACCTTCGTTGCGCTTGTTGATTTGGGGGCCATCCACTAGGTTCGCTCTGCCAAAAGCGAAAAAGACAGCAGGGCCGGACCCGACACGGGGTCGACGGCCGTTCCGTGCGCCGGCACCAGGGCCGCCGGCAGTTCACACGCTACCGGACTCATATTGCGAAATCGCGACAGGACGCATATCGCGGCAGCCGGCAGTCTCAGCGGTCCACGAAGGACCGGTCGAACCAAATACGATACAGGGATCTCGGAAACATGGCGGATCAGGGCGTAGAGCTTTCTTCGAAAGACGCTGGCATGTGCGGCTTGAAGGAGCTCGGCGGACTTCATCGCAACCTCACGGCACCGGCGCTCTATGAGCATGCGCTGCGCCGCGGGGAGGCCGTCGTCGCCGATGGCGGCGCGCTCGTCGCCGACACCGGCGTCCACACGGGCCGCTCGCCGAAGGACAAGTTCATCGTCATCGACGACACCACCCGCGACACCGTGTGGTGGGACAATTCCAACTCCATGAGCCCCGAGCAGTTCGCCGCTCTCCATGCCGACATGGCAGCCCATGCCAAGGGCATGTCGCTCTATGCGCAGGACCTGCATGGCGGCGCCGATCCGGTCCACCGCATCAAGGTGCGCGTCTTCACCGAATACGCCTGGCACTCCCTGTTCATCCGCAACCTGCTGATCCGCCCGGATGCGTCGGAGCTGGCGGATTTCGCCCCCGAGATGACGATCATCGACCTGCCGAGCTTCCGCGCCGATCCCGCGCGCCACGGCTGCCGCAGCGAGACGGTGATCGCCTGCGACTTCACCAACCGCATCGTCCTGATCGGCGGCACCTCCTATGCCGGCGAGATGAAGAAGTCCGTCTTCTCGATGCTGAACTTCCTGCTGCCGGCCAGCCGCGTCATGCCGATGCACTGCTCCGCCAATGTCGGCGACGAGGGCGACACGGCCGTGTTCTTCGGCCTGTCCGGCACCGGCAAGACCACCCTTTCGGCCGACCCGACCCGCACGCTGGTCGGCGACGACGAGCATGGCTGGGGCCCGGACGGCGTCTTCAACTTCGAGGGCGGCTGCTACGCCAAGACGATCAAGCTGTCGGCCGAGGCGGAGCCGGAGATCTACGCCACGACCCAGCGCTTCGGCACCGTGCTGGAGAATGTCGTGCTCGATGAGCAGACGCGCGTTCCCGACTTCGACGACGGCTCGAAGACCGAGAACACCCGCTGCGCCTACCCGATCCACTTCATCTCCAACGCCAGCCCGACGGGCCGCGCCCCGCACCCCAAGAACATCATCATGCTGACGGCGGATGCCTTCGGAGTGCTGCCTCCGATCGCGCGGCTGACCCCGGCCCAGGCGATGTATCACTTCCTGTCCGGCTACACGGCGAAGGTCGCCGGCACCGAGAAGGGCGTGACGGAGCCGCAGGCGACGTTCTCCACCTGCTTCGGCGCGCCGTTCATGTCGCGTCATCCGTCCGAGTACGGCAACCTGCTGCGTTCGCTGATCGCCACCCATGAGGTCGATTGCTGGCTGGTCAACACCGGCTGGACGGGCGGCGCCTACGGCATCGGCAACCGCATGCCGATCCGTGCCACCCGCACGCTGCTCTCCGCCGCGCTGGACGGTTCGCTGCGCGACGTCGAGTGCCGCACGGACGCGAATTTCGGCTTCGCCGTTCCGGTCGAGGTTCCGGGCGTCGATCCGAAGATCCTCGACCCGCGCTCGACCTGGGCCGACAAGGAGGCCTACGACGCGCAGGCCGCCAAGCTGGTGGACATGTTCGTCACCAACTTCGCCAAGTTCGAAAGCCATGTGGACGGCGCGATCCTCGCTGCTGCCCCGTCCTTTCGCGCCGCGGCCGAATAACGCCGCAGCGGACAGCTGACACGTCGAAGGGCGCCGCAGGCTTGCGGCGCCCTTTTTCTTTGCTGCAGCTGTGTGCGGGGAGCGACCGCCGCCCTCCTTGCACCACCCTTCCCGTTCGTCATTCCGGCCAAGCGAAGCGCGAGCCGGAACCGGGGAGGCACGGCGGCGGTGGAATGGTTTCGGAGCGCACCTCATGCGCCCCCGGCTCGCCGGTCCCGGATCTTCGGCCTTCGGCCTCGTCCGGGAAGACGCATGGAGGGACACGCGCACTCCCGCAACCGCTCTGGCAACCAATAGGCCCCGGCTGTCACGCCTGCGCAGGCAGGCGTCCAGTATCCGCCGGAGCGAATGGTGGCGCGAAGCCAGCTGCGTTCCGGCAACAGCGCCGAAGCTCAGGCTGAACCGTCCGGGGTTACTGGATCCCGGTCTTCGGCTGCGCCGAAACCGGGACGACACCTTGAGAAAGTGGCACCACCTTCCCTCACCCGCCGACGTTGCTCCGCCTCTCCTTCGTCTTCCCGGACGAGGCCGAAGGCCGAAGATCCGGGAAGATGTTGGGAGGGGTTGCAGCAAAAACACCCGCCAAGGGAGCCAATGGGTCCCGCACCCGCGCTGGAGCGCTGTGCGCGATGACGAGGAGAGGCCATCCCCTTCCGACCAAAGGCCAGCGACGGGAAGCCTGTGCAGGTCGCCGGCCTCGGCCTATATTCGAGGCAACGAAGGAGACGGACATGCAACAGGATGCAATCCGGACGGACATCGATCCGCTGGTTCTGGCGGAAAGCTGGAGCCGCGACGGGCGCCGCGTCGCCCTTGCCACCGTGGTCGAGACCTGGGGCTCGGCGCCGCGCCCGGTCGGCGCGCATCTCGTCATCGATGCGGACGGAAACTTCGAGGGCTCGGTGTCGGGCGGCTGCGTCGAGGGCGCGGTCGTGGCCGAGGCGGCCGAGGTGATCGAGACCGGCAAGCCCGCCATGCTGGAATTCGGCGTTGCCGACGAGACCGCCTGGCGCGTCGGCCTGTCCTGTGGCGGGCGCATCCGCGTCTATGTGGAGCCGGTGGCACGGCCGTCCTGACCCGCGCGCGGAAGGTCCCTTCCGCGCCATCCGCCTTGCCTGCCTCAAGGTGCTGCTCGCCGGCGCCTCCCCATTTTCAGGACCGCTTTCATGGACCTACAGCTCCTTGCCCGTTTCAACGCCGCCCGCAGCGGCCGCAAGCCCGCGATCCTCGTCACCGAGATCGGCAGCGGCGCCCAGCGCCTCGTCGCCCCAAGCGACATCACGGACGCCGATCCGCTGGCGGCGGAGCTGCGCGCCAGGCTGAGGTCCGGCAAGTCCGGGCTGGTCGAGCTTGCAGGCGGCGGCCAGGCCTTCCTGACCGTCAGCGTGCCGCCGCCGCGCATCGTGCTGATCGGCGCCGTCCATATCAGCCAGGCCTTGGTGCCGATGGCGCAGATCGCCGGCTTCGATGTGACCGTCGTCGACCCGCGCACCGCCTTTGCCACGCCCGAGCGGTTTCCGGACGGCACGCTGCTCGCCGAATGGCCGGCCGACGTGCTCGACCAGCTGGCGCTCGATCCCTACACCGCGCTCGCCGCGCTCACCCATGACCCGAAGATCGACGACGTGCCGCTTGCCGCCGCGCTGTCGGCCGGGTGCTTCTATGTCGGTGCGCTCGGCAGCCGCAAGACCCATGGCAAGCGGCGCGAGCGCCTGCTGGAGGCCTGCGTGACACCGGCCGCTTTCGACAGCATCGATGCCCCGATCGGCGCCGATATCGGCGCGGCCTCGCCGGCCGAGATCGCCGTAGCCGTGCTCGCCAACATCATCGCCGCCCTTCGCAAGAGCCCCGAACCCAAGGGAGAGGGAGGCCGGCCGTGAAGTTCGGCCCGCTCGCCACGCGAGAGGCGGAAGGCGCCCTGCTCGCCCACACGCTGCGGCTTGCTGACGGCGCGCTGAAGAAGGGCCACCTGCTCACCGCCAGCGACATCGCACGGATCGCGGATGCGGGCATCGCGGAGGTCGTTGCCGCCCGGCTCGGCCCGGACGATTGCCACGAGGACGAGGCGGCGCGGCGCATCGCGCAGGCTGCGTCCGGCGGCGGCATGACGCTGGAGCCGCCCTTTACTGGCCGCGTCAACTTCCATGCCGATGCCGACGGCCTGCTGGTGGTCGACAGGGACGCGGTCGACCGGACCAACCGCATCGATCCGGCCATCACGCTGGCCACCTTGCCCGCCTACGCCCGGATCACCCGTGGCCGCATGGTGGCGACGGCCAAGATCATTCCCTTCGCCGCGCCGCGCGCCGATGTGGAGGCCGCCTGCCAGGCGGTGCGCGGGGCAGTGCGCGTCGCCCCGTTCCGCGCGCGCCCCGTCGGGCTGGTCGCAACCCAGCTTGCGCATCTCAAGCCCGCCACCCTCGACAAGACCCGGCGGATCACCGAAAGCCGCCTGGCCGTCTATGGATCGCAGCTCACCCGCGAGCTCCGGGTCGCCCACGAGGCGGGCGAGACGGCCAAGGCCATCGCCGCGCTGATCGCGGACGGGGCGGAGCTGGTTCTGGTCTTCGGCGCCTCGGCCATCGTCGACCGGGAGGACGTCATCCCGTCCGCGATCCGGCAGGCCGGCGGGACGGTCACGCATTTCGGCATGCCCGTCGACCCGGGCAACCTGCTGCTCGTCGGCGAGGTCGGCGGAGTGCCGGTTCTCGGCGCGCCGGGCTGCGCCCGCAGCCCCAAGGAAAACGGCTTCGACTGGGTGCTCGACCGGCTGATGGCGGACCTGCCGGTCACCCCCCATGAGATCACCGGCATGGGAGTCGGCGGCCTCTTGATGGAGATCGGCACGCGGCCGCAGCCGCGCGAGGTGGCGCGCGAACCCGCACGCGAGGCGACGCTGGAGCCGCTGCAGGCGGCACCGCGCGGTCGGCGGATCGAGGGCATCCTGCTGGCCGCCGGGCAGTCGCGGCGGGCGGGCGGCGTCAACAAGCTTCTGGCCCGGATCGGCGGCCACCCCCTGGTGCGCATCGCTGCAAGGGCGGCGCTGGCAAGCGGGCTGTCCCGCCTCACCGTGGTGACCGGCCACATGGCCGAGCAGGTCGCCGACGCGCTTGCCGGGCTCGATGTCGCGCTGGTGCACAATCCCGACTATGCCGACGGCATGGCAGGCTCGATCCGCACCGGTATCAAGGCCCTGGGACCGGATGCCGATGCCGCGATGATCCTGCTCGCCGACATGCCGGGCATCGACGGCCCCGTTCTCGACCGGCTGATCGAGGCCTACCGGCCGGATGAGGGCGTCACCCTCGTGCTTGCCACCACCCACGGCAAACGTGGCAATCCGGTCCTTTGGGACCGCAGCCATTTCGACGCGCTGGCGCGGCTGGAGGGCGACACGGGCGCCCGTCACCTGATCGGGCAGAACGCCTCGGCCATGCGAGAGGTGGAGATCGGCGAGGCCGCGCGCCTCGATCTCGACACGCGCGAGGCGCTGTCGGCGGCCGGCGCGGACTTCGGCGAAACGCCTTCTCCGCGCCCGTCACCAAACTGAAAAACTTCGAAGGATTGACGTTTTCTCCGCGATGGACAGTAATAGGACTGTTCCGCGCTCGCAGATACTGACGAGGGCGGAGCGGGAGCGGCTGCCCGTCAGGAGGAGGAGACGGCATGACGGCATCCATGACACGGCGTGCGCTGCTGGTCGGCGCCGGTGCGATGGCGACGAACATTTCGCTGCCCATGCCTGCATTCGCGTCCTCGAAATGGTTCGACGGGGCCGCCTCCGACAACGGGTTCCAGTATCGGCGCACCAATTTCTCGGTGATCAAGCCGCACTGGCGCCGGCAGATGGTCAAGTATTTCTCGCAAGAATCGCCCGGAACGGTGGTCGTCGATACCCGCAACCACTTCCTTTACTGGATCTGGGAAAACAACACCGCGCTGCGTTACGGCGTCGGCGTCGGGCGCGAGGGCTTCCAGTGGTTCGGCCGTGCGCAAGTCCGCCGCAAGTCGCTGTGGCCGCGCTGGGTGCCGCCTCCGGAGATGCGCAAGCGCCAGCCCGACCTGCCGAAACTGGTCGAGGGCGGCGCCCCGAACAACCCGCTGGGGCCGCGTGCGCTCTACCTGCACCACGACAGCGGCGCCGATACCGGCTACCGGCTGCACGGCACGCTGGAGCCCTGGAGCATCGGCAGCGACGTCTCGTCGGGCTGCATCCGCATGTTCCCAGAAGACATCATCGACCTCTACCAGCGTTGCCCCGTGGGAACCCGCGTATCGGTTCTGGAGCATCTGGGCGCCGGCACCCCGAAGGATCAGGAGCGCACGTGACCGTCTTTCCGATGCCCGAAACCGGCCGCCCCGCCGCGCGGCCGCGCGCCCCGCTCTCGCCCCTGCTTTTTGCCGGGCTCGTCGCCTCGGCCCTGTTGGCCGGCTGCAACACGGTCGAGAACGTCGCCTCACCGGACGTCACCAACGCGCCGGTGCTCGGCTTCGCCAACATGGAGCCGGGCAGCGAGGAAGCCTTCATGCTCAATGTCGGGCGGCGGACCTATTTCACGCCCGGCTCGGCCGACATCGACGAGACGGCGCGCATGACGCTCGACAAGCAGGCCGAGTGGCTCAAGACCAACCGGACCTGGTTCGCCAAGATCCAGGGCTTTGCGGACGATCCGGGCAGCGCCGGCGACAACACGGCCCTGTCGACGCGCCGGGCCAATGCGGTCATGGCCTATCTGGTCGGCAAGGGCGTTTCGCCGAACCGGCTCTGGGCCAAGGGCTACGGCACCGAGCGCAAGGTGCGCGACTGCGCCGAAGAAGAATGCAAGGCGCAGAACCGCCGGGTGGTCACCAACCTTCGCGAAGAACGCGAACGGTGAAGTAAGACTGCAACCGCTCGGCATTAACCACATCGCTGCACTGCAATATAGGCATGGCTCCCATGCCGGAGATGCGTTTGGCCTTTGGCAATGTGACACCTATATTACAGTCATCGGATCGATGCCGGGCCTTGGCCCGGCTTTTTTGACGCGCGGCCGCTGGCAGGCGCTCCTGACACCGATGCCTCGGCAAGCCCCGTGGATCGCGCTTCGGAGTGAAAGGCGTCACCAGACTGAAGGACAGGACGATGACCGAACTCCGTTTGCCGCGCGCCGGCCAGTGCAAGTGGGCCGAAGGCACCGGCGGCAACTACACCTTCCCGTGCCGCAACCGCGTCGAGGCGGGGATTTCCTACTGCAGCGAGCATCACGCGCTGGTGTATATCTCCCCCGAGGAGCGTCGCCGCAACCGCGAGAACACCCCGGTCGCCTTCAAGGCGCAGCGCCGCATCGCCGCCTGATACCGACGCCGGCGCTTGTCCCCGCTTCGCGCGGAGCGAGATTGCGCGAGCTGTCGCAAAAAACACGAAAATTGAGACGGGATTTTGCAAAATCCGTCTCGAAATTTGCAAAGCCAGTTTGATGAAGACGCCCGGCGGGACACCGACCGGGCGTCTTTCGTTTGTCCCCGTGGGCGGGATGGGGGACACGGCAGGCTGTCCCCGCCCGCCCCCGATGCGAGAGGGGCAAGATCCGCGCAAGGCCGGGATGCGTAACCGGGAAGAGACCCTTCTTTCCCCGCAGCTCCCGCGAGCCATGACCCAACCTGTCCTCATCCCGATCCTCGGCGACCAGCTCTCCTTCGGCCTCTCGGCGCTGCAGGACGTCGACAAGAGCGCCGCACGACTGCTGATGATGGAGGTCGCTGAGGAAACGACCTACGTCCCGCATCATCGCAAGAAGATCGCCTTCATCCTGGCCGCCATGCGCCATCACGCCGCCGCCTTGCGCCGGGCTGGCTGGCAGGTCGACTATGTCGAGCTCGACGATCCGGACAATACCGGCAGCTTTGCGGGCGAGATCGGCCGCGCCGTGGCGCGGCACGGCCCCTCGCGGATCCGGGTGACCGAGCCCGGCGAATGGCGGGTGCTGGAGATCTTGCGCGGGCTTGAGAGCGAGCACAATCTGCCGGTCGATATCCTGCCCGACAGCCGTTTCCTGTGCAGCGCCAAGGAGTTCGCCGCCTGGGCGGACGGCCGCAAGCAGCTGCGGATGGAGTATTTCTACCGCGAGATGCGGCGCAAGACCGGGTTGCTGATGGAGGGCGACGAGCCCGCCGGCGGCCGCTGGAACTTCGACAGCGAGAACCGCAAGCCGGCGGACACCGACCTCTTCATGCCGCGCCCGCTGGACTTTGAGCCGGACGCGACGACGCGGGCGGTGCTGGAACTGGTCGAGGCGCGCTTTCCGGACGGGTTCGGCACGCTCACCCCGTTCCGCTTCGCCGTCACCGCCGAGGACGCCGAGGCGGCGCTGGAGCGCTTCATCAAGGAGGCCCTGCCGCGTTTCGGCGACTATCAGGACGCCATGCTGACCGGGGAGAAGTATCTCTACCACTCGGTCCTGTCGCCCTACATCAATGCCGGCCTGCTCGACCCCTTGCACGTCTGCCGCGAGGCGGAGCAAGCGTTTCTGGACGGTGCCGTGCCGCTCAACTCGGCCGAAGGGTTCATCCGCCAGATCATCGGCTGGCGGGAATATGTGCGCGGCATCTACTGGCTGAAAATGCCGGACTATGCGGACGCCAACCATTTCGGCGCGAGCCGGCCGCTGCCGGACTTCTACTGGAGCGCGGAGACGAAGATGGCCTGCCTGCGCGAGGTCGTCGGCCAGACCCGGGACGAGGCCTACGCGCATCACATCCAGCGGCTGATGGTGACCGGCAACTTCGCGCTGATCGCCGGCATCGACCCGCACCAGGTGCACGAGTGGTATCTCGCGGTCTATGCGGACGCGTTCGAATGGGTGGAGCTGCCGAACACGGTCGGCATGAGCCAGTTCGCCGATGGCGGGCTGCTCGCCTCCAAGCCCTATGCGGCGAGCGGCAACTACATCAACAAGATGTCGGACCATTGCCGCGGCTGCCAGTACGACGTGAAGGACCGCACCGGCGAAAACGCCTGTCCGTTCAACGCACTGTATTGGGACTTCCTGATCCGCAACCGCGAGAAGCTCGGCGCCAATCCGCGCCTTGCCCAGCCCTACCGGACCTGGGACCGCATGTCGGCGGAGACCCGCAAGGACTATCTCAACGCCGCCGCGCGCAGCCTGAAACGGCTGGAGGCCGGCACGCTCTAGGTCGCGTGCCCGCTAATCCTGAAGCCCAAAAACATCAAGGCCTCCCGGACGGGTGTCCGGAAGGCCTCGACAAGACAATTCCCTGCCGGGTGCGACCCGGCCGGAAGCTTACTTCGGACGCTTGGAGCCGTAGAGCGAACGGCGCTTCTTACGGTCCTTGACGCCCTGGGTGTCGAGCACGCCGCGGATCACGCGGTAGCGCACACCCGGAAGGTCGTTCGGGCCGCCGCCACGCACGAGCACCACGGAGTGCTCCTGCAGGTTGTGACCCTCGCCCGGGATGTAGGCGGTGACTTCATTGCCATTGGTCATGCGAACACGCGCGACCTTACGAAGAGCCGAGTTCGGCTTGCGCGGCGTCGTGGTGTAGACGCGGGTGCAAACCGCGCGCTTCTGCGGGTTACCGCCCAGCGCGGGGGTCTTGGACTTCTTGACGGTCGGCTTACGGTTCAGGCGAACCAACTGGTTGATTGTCGGCATAGGTTGCTTGCAGCTTGTTTTTGAGGAATGTCTTGGCCGCTTCGTATAGGGGGGGCGGCCCGCTTTGTCAAAGGGAGAATCCCGCTTCCCGGCGTTTTCCGCCGCGTCGGAATGCCCGCGGCACGATTCCGGCGTCCGGTTTCGAGCCTGGAGCATTCCGGCCGGCGGGCCGAAGAGCGTCAGACGTCCAGGTTGGCGACCGCGAGGGCGTTCTCCTGGATAAAGGCGCGCCGCGGGTCGACATCGTCGCCCATCAGCTTGGTGAAGATGTCGTCGGCGGCATCCGCCTCGCGCACCTTCACCTGCAGCAGGGAGCGCACGTTCGGATCGAGCGTGGTTTCCCAGAGCTGCTCGGCATTCATCTCGCCCAGACCCTTGTAGCGCTGCATCGCGATGCCCTTGCGCCCCTGGACGAAGACCGCGTCGAGCAGTGCGCGCGGGCCGCGAATGGCCGTCTCGCTGCCCTTGCGGGCCAGCGTCGCGGCCTTGACGTAGACCTCCTGCAGGTTCTGGGTGCGGGCGTCCAGCTTGCGGGCGTCGGCCGAGCCGAGCAGCGCCGCGTCGATGGTCGCCGCCTCCCGAACACCGCGCACCGTGCGCTCGAACACCAGATCGCCGTTGTCGAGCACCTTGCCTTCCCAGCCGCGCTCGAACTCGTCGGCCAGAATGTCCAGCCGGCGGGCGATATAGGCGGCCGCTTCCGCCGCGCGCACCGGATCGTCGTGCACGTCCGGGTTCAGCGCGCCGGCGATGGCCGCCTGCTCGACCACGTCGCGGTCGTAGCGCGAATGCAGGCCGTCGAGAATCCCGGCGACCGCCCGTGCCTTCTCGACCACGTCGCGCAGGTCGTGTCCGCTGCGCACCTCGCCGCTGGCAAGGGTCAGCGTGCAATCCTCCAGGCCCGTGTCGATCAGGTAGTTCTCGAGCGCTTCCTGATCCTTCAGGTACTGCTCGGAATTGCCCCGCTTCACCTTGTAGAGCGGCGGCTGGGCGATATAGACGTGCCCCTGCTCGATCAGATCCGGCATCTGCCGGAAGAAGAAGGTCAGCAGCAGCGTGCGGATGTGGGCGCCGTCGACGTCGGCGTCCGTCATGATGATGATCTTGTGGTAACGCAGCTTGGCGAGGTTGAACTCTTCCTTGCCGATGCCCGTGCCGAGCGCGGTGATCAGCGTGCCGATCTCGTTCGACGACAGCATCTTGTCGAAGCGCGCCCGCTCCACGTTGAGGATCTTACCGCGCAGCGGAAGAATCGCCTGATTCTCGCGGCTGCGGCCCTGCTTCGCGGAGCCGCCGGCCGAATCGCCCTCCACCAGGAAGAGCTCGGACTTGGCCGGGTCGCGTTCCTGGCAGTCGGCAAGCTTGCCGGGCAGCGAGGCAACGTCCAGCGCGCCCTTGCGCCGGGTCAGTTCGCGCGCCTTGCGCGCCGCCTCGCGTGCCGAGGCGGCCTCGACGATCTTGGAGACGAGCACGCGCGCCGGCGCCGGGTTCTCTTCCAGCCACTCGGCGAGCGCGGCGCTGATGGCGTTCTCGACCACCGGACGAACCTCGGACGAGACCAACTTGTCCTTGGTCTGGGACGAGAATTTCGGATCCGGTACCTTGACCGAAAGCACGCAGGTCAGCCCCTCGCGGCAATCGTCGCCGGTCAGCGAGACCTTCTCCTTCTTGAGGATGCCCGACTGCTCCGCATAGCCGGTCATCTGCCGGGTCAGCGCGCCGCGGAAGCCCGCGAGATGGGTACCGCCGTCGCGCTGCGGGATGTTGTTGGTGAAGCACAGCACCTGCTCGTGGTAGCTGTCGTTCCACCACATGGCCGCCTCGACCGTGATGCCGTCCTTCTCGGTCCGCAAGACGATCGGCGCCTCGATGAGCGGGTGCTTGGCCCGGTCGAGATAGCGCACGAAGGCCTCCAGGCCGCCCTCGTAGAACAGCTCGACGGCCTTCTCCTCGACGCCGCGGCGGTCGGTCAACAGAATGCGCACGCCGGAATTCAGGAAGGCGAGCTCGCGCAGACGGTGCTCGAGCGTGCCGAAATCGAACTCGATGCGAGTGAAGGTCTCCGGCGAGGGCAGGAAGGTCACCTCGGTTCCCTTGCGCCCTTCCGCCGGGCCGACGACCGCCAGCGGGGCCTCGGCCTCGCCGTTGCGGAAGCGCATGCGGTGCTCGTTGCCGGCACGCCAGATGCGCAGGTCGAGCCAGGTCGACAGGGCGTTCACCACCGAAACGCCGACGCCGTGCAGGCCGCCCGACACCTTGTAGGAATTCTGGTCGAACTTACCGCCGGCATGCAGCTGGGTCATGATGACCTCGGCAGCGGACACGCCCTCCTCGGAGTGCAGGTCAGTGGGAATGCCGCGGCCGTTGTCGGTCACGGTGACCGAGCCTTCGGCGTTCAACGTCACGGTAACGCGGTCGGCGTGGCCGGCCAGGGCCTCGTCGATGGCGTTGTCGACCACCTCGTACACCATGTGGTGGAGGCCGGAGCCGTCGTCGGTGTCGCCGATATACATGCCCGGGCGCTTGCGCACCGCATCAAGGCCCTTGAGAACCTTGATCGAGTCGGCGCCGTAATCGTCTGCGCCGTTGGTGGCTTGCGGTTCGCTTTCGCTGCCCGTCGGAGTGTCGCTCATTCGAATCAAACGCTCGCTGGATCTTGTGTGTCGTTCAGTTATACGGGCTTGCAACAGGGGTTCAACCGGCTGTCGCCAAGCTTTCCGGCCACTTTCGGCCCCTTGCGCACCGTCCCGACGCGGGAGGCGCCGCCCTGTTTCGGGGCAGGCCGGATGCGCCTTGGTTTTCCCGTTTCAAGTCAATGCGTTACCGGCGCATTCCGATCTCTGCCGATCACCGCGTCGCAACCGCGACCGCGGCCCCTGCCATGACCGAGCCCGCGACCCTGTTGAGAAGTCGCACGGCCCTTGGGCTGGCGAGCATCTTCCGCGCCCGCTCGGCAAGCACGCAGTATCCGCCCAGAACCACGGCAAGCACCGCAAAGGTGATCAGCGACAGCTCGGCATACCCGAGCACGGTCACCGTCTCCAACGCGATGATGTTGGGCAGGAGCGCCAGATAGAAGACCATCACCTTGGGGTTTCCCATGGTGACGGCGAGGCCACCCATGGCCAGCGCGAAGGGGCTTTCCTTGCGCACCGGGCCGAGCGTTGCCAGGCCGCCATCGGCCGGCGCCGTCCACATCTTCCAGGCTAGATAAGCCAGGTAGAGCGCACCGGCATATTTGAGCATCAGGAATACGGTGCCGAATGTCTTGGCCAGCACGGCCAGTCCCGCCACGGCAAAGCCCAGCCAGATCACGTCGCCGAGCGCGATGCCGAAGCAGAAGGCAAAAGCCCCCTCGCGGCCGCGCGCGAGCACCCGTGCGACAATGGCGGCGATGCCGGGTCCGGGAATGACGGCCGCGACGAACAGGGCCGCAGCGAAGACGAGCAGCGCGGAAACATCCATGGAAAGCGTAATCCTGCAAGAGACCGGAGAGCGAGCCTGACAGCGGCGCCGCAAGCGGCCGTTCAGTCCTTCATATAGGGTGAAATGGTCGATTGTGCGACCTGGAGAATCTGGCTGCCTGCGGGAAGATCGACGAAGAGCTGACTGTCGGTGCCGGTCATCAGCACCTGCAGCCCCAGTTCCGACAGACGAGAGAACAGAGCCTTGCGCCGGCCGGGGTCGAGATGGGCCGCAACCTCGTCCAGCAGCAGCACCGGCGTCATGCCGGCGGTCTGCGAAGTCACCTCCGCATGGGCCAGCACAAGACCGATCAGCAGCGCCTTCTGCTCGCCGGTGGAGGCAAGCGCCGCCGGCATGTCCTTGGCAAGGTGGCGGACCGCAAGATCGCTGCGATGGGGGCCGTAAAGGGTGCGCCCGGCGGCGCGGTCGCGCATGCGGGTCGCGGCCAGCTGCTCGCGGTAGCGGTCCTCGATGTCGTAGGCGGGCACGCCCTCGCAGTCGCGCTCGAACTCGCCGGCGAGCTCCACCCCGGCCAGCGGGAAGGGAAGGCCGAGATCGCCCTGCTGGCGGATCCGCGCCTGCAGCAGCGCGACGGTCTCGCGCCGGGCGAAGCCGACGGCAACCGCAAGCGGGGCAAGCTGCGCCTCCACCGCGTCGAGAAATGCGGCAGACCCGCCCTCTTCCAGCAGGCGGTTGCGGGCCCGCAGGGTCTTTTCCAGATCGGCGACGCGGCGGCCGTGTCCGGGATCGATCGCCAGCACGAGCCGGTCGAGGAAGCGGCGGCGGTCGCCGGCCGGGCCGGTGAACAGCCCGTCCATCGCCGGCAGCAGCCAGAGCACCCGCATGTAATCGAGCAATTGTTCCGAGGAGCGGGCATCCGCGCCGTCGATGCGCACCCGTCGCCCGGTTTCGCCCGGGGCATGGCCGACGCCGATCCGGGTCTCGCCGGCCGCTCCTTCGACGCGGGCGGCAACGCTCCAGCCGGCAGCCGCGCCCTGCCGGCGGATGTCGTCGAGCTGGGCCCGGCGCAGGCCCCGTCCGGCCGTCAGCAGCGAGACCGCTTCCAAAAGGTTGGTCTTGCCCGAGCCGTTGTCGCCGACCAGCGCCACGAGGCGGGCGCCGAATGCGACGCTCGCCTGCTGATAGTTCCTGAAATCGGTGAGTGTCAGGCTGCTGAGGGCAACCTGGACCGGCTCGCCCATCCGGCCTCCATTACGGGTCGCTTGCCTGCGGCTCGCCTGCAGGGCCGTTCAAGGCGCACGCGGCACCAGATGTCGGCCGCGGGCAAAAGCCCGGCTGCTGCTAGACGCGCATCGGCATCAGGACATACAGCGCGTCTTCCACGCCCTTGTCCTGGATCAGCGTCGGTGCGCCGGCATCGGCCAGGCGGAAGCAGGCGGTGTCGCCGCGCAGCTGGCCGGTGATCTCCAGCAGGTAGCGGGAGTTGAAGCCGATCTCCAGCGGATCGCTGTCGTAGTCGATGGCCAGTTCCTCGGTCGCCGAACCGCTGTCCGGGTTGACCACCGTCAGGATCATGCGCCCTTCGGAGATCGCCAGCTTCACGGCACGGCCGCGCTCGGAGGAGATGGTGGACACGCGGTCGACGGCTGCCTTGAACTCGTCGCGCTCGACCAGCATTTCCTTGTCGTTGTTCTGCGGGATCACCCGGCCGTAGTCCGGGAAGGTGCCGTCGATCAGCTTGGAGGTCAGGATCACATCGCCGGTGGTGATGCGGATCTTGGTCTCGGAGATCTCGATGGCGGCTTCCGCGTCCGGCGCTTCCAGCAGCTTCTGGATCTCGCCGACCGTCTTGCGCGGCACGATGATGCCCGGCATGCCAACGGAGCCGTTCGGCGCCGGGATCTCGGCGCGTGCCAGCCGGTGACCGTCGGTTGCCACCGCGCGCAGCCGGTCGCCGCCGTCGGTCGCCACCGAATGCATGTAGATGCCGTTCAGATAGTAGCGGGTCTCCTCGGTGGAGATCGCGAACTGGGTGGCATCGATCAGCGAGCGCAGCTCGCGAGACGCCAGCGTGAAGCGATGGGTGAACTCGCCGGCGGTGATGTCCGGGAAGTCGGTCTCGGGCAGCATCTGCAGGGCAAAGCGCGAGCGGCCGGCCCGGATCTCCAGCGTCGCATTGTCCGACGAGGTCTCCAGCGCCACCTGCGCGCCCTCGGGCAGCTTGCGGACGATGTCGTAGATCATGTGCGCGGGCACGGTGGTCGCGCCTGGCTGTTCGACCAGCGCCGCGACCTTTTCCGAAATTTCCAGATCGAGATCGGTCGCCTTCAGCAACAGCTGTCCGCCGTCGGCGCGCAACAGCACGTTCGACAGGATCGGGATAGTGTTGCGGCGCTCGACGACACGATGAACATGGGTCAGGGACTTCAGAAGATCGGTCCGCTCGAGGGTCACTTTCATTGCATCGTCCATTGTCGAAAATCGTGGGAACCGCGACGGTCAAATGGGCGAAGACACTGCCCTTTTGCGCTGCGAAAAGCAAGTGCCGGCGATCCTTGGCAAATGCCTTGCGAAAACCGCAAGCGGGCGGCCCTCCCCGACAAGGGGATGCCACCCGCGATGCCTGCCGGATGAAGGATCAGGCGTCCAGCATCCGCTTCAGGAGGTCGAGCTCCTGCGCGAGCGCGGTGTCGGATCGCGCGAGGTCCTCGATCTTGCGGACGGCGTGCAGCACGGTTGTGTGGTCGCGGTTGCCGAAGCGGCGGCCGATCTCCGGCAGCGAGCGCGGGGTCAGGACCTTGGCGAGATACATGGCGATCTGCCGCGGGCGTACGATGGTGCGGGTACGGCGGGCCGACAGCAGATCGGCCTTGGACACGTTGTAGTGCTTGGAGACGATGCGCTGGATGTCCTCGATCTTCACCCGGCGCGGCTCGGCATTGCGCACCAGATCGCGCAGCGTCGCCTCGGCCATTTCCTGCGTCACCGGCTGGTTGGTGAGCTGGTTGTGGGCGATCAGGCGGTTGAGCGCGCCCTCCAGGTCGCGGCCCGAATTGCCGACATGGCGCGCGACGTAGTCGAGCACGGCCTCCGGCACGGCAAAGGTGGCATGCGAACGGCGCACGCAATCGATGCGGTTGGTCAGGATGGCGCGGCGCAGGCCGAAATCGGGCTCGGAGATCGAGACCACGAGGCCGCCGGCCAGACGCGAACGCATGCGATCATCGAGCGTCTCGAGATCTGCGGGCGGACGGTCGGCAGCGACCACCACCTGGCGGGCACCGTCGATCAGCGCGTTGAGCGTATGGCAGAATTCCTGCTGGACCTGCTTGCCGTGCAGGAACTGCATGTCGTCGATCAACAGCAGGTCGATGGTGCGCAGCGTGTCCTTGAACGCAAGGGCGGACTGGGCCTTCAGCGCCGCGACGAAGCGGTACATGAAATGCTCGGCCGTAAGATAGAGCACGCGGCGGCCCGAGGCCTGCGCCGCCGAGGCGACGGCCTGCATCAGGTGCGTCTTGCCCAGGCCCACCGACGCGTGGATGTAGAGCGGGTTGAAGGTCACGGCCGCGGCGGTCGCGACCTGACGGGCGGCGGCCAGGGCCAGCGCGTTGGACTCGCCCTCCACGAAGGAATCGAACGTATATTTCGGGTCGAGCGAAGCGCCCTCCAGACCGTCGGAGCCTTCGCGCGGGGTCGCAGCCGCAGGCCGCGCCACACCGGACGAGACGGTCTCGACCCTGCCCGAGGCGGGGCTTTCGACAAGCTTGATCTGCTGGGACGCCCGCGGGGCCGCCGGCACGGGGCGCGCCACGCCGCCAACCGCCGGGCGGGCACGCACGGCGCCGCGCACGGTCAGCTCGATGCGATGAACGTCGTCGCACTCGTGCTTCCAAAGGCCCATCAGCCGCTCGCGGTAGTGGGACTGGATCCACTGCTTGAGAAACCGGGTCGGCACGGAGAGCCGCACGGTGCCGTCGGAGTGGTCCTCCAGATCGACACGGGCAAACCAGCTGGTGAAGACATCCTCGCCGAGCTCGGCGCGCAGGCGCTTTTTGACGCGTGTCCAGTGATCAATTCCTGCGGTCTCGGATGCCGGCAGTTCCTGCAAGTTCATCGTGATCGCCTCCAAATGGTCAACGAGATGCTCCGCCGCCGCAGAACCCGTTGCACTTGTTGTGTTTTTCGCCGTTTCGGCGCGGTCTTGTCGCAGGCCGTCATCGGCCCGCCAGGTGTCGCAAGAGCGACAGGTAACCCTCGCCGGGTGAGCGCTGCCCGCCCGGCTTGAAATCTCTTCTGCCCCTTGGGGCTTTCCGTGCCTCAACCTCCTGCGGGTCACGTGGGCGATTGATCGGCCCCGGATACGGGCGGGTCGCTAGATGCGAGAGGGCCGTACGGCGCTTGCGCGCTCGACGGCTCGCAGGGATGGATCAGGGCGAGATGCCATCAGATGGCAGCCACGCCGGAGCGGCACAGAAAGTAGATTGTGCAGTCATCGTCAAGCCCCTCTTTCCAGTCTTCGGCTTCCCTGGGCGCAACCGTCGCAGGCAGACCACACTGGCTGTCCGCGACAGGCGCCGATCTCCTGCCGTCTCCGCAAACGGCAGCCCGCAAGACACAGAAATCCCGGCCTGCCGAAGGACACGGCAAGTCAAAAACATCCGGTTCTTACGAGGGGAGATAGTCCTTCCGGTCTACGACTTCAGATACGCGAGCCGCAGGTCCGGTAAACTACTGGACCGCCGCCAGGAGAACGCGCGACTACCACTCAATGTATATTTTTCACACAAATATAACATTGCTCTCCTGGAGGCCTCTGTCTTCTTAGTTTTGCGATTTTGCCCGGGCGAGCGCCCGATAAACAAGACCATACACAGCCCCCTCAGGGGCCGCAACAGACTCACCGGCCATTTCGATAGCGCAGTGCGCAGGGGGTCGGCGATGCCCGGAGGGCGAGGCGGCAGGTGTCATTTGGAATGCGTTTTGACTCAATGCGTTTCCGACGCAAAAGCCCCGCGCGAGCCCATTTTGCTGTGCACTAAAAAAAAATTCTCACCCTCAATCTTGACAGAGCTGAAACGGCGAGAGGCAATCGCCGCATTCCTCAACATGATCCTAACTTGTTGATTAACAAATAGTTTTCATGCCACGTCGGAAGCACTCGGAAGCACCCGAATCGCTCGTCTTGATTAGGCGGTTAGCGGCTCCGCGACGCGACGCCGGCAAAAGAAAAACCCGACCAAAAGGCCGGGTTCGAAGTCTTTAGCGATGATCGCAACGCTCAGGCGCCCAGCACCTTGATGCGGGAGCTCAGGCGGGAGATCTTCCGCGACGCCGTGTTGCGGTGGTAGACACCCTTGGTGACCGCCCGCATGAGTTCGGGCTGGGCCGCCTTGAGGGCGTCCGTCGCTGCCGCCTTGTCGCCGGAGGCGATCGCCTCCTCAACCTTGCGCAGCTGAGTGCGCACCCGGCTGCGGCGGGCCTTGTTGATGGCCGTGCGACGCTCGATCTTGCGCGCCGCCTTCTTGGCCGAAGGGGTGTTGGCCATGTTCTGTCCTGATGCGTTACGTGAACAATCCGACTCGTTCAAACCAAGGCGTCAAAGCCACCTGTGTCAAACGAAAGCGGCGGCGGAACGGGCCGCCACCGGTCGACCGCGTTATAGGCGGCCACCTGCCCGTCGTCAACGCGAAAGTCACGAAAACTCGCAAAACTCCCGCGCTGGCGACCGGCAGGGGGCTCTTTACGTGTTCTTGAACTGCGGTGCGCGCTTTTCGACGAAGGCATTCATGCCTTCCGTCTGGTCGTCGGTGGCGAACATCGAGTGGAAGACCCGGCGCTCGAACCGCACGCCCTCGGCCAAGGTCGTCTCGTAGGCACGGTTGACGCTTTCCTTGGTCATCATGGCGATGGGCAGCGAGAAGTCGGCGATCTTCTCGGCGACCCGCATCGCTTCCTCAAGCAGCTCGTCGAGCGGCACCACCCGGCTGACAAGGCCGGAGCGCTCGGCTTCGGCAGCGTCCATCATCCGGCCGGTCAGGCACATTTCCATGGCCTTGGACTTGCCGACGAAGCGGGTCAGGCGCTGGGTACCGCCGGCACCGGGCATGACGCCGAGCGTGATCTCGGGCTGACCGAACTTGGCATTGTCGGCCGCCAGGATGAAGTCGCACATCATCGCCAGCTCGCAGCCGCCGCCGAGCGCGTAGCCCGCGACCGCCGCGACGATCGGCTTGCGGAACCGCGACACCTGATCCCAGGAGGTGATGAAGTCGGTCTTGTAGGCCTCGACGAAGGAGAGTGAAGACATCTCCTTGATGTCGGCGCCGGCCGCGAAGGCCTTTTCCGAGCCGGTAAGCACGACGCAGCCGATCTTGTCGTCGCTCTCGAACAGCGCAAGCGCGGCGTTGAGCTCGGCGATCAGCTCGGAGTTGAGGGCGTTCAGCGCCTTCGGACGGTTCAAGGTGACGAGGGCGACCCGCCCGCGCTTCTCGACCCGAATATTCTCGTATCCCATGGGACCTCCCGGAATGGGACGGCGCGTCGTCAGCCAGCGCCGCCTTCGCGGCTCAAGGGGTATCCGAAGGCCCCCGCCGCCGCAACCTTGCAGTTTCTCGCGAGCGGGCCCCGAACGAGGCCTGCCGGCGCCACTTCTACCGCTGACAGCGGGGGCAATGGAAAGTCGAACGACCCGACTGCACGATACGCTCGACCGTGCCGCCGCATGCAGGGCGCGGGCACGGCTCCCCCTCCCGCCCGTAAACGGCGAAGGAATGCTGGAAATAGCCGAGCTCGCCGTCGGCCTGGCGATGGTCGCGCAAGGTCGAGCCGCCGGCGACGATGGCCTCGGCGATGACCTCGCGAATGGCGTCGACCAGGCGCTTTGCCCCGGCCGTCGGCGCTCCGGTCGCGGTGGCCAGCGTGCCGGCGCTGCGCAGCGGGCTGAGCTTTGCCCGGTGCAGCGCCTCGCAGACATAGATGTTGCCGAGCCCGGCAATGGCGCGCTGGTCGAGCAGCAGCGCCTTGAGCGGGGTTGCCCGACCTGCCGCAACCCGCGCCAGATGCCCGGCATCCAGCGCATTGCCGGTCGGCTCGGGGCCGAGCGCGGCGAACCAGGGATGGTGCTCGATCTCGGCACGGGCAACGAGGCTCATGAAGCCGAACCTGCGCGGATCGTTGTAGACGATGCGCAGCCGCTCCGCGCCGCCATGCTCAAGATGGAAGATGACGTGATCATGCGCCCGGTCGACCGAACGCGGGTAGTGGAACGCATCGGCCGCGACCGGCTGCGGCCGGTCCTCGCCCACTTCCTCGATGCGGAAGGACCCGGACATGCCCAGATGCATCACCAGAACGGTGCCGTCCTCCAGATCGCCCAGCAGATACTTGGCCCGCCGGCCGAGCGCGACCATCCGCTGCCCGCCGAGCCGGTCGCGAAAGTCCGCCGGCAGGGGAAACCGCAGGTCGCCCCGGTTGAGCGTCACCTTGAGGATCATCGCCCCGTCGAAGACCGGGGAAAGGCCGCGGCGGACCGTCTCGACTTCGGGCAATTCGGGCATGGACATCTCCGCAAGACAGGGCGCGCGAAGGACAGGGCCGCGCGCTCCCTCTGCATAAAGTAGACGGTGCTCCCGTCAATCCTCCAGTGGGGGCCGTTCAGCGACCCTGCACGGGCGCTCTTCACATGCGGCGGATGGCGGCAGCGAGCAGCCGTGACCTCTTGACGAAAATGCTGTAAGCCAAGCCTCGATCAGCGGAAACACAGGCGCATGGAGAGCCTCATGGCGGCCAGCATGGACAGCGACCGGGGACGGACGAGCGGCCCGGAAATGGCGACGAGCTTCGGCTTTCGCAAGGTCGCCAGCGGCGAAAAGCAGCCCCTCGTCAACGAGGTGTTCCATCAGGTCGCGGACCGCTACGACCTGATGAACGACCTGATGTCCGGCGGCCTGCACCGGCTGTGGAAGGACGCGATGGTGTCGTCGCTGGCCCCGCCGCGCGCCGACCGGCGTGCGTTCCGGGTGCTCGACGTTGCCGGCGGCACCGGCGACATCGCCACGCGCATTGTCGAGCGCGGCGGCAAGACGACCAGCGCCGTGGTCTGCGACATCAACGGCTCCATGCTGGGAGTGGGCAAGGCGCGCGCCGCCAAGGCCGGGCTTGGCGATCGCCTGAGCTTCGTCGAAGGCAATGCCGAGGACCTGCCCTTCCCCGACCGTTCGTTCGACGCCTACACGATCGCCTTCGGCATCCGCAACGTGCCGCGCATCGACAGGGCCTTGAGCGAGGCGCGCCGCGTGCTCAAGCGTGGCGGGCGCTTCCTGTGCCTGGAGTTCAGCCAGGTGGACGTCGCCGGGCTCGACAGGGTCTATGATTTCTTCTCCTTCAACGCGATCCCGGTCATGGGGCGGATGGTCACCGGTGACGGCGAGCCCTACCGCTATCTGGTGGAATCGATCCGCAAGTTTCCCAATCAGGAGCGCTTCGCCGACATGATCCGCGAGGCCGGGTTCTCCCGCGTCAGCTATCGGAACTATTCGGGCGGTATTGCCTGCCTGCATTCCGGCTGGGCGATCTGAGGAACCCATGCCGATAGCATCCCTCTTCCGGCTGGCCCGCGCCGGCTTCGTCATGGCGCGCGAAGGCGTCTTCGGCGTCGTCGATCTGCCCGACCTGCCGCCGGCACAGCGGCTGGCCCTGCGCACGATCCGTCTGCTGGAGCGGCGCGCGGTGCGCGACAAGGCGGCCGACAAGCGCCTGTCCGACGCCCTCACCCGGCTCGGCCCGTCCTACGTCAAGCTCGGCCAGTTCCTGGCGACCCGGCCCGATGTCGTCGGCCGCGAGATCGCCACCGACCTGACCGCGCTGCAGGATCAGATCCCCTCCTTCGGCATGGAAGAGGCCAAGCGGGTGATCGAGAGCCATTTCGGCCGCCCGGTCGAGCAGCTGTTCGCCAGTTTCGAGGAGCCGGTCGCGGCTGCCTCGATCGCGCAGGTGCACCCGGCAGAGATCGAGGATGCCGACGGCACCCGCCGCAAGGTGGCGGTGAAGGTGCTGCGTCCCGGCGTTGCCGAGCGGTTCCGCCGCGACCTGAAGAGCTACTATCTGATGGCGCGGTTGATGGAGCGGTTCCATCCGCCCTCGCGCCGACTGCGCCCCGTCGCAGTGGTCGACACGCTGGCCCGCTCGGTCGAGCTGGAGATGGATTTCCGCCTGGAAGCGGCCGCCCTGTCCGAGATGGCGGAAAACACCCGCGACGATCCCGGCTTCCGGGTGCCGGAGGTCAACTGGACACGCACGGCCAAGGCGGTGCTGACCATGGAGTGGATCTCCGGGCGCAAGCTGTCCGACGTCGCCGGGATCGAGGCCGACGGCCACGACCTGCCGGCCATCGGCGCGCTGGTGATCCAGTCGTTCCTGCGCCACGCGGTGCGCGACGGCTTCTTCCATGCCGACATGCACCAGGGCAACCTCTTCCTCGACGAGGACGGCAACCTGGTCGCGGTCGATTTCGGCATCACCGGCCGCCTCGGCAAGGCGGAGCGGCGTTTTCTGGCCGAGATCCTGTTCGGCTTCATCACCCGCGACTATCGGCGGGTGGCGGAGGTGCATTTCGAGGCCGGTTACGTTCCATCGGACCAGGATGTCGACGTGTTCGCCCAGGCGATCCGCGCCATCGGCGAGCCGATCCACGGACACGATGCCTCGGAGATCTCCATGGCGCGGCTGCTGACGCAGCTGCTGGAGGTGACCGAGCTGTTCAACATGCGAACCCAGACCCAGCTGATCATGCTGCAGAAGACGATGGTCGTGGTCGAGGGCGTCGCCCGGACGCTCGACCCGCATCTCGACATGTGGCGGACGGCCGAGCCGGTGGTGCGCGGCTGGATCGAGCGCAATCTCGGCCCCGCGGGGCGCCTGCAGGATGCCGCCGGCGGGCTTGCCGCCCTCGGCCGGCTCGCCGCAGATCTGCCGATTCTCGCCGAGCGGGCGGGCCGCCTGTCCGGCGAGATCGAAACCATGGCGGAGAAGGGCCTGCGATTCGACGCGGCGACCGCCGAGGCTATCGGCCGCGCGGAGGCCCGGCACAGCCGCTCGGGCCGTATCGCGCTGTGGGTCATTGCCGCGCTGATCGCCGTCGCCGTCTTTACCTGACCGCGCCGGGGCAGCCCGGCGCACTCTCAGCCTGGCGTCACCCGCCTCAGGGTCAGGTTGATGCGCCCGTCGTCGCGCACGAGCGTCGAGGTGCCGGGCAACAGCCGGTCGATCCCGTGATGGGCAAGGCGCGCCTCGCCGCCCAGAACCAGCACATCGCCCGAGGCCAGTCGGAACGAGCGGGTCGGATCCTTGCGGCTCCGGCCGCCGAGGCGAAACAGCGCCGTCGCCCCCAGCGAGACGGACACCACCGGCGCCTCGAATGTCGCCTCGTCCTTGTCCTGATGCAGCCCCATGCGCGCCTTCGGTCCATAGAAGTTCACGAGACACGCTTCCGGCGGCGGCGCATCCGGCACCAACTCTTGCCAGAGATCCAGCAGCGGCTGCGGCATTGCCGGCCAGGGCTGCCCCGTCACCGGGTGCAGCGGCTGATAGCGATAGCCGGCCCTGTCCGACACCCAACCGAGCGGGCCGCAATTGGTCATGCGCACCGAGAACGGCGTACCGGTGCGCGGCATGACCGGCGTGAAGAGGGGCGCGGCCGCGACGACTGCGCGGATCTCGCCTAGCAGCGCCTGCTGGGCCTCGCGGTCGAGCCGCCCCGGCAGCAAGCGGAACCCCGCCGGTGCCGCCGCCGGCCTGCTCTCGGTTTCCTGTGACTGTCTGTCCTGCATGCGGGAAGTCTCGCCGCTATTGGCTCGTCCTGTCCACCCGGAAGCGGACGTCCTACCTCTCACCGCGCCCGAACGGCAAACGCAAAAAGGGCGCCCGGAGGCGCCCTTTTTCAATCTTCGCGATGATGCCGGCCGGAGCCGGGTCCAGACGCAGGCTTCAAGCCGCCTTGAGAGCGGCCTGAACCTCGCGCAGGTGAGCGAGCGTTGCCGTCGCCCGTGCGCGCGTCTCGTCGTCGGAGGCGTCCGAAAGGTCTTCTTCCGCATCCTTGATCTGGCGGGCGATGTCTTCCGCCTTGAGATCGTTCAGCGACGTCGCATGCTCGGCCAGCACCGTCAGGCCCTTCGGCCCCGCCTCGGCAAAGCCGCCGCGGACGAAGTAGACCTGATCCGCACCGGCCTCACGCGACACGCGCAGAAGGCCCGGACGCAGGGTCGACATCATCGGGGCATGTCCGGCCATCACGCCGAACTCGCCCTCGGAGCCCGGCACCACCACCATCGTGACTTCTTCCGAGAGAAGAAGCCGCTCCGGGGAAACGAGCTCGAACTGGAATGCTCCCGCCATGTCGTTCCTCGATCCTTCCCGTGCTTAGGCCGCTTCGGCGGCCAGGCGCTGTGCCTTCTCGACCGCCTCGTCGATCGAGCCGACCATGTAGAAGGCAGCCTCGGGCAGGTGGTCGTAGTCGCCGTTCACCAGGCCCTGGAAGCCCTTGATGGTGTCCTCGAGCGCGACGAGCTTGCCCGGCGAACCGGTGAAGATCTCGGCGACGAAGAACGGCTGCGACAGGAAGCGCTCGATCTTACGGGCGCGTGCCACGGTGAGCTTGTCCTCTTCCGAGAGCTCGTCCATGCCGAGAATGGCGATGATGTCCTGGAGCGCCTTGTAGCGCTGCAGGGTCGCCTGCACGGCACGGGCCGTCTCGTAGTGCTCGTCGCCGATGATGCGCGGATCAAGGATACGCGAGGTCGAGTCGAGCGGATCCACGGCCGGGTAGATGCCCTTCTCGGCGATCGAGCGGTTAAGAACCGTCGTCGCGTCGAGGTGGGCGAAGGTCGAAGCCGGCGCCGGGTCGGTAAGGTCGTCGGCCGGCACGTACACGGCCTGCACCGAGGTGATCGACCCCTTGGTCGTGGTGGTGATGCGTTCCTGCATCGCACCCATGTCGGTGCCGAGCGTCGGCTGGTAGCCCACGGCCGAAGGAATACGGCCGAGAAGCGCCGACACTTCCGAACCCGCCTGCGTGAAGCGGAAGATGTTGTCGACGAAGAACAGCACGTCCTGGCCTTCGTCGCGGAAATGCTCGGCGACGGTCAGGCCGGTCAGCGCCACGCGGGCACGGGCTCCGGGGGGCTCGTTCATCTGGCCGTAGACCAGCGCGCACTTGGAACCCTCGGTCGAACCGCCGTGCTCCTTGGGATCGCGGTTCACGTTGGACTCGATCATCTCCCAGTAGAGATCGTTGCCCTCACGGGTACGCTCACCCACGCCGGCGAAGACGGAGTAGCCGCCGTGCGCCTTGGCGATGTTGTTGATGAGCTCCATGATCAGAACGGTCTTGCCGACGCCGGCGCCACCGAACAGGCCGATCTTGCCGCCCTTGGCGTAAGGCGCGAGCAGGTCGACGACCTTGATGCCCGTCACGAGGATCTCGGCCTCGGTGGACTGCTCGGTGAAGCTCGGGGCTTCCTGGTGGATGCCGCGCTTCGTCTCGTGGACGATCGGGCCAGCCTCGTCGACCGGCTCGCCGATGACGTTCATGATGCGGCCCAGCGTGCCGGCACCGACGGGAACCGAGATCGGCTCGTCCGTGTCGACGACCTTCTGGCCGCGAACGAGACCCTCGGTCGCATCCATGGCGATGGTGCGAACGGTGTTCTCGCCGAGGTGCTGAGCAACCTCGAGAACCAGGCGGTTGCCGTTGTTGTCGGTTTCAAGGGCGTTCAGAATCGCCGGCAGGTGATCGTCGAACTGAACGTCGACGACGGCGCCGATGACCTGAGTGATCCGCCCGACTGCTTTGTCAGCCATTTTGCTATCCTCGTCTCGATCCGGTCAGAGCGCCTCGGCGCCCGAAATGATTTCGATCAGCTCCTTGGTGATCTGAGCCTGCCGCTGACGGTTGTAGTTGAGCGTCAGCTTGTTGATCATGTCACCGGCGTTGCGCGTGGCGTTGTCCATCGCGGACATGCGCGCACCCTGCTCGGACGCTGCATTTTCCAGAAGCCCGCGGAAGATCTGCACCGAAATGTTGCGCGGCAGCAGATCCGCCAGGATCTCGCCCTCGTCCGGCTCGTACTCGTAGACCGCGTCGGTCTGGGCGGACTTCGCCGCCTCGCCGAAGGTCGCCGGGATGAGCTGCTGGGCGGTCGGGACCTGGCTGATCACCGACTGGAACCGCGCATAGAACAGGGTGCAGACGTCGAACTCGCCCGCGTCGAACATCTCGCGGATCAGAGTGCCGATCTCCTCGGCATTCTCGAACGCGACGCGCTTGACGTGCCGCAGCTCGATCGTCTTGACGATGTGCGAGCCGAGATCGCGCTTCAGGGCGTCGAAGCCCTTCTTGCCGACGCAGACGATCTTCACCGTCTTGCCCTGCGCGATCAGCGACTTCGCCCGCTCGCGCGCCAGCTTGGCGATCGACGAGTTGAAGCCGCCGCACAGGCCGCGCTCCGCGGTCGCGACCAGCAGGAGATGCACGTCATCCTTGCCGGTGCCGGCGAGGAGGCGCGGAGCATCGTCCCGGCCCTCGAAGGCGCTGGCGAGGTTGGCGAGGACGGCCTCCATGCGTTCCGCATAGGGCCGCGCGGCCTCGGCCGCCTCCTGGGCACGACGCAGCTTCGCCGCGGCCACCATCTGCATGGCCTTGGTGATCTTCTGCGTCGCCTTAACGGAGGCGATCCGGTTTCGTAAGTCCTTCAGGCTCGGCATGGCCGCCCCTTGTCCTGGATGCCGTCAGTCGCGTCAGGCGAAGTTCTTGGCGAAGGCCTCGATGGCCGCCTTGAGACGGGCCTCAAGGTCAGCGTCAAGCGCCTTCTTCTCCCAGATACCGTCCAGGAGATCCGCATGTTCGCCGCGCAGGTTCAGAAGCAGGCCCTCTTCAAAGTCCCGGACCTTGTTGACCGGCAGCTTGTCCAGGTAGCCATTGACGCCGGCATAGATGACGGCGACCTGCTCCTGGGTCTTCAGCGGCTGGAACTGGCCCTGCTTCAGAAGCTCGGTCAGGCGCGCACCACGATTCAGCAGGCGCTGGGTCGTGGCGTCGAGATCCGAACCGAACTGGGCGAAAGCCGCCATCTCGCGATACTGGGCGAGCTCGCCCTTGATCTTGCCGGCAACCTGCTTCATCGCCTTGATCTGGGCCGAGGAGCCCACGCGCGACACCGACAGACCGACGTTCACCGCCGGGCGGATGCCCTGGAAGAACAGATCCGTCTCGAGGAAGATCTGGCCGTCGGTGATCGAGATCACGTTGGTCGGAATGAAGGCCGACACGTCGTTGCCCTGGGTCTCGATGACCGGAAGGGCGGTCAGCGAACCGGAGCCGTTGGCCTCGTTGAGCTTGGCCGAACGCTCGAGCAGGCGAGAGTGGAGATAGAACACGTCGCCCGGGAAGGCTTCACGTCCCGGCGGACGACGGAGCAGCAGGGACATCTGGCGATAGGCCACGGCCTGCTTGGTCAGATCGTCATAACCGATCACGGCGTGCATGCCGTTGTCGCGGAAGAACTCGCCGATGGCGGTGCCGGAGAACGGCGCCAGGAACTGCAGCGGCGCCGGATCGGACGCCGTCGCGGCGACGATCACCGAATACTCGAGAGCGCCCGATTCCTCGAGCTGCTTGACGAACTGGGCAACGGTCGAACGCTTCTGGCCGACGGCGACATAGATGCAATAGAGCTTCTCGCCCTCATTGTCCGTCGCATGCATCGGCTTCTGGTTCAGGAACGTGTCCAGAATGATCGCCGTCTTGCCGGTCTGACGGTCGCCGATGACCAGCTCGCGCTGGCCGCGACCGACCGGGATCAGGGCGTCGATGGCCTTGAGGCCCGTCGACATCGGCTCGTGAACGCCCTTGCGCGGCAGGATGCCCGGCGCCTTGACGTCGACGCGGCGCATCTCGGAACCCTCGATCGGCCCCTTGCCGTCGAGCGGGTTGCCGAGCGGGTCGACAACGCGGCCGAGCAGGCCCTTGCCGACCGGAATCTCGACGATGGCGCCGGTCCGCTTGACCGTGTCGCCTTCCTTGATGTCACGGTCCGAGCCGAAGAGCACGACGCCGACATTGTCGGTTTCGAGGTTCAGCGCCATACCCCGGATACCGCCGGGGAACTCGACCATCTCGCCCGCCTGGACCTTGTCGAGGCCATAGACGCGCGCGATACCGTCACCTACCGAAAGAACCTGACCGACTTCGGTAACTTCGGCGTCCTGGCCGAAATTCTTGATCTGGTCCTTGAGGATGGCGGAGATTTCCGCTGCCCGAATATCCATCAGCCGACCTCTTTCATCGCGAACTTGAGGGAGTTGAGTTTTGTCTTGAGCGAAGTGTCGATCATCCGGCTGCCGACCTTGACCACCAGGCCACCGATCAGAGAAGGATCGACCTTCGAAGAAATCACCACCTTCTTGCCGGTCGTCGCATTGAGCGCGTCGGCGAGGGCGGAGAGCTGCGCATCCGAGAGCGGCGCCGCGGACACGACATCCGCCGGCACTTCGCCGCGGCGACGAGCCAGATCCGCGCGGAAGGCGCCGATCATGCCCGGGACGGCGAAGAGACGCCGATTCTTCGCGGCGAGCTTCAGGAAGTTGGCGGCCAGCCCCGTAACGCCGGCCTTATCCAGGACTGCCGTCAGGGCCTTGAGCTGTTCATCGGCGGAAAACACCGGGCTTTCCACGAGGCGGCGCAGATCTGCGCTGTCCTGGAGGAGCTTGTCGAACGCCTCCAGCGTCTTCTCGACGTCCGCCACGGAGCCCTGCTCCTCTGACAAGTCGAGCAGTGCCGTCGCGTAACGGTGCGCCACACCTGAAATGAGAGATACGTTGTCGGTCACAGGGTCCGTGCTCTCTTAGGCAGGTTTGAGCCGATGCGCCCAGCTGGGCTGATCGCAAGGCTTTGGAAAATCTGAACTTTCTTTGGCACCGGAGTGCGCTTGGTCGCATATCCCCCGGAAAGCCGCGCTTCGATTAGCACAGGCTTCAATGCGGGGCAACATCGCCACGGGGTCCAAATGCCGCAATTCGGCCCGAAAATGGTCGAAGCAGGTGTCATCGGCCCGCAAACATGCCCGCGGACGGGGCCTTTACCCTGCTCAGAAGAAGCTCTGGGGATCGATATCCACCTGCAGGCGCACCCCGCCGGAGGGTTTGGGCAGGTGGGCGATCCACGACCGCATGAGGGCCTGCAGGTCGATATTGCGCGGCGCCATCGCCAGCAGACGGAATCGGTAGCGCCCCCGCACCAGCGCCAACGCGGCCTCCGCCGGACCGAGAACCGTGAGGCCGGGGCTCGCCGGCGACAGCCGCGCCACCTGCCGGGCGTAGTCCTGTGCCCTCGCCCTGTCGGGCGCGGAGACGATGAGCGCCGCGAGCCGGCCGAACGGCGGCAGGCCGGCGGCCTTGCGGGCGGCGATCTCGGCCTCGTAGAAAGCCGTGCTGTCTCCCGAGGCCAGCGCCCGGATGACCGGATGCTCCGGCGCATAGGTCTGCAGCAGGCCGCGCCCGCCGCCGCCGATACGCCCCGCACGGCCCGTTACCTGTGCCAGAAGCTGGAAGGTCCGCTCGGCCGCCCGCGGATCGCCGTTGGCAAGGCCGAGATCGGCATCCACCACCCCGACCAGACGCATCAGCGGAAAATTGTGCCCCTTGGCGACGAGCTGCGTGCCGACGACGATGTCGGCACCGCCCTCCTCGATGATCCGCATTTCCCGGCGCAGGCGGTCGGGTCCGCCTTGCAGGTCCGACGAAAGGACCAGCACCCGGGACTGGGGAAACAGGTCCGCCGCCTCTTCGGCGATCCGCTCGACGCCGGGACCGCAAGCGACCAGCGACTGGGTGTCGCCGCAGGCCGGGCAATGATCGGGGCTCGGTTCCTCGTGGCCGCAGTGATGGCAGGACAGGCGACCACGAAAACGGTGCTCGACCAGCCATGTCGAACAGTTGGGACACTGGAAGCGATGGCCGCAGGAGCGGCACAGGGTGAGCGGCGCATAGCCGCGGCGATTGAGGAAAAGCAGCGCCTGACCGCCGCCGGAGAGCGTCTCGCCGATCGCGTGGCGCAACGTGGGCGCCAGCCACTGCCCGCGTTCCGGGCCGTCCTGGCGCATGTCGATGATCGAGATTTCCGGCATGGGCGCACCGGTGGCGCGCTCGGGCAATTCCAGGCGGACATAGCGGCCCTGGTCGGCATTGACCCGGCTTTCCACCGAGGGAGTCGCCGAGGCGAGAACCACGGGAAAGCGCGAAATATGCCCACGCACCACCGCCATGTCGCGGGCGTTGTAGGGCACCCGGTCGTCCTGCTTGTAGGCTCCGTCATGTTCCTCGTCGACGACGACGAGACCGAGTTCGCGGAATGGCAGGAACAGCGCCGAACGGGCGCCGACCACCACGCGCACATCGCCGCTGGCAACCCCGCGCCAGACCCGCGCGCGCTGTCGGGTGGCGATCTCCGAATGCCACTCGGCCGGCAGAACGGCGAAACGGCGCTCGAACCGCTGCAGAAAGGCGCTGGTGAGCGCGATCTCGGGAATGAGGACGAGCGCCTGGCGCCCCTGGCGCAGCGCCTCGGCCACCGCCTCGAAATAGACTTCCGTCTTGCCCGATCCCGTCACGCCGTCGATGAGGAAGGTGCGGAACCCCTGCCCCACGGCCGCGACCAGTTCTTTCGAGGCACGTGCCTGCGCGGGCGTGAGCCGGGGCGGCGACCAGTCCGGATCGGGTCTGGGCAAAGGCGGGACGGCCGGAAGCTCGATGCTTTCCAGAACGCCATGGGTCAGCAGCCCGTCGACCACGGACGAACTCACCCCGGCCGCGTGGGCAAGACCGCTGCGGGTAAAGCCCGTGCCGTCCTGAAGGACCTCCAGCACCCGCTGGCGCGCCGGGGTCATGCGTTCGGGCCGCGTGCCGGCGGACGACAGGCGCACACCGGCGAGCGGCGGCTCGCTCTCCAGGGCCTCTTCCGAGCGCAGGACCATGCGCAACACCATACCCGGCGCGGCGAGCGTCCAGTTGGCCACCCAGTCGACCAGCGTCCGCAGTTCCTCGTCGAGCGGCGGGGCATCGTCATAGACATGCAGGATGTTCTTCAGCCGGGACGGCGAAACGGACCCTGCGGCAGAACCGCCCTCCGGTTCCAGCGACCACACGGCCCCCACCACCTCGCGCGGGCCGAGCGGCACACGGACGATGGAACCGGGCCGCACGCTCATCCCCGGCGGCACGCGGTAGCTGTAGGCCATGCCGATGGCGACCGGCAGCAGAACCCTGGCGACCGTCGCCGGCCGCACCTCGCCGCTATTGCCAAACAGATCGCTCACCCGCGTCCTCGTTCCTGCTCGGTTGCTGCCGGTTGCCCAAGATCGGCGCCCGCATGCCGCCCGGTCGCGGGCGAATCGGGGCTGTCGCCGCGCGTCATCCTAAGGTATGCAGTCAGGCCCGGGCGAGGCAGATGCCCCGCCGACCCGAAACTCCGCAAAAGCCCGTTTCCGATAAGGAGCCAGAGCCGCCATGAAGTTCTTCGTCGACACCGCAGACACCGGGGAGATCCGGGATCTCGCCGCGACCGGCCTGCTCGATGGCGTCACCACCAATCCGTCGCTGATCCTCAAGTCCGGACGCCCGATGAAGGACGTCATTGCAGAGATTTGCGACATCGTCGAGGGTCCCGTCTCCGCCGAGGTCACCGCGACCGATGCCGACGCGATGATCGCCGAGGGCCGCGCGCTGGCCGAGATCGCCGACAACATCGCCGTCAAGCTGCCGCTGACGCTCGACGGCCTGAAGGCCTGCCGCACCCTGACCGACGCCGGCCACATGGTGAACGTCACCCTGTGCTTTTCGTCCAATCAGGCGCTGCTCGCCGCCAAGGCCGGCGCGACCTTCATCTCGCCGTTCATCGGCCGGCTGGACGACATCAACATCGACGGCATGGACCTGATCCGCGAGATGCGGATCATCTACGACAATTACGGCTTCGAGACCGAGATCCTGGCCGCATCGATCCGCACCGCCAACCATGTGCGCGAATGCGCGCTGGTGGGCGCGGATGTCGCGACCGTCCCGCCGGCAGTGCTCAAGGGCCTGGTCAAGCATCCCCTGACCGACAAGGGTCTCGAGCAGTTCCTGGCCGACTGGGCCAAGACCGGACAGAGCATCCTCTGATTTTCTGTCCTGATCTTTTGTCTGCGGACCGGCCGCCCCCCCCCCGGCCGGTCCGCTCGATCTGCCTGCAGGCATGATAGGATGGCAGCCCATGAGCGCCCCTGATTCCCTGCTGGTGTCGGCCAAAGCCGACGTGAATGCCGCCGTCGGAGACTGGCTCGACCATCTCGGATCGGAGCGGCGGCTCGCCGACCGGACGCTGGTCGCCTACGAGCGCGACGTCCGCCAGTTCCTGCGCTTCCTGACCAACCATCTTGCCGAGCCGCCGGGGCTGGAAGCTCTGAAAGAGCTGCGGCCGGCCGATTTTCGCGGCTTTCTCGCCTCGCGCCGGCAGACGGGCGCGGAAAGCCGGACGCTGGCGCGCGGTCTTGCCGGCATCCGCTCGTTCCTGCGCTACCTGGAAACGCTCGGCGAGGTGAATGCCGCCGCCAGCGCCGCGATCCGCCCACCGCGGCAAAAGCGCTCGCTGCCCAAGCCGGTTTCGGCCGGCGACGCGATGACCCTGGTGGATGCGGACGCGGCTGACGAGGCCGAGCCCTGGGTCGCGGCACGCAACGCCGCGGTCCTGACCCTGCTCTACGGCTGCGGGCTGCGTATCTCCGAGGCCCTGTCGCTGACCGGCCGCACGGCGCCGCGCCGCGGCACGAGAAGCCTGCGCGTCATCGGCAAGGGCGGGCGCGAACGCGTCGTGCCGGTGCTGCCGATCGTCTGCGATGCGGTGGAGGATTATCTGCGCCTTTGCCCCTACGTGCCGCAGGCGGATGGACCGCTGTTCCTCGGCGTGCGCGGCGGGCCGCTCGGACCGCGAATCGTCCAGCTGGCGATGGCGAAGCTGCGCCGCGCGCTCGGCCTGCCCGAAAGCGCCACGCCGCACGCCCTGCGCCACTCCTTCGCCACGCATCTTCTGGCGGGCGGCGGCGACCTGCGGACCATCCAGGAACTGCTTGGCCATGCCAGCCTGTCCACCACGCAGATCTACACGGAGGTGGACGCCGCGCGGCTGCTGGATGCCTACGACCGCGCCCATCCGCGCAGCCGCAAGCCCGGATGAGCGGAATGGCGGCGGCCTGCGCGGTCTTTTCGACCCGCGACGCATTGCAACATCGAATTCCCTTGCGGCGCTCCGCGCGGCGGACAAGAATCGGGCATGTGGAGCCTCCTGATTCCCTTCGTCGTCGCCCTGACGGTGATTGTCGCCGCTCCCACTCCCGTCTTCGCTGAAAACCGCTGCCGCATCCCCGAAGCCGGCCGCTGGTACAATCCGCGCGCGTCGACACAGCAGATCCGCATCATCGAGATCGAAAGCCACTGCAGCAACGGCCGGATCGTCTCCCGCATGCGCGTTTTCACTCGCTGCTCGCCGCGGGATTGCAAATGGGGCTGGGCCGATGCCATCCGGCTGACCAATGGCCGATTGCTGGCCCGGTTTCCCGGTCTTTTCGGCGCCCGCGAGGTCGAGATCATCCCGATGAACCATCGCATCGAGGCCCTGGTGAAGATCCAGTCGCATACGGCCGGCGTGCAGGACGGCTTCCACGCAGCCATTCTCGAACGCGATTAAGCCTTCCGACTTTCAACGCCGGGGAACTGGTCCCCCGCATGCTTGCGCGCTACCCTTATGACGTAGCGTCTTCCTTGACTTTCGGCCGCAAGATCCGTTGCGGCCCTGATGAGGGAAGACCGGAAGCATGTCGCCCCGACATGCCGCCAGCAAGGGAGAGAAGCATGCGCATTCTTGCAGGACTGACGAGCGTCGCGGCCCTCATCGCCTTCTCCGCCACACCGGCGATGGCCCAGTGCAACTGGTCGAAGATGTCGCAGAAGACGACGCCGACGACGACCGCAGAGGCACCGCAGGGCTCCGTCGCGACGAACGATCTCAGCGACGACCTCATCGTTGCGGGCAACACCGCCGAGGAGACCAACACCCAGACCGCCGAGTGACACAGCGGCGGGAGACGCCTCTCGCATCGATCACGAAAAAGGCCCGCGCCGGGAACTCCGGCGCGGGCCTTTTCATCTTGCCGCCCGGCGCAAACGCGCCGGAAGAGCCCGTCGTCAGGCGTGGATCGGCTTGGCGAAGGCGGCCATCGCGGCCTCCTTCACGGCCTCGCTCATGGTCGGGTGAGCGTGGCAGGTGCGCGCCAGATCCTCGGCCGAGCCGCCGAACTCCATCAGGACCGCCGCCTCGTGGATCATCTCGCCGGCGCCGTGGCCGATGATGTGAACGCCGAGGACCCTGTCGGTCTCCGCATCGGCCAGCACCTTGACGAAGCCTTCGGTATGGTTGGTTGCCTTGGCGCGGCCATTGGCGATGAAGGCGAACTTGCCGACCTTGTAGGAGATGCCCTCGGCCTTCAGCGACTCTTCGCTCTTGCCGACCTCGGCAACCTCGGGGCTGGTATAGACCACGCCGGGGATGACCCCGTAGTTCACGTGGCCGGCCTGGCCCGCGAGGATCTCCGCAAGGGCAACGCCCTCGTCCTCGGCCTTGTGGGCGAGCATCGGGCCGGCGATCACATCGCCGATGGCATAGATGCCGGGCACATTGGTCTGGTAGTGGCTGTCGGTCTTGACCCGGCCGCGCTCGTCGAGCGCCACGCCGGCCTCTTCCAAGCCAAGGCCGGAGGTATAGGGACGGCGACCGATGGCCACGAGCACCACATCGGCCTCGAGCGTCTTGGCAGCCGCTTCGCCGCCGGCGGCCGGCTCAACCGTGACGATGAGCTGCTTGCCCGTCTTCTCCACGGCCGTGACCTTGGAGGACAGGTGGAACTCGACGCCCTGCTTCTTGAGGATGCGCTGGAAGTTGCGGGAAATGTCGGCGTCCATCGGGCCGAGGATCTTGTCCATGAACTCGACGACCGTCACCTCGGAGCCAAGACGCCGCCAGACGGAGCCGAGCTCGAGGCCGATAACGCCGGCGCCGACGACGACCAGCTTGCCCGGGACCTTGTCCAGCTCCAGCGCGCCGGTGGAGGAGACGATCTGCTTCTCGTCGATCTCGACACCGGGGAGCGGGGCCACGTCGGAGCCGGTGGCGATGACGATGGACTTCGCCCCGATCTCCTGCTTGGAGCCATCCTCGGCGGTCACCTCGACCCGGCCGGCGGCAAGAATGCGGCCCGTGCCGTGGAACGGCGTCACCTTGTTCTTCTTGAACAGGAACTCGATGCCGCTGACATTGCCGTCGATGGTCTTCTGCTTGTGGCCCATCATCGCCTTGAGATCGAGCTTCGGCTTGCCGACCTTGATGCCGAAGTCCTCGAAATGCTCGGCCGCCTCCTCGAACAGCTCGGACGTGTGCAGCATCGCCTTGGAGGGGATGCAGCCGATGTTCAGGCAGGTGCCGCCATGGGTGGCGCGCTTTTCGACAACGGCAACCTTGAGGCCGAGCTGGGCCGCCTTGATGGCGCAGACATAGCCGCCGGGGCCGGTGCCGATGACGACGAGATCAAACTGTGACATAGCATTCGCCTCTTGTTTCGTTCGTTCGGGCGGACGTGCCGCCATGTTCCAGTGTCAGGGCAGGATCGACCGCCCGCCGGACACGTCGAGAATCGCGCCCGTCGTGTAGCTGGCAGCGTCCGACAGAAGCCAGGCGATCGCCTCGGCGCATTCCTCGGCCCGTCCGGCTCGCTGCATCGGCAGATCGCCCGCCACGCGCCTCGCCCGGTCGGGGTCGCCGCCCGAGGCGTGGATTTCGGTATCGATGATGCCGGGGCGCACGGCGTTGACCCGCACGCCCTCGGCCGCCACTTCCTTGGCAAGACCGACGGTGAACGTGTCGACCGCCCCCTTGGCCGCGGCATAGTCGATATATTGCGCCGGCGAGCCGATCTTGGCCGAGGCCGACGAGACGTTGACGATGGCCCCACCCTTGCCGCCATGGGCCGTCGACATGCGTCGCACGGCCTCGCGGGAACACAGGATCGTGCCCAGCACGTTGATGTCGAAGATGCGCCGCAGCCGCTCAAAGGACATGTCCGTCAGCCGCGCCGCGACGTCGACCACGCCGGCATTGTTCACCAGACCGGTCAAGCGGCCGAGCCTGTCGGCCTCGGCAAAGGTCTTCAGGCAGTCGTCCTCGCTCGCCACATCCGCCTGCAGCGCCACCGCCTGCCCGCCCTTGGCCTTGATCTGCGAGACCACATCCTCGGCGCGCCCGGGGCTCGACACGTAGGTCAGAAGGATCGTGGTGCCGGGGCCTGCAAGGCGCAGTGCTGACGCGGCTCCGATGCCGCGGCTGCCGCCTGTGACGATCACGACATTCTCGGTCATGGGCTTCTCCGTTCAGGACATGTGCGGCGCAGGTCAGCGATCGGCAAGGGCCAGCCTTGCGCCGAACCCGGCGAAGGCGAGCGCGACCGTCCGGCTCATCCAGGTCATGACCTGCCGGCTGCGCAGGATGCGGGCACCGAGCGCGGCGGCGAAGACCCCGTAACCGATGAACACGACCAGCGTCAGCCCCATGAACACGCTGCCCATCGACAGGATCTGCAGGGAGACGGCTCCCTCGCCCGGCACGATGAACTGCGGAAGGAAGGCAAGGAAGAACAGCGACAGCTTGGGATTCAACACGTTGATGAGGAAACCCGTACGCGCCACCGCAACGAGATCGGCGGGGGCTGCCTGCCGGTCGAAGGCCAGCGGTCCGGCCTCGCGGAAGGCCTGCCAGGCCAGATAGAAGAGATAGGCCGCGCCGGCATATTTCAGCACCTGGAAGGCCAGTGCGCTGGCATGCAGCAGCGCCGCAAGGCCGAAGGTCGCCGCGATCAGCGCCGGCAGGATGCCGAGCGTGCAGCCGAAGGCGGCGGCGATACCGGGAACGCGCCCGCGCGCCAGGCCGGTCGCCACCGTGTAGACCACGCCCGTTCCCGGAACGAGGACGACGACAAGAGCGGTGAGCAGGAAATCCAGTCCCATGGAAGTCTCCCTCAGCTGGCTGCGAGGCGACGGCGAACGCCGACGACGATGGCGCCATGCAACGCAAGGACAACGGCCAGCGACACGGCGTGCTGGGTGCTGTTCGCCATTGTGGCGATTTGCGAGAAAGCCACCACCCCCAACGGCAGGAAGAGCAGAACCGCAGTCCAGAGGCCGGGATTGCTCCTGCGCAGGGCCACGGCCTGTGCGACGTGCAGCACGGCGTTGACGAGCAGCAGGTACACACCGATCAGGCCCCAGCCGGGCGAGACCGAGCGCATCAGCCAGATCGTCAGCACCATCACGCCCCACACGCCAACGACGTTGACGACAAAGACGGTCCGGACGCTGAGGACCTCACGCCCCTTGCCGATCACCTCATTGACGAAGGCGCGAAAACGGTCGCCGTCATGCTCCTCCAACTGGTGCAGCATGTAGACGGGCAGGGCGAGGTAGACGAGCCGTTCGGCCAGGGGCCAGCCGGCGGTCAGCAGCGGGCTCAGGACCAGAAGCACCGCGCCGGAAAGCGCGCCGCCATAGACCCAGTGTGCCTGCAACCGCCGGACGGTGTCGTTCATCCCCCGCCTCCGCTGGACAGTCCCGTGACCTTGCGCCCTTTCGCGAGGAGCGGATACCGGGCGCAGTCCGCCCGATACCCGTGTCGCCGACGTCAGAGATCGAGGACGAGACGCTTGATGTCCTCGAGGCTCTCCTTGACGCGCACCAGGAAGGTGACGGCTTCCTTGCCGTCGACGATCCGGTGGTCGTAGGACAGCGCCAGATACATCATCGGCCGCGCCACGATCTGGCCGTTCACGACCATCGGACGCTCCTGGATCTTGTGCATGCCGAGGATGCCCGACTGCGGGGCGTTGAGGATCGGCGAGGACATGAGGGAGCCGTAGACACCACCGTTGGAGATGGTGAAGGTGCCGCCCTGCATCTCGTCCATGCCGAGCTTGCCGTCACGCGCCTTGCGGCCGAACTCGGCGATCTTCTTCTCGATCTCGGCGATGGACATCTGGTCGGCATCGCGCACGACCGGAACCACCAGGCCCTTGTCGGTGCCGACGGCGACGCCGATGTGGCAGTAGTTCTTGTAGATGATGTCCGTGCCGTCGATCTCGGCATTGACCGCCGGGATCTCCTTCAGTGCATGGCACACGGCCTTGGTGAAGAAGCCCATGAAGCCGAGCTTCACGCCATGCTTCTTCTCGAACAGGTCCTTGTAGGTGGAGCGCAGCTCCATCACCGGACCCATGTCCACCTCGTTGTAGGTGGTCAGCATGGCAGCGGTGTTCTGCGCATCCTTCAGGCGGCGCGCGATGGTCTGGCGCAGCTTGGTCATGCGCACCCGCTCCTCGCGGGCCGCATCCTCGGCACCCGACGGCGCACGCGCGGCAACGGGAGCCGAAGAGGCGGAGGACTGCTGCGCCATGCCGGTGGCCACGGCGGCGATCACATCGCCCTTGAGCACCTGGCCGCGCTTGCCCGAACCGGCAACCTGATCAGCGGCAATGCCCTTCTCCGCCATCATCTTGGCGGCGGCCGGAGCCGGCGGCATGTCGGTGCCGGCCTTGGCGGCCGGAGCCGGCGTCTCGGCAGCAGGCGCCTTGGCCGGAGCGGCAGCGCCAGCACCGGCTGCGATCTTCAGCAGCAGCTGGCCCGGCGTGACGGTGTCGCCGGTCTTGGCGGAGATCTCCACCACGGTGCCGGAAACCGGCGCCGGGATCTCCTGGGCGGCCTTGTCGGTCTCCAGCTCGACGAGCACATCGTCGGCCTTGACCTGGTCGCCGACCTTGACGAACCACTCGCCGACATCGGCTTCGGTGACGCTCTCACCAGCGGACGGCACCACCACGTCGACGGTCTCTGCCGAGGCAGAGGCGGCCGGAGCGGACTTGGCACTCTCGGCCTTCGGCGCGGAAGCCTTGGCGGGTGAGGCGGCGGCCGCGCCGGCGCCTTCGGAAATCTGTCCCAGCAGGGCGCCGACCTCGACGGTGTCGCCTTCCTTGACCAGGATATCGGTCAGCGTGCCGGAGGCCGGGGCCGGAACCTCGACGGTCACCTTGTCCGTCTCCAGCTCGACGATGGGCTCGTCCGCGTTCACCTTGTCGCCGGGCTTCTTGAACCACTGGGCGATGGTCGCCTCGGTCACGGATTCTCCGAGGGTGGGCACTCGAATTTCGGTCGCCATGATCAAAATCTCTTTCATCCGGTGGCTGCACGGAGCCGCCTTCGGTTCCGCGCGCTAGCGATGGAGTCTTGCGTGTCCGGCTCCTAGAGGGCCGGGAATAGGCCGGCTCCCGGATCGTTGCCCGGGAGCCGCAAAGGCTACTCGGCGAAGGCCTCGTCGAGGAAGGCCTGCAGCTGCGCCATGTGCTTCGACATCAGGCCCGTCGCCGTCGCCGCGGAAGCGGCACGGCCGACATAGCGCGGACGCGGATGCTTGGCGTCGATCTGGCTCAGCACCCACTCCAGGTAGGACTGGACGAAGAACCAGGAGCCCATGTTCTTCGGCTCTTCCTGGCACCAGACGAAGTCCGCATCCTTGAAGCGCGACAGTTCGGAGACGAGCGCCTTGGTCGGGAACGGATAGAGCTGCTCGACGCGCAGGAGATAGACGTCGTCGATGCCGCGCTTCTCGCGCTCCTCGAACAGGTCGTAATAGACCTTGCCCGAACACATCACCACGCGCCGGATCTTGTCGTCCGGCTTCAGCTTGATGTCGCTGTAGCCCTCGAGCTGCGCGTCGTCCCACAACAGCCGGTGGAACGCCGAACCGTCCGAGAACTCGTCGAGGCGGCTGACCACGCGCTTGTGGCGCAGCAGCGACTTCGGCGTCATCAGGATCAGCGGCTTGCGGAAGTCGCGCTTCAGCTGACGGCGCAGGATGTGGAAGTAGTTCGCCGGCGTCGTGCAGTTGGCGACCTGCATGTTGTCTTCCGCGCACATCTGCAGGAAGCGCTCCAGGCGGGCGGAGGAGTGCTCCGGCCCCTGGCCCTCATAGCCATGCGGCAGAAGGCAGACGAGGCCCGACATGCGAAGCCACTTGCGCTCGCCCGACGACAGGAACTGGTCGAAGACCACCTGAGCGCCGTTGGCGAAGTCGCCGAACTGCGCTTCCCAAAGGGTCAGCGCGTTCGGCTCCGTCAGCGTGTAGCCATATTCGAAGCCAAGCACCGCCTCTTCCGAGAGCATCGAGTTGATGACCTCGTAGCGGGCCTGATCCTTGCGCAGGTTGTTGAGCGGGATGTAGCGCTGCTCGTCTTCCTGATCGTAGAGGACCGAGTGGCGCTGCGAGAACGTTCCGCGCTCGCAATCCTGGCCCGACAGACGGACGGCATGGCCCTCCAGCAGCAGCGTACCGAAGGCGAGCGCTTCCGCGGTCGCCCAATCGATCCCCTCGCCGGTCTCGAACATCTTCTCGCGATTGTCGAGGAAGCGGCGGATGGTGCGGTGGACGTTGAAGCCGTCCGGCACGCCCGTCAGGGCCTTGCCGACAAGCTTAAGGTCTTCCATCGGCATCGCGGTCTGGCCGCGGCGGGGATCGTCGAGATCCTGCGCCTGCTTCAGACCCGACCACTTGCCGTCCAGCCAGTCGGCCTTGTTCGGCTTGTAGGCCTGCCCTGCCTCGAACTCCTGGTCGAGACGGGCGCGCATCTCGCCGCGCATCCCCTCGAGCTCGTCGGAGGTGATGACGCCTTCCTTGATCAGCTTCTCGGCATAGATCTGCAGCGTCGTCGGATGGCTGCGGATCTTGCGATACATGATCGGCTGGGTGAACGCCGGCTCGTCGGACTCGTTGTGGCCGAAGCGGCGGTAGCAGATCATGTCGATCACCACCGGCTTGCCGAAGAGCTGACGGAACTCCGTGGCCACCTTCGCCGCGTAGACCACCGCTTCCGGGTCGTCGCCGTTCACGTGGAAGATCGGCGACTCGATCATCTTCGCCACATCGGACGGGTACGGCGAGGAGCGCGAGAAGCGCGGGTTCGTCGTGAAGCCGATCTGGTTGTTGATGATGAAGTGGATCGAACCGCCCGTCCGGTGTCCGCGCAGCGCGGACAGGCCGAAGCACTCGGCGACCACGCCCTGGCCGGCGAAGGCCGCATCGCCGTGCAGCAGCAGCGGCAGCACCTTGGAGCGATCGACCTCGGTGGTCTCGACCCAGCGGCCGTTAACGGCCGAGAGCTGGTCCTGCTTGGCGCGTGCCTTGCCGAGCACCACCGGATCGACGATCTCCAGGTGCGAAGGGTTGGCGGTCAACGACAGGTGAACCTTGTTGCCGTCGAACTCGCGGTCCGAGGACGCGCCGAGGTGGTACTTGACGTCGCCGGAGCCTTCCACGTCGTCGGGGGTGAACGACCCGCCCTTGAACTCGTGGAAGATCGCGCGCAGCGGCTTGCCCATGACCTGGGACAGCACGTTGAGGCGGCCGCGATGGGCCATGCCGAAGACGATCTCCTGCACGCCGAGCGCGCCGCCGCGCTTGATGATCTGCTCGAGCGCGGGCAGCAGGGCCTCGCCGCCGTCAAGACCGAAGCGCTTCGTGCCGGTATACTTGACGTCGAGGAACTTCTCGAAGCCCTCGGCCTCGATCAGCTTGTTGAGGATCGCCTTCTTGCCCTTGGGCGTGAACTCGATCTCCTTGTCCGGGCCCTCGATGCGCTCCTGGATCCATGCCTTCTCCGCCGGATTGGAGATGTGCATGAACTCGACGCCGAGCGTCGAGCAATAGGTGCGCTTGAGGATCTCGAGCATCTCGCGGAGCGTCGCGAACTCGAGGCCCAGCATGTAGTCGATGAAGATCTTGCGGTCCCAGTCGGCCTCGGTGAACCCGTAAGACGAGGGATGCAGTTCCTCGTGATCGACCTGCTCCTTGAGGTTCAGCGGATCGAGGTCGGCATGCAGATGGCCGCGCATGCGATAGGCGCGGATCATCATCAGCGCGCGAACGGAATCGCGCGTCTGCTGCTGCACATCGGCGTCGGTCAGGGCTTTGCCCTTCTCTTCGGCCTTTGCCTTCAGCTTGTCGCCGAGAGCCTTCTCCACCGGCGCCCAGTTGCCATCGAAGGCGTTGACGAGATCGCCATTCGCCGCCGGCGGCCAGTCGGCACGCTTCCAGGATGCGCCACGCGCCTCCTTGAGCACGTCGGCCTTTTCGTCAGCCAGGTTGGAGAAGAAGTCGCGCCACGTCTCGTCGAGAGAGCCGGGGTCTTCCTTGTAGCGCGCATAAAGATCTTCGATATACGCTGCGTTGCCGCCGTAAAGAAACGACGTCATCGCGAAGGCATTGTTCGCGTCCTGCCGAGCCATCACTATAGCGAGGTTACCCCCGCCCGCCTGTTGAGGGGAGCCCTTTCACGCAGCGCCCCGTTTAAACGGATGTGGGATGAAGCAGCGCGATGCGTGTCCCGCGCCGCTCCTGTTCAAAGCGGTACACGGGAAACTTCCTTGAGGGAAGCTCCCGTGCCCCATATGTGGCTGCGAACTCGGTAAAAAAACCGATAATCGCGAAAAATCAGCCCTTCAGGACCTCAAGGAGGGTCTCGCCGAGCTTGGCCGGCGAGGGAGAAACGCGGATGCCCGCCTCTTCCATCGCCGCGATCTTGTCCTCGGCTCCCCCCTTGCCGCCGGAGATCACGGCGCCGGCATGGCCCATGGTGCGACCCGGAGGCGCCGTACGGCCCGCGATGAAGCCGGCCATCGGCTTCTTGCGGCCCTTCTTGGCCTCGTCCTTGATGAACTGCGCGGCCTCTTCCTCGGCCGAGCCGCCGATCTCGCCGATCATGATGATCGACTTGGTCTCGTCGTCGGCGAGGAACATCTCCAGGATGTCGATGAACTCGGTGCCCTTGACCGGGTCGCCGCCGATGCCGACGGCCGTGGTCTGGCCGAGACCGGCGTTCGAGGTCTGGAACACCGCCTCATAGGTCAGCGTGCCGGAGCGCGAGACGACGCCGACCGAGCCCTTCTTGAAGATGGAGCCCGGCATGATGCCGATCTTGCACTCTTCCGGCGTCAGGATGCCCGGGCAGTTCGGGCCGAGCAGGCGCGACTTGGACTTCTCCAGCCGGGCCTTGACCTTGACCATGTCGGCGACCGGGATGCCCTCGGTGATGCAGACGATGAACGGAACCTCGGCATCGATCGCCTCGATGATCGCCGCGCCCGCGCCTGCAGGGGGCACGTAGATCACGGACGCATCGGCACCGGTTGCCTCGCGCGCCTCGCCGACAGTGGCGAAGATCGGCAGGGACGCGGCGGAATCGAGACCGGAGGTCCAGTTCTCACCGCCCTTCTTGGGGTGCACGCCGGCCACCATCTGGGTGCCGTAGTAGCCCAGAGCCTGCTCCGTGTGGAACGTACCGGTCTTGCCGGTCAGGCCCTGGACGATGACCTTGGTGTCTTTGTTGACGAGAATGGACATCTAGCTGCCTTCCTTCATTTTCACGGCACGCCTGCGAAACCACATTCCAAACAATGCCACTAGGGCGTTGATCAGGAAGACTACGGAAGCAAGGAACGCAAAGTAAGCAACCATCATCGGATGGAGCCCGTTATTTGCACTTCCCGATAGATAGCTGGCGAAAATCCAACCCGCGACGCAGATCAAGCCAGACAAGGCAACGGATGCCAGAGACACCCATTTCTCAAATCTCACCCAACCGGCGCAGCGACCCGCTGTAAACGAGAAGATGCTCAGCACCAACGATGCCAGCACAACTCCTCCCAACGGGCTGTTTATTGGAACCAAAGCTCCTATCGACTCCCAAGCTTCCGTTGCCCTACGTGGTTTCGAGCGTGCGTGCGGCTCAACCTTTAACGGCCTTGACGATCTTCTGCGCGGCGTCGTCGAGATCATCGGCGGCGATCACGTTGAGACCGCTTTCGGAAATGATCTTCTTGCCGAGTTCGACATTGGTACCTTCGAGGCGAACGACGAGCGGCACCTGGAGGCCGACTTCCTTCACCGCCGCCAGCACGCCTTCCGCGATCACGTCGCAGCGCATGATGCCGCCGAAGATGTTGACCAGGATGCCCTTCACGTTCGGATCGGAGGTGATGATCTTGAACGCGGCCGTGACCTTCTCCTTGGAGGCGCCACCGCCGACATCGAGGAAGTTCGCCGGCTCGGCGCCGTAGAGCTTGATGATGTCCATGGTCGCCATGGCCAGGCCGGCGCCATTGACCATGCAGCCGATGTCGCCATCGAGCGCCACATAGGCGAGGTCGTACTTGGAGGCCTCGATTTCCTTCTCGTCCTCCTCGGTGACGTCGCGAAGCTCGACGATCTCCGGGTGACGGAACAACGCGTTGCCGTCGAAGGAGACCTTGGCGTCGAGAACGCGCAGGCGGCCGTCCTTCATGACGATCAGCGGGTTGACCTCGAGCAGGCTCATGTCCTTCTCGACGAAGGCCTTGTGCAGGATCGGGAACAGCTTCATGCCGTCCTCGCGCGCCGCACCGGTCAGCTCCAGCGCATCGCAGAGCTTGGCCGCATCGGCCTCGGTCACGCCCGTGTCCGGATCGATCGGCAGGGTGTGGATCTTCTCGGGCGTCTCCTCGGCCACGGCCTCGATGTCCATGCCGCCTTCGGTCGAAACGACAAAGGCCGGACGGCCGACGGTGCGGTCGACGAGAATGGAGAGGTAGAGCTCGCGCTCGATGTCCGCGCCGTCCTCGATATAGAGGCGGTTGACGACCTTGCCGGCCGCGCCGGTCTGCTTGGTCACCAGCGTGTTGCCGAGCATTTCGGCCGCGTGCGACTTCACCTCGTCCAGCGAGAAGGCGAGACGAACGCCGCCCTTTGCGTCGGGGCCGAGTTCCTTGAACTTGCCCTTGCCGCGACCGCCGGCATGGATCTGGGACTTCACGACCCAGAGCGGGCCGGGAAGCTGCTTTGCGGCGGCCTCGGCTTCGTCGGCCGAGAAGATGGCCACGCCCTTGGCCACCGGCGCGCCATAGGCCTTGAGAACCTCTTTGGCCTGGTATTCGTGGATGTTCATGTGTCTATCCCCGGATGGTTTTGACAGAGCTCGCCCAATGCGAGACGGGAGGCCAGCGGCCTCCCGTGAAACTGTCCTCAGGCAAGCGCCGGCTGGATCTTCTTGCAGGCCTCGACCAGACCGTCGACAGACGCGACGGACTTGTCGAAGTTGGCCTTTTCCTCGCCCTCGAGAGAGATCTCGATGATGCGCTCGACGCCGTCGGCGCCGATCACCACCGGAACACCCACATAGGTGTCGTTCAGGCCGTACTGGCCGGTCAGATGCGCAGCGCAAGGCAGCACGCGCTTCTTGTCCTTGAGGTAGCTCTCGGCCATGGCGATGGCAGAAGAAGCCGGAGCGTAGAAGGCCGAGCCGGTCTTGAGCAGGCCGACGATCTCGGCGCCACCGTCACGGGTGCGCTGGACGATCTCTTCCAGACGCTCGGCGGTGCACCAGCCCATCTTGACCAGATCCGGCAGCGGAATGCCGGCGACGGTGGAGTAGCGGGTCAGCGGCACCATCGTGTCGCCGTGGCCGCCCAGCACGAAGGCCGTCACGTCCTCGACGGAGACGTTGAACTCCTCGGCGAGGAAGTAGCGGAAGCGGGCGGAGTCCAGCACGCCGGCCATGCCGACAACCTTGTTCGCCGGCAGGCCGGAGAACTTCTGCAGGGCCCAGACCATCGCGTCGAGCGGGTTGGTGATGCAGATGACGAAAGCGTTCGGGGCATGCGCCTTGATGCCCGCGCCCACCTGCTCCATCACCTTCAGGTTGATCTCGAGCAGGTCGTCGCGGCTCATGCCGGGCTTGCGCGGCACGCCGGCGGTGACGATGACCACATCGGCACCGGCGATCGCCTCGTAGGAGTTGGCACCGGAGAGCTTGGCATCGAAGCCGTCAACCGGAGAGGATTCGGCAAGGTCGAGCGCCTTGCCCTGGGGCGTACCTTCGGCGATGTCGAAGAGGACGATGTCGCCGAGTTCCTTCAGGCCGGCGAGGTGGGCGAGCGTGCCGCCAATCTGTCCTGAGCCGATCAGAGCGATCTTGTTCCGAGCCATATCCTGTTGCTTCCCTTTACGTAAAATGGAGCATCGGCCGTTCTCAACGACCGCGCATGGCACTAAACCCTTTGGCGCGTGGGTGCAAGCTAATCGAAGGAATAGAGGCGGGCTGGCGAACCGGAATGCGGAGCCGGATTTCCTCAGGCCGGATCGCTGAGCCAGGCTTGCGAGCGCATCTCGACAAGGCGTGAGACCGTGCGCTGGAACTCGAAGGATTCCGTTCCCGAGGTGGCGATGTAGAGCCCCTCCGGCTCCGCCTCGGCGGACACGATCAGTTTGTTGCGGTTGTTGTAGAGCGTATCCACCAGGTTGATGAAGCGCTTGGCCGCATTGCGTTGGGGCAGGTCCATCACCGGCACGCCTTCCACTACGAAGGTGTGATAGGACAGCGCCAGGCGCTGATAGTCCGCCGCGCCCAGCGGCTTTTCGCAAAGTTCCGCAAACGTGAAGCGTGCGACGCCGGCGGCCGTGCGCGAGACAGGGATCTTGCGCCCCTTCATCTCCAGCACCTCTTCATGCGCCGGCAATCCATGCGTGAGCTTGCGCCAGAGATCGTCGACGGCGCGGTCGGTCTCCGACCCGAGCGGCGACAGATAGAGAGGGGCGCCGGCGAGCTTCTCCAGACGGTAGTCGGTGCGTGCGTCGAGGCAGACCACGTCGACCCGGGTCTTGAGCAGCTCGACGAAGCCGAGGAAATGCCCGCGGTTGAGCCCGTCCCGATAGAGATCGTCGGGCGCAACATTCGACGTGGCGACGACGACGACGCCCAGCTCGAACAGGCGCGTGAACAGCCGGCCGAGGATCATCGCATCGGCGATGTCGGTGACGGCGAACTCGTCGAAGCACAGGAGACGGGTGTCGGCGGCAAGGTCGGCGGCCACCGGCGGGATCGGATCGTCGCCAGAAATGCTGCCGTCGCGGATCGCCGCCCGCACCGCATGCACCCGCTCGTGCACATCGGCCATGAACTCGTGGAAATGCACCCGCCGCTTCTTCTTCATCACGGCGATGTCGAAGAACAGGTCCATGAGCATGGTCTTGCCGCGGCCAACCTTGCCCCAAACGTAAAGTCCCTTGATGGGTTCCTTGGCGGCGCCGCGCTTGCCGAACAGCCAGCCGAGCGCGCTCTTCTTGGAGGCCGGGCCGGTCTCGGCCAGCACCGCATTGAGCCGGTCGAGCAGGGCCGCGACTTCGGTCTGGGCCGGATCCCTTTCGATTTCACCGGCCTCGACCAGCGCGTCGTAGCGCCCCGTGACCGTATGCGCGATCGGAATCGTCCGTCCTGCCGGTTGCGTCGAAGCCATGATCCAGTCCTTGAAAGAACCGGGATCCCGGGGCCGGGTCCCGGAAAACGCAACCGTTGCCCGCAGGTTGCCTCCGCTTCGCTGGATAGCCCGAGCAAGCGGGCAAGAGCAAGCGCCGAGGATTCCGCCCGCGGCGCAGAGTTACTTTTGGGGGAGGAAGGCGTCGTCGACCGGCACCTGCAGGCCGGTCGCCAGGCGATTGGTCTCGCTGGCCATGCCGACGACCGCCAGGAGTTCGCCGAGCTGGGCCTCGCTCATGCCCTTGGCGCGGGCCGCGGTCGTGTGCGAGCGGATGCAGTATTCGCAGCCATTGGCGATGGACACCGCCACGTAGAGCATTTCCTTGACCAGCGGATCGAGCGCGCCCGGCGCCATCACGTCCTTCAGGCTGGCCCAGGTCCGCTCCAGCAGCGCCGGATCATTGGCAAGAACCCGCCAGAAATTGTTGATGAAGTCCGTGTTCCGGGTGGCGCGGATATCCGCGATCACCGCGGCAGCGCGGGGCGAGAGCTCGCTGTCTTCCAGAACCGGCCACACCGACATTGCCTTGCCCCTTCCGCTTATCTGCCCGCCGGCCGCAATTGCGGACAACGGGCGCTGACCGACAGGCCGCTCTTACCGATAGACCTGGATCGGAGCGCCGGAGGTCGTGCGGCCGGAGAAGTTCTCGGCGCCGGTCGCATAGAGTTCGGCCACCGTCGCGCCGCTGGCATCCTTCAGCAGCACCTGCTTGCCCTGCAGGTCCCAGGCCGAGATCGTCTGCATCTGCGGCGAGGCACAGCCGCGGGAGTTGGCGCGGTAGCCGCCGCTCCAGGTGGTCAGCGTCATGAAGAGCTTGCAGTTGTCCGCGCCGGAGGCAATCGACCAGCCGCCGAGCATGTCGCTGCGGCCGATCTCGCGCGCGCCGGCGGGCGGGCCGCTCGGGGCGGTGCCGGCGGACGGGTCGACGGCGGCAACGTTTGTCTGGCTGCCGTCGAGAGGGGCGCCCTGAATCGGCTGGCCGTCGGGGCCGAGCGTCGGCGACATCGGCTGGAGAGGCTCGAGGGACTGGCTCGCCACCGGAGCGGTCGGGGTGGCCGGCAGCGGCGCGCTCCGGCTTCCGTATCCCAGGCGCTGACAGCCAGCGAGCGCCACGGTCAGACAAAGCGCAGCAGCGAGAGGCGCGCTATACCGGGAGGAACGGGTCATGATGTGTCTGTCCTTGCTCGTTCTATGCCTTGGCGGTCGGCTCGCAGGCCCCTAGAGCGGCAGTCGGCAGCCCTGCCACGACGCGCTCGACCTGCAACGCAACCGACTATCGCAGTCCCGGCCGATTCTTGTCGGTTTTGGTGACCAAATGGTTGACGAGCCTTCAATGGGCGGGCAATTGGTCCAAATCATGACCCGACCAGCGTGATCGGACATGATCGTGGCGGTCATGAATTCGCCTCGAACCCTCTATATAAAAATGACAGGTCTGGGGAGACCCGAGGAGCGGTGCTGTCCTCATCAGGAGCATCGCATGTCGTTTCGAACCGACAAGCCGGCAACCGGCTACTACAGAAAGCTGACCTACAACGATATCGCGCAGTTTCGCGACCACCTTCTCCGTCTCGATCCGATCGCCCGCCGAGCCCGCTTCGCCATGCCCGCGAGCGATGCTTTCCTGCGGTGCTATGCGGATACCAGTTTCACCCTGGGAACGGTCATCCATGGCTACTTCGCCGAGGGTCTCTTGCGCGCGGTAGCGGAACTGCGTCCGTTCGAAGATGGCGTCAATGCCGAGGCAGCATTCTCCGTCGAGCAGAACTGCCAGCAGGCCGGCATCGGCACGCGGTTGATGGAGCTGACGCTGATCGCGGCACGCAACCGCGGGTGCCGGCACATCTACATGAATTGCCTGGCGACCAACCGGGCCATGCAGCAACTTGCCCGCAAGTTCACCGCAGACCTGACCTTCGAGATGGGCGATATCGTCGGCCGGATCGAGCCGCGCAGCTTCTCCGCGTTCAGTCTCCTGCGCGAAGGGCTTGCGGACATGTTCGGGATGATCGGTGCGCTGACGGACGGCCCGCGCAAACCGCTGGGAGGCTGAGACCGGCATACAGCCGGCCTCGGCGATCAGGCGATACGGCGCAGGGCAACCGGCCGAAACAGCCCCTCCTCAAGGGCGAGGTTGATGCGTCGCCGCAGCTCGTGAAACGCGTCGCGCAAGGCATCCCGCCCGACCAGTCGCGACGTGTGCGGCCCCACATACCATTCCAGCAGACGTGCATGAGTCGGCCAGACCCGGCGCGTTGCGGCGAGCGCCGCTGCGCTGAGGCCGACCACGACGTCGGGAACCGGCGCGTGCGGCAAGGCGAAGAGCTGCCAGCTTTTCGGCTGCAATCCCTCGCTCTGGAGCCCATGGGCGGCCAGAACGCGCTCCACCCCCTCGGCCAGGCGGGGAGCGGGCGACAGACCCGCGGAAAATGCCCGAATGCTGCGGCCGTCATCTGCATTGAGATAAGCCTCGGCCATCGGACCGAGCCTGGCGTTGTCATCGCACAGGAACAGGACATTCACAGTCATCTTCACTCCTTGCTGCACGCAAGCCCTACCTGCAACCGCAGATGGGAATTGCGCGCACCGGTTTCCACCACCGGCCAGAAGATCCGGCGGCGTAAGCGAATCGCGTTTCCGCCCCCGGGCAGGTGATACGGAAGATCGGAAACGCGAATATGACGAGCCGGGAGACTGTACAGGGCGAAAAGGCGGCAATCGGAAGGCGCGAGACGCTCTCCGCCGCAACCCTTGCAGATCATGCCAGGGCGTCGAACGCCGCCAGAGCCTCGGCTCCGTAGATCATCGAGGGCCCGCCGCCCATGTAGACGGCGACGCCGATCGCCTCGATCACTTCCTCGCGGGTCGCGCCATATTTGGCAGCCGCCTTGGCGTGATAGCCGAGGCACCCGTCGCAGCGCGCGGCAATGCCGATCGCGAGCGCGATCAGTTCCTTGGTCTTGGAGTCGAGCGCGCCGGCTCCGATCGCGGCTTTCGCGACCTCATGGAAGCCTTTGGCAACGCCCGGCATTCCGCTACGCAGATCACCCATCCGGCGATCCGTCTGTTCGAGAAAGGCACTCCAGTCGCTCACGGCCATGATGCAAGGTTCCCTCGCTGGTTTCATCGGCGCGAAACTAGCGATCTCCTGCCGGGCACTCCTTGCGCTGGATCAACCCGTCCACCGGTTCGCGCTTGACCCTCCGGCGGCATCCGGTCACCTCTTGCGAAGCGCAACAAACCGGAACGCCGTTCATGCCCTTCGCCATCTGGTGCATCCTCGCCGCCGCTGTCCTGCCGATCCTCTCCGCCTTTCCGGGCAAGTTGTCGAAGGACTTCGACAATGCGCGCCCGAGGGATCCGGACTACTGGAAAGAGGGTTTCCGCGCCCGTGCCGCCGCCGCCCAGGCGAACGGCTTCGAGGCCCTGCCGCTGTTTGCCGCTGCCGTCATCGTCGGGCTTTGGCAGGGCGGGAATGCCGAGTGGATCGACCGTCTGGCCGGGCTGTTCATCGGCGCGCGGCTGATCTTCATCTTCTGCTACTGGACCGACCGGGCAACGCCGCGCTCGCTCGCCTGGGCCGTCGGCTTCCTGTCCAGCATCGCGATCTTCACAAGCCCGGTCTGGAGCTGAGGCAACGCAAAAGGCCGCCCGGATCGCTCCGGACGGCCTTTCGAAACGCGGTGAAATGCGACAGGCGAGTGCGTTAGACGCGGCGCTCGACCATCATCTTCTTGATCTCGGCAATCGCCTTGGCCGGGTTCAGGCCCTTCGGACAGGCCTGGCTGCAGTTCATGATCGTGTGGCAGCGATAGAGGCGGAACGGGTCCTCGAGATTGTCGAGGCGCTCGCCGGTGGCCTCGTCGCGCGAATCGATCAGCCAGCGATAGGCCTGCAGCAGGACGGCCGGGCCGAGATAGCGGTCGCCGTTCCACCAGTAGCTCGGGCACGAGGTCGAGCAGCAGGCGCACAGGATGCACTCATAGAGGCCGTCGAGCTTGGCGCGGTCCTCGTGGCTCTGGCGCCACTCCTTCTCCGGGGCCGGCGTCGTGGTCTGCAGCCAGGGCTCGATGGAGCGGTGCTGGGCGTAGAACCGCGTCAGGTCCGGCACGAGATCCTTCACCACCGGCATGTGCGGCAGCGGGTAGATCTTGACCGGGCCATCGCCGATCTCGTCCATGCCGCGGGTACAGGCGAGCGTGTTGGTCCCGTCGATGTTCATCGCGCAGGATCCGCAGATGCCCTCGCGGCAGGACCGGCGGAAGGTCAGCGTCGGATCGATGTTGTTCTTGATGTAGATGAGCCCGTCCAGGATCATCGGACCGCAATCGTCGAGGTCGACGAAATAGGTATCGACGCGCGGGTTGCGGCCGTCATCCGGGTTCCAGCGATAGATGCGGTATTCCCGCAGGTTGGTGGCGCCGGCCGGCTTGTCCCAGACCTTGCCCTGGGTCACCTGGGAGTTCTTGGGAAGCGTCAGCTGTACCATATCTCGTCGCTCCGCGTTTCGGTCGACCGGATCGGGCCGGCCATCCATTCCGTTCAAGTTTTCAGCCGTTCAGGCAGACCGCCTCAACAGCACATTGTCTTCCGTTTCGCCTTCGGCGAGGTAGCCGAAGGTGGCAAGCACGGCGAGGCAGTCTTCCTGCCAGTGCTCGCGGCAGTTTGTTTCCAGCAGGATCGCGCCGGGATGATCGCTGGGGTCCGTCGCCCTGATATAGGGCAGCAGAACCCGGTCCTCGTATCCCTCGACATCGACCTTCAACACGTCGACGCGTTTCACGCCGTACCCTGCCAGGATCTCTGCCAGCGGCTGCACTCGGACCTGGCGCGCATGCCAGTCGCCCTGCCACTCTTCCGTCAGTTCCGGCACCAGGGTCGCAAAGCCGCAATTGCTCGGCTCGCTCCAAAGGTCCATGGTGCCGCAGCTCTCCCCGACCGCCACCGTCGCCACGTCGATATCCGCCAGTCCGTTGGCGGCGATGTTGAACGCAAGGCGCCCCGCCGTCTCGGGATTGGCCTCCACCGCCAGCACACTGGCACCGCAACGCGCGGCGGCAAGGCTGTAGCTGCCGACATTGGCTCCAACATCGACGAAGACCGTACCCTGGCGCAGGTGAGCGGCAAGAAAGCGCCGCTCGGCCCGCTCGGGCAGTCGCTGGCGCGCCAGGATCTTGCGGTCGTCATAGTTGGAGCCGGGATAGAGCCGGAAACGGAGCCCCTCGACCTCGGTGTCGAACGGCCCGGCGAAGAGGCGGGCGACAATCGCCCGGAGCTTCTTGCGCAGGGTCGGCGCGAGATCGTGCCAGTCGGCCAACCGCCAAGCCAAACGCGCCAGTCCCCGGGCCCGATAGGTCCCGAAAGGAGAGGTCGTGTCGACAAGGGTGGCTGCCGCCGTCATGTCCGCAGGGCTCCAGGCGCACCGGCACGGCCCTCGACAAGGCCCGGCCGGTACGCGGTCTCCATCAGTAGACGCGCGCCTTCGGCGCGATCTTCTTCGGGTCGATGCCGCCTTCCTCATAGGTGGTCAGCGGCTCGGTGATCACCGGGCGATACTTGAGCGTCACCTGGCCGGCCTCGTCGACCCAAGCCAGCGTGTGCTTGCGCCAGTTCTCGTCGTCGCGACCGCCCATCGGACCGTCCTTGTAGTCCTCGCGGGCATGGGCGCCACGGCTCTCCTTGCGTGCCTCGGCGCCGTAGACCGTGGTGATGGCATTGGCCATCAGGTTCTCCAGCTCCAGCGTCTCCACCAGGTCGGAGTTCCAGATCATCGAGCGGTCGGTGACCTTGAGGTCGGCCATCTCGCCCCAGATCTGGGACAGGCGCTGGCAGCCCTGCTCGAGGCTTTCCTGGGTACGGAAGACGGCCGCGTCTTCCTGCATGGCCCGCTGCATCTTCTCGCGCAGCTGCGCGGTCGGCGTGCCGCCATTGGAGTGACGGATGCGGTCGAAATGCCCCATGATCCGGTCGCAGGAGGCCTCGTTCGGCGTCGGAACGGCCGACTTGCGGTCGATCACCTCACCCGCCTTGATCGCCGCCGCGCGTCCGAAGACGACGAGGTCGATCAGCGAGTTGGAGCCGAGACGGTTAGCGCCGTGCACCGAGGCGCAGCCGGCCTCGCCGACGGCCATCAGGCCCGGCTGGATCGCATGCGGATCGTCCGCCGTCGGGTTCAGCACCTCGCCCCAGTAGTTCGTGGGAATGCCGCCCATGTTGTAGTGGACGGTCGGCAGGACCGGGATCGGCTCCTTGGTGACGTCGACACCGGCGAAGATCTTCGCCGATTCGGAGATGCCCGGCAGACGCTCGCCGAGGATGTCCGGATCGAGATGATCGAGATGCAGGAAGATGTGATCCTTGTTCTTGCCCACACCGCGGCCTTCGCGGATCTCCATGGTCATGCAGCGCGAGACGACGTCGCGCGAGGCAAGATCCTTGGCGGAGGGTGCATAGCGCTCCATGAAGCGCTCACCCTCGGAGTTGACCAGGTAGCCGCCTTCGCCGCGTGCGCCTTCGGTGATCAGGCAGCCCGCGCCGTAAATGCCGGTCGGGTGGAACTGCACGAATTCCATGTCCTGCAGCGGCAGGCCGGCACGCGCCACCATGCCGCCACCGTCACCGGTGCAGGTATGGGCGGAGGTCGCCGAGAAATAAGCACGGCCGTAACCGCCGGTGGCCAGAACGACCATCTTGGCGGCGAAACGGTGGATGGTGCCGTCGTCGAGGTTCCAGGCGATGACGCCCTGGCAGACGCCGTCCTCGGACATGATCAGGTCGAGCGCGAAATACTCGATGAAGAACTCGGCATTGTTGCGCAGCGACTGGCCGTAGAGCGTGTGCAGGATCGCGTGGCCGGTCCGGTCGGCCGCGGCGCAGGTGCGCTGCACGGGAGGACCGTCGCCGTAGTTCTGCATGTGGCCACCGAAGGGACGCTGGTAGATGCGGCCGTCCTCGGTACGCGAGAAGGGCACGCCGTAGTGCTCCAGCTCGTAGACCGCCTTGGGCGCCTCGCGAGCCAGATACTCCATGGCGTCGGTGTCGCCGAGCCAGTCGGAGCCCTTCACCGTGTCGTACATGTGCCACTGCCAGCAGTCGGGCGTCATGTTCTGGAGCGAGGCGGCGATGCCGCCCTGCGCCGCAACGGTGTGCGAACGGGTCGGAAAGACCTTGGAGATACAGGCGGTCCTGAGGCCCTGCTCGGCCATGCCGAGGGTCGCCCGCAGGCCGGCGCCGCCGGCTCCCACGACCACCACGTCGTAGCGGTGGTCGACGAAGGAATAGGCTTGTCCTGCCATGTTGTTCAGCCTCCGAAGCTGATCTTGAGGACAGCAAAGATCGACGCAAGGCCGATGAATGCCGAGAAGAAGGTGTTCGCCATCAGCGTCAGGAACTTGGGCAGCTCGTCGTGGACATAGTCCTCGATGACGATCTGCATGCCGAGCTTCATGTGATAGACGCCGGAAATCACCACCATCAGCATGACGATCGCCACCAGGGGATTGGCGAGAGCCGCCGTGACCGTCTCGTAGTCGCCCCCCTGCAGGGAGATCACCAGGATCACGAAGAAGGTGATGAGGAAGACGTTGGCAACGGCGGTGACCCGCTGGCGCCAGAAATGAGTCGTGCCGTCCCGGGCCGAGCCGAGGCCGCGAACACGTCCGAGCGGAGTGCGCATGTCAGTCATGGATCAAGCCTCCCTCAGCGAACCGCATATCCGACGACCCAGAGCAGGATCGTCAGGGACACCGAGCCAATCAGCGAGGCGCGTGCGAGCCACTCGCGCGCCTGCGGGCCGAAACCATGCCCCATGTCCCAGATGAAGTGCCGCAACCCGCCCAGCATGTGGTGGAGCAGCGCCCAGGTGAACCCGAACAGCACCAGCCGCCCGAGGATCGAGCCGTAAAGATCGTTGACGAAGTTGAAATAGTCCGGGCCCGCCGCTGCGGCCACCAGCCACCACACCATCAGGATCGTGCCGAAATACAATGCACAGCCGGTGATGCGGTGCACGATCGACATGACCATGGTGAAGATGGGTTTGTAGATCTGGAGATGCGGCGAAAGCGGCCGGCTGTTTCTCGTCCCGACGTCCGACATGGATTGTTCTCCCGTCTCCCTCATCGGCTTACGCTTACGTAAACGTTAGCTAAATCAGGGCCTTGAATACCCGCCTTCTAACTCCATCGGACGGGTACGTCAAAATATCCTGTCGGATAAGACGGAACACGGATTTTTTCACCGTGCCAAAGGCAGGTGCCGGCCATGCGGCTCCTTGGTCGGCAAAGGGGCGGCGCGCGGATGCTTACCTATAGGTCAACCGCTTGTGCAGATGCACCATCATCACGGTCGCAAAGATCGGCGTCAGCAGGTTGAGCAGCGGCACGGCAAGAAAGCCGGCAATCGCCAGGCCGGCGATAAACACCGTGCCGGAATGGGCCCGGCGCAGGGCCCGCGCCTCTTCCGGCGAGCGGAACCGGCTGGCCGCAAACTCGAAGAACTCACGGCCGAGCAGGTATCCGTTGACCACGAAGAAGGCGATCAGGTTGACGCCGGGAACCAGCAGCAGCACCAGCGCCAGCAGGTTGCCGGCGATGACGATGCCGGTGAACTTGATCGCCTGGGGCAGCGCCACCGACAGGGGCAGCGCCTTGCCCGCAGGATCGCCAGGATAGTCGCTGCTCTCCACGACCTCGGCGATGTCGTCCTGCAGCAGGCCGGCGATGATCGCCGTCACCGGCGCCACGAGAAAACCGAGCAGGAAGACCGCGCCGATGCCGGTCAGCAGCGACAGGACCGTCTCGAGCCAAGGGTAGGGCAGGCTGACAAAGGCTGCGACGGCGCCATTCAGGCCGAGCCAGACGAGGAACAGCAGCACCAGGGTGTAGCCCAGCGTCTTCCAGAAGATCGCCCGCAAGGGGGGCTCGAAAATCTGGGAAAGCGCGCGCAAAGCGGAAGAAATCATGTCGGGAACGCGGTCCTTGTCGCCGTCTGCCTTGCCTCACACTTAGGAAGCCGGCACGCCGACCACAAGCAGGCCCGGCTTATCCGTCGAGCGGTCGCCAGTCCACACCGGAGGCGTTTTTCTCCCGCAGGGCGCTGCGCGAAAACACATACCAGAAACCGCCGCCGGGCGGCTGGTCGTGGCGGCGATCGATCGCCCAGCCAGCAAGATGGCACTTGAGCAATGTGCCGACAGCGCCGTGTCCGACGAAAAGCACGCGCGCGTCCTGCGGGATGCGCTCCAGATGCGCCTCGACCCGCCCGACGATCCGCGCCTGGGCGTCGCATGCCCGCTCCCAGCCGCGTACGCTGTTCTGCGGCTGTGCGAAAAAGGCGTCGGCCACGCGCTCGAACTCTTCCGGCGGCAGAAAGCCGGTCGCCGACCGGTCGTTTTCGTGCATCAGTTCGTCCACGACGACCGGAAGACCGAGTTGCGCGGCGATGATCTCGGCCGTTTCGACCGCTTTCGTCTCGGCGCTGGAGACGACATTGGTGAGGGACGCGAATTCGCCCCGCCCGGCCCCTGCCCGCGCGCGCCGAGCCCCTTCCTCCGACAGCCCCCATTGCGGCACGGGAACAGCCGGATCGATGCGCACCTGCGGATGCGTGAGATAGATGCAGTCGGCAGGCGCGAGGATCATGATCAGCTCCGCCCTTCGACCCAGCTGCGAATCAGCCAATGGGCGATGGACAGCGGGGGCGGCACCTTGAGCCCGCCCGGATGCGTGTCCGCCAGCATCGCTGTCACCTCCTCGCGGGAGAACCAGCGGCAGGCCTCCAGCTCGGCCTCGTCCATGGTGATGTCGCGGCTGATCGCCGTGCCGTGGCATCCGATCATCAGCGAGGCAGGGAACGGCCAGGGCTGGCTCGCCATGTAGCTGACATCGCCGACGCGGATGCCCGATTCCTCGAACACTTCCCGGCGCACTGCCTCCTCGATGGCCTCTCCGGGCTCGATAAAGCCGGCAAGCGTCGAGAACACGCCTTCCGGCAGGCGCGGCGGCCGACCCATCAGGCAGGCGTCGCCATCGGTCACCAGCATGATCGCCACCGGATCCGTGCGCGGGAAATGCAGCCCGCCGCAGGCTGGGCAGTCGCGACGGTAGCCGCCCTGCGTCATCGTGCTGGGAGAGCCGCACCTGGAACAGAAGCGGTGGCTGACGTGCCAATGCAGCAGGGAGCTGGCCTGGGCGAGCATGCCCATGTGGCCCGGCGGCAGGACGCCTTGCAAGGCGAGGGACCGCAGGTCGATCAGCTTGCGCCCGTCGGTCTCGACCCGCTCCGGGTCGGCGGCAAGCGTGGCAGCAAAGACCGGCGCCTCGGTCTCCGGCTGGAAGCCGAGCAGGACCACTTCCTCGCCGATGGGAGCGAGCGCAGCCCCTGCCTTCTCTTCCCATAGGATCGAGAGCTGCGAACCGGACGTGTCGACCAGCGGCTTGCCTTCGCACAGGAACACAAACCGGGCGGCAGGCGCTGCCCGGTGCGCAGCCAACCAGTCCGCATCTCCCCTGTGCTCGGACAGGCGGTCCAGCGGATTGCCGTGATAGGAGAACCCGAAGGCGGTGTCGGGCGCGTGGGTCATGCTGGAGCGGTCCTCGTTCGATCAGGCGCGTCTGGCGGGAAAGGGATCAGGCGATCTTCGGCAAGCGCTCGGCGATCCTCAGCGCAAGGGCTTCGGCCGCGCCGGCAGGGTACGGTACGGCAGCGCCCGACCCCCAGACGGGTCCCGGCCAGGCGGCGTCGCCGGAAAAGCGCGCGATCACATGGACATGTAGCTGCGCAACGATATTGCCGAGCGCTCCGACATTGAGCTTGTCGCACCCCGTCTCCGCCTTCAGCACCTCGCCGACCAGGGCGATCTCGCGCATCAGCTGGACGCGTTCGTCGTCCGCCAGATCCAGCAGCTCGACCAGCTCCGGCTTGCGCGGGACCAGCATCAACCAGGCAAACCGGCTGTCGCGCATCAGGCGCAGGGACGACAGCGGCAGATCGGCGACAGCCAGGCTGTCGGCCGCAAGCCGCGGGTCGAGACTGAAGGGCTGCATGGAGGCTCCGTCGAAGGCGGCAGGGACACAGAGAGCCGCACTATAACGGGAGCGCATGCGAGCGCCAGCCCCTCCCCCTTGCAGTTCACCACACCATTTCCCGTTGACGGCCTTCCCCGCGGGAGGGCATGCCAGACGAGGGAAACGACGAGGCCGGAAGCACCGGCGCGGGGCATGACATCGGGGAGGACGCGGATGCTGCCTGAGGCAACGAGCTATGAGGACCTTGCCGCACGCTTCGTCTGGCAGGTGCCGGAGCGCTACAATATCGGCGTCGACATCTGCGACAAGTGGGCCGACGTTGACCCCGAGCGCACCGCGATCATCGCCATCTCCGAAGACGGCCGCCGCGAGGTCGTCAGCTTTGCCGACCTGAAGGCCCTGTCCAACCGCATCGCCAACCTCCTGGTGCGCGACGGCATCCGGCGGGGCGACCGGGTCGCTGTCCTGTTGCCGCAGGCCATCGAGACGGCTGCAACCCACATCGCCGCGCTCAAGATGGGCGCGATCACCATTCCGCTCTTCATGCTGTTCGGGGATGAGGCGCTGGCCTACCGGCTCGGCAATTCCGGCACCCGGGCGGTCGTGACCAATGCGGAGGGCGCGGCCAAGCTCGCGCGGATCCGGGACCAGCTGCCGGAGCTGGCCTCGATCTACACGATCGACGGCGCTGCACCCGGAGCGAGCGACCTTCACGCGGAGCTCGCCGGGCAATCCGCGGCGTTCACGCCAGTCGATACCCTGGCCGACGACCCGGCGATCATCATCTACACCTCCGGCACGACCGGCCAGCCCAAGGGCGCGCTGCATGCCCAGCGGGTGCTGCTCGGCCACCTGCCCGGCGTCGAGATGAGCCACGACCTGTTCCCTGCGCCGGGAGACCGGATCTGGACCCCCGCCGACTGGGCCTGGATCGGCGGGCTGCTGGACGTGCTGATGCCGGCACTGCATCACGGCATCACCGTCGTCGCCTGCCGCTTCCGCAAGTTCACGGCGGAAGCCGCCTTCGATCTCATCGCCCGCGAGAAGATCCGCAACGCCTTCCTGCCGCCCACCGCGCTGAAGATGATGCGGGCGTATGGCGAACCGCCAGCGGACCTGCGCCTCGACATGCGGACAGTCGCCAGCGGCGGCGAGACACTGGGCGCGGAGCTCGTGGAATGGGGCCGGCGGGTGTTCGGCGTCACCATCAACGAGTTCTACGGCCAGACCGAGTGCAACATGATCGTCTCGTCCTGCGCCCGGCTGATGCCGGCGCGGCCGGGCATCATGGGCCGCGCCGTGCCCGGTCACGACCTCGCCATCGTCGATGCTGCGGGAACGCCGCTGCCCGACGGGCAGCAAGGCAATATCGGCGTCCGACGCCCGGACCCAGTGATGTTTCTCGGCTACTGGAACAATCCGGAGGCGACGCAGGCGAAATTCGCCGGTGAATACCTTCTCACGGGCGACATGGGCGTGCGCGATGCCGATGGCTGGTTGCGCTTCATCGGCCGGGACGACGACGTCATCACCTCGGCCGGCTATCGCATCGGCCCGGGCGAGATCGAGGATTGCCTGATCGGGCACCTGGCCGTCGCCATGGCAGGCGTCGTCGGCAAGCCGGACCCGGCGCGCACCGAAATCGTCAAGGCCTATGTGGTGCTGGCAGAGGGACATGCCCCGTCGCAGGCGCTGGCCAGCGAGTTGCAGGACTTCGTCAAGTCGCGGCTCGCGGCGCACGAATATCCGCGCGAGATCGCCTTCGTGGATGCCCTGCCGATGACGACGACCGGCAAGATCATCCGCAAGGATCTGCGCGCCAGAGCCGCCCAGGAGACCGGGTAGAGCGACAGCCACCGGTGATCTTTGCGGGATTTCCCCTTGCATCGGCGGGCGAAACTCACGATATAGGGCGCGGGAGGTTGGTGGTGGACGAGCCACTCGCCAACCGGGTCAGGTCCGGAAGGAAGCAGCCCCAACGAGTCGCGGCACGGGTCACCGTGCCAGCCTCCCACCCTTTCCCCTTCAGGTTCCGATCTGGCGCAACTTGCGCCCGAGGCCGCGGTTGCGGCAGTGCAACGGCGCCAGAACGCTCGCTCCGGTCAGCGGCAGCGGGGAAATCCTGCCTGGCGCACCGAATAGGCCTCAACATCCGGCGGCCGCGCCGCTAAGCTTGGACCCATGGACGGTCTCATCCCCACTTCTTCCGAAGACACTCCCGGCGCGGGCAGCGGCAACGCCGCCTACCGGGTGCTCGCGCGCAAGTATCGCCCCCGAAGCTTCGATGATCTGGTCGGCCAGGAGCCGATGGTCCAGACCCTGCGCAATGCGTTCGAGACCGGGCGCATCGCCCAGGCCTGGATGCTGACCGGCGTGCGCGGCGTCGGCAAGACGACGACGGCGCGCATTCTCGCGCGCGGGCTCAATTACGAGGTCCCAGGCGAAGCCGACCGGCCGACGGTGAACCTCGAAAAGCTGGGTGTGCATTGCGAGGCGATCATGGATGGTCGCCATGTCGACGTGATCGAGATGGACGCCGCCTCGCATACCGGCATCGACGATATTCGCGAGATCACCGACGCGGCGCGCTATCGGCCGGCCTCGGCTCGCTACAAGGTCTACATCATCGACGAAGTGCACATGCTGTCGAAGTCGGCCTTCAACGGCCTGCTGAAGACGCTCGAGGAGCCGCCCGAGCATGTGAAGTTCATCTTCGCCACCACCGAAATCCGCAAGGTGCCGGTCACGGTCCTGTCGCGCTGCCAGCGCTTCGACCTGCGCCGCATCGATGCCGACAAGATCGTCGGGCTGCTGCGGCGCATCTCGCAGGCCGAGGGCATCGCGGTCGCCGACGAGGCACTGGCGCTGATCGCCCGGGCCGGCGAAGGCTCGGCGCGCGATTCCCTGTCGCTGCTCGATCAGGCCATCGCCCATGGCAGCATTTCCCAAGGCGGCGGCGATGCGATCGGCGCGGAGACGGTGCGTGCGATGCTCGGCCTTGCCGACCGCGCCCGCATCATCGAACTCTTCGAATATCTGATGCGGGGCGACGCGGCGGCGGCCATGGCCGAGTTCCGCCAGCAATACGATGTCGGCGCCGATCCGGTGGTCGTGCTGTCGGATCTTGCCGAGTTCACCCATCTGGTCACCCGGCTGAAGATCGTCCCCGACGCGGGCGATGATGCCTCTGTCACGGAGACCGAACGGGCCCGCGGTCGCGAGCTTGCCGGGCGTCTGTCGCTGCGCCTCCTGTCGCGTGCCTGGCAGATGCTCCTGAAGGGCATCGAGGAAGTCCAGGCCGCTCCCAAGCCGCATCTGGCCGCCGACATGGTCCTGGTGCGCCTTGCCTATGCTGCCGACCTGCCCGATCCGGAAGACGCCCTGCGCATGCTGCGCGACGGCAAGGCGGCCGCGCTCGGCTCCAGCCTGCCGGCACCCCCGTCCCGGCCGCAGACGTCCGGCGGGGAGACCTCCTTCGCCGGGCAGGCTGCAAGCGCGCCCCAGGCGCAGGCCACTTCGTCCGGAGCCCCCTCCTCCACCTCGACGAGCGAGCCCGTCGCCGTCTCCGCGCAGATGCGAACCTCCGCACAGGCCCTGCCGGGCGAAGCGCCGCACGCTCAGCCCGCCCCCAGTTCGCCGCCGCGCCTGCAGGCCCTGGCAGGAGGACTTGCCCCGGAGACGACCCGCGCCCAGCCCGCTGCCGACAGCCAGCCGGCGCCGTCCCACGGGCTTGCCTCGCTGGCCGACTGCGCCGCCCTTGCCGCGGAAAAACGCGACATTCGCCTGAAGGTCGAGATCGAGCGGCAGATGCGGCTCGTGCGCTTCGAGCCGGGGCGAATCGAGTTTCAGCCGGTCGAAAACGCCGACCCCGATCTTGCCGGCCGGCTCGGCCGCCGGCTTTCGGAATGGACCGGCACCCGCTGGATCGTCAGCGTCTCCCGCACGCAGGGACGGCCGACGCTGCACGAGGAGCGCGAGGCCAGCCAGCGCCAGCTCTTCTCCGATGCCAAGGCCGAGCCCACCGTGGCTGCCCTGCTCTCGGCCTTTCCCGGTGCCAAGGTCGTCGACGTGAGAATGACCGCCGTCGAGGACGCGCCCCTTGACATGGCCCCGGTCGAAGACGAAATCGACCCCGATACATGATCCGGCGGCGGGAGCCGGCACGGTCCGTCCTGCCGATCCGCAGGGACTGACCCGGCGCCCTTTCGCACCGCCCCCAAGGAGAGACCCATGGACTTCCTGAAGATGATGAAACAGGCGAAGCAGATGCAGGAGCAGATGGGCTCGCTGCAGGAAGAGATCGCCTCGGTCGCGGTGGAAGGCACCGCCGGCGGCGGCATGGTCACTCTGACCATGACCGGCAAGGGCGAGCTCAAGTCCATTCGCATCGACCCGTCCATGGCCAAGCCCGACGAGGTCGAGATCCTCGAGGACCTGATCCTTGCGGCTCACCAGGACGCCAAGGCCAAGGCCGAGGCCCTGCTGCAGCAGAAGACCCAGGAACTGATGGGCGGTCTCGGCCTGCCCGCCGGCTTCAAGCTGCCGTTCTGATCCCATGGCCAACCGGGCGGTCGCCGGACCCGAGGTCGAACGGCTGATCCAGCTGCTCGCCAAGCTGCCGGGGCTGGGTCCCCGGTCGGCCCGGCGTGCGGCGCTGCACCTCATCAAGAAGAAGGACCAGCTGCTGGTCCCGCTGGCTCAGGCCATGGGCGTTGCGGTGGACCGGGTGACCGTGTGCCAGACCTGCGGCACCGTCGATACGTGCGACCCCTGCACCATCTGCTCCGATCCGCGCCGCGACACGGCGACCATCGTTGTGGTGGAAGACGTGTCCGACCTGTGGGCGCTGGAGCGTGCCGGGGCGCTGAACTGCCGATATCACGTTCTCGGCGGCACCTTGTCGCCGCTCGACGGTATCGGGCCCGATGACCTGACCATCGACAAGCTGATCGAGCGTGTCGCTGCCGGCGATGTCACCGAGATCGTCCTGGCGGTGAATGCGACGGTCGAGGGACAGACCACGGCCCATTACATCACCGACCGCCTGCGCGGCATGGACGTGAAGGTCACGCGCCTCGCCCATGGCGTTCCGGTCGGCGGCGAGCTCGACTATCTCGACGAGGGGACGCTGGTCCAGGCGCTGAAGGCCCGTACCTCCTTCTGATCCCGCATATCGTCCCGCGCGGTGCACCGTGCTAGGTTTGGCGCAGCCAGCCACCCGCAACGGATCGTCATGCACCGCGCCCTGCCCGCCCTTCTCGCTTCGCTTTCAGTTCTGCTCGCAACGCTCTGCGCCCCGACCGCCCAGGCGCAGCAGGGGCTGCAAGCCAAGTTCGACCGGTTCCTCGAAACGCGCATCATACCGGCCGCGCGCGCGGCCGGCGTGCCGCAGGACGTGATCCGGCGTGAGCTCTCGGGCCTGTCGCCCGACACCTCGCTGCCGGGCCTCGGCGATCCCGACGGGCCGGAGCGGCCGCCCTCGGTCAACTACCAGTCCGAGTTCCGCGCCCCGGCCGGCTATTTCCGCGACAACCAGTTCAACGCGCTGGCCGCACAGGGCCGCCGCCTGGCGCAGACGCATGCCGCAACCCTGTCGCGGATCGAGGCGCGTTACGGCGTGCCGTCACGGATCCTCCTGGCGATCTGGGCCCGCGAGTCCGGCTATGGCGCGGCCCGTATCCCCAACGATGCGCTGCGAACCCTTGCGACCCGCGCCTTCATGGGAACCCGCCGCGACTTCTTCGCCGAGGAGACCGTCGCGGCCTTGCAGATCCTTGCCGACGGGCACATCACTCGCGCGGATCTGCGCAGCTCCTGGGGCGGCGCGCTCGGTCAGCCGCAGTTCCTGCCCTCCAGTTTCCTGCGCCTTGCGGTGGATTTCGACGGCGACGGCAAGCGCGACATCTGGCGCTCGGTTCCGGACACGCTGGCCTCGATCGCCAACTATCTCGCCTGGCACGGCTGGGTGAAGGGGCGAGACTGGGGCTATGAGGCCGAGGTTCCGGCCTCCGTCTCCTGCTCGCGCGAGGGACCCGACCGGGGCCAGCCGATCTCGGCCTGGGTCAGGGAAGGCGTCAGCCGGGTCAAGGACCGCCCGTTTCCGCAACACGAGCTCGCGCAGCCGGGCTTTCTCCTGATGCCGGCCGGACGCAACGGCCCGGCCTTCATCGCCACCGACAATTTCTATGTGCTGAAGGCCTACAACGAGTCCGACGTCTACGCGCTTTTCGTCGGCCATCTGGCGGACCGCTACGGCAACAATGCCGGCTTCGTGCAAGGCTGGAAGGACGTGAAGACCCGTTCGCGCGGCGCCGTGCGCGATCTCCAGCTTGACCTGGAGGCCAAGGGCCACGATGTCGGCGGGGCCGACGGGCTGATCGGCTTCAAGACCCGCCGCACCCTCGGCCTCGAACAGGAGAAGGCCGGTCGCCGCGCCACCTGCTGGCTGGAGTGAGACCCTTGCCAGATTCCGGTAGTCGCCCGCTTCAGCGACGTCGCAACGGTAGAGAGTAGCCGCCGCTTGCCGAGGATATGTAATAGTTGCTTCCCGCTTTCAGAATATAGAAGTAGTCGGAGTGCTCCTTCTTTCCCTCGCAGGTTCTGAATTCGATTGTCAGAAGCCCATGCCGATCAATCTTGTATGTATGCGGATCTTTCCCTCCACATGCCTTTCCGTTGGCAAGGCGAAAATGGTTGTCTTTCTTGAAAGTAATGCCTGGAGGCGGCCAGATGGACGAACCGAACCGTTTACCGACAATGAGCGCCCTCACCTGATCTCCGGACAGCTGCTGTTGCGCCAATGCCGGAACGGCCGCCGCAAAGCTCAGAATCGAGAGGCAAATCAGAACCTTAATGGAATACATCGAACTCTCCCTCGCAATCATGCGAGTTTAGCAAGATACCCTCTCGCCTTACACGCAAAAGATGGCTCCGGGGGAGCGCGACTGCCCTCGTGGTCTTTCCACCCTCGCAAGGAACGGCTCGCTCCTACTCGCTGACGATGCCGGTGTCCGCCGTTTCCATGCGGAAGGCGGCGGCCATAAGCGCCTTGGTGTAGTCGGTCTTCGGCGCGTCGAAGACATCGACGGCCGCTCCCGCCTCCACCACCTTGCCGGACCGCATGACGATCACCTCGTTGGCGAGCGCGCGCACCACCTTGAGATCGTGCGAGATGAAGAGATAGGCAAGGCCATGGCGCTTCTGCAGGTCGCGCAGCAGGTCGACCACCTGCGCCTGCACGCTCATGTCCAGCGCCGAAGTGGGCTCGTCGAGCATGACGAATTTCGGCTGCAGCACCATGGCGCGGGCGATGGAGATGCGCTGGCGCTGGCCGCCGGAGAACTCGTGCGGATAGCGGAAGCGGGTCTCGGCATCGAGCCCCACCTCGACCAGCGCAGCGGCGACCCTCGCGTCCCGCTCGTCCGCGGTGATGCCGGGGAAATGCACGGCGAGGCCTTCGCCGACGATGTCGGCCACCGACATGCGCGGGCTGAGCGAGCCGAACGGATCCTGGAAGACGATCTGCATGTCGCGGCGCAGCGGACGCATGTCCTTCCACGACAGCGTATCGATCTCGCGGGCACCGAACCGGATCTTGCCGGTGGAAGAGATCATCCGCAGCAGGGCGAGGCCGAGTGTCGTCTTGCCGGAGCCGCTTTCTCCGACGATGCCGAGCGTCTGGCCTTCGCGGACCGTCACGTCGATGCCGTCGACCGCCTTGATGTGATCGACGGTCCGGCGCAGCAGGCCGCGCCTCACCGGGAACCACACCTTCACGTCGCGCGCTTCCACCACCACCGGCCGGCTCTCGTCCGTCACCGGCGGCTTGCCCTTGGGCTCGGCTGCGATCAGGTGGCGGGTGTATTCATGCTGCGGATTCTCGAAGACCTCGCGCACGGTCCCGCTTTCGACGATCTTGCCTTTCGTCATCACGCAGACCCGGTCGGCGACCTTGCGCACGATGCCGAGATCATGGGTGATGAACAGCATCGCCATGCCGACGTCGCGCTGCAGCTCCTTCAGAAGCTTGAGGATCTGTGCCTGCACGGTGACATCGAGCGCGGTGGTCGGTTCGTCCGCGATGAGCAGATCCGGCTCGTTGGCGAGCGCCATGGCGATCATCACGCGCTGGCGCTGACCGCCGGAGAGCTGGTGCGGATAGCTCTGCAGTCGGCTCTCGGGATCGCGGATGCCGACTTGGTCGAGCAGTTGCACCACGCGCGCACGCGCCGCGGTCTCGCCCATGCCGCGATGCAGCTTCAAGACCTCGGCGATCTGCTTTTCCACCTTGTGCAGCGGATTGAGCGAGGTCATCGGCTCCTGGAAGATCATCGAGATCTCGTTGCCGCGAATGCGCCGGAGGGCGGCCTCGTCGGCCTTGAGCACATCCTCACCCTTGAACAGGATCTCACCGGTCGGGTGCGATGCCGAGGGATAGGGCAGCAGCTTCACCGCCGAAAGGGCGGAGACCGACTTGCCCGAACCGGATTCGCCGACCAGCGCCACCGTCTCGCCAGGACCGATGTCGAAGGAGATGCGGTCGACCGCTGTCTGCGTGACGCCGTTCTGGGTGAAGGCAACCGAGAGCTCGCGGACGGAGAGCAGCGGCCGTTTGGTCTGTTCGCTCGTCATGGGGTCCTCACACGAAGCTCTTGCGCGGGTCGAACGCGTCGCGCACCGCTTCGCCGATGAAAATCAGCAGGCTGAGCATGGTCGAGATGACGATGAAGCCGGTGATGCCGAGCCAGGGCGCCTGCAGGTTGTTCTTGCCCTGCGCCAGCAATTCGCCGAGCGAGGCAGAGCCCGGCGGCAGGCCGAAACCGAGGAAGTCCAGCGCCGTCAGCGTCGAGATCGAGCCGTTCAGGATGAAGGGCATGAAGGTCAGCGTCGCTACCATCGCGTTGGGCAGCAGGTGCCGCCACATGATCGTGGCATTGCCGACGCCGAGCGCCTTCGCCGCCGTCACGTATTCGAAGTTGCGGGCGCGCAGGAACTCCGCCCGCACCACGCCCACCAACGCCACCCACGAGAAGGCGAGCAGGATGGTGAAGAGCGTCCAGAAGCCCGGGATGAGCACAGAGGAAACGATCAGGATCAGGTAAAGCGTCGGGATCGCCGTCCAGACCTCGATGAAGCGCTGGAACAGCAGGTCGACCCAACCGCCGTAATAGCCCTGCACCGCGCCGGCGGCGATGCCGACCACCGAGGAGGCAAGCGTCAGGGCGAGGCCGAACAGGACGGAGATGCGGAAGCCGTAGACCAGCCGCGCGACGACATCCCGGCCCTGGTCGTCGGTGCCGAGCCAGTTCCAGTTGCCGAGCGTGCAATTGGGGTCCTCGGCGCCGAGCGGATAGCGGCTGCAGCGCTCCTGCTTGTCCAGCAGCCACGAGGGCGGCGCGGGTGCCGGCACCGGGATCTCGTTGTTGACCGTGCGATAGGAATAGCGGATCGGCGGCCACAGCATCCAGCCGTTGGCGTTGATCTCTTCCTGGATATACGGGTCCCGATAATCGGTCACCGCCAGGAAGCCGCCGAACTTCTCCTCCGGATAGTCCACGAAGATCGGTGCAAGCACCTCGTCCTTGTAGACGACGACGACCGGCCGGTCGTTGACCAGGAACTCGGCGATGAGCGACAGGCCGAACAGGACGAGGAAGATCCAGAACGACCAGTAGCCGCGCCGGTTCGCCTTGAAGTTGGTCAGGCGGCGCCGGTTGATCGGCGACAGCCAGCCCTTCGGCCGGCCGGGATGCGCGCCGACTGCGGCGGTTGCGGTGGTGCCGGCAGTTTCTGTCCGCAGGTCCATGGCCTCAGACCTCCCGGCTCTCGAAATCGATCCGCGGATCGATCCAGGTGTAGGTCAGGTCGGAAACGAGATTCACCAGCAGGCCCATCAGCGAAAAGATGTAGAGCGTCGCGAAGACGACCGCATAGTCGCGGTTGATCACCGCCTCGAAGCCGAGCAGGCCGAGCCCATCGAGCGAGAAGATCGTCTCGATCAGCAGCGAGCCGGCGAAGAAGGACGAAATGAAGGCCCCCGGGAAGCCGGCGATCACGATCAGCATCGCATTGCGGAAGACGTGGCCATAGAGCACCTGCCGCTCGTTCAGCCCCTTGGCGCGGGCTGTCTGGACATACTGTTTGCGGATCTCGTCGAGGAACGAGTTCTTGGTCAGCAGCGTCACCGTCGCGAACGCCGACAACACCATCGCGGTCAGCGGCAGGGCCAGATGCCAGAAATAGTCGACGATGCGCGCGGGCCAGGACAGCTGCTCCCAGTTATCCGATGTGAGGCCCCGCAACGGGAACCAGTCGAGGAACGAGCCGCCGGCGAACAGGACGATCAGCAGCACCGCGAAGAGAAAGCCGGGGATCGCGTAGCCCACCACGATCACGGCGGAGGTCCATACATCGAAGCGCGTGCCGTCCCGCACCGCCTTGCGGATGCCGAGCGGAATCGAGATCGCGTAGGAGATGAACGTCATCCAGAGCCCGAGCGAGATGGACACGGGCATCTTCTCGACGATCAGGTCGATCACCGAAATATCTCGGAAATAGCTCTCGCCGAAGTCGAAGCGGGCATAATCCCACAGCATCCCGGCGAAGCGCTCCAGCGGCGGCTTGTCGAAGCCGAACTGACGCTCCAGTTCCTTGATGAACTCCGGATCGAGGCCCTGGGCACCGCGATATTTCGATCCCGCGGAAGCGGCATCCCCGACCGTATCGGCGCCGCTGCCGGCGAAGTCGCTGCCTCCACCCGAGATGCGCGCGGTGGCGGAGACATCCGTCCCCTGAAGCTGGGCGATGACCCGCTCCACCGGCCCGCCGGGGGCGAACTGGATGATGATGAAGTTGATGGCCATGATGCCGACGAGAGTCGGTACGATCAGCAACAGCCGCCGCAGGATGTAGGCGCCCATCGTGTCAGCGATCCCTTGTTTTCCGGGCGCCGGCCGGCTCATCCGCCGTGCCGCGACCGTAATGTCTGGTGCCCTGGAACGTGTACTGCATGTCAGCGCATGCCGATTCGCTCCGCGCTCTCCCGGTCGTACCACCAATGGAGTTCGGGCGCGAAATCATGCGTGGGCGGCTTCTCGGGGTGTCCGAACACATCCCACATGGCGACCGTATGCACCGCCTTGTACCAATGCGGCACCCAGTAGTAGCCGGCACGCAGGATCCGGTCCAACGCACGAGCCGCAACCGTCATCTCCTCGCGGGTGGATGCGGAAAGAATCTTGTCGATCATTGCGTCGACAGCCGGGTCGGCGATGCCGGACAGATTGGTCGAGCCGGGCTGGTCAGCCGCCTCCGAGCCCCACATCTGACGGATTTCCTCGCCGAGGGTCGGCGACAGGGCATATCGCCGAGAGACGACATCGAAGTCGTAGTCGTTCATCCGCGACTGGTATTGCGCCGGATCGACCACACGGAAATTCGCCTTGATGCCGAGGCGCTCCAGATTGCCGACATAGGGCAGGACCACGCGCTCGAAGGTCGTTGTGTTCGAAAGAAACTCGAAGGCGAAAGGCTCGCCGCTCGGAAGGAGCAGGCGTGCCCCCTCTCGCCGGCATCCCGCCTCGCGCAACAGGCGGTCGGCCTCGCGCAGCATGGAGCGGTCCTGTCCGGACCCGTCCGAAACCGGCGGCAGGATCGCCGGGCCGAACACCTCGTCCGGCACCTTGCCGCGCCACGGCTCCAAGAGCGCCAGTTCGGCAGCATCTGGCTCGCCTTGCGCAAGCATCGGCGAATTCTGGAAGAAGGACGTCGTGCGCTTGTAGGCGTCGAAGAAGAGCGCGGTGTTGGTCCACTCGAAATCAAACACCAGACCCAGCGCCCTGCGGACACGCGGGTCCGAGAATTTCTCCCGCCTGAGGTTCAGGAACCAGCCCTGCGCACCCGCTGGCCGGCCGTCCGAGAGCTCCTCGCGGATCACCCGGCCGTCCTCGACAGCAGGAAAGTTGTATTCCGTCGCCCAGGTCCGGGCGACGAACTCCTCGCGGAAGGTCATCACGCCCTTCTTGAACGCCTCGAAATCCACCTGCCGGTCACGGAAGAACTCCAGCCGGATACGGTCGAAATTGTAGTGGCCACGGCTGACGGGCAGGTCCGCCGCCCACCAGTTCTTCACCCGCTCGTACTCGACGAAGCGACCGACCTCGTGCCGGCCCACCTTGTAGGGACCGGAGGACAGCGGCGGGGTCAGCGTCGTTTGGGCGAAGTCGTAGCGGGAATAATAGGCCTTCGACAGGATCGGCATGCCCGCCGCGATCAACGGCACCTTGCGCGACTGCTTTCCGGAAAATTGCAGCGCGACCCTGTGCGGGCCCTCGACACGAACCTCGGAAAGTTCGCGCAAGACCTGGCGGATCGAGGGATGCCCAAGCTCCTTGAGCGTCACCAGCGAGAAGGCAACATCTTCCGCAGTCAGCGGGCTCTCATCATGGAACCGCGCCTGCGGCCGCAGGGAGAAGGTATAGACATTGCCGTCCCCGGAGACCTCCACCGTCTCGGCAACGAGACCATAGACGGCATCCGGTTCGTCCAGAGCGCGCACCATCAGCGTGTCGAAACACAGCTCCATACGCGGCGGCGCGTCGCCCTTCAGGATCAAGGTGTTGAAACTGTTGAAGGTCTGCGGGTTCTGGTTATAGGCCCAGGACGGCGCCGAGAACACGATGCGGCCGTCCTTCGGGGCATCCGGCACCACATAGTCGAAGTGGGTGAAATCCGGAGCGTATTTCAGGTCGCCGAACACGGAAAGCCCGTGCCGCGGCGCATCCGCGCCGCTGGCCGCCGATGCCGCGCGAGAGGCGAGCGGCAACAGCGTCGTCGCGCAAAAGGCCATCGCTCCACCGAGAACCTGCCTGCGATCCACTTCCAGCGGGCCACCCGTCATCACTGCGCCCCCCGAACAGCCGCCGCCTTTTCTGCATCCCACCACCAGATGGCCGGAAAACCATGCGTATATTCCGGCAGTTCCGCAGGGTGGGAGAACCTGTTCCAGCGGGCGGTGCGGTCGACGTCGGAATAGAACTGCGGCACCACATAATGGTTCCACAGCAGGACCCGGTCGAGCGCATGGGTCGCGGCCACCAGTTCGTCGCGGTCCTTGGCGAAGATGACGCGCTCGATCAGCTTGTCGACGGCAGGATTCTTGATGCCGCCATAGTTGCGCGACTGCGGCCGGTCGGCGGCGTCCGAACCCCAGAAATCGCGCTGCTCGTTGCCGGGCGACAGCGATTGCCCCCAGACCAAGGTGGCCATATCGAAGTCGCGATTCTGCACGCGGTTGATGTATTGCGGCACATCGATGAGGCGGAGCACCGTCTTGACGCCGATATTCTCCAGGTTCTTCGTGTAGGGAAGAAGCCCGCGCTCGGCCGAGCGGTCAAAGTAGATGAACTCGATGCTGAACTGCTCGCCGGTCTTCGCGTCGACCATGCGCCCACCGTCGAGCTTATACCCAGCCTCGCGGAAGAGCCTCACGGCCTGACGCAGGTTCTCGCGCACATTCTGCGGATTGCCGCCGACCGGATTCTCAAAGGGCTTGGTGAATACCTCGGGCGGAACCTCGTCGCGCACGGTCTCCAGGATTTCCAGCTCCTTGCCGGTCGGCAGCCCTGAAGAGGCGAGCTCCGTGCCGGCGAAATAGGAACCGATCCGCTTGTGCAAGCCCGCGGAGACGACCGCATTGGTCGTCTCGAAATCATAGGCATAGTTGAGCGCTTCACGAATCCGGGGATCCTGAAACTTCTCGCGGCGCAGGTTGGGGACATAGGCCTGCATGCGGCCGCTGGCCTTGTTCGGAAATTCCTCCAGCACCACGCGCCCCTCGCGCACAGCGGGGAAATCATAGGCCTTGGACCAAACGTTGGCGCTCAGCTCTTCCCGAAAATCGTACTGATCGCCCTTGAAGGCCTCCAACTCGACGGCGGAATCCAGGAACACATCGTATCGCACGACGTCGAAATTATAGGATCCGATGCGCACCGGATGCTCTTTCGCCCAGTAGTCCTCGACACGCTCGTAGACGATGTTGCGGCCGGGCTCGAAAGAACGGATGCGATAGGGACCGGACCCGAGCGGCGGCTCCAACGTCCCGCGTGCGATGTCGCGCGACTTCCCGCTCGCATCCTTTCCTTCCCACCAGTGCTTGGGCAGGATGATCAGCTGTCCGACGATCTTGGGAAGCTCGCGGTTGCCGGCGGCATCGAAGGTGAAACGGATGACGCGCTCGCCGACGGCCTCCGCCTTTTCGACATGACGGTAGTAGAAGGCCTGGCTCGGGTTGACCTCCTTGATCTTCCCGAAGCTCCAGATCACGTCGTCGACGCTGATCGGCGTTCCGTCGTGCCAGCGTGCTTGCGGGTTCAGCCGATACTCAACCCAGGAATAATCGGCCGGATAGCGCATCGCCTCGGCGATCAGTCCGTATTCGGAGTTGATGTTGATCTCGTCGAGCGCCGGCTCCAACAGCGAATCGTACATGAGCCCGAGACCTGGGGCCGGGTTGCCCTTCGACAGGACCGGATTGAGCGTATCGAAGCCGCGGCTTTCGCCAAGGCGGACGATGCCTCCCTTGGGCGCATCCGGATTGACGTAGTCGAAATGCTTGAAATCCGCGGGGTATTTCGGCTCACCGCTCAGAGACGAGGCATGCCGCCATTCAGGCTCTTCCTGCGCGTCCGCGACCGACAGGCCGGCCAACAAAAGGCACAGCGCAACCAGCGGGAGGGCGATGATCCAGGGGAGGACGGCCTGCCGCCTGACGTCGGCGCGGCCCCGGCTGGATGAGTGAAGGAAAGCGCTCTGGCGATCTGTCTGCATCATGGCGATTGAACGGATCCGTCTGTTTTGGCGCGGCACGCGCCCTCATGGCCGCGCGGCTGCGCCGGCGTGGTTGCCCTGAGGTCATATTAGGGAGTTGTGCCGCCCGCCGACAGACGTGAAACGCTTCATGACGAAAGTTTAATCGTGATGGAACCCGCCGGCGGGCCGAGCCGGGGTCAGGCGGCGGCGAGTTTTTCGCGGTACATGCGCTGGTCCGCAAGCTCGAGAATCTCGGGGATCGTAGTTGCGTCGTCGGGATAGACCGCCCAGCCGACACTGGCCCGGATAGCGATCACATGGTCGCCGGTCCGTACCGGCTCGCTGACCGCATCGCGCAGCCGCGCCGCAATATGGGCGGTGCTCTGGAGATGGGTCATGCCCGGAACCACGACAACGAACTCGTCGCCGCCGATCCGCGCGATCGTATCGGATTCCCGCGTCTCCTCGCGCAACCGCTTGCCGACCTCGCGCAAAACCATGTCGCCGACCGCATGACCGAAAGTGTCGTTGATCGGCTTGAACGCATTGAGATCGACGAAGAACACCTGGAAACCGAGACCCGTACGTTCGCTGAGGGCGGCCAGTTGCTCCAGCCGGTCTTCCAGAAGGCGGCGATTGGGCAGGCCGGTCAGCGCGTCATGCAGAGCCATGGACCGCGCCCGTTGCTGCGCGATCACCAACATCGCCGAGAGGAAGGCGATTGCGAAGGTCACGCCGAGACCGACCATCTGGGCGATGCGAACCTCGGGGAAGCTCGTCGGCCAGCCGGAGACCGGCCGGCTTGCCATCTGCCAGGTGCCGTTCGGCAGGCTGACCGGCAGCACCACCGCTCCCCCGTCGAACAGGTTCGGATCGCCCATGACCATTCCGCCGGCAGACCCGAGGCCATCTGCGCCGCGGATGGCGAACTGATAACCGTTCATCTCCGGCCGGATGCCGGCGTCCTCGAACAAGGCATCCATGTCGATCACGACGGAGGCTATACCCCAATAGCGGCGTTCGGTGTTGGCCTCGTCGTCATCGACGGGGATCAGAACCGGCGAGCGCGCGATCAGGGACCGCCCGCCCTGGACCAGATCGACCGGCCCAGCGACCACGGTGCGCCTTTCCTCCATCACCCGCTTCACCACTGCCCACTGCGCCTCGTTCTTTGAATAATCGAGACCCAGGACCCTCAGGTTTCCGAGCAGCGGATAGACGTAGCGAACCACGTTGTCCGGAGCCAGCGCGACGAGCTTCACATGGTTGTTGAGCGAGGAAATCTCCTCCGCGAACCGGCGGAACTGGCGCTGGGTGAGATCGCTGTTGATGGCAGTGAAGCTGACGAGCCCTTGCGAGATGTAGATCGTCGCGCCGATTGTCCCCTCCAGCCGGGCTCTCGCCTCCGACAGACGGGATAGCGTTTCGTTCTGCAGGCGCTTCTGGGCGTTTTCCGTCAGCAGCGCCGAGATGTAGCTCGTGAGGGCAACGCCGAGGACGCAGATTGCCATGACAACGACAAAGGCCATCGTCCGATGCTTCCATCGGATGAGCGCCAATTCCTTGCCGCCGGACGCCTGCGTCATGGCCCCTCTCTTGCCAACGATACGCGCGTGGAAACGAACTTCCCGACCCGCGAGCGTGTCGCTCAGGCCCGGCGTCCCCACCCCTGATAAAACTGCGTATCACGTACCGGTTAAAGAGGTATTTGCAGACGAATGGCGGCCGTCCCCCAAGGGGCAGCGCCTCGATACCCCGCAACCGGCAAGGGTTATAATGGAAAGTCGGGCGTCATCCCAGAAGGAACGCAGCGTAAATTTGCGCCGGAGATCTTTCCTGACTGAAGGGCAGCGGCGGCCGGAAACGGAAAAGGCCGGGCTGACGCCCGGCCTCTTGATCTTCGTTCCAAGTCGGTGGCGCAAGGCGCCGAACAGGCATTACTGAGCCTGCGTGCCTTCCGCCGGAGCCTCGGTAGCCGGGGCCTCAGTTGCAGGCGCTTCGCTCGCCGGAGCCTCGGTGGCCGGAGCCTCGGTCGCGGGCGCTTCAGCGGCCGGCGCTTCAGCTGCAGGAGCCTCGGTGGCCGGAGTCTCCGCCGCCGGGGCCTCAGCTGCAGGCGCCTCCGGCAACGGCAGCGGATTGTCCGACAGCGTGCGCAGATAGGCGATCAGGTTGGCGCGATCCTCGGGCTTGCGCATGCCGGCATAGCCCATCGAGGTACCGGAAACTTCCTGCTTCGGGGCAGCCAGGAAGTGATCGAGGTTCTCGTAGGTCCAGGCCTCATGCTCCTGGGCGTAAGCCTGCATGCCGCTGGAATAACGGAACCCGTCATGCGCAGCCGGAGCACGGCCCACCACCTGCCACAGGCCCGGGCCAACCTTGTTGGCGCTGGCGCTGGAGAAGTCGTGGCACGACGCACAGGCGCGGGTGAGCTTCTCGCCGTCTTCCGCCGATGCAGTCTGGAGGCGAGCCGCGATCGGCTCGACCTGCGGGGCTTCTTCGGCCGGAGCCGAACCGGTATCTGCCTCGGCCACGACGATCTCGTAGCCCGGCTTCTCAGGTTCGTCCTGATGGAAAATGATTTCCGACACGATGCCGAGTCCCATCGTGAGGAGGAGGACGGACAAGATCGCACCGGCGATCATATTTAGCTTGGCAGAATTCATTCCCGCTGGCTCCAACTCCCTCGGTTGCTGCAAGGCCAACGCGAGAAGGCCCCGCGCAACGCGGCGCGTGGTGAAAAAGTCGCCGGAAACTACAAAGTTTTTGACGCTCGTGTCCATAGGTTTAAAAGGGCAGTCCATGATACAAATCATCGCATGTTGCCGCCGGGCGTGCCCCGCACCCTTCCGGCGCCCGAAAGGCCGCCCGTGACGACCCCTGCAGACCTGTCCGCTTTGGTGGTGATTCCGGCGCGGATGGCGTCCACGCGCCTGCCCGACAAGCCTTTGGCGCTCATTGCCGGCAAGCCGATGATCGCGCATGTGATCGAGCGTGGGCTGGCCGCCGAGATCGGTCCCGTCGTCGTTGCCTGCGACCATCCGGACATCAAGGCGGCGGTCGAGGCCTTCGGCGGCACCGCGATAATGACCGATCCCGACCTGCCGAGTGGCTCCGACCGGGTGCGGGCCGCTGCCGAAGCGGTCGACCCGCAGCGCCAGCACGGCATCGTGCTCAACCTGCAGGGCGACGTGCCGCTGATCGACCCGGACGCGATCCGCGCCGCCTTCGATCCCCTGGCCGATCCGTCCGTCGACATCGGGACCATCGCAACGGAGATCCGCAGCGAGAGCGGCAAGACGGACCCCAGCTACGTCAAGGCGGTGGGAACGCCGGTCGGCGAGCGTCGGCTGCGCGCGCTTTATTTCACGCGCGCAACGGCACCGACAGGTCCCGGTCCGCTCTACCAGCATATCGGCCTTTATGCCTATCGGCGCTCCGCGCTCGACCGCTTCGTGTCGCTGCCGCCCTCGCCGCTTGAAATCCGTGAGAGTCTCGAGCAGCTGCGGGCGCTCGAGGCCGGCATGCGCATCGATGTCGGTCTCATCGACAGCGTGCCGATGGACGTCAATACGCCCCGCGACCTCGAAGCCGTGCGGGCCGTCTTCGCATCCCGCGTCTCAAACCCCAGCTGACAACCGGTCGAACATGACGAACAAGAAGCGCATCGTCTTCCAGGGCGAGTACGGGGCCAACTCGCACATGGCCTGCCACAATGTCTATCCCGACTATGAAGCCGTGCCATGCTCCACCTTCGAGGACTGCTTTACCGCGCTTGAAAGCGGCGATGCCGACCTCGGAATGATCCCGGTCGAGAATTCCGTCGCCGGCCGCGTGGCGGACATCCACCACCTGCTGCCGCAGTCCTCGCTGCAGATCATCGGCGAATATTTCCTGCCCATCCGCTTCCAGCTGATGGGCCTGCCCGGCGCCCGGATCGAGCAGCTCAAGAGCGTCCAGAGCCATGTCATGGCTCTCGGCCAGTGCCGCAAGATCATCCGCGAACTCGGGCTCCGTGCGATCGTGGGGGCCGACACTGCCGGCTCCGCCCGCCAGATCGCCGAGGCGGGCGATCCCACCGCGTCCGCCCTGGCGCCGCAGATGGCTGCCGAGGCCTATGGCCTGGAGATCCTGCGCCGGGACGTGGAGGACGAAGCCCACAACACCACGCGCTTCCTCATCCTGTCGCGCGATGCGGTGCGTGCGGAAAACAACGGCCAGCCCGTCATCACCACCTTCATCTTCCGTGTGCGCAACGTCCCGGCCGCCCTTTACAAAGCGCTCGGCGGCTTCGCCACCAACGGCGTCAACATGACCAAGCTGGAATCCTACCAGCTTGAGGGTCAGTTCTTCGCCTCCATGTTCTATGCCGACGTGGAAGGCCATCCGGACGACCGCAGCGTCTCGCTGGCGCTGGAGGAACTGGAGTTCTTCTCCGCCGAGCTCAAGCTGCTCGGCATCTATCCGGCCAGCACGTTCCGCGACAAGATCCGCGAGCCCGAGGCCAACCGCGCCTTGCGTCCGACGCCCGGCATCTGAGAGCCGTTCTCGCCCGACACCAGAAGGGACATTTACACGACCATGACCAGCCAGCGCTTCGATACCTTGTGCATCGGCAATGCCATCTGCGATGTCTTCGCCCATGTGGAAGAGGATTTCCTCGTTCAGGAAAAGCTCGTGAAGGGCTCGATGCGCCTGATCGACACCGAGGAGGCGGTGCGCCTCTACGGCCGGATGGGACAGACCACGCGTATTTCTGGCGGCAGCGCCGGCAATACGGCCGCCGGCGTTGCTGCCCTCGGCGGTGCCTCGGCCTATTTCGGCAAGGTTGCCGAGGACGAACTGGGCGCTGCCTTCCGCCATGACATGCGCGGCACCGGCGTGCACTTCGAGACCCCCGTCCTCGTCGACGGCCCGCCCACCGCGCGCTCGATGATCCTGATCACGCCGGATGGCGAGCGGACCATGAACACCTATCTCGGCGCGTGTGTCGAACTGTCGGAAAAGGACATCGATGCAGAGACGGTCGCCGCCTCGGCGATCACCTACATGGAAGGCTACCTGTGGGATCCGCCGGCAGCCAAGACCGCCTTCCTGAAGGCGGCCGAAATCGCCCATGCCAACGGCCGCAAGGTCAGCCTGACGCTGTCCGACAGCTTCTGTGTCGACCGCTACCGGTCCGAGTTCCTCGGCATGCTGCGCGACGGCACCATCGATCTGCTGTTCGCCAACGAGCACGAATTGAAGGCGCTGTACGAAACGGCGGACCTCGACACCGCGATCGCGGCCGTTCGCCAGGACTGCCCGACCACGGCACTGACCCTCGGCGCCCACGGAGCCATGGCGATTTCGCGCGAGGAGACGGTGCGCGTTCCGGCCTCTGCCGTCACCGATGTGGTCGACCTGACCGGTGCCGGCGATCTGTTCGCCTCCGGTTTCCTGCTCGGTCAGGCACGCAATTACGACTTCACGACATCCGCCGAGCTCGGCTGCCTGTGCGCCGCGGAAGTCATCGGCCATGTCGGCGCCCGCCCGGAGCGGTCGCTGAAGCAGCTTGCGGAGCAGCAGGGCTTCGGTCTCTGACCGCCTGAGACCCAATTCGCCGCAAGGCAAAAGAAAACGGCCGCGCCCTGGGCGCGGCCGTTCCTGTTCATGACACGTGCAAGGCGCCGTGCCGTCTCAGTCGGACAGGTCCTGAACCGAGGAAACCTTGCCCTCGTCCGTCAGCCGGTAGACGATCGGCGCGCCGGTCGCGAGCTCGCGCTTGAGGATCTCGTCCGGCGAAAGGCCTTCCAGCTCCATCACCAGCGCCCGAAGCGAATTGCCGTGCGCGGCAACGATCACACGCTTGCCGGCAAGCACCTGCGGCAGGATCTCGGAGCGGTAGTAGGGCAGAACGCGCTCGGCGGTCATCTTGAGGCTTTCGCCGCCCGGAGGGGGAACGTCGAAGGAACGGCGCCACACATGCACCTGCTCCTCGCCGAACTTCTCGCGCGCCTCGTCCTTGTTCATGCCCGTCAGGTCGCCATAGTCGCGCTCGTTCAGCGCTTGGTCGCGGATCGTCTCCAGACCGTCCTGGCCCAGCTCCTCGAGGATCAGCTTGAGGGTGTTCTGGGCACGCGAGAGATCCGACGTGAAGGCGATGTCGAAGGCGAGCTTCAGATCGCGCAGCTTGCCGCCGGCAGACCGCGCCTCGGCGATGCCCTTCTCGGTCAGGCCGGGATCCTTCCAGCCGGTGAAAAGGTTTTTCAGGTTCCATTCGCTCTGCCCGTGGCGCACGAGCACAAGAAGATGTTCCATTGCGAGACTGTCTCCAGGTCGGATGGCGGAGGATGAAGCTCAGTCGCGCAGACCGAGTACATCCTCCATTGTGTAGAAGCCGGGCTTCCTGTCGCGGGCCCACAGGGCCGCCTTCACCGCGCCCCGGGCAAAGATCTGCCGGTCCTGGGCGTGGTGGGACAGAGTGATGGTCTCCAGCGGACCGGCGAAGAGCACGCTGTGATCGCCGATGACCGTGCCGCCGCGCAGCGTCGCGAAACCGATATCGCCGCGCGGACGTTCGCCTGTAATGCCGTCGCGGCTGCGCACGCTGCGCTCGGCAAGGTCGATGCCTCGCCCCTTCGCTGCAGCCTCGCCCAGCAGGTAGGCTGTGCCGGACGGCGCATCGACCTTGTGCCGATGGTGCATCTCCAGCACCTCGATGTCGAAGTCTTCGTCCAGCGCCGCGGCCGCGCGGCGGACCAGCGCGGCGAGCAGATTGACGCCAAGGCTCATGTTGCCCGACTGGACAACGCGCGCATGGCGAGCAGCGGGACGGATCGCCGCAAGGTCGTCCTCGCCAAGACCGGTCGTTCCGATCACGTGGACAATCCGCGCCTGCGCGGCCAGTTCGGCAAAGTGCCGCGAGGCGGCCGGTGCGGTAAAATCCAGGACGCCGTCGGTTGCGGCAAAGGCCGCGAGCGCATCGTCGGTGACGGTGATGCCATTCGCCTGCAGACCGGCAAGAATGCCGCAGTCCTGCCCGATCGCGGGAGAACCCGGCCGCTCGACCGCAGCCGAAAGCTTGACGCCGTCAATCTGCGAAATCGCACGGATCAGCGCACCGCCCATGCGTCCGGCAGCCCCCACCACCGTCAGGCGCATTTCGCTCATTCCGCAACTCCGCTCGTGATCAACCGGCCGCTGTCCGGCCCCTGCGCGGGGTATAGCAGGTTGACCGGCTTGCGCAACGGCGCAGCCCACCGGAATGTCGGCGCAAGCCCGAAGCCGCGCGCGCGGCATCCGCAGGACACGGCACCCATTGCTCCCATCCACAATCGAGGCGGATTTTTCACATTTTCTCAATTGTATGGTGATCTCTTGCATGTGTCTGGCCAATCAGACAGACTTCTGGAAATGGCTGCCGCAGCGGAATGCTACCGTGAGAAGAATGCGACTGCTCTTTCCATTTCTTTTCCTGCTTTTCTTGGCAATGCTCCCGCCAGGCATCGCCAGATCAGAGTTCGGCCGCACCTCTCTTGCCGAATTCTGGGAACTTCCTGATTTTTTTAAGGAATTTCCCCTACAGCGCGAACTGAGCGCGGAGTTCACCCAACGCGTGCAGGGCGGCGCGGTTCCCGTTGAAGCGCCCTCGCTGCCCCCAGCGCGCATTGCCGTCATCTATCCAGCCATGCAGGTCTCGGACTACTGGCGACGAAGCATCGTGGCGCTGGAACGCCGACTGGATGAACTCGGCATCCGCTACGAGGTGACGTCCCAGTTCACGCTTCCCGGTCAGGAAGTCCGCGAACAGACCCAGCAGCTTGCAGAGGTGCTGAAGTCCGACCCCGACTACCTGATCTTCACGCTGGACGTCCTGCGCCACAAGGTGCTCGTGGAGCGTCTCATTGCGCGCGGCCGGCCGAAGATCATCCTCCAGAACATCACGACGCCCGTGCGCGACTGGGGCCGGGACCAGCCGTTCTTCTATGTCGGCTTCGATCACGCCACCGGCGCACGCCTGATCGCCGAGCATGTTCTGGAAACCCGGCCTCAGCCGGAAACCTTTGCCATCTTCTACGGGCTGAAAGGCTATGTCAGCCGTGCCCGCGGCGAGCCGTTCCGGCTTGCCATGGCAGAGCGCTCCGAGAAGCGGCTCGTCGCCTCCTACTATGTCGGCTTCAACCGCGAGAAAGCACGCGCATCGGCGACCGAGTTGTTGAAAAGATACCCGAATCTCGGTTTCATCTACTCCTGCTCGACCGATATCGCCCTTGGTGTCGCCGATGCGATAGAAGCCGCCGGCCTGACCGGAAAGGTTGCCACCAACGGGTGGGGCGGCGGCAGTGCGGAACTTGATTACCTGATCGAGGGGCGCCTCGAGGCGACGGTCATGCGCATCAACGACGACAACGGCGTTGCGATGGCCGAGGCGATCTCGCTCGATCTCCAGGACCGCGAGGACGAGATCCCTCTCGTCTTCTCCGGCTCTTTCGCCCTCGTATCCTCGGATGACGCAATGCCGCGAATCGAAGAGCTGAAACGGAGGGCGTTCCGCTACTCACAATGACACGCAGGGCCGACTTCCGCTTCAATCGCTTCGTGCTCGGCCTGTTTGCAGTCGCGCTCCTGACGACGTCGGCCGTGCTTTTCGCGATCAGCTATGTCAGCAGCCTGACCATCGCAGACAAGGAACTGAAACGCTTCGCCCGCAAGGAGGCGACGCTCGCCCGCCTCGTCTTCGATCAGACATTCAGCCGGCTCGACACCTATCTGCGCGCGCTGTCGGAAAATGCCGCACTCAGGCGCGCCGTCAGGGCGCGAGACGAACGGCTGGTGCTGCAGATCCTCTCCGAGGGCGTCCGCCAGCCGATCGGAGCGCAATTCGAGTTGCTCAGGATCGACCTGCCCGACGCCCCGGACTGGGTGGATGCCAGCGCCTCGCTCTACGACCTCGACCAGATCCTGACAGCGCACCTGCGGTCGCGCATGCCGGGCGGCCAATGGCATCTGTTTACCGGCGGCGACGCCACCAGTGCCCAAAGCGCCCCGGTGCTGCTTGGCGCCCTCTCCATTCCGCTCGTGGACGACAATGACGGCCGAGTGCTCGGTCAGTTGACCGGCGGATATGTCTTCAACGACAGCAAGTACCTGCTGGACGATCTGGCCAAGGCACTCGACACGGACAGTCTTGCGCTGTTTCTCGACGATCGGGTGATCTCGGCCAGCGGCGATCTGCGAGACGCGATCCGCAGCGACACAGCGGTTGTGAAGCAGCTCGGCAGTCTCGGAGAACTCGACCATGCGCTGGCGAACGACCGGCTGCTGATCCGCTCCCTTCTGGAGCAGGCACCGGCCAGCCGGCCGCTATACCTTGTCAGCGATCGGCCGGGCGAGACCATCGAGAATATCGATGCGACCTACCAGACCCTGTTCACGCCGTTCCTGCTCTATGGGCTGGCGGGCGCCCTGCTCGGGGCCTATGTGCTGCACAGATTCACCAGCCCGGCGCTGGAGCGGCTCGTCAAATATGCCGCCCGGATCCGACAGGACACGTCCGACCTGACCTACCGGCCCGGCAAGATCCGCGAGTTCAATGCCCTCGGCGTCGCATTGCAGGAGGCGTTTCGCGACCTCAAGGAGTCGGATGCGCAGTTCCGGGCACTCATCGACGAGTCCCTGCAGGGCGTGTGCATCCATTCCAACCAGCGGGTTCTCTACATCAATGACGCGCTGCTGCGGCTGCTCGGCCGCGAGAGTGAAGACCGGCACAAGGTGATCGGCCTGTCGGTGCTGGACCTGTTCGCGCCAGAAGAACACGAGCGGCTGAAGTCCTATGCCAGGGCCCGCGAGTCGGGCGCGAGCGCACCCGAGGTCTACGAGGCGCGCGCGCTGTCGCAAACGGGAGACCGGGTCTGGGTGGAGCTGCACCTGCGCCAGACCCGCTGGAACGGCGCCAGCGCCTATCACGTCACGGTGTCGGATATTTCAGAGCGCAAGCGCCAGGAAGAGTTGATCGTCCGCCAGGCCAATTTCGACGGGCTGACCGGCCTCCCGAACCGCACCTTGTTCCGTGACCGACTGGTGCAGGCGATGTCCCGCGCCCAGTGGGACGGCAACATCGTCGCGCTGCTGTTCCTCGACCTCGACCGGTTCAAGAACATCAACGACAGCCTCGGGCACAGTGTCGGCGACCAGTTGATCCAGGAGACAGCCAAACGCATCGGCGCGGTGCTGGACGACCATGACACGGTCGCGCGCCTGGGCGGCGACGAATTCGCCGTCATTCTCAGCAATGTCCGCAGTGTGATGGACGTCGAGATGAAAGCGGCCCGCTTGCTCGCCCATCTGGCGCGCCCGCTGACCGTCGGCGACGACGTCGAGGTGTTTGCCACCGCCAGCATCGGCATCACCGTGTTTCCCAGCGACGGGCGCGACGACGAATTGCTGCTGCGTCAGGCCGATACGGCGATGTATCACGCCAAGGCCGACGGCGGTAACAAGCTGCGCTTCTTCTCCGCCCACATGAACGAGCAGGTGGCACGGGCGCTGGACACGGAAAGCGCCCTGCGCAAGGCGCTGGAACGGCGCCAGTTCACGTTGAACTATCAGCCGGTGATCGACATCGCTCACAACCGGATCGCAGGTTGCGAGGCCCTGGTCCGCTGGACCGACCCCGAACGCGGGCCGATCTCTCCGGCGGAATTCATTCCCATCGCCGAGACCACGGGACTGATTGTCCAGCTCGGGGCGTTCGTGCTGGAGGAAGCCTGCCTGTTCTACCAGAACTGCGCCGAACAGGGCTTGGACCTGCCCGGCATCAGCGTCAACGTCTCGCCGCGCCAGTGCCGGGACGAGAAATTCGTCGAGCTCGTCCATGGAACGCTCGAGCGCACCGGCATGCCGGCGGAGCGCCTGCATCTGGAGATCACCGAAAGCGTCATGTTCGACGAGACCGGCAGCGACCCGGTGGAGACGCTCAACGCGATCCGCCGGCTTGGCATAGGCCTGTCGCTGGATGACTTCGGTACCGGTTTTTCGTCGCTGAGCAACCTGAAGCGGTTCCCGATCGACGTCCTGAAGATCGACCGTTCGTTCATCCGCGATCTGGAGACCGACCGGGACGACCGCGCGCTGGTCGAGGCGATCGTGGCGATGGCTGGCAGCCTGGGGATCACCGTCGTTGCGGAAGGCGTGGAGACCGAGGGCCAGTGCACGCTGCTGGGCCGGCTCGGCTGCACCCGCATCCAGGGTTTCCATCTCGGCCGGCCGATGCCCGACGACCGCTTCCGCGAGTATCTCGAGGCCTATGACGGATCGTCCCGGCCGCGCAAGACCGGCACGGCCTGACACCGGTTCTTCGCCGCGCACACCTCCTCTTCCCCTTGGTCAAACGAAAACGGGCCGGAATGATCCGGCCCGTTTCCTCATGTCTTGCAGTCGAAGGCTTTCGCCGGAAGGCCTCAGGCCTCCGCAGCGATCTCCTTGCCGGTCTCCTGGTCGACGACCTTCATCGACAGGCGAACCTTGCCGCGCTCGTCGAAGCCCATCAGCTTCACCCAGACCTTGTCGCCTTCCTTGACCACGTCGGTGGTCTTGGCAACCTTCTGCGGAGCCAGCTGCGAGATGTGGACGAGACCGTCCTTCGCACCGAAGAAGTTGACGAAAGCACCGAAGTCCACGGTCTTGACGACGCGGCCCTCGTAGATCACGCCCACTTCCGGCTCGGCAGCGATGGAGTTGATCCAGTTGATCGCAGCCTTGATCGCCTTGCCGTCGGAGGAGGCGACCTTGACGGTGCCGTCGTCCTCGATGTTGACCTTGGCGCCGGTCTTCTCGACGATCTCACGGATGACCTTGCCGCCGGAGCCGATGACTTCGCGGATCTTGTCGACCGGGATCTTCAGGACCTCGATGCGCGGGGCATGCTCGCCGAGCTCGGCGCGCGCCTCGGACAGGGCCTGAGACATCTCGCCGAGGATGTGGATACGGCCGTCGCGCGCCTGGTCGAGCGCGACACGCATGATCTCCTCGGTGATGCCATCGATCTTGATGTCCATCTGCAGCGAGGTCACGCCATTGGCGGTACCGGCCACCTTGAAGTCCATGTCGCCGAGGTGATCCTCGTCGCCGAGAATGTCGGAGAGCACCGCGAAACGGTCGCCTTCCTTGATCAGGCCCATGGCGATACCGGCCACCGGCGCCTTGAGCGGCACACCGGCATCCATCAGCGCCAGCGAGGTGCCGCAAACGGTCGCCATCGACGAGGAGCCGTTGGACTCGGTGATCTCGGACACGACACGCAGCGTGTACGGGAACTCGTGATGCGCCGGCAGGAGCGGATGAACCGCGCGCCAAGCGAGCTTGCCGTGGCCGATCTCGCGGCGGCCGGGCGAACCCATGCGGCCGGTCTCGCCGACCGAGTAGGGCGGGAAGTTGTAGTGCAGCATGAAGGTGGACTTGTAGGTCCCCTCCAGCGCGTCGACGAACTGTTCGTCCTCGTTGGTGCCGAGCGTCGCGACCACGAGCGCCTGGGTCTCACCACGGGTGAACAGGGCCGAACCGTGGGTGCGCGGCAGGATGCCGGCCTCGGAGACGATCGGACGGACCGTCTTCAGGTCGCGGCCGTCGATGCGCTCGCCCTTGTCGAGGATGGCGCCGCGGACGATCTCCGCCTCCAGCTCCTTGAACAGGCCGCCGACGACGACCTTGTCGATGCCGGCGTCACCGGCCTCGGCCGCCAGCGTCTCGATCGTCTTGGCCTTGGCGGCGTCGATGGCGTTGCGGCGTTCGGTCTTCTCGCGGATGGCATAGGCGGCCGTCAGGTCGCCGGCAGCCAGCTCCTTGATCCGACCGGCAAGCGCGGAGTGATCCGGCAGGTTGAGCGCACGCGGCTCGCGGGCCGCGGTCTCGGCCAGCTTGATGATCGCCTCGATCACCGGCTGGAAGCCCTTGAAGCCGAACATCACGGCGCCGAGCATGAGGTCTTCGCTCAGCTCCTTGGCCTCGGATTCGACCATCAGCACGGCTTCGCCCGTGCCGGCCACGATCAGGTCGAGAGCCGATTCCGACATGTCGTCGACCGCCGGGTTGAGAACGTACTCGCCGTTGATGTAGCCGACGCGAGCGCCGCCGATCGGGCCCATGAACGGCACGCCGGAGATGGTCAGCGCCGCGGAGGCGGCAACCATGCCGACGATGTCCGGGGCGTTCTCCATGTCGTGCGACAGGACTGTGATGATCACCTGGGTATCGCACTTGAAGCCGTCGACGAAGAGCGGGCGGATCGGGCGGTCGATCAGGCGCGAGGTCAGCGTCTCGTGCTCGGACGGACGACCCTCACGCTTGAAGTAGCCGCCCGGGATCTTGCCGGCCGCGAAGGCCTTTTCCTGGTAGTTCACGGTCAGCGGGAAGAAGTCCTGGCCCGGCTTCGGCTCACGGGCCGAAACGATGGTGGCCAGCACCTTGGTCTCGCCATAGGTGGCGAGCACGGCGCCGTCGGCCTGGCGGGCGACCTTGCCCGTCTCCAGCACCAGCGGACGACCGCCCCAATCGACTTCCACGCGATGAATATCGAACATGTTGTTATCCTATTTCGGTCTCCCGGCCCGCATCAGACACGCGGCCCGGGTTGCTCCCATGGGCAGGCGCAGGCGGCATTGTGCCATCTGCGCCATGAAGTGACGCGCCATGGGCAAGACAGCAGGTGGCTCGTTCCCGCCCGGCATGCAGCCGTTGTGTTCAAGCCACCTGCTATCCTGCCCCATGACCGTCTTTCGCCGCCATTCGGGCGGCAGATGCGCAAACGCGGCGCCCTTGCGGACGCCGCGTTGCCCGTGCCGGTTAGCGGCGCAGGCCGAGGCGCTTGATCAGGTCCTGATAGCGGCCTTCTTCGGTCTTCTTCAGGTAGTCGAGAAGAGACCGGCGCTGGCTCACCATCTTCAGAAGGCCGCGGCGGGAATGGTTGTCCTTGCCATGGCTCTTGAAGTGTTCGGTCAGGTTGGCGATCCGCTCGGAGAGAATGGCGACCTGCACATCGGCAGAGCCCGTATCACCTTCCTTGATCGCGTATTCCTTGATCAGTTCCGCCTTGCGTTCAGCGGTAATCGACATCGGTCATGTCCTTTCAACGATAATCGCCCCGGACGTGTCCGGAGCGAGATTGAAGACGCGCCGCGGCAAGAGTTCCCCGCGTTCGATCTCGCCGATCGCCACCAGTTCTCCCTGAGTGGTCACTGACACGAGGCCCGAAAACGCCGGGGCATCCCGCCCGCGCAGCAAAACGCCCTGCCCCCTTCGGAGGCGGGCGGCATCCTGCCGGCTGACGGCCAGCGCCGGGATGTCGTCCAGCGCGGTCTCTACAGGCAGAATGAAGTCGGCATGGGCCTCGGTCAGGCCCGTGCCGGGCGCACATTGCCCCAACTCCTCAAGAGTTTCCAGCGGAATCATGTCCTCCTCGTCGAAAGGACCGACGACAAGGCGCCGCAAGGCGGCAACATGACCGCATGTACCGAGCCGCTCAGCGATGTCGCGGGCGAGCGCGCGCACATAGGTGCCCTTGCCGCATTCCGCCTCGAAGACCGCGTGGTCACGGTCGGGGCATTCCACCAGATCGAGCCGGTGGACATCGATTTCGCGCGCGGCAAGCTCGACCTCGTCGCCGCCGCGGGCAAGGTCATAGGCGCGCGCGCCGTCCACCTTGATGGCGGAGTATTTCGGCGGGACCTGGCTGATCGTCCCGGTAAAGGCCGGCAGCACGGCCGCGATCTCGCCCGCATCGGGGCGCCCGTCGCTGGTGGCGATGACCGCGCCTTCCGTATCGTCGGTCTCCGTCGCCTCGCCCCAGCGCACCGTGAAACGGTAGACCTTGCGCCCGTCCATCGCGAAGGACACGGTCTTGGTCGCCTCGCCGAAAGCCACCGGCAACAGGCCGGAGGCCAGGGGGTCGAGCGTGCCGGCATGACCGACCTTTTCGGGATGGAAGATCTTCTTCAACCGCGTCAACGCATCGTTGGAGGTGATCCCGACGGGCTTGTCGAGCACCAGCCAACCGTCGATGCGGTTGCGGTTCGCTTTCCTGCGGCGTCCCATGCCCCTAGCGTCCACCCCCATCAGGGGTGTCGTCAGTACGGTCGCCGTCCTCGTCCGCGTCTTCCTCCGACAGGTCTCGGCGCACGTCGTCACGGGACAGAAGGGCGGTGATCCGGTCGTCGTCGTCGAAACGAGTGTCGAGAACGAAGCGCAGATCGGGAAGGAATTTCATGGTCATCCGGCGCGCAAGCTCGCGGCGGATCGTGCGGGCGCTGCGATTGAGCGCCTCGACCACCCGGTCGGCATCGCGCCCGCCAAGCGGCATCACCAGGCAACTGGCGAGACGCAGGTCCGGCGTCATGCGCACTTCCGGCACGGAGATGATCGTTCCGTCGAGTACCGGATCGGCCAGCGTGCCGCGCGCCAGGATGTCGGAGACTTCCTTGCGCACAAGCTCACCGACGCGCAGCTGCCGCTGCGACGGCATACCGACGGGATGTCTGTTGTTCGGGGCCATGGGACAGGTCCACATCTTGCCGGATCACACGGGATGCCGGACGGCGGTTTCCCGGCGCGCCCGGCCCCCTTTATCCGGGCCAAACGGCAAACGCCGGCGGGACAGTCCCGCCGGCGCGTAAACGGTGCGGCCGCTCCCGTCAGAGGGTACGGGCCACTTCCTCGACCCGGTAACACTCGATGATGTCGCCCGGGCGCATGTCCTGGTAGTTCTCGAAGTTCATGCCGCATTCCTGGCCGGCATTCACTTCCTTCACTTCGTCCTTGAAGCGCTTCAGCGTACCGAGCTTGCCTTCGTGGATCACGACGTTGTCGCGGATCAGGCGGACCTGGGCGCCGCGCTCGACGATGCCCTCGGTCACGCGGCAACCGGCCACCTTGCCGACCTTGGTGATGTTGAAGATCTCGAGGATCTCCGCATTGCCAAGGAAGGTCTCGCGGCGCTCCGGCGACAGCAGGCCCGACATTGCCGCCTTAACGTCATCCACCAGGTTGTAGATGATGTTGTAGTAGCGGATCTCGATGCCCTCGCGCTCGGCCGCATCGCGCGCCTGCTTGTTGGCACGGACGTTGAAGCCGATGATCGGCGCGCTGGAGGCAGTCGCCAGCGTCACGTCGCTTTCGGTGATGCCGCCGACGCCTGCATGCAGAATGCGCGCCTTGACCTCGTCGGTGCCCAGCTGATCCAGCGCACCGGCAATGGCCTCGACCGAGCCCTGCACGTCGCCCTTGATGACCAGCGGGAACTCCTTGTGGCCGCTCTGCTGCAGACGGTTCATCATCTGCTCGAGCGAACCACGGGCACCGCTGGCCAGGACCGACGCCTTGTCGCGCTTCTGGCGCTGGCGGTAGTCGACGATCTCACGGGCACGCGCCTCGTTCTCGACGACGGCGACCATGTCGCCGGCAGCGGGAGTGCCGTTGAAGCCGAGGACCTCGACCGGCTTGGAGGGCGGAGCCTCCTTCACCTGCTGGCCATTCTCGTCGAGCATGGCGCGCACGCGGCCCCACTCGGATCCGGCCACCAGGATGTCGCCCACCTTGAGCGTCCCCTTCTGGACAAGCACGGTCGCGACCGGGCCACGGCCCTTGTCGAGCTGCGCCTCGATGACGATGCCTTCGGCGGTGCGGCTCGGGTTGGCCTTGAGCTCCAGAACCTCGGACTGCAGCAGGATCATCTCGAGCAGCTTGTCGAGATTGAGCTGCTTCAGCGCCGAAACCTCGACGTCGATCACGTCGCCGCCCATCGACTCCACCACGATATCCTCGCGAAGAAGGTCGGTGCGCACGCGGCTCGGATCGGCCGACGGCTTGTCGATCTTGTTGATCGCCACGATGATCGGGACGCCCGCCGCTTTCGCATGGGCGATGGCTTCCTTCGTCTGCGGCATGACGCCGTCATCGGCAGCCACCACCAGGATGACGATATCCGTGGCCTTGGCGCCGCGGGCACGCATCTGGGTAAAGGCGGCGTGGCCCGGCGTGTCGATGAAGGTGATCTTGTGACCGCCCTGCTCGACCTGGTAGGCGCCGATATGCTGGGTAATGCCACCGGCCTCGCCCTGCACCACGTTGGAGCGGCGCAGCGCATCGAGCAGCGACGTCTTGCCGTGGTCGACATGGCCCATGATCGTAACGACCGGCGGACGCGACTCGAGCGCATCGTCCGAGTCGGCGGCCGAGAACAAGCCTTCCTCGACGTCGGATTCCGATACGCGCTTGACCGTATGGCCCATCTCGGAGGCAATCAGTTCCGCCGTGTCGGCGTCGATCACGTCGTTGATCTTGAGCATCTGCCCCTGCTTCATCAGCAGCTTGATCACGTCGACGGCACGCTCGGCCATGCGGTTTGCGAGTTCCTGGATGGTGATCGCCTCGGGCAGAACCACCTCGCGGGAGATCTTCTCGCGCACCACCTGCTGGCCGGCCCGACGCTCCTTTTCACGACGGCGACGCAGCGAGGCGAGCGAACGGCTGCGCCCCTCGTCGTCTCCGGTGGCGGAGGAGATGGTCAGCTTCGACCGGCGGCGGTCGTCGGCGCCGGGGGTCTTTGCCGGCGGGCGCGCCGGCGCGACCTTGGCGCGCTTGACAGCCTTCGCGCCGCCCTTGCGGGCGTCGTCGTCCTCTTCGCCGGCACGGCGTGCGGGAGCAGCGGCAGGCGCGGCGGCGGGCTTGCGGGCCGCATCGTCGCGGGCAGCCGGCGCCGGTGCGGAGGCTGCAGGCGCAGCCTCGCCGACTGCGGCAGCGATCGCGTCGGCCGCGTCCGAGGCCGAGACCTTCTCGCGGCCATCGTCGCTCTTCTTGCGCTCGGCCTCCTCGGCGGCGCGGCGGGCAGCCTCTTCGGCCTCCTGCTTGGCGCGCTCCGCCTCCTCGACCTTGCGGCGCTCTTCCTCGATGGCACGCAGGCGCTCTTCTTCCTCACGGCGCTTGCGGTCCTCGGCATCCCGCCGCTGTGCCTCAATGAGAGCCTGCTGACGGGCAGCAGCTTCATCTTCGGTCAGCGTGCGCAGGATGTTGCCGCCGCGCGGACGCTGCGGTGCCGGCTCGGCACGACGCCGCGGGACCTGCTGCGGCTCGATATCGGGTCGACGCTGCTGAGGAGCCGCGGCGCGCGGCGCCTCGACTTCGACCTCAGGCTTGCCGCCTTCGCCCGGCAGGACGACGCGGCGCTTCTTCTTCTCCACCACGACCGCCTTGGTGCGGCCATGGGAGAAGCTCTGACGGACCGTGCCCTGTTCAACGCCGGAGCGTTTCAGGCCCAGTGTCTTGCGCTCCATGCTGATCGTCTTGTCGCCGGGGTTTTTCGTTTCGCTCATATCGCCTTCAGTCCTGGATCACCGCACTGCCCGCACCGTCATTCGCAACCGGATCGTCGAGCGTTCCGGCAACCGGGTCGCTGCTGGAACCGGTACGGAAACGCTCCAGTTCCTCAACCCGGACGAGAGCGTTCTCGCCTGCCCGGCCTGCAAGCAGTGCAGCATGTATCACATTTGACCGACCCAATGCCAAATCCAATTGAGCCGATGTAAAACAGCCGATGATCCGGCAACCGCCGGTATCGGCAAAGCGCGCCCGCGCGATTGCCGCGAGCTTTCTGGCCCCATCGTCGCCGCCATCGCGCGCCTGGACGAGACCAATGACATCCTGCCCGCGCACAGCAGCCTCCACCTTGGAGAAACCGCTGACGATCTCGCCGGCCTTTCGGGCCAGCGACAACGCGTTGAGCGCGGACCGCTCGATGAGGGTATCGACCTGATCTGCCAGGTCACCCTCCACCCGCACGGACCCATCCTTGAGCGCGCGCGAAAACACTTTCTTCTTCTGGGCCTCGGCGACCGACTGGCGGCTCGCCGTGATCCAGACGCCCCGGCCCGGCAGCCTGCGCCGCAGGTCGGGGACGATGATGCCATCCGGGCCCGTCACGAAACGGATCAGATCATCCACCGGACGCACCGCGCGGGTAAGCGCGCAGCTTCGTTCCAATGGCTCGTTTCGTTTCGGCACCCTTATCGCTCCGCCGGTCGTGTCGGCCCCGACCCTGCCAGATCAGGACCCTGCCGGATCAGACCTCGTGCACCACACCGGTCGCAACGATGCCCGTCTCGTTTTCGTCCGCCTCGGCCTCGACCTCGGCAGTCTCTTCATCCGCGGCAAGATCCGCCTCGGTGATCCAGCCCGCCTCGATGCGCGCGGCCATGATCATTTCCTCGGCCTCGGCACGGCTGACATCGAAGCCGGTCAGCGCGCCTTCGTGACGGGTCACCTCGCCGTTGGCGCGCTCTGTCCAGCCGACGAGATCGTCGGTGGCGCAACCCGCCAGGTCCTCGACGGACTTTACGCCGTCCTTGCCGAGCGCGACCAGCATAGCCGTCGTCAGGCCATTAATGTTTCTGAGGTCGTCGGAAACACCAAGTTCGCGGCGCTCCTCGTCGAGCTTCGCCTCGATTTCCTCGAGATATTCGCGGGCACGCGCCTGAATCTCGTCGGCGGTTTCCTCGTCGAAGCCCTCGATCGTGGCAACCTCTTCGCGCTCGACATACGCCACTTCTTCCACCGAGGCAAATCCTTCGGAGGCGAGAAGCTGACCGACGACCTCGTCGACGTTCAGCGCTTCCATGAAGAGCTGCGTGCGATCAGTGAATTCCTTCTGTCGACGCTCCGACTCGTCATGCTCGGTCATGATGTCGATCGCCCAGCCGGTCAGCTGGGACGCAAGACGCACATTCTGGCCGCGGCGGCCGATGGCCAGCGACAGCTGCTCGTCCGGCACCACCACCTCGATGCGCTCGGCATCCTCGTCGAGGACAACCTTGGCCACCTCGGCCGGCTGCAGCGCATTGACGATGAAGGTCGCGTTATCCGGGTTCCACGGAATGATGTCGATCTTCTCGCCCTGCAGCTCGCCGACGACCGCCTGGACGCGGCTGCCGCGCATGCCGACGCAGGCGCCGACCGGGTCGATGGAGCTGTCCTTGGAGATGACGGCGATCTTGGCGCGCGAGCCCGGATCGCGGGCAACCGCCCTGATCTCGATGACGCCGTCATAGATCTCCGGCACTTCCTGGGCGAAGAGCTTCGCCATGAACTGCGGATGGGTACGCGAGAGAAAAATCTGCGGGCCGCGCTGCTCGCGCCGCACGTCATAGACATACGCACGGATGCGGTCGCCATTGCGGAACAGCTCGCGCGGGATCAGTTCGTCGCGACGCACGATGGCCTCGCCGCGGCCGAGATCGACGATCACGTTGCCGTATTCGACGCGCTTGACCACGCCATTGACGATCTCGCCGATGCGGTCCTTGAACTCGTCGTACTGGCGGTCACGCTCGGCCTCGCGCACCTTCTGCACGATCACCTGCTTGGCCGACTGGGCGGCGATACGGCCGAAGTCCAGCGGCGGCAGCGGCTCGGCGATGTAGTCGCCGATCTGCGCCATCGGATTGCGGCGAAGCGCCTCTTCCTTGTCGATCTCGGTCGAGGAATTCTCGACCTTGTCGACGACCAGCAGCAGGCGCTGCAGCTTGATCTCGCCGGTGCGCGGATTGATCTCGGCACGCACTTCGGTTTCGGAGCCGTAGCGCGAGCGCGCCGCCTTCTGGATCGCATCTTCCATCGCGGCGATCACGATGCCGCGATCGATCGTCTTTTCGCGCGCGACCGCATCCGCGATCTGCAGCAGCTCCAGCCGGTTCGCACTGATTGCCATCTCAGTCCACTCCTCTCGCGCCGGTCTCGCCGGCGCTTCCTGTCATCTGGAAGGGCAAAGCCGCTTCCCTCGGAATTCCGTTTCCTCTCGCCCGCAACAGCGGATCAGTCCTTGTCGGCCCCGTTGGCGGACGCCTTGCGGCGCGCCGCCTTGTCGGCCTTCAGTGCCGCCTCCACGAGATCGTCGGTCAGCACCAGACGAGCTTCGGCGATGTCGGCGAGCGGCAGGCGCACATCCGGCTCACCGTCGTCCGGCAAGTCCTCGAGGCGCAGCACGAGATCGCCGCCCTCGACGGCACGGATCTCGCCGCGGAACCGCTTGCGGCCGTCGCGCGGCACGGCAAGTTCCAGCTTGGCGAGATGTCCGCGCCAGCGCTCGAAATCAACGGCGCGCACCAGCGGCCGGTCGATGCCGGGCGAGGAAATCTCAAGATTGTACTCGCGGTCGATCGGGTCCTCGACATCGAGGACCGGCGTAATCGCGCGGCTCACCGCCTCGCAATCGTCGACGGTCATCGTGCCGTCGGGGCGTTCGGCCATGATCTGCAAGGTCAGTCCGTTGACGCCGGACAGTTTGACACGCACGAGGCGGAAGCCGAGATCGACGATCGCCGGCTCGAGCATGGCCGCGATACGGGCTTCCAGTCCGTTTTCCCGGACGATCCGCGTTTCCTGGTCCTGCAAGTGTGCCTCCCCGTGGGGCCGAAGGGCGTTCGCCAAAACAAAAAGAGCGGGTCCCCGGGAGGACCCACTCTCATACTGCTCATGCGAGCCGCTAGAGAATTTAAGTGACACGACTATACGCGGATAGCGGTCAAACGCAAGAAAATTCGCCCGCCGCCCGGATACGGCCGCCCCGCGCTACAGCTTCCGGAAGTCGAGATAGTGGCCTTTTCGGCCCTCGCGATAGGCCTTCGCCTCGTAGCGCGTGCCCGACCAGGGCTGCCAGGGAACAAGCCAGTCGGAAGCACCTTCCGCCGTCCATTCGAAGGCGGGGTGGGCCAGCAGACGGGCCAGCGTCCAGTCGACATAGGTGTCGATATCGCTGGCGAACCGGTAGAGCGCGCCAGGCTTCAGGACACGCGCCATGCGGTCGAGATTGACCGGGTTGACGAAGCGGCGCTTCCAGTGGCGGCGCTTGGGCCAGGGGTCGGGATAGAGCTGATAGATGCCGTCGAGCGAGGCGTCGGGCAGCCAGTCCAGTAGCTTGATCGCATCGTCGCCATAGACCCGAACGTTGGACAGTTCCTGCGTATCGACCTCGACGACAGCCTTGGCCAGACTGCTGACAAAGGGCTCGACGCCGATGAAGCCGGTGTCCGGCAACCGCTGCGCCTCATGCAGCAGATGCTCGCCGCCGCCGAAGCCGATCTCCATCCAGACCGCATCGACCTTGCCGGAAAACAGCTCGCGCAGGTCCTGCGGCGCAGCTTGCGCCAGATCCGGCTGCAAGCGCTGGAGCGCGGCCTCGAAGGCCTCGCGGCGCTGTGCGCGCAGCGGCTTGCCGACGCGGCGGCCGAAGAAGGAGCCCTTGCTGTGGTCGGTCATGTACGTGCAGGTCCGGCAACAGCCGCCCCGGCCGGCGCATCACGGCGCACATGGGAGCGGCGAAAACGAAGTCCGCCCGGCACCTGGGTGCCGGGCGGGAGGGCAGGCCGGGGCCTTGCGGCCCGGCGCAGTGTCAAGCGACGGCGTCGCGCAGCGCGTGCACGAGGTCGATCTTCTCCCAGGAGAAGCCACCGTCCTCCTCCGGCTCGCGGCCGAAGTGACCATAGGCGGCCGTGCGGGCGTAGATCGGCCGGTTCAGGCCGAGGTGCTGGCGGATGCCGCGCGGGGTCAGGTGCATCACCTCGCGCAGGGCCTTCTCCAGCTTCGCTTCCTCGACATTGCCGGTGCCGTGCAGGTCGACATAGACCGACAGCGGCTCGGCAACGCCGATGGCGTAGGACAGCTGGATCGTGCAGCGGTCGGCGAGGTTGGCCGCGACCACGTTCTTCGCGAGATAGCGGGCCGCGTAGGCGGCCGAGCGGTCGACCTTGGTCGGGTCCTTGCCCGAGAAGGCGCCGCCGCCATGCGGGGCAGCACCACCATAGGTGTCGACGATGATCTTGCGGCCGGTCAGGCCGGCATCGCCGTCGGGACCGCCGATGACGAAGGCACCGGTCGGGTTGACGTGCCAGGCCGTGTCCTTGGTGACCCAGCCGCCCGGCAGCGCCGTGACGATGTAGGGCTCGACGATGGCGCGGATGTCATGCGAGGTCAGCTTGGGGTCGAGGTGCTGGGTCGACAGCACGATCGAGGTCACGCCGACCGGCAGACCGTTCTCGTAGCGCACGGTGACCTGGCTCTTGGCATCCGGCCCGAGCGCCGGCTCCTTGCCGGACTTGCGGGCCTCGGCCAGCAGGCGGAGGATCTTGTGCGAGTAATAGATCGGGGCCGGCATCAGCTCCGGCGTCTCGCGGCAGGCGTAACCGAACATGATGCCCTGGTCGCCGGCGCCTTCGTCCTTGTTGTCGGCCGCGTCAACGCCCTGGGCGATGTGGGCCGACTGGGCGTGCAGATGGACGGCGACGTCGCAGGTCTCCCAGTGGAAGCCTTCCTGCTCGTAACCGATGTCGCGGATGGCCATGCGGGCCAGATGCGCGATGTACTCGTTGGTGATCGACGCGGGACCGCGGGTCTCACCCGCAATCACGACGCGATTGGTGGTTGCCAGCGTTTCGCAGGCAACGCGCGCCTCGGGCATCTCGGAGATGAAGGCATCGACGACCGTATCGGAGATGCGATCGCAGACCTTGTCCGGATGGCCTTCCGACACGGATTCGGAAGTGAAGAGATAATCTTGACGAGCCACGTTCAACCGTCCTTCTGGGAAGAATAGAAAGAAGCGGCAGGGAACCCCGCCGCCACGCACGACACATGCCAGCGAAGACGACGGCTCGTCAAGCCATGCGGGACCGCAACCCGCGCCAGCGCATTCGCGCCGCGGAGCATCGGGCCCTGCGGACGGGGGGCGACAGCGCTGCCGTCACCACCCGTCCGCACCATCAAATCCTGGTATCAGACTTCTTCGCCAGCCAGCGCGCGAACCAGATCCACGACGCGGCGACGCACCTTGGCGTCCTCGATCCGCACGAAGGCCTTGTTGAGCGACAGGCCCTCGGAAGAGGAGAGGAAATCGACCACGTAGGATGCCGGCTTGGCTTCGCCGAAGCCGCTGGCGTCCTCCGGCGTGCCGGGCGCATCCTCGAAGAAGAAGGCAACCGGGACCTTCAGGATCGTGGCGATGTGCTGCAGCCGGCTTGCGCCGATGCGGTTGGTGCCTTTTTCGTACTTCTGAATTTGCTGAAACGTGATACCAAGGCTTTCGCCAAGTTTTTCCTGGCTCATGCCAAGCATCATGCGACGCAGTCGCACGCGGCTGCCGACATGCACGTCGATGGGGTTCGGTGCCTTCTTGCTGCTCATGTCCGTCTTCTTTCCGGGTCTTTCGAATGCTGTGACCATACTTATCTTACCCAGCGTTTCTTTGTTCGACCCGAGACGTTCTCGCCGGATACGTGTATCCGGACATCAAAACATCGAGGAAGAACCGACGCCGGTTCAAAGGGTTGCAACCTGTTCTACGCAACAGGATATCCCGGTTGTTATGATGCCGTGCTGCCCGCCAGCCCGTCAATCATTACGCGCATAACCTAAGTAACGCGTTATCAGAAGGGTGCCAAGAAAAACTATCAGGAAAATTGACAAGGCAGTCTGTCCATATCGCGCAAATGCCCCTGCGGAAATCGCAGAAGGAAGCCGCGTGTCGATCGTTGCCGCCTCCATCAGGGGGCGCATCTCCAGCACCCGCCCATAGGGATCCACAACTCCTGATATGCCCGTGTTGGCTGCGCGCACAACCGGCAACCCCTGTTCCACCGCCCGCATGCGTGACTGGACGAAATGCTGGCGGGGGCCCGGCGTGTCGCCGAACCAGGCATCATTGGTGACGTTCAGCAGAAACCCCGGCCGGCCATCGCGGGTTGTAGCGGCCTGCGGGAAGATCGCCTCGTAGCAGATCAACGGCAGGAATGCCGGCCCGGCGACCGGCTCCAGCGTGCGGTGGCGAAAGCCTGCGCGGAAGGTTCCCGGCAGTTCCACCAGCTTCGTCAGGCCGATCCCCTCCAGAAGATCGCCGAGGGGCAGGTATTCTCCGAAGGGCACGAGGCGTACCTTGTCGTAGGCGTCGCGGATCGTGCCTTCCCCGTCGATGACGAAGACGGAGTTGTAGAACACCCGGCGCCCGGCATCCTCGACGCTGGCGCGGATCGCCCCGGTCACCAGCGTATCCTCGTCGCGCAGCAGATCGGCGATGGCGGCAAGCGCCTCCGGCGCCTCCGTCAGCAGGAAGGGCGGCGCGGATTCCGGCCAGATCACCAGACGCGGCAGTTCGGCATCGCCCTCCGCGCCCTGCCAGGGCGCACGGCTTGCCTCCAGATAGGTCTGGAACACCCGCGCCCGGTTTTCCGGCTGCCACTTCTCTTCCTGCGGAATCGAGGGTTGCACGACGCGGATCGCGATCTCCTCGCCGCCCGACACCGGCGCGAGCGACAAGCGCGCGGCGCCATAGCCGGCGACCACGGCCAACAGCAGCAGAGAGGCGCCCCCCATCCGCCGCCCGCCCCGCGTGCCGTCGGCAAAGCCGGCAAGCCCGCAGAACACGGTCACGACAAGAAGACCGAGCCCATAGACCCCGACCAGTGCCGCCGGCTGCATCAAGACCGTGTAGTCGCCGAAGGCATAGCCCCACAGGTTCCACGGAAAGCCGGTAAGCACATGGCCGCGCAGCCAATCGGCCAGCGTCAGCACGAGTGCCAGCAGCAACAGCCGGTCCGGCCCGTCGCGCCAGGCAAGACCGGCGACCAGGGTCGCAAGGCCGGTGAACAGCGCCAGGCCCGCCGGCAGCAGCACGACGGCAAAGGGAATCATCCAGGCAAAGACGTCCGCCTCGACGAGAAACGCCCGGCCGACCCACCACAGGCCCGCCAGATGAAAACCGAAGCCGAACCACCAGCCGATCGCAAAGCCCGGTCGCAGGCGGCGCGCCCAGCCCATCTCGTCCGAGATCGCTCCGTCGAGCAGCCAGACCAACGCCGGCATCGACAGGGCAAGGACCGGAAAAAGCCCGAAGGGCGGCATGGCGAGCGCAGCGATGGCACCGGCCAGAGCCGCCAGCAGCCAGCGTCGCCAGCCATGAGCGAGAAGGAAAACCTGTGCGAGGCGCAGCACGGTGTCGGCTCCTGCTTTGCGCATCCGGCGCGCGTCCGCGATGCGTGCAACACAAGGGCGAATCAGTCGCCCGTCACCGGACCATTCCCGGCACCCCGGCACCGGTCAAGTGAAGCGAAAGCCGCGCCCGCGCGCCATCGGGCGCACGGGCACGGCTTCCATCAAGATTGCGTGTTTGCGCTCTAGTTGGCCGACTCCGGCCGGCGCAGGCGCCGGCGCGTTTCCGTGAGGCGGGCCTCGGGACGTCGCGCCCGGATCCGCAGCCGCTTGATACGGCGCGGGTCGGCGTCGAGCACCTCGAACTCGTAGCCGGGAAACTCGCGTGCGGCGAGCAGCTCGCCGCGCACCGGCACGCGTCCGACGAGGGTAAAGACCAGGCCACCCAGCGTGTCGACTTCCTCGGCAAGATCGCCGAGCTGGAAGTCGGTTCCCACCGCTTCCTCGACTTCCTCGACCGGGACGCGGGGATCGGCGACCCAGACGCCGTCGGCGACCTTCTGGATCATCGCCTCCTCGTCCTCGTCGTGTTCGTCCTCGATGTCGCCGACGACGGTCTCGACGATGTCCTCCAGCGAGACGAGACCTTCGGTGCCGCCATATTCGTCGATGACCAGTGCCATCTGCACGCGGTCGGCCTGCATCTTCGCCATCAGGTCGGTCGCCGGCATGGACGGCGGCACGAAGAGAACCGGACGGATCAGGTTGGCCTCGGCCAGCGGCAACGAGAGGTCGACGCGGGTCAGGTCGAAGATCTGCGGTTCGTTGCTGGCCGGCGCCTCGCCGGCGTCCGTCGTACCGGCCTCGCCGTTGCGCTGGCCCTCGCGCTTTTCTTCCGGGGCCGCGCGGCCGACGAAATAGGCCATCAGGTCCTTTATGTGGACCATGCCCCGCGGATCATCGAGGCCGTCATGATAGACCGGCATGCGGGAATGGCCGCTCTCGCGGAACACGTCCATCAACCGGGAAACGGTGACGGTGTCCTCCACCGCATCGATATCGGCGCGCGGCACCATGACGTCCTCCACCCGCACCTCGCGCAGGCGCAGGATGTTGGACAACAGGATGCGCTCTTCGGGCGTGAAGCTCGCGCTGTCGTCGGCCTCGCGGGCCAGTTCGTCCTGGAGGTTCTGGCGCAGCGTGCCCGCACCGTTGCCCGGTCGCCGCAGACCGGCAAACCGCTTCAGGGCATCGGACCACACGCTGCGCAGCGATCGCTGCGGTTCGCCGTCGGTCTGGGCGGCTTCTGCCGCCGCTCCTGCTGCCGCATTTTGCGACGCCGGAGTGTCGGTCGTACTTCGGACCTCTGTATCATTCATATCGGTTTTCACGCCCGCTCACACGGGCGTCTCGCTCTCCGTTTCGGTTCCGGACACCAGAGGGTCCCGGTAAGGGTCTGCAATACCCAGAACGGCCAAAATGCGCCGCTCCAGGGCCTCCATCTCCTCGGCTTCGTCCTCCATTTGGTGATCGTAACCGAAAAGGTGAAGGAATCCATGCGCAACAAGATGTGTCACGTGGTCGGAAAATGCGATGTCGAGCTCCCCGGCCTCGCGCACAACCGTCTCGCGGGCCAGGATGATATCGCCGAGAAGCGGACCGAAAGGCGGCTCTTCCTCGTCTCCGCCCGGGAAGGACAGGACGTTGGTCGGCGCATCCTTGTCGCGCCAGTCTCGGTTGAGCTCGCGCACGCGCGCATCGTCGGCAAAGACGACCGAGAGCTCCGCGCCCTCGACCAGCTCCAGCTCCGCCTCGCGGCAGGCTACCTCGACGACCCGCGCGACAAGCGCTTCCAGCTCGTCTTCGCCCGGCCAGCCGTCGGCCTCGACGGCAACGTCGATCTCCGGCACCACAGCTTCGCCCTGGCTCATGCCGCCGGGCCCCGCCGTGGGGACCGCCGTGCGGCTTCGGCGGCAGCCTCGGCCGCATCGCGCTCGGCACTCGCCTCGCGGCCCGCATCGTCATAGGCGCGCACGATACGGGCGACGAGCTCGTGGCGCACCACGTCGACCTCGGTGAAGCGCACCTGTGCCACGCCCTCGACGCCTTCCAGCAGGGCCAGAGCCTCGCGCAGGCCCGACTTCTGGCCCGGCGGCAGGTCGACCTGGCTCGGGTCGCCGGTGACGATCATCCGAGAATTCTCGCCAAGGCGGGTCAGGAACATCTTCATCTGCATCGTGGTGGTGTTCTGGGATTCGTCCAGAATCACAACCGCGTTGGAGAGCGTGCGCCCGCGCATGAAGGCGAGCGGCGCGACCTCGATCATGCCGGACTGCAAGCCGCGCTCGACCTTTTCCGCTGGCATCATCTCGTAGAGCGCGTCGTAGAGCGGGCGCAGATAGGGATCGACCTTCTCCTTCATGTCGCCAGGCAGGAAGCCGAGCCGTTCGCCCGCCTCCACCGCCGGACGCGACAGGATCAGCCGGGCCACGTCGCCGCGCTCCAGCAACGCCGCCGCATAGGCGACGGCAAGGAAGGTCTTGCCGGTACCGGCCGGCCCGACGCCGAAGGTAAGATCTGCCCGGTCCATCGCGCGGATATAGGCATCCTGCGCCGGGGTGCGGGCCAGCACCGTCTTGCGACGGGTCGAAACCTGGGCATAGGTCAGATGCGAGCGCGGCTCGATGGTCGGCAGATCGAGTTGCGCTTCTTCCGCAGCGGCCATGCGCAATGCCCCTTCCACGTCGCCCGGATGCAGCTCGTAGCCTTGCTGCAGGCGCGCATAGAGCGATTCCAGCGCGCGGCGAGCCTGCTCGCAGCCGGAATGGCGCCCCTTGATGATCACCTGATTGCCCCGCGCCACCGCATCGACGCCGAGGCGCTGCTCGATAAGCGCGAGATTCTGGTCGAACTGGCCGAAAAGATCGCCGACGAGCCGATTGTCGTCGAAGGCCAGAACCACATGGGTCATGTCCGAAGCGGGGACCGCGGCGCGGTACCCTCCCCGGCCGGGTGTCCGGCTGGCGCCGTTCAAGCGGCTTCTCCTGGCATCATGCCTCCTGAAACCCCGTGTCCGGGCCTCACGCCTGGGCCCGCAAGGGAGTTGCCTGCCCTTTATTGTGCCCCGGCGCGAGACCCGCGAACAGGGAATTCGCGCCGGTTCCGACGATTTCCACCGGCACGATCTCGCCGATCAGGCTTTCGTGCGCATCGAACTGTACCGGCTGCAGCCAGGGCGAGCGCCCGTTGAGCTGTCCGGGATTGCGGCCGTGCTTTTCGACCAGCACCTCGCAGGTGCGCCCCACGAGGCTTTCGTTGAAGGCCTTCTGCTGTCGCGCCACCAGATCCTGCAGCTCCAGCAGCCGCTCGTTCATGACCGCTTCCGGCACATGATCGGCCATGGTCGCGCCCGGCGTGCCGGGACGAGGACTGTACTTGAAGGAAAACGCCGAGGCGAAGCCGACCTGCTCGATCAGGTCCATCGTGTCGCGGAAATCCGCATCCGTCTCGCCCGGGAAGCCGACGATGAAATCGCAGGACAGGGCAAGGTCCGGCTGGGCCGCGCGGATACGGTCGATCAGGCGGAAATAGTCGTCGCGCGTGTGCTTGCGGTTCATCGCCTTGAGAATGCGGTCCGAGCCCGACTGCACCGGCAGGTGCAGGTAGGGCATCACCTGCGGCAGGTCGCGATGGGCGGCGATCAGCGCATCGTCCATGTCGCGCGGGTGGCTGGTCGTGTAGCGCAGCCGGTCGATCCCGTCGATGCGCGCCAGCCGCTCCAGCAACTGACCGAGCCCCCAGGCGCCGCCCTCCGGCCCCGCACCATGCCAGGCATTGACGTTCTGGCCGAGCAGCGTGACCTCGCGAATACCGCGCGCGGCCAGCCGTTCGGCCTCGGCGACGATCTGCGCCACGTCACGCGACACCTCGGCGCCGCGCGTGTAGGGCACCACGCAGAAGGTGCAGAACTTGTCGCAACCCTCCTGCACGGTCAGGAAGGCGGTGTAGCTGCGCGGCTGTCCGCTTGCCGTCGCCTTGGGCTCGGCCTGCGGCTTCGACAGATGGCGGAACTTTTCCTCGATCTCGAACTCGGTCTCGACGACGCTCTCGCCGGCCGCCGCGCGGCTGACCAGTTCCGGCAGCCGGTGATAGGTCTGCGGGCCGAAGACCAGATCGACGACGGGCGCGCGGCGGGCAATCTCCTCGCCCTCTGCCTGGGCGACGCAGCCGGCAACGCCGATCATCGTCTCGCGCCCCTGTTCGGCACGCTCGGCCTTCAGCTTGCGCAGCCGTCCGAGCTCCGAATAGACCTTCTCCGCGGCCTTTTCGCGGATATGGCAGGTGTTGAGGATGATCAGGTCGGCATCCTCGAGCGTTTCGGTAGCGCTGTAGCCCTGCGGCACCAGCGCGTCGGTCATCCGCTCGCTGTCATAAACGTTCATCTGGCAGCCATAGGTCTTGACGAAGACCCGGCGCGCGGGAGCCGTGCCGGCGCCGAGGCCGGCCGCCGGATCGCTGACGATGCCATCCCCTGCCGGGGCGTTGCTGATCTCTTCGCTCATCCTGTCTCCGCGCGGGTCTTGCCGCGCCGCATGCCGTCCGGCAGCCAATGGCTGAAGTCTTGCCGACGGATTGTGTCAAGGGTGCGATAACGGCGGCGCGCCTCGCGCGCCCGGCCGCTCGCCTGTCGTGCCTGCTTTAGCCGTTTTCGGCCGCCTTGAGAATAGCAGGTTCGTCCGCTTCGGCCGGCACATCGGCCGCTGGGGCGGCGGGCGGCAACTCGGGCCCCGCCGGGGGATGACCCGCGCGCACATTGCCGGCGAGGCGGCGCACCTCGTCCTCCAGCAGCCGCGTCAGGGTCTTGCGGTCCATGTCGGGCCGCACGCGGATCGGCTCGCCCCAGACCACGGCGACATCGACCGCGCCCTGGCGGACCACGTTCATGAAATGCGGTATCATCTCCATGTCGCCATACCAGGCGACATGCGGGCGGAACTGCCGCCCCATCGGCAACCCGTGCAGATGGGTATAGGCGAGCGCCAACGGCTGGATCCACATCTCGCCGTCGTCGCCGGCCAGCGCATGGCGCGCGGCGCCGATCAGCGCGGAGCGGAACGGCAGCACCTCGTTGCCGCTGTTCGACGTGCCTTCCGCGAACAGAACCATGGCATCGCCGGAGGCAAGGCGCGTGCCCAGTTCCTCGGCGGTGCGCCCGGTCGCGCTGCGTCGCTGCCGGTCGACGAAGACCGAGCGCTGCAGCTTGGCAAAAAGCCCGAAGACCGGCCAGGACGCGACCTCCGTCTTGGCGACGAAGGACAGCGGCATGCGGCTGCCGAGAACGGTGATATCGAGCCAGGAAACGTGATTGGCGACGATCAGCAGTGGCCGCTCGCGCGCCGGCCGGCCGATCTCGCGCACGCGGATGCCCACAGTACGGCAGGCGATGCGGTGCCAGACGACGGGCAGGGAGCGCTTCAGCCCACCCTTCAGGCGCAGCGCCAGCCATTGCACCGGGATCAGCGGCAGCGTCACCACCGTCAGGGTCGCCAGGACGGTCGCGGCGCGCAGGCGCATCATCGGATCAGTCCCGGTCCTTCGGCGACAGCGGCACGCCGTACAGCTCCAGCCGGTGATCGACCAGCCGGTAGCCGAGCTTGCGGGCGATGGCCTCCTGCAGCCGCTCGATCTCCTCGTTGCGGAACTCGATGACGCTGCCGGTCTTCAGGTCGATCAGGTGGTCGTGATGCTCTTCCGGCACGGTCTCGTAGCGGGCGCGCCCGTCGCGGAAATCGTGGCGCTCGATGATGCCGGCATCCTCGAACAGCTTCACCGTGCGATAGACGGTGGAAATGGAGATGCGCGGGTCGTTCTCGACGGCGCGGCGGTAGAGCTCCTCGACATCGGGATGGTCGCTGGCGCCTTCGATCACCCGGGCGATGATCCGCCGCTGCTCGGTCATGCGCATGCCCTTGGCAACGCACTGATCCTCCAGCGAGGCAGGCGGCTGCTCGGCCGTGGTCTCGGCGCCCTTGCGGCTGCCGGAATCGGTCATCTCGCCTCTCCTTCTCGCGCCCGTCGACCGGTGCGCCGGCCGGCTAGCGGGCCGTCGCCATACCGCCAAGCCGATTACGCCAGATCGACACGCATGACAAGCGCACCGCCATCGCCCGCGCTGTCGCGATAATAGCCGCGCCGTTCGCCCACCTTGCGGAAGCCGAGACGGCGGTAAAGCGCCAAGGCCGGAGCATTGGCGGCATCGACCTCGAGAAACAGCGAGGCCACCCTGTCCGCATAAAGGCGCGAGAGGGCGTGCCGCATCAGCAGCGCCCCGACGCCGCGCTGGCGCTGGCGCGGATCCACCGCGATCGTGAGCACTTCCGCCTCGTCGGCGGCAACCCGCAGGATCACGAAACCGAGGATGGAGCGGCTGCCGAGAAGGCTGGAGCGCCGGGCCTGCAGGATCGTGACGCCCGGCTGGCGGGCGAGCGCTGCAAGATCGTCCTCGCTCCAGCCGCTGGGGAAGGACCGTTCATGGATTTCGGCCAGCACCGCATGGTCGGAGGGCACGGCCTCCTCCACCACAGGCGGCGAGGGAAGAAACCACCAGTAGCTCATGCCAGCAACCGGAGATCGCGCCGCGCGGGCGCCGCATCGGGCGGGCGCAGATAGAGCGGCTCTGGAGGATGGCTGCCGATTTCGGCGAGGGCGCCAAGGCGTGCCACGGCTGCGATGTCCGGCCAGCCGGCCTCGCCCAGGATCCTGAGATCCTCGCGTCCGCTCGCCGCCACCAGCTTGGGGGCGCCGCTGCCGTAAAGCGCGCTCCCCGATGGCAGCGCGGCGCCGTAGGCTGCGGCATCGACGGCCTGCGGGGCATCCAGGGGCGTCCCGTCGGCGGCAAATCCTTGCGCGTAGATCTCGCCGCCCTTGGCTGCCAGCACCGCCCGGACCGGCTCGCCGGCCGACAGGGTGGCCGCAAGCGCTTCCAGGGTGCCGATACCGACCGCCGGCGCCCCGACCACCAGGGCGATGCCACGGGCGGCGGACAGGCCGACCCTGAGGCCGGTGAAGGAACCGGGGCCGACGGTGACCGCGATCCGGTCGAGCGCGGCAAAGGGCAGGCTCGCCTCGGCCATCACTTCACCGATCATGCCCATCAGCCGCTCGGCATGCCCGCGCCCCAGCACCTCGCTCGCCGAGGTCAGGCGCAACACATCCCCGCTGCCGTCATGGACGGCGACCGAGCAGGCGTCGAGCGCGGTATCAATGGCAAGCAGTCGCATGGAATCACTAAACCGTGGGCGGCGGGAGAAGTCGACAAAACCAAAGGCTAAGACGCCGGGCAACCCGGATCTCGAACCCGGCTCGAACGCTTGCGCCAAAACGCGAGGGCGGCCCGGCCGCCGTGCAGCCGGACCGCCCTCCTGATCACGCCATCAGGCTCAGATCGCGCGCACTTCCTCGACTTCCGGAACGAAATGCCGGAGCAGGTTCTGGATGCCGTGCTTCAGCGTCGCGGTCGAGGACGGGCAACCCGAGCAGGCGCCGCGCATCGACAGGTAGACGATCCCGTCGCGGAAACCGCGGAAGGTGATGTCGCCACCGTCCTGCGCCACGGCCGGACGCACGCGCGTCTCGATCAGTTCCTTGATGGTGTCGACGGTCTCCTCGTCGCCCTTTTCGAAGAACTCCTCGTCGCTCTCGTCGGACATCTCGCTGGCCATGACCGGCGCGCCGGACATGAAATGCTCCATGATGGCACCCAGGATCGCCGGCTTGATGTGCTGCCAGTCGACGTCGCCCTTGGTCACGGAGATGAAGTCGTGGCCAAAGAAAATGCCTTCCACGCCATCGACCTGGAACAGCGTCTGGGCCAGCGGCGAGGTTCCGGCGTCCTCGCTCTTGCGGAAGTCCATGGTGCCTTCCGGCAGGACGATCCGGCCGGGGAGGAACTTGAGGGTCGCCGGGTTCGGCGTCGCCTCGGTCTGAATGAACATGTCGGTCTTCCTTGTCTAGCGGGCCGGGCCCTTGGGCACGCCCTCGCAGGCCTGTCCCTGCCGACCGTGCCCTTGCGCGGGTGCGCGGCCGGAGGTCTTCCACACGGTCTCGCGTCGCGTCGCCAGAGCCACCATGGCCTGCATCAGCTGCGGTCTTGACCCCAATATACAGCGGAGGGGATCGCGTTTCCAGATTGGAATGGTTCCAGTCTGCTCTTTTGTTGCGCTCAGGCGAGCGCCGCGATCGATTCGTCGTCCAGCGTGCCCGGCACGATGGTCACGGGGATGGGGAAGCTGCCCGCGCCCTTGCCGGCGATGGCGGTGACGAGCGGGCCCGGCCCTTCCGAGCCGCTGCCGGCCGCCAGCACCAGGATGGCGATGTCCGCATCCTCTTCGATCAGCTGCAGGATCTCGTCGGACCGGTTGCCTTCGCGCACCACCAGTTCCGGGGTCGTTCGGGCGACGGCCCGCACCCGGTCGGCCGCCCGCGCCAGGCAGGCATCGGCCTCCTCGCGCGCCTCGGCGCGCATAATGTCCTCCACGCCGATCCAGTGCTGGAAGTCGCCGGGCGCGATCACATAAAGCAGCGTGGCGACGCCCCCGGTGCGCTCTGCGCGCTTGGCGGCATAGACGATGGCCCGGTCGCACTCGGCCGTCTCGTCGACGACGACGAGAAACTTGCGCCTGTGGCCTTCCTCGAAACTCTTGCGGATCGCTACCATGCGCGCATGCTGCCATTGCCGCCGCAGCGCGGCAAGCACCAAGCGATCCCGTCAGAAACCTTGCCGAGGATCACAGGATGAACCTCGACAGGTCGACGTTCTTGGCCAGCTCGCCGATGTTCTTGCGCACATAGGCCGCGTCGATGGTCACCTGGCGGTCGGCCATGTCCGGGGCGACGAAGGACACCTCGTCGAGGATCCGCTCCATCACAGTCTGCAGCCGCCGCGCGCCGATGTTCTCGATCGTCGAGTTGAGGTCGACGGCGATGGAGGCGATCTCCTCGATCGCGTCTTCGGTGAAGGTCAGCTCCACCTCCTCCGTCGCCAGCAGTGCGACATACTGCTTGATCAGGCTGGCTTCGGTGTCGGTCAGGATCGCGCGGAAATCGTCCTTGGTCAGCGCCCTCAGTTCGACGCGGATCGGCAGGCGACCCTGCAGCTCCGGCAAGAGATCCGACGGTTTGGCGACGTGGAAGGCACCGGAGGCGATGAACAGGATGTGGTCGGTCTTGACCGGCCCGTGCTTGGTGGAGACGACCGTACCCTCGATCAAGGGCAGCAGATCGCGCTGCACGCCCTCGCGGGAGACGTCGCCGCCCATGCGCTCGCCGCGCGCGCAGATCTTGTCGACCTCGTCGAGGAAGACGATGCCGGCATTTTCCACCAGATGGATGGCTTCCTCGACAACCTTGTCCTCGTCGAGCAGCGCATCGGCCTCCTGCTCCAACAGGATCTGGTAGCTGTCGCGCACGGAGACGCGGCGCGGCTTGGTCTGGCCGCCGAACGCCTTGCCGAGCATGTCGGAGATGTTCATCACGCCGACGCTCGCGCCGGGCATGCCGGGCATCTCGAAGCTCGGCATCTGCGGGGCCGCCCGCACCTGTATCTCGATTTCCTTGTCGTCCAGCTCGCCCTCGCGCAGCTTCTTTCGGAAGCTGTCCTTGGTGGCCGGGCTTGCGCCCTTGCCGACCAGCGCCTCCAGCACCCGCTCCTCGGCCTGCAGATGGGCCTTGGCCTCAACCGCCTTGCGCTTGGCGACGCGCACCAACGCGATGCCGGCCTCGACCAGATCGCGGACGATCTGCTCCACATCGCGGCCGACATAGCCCACTTCCGTGAACTTGGTCGCCTCGACCTTGACGAAGGGTGCGTTCGCCAGCTTGGCCAGCCGGCGCGAGATCTCCGTCTTGCCGACGCCGGTGGGGCCGATCATCAGGATGTTCTTCGGCATCACCTCCTCGCGGAGGCTGTCGTCCAGCTGCTGCCGGCGCCAGCGGTTGCGCAGGGCGATGGCGACGGCGCGCTTGGCGTCCTTCTGGCCGACGATGTGGCGGTCCAGCTCGGAGACGATCTCACGTGGGGACAAAGTGGTCATAGCCGTGTCTTTCTCTCGATGAAGCTCAGTCGAAGGCCGGGACGGCGCGGGCAAGGGCGGTGCCGCGCAAGGGGCGGCAAAGCACCCGGCGCACCACCCGCCAGGCCGATCCCAGCAACAGGATGAAGCAGCCCAAAAGGATCAGGGTCATGGCAAGGCTGGTCTCGCCGGAAAACTGCGCCTCGGTCATCAGCTGGCCGATGGCGATGCCGAAATAGCCGAGCCCGGAGACCAGCAGCGCCCGCCGGTCGACGACGACAGCTACGAAAGCGAGCGCCAGGAACAGGGCGATGGCAACCAGCGCGTCGGTCGCTTCCATCGCCTCCACGCCGTCGATCGCCAGCAGCAGGACCGAATGGACGACCAGCGGCGCGGCGAGCAGGTGCAGCCAGAACGCCTTGTCGCTCGCCACCGTGATCCGGCGCGGATCGCGCGCATCGTAGCGCATGGCGACCACGAAGGTCGCCAGTCCGGCCGCGAGCGTGAACCAGGCGGCCCCCGCCTCCAGCAGACCCGGCACGGCCGTTTCTATGGTCAAGGCGGCCAGGAACAGCACGGTACAAGCAACGATGGCAATCCCGACCGGCACCCGAAAGCGCCAGTAGTGGAGGACGCCGCCGGCAATGCCGAGCAATGTCGGGACGATCATGTAGAGCGGCAGATCGGTGTTGACGATCGCCTGGCTGAACAGCGGATGTCCCCCGGTGACAAAGCCGGTACAGGCGATCAGCAGCAGCGGCGCGAAAGCCACCGTCAGCAGGAAGGACGGCAGGGCGAGCCGCAGTCGCTTGGCAAAAATCTCGGACAGCCCCCAGACCGCGGCGGCTGCGACGCCCGTCACCAGATAGGGCGGTTCCTGGTCGCGCAGGCCGAAGACGAGGCCGAACAGGAACACGAGGATGCCGATGGAAATGAAGATGTCGTGGAAGCCGCGCGCGAAGCGGACCTCCTCCGCATCCGCATGAGAGACCCCGTCGGGAATGTCCGCGGCCGCATCCACCGTCTCCGCGGCACCGGCCTGCGGTAGCGGGACGATCCAGAACTCTGCGAGGCGGTCGGCCTGCTGGCGGGTCACGATGCCGAGACCGACGGCGGCCTCCAGCCGTGCCGGATCGAGCCGGGCGGTCATGGGCGAACCTCCCCGGCACCTTCGACATGTTCCATGATCAGCGCCTCGCCCGTGCGACCGGCCAGATGCGCCAGCGGCCGGAAGCCGGCCTTCTCGTAAGCACGACAGGCTCGGCCGTTCTCCGCATCCGGGTCGATCACGATCTGCGTGTGTCCCCGCGCGCGCAGCAGCGCGACGAAAGCCATCAGCACCGCCGAACCGATGCCGCGGGACAGATCTTCCTCGCGGCCGATGGACAGGTCGACCCCGACCGCCCCGGCGGGCAGCTCGCCGAGCCAGGGATGTTCGGCAACGATTTCGGGCCCCTTGTTGTCGTCCACGTACCAGACCTGGATGTAGCCGGCCTCGCGGCCATCCAGCGTGAACAGCCAGGGCTCGGTCGTGTCCCGCCCCTCGATCATGTCGCGGATGTAGCCGAGCTCGGTTTGCGGCTCGCCCCACCACCGGCGCCAGTGCGGGGTTTCCATCCACCCGGCCAGCAGCGGCAGGTCGGCAGTCCCGACCGGCCGGAAGCCGATGCGCTGCGGATCAATCGGCATCCAGTGTCTCGATGGTGAGGTTGCCGTTCGTGTAGACGCAGATCTCTGCGGCGATCGCCATGGCCCGTCGGGCGATGGTCTCGGCATCCATGTCGGTGTCGGCCAGCGCGCGGGCCGCGGCCAGCGCATAATTGCCGCCAGAGCCGATGCCCATGACGCCGCCTTCCGGTTCCAGCACGTCGCCGGTTCCCGTCAGCACCAGCGACACCGACTTGTCGGCCACCAGCATCATCGCCTCGAGGCGGCGCAGGTAGCGGTCGGTCCGCCAGTCCTTGGCCAGCTCCACACAGGCACGCATCAGCTGTCCCGGATATTGCTCGAGCTTGGCTTCGAGGCGCTCGAACAGCGTGAAGGCGTCGGCCGTGGCGCCAGCGAAACCGGCGATGACCTCACCCTTGGCGAGCGGGCGCACCTTGCGTGCCGTATGCTTGATCACGGTCTGGCCGAGGGAGACCTGCCCGTCGCCGGCGATGACCACCTTGCCGCCCTTGCGGACGCTGAGGATGGTGGTGCCGTGCCAGCCCGTGGGATCGTGCTGTGCCTGCATGCGCTGTCGTCTCCTGCCAGGTCGTTCGGGGCGCGGGGAAGCAAGGCGCGACCCGGCCGGGCCGCCCCTCGGAGTCGTCCCCGGAGTGCCTATGTAAGCAGCCGGGCGGGGAATGCAAATCCCCCGCCCGCTACAGGCGCCTTGCAGGCAACAGGAATGTCAGCGGGCGTGCCGCCCCGCCTCAGAGCGGGTTGACCAGCCGCACGGGGCGGCCCGGCGCAAGCTCGGAAGCGGCCGCGACGATGGCATCCGCGTCGATGCCGAAGTGGTGGTAGAGGTCGGCGATGGTGCCGGTCTGGCCGAAATGCTCGACGCCCAGCGCCGCGGTGCGATGGCCGCAGACCGAGCCGAGCCAGGCCAGCGTCGCCGGGTGGCCGTCGATGACCGTGATCATCGTGCAATGGGCCGGCAGCGGCGACAGCAGCCGCTCGATATGGCTCATGGCGCCCCGGTGGCCGCGCTTGCGCATGCGCATCGCCGCATGCCAGCCGGCGTTGAGCCGGTCGGCCGAGGTCACCGCCAGCACGCCGATGTCGCGGCGGTCGCCACCGATGCGGCCCGCCGCCTCGATGGCTTCCGGCCCGACCGCGCCCTGATAGGCGATCACCACCTCGCAATTGGGACCCGGCTCGCGCAGCCAGTAGGCACCGTCGATGACACCGCGGCGGAACGCCTCGTCGTCGCGGCGCATCGGCTGTTCCAGCGCCCTTGTCGACAGGCGCAGATAGACCGAGCCGCCGGTCTCGTCGCGCAGCCAGGTGCGCTCGTCCGGATCGCCCTCGCCGTCGCGCTGCAGGTAGTCGAAGCTCCAGTCCATGATGGTCGACAGCTCGTCCAGCCAGGCCGGCTCGAACGAGGCAAGCCCGTCCTGGCTCATGCCGATCAGCGGCGTTGCGACCGACTGGTGCGCGCCGCCCTCCGGCGCCAGCGTCACGCCCGAGGGCGTTGCGACCAGCAGGAAGCGGGCATCCTGGTAGCAGGCATAGTTCAGCGCATCGAGACCGCGGGAGATGAACGGATCGTAGAGCGTGCCGACCGGGATCAGCCGCTCGCCGAACAGCGAATGCGACAGGCCCGCCGCGCCCAGGAGCAGGAACAGGTTCATCTCGGCGATGCCGAGCTCGATATGCTGGCCTTCCGGCGAGAAGGCCCACTTCTGCGCCGAGGGGATGCGCTCGTCGCGGAACGTGTCGGCCACCGCGTCGCGGGCGAACAGGCCGCGCCGGTTCACCCAGGGGCCGAGATTGGTGGAAACGGTCACGTCCGGCGAGGTCGTGACGATGCGCTCGGCAAGTTTCGAATCCGAGCGGGCGATCTGGTCGAGGATCTTGCCGAAACCGGCCTGGGTCGACAGCACCTTGTCGTCGAGCGCGACCGGGCCGGTGGTCGCCACCGGCTCGGCATGGTGGCGGCGGCGGCCGGCGGCGAAGAACGGCGTCGACAGCACCGCCTCGCGCAGCGCCGCCTCGTCCATTTCGAGGCCTTCGGCGAGGTCCCATTCGTGCCCCTCGCGCACCTTCATGGTGGCGCGGAACTCTTCCATCTGGCCAGGTGTCATCAGGCCGGCATGGTTGTCCTTGTGGCCGGCGAGCGGGGTGTTCCAGCCCTTGATCGTGTAGGCGACGAAGGCGGTCGGCCGGTCATGGCGCGCCTGTTCGGCGAAGGTCTCGCCCAGCGTCTCCAGGCAATGGCCGCCGAGATTGGTCATCAGCTCCTGCAGCTCGGCATCGCTCCGCCGCTCGATCAGCGCCGTCGCATCGCCCTGGTCGCCGATATCGTCGAGCAGGCGCTTGCGCCAGGCAGCGCCCCCCTGGAAGGCGAGCGCCGAGTAGAGCGCATTGGGGCAGCCGTCGATCCAGCTGCGCAGGGCCTCGCCGCCCGGCTCCTCGAAGGCCGCCTTCTGCAGCGCGCCGTATTTCAGCCGCACCACGTCCCAGCCGAAGGCGCCGAAGATCGCCTCGATCCGCCCGGCCAGCCCCTCGCGAACGACGCCGTCGAGGCTCTGGCGGTTGTAGTCGATGATCCACCAGGTATTGCGCAGGCCGTGCTTCCAGCCTTCCTGCAGCGCCTCGTAGATGTTGCCCTCGTCGAGCTCGGCATCGCCGACCAGCGCGATCATCCGCCCCTCGGGGCGCTTCGCGGCCCAGGGCTTGGCGGCCAAATAATCCTGCACCATTGAGGAGAACGCAGTGATGGCGACACCCAGGCCGACCGAGCCGGTGGAAAAATCGACGTCGTCGATGTCCTTGGTGCGGCTGGGATAGGACTGCGCGCCGCCATAGGCGCGGAACGCCTCCAGCTTCTCGCGCGTCTGGTTGCCGGCCAGATACTGCATGGCATGGAAGACCGGCGAGGCGTGCGGCTTCACCGCCACCCGGTCCTGCGGGCGAAGGCAGTCGAAATAGAGCGCCGTCATGATCGACACCATCGAGGCGCAGGAGGCCTGATGGCCGCCGACCTTCAGGCCGTCTCCCTTTTCCCTCAAATGGTTGGCGTTGTGGATCGTCCAGCAGGCGAGCCACAGGAGTTTTTTCTCGATGGCCTTCAATTCGGCCTTGCGGGTGCTGTCCATCACTGCCTTTGCCTTCGCGCGCGTCTTGCCGCAGGGACGACAACCATAAGGGCGGCATCGGGCGAATTTTGTTCGCTTTTTTCTTTTTTGCGCCAAAATCTTTCCGAAATCGATCTCCGGCAGGCCAAAACCGATGCAAAAATTGCCCAGCCTGCCGGAGCTTCGGCTCCCGGAATCGCCCGCTCAGGCGGCGACGCGCCAGACCTTGTCGAGCGCCTGGGCGAGGTCTGCAAGAATGTCCTCCGGCGTTTCCAGCCCGACCGACAGGCGGATCAGCCCGTCGGAAATGCCGTGTTCCTGCCGTTCCTGCGGCGTGTAGGTCGAGTGCGTCATGCTGGCCGGGTGCTGGACCAGCGTTTCCGCATCGCCGAGGCTGACGGCGCGGCGGGCAAGGCCCAGCGCGTCGAGAAACTCGATGCCGGACCGCATGCCGCCGACCAGCTCGAAGGCGATCATGCCGCCGAAGCCCGGCATCTGGCGCGCGGCCAGCGCATGCTGGGCAAAGCCGGGCAGGCCCGGGTAGTGGACGGCGGCGACAGCGGGGTGGTCCTCCAGCAGCTGCGCGGCGGCCTGCGCGCTGGCACAGTGACGCTCCATCCGCAGCTCCAGCGTCTTCAGCCCGCGCATGATCAGATGCGCGGTCAGGGGCGCCATCACCGCGCCGGTCATGTCCTTCAGTCCGACAAGCCGCACCTGATGCATGTCCTCGGCCGCGCCCACCGCGATGCCGGCGATCAGGTCGCCATGGCCGCCCAGATACTTGGTGGCCGAATGAACGACGATGTCGGCGCCCAGTTCCAGCGGCCGGGTCAGCACCGGCGTCGCATAGGTGTTGTCGACCACGGTGCGGGCACCGGCCGCGCGGGCGATCCGCGAAACGGCGGCGATGTCGACGAGGCGCATGTTCGGGTTGGCCGGCGTCTCGAAATAAACGATGCGGGTGCGCGGCGAGATCGCGGCCGCGACGTTCTGCGGGTCGCGCATGTCCACATGAGTGACGGTGATGCCGAACTTCGCCAGCCCATGGCGGAAGAAGGCGAAGGTGCAGCCGTAGAGCGTCTTGTCGACCAGGATCTCGTCGCCCGGCGACAGGAAGGTCCACATCACCGCGGTGATTGCGCCCATGCCTGAGGCGAAGGCGATGGCCGCCTCGCCGCCTTCCAGCACCGCCATGCGGTCTTCCAGCAGCGCCAAGGTCGGGTTGGAGATGCGCGTGTAGACATGACCCGCCCGCTCGCCGGCAAACATCTCGCCGCCCGCTTCCGCGGTCTCGAACGCGAAGGTCGAGGTCATGTGCACCGGCGGCGTCAGCGCGCCCTCGTTGGCGTGCGGATCGTAGCCGTGATGGATGGCGCGGGTGGCAAAGCCGAGCGGACGGTTGCTGCGGGTCATGGCGAAGGCTCCTCTACCGGGTGCAGGCAGCGAGAGCGCGGGCGGTATCGCCCCCGTATCCTAGCCTGCCGTTTCCCGAATTGCTGAGCGCAGTCTATGATTTCGTGAAAGGCTGTTTCTGGCGTATTTTGCCTCTTAAAGCATTCAGATTGGCAGATACTGCCATTACGGAGCCGGAACATGGATGATATTGACCGTCGCATATTGCGCGAATTGCAGAAGGACGGACGCCTGACGAACCAGGAGCTGTCCGAAAGGGTGGGCCTGTCGCCCTCGCCCTGCCTGCGGCGGGTGCGCAACCTGGAAAAGGCCGGCATCATTTCCGGCTATGCGGCGGTGGTCGACCCGCAGGCCTACGGGCTGCCGGTGACCGTGTTCTTGCAAGTGAGGCTGTCGCCGCACACCGAGGAAACGGTCGCGACCTTCGAGCAGGCTGTGGCCGGCATCGAGGAGATCATGGACTGCTACCTGCTGGCTGGCGACCGCGACTACCTGCTCAAGGTGGTGGTCGCCTCGCTCGCCGACTACGAAAGCTTCATGCGCCGGCGGATCCACAAGATCCCCTGCATCGCCTCGCTGGAATCGAGCTTCGCCTTCGGCACGGTCAAGCACTCGCAGGTGCTGCCGGGGTAGCCCCCGATCCCAGGCTCACTCCAGTCCCAGGTCCCGGCGCAGCGCGCGGGTCAGCTTCGCGGCGACCAGCCGGTGCGCTTCAGCGAGATGAGCGCGGATGTCCTCCGCATCGAGTTCGGCGCCGGCGCGCACCTGCACCCAGGAGGCACGGGCGAGATAAGGCGCCGGCACCACGCCCGGCAGCTCGGTCAGGATGCGATAGGTCAGGTCCGAGCACTTGAAGGCGATGGCGTCATTCGCCCCCTCGCCCCAGGACGAGCAAATCGCGAAGATCTTGCCGCCGACCTTCCACACCGAGGCCCCGCCCCACTGCTCCACATGGGTCGTGGCCGGCAAGGCGGCGCATGCCGCGTCGAACTCGGCCCTGCTCAGTGCCATCATCCCTCGCCTCCCGCTTTCCGGGCTGCACTGGCCAGCGGCGCCTGCAACCATATATGCTCGGGCGACAGGATGACACGCGTGCGGGACACGACGCCCGCCGCGGGTCGATCACAAGAAACATGCCAAGGGGTACCGATGAAAGACGTCCGCATTCTCGTGCTGTCCGGTTCGATTCGCACCGGATCCTACAACACGCAGCTCGCCGCGCTGGTCGCCAAATACGCCGCCATGGCCGATGCCAAGGTGACTCAGATCTCCCTCGCCGACTATCCGCTGCCGATCTACGACGGCGACCTGGAGGCCGAGAAGGGCGTGCCGGAGAACGCGCGCAAGCTGAAGGCGGTGTTCCAGCAGCACAACGGCGTCTTCATCGCCTCGCCGGAATACAACACCGCCGTGACGCCGCTGCTGAAGAACACGCTCGACTGGGTCTCGCGCCTGTCGGGCGAGGGCGAGCCGCCGGCGGCCGCCTTCCGCAACCGGGTCTTCGCGCTCGGCGCCGCCTCCACCGGAGCGCTCGGCGGCATGCGCGGCCTGATGGGCCTGCGCACGATCATGGAGATCGGCCTCGGCGCGCTGGTGATCCCTAACATGGCGACCGTGCCCAGCGCCGGTTCGGCCTTCGACGAGCATGGCGAACTCACCAACGAGCGCGCCGCCGGCATGGTCCAGGACATGGTCAACCGGCTGATCGAAGAGGTGAAGCTGCGCGGGTAATCCGCGCGGCGTTGCTCTAGCGCCCGTCCTTCCCCTCGATCCACACATCCTCCTGCGCCACCGCGACAGACTTGAGGATGGCGTGGCAGGCAAGGCCGGGCGCAAGGCCCAGCGCATCGGCGGAGCGGCGGGTGATGCGGGCGAGCAGCCTGTCGCTGCCGCAGCGCAGCTGGACGATGACGCCCGGCCCGTCGCCCCGGCGCAGCGAGACGACCTCGACGGGAAGCTGGTTCAGCGCCGAGATGCCCTCCTGCGGCGTCAACGACAGCATCACGTCATGCGCATGGATGCGCACCCGCACGCGGGCGCCCTGCGCCGCCGCCACCTGCGGCAGCAGCAACCGGCCGCCGGAAATCGCCAGTTCGCTCAACCCGTCGGGATGATGGGCGGTGACCGCGGCACCGATGACCGCGCCGGCATCGCGGACGCCCAGCGTCGGCACGGCCTGCGGATCGCTCAGAACCTCGGTGGGCGTTCCCGAGCGCACCACCTGCCCCTCGGCGATGGCGACCACCGTGGTGGCGAGCCGCGCGACCTCGGCGACCGAATGGCTGACATAGAGGATCGGCACCTTCGTCTCGCGGCTGAGCCGCTCCAGATAGGGCAGGATCTCGGTCTTACGGGCCTCGTCGAGCGAGGCGAGCGGCTCGTCCATCAGTAAGAGGCGGGGCGCGCTCAGCAACGCCCGGCCGATGGCGACGCGCTGGCGCTCACCGCCCGACAGGGTGCCCGGCCGGCGGGCCAGCAGCGCGCCGATGCCCAGCATCTCCACCACGCTCTCCATGTCGGCGACCTCGCCCCCTTTCCGGCGGGCGAACCAGCGGCCATAGCCGAGGTTCTGGCGCACGGTCATATGCGGGAAGAGCCGCGCCTCCTGGAAGACATAGCCGATGCGGCGGCGATGCGGGGCCAAGAACACGCGCTCGCGCGTATCGAACAGCGTGTCGCCGTTGACCCTGGCATGGCCGGCATCGACCGCGATCAGTCCGGCCAGCGCGTTGACCACCGTGGTCTTGCCCGAGCCGGAGCGGCCGAACAGGGCGGTGACGCCGGCCGGCGCGTCGAAGGCGACGTCGAGCGCGAAGCCGGAAAAGGCGTGGCGGATGGCGACGGATAGGCTCATGCGCCGCGAATCCTGCGGGCGACGAGCCGGCTCACCCACTCCGACAGCAACAGCGCGGCCATCGCCACGATGACCGAGACCATGACCAGCCGGGCAGCCGACGCCTCGCCGCCGGGCACCTGCAGGAAGGCGTAGATCGCCGACGGCAGGGTCTGGGTCTCGCCGGGAATGTTGGAGACGAAGGTGATGGTGGCGCCGAACTCGCCCATCGCCTTGGCGAAGGCCAGCACCGAGCCGGCGATGATGCCGGGCAGGATCAGCGGCAGGGTGACGGTGGCGAAGACCATCGTCCGCGAGGCGCCGAGCGTTCCGGCGGCCTGTTCCAGCTTGGGATCGACCGCCTCGATGGCGAGGCGGATCGCACGGACCATCAGCGGAAAGGCCATGACGCCGGCGGCAAGCGCCGCGCCGGTCCAGCGGAAGGCGAAGACGAGGCCGAACGCGTCATGCAGGAAACTACCGACCGGAGCGCGGCGGCCGAAGGTGGCAAGCAGAAGATAACCTGTGACGACGGGCGGCAGGATCAGGGGCAGATGGACGATGCCGTTGAGCAGCTGCTTGCCGGGAAAGTCGCCGCGGGCGAGCAGCATGGCGACGAGGATGCCGAGCGGCAGGCTGACCAGTGTTGCCCAGAAGGAGACGCGCAGGGACAGCGCGACGGCGCTCCATTCCTCTGGACTGAGATACTCCATGCGGCCCCGATCCCGATCGTGTCCCGGTCAGCGAAGCGCCCGCGCCGGTGTTTGCACCCGGCCCGGGCGATACGTCGCGCAGAGCTCCGGGCTCACTCGCCCAGAACGACGAAGCCCTGCTTCTCGAAGGCGGCCCGGGCTTCCGGTCCGCGCAGATAGGCAAGGGCTGCTGCCGCGGCGGGCTTGCCGCTCTGCGCCATCACGGCTGCAGGATAGACGATCGGCGGGTGGCTGTCGGCGGGAAAGGTGCCGACGACCGCGACATCGTCCTCGGCGGCCGCATCCGTTGCATAGACGATGCCGTAAGGCGCCTCTCCGGCGGCAACGAGGGCGAGAGCTGCGCGCACGTTGTCGGCCTGTGCCACCTTCGGCGACACGCTCTCCCACAGGCCGAGCCCCTCCAGCGCGGCCTTGCCGTAGACGCCCGCGGGCACCGCGTCGACCAGCGCCATGGCCAGCCTGCCCTCCCCGACCAGGGCGCCGAGGTCGAGAGCGGGGGAGATCTCGACGGGGGAGGTGTCCTTGCCGTGGGCGATGAGCACGATGGAGTTGGCGAGCAGGTCGACGCGGGTCCCGGACTGCACGAGGCCGTCGGCCTCGAGCGTGTCCATCCAGTTCTTGTTGGCGGAAATGAAGAGGTCTGCCGGAGCGCCCGCCTGGATCTGGCGCGCCAGCGCAGAGGAGCCTGCCAGCGACACCACCAGCCTGTCGCCCGTCGCCGCCTCGAAACCCGGCGCGATCTCGTCCATGGCGTTCTTCAGGCTGGCGGCGGCGAAGACCAGGATGTCCTCGGCCCGGGCAGCGCCCTGGCCGGCCGTCAGCGCCAGCGTCGCGGCAAGCAGCAGGGCCGCAGGCCGCAGCCGCGACGAAACCATGTGGCGAAAGGCGAAAGGCATCGGCAGGTCTCCCTCTCCCGGACGGGGCGGCGGGTGTCGTCCCGGCGGCAAGCGTTATGTTCGAGTGGCAATATCGCTTGGCGGCATCAGTAGCGCAAGCGTTATTTCCGTTCAAACATATCGATACCGGAGGCGGGCTAGCTGTCAGGGGCCTCGCGCAGCAGCGCCCGCAGGCCGGCGATCTCCTGACTGCCCGCCGCGCGCGCCTTCGCCTCCATTGCCCGGTAGAGGTCGAGCACCGCCTCCCCGGCCTCCGTCAGCCGCGCGCCGCCGCCGCTCGCCCCGCCGCGCGAGCTTTCCACCAGGGGCGCGGCGAACATGGCGTTGAGCTGCTCGACCAGCATCCAGGCCCGCTTGTAGCTCATGCCCATGCGACGACCGGCGGCGGCGATCGAACCGGTCGCGGCGATGCCTTCCAGCAGGTCCGCCTTGCCGGGTCCGAAGGCTGCATCGGGTTCGAAGACGAGGCGCAGGCGCACCCCGACCGTCTGGTCATCCTTGCTCATGAGGGAAGCCTAGACGCTTTGCGACAGGGAGGAAATCGGGGCGCGGGGCAAGCTTGGGGGAAAACGAAAAGAGGCGCGGCGGGCATCTTCTGCCCACCGCGCCATGAACGGTGCCGGTTCCGCCGGCAGCCCCCGGCCGTCAGCCGGCGGGTTCGAGGACCAGCGAGGTGACGCCGAGCGTCAGGTTCGTGCCGGTCTGGGTTTCTACGCTCAAGGGATTGAGGGCGATCGACTCGTCGAGGCCGCCGAGCAGCGCATTGGCCTTCAGGCCGGCGCCCAGGCTCGCGCCTGCCGTCACGCCGGCATAGCTGCCGGCCAGCGCGCCCGGATCGGTGTTGGCGGCCGGTGCGAACACGCCCCACACCAGGGTCGCGTCGGTCAGCGAGCCGATGTTGAGACCGAACTCCCGGCTCTCGCCGCGATAGAAGGTCGCCGCGCTGCCGTCGGCCGGCTCGTAGGCGCAGCTGAGCTCGTTGGTGCCGCCGACGATGAAGCTGCTGGTGCCCTGCACATCGCAGGTGAGCTTGCCGATCTCGACACCCGGCGCGCTGTCCTGCGCGACTGCCATCGGGGTGGAGACAAGCAGGGTGAGAAGGGCGGTTCCGGTGAGGCGGATCATGCTGCGCACGGGTCTCTCCAGTCTTGGCGCGGCCGCTCGTCCCGGCGACCGCATCGGGTTGCTGGCGAGATAACGGCCGGGCCTGGAAAAGGTTCCGTGCTCTCTTGGCGCAGAGAGAGAAAATTCCGCTTACGGGTAGAGACGCTGGGTCGTCCACCCGCCTTCGGGCCGCGCACGGCGGAAGACATGCCGGTCATGCAGGCGGAAGGGGCGGTCCATCCAGAACTCGATATAGACCGGGCGGATGCGGAAGCCGGTCCAGTAGTCGGGACGAGGCACCTCGCCGATGGCAAAGCGGGCAGCCTGCTTCGCCACGGCCTTTTCCAGCGCGAAGCGGCTTTCCAGCGGCCGCGACTGCTGGCTCGCCCAGGCGCCGATCCGGCTGTCGCGCGGACGGGAGGCGAAATAGGCGTCCGCCTCCTCGGCGCTCACCATCTCGACCGGCCCGCGAAAGCGGACCTGGCGGCGCAGTGACTTCCAGTGCAGCACGCCGGCGGCCTGCATGTTCTCGGCCAGCTCGCCGCCCTTTTGCGACTGGGTGTTGGTGTAGAAAACGAAGCCGTTCTCGTCGAAGCCCTTGAGCAGGACCATGCGCACGTCCGGAAGGCCGTCGGCGCCGGTGGTGGCCAGGGCCATGGCGTTCGGGTCGTTCGGCTCCTTGGCGCTGGCAAGCTCCAGCCACTCGCCGAACAGAGCGAAGGGATCGCCCGCCGCGACCTGTGCGTCCAGATCGTCCCGCCCTGCCGTCTCGCTCTCGCTGCTCATGGCCTCGTGCCTCTCCCTGTCAGGACCAGTCGGACAGCGGGACATATGTGTCCCGCCCTCGATGCCTTATATCGCAGCCCGGCGGCTTTTCCAGTCGTGCGAAGAGCCCCGCCCCGCGGGCGCGACAGCGCATCGCAGGGACACCGGATCACGACGAGACAACTGACCTAGCGGAACAGCAGGATCGGGATCTTGCAGGAGCGGATCATCTCCGTCGTCGTCGAGCCGATGATCAGCGAGCGGATCCGCGAATGGCCGTAGGCGCCCATGACCAGAAGGTCGATGCCCTCGCTCTCCACCGCGTCCGAGATCACCGTCTCCGGCTGGCCGGAGCGGATGCCGGCGGTGACGGCGAAGCCGCCGCCCCGCAGCATCGCCGTGGCCCCGTCCAGGCTGCGGCGCGCTTCCGCGGTCTCCTGGCCGACCATCAGCAGATGGCAGTCGAGACCGGCAAGGATCGGGCTGCGGGCGATGTGGTCGACGGCCTTCAGCGCGCTGGCGCCGCCGTCATAGGCGATCATCAGGCGCTTGATCGGGCGGAAGGCGCGCGCGGCCACGAAGACCGGCTTGCGGGCACTGCGGGCGATCCGCTCCAGGTTGGAGCCGAGATGCAGCTTTGCGAAATCCGCCGCCTCGCCGCGCTTGCCGACGATGACGAAATCCGCATCCGCTTCCGCCTCGGCCAGCGTCTCGACCAGGTCGCCGGAGCGCAACCGCGTCGTCACGTCGGCAACGCCGGCCTCGTCCAGTACCTTCGCCGCGTCGTCGAGGATCGCACGGCCGCGCGCCTTGGCAAGCTTCGCCGCCCGCTCGTCGAGCTCGGCCAGTTCGTTGAGCAGCGCCGTGCGGGCGCCGAGCGCGATGTTGCCGGACAGGTTCGCCGCCCCGCCCTCGGCCTGGCGCCGGCCGAGCACATGCAGCAGCTCGACGCGCGCGCCCTCGCCGGCACGCGCCGCAATCCAGGCGGCATGCTCGCAGACGCTGCGGGAATAGACGGAGCCGTCCACCAGCGCGATCAGTTTCGTCATGGGGTGTCCTCCGCTCGGCTCAATGGCCCATCAGGCGTTCGAGCGCGCCCGGCTTGTCGTGGATGGCGAGCTGGTCGACGATGGTCTCGCTCGCCTCGTTGATGCCGACGATCTCGACCTCGGCGCCCTCGCGGCGGAACTTCAGCACGATCATGTCGAGCGAGGCCACCGCCGAGATGTCCCAGATATGCGCCCGGCTGACGTCGATGATCACCTTTTCCAGCACCTCGCGGAAGTCGAAAGCCTTGGTGAAGGCTTCGGCCGAGGCGAAGAACACCTGCCCCTCGACCACATAGGTGCGGGTACGCCCGTCCGCCGACAGGCTGGAGGTGACGCGGAAGATCTGCGCGATCTTCCAGGCGAAGAAGATGCCGGACAGCAGCACGCCGATCAGCACGCCGATGGCGAGATTGTGGGTCAGCACCACGCCGGCCACCGTCGCCACCATGACGATGGAGGAGGAGCGCGGATGGTCCTTCAGATTGCGGATCGAGGACCAGCTGAACGTGCCGACGGACACCATGATCATGATCGCCACCAGCGCCGGCATCGGGATCCGGCCGACCCACTCGCCCAGCACGACGATCAGGAACAGCAGGATCGCGCCGGCCGCGAAGGTCGACAGGCGCCCGCGCCCGCCCGACTTCACGTTGATCATCGACTGGCCGATCATGGCGCAGCCGGCCATGCCGCCGATGAAGCCGGTCGCCGCATTGGCGATGCCCTGGCCGATGCATTCCTGGTTCTTGTCGCTCGGCGTGTCGGTGAGATCGTCGACGATGGCCGCCGTCATCAGCGATTCGAGCAGGCCGACCGCGGCAACGCCCGCCGAATAGGGCAGGATGATCAGCAGCGTCTCGAGGGTCAGCGGAATGTCGGGGATCAGGAAGACGGGCAGCGTGTCGGGCAGCGCGCCCATGTCGCCGACCGTGCGCACGTCCAGCCCCAGCGCCAGGGTAAGCGCGGTCAGCACCAGGATGCAGACCAGCGGCGAGGGAACCGCCGTCGTCAGGCGCGGAAACAGGTAGATGATGGCAAGGCCGGCTGCGACCATCACATAGGTCAGCCAGGTCACGCCGATCAGCTCGGGCAGCTGCGCCATGAAGATCAGGATGGCGAGCGCGTTGACGAAACCGGTCATCACCGAGCGCGAGACGAAGCGCATCACCGCACCGAGCCGCAGGAGGCCGGCGATGATCTGCAACAGGCCGGCCAGCACGGTTGCGGCGAGCAGGTATTGCAGGCCGTGCTCCTTCACCAGCGTGACCATCAGCACGGCGGTGGCGGCGGTGGCGGCGGAGATCATGCCGGGGCGGCCGCCGACCACGGCGGTGATCACCGCGATGGAGAAAGAGGCATAGAGGCCGACCTTGGGGTCGACGCCGGCGATGATGGAAAAGGCGATCGCCTCGGGAATGAGGGCAAGCGCGACGACGAGGCCGGCCAAGAGGTCCTTGCGGACATTGCCGGTCCAGTCCTGCGCATAGGCGGACAGGGAAAACATCAGGCCATCCGGTCTGGTGCCGGGCAGCGCCGGAGCGCCGCCATGCGATGAGTTCGGGTCGTGGAGGGCCGGCACCCGGGGCGGCAGGGCGCGAGAGGGCGCAAGGAATGCAAGGCCGCCCTCCGGCGGACTACGTAGCGGCACTTCTACGGAGGTTTGCGCTGCATTGCAACATGGGCAGTCCGCCGCCATTTCCTGCTATCGTGAGCCGGCTGCCGGCGCACATGCGCGCCAGAGAGGGCGATGGATCTGCCCGGCGCGCCAGCCTTGCGATGCGCAAGCGCCCAACATATATAGCGGTCACGTTCTGCCGACGTGTTCCGACATGCGGGCCTGCCCCGCGGCCGGTCCGTCACCATGAACCGAAAAGAGGGGCCGGTCCGATGCCGTAACGGGTCCGACCGGCTTGCTGGAAAGAGAGGGTAATATGGCAAAGGTCATTGGTATCGACCTCGGCACGACCAACTCGTGCATCGCCGTCATGGACGGCAAGACTCCCAAGGTCATCGAGAATTCCGAAGGCGCGCGGACGACCCCGTCCATGGTCGCCTTCAACGACGACGGCGAGCGGCTCGTCGGCCAGCCGGCAAAGCGCCAGGCGGTCACGAACCCGACCGGCACGCTCTTCGCGGTGAAGCGCCTGATCGGCCGCCGCTACGAAGACCCGACCGTCGAGAAGGACAAGAAGCTCGTCCCGTACAACATCGTGCGCGCCGACAACGGCGATGCCTGGGTCGAGGCGAGCGGCGAGAAGTATTCTCCCTCGCAGGTGTCCGCCTTCATCCTGCAGAAGATGAAGGAAACCGCCGAAAGCTATCTCGGCGAGAAGGTCGAGCAGGCGGTCATCACCGTTCCGGCTTATTTCAACGACGCCCAGCGCCAGGCCACCAAGGACGCCGGCAAGATCGCCGGTCTCGAGGTGCTGCGCATCATCAACGAGCCGACGGCGGCAGCGCTCGCCTACGGTCTCGACAAGAACGACGGCAAGACCATCGCGGTCTATGACCTCGGCGGCGGTACGTTCGACGTGTCGATCCTGGAGATCGGCGACGGCGTCTTCGAGGTGAAGTCGACCAACGGCGACACGTTCCTCGGCGGCGAGGACTTCGACATGCGCCTCGTCGACTACTTCGCCTCGGAGTTCAAGAAGGACCAGGGCATCGACCTGAAGAACGACAAGCTCGCGCTTCAGCGCCTCAAGGAGGCGGCCGAGAAGGCCAAGATCGAACTGTCCTCGTCGTCGCAGACCGAGATCAACCTGCCCTTCATCACCGCCGACGCCTCCGGGCCGAAGCACCTGACGATGAAGCTGACCCGCGCCAAGTTCGAGAGCCTCGTGGAGGATCTCGTCCAGCGCACGATCGAGCCGTGCAAGGCCGCGCTCAAGGATGCCGGCATCGCCGCGGGCCAGATCGATGAGGTCGTTCTCGTCGGCGGCATGACCCGCATGCCGAAGATCCAGGAGGTCGTGACCACCTTCTTCGGCAAGGAGCCGCACAAGGGCGTGAACCCGGACGAGGTCGTGGCCATGGGCGCGGCGATCCAGGCCGGCGTGCTGCAGGGCGACGTCAAGGACGTGCTGCTGCTCGACGTGACCCCGCTGTCGCTCGGCATCGAGACCCTGGGCGGCGTCTTCACCCGTCTGATCGATCGCAACACGACGATCCCGACCAAGAAGAGCCAGACCTTCTCCACCGCCGAGGACAACCAGACCGCGGTGACGATCCGGGTCTTCCAGGGCGAGCGCGAGATGGCGGCGGACAACAAGCTGCTCGGCCAGTTCGATCTGGTCGGCATCCCGCCGGCGCCGCGCGGCGTGCCGCAGGTCGAGGTGACCTTCGACATCGATGCCAACGGCATCGTCAACGTGTCGGCGCGCGACAAGGGCACCGGCAAGGAGCAGCAGATCCGCATCCAGGCCTCGGGCGGCCTCAGCGACGCCGACATCGAGAAGATGGTGAAGGACGCCGAGGCGCATGCCGACGAGGACAAGAAGCGCAAGTCGCTCGTCGAGGCCAAGAACCAGGGCGAGGCGCTCCTCCACTCGACCGAGAAGTCGCTGAAGGACTACGGCGACAAGGTCTCGGCCGACGAGAAGGGCGCAATCGAGACGGCTCTTGCCGACCTCAAGACGGCGCTTGAGGGCGAAAACCTGGAGGATATCCAGGCCAAGACCCAGGCGCTGGCCGAAGCTTCGATGAAGCTCGGCGAGGCGATGTACAAGTCGGCCCAGGCAGCCGAGGAAGCCGGCGAGGCTGCCGGTGGCGACGACGCCTCCAAGGCGGATGACGATGTTGTCGACGCGGACTTCGAGGAAGTGCGCGACGAGGACGACAAGAAGTCCGCCTGACCTGACTGACCGGCGGCGCAGCCTCCCTGTTTTCGGGACGCGCCGCGCCGCCGGCCTGCCGGGCCCAAAGGTCCGGCCGCAAGGGGCAGCGGGCCTTTCGTCCGGCTGCCCTTGCCGTTATTCAAGGGACTGTGATCCGGTCCGCCGCCCCCGGCGGACCTTCCGCCGCCGGCACGAGCCGGCGCGACCAAGACGCTGGAGAGTGACATCCGGGCATGAGGCAGCCGACGCTCGAACCGCCCTACGGCACCCATGCGCTGCCGCCGCTCGCAAGGGCGGCGCGCCGCCTTGCCGGCGTATTGCCGGGCAACCGGCTGGGCCGCATCGGCGTGTCGCTGCTGCGCCGGATCGTGACGGGCGGCAAGCCCGGCCCGTTCGACGTCGAGGTCTTCCCGCAGATCCGGGCACGGCTCTACCCGGCCGGCAACCGCTGCGAAAAGCGCGCCGTCGCCGGCCCGCAGCTGTTCGACCGGGCCGAGCGCGAGGCCCTGCGCGAGGCTTTCGCCGCCTCCCCCTCCAGCCCCTTCGTCTTCCTCGATCTCGGCGCCAATGTCGGCCTCTACAGCCTGTGGATGGTCAGCGTCGCACGCGAGCTGTCGCGCGAGGTGGTGGTGCTGGCGGTGGAGCCGGATGTCGGCACGCGGGCGCGGCTGGAAGCCAATATCGCGGCCTCGGATGCCGGCGACAGCGTCATGGTCGCGGCCTGCGCCGTCGGCGAGCATGCCGGGCGCGGTGCCATGCTGGCGCATGAGGGCAATCGCGGCGAGCACCAGGTGCGCGCCGCCGGCGAGGGCGAAGCCGACACGTTCGAGATCCTGCCGATCCACGAGATCTGCGCCCGGCGCGGCATCGCCCGCATCGACGCGATGAAGGTGGATCTGGAGGGGCATGACGAGGCGGCCCTGCGCGGCCTGTTCACTGCAGCTCCCGCCGGCCTGTGGCCGCGGATGATCGTGGTGGAGGCCGGCAAGCGCGAGGAGCTGCCCCCCGTCGTGCGCCTTTGCCTCGACAACGGATACGAACTTGCCAGCCGCACGCGGCTGAACGCCCTGCTGCGCCTTCGCGCGGGGCGAAGCGATGGGACATCCTGATGGAAAAGCGTGACTACTACGAGGTCCTGGGCGTTGCCCGCGACGCGGACGGAACGGTGCTCAAGAGCGCTTACCGGAAGCTGGCCATGCAATATCACCCGGACCGCAATCCGGGCGACGCGGAGGCGGAGAACCGCTTCAAGGAAATCAGCGAAGCCTACGACACGCTGAAGGACGAGCAGAAGCGCGCCGCCTATGACCGCTTCGGCCATGCCGCCTTCGAAAACGGCGGCTTCGGCGGCGGGCGCGGCGGCGGTCCCGGCGACTTCGCCTCGGCCATGTCGGACATTTTCGACGAGTTCTTCGGCATGTCCGGCGGACGGCGCGGCGGGCGCGATCGCGGCGCGGACCTGCGCTACAATCTCGAGATCTCGCTCGAGGAAGCCTATGCGGGCAAGACCGTGGAAATCGAGGTGCCCACCTCGATCACCTGCGAGACCTGCACCGGCTCCGGCGCCAAGCCCGGCAGCTCGCCGACCATCTGCCGCATGTGCGGCGGCTCGGGCCGGGTGCGCGCCTCCCAGGGCTTCTTCACGCTGGAGCGTACCTGCACCGCCTGTCAGGGGCGCGGCCAGGTGATCTCCGATCCTTGCCCCGATTGCCAGGGCGCCGGCCGGCGCACCGTCAACCGCACCCTGTCGGTGAACATTCCCGCCGGCATCGAGGACGGCACCCGCATCCGTCTCGGCGGCGAGGGCGAGGCCGGCCTGCGCGGCGGCCCCTCCGGCGATCTCTACATCTTCCTGTCGATCCGCCCGCACGCCTTCTTCCAGCGCGACGGGGCGGACCTTTACTGCCGCGTGCCGGTGTCGATGACGACCGCCGCGCTCGGCGGCCAGTTCGAGGTGCCGACGCTCGGCGGCGAGACCATGCGGGTGAAGGTGCCGGAAGGCACCCAGACCGGAAAGCAGTTCCGCCTGAAGGGCAAGGGCATGCCGGTCATGCGCTCGCAGCAGTTCGGCGACGCCTATATCCAGGTAACGGTGGAGACGCCGACCAACCTGACCCGCCGCCAGCGCGAGCTGCTCGCAGAGTTCGAGCAGGAATCCTCCGGCGAGACCCATCCCGAATCGAGCGGCTTCTTCTCCAGGGTGAAGGACTTCCTCGACAATCTCGGAAACTGAGCCGTCCCGAGAGGGACAGCCTGACACGGCAAGGGGCTGACGATGTTCTGTTATGCGACACTCGGCACCAGCGACCTTGCCCAGGCAAGCCGCTTCTACGACGCCCTGATGGACATCCTCGGCGCGCCGCGCTGCTGGAGCGGCGAGACCGGCGCGGCATGGGGCTCGTTCGACGATCCGGCACGCGGCGCCCTGGTCGTCGGAGCGCCGTTCGACGGCGCCCCCGCCTCGGTCGGCAATGGCGCGATGCTCGCCCTGCGTGCCTCCTCCGAGGCGATGGTCCGGCAGCTTCACGCAGCGGCCCTTGCCAATGGCGGCAGCGACGAGGGGGCTCCGGGCCCCCGTCCGCAATACGGCCCCGCCTTCTTCGGCGGCTATGTGCGCGATCCCGACGGCAACAAGCTTGCCTTCGTCTTCATGCGCCCGGACAATGTCAGCGGCGATTAAAACCGCTCGCGCAACCAGCCTTGCCTTGATTTCACCACGGCCGGGGACCACTTTCGCGAGCGGAGCATGCTACGGGCCTGCCTCCGGGTTTCAAAAGGGATGGATTTCAGCATGCACGACGTTTCTGCCCGCAAGGTCAAAGGCCTCTCGGCCAAGATTGCCGACGAGTTCCGTTTCCTGCGCAACTGGGCGGAAAAGCCGCTGACCACCGGTGCGGTAAGCCCCTCCGGTCCCGACCTGTCCCGCCGCATGGCCAGCTTCGTGGAAGTCGAGCGCCCCGGCCCGGTACTGGAACTCGGCCCGGGCACCGGCGTCGTCACCCATGCCATTCTCGAGCGCGGCATTCCGCAAAGCCGCGTCATCGCGCTGGAATACAGCGACGACTTCTGCCGCCTTCTGGCGCGCCGCTACGGCGACATGGCCATCGTGCAGGGCGACGCTTACCGGCTGCGCGACACGCTGGCCGATGTGGAGCCGGGCTCGCTGGCGAGCATCGTCTCCTCCATGCCGCTGTTCTCGCGCCCCAAGGAAGAGCGCCGCGCGCTCCTGATGCAGGCGTTCGAGCTGCTGCAGCCCGGCGCCCCGTTCATCCAGTTCTCCTATGCCCTGGTGCCGCCGATCGCTCCGGAGCCGGAGACCTTCTCGGTGCAGCGCACGGGCTGGATCGTCAAGAACCTGCCGCCCGCACGCGTGTGGGTCTACCGCCGGACCTCCTGACCCCCCTTCAGCCTCAGCTCTTCGCGCCCGCTTCCAGTTCGGCAAGCGCCGCCTCCACGCTGGCGGCGAAGGTCACTTTCGGCTCCCTCACGCCCTGCGCCTCCAGCGGGCGGCGCAGGCTCTCCTCCAGACCGCACAGAACCACCGCAACGCCGCGCCGCGAAGCCTTGTCGACAAGGCCTGCGACCGTGTTCGCTCCGGTTGAATCCAGGAAGGGTACGGCCGAGAAATCGACCACCAGCGCCCTGTGCGTGTCGGAAATGCTCTCCAGCACCGACCCGATGGACGACGCCGCGCCGAAGAAGAACACCCCCGTGATGCGATAGACCACGACCTGCGGATCGGCCGCCGAGCCGTCATAGGGCAGGCCGCCGTCGGCGCTGGTGTCCGCCCGGTCTTCCGAGACCAGCGGCAGGCGGCGCACGCCGGCGATCTGCGACATGCGGTGGATGAACAGCACCGAGCCGAGCGCGAAGCCGGTGACGATGGCCTCGGTCAGGTCGCGGAAGATCGTCAGCAGGAAGGTCACCGCGAAGACCAGGGCATCGCCCCGCGAGGTGCGCAGCAGCACGGCGATGGCGTGGCGCTCGGCCATGTTCCAGGCGACCACGGCAAGCAGGCCGGCAAGGCTGGCCAGCGGGATATAGGAGGCGAGCGGCGCGGCCAGCAGCATGAAGGCCAGCAGGAACAGGGCATGCAGCATGCCGGCGACCGGGCCGATGGCGCCGGCGCGCACATTGGTCGCGGTGCGGGCGATGGTGCCGGTGACGCAGAAGCCGCCGAACAGCGCCGAGCCCATATTGGCAACGCCCTGGCCGACAAGCTCGCAATTGGAGCGGTGGCGGCGCCCGCTCATGCCGTCGGCAACCACCGCCGACAGCAGCGATTCGATGGCGCCGAGCAGCGCGAAGGAAACGGCCGCCGGCAGCACGGCGAGGATCTTCTCCATCGACAGATCCGGCAGGGCCGGCACCGGCAGCCCGCTCGGGATGCCGCCGAAGCGCGAGCCGATGGTGGCGACCGGCAGACCGGCTGCCCAGGTGACGAGGGAGGCGAGCACGATGGCGATCAGCAGGCCCGGCCAGTGCGGCCGCCAGCGCTTCAGCACGAGGATCACGGCGATGGTGCCGCCGGCAAGCAGCGCCGCTGCCGGATCAAGACCCGGCAGGGCCCGCCACAGCACCGGCAGCTTTTCCAGCAAGGGGCCGGGCTCGGGCCCGGCCAGCGTCAGGCCCAGCAGGTCCTTCACCTGCGAGGCGAGGATGATCACCGCGATGCCGGCGGTGAACCCGACGGTCACCGGCCAGGGAATGAACTTGATATAGGTGCCGAGCCGCAAGGCCCCGACGCCGACCAGGATCAGGCCCGATAGGAAGGTCGCCAGGATCAGCCCGTCGACGCCGTGCTGCATCACCGTCGCGGCGACAAGCACGATGAAGGCGCCCGCCGGCCCGCCGATCTGGAAACGGCTGCCGCCCAGCGCGGAGACGAGGAAGCCGCCGACGATGGCGGTGTAGAGGCCCTGCGCCGGGGTGACGCCGGAGGCGATGGCGATGGCCATCGACAGCGGCAGCGCGACGATGGCGACCGTAAGGCCGGCGACCGCGTCGGCGCGCAGGGCAGCAAGGCCGTAGCCTTCCCTGAGGACGGTCACGAGCTTGGGGGTGAACAGGGCGGCCGGGTCGAGGGCGGCCGGTCGGGAGGCGGAACGATGCGCCGATCCCTTGCGCGCATCCTGTCCGGTGGCGGTCATCGCGGATCTCATATGTCGGGAGCCCGCCCGCATGCGGGCATCTGGTTGGTGCGCAAGCATCGGCCCTCGCACTGTGGCCATGCAATACGCAGAACTGCTGAGCCGGGATCAGACACGTGCTCTCTGGAGCGAACGGACCTCACTCCGGGCTGAAAGAAAACCGCTTGGCCGGCCGGCAGGGCCGTGCGATCCCTTTACGGATCGTGCCTGCACCCTTGCGGGCGCCGCTTTCGCCAGGATGCTGCCGATGGATCCGCTTTCCGCCGTTCTCGCCTTTTCGGTTGCCGCCGCGCTTCTCACCCTGACGCCCGGCCTCGACACCGCACTCGTGCTGCGCACAGCGGCCGTGGAAGGGCCGCGCCGTGCCATGCTGGCCGGGGCCGGGGTCTCCACCGGCGTTCTCGCCTGGGGGCTGATGGCCGCGCTCGGCCTCGGCGCGGTTCTGGCGGTCTCGGAGACCGCCTACACCTTGCTGCGGATCGCCGGCGCACTCTATCTCCTGTGGCTCGGCTTCGGCATGCTGCGCGCGGCCCTGTCGACCACACGGGCGCAACAGGTCGCGGCGGCGGCAAGCGCGAAAGGCAATGGCGCCATCAGCGGCCGTGGCTGGTTCTGGCGCGGGCTGCTGACCAACCTGCTCAATCCCAAGGTCGGCGTGTTCTACATCAGCTTCCTGCCGCAGTTCACCGCCGAGGGCGTTCCGGTCGTCGCCTTCAGCGTAGGCCTCGCCGCGATCCACGCGACGATGGGCACCGCCTGGTTCGCGCTGCTGACGCTGGCGACCCGCCCCGTCGCCGGCATGCTCAGGCGCCCTGCGGTCACCCGCACGCTCGACGGGCTGACCGGCGCGGTGCTGATCGGTTTCGGGCTGCGTCTGGCGCTGGAGCGGCGGGACTGACCCGCCGCCGCCTCGCGGCTTACTCTTCCCCGTCCCAGTAGTCGACGGCGCTGTCCTTGCGCAGGGTGAGCGCCACCCGCCGCGCCGCCTTGTCGCCGCCGGGAGCGGCCCCGGCAAAGACCGTGACCTTGCCGCTGTCGGGATATTCCATAACGTCGGGCTCGTTCATCGTGCTGACCGCGAGATAGCGCAGCGGCTCGTCCGCTCCGGCGATCAGCTGATGCGCGGTTTCCGGCCCGCCGGCGGGGCAGACGACGACATCGCCGCCGGCAACGGAATGGCACTTGTCGCCATAGCGCAGCGTGCCGGAGCCCGACAGGATCACGAACATCTCGTCGTTGGCGTGGTGGCAGTGGAACGGCCAGGCCTTCTTGCCGGCCGGCACCTCGACATAGCGCGCGCCCAGACGGCGCGCACCGAGCGGCGCGGCGATGGCGGCGAACCGCGTCTCGAACGTCGCGCCATGGGCCTGGGTGACGCAATCGAGATCGGCGAGCCGCAGGACGGGCATGTGAACGGGCGTGTCGGCCATGGTCGATCCTCCGGGTGCGATGGAGCGGGCGGAGTGCTCTCCGCCCCGTCCCCATGCATAGCCCCGCAAGGGAGCCGCCGAAAAGCCCGCCCGTTGCCCTGCCCCTCAGATGATGGCGTGGCGGACCTTGGCCGAGACCCACTCGCTGAACACGACGGTCGCCAGGATGACCAGCAGGATCGTCGTCACCTGCGGCCAGGCCAGCACGCTGAGCGAGGCCTGCAGTTGCAGCCCGAGACCGCCGGCACCGACAAGGCCGAGCACCGCACTCTCGCGGATGTTGATGTCCCAGCGGAACACCGAGATGCCCCAGAAGGCCGGCGCGATCTGCGGCCAGTAGCCGTAGTTGAGCAGCTGCGCGCCGCTGGCGCCGGTCGCCTGCACCGCCTCGATCTGCGTCAACTCGGTTTCCTCGATGGCCTCGTAGAGCAGCTTGCCGACGAAGCCGATGGAGCGCAGCGCGATGGCGATGATGCCGGCGAGCAGGCCGGGGCCGAGGATCGAGACCAGCAGCAGCGCCCAGATCAGCGAATTGATCGAGCGCGAGGCGACGATGATGAACAGCGCGATCGGACGGGCGATCAGCAGGCTCGGCGTGGTGTTGCGCGCGGCCAGGAAGGCGATGGGCGTCGCGATGGCGACGCCGAGCATGGTGCCGAGCGTCGCCATGTTGATCGTGTCCCACAAGGGCCAGAGCAGCTTGTCGATATAGCTCAGCCGCGGCGGGAACATGCGCGAGCCGATGTCGGCCGCCTGTTGCGGCGCGTCATAGACGAAGGCCCAGATCGTGTCCTTCGTCATCACCTGCCAGCACCAGACGGTGAGGGCGACGAACACGAACCATGCGGCCCACAGGCGCAAGGAGGCTTGCGGGGTGCGGCGGAGCCAGACCGGGCCGTTTTCGGTTTTGATCACCGGCATGTCACTGCACCCACTTGCGGATATAGCTGGAGGAGTATTCCGCGAACATCACCACGCCGATGATGATCAGCAGGATCGCTCCGGCGCTGTCGTATTCGTAGCGGTCGATGGCGGTGTTCAGCGTCGCGCCGATGCCGCCCGCGCCGACGATGCCGATCACCGCGCTCTCGCGGAAATTGATGTCGAAGCGGTAGAGCGTCAGGCCGATCAGGCGCGGCATCACCTGCGGCTGCACCGCGTAGTTGACCAGCTGCCACCAGGACGCGCCGGTGGCGCGCACCGCCTCGGCCTGGGCCTCGTCGATGTCCTCGATGTCCTCGGCCAGCAGCTTGGCCAGGAAGCCGATGGTGGCGAAGGACAGGGTCAGGAAGCCGGCGAAGGGTCCGAAGCCGAACATGGCGACCAGCAGGATGGCGATGATGATCTCCTGCAGCGACCGGCTCACCGCGATGATGCCGCGGCAGACGTAGTAGACCGCGCGCGGGGCGATGTTGCGGGCCGCGCCGATGCCGATGGGCACGGAGATCAGCACGCCGGCGACGGTGGCCGTGACCGTCATGGTCAGGCTCTCGATCATGCCGTTGCTGATGTCCTTCCAGCGGCTGGTGAAGTCCGGCTGCAGGAAGCCCTGGACGAAGCGCCAGCCCCGGTCGAGCCCGTCCCAGACGCGGGCCCAGTTGACGTCGATCGAGCCGATGGCCAGCACCAGATAGACGAGGATGACAGTGTAGATCCCGTAGCGCCAGCGCGGATCGGGGATCATCGTCGCCGACCGGCGCCAGCGACGGGGATAGGCCTTTGCGGTCGCGCTCATGGCTCAGACCATCCCGGCCATGCGTTCGGCGGCGTCGCGCTCGGCGTGGTCGTCCTCTTCCGCCGCGCGTCGCATGGCGGTCCAGTCCTCCTCGCCATAGATGCGGGTGAGCACGCTTTCGTCGAGCAGGTCCGGCGTGCCGTCGAAGACGACCTCGCCCGCCCGCAGGCCGATGATGCGCTGGGTGAACTGCTGGGCCAGCACGACGTCGTGGATGTTGATGATCGCCGGCAGGCCGCGCTCGGCGCAGATCTCGACGATCAGCCGCATGATCTGACGCGAGGTCTTGGGATCGAGCGAGGCGGTCGGCTCGTCGATCAGCAGCAGCTCGGGATCCTGGGCGAGCGCGCGGGCGATGCCGACGCGCTGGCGCTGGCCGCCCGACAGGGCGTCGGCGCGCTTGTCCGCATGGTCGATCAGGCCGACCCGGTCGAGCAGGCGGAAGGCGTTCTCCACGTCCTCGCCGGGAAACCGGCGCAGGAAGGAGCGCCAGAAACCGACATAGCCGAGGCGCCCCGACAGCACGTTCTCCATCACCGTCAGACGCTCCACCAGGGCATATTCCTGGAAGATCATGCCGATGCGGCGGCGGGCGCGGCGCAGTTCGCGCGCCGGCAGGCCGGTGATGTCGAGATCGTTCAGCAGCACCCGCCCCTCGGTCGGCTCGACCAAGCGGTTGATGCAGCGGATGAGGGTCGACTTGCCGGCGCCGGACGGCCCGATCAGGCCGACGACCTGTCCCTTCGGCACGGTGAAACTGACTGACCGGAGGGCCTTGTCGCCGGTCTTGTAGGTCTTGGTAAGCGCTTCGACTGTCAGCATGCGGGGATCCGGGGGAGAGAGGGCCGTCACGGCCGGGTCTGCCGGCCCCTGCGCGCCGCACGAAGGGCCGCGCGCAAGGGAACGGCCAGGGATGCGGGCGCGGACACGGACGGCAACGCGGAAGACACTCCCCCGCGCGCCGTCCGCCCGCTCACGATCTTACTGGCAGTTGTAGGAAACGTCGTTCGCCGCGTCGATCTGACGGATGACGGACCAGTTGTCCTTGAAGGTGATCGGGATGAACTGCGCCTCGCCCGACTTGGAGAACTCCTTCTCCAGCGACGAGCCTTCCCACTTGAAGGTGGCGAAGCCTTCCTTGATCTTATCCTGCAGCTCCGGTTTCAGGTTGTAGGCAACGCCGTAGCCAGTGGTCGGGAAGGTCTGCGACTTGTAGATGCTGACCACCTGCTCGGGCTTGATCACCTCGCGCTCGATCATGCGGTGCATGACGGAGTTGGCGATCGCGGCCGCCGGATAGTCCTTGTTGGCGACGCCGAGCACCGAATTGTCGTGCTTGCCGGAGAAGGCCGGCTCGTAGTCGGTGCCGGAGACGAGGCCGTATTCGGCCTTCAACAGCGCGGACGGCGCCTTGAAGCCGGAATTCGAGGTCTCGGCGGTGAAGGCAAGCGTCTTGCCCTTGATGTCTTCCGGCTTCTCGATGCCCGAGCCCGGATAGGTGATGATTTCCATCTCGTAGCCGAAGCTGCCGTCGGCCTTGGCCATCATCGTGAACGGGCGGAAGCCCGCGCAGGCGACGGCAAGCGGGTTGGAGCCGGTGTTGAAGCCGGCGATGTGCAGGCGGCCGGCGCGCATCGCCTCGATCTGGGCGGCGTTCGACTGGACGGGGAAGAACTGCACCTTCTTGCCGGTGACGCTCTCCATATGGGCCAGGAAGTCGGCCCAGGCCTCGGCATAGACCGCCGGATCCTCGACCGGGGTATAGGCGAAGATCAGCGTCGAGGGATCGATCTGCTGCGCCGGATCGGACGGAATGTCCGCGATCAGGTCGCCATCGGCATCGGTGTAGCGGCTGTCGAGCTTGAATTCGGCCTGCGCAGGCGTTGCGGCGATGAGGCCGGCAAGCAAGGCGGCGACGCTCGCAGCGCCGGCGAGCTTCGTCATGTGCATGGTCATCTGTGTTCCTCCACTGGGGCGCGATCTGCATCCGTTCTGGACCGGATGTCTGTTATGCGTCCTGCGTGAAGGCTGGATGACAAACCAAGCCGCGTCAAGACCTTGAGGCGGCGAAGTTTCCTTTAAGGCAGAGCCGGCGCCCCCCTCCTTGATCCACGGCCGCTTCCCGCCGCCCCAGAAGCTGAACAGCAGCCGGGCGAGAGCCGCCCCTTGCGCGGAATTCCTGCGAAATCTTGCAAGGATGCCGGCCGAGCCCGTAGCGCCGGCGACTTGCCGGCACGGCGCCCGCTGCCCGGCGCCGCTCGCTGCCTCTGCGGTATCTCAGCACATGAGCCGGCAAATCACCTGGAGGGAGAGCCTCGCCCTGCAGCATGTCCCGGCCGATCTCCCGCTCTTCATCCCGCCTTCCGCGCATGCCATGCGGCGCGCCTGCCTTGCGTCTTCGGGACATTACTTCAGCGGGTTGCACATTCCTTCGCGCCAACCGCCCACCCCTCCCAAGCAGCAGCCCAAGGCACTGGAACCGATACCCCGAAGCGCACGCGTCCTCTTCTACCGCCGCCTCCACCCCGCCCACGGCCGAACCACTCGAAATGGAATTCGGAATTCCAAACTGTTGACAGCGCCGATCCGCTCGGGCAGGGTTGCATCATTGGAATTTGGAATTCCGAATTCCTGATTGATCGAACCACCGCTCCCGACCGGGCGAAGACCGACGTGCCGGAGCGGACGCCGGAGTGGACGAAAGGCTCGCGCTGCAGGAGCGGCGCACGGATTTCGCCGGACCACCGGCGCTCAGGGCTCCGTTGGCCCCATCGCCAGACCGTCGGCCGGTCCGGCTTCTTGCCCGCCGGACGGATCCGGCACGGTGCGGAGCCGAAACGGCCGCAGCGGAGGTCACGAAGAGCTTGGCCGCATCCCGGCCAGGACAGGGACAGGTCCGTCCCGGAACGTCGCGCCGCCGGGTGTGCCGAACAGGCCTCCCATGTCATACCTGCGGTGCATTGCGGCGGTGCGCGCGTTCCGTCAGCTTGTCCCGGCATCGCGCCGGACAGGCCGCACAACCAGCCCCCGGGATCGGCCCGGGTGCTTTCGCGCCGGCTGCGCTTCGTTGCGATGTCCGCAAGGACCGTAAGGGGAAGGACGCTAGGCATGCCCATGGAACTCATCGACCAGAGCCCGATCCTGGTGGACCGCGTCTACGAGCGGCTGCGCCAGGCCATCGCGCTGGCCGAGCTGGCACCGGGCGAGCGCATCCGCCAGGCCGAGCTTGCCGACCGCCTCGGCGTGTCGCGCCAGCCGGTCAGCCATGCGCTGCAGCTGCTCAAGCGCGACGGGCTGGTGGAGGAGACCGGGCGCAAGGGGCTCAAGGTCACGGAGATCGATCCGGCGCATCTTCGCGAGATCTATCAGGTTCGCGCCGCGCTCGACGGGCTGGCCGCCGGCCTAGCGGCCGCGCGGGTCGCGGAGGGCAGCATGCCGGAGGCCGAGCTGAAGACGCTCGCCGCGATCCTGCGCCAGGCCGAGAGCTTCGGGGACGACACGCCCGTGGCGGAGCGCATCGCGCTCGACGTCGACTTCCACAACCAGGTCATCGTCATGTCCGGCAACCGCCGGATCGCCGAAACGCTCGAGCCGCAGTTCTCGCACATGATGCGCTCCATGCGGCTGGTTCTCGACATCGGCGGCTTCCGCGAATCCGCCTGGGAGCACCATCACGAGATCGCCCGGCTCATCGCGGCCGGCGACGCAGCCGCGGAAGGCGCCGCAAGGGCCCATGCGGAAAATGCCGGTAAGGAAACGGAGGCTCGCCTCACCGCCAGGCAGGTTTTGAAGAACACGGCCTGAAGGCCGTGACCCAAGAGGAGGAACGCCACATGAAGCTGACGCAGGAACAACAGGACGAATTCAACCGCCACGGCTATCTTTTCCTGCCCGAGGCGTTCTCGCCGGAAGAGGTCGAGGTGCTGCGGGAGGCGGCGTCCGGCATCTTCGACGAGGACCGCAAGGAGATCTGGCGCGAGAAGGACGGCACGCCGCGTACGGCCTTTGCCTGCCATACCTACAACGAGGCGTTCCGTCTGCTCGGGCGTCATCCCCGCCTCATCGAGCCGGTGCGCCAGATCTTCGGCGAAGAACTGTACATGCACCAGTTCAAGGTGAACGCGAAGGCCGCCTTCACCGGCGACGTCTGGCAGTGGCACCAGGACTTCCCCACCTGGCACAAGGATGACGGCATGCCCGAGCCGCGGGCGATGAACATCTCGGTGTTCCTCGACGACGTGCTGCCGATCAACGGTCCGCTCATGCTGATCGGCGGTTCGCACACCCACGGCCAGCTCAAGTCGGAATACGACACCACAACCACCAGCTACGGCCTGTGGACGCTCGACAACGACACCGTGACCGAGCTCGCCGCCAAGGGCGGCATCGTCGCTCCGACCGGCAAGGCGGGCGGGTTGCTGATCCATCACGGCAACCTGGTGCACGGCTCGTCGGGCAACATCACGCCCTACCCGCGCAAGATCGTCTATCTGACGCTCTCCACCGTCTCCAACGCGATCCGCAAGCCGACCCGGCCGGAATATATCGCCCATCGCGATTTCACGCCGATCGAGCCGGTCGAGGACGACGCGCTGCAGCGCTACGCGATGTCCATGCGCGAAGCGGCCGAGTAACCGCCGAACGTGGCAGGCCGGAGCGGACGCGATCCGCTCCGGCCTTTCCTTTGCGATCCGGGACGGGCCGAGCCCGCCCCGGTCTTTTCGTGTCAGGGCATCAGAACGGACGGTTTCCACATGACAGACAGTTCGGCTGGCCGATTGGCCGGCAAGGTCGCCCTCGTCGTCGGCGCCGGCTCCTCGGGAGAGGGCTGGGGCAACGGCAAGGCGGCGGCGGTTCTCTTTGCGCGGAACGGCGCGCGCATCCTCGCCGTCGACCGCGACGAGCGCGCGGCGGGCGAAACGCGCGACATCATCCGCTCCGAGGGCGGCACCTGCGAGACGGCGCGGGCGGACGTTTCGAACTCCGCCGATGTCGCGGCGATGGTCGAGGCCTGCCTTGCGCAGTTCGGCCGCATCGACATCCTGCACAACAATGTCGGCATCTCGGAAACCGGCGGCCCGGTGGAAGCCTCCGAGGAGAGCTGGAACCGGGTGATCGCCATCAACCAGACCAGCGTCTTCCTCACCTGCAAGCATGTGCTGCCGGTGATGGAGCGCCAGCGCAGCGGCGCCATCGTCAACGTCGCCTCGATCGCCGCCTCGCGCTATATCGGCTTTCCCTATGCCGCCTATTCGGCCTCCAAGGCCGCGATCGTCGGGCTCACCCGCAACATCGCCCTGCAATACGCGCCGCTCGGCATCCGCGCGAACTGCGTGTCGCCAGGCCTGATGAACACGCCGATGATCCGCAAGCCGCTCGCCGCCTCCTATGGCGGGGAGGAGGAGATGATCGCCCGGCGCGACGCGCAGTGCCCGATGGGGCACATGGGCGATGCCTGGGATACGGCCAACGCGGCGCTGTTCCTCGCCTCGGACGAGGCCCGCTACATCACCGCGCAGGAGCTGGTGGTGGATGGCGGCCTGACCGCGACCTGCGTCTCGCCGTAAGGGGGCAGCCGCTCCGGCGGACCGCCCGGCCGCGACAAATGCCGGGGCAATGCCTGCAGCCGCAGGTTTTACCGACTTGCCCGACTTCGCCGCCGCCCTCTACGATGGCGGCGGCCGCTTTTCTTGCAGGCGGCCGTCTGTTTTTGCGATGTGGCACGCCAAGAGGTCCCCCCGATGTCCAGCATGCCGTTTTCCGCCCGAGCCCGTGGCCTGGGCGCGCGCGTGGCGCTCGCCGCGCTGCTTGCAACCGGGGGCGCGGCCCTTGCCGAGGCCTGCACCCGCCTCGTCTATCACGGCGCCGGCGACACGGTGATCACCGCCCGTTCGATGGACTGGAAGAGCGAGATCGCCACCAATCTCTGGGTGATGCCGCGCGGCATGGAGCGCAGCGGCGAAGCCGGGCCGAACTCCCTGAAATGGACCTCGAAATACGGCAGCGTCATCGCCTCGGGCTACGACGTGTCGACCACGGACGGGGTCAACGAGGAGGGCCTTGCGGTCAACCTGCTGTGGCTGGCCGAGTCCGAATATCCAGAGATGACCGGCGACCGTCCGGGCCTGACCATCGCCGCCTGGGGCCAGTATGTGCTCGACAATTTCGCCAGCGTGGCGGAGGCCGTCGCGGCGCTGGAGGCCGAGCCCTTCACCATCGTCACCGACAGCGTGCCCGGCGAGGACCGGCTGACGACGCTGCACCTGTCCATGTCCGATGCCAGCGGCGACAGCGCCATCGTCGAGTATATCGGCGGGCGGCAGGTCATCCATCACAACCGCCGCTACACGGTCATGACCAACTCGCCGACCTTCGAAGAGCAGCTGGCGCTGGCCGAATACTGGCGCGGCATCGGCGGCACCGTGTTCCTGCCCGGCACCAACCGCGCTGCCGACCGCTTCGCGCGGGCGAGCTTCTATGTCGCGGCGATCCCGCGCCCGGAGGATCCCAACCGGGCCATCGCCAGCGTCTTCAGCGTCATCCGCAACGTGTCCGTGCCCTTCGGCATCACCACGCCGGACCAGCCCAACATTTCCTCCACCCGCTGGCGCACGGTCGTCGACCACCAGCGGCTGCTCTACTTCTTCGAATCGGCCCTCACCCCGAACACGTTCTGGGTGGACCTGAAGCAGCTGGACTTCTCGCAAGGCGCGCCAGTGCGCAAGCTCGACCTCGGGCCCGACCAGCAGCACATCTATTCCGGCGATGCGACAGCATCCTTCGTCGAGGCCGAGCCCTTCCGCTTCCTCGGCCTGCCCGAATAGGCAGGGCTGCCGGGCGCGTCAGTACCAGGTGCCGAAGCGGGTCAGCCGGCGGCGCGGAGCGCCCGTATCTGGCACGGGCGAGCGCCCCGCCACATGCGGCATCGCGGCCGTGTCCAGCCAGTGCTCAGGCGATGCCCGCAATTCGCGCAGCCGCCGCACGCGCTCGTCCGTCTGCGGGTGGCTGCGCAGCACCGACGGCTCGGGGATGCGCGCGCCTTGCGGCAGCGCCGCCTCCCACATGCGCCCCTGGATGCGCTCCAGCTTCATGAGCGCGCTGGCAAGGCCCTCCGGGTCGCCGGTCAGCGAGGCCGCGCCCAGATCCGCCTCGAACTCGCGGGTGCGCGACAGGGCCAGCTGCACGGCCGTTCCAATCGTCGGCGCCACGACCAGCAGCAGCACCGCGCCCCAGGGCACCGGCGCACCGCCGGCCAGCGCCTGCGGCAGGCTGATCACCATCAGCACCAGGCCGAACACCGACATGATGCCGGTCATGCGCGCCACCACGTCGGCCATCGCCATGACGTGGATGTCGCCATGCGCCACATGGGCCAGCTCGTGCGCCATCACGCCGACGAACTCGCGCGGGGTCAGGCGGGCGAGCAGCCCTTCCGTGATGCAGATGGCGCTGTCCTCGCGCGTGCCGGTGGAAAAGGCGTTCACCATCCGGCTTTGCACCAGATAGAGCCTTGGCATGCGCGGCAGGCCCGCCCGCTCGGCCAGCAGCCGAACGATCGTATGCGCTTCGGGAAAGGCGGCGGGCGTCACCTCGCGCGCGCCGTAGAGCTGCAGGACCATGGAGGAGGAAAAGCGCGCCGCCAGCATCACCGACAGCGAGCCGCCGATTGCCGCCCACAGGACGCCCTGCGGCCCGGCCAGCGTCCACGCGGTCAGCGACAGCAGCAGCACCGCCCCGGCGCCGAGCACGAGCGTGTGCAGGCGGTTGCGCCGGCGGTGCCTTGCCCGCACGGCCGGGTCGATGGTGATGGCAGGTCTGATGTCGTCAGGGCTCATCCGCCGAATATGGGCTGTGGCCGGGCTGCTTGCAAAGCGGCAAGACGGCGCGCGGGCCTGCGGCATTCTCGCCCGCCCGCGGATACGAAAAGGCGCGCGGAACCGCCGTCCCGCGCGCCTCTTTCAGTCATGACTTCGCGTGCGCTTACACGGCAAGGCCGGCGGGGCAGGCAACGCCTGTGCCGCCGAGGCCGCAATAGCCGCCGGGGTTCTTGTCGAGATACTGCTGGTGATAGTCCTCGGCGAAGTAGAACGCGCCCATCGGCTTCGTCTCGGTGGTGATGGTGCGCGAGTGGCCGGCCGCCTTCAGCGCCGCCGCATAGGTCGCGCGCGAGGCCGCCACCGCCGCCGCCATCTCGCCGCCTTCGGCGAAATAGATCGCCGAGCGGTACTGGGTGCCGGTGTCGTTGCCCTGGCGCATCCCTTGCGTCGGGTCGTGGCCTTCCCAGAACGCCTTGAGCAGCTCCTCGCGCGGCAGGCGCGCGGTGTCGAAAACGACGCGCACCACCTCGGTATGGCCGGTGCGGCCCGTGCAGACCTCGTGATAGGTCGGGTTCGGCGTGTAGCCGCCGGCATAGCCGACTGCGGTGACGAGAACGCCCGGCATGGTCCAGAACAGGCGCTCGGCGCCCCAGAAACAGCCGAGGCCGAACAGCACCTCTTCCTCGCCCGCACCCGGGGCAAGATCGAGCGGGCGGCCGAGCACGGTGTGGATGCCCGGGGTCATGATCGGCTCGCCGCGACCGGGCAGCGCCATGGCCGGGTCGACCAGCGAGAATTTGTTGCTGAGCATTGTCATGAACGACATGGATGCCTCCAAAGGGATGCGCGCCGGGGGAGGCCGGCGGGCAAGGGATTCAGACGGTTTCGGCGAGCCTGCGGCGACGACGGCCGCGGCCGAGATCTCCGATCCACAGGAGCAGGAAGCCGAGCGGTCCGACGATCAGCCAGGCCGGCTGCACCAGGAGCTTGAGGGCAACCGGATCCCACAGGACCGGATTGACCTCGCCCTGGACGAAGGCCTGGGCGGCGGCGAGACTTTCGGGCGCGAAGTCGAACCAGTACTGGCCGAAGGAGGTCGACGACCAGCTTCCGGCGGCGATCGTCGACGTGGCGTCGATCACCAGCGCCACCAGCGCCAGCGCCACGAACCACAGACCGAGAAGCCGCAGGAGAAGTCTGAACATCGTTCCGTCCCGGATCCACCCAATACCAAAGCCTGAAGGCATCGGGCCTGCCCGCGCCAGACTGCAAACATCGACTGCAGACATCTGTTGCAAAGGTCCGCAACTGCCAGAACTCCGCTCGGCGGAATTCGTTCACTCGAAATTTGCATACGCGGGCGGCCGCGGGCCGGACCATAGCCCGCCTCGACCTTCCGGGCGACAGCAAAACGCGAGAAAACGGCGACAATGGGCACGGCGCGCCATCGCCTTGCCTCTCCCGCCGGGCGCATCAGATAGGCTTGCTTTCGCAAAAGCGCAAGATGGACGAAAGGCGCTTCCGCAAGGCGTGAGAGCGCGGGAGCGATCCGTGAACCCGCGGGAGCAATCCGCGACCCCGCGCGGGGCGGCCGCCGCCCGCCGATCCGCCCGCACGCGGCCCCTCCCGGCTGCGTGCGCCAGGCGCCCGCGCAAGCGTCCGGTCTCTGGCCTCACCGGGCAGAACCTAATGTTTCCGCCGGCTTTCTCATCCGTCGCCGGCTGCGTTTGCCCGCCCGTGTTGAAAAGCGCAGCAGGGCATGGATGAGTGCTTGAACTTGGCCGCATCGTCAGTATATTGCGCGACTTGCGGGCCGGGTCGGCCCGGCTTCGCGCCGCCCTGGTGCGAGCGCCGGACCCATCGCCTTCCCGCACGAGGACCGACGAAAGGCCTGCCCCGCAGGCCCACCGGACGGGCCGGCTGCGGAGAGGTGGCCGAGTGGTTTAAGGCGCACGCCTGGAACGCGTGTATACGGGAAACCGTATCGAGGGTTCGAATCCCTCTCTCTCCGCCATTTTCCCCTGATCAGCCAGTTATCGAGCGATAGTGCCGACGGGCGGCGCGCGTCGTTTGGCGCTCAAAATCGCAGCTTTACGCTACAGCCCGACGATATTGCGAGGCCGCAACAGCAGCTTCCGACGCTGAGGTGGGCCGCCAATTCCCTGATCTATTAAGCACGATGTGCCAGCCTCAATGGCGGGTTACGCGCAGCATTAAACGCCGGATCTCAAATGCGGCCAGTACGGCGTCGTCCTTACCGATCGGGCGCGAATGCATCGCCGTGTTCCGGGGCGCCACAAGACGCATCAAGGACTCCCGGGCAGATTCAAGCGACACGAAGTATGTGGCGAACACCGTCCCGAACAGGTCCCTCTTGCAGATGATACGCTCAAAATCCATGAAGTCAGCATAGTCGATAGGTTCAAGCTGGTCTCCGCGCGGATCACGCCGTTGTTTCTCAATCCACTGATCATAGAGGCTGTTTGGCAGGCGCTTAACCCACTGCGGTCCGAACTCTGCTGACAAAACCGCAACGATGAAGCTCCGCAGCTCGGCCTCAAGCTTCTGCACGGCGGCTTGCAACTGCCGAGCCCGGGCAAGGCCTAGATCATCGTGCCGGCCTTCGACCTCATTGTCTTCCGGCGCGAAAGCGATACCCGCGAGGATCAGGGTTTCACCGAACGCTTCATCCGGCCTGTCGATAACGCGCGTATCGAAGCCGAGGTCGACGTAGAATTCGGAGCGCGCAACCTGCTCCTCAAGGTCATCCGGGATCGCCGTGACGTCCCGCCAGTCGCCAAGTGTTTCGCGCAGCAACGCGCTGTAATCGGGATTGAACGCCGTCTGATGCCCAAGTTGCAGCCCGAGGCTTTGCACCCTCACCAATGCTTCGGCCGAGCCGAGTACATTAGCAGTATCAAGCCAAGGGCTATGCAAGCCGACGAACGTTTCCTGGATGATTGATGCCGGAGTATCGAATGACGGCCTGATCAAGGCCTCGACGCTCCGTGACAGCGCACCAATGGCGCTCATGTCCGGTATCTCAAAGCGGTGCAGGTCGGCGGCGGAAACGGAAACGCCAGTAGTGATACGCGCCATTTCCCCGGTCCGGGAGAGGTCTGCGTAAGTGCCGCCCAAAGTAAGGTTTTCGGTTAGCGTGCTCAGACTTGAGGACGGTAAGCCCATCGCAATACGGGCAAGGCTTTCGGGGAAGCCGCTGGTGAGCTGGCGCTGCTGGCGCTCGATGTCCTCAAAGATACGGGAAGTCGAAGGATATGTGCTTAGCCCGGCGCTGTTGCTCATCAGAGACGGGAGTGTCAGGCTGGCGGTCGTCTGCTCAATGATGAGGGCCGCACGCTCCGATTGCGCGGCGAGGCTTTCGACACCGCCATGCGGGCAAAGCACCTCCTGTGCTGTCGATATCCGCTCACTGATAGCCAGCAATCTACCGGCCGCTTCGGCCGCACCTTGCCCGGCGTCCATCGTCTTAGAAAACGCGTCGAGATCAATCACCGCCGGCGTCTTAGCTGGCGGCGCATCCCCATTGCTGTAATCGCCGTCATCCATTGTGCTCTCACGTCGCGAGTCGTGTCCAGCATCTTACAGCACAAAGACGTGCCCTTTAAGCGCTGAGAAGCATCCCCGTAGTTGATCGAGCACAACTGTGTTGGCCATGACCCATCCGCCGGCCCGCATAGCCCTTTTCGCTTTCGTCTCTCAGGACGATCAAAATCGACAGAAGGACACGGCCACTGACAACCTCAACGACCAGCTTAGTGCACGTTGCCACCAAAAGCCGCCATTCTGCTGCCCACCCGAGATGCTAGTCTGTCCTCGCCCCCAAAGCTAAATGTATTGCCAAGACGGCCTGTAACCTGCCGTTCGCTCTCCGTCTTGCGCACTGGTTCAATTTTGTCGCCGAAGATCCGATCCTGATACTGGCACATATATACACTTCATCTCGACCGCTCGGGGCGCGAGAACCTTCCGCCCCCTTCGGATTACGCAATGCGGGAACGATCCGGTTCCGCGCCCGTTCTCCTTGCACTCGTACCGGAGAAGGAAAACGGATCGTTCCAATCGCCTACGACTGCAGTCTGCATCGCATGGAAGCGAGCTGCGGCTGATGCGTATCCGGCGGGATTTTCCGGACCACACGACCTGAGAGGATCGAAATCATGACCGTCGTGCTTGCCACCGTTTGCCAGGATGGAGTCGTGCTCGGCTCCGACTCGCAGATCACGGACAAGGGGAGAGGCATGACATATCCGGCCCAGAAGCTGCACCCTTTGGGCGAGCTGGCGGCATGGGGCGGCAGCGGTGCGCGATCGGTGCTGGTCGAGGTTGAGAGTTGTTTCAACGAAAACAGTGCGGCCATTCTGGAGGCCCCGGATATCGGCCGCGCGATGCAGGAACAGGTCCTCCCGATCCTGCGCCATCACTACGACACGTTCATCCCGGACGTGCCGGGCGAAGAAGATGGCGGCTCGCCGTCGGCCTACGTGATGGCGGCCGGATGGCGCAAGGGAGAGCCGTGGATCGTCGAGATAACGCCCTCCGGCATGATCGGGCACTACGGCGATATCGGCTTCCACGCGATCGGCAGCGGTGCGGCCATGGCACAGCAAGCCGGCTCGCTTCTGTCCCACTTCCACTTGACCGAGCGGTCGCTGCGCTTCGGTTGCGCGGCCGTCCTGCGTGTCCTGGAAGCGCTCGACCTTACCTCCCCCAGCGTCGGCAAGCCATTCAGTCTGTGTCGTATCGACGAGGACGGTGCGCACCACCTCAGCGACGCAGAGATCGAGAAGGTGACCAAGGACGTGCGTCGATGGGAGGAGGCCGAACAAGCCGCAATCGCCAAGATATTCGAGTGACGAGCCTCGATGCGAGGCTGAACGACAAAGAGGAGGGCGCTCGATATCCGCTTGCATCCCCGACCTGTCGACGGGCCGCAGCAGCACGCCCAAAACAAAACCAGCGCACATGGTCCCATGCGCGCTGGTCGGTGTCGGGGGCAGTCGCTTCGCCGGTGCGCGGGACCCGCGCGGGTGTTCCTCAGAAGAACGTGTTCGGCAGCAGCATGCTGAAGAACGGCACGTAGGTCAGGATCACCAGCGCCACCAGCATCAGCGCGATCGTCGGCAGGGCGGCGCGGAAGATCTCTCCCAGCTTCATGTTGGCGACGCCCATGGCCACGAACAGGTTGAGCCCGACAGGCGGGGTCAGCATGCCGACCGACAGGTTGACCAGCATGATGATGCCGAAATGGATCGGGTCGACGCCGACCTGCGCCGCGATGGGCATCATCAGCGGGCCGAGGATGATGATCGCCGAGGCGCTGTCGAGGAAGCAGCCGGCCACCAGCAGGATCAGGTTGAACAGCAGCATCACCACGATGGAATTGCTGGTGTCGCTGAGGATGAAGCTCGCCAGCTGGGCCGGGGTGCCGGAGCTCGCCAGCAGCCAGGAGAAGGCCGAGGCGCCGGCGGTGATCAGCAGCAAGGGGCCGGAGATCAGGCCGGTGTTGCGCAGCACCACCAGCGTGTCCTTGAGCGAGATGGTCCGGTAGACCACCGCGCCGACCAGCCAGCCGTAGAGACAGGCGGCGGCCGCCGCCTCGGTCGGGGTGAAGACGCCCGAATAGATGCCGCCGAGCAGGATGAACGGCAGGCCGAGGCCCCAGGCCGCCTGCTTCAAGGCCGCCCAGATGCTGGCGATGGTCGGCATCGCGTCGCGCGGGTATCCCTTGCGCGCCGAATACCAGCTGGCATAGGCGATCAGGATGCCGCCGATCAGCAGCGCCGGCAGCAGGCCGGCGGCGAACAGCTTGCCGACCGAGGTGCCGGTGACCGAGCCGTAGATGATCAGCGCGATGGACGGCGGCACGATGGGGCCGAGCGTGCCGGCGGTGGTGATCAGGCCGATGGAGAAGTACTTGTCGTAGCCCGCCTTGACCATCGCCGGATAGAGGATCGAGCCGATGGCGATCACCGTCGCCGGGCTGGAGCCGGAGATCGATCCGAACATCAGGCAGGCGACGACGGCGGCGGCGGCAAGGCCGCCCGGCAGCCAGCCGACGATGGCGCGCGCCAGGTTGATCAGCCGTTCCGACAGGCCGCCGATGCGCATCAGCTCGGCCGCCAGGATGAAGAACGGGATCGACATCAGCGAGAAGTTGTTCATGCCCGAGAACATGCGCATCGGCACGAGCACGGGATCGAGGCCGCCCCAGAAATAGAGGGCGGCCGCCACCGACAGCGCCAGGGCGGCAAAGATGGGCAGGCCGAAGACGAGCAGGCCGAAGAAGACGGGGACGAGTGCACCGACCATGGATGGGGTCCTCAGCTCGTTTTGATGTCGACGGAAGGCGGCGTGTAGGCGCGCCCGAACACGAGCTCCTGCAGGACCAGGAGATAGCGGGTGATCATCAGTCCCGCCGAAAACGGGATGACCATGTAGATGTAGCCGACGGGAATGCGCAGGGCCGGCGAGAGCTGGCCCATGCGCGAGGTGTTGATCACCAGCTTGCTGCCGTACCACAGCACGACACCGGCGAAGATCAGGCCGAGGCAGGCCGCGCCGATCTGCAGCGGCCGCACCATCTTTTCCGGCACGAAGGCGTAGATCGCCTCGACGCTGATGTGGGAGGCGTAGCGCACGCCCATTCCCATCGTCAGGAAGCTCATGGTGATGAAGGCGTAGAGAACCACCTCCTCCGACCAGTAGAGCGAATTGTTGAAGACGTAGCGCGCGATAACCTGCGCGATGGCGACGAGGGTCGCGACCAGTATCAACCCGCTGACCAGCGTGTTCTCGATGACGTCAACCAGCTTGTTCAACCAGGTGATCATGCCGCGACCCTCTTTCTTCGTGGTTTACTCGCCCTTGGCCAGCGCGATCGCCTTGTCCATCAGGGCCGGCGTCACCTTGTCGCGGAACTCGTCGTAGATCGGCTTGGAGGCCTCGATGAACGCCTTGCGGCCTTCCTCGGACAGCTCCTGGATCTCGATCTGGTCCTTGATCGCGTCGAGGATCTTGGCCTCGTCCTCGTTGGTGAACTGGCGGGCAGCGTCACGGCCGACGATCATCGCTTCCGCGATCACGGTCTGCAGGTCTTCCGGCAGGCTTTCCCAGGCCTGCTTGTTCATCACGGCCGCATAGGTGTGGTAGGCGTGGCCGGTCAGGGTCATGTACTTCTGCACCTCGTAGAACTTCATCGAGGCGATGTTGGCGAGCGGGTTCTCCTGGCCCTCGATGACGCCCTGCTGCAGGCCGTTATAGACCTCCACATAGGCCATCGCGGTCGGGTTCGCGCCATAGGCACGGTAGGTCGACAGGATGGTCGGCGCCTGCAGGGTCCGCATCTTGATGCCGGCGAGATCGGCCGGACCGTTGATCGGGCGGATGTTGTTGGTCATGTGGCGGAAGCCGGCACCCCACATGGCGATGCCGTGCAGGTTGTTGGCGTCGAGCGTGCCCAGCAGCTCGGTGCCGACCTCGCCGTCGAGCACCCGCATCATCGCGGCGTTGTCGTTCAGCAGGAACGGCAGGTCGAACAGGTACATCTGCTCGTTGAAGTTGGCGAGGTTGCCGGTCGGCGGGATCGCGATGTGGACGAGGCCCATCTGCGTCTGCTCGATGATCTCGACGTCGCCGCCGAGCTGCGCGGCCGGGCGGATGTTGATCTCGATGCGGCCGTTCGAGTTCTTCTCGACCTCTTCCTTGAACACCACGGCGGCGCGGGCGTTCGGCGTGTCTTCGGTCAGGACATGCGCGAAGGTGAAGGTGAAGTCGGCGGCATGGGCTGCGCCGCCGAACGTGGCGCCAATGGCCAGGATGATCGCTCTGCTCAGGTTTTTCATGGTCTCTCCTCCAAGGGGGGTCGTAAACAGTGATCAGGCCAGCGGTGCCTTGCCGAGCATTTCGGGCCCGGAGCCGATGGCAGTCTCGATGGCCAGGGCCGCCGCCAGCAGGCGGCGTTCCGCCATCGGCGGCGCCATGATCTGCAGGCCGGAGGGAATGCCGTTGGCATCCAGCCCGGTCGGCAGGGTCGCCGCACACCAACCAAACAGGTTGGCGAGCGCGGTGTTGCGGAGGGCCAGCATGTTGGCCTTCCGATAGGTGTCGGGATCGGCGACCTCGGCGATGGTCGGCGCGGTGACCGGAATGGTCGGCGAGACCAGCACGTCGAACGTGTCGAAGGCCTGCGCCGCGGTCCGGCCGTACTGCGCAAGGTTCGCCGCCCGCTGCAGGTAGTCGGAGGCGGTCAGGTCGTTGACCGCTTCGACGCGCGCCATCACCGCCGGGTCGAGCTGGGCGATCCGCTCCGGGAAATTGCGGTCGAGGAACGCGCGCAGCTCCGCTGCCGCCAGGCCGCCGGCCCGGAAGATGGCGAGCGCCTCCTCGGTGCAGGCCAGCGTCACGTCGCCGATATGCGCGCCGGCATTTTCCAGGACCCGCAGGGCCTGGCTGGTGTTCTCGGCGATCGACGGCTCGATATCGTCCCAGACCGTGTTGCGGACGACGCCGATGCGCAGGCCCGAAAGATCCGCGGCCGCAACCGGCTCTGACGCCTGCGGGTCCAGCGCGGCAAAGGCATAGGCAAGGTCCGCAACCGTGCGGGCCAGCAGGCCGGGCGTGTCGAGCGAGGGCGACAGCGGGACGATGCCCTCCAGCGACCAGCGGCCATGGGTGATCTTCAGCGCCGTCTGTCCGGTGAAGGAGGCGGGAATGCGGACCGAACCGGCCGTGTCGGTGCCCAGCGCCAGCAGCGCCGAGCCTTGCGCCAGCGACACGCCGGCGCCCGAGCTCGAGCCGCCGGGGACGCGAGGGGTCTCGCGCGACGACCACGGATTGATCGGCGTGCCGGCATGCGGGTTGGTGCCGAGGCCGCCGAACGCGAACTCCACCGTATGGGTCTTGCCGGTCACCACGCCCATCTGCGCCAGCAGGGCCTTCACCACCGGTCCGGCGGCCTGCCACTCTTTCGGGAAGGCGGCATTGGTGCCCGCATGGGTCGACAGGCCGGGAACGCCGAACAGGTCCTTGACCGAAACGGGAATGCCCATCAGCGGGCCGAGATCGATGCCCGAGGAGATCAGCGTGTCGAGGGCGGCCGCCTGGGCCTTGGCGCGCTCGCCCGCCCATGTGCGGTAGGCGTTCAGCACCGGCTCGCTCGCCGCATGGCGCTGCGCGGCCGCGCTCACGAGATCGGAGGACCGCACCTTTCCGGCGCGGAGATCCGCCGCGATCATTGCCAGAGATTGTGACTGCACCTGTTGGCCCCTGCTCGTGAAACTCAAGCCGGACATTACGAGAAAACCGGGGCGCGACCACTCGCCTCTTCGCTGCGGCGCAGCACCGCCGTGCAGGGTCGCGGCGGCTCACATTCGACTAAATATATGTATTATAATATTAATTCAGCCCCAAACCGAACCTTACCCTAGGTCATGAGTTGCCGATATGGCAACACTGCGTTGCCGCCAACGCACACTCAGCCGCATCGGTTTTGCCTAGTTTGCCATCCGTCAATGCCTAATCCTGGAGCACGTTCATGCCGCATGAGACCGAAGCCCGTCTGAAGGAAATGGGAATCGTCCTGCCCCGCAGGCCCAAGCCCGTCGGCAATTATCTGCCCGGCGTCGTCGTCGGAAACATTCTCTACACCTCCGGCACGCTGGGCACCCAGCCCGACGAGAACGACAACGACGTCCTGCCCTATGTCGGCAAGGTGGGATCGGACCTCACCATCGAGGAAGGCTATGCCTCGGCCCGCCTGATGGCGATCAATCACCTGGCCATGATGAAGGCGGTCCTCGGCGATCTCGACCGCGTCAAGCGGATCGTCAAGATGATCGGCTACGTCACCTGCGCGCCGGGCTTCACCGAGCCGCACCTGGTGCTGAACGGCGCCTCGGATCTCTTCGTCGAGCTGTGGGGCAAGGAGAACGGGATGCACGCGCGTGCCGCGCTCACCCAGCACGAACTGGGCCTCAACGCGCCCATCGAAGCCGACCTCACGGTCGAGCTTCACGCCTGAACGTCACGCCTGAGCAGCCCTCAGTCGCCGTAGCATGTTGGCGTCGCTCTTCTCGTATTTGGGGAAGTTCGACGTCAACATGGCGATGAACGCGTCGCAGGCCGGGGACCGCCGCTGGTCCCGGCGCACGATCGCGTAGATGAAGCGGTGCTCGAAGTCCCCGCAGGCGAGGTTGAGCGGCACGAGCTCGCCCGCCTCGACCTCGCGCAGGGCCGCCTGCAGCGGCACATAGACGATCGCGTTGGACCGGATCGCGTGGCGGATCAGGAAGTGCAGCTGGTCCGCGACCATGATCGCCTTCGGCTTGCCGCCGAACTTGCGAAACGCCCTGTGGACCAGGTGATGGATGCCGTAGCTGTCGTCCGGCAGCACGCAGTCGCATTCGGCGATGTCCGGCAGCTTCACCGCCCGCCCGTCGGCAAAGGGATGCGAGGGCGGCACCAGGGCCAGCAGCGGCTGGCGCCATTGCCCGACGATCTCGATCATCGGATGGGAGAAGTGGTCGTAGACGAAGCCGACCTGGCAGATGCGCTTTTCCAGCACCTCCAGGACGCGCTCGCGCCCCTTGATCCGCATGCGGAATTCCACGGCCGGGAACTTCTTGCGGAACGCAAGGATCTGTTCCGACAGATAGGGGTCGGTGATGCCGTCCACCGTGGCAATGGAGACGCTGCCCGACTTCAGCTTCCGCAGATCGGACATTTCCCCGCGGATCAGGTCGATCTGGCCGAGGATCGAGGAGAAATGCTCGGCCGCAAGCGTGCCCGCCTCGGTCAGCTGCACCCCGTTGGCGCGCCGGTCGAGCAGCGGCTCGCCGAACTCCCGTTCCAGCTTGGCGATCTGGCGGCTGATGGCCGAGGGCGACACGTGCAGCCGATCGGCGGCCAGGCGGATGGAGCCCAGATGCACGACTTCCAGGAAATAGCGGCAGGCGGTTAAGTTGAGCATCGTGAACCCGGATCGCCAGCTTCTGCGTTTCGGCCAAGCCATTGCCCGCACGCATGAGATCCGGCCTTATACCACCCGCCGCCGGTTTGTGTAGCGCGGCCCGCATCCGGCGCGGGCCGCCCTTCTCACTTCGCAGCGCCCTTGCCCACGGCGAGGCCCGCCCCTTCGCGGCGCGGCAGGCGGCCGTTGAGGACGAGGTGGGCGACAAGACCGATCACCAGACCCCAGAACGCCCCGCCGATGCCGAGCAGCGTGATGTTCGCCGCCGAAGCGAGGAAGGTGATCAGCGCCGCCTCGCGCGAGGCCGGGTCGGCCATCGCACCGGCCAGGCTGCCGCCGATGGTGCCGAGCAGCGCCAGGCCGGCAAGGGTCGTGATGAAGCTCGCCGGAAAGGCCATGAAGACGGCGGCGAGCGTCACGCCGAACACGCCGACCAGCACATAGAAGCAGCCGGCCGCGATACCGGCGATCCACCGCTTGGCCGGGTCCTCATGGGCTTCCCGGCCGGTGGCGATCGCCGCCGTGATCGCCGCGATGTTGAAGGCATGCGAGCCGAAGGGGGCCATGAGGAGCGAGCCGAGCCCGGTCACGGTGACGATGGGGTTGGCGCTGGTCTTGAAGCCGTCGTTGCGCAGCACCAGCATGCCCGGCATGTACTGGCCGCTCAAGGTGATGAGGAACAGCGGCAGCGCGACCGAAAGCAGCGCGTTCAGCGAGAATTCCGGCATGGTGAAGACGGGCGCTGCGAGCTCCAGCCTCAGCCCCGACAGGTCGACCCGGCCCTGCGTCAGCAGGAAGACCAGCCCCAGGGCGAGGATGCCGACCACGGCATAGCGGGCGGAAAAGCGCTTCAGCACCACATAGGCGACGACCAGCAGACCCACCAGCAGCGGATCGACATTCGCCCCGCCGAAGGCGCCGATGCCGAATTGCAGCAGGATGCCGGCGAGCAGGCCCGAGGCGATGCCCGGCGGGATCAGCCGGATGACCTTCTCGAAGCAGCCCGAAAGCCCGAGCACGACGAAGGCCGCGGCCGAGATCATGTAGGCGCCGATGGCTTGCGGATAGGGCGTCGTTGCCAGCGCCGCGACGAGGAAGGCCGCCGCCGGCGTCGACCAGGCGGTGATGATCGGCTCGCGGTAGCGCCAGCTCAGGAAAAGCCCCGTCAGGCCGACGCCGATGGAGACCGACCAGACCCAGGAGGCCGTCAGTTCGGGGCTCAGCCCCGCGACCTTGGCGGCCTGGAACACCAGGATGAACGTGCCGCCATAGTTGACGATGACGGAGATCAGGCCCGCCACGACCGGATGCGTCAGATCGCTGAGACGGAGGGAGGACGGGGAGATGCGGGACGACATGATCTGCAATGGTCTCCGGACGTTGGGACGGGCGGCCGACGGGCCGGCTTGACAAATATCCGGTCAATGGCCTGATACACCCCGCCACTTTTCGCGAATGGACCAGACCATTTGTTCAAGCACTCCCAACTGGAATCGGTGAAGGCATGGATCGCCCACCCCGCCCATGCGGCGATGCCGCTTCATGCGCGGATCCAGCGGGCGATCCGCCAACTGATCGTCGATGGCGCGCTGGGTCCGGGCAAGCCGCTGCCGGCCTCTCGGGCGCTTGCCGCCTCGCTCGGTGTGTCGCGCGACACGGTGGAGGCGGCCTACGGGCGGCTGCATGCGGAGGGTTTCATCGACCGCCGGGTCGGCAGCGGCAGCTTCGTCTCGCAGATGAGCGAGTTCACGCCCGGGCACAGCCAGTCCCGCCGCGACGCGCGCGCACGCCAGCGGGCGCCGAACCTCAGCCAGCGCGGGGCTGCCATGTTCCGCGGCGGCGGAGTGCGCGAGATGCTGGTCCCGCGCCCCTTCGCGCCCGGCGTGCCGGAAACCCGCACCTTTCCCCTGGCGCTGTGGGAGCGGCTGGAGCGGCAGGTGGTCAAGGAGGCCCGGACGCAGGCCCTGGCCCATGGCGATCCGCAAGGGTGCGAGCCGCTGCGCCGAGCCATCGCCGACTATGTGAACCTGGAGCGCGGGGCGCGCGCCACCGCCGAGCGGGTACTGGTCCTCACCAGCTCGCAGCAGGCCATGTCGCTATGCGCCACCATGCTGCTCGATCCCGGCGACCGCATCTTCATCGAGGACCCGGCCTATTACGGTGCGCGCAAGGCGTTCGACGCGGCGGGGCTCGACTGCGTGCCCGTTCGCGTCGACCGGCAGGGCATTGCCGTCGAGCAGATCACGGCCGAGCCGCGCGAGGTCAAGGCGGTGTTCCTGACGCCGTCCCATCAGTTCCCGACCGGCGCGACGCTGGCGCTGGACCGCCGCCTGGCGCTGATCGAGTGGGCCGCCCGGCACCGGGCGTGGATCATCGAGGACGATTACGACAGCGAGTTCCGCTATGCCGGCAAGCCGACCGCCTGCGTGCAGGGGCTCGATCCGCACGAGCGCACCATCTATATCGGCACCTTCACCAAGTCGCTCTTTCCGGGCCTGCGGATTGGCTATGTCGTGCTGCCGCCGCAGCTGGTGACGCCGATGACGGTGGCGCGCACGCTGCTCGACGGGCATTCCGCGCCGCTGCCGCAGCTGACGCTGGCCCGTTTCATGGAAGGCGGGCATTTCGGCGCCCATGTGCGCACCATGCGCGGCATCTATGCCGAACGGCTCGAGGTTCTGGCGCGCCTTGTGCGCACGCATCTGGCTGAGTTCATCGAGCCGCGCGTCCCCATCGGCGGATTGCAGATGCCCTGCGCCCTGACTGGCGCCCTGTCGGAACGCGCCGCCATCGGCGCGGCGCGGCGTGTCGGGATCGAGCTTCTGGGACTGTCCGCCCTGCATGCCCTCGGCAAACCCGAAACGGGGGTCCTGATGGGCTTTGCCGCCTACACGCCGGCCGAGATCGAGACCGCGGTCCGCAAGCTGGCGACCGCCTATCGCGCAGCGGCTGGACAGAGGGCCGGGTAAAGACGCGCCCTTCCCGCCCACCCGCGACGTTGCGAGCCATTGCGTCCGGGCCGCGCTCCGATGTTTCCTCGAGATCCGGCGAGGGGCACAGCACCGCCCGGCCCACCGCCACAGAAGGAACGCCCATGGAAACCACCCGACTGCATCGCGGCCGCCTGATCGATCACATCCAGCTTGTGGTGCACGATCTGAAGGCGAGCGAAACCTTCTACACGGCGGTCCTGTCGGTGCTGGATATCCCTGTGGTCAGCACGGGCAACGGCTACTTCATGGCGGACGAACTCGTCGTCTCCTCTCCCGACAGCGTCACGGCATCGGGCAGCCTGACCGGGCGGCACCACATCGCTTTCCAGGCGAAGGACCGCGAGAGCGTCGACGCCTTCCACCGCGCCGGGCTGGCGAATGGCGGCCGCGACAACGGCGCCCCCGGCCTGCGGGCCTATCACCCAGGCTACTACGCCGCCTTCCTGCTCGACCCGGACGGGAACAATATCGAGGCGGTCTACCAGGGCGAGGCCCAGCGCAACGTGCCCTCGGTCACCATCGATTTCTAATACCGAGCGGAAGCGACGTGTTGTCTTTCCCAAAAGATCTCGAACGTCGGCCGATATTGATGCAACGCGTGCAACCATCGGAAGGAGCATTCCGCCTGCCGTGCCCAAGCGGATCTTTCACCAGCAAAGTCCTGCCTAGACTATAACAAATAAATCTTAATCGTTTCCTGACGATATTTCAGTAAACTCTACACAAAAATAACATTACGGATCTGCATAGCCTGGAGCCTGGAATATTCTCTGCCTATTCCCAAACCAAACAAGACGAGCAGGAAGATCGTAATCCGGATAATCTATAAGATCCGGCCAGTCCGCATGGGGACGCCTCTCATATTTTGTCTCATAATCGGTTTTGAACCAGCGATTCATTACCGTAACGCTGCGGGGAGGCAAGGTCTTGGTTTTTTTCTCATTTAAAGGAAGCTGAAGAAATCGAGCGTGCAACCACTCAGCATAGTCCAAGGTTGCTCTGGTGACCTTCAGCTTCTTACCAGACGGTTCGGCCGTCACGATCTCTCCCAGCCAGATCTGGCGTTCACGAGTCACTTGTTGGAGCTTGTGGTGCTCTTCGGTGAGGCGAGTATGCACAGCATTTCCAATACCGACATACTGAAGTGTTCTTGAGCGCTGATAGGGCCTACGCCCAAGGCACATATAGAGGGCATGCCCATAGTCGGACTTGGCCGCTTCGCGAGCACTGTCCAAGTCATAGGGGCCGAACCAGTCGACAGCGATCATCAAGTGTTTGGGCATCTGCAAAACCTTAAAAATATGATCGAACCAAAGCTCTAATGCGAGAATAGTGTGTTCGTAATTTTCTAAATAGTCTAGTCCTTTAGAAGCCCCCCCTACACCAGCCGCACCGAGTTGGAGCCGCTGTTCAGGAACGACAGGATGCTGAAGACCGTCGTGCCGGAGGTGCGCGGGTTGATGCTCAAGGGGGTTGCGGTCGTCTCGAAGCGGAAGCTGCCGAGCACGCCGTCCGCCTCCACCACGTGTCGGTTGATCACCGCGCCCGGGTCGGCGATCAGCGAGACGGTCGTTTCGTCGAAACCAGGGCCGGCAAGGGCGACAGTCGCGGCGACATTGGCATTGGCCGGGTAGAGCTGCGCCACCTCGCGCGCCGAGCCGGTGAAGAAGGTCGTCGGAGCGGACAGCGCATCGAGATCGACGCACTGCTCGGCCGGCGTACCGCGCCAGGCGCGGCTCGGCTTGATGCCGGTATAGCGGACCGCCTGCCGGCCGGCGATCTGCGCCGTCGCCAGGGCATCGAGCGCGCCGATGGCGCCGCTGACCACATGGATCTCCGCACCGGTTTCACGCGCCGTCGCCTCCAGCCCCTTTCGGAACGCATCGTCCGCCAGAGCACCGGACGAGGCCAGCACCAGGCGGCCGCCGCTCGCCACCACGTCGCCCGCATGCTGCCTCAGGCCGGCATGGCCGGCCGCCTCGATCACCGTGTCCACATCCGCATCCAGCTCCCCTATGGAGCCGACGAAGCGGGCGTCCTGCCAGCTGTGGTCCGGCGCGCCGATGCGCTCGGGGCGGACCACGATGTTCTTGACGCGCACGGCCTTGTTGCCGGCGAGCGAGGCCAGCAGCGTCCGGGTGATGCCCCCGAAACCGATGATCGCAATGTTTGCCGTCACGCCCTGTCGATCCTCAAATTGGCGGTGAAAATCTCTGACAGCTCGCCGGCCGCCCTGATGAGCGAGGCTTCCAGCTGCTTTTCGTCGTGTTCGCGGATGCGGTTGCTCGGGCCGACGATGGAGACGGCGTAGATCACGCCGATCTGCGGCAGGTGCAGCGGCGCGGCGATGCCCATCAGCCCGCGGTCGATCTCCTCGCGGCAATAGGCGATGCCGCTCTCGCGCACCGCCCGGTACTCCTTCTTCACCGCCGCCGGCGAGGTCAGCGTCAGGTCGGTCAGGGGGGTGAGCTCCTGCTTGAGGATGCGGTCCCATTCGGCCTCGTCGCGATAGGCGAAGATCGCCTTGGCGGAGGCAGCGGCATGGGCCGGCATGATCCGTCCGGGATTGACGAAGCCGTGCGCGTCCTTGGCCGGGGTCACAAGCACCGCGGTCTCCACGCGGTCGCCGCGCAGCACCGACAGGAAGGCGGATTCCTTGAACTCCTCGGCAAGGCGATGCAGCACCGTCTGCGACAGGGCGACGATCTGCTGCGGGTCGACAGCGCTGCCGAGCAGGCGGCGGATGCGGTTGCCGAGCATGTAGACCTTGCGCCCGCGCCCCGTGCCCTCGCCGCTCTCGCCCTCGCCATCCCCGTCGGGCCCGCCGACGGCGATGCAGTCGGCCTTCACCAGCCCGGCGATCAGCCGGTGCACGGAGGCTTTCGGCAGGCCCAGCGCGTTTTGCAGACCGCTGAAGCCCAGCCCGTCGGGATTGCGCGCGACCAGTTCCAGCAGCTGCAGCTGGCGCTCCAGAAGGTCGCGACCTTCGCCTGTCTTCTCCGACACCTGTTTCTCCCCCTGGCAAGGCGCCCGTTCAAAAAGCGCTTGACGTCCGCACTCTCATCATCACAAATTTGTTCCACATTGCAATACAAAAGTTCCACTAAACGGAACTTGTTTCGCCTGACGGAACTCCCGCCTGGCGGAACCAAGGGTGGAACAACCAGGGTTCGAGTGCCTTCCAACAAACCAGAGGGAAGTGGGTCTTATGAGGAAGTTCAAGAAGTTCACCGGCGCGCTGGCTGTCGCGCTGATGGGGGCCTGCGCCCTGACCACGTCGAGCATGGCGGAAGACGCGCAGGTCCGGCTGCGCCTGTCGCACAACCTGCCGACCAACAATGCGCTGCATTACGGCGTGCTGGAGCCCTGGGCGAAGTCCATCGGCGAGGCGTCGAACGGCTCCATCGCCATCGACATTTTCCCGGCGCAGCAGATGGGTCCGGCCAAGGACCACTACAACATGGCGCGCGACGGCATCGTCGACATCGCCTTCTACCTGGTCGGCATCGAGCCGGGCCGTTTCCCCATCGTCTCGGCGGCGGAAATCCCGTTCCTCGTCTCGGCCAACGACCGCGGCTCGCGTGCGCTCTACGAGTGGTACATGCCCTATGCCGAGACCGAGATGTCCGACGTCAAGGTCTGCAACACCTTCTATGACGGCGGCGGCACCGTCCACGCCAAGAAGAAGATCGAGCGCCCGGCCGACCTTGCTGGCCTGAAGATCCGCTCTCCCAACGTGATGGCGGCCGAGCTCTACCGTCTCGGCGGTGCTTCGCCGATCCAGATGTCGGCGAACGATGCGGCCGAGGCCGTCGAGCGCGGCGTCGTCGATGCGATCTCCTTCCCGTGGAAGCTGCTCCAGGCGCTCGGCGCCGACCGCACCCTGCACTACCACATGGACACGACGCTCTACTCGCTGGCGACCGCGATCCTGATCAACAAGTCGTCCTACGAGCGCCTGTCCGACGCGCAGAAGGCCGTGATCGACAGCCATTGCAGCGCCGACTGGTCGGAAAAGCTGCCCGTCGCCTGGACCGACTTCGAGAACGAGGGCCGCGAGGTCCTGCTCGGCAAGCCGGAGCATGACGTCTACAAGCTCACCGACGAGCAGCTCGGCGAGTGGAAGGAACTGGCGAAGGGCGTCCAGGCCAAGTGGGCCGCCGATGTCGCGGTCAAGGGCGTCGACGGCGAGAAGGTGTTCGGCGACCTGAAGGCGCTGCTCGAAAAGTACGACGCCGCCTACTGACGCCTGCCCGCTTCGGGCTCTACCTGAAAAACGAGAAGCGCCATGCGAATTCTGAAGACCATCCTGGAAGCTGTGCCAGCGGTTCTGCTGCTCGCCATGGCGCTTCTCACCTCCGTGTCGGCCGCGACGCGCTACCTGATCAACACGCCGGTTCCCGACGAGTTCGAGATCTCGCGCATGCTGCTCAGCATCGTCGTGTGCTGGGGCATGGCCGCCGCCTTCTACTACAACGACCATATCCGCCTGGACGTGTTCTGGGGCCGCGCCGGCCCGCTCGCCCGCAGGATCCTGTCGCGCACCGGCACCGTTCTCAGCCTCGTGATCGTCGGCATCTATTCGGTCGCCCTGTTCTTCAAGGTGCTCGACACGATGAAGGCCGGACTCCTGACCATCGACCTCGGCCTGTCGGTCTGGGGGTTCCAGTTCGCCGCCTGGCTCGGGACGCTCGCCTCCGTCGCCGTGCTGCTCGCCCAGACCATCTGGCCGCCCGCCCATCTCGTCGACGAACAGCCCATCGACCCGGCGCTGTAATCCGGCGGCCGCGCCCACCTGCCGTCCCCGACTTCGGATCCCGACTTCAGACCCTGAGAGACAAGACATGCTGGACACCAACCTCGTGATGTTCCTCGGGTTCGGTCTGACCTTGCTGCTGTGCGCGCTGCGCGTGCCCATCGGCCTTGCCATGGGCAGCTCGGGCATCATCGGCTTCGGACTGCTGACCGGGTTCGAGCCGGCCTTCCGCCTCGTCTCCCATTCGGTCATCTCGACCTTTTCCGACTACACGATGGGCCTGATCCCGCTGTTCATCCTGATGGGTGCGGTCGCGGTCGCGTCGGGCATCAGCGCCGACCTCTTCCGCGCCGCCCAGCTGTGGTTCGGCGGATTCCGCGGCGGGCTCGCGGCGGCGACCATCGCCTCCTGCGGCGGCTTTGCCGCGATCTGCGGCTCGTCGGCTGCGACCGCCGCCACCATGACCCGCCTCGCCCTGCCGGAGATGAAGCGCTACGGCTATTCCGAGCGCCTGGCCACCGGCGTCATCGCCGCCGGCGGCACGCTCGGCGTGCTCATTCCGCCGTCCATCGCGCTCGCCATCTACGGGCTCCTGACGCAGCAGAGCATCGGCCTGCTGTTCATGGCCGGCGTGGTGCCGGGCATCATTGCCATCGCCTTCTACATGCTGACCGCGCGGCTGTGGCTGATGCGCCGTCCCGAGGACGCGCCGGCCGGCATCGTGCCGCCCTTGCGCGAGCGCGTCGTCAGCCTCACCCGGCTCAGCCCGATCATTCTGCTCTGCCTCACCGTGATCGGCGGCATCTACGGCGGCATCTTCACGCCGACCGAAGCGGGCGCGGTCGGCGCCACCGGCGCCATCGTCATCGCCTTCGCCTCGCGCCGCTTCTCCTTCGAGCGCCTGTTCATCTCGCTGACCGAGAGCGTGCGCACGGCGGCCGCGATCCTGACGATCCTCGCCGGCGCCCTGCTGTTCGGCTACTTCCTGACGATCACCCAGACGCCGCAGAAGGTGGCGCAGGTGCTGCTGGATGCCGATCTCGGCGCCTATGGCACGCTGCTGGTCATCCTCGCCGTGATGCTGGTGCTCGGCTGCGTGATGGACTCGGCCGCCGTCGTCATCCTCACCGTGCCGATCGTCTATCCGATCATCACCCAGCTCGGCTTCGACCCGATCTGGTTCGGCGTCATCGTCACCATGACCGTCGAGATCGGCATGATCAGTCCGCCCTTCGGCCTGAACGTCTTCGTCATCAAGGGCATATCGAAGAACACCGACATCTGGGAAATCTACAAGGGCGTCGCGCCGTTCATTCTCGCCGACATCGTCCGCATCGCCGTGATGATCCTGTTTCCCTCGCTCGTGCTGTTCCTGCCGAACCTGCTTCGGTAGGCGCTCCCCGCGGCCGGCACCCCCGGCCGCGAGGCTGCCGTTCCTTGCAAGCATTGCGCCGGGCTGCTCCCGGCATCTCAAGACCGGGAAGTGTGTATTGGCCTTTGCAGATATCGAAAACGGGCGGCTCCACTACGAGGTGCTCGGGCACGGACGCCCCCTGTTCCTCGTCTCCGGTCTCGGCGGCGTCGGCGAGTTCTGGCGCGCCCAGGCCGAGCGTCTGGCGCGCGACTTCCAGGTCGTCCTGCATGATCACCGCGGCACCGGCCGCAGCGAGACGCAGACCAGCGACTATACGGTCGAGCTGATGGCGAACGACGTGCTGGCCCTGATGGACCATCTCGGCGTCGAGCGCGCGTCCATCGTCGGCCATTCGACCGGCGGCATCATCGCCCAGACCATGGCCCTCACCCGTCCCGAGCGGGTCGGCGACCTGGTGCTCAGCGCCTCCTGGGCGCATGGCGATGCCTATTTCCGCAGCCTGTTCGGCCTGCGCCTCGCCGTCCTCAAGGGACTGGGGCTCGAGGCGTACGAGCAGTTCGGCCGGCTGTTCCGCTACCCGCCCTGGTATTTCGGCGAGGAGCCCGAGGCCCTGACCCCGACGGTCGGGGAAAGCGGCAGCGAGGAGATCATCGCCAGCCGCATCGGCGTGCTGCTCGACTTCGATTCCCGCGCAGAGCTGCCGCGCATTTCCTCGCGCACCCTGGTGATCGGCGCCGAGGATGACGCGATCACCCCGCGCTACCTGTGGAACGAGCTGGCGCAGAACATTCCGAACGCGGTCCTGACCACGCTGCCGACCGGCGGGCATTTCTGCCCGCAGACCCAGCCGGACCTCTACCATCGTCACCTGCACGACTTCCTGGTCGAAGGCCGGATGACGTCCCCCGCCGCCGCCGCCAGCTGAGAGGAGCCGCCCCATGTGGAAGAGCAAGGACCTGCCGGAACTGCTTCGCGCCGTCGCGCAGTACCGCGACTACGGCCATCTGGACCGCATCCCGCAGTGGGAAGAGCGCCTGCGCGTCAACGAACTGGAGCTGCGCCAGTTCGCCGCCCTGCCGCATGAGGACGCTCAGCCGCAGTTTACCGCCGGCCTTCCTGCCGCCGCCGAAAAGCCCGCCGCCCTGCCCTTGAGCGACGGCGCGCCGGGCACCGCCCTTGCCATTGCCGCCAGCGTGCGGCGGGGCGAGGTCTCGGTGTCGGAGATCGCCGAGGCCTATATCGCCCGCGCGGAAGCCGTCGCCGACATGAACCTCTTCACCGCCTTCGACGCCGGCCTGGTGCGCAAGGAGGCACGCGATCTCGACGACCGCGCGGCGAAGGGCGAGGATCTCGGCCCGCTCGCCGGCGTGCCGGTGCCGGTCAAGGATTACATGTTCGTGCGCGGCTATCCGCGCACCGGCGGCACGAAGGCCATGCCGGCGAGCCTCGACCACGACGACGCGCCGGTCGTCGCCAACCTGCGCAAGGCGGGCGCCCTGATCGGCGGCATGACCAACCTGCACGAGCTCGCCTATGGCGCGACCGGCATCAACCCGCATTTCGGCGCCGTCGCCAATCCCGGCCATCCCGGCCACATCATCGGCGGCTCCAGCTCCGGCTCGGCCGGTGCGGTCGTGGCCGGCCTTGCGCCGGTAGCGGTCGGCACCGACACGTCCGGCTCGATCCGCCTTCCCTCCGCGCTGTGCGGGGCGACCGGCTTCAAGCCGAGCTACGAGAGCATCAGCCGCGAGGGCGTGATGCCGCTCGCCTGGTCGCTCGACCATGTCGGCCCGATTGCCGGCAACGTGCGCGATGCCGCGCTCCTCTTCGCCGTCATGGCGGGGCGTGCGCCGGAGACCTGCGTCCCCCCGTCCGACCTGAAGATCGGGCGCCTGCGCTTCGGCAAGCCGACCAACCACTTCTACGACGAGGTCGACGGCGAGATCCTTGCGCGCCTGGAGACCCTGATCACCCTGCTTGCCGGCGAAGGCCATGCCATCGTCCCCACGCCCCTGAGCGCGGTCGAGAACTGCCTGCCGATCCACGTCCAGACGGTCAGCGCCGAGGCCTCGCAGGCCTATTGGCAAGCGCTGGCGGAGCATCCCGAGCTGCTCGGCGAGGATGTGCGGGTGCGGCTCGAGGTCGGGCAGTTCCTCGCCGCCGTCGATTACGTCAAGGCCCAGCGCCTGCGCACGGTGCAGCGCGAGGCGCTGCAGGCCGCATTCGCCGATGTCGACGTGCTGATCACCCCGACCATCGCGACCACCGCCCCGAAGATCGGCGCGACCAGTGTGATCATCGACGGCGCCGAGCGGCCGCTGCATCCGGCGCTGACCCGCTTCACAACGCCGTTCAACCAGTCCGGCCTGCCGGCGATCACCCTGCCCTGCGGCGTCAATTCGGCCGGCCTGCCCATCGGCGTCCAGCTTGCCGGCGCCTTCGGCAGCGACGAGCAGCTGCTGCGCATCGCCGCCGAGGTCGAGCGCGTCATCGCGAAAATGCTCGCCTGACGTCCGGGCTGATGCCCGCCACCCCAAAACTGGCACCCAAGCCAGCAAGGAGACCCCCGCGCCCGGAAGCCGGGGCTCCCGGCTGCACCGGGAAGCCAGAGCACGGCGCCCCATCGCCGCAACATGGCACCCGGCGCCGCAGCACAGCCTGCGGTGCCGGGTGCCGCCGTTTTCGGTCCACGCATCCGAAAAGCGTGCTCCCCTCCTCTTGACGAGTTGCCGCCGCTCTTTCTGTACTGGTCGCTGCGTTGATCGGCGGCAAGGGGCGAGCGACATCGATGAAGACCAGTCTGCCAGTCGCGCCCGACACCCGCGTCCGCGATCCGCAGCTCACTATCCGCCGCATTCTCAAGGTCAACCACGCGGGCGAGTTCGGCGCGATCCGGATCTACGGTGCCCAGATCGCGGTCGCCCGGCGCCTCTATCCCGACATCGTGCCGGCCCTGGAAGAGATGCGCGCCGACGAGATCGACCATTGCCGCCTGTTTCGTGAGGCGATGCCCGCGCGCGGCGCCCGGCCGTGCCGGATCATGTCGCTCTGGAGCCTCGGCGGCTATGTGCTCGGCGCCCTGACCGCGCTCGGCGGGCGCAACACGGTCTGGATCTGCACCGAGGCCGTGGAAAGCACCGTCCACCGCCACCTGGAGGACCAGCTCGCCTTCCTTGCCGACCGTGATCCGCAGCTGCACGCCCTCATCGCCTCGATCCAGCAAGAGGAGCTGACGCATCTGCGCGAGGCCGAGAACAACCAGCAGGCGCGCGGCCTTTCCCGCGCCCTGCTGCTGCCGCTCGTCAGTGGCCTGACCGACCTGATGATCTGGCTTTCGACCTGGGGCGATTCCAGCTGGATGCGCGCGGAAATGGCCAGGGCCAGAAACTAATCCCCCAGGATCCCGATCAACCGAAATCTTCGCTTGTCTGACATCGCATTTTTCCATCGCTGACCCGAGGCGCGCTCGTGCGGGCGCCCGAACCGCCCCTCACTCGGCCCGAATTCGGATCGACGGCCCGGAGGCGATGGTTCAGCGACTTCGAGAGGCCATTCTCGAAATTTCGCGATTTCGAGACGGAATTTTGCAAAATCCGTCTCGATTTCCGCAAAAGGCAAAGGACGGGGACAGGCGCTCGAAATCGGCGGGAAGCGGCCCCCGCACGAGAGGGCAGATTTTTTTTACGCGCCATGTCACAGCAGGCGGAGCCCGAGCGTCTAAGGAGTGACACCAACGCACTGGAGACCTCCCATGACTGCCCGTCTCGACTACTACAATATCGCCCCCGACATGCTGAAACAGATGCTCGCGCTCGACGCGGCCGCGCGCGGCGGCACGCTGGAACGCGAGCTCGTCGAGCTGGTGAAGCTGCGCGCCTCGCAGATCAACGGCTGCGCCTACTGCCTCCACATGCATTCGCGCGACGCGCGGGCCGGCGGCATGGACCAGACCCGGCTCGACCTGCTGCCGGCCTGGCGCGAATCCTCGCTCTACTCGCCGCGCGAGCGGGCCGCGCTTGCGTGGACAGAGGCGCTGACCCTGCTTGCGCAGACCGGCGCGCCGGACGAGGATTACGCCGGCATCGCCGAGCATTTCGACGAGGCGGAGCGGGTACAACTGTCGATGCTGATCTGCACCATCAACGCCTGGAACCGGCTGGCGGTGGGTTTTCGCAGCGAACACCCGAAGGGAACGAGCAAGGCCGATGCAGCATGACGCCGCGAGCGACGCGGTAGACACGTTCGAGAAGGTGCGGGGCCGGCTTACCGGCCTCGCCTACCGGATGACCGGCCTGCGCGCCGATGCCGAAGACGTGGTCCAGGACGCCTGGCTGCGCTGGCAGCGCACGGACCGCAGCAAGGTCGAGGAGCCGGAGGCGTTCCTGTCCACCGTCGTCACCCGCCTTTGCCTCGACCGGCTGCGGCGGCGCCGGCGCGAACAGGCGGCCTATGACGGCCCCTGGTTGCCGGAACCGATGCTCGGCGCGGCCGGCGGCGCACCTGCCGAGCCGCCGGAAGAGACCTTCGCCTCCGACATTTCCTTCGCGCTGATGCTGGCGCTGGAGCGGCTTTCGCCGCTGGAACGGGCGGCTTTCCTGCTCCACGACGTCTTCGATATCGGCTTCGGCGAGATCGCCGCCTCGCTGGGGCGCAGCGAGGCCGCCTGCCGGCAGCTCGCCAGCCGGGCCCGCGACAATATCCGCAAGGCGCGGCCGCGTTTTTCCGTCGATGAACAGGAGCACGAAGCCGTGGCGTCCGCCTTCCTGAACGCGGCACGGCAGAACGATGTCGAGGAGCTGAGCCGCTTGCTGGCCGAAGGCGCGGTGCTGCATTCGGACGGCGGCGGGCAGAAGATCGCGGCCCGCAACCTGATCCGCGGCGCCCTGCGCATTGCCCGTTTCTTTGCCGGCGTGGCGCGCAAGTTCGGCCGCCCGCCCGCCTGGCGCTGCCGGGTGCAGCTCAACGGACTGCCCGGGGAACTTGCCCTGGAAGCGGACGGCACCCGGCAGGCGACAGCCGTCGAGGTCGCGGATGGCCGCGTGCAGGCGATCTATCTGGTCCGCAATCCGGACAAGCTGGCGCGGCTATGGGCCGAGGCCGGCGGCCCGGACGAGGTGCCCGGGCCGACTGCTGTGTCCTAGGGCTGACGCCCCGCCTGCGCTTTACTGCGTGCGCTCGAGCACCTTGCGCAGCGTGCCGATCAGCTGAGCGATCTCCGCCTCGCCGATGGAGAGCGGCGGCGACATGGCGATGACATCGCCGGTGACGCGGATCATGCAGCCTTCCTGGAAGCAGGCCGTGAACACGTCGTAGGCGCGCGCGCCCGGCGCGCCGGGGCGCGAGGCGAGCTCGATGCCGCCGATCAGGCCGAGATTGCGGATGTCGATCACATGCGGCGCGTCCTTCAACCCGTGCAGCGCCTCTTCCCAGGCCGGAGCGATGGAGGCGGCGCGGGTCAGCAGCCCGTCGCGCTCGTAGATGTCGAGCGTGGCAAGGCCGGCGGCACAGGCGATCGGGTGGCCCGAATAGGTGTAGCCGTGGAACAGCTCGATCGTGCCTTCCGGCCCGTTCATGAAGGCATCGTGGATGCGGTCGGTGGTGAAGACCGCGCCCATCGGCACCGCGCCGTTGGTCAGGCCCTTGGCCGTGGTGAAGATGTCCGGCATGACGCCGAAGAACTGCGAGGCGAAGGGCGTGCCGAGGCGGCCGAACCCGGTGATCACCTCGTCGAAGATCAACAGGATGCCGTGCTTGTCGCAGATCTCGCGCAGGCGCTGCAGGTAGCCCTTCGGCGGCACCAGAACGCCGGTGGATCCGGCGACCGGCTCGACGATCACGGCGGCGATGGTCTCCGCGCCGTGCAGGCCGACGAGGCGCTCCAGATCATCGGCAAGATGCGCGCCCCATTCCGGCTGGCCGCGCGAGAAGGCGTTGTGCTCCGGCGCATGGGTATGCGGCAGGTGGTCGACGCCGGTCAGTAGCGTGCCGAAATGACGACGGTTGTTGACGAGGCCGCCGACGGAGATGCCGCCGAAGCCGACGCCGTGATAGCCGCGCTCGCGGCCGATCAGGCGGGTGCGCGAGCCCTCGCCGCGAGCCCGGTGCCAGGCCAGCGCGATCTTCAGCGCCGTGTCGACGGATTCGGAACCCGAACCGGTGAAGAAGACGTGCTCGAAGCCGTCCGGCGCCAGATCCTTGAGCCGCTCGGCGAATTCGAACGCCAGCGGATGGCCCATCTGGAAGGACGGCGCGTAGTCCATCTCCAGCAGCTGGCGATGCACCGCATCGGCGATCTCGGTGTGGCCGTGGCCGGCATTGCAGCACCACAGGCCGGCGGTGCCGTCGAGGATCTCGCGCCCGTCGTCGCTGGTGTAGTGCAGCCCCTTGGCACCGACCAGCATGCGCGGCGACGCCTTGAACTGGCGGTTGGCGGTAAAGGGCATCCAGTAGGCGTCGAGCTTGCGATTGCTCTTGCCCCGGGGCGTGTCGTCCAGCATGTCCATGGCGGCCTCTCTGGCGGTTTTTTGTCAGCGTGCAGCCTGCGCCCTTTTTCCATCCTGAAACAGTCTGTTTCTTGATTTTCGCAAGCCATTGTTTTTACTAGCCCGAGCAGAAAAACGTTCGGGATCGTAAACATGTCTAACGGCGGCGATGCGGAACTCGATATCGGCGGCAGGTTGCGGACGCTGCGCGCCGCGCACGGCCTGTCCCAGAGGACGCTGGCCAAACGGGCCGGCGTCACCAACGCGACGATCTCGCTGATCGAGTCCGGCCGCATGAACCCGTCCGTCGGCGCGCTGAAGCGGGTGCTCGACGGGATCCCCGTCAGCCTCACCGACTTCTTCGCCTTCGAGCCCGGCGCCGAGCGGCAGGTGTTCTTCCAGGCGGAAGAGCTCAAGGAAATCGGCAAGGGGAGGATTTCCTACCGCCAGGTCGGGGGTAACCTGTTCGGCCGGCGGTTGCAGATCCTGCATGAACGCTACGAGCCCGGCGCCGATACCGGGCGCGCGCCGCTGTCGCATGATGGCGAGGAGGGCGGCGTGGTGATCTCCGGCCGGCTGGAGGTGACGGTCGGCGACCAGCGCAAGATCCTGGGGCCGGGCGATGCCTATGCCTTCGACAGCACCGAGCCGCACCGCTTTCGCGCCGTCGGGCCGGAGCCCTGCATCGTGGTCAGCGCCTGCACGCCGCCCAGTTTCTAGGCCTGCATCGGCCGCCTTTCGCTCGGCAACGATAGCGTGCTAGGCTCGCCCTGCGGCGGGTCTTCCCGCCGCTCGCCTGTGCATGTGGACCGCCTCCCCGGCGGCCCGACCCGGACCCACATGAGCGCGAGCCCCACCCATGATCTTCCTGCGCATCCTTCGCACCATCCTTCGCCGCGGCAGCCTTGCCGTGATCGACAGGACCGGCCGCCGCCATCTTCTCGGTGACGGCTCGGAGCCGGTCGCAACCGTCCGCCTGTCGCCGCAGGCCTCCGACTGGCAGTTGGTCCGCAACCCGGTGCTCGGCATCGGCGAAGCCTATATGGACGGCAGCCTGTCGGTCGACGACGGCAGGCTGTACGAGTTTCTCGACCTGCTTGCCCGCAACTACGGTACCGAGGCCAGCCATCCCTGGATGTCGCTGCTGGAGCGCGCCACCGCCCGGCTGAAACAGTCCAATCCGATGGGGCGGGCCCGGCGCAACGTCGCCCATCACTACGACCTGTCGCCGGCACTCTACGATCTCTTTCTCGACAGCGACCGCCAGTATTCCTGCGCCTATTTCCGCTCGCCCGACGACACGCTGGAAGAGGCGCAGCTCAACAAGAAGCGGCATATCGCGGCCAAGCTGATGCTCGACCGGCCGGGCCTGAAGGTCCTCGACATCGGCTCGGGCTGGGGCGGGCTGGCGCTCTACCTTGCCGAGGAGCACGGCGCCGAGGTGACCGGCGTGACGCTGAGCGAGGAGCAGTATGCCCACGCAAGCGCACGCGCTGCCCGCTCGCCGGCTGGCGAGCGGGTCTCGTTTCACCTCAAGGACTACCGCGAGCAGCAGGGCCCGTTCGACCGGATCGTCTCGGTCGGCATGTTCGAGCATGTCGGCAAGCGGCATTACCTGGAATACTTCTCCAAGCTGCGCGAGCTGCTTGCCGAGGACGGCGTCGCGCTGATCCACGCCATCGGCTATTCGGACGTGCCTGCTCCGATCAACCCTTTCATCCGCAAGTACATTTTTCCCGGCGCCGACCTGCCGGCGATGTCGGAAGTGTTCACCGAAGTGGAGAAGACCGGGCTGTATGCCACCGATGTCGAGATCCTGCGGCTGCACTATGCGGAGACGCTGCGCCACTGGCGTGAGCGGTTCCTCGCCCGCAGCGACGAGGTTCTGAAGATCTACGACGCGCGTTTCCTCAGGATGTGGGAATTCTATCTGGCGCTGTGCGAGGTCGGCTTCCGGCGGCGCACCAACATGGTGTTCCAGCTGCAGCTGGCAAAGCGGATCGACACGGTGCCGATCACCCGGGACTACATGTTCGAGGCGGAGCGGGCGGCCGAGGCGCGCGAGACGAAACCGAAGACCTAGAGACCGAGCGCATCCTTCAGCGCCGGCGCCCGCCCCTGCGGGGCAAGGTCGAGATCGGCCTCGATATGGTCGATATGTTCGCCGACCAGCCGGGCGAGCCGGTCCGCATCGCCCGCGGCCAGCGCGTCGAGGATGCCGCGATGCTCGGCATGGGCGCAGCTGGAAGCATCCGAGCGCCCGTACAGCGCAATCACCAGCGAGGAGCGGGCCACCAGCTCCTCCATGAAGCGGTGCAGGATGGCGTTGCCCGCCACCTCGGCCAGCAGCAGGTGGAAATCTCCGGATGCCTTGATCTCCGCCTGGCGCGCCTGCGGTCCGGCAGCGGCGATCTGGCTCGCTTCCTCGGCGATCAGCGCGGCGAAACGCTCCAGCGTGGCCGCATCGACGCGGGCGCAGGCCTCGCGGGCGATGCCCGGCTCGATCAGGCGGCGGGAGGCGAAGATCTGCCGCGCCTCGTCGGGCGAGGGATTGGCGACGAAGGCGCCACGATTGCGCTCGCTGCGCACCAGCCCCTCGAAGGCCAGCATCTGCAGCGCCGCGCGCACGACCGTGCGGCTGACGTCGAACAGGGCGCCGACCTCGGCCTCCGACAGCTTGGTGCCGGGTGCCAGCTTGCGCCCGACAATGGCCAGGCGCAGCCGGTCGCGGATCGCACCGGCGCGGTCGTCGGAGAGCTGGCCGCCGGCGGCGGCATGATCGTGAGCGGTCATGGCATGTGATTCCCTGCCGTTCTTGTAGCGCGTTTCGCTCGCCGCGCACAGGGACCGCACACGACCCACTGACTAGATTGCATACAATCTTTTCATGCTTTGCAGACAATCGCACAGAATCTGTGCAGCGCAGCAAGCCGCTCATTCAGCGGGCTGCCGCAACCTCCCCCGAAACCCTTGCGATTCCTGACGAAGCGCCCGCGCGATGCGACTGGCACGCATGATGCATTGCAGCATGCACGTCAGAGGGGACCGCATATGAGCAAGGCTGCCGCCATCGACATTGCCTCCGTCACCAAGGTCTACGGGTCGACCACGGCCGTGCATGCGATCAGCCTGAAGATCCCGGCCGGCAGCTATTGCTGCCTGCTGGGGCCGTCGGGCTGCGGCAAGAGCACGACGCTGCGGATGATCGCAGGCCACGAAAGCATCTCAGGAGGCGATGTGCGGCTCGGCAACCAGGTGGTGACCGACCTGCCGCCGGCGCGGCGCGGCACCTCGATGATGTTCCAGTCCTACGCGCTGTTTCCGCATCTCGACGTCACCGACAATGTCGCCTTCAGCCTGAAGATGAAGGGCGTGGCCAGGGAAGAGCGGCGGCGGCGTGCGCTGGAGATGCTGCAGCTGGTGCATATGGAGCCCTACGCCTCGCGCCGGCCGGCGCAGCTGTCGGGCGGCCAGCAGCAGCGTGTGGCGCTCGCCCGTGCCTTGATCACCGATCCGCAAGCCTTGCTGCTCGACGAGCCGCTGTCGGCGCTCGACCCGTTCCTGAAGGTGAAGATGCGCGCCGAGCTGAAGCGGCTGCAGGCCTCGCTCGGCATCACCTTCGTGCATGTCACCCACTCGCAGGAAGAGGCGATGGCGCTCGCCGACGTGATCGTCGTGATGAATGCCGGGCGGATCGAGCAGGCGGCCCCGCCGCGTGACGTGTTCGAGCGGCCCGCCACTGCCTTCGTCGCCCGCTTCATGGGCGATCACAATGTCATTTCCGGGCGCCTTGCGGGCCGTGACGAGCGCGGCGTCAGCATCGCCCCGGCGGGCGGCGGGCTGTTTTCCGCCATAGGCGCGCCGCACGACGCGGACGCGCCCATCGACATTGCCGTGCGCACCGACCGGGTGCGGATCGGCCCGGCCTCGGCGCCTGGCCTCGGCTTCACCGGCGTCGTCGAGAACGTCGAATATCGCGGCTCGTCGGTGAAGCTCACCGTCGCCGGAGCCGGCGTGGACGACTTCACAGCAATCGTCAGCGACACCGATTTCTTCGCCGCGCCCGTGAAGGTCGGCGATGCGGCGCCGCTCGCGTGGAACCGGGAGGACGCCATCGTCCTCGGCCGTCTCGCTTCCTGAAAAACCAAGGCCGACCATCACAAAGAGGGGAAATGACAATGACGACGACACCGACCAGCAAGACCGCCGCCGGTACCGGCGGGCTCTCCCGCCGCACGCTGCTGAAGACCGGCGCGGCCGCCGCCGGCCTTGTCGCGGGCAGCGGCGCCATCACCGGCTTCCCGACCATCTGGGCGCAGAACCCGATCACCCTGCGCCAGTTCGGCACCGGCGTATCGAACCTCAATGCCATCGCCGAGAAGTGCAAGGAAGACCTCGGCATCACGCTGGAAATGACGGCGACCGATTCCGATGCCGCCGCCCAGCGCGCCGTCACCCAGCCGGACAGCTACGACATCGCCGATATCGAGTACTGGATCGCCAAGAAGGTGTTCCCGGCCGGCGTCATGCAGCCGATGGAGGTCTCGCGGCTGAAGTATTACGACAAGATCGTGCCGCTGTTCATCGACGGCAAGCTGGCGCCGGACAGCGTCATCGCGCAAGGCACGGCGCCGCACACCGTCGGCTTCGTCGACGGCAAGGACTCCACCACCTTCGCCAGCGCTCCGACCGACTGGCTGACCATGGTGCCGACGATCTACAACGCCGACACGCTGGGCATCCGCCCCGATCTGGTCGGCCGCGAGATCACCAGCTGGGCCGACATCATGGACCCGGCCTTCAAGGGCAAGACCTCGATCCTCAACATCCCCTCCATCGGCATCATGGACGCGGCGATGATCATGGAGGCACTGGGCGAGATCCAGTATGCCGACAAGGGCAACATGACCCAGGAGGAGATCGACAAGACCATCGACTTCCTCATCAAGGCCAAGAAGGACGGCCAGTTCCGCGCCTTCTGGAAGTCGTTCGACGAGAGCGTCAACCTGATGGCCTCGGGCGAGGTGGTGATCCAGTCGATGTGGTCGCCCGCAGTCGCCGCCGTGCGCTCGCGCGGCATCCCCTGCGTCTATCAGCCCCTCAAGGAAGGCTACCGCGCCTGGGGCGGCGGCATCGGCCTTGCCAAGCACCTATCGGGCGCCAAGCTCGACGCGGCCTACGAATATATCGACTGGTACCTGTCCGGCTGGGTCGGCGCCTATCTCAACCGCCAAGGCTACTACTCCGCCGCCATGGAGACGGCGAAGGAGTACATGTCCGAGGACGAGTGGGGCTTCTGGGTCGAGGGCAAGCCGGCGCAGGGCGACATCCTGTCGCCGGACGGCAAGGTTATGGAAAAGGCCGGTGCCGTACGCGACGGCGGCTCCTTCACTGAGCGCATGGGCAAGGTCGCCTGCTGGAACTCGGTCATGGACGAGGACCGCTACATGGTCCGCCGCTGGAACGAGTTCATCGCCGCCTGACGCGCGCCTTTCCGCTCTCCCGGAACGGCTTGCCGCCCGGGAGAGCGGTTTCCCGCCCCTTACGAACCCCGCACCGGAGCCGAGGCATGACCGCTGCCGCCAATCCGCCTGCCGCCCCGATGAGCGAACCGGACGGGACGCCGCCCGCCCGCCGTCTCGCCCGCTTCGGCAAGGCTGCCGCCGCCTATCTGCAGGCGGCCCCGCTGGCGCTGATCCTCGGCGCCTTTCTGCTGGCGCCGCTGGCGATGATCGTCGCGGTGAGCTTCTGGGACTACGACTTCGCCCGGCTCTATCCCGACTTCGTGCTGACCAACTACATCGAGACGCTGGGCTCGGCGGTGACCTGGCGGACCTATCTCAACACGTTCAAATATGCCGCGATGGTGTGGGCGCTGACCCTCTTCATCGGCTTCTGGGTCGCCTATTTCCTCGCCTTCCACGTGCGCAGCCAGACCATGCAGATGGTGCTGTTCCTGGTCTGCACAGTGCCGTTCCTGACCTCCAATATCATCCGGATGATCTCTTGGATTCCGGTGCTCGGACGCAACGGGCTGGTCAACACGGCGCTCGTCGATCTCGGCATCGTGCCGGCCCCGGTCGAATGGCTGCTCTATTCCGATTTCGCCGTGGTGCTGGCCATGGTGCATCTCTACACGCTGTTCATGGTGACGCCGATCTTCAACACGTTGATGCGCATCGACCGTTCGCTCATCGAGGCGGCGCACGATGCCGGCGCCTCCAGCCTCCAGGTGCTCACCAACGTGATCCTGCCGCTGGCCAAGCCCGGCATGGCGATCGGCACGATCTTCGTCGTGACGCTGGTGATGGCCGACTTCATCACTGTCCAGGTGATGTCGGGCGGGCAGAGCGCCTCGGTCGCCCTGATGATGCGCAACCAGATGTCCTTGCTGCAATATCCGGCCGCCGCCGCCAATGCGGTGGTGCTGCTGGCCATCGTCCTCCTGCTCGTCGCCGCGATCCTGCGCGTCGTCGACATCCGCAAGGAGCTGTGAAATGAGCGAGACCCGCGGCCTCGAGTTCTGGATCCTGGCGCTGTTCTTCGCGCTGTTCGTGGTGTTCCTCTACGGGCCGCTGTCGGCCATCGTCATCCTGTCCTTCCAGGGACCGGACGGCGGGCTGACCTTCCCGCTCAACGGCACCTCGCTGCACTGGTTCCGCAACCTGACGGAGCGCCAGGCGGTCGGCGATTTCGGCGGCAGCTTCCGCCGCTCGCTGGCGCTGGGTATCGGCGTCATGCTGGTCACCGTCGTGGTGTCGCTGCTGGCCGGCCTTGCGTTCCGCCGCCGCTTCTTCGGCGCAACGCCGCTGTTCTACCTCTCGGTTGCCAGCCTGGTGGTGCCCTCGATCATCGTCTCGCTCGGCATCGGCGTGATGTATCATCAGGTGGGCCTGCGCCCGGCCTGGTACAGCTCCGCCTTCGGCGCGCACCTGACCTGGACCCTGCCCTTCGGCGTGCTGATCATGTTCGCCGTGTTCAACCGCTTCTCGCCCGCCTACGAGGAAGCCGCGCGGGACCTTGGCGCAAGCGCCTGGCAAACCTTCCTGCACGTGCTGCTGCCGATGATCGCGCCGATGCTGGTCGGCGTCGGCCTGTTCGGCTTCACCCTGTCCTATGACGAGTTCGCCCGCTCGCTGATGACCTCGGGCACCTACAACACCCTGCCGCTGGAGATCTACGGCATGACCACCAACGTCACGACGCCGGTGCTCTACGCGCTCGGCACCGTGACGACGCTGTTCTCCTTCCTCGTCATCGTGGCAACGCTCGGTGCCATCCTCTGGCTCGGCCGCCGCCGCGCCCGCGGCCAGGGCACCGCGTGACGGACGGCAGACAATGGACCTCCTGATCGTCAACCCGAACAGCACCGCATCGATGACCCGCACCATCGAGGCCGCAGCCAAGGCCGTCGCGGCTCCTGGTACGCGGATCATCGCCGCTACTTCGCAGGCAGGCCCCGCCTCCATCGAGGGCTATTACGACGAGGCGCTCTCCGTGCCAGGGCTGCTCGCCGAAATCCGCGAGGGCGAACGGGCCGGCGCCCGGGCCGCGGTGATCGCCTGCTTCGACGATACCGGGCTCGATGCGGCGCGGGCGATGGCACGCATTCCCGTGCTCGGCATCTGCGAGGCGGCGCTGTCGCTCGCCGCCTTCGTCGCCCGCCGCTTCACCGTGGTGACGACGGCCGAGGCCGCGCGCGTGCCGGTCGAGGATCTGGTCGCGCGCTACGGCATGGCGGGACGGGCGAAAGTGCGCGCCGCCGGCATGTCAGTGTTGTCGCTGGAGGACCCGGCATCGGGTTCCGGCGAGCTGCTGCGGGCAGAGATCCGCGCGGCGCTGACACAAGACCATGCGGAGGCGATCGTCCTCGGCTGCGCAGGCATGGCCGACCTTGCGCGCCGCCTGTCCGAGGAGTTCGGCGTTCCGGTAATCGACGGAGTGAGTGCCGCGGTGAAACAGGCGGAGGCGCTTGCCTCGCTCGGGCTGTTCACCTCCAAGCGAGGCGCCTATGCTGCCCCCTCGCCGAAGCGCTACAGCGGCGCCATGGCCTCCTTCGCTCCGATGCCGGCAGGGACCGAATGACCGAACAGACACTGCGCGCGCTTGCCCCCGATGAACTGCCCCTCCTGATCGACTGGGCCGCCGGCGAGGGCTGGAACCCCGGCCTCGACGATGCACCGGCCTTCCATGCAGCCGATCCCGGCGGCTTTCTGGGGCTCTTCCTCGGCACCGAAATGGCAGCGGGGATTTCCGCCGTCTCCTATGGGCCGGACTTCGGCTTCATCGGGCTCTACATCTGCCGGCCGGACCTGCGCGGCCAAGGGCTGGGGCGCCGGGTCTGGGATGCCGGCATGGCAAGGCTCGGCGAGCGCTGCATCGGCCTCGACGGCGTGCCGGCTCAGGAAGACAACTACCGCAGCATGGGCTTTGCCGTCGCCTATCGCACCTTGCGCTTTTCGGGACAGGCGCCGGAGGCCGCACCGCCGGCCGGCACACGCATCGCCCCGGCCGATCCCGGCGTTGCCGCCTATGACGCGGCTGTCTTCCCGGCCCCACGCGAGGCCTTCCTTTCGGCCTGGATTTCGGGCCCGCGCGTCGCGCGCATGGCGATCAGGGATGGGCGCGTCGTCGGCTATGGCGCGGCGCGAAAATGCCTTCAAGGGTGGAAGGTCGGGCCGCTCTTCGCCGACACGCTGGCGGACGGGACGGCTCTTCTTGCCGCCCTCGGCGCAGCGACCGGCAGCGAGGAGCTGCATCTCGACGTGCCCGACACGGGGCACGGCTTCGGTAGGTGGCTGGAGCAGGCCGGCTTCACGCAAGGGTTCGCCACCGCGCGCATGTACCGCAACGGCGTACCGCCGGGCGATGCGTCCCGCGTGCTGGCGACGACGACGCTGGAGCTCGGCTGAGGGATACGCGAGCGCCTCAGGCGCTCACAAACGCCTTCATCCAGCCAAGACCCTCACCGGTCGTGCCGCGCGGCCGGTATTCCGCGCCGAAATGGCCCCGATAGCCGGCATCGCGCAGGGCCGGCAGCAGCCAGTTGTAGTCGACCTCGCCCCGGCCGGGCTCGCCCCGGTCCGGCACGGCGGCGAACTGGATATGGCCGATCACGTCCATCCAGCGCTCGGCCTGGCGCAGCAGGTCGCCGCGCATGATCTGCATGTGGTAGCAGTCGTACATGATGCGGATGCCCTCGCCGCCGCAGTCCGAAATGATCGAAGCGGCGCTCTCGCAGTCCGACAGGAAGTAGCCGGGCACGTCGCGGGTGTTGATCGGCTCCACCAGCAGGCCAACCCCCTTGGGCGCGGCCAGATCGCGGAAGCGGCACAGGTTGGCGACGAAGGTGCGGCGCGCGGCCTCCCCGTCCGTCTTTCCGGCCATGACATGGATGTTGCCCGCGCCAATAACCGCCGCGTAGTCGAGCGCCTGCGTGAAGGCGGCGAGCGCCTCATCCTCGCGCCCGGCAAGGGCCGCAAGCCCGAACTCGCCCTTCGCCACATCGCCGCGCACGGTGTTGAGCCCGAGCACCGGCAAGCCGGTCTCCTTGAGGGCGGCGGCGAGCTCGGCTGCCGGCACCTCGTAGGGCCAGTGCAACTCGACCGCGCCGAAGCCGGCAGCAGCGGCCGCATGCACCGCTTGCGGGAGCGCCAGATCGGTCCACAGGAAGCCGAGATTGGCCGAAAGCGGCAGGGAGGTCTTGTTCACGGTCATCGCGCCTCAGTCCCATTCCACATCGAAGTGATCGACAATCGAGCGGATCTCGCCCTCGCTCAGGAGACGCGGGTTCATCCCGCGCAGCAAGAGTGCCAGACGGGCGGTCTCCTCCAGCTCCTCCATGGCGTAGACCGCCGCCTCAAGGTCCTTCGCCGCCACCACCGGGCCGTGATTGGCCAGCAGCACGGCGCTGCGGCGACCGGCAAGCCCGCGGATCGCCTCGCCCATGGCAGCATCGCCCGGGCGGAAGAAGGGCAGCAGCTTTACCTTGCCAAGCCGCATGATCGAATAGGGCGTGAGCGGCGGCAGCACATTGTCCGGGTCCACCTCCGGCAGCATCGACAGGGCGACCGAATGGCTGGAATGCAGGTGGACAATGGCCCCGGCCTTGGCACCGCGCGTCTCGTAGAACGCCGAATGCAGCGGCATTTCCTTGGTCGGAGCATCGCCGTCGACATGCCGGCCCTGCGCATCGAAGCGCGACAGGCGGCCGGGATCGAGGCGGCCGAGCGAGGTGCCGGTGGGCGTGACCAGCAACCCGCCGTCAGGCAGGCGCAGCGAGACGTTTCCCGAGGCCCCGCCCGTCAGGCCGCGGTCGAACATGGAGCGGGCGAGCGTGCACAGAAGCTCGCGAAGCCGCGCTTCCTCGCTCATGCAGCACCCTTTTCGGACAGGATCGCCAGCGCGCGCTCGAAGAAGTCCTCGCCGCCGAAATTACCGGACTTCAGCGCCAGAACCAGCTCTGCCCCTTCAACGCGCAGGGCCGGCACCCCGGGATCGATTTCCGGCCCGATGCGCAGCGCCTCGCAGCCGAGGCCGCGCACCACCGCGCCCGAGGTCTCGCCGCCGGCCGACACGATGCGGCGGATGCCGGAGCGCGCGAGTTCGCCGGCAAGATCGGCGAACAGGGTTTCGATGGCGCCCGCCAGCGTCTCCGTTCCATAGACGCCCTGGGCGCGCCGCACCTCCTCCGGATCGGCCGAGGAATAGACGAGCGGCGCCGCGTCCTGGTTCTCCAGCACGAACGCGTGCAAGGTCGCGACGGTGGTCTTGCCGGACATGACATCGTCGGCCGTCACTTCCAGCGAAGGATGGTTCGCCTTGTAGCGCGCCACCTGCGCGCGGGTCGCGCGCGAGCAGGAGCCCGACAGCACGACGCCAGGACCGTCGACCCCGGCAAAGCTGTCGCTGCCACCGGCAAGCTCTCCCGCACGGCGGAAGTTCTCCGGCAGGCCGAGCGCAACGCCGGAGCCGCCGGTGATCAGCACCAGCCCTTCCGCAGCTGCGCCGATGGCGTGAAGATCCGCATCCGCGATCGCATCGACGACCACCGGGCCGGCACCGGCCGCAAGCTCGCGGGCCAGGCCCGCGGCGATGCCTTCCGCCCCCTTGGCGACGTCGGCATGGGCGACATGGCCGACCTTGCGCGGCGTCTGCAGGGAGAGCCAGCGGCGGATGTCCGGATCGGTCATCGGCGTCAGCGGGTGATCCTGCATGCCGGACTCGCTGAGCAGCCGGTCGCCGACGAAGAGATGACCCTGGTAGAGCGTGCGGCCTGTGCCGGGAAAGGCCGGGCAGACGATGGCGGTCTTCGCGCCGAGCCGGTCCATCAGCGCGTCGATCACCGGGCCGATATTGCCTTGCGGCGTCGAATCGAATGTCGAGCAGTATTTGAAGAAGATCTGCCGGCAGCCCTGCGCCAGCAACCAGTCGAGCGCTGCCAGCGACTGCTCCACCGCCTCGGCCACCGGAACGCTGCGGGTCTTCAGCGCAACGACGCCGGCCTCGACGCCGGGCGCGGCCGGGCCGTCCGGCAGGCCGCAATACTGGGTGACCGCCATGCCGCCCTTGACCAGCGTGTTGGCAAGGTCAGAGGAGCCGGTGAAGTCGTCGCCGATGCAGCCGAGCAGCATGGTCAATCCTTGTCGCTGGAAGTCCCGCCCAAAACGTCCGCGCCTGATGCCGGAACGCCCGGCAGGGCGATGTTGCCCTCGCGGGCGTAGATCTTGGCGACCGCCACGTCGCCCTCGCGGCCAAGGCCCGCGTCATGAGCAGACCGGAAGCGGGCGAGCGCCGTTTCCGTCAGCGGAACGGAGAGCCCGCCGGCGGAGGCCGCCTCGGCGACGATGCCGAGGTCCTTGACGAAGATATCGACTGCCGAATGCGGACGATAGTCGCCGTCGGCGATGAAGGGGCCTCGGTTCTCGAACATCCAGGACGAGCCGGCGCAGCGGGAGATCACCTCCACCATGCGCGCCACTTCGATGCCCTGGCCGACGCCGAAGGTCAGCGCCTCGGCGGTGGCGGCAATGTGGACGCCGGCCAGCAGCTGGTTGACCACCTTCATGGCCGAGCCGGGACCGGCGCGGTCGCCGAGCTCGAACACCGTCTCGGCCATCGCATCGAGCGCGGGACGGGCGGCAGCGAAGGCGTCCGCCGTGCCGGAGGCCATGATCGACAGGCGCCCCTCGGCGGCACGGACCGCGCCGCCGGAAATCGGTGCATCGAGATAGAGCAGGCCGGTTTCGGCAAGCTTCGCCTCGAAGCGCACGGCATGTTCGGGGGCGAACGTGGCGCAGGAGACGACCACGGTACCGCGGGCAAGATGCGGCGCGATGCCGTCCTCGCCGAAGAGCACGGCCTCGGTCTGGGCCGCATTGACGACGACGAGCACGACAGCCGAGGCCTTGCGAAGGGCGGCATCGCGCGCGGCGCGGTCGGAGGCAATGCGCCCGCCATCCGCCTCGAAGGCAGCCATGGCCGCCTGCTCCCGGTCGATGCCGGTGACATCGAGGCCGGCGCGCAGCAGCGAGCGCGCCATGCCGAGCCCCATGGCACCGAGGCCGATGACGACGAGCGGACCGGGGGCGGTGGTCATGATGCGGCTCCCGCGTGATCCTCGAGATAGGCGGTGATGATCGCGTCGATGGAGGCATCGCCGGCAAAGCCGAGATCGAGCGCGCGGCGCGTGTCGAATGCCTTCGGCCAGGTGGAGATGATCGCCTCGACGGCAGGATCGGGCTGGTGGCGGATCAAGGCGACCGCCTCATCGCCCGCCACCTTGCGCAGCGCCTCGATCTGCTCGCCGACGGTCACGGAGACGCCGGGCAGGGTGATGTTGCGACGCCCGCCCATCGCGGCGGTGTCGAGATCGCCGGCATGGACGAGATAGCCGACGGCCGCGCGCGGGCTGGCCAGCCAGTGGCGCACGTCGGTGCCGACCGGCAGCACGGCTTCCTTGCCGGCAAGCGGCTCGCGCAGGATGGAGGAGAAGAAACCGGAGGCCGCCGCATTGGGCTTGCCCGGCCGGATGACGATGGTCGGCAGCCGCAGGCCGATACCGTCGAAGAAGCCACGGCGGCTGTAGTCGGCAAGCAGCAGCTCGCCGATGGCCTTCTGGGTGCCGTAGCTCGACAGCGGCGTGACCACGTAGTCGTCGCCGATCACATCGGGCAACGGAATGCCGAACACCGCCAGCGACGAAGTAAACACGACACGAGGGCAGTAGCCCGAGCGCCCGTTCTCGGCGCGGATCGCCTCGAACAGGTTGCGGGTGCCGTCGAGATTGATCCGGTAGCCCTTCTCGAAATCGCGCTCCGCCTCGCCGGAGACGATCGCGGCAAGGTGATAGATGACGTCGGGACGGGAGGAGACAAGGCGCTCGGCCTCGCCGGGCGCGCACAGGTCGCCGGTCTCGACCGAGACGGGAATGCCGCCCTCCGGCGCGCGGGCCGGGACGACATCGAAAAGGGTCATGTGCGAAAGCGCGGCACCGGCAAGGGTCCCGCGCGCGGTCAGCGCCCCGGCCAGCCCCTGGCCGAGCATGCCGCCGCCACCGATGATGAGGCAGGTCGTCATTGTCACTCTCTCCTTGCGGGCGGCTGGGCCGGGCGCGATATCCGGCGCCGCACCCGGAAGGGGCGGGCGCCGGATGTCTTTCATGGGAGCCTTAGATGCAGCGGCCGCCGTCGACTTCCAGCAGCACACCGGTCACGAACTCGGCCTCGTCGGAGGCGAGGAAGCCGCAGGCCTTGGCAATGTCGAGCGGACGCGACATGCGGCCGAGCGGGATGCCGGCGATGATCTTCGCGCGGGTCTCCGGCGTGTCGTCGCCCGGCAGGAACTGGCCGGTCAGGCCGGTTTCGCCCATCACCGGGTTGATGCCGCACACGCGGATCTTGCGGTCGGCGAGTTCCACGGCCATCGAGCGGGTGATGGCGATGGCGGCGCCCTTGGAGCCGTTGTACCAGGTCAGGCCCGGACGCGGGCGCACGCCGGCGGTCGAGGCGATGTTGATGATGACGCCGCCGCCGTTCTTCTCCAGCACCGGCACCGCGTGGATCGCCGCGTGGTAGATCGACTTGACGTTGACCGCGTAGACCTTGTCGAAGGTGGCCTCGTCGACGAGCAGCATCGACTGGTTCTTGTGGGTGGTGCCGGCATTGTTGATGAGGATGTCGAGCTTGCCGAACGCGTCGAGCGCGGTCTGCACCATCGCCTTGGTGGACTCGCTGCTGGTGACATCGGCCGTGCAGGCCACGGCAGACGCGCCGATGTCGCCGGCGACCTTTTCCGCCGCATCGCCGCGAATGTCGGCGACGACGACCTTGGCACCCTGCTCGGCGAAGTAATGGGCAATGCCCTCGCCATAGCCGCCGCCAGCGCCGGTGACGATTGCCACCTTGTCCTTCAGTTTCATTGCAGTCTCCCGAAAAAAGGCAGCGCCATCGCTACCTGTAGAACAGCTCGACGAGGCCGAGCGAGATGAACGGCACGTACGTCACCAGCAGCACGCAGCCCATCACCACCAGAACCATCGGCACCAGGGCCGGGATGATCTTCTGGATGGATATCTTTGCCACCGCACAGGCGGCGAAGAGGTTGACCCCGACCGGCGGCGTGAACATGCCAAGCGCCAGGTTGACCACGATGATCAGGCCGAAATGCACCGGATCGACGCCATAGGCGATGGCGATCGGCGCCAGGAGCGGCGCGAGCACCAGGATGGCTGCCGAGGTCTCGACAAACATGCCGACGATGAAGAGGAAGACGTTCACTGCCATCAGGAAGCTGATGCGGTCGGTGAACACCTGCTGCACCCATTCGGCGATGATCGCCGGCAGGCCCGAACGGGTGACGAGGAACGAGAACAGGCCCGCGCCGGCGATGATGATCATGATCACCGTGCTGGAGATCGCCGAGGTGCGCAACGCCGTGTAGATCTTGGCGAATGTCAGCGAGCGATAGACGAAGAGGCCGACGAACAGCGCATAGACGACCGCGATGGAGGACGCCTCGGTCGGCGTGAAGATGCCGCCATAGATGCCGCCGAGCACGATCACCGGCATGAGCAGCGCCCAGAAGGCATGCACCAAGGCCTCGAAGAAGGGCTTGCGCCCGTCGCCGTCCATCTTGCCGTAGCCCTTCACCCGGCACAGGATGATCAGGTAGATGAAGAGAGCACTGGCAACCAGGATGCCGGGGCCGATGCCGGCCAGGAACAGCTGGCCGATGGAGGTTTCCGTCGCAACGCCATAGAGGATGAGCGGGATCGACGGCGGGATCAGCACGCCGAGCTCGGCCGAGGAGGCCTGGATGGCGGCAGCGGTGCCGACCGGATAGCCATGGCGCACCATGGCCGGAATGAGAATGACGCCGATCGCGAAGGTCGTGGCAACCGAGGAGCCGGAGACCGAGGCGAAGATCATGCAGGTGACGACGCAGGTGCAGGCAAGGCCGCCCTGGATGCCGCCGACCATCGACTTGGCCAGCTCCACCAGACGCTCGGATATGCCGGCGGCCGCCATCAGGTTGCCCGACAGGATGAACAGCGGAACAGCCAGCAGCGGGAAGGAGTCGAGGCTGGCGAAGATGCGCTGCACGGCAAGCAGCAGCGGCACCGTCGAGAAGAACTGGATGCCGAAGGCGCTGGCCAGAACCAGCGACACGCCGATGGGAACGGCGGCGGCAAAGAGAATCAGCAGCGAAAAGGCCAGAGCCGCGTTCATACCTGGCCCTCCACATCCTTCAGGTCGTCGGAGCGCACATCGTCCTGGCCGGTGAAGCTGACGATGGTCCGGGCGATCACTCCGGGTACGGCCAGCAGCGCACCGGCCGGCAATGCCGCATAGACCCAGGCGATGCTGATCTCAAGGCCGGCAAGGTTCTGCCGCTGCACGCGCAGGGCCATGGCCGTGCCGTACCAGATCAGCATGGCGAGGAACGTCAGCGAGGCGATGGCGATGACGATGGTCAAGACCTGCCGCAACGGCTTCGGCCCGACATCGATCAGGAAATCGACGGCGATCATCGCGCCCTGGCGGAACGCGGCGGCAAGGCCGAGGAAGACCATCCACATCATCGCCGAACGGGCTGCCACTTCCGACCAGGCGGAAGGATGCCCGAACACGAAGCGTGTCACGACCTGATAGAAGGTGAGAGCGACGATCACCGCCAGCGCGACGATGGACAGCTCGAGAGCGACACGGGTGACCCGGCGCTCGACGGCGAAGAACCATTGCATGATCGAACTCCTGCCGGGGCGGCCGCGTACGGCCACCCCGGGACTTCGGAGGGCGAGGCCTGGGAGGGCCTTACTGCTGGGCGGCCTGGATGCGCTTCAGCATCTCATCGCCGTACTTCGCCTTGAAGGTGTCATAGGCGGGGGCGACGGCCTTCTGGAAGGCAGCCTTGTCGACATTCTCCACCACGTTCATGCCGTTCTTGCGCAGCAGCTCGACACCGTTGGCCTCATCCGACTCGACCTTGGCGCGGGTCGCCTCGACGGCAACCTTGGCAGCCTCGCGGAACCAGCCCTTCTCCTCGTCGGAGAGGCCGTCCCACAGGCTCGGCGAAGCGAGAATGATGGCCGGAGAGTAGACGTGGCCGGTCAGGGTCAGGTTGCTCTGCACTTCCCAGAACTTCGAGGCGGTGATCACCGGGATCGGGTTTTCCTGGCCGTCGATGACGTTCTGCTGGAGTGCGGCGAAGACCTCCGGGAAGGCCATCGGCGTCGGCGAAGCGCCGGCGGCACGGAAGGCTTCCATGTGCACCGGGTTCTCCATGGTGCGGATCTTCAGGCCTTCGAGGTCGGCCGGAGTGTTGATCGGACGGCTGGAGTTGGTGACATGGCGGAAGCCGTTCTCGGTCCAGGCGAGGGCGACGAGATTGTTCTCGCTAACCTTGTCGAGCAGCTCCTGGCCGATCTCGCCATCGAGGATGCTGCGCGCGGCCGCATAGTCCTTGAACAGGAACGGCAGGTCGAGAACGAGCGCCTCGGGAACGAAGTTGCCGAGCGGGCCGGTCGAGGACACGGTCAGCTCGACCGAGCCGATCTGCAGACCCTCGATCACGTCGCGCTCGCCGCCGAGCGCGCCGGCAGCCTGCTCACGGATCTCGAACTTGCCGCCGCTGAGCTCGGAGAGCTTCTTGCCGAAGGCCTGGACGCCCATGCTGTAGTGAGAATTCTGCGCCGTGGAATGCGCGAAATTGAGAACGGTCTGCGCAAACGCGCTGCCGCTCATCGCAACCGAAAGGGCGACGGCGGACACAACTGTCAAACTGCGGAAACGAAACATAGCGATATCCTCCCTGGTGTCTCCTGCACCGGGGGCGGAGTTTGGAGGCGATCGCCCATCCAGTCAACACGTTTTACAACTTCTCTGTAACTGGTATGATGATCACTTCGATTTGCCCGAAGCACCCGAACATAGCAGTTTGGGCAATCCGCAACTTTAACGCGCCGATGTTGACCGCACGGCAGGTTTGACCAATAAGTCGAGACATGGACAAGGCCGCACCGACATCGCGGTCGGCGGACTTTTCCTTCGCCGACCTTCAGCAGAGCAAAGCCGAGCGGCTGGCCGACCGGATCTACGAGAACCTGTTCCACGCCATCGTCACCGGCATGATCACCGCCGGCACCAAGCTGCCTTCCGAAAACGTGCTCGCCGGCGAGTTCGACGTGTCCCGCCCCGTACTGCGCGAGGCGCTCGACAAGCTGCGCGAGGACGGGCTGATTTCCTCGGTGCGCGGCTCGGGCAACTACGTGCAGAACGCGCTCGGCGCCAGCCGCGAGCGGACCAGCGGAGGCGACGACGACCGCGATGCGCTCGAGCGCATCGGCGACATGCTGAACGGCATAGAGCTACGTCTGATCGTCGAGCCGCAGGCGGCCTATCTCGCCGCGAAGCGGCGCGGACCGGCGGATATCGAGCGGCTGCGCGAGGCGCTCGACCGCTTTTCCGAGGCGATGCACACCAACGCGATCATGCATTATCACGACTATGCGTTCCACGAGGCGGTGGCCATCGCCACCTGCAATCCGCGCATCGTCAAGACACTGAAATCGCTGGAATATGACGTCTCCCGCTCGGTGACCCTGATGCGCTTCCTGGTGAAGTTCCAGCCGCTGGTGCGCGCCGAGGCGGTGCAGGCCGAGCACGAGGAAATCTTCCGCCACATCGAGGCGGGCGCGGCGACCAAGGCCAAGCGCGCGATGCGCAATCACATCGAGCATGCCCGCACGCGCATGATGAACAGCCGCCCCGGCTTCTAGCCCTCTTCCGATCGCCCGAACCCGGCCCGCAAAACGAAACGGGCGGAACCCGAAGGTCCCGCCCGCACGATCTCGTTGCGATGTCCGCGGCTCAGCCGTGCTTGAGAACCACCGTCTTGATGGTGGTGAAGCTGACCATGCCCTCGAACGCCTTCTCGCGGCCGTAGCCGGAGCGCTTCATGCCGCCGAAAGGCAGCTCGATGCCGCCGCCGGCGCCGTAGTTGTTGATGAAGACCTGGCCCGCCTCGATGGCGTGGGCGCAGCGCATCTGCCGGCCGCCATCCTGGGTCCAGACGGAGGCTGTGAGCCCGTAGGGCGTGCCGTTGGCAAGGCGAATCGCCTCGGCCTCGTCGTCGAAGGGGAAGGCCGCAAGGACGGGACCGAAGATCTCGTCACAGGCAAGACGGCTGTCGGGAGCCGCACCGTCCAGCAGCATCGGCGGGAAGTAGTAGCCGCCGTCCGGGGCATCGGCGTTCTTCTGCGCCTGAGCGACAACCCGCGCGCCGTCGGCAAGCGCCGCCTCGACGAGCTCGGTGACCCGGCGCAGCTGGCGGGCGCTGACGATGGGACCGCAATCCGGGTCGTCGATGCCCGGGCCGACCTTCAGCGCAGCAAAGCGCTCGGCGAGCCGCTTCATCACTTCCGGATAGATCGACCGCTCGATGAGAACGCGGCTGCCGGCAGCGCAGGTCTGGCCGGCGTTCTGCACGATGGCGTTGACGACGACCGGCAGCGCCTCGTCGAGATTCGCATCGGCGAATAGGACCTGCGGCGACTTTCCGCCCAGTTCCAGCGTGACGGGCACGTGGTTTTCCGCCGCCGCCTTCGCTACGGCAGTGCCCGTCTGGGGCGAGCCGGTGAAGGAGATGTGGTTGATGCCGGTATGGCCGGCGAGCGCGGCGCCCGCCTCCATGCCGAAGCCGCAGACGATGTTGAGCGCACCGGCCGGAAGGCCGGCTTCGAGCGCCAGTTCGGCGAGGCGCAGCGGCGTCAGGCAGGCGTCCTCCGCCGGCTTGACGACGCAGGCATTGCCTGCCGCCAGCGCGCCGCCGACCGAGCGGCCGAAGATCTGCGAGGGGTAGTTCCACGGGATGATGTGGCCGGTGACGCCATGGGGCACGCGCAGCGCCAGGACGGTCATGCCCTTGGAATAGGGGATGGTTTCGCCGTGATGCTTGTCGGCGGCCGAGCCGTAATACTCGAAGTAGCGGGCCGTGGCGGTGATGTCGTTGCGCGCCTGGGTCAGCGGCTTGCCGGTGTCGAGGCACTCCAGCTCGGCCAGTTCCTCGGCATGCTCGAGGATCAGCGCGGAAAAGCGCATCAGGATGCGGCCACGCTCCAGAGCGCTCTTGGCGCCCCATTCGCCCTCGAATGCGGCGCGCGCCGCTTCGACCGCCCGGTCGACCTCGGCCGCGCCGCCGCGCGGCAGACGGGCGAAGACCCGGCCGTCCGCCGGATCCACGACGTCGATGCCGCCGTTTTCCGCGCGATCGACGACCTTGCCGTTGATGATATGGCCGAAGGCCGTGATGGATGTCCTGTCGAGCATCTCTTTGCTCCTGAAAGTGACTGGAAACGGGAAGAAGGGCCAGCCGGCGGAGACCGCCGGCCGGGTCTGTCGATGGATCAGGCGAGCGCGTCGGCGATGGCCTTGCCGGCCTCGATGGTGCCGGCGCTGCCGCCGAGATCGCGGGTGCGCGGGCCGCCCTGCGAGAGCACCGTCTCGATCGCGGTCTCGATGGCGCGGGCAGCCTCCAGCTCGCCGAGATGCTCCAGCATCATGGCGCCGGCCCAGATCTGGCCGATGGGATTGGCGATGCCCTGGCCGGCGATGTCCGGCGCCGAACCGTGCACCGGCTCGAACATCGAGGGATTGGTGCGGGTCGGGTCGATATTGCCGGACGGCGCAATGCCGATGCTGCCGGCGACCGCCGGGCCGAGATCGGACAGGATATCGCCGAACAGGTTCGAGCCGACGACGACGTCGAACCAGTCAGGATGATTGACGAAATGCGCCGTCAGGATGTCGATGTGGAACTTGTTCGCCTCGACGTCGGGGTACTCGGCCGCGACCGCCGCGAACCGCTCGTCCCAATAGGGCATGGCGATCTTGATGCCGTTCGACTTGGTGGCCAGCGAGACCTTGTTGCGGCGGGTGCGCGCCAGCTCGAACGCGTAACGCAGGATCCGGTCGGTAGCACGGCGGGAGAACACCGACTCCTGGATCACCAGCTCTTCCGGCGTGCCCTGGTAGAGAATGCCGCCGGCGGAGGAATACTCGCCTTCCGAGTTCTCGCGCACGATGACGAAGTCGATGTCCTTGGCATCGCGGCCGGCGAGCGGCGAGGTGATGCCCTTGAGCAGACGGGCCGGACGCAGCGCGACATAGAGGTTGAGCTCGCGGCGCAGGCGCAGGATCAGATCCCAGGTGGAGATATGATCCGGCACGTTCGGCCAGCCGACCGCACCGAGGAAGATCGCATCGGCACCGCGCACCTGCTCGACGCCGTCTTCCGGCATCATCCGCCCGTGGCGGGCGTAGTAGTCGCAGCTCCAGTCGTGCTCCTTCCAGTCGATCGAGAAGCCGAAGCGCCGTGCGGCCGCCTCCACCACCCGCTGACCTTCCGGCACGACCTCCTTGCCGATGCCGTCGCCTGCAATCACCGCAATATCGTAATTCCTGCCCATGGAGCACCTCCCGAGACGTCTTTATTTCCGGCGGCGAACATGAGGCAAAGCGCCAGATGAGTCAATTCAGTTTACAACTCTGCAAACCGCCTCAGGCATCCTCGCGATGCTGATAAAGCAGATCGCTGCGATCGAGATGGCTTCCCATGGCCGCGGCAGCCCCCTCCTCGTCGCCCGTGGCCAGCCGGTCGACGATCACCGCGTGCTCGGCCAGTGTCTTGGTCTCACCGCCGGACCACAGCAGCAGCTCCGAATGGTAGTTGAACAGCCAGGTCAGCATGGCATCGCCGACGGCGGCGAAGATCGGATTGCCCGACAGGGAGGCGATCTTCCGGTGGAAGGCGATGTCGGCGGCGATGAAGGCTTCGGCATCGCTCAGGGCTTCGCGCTGGCGGTCGACGAGGCGGCGCAGCTCGGCGATGTCGGCAGCCGTAGCATTGGCCGCGGCAAGACGCACCATGCCCATCTCGAAGAAGCGGCGCGCCTGCTTCAGGTGTTCCAGATTGTCCGGCGAGGCGGACAGCATCAGCCGCGCCACCCCGTCGATCTGCCGGATCACCGTGTCCGCGGTCAGCGCGCTCACCCGGGCACGCTCGCCGTGGGAAATGCTGATGAGGCCCATCGTGTCGAGGGATTGCAGCGCCTCGCGCACCGCCGGCCGGCCGACTCCGAACCGCTCCATCAGGTCGCGTTCGGACGGCATCAGCTCGCCAGGCAGGACCTCGCGGCGGGTGATCATCTCCAGCAGCCGTTCGAGCACCTGGTCCGACAGCTTCCGCCTGACGATCTTGTCGCCCTCGTCCGTTTTCGTGCCGCGCTTGCGCATTCCAGCTCCCTCGCCCCGGATGGTTCCCTCCTATAGCAATGCTGGAGTGCGGCTGCCTATATGGCAGCCGCAAACGTGGTCCCGAACGCCATCAGGTGATGGCGCGGATGCTCTCGGTGATTTCCTGCGGATCGAAGACGCCGCGCCAGTCGTCGCGCATCAGACGCGGCTTGCCGTTGGCGATAGCCTTGTTGCAGGCGTCCGAGAACGCACCCTGCACCTCGCCCATGACAACGGCGCCGAGGATGTTGAGATGGCCCAGCAGGAAGTCGCGGGCCGCGACCGGATCGACGCCGCGCGAGACGACCTCGTCCATCGCTTCCTTCATGACGACGAGCAGCGTGGCGCAGACCGTCTCCGACAGGCCGGGCTCGAGCAGCGCCATCTGCTCGACCGTGACCCGATGCGAGCGCAGGATCGGGCCGTAGATGGTGCGGGCGATCTCCTCGCCGACCGCGTAGTGCTCTTCCGGCCCCTGCATCAGGGCGCTGACGATGGCCTGCTTGGCGGCAACACCGCCGAAATAGTCGCGCTTGGCGGCCATCTCGGTCTCGTCGTTGAAGATCGGCGGATGACAGGGATGGGAGACGAAATAGGTGACGTCCGCGCGCTCCGGGAAATGGCCGGCGAAGGGCGCGGCAGCGTCCAGCGCCATCACCAGCGTGCCCGGGTCGAGCTTCGGCACGACGGTCGAAGCGACCGCCTGGATCGCCGTGTCCGGCACGGCGAGAATGACGGCACCGGCCCCGGCAAGGGCGGCATCCATGTCGACGCATTCGACGCCGAGGGTCTCGCGCAGGCGGGCACGCCCGGCCTCGCCGATCTCCACATGCGCAACCTCGTAGCGCGAGCCCTTGAGGTTGGTGGCAAGACGCACGCCCATCTTTCCGCCGGCGCCAAGCAAAGCAATCTTCATCAGTCGGCCTCCTGTTTGGCGGGGATGAAACCCGGCAAACATCATGTTGTCAACTGGTATGATGAGATGATATCGAACCTGTCAACCAATGCCGGCACACGGCAGGGATGCGAGAGGGGACGCGGCAGATGGAACGGCTTTACGCACGCTACGAACTGGAGAGCCCGCTGCCGCTGGAGGATGCCGCGGCGGTGATCGCCGGCGAGCAGTCCTGCGGCACCTTCCTGCGCCTGCCGGGCGAGACCGACGAGCTGCGCGAGCGCTCGGGTGCGCGAATCGAGAGCGTCGTGGAAACGGGAAGCTCGCCGACCCCGGCCCTGCCTTGCCGCATCCGCTCCGACCGATACCGGCGCGGCGAGATGGTGCTGTCCTGGCCGATGGAGAATTTCGGCCCCTCGCTGACCAACGTACTGGCGACGGTTGCCGGCAATCTGTTCGAGCTGGCGGAGGTGTCGGCGCTGCGCCTTCTCGACATCACCTTCCCGCCCAGCTTTGCCGCCTATCCGGGCCCGGCCTTCGGCGTTGAGGGCACGCGGCGCCTTGCCGGCGTTGCGGACCGGCCGATGATCGGCACGATCATCAAGCCGAGCGTCGGGCTTGGACCCGACGAAACGGCGGCGATGGTCGAACAGCTGGTTGCCGGCGGTATCGACTTCATCAAGGACGACGAGCTGCAGGCCGACGGCCCGCACTGCCCGTTCGAGGCGCGCGTCGATGCAGTGATGCGGGTGGTCGAGGACCATGCGCAGCGCAACGGCCGCAAGGCGATGGTCGCCTTCAACATCACCGGCGAGATCGACGAGATGAAGCACCGCGCCGACCATGTTCTGGCGCGCGGCGGCACCTGTATCATGGTCAGCCTGCACTCGATCGGGCTTGCCGGCCTCGGCGCCATTCGCCGCCATGCCAGCCTGCCGCTGCATTGCCACCGCAACGGCTGGGGCCTGTTCTCCCGCTCGCCCGACATCGGCATTGCCTATGAGGCCTGGCAGAAGTTCTGGCGCATCGCCGGCGCCGACCACCTGCATGTCAACGGACTGGCCAACAAGTTCTCCGAGAGCGACACCTCGGTGATCGCCTCGGCAAAAGCGGTCGGCACGCCGCTGTTCGGCGCCGGCCTGCCGGGCTTCGAGGCGCTGCCGGTCTTCTCCTCCGGGCAGACGGCGGCACAGGTCGCCGGCACCCATGCGGCGGTCGGCTCGGCCGACTTCCTCTATTGCGCCGGCGGCGGCATCATGGGTCATCCGGGCGGCATTGCCGGCGGCGTGGCCAGCCTGCGTCAGGCGGCGGATGCAGCGATGGCCGGCATCGATATCGATACCCACGCCCGGACGCATCCCGAGCTCACCGCCGCCCTTTCCCTGTTCAAGGATAAGCGCTGATGGCCGGCGACCTGCTGCTCTCCTATTACGGCGACGATTTCACCGGTTCGACCGACGTGATGGAGGCCCTGTCCTCCAACGGCATCGAGACCGTGCTGTTCACCCGCAAGCCGGACGATGCCCTGCTGGCGCGCTTTCCCGGCTGCCGGGCGGTGGGGCTTGCCGGAACCAGCCGTAGCCGCTCGCCCGCGTGGATGGACGCCGAGATGCCGCAGGTCTTCGCCTGGCTGAAGTCGCTCGGCGCGCGCTTTTGCCACTACAAGGTCTGCTCGACCTTCGACAGCGCGCCCCATCGCGGCTCCATCGGCCGGGCGATGGAAATCGGCCTTGCCGCCTTCGACCAGCACCGGCTGTCGCTCGTCGTCGGCGCGCCGCAGCTGCGCCGCTATACCTTCGCCGGTCATCTCTTCGCCGCCTGGCGCGACACGTTGCACCGTATCGACCGGCACCCGGTGATGGCGAACCACCCGGCAACGCCGATGGGCGAAGCCGATCTGCTGCTGCATCTCGCCGCCCAGACTTCCCTGCCGTCGGCCCTTGTCGGCCCGACCGACCCGGCACTGGGACAGGCGCCGTCGGACGAGGCCCGCATCGTTCTGATCGACGTCTTCGACAAGGCCTCGCAGGCGGCCGCTGGCGCCTGGCTGGAAGAGGCTGCCCGGCAGAACGGACCGCTGGTCTTCGGCTCCTCCGGCATCGAGTATGCGTTGCTCGAGGCATGGCGGCAGAGCGAAGCGGGCGTGCAGCCCGTGCGCTTCGAACCTTTGGTGCGGCAGGAGCGGATGGCGGTCGTCTCGGGGAGCTGCTCGCCGACGACGGAGCGGCAGATCCGCACAGCACTCGGCGCCGGCTTTACCGGGATCGAGATCGACTATGCGGCGCTGGCCTCCGGCGAGGGGCGCGAAGCGGCGTTCGAGACGGTGCTGGCCCGCGCCGAGGGTGTGTTGTCCGCCGGCGGCAGTCCGCTCGTCTACACCGCGCTCGGCCAGTCCAGCGTGGTGGCGAGCGGCCAGGACCAGGGCGGCGACGATGCGGTGGGCGAGGCACTCGGCCGGCTGCTGGCAGCGCTGCTCGCGCGTCACGGCCTTGCCCGCGTGGCGGTCGCCGGCGGCGATACGTCGAGCCATGCGCTCGGGGCGCTCGACATTCACGCCCTCACCCTGCGCCATCCGATCTCCGACAGTCCCGGCTCGCCGGTCTGCAACGCCCATGGCGCCGACGGGGAGCCGGGGGTCGAACTGATCCTCAAGGGCGGCCAGATCGGCAAGGACGACTATTTCGTGCGCCTGCGCGACGGAACGCTGACCGTTTAGGTTTCACTTCCGGTCAGGTCGTCTCGCCGGGAATGAGCTCCAGATCGAGGCAGAGGCTGGAGGCGAGCGTGCCATCGCTGCGCGGATCCAGCCGGTCGACAATCATTTCGCCCGCGCGGGTGCCCATCGCATTGCTGTCGAAGGAGATGGTCGACAGGCGCGGCGACAACTCGCCGGCGAGATCGTTGTCGCCGAAGGTCAGCAGGGCGAGATCGTCGGGAATGCGCCGGCCCTGCTGCCGCGCTTCCAGCAGCGTGCCGAGGCCGAGAAGGTCGTTGGCGCAGAAGATCGCATCGAAGCTGCGCCCGCCCTCCAGCAGGGTCCGGTAGGCGCGGCGCCCGTCGATGACGCTGTCGACCTGCTCCACCCGGATCGTCTCGACGATCTCCGCGCCCAGCTCCGCCGCTCGCTCGGCAAAGCCGGAAAGGCGCAGCGCGCCGCGGCCGCCGCTGCGGCCCATGAAGGCAAGGCGCCGGTAGCCGCGCCCGACCAGATGGCTCGCCGCCAGCCGGCCGGCATCGGTGTTGGAAAAGCCGACCAGCATGTCGAGCGGATCGGGCGGGTAGGCCCAGCTTTCGACGATCGGGATATCGAGCTCGCGCAGCAGGTCGCGGTTTTCCTCAAGCTCGATGACGCCGGTGAAGAAAACCGCGGCAGGCCGCAGCGAGCGCAGCGACTGGATGGCGCTGAGTTCCCGCGAATAGGAATAGGAGGTCTGCCCGACCATCAGCTGGTAGCCGTGCTGCTCCACCACCCGGGCGCAGGCCAGCACCGCCTGGCTGTATTGCTGGCTGAGCAGGTTCGACACGAAGGCCGCAACGATGCTGGAGCGGCCCGAGCGCAGCGCCGAGGCATGCGGGTTGGACCAGTAGCCGGTGGCCTCGACCACCTGCAGGATGCGGTCGCGGGTCTTCGGCGAGACCATGTCGGGCGTGCGCAGGGCGCGGGAAACGGTGATCGGCGACACGCCGGCCTGCCGGGCGACGTCCTCGATGCGCGGCGGGCGGGCCGGGCGGGCAGCAGCGCCTTCCGGCCTGTCGGGCGAAAGGCGCAGAACGGCATCATGGGTATGTGCCGTCAGGTCGGTCGCTTTCGCCATGCTGCCCCGCTCTCCCGCGCCTTCAGGTCATTTCGTCCTCCCGCAGGGGACGCGCCGCCTGCACGAGACAATCGCCGGCCTGGCTGTCGCAATGCAACCGGCGCGACAGAACGATACCCGACCGGGCGAAGCGCAGCTCCTCCTCCGGCAGGTCCAGCCGTTCGAAATCATGATACCAGCCGGCCAGATCGCCGGCCTCGACCCTGTCACCCAGCGCCACCGCAGGCTCGAACCAGCCCCGCCGAACCGCATAGATCGCCTGTGCGTGGCTTTCAAGGGCCAGCACGGTCATTTCCTTGCGCACCAAGGGCTTACGGGACAGCAAGGGCGCGTCGATGACGCCCAGTTCGATCAGGACGTTGTCGATGGCACAGGCCGTCGCCTGCATGGAGTCGACCGTCACCGTGCCGCCGCCGCCGAACTCGCCGCTGAGGCCGATGGCCCCGGCGCGCGCGGCCGCCGCCATGGAGGTGGGTGCTGCCGCGCCGTTCTCCGCGACGAAGCCGTAAGGGAGCCCGGTCGCCCGCATCAGCCGCATGGCCTCCGCGAAGCGTTCCGGCGGGCCCTGCCGCTCGATCAGCGCGCAGTGCAGGTGCTCCATCGAGGTGCCGCCCGAATGCAGGTCGAAGACCACGTCATGGACGGGGAACAGCTCGTGCTCGAGAAAATGCGCAATGCGGGCCGTCGGCGTGCCCAGCGGGTCGCCGGGGAAGGCACGGTTGAGGTTGCCCTCGTCGAGCGGCGAGCGCCGCCGCGCCGCCATTACGGCGGGCGCATTGGCGAAGGGGATGATCGTCACCTCGCCGCGCATGCGCTCGGGCGTCAGCTCGCGCGCAAGGCGCGCAAGCAGGATTTCGCCCTCGTATTCGTCGCCGTGGTTGCCGGCCATCAGCAGGATGCGCGGTCCCTCGCCGTTGCGCAGACGCACGACGGGGATCTTCGCCTGGAAGTAGGGCGAGCGGTCGATCGAGAAGGGCACGGACAGGCGGGCAAGCCGCCGGCCCTGCGCCGTCAGGTCGAGATCGTGGAAAACACCAGTATGCATGGTCGCCCGGCCTGGGAGAGGAGGATCAGAGGGCGGCGATCGCGGTCATCTCGACGCGAAGGTCCGGATCGGCAAGACGCGCCTCGTAGCAGGCACGCGCCGGCGGGTTGGCCGGATCGATCCAGGCGTCGTAGACGGCGTTCATCGCGTCGAAGTCGATGATGTGCGGCAGCAGGACGGTCACCGCGACGAGGCGCGAACGGTCGCTGCCGGCTTCAGCCAGAAGCGCGTCGATCTTGGCCAGGACCTCGCGGGTCTGCTCCTCGAGGCTGCCCTTGCGGTTGTCGGCCACCTGGCCGGCGATATGGACATGACCGCCCGAGACGACGGCCTGGGACATCCGCGGGCCAACCTGGAAACGCTTGATCATCGACTTTACTCCGTGACTGTCGAAAACGCTGGAACGCCCGGACGGACGAGACCACGCCACAGGGGACGCGATCCCGCCCGTCCGGGAGGAACTCACATGTTGGGAAGCGGCGTCGCTTCCTTGAACCACTTGACCTGCAGAGCCTCGAGCTTGCCGTTCATGCGGTTGAAGAACAGGTCCGTGTTCAGCCACTGCAGCAGGTTGTGCTCGCCGTGGCGGACGGCGGCATGGGCCGGCGACTGACGGATCAGGAACTTCAGCTCCACATCGGCCGAGCCGGACGCATTGAGCGCAATGGCGCTGTTCTCGGCGAAGTACTCGGTCTGGCCGGCGAAGAAGGCGGCAAGCGCGCTGGCCGCATCCTCGAAGCGCACGAGGTTGGCATCCGGCACGTTGTCGGTCAGCCAGACGTCGAGCGTGGTGCCGCGGGCAACCGCGATCGACTTGCCGGAAAGCTCTGCCGGGGTCGAGTAGGCGGGGCTGCCGGCCTTGCCGTAGACGCCGAGCTGCACGGCGACATAGGGCGAGGTGAACATGACCTGCTGCGCGCGCTCAGGCGTCGCGCCGGCGGCGGCGACGAGCACATCGATCTGGTCGGACAGGAGGCTCGGCAGGCGGGCAGCGCCGGTCACTTCGACGATCTCCAGATCAACGCCGAGATCGGCGGCAACGAGGTTCGCCAGCTCGACGTCGAAGCCGGTGAGCTTGCCCTCGCCGTCGCGAAAGCCCCAGGGGGCGGAATCTGCAAGCACGCCGATGCGCACCTTGCCGCTGTTGAGAATGTCCTGCAGCTTGTCGGCGAAGGCCGTGCCGGAGGTAAGCGAGACGGCGGCGATGGCTGCCGCGGCAAGAGCCGTCCTGAAGAAATTCATCGGGGTTCCCCTTTCCTTTGGAAGAAGCCGGCCGTCAGCGGACCGAGCTTATGAAATTCGCCAGTTCCGGCGTTGCGGGGTTGGCGAACAGATCTGCGGGCCGGCCTTCTTCGTGGACCATGCCCGCATGCATGAAGACGAGCTTCGAGGCGACGTTGCGCGCGAAGTTCATCTCGTGGGTGACGAGGATCATCGTCATGCCCTGGGTGGCGAGGTCTTCCATCACCTTCAGCACTTCGCCGACCAGTTCCGGGTCGAGCGCCGAGGTGACCTCGTCGAACAGCATCAGGTAAGGCGACATGGCCAGGCACCGGGCGATGGCCACGCGCTGCTGCTGGCCGCCGGAAAGCTGGCCGGGATAGGCGTCGATCTTCTCTTCCAGCCCGACCTGAGCCAGGACCTTGCGCGCCAGCTCGCGCGCCGCATCGCCCTTGGCGATCTTTCCGGTCAGCACCGGCGCCAGGGTGATGTTGCGCTCCACCGTCATGTGCGGAAACAGGTTGAACTGCTGGAAGACGATGCCGACGTGCTCACGCAGCTTGCGAAGGTCGGTGGAGCGGGAGTGAACCAGCTCGCCGGCCACCTTGATCTCGCCGCCGTTGATCTGCTCCAGACCGTTGATGCAGCGCAGAAGCGTCGACTTGCCGGAGCCGCTGCGGCCGATGATGGTGACGATCTCGCCCTTCTCGACGGTCAGGTCGATGCCGCGCAGGACCTCCACCTCGCCGAAGGACTTGTGGACGTTGCTGATCTCAACGAGCGCCATTGAGCTTGTCCTCCAGGGAACGGGACCAGAGCGTGAGCGGGAAGCACAGGGCGAAATAGATCGCCGCCACGCAGGCATAGGAAAGAAGCGGCTGGAACGTCGCCGCGCTGGCGAGCTGTCCGGCACGGGCCAGCTCGACGAAGCCGACCACCGAGGCGAGCGACGTGTTCTTGATGAGCTGGACCAGGAACCCGACCGTCGCCGGCAGCGCGATGCGGAAGGCCTGCGGCGCGATCACATGGCGGAAGGTCTGCCAGCGGGTCAGGCCGAGACAGGCCGCTGCCTCTGCCTGCGCCACATGCACCGCCTGGATGCCGCCGCGCCAGATCTCACCAAGGAAGGCGGCGGTGAAGATGGTGAAAGCCGCACCGACCGAGACCAGCGCCGGGACCTGGATGCCGAGGAACACCGGCATGCCGAAATAGAAGAACATCAGCAGGCCAAGCACCGGAACGCCCTGCACGAGCTGCAGGATGCCGGTAGCGACCAACCGCGCGATCCAGCTTCGCCCGGCGCACATGCGGGCAAGCAGCAGCGCCAGCGGCGCGCCGAAGGCGAGTGCCAGGACCACCAGCGTCGCCGTCCACTGCACGGCGGCCAGCATGGTGAGGAAGTCGGAGATCGTGAAACCGCGCATCGTCCCGCCCCCTATCGACCGGTCGGCCAGCGGAAGGCGATCCGGCCGATGCCCGCGAAGGCCAGCCGGAATGCCAGGACCAGGATGAAGTAGATCGCACAGACGACCGCATAGACCTCGAAGCTGCGGAACGTGCGGCTCTCGACGAAGGCGGCGGCGTGGAACAGTTCCGACGCGGAAACCTGCGAGGCGAGCGAGGTACCGAGCAACAGCAGCACGATCTGGCTGGTGATCGAGGGATAGATGTTGCGCAGGGCCGGCGGCAGGATCACATGACGGAAGACCTGCCAGCGGCTCAGCCCGAGGCACTGGCCGGCCTCGACCTGGCTGCGCGGGATCGAGGCGAGACCGCCGCGGATGATCTCCGTCGCATAGGCGCCCATGTAGATGGAAAGCGCCGTGGCCGCGGCATAGATCGGCGGCAGGCGCAGGCCTGCATAGGGCAGCACGAAGAAGATCAGGAACAGCTGGATCAGCGCCGGGGTGTTGCGGATCACCTCCACATAGCTGCGCACGAGCAGGCGGAGGGCGGCGAAGCGGCTGCCGGCGGCGGAGGCGCAGACAAGGCCGATCGCCAGACCCGCCACCGTCGCAACGAGGGTGAGCAGCAGGGTCAGCGACACGCCGTGCAGGAACTCGTCCTGATAGCGCCAGAGCTGGTTGAAGTTGAGCTGAACCATGAGCCTTCCGGCGACTTAGCTGAAGTGGGTGGGATAGGCGGCGGCAATGCGCCCGTCCGCGCCGCGCCCGAGGATCACGCGCCAGCGGTCGAGACAGGTGCAGGGATGCGAGATGCCGAAGGCGACGATGTCGCCGACGCCAAGCCCGCTGCCCTCCGGCAGCCGCAGGAAGGCGTGCTGGTCATTGAGCTTCACCACCGACCCGAGGGTATCGCGGCCTGCTGTTTGCACGCCATCGCGCCAGGCCGCAAGCGGCACCGGCAGATCCTGGTCGTAGGACACGTCGCGCATGCCCATGCCGCAGATCGCAAGCCCCGGCTCGGGCCGCGACAACACCTCGGCCCACACGGCCAGCGCCGGGCGGAAGGCGTCGAGCGCGGCAACGCCCGTCACCCCAGCAAATCCGGCCCGCGCATCCATCGCGGCAAGCGCCCGCTCGTAGACACCGTGGTCGTGAAAGAAGATCGCGCCGCTGCGCAGCACCAGTTCCGTGTTGCCGTCGCGGGTCGCCAGCGGCTTGAGATCGCCGACGACGAGATCGAAGAAGGAGGACCCGCCGGCACTAACGATCAGCGCGCGCTCCGGCGCGGCGGCACGAAGCAGCGCATGCACCTCGCAGACCAGCGCATCGAGCGCCGAGATCGCCTTGACTGTCTCCTGCGGATCGGCCGTTGCGGCAGCCCCCTCATAGGCGGCGACGCCCGCAAGCTCGACATGGGACAGGCGGGATGCGGCATCGATCACGGCGCAGGCGGCGTCGAGACTGCGTGCGCCGGCGCGGCCCGCCCCCACTTCCACCAGCACCGGCACGGTGCGGCCGGCGGTGCGCCCCACATGAGCGATCACCTCGAGGCTCTCGGGCGCATCGGCGAAGAAGACGAGCGTCGCATCGGGAAAACGCTGCATGAGTGCCGCGAACCGCTCGGCCGACCGGCGGCCGCCGATCTGGTTGGCGACGAGCAGGCGGCGGGCGCCATTTTCGAGGAACACCCGGGCCTGCTGCAGGTTGGCGACGGAAAGACCCCAGGCGCCGCGGTCGAGCAAGCGCCGGGACAGTTCGGGAGACATCGGTGTCTTGGCGTGCGGGGCGATGGAGACGCCGGCCTTGGCGACATAATCGAACATCGCCTCGACATTCGCGTCGAAAGCCGCCTCGTCCATGGTCAGGACCGGCAGGGCGAGCTCTCCGCGCTCCGGCGACAGGTCGAGGTCCGGACTGCCGACGCCCTGTTCAGCGCTTGCCGTGTGGATCCCGTCTTCCCGCATCGTTCCGTCCCTCGCGCGGCCTCGGCCGCCTCTCCCAAACCCGGTTGCCGCATGCAGCCGAAGCTGCGGGCCACTGCTCCACCTTCCAGTCCGGAGGCGATTCCAGTGCTTGCGGCACCGTTTGCATCGGCCTCTTTGAGAGTACCTATGACAACGTTGTCATTGGCACTAGCACTCGAATGATAACGTTGTCAAGAACACCTAGATCAGGAGATCCGGCTAAATGTTCACCGCCGCATGCCCCGACCGGGTAGAGCCGAGGCGAAGCTCGTCGGACAGGGGTGCGCGCCGGGTGAGCGGCAACCCGCCAGCCTATTGTTTTCGCGAGACTTGCGGCAGGAGCCGGGCTGCGGCGAGACGACCGGAAGGCAGCCCTATCCGGCGGGCGCGCTGCGCGCCCGCACAGCCTCGTAAGCCCGGGTGAGTTCGCGCAGAACCGGCGACACGATGGCTCCGCTCGCACCGGCGATGGGATCTTCCACATGCAGTCGGCGCAGGTCGTCCATGAAGGCGTTCCACATCGGTTCGCCGCCTTCCTCCAGCAGCTGCGCGCGGATCGACAACTCCTCGCTGACCGGCAGATGCCGCCGCCCCCAGGCACCGAGCGTCGCCAGCACCGGCACCAGCTGGATCGCCGGCTCGGCCAGGCTGTAGATCGCCTTCTGGCTGTGGCTGGGGTCCTCGCACCGCGTGACCAGACCCAGCGCGACCAGGCGCTTCAGCCGGGCGGCCAGGATGTTGGAGGCAATCCCCTCTTCCGAGCGGGTCAGCAACTCGCGGAAATGCCGGCGATTGCCGAACATCATGTCGCGGATGACGACCAGGCTCCAGCGGTCCCCCAGCACTTCCATCGCCAGATTGATCGGGCACCCCGACCGTCGCTCGATACCCTGCATGCATTCCCTCGCCGAAACCGGTTGCAATCTAGGATCGGTCATGCCACAAAACAACCGATTTCAATTTGCAATCAGTTTAGAGGCGCCATGCCGAAAGTTCGCGTCAACTGCTTCACCCTGTCGCTCGACGGCTATGGCGCGGGACCCGACCAGGGACCGGAGGCCCCAGTCGGCGTCGGCGCCGAAGGCCTGCACCAGTGGATGTTCGATACGCCGAGCTTCCGCCGCCGGGTGCTCGGCGAAGGCGGCGGCCGGACGGGCATCAACGAGGATTTCGTCGCCCGCAGCTTCGAGAATGCCGGCGCGTGGATCCTGGGTCGGAACATGTTCGGACCCGTGCGCGGCCCCTGGCCGGACGACAGCTGGAAGGGGTGGTGGGGCACTACTCCGCCCTTTCACTGCGACGTTTTCGTCCTGACCCGCCACCCGCGCGCCAGCTTCGAGATGGAGGGCGGCACGGTGTTTCATTTCGTCACCGACGGCATCCATGCCGCGCTCGATCGCGCAAGGGCCGCGGCCGGTAGCCGCGACGTGCGCGTTGGCGGCGGCGTTTCGACCTTGCGCCAATATCTGGAGGCCGGCGTCATCGACGAGATGCATCTCGCGGTCGCCCCCGTCGTCATCGGCAAGGGTGAAAACCTGCTGCAGGGGCTGGATCTTCCGGCCTGCGGGCTCGGCAGCGTGACTGTCACTGCAGGCGAGCACGGCATCGCGCATTACACGCTCCGGCGCACCGCCGCCTGAGCCGGGCACCAGCCCCTGCCGCCGTCAGTGGAAGTTCCGCCCCTTCGGCAACACCCTCGTGTCGCGCGGGTGCCGCCACAGGCTCGCCCCCGAAAGTTTCGGCCCCTCCTGCGGCGGTTCTTTCGAAAGCGAGGCCATCAGATCCGGCGTGATGTCGGTGAGCTGCCGCGCCACCACATGGATGACGCCGTCCTCCTTCTGGATCGCGCCATCCACCATGACGGCACGCGCGCCCATGACGATCCGGCGGCTGCGCTCGAAGATCCGGCTCCAGACCACGATATTGGCGATGCCCGTCTCGTCCTCCAGCGTCAGGAAAGTGACGCTCTTGGCCGTCTGCGGCCGCTGGCGCACCAGAACGAGGCCGGCGACCCGCACGAACCGGCCGTTGCCCTGCGCCTCCAGATCGGCCGCGCGCAAGCTGCGGCGGGCCTCGAGCTGCCCGCGCAGGAAGGCGAAGGGATGCGCCTTCAGCGACAGGTGCAAGGTCGCGTAGTCCTCCACAACATGCTCGCCCGGCCGCATGGGCGGTAGCTCCACCTGCTCTTCCCTCGCGACAAGAACGGCCAGCCCCTTTCGGCCGCCGAACAGCGGCAGGTCGTCCTGACGGGCAGCGCGGCCGAGGCGGCCGGCCAGTCCCTTGATCTCCCACAGGGCCTGCCGCCGGTCGAGGCCGAACGAGCGGAAGGCGTCCGCATTGGCCAGCGCCACCAGCGCCCGGCTGTCGAGGCAGGCCCTTCCATGCAGGTCGGCCAGATCCGTAAAGCCCATGCCACGGGCGGCAACCAGCGCCTGCCCCGCCTCCTCGCTCAAGCCGTCGACCTGGCGCAGGCCGAGCCGCAGGGCGAAGGCATTGCCGCCCTCAGCCCCCGTCTTGCGAGCGGGAGGCTCCTCATCCTCCAGCGTGTGGTCCCAGTCGCTGTGATTGACATCCACCGGCAGCACGCGTCCCCCATGGGCGCGCAGGTCCCGCACGATGGAGGCCGAGGAATAGAAGCCCATCGGCTGCGAGTTCAGCAACGCACAGGCGAAGACCTCCGGATAGTGGCACTTGAGCCAGGAGGAGGCATAGGCAAGCAGGGCAAAGCTTGCCGAATGGCTTTCGGGAAACCCGTAATCGCTGAAGCCCTTGATCTGCTCGAAGCAGCGGTCGGCGAAGTCCGGCTGGTACCTGTTCGCGATCATTCCGGCGATGAACTTTTCGCGGAACTGCTCGATCGTGCCGATATTGCGGAAGGAGGCCATCGCCCGGCGCAACCGGTCCGCCTCGTCCGGCGAAAACCCGGCGCCGACGATGGCGATCTTCATCGCCTGTTCCTGGAACAACGGCACGCCCAGCGTCTTCTTAAGCACGGCCTCAAGTTCAGGTGAGGGATAGTCCACCAGCTCCGGGTGCTTGCGCCGCTGCAGGTAGGGATTGACCATGTTGCCCTGGATCGGGCCGGGCCGGACGATGGCGATCTGCACGACGAGATCGTAGAAGTTTGCGGGCCTGAGGCGCGGCAGCATCGACATCTGCGCCCGGCTCTCGATCTGGAAGACGCCGACCGTGTCGGCCTTCTGGATCATCGCATAGGTCGCCGGATCGTCGCGCGGCACGCTGGCCAGCCCCATGTCGCGCCCGTAATGGCCACGCAGCAGGTCGAAGCACTTGCGCAGGCAGGTCAGCATGCCGAGCGCCAGCACATCGACCTTGAGGATGCCGAGCGCATCGAGATCGTCCTTGTCCCATTCCACCACCGTGCGGTCCTCCATCGCCGCATTGGCGATCGGGACCACTTCGTCGAGGCGCTCGCGGGTAATGACGAACCCGCCGACATGCTGCGACAGGTGGCGGGGGAAGTCGATCAGCTGGCGGACCAGCCGGATCGTCTGCATCAAGCGGGGATCGCGCGCATCGAGCCCCGCCTGGCGGATTTCGCTTTCTGCCGGCGCGCTCCCCGACCAGCCCCAGATCAGGCCGGACATGGCGCCGACCACGTCGGTCGACAGACCCATCGCCTTGCCGACGTCATTGACGGCGCTGCGGGCGCGATAGCGGATCACCGTCGCGGCAAGGCCGGCACGCTCGCGGCCATAGCGGGCATAGATGTACTGGATCACCTCCTCGCGCCGCTCGTGCTCGAAATCGACGTCGATGTCCGGCGGCTCGCCGCGCGCCGACGACACGAAGCGCTCGAACAAGAGGTCGATCTCGGTCGGATTGACCGAGGTGATGCCGAGGCAATAGCAGACGACGGAATTGGCCGAGGACCCGCGTCCCTGGCAGAGGATCGGCGGATCCTGGCTGCGGGCGAAGCGGACGATGTCGTAGACGGTGAGAAAGTAGGACGCGAAGTCGAGCTCGCCGATCAGCCGCAGCTCGCGCGCGATGTTCGCATGCACACCCCCCGGAATGCCTTGCGGAAACCGGTTGTCGGCGCCCAGCCAGGCCAGCCGCTCCAGCTCCTCCTGCGGCGTCGCGCTCTCGCCCGCCGGCTCGTCCGGATAGTGCGGCTTCAGTTCGTCGAGGCTGAACCGGCACCGGCCGGCGACCTCTAAGCTGCGCTCCAGCGCCTGTTCATGGCCCGACAGGAGCCGCGCCATTTCCTGCGGCGGCTTCAGATGCCGCTCCGCATTCGGCTCCAGCAGGAAGCCGGCCGTATCGATGGTCAAATGCTCGCGGATGCAGGTGAGCACATCCTGCAAGGGACGCCGTTCGGGCACGTGATAGAGCACGTCGTTGGTGGCGATCAGCGGCGTGCGACAGGTCTCGGCCAGCTCCGCCAGCCGGTCGAAGCGGGCCCGGTCGTCGCCGCGATGGGCCGGCGACAGCGCCAGCGAAACGGCATCGGGGAACCGGCGTCCCAGTTCCGCAAGACGTTCGGCGAAGTCCGCATCGGGCCAGCGCGGCGGCAGGGCGATGAGCTGCTGACCCTCGCCGAGTTCACCCAGGTCGGCGAAATCGAGATGGCATTCCCCTTTCGGCGCCCGCCGGTTGCCGAGGGTGAGCAGGCGGCTCAGCCGGCCATAGGCCTCCCGGTCCTGCGGATGGACGACCAGTTCCAACCCGTCGCGCAGCACCAGCCGCGCCCCGACGATCAGGCGCACGCCGTGCTCGCGCGCGGCCACATGCGCCCGCACGACGCCGGCCAGCGTGTTGCGGTCGGCGATGCCGATGGCGGCAAGGCCGAGGCGGGCCGCCGTCTCCACCAGCTCCGCCGCATGGGAGGCGCCGCGCAGGAAGCTGAAATTGCTGGTCGCCACCAGTTCCGCGAAGGCTGCCGTCATGCGAACAGCCCATGTACGAACCAGCGCACCGTATCGCCGGGCCGATCATAGAGGCCTTCGCGGAACAGCCAGAAACGCCGCCCTTCCGCGTCCTCGACGCGGTAATAGTCGCGCGTCAGCCGATTGGCCTCGCCGCCGGCCCACCATTCCGGCGCGATCCGCTCCGGCCCTTCCGCCCGCACGATGCGGTGCGCGGTGCGCCGCCACTCGAAGCGCGCCGGCGGCTTGTCCGGCATCTCCACCAGTACCTCCACCGGTTCGGGACGCGCGAACAGCAGCGGCGGACGGGCAAGCGCGGTGCCGCCATGGAGGGCGCGGCCATGGGCGGTCCAGTCATGGCGGGCCACCTGCGCAAGCGCCGAAACCGGATGGCAGGAACGCTCCGGCACGTGGCTTTCGCGCGGTACGAAGCGGGAGACGCGCTCGGGCCCGAAGCGGTTGACCAGCCGGTCGAGCAGCCGGTCGAGATCGTCCGCCGGCGGCTGGGCGTGCCCGCGTCCCGACAGCGCCGCCTGCACCGCCTCGGCGCGCTCCACCTCGAAGGCGGAAAGCACCGCCGCCTCGAAACCGAAGCCGGCATGATCGCGCAGCCGGTCGAGCCGCTCGCCCAGCAGGCGCAGCAAATGCGCAGGATCGTTGCTCGGCCGGGTGATGCGCAGCTCCAGCGCCTCGCGCCAGCCGTCGACGCGATAGAGCGCCAGCTCCACCCGCCGCGCCGCCTTGCCGAGGCCCTGCAGCATCTCGGCAAGCTCCCCGGTCAGCCGCGCGGCCACCTCGCCGATGGCCTCCAGCGTCGACACCGGCTCGGCGAAATTGCGGGCGATTCGGTAGACGGGCGCAGCCTCCACAGGGTCGAACCGCTCGCCCTCGCGCCCCAGCGCCTGGTCGAGCCGCAGGACCAGCTGCGGGCCGAAGCGGCCGGCGAGCGGCGCACGCGGCTTGCCGACCAGAAGGCCGATCCGGTCGAGGCCGAGCCGTTCCAGCGCGCGCACCGTTTCCGCCTCGATGCGCAGGGCCGCAACGGGCAGCGGCGCCAGCACCTCGCCCACCTCGCCCGGCGCCACCTGTACCATCTGCGTGTCGCCATGGCGGGCGAGCGCCCAGGCCGCCCCGAGCGTCGGCGCAAGGGCCAGCCGCGCGGTCAGCCCGAAGCCGTGCAGCCGGTCGGCGAGATCCGTCATCAGCGCCGCTTCGCCGCCGAACAGATGGGCGCAGCCGGCAATGTCGATGGACACCCCGTCCGGCGCATCGATGCGGGTCAGCGGGCTGTAGCGCTGGCACCACAGGGCGAGCCGGCGCAGTCCTTGCGCATCACCGTCCGGGTCCGCCGGCGCGACACCGAGCGCGGGATGGATCGCGCGCGCATCGGCCAGCGGCATTCCCGGTCTCAAGCCGAGCGCGGCGGCGGGCGCGTTGACCGCACTGACCCTTGCCCCGTTCTGCTCCAGCACGGAGAGCACGAGAGGACCGGCCTCGTCAGGCGGCAGTCGGCCGCCGCGAGAGTCCGCCGGTCCGGCGGAGCGGCGCTCTGTCGGCCAGCGGGGCAGCCAGACGGAAAGACAGCGTTTCATGGTTCCACTCGAGATCCCAGGCATCCAGGAGGCCCTTGCGCGATTTCACCAGCCGGGCCTGCCAGCGCGGCGGGCCGAGGCCGGGCACCGCCTGACCGATATGGGGCGCCGGCCGGCTGGCCAGCGCCGCCAGCGACCAGCGGGTGGAGGCGGCCGTTGCCATGTCGAAGACCGGCGCCGCCCCCAGCAGCAGCACCGTCGCCCCGTGGCGGGCGGCGCGCATCGCCAGCCTTCGGCTTGCCGTGAAGTCGTAGAGCCGGTCGCCTTCGGGCAGCAGGCCGACGACGACGGCAAGCGAAGGGTGATCCAGCGCCTCCTCCAGGCTCCACAGGAGGTCGGCGGTCTTCTTCACCTCGACCTGGACCACCCGGTCCGGATCGATGCCGAAGGCGCCGAGCCCGACCGGATAGAGCCGGCCTTCGCGCCAGCCCCGCGTCGACGGCAGCCCCCACAGCAAGGGCCCCGGACGCTGTGCCAGCAGCCGCGAGGCCAGCCCCAGCGCAAACCCGGTCGCCGCCCCGATATCGGCCGGCGTCGCCGGCTGCAACTCGTGCAGAGCCCCGCTCGCCAGTCCGCCGGGCAGCACCGCGCCGTGCGTCTCCGTCTCTACCTCCGCGGCCAGCCCGACCGTCGGCCAGGCCAGCTCCTCGTCCAGCCCGCCTGCCTTGATGCGGGCGCGCAGCGCCGCCAGCGTCTCGCCGTCCCTCATGCCCGCCCCTCCGGCATCGACCGGCAGAGGCGGCACAACGGGCAGTCCGGGCAAAGCGGCTGCCTGTAGACGCAATGGCTGCGACCCAGCCCCTGCATCAGGAAATGGTGGCTTTCCGTGTCGTCGGCCGTCCATGCGGCAGGCAATTGCCGGTTGAGCAGCCGCGTGGCACGGGCAATGTCGGCCCGTGCCGGCACCAGTCCCAGCCGGCAGGCGACCCGGTTATGGGCCGTATCGACCATCAGCACCCGCCGGCGCAGCGTGCTCAGGCCAAGCACTGCCATGCTGGTCTTGGGACCGACGCCGGTCAGGCTCTCCAGCCAGACCCGCCCCTCCTCCACCGGCCATTGGGCAAGAAACTCCAGGTCCAGCCGCCCGCGCCGGGCCGCGATCTCGCGCAGGGCCGCCGGGATCTGCCGCGCCTTGCGCTCGGCGAAGGTCACTGTAGCGATGATGCCTTGCAGCTCGCTCGCCGCCGTTTCCGCCAGCCGCTCCCATGCGCCCATCCTGCGGGCCAGCGCTGCAAAGACCTCCATGGCGACCGCATCCCGTGTCCGGCCGCTGAGCATTGCGAAAACGAGCTGGCTCACCGGGTCGAGCCGGTAGCATTCCGGCACCGGACCGAACCGGTCGAGCAACAGTTCGTGGACCCGCGCAAGGCGGGTATCGGCAACGAGCGGCAACGTGTATTGCATGCCCGAATGAAAGAACAAAATAAGAACAAACGCAACATGAGTCTGCAGGCCGCCAGGCGGTTTTCGGCCATCGCATTGATTCAAAAACATGAATCAATTCAGGCTACAGGACGCAGCGTTCTCCTCGACCGCAACCGGAAATTTCACCACACTGCAGCTGCCGGCGCGCAGGAAGCGCCGGCCCCTGAAGGGAGGCGTATCATGCCCGCAGGACTCTCGCCCCGGCTGGCAGCCATCGCCGAGGCCCTGCCGCTGCGGCCCGGACTGCGGGTGCTGGAGATCGGCTGCGGCCCGGGCGCGCTGGCACGCGCGATATGCGGACGGATCGGCGACGGCACGGTTCTGGCGCTGGATCGCAGCGCAACGGCAATCGCCCAGGCACGAGCTGCCTGCGCCGGGGAGGTCCGGGCCGGACGCCTGCAGCTTCGGCAGGCGGCAGTGGAGGACTTTGCCCTGCCCCCCGAAGACCCGCTCTTCGATCTCGCCGTCGCGATTCGGGTCGGCGCACTCGATGGCCGGCACCCGCAGCTGGCCGAGCGGGCGCTACGGAACATCGCAGCCGCCCTCGTGCCCGGCGGCGCACTTTACATCGACGGAGGCGACCCGCTGCGCCGTCTGGAACTGCCGCCCGGATGAAGCCGCAACCGACTGACATCGGCCCCCCTCGAACCGATCGGCCTCTTGCGCGTTATCTCTGCGAAACAAGGAGAGACGACATGCTCAAGTTCATCGGCGGCACCATCGGCTTCATCTTCCTGGTCGGCCTTGTGGTCGTGATCGGCATCCTGAAACTGATCTTCTGATCCGACGGCGTCCGGACTCAGGGCTCAGGCGGCGAGATAGCCGCCATCGACAGGAATGATGGCGCCGTGCACATAGGATGCCTCCGGCGATAGCAGGAACGCGATCACCGCCGCGATCTCGGCCGGATCCGCCCAGCGCTGGAGCGGTATGCGCGCGGCGATGCGCGGGCCGCGCACCGGATCGGCCTTGGCCCGTGCCGAGAGCCGGGTGTCGACCCAGCCGGGCGCGACCGCGTTGACGCGGACCCCGCGCCCGCCCCAGGCAACCGCCAGCGAGCGGGTCATGGAGGACACCGCCCCCTTGCTCGCCGAATAGGCGGGGGCAGCCGAATTGCCGAACCAGCTCCACATGGAGGCGATGTTGACCACCGCGCCGCCGGCCCGCTCCAGCGCCGGCAGGGCAGCATTGGCGACGGCGAAACTGCCGCCGACATTGATCTCCATCACCTTGCGAAACCCGTCATCCGTCCATTCGTCGTCGAAGCGGATGACGCCCGCGCAGTTGACGAGGCCGTGCAGCTCGCCGACCTGCGAGAACAGCGCGGCCCGCGCCCCCGCATCGGAGATGTCGCAGTCGGCAAAAGCGATGTCGGAGGGAAGATCCGCGTCGCGCTCCAGCCCGGCCGCCGTCACCTGCCAGCCGCGCTGCGCCAGATATTCGGCCGTTGCCCGCCCGATTCCGGTTCCCCCGCCTGTCACGATGGCCTTGCGCATGATCCCGTCCCGAAGCTGCGCCATTCGCCTCACATCCTGTCGAGGCTGCGCATGGCCTCGACCAGATCGTCCGGCCCCAGCCGGCGCATGTAGTTGCCCGCGTAAGGCGCCGTCAGCGACACCTCCGCCATCCGCCGGAAGTCGGCCTCTTCGCTCAATCCGAAGGCGGCAAAGGACACAGGCAGGTTGATCCGGCGGAAGAAGCCGGCGAGCTCGGCGATCTCCTCCGCGCTGCCCTGGCCCGCGGCCAACTGGGTCAGCGTGCCCAGCGCCACCATTTCCCCGTGCAGCAGGCGGGCGAGCTGCGGCATCACCGAGAACCCGCGCACCATGGAATGGGCGATGGACAGGCCGCCGCTTTCGAAGGCCAGACCGCTGAGAAGGATCGAGGCCTCCACCACCCGCTCGAAGGCGGCGTCCGGCGCGCGCGCCGCCATCGCCGCCTCGCCATCGGCGAGCAGGATCTCCCGCGCCCGACCGACGATGGCCCTGGTCAGTTCGGTCGGCGTGCCGCCGAAGAAATTGAGGCCGCCCCCGGAAAGGGCCCCGGCGAGCTCGTAGGGCTTGGACATGGCATCGCCGATGCCGGCGGCCAGAAAGCGGCGCGGCGCGGAGGCGATCACCGCGGTATCGACGAGAACCAGCGAGGGATTGGCCCGCATGTGACGCACGCCCTCGACCGCATGGTCGGCGGTATAGACCACGGCGATATGGCTGGTCGGGCTGTCGTTGGAGGCAATCGTCGGGACGATGCCGACCGGCAACTTCCGCAGGATCGCCGCGCCCTTGGCCGTGTCGATGGCCTTGCCGCCGCCGATGCCGAGGATGAGCCGCGCCTCGCCGGTCTCGGCCGCGCGCGCCTCGATCTCGGCGCCCGTGCATTCTCCGCCGAAGGCGAGCAGCCTGGCATCCGGCAGGGCACGGGCGATCCGCTCGCCCAGCAGCTCGCGGGCGACCGGGTCGATGACGATCGCCACCGGTCCTCCGCCGAGCCGCTCGACCTCCTCGGCCAGCGTATCGATCGCGCCGGGTCCCTGGACGTAGCGCTGGGGCGCGCCGAGAATGCGCAGGGCCATCTTCGATTATCCTTTCACCGCGCCGGCCGTCAGGCCTTGCACGAAATAGCGGGAGAGCAGGATGAAGGCGACGAAGAGCGGCAGGGCGATCAGTGTCGAGCCGGCCATCACGTCGCCCCAGCGCAGGTCGAACGCGCCGATCATCGAGGCGAGGCCGAGCGGCACGGTCTTGTTGACGTCGGAGCCGATCATCACCAGCGCGAAGGTGTAGTCCGTCCAGGACAGCAGGAAGGCGAAGATCGCCACCGTCACCAGTCCCGGCACGGAGAGCGGCAGCACCACCCGCAGGAAGGCGCCGAGCCGGGTGCAGCCATCGACCATCGCCGCCTCTTCCAGCTCGAAGGGCATCGCCTTGAAGAAGCCCCACAGGAACCAGACGCCGAGCGGCATGGTCATGGTCAGATGCGAGATCACCAGCGAGAACAGCGTGTCGTTGAGACCGATTTTGGTGAACATCGCATAGAGCGGGATCGCCAGCAGCAGCGGCGGGAACATGTAGGCATAGAGCATGCCGGCGATGATCGCCTTCTTGCCGCGGATCCGCTGGCGGGTGACGCCATAGGCGATCATCACCGACAGGACCATGGTCAGCGCCACCGTGGCGATGGCGACGATCAGGCTGTTCAGGAACTGCCGCGGATAGTCGGTCTGGGCCAGCAGGCTGTAATAGTATTGCAGCGTCAGCTCGCTGGGGATCAGCGAGGGATTGAGCAGCAGCTCCTGCGTCGGACGCAGCGACGACGACACCATCCAGTAGATCGGGAAGGCGCTGTAGAGCGCGATGGCGAAGGCGGCGAAATACAGGCCGACACGCGCTGCCGGCCGCCGGATTGCGGGTGTCATGCGTCGTCCTCCATCGGGAACACGCGGAAATACAGGAAGACGGCCAGCGACAGGAACAGGAAGGAGATCGTGGCAATCGCCGCGCCCGTGCCGATGTCGTAGAGCGTGAAGGCCGTGCGGTAGGAGAGGATCGGCAGGTGTTCCGTCGCCCCGACGGGACCGCCGCCGGTGGTCAGCCAGATCACGTCGAACTTGTTGAACATCCACACCCCGCGCAGGAGGATGATGACGGTCAGGATCGGCCGCAGCATCGGCAGGGTGATGTGGAAGAAGCGGCGGATCGGCCCGGCGCCGTCGACGCGCGCCGCCTCGTAGAGCTGGGTCGGCACGGTCTGCAGGCCGGCCAGGAACGTGGTGGTGACGAAGGGCGTCCACAGCCAGACCGAGACCAGGATCACCGAGATCATCGCCGCCTGCTCGGTCTCGAACCAGTAGATCGGCGGCAGGCCCCATTCGTCCATCAGGATGGTGACGATGCCAAGCGAGCCGTCGACCATCCACTTGAAGGTCAGCACCGCGATCACGGTCGGCAGGAGATAGGGCAGGAAAGCGAGCCCGCGCACCAGGGCCCGGCCGCGGAACGGCTGGTGCAGGATCAGCGCAAAACCGATGCCCAGCACCACCTGCAGCACGATGGCAAGGCCCGCATAGACGATGCCGTTCCACAGCGCGCGCCAGAACTCCGCGCTCGCCAGCACCGCCTGGTATTTCGCAAGGCCCACCCAGACCGGGTCGGAAGTCAGGGACGGCAAGTCGAAGAAGCTGAGCGACACGGCATAAAGGGCCGGGCCGACGATCAGCAGCAGTGTCACGAGCACGCCCACGGCGAGGAAGGCGGGCAACATCCAGCGGGTCATTCTTGGCACCCTTTGTCCGGTCGGGGAGCCCGCAGGCGGGTCTTGCACCGCCTGCGGGCCTGTCGATGCGCGGACGGCGCCTGGCCGTCCGCGGACCTGTCGGCGTCGGGATCGCCCTACTTGATCAGCTCGCGCATGCGGGCCGCGGCCTTTTCCACCGCCTCGGTGGAGGACATGCCCTTGATCAGCTTGTCCTGCAGCATCTCCGGCATGACGAAGCCCTCGAAGACCTTGCCCGGGCGGATGTCCGGGGCCGGGCCCTGCGTGTCGATCGAGGTCACCAGCAGATTGTCGTCGGTGACCATCTTGCGCATGGTCTCGATCTGGTCGGCATACTTCGTGATCAAGGGGTTCGAGCGCCACTGATCATTGTCGTAGATGTCGAGGCGGGCCGGCTGGAAGTGCACCGGCGCGGTGTGCAGGAAGTCGACCAGGCGGTCGGTCGTCATCCAGCGCATGAACTCCATGGCCGGGCCGGTATTGTCGGTCTTCAGCACCACCCAGCCGTCATAGCCGTGGCTGACCGCCTTGGCTTTGCCGGCGCTGTCCATGTAGGGCATGATGCCGAGGTTTTCGGCCACCTGCGGGTTGTCGCGCTCCGCCGCTTCCAGCACGCGGCCGGCATAGGGACCATGCGCCACGGTACCGCCGACGACGTTGGACAGGACGGTCGCGTAGTCGGCCTGGATCGCCCCGGGAGGCATGGTCGGGTAGAGCTTCTCCATGAAGTCGAGATAGGCTGCCGCCTTCGACTTCATGCCTTCGGCATCCAGCGTCACGTTCCACTGGTCGTCGAAGAGCTTCACCCCTTCCGCCCACATGAAGGCGACCGACATCCAGTTGGTGGCGCCGTTCGAGCCGATCGGGAAGATGCAGCCCTTGCGGCGACCCTCGATGGTGGCCTGGCAGTTGGAGACGAACTGGTCCCAGGTGTCGGGCAGCGACAGGCCCAGCTTCTCGTACAGATCCTTGCGGTAGTAGATCACCGAGAGGTTGTAGTCGAACGGGTACCAGTAGACCTTGTCATCCATCGGGAAGAGGATGTTGTTGCCCCACTCGTACGGGTCGGTCAGCTCGTTCAGCGGCACGATCTGGCCCTGGTCGGCCAGCAGCAGAACGTGGCCGATGAAGCCGACATTGGCGACGTCATAGGGCGTGCCGCTGCGGATGCCGTTGGTGATCTTGGTAAAGGCCTCGCCGAGCGGCACGGAATCCACCCGCACCTCGATGCCGGTCTTCTCCTGGTACTCTTTCGCGATCCTGTCGAAGAAGGCGAGCGTGTCCTTGCCCGTCTCGCAGTTCAGGAAGCGGATTTCCTTGCGCCCCTGCGCCCGGATCGCCGGAGCCGCGAGGCCCGACAGCGCAAGGCCGAGGCCCAGCACGCCGGCGCCCTGAAGCGTCTGGCGACGGGTAATGAGGCGAGACTGTCCAGAGTTCTTTCCAGTGTCCTTCATGGTTTCCTCCCAAGGTTCCCCGCGTCCTTTGCCGCGGTGGTTCAGTTCACGCGTGCGCCGGCGCCGCAGAGGCGGTTGTCGCCAGCCGCTGTTCCGTCTCCCGGTCGAACAGATGGATGGCGGACGGGTCGGCAGAGACCGCCACCGTGTCACCCGCCCGAATGTCGTCGCGCCGCCCCTCCATGACGCGCAGCGACACCTCGCCGATGGTGCCGATCAGCAGGGTCTGCGACCCGAGCTGCTCGACCGCCCGCACCGCAAAGGGCAAGCCCTGCGGCGCCACATACATCGCCTCCGGCCGAAGACCGGCGATCACCGGCCCCTGCCGTGCACCGGCCGGGGCCGGCAGGCTCATTTCGGCGGACGGCCCCATCTGCAGGCGCCCGCCGGTGATCTCGGCCGGGAAGAGGTTCATCTCCGGCGAGCCGATAAAGCCGGCGACGAAGACGTTCTGCGGCCGGTCGTAGACCTCGAGCGGCGCGCCGATCTGCTGCACGTGACCGTCGCGCATGATCACGATGCGGTCGGCCAGCGTCATCGCCTCGGTCTGATCGTGGGTGACGTAGATCATCGCCTTGCCGATGCGCTTCTGCAGCAGGGCGATCTCCTCGCGCATGCGCACGCGCAGCTTGGCGTCGAGATTGGACAGCGGCTCGTCGAGCAGGAACACCGCCGGGTCGCGCACCAGCGCCCGGCCGAGCGCGACGCGCTGCATCTGCCCGCCGGAAAGCTGGCGCGGCTTGCGGTCGAGCAGATGGGTGATCGCCAGCATCTCGGCGACCTCGTCCACCCGCCGCACCGTTTCGGCGGCGTCGATGCCGCGCATCTTCAGGCCGAAGCCGAGATTGGCGCGGATGGTCTTGTGTGGGTAGAGCGCATAGTTCTGGAACACCATCGCGATGTCGCGATCCTTCGGCTCCAGCTGGGTGACGTTGCGCTCGCCGATGAACAGGTCGCCGCCGGAAATGCTTTCCAGCCCAGCGACCATGCGCAGCGTCGTCGACTTGCCGCAGCCCGAGGGGCCGAGCAGCACGATCAACTCGCCGCGGGCGATGTCGAGGCTGACGCCTTCGACGGCGACCACTCCGCCATAGGTCTTGCGCAGCTTGCGCAGGCTCACTTCGGCCATCAGTTTCCTCCCCTGCCGGCTGCGACGATGCGGTGGTTGACGGGTGTCAGCGCCTCCTTGGTCTCGCGGTAGAGCGCGAAACCCTCCTCGTAGCGCTGCATCGCCCGGCGATCCGGATGCCGGGTCGCCGCCACACCGATCACCGCTGCGGCGGCCTTCGTGTCGGCAAACACGCCGGCGCCCATGCCGGCAATGAGCGCGGCGCCGAAGGAGGCGTCGCCCTCGCGGGGGATCTCGATCGTCAGGCCGGTGACATCGGCGATGATCTGCTGCCACAGCTCGCTGCGGGTTCCGCCGCCGACGAGCCGCGCCGTCGAAAAGCCCATGTCGAGTCCGCGCAGCACCTCCAGGCAGTCGCGCAGGCTGTAGGCGATGCCCTCGTAGAGCGCGCGCACGAAGTGGCCCGCCCCGTGGGCGAAGCCGAGACCGACATAGGAGGCCCGAAGATCCGGGTCCCAATAGGGGCTGCGCTCGCCGTTGAGATAGGGGTGGAAGAGCAGGCCTTCGCTGCCGGCCGGAACGGCCCGCGCTGCCGTGTCCATGCCTTCGAAACCGAGCCCGGCGAACAGCGTGTCGCGCAGCCAGCGGTGGGCGGAGGCACAGGAATTGGTGCCAAGGATCGTGTAGCAGTGGCCCGGCACCAGATGCGGATAGTGGATCACCTTGGCCGAGAACGACGGAGAAGCCGTCAGCGAGGAGACGGTGCCGGCGGTCGCAAGCTTCAGCGCTCCGAGGCCGGGACGGGTCATGCCGCCGCAAAAGGTCTCCGCATTGGTGTCCGACGTGCCGCAGATGACCGGCGTTCCGGCAACCAGCCCCGTCGCGGCAGCGGCGTCCGCCGTCACCGCGCCGGTGATGTCGCTCGAGCCGACAAGCGGGGGCAGCACGGCCGGATCGATCCCGGCGATGCGGCAGAGCTCATCCGACCAGGCGCCTTCCTGCGACCGGGCATCGGCCAGCATCAGCCCCCAGGCGTCGGTGATATCGGTGGCATCGCTGCCGTCGATCTGGCGGCGCAGCCAGTCCTTCGCCGGACGGATCCGGCGGATGCGGGCGAACAGCTCCGGCTCGTTCTCGCGCACCCAGACCAGCTGCGGCAGCGTCCAGGTGGGACTCGCCTGATTGCCCGAAAGCTCCAGGATCCGTGCGCCGTCGCTCTCGCGCAGCGCCGCCGCCTGGCGGCCCGAGCGCTGATCGTTCCACATGATGGCCGGGCGAAGGATCGTGCCGTCCGCCTCCTCCAGCACATGGGTGTGGGCGCCGGCGGTAAAGGCGATGCCGCTGATCCGCGCCGGGTCGACGCCCTGGCGCCACAGCTGCGCCAGGGTGTCGATCATCGCCGCGCGCCAGCCGAGCGGGTCCTGCTCGCTGAAGCCGGGATGCGGCACCAGGGTCTCGACGGCGGCCGAAGCCGCGCCATGGACCTTGCCGGTCCCGTCGATCACGGTCGATTTGAGCGAACCGGCGCCGAGGTCTATGCCCAGCAGCAACGGATCAGGCATGGTCCATCCTGTCGCGATAGGGGTCGATGGCCCCGGCGCGCGGCGGCAGGCCGAGCTTGCCGGGATTGAAGATGTTCTGCGGATCGAGGGCGTCCTTCACCGCCCGCAGCACGTCCATGCCGACGCCGAGCTCGCCGTCCATCCAGGGGCCGCGGAACAGGCCGGTCCCGTGATGGTGGGCGATGGAGCCGCCATGGGCGAGCGTCTCGCCCTCCAGCAGCTCCCAGAGCCTTGCATGGAGCGGCAGCGCCTCGTCCTGAGGCATCTGCGGCAGGCGGATCGTCATGTACTGGCAGACACCTTCCGGATAGACGTGCGACCAGTGGGCGCTGAAATGGGCGTCGGGATGGATCGCCGGCACCGCCGCGCGGATCGCATCGTACAGGGCGGCCGCCCGCGACCAGTTGACCGTCACCTCGATCGTGTCGTTGTAGAAGCCCTTCTCCTGCCATTGCTGGCTGATCGACTTGTAACGGTGCGCGCGCCATTCGTCGAACGGGCGTGTCTCAGTTTCCACCGCCCCGGCCTCGGCGGCGAAGGCGCGCACCAGAGCAGCTTCCGCCGCCACCAGGCCCGGCTCGCCGCACAGGACGATATTGGCCATCACCGGACGCTCGCGATAGGCGTCGATGCCTTCGGTGCGCGAGGCCGTCTCCTTCTCGTCGTAGAGGCGGACGATGCGCGGATGCAGGCCCGCCTGCATGATCCGGCGGGCAAGGCCCAGCGCCGCCGGGCGGTCGGGCAGCGCCAGCGCCAGCACCTCCTCGGTCTCCGGCAGCTTCCAAAGGCGCAGCGTCAGCTCGGTGATGATGGCGAGCGTGCCCTCGTTGCCGACGATCAGGTCGCGGATCGAGGGGCCGGTGGCGCGCTTGGGCAGCGGCCGCACCTCGAGCATCCGCCCGTCAGGCAGCACCGCCTTGAGGCCGACGACGATGTCCTCGATCTTGCCGTAGCGGCTCGATTCCTGGCCGCCGCCGCGGCAGGCGGCCCAGCCGCCGACGGTCGAGATGGTGAGCGACTGCGGCAGGTGCCCGACCGTGTAGCCCTTGTCGTTGAGCGCGGCCTCGAAGAGTTCGCCGTTCATGCCGGCCTCGACCGTGACCAGCGCGTTCTCCGGATCGACAGTGAGGATCCGGTCCATGCGCTGCATGTCGATGAGCACTTCCTCGCCGAGCGGGATGGTGCCGCCGAGCACGCCGGAGCCGCTGCCATAGGGGATCACGGGCAGGCCAGCCTCGGCCGCCAGCTGCACCACCTGCTGCACCTCCGCCGCCGTGCCGGGACGCACCACGACGCCCGGCAACGTGCCGACCAGCGCACCGGCCCGAGCCCGGAAATTGGCGTAAGGGAGCTTGTCATGGGCGTATCGCCGGCGGTCGTCCTCGGCCGTCAGAACGTTCTGCGGCCCGACGATCTTTGCAAATTCCGCTACCCGCGTTTCACTGCTCACCCTGAACCTCCCTGTTCGATCGCCGCGGCTCGAGGTTGTGCGCCGGCTGCGATGAAACCTTGACGAAACGCTCGAACAACTCTTTGGACAACTCGTTTGAACAAACGTTTGTTCAGATAGAACGCCAAGAGCCCCCGGAGGTCAACAGCAAAATTTGCGAGCCGTCGAGAAGAGCCCTCGGGACGGCGGAAACCGGGCGCTCGCGGCTGCACCGGACGAGGTTCCCGTGGCTGTCAAATCCGACAGGCGGGGTCGCGAATCGCGCATCGACAGCGGTCGCGACGCGTCCGGGCGGACTTGGCATCGCGCACCACGCAATATATATGAAACATATATGAACCATTTGGAGATGCATGATGGGCATCGTGAGCATCGACGAGGACCTGCACGATCAGCTGCGGCGGGCGAGCAAGGTGTCGTACCGCTCGATCAACGCGCAGGCCGCCTACTGGATCCGGATCGGCATGCTGTGCGAGACCAATCCGGCGCTGAGCTTTTCCGAAATCATGCAGCGCGAGCTCGCCGCGGCCGGCGTTGCCGCGCCCGAGGCGGCCGCGGAGCCGGCAGGCGCATGACCAAGGAACCGCACGAGCTGGAGCTGCTCGCCGAATCCGGCCGACTGCTGGCGCGCGTCTTCGAGATGCTCGACCGCACGGCGCTGAGCGGCCTGTCGACGCTCGAGGTCAACGACATGGTCGAGCGCTTCATCGTCCACGATCTTGCCGCGCGCCCGGCCAGCAAGGGCCAGTACGGCTACGAGTTCGTGCTGAACGCCTCGATCAACGAGGTCGTCTGCCACGGCATCCCCTCGCGCCAGGCGGTGCTGCGCGATGGCGACATCGTCAACCTGGACATCACGCTGGAGAAGAACGGCTACATCGCCGACAGCAGCAAGACCTACCTCGTCGGCGAGGTCAATCCGGCGGCCAGGCGGCTGGTGCGCACCACCTACGAGGCGATGTGGAAGGGCATCCGCGCGGTGCGTCCGGGCGCAAGGCTGGGCGATATCGGCTGGGCGATCGAGCGCCACGCGAAACGCAACGGCTACTCGGTGGTGCGCGAGTATTGCGGCCACGGCATAGGCCGGGAGATGCACGAGGAGCCGCAGATCCTGCATTACGGCAAGCCGGATACCGGCCTGGCGCTGCGCGAAGGGATGGTCTTCACCATCGAGCCGATGCTCAACCGGGGCCGGCGCAGCGTGCGCACGCAAGACGACGGCTGGACCGTTGTCACCCGCGACGGATCGCTCTCCGCCCAGTACGAGCATACGGTCGCCGTCACCTCCTCAGGCGTTTGCGTGCTGACCCTGCGGGCCGGCGAACCCGTGCCGGCGGATGCTATCCCCGCGGCACGGGCGCAAGCTTGAGGCGGCGTCAGTCGGCCGGCAGCATCGCCGGGTTCCAGACGATTTCCCAAAGATGCCCGTCGGGATCGGTGAAATAGCCCGCATAGCCGCCATAGAACGTGTCCTGCGGCTCCTTGATGACCTTCGCCCCTGCGCTCATTGCCTTGCGCATGACGTCGTCGACCTCCTCGCGGCGCAGAACGTTATGCCCGATGCTGACGGCGGTGGTACAAATCGGGGTCTTGGGCAGTCCGGTGTCGTGGACGAGATCGTCCTGCGCCCAGATGGCGAGCTTCAGGCCGCCCGAGAGATCGAAGAAGGCGACCGCACCGTGTTCGAATTCGCGCCCGACAATGCCCTCGGTCGGCAGACCAAGGCCATCGCGATAGAACGACAGGGCGTTTTCGAGATCGGAGACGGCAAGCGTGAGAACAGAAATTCGCGGCTTCATCATGTCCATACCCATCCTATCGGCGTCCGCACCATGCGCACGCCTTGACAGTCTTGGGCCGTCACCGTGGTGACGGAAGGACCCGCGAAGCGGGGGCCGGGCCAACCTTCCCGAACCTAACCTGTTTCAGACGCTGGCAAGATTGGGTCCGATGCGCGCGCCCGTCAACACCTCCTGCGCGCGGCGCGACAAGGTCAGACGGCCCCAGTACCGGCTTCCGGGCCGGCTTTCGGCCCTGCGGCGGATGCCCGGACAACCAGTTCGCCCGGCGGCAGCAGCAGCACATGGGCGGGCTCCGCCCCGCCCGCCGGCGCCGGCTCGAGCTGCGCCAGCAGCGCACGCACCGCCTCGCGCCCCATCTCGGAGGTCGGCAGGCCGACGGTGGTGATCTCCGGATGCACCACCCGCGCCAGCAGGTCGTCATGCATGGTGACGACGGACATGTCGCCCGGCACATCGAGGCCGCGCTTGTGCAGGTGGGCGATGGCAGCCGCCCCGGTCAGCAGCGTTGCGGCGTGGATTGCGGTCACTCCGCGCGCCAGCAGCGCATCGACGGCGCCCGGCACCCGCGCCGGATCGTAGCCGGCCTCCACCACCAGATCCGGGTCGGGGTCCAGTCCGGCGGCACTCATCGCCTCCTGCCAGCCCTGGCGGCGGGCATTGCCGTTGAAGCGGCCGAGCCGGCCGGCGAGATGGCCGATGCGCCGATGGCCGAGGGCGATCAGGTGGCTGACGCCGATGGCGGCGGCCGCGCAGGTGTCGACCGCAACGCAGTGCACGTCGCCGGGCAGCACGCGGTTGATCACCACATAGGGGCGGTTGATGGCGGCGATGCTCTGGCGCAGGCTGTCGTCCTCATCGAAACTGGCGATGATGACGCCCTCGATCAGGCTCGACTGCGACACCCGTTCCAGCACGCTGGCGGCCGAGCCGTTCTGGTCGTAGGCGACCAGCAGCACATAGCCTTGCGCCCGCGCCTCGGCTTCCGCGCCAAGGATCGCCGAGGCGAAGACCGGGTTCTCGATCTGCGGCACGACGATCAGCAGCGTGCGCGAGCGGGCCATCTTCAGCGCGCGGGCCAGCGGATTGGCGCGGTATTGCAGCCGCTCCGCCGCATCGATGATGCGCTGGCGGGTCTCGGCGCTGGTGCGCACGTCCTTGTCGTTCTTCAGGACCCGCGAGACCGTGGAGACGTCGACACCGGCTTCTCTTGCCACGTCCCGCAAGGTGGCGTTGCGCGGGCGCGGGGTGGCGGGGGCTTCCTTCGTCATGGTCAACCGGTCGTCATCGGCGGCCTTCGCCGGGCTTCGCGAGAGCGCGGACCGCCCCCGGCCGGTCCCAGCAAGGGTTCCGCCACGTCAGCCGTCCGCAAGGCCAGTGAAAGTGCCCAAGGCGCGGCGCGGAGGCAAGTTGAACCGCACCGGCCCTTGCAAGTTTGTCGCGGACAGGCGGGGCGAATGGCGCCTCGCCTAGCGGCCGTCCTCCTCGCCGGCAAGCGCGCGGCGCAGGCGGCGAATCACGACATTCCGGCTCTTTTCGTCGGTTTCGGCCGCAAGCTGGTCGCTGATATCGAGCAGCAGGCGGGTGACGTCGTTGTGCCAGTCGAGATGCCCGACCTCCTCGCGCGGCACGCGCGGCGGCGCCTCGCCGGCAAGGCGGACGGCACCGGTCGGCGTCAGTTCGAAGCTTTCGTCGAGGCCCGGCTTCAGCACATGGTCGGGCTCGATCAGGCCGGCAAGCCGGTCGGCCAGGCCGTCGATCGCCTCCCGCTCGCCGTGAACCAGGAAGATATCGTGCGCCAGCGGCAGGCGCTTTTCGACCCAGCTCGTCAGCTCCGGCCCGTCGGCATGGCCGGAATACAGATCGATGGAGCGGATGCGGGCGCGCACGGAGAACTCTTCGCCCTGGATGCGGACGGACGGGGCGCCGTCCTGGAGAATGCGGCCGAGCGTACCGTTCGCCTGATAGCCGACCAGCAGGACCGTTCCCTCGTCGCGCCACAGCCAGTTCTTCAGCCGGTGGCGGATGCGGCCGGCCTCGCACATGCCGCTCGCCGCGATGACGATGTGGAAGCCGCGGACGCGGTCGAGCGCCTTGCTCTGCTCGACCGTCTCCGTCATGTGCAGGTTGCGGGCGGCCAGCCCCTTGAGCAGAACGTCGCCGCTTTCCAGTTCGCGGGCATGGCGGGCGAAGACGCGGGTCGCGGCGGCCGCCAGCGGCGAATCGACATAGATCGGGATCTCGGGCAGCGCCTTCTCGGCCATCAGCTGGCACAGGTCGCTGATCAGCTCCTGGGCCCGCTCGACCGCGAAGGACGGGATCAGCAGGGCGCCGTCCGGGTGCATCGCCGCCTTCACCTCGGCGCGCAGCTGGCCGCGCCGGTGGGCGGGGGTAGCGTCCTCCCGGTCGGTGTCGCCATAAGTGCTCTCGCAGATCAGGTAGTCGATCCCGCTGGGGCCTTCCGGGTCCGGGTGCATCAGCTTGTAGTCCGGGCCGATATCGCCGGAAAACAGCAGTTTCATCGGGGGTTCGGCGAGTTCCAGCTCGACCGAGGCGGAGCCGAGCAGGTGGCCGGCGTTCCAGAAACGGGCGCGCAGGCCGGGCAGGACCTGGAACCAGTCGCCATAGGCAAAGGGGTGGAAAAGCGCCAGCGTCGCCTGCGCATCCGCACCGGTATAGATCGGCTCGACCGTGTCGCGGCGGCGGCGCCGGCGGTTGCGCCGGTTCAGCTGCTCGACCTCGATCTCCTGGATGTGGGCACTGTCGGGAAGCATGACGCTGCACAGCTCGAACGTCGCGCCGGTGGCGTAGATCGGCCCGGAATAGCCGTCGCGGACCAGCTTCGGCAGCAGGCCGGAATGGTCGATATGGGCATGGCTGAGGACGACCGCGTCGACGTCGCCGACGGAAAAGGGGAAGGGCCGGTAGTTCAGCTCCTTCTCGGTCTTGGAGCCCTGGAACATGCCGCAGTCGAGCAGAACGGTGCCGCCTGCCGTCTCGAGACGGTGGCAGGATCCGGTGACGCCGCCGGCGGCGCCGTGGAATGTCAGCCTGGGGAGAACGGTCATCGCAACCTTCCGAACGCGAGCGCGCCGCACGGCGCAAAGCCCAACAAGACCCACAGGTTAGCACGATTTTCCGGCAGGTATGGAAGCCCGCGCGACAGGGGACTGCACACCCGTCGGGCGGTTGGAGAATTTCGAGACGGATTTTGCGAAATTCCGTCTCAATCGGCGCGATTTTCGAGATGGCGCACGCAAAATCGCCCAATCCGGGTTAGGTCGGCGAAAGAGAGCGGCCGATGGCCGCACGGCGCCGGTTATCCCCGGCAAGGCCGCCCCGACCGCTGTCCGATTATCCCCGCGTGCCGGCCTTGCCCGATGCCCGTGCGGCGGCCTCCGCCTCCGCCACGTGGCGCACGCAGCGGTCCCAGGCCGGCGTGCCGCCGAAATGGCGCAGCAGGGCCTCCGTCAGCGCCCTGACCTTGCCGGGCGTGTGCGGGCCGGGCGGGCGGACGACATACATGCCGTATTCGGGCAAGGGATGGTCGAGCAGAAGCGGGACGAGAGTGCCCTTGTCGACCGTGTCGCCGAGCAGGAAGGACGGCATCTGGACGATGCCGAGACCGGCAAGGGCCCAGGCGACCAGCGTCTCGCCGCTGTCGCTGCGGAGCCGGCCACGCGGGCGCACGGAGACGGTCTCCTCGCCCCGCGTGAAGACCCATTCGGGCGAGCGGCTGCCGGTATAGATCAGGCAGTCGTGGTCGGTCGCCAGTTCCTCTGGCCGCGTCGGCCGGCCCTTGCGGGCGAGATAGGCGGGGCTGGCGACGACGAGGGAGCGGATCGGCGCGATGCGGCGGGCGACATGGCTGGAATCTTCCAGCTTGCCGATGCGGATCGCCGCATCGAGCCGCTCGCCGATCAGGTCGACCAGCCGGTCGGACAGCGAGACGTCGAGCTCCAGCCGCGGATGGTCGGCGGCAAGTTCGGCCAGCACCGGCGCCAGATGCTGGATGCCGAAGGAGAGCGGCGCCGAGACGCGCAGCCGGCCGACCACCTCGCCGCCATGGGCGGCGACCGCATCGAGCGCTTCGTCGTAATCGGCAAGGAGCCGTTCGGCCCGCGCCTTGAACTCCATCCCGGCATCGCTGGCGGTGACGCCGCGCGTCGTGCGGTTGAGCAGGCGCGCGCCCAGATGCTCCTCGATGCGGGCGATGCGCCGGCTGACGATGGATTTGGAGACGCCGAGACGGGCGGCAGCCCGGCTGAAGCCGCCGCTCTCGGCGACCTCGACGAAGTAGCGCATGTCTTCCAGTTCGATCATCCGGCGTTCCTGCTGGCGCAACAGTGTGGTGCGGATTTCGGGAGTTCTGGTGCCGCACGAGGACGACTACCTGTGGGGTACAACATTATCGGAAGGAACAGGGTCATGCCCTCGACTTTGAAGGTTCTCGCCATCACCAGCAGCGCGCTGGGTGATGCGTCCGCATCCAACAAGCTGGTCAACGACACGATCGACCAGCTCAAGTCCCGCAACCCGGACCTGCAGCTGACCGTTCGCGATCTCGGTGCCGGCCAGGTGCCGCATCTCGACCTCGACGGCGCCACCGCCATTCGCGGCGGCGAGCCGGCGAACGCGGCGCAGGCCGCCGCCCAGAAATTGTCCGACGAGCTGATCGCCGAGGTCAAGGCCGCCGACGTCCTGGTCATCGGCGCGCCGATGTACAATTTCGGCATTCCCTCGACCCTGAAGTCCTGGTTCGACTACGTGCTGCGCGCCGGCGTGTCGTTCCGCTACACCGAGGCAGGCCCGGAAGGCCTGATGACCGGCAAGCGCGCCATCGTCGTTGCGACCCGCGGCGGTCTCTACAGCGAAGGCCCTGCCAAGCAGATGGATTCGCAGGAGCCGCACCTGCGCACGATGCTGAACTTCATCGGCATCACCGACATCACCTTCGTCTATGCCGAGAAGCTGGCCTTCGGCCCGGAGGCCCGCGAGGCCTCGATCGGCGAAGCCGAGCGCAAGCTGGAAGAGCTTGTCGCGGCCTGACGCGAGCTGCAAGACTTCGATGCAAGACCCGCCGGGAGCCCCTCCCGGCGGGTTTTTTGTTGCCGGCCCCCTCCTTGCCGACACGTCGGCGGGCTCAGCCGCGCTCGTCGGCATAGGCCTCGAAGACGTGGTTGCCCGGCCGGGCATTGTCGATCATCGGCAGCACATAGGCCGGAATTTCCGGACTGTCGGCATCGAACAGGCCGCAGCGGCGCAGCGAGCCGGCCAGCGGCACGCGCGGCAAGGTGCGCTCCAGATAGGTGCGCACGGCGCAAGGCACGTGGTCGCGATTGGCCGAGACGCCGACCTTGACCCCGTGCAGGCGCGTCCAGCGATGAGCATAGTCGGGATAGAGCACCGTCTGGGTGATCTCGATGCCGGCGCTGTATTCGTAATCGTTGAGGAACACCCGGTCGCCGGTCAGCAGCGCCGCCCCCTGGTAGCGGTAGTGGCGCCGGCAGGTCCGGTCGAACGGCCCCATGCGCTCCAGCCGGCGATAGAAGACGTGCTCGCCCTCGATGGAAAAGGACACCAGCGCCCGCACGATCTGGCCGCGCGAGGACATGGAATAGTAATATTCGAAGAAGGTGCCGACGAGGTTGAAGATGCGCGGATCGCCCCGCGCGAAGATCTGGTCGAGATGCTGGCGGAAGTTCCGGGTGAGCGTGTCGGCGGCCAGGCCGCGCAGCTTCACCAGGCGGGCGAACTCCTCTTCCGGCAGCAGCATCTCGTGCGGCTCGACGCCGAAATAATCGCAGATCTTCCGCATCAAGGCGTTGCGCGGGAAGGAGCTTCCCGCAAGATAGCGGTTGAGCTGGCTGCGGTTGATCTTCAGGTCCTGCGCCACGCGGGCGATGGAGGGCCGATAGCCGCACAGCAGGCGGAGATTGGTGCCGAAAGGATGCATGATGCGCTTTGGTGCATTTTTCGCGCCCGAAAGCGCCGATTCCCACTCAATTGCACAATTGCCCGAGACATGCACGGTGAATCACCCTGCGGGGACTATGGGCACCGAACCATCGCGGAGACGAGGGATGCAGAACGACACCGGCCGCAGGGCCAGCAGCGAGGCGCCGCCGGCGCGCGCGCGGGCGAGCCTGGGCATCATCGCCGGCTCGGGACCCGAGGCCGGGCTCGACCTGTGGGCCAAGGTGCTGCGGCGCAACCAGCAGCTGATGGGCGCAGCGTTCCGCGGCGATCTCGACGCCCCGCGCGTCATCGTCGTGTCCGAGCCCCGGCTCGGCCTGTCCATGGACCTGGCCGGAAACGACACCGCCGTGTGGTCGGCGATGCGCGACACGCTCGACATCATCGCACCGCAGGTCGAGGCCTATGCCATCGCCTGCAACACGCTGAACTGGTACGCGCCGCGTATCGAAGAGCTGGGCCTTGCCGCGCAGCTGGTCTCCTTCCAGGGCGTCCTGGCCGACTGGATCGCCCGCAGCGGCACGCGCAAGCTGGCGCTGCTCGGCGCCGGACCGGTGACGGCGATGGACGAGTGGTCGGCCTATCGCGACCTGCCGCAGCTGGTCGAGGTGGAGCTGCCGGGCGATGCAGGCGCGCTGCACCGGCTGATCGAGGACGTGAAGCGGCTGGGCAGCGGGGACGCATCCTTGCGCCCGCGCCTTGCCGAGCTGGTCGCCGGCCTCGATGCCGACACGGTGCTGCTGGCCTGCACGGAACTGCCGCTGATCGCCGACATCGAAACGGACAAGCAGCTGGTCGACGTGACGGATCTCGTGGCCGATGCGCTGGCGCGGCGGGCATTGCCCGCGCCCACGGCACTGCGGCGGGCGGGGTGACGATGGCCGAGATCCTTCTGCTCCACACCGGCGGCACGATCGGCATGGCGTCCGGCCCGGACGGGCTGGCTCCGGCCAAGGGCCTGGTCGAGGCGGCGGCGCGCCGGCTGGCCCCGGCCGACGCGCGGCTGACGCTGCATGTCTTCGATCCGCTGATCGACAGTTCGGCCATCGGCCCGGACCACTGGAACGCGATGCTGGAAGTCATCGACACCTTCGCCGCGCGCTGCGCGGACATGCCGGGGCGGGCCGGCGTCATCATCACCCACGGCACCGACACCATGGCCTTTACCGGCGCCGCGCTGGCACAGGCGCTGACCGGCCTGCCGCTGCCCGTCCTGCTGTGCGGGTCGATGCAGCCGCTCGGCGTCGAAGGCGATGCGGAAGGCAACCTGAAGCTGGCGCTGGATGCGGTGCGCGAGGGACCGGCCGGCGTGCGGCTTGCCTTCAACGGCGCGATCATGGCCGCCGCCGGGCTGGTGAAACACAATTCGCAGGACGCCGACGCCTTCCGCTCGGTGCCGCAGGCGCCGCTGTCCGGCCCCTATCGCCGCCGCCGCTTCGCCGACAAGCGGCTGGCGATCCTGACCCTGTCGCCGGGCCTGCCGGCCGGGGCCCTGGCCGGAGCGCTCGCCGAACTGGACGGAGCGGTGCTGCGGGTCTACGGCGCGGGCACGGCGATGGCCGACCCGGCCCTGGAAGCGGCGCTGGCGCAGGCGGTGCAGCGCGGCTGCCGCATCCGCGCGGTCAGCCAGTGCGAGGAAGGCGGGTTGTCGCCCGGGTCCTATGCCGCCGGTGCCATGCTGTGGCGTGCGGGCGTGGAAAACGGCGGACCGGAAACGCCGGAAGCGGCGCTGGCGCACCTGTGGATCGAGCTATCGGACTAACCAGCAGGCGCAAGATGTTGCGCAAAATGCACCACATTGCACCACTCCGCTCCATTTCGCGCAATTGGGGCGGGAGCGCACGCAGCCTATTGTTGCGGCTCGGGCCGGGAGGGTCCGCCGGGTCTTTGACGGAAGGCCCGGATCTTGAGGGAATTTTCTGGCGGGCACGGCCCGCCGACCTCAGTAGAGACGAGCGGGGGCTCGTCGTGAATGGGAGGGTCACATGGAGTTTCTGAAAACGCTCTTCGGCTATGTCGACGCACTGACCTGGGGCTGGGCGCTGATCCCGATCCTGGTGGTGTTCGGCGTGTTCATCACCATCATGTCCGGCTTCGTGCAGATCGAGTTCTTCGGCCGCATGTTCCGCGTGCTGTCGGGCCGCAACCAGAACAACGATCCCAACGCGATCAGCGCCCGCGAGGCGCTGCTGGTGTCGGTCGGCGGGCGCGTGGGCGGCGGCAACATCGCCGGCGTCGCCGTGGCGATCACGCTCGGCGGACCGGGCGCGGTGTTCTGGATGTGGTGCATCGCGCTGGTCGGCATGGCCACCAGCCTGGTCGAATGCACGCTGGCGCAGGTCTACAAGCGCAAGGACGGCGAGCACTCCTTCCGCGGCGGGCCGGCCGACTACATCCGCCGGGGCCTCGGCCACCAGTACAACTGGCTGGCCATCGTCTACGCCATCTGCCTGCTGGCCGCCTTCGGCCTCGGCTTCAACGCCTTCCAGGGCAACACGGTGGCCGGCGCGGTGCAGGATTCGCTCGGGATCGACCGGATGATCACCGGCGCCTTCCTGACCATCGTCACCGGCTTCGTGATCTTCGGCGGCATCAAGCGCATCGCCAAGGCAGCCGACGTCGTGGTGCCGATCATGGCGGTCGGCTATCTGGGCCTGGCCATCATCGCCATCGCGATCAACATCCAGGAGATCCCGTCGGTGATCGCCCGCATCGTCTCCAGCGCCTTCGGCTACGAGGAGGCGATTGCCGGCGGCATGGGCGCAGCCATCGCGCAAGGCCTGCGCCGCGGCCTGTTCTCCAACGAGGCCGGCCTCGGCTCGGCGCCGAACGTGGCGGCGACCGCATTGGTGCGCCATCCGGTCAGCCAGGGCGTGACCCAGGCCTTCTCCGTGTTCATCGACACCATCGTCATCTGCTCCTGCACCGCCTTCCTGATCCTGCTCGGCGACGTCTACACGCCGGGTGCGGAAGGCATCGACGGCGTGGTGCTGACCCAGCAGTCGCTGGCGAGCCATTTCGGCGAGTGGTCGCGCTACGCGCTGACGCTGGCGATCCTGCTCTTCGCCTTCTCCTCGATCATCTACAACGTGTATCTGGGCGAGAACGCGCTGGCGGCGATGACCGACTCCAAGATGGCGCTGAACGGGCTGCGGCTGCTGATCCTCGGCCTCGTCTTCATGGGCGCGGCGGCCCCCTCGGCGACGTCCGTGTTCTTCTTCTCCGACCCGATGATGGGCGTGCTGGCGCTGGTCAACCTGGTGGCCATCCTGATGCTGTTCCCGACGGCGATGCGCGTGGTCGACGACTTCCGCGCCCAGCTGAAGGCCGGCGTCGCCCGCCCGATCTTCGATCCGGCGAAGTTCCCCGATCTCGACCTCGACCGAGAGGCCTGGGACCCCGCCCGCTGGAAGTAAGCGGCGACACGACGAGCGACGGGCCGCCGCAAGGCGGCCCGTTTTCCATTTTGCCGAGCTTGAAAGACGCGGGCGCAAGACCCGCGCAATGGAGACCGGAATGACAGTGCAGATGCGGCGCGAGGAAGACAGCCTCGGCCAGATGGACCTGCCGCACGAGTGCCTGTGGGGCATCCACACGCAGCGTGCCATCGCGAACTTCCCCATCTCGGGGATTCCGCTGTCGCATTTTCCCGAATTCGTGCGGGCGCTCGCCTGGGTGAAGCTGGCCGCCGCCAACGCCAACCTGGAGCTCGGCGTGCTGGCCAAGGACAAGCATGCGGCCATCGCGGCGGTGTGCGAGGAGATCATCGCCGGACACCACATGGCGCATTTCCGGGTCGACATGATCCAGGGCGGGGCCGGCACCTCGACCAACATGAACGCCAACGAGGTGATCGCGAACCTCGCCCTGCTGCGCATGGGCCACCAGCCCGGCGAATACGCCAGGCTGCATCCCAATGACGACGTCAACCGCTCGCAGTCGACCAACGACGTCTACCCGACCGCCATGCGGCTGGCCATCGTCAGCCAGTGCAGCCCGTTCCAGGACGCGCAGCGGCGCCTGTCCGCCGCCTTCGCCGAGCGGGCGCGGGCCTTCGCGCAGGTGCGCAAGATCGGCCGCACCCAGCTGCAGGACGCGGTGCCGATGACGCTCGGCCAGGAATTTGCCGGCTTTGCCGCCACCATCGACGAGGACGTGGCGATCATCGGCCAGCTGTCGCGCCTGCTGCTGGAGGTCAATCTCGGCGGCACCGCCATCGGCACCAGGGTCAACGCCCCTGCCGGTTATCCGGAGAAGGCGGTGGCGGAGCTGTCGCGGATCACCGGCATGCAGGCGAAGCTTGCCGTCGACCTGATCGAAGCCTCCTCCGACACCGGCGCCTATGTGACCTTTTCCGGCGTGCTGAAGCGGATCGCGGTGAAGCTGTCGAAGATCTGCAACGACCTGCGGCTGCTGTCGTCGGGCCCGCGCTCGGGCTTCAACGAGATCCGCCTGCCGCCGGTGCAGGCCGGCTCCTCGATCATGCCGGGCAAGATCAACCCGGTGATCCCGGAAGTGGTAAACCAGGTGGCGTTTCAGGTGGTGGGCAACGACCTGACCGTGACCATGGCGGCGGAGGCCGGCCAGCTGCAGCTCAACGCCATGGAGCCGATCATCCTGCTCAACGTGCTGCAGTCGATGCGCATCCTGATGCAGGCGATGGACACGCTGGCGGAGCGCTGCGTCGCCGGGATCGAGGCCAACGCCGCGCAGTGCGAGGGCGCGCTGGAGAACAGCCTGGTGCTGGCGACGATGCTGGTGCCGCATCTGGGCTATGCCAATGCGGCGAAGATCGCCAAGACCGCGCTGGCGCGGGACAGAAGCGTCACCGAGACCGCCGTCGAGCTTGGCTTCGGCACCCGCGAGGACATCCAGGCGATGATCCTCAGCGAGGCCTGAGCCGCCGGATCCGCCAGAAGCTCGATGAGAGATACGACGCGCGCGGACCAACCGGTTCGCGCGCGTTTTCTTTTTCGGCGCAAGGCGTTGATACTCAATGCCGGTCCTTCCGCCGACGAGCTGCCGGCCGCACTCGCCCGGCCCGCCACACCTGCCGCTTGACAGAAGCGCGCCGTCACCACATTCTGAATTCAGAATTCGGAGTTCAACGATGAACCAGATCCGCACCAGCCCGAGCCTGACCCAGCAGGTCTACGACGCGATCGCCAACGAGATCTTCGACGGCGCGCTGCCGGCCGGCGCGCATCTCGTCCAGGAGCAGCTCGCCGAGCGCTTCGGCGTGTCGCGCCAGCCGATCCAGCAGGCGATGGCGCTGCTGAAGGCCGACGGCATGGTAGCCGAGATCGGCCGGCGCGGGCTGCACGTCACCCCGCTCGATCTCGACCTGATGCGCCACCACTACGACATCCGCGCCGTGCTGGACGGGCTGGCCGCGCGCGGCGCCGCAGAGCGCTGCCGGGACGATGCGGCAACGGCGCGCGATCTTGCGGAGCGCGGCGGCAAGATCCTGAAGCTCGGCGAGACGGCGGTGCGAAATGGGGCTGTGGGAGACCAGGTGCGCCATGACGCCGAATTTCACGGGCTGATATACGAGGGCTCGGGCAATCCGCTGCTCGACAAGGCGGCGGAGCCGCATTGGCGCTTCCTGCGCAGGGCGATGAGCGACGTGCTGCGCCACGCGCAGCTGCCGGACGAGATCTGGCGCCAGCACGCGGAAATTCTCCAGGCCGTGACTGCGGGCCAGCCCGAGCGGGCGGAAGAGCTGATGATGCGGCACGACCTCGATGCGGCCGGCGCGCTGGAAACGGCGCTGCGCAGACGGCCGGACGAGGCGCCGGAGAGCAAGAAGACGCCGTAGCCGGGAAGAACGGCTTGCGGCGCCCCATGGAGGGACGGGTGCGCAACCGCCGCCGGGAACGGAGGGAAGAGGTCGGAACGAACGACGACGAACGGGAGGACTACCGGCATGCATCCCATGCTGACCGTCGGGCAGATGCTGAGCGCGCAGGCGCGGCTGCAGCCCGAGCGCATCGGTGCGCGCGACCTGGAACGCGCGATGACCTTTCGCCAATGGAACGAGCGGGCCTGCCGGCTGGCCAACGGCCTGCTGGGCCTCGGTCTTGCCAAGGGCGCGCGGGTCGCGGTGCTGGCCTACAACCGGGTGGAATGGGCGGAGATCTACGCTGCGCTCGCCAAGGCCGGCCTCGTCGCCGTGCCGATCAACTTCCGCCTGACCGCTCCCGAAGCGCTCTATATCTGCCAGGACAGCGGCGTCTCCGCGCTGATCGCCGAGGAGGCCTTGATCGGCATCGCCGGCGAGATGCGCGAGGCGCTGTCGCTGGAAGAGCGCCGCTACATCCACATCGCCCCGGCGGGCGGAGGCAAGACGCCGGCCGGCTGGACCGGTTATGAGGACCTGATCTCCGCGGCGTCCGCCGACGAGCCGCAGGCCCCGGCCGGAATCGACGATCCCTGGTGCCTGATGTACACGTCCGGCACCACCGGCAAGCCGAAAGGCGCGATCCGCGGCCATCGCGGCATGGCGATGCTGGCGCTGATGACGCAGATCGAGCTGAGCCTGAAGCGCGGCGACGACGCGCTGCTGGTCATGCCGATGTGCCATGCCAACTCGCTGAACTTCTTCACGTCCTTCCTCTATATCGGCGCGGCGGTGACCGTGTTCTCGCGCCAGAGCTTCGATCCGGCGCTGTGCCTGCGCACCATCGGCGAGACCGGCGTCACCTTCACCTCATTGGTGCCGACGCACTTCTCGCTGATGCTGGACGTGCCGCCGGCCCAGCGCGGCACCGCCGGCTTCGAGCGGGTGGAGAAGCTGATGATCTCCTCCGCCCCGGCGCGCGCCGAGACCAAGCGGCAGGTGATGGAGATGTTCCCCAATTCCGGGCTGTTCGAGCTCTACGGCTCGACCGAGGCCGGCTGGGTGACCATGCTGCACCCAAACGAGCAGTTCGACCATCTCGGCACGGTCGGCCGCGAGGTGGTCGGCTCCGCGCCGATCCGCCTGCTCGACGAGAACGGCAACGAGGTGCCGGACGGCGAACCGGGCGAGCTGTTCTCCTGCGGGCCTTATGCCTTCGACGGCTACTGGAACCTGCCGGACAAGACCGCCGAGGCGCTGCGCGGGCCTTACCTGTCGGTCGGCGACATGGCCTTGCGCGATACCGAGGGCTACATCCGCCTGATCGACCGCAAGAAGAACATGATCATTTCCGGCGGCGAGAACGTCTATCCGTCCGAGGTGGAGGCGGTGCTGGCCGGCCATCCGGCGATCAGCGACGTAGCCGTGGTCGGCTGCCCGGACGACACCTGGGGCGAGCGCGTCGCCGCCGCGGTGGTGCTGCGCGACCCGGCCGTCACTCCGGACGAGATCATCGAATGGTCGCGCGGCAAGCTCGCCGGCTACAAGCGCCCGCGCAAGATCGTGGTGCTGGACCAGGCCGACATGCCGCGCACGGCGACCGGCAAGATCCTGCACCGGGTGCTGCGCGACATGCTGAGCGGGGACGGAAACTGACCGCAGCCGGCGCGGGAGGCGCCGGCGCGACACGCGACAAGACACGACAAGATCAGGGAGAGAGACGATGAGCGAGCAGCAGGACCTCAACCGCGACGAGGACAGCGTCGCCGCCTGGATCGCGGAAGCGCTGCAACGGCGCGGCGTCACCCGCGTCTTCGGCCTGCAGGGCGGGCATATCCAGCCGATCTGGGATCACCTCGGCCGGCGCGGCGTCGAGATCATCGACGTGCGCGACGAGGGCGCGGCCATCCACATGGCACAGGCCCATGCGGAGCTGACCGGCGGACTGGGCGTGGCGATGGCCACTGCCGGGCCCGGCGTCACCAATTGCGTGACCGGCATGGCCAATGCCTCGCTCGCCCGCACGCCGGTGCTGCTGATCGGCGGCTGCACCTCGCGGCCGCAGGCCAACATGGGCCCGCTGCAGGACATCCCGCATGTCGACATCCTGCGCCCGGTCACCCGCTACGCCCGCACCGCGCGCGTTGCCGACCAGGTGCTGCGCGAGCTGGACGAGGCGATGGCACGCGCCTTCGGCGCGGCCGGCGAGCCGGGACCGGCCTATATCGAGGTGCCGACCGACGTGCTGCGCACCCGCGTCGCCGCCAATCTGGTGCCGGACGACTGGCTGCGCCCGCTCACCCCGCGCCGGCTCGTGCCGCATCCCGACCGCATCAGGCAAGCCGCCGAGGCGATCCGCACGGCGCGGCGCCCGCTGGTGATCAGCGGCCGGGGCGCGCGCGATGCCGGCACGGCGCTGGTGCGCTTCCTCGATGCGGCCGACGCGCTCTATCTCGACACGCAAGAAAGCCGCGGCCTGGTGCCGGCCGACCATCCCTCGGTGGTGGGCGCGGTGCGCGCAGCGGCGATGAGCGAGGCCGACCTCGTCATCACGCTGGGGCGCAAGCTCGACTACCAGCTCGGCTTCGGCTCTCCGGCGGTCTTCCCGCACGCCCGCTTCATCCGCATCGCCGACACGGACGGCGAGCTGCTGGACAACCGGCGCGGCGATCCGGAGCTGCTCGCCTCGGTGGATCTGGCGCTCGATGCGCTGAGCGAGGCGCTCGGCAATGACGCGGGCAGCCGCGACGGCGCCTGGCTGGACGGCCTGCGCGCCAAGCACCGCGCCCGGATCGAGGCCGGGGACAAGACCCCGGCACCGCGCACCGGCAAGGACGGCAAGATCCATCCGATGGCGATCTTCGAGGTGCTGAAGGACGTGGCCGAGCCCAACTACATCGCCGTTGCCGACGGCGGCGACCTCCTGAGCTTCGCCCGCGTCGGGCTGTCCGCCTCGACCTATTTCGATGCCGGCGCCTTCGGGTGCCTGGGCGTCGGCGTGCCCTTCGCGGTCGCAGCCGCCCTTGCCTGCCCGGACCGGCAGGTGATCACCGTAACGGGCGACGGCGCCTACGGCATCAACGCCATGGAGATCGACACCGCCGTGCGGCACGGTGCGAAGATCGTCGTCATCGTCTCCAACAACGCGGCCTGGAACATTGAACGCTACGATCAGGAATACAATTACGGCGGCCGGGTGGTCGGCACGGTGCTGCGCCATTCCGACTATGCGGCGATGGCCCGCGCGCTCGGCGCCCATGGCGAGCGGGTGGAGAACCCGGACGACCTGGCGGACGCCATCCGCCGGGGGCTGGCCAACGCGCCGGCGGTGATCGACGTGGTGACGTCGCAGGACGCGGTCTCCTCCGACGCGCGCAAGGGCCTCGGCTTCGTGCCCGACTACCAGGCGCTGACTGCCTGGGACGATGCCGAGCGCAAGCGGCGCGGCGAGGCGTGAGGGGCGGTCATGGACTTGCGGCTTGACGGAAAGCGGGCGCTGGTCACCGGCGCCTCGAGCGGGCTCGGCGAGCATTTCGCCAAGGTGCTGGCGGAGGCCGGCGCCAGCGTGACGCTGGCGGCGCGGCGTCTCGACAAGGTGGAGGCGAATGCCGCCGCCCTGCGCGAGGCGGGGCACGACGCCGAGGCGGCGGAGATGAATGTCGCCGACGCGGACAGCGTCGCGGCGCTGTTCGCCGGGCGCGCGCCCTTCGACATCCTTATCAACAATGCGGGCGTTTCCGGCGCGGGCGCCGCGCTTTCCATGACGGCGGAGGAGTTTGCCGGCGTCATCGACACCAACCTGACCGGCGCCTTCGCGGTGGCGCGGGCGGCGGCGGCTGGCATGCGCGAGGCGGGCGGCGGCTCCATCGTCAACATCGCCTCGATCCTGGGCCTGCGCGTCTCCGGCCATCTTGCCGCCTATACCGCTTCCAAGGCAGGGCTGGTACAGCTGACCAAGGCGCTGGCGCTGGAGTGGGCGCGCTACGGCATTCGCGTCAACGCGCTGTGCCCGGGCTATATTGAGACGCCGATCAATGCCGAATTCTTCGCCACCGAGGCGGGCAAGGCGCTGATCGGCCGCATCCCGCAGCGGCGGCTGGGATCGCAGGGCGATCTCGACGCACCGCTGCTGCTGCTGGCCAGCGACCGGTCCGCCTACATGACGGGCTCGGTCATTGCGGTGGACGGCGGTCATCTGGTTTCTGGATTGTGAGGGCATTCATGGATTTCACCCTTTCCCCCGAGATCGCCGGCCTGCGCGCCGAGATCGCCGCCTTCGTCGAGGAGCACCTGATCCCGCTGGAGAGCGATCCGGCCTCCTACGACGCGCACGAGAACATCGCCCCGGATGTGCTGGCGAAGATGCGCTCCAAGGCCCGCGAGCAGGGCCTGTGGTGCCTGCAGCTGTCGCGCGAGAACGGCGGGCGCGGCGTCGGCAAGATGGGGATGGCCGTGTGCTACGAGGAGATGAACCGGTCGATCTTCGGGCCGGTCGTCTTCAACTCCGCCGCGCCCGACGACGGCAACATGATGATGCTGGAAGCGCTCGGCACGCCGGAGCAGAAGGAGCGGTGGCTGGCGCCGATCGCGCAGGGCAAGGTGCGCTCGGCCTTCGTGATGACCGAGCCGCATCCGGGCGGGGGCTCCGACCCCGGCATGATGCAGACCCGCGCCGTGCGCGAGGGCGACGACTATGTGGTCACCGGGCACAAGTGGTTCATCACCGGCGCGGAGGATGCGGCGCATTTCGTGCTGATCGCCCGCACCTCGGACGATGCACGCGCCGGCCACACCGCCTTCCTGTTCCACCGCGACCAGCCGGGCTGGGAAATCATCCGGCGCATTCCGATCATGGGACCGGAAGAGCATGGCGGGCATTGCGAGCTGCGCTTCGACGGGCTTCGCATCCCGGCGGAGAACGTGCTGATCGGCGAAGGACGGGGCCTGAAGGCGACACAGACGCGGCTCGGGCCGGCGCGCCTGACCCACTGCATGCGCTGGCTCGGCCTGTCGAAGCGCTGCGTCGAGATCGCCCGCGAATACGCCAGCAAGCGGATGGGCTTCGGCGTGCGGCTGGCCGACCGGGAAAGCGTGCAGGTGATGCTCGGCGAACTGGCGATGCAGATCGAGATCGGCCGCATGCTGGTGATGAAGGCCGCCTGGGAGATCGACCGGGGCGGCTACGCCCAGAAGGAAGTGTCGATGGCCAAGGTGCATGTCGCCAACCTGCTGCACAAGGCGGCCGACACGGCGATCCAGATCAACGGCGCGCGCGGCTATTCCAAGGACACCGTGCTGGAATGGATCTACCGCTACGCCCGCCAGGCGCGGCTGGTCGACGGCGCCGACGAGGTGCACAAGATGGTGCTCTATCGGCACCTGGAAAAGGACGGGCGCGACGCCTGGCGCTGGGAGACCGGAGAATGAGCGGACCCGGCTTCGATACGGGGAGGCTCGCCGCGCGGCTCGATGCCGAGCTCGGCCCCGCGGAAACGGGGACAACGCTGGAGCGGATCGGCGGCGGCCAGTCCAACCCGTCCTTCTTCCTGGACCGGGGACACGAACGCTACGTGCTGCGCAAGCAGCCGGGCGGGCCGATCCTGCGCGGGGCCCATGCCATCGACCGGGAATATCGGGTGCTGCAGGCGCTGGCGCCGACCGGCGTGCCGGTGCCGAGGCCGGTGCTCTATTGCGAGGACGCCGAGGTGATCGGCACGCCGTTCTACCTGATGGAACGGGTCGAGGGGCGCGTCTTCACCGACACCTCGCTGCAGGAACTCCCGGCAAGCGAGCGCCGCGCCATCTGGATGGCGGCGGCCGAGGCGATGGCGGCGATGCACGCCATCGTGCCGGAGGAGGTCGGCCTTGGCGACTACGGCAAGCCGGGCAACTATTTCGAGCGGCAGATCAGCCGATGGGACCGGCAATATCGCCAGTCGGAGCTGGCACCCATCCCCGCCATCGAGGTGCTGTTCGACTGGCTGAGCGCCAACCAGCCGGCGGACGACGGGCGCGTGTCGCTGTGCCATGGCGATTTCCGGCTCGGCAACCTGATGTTCCACCCAAGCGAACCCAAGGTGGTGGCGATCCTCGACTGGGAGCTGTCGACGCTCGGCCATCCGCTGGCCGACCTCGGCTTCTGCTGCATGCCCTGGCACACCGCGCCTGAGGAATATGGCGGGCTGCTGGGCATCGACCTTGCCGCGATGCAATTGCCACAGGAGGACGAGTTCGTCGCCTGCTACATGCAGGCGGCCCCCGGCTCGCCCCCGCTCCTGCCCTTCCACAAGGCCTTCGCGCTCTACCGCTTCGCCGTGATCTTCGTCGGCATCGCCGAACGGGCACGGCTCGGCAATGCCTCCGATCCGGAGGCCGCGAAACTGGCCCCGCTCGCCGAGCGCTTCGCGCTCAGGGCGCTGGAGATCGCCGAGGGGCGGCCGCACGCGCTCTAAGCCGCTCCGCCCTCAGGAGGCGGCAGCGCGCAGGCTGGTCGGCGAGGCGGGATGCAGCCGGTTCCAGGCGCGGCGGAACTGGCGGGCGGAGGAAAAGCCGGCACGCGCGGCGATCTCCTCCATGTCGAGCCGCGAGCCGAGCACCATCTCGCGCGCCAGCGCGATGCGCATGCGGTTGACGAAGTCGGTGACGCTGAGCCCGGTATGCTCGTTGAACAGGCGCGAGAGGTTGCGCGGGCTGGTGGCGGCAAGGCGGGCGAGCGCGGCGACGGTCCAGGCGCGGGCCGGATCGCCGGCGACCGCGTCCTGCACCCGGTGGATGGCAGGATGGATATGGTTGCGCCCTTCCAGCCAGGGCGAAAGCTGCGGGTCGGCGCCGCCGCGCCGCAGATAGACGACGAGATAGCGCGCGACCGCCAGCGCCACGTCGTGGCCGGCCTCGCGCGCGACGATGGCCAGCATCAGATCGATGCCGGCGGTGATGCCGGCGCTGGTCAGCCGCTCGCCGTCCTCCACGAACAGGCGGTTGTCGCGCACCCGCGCGGTGGGCGCGGCGCGGCGCAGATCCTCGATCGCCGCGTGATGGGTGGTGCATTCGCAGCCTTCCAGCAGGCCGGCACGGGCGGCAAGCAGCGCGCCGGAACAGATCGTCACCAGCCGGATGCCGGGGCGCACCACCCGGCGCAGCCAGCCGGCGATCTCCGCCTCCAGCGGCGCGTCGTCCTTGCGCGTATCGGTCTCGCTCCCCAGCGGCCTGTCGGCCGCGCCCGAGACCACCACCATAGCCCCGACGGGCAAGGCATCGGGCAGCGGCGCGATGCCGGTGACGGCAAGGCCGACGGAGCTGGTAACGTCCGCTGCCGGGCCGACATAGGCGACGTCGAAGCGCAGCTGCGCCTGCTCCATGTTGGCCTTGCGCAGCACCTCGACCGGGCCGGCAATGTCGAGCAGCAGCGCGCGCGGGGGAACCACGACGAAGACGGGTATGGTCCGCACGCGCGCTGCCTCGTTCATGCGGCGAGCCGGCCCGCCGTGGCGGCAGCCAGCGCCTCCTCCACCGTGGCGATGCGGGCGAAGCGGCCGGCAAGCACCAGCTCGCTGCGGGCGCGGATTTCGGCGGCGCTCCACTCGCGCCCCGCCGCATCGACCATCGGGAAGGTCAGCGTCGCCTCGCCGACGAAATCGACCTCGTATCCGAGATCCGAGGCATGGCGCGTGGTGGTCTCGCAGCACTGCTCGGTGCGGATGCCCGAGACGATCAGCCGGCGGATGCCGCGCTCGGTCAGCCAGACATCAAGGCCGCTGCCGACCAGCGCGCTGTGGCGCCGCTTGCGGAAGACCGCATCGGCGGTAAGGCGCAGCGGGGACAGCGGCACGACGAAGCCGGAGCCTTCCGAGAACGGGCCGGTCTCTTCCACATGGAAGACCTGCACCATCGGGATGCCGGCGGCGGCGGCGCCGTCGATCAGCGCCTGCTGGCGCTCCAGATAGAGGCCGAGCCCGTCTTCGCGGAAGTAGGACCGGTGGCGAAAGGACTCCTGGGCATCGACGACGATGAGAGCGGTATCTGCGGACATTTTCCGTATCTCCTGACAACGACAGTATCCGCAGGATAGCGCCGCCCTGAAAGGGCGAAATGCGCAGGCAGGACGGATGAGGGACACTTCGCGCCAAAGCACAGCAGCCGGAAGGTCGTGAGAAATGCTCCCCCTCGCCTGAAATCCCTTCAGTTTCCTTCGTTGGCCAGGGGCCTGTAGTCTCCTCATCGCGGCAACCAGGGGACGGGCGCGCAATGACAGACGGACTGGTTCTTCCCGGCATCGGCGGATCGGGCGAGGCGCATTGGCAGAGCCTTTGGGAAGCGGAGGATGCCGGGCTGGCGCGCTTTGCCCCGGCCGACTGGGACCGGCCGGAGCTTGCCGAGTGGACGGGCGCGCTGGAGCGGGCGCTCAGCAACTTTTCGCGGCCGCCGCTGCTGATCGCGCACAGCCTCGCCTGCCTGCTGGTCGCCCATGCGGCTGAGAGGCTTTCGGGCCGCGTGCGCGGGGCCTTCCTGGTCGCCGTGCCGGACCCGGACGGGCCGGCCTTTCCAACTCAAGCAGCGAGCTTTCGCGACGTGCCGGCGCGGGCGCTGCCGTTCCCGGTGCTGATCATCGCCAGCAGCGACGATCCCTACGGCACGACGGAGCATGCCCGCCGGCGGGCGCGGGACTGGGGGGCCGGGCTCGTCGAGATCGGCGCCAGGGGCCACATCAACGGAGCGAGCGGTCTCGGGGTCTGGCGCGAAGGGCGAATGCTGTTCGACGCCTTCGCCGCCGGAGCGCGCGCGTCAGGCTAGGACGGGCGGTGGCGCGCCTGCCTCGAGATTTTCGACGAGGCCGGCAATGGCGCGCAGCGCCGTCTCCAGCTCGTCCATGGCGGGCGCGCCGAGGCACAGCCGCACGCCGCAGGAGGCCTCATTCGCCGGGGTGCCGGGCGCGGCGGCGGTGGAGGCGGGCGGGGTGACGAGGATGCCCAGCGCCCGGGCGGCGGCCTCCAGCACCGCGGCCTGCCCGGCGAGGAGCGGCAGCCAGACGTGATAGCCAACATGGCGCGCGTCGCGCATCGCGGGGCCGAGGATCGCCCCGGCCAGCGCCCGGCGGCGCGCGGCCTCCTCACGGATGGCGGTGCCGATCGCCTCGGCGGTGCCGTCGAGCACCCATTGTTCCATCACCACGCAGCCGAGCGGCGAGATCATCAGCCCGCTGGCGTGAAGTGCCGCTTCCGTGCGGGCGACAAGGGCCGGGGGCACCACCAGACCGCCGACGCGCAAGGAGGGGTTCAGGGTCTTCGACAGGCTGTTGATGTAGACGACGCGCTCGGGCGCAAGGCCGGCGAGCGGGGGGAACTCGGCCTCCGGCGCCAGCGTGTAGACATCGTCCTCCACCAGCATTGCGTCGCGCGCACGGCAGACCGCGACGATCGCCTCGCGCCGGCCGCGCCCCATCGAGCCGGTGGTCGGGTTCTGCATGGTCGGGGTCAGGTAGACCGCGATGCCGCCCTCCGACCGCAAGCCGTCCAGCACCTCGTCCAGCGCATCGGGCAGCATGCCTTCGGCGTCCATCGCAACGGCGAGCACGCGCAGGCCCATATGCCGGGCGAGCGCGAGGACGCCGGGATAAGTCTGCGCCTCGACCAGCAGCGTGCCGCCGGGACCGCAAAGGGTGGAGAGCGCAACCGCCAACGCATGCTGGGCGCCGCCCGCCAGCAGCAGGCACTGCGGGTCGGCCTCCATGCCGAGGCGGCGGAACCAGCGGGCCATCTCGTTGCGGTAGCGGGCATGGCCGGCGACCGGCGGATAGGCGTTGAACACATCCGCATCGAGCCTACGGGAGACGGCGGCCAGGGTGCGGGCGAGCAGCCGTTCGCTGACGCCGGAGGGCGGGGCGTTGCGCGACAGGTCGACGAGCGGACCCTTGCGCGCCTCGGTGGCGGCGACGAAGCTGCCCGAGCCGCGCACCGAGCGCAGCAACCCGCGCCGTTCCAGCACGGCATAAGCCTTGGTCACGGTGCCGAGCCCGATGCCGAGGCGCCAGGCGAGATCGCGCTGCGCGGGAAGGCGCGCGCCGACCTCAAGCGCGCCCGACAGGATGTCCTGCGACAGGGCGGCGGCGAGCCGTTCGCCGGGCGGGCCGGCCCCTTCCGCCAGGCGGGGCTGCCAGGGCGAACGCAGGCGCATGCGAAATCTCCTCAAGTGTACCGTGACACTTTTCCTGTTTTAACAAAGTGTCACAGCCAATAGCATCCCGGATCGTGAAAGTCCTGCCTGACCGGATCGGACCCCAGATGCTCCAGCATGCCCCTTCCCCCTCACCCTCTCCCTCGCCTGCCCTCTCGCCGCCGCAGGAGGCAGGCCGCCCCGTGCGACTCGGTGTGCCGCTGACGGCGCTGCGCGCCTTCGAGGCGGCGGCGCGCCATCTGTCGATCAAGGAGGCGGCGGGCGAGATCGGCGTGACGCCGTCGGCGGTGAGCCACCAGCTGCGCGTGCTGGAAACGGTGCTGGGCGTCGAGCTGATGCGGCGGGTCGGGCCGCGGCTGGAGCTGACGGAAACCGGACGCATGCTGTCGCCGGAACTGACGGCGGGCTTCGGCCGGATCGCCGGGGCGGTCGGGCTGGTCAGGAGCGAGCGCAAGCTCGGCCCCTTGCGCCTGTCGATGCTGCCGACCTTCGCCGCGCACTGGCTGTCGCCGCGGCTGAGCCGCTATCCTTTCGCCCGGGCCGGGTTCGAGCTGCTGATCTCGACCGGGCAGGACCGGGCCGACCTCTCGGCCGGGGCGGCGGATGCGGCCGTGCGGCATGGCGACGGCCACTGGCCGGGCGTCGTCGCGGAGCGATTGTTCGAGGAGACGGTGGGGCTGCTCGGCGCGCCCGGCATGGCGACGGGCGGGGAGGACGAGTTGCGCGCCCGTGTCGGCCGCACGAACCTCTTCCTGTCGCAGAACCGGCGGGAGAATTTCGCCCGCTGGAACGCGTCGCTGCCGGGCGGGCCGTTGCAGCCGGCGGCGGTGACCGTCGTCGATTCCGCCGGGCTCGGCCTCAAGGCCGCCATCGACGGGGCCGGCGTGACCCTGGCCGGGATCGAGATCGCCGGGCAGGACATCGCCGCCGGGCGGCTCACGCCGCTGTTCGCCCACAAGGTGCCGGCCAATGCCGGCTACTATCTGTGCTATCCGCCGGCGCTGGAGCGCGACCGGCGGATCCGCAACGTGCGCGCCTGGCTGCTGGCCGAGGCGGGTCAGGCCTCGCCGTCCCAGTAACCGGCGGTCGCATCGCCGCGCAGCACCAGATCCAGCCGCCGCGCGGCTTTGTCGCCGCCGGGGGCGGAGCCGGCAAACACCACCAGCTTGCCGCTGTCGGGATATTCCATCACATCCGGCTCGCGCATGCTGCTGATGGCGAGATAGCGCAGCGGCGCGTCCGGCCCGGCGATCAGCTGGTGCGCGGTCTGCGGCCCGCCGGCCGGGCAGACGACGACATCGCCGGCACTGACCGGGTGTTCATCGCCCCCGTAGCGCAGCCGGCCGGAGCCGGCGAAGATCACGAACATCTCGTCATTGGCGTGGTGGCAATGAAACGGCCAGGCCTTCTTGCCGGCCGGCACCTCGACATAGCGCGCGCCGAGATGGCGGGCGCCGAGCGGCGCGGCGATGGCGGCCGTGTCGGCCTCGAAGGTCTCGCCATGGCGCTGGGTCTGGAGCGGCAGGGCATCGGGCCGCACAATCGGGGGCCGCACGATCGGGGAGGTCATCGGTCATCTCTCTCGTTTGCATCATCGGGAGGAAGGGGCGCCCAGCCGGCGGTTTCGACCTCGATACGGTCGCCGGCGGTGGAGGGCGCGGAGGCGAGCAGGAAGACCAGATCGCCGGGCCCGTCGTTGCGCACCCAATGGGGGCGGCCGGGCGGAACGTGGATCGCCTGGCGCGGGCGGGCGCGCAGCGTCCCTTCCGGCATGCGCAGGGTCATCTCGCCCTCCAGCACGTAGAAGACCTGGCGGGCGCGGCGGTGCAGGTGCGGCGTCTCGCTGGTGCCCGGCTGCATCAGCTCCTGGCGCAGCTGCAGGCCCTCCTGATCCAGCAGGCGCCAGCCGAGGCAGCCCTCGCCCCAGGCGTAGAGATTGTCGGCGCCAGCCTCGGTCAGCGAGACGGCGGAAGCGACAAGGGGTGCGGTTTCGCGGGTCATCGGGATCACTCTCTCACAGCCAGAACAGGACGGCGGTGAGGGCTGCGAGCGCGGCCATCGTCCGGTTGACCAGCAGCAGCTTGCGCCGGTCCTTGAGCACTTGCCGCAGCCCCGCGCCGAAGGCTGCCCAGACCGACATGCAGGGAATGCCGATCACGGTGAAGACGAGGCAGACCATCGCCAGCCGGCCGGCATAGCCCTCGCCGGGCGCGACGAAGGCGGCGATCACCGTGCCGGCGATCAACCAGGCCTTCGGATTGACGAACTGGAAGGCGGCGGCCTGGAAGAAGCCGATGGGCCGGGCCATGGAGGCATCGCGCAATTCGCCCGCGCGCCAGAGCTTTGCCGCCAGCCACAGCAGATAGAGCGTGCCGATGACCTTCAGCGCCACCTGCAGCCGCGGCTCCAGCGCGAAGATGGCGCCAAGACCCGCACCGACCGCGCTCAGCTGCACCGCGACGCCGAAGGGAATGCCCAGGATATGCGGCCAGGTGCGGGCCATGCCGAAAACGAGGCCGGAGGTCGTCAGCATCAGGTTGTTGGGGCCCGGCGTGATCGACATCACGAAGGCATAGATGGCAAGCGCCATCAGAGAGGTGGGATCCATATGCGCAACTGTCCTTGACCGCGGTCCGCCTGGGTGCCGAGCCGCCGAAGGTCAGTTGAGCACGGACGAAGGCCGTCGGCTGCTGAGTTTTCGTCAGGGAAAGATGAGCCGGGCTAACGCGACGCCCCCCTCGCCCCCTCGACTCAGGCCGGCAGGGGCCGCAGGCGGTGGGCGCTCTCCAGATGGATGCGCGGCACGGCGGCGAGCAGGCTGCGCGTGTACTCGTGCTGCGGGTCGGTGAAGATTTCCTCGGTCTCGCCTTCCTCGACGATCTCGCCGGCGCGCATGATCGCCACCCGGTCGGCGAACTGGCGCACGGTCGACAGGTCGTGGGTGATGAAGAGGAAGGACAGGCGGTGCTCGTCCTGCAGGTCGGAGAGCAGGTTCAGCACCTGCGCCCGCACGGAGACGTCCAGCGCCGACACCGCCTCGTCGGCGACGATGAAGCGCGGGTCGAGGGCCAGCGCCCTTGCGATGGCGATGCGCTGGCGCTGGCCGCCGGAGAACTGGTGCGGATAGCGCGAGACGTAGTCCGGGTCGAGGCCGACGCGGGCAAGCAGCGCCCGCGCCCGCTCGTGCCGCTCGGCCCGCCCGGCAAGGCCGTGGATGGCGAGCCCGTCGGTCACCGCATCGCCGACGGTGCGGCGCGGGTTGAGCGAGGCGAACGGGTCCTGGAAGATCGTCTGGACCTGGCGGCGGAAGGCCATCAGCTCGTCGCCGCGCAGGGAGACCACATCGCGACCGCGATAGAGGATGTCGCCGGACGTCGGCCGGTCGAGCCGGGCGACGCAGCGCCCGAGCGTGCTCTTGCCCGAGCCGGATTCGCCGATCAGCGCCGTGGTGGTGCCCGGCGCGATGGTCAGGCTGACGCCGTTGACCGCGTGCAGGGACTTGCCGCCGAAGGGCAGGATGCCGCCGCCGAGGCGGAAGGTGCGGCGCAGAGTGCGCAGCTCCAGCGCCGGCGTTGCCGCGTCCTCCTCGCTTTCGGCCGCAGCGGCGGGCGCGGCAGGAACCGGGGCGGAGGGCACGGAAGAGGCCACAGGAGCGGGCGCGCCATCGGCCCGGCCGAAGATCGCATCCGTGTCGACGGTCGGAAAACGCAGGCCCGGCGTGCGCGGCAGCTCGACATCGGGCGCGGCGGCGATCAGCGCGCGGGTATAGGGATGCCGCGCCCGGGTGAAGATCTCCGTGACCGTGCCCTGTTCCACCACCTTGCCGCGATAGAGCACCACGACGCGGTCGGCGATGCCGGCGACGACGCCGAGGTCGTGGGTGACGAAGACGACGGCCGAGCCGAGCTCGCGCTGCATCTGGAACAGCAGTTCCAGCACCTGCGCCTGCACGGTGACGTCGAGCGCGGTGGTAGGCTCGTCGGCGATGATCAGCGCCGGATCGGCGGCGCAGGCGATGGCGATCATCACCCGCTGGCGCATGCCGCCGGACAGCTCGTGCGGGAAGGCGCGGGCGCGCGTCTTCGCATCGCGAATGCCGACCCGCTCGAGCAGCGCCACCGCCCGGCGCATGGCCTCGGCCCGGGTGACGGGGAAATGCAGCAGCAGGACCTCGGCGATCTGGGCGCCGACCCGCATGCCCGGATTGAGCGCGGTCATCGGCTCCTGGAAGATCATCGAGATCTCCTTGCCGCGCACCGCGTTCATCCGCTTTTCGGTCGCCTCCTGCAGCGCTTCGCCACGCAGCAGGATCTCGCCGCTGCGGCGGACCGAACCGTCGAGCAGGCCCATGATCGCACGGCCGGTGACCGACTTGCCGGACCCGGATTCGCCGACGATGCACACGACCTCGCCGGGCGCGACATCGAAGCCGACACCGTCGACCGCCAGGAAATCGCCGAAGCGGACGGACAGGTCGCGGACGGACAGCAGCGGGGCGGCGGTCATTTGCGCAGCTCCGGATTGAGGACGTCCTGCAGCAGGTCGCCGACGAGATTGACCGCCAGCACCACGAAGAACAGGGCAAGACCCGGGAACACGGCCGACCAGGGATTGATGTAGATGTAGTTCTTGAGAATGCCGACCATCTGGCCCCAGGACGGGGTCGGCGGCTGCACGCCGAGACCGAGGAAGCTCAGCCCCGCCTCCATCAGCAGCGCGAAGGAGAAGGTGACCGAGGCCTGCACGGCGATGATCGAATAAAGGTTCGGCAGCGCCTCGTGGCGGATCAGCCAGAGCCGGCCGGCGCCGAGCGAGCGCGCCGCCAGCACATGCTCGCGGGCGCGGATCGAGCGGGTCATGTTGTAGACGACGCGGGCGAATTGCGGGCAGTAGATCAGCCCGATCGTGCCGATCAGCGTGCCGAGGCCACCGCCGAGCAGCGCCAGCGCGATCAGCGCGACGAAGATTTCCGGCAGCGACACGAAGACATCGATCAGCCGCATGGCGACCGCCTCGACGCGTGGGCCGCAAAAGCCGATCAGCACGCCGAGCAACGTGCCGAGCACGCCGGCGAGCAGCACCGCCGACAGGGCGACGCCGAGCGAGATGCGCCCGCCATGGATGATGCGCGAGAGGATGTCGCGGCCGAGCTCGTCGGTGCCCAGCCAGTGCGCCTGCGAGGGGCCGGAGAGGATGTTGAGCGTGTCGATGGCCAGCGGATCCTGGATCGGCAGCAGGGGCGCGGCAGCGGACAGCACCGCGACGACGAGCAGGAACAGCAGGGCGGCGGAGGCGGCCAGGTTCCGCCGGCTGCCCAGCTCGCGCAGGAAGGTCGAGAGGAAGGTGGTCGTCATGCGGTGGCCCTCACGCGCGGGTCGAAGAAGCTCTGGGCGAGGTCGATCAGCAGGCTGATGAGGATGAAGATCGCGAAGATGGCGATCAGGCTGCCCTGGATCACCGGGTAGTCGCGCGAGAAGGAGGCGCTGACCAGCAGCGAGCTGAGGCCCGGCCAGTCGAACAGCGCCTCGACGATGACCGTGCCGCCGAGCAGGTTGCCGGCGCGGATGCCGATGATGGCGATCACCGGCACCATGGCATTGGGCAGCGCGTGGCGGATCATCGCCCGCCCCCGCGACAGGCCCTTGGCACGGGCGAGCGCCACATAGTCGTTGTCCATCGTGTCGATCAGGCTGGCGCGGGTGACGCGGGCGACCACGCCCATGAAGTTGAGCCCGATGGCCAGCGAGGGCAGGACGAGACAGGACAGGTGCAGCAGGGGATCGTCGGCGAAGGGCACGTAGCCCGAGGAGGGCAGCACCTGCAGCCAGACGCCGAAGACGACCACGAGGATGACGCCCGAGACGAAGACGGGCGCGGAAAAGCCGATCACCGAGACGATGGAGCTGATCGCACCGGACAGGCGGCCGCGGTTGCGCGCCGACAGGATGCCGAGCGGCAGGCCGAGCAGGACGGCGACCAGCAAGCCGCCGGCGATGAGTTCCAGGCTGCGGGGGATGCGCAGCAGCAGGTCGTCGAGCACCGGCTCGCCGGAGCGGATGGAGACGCCGAAGTCGCCCTGCAGCAGGCGCATCGCCCAGTTGCCGAACTGGACGAAGAGGGACCGGTCGAGGCCCAGTTCGTTGCGCATGCGCGCAACCGCCGCCGGATCGCCGCCGGTGGCCTCGCCCAGCATGATCATCACCGGATCGCCGGGGATCATGCGGGCGACGAGGAACACCGCCACGGCGGCGATGGCCAGCGTCAGCAGGGCGGAGGAAAGCCGGTGGCCGAGGAACCTCAGCATGGAACGCTCCCGTTGAACGGAGCCCGCCGCGTCAGCCGGTCAAGGGCGGGGGCGCGGCGGGCGGGTCTGCGATGCCGGACGAGCCGGTCAGGCGAGGACGGTCCTCAGTCGAGGGCGATCTTCGGCAGCGAGATGGCCGGGGCTGCCTCGCTCAGCGCGCCGCCGAGATGCACATAGCCCTTCACCTTGCGCGTATAGGCCTGGGCCTGTTCGCGGTAGTTGATGAAGATCCACGGCATCGTCTCGAGGATCCGCTCCTCCGCCTTGGCGTAGACGGCCTTGCGCGCGCCCTGGTCGGTGAGCTGGCGGCCCTCGTCGAGCAGCGCCTCCAGCGTCTCGTCCCGGTAGCCGATGGGCTTGGCCCAGTATGCGGATTCCGAGCCGAGATAGTAGCTGTAGGCGTCCGGGTCGTTCAGCTTCATGGAGACGCCGTAGATCATCGCGTCGTAGTCCGCGCCGTTCTTGCGCGAGACCAGATCGGACCATTCCACCAGGCGGATCGAGACGTTGACGCCGATCTCCTTGAGGTTGGCCTGCAGGATCTGGGCGGTCGTCGTGTAGATGCCGAGGCCCTGGTAGACGATCAACTCCATGTCGAGGCCCTCGCCGTGGCCGGCCTCGGCCAGAAGCGCCTTCGCCTTTTCGAGGTCGAGGGAGACGGCGCCCTTCAGGTCGGCATTGAAATAGGGCGAGTCCGGCGGCGTCGGCACCGAGAAGATCGGCGTGCCGTGGCCGAAGAAGGCGGCGCGCGAGATCGCCTCGCGGTCGACGGCGAAGGCCATCGCCCGGCGCACCCGCGGATCGTCGAACGGCGCCTTGGTGGCATTGAACCACACGCTCATGAAGGCGCCGGAGGCGGAGTCCACCTCGAAGTTCGGCATGCGCGCCAGCATGTCGATGTCCTTCCACGGCACGAAGTCGATCATGTCGAGCTGGCCGGACCGCAGGGCGGAGACGCGCGCATCGTCGCTCTTGATCATGCGGAAGTCGACCGTCTCGAGCTTCGGCTCGCCCTCGATGAAGTAGGAGGGGTTGGCAGCAAGGCGGGCGCGCACGCCGGACTCGTATTCGGCCAGCGTGAAGGGGCCGGTGCCGTTGGCCTGCGACTTGATGTTGACGCCGGACTCCACCCAGGCCTTCGACACCATCGCCGCCTCGGGCAGCGCCAGCACGGACAGGAGCGAGGCGTCGGGCTCCGACTTCTTCACCTCGACCGTGCGCTCGTCGACCTTGGCGATGGTGCAATCGACCAGATAGCCGCGCAGCGTCGCGCCGGTCGCCTCGTCGCGGATGCGCTCCAGCGAGAAGACGACGTCGTCCGCGGTCAGCGCGCTGCCGTCATGGAAGGTCACGCCCTCGCGCAGGCGGAAGACGATGGTCGCCGCATCCGGCTGCTCCCAGCTTTCGGCCACCGCCGGCACGATCTCGCCCTTGGTGTCGAAGGTGACGAGGGGAGAGTAGAGAACACCGATCAGCACCTTCCAGGAGTTGCCGGCATAGATGTGCGGATCGATGTTGGTGACCTCGGTCACCGTGCCGTAGCGCAGGGTCCCGGCCTTGCCGGCGGCAAAGGCGCTGAGCGAGGTGCCGCCGAGGGCAAGGCCCGTCAGGGCTGTCAGGCCCGTCAGGGCAAAGCTGCGACGTGTCATTTCCATGATGAGGCTTCCTTCTGGCTGGTTCTTTTTATCTTTGATGGGGTCACGGCAACACGTCGACGAGACGGTCGATCTCGTCGGCGTCGTTGTAGTAGCTGGGCGAGATCCGCAGGCGGCCGCCCCGCTGGGCAAGGTCGACACCGGCCCCGCCCAGTCGCTTGTCGAGCTCTTCCGGCGCGAAGGCCGGATGGCTGAAGGAAAGATTTCCCGAGCGCTCGCCCTCGCCGAACGGGCTGTGGATCTCGTAGCCCTTGGCCCGCAGGCCTTCGGCGGCGCGGGCGGTGAGCGACAGGATATGCGCCTCGATGGCGCGCGGCGTCAGCGCGAGCTGCATGCGCACGGCCGCATCCAGGCCCCAGATGCCGGGGAAGTTGACCAACGCCTCCTCGAAGCGCCCGGCGCCGGGACGATAGTCCAGCACATAGTCCATATGCGCCTCGCCGCGGTCGACCGTGTGGTAGCCGACCGAGGTCGGCTCCAGCTGGTCGAGCACCGCATCGCGGCAGTAGAAGATGCCGGTACCGACGGGCGCCAGCATCCACTTGTGGCCGCCGAAGGACATGAAGTCGATGCCGTAGCGCTCGACATCCATCTCCAGCGCGCCGACCCACTGGATGGCGTCGAGGTTGAGCAGCACGCCCTTTTCCCGGCACAGCGTCGCGGTCGCCTCCAGGTCCTGGCGGAAGCCGTTGGAGAACTGCACCGAGCTCAGCGAGACGAGGCGCGTGCGCGCGTCGATCGCCTCGCGGATGTCGTCGACGAGGATCCGCCCGCCGCGGTTCTTCACCCAGCGGATGTTGACGCCCCGGGTCGCCAGCTTCATCCAGCAATAGACGTTGGAGGGATATTCGATATCCGGCAGGACGACATTGTCGCCCTCCCGCCAGGCCAGGCCGTTGGCGACGTTGACGAGGCCTTCCGTGGTGTTCTTGACGAAGGCGATCTCGCTGTGGCGGGCGCCGATCAGCTGGCCCACCCGCGACTTGATCACCTCGTCCGCATGGCTGCACCAGCGGGGATAGTCGTTGCGGCCATTGTCGCGGCAATTGCCGAGGAAGCGCTCGACGGCGGCGACCACCGGCAGGCTCAGCGCGCCGATGGAGGCGTTGTTGAGATAGGTGCGCTTCTGCTTGATCGGGAACAGGCGGCCGACATCGGCCAGCGTGGTGCCGGCGATCCCGTCCGGATCCTCGGCGAACAGCGGGTTGACGGGCGCCTGGTCGATGACAGTCATTCGGGGTCTCCTGAGAATTGCGGGTCGGCGGACGCGGCCGTCCCGCCCAGCGCCTTGAGGGCGGCGGCGGCGGCGCGCGCATGCCGCTCGGCGCGGGCATGGGTGGTCGCCGCCGAGCCGGTGTGGGGATGAAGGGTGACGATGCGGGCCTCGTGCCGCTGCGGGGCGGCAAACCCCTCGCGCCAGAGCCAGTAGTGGTTGCCGGGCTCGCCGTTGACGGCGACGACGGCGTGTTCGCCGGCCTTGTCGATGGCATGGATGGTGACGCGCCCGACCAGGCCGCCCTTGAGGGCGCGCATGTCGTCGACGGCGGCATCCACCGCCTGCGCAACGGTCAATCCCATCTTCATGTAGAGGACGACGGCCCGCGCGGTGCCGCAGCGGATGGTCATCTCGCCGACGCCGGTGCATGCGCAGGCGCCGTAGCGGCTGTCCGCATAGGAGCCGGCGCCGATCACCGGGCTGTCGCCGAGGCGGCCGGGATATTTCCAGCCCCAGCCGGAGGTGCTGGTGGCGGTGGCGATGCTCCCGCGGCCGTCGAGGCCGAGAAAGACCGTGGTGTCCTTGCCGATCTCCGGGTCCATCGACTGCCAGCACAGCTTGCGCAGGTCTGTCGTCGGCCAGGCCGCGCGCTCGTCCTCGCGCAAGCTCTCCTCGAACCAGGAGCGCCAGGCGACGCGGGCATGGTCGGCCAGCAGTTCGCCGCGTTCGGCGCCGATCTCGCGGGCGAAGCGCATGGCGCCCTCGCCGACGAGAAACTCATGGGGCAGCTCCTCCAGCAGGCGGCGGGCGATGGAGACCGGATGCAGGAAGCCGGTGATGGCGCCGACCGCGCCGCTGCGCAGCGTATCGCCGTCCATCACCGAGGCGTCCAGCTCGACCACACCGAGAAGATTGGGCCAGCCGCCGCGCCCGACGGTCCATACGGACGGATCGGCCTCGACCAGACGCACACCGACTTCCAGTGCATCGAGGGTGGGGGCGCCGGCCGCCAGCAGATCCGCCGAGGCGCCTATGCCGCACGCTCCCTCGTTGTTGCTCAAGACGGTGCACAAGACCCAGCGCCCTCCGATCCGGGGTTCCCGACATGCTCGCGTCATGTGTATAATGAATATTGGATACAAAATAAAGTACCATATCAAATCCGGTCCGATGCGACCTGCGGCTGGTGCGAAACGGCCCGGACTGGGATAGTGGTGCGGCGGTGAGAAGAGCCTGGAGCCCGTTGATGGATGACGCGACACACCTGATCGCCCGAAAGACGGTCACCATGCAGGTCACCGAGCGGATACGCTCGATGATCCTGTCCGGCGAACTGGCGAGCGGCGAGAAGCTGAAGCAGGAAAAGCTCGCCGCGCGGCTGGGGGTGAGCCGGGTGCCGGTGCGCGAGGCGCTGAACCAGCTCGAGGCGGAAGGCCTTGTGAAGGTCGAGGCGCATAAGGGCGCGGTGGTCAGCGGCGTGTCGATCGAGGCCTTGAGCGAGATGTACGAGCTGCGGGCGCTGCTCGAGCCCTGGCTGATCGGCATCGCGATCCCGGCGATGCGGCCGGAGGATCTCGCCGCGGCCGAGGAGATCCTCGACCAGATGCTCGACAAGTCCACCCAGACCCACTGGACGCGGATGAACTGGGCGTTCCACCGCGCGCTCTACACGGCGGCGGACCGGCCGCAGAGCCTGGACATTCTCGAAAAGCTCTACATGAACACCTATCGGCACTTTCCCGTGCCGATGCGCTTCACCATCGGCAGCGAGGCGATGGATGCCGAGCACCGGCACATCCTGAAACTGTGCCGCGAGGGGAACATCGCCGAGGCGCAGACCTTCCTGAAGGACCACATCATGCGCGGCTCGGTCTCGCTGGTGGAGCGGCTGCAGCGCGCCGAGCCCCAGCCCTCAAGCCGGGACGACTGACCAGCCGCAGCGCGCACGCAAAAAGGCCCGCGGGAGAGCGTCTCCCGCGGGCCTTTTCGTTTCGGGTACCTGTCGGGCAGCGCGTGTCAGCGCGCGCGACTTTCCGCGAAGGAGATCAGCTCGCCGAGCAGGCGCTCTTCTTCCGCCGTCGGGTCGGTCAGCGGCGGGCGCACCGGGCCGGCCTCGAAGCCCTTGAGGCGCACGCCCGCCTTCACCAGCGACACGGCATAGCCGGGCGCGCGCTCGCGCAGCTTCATGAAGGGGAAGAAGAAGCCCTTCAGCAGGGTCTCGCATGTGGCGGTCTCGCCGGCGCGCAGCGCCTTGTAAAACTCCACCGCCATGCCCGGCACGAAGTTGAAGACGGCCGAGGAATAGGTGGTGAAGCCGGCGGCGAGATAGGCCTCGGCAAAAAGCTCGGCCGTCGGCATGCCGCCCAGATAGGTGAGCCGGTCGCCGACCGTGGCCGTGACCTGGCGCACCAGGCCCATTTCACCGCTGCCGTCCTTGAAGCCGATCAGGTTCGGGCAGGCCTCGCACAGGCGCGCGACCGTGTCCGCCTTGTAGATGGCGTTGTCGCGATTGTAGATCATCACGCCGATGCCGACGGCATCGCACACGGCCTTCGCATGGGCGTAGAGCCCTTCCTGCGACGCGTCGATCAGGTAATGCGGAAGCAGCAGCAGCCCGTCCGCGCCGGCGGCCTCGGCCTGCCTGGCGATGGAGACGGCAAGCGCCGTGCCGTAGCCGCAACCGGCGACGATGGGGGTGCTGCCGGCCGCTTCCTTGGCCGCGCGCACCACATGCGGGATCTCGTCCGGGGCCAGCGAGAAGAACTCGCCCGTGCCGCCGGCGGCGAACAGGCCCGCGGCGTCGAAGCCGGACAGCCACTCCACATGCCGGCGATAGCTCTCGGCGTTGAAGCCGCCATCGGCCGTGAAATGCGTGACGGGGAACGACAGGAGGCTGGATGCAAGCCTTTCCTTCAGTTCGATCGGGTCCATGGAAGCGCTCCTCATTGGCTTGTTTGGTTCCGCAAAGCTTCTACCCGCCATCAGATGAAAGTCAACAGTTGTATGATGTCTTATTTTATGATGGGTTGCGCGGACCGAATTTTCACATGAGGCAAGGAGCATTCCGACATGGCCTATCGCCCCCACGGCACGCATCTCATCGCCGGCGCGCGCGTCGACAGCAGCGCGCGCTTCGACAGCCGGCCGGTCAGCGGTCCCTCCCACGGCTTCGCCAATGGCGGAGCGGCCGAGATCGACACGGCGGTTCGCGCCGCAGAAGCTGCCTTCGCCGGCTATGGCCAGACCTCGCGCGCGCAGCGGGCGGCCTTCCTGGAGGCGATTGCCGATGCCATCGAGGCGCGCGCCGAGGATCTCACCCCGACGGTGATGGCCGAGACCGGCCTGCCGCAGGCGCGGGTCGAGGGAGAGCGCGGCCGAACCACCGGCCAGCTGCGCATGTTCGCCGGCCATATCCGCGCCGGGCGCCATCTCGACCTGCGCGTCGACGAGGCCTTGCCCGACCGCACGCCGCCGCGCCCGGAGCTGCGCCTGTGCATGCGCCCGCTCGGCCCCGTCGCCGTGTTCGGCGCCTCGAACTTCCCCCTCGCCTTTTCCACCGCCGGCGGCGACACGGCCGCGGCCCTTGCCGCCGGCTGCCCGGTGGTGGTGAAGGGCCACCCCGCCCATCCGGCGACCGGCGAGATCGTCGCAGAGGCCATCGAGGCGGCGCGCGTCGCCTGCGAGATGCCGGCCGGCACCTTTTCGCTGGTGCAGAGCGCCGACCGGGCGGCCGGAGAAGCGCTCGTCACCCATCCGCTGATCCGGGCAGTCGGCTTCACCGGGAGCCTTGCCGGCGGGCGGGCGCTGTTCGACCTTTGCGCGCAGCGCGCCGAACCGATCCCGTTCTTCGGCGAACTCGGCTCGGTCAACCCGGTCTTCGTGCTGGACGAGGCGCTGCGGACCCGCGGCGAGAGCATCGCCCGCGAATGGACCGCCTCGCTGGTGATGGGCGTCGGCCAGTTCTGCACCAATCCCGGCGTCCTGGTGCTGCGCGAGGGAGAGGCGGCCGAGGCCCTGATCGCCGAAGCGGCGCGGGCGCTGTCGCAGGTGGCGCCGCAGCCGATGCTGACGGCCGAGATCGCCGCCTCCTTCCGCCGGGGCGCGGGCGAACTGGAGGCGGCCGGCGGCAAGCCCGTCCATCTCGGGGCGTCCTGCGGGCCGCGCGAGGCCTCGCCCGCCCTGCTGCGCACCCAAGGCACCCGCTTCCTCACTGAACCGCATCTTGCCGAGGAAGTGTTCGGCCCGCTCGGGCTGGTGGTGACCGTTTCCTCGGCCGAGGAAATGGCGCAGGTGGCGGGCAGCCTCGCCGGCCAGCTCACCTGCACGCTGCAGCTGGAGCCGGGCGATCATGCGCAGGCACGCGCGCTGGTGCCGGTGCTGGAGCGCAAGGCCGGCCGGCTGCTGGTCAACGGCTATCCGACCGGCGTCGAGGTCTGCGACGCGATGGTGCATGGCGGCCCCTATCCGGCCTCGACGAATTTCGGCGCGACCAGCGTCGGCTCGATGGCGATCCGGCGGTTCCTGCGCCCGGTCTGCTACCAGAACATGCCGGAGGACCTGCTGCCGGACGACGCGCGGGCGGGGGCGCAAAACTGATGTAATCACACATCAGACGTCTTGACATTTCCATGTAGTATGTTGTCATACAAGTAACACGATCGGCTCCGGGGAGGGGCCGGTCCAGCCCAAGGCAAGCGGGAGACGCGGCGAACATGACGAAGGACGGCAAGCAGATCCGGGTAGGGGCCGACATCGGCGGAACCTTCACCGATGTTGCCATGGAAGTTGGCGATGCCATGCACTCTGCCAAGGTGCTGACCAACTACACGGCACCGGAACAGGGCATCGTCGACGGCGTGCGGCTGGTCGCCGAACGTGCCGGCATCGCGCTCGACCAGATCGACACGCTCATCCACGGCACGACGCTGGCCACCAACGCCCTGATCGAGCGGCGCGGCGCGCGCACCGCCTTCATCACCACCAAGGGCTTCCGGGACGTCATCGAGATGCGGACCGAAAACCGCTTCGAGCAGTACGACCTCGACATCGTGCTGCCGGCGCCCCTGGTGCCGCGCAACGAGCGCTTCGTCCTCGACGAGCGCATCGACGCCCACGGCAACGTGCTGAAGGAGATCGACGAGGCCGAGCTCGACGCCCTGGTCGAGCGCGTGCTGGCAGGCGGCTTCGAGAGCATCGCCGTCGGCCTGATCCACTCCTATGTCAACGGCGCGCACGAGCGGCGGATCCGCGACGCGCTGCTGGCCCGCCGGCCGGACCTCTTCGTCTCGATCTCGAGCGAGGTCTCGCCGCAGATGCGCGAGTTCCAGCGCTTCAACACGGTCTGCGCCAATGCCTATGTGAAGCCGCTGATGGCCTCTTACCTGCGCCGGCTGACCGACAGCCTGAAGGCCGCCGGCACCACCTGCCCGGTCTTCATGATCCATTCGGGCGGCGGCATCATCAGCGTGGAGAGCGCCATCGAGTTCCCCGTCCGCCTGCTGGAATCGGGACCGGCGGGCGGCGCGATCTTCGCAGCCCACATCGCCCGCCAGCATGGGCTGGAGCGCGTGCTCTCCTACGACATGGGCGGCACCACCGCCAAGATCTGCCTGATCGACAACCAGGTGCCGAAGACCGCGAAGACCTTCGAGGTGGCGCGCACCTACCGCTTCAAGAAGGGCAGCGGCATGCCGATCTCGATCCCGGTGATCGAGATGGTCGAGATCGGCGCGGGCGGCGGCTCCATCGCCGCCGTCGATGCCATGCGCCAGATCCGCGTCGGCCCGCACAGCGCCGGTTCCGAGCCTGGCCCCGCCTGCTACGGCCGCGGCGGCGACAAGCCGACGGTGACCGATGCCGACCTGCTGCTCGGCAAGCTGGCGGCGGACGGGTTCGCCGGCGGCTCGATGACGCTGGACACGGGCGCGGCAACGGGCGCCATCGAGCGCGATCTCGCCCGCCCGCTCGACATCGACGGCACCACGGCCGCCTTCGGCCTGTGCGAGGTGGTCGACGAGAACATGAGCAATGCGGCGCGCATGCATGCGGTGGAAAACGGCATGGAGCTCGCCGACTACACGATGATCGCCTTCGGCGGCGCCGCGCCCCTGCATGCCGGCCGGCTGTGCGAGAAGCTCGGCATCAGCGAACTGCTGGTGCCGCCGGGAGCGGGCGTCGGCTCGGCCATCGGCTTCCTGCGCGCGCCCTTCGGCTTCGAGTCCGTGCGCAGCGCCTTCCTGCGCCTCAGCGCCTTCGATGCCGGCAAGGTCAACGCCGTGCTGAAGGACCTCGCCGAGGAGGCGACCGCCTTCGTGCGCTCCGGCGCGCCCGACGCGGTGCCGAGCCTCGAATGCACCGCCTACATGCGCTACGCCGGCCAGGGCTGGGAAGTGCCGGTTGCGGTGGATGTGCGCGACTATGCCGCCGGCGAGGTCGACGTGTTCCGCAAGGGCTTCGAGGAGGTCTACGAGCAGCTGTTCGGCCGGCTGATCGACAAGCTCGACATCGAGATCGTCAGCTGGTCGCTGCGGGCGAGCTCCGAGGCCTATCCGGCCCCGCGCGTTCCGCGCCTGGAGGCGAAGCGGCGGCTGGAGGCGGCCGCGACGCGGCAGATGTTCGAGGCCCGCACCGCCGGCTTCGTCACTGCCGCTGTCGTCGCCCGTGCCGAGCTGGCGCCGGGCGACTGCATCGCCGGCCCCGCCGTCATCACCGAAAACGAGACCACCACGATCATCACGGACGGACAGGAAGCGGTCTTCCAGGCGGACGGATGTCTGCTCGTCCGCTCGAAAGCGTGAAGGAAACACAAGCCATGACCGGAAATTCGCTCTCCGACGTCCGCATGCAGGTCATGTGGAACCGCCTCATCTCGGTGGTCGAGGAACAGGCCGTCACGCTCATCCGCACCGCGTTCAGCACCAGCGTGCGCGAGTCCGGCGACCTGTCCGCCGGCGTGTTCAACCGCGGCGGCAAGATGATCGCCCAGGCGGTCACCGGCACGCCGGGCCACGTCAACGCGATGGCCGAGGCCGTCGGCCATTTCATCAACGACATCGGCCCGGACAACATCTTCGAAGGCGATGTCTACATCACCAACGATCCGTGGAAGGGCACCGGCCACCTCCTCGACATCACCATGGTGACCCCGTCCTTCCGCGGCGGCGCGCTGGTCGGCTTCTTCGCCTGCACCGCGCATGTGGTGGACGTGGGCGGACGCGGCTTCGGCCCGGATGCCAACGAGGTCTACGAGGAAGGCATCTTCATCCCGATCATGAAGTTCGTCGAACGCGGCACCGTCAACCGCGACCTCGTCAACATCCTGCGCCACAACGTGCGCGAGGCGGACCAGGTGGTCGGCGACATCTTCTCGCTGGCGGCCTGCAACGAGACCGGCCACCGGCGGCTGATGGACATGATGGGCGAGTTCGGCCTTGCCGATCTGGAGGAGCTCGCCGACTTCGTCTTCGACCGCAGCTACAACGCGACGCTGGAGCGGATCGCGGCGCTGCCGAAGGGCTCGTACGACAATGTGATGCGCGTCGACGGCTACGGCAGCCCGGTCGATCTGGCCGTGCGCATCGACGTGCATGACGACCACATCCTTGCCGATTTCGACGGCACCTCCGGTCCGAGCCCCCTCGGCATCAACGTGCCGATGATCTACTCCAAGGCCTATGCCTGCTACGGGCTGAAATGCGCGCTGGCCCCGGACATTCCCAACAATCACGGCTCGCTCGCCCCGTTCCACTTCGCCGCGCCGAAGGGCTGCATCCTCAACGCGCAGCATCCCGCTCCGGTGGCGGTGCGCCACGTGCTCGGGCATTTCATTCCCGACGCGGTGCTCGGCGCGGTGCACAAGATGCTGCCCGGCCGCGTGCCGGCGGAAGGCTCCGGCGCGCTGTGGAACCTGCATGTCAGCGCGCGTCCGCTGCAGGGCGCACACGCCCCCGCCGACGGCGGCCGGCGGGCCGAGGTGCTGCTGTTCAACAGCGGTGGCGCCGGCGCCCGGGCCAGCCTCGACGGCCTCAGCGCCACCGCCTTCCCCAGCGGCGTGCACTCCATGTCGATCGAGGCGACCGAGCATGTCGGCCCGGTGATCTTCTGGCGCAAGGAGCTGCGCGACGGGTCTGGCGGCGCCGGCCAGTATCGCGGCGGCCTCGGCCAGGTGGTCGAGATCGGCGCGGCGGCCGGCCACGAGTTCCACTTCAACGCCATGTTCGACCGCATCGACCATCCCGCGCGCGGACGCGACGGCGGCCATGACGGCGAACCGGGCTCGGTGACGCTGGACGACGGCACCCGCCTTGCCTCCAAGGGACGCCAGCATGTGCCGGCCGACCGGCGGCTGATCCTCTCGCTTCCCGGCGGCGGCGGCTTCGGTGCCCCGGACAAGCGGGACCCGGATGCAGCGGCCCGCGACGAGGCGTTCGAATACGTGGCGAGCAAATGAGCGGGGTCGCCATGACCTACGAGGCCGAACGCGCCAGCCTGATCAAGCTGTCGCCGGCCATGGCCATCTCGGTGCGGGCGCGCGAATTGCGCGCCGGCGGGGCCGATGTCGTCGACCTCAGCGTCGGCGAGCCGGACTTCGACACGCCCGCCCATATCCTGGACGCGGCGGAGGCGGCGATGCGGGCGGGCGCGACCCGCTACACCGCCGCCGACGGCACGACGGAGCTCAAGGACGCGATCATCGGCAAATTCGCGCGCGAGAACGGCCTGCTCTTCTCCCGCCAGGAGATCTCGGCCGGCAACGGCGCCAAGCAGGTCATCTTCAATGCCCTGATGGCAACGCTGGAGCCGGGCGACGAGGTGCTGGTGCCGGCGCCCTACTGGGTCTCGTATACCGACATGGCGCTGCTGCTGGGCGGCGTGCCGAAGGTGGTGGAATGCCCGATCGAGGCGGAGTTCAAGCCGACGCCGGAGCAGCTGGAAGCGGCGATCACCCCGAAGACGCGCTGGCTGTTCCTCAACTCGCCGGGCAATCCGTCGGGCGCCGCCTTCTCCCGCTCCGAGTTGGAGGCGCTGGGGGCGATGCTCGAGCGGCACCCGCGGGTGTTGATCCTGTCGGACGAGATCTACGAGCACATCCTGCATGACGGGGCCGAGGCGACGCCCTTCCTCGCCGCCTGCCCGCGCTTGCGCGATCGCACGGTGACGGTCAACGGCGTCTCTAAGGCCTATGCGATGACCGGCTGGCGGATCGGCTATGCGGCCGGACCTGCCGGCCTGATCAAGGTGATGGCCAAGATCCAGTCGCAGAGCACGTCCAACCCCTGCTCGGTCGCCCAGGCGGCCGCCGTCGCCGCACTGAACGGGCCGCAGGGCTTCGTGGCCGAGGCGGGCCGCGAATACACCGCCCGGCGCGATCTGGTGATCGACGGTCTGTCCGGCATTCCCGGCCTCAGGCTGCGCAAGCCGGAAGGCGCCTTCTACGCCTTCCTCGAGTGCAAGGGCCTGATCGGCCGGCTGCGGCCGGACGGGAGGCGGCTTGCCGGCGACGCGGATGTTTCCCAGTACCTGCTGGAGGCGGCCGGCGTTGCCACCGTACCGGGCTCCGCCTTCGGCCTGTCGCCTTACGTGCGTCTCTCCTTCGCCGCCGCGCGCCCGCTGCTCGCCAGCGCCTGCACGCGCATCCGCGAGGCGGTCGCAGCGCTCGGAGACGAGGCGTGAGCCCGCTGGAGCGGCTGCGCGACCTCGGGCTGGAGCTGCCGCCGGTGCGCGAGGCTGCCGGCTCCTATAGTCCCGCCCGGCGGGCCGGCCCCCTCCTGTTCCTGTCGGGACGGGGCGGAGCCAGCGCCGACGGGCAGGTCGCCTCGGGACGCGTCGGCGAGAGCGTGACGACGGCCGAGGCGCACGACCATGCCCGCTCGGCCGGGTTGCAGCTGCTTGCCGCCGCACAGGCGGAGCTGGGCGATCTCGGCCGCATCCGCGCCGTGGTCAAGCTGCTGGGGATGGTCAACGCCGTTCCCGGCTACCGCGACCACCCCAAGGTGATCGACGGCTGCTCCGACCTCTTCCTGCAGGTGCTGGGCGAGGCGGGGCACCATGCGCGCAGTGCGGTCGGCGTCGCCTCGCTGCCGCACGACATGAGCGTCGAGGTGGAGGCCATCCTGCTGGTGGATGACTGAGGGGAAACCGCCAAAGCAGGTTGCAATTGCTGGCACGGCCATGTGGTCTGTTATATGATGCCCAACAGGCATAGCGCGACGCAAAAAGGAATAAGAATGCTCGGGAGACGGGAAAGCCTTTCATCGCAGCTGAAGAAGCAGATCCTGCAGAAGATCGACGACAAGGTTTATCTTCCCGGCGAGCGCATCCCCTCCGAAAGCGACCTGTGCGCCGAGTTCGGCGTCAGCCGCACGGTGGTGCGCGAGGCGGTCGCCTCGCTGCGCGCCGACGGGGTGCTGAAGTCGCGCCAGGGCATCGGCGTCTTCGTCGACGACGCCCCGCGCCTGCAGCCTTTCGAGATCTCGCCGCTTCCCGATGCGGCGGTGCAGGAGATCCTGCAGATCCTGGAGCTGCGCCTCAGCGTCGAGCTGGAGGCAGCCGCCATGGCGGCGGAGCGGCGCAGCGAGGAGCAGCTGACCCGGATCCGCGACGCGCTGGATAGCCTGTCCGCCGACGACACCGGCCAGAGCGGACCGATGGACTTCGAGTTCCACCTGGCCATCGCCCGGGCCACCAACAACCCGTATTTCGAGAAGTTCCTGACCTTTCTCGGGCCGCAGATCATCCCGCGCCTGCGCGTCAATGCCATCGGCGGCAAGGCGCGGACCGGCGCCTATACCGAAAAGCTGCAGGACGAGCACCGCGCCATTCTCGAGGCGATCGAGGCCCAGGACCCGGCCGCCGCACGCGATGCCATGCGCCGCCACCTGTCGGGCAGCCTGATGCGCTACCGCCAGTCGGCCGTCTGACGCGCGGACCGGCGCGCGGCGGTAGCGCCCGCCAGCGCGCGTCCGTTCCCGGAAAGACCGTTTCGCCTGCCCTTTCCTGCGCCTGATGCCTCCGGCTGCCTGCGGCCGGCCGATGCCGGCTGCGCGTCTGCGCTCCATCGCCCGATCCATCGACAAAATCGCAGGAATCGCCAAAACCGCGTTTTACGGTTTTGACACATATGACAACATATGACAGTCTGCATACGTAAAGCGAGAGGCAAGCCAATTGCCCACGCGCCGGGCAGTGCCCGCAGGCGCCCATCATCCCAACAGACGGAGAACAAGAATGTCCCTGAAGTCCCTGCTTCGCGCGGCCGCCCTGGCTTCGGCCACGCTCGCCCTCGCCGGCCCCGCCCTTGCGGCAACCCAGTGGACGATGGCCTCGGGCTATCCGGAAACCAGCTTTTTCACCAAGAACATCCGCCAGTTCATCGCGGCGGTGGAGGAGAGGACCAAGGGCGAGCTGAAGATCGACCTGCGCTCCCATGACAGCCTCATCAAGCTCGACAACATCAAGCGCGCGGTGCAGTCGGGCCAGGTGCAGATCGGCGAGATCCGCATGGGCGTCTACGGCAACGAGCAGGAGATGTTCAATCTCGACAACATTCCCGGCGTCGTGCCGACCTTCGACAAGTCGTGGAAGCTGATGGAGGCCCAAAAGCCGTTCTACGACGAGTGGTTCGGCCGCAACGGCATGCGCGTCATCACCTATGTCGCCTGGCCGGGCCAGGGCTTCTTCACCGCCGAGCCGATCAACTCGCTCGACGACCTGAACGGCGTGAAGCTGCGCATCTACTCCCAGCAGACCCAGGTCATGGGCGAGAAGCTCGGCACCCAGGCCATCATCCTGCCCTTTGCCGAAGTGCCGCAGGCCTTCGCCACCGGCATGATCGAGGCGCTTTGGACCAGCGCGCAGTCGGGCACCGACGTGCAGGTCTGGGATTACCTCGACGTGTTCACCTATACCGGCACGATGCACAACAAGAACGCCGTGATCGTCAACGAGCGGGCCCTGCGCGCCCTTCCCGATGACATCCGCAAGATCGTCCTGGAAGAAGGCGAGGCGGCGACCGCACGCGGCTGGGAACTGGCCAAGGCCGCCAGCGAGGAGCGCGAGAACGTCCTCAAGGAGCACGGCATCACCATCAACCAGGCGCCGCAGGACGTGCTCGACCGCATCGACGAGATCGGCAAGGAGATGGTCGCCAACTGGATGACCCGCGCCTCCGACGCGGAAAAGGCGGTCTACGAGGCCTACCAGGCATCGCTCGACTGATCCGGCCACAGCCAAGGAGGGAGGAATCGGCTCATGATCCGACGCGTCCTCGACAGCCTCTATGAGGCGGCCGGCTATCTGGCAGCCTTGTTCCTGATCGGCATCGGCGTGACGATCGTCGTGCAGGTGGTGGCCCGCACCATGTCGGTCACCGTCGATTCCACCGAGGCGGCCGGACTGTGTCTGGCCGCCGCCACCTTCTTCGGTCTGGCGCACACGTTCCGGCATGGCGCCCATGTGCGCATCACGCTGGTGGTCAGCCACCTGCCGGCCGGGCCGAAGCGGGTCTTCGAGGTCTTCAACTGCCTCGTCGCCGGCGCCGCGGTGTGCTTTCTCGCCTGGCACGTCATCGAGCTGACCTTTCAGTCCTACAGCTACAACGATGTCAGTCCGGGCCTGCTGGCCATGCCCTTCTGGATCCCGCAGGCCGGCGTTTCGGTCGGCGTCGTGCTCTTCGCCGTCGCGATCCTCGACGACCTGGTGCAGGTGCTGCGCGGCAACGTGCCGAGCTACGACAGCGACACCCATCCCGAAGACAGCCACGCGGAGTAGGCCATCATGGACATGATCTTCGTCTCCGCCATCACCCTGGCGGTCCTCATCTTCGGGCTGCTGGCCGCCGGCGTGTGGGTCTCCGTCACGCTGCTGGCCGTCGGCATGGCGATGATGGCGCTGTTCACCTCCGCGCCCACCGGCTCGCTGATCGCCTCGACCCTTTGGGACAGCAGCTGGGGCTGGGCGCTGACCTCGCTGCCGCTGTTCGTGTGGATGGGAGAGATCCTCTTCCGCTCGAACCTGTCGGTCAGGATGTTCCGCGGGCTGGCCCCGCTGGTCGGGCGCCTGCCCGGCGGCCTGCTCCACGTCAACATCCTGGGCTGCGGCGTGCTGGCGGCGATCACCGGGTCCTCGGCGGTCACCTGCGCCACCATCGGCCGCATGACGGTTCCCGAACTGTCGAAGCGCGAATATCCCGCCAACATGACCATCGGAACGCTGGCGGGCTCCGGCACGCTCGGCCTGCTGATCCCGCCCTCGATCATCATGATCGTCTACGGCGTGACGGCGGAACAGTCGATCGGCCGCCTGTTCATCGCCGGGGTGGTGCCCGGCCTGCTGCTGATCGCCCTGTTCATGGGCTACACGGCGATCTGGAGCCTCATCAACCGCGACAAGATGCCGGAGCCGGAGACCGCGCCGAGCTGGCGCGCCAAGCTGGCGGGCCTGCGCAACCTGGCCCCTGCCGTCGGCCTCATCGCGCTGGTGATCGGCTCGATCTACGGCGGTTTTGCCACCCCGACGGAAGCGGCGGTGATCGGCGTGATCGGCGCCCTCGCCCTGTCAGCGCTGAGCGGCACCTTGACACGGGCCACCTTCATGGACGGCGTCATGGCGGCCGTGCGCACGTCCTGCATGATCTCCTTCATCATCGCCTGCGCCGCATGCCTGTCCATCGCCGTCGCCTTCGTCGACCTGCCGCGCCAGCTCGCCGGCTGGGTCGATGCGCTGAACCTGTCGCCCTACGCGCTGCTGGCGGTGCTCGGCCTGCTGATCCTCGTCCTCGGCTGCTTCCTGGAAGGGATCTCGATCATCGTGCTCACCTCCTCGGTGATGCTGCCGATGGTGCAGACGGCGGGCGTCGATCTGATCTGGTTCGGCATCTTCATCACGATCCTGATCGAGGCGGCGCAGATCACCCCGCCGGTCGGCTTCAACCTGTTCGTGATGCAGAGCGTGACGGGCGCCAACATCCTCACCGTGGCGAAGGCGACCTTCCCGTTCTTCCTGCTGCTGATGGGGCTGCTGACGCTGATCACCCTGTGGCCGGACATCGTGCTCTGGCTGCCCCGGCTGATGAACTGAGGGCGCGGCAGCCTCCCACCTGTCCTCCCGCCGCCTCCCTCGGACTGGCAGGCGCCTGCAGATCGCGGGTGCCTGCCTTTTTTTCGCAGCCCCGCCGTCACGCTCCCCTACGGAAGCCAGACGCTGGACAGGGCGGTCGGGCACACCTATTGGTAGAGCATGTCGGTCCTCACCCTCTCCGCCAGCGATTTCGATCCGGATGTCAGGGTGGCAGCCTTCCAGGACGCCGTTGCCTCCATGTGCCGGCTCCAGATCACCCCGACCGACGACACCGCCTTCCACTCGCACACGACCATCGGCCTGCTGCCCGGCCTGATGACCGGCCAGACCATGCATTCGCGCTGCGGCGTGGTGCGCACCAAGGCGCTGGCGGCGGAAACCGGCGACAACGTCATGGTGCATGTGCCGCTGTCCGGCGGCTTTTCCATGTACCAGCAGGGCGGCAGCAATGTCGTGTGCACGCCCGGCTCCGTCTATCTCGACCCCAACGAGCTGCCGGGCTCGGCCGAGTTCCACGGCGAGCGCAACGACGCCTTCTACCTGTCGATCCCGCGCGCCTTTCTCGCCTCCGCCGGCACCAGCCTCAACGGCGCCCTGCGGGAGGTGCAGCCGGTGACGCCGCAATGGCGGCTGCTGCTGCGCTACGCCCGTTCGCTGCACGAGGAACTGGCGCTGCTGCCGGCCGAAGAGGTCGCCACCTGCTCCAGCCACATCCACGACCTGACGATCATGGCGATGGGCGCCTCGCGCGAGGCCGAGGAGATCGCCAAGGGGCGCGGCGTGCGCGCCGCCCGGCTCAAGGCGATCAAGGCGGACATCGAGCAGAACCTCGTCTCGCCGCGCCTCGGCAGCGAGTGGATCGCCACGCGCCATTCCATCTCGCCGCGCTACATCCGCTCTCTGTTTGCCGGCGAAGGAACGAGCTTTCGCGACTATGTCGCCCAGCGGCGGTTGCTGCTGGCCCATCGGCGCCTGTGCGATCCGGCCCAGAGCATGCTCGGCATCAGCGAGATCGCGCTGTCCTCCGGCTTCAGCGACCTGTCCTGGTTCAATGCCAGCTTCCGCCGCGCCTTCGGCCAGACGCCGAAAGAGGTCCGCGCCGCCGCGCTCGCCGCCGCCTTCGCCGCGAATTGAGGCCATCGCCGGCGGCCGGTGCTGTGCCGCCTGGCCCGCATCCGCTACCGCCGGCCCCAAGAGCGCGGCCTGCGAAGCGGCTACCTTCGCTTCGCGCCCGGCACGCGAGCGCTGCGATTCACGACCACATCAGCTGCGGGAGACCCTTGAATGTGGGATTTCAGTATTGGCCGGTCGCTCGGCCTGATGGCGAAGACCGCGCCCTTCATCGTCTTGCGGATGGTGGTCTATTTCGGCATCGCCTGCGCCTATGTCATCGTCACCGGCACGGGCGCCGGCATCGGCTGGGGCATCGGCGGCTTCGGTGACGAGGAGTTCCGCGCCAGCTCGACCCTGTGGGGCGGCGTCGCCGGGTTCGGCCTGACGGCCGGCATCCTCTATCTCCTGCGCGAATACATTCTCTATGTGGTCAAGGCCGGGCACATCGCCGTTCTGGTCGAGCTCATCGACGGCAAGCAGATGCCGGACGGCCAGGGCCAGATCGCCCATGCCCGGCAGGTGGTGACCGCCCGCTTCGCCGAGGCGAGCGTGCTTTTCGCCATCGACCAGCTGGTCAAGGGCGTGCTCGCCGCCGTGACCGGGCTGATCCAGGGCATCGCCTCCTTCCTGCCCATTCCCGGCGTCCAGCAGATCATGGGGCTCGTGCGCGCCTTCCTGCGCATCGCCATCGGCCTCGTCGACGAGGTGATCCTGGCCCATGCGATCCGCACCCGCAGCGACAATCCCTGGGCCTCCGCCCGCACCGCCCTGGTCCTCTACGGCCAGAATGCCGGGCGGATGATGAAGAACGCCGCCGTGCTCACCTTCATCGTCTACGGCCTGTCGTTCCTGGTGTTCCTGGTCATGCTCGCCCCGGCCGCGGCGGTCGTCTACCTGATCCCCGGCGCGTGGTCGGCGGGCGGCATCGTCTTCGCGCTGATCTTCGCCTGGGCGGTCAAGGCCGCCCTGATCGAGCCCTTCGCCATCGCCTGCATGATGCAGGTCTTCTTCAAGGTCACCGCCGGCCAGACGCCCGATCCCGCCTGGGACGCCAAGCTGTCGCAGGTGTCGAAGAAGTTCGACGCCATCAAGCAGAAGAGCGGGTTGTGGTCGCCGGCACCGTCCTCCACCCCGCCCGCCGAGCCGGGACCGGCACAGCCGCAGGCCTGAGCGCGGCAGCTACCGCATACGAACATCGCTTTGGTCCGGTTGGAGCCGGCATTTGCCTTTTAGGTTGGCAAAGCAGGGACGCAACTGTCGGAACCGGACCGCAAACGGGGGCGCACCATCCCACCCGAAGGATCCATGAAATGATTTCCAGATCACGTCTTGCCTGCGGCGGCATCGCAGCCCTCGCCCTGCTTGCGGCGACCGCCGCCCAGGCACAGCCCGCCCCCCAGGTCGCACCGCAAGCCGACTTCGTGTTCGACACGCTCGGGCCGGCTGCCTGCGAAATGCCGCCGCCCGGCTTCGACATCTCGCAGTTCCGCACCTTTGTGGAGACCAAGCCGGACGCTCCGGTCACCAGGGGCGAGATTTCCGGCGGGCTCGCTGCCGGCTTTGCGGGCGGCGGGCTCTACGGCACGGATGCAGGCGGCGGCCTCGTCGTCGGCGTCCAGGGCATGGTGTTCGACGACGCGCCGGCCCTGACCATGCTGTGCATGGTGCTGGTCCGCCTCGGCGACAGCGACGCCACATCCGGCGCCATCGTCGGCGAGGCGGGGATGGCCGGTGCGCCCGACGGCGCCTTCCTCGGCGTCTTCAAGCTGGTGCAGCGCAACGATGCGGACGTGCCCGTCACCCTGGCCACCGGCACGGTGGACGGCGGCTCTGTCTCCTTCGACCTGCGCGACGGGCTTCTCGTCGACGGATCGGTCACCGTCGAGGGCAGCTATCGGCAGCTGCCCACCGACGAGGCCGTACCCTTTTCGGCCCGCATCGCCATCCCGCGCGCCGAGAACGTGCTGCGTCCGGCCCTGAGGCTCGCCCGCGACTGAGCGGCCCCATGAGGAGGAAGATCATGACACAGTCCGGCATCCGGGCGGCACTCGCCGCCGCAACGCTCGGTGCGCTTGCCATCACGCAGGCAGCGAACGCCCAATCGTCTTCATCGCAACCCGGGCAATCCGGCAAGGCGGCCATCCTCATTCTCGATGCCTCCGGCTCGATGTGGGGCCAGCTCGACGGCGGCATCACCAAGATCGAGGTGGCGCGCGACGTGATGGGGCAGTTCTTCGCCACGCGCGATGCGTCCATCCCGCTCGGCGTCATCGCCTATGGCCACAACCGGCGCGGCGACTGCTCCGACATCGAGATCATCGCCCGGCCGGGGAGCCAGGACGCCCGCGCCCTGTCGCAGCGGCTCAACCGCATCAACCCGCGCGGCATGACGCCGATTTCCGAAAGCCTGCGGATCGCGGCCGGCGAGATCCCGCCGACGGCCGAGGAGGCCGACATCATTCTGGTCACCGACGGGCTGGAGACCTGCGAAGCCGATCCTTGCGCGGTCGCCGCCCAGCTGGCGCAGGAAGGCATCAAGATCCGCGCCCATGTGGTCGGCTTCGGCCTGAGCGAGCAGGAGGCCGATGCGCTGGCCTGCGTGCCCGACCAGACCGGCGGGCAGCTGCTGCGCCCGCAGTCCGGCGCCGAGCTCACCGACGCGCTCAACCAGATCGCCGCGGCCGAGCCGATGCCGGAACCAGAGCCAGAGCCGGCCGTTCAGGAGGCGTTCTTCGACATCGGCCCGAAGGCCGAGGCCGGACACACTTACCGGATTTCGTACAAGGGCACGGCGCGGCCCGTCGACTATGCGGGCTTCACCCGGCGCGGTGCGGCAGAGCCCGATGTCAGCCCGTCCTTCGGTGTGATCGGCGGCAGCGGCAACACCGGCAATAACCCGTTCACCAGGCAGGCCCCGGCGGAGCCCGGCGACTACGACCTGATCCTCTTCGTCACCGGCCAGGGCATCATCGCCCGCCAGCCGGTCGAGGTGGTTGCCGCGTCGAACGGGTTCGACCCCATCGGCTCGGTGGAGCCGGGCAAGCGGTTTCCCTTCACCTGGCGCGGTCCGGACCAGGTCCAGCAGCGCATCGTCATCGCGCGGCCGGGCGATCCTGCCAGCACTTACCAAGGCGACTGGGGCTATGCGCTCAGCAAGAACGGGCGCATGGGCCTGAAGGCTCCGGCCGAACCCGGCCTTTACGAGCTGCGCTACCTGTCGGCCAACCAGAAGGAGATCCTGTTCTCCCGGACCTTCGGCGTCGGGGTGCCTTACGAGGATGCCGACCTGACGACCAGCACGGAGCTGGCGGAGCGCGCCTTCGCGGCAACGCAGGCCGCGCCCGGACAGGACGCGCTGCCGATGGTGCGCGCCACCTTCCGCCTGCCGGACGGCTTCCCGCCGACGCCGCTGTCCTGGTCGGCCGTGCCGCTCGATCCCGACATGAGCCCGGAAGCCTGGGCGCCGCAGACGGACATGGTGATCGGCGAGGGCGAGTTCGAGCCGGGCCGCTACGAGGTCTCGACAATGGGACCGGGCGAGACCGAGTTCCGCGGCGTGGTCGAGATCGTGCCGGGGCAGCCCAACGACTTCGTCATCCCGCTGGTCGGCGGCGGCGAGGCAGAGCAGAACCCGCCGGGACAGCGCGGCGATGCCGGCCCCTCGGGCGGCAGCACCCTGGCGCAGGAGAGCCAGGGCATGACCTGCCAGGCCCCGTCGGGCTGCGCCTATCACGACCCGGCGACCGGGCTGGCGCTGATCCTGCCTCAGGGCTGGCAGATCGAGCCACCTTTCTTCTACGAGACCGCCGCAGGGGCGAAGGCCCGTCTTCCCTCCGCCACCCTGTTGCGGAACGCCGGCACCGAGCTGCAGCAGATCATGCTGAACCCGCGCCAGTGGATGGCCGCCAGCGGCCCCTGCACCGACACCCCGGCCGGCGGGCTGTGCCGGGTGACCAGCACGGACGTTGCCTATCTCGGCGCCTTCGAGGTGGTGCGCTCCTCGCTGCGGATCGCCACGGCCAGCGCCGCACCGGCCCCCTCCGCCGTGCCGCGCAGCACCGCCTCGGCGGCAAGCGCAGGCGCGGCTGCCGGCGCCGGTGCAAGCGCAGGTGCGGGGACAGGTTCCAGCCGGGGCGGGGATATCCAGCCGCGCAACGGCCGCTGGACGGTGACGGTCGGCCAGACCGCCGTGGAGGGCTGTCCGGCGATGATCGCCGAGCAGATCCGCGGCGCCGGGTTCGAGCGCCGCTCCGGCACCCGCGAGATGACCTTCTCCGATCCGTTCCATCCCGGCCCGCTGATGGCCGAGGCGCCAAAGCAGATCGACTGGTCGCGCACCGGACCGGGTACCTGGCAGGCGGCCCTGGTCGGCCAGCCGATGGGGCCGACCGGCCAGGTCGACGTGCGCCTGGAACTGACCGTCGTCTCGGAGACCGAGCTGCACGAGGTCAGCCACTTCTCGATCCAGCTTCCGGCCCCGTTGATGGCCGCGCTCGGCGGCGGCGGCAGCGGCGCCTGCACCTCGCGCACCGGGATGCGATGGACCTGGCAGGGCTGAGCCCGGCTTATCCCCGCTCTATCCCCGTTTCACCGCCCCCGTTTCCCGGGCTCTTCTTCCGCTCGCCTCCTCCGGTCCCTGGCAAAAGGGGCCGGAGTTTTTGCAAGGAACGCTCCGATCCGCCGGGATTGAGAGGCCGTTCTCGAAATTTCGCGATTTCGAGACGGAATTTTGCAAAATCCGTCTCGACTTTCCCAAGGCTTCCGGCGCGGGGACAGACTACACCTCGCGCCAGAAATGGCACGCCGCGCGGTGCTGCGGGGAGACCGCATCCAGCTGGGGTTCGACCTCGCGGCACGTTGCGCAAACATGGGCGCAGCGGCTGGAAAAGCTGCAACCCGGCGGCGGGTCGAGCGGGTTCGGCAGGTCGCCCTTGAGCACGATCCGGCGCGAGCGATACGTGGGATCGGGCCGCGGCACGGCGGACAGCAGCGCCTTCGTGTAGGGGTGCTTGGGCGAGGAAAAAAGCTCGTCCTTCGGCCCCTGCTCGACAATCCTGCCGAGATACATCACCGCGATCTCATGGCTGATGTAGCGCACCACGCCGAGATCATGGGAAATGAAGACGTAGCTGACCCCGAGCTTTTCCTGAAGGTCGGTCAGAAGGTTGATGATCTGCGCCTGGATCGAGACGTCGAGCGCCGAAACCGGCTCGTCGCACACGATCAGGCTCGGGTCCACGGCAAGCGCCCGGGCAATGGCGATGCGCTGGCGCTGCCCGCCGCTGAACTGGTGGGGATAGCGGTCCATCTGATAGGGCGCCAGCCCGACCAGTTCGAACAGCCGCGCAACGCGCTCGCGCACGTCCTTTCGGGTCGCGATCCTGTGGAGCAGCATCGGTTCGGCGACCAGCTGCCCGGCGGTCATCTTGGGATGCAGCGAGGAAAACGGGTCCTGGAAGACGATCTGCATCTTGCGCCGCATGGCGCGCAATGTTGCCGCCGACGCCGTGGTGACGTCGGTCCCGTCGAGGCGAACCTGGCCGCCGGTGGGCTGCTCCAGCCGCAGCAGGCTGCGCCCGAGCGTGGACTTGCCGCAGCCGCTTTCTCCGACGATGGCAAAGGTCTTGCCCTTGCCGACCGTGAAGCTGACGTCGTCGAGGGCCTTGACCGTCTGCGTGTCGCGGCGGAACAGGCCGCCCCCGCCGACATTGAAGTGCTTGGTCAGGTTGCGGACTTCAAGCAAGGGCGTTTCGTTTTGTGCGGTCATGCGCTCGCTCCCGGTCCGGCGTGCCAGCACGCAACCCTATGTCCTGCCAGCTTTTCTTCCAGCGGCGGCCTTTCCGCACGGCATTTTTCGTCGCTGAAGCTGCAGCGTGGATGGAAGGCGCATCCCTTCGGCCGGTCGTGCGGCGGCGGCACGGTGCCGGGAACCGGCTGAAGCCGGTGCTGCTCGCCCTCAACAGCCGGTATCGATGCGAGAAGGCCCTGGGTGTATGGATGGGACGGCGCGGCAAACAGGCTGTGAACCGGCGCCTGCTCGATGATGCGCCCCGCATACATGACGATCACGTCGTCGGCCATCTCGGCGATAACGCCGAGATCGTGGGAAATCAGCATGATCGCGGTGCCCGACTCCGTCTTCAGCGAGCGCATCAGGTCGAGGATCTGGGCCTGGATCGTCACGTCGAGCGCCGTGGTCGGCTCGTCGGCGATCAGGACACGCGGCTCGCAGGCGAGCGCGATCGCGATCATCACCCGCTGCCGCATGCCTCCCGAAAGGCTGTGCGGGTACTCGTCGACCCGCTTTTCCGGGTTCGGAATGCCGACCTTCCGCAGCAGCTCGATGGCTTTCTGGCGCGCCGCGGCAGAGCTGAGCGAGGAATGGGCCCGCAGCGCTTCGCCGATCTGGTAGCCGACCGTGTAGACCGGGTTCAGGCTGGTCATCGGCTCCTGAAAGATCATCGAGATGCGGTTGCCGCGCACCTGCTCCATCTGCTTGTCGGACAGCGGAACCAGATCGCTTCCGTCGAGCAGGACCTGCCCCTCGGCGATCTTGGCCGGCGGGGTGGGGATAAGCTTCATGATCCCGAGCGACAGCATGCTTTTGCCGCAGCCGGACTCGCCCACGATGCCGAGCGTCCTGCCTTCATGGACCTGAAAGCTGGCCCCGTCGACGATCGGGGATACCATCTTGCCCGTCACGAGCTCGATGGTGAAATCCCGGATGTCGAGAACGGGCGCGGCCGCGGCACCGGGACTATCTGCATGGTTGGTCATGGTCGTCCTCAGCTTCGCAGGCGCGGGTCGAGAATGTCGCGCAATGAATCCCCGAGAATGTTCATCGACAGGACAAGGAAGAAGATCACGAAGCTCGGGATCAGCGTCACATGGGGGGCAAAGAAGAAGAAGCCGATGCCCTGCGCCGCCATGGTGCCGAGCTCCGGGGCGGGAGGCTGCGTTCCAAGGCCGAGGAAGCTGAGCGAGGCGCCCAGCAGGATCGCCTGGCCGAGCCGCAGGGTCAGGAACACCACGATCGTGGAGATGCAATTGGGAAGCACGTAGCGCCAGAGCAGGGCCCAGTCGTTCAGCCCGATGGCGCGGCCGCTGCTGACGTAGTCGTGGGCCAGCGCCATCAGCGCGGCACCGCGTGCAATGCGCGCGACCAGCGGCGTCGTCGACACAGACAGGGCGATGATGACGGCAGTCGTTCCCGAACCGATGATCGCGGCGATGGCGAGGCCGAACAGGATTGCCGGAAACGAGAGGATCACATCCATCAACCGCATCAGGATCGTGTCCGCCTTCGGGTAGAAGCCGGCCACCAGCCCGATCACCGTGCCGACGGTTCCGCCGACGAAAATCGCCGAGAAACCCAGCAGGATCGTCACCCTGAGGCCGTAGAGGCTGCGGCTGAAGATGTCGCGCCCCTGGCCGTCGGTGCCGAACAGGTGCTCAAGGGACGGTGCCTTGAGCACCTTCATCATGTCGATTGCGAGGGGATCGTACGGCGCGATCCAGTGCGCCAGGACAGCCCCGAGAAACAGCGCCGACAGCGTGGCAAGGGCAATGCACGACACCGGGTCGCGGCCGAGCGACACCAGCAGGTGGCGCCCTGGAAAGCCCGCCGCGGTTTCGGAAGGGATGGGAGACGTCATTTCGCTTGCACCCTTGGGTCGAGCACTGCGTAGAGCAGATCAACGATAAGGTTCATGGCGATAAAGCCGAGGGAAAGCGCAATGATTGCGCCCTGCGCGACGGGTATGTCGTTGGCGACGATGGCTCCTACGGCAAGCCGTCCGACGCCTGGCCAGGAGAAAATCGTCTCGGTTACGATGGCCCCGCCGAGCAGATAGCCGATCTGCAGGCCGACAAGCGTCGTCACGGGGATCAGCGCGTTGCGCAGCCCATGGCGAAACGTCACGACGCGTTCGCTCAAGCCCTTGGCCCGGGCCGTTCGCACATGGTCGGCCTTCAGCGTTTCCAGCATCGACGTGCGGGTCATGCGCGCCACGGGCCCGATGAAGATCAGCCCGAGGCAGACGGAGGGAAGGACCGCGTGCCGAAAGCCGTCCAGCGTCCACAACGGGCCGCCGCGCCCGGTGAAGGGCAGCAGCTGCAGCTTGTAGCCGAACACCCACAGCAGGATCATGCCGATCAGGAAGACCGGCAGCGAAACGCCGGCGACCGATCCGCCCATGATCACCCGGTCCCAGATCGTTCCGCGCCGCGAGGCCGCCAGAACACCGAGGAGGATCGCCGTCGGAAGAGCCCAGACCAGGCAAAGGACGACGAGTTCAAGCGTGGCGCCGAAGGCCCGCGACAGCTCGTCCGCGACGGACATGTTGTTGACGAGCGACGTGCCGAGGTCGCCCGTCAGGACGTTCCCGACATAGCGCAGGAATTGCTCCCACAAGGGTCGGTCAAGCCCCATCTCCGTTCGGATCTGGGCGATGACCTCGGCACTTGCCGCCGGCCCAGCGCGCACCGTCGCCGGGTCGGAAGGCACGAGGTTCAGCAATGTGAACCCGATCACCAACACCCCGAGAGTGACCGGAACAGCCAGCACCAGGCGTTGAAAAGCGTATCTCAGCATGCGTGTGGTCTCCCGGACACTCTATGGCGACCAAGCGCTCAGGTCGGCTCGGTGGCGCGGACCGACGGCTTCACGTCGTTGGGACGCAGCACCTGGGTGATGAAATGCTGGGTCTGCGGCTTGTAGGTCTCCCACAGCGCGCGCAGCTTCTTTTCAGGGCTCGGCTCGTAGTCGACACGCAGGTCGACCAGCGGCCAGTCCTGCTCGTCGACGATGAGAAGCGCTGCCGAATACAGCGGCTGCGTCTCGCCGCCGGCGGCAAGCCCCGCATCGATGGCCGCCAGAAGCCGCTCCGCAAACTCCAGATCCAGCGATGCCTCATAGGCCTTTACCATGGCCTTCGGCACGTCGGCATTGGCGATGACATTTCCCGTCGAGACGCAGTTCCTGCCCTGATAGCCCGAATTGATGGACGGGATTTTCGGGCCGCAATAAAAGGCCGTGCCGCCGTTCCTGTCGATGGCTGCGACCTGGCGCTGGTCGGGGAACTCGCTTTCGTCGATGAGGCGCTTGACGGTCTCCTCGGCGTTCAGGCCCTGTTCGAGCAGGTCCAGCCCCTTGGGCCCGAGCCGGATGTCGCTGCGGTGCTGGGAGGTTACGGCCCCCACCTTGGCGCGCGCCCACGGGCAACGATTGCCAACCGCGATCGAGGATGTGGTGATCCCGATCCCGAACATGCCTGTCGCTTCGTCGCGGGCGATGAGAGAAAAAGTCATTTCGTCGCTTCCTGTGTGGTCAGTCTATCTGTTGAGCAGTGCGCGCAGCCGGTCGTCGATCCCCATCGCGGTGGCGATCACGGGCATGAACCAGGCGTTGCCGCGGTAGAAGGGCGGCGCCTTGAAAGCGTTGCCGTTGAAGGCGCATGGCGCGTCGTCGCCGTTGGCGAGCCTGGCAATCCGCATCCCCAGATACGAGGCCATGACGACGCCCGAACCATTGCAGCCGGTCACGTAGTGAACGCCGTCATGCACGCCGATATGCGGGACACGATCCATGGTGAAGGCGACGTTTCCTTCCCATGCGTGGCTCGCCTTCAAGGGCGGCAGATCGGGCAGAACCTGGCGGAGAACGGCCATGAGCCGCGTCGCGATGTGCCGCGCGTCGAAATTGTTTCTCGACAGGGCCCTGCCGCCGACCAGAAGCCGGCGCCCGTCGGGGCTCTTGCGGATGGCATAGGCGAGGCTGCGCGTGTCGTTCACCAGGCTTTCGGTCGGCAGCAGGGCGTCGATGGCGGAGACCTCGAGCGGTTCCGTCGCAACCATATGGCTGCCGACCGGGATCACCCGCCGGCGAAACCATGAAAACGCGGTATCGGTATAGGCGTTCGTCGCCAGAACGACGGTCGCGGCCTTGATGTGCCCTCGCGCCGTGCGGACAACGAAACCCGGACCGGCCCTGTCGACCCCGACCACCGGCGTGTGCGCCATCAGCGCCACCCCTCGCCGGGTCGCGCTGGCCAGCAGCCCTTCATGATAGCGGGCCGGATGGACGCCGCCGTCATCGGGCAGAAGAAGCGCGCCGTGGTAGAGCGGCGTGCGGACGTGTGATTGCAGCTGGTCCTTTTCGAGCACCTGCGAGCGGATGTCGAATGTCGCCAGGGTTTCGCTCTGCCGGCGGATGCCGGCCAGGTCCTTTTCGGTCCAGGCGCAGATCAGACGCCCCGACTGCCTGAGGTCGCATTCGATGCCTTCGTCCGGGACGAAGTTCAAGAACCAGCTATAGGCCCCGGAAGTCTCCTCGAGAAGCTCGCGCGCCTTTGCAGGTCCGAAGCGGCGCGACAGCACCGGGAAAGACTGTCGCAAGCGGCCGCCGATCATGCCAACGCTGCGGCTGCTGGCGCCGAAGCCGAGACTTCTGGCCTCCAGGACGGTTACCGAGCGCCCCTGTCGCGCAAGCTCGATGGCGCAGGACAGGCCGGCATAACCAGACCCGACAACGACGACATCGGTTTCGTCGGGAAGGGGATGCTCCGCGGCACCGCGCCGCGGAACATCCTCCCACCAGTATGGCTCCGGCTTGAAATCAGCCGACAGCGCATCGCTCATTTCACGACCTCAATGTCGAGGCCCTTGTAGAGCGCGCTGTTGTAGATGCCATGCACCCGGACGCCCTTGACCCTGTCGGTGGAGAACAGGAACAGCTTCTCGTGAACCAGAGGGATCACCAGGGCTTCCTCGACGATGGTCTTCTGGATCGCGGCGTAGGCAGCGCTTTTTTCTTCGGCCGACAGAGCGGTCTGGCCCTTTTCCAGCTGAGCGTCGGTTTCCGCGCTGTCCCAGTGGAACCGGTTCGGGGCGGGGATATTGTCGGACTGGAAGACCATCAGCGCCTCGCCGGCCGTCGCATAGGGCGCAAAGAGCGCATATCCGTCGAAGTCCGGGGAACTGTTGATCTGCGCCATGGCCGCGGCCGGCTCGACCAGCTGGAGCTGCAGATCGATGCCGACCTGCTTCATGTAGCCCTGGATGGCCTCGAGGCGCGAGCGCCAGCCCGATGTTCCGGCCGCAAGAATGCCGGGAGCCAGACGCTTGCCGTCCTTGTAGCGGAAGCCATCATCCGCCAGTTTCCAGCCCGCTTCGTCCAGCAGCGCACGGGCCTTGTCGGGATCGTAGGAGGCCTGGTACTCGCCCGAATAGTCGATCGTCTTCGGGCTGATCAGCGTCGTTGCCGGCGTTGCCTGGCCGAACCACATGCTGGCCGCCAGCGCTTCCCGGTCGACGGCGTGGTTCATGGCCTGGCGAACGCGGCGGTCGCTGGTCATCTCGCGGAACGGACGCAGACCGAGATAGGCGGAGTAGTTGGAAACGCGCGGCTCGGCGATCGTCAGGTTGGGCGCGGCCCGCAACTGCTCGATGGCCCATTCGGGCATCACATAGGAGATGTCGCCGGCGCCCGTCTGCAGGGAGGCCAGGATCGCGCCTTCTTCCGGAACCACCTTCCAGATCACGGAGTCGACCAGCGCAGGCCCGGTATTGTCGTAGAATTCCGGCCCCCAGGTGTAGGCGTCGTGGCGCGTCAGCTTGAAGTGATCGCGCGGCATCCAGCTCGCCCAGCAGAACGGCCCCGTGCCGTTCAGGCCCTTGACGCCGAAGTCGGCACCGAGCTTTTCGACGTCGTCCTTGTCGATGATCGCGCCGAAGCTCTGCGCAAGATGAAGCAGCAGCTCATTGTGCGGCCGCTCGAGCGTGTAGCGCACCGTGTGGTCGTCGGCCGCCACGATCTCCTTGACCTCGCCGAGGCGCCAGGCCGTGGGAGAGCGCGTCGCGGGATCGAGCAGGCGGTTGAAGGAGTAGACGACATCGGCGGCGGTCAGCTTCTTGCCGTTGCAGAAGGCAACATCGTCGCGCAGGTGAAAGGTGTATTCGAGCCCGTCTTCCGACACGTCCCACGACTTGGCGAGCAGCGGGTGCAGCGTTTGCTGGTCGTCTTCGACCGACACCAGCGTGTCGGTCATCATGAACAGGACTTCCGCGGCCCCTCGGCCGGTGACCTTGTGAGGATCGAAGCCGACGGAGTCGTTGCGAACGAGCACCGTGACCGAATTTTCCGCGAGAGCACCGGTCGCCAGTGCAAGGACCGAGGCGGTCAACCCCAGTGTAAACAGGCCGATTTTCTTCATATCGTTCCCCTCTTTTTCGACTATTGCGCCTGATTGAGGTAGCGGACCGCGCTCATGGCGTGGACCTTCACCACAGTGATCAGCTCTTCGATGGTGACATGCTCGTCTCGCCGGCCCATCGTCTTTGGCGAGGGTCCGTAGAGGTAGGCCGGGATGCCGCGATGCCGCCAATACCGGGTATCGGAACCGCCCAGACTGATGATGGGTTGGGGCCGCAGACCGGTGACCGCCTCGGCCGATTGCTGAAGGATCGCGACCATCTCGTGTTGCGGATCGCACCAGCTTGAATCGTAGCTGTGATGGTCTCGGATCTCGCAGGTCGTCGTCGGATATCTAGCTACGATCGACAGCAGCTCCCGCTCGACGAGCGAACGCTGCAAGCCCGGCGGCATCCTGATCTCGACCTCGAGAACGCACTCGTCCGGCAGCATGTTCACCTTCAGACCGCCGCGAATGACGCCGATGTTCACCGTCGCCTTGCCGACGACATCGCACGCGCCGGCCCCCAGGCTCTTGTCGGTCGCCTCCCGGATCTCCGGCCTGGAGAGAACATCGAGAATGTGCTCCGGCAGGTCCGGCGTCAGGTCCGCCAGCGTCTCCAGCTCGCGCACCAGCTCGGCCGCGATCTTGATGGCGCTGTCGCTCATGTGAGGGTAGGCGCCGTGACCGCCTCGGGTCTTCGTCGTCAGGACCGCTCGCAGCGCGCCCTTCTCGCCGAACCGCAAGGTGGCAAGCCCGCTCGGCTCTCCGTCGAGGCAGCAATCTCCGAGCACCTCGTCGGGAATGGTCTGCATGAGATAGCCCGTGCCCCAGCGCCCGCCGGTTTCCTCGTCGGACACGACGGTCAGGGTCAGGCGACCCGAAAGCTGCTCGAGGAGACGCGCGACATACCGATAGGCAAACAGCGCGGCGGTCGTTCCGCACTTCATGTCGGCCGCGCCGCGCCCGTACACGCGGCCGTCGACCACTTCGCCACTCCACTGGCTGCGCTCGCCCGGAATGTCCTCGATCGCGGGAAACACATCCATGTGCCCGTTGAGCACGAGATGCTTGCCCGGCCGGCCACTGTCCAGCGTGCCGACGATGTTGGGCAGGTGATCCTGGCCGGATAGAATCCGGTAGGGCAGGCTGGCGGCTGCGAGAAACTGCTCGACGCAGGCACTGGCCTCGCGCGTGTCGCCCGGCGGGTTCGGGGACTTCGCCTGCAGAAACCTGCTCAGGAATGCAACGATCTCGTCGCGATCCTGCTCCACCCAGTCGCCGACCTTCTGCGCCAGCTCATCCGCCGTCTGCATCACGCCCCCTCTCTTTTCGTAGTTATGTTAGCGCTAACGTTAGCGTTCACATTTCCCTTCAAAGCGACGGCGTTGTCAAGTAGGTTGCGCGATAAGATTCGACGGAGGCCAAATGGCTGACAATTCAATCCGCAGAGGGATGGGCTGGGCGACCATGGCCGACGTGGCCCGCGAGGCCGGCGTGTCTCTCATGACCGTATCGCGGGTGTACAAGCGACCGGAATCGGTCTCCCCGCGCACGCGCGAAAACGTGCTCAAGGCGGGCGCGCGCCTCGGTTTCCTGCCCAACAGCGTTGCCGGAAACCTGGCGTCGGGAAAGACCAACATGATCGGCATCGTCGTGCCGTCGCTGCGAAACTCGAACAACGCCACGAGCATTCAGGGCATGGCCGACTACCTGCGCCAGGCCTCCTATCACTTCATGATCGCCAATACCGGCTATTCGCTCGAGGACGAGACCGCCGTCGTCAAGGCGTTCATCCAGCGCCGCCCGGACGGGATCGTGCTGACGGGCACCCGTCACGGGCAGGAAACGGTGGATCTGCTGAAGGCGGCCGGCGTTCCCGTCGTCGAGACCTGGGAGACCAAGGGCCCGTTCCTGGACATGGCGACCGGGTTTCGCAACTACGAAGCCGCTCGGGAAATTACCGCGCACCTCATCGAGCGCGGCTATCGCAAGATCGGCTATATCGACTACCCGGCCATCGGCCTGACGCGCTACGTCGAGCGCCTGGCCGGCCTGAAGGACGAGCTCAAGGCCGCCGGACTGCCGAGCGGCCAGATCGTGTCGCCGCTCGAGGCGCAGGACCTCTATCAGGATGCCTCCAGCTTCCGGGGCGGGGCCGTCGGCCTGCAGATGCTTCAAAGCAAATACGATATCGACGCCGTCCTGTGCGCTTCGGACATTCTGGCGGTGGGGGCGCTGTTCGAATGCCAGCGGCAGGGGATCGCCGTGCCCCGACAGATGGCCGTGGCGGGTTTCGGCGATTTCGAGATCGCGGCTGAGGTGCATCCCGGACTGACCACGATTCGCACGAACGGCTACCAGATCGGCTGGAATGCGGCGGAAATGCTCGTGCAGAGGATCCTGCAGCCGGATGCCGACATCCCGCTGCGGGATGTCGGCTATGAGCTCGTCACCCGCGGCAGCACCTGAGACAACCCCTCGGGTCGCCCCGTGGCGGACATCGGGATCGACACGATGCGCGTCGCAGATTATCTATAATCCATGACCGCAGCGACAGAAGACCCCATTTCCGAGCGCATCGCACGCATCCTTGCGGACCGGATCATCTCCGGCGAGATCCAACCCGGGGCACGATTGCGACAGGACCATGTCGCGACGGAGTTCGGCACCAGCCATGTGCCGGTGCGCGAGGCGTTTCGCGCCCTGCAGACCCAGGGTCTGGCGGAGAGCGAGCCCTGGCGGGGCTTTCGCGTCACGGACTTCGACGTCGCCGAATTGCGCGAAGTCGCCGAGATGCGAGCCAGTCTCGAATCGCTGGCCTTGCGGCACGCCGCACCGAACCTGACGCGCGCGATTCTTGCGGAAGCAGAAGAGGTTACCCGGCATGGAGACCGCGCCGGCAACGTCCGCGACTGGGAGGCCGCGAACCGCAGGTTCCACCGGCTGATCCTCGCCCCATGCCGCATGCCGCGCCTGCTGCAGACCATCGACGGCCTGCACGCCGCCAGCGCAAGGTTCCTGTTCGCGGCCTGGCGCAGCGACTGGGAAGCGCGCACGGACCACGACCACCGCACCATCCTGACTGCCTTGAGGGACGGACGCACGGAGTTCGCCTGCTCGACGCTGGCCCGCCATGTCGGCTGGATCGGGAAGCGCAAGCCGACATCAAAAAACACCGACGCCAGAGAGACTTATGAAATTCCTGGATGATTATCTATAATCTGAGTTGATCAGACGAGAACACCTCCAGAATTATAGATAGGACCTGAACCTATCTTTCGAGGACGTTCTCATGGCATTGCTGATCCCCTCCTTGACGCGCTCGGCATCGCTTTGGCGCGGTGTCGTGATTTCGCTTTGCGGCGCGGCGCTGATCACCATCGGTGCCAAGGTGCAGATCCCGTTCTGGCCCGTGCCGATGACGCTGCATACATTGGCCGTGTTTTTCCTGGCGGCAGCTCTCGGCCCCCGGCTCGGCTTTGCCGCCATGGCCGCCTATCTCGGCGCCGGGGCGATGGGCCTGCCGGTGTTTTCCGGCTCGCCGGAACGCGGGATCGGGCTTGCCTACATGGCGGGACCGACCGGCGGCTATCTCGCCGGCTACCTGCTGGCGACCCTCGTGGCCGGGCGGCTGGCCGAAGGGCGCGGCCTTGCGGGTCGGCTCCTGGCGATGCTCGCCGGCCTTGCCGTGGTCTATGCGTTCGGCCTGATCTGGCTCGCCCTTTTCGTTCCCGTATCCGGCCTGATCGCCGCCGGCTTCGCCCCGTTCATCCTCGGCGACCTGGTCAAGATCGCACTCGCCGCCACGCTGGCAACCGGCCTCGGCCGCCTGAAAGGCGCCGCAAGATGACCGGCGCCGAAATCAGGACCGACTGGTCGATGGAAGAAGCCCGGGCGATCCATCGCCTGCCCTTCCCCGACCTGATCTACCGTGCGCAGGCCCTGCACCGGGCGCATTTCGACCCTGCGGCGATCGAGACGGCGAGCCTCCTCAGCATCAAGACCGGTGGCTGCCCCGAGGATTGCGGCTATTGCTCGCAATCGGCCCATCACCGGACAGGGGTGAAGGCGACGAAGCTGATGGAGACCGACGAGGTGCTGGCGGCCGCCCGCCGCGCCAAGGCCGCGGGCGCCCAGCGCTTCTGCATGGGGGCCGCCTGGCGCAGCCCCAAGGATCGCGACATGGACACGCTGTGCGACATGGTGCGAGGCGTCTCGGAGCTGGGGCTGGAAACCTGCATGACGCTGGGAATGCTGAAGCCCGACCAGGTGGCGCGGCTCAAGGCGGCCGGGCTCGATTTCTACAACCACAACATCGACACCTCGCCCGACTATTACCGGCAGATCGCCTCGACACGGACGATGGACGACCGGCTGGAAACCGTCGGCCACGTCCGCAAGGGCGGGATCAGGGTCTGTTGCGGCGGCATTGTCGGAATGGGCGAGACACAGGAGGATCGCATCGCCATGCTGGTGACGCTGGCGACATTGCCGGCGCATCCCGACAGCGTGCCGATCAACCTGTGGAACGAGATCGAAGGCGTGCCGGTGCAGGACACGGCTCAGCCGGTCGACCCGTTTGCGCTCGTCCGCCTCGTGGCGCTGGCACGCATCCTGATGCCGGCCTCCGTTGTGCGCCTGTCGGCCGGCCGCACGGGAATGAGCGACGAGCTGCAGGCGCTGTGCTTCCTTGCCGGGGCAAACTCCATCTTCGTCGGCGACCAGCTGCTGACCACCGGCAACCCGGCCGCGTGGAAGGACCGGGAGCTGTTGGCGCGGCTTGGAATGCATGTCGCGCCGGCTCACTCCCGCCTGCCGGTCCCGGCAGACGCGGCAGCGTCGGGCCAGCTGCGGGCAAGGATCTCCACCGCCCGGGCGATCTGAGCCTCGCCCAGCGCCGCATAGCCGAGACGAAAGGCTTGCGGCGCCGAGCGCTCCAGGGCGAAGCGGGTCCCGGGAAGCAGGGCCAGCCCGGCCTCTCCGGCCCGCGCCGCCCAGCTTTCCGCCGACACATCCCGGCAACGCAGCCATAACGCCAGTCCGCCCGCCGGCACGTCGAAGTCGATCCGTGTCCCGAACCGTTCCGAGAGGGCCGAGGCCAGGACATCACGGCGAGCGCGATAGATGCGGCGCGCCTTTCGCGCATGGCGGCCGAGATCGCCGTCGTGGATCAGCTCCGCCAAGGCCGCTTCCAGCGGCGCATCGCCCTGCCGGTCGATTGCCGCGCGCGCGGCCGCCATGCGGCCAAGCAAGGGTTCCGGGGCCACGGCATAGCCCAGCCGGATGCCCGGCGAGAGCAGCTTGGACAGCGAGCCCACATAGATCAGCGGCAGATCCGCCGGAGCACGGGCGGCAAGCGGCAGCACCGGGCGGCCCTCGAAGCGATATTCGTGGTCGTAGTCGTCCTCGATCAGCGTGAGCCCGTGCCGCTCGACCAGCTCCAGAAGCTGCAGCCGCCGCGCCGCGCCCATGGTCACCGTCGTCGGATACTGGTGATGGGGCGTGACATAGACCGCCTTGATGCGCGGATCGCGGGCGACCGCCGCCTCCAATGCGGCAACCGACAGGCCGCCCGCATCGATGGGAACGCCCTCGACGACAACGCCTGCGGCCCGGAACGCCTCCCAGGCAAGCGGGTAGCCGGGCTCCTCCACGGCGATGACCTCGCCCGGGTTCAAGGCCGCCTTCGCCGCAAGGAACAGGGCCATCTGGCTGCCACGCGTGATCAGCAGCCGAGCCGGGTCGGCGACCACGCCCCGATCCGAGGCAAGGTGGGAGGCAAGCGCCTGGCGCAAGACGGGCGTGCCGCGCGCATCGCCATAATCTGCCCCACTGCGAAAGGCCGGCGAAAGCAGGGCGCGGCGGAAGGCGCGCGCCAGAGCCTTGTCGGGCACCAGCTTGGGATCAGGTGCCCCGTCGGTGAAGGCAAGCGGCGGCCGGCGGGCGGGCGCGTGTGCGGGAATGGGGACGGCCACCGGCTCTGCCATGCCTTCGGGCAGATCCTGCGCGACGAAGGTTCCTCGCGCGGGCTCCGCGTGCAGCCAACCCTGCGTCAACAGATCCTGATAAGCGGCATCGACCGTGTTGCGATGAACGCCGAGTTCGCGCGCCAGCGCCCGCGTTCCCGGCAGGCGGGCGCCGGGTCGCAGCCGCCCGCGCATGATGTCGCGGGTGATCGCCTCGGCAATCGCCAGGAACAGCGGGCCGTGCAGGTCTTTGTCGATCTCCAGGGCAAGCGGATCGGATGCCACGCCAACCGGCCTATCTGAATTTAAGAAACTGGCACTTTTGTACAGGCCGGATATTCGCGAGACAGGCTTGCAAATGCAAGGGGACCCGCATGTCGAAAACAGCCCTGATCCTGCGCCATCTTGCCTTCGAGGACCTCGGCAGCTTCGGCGCCGTGCTCGAGGACCAAGACTACAATCTCGTTCATGCGGAGGCCGGCATCGATCCCTTGCCGGATCCGCTCGGTGCCGATCTCGTGGTGGTGCTCGGCGGCCCGATCGGCGTGAACGACGGCGATGCCTATCCGTCCATGACGGCGGAGCGCGACTGGCTGGTCCCGCGCCTTGCCGCCCGGCGCCCGACGCTCGGCATCTGCCTGGGGGCGCAGCTGATGGCGGCGGCGCTCGGTGCAAGGGTTGCCGCAATGCCGCGCAAGGAAATCGGCTTTGCTCCCTTGGCGCTGACGGAGGCCGCGCGGGAAGGGCCACTCTCTGCCCTTGAGGGCGTGCCGGTGCTCCACTGGCACGGCGAGGCGTTCGAGACGCCTGCCGGTGCGGACAATCTCGCCGGCACTGCGGCCTGCCCGGCCCAGGCCTTTGCGATGGGGCCGGCGCTTCTGGGCCTGCAATTCCACCCCGAAGCCGGCGAACTGCCTGCCTTCGAGCGTTGGCTGATCGGCCATAGTGTGGAGCTGGCCCAGGCCGGCATCAATCCGGCCAGCCTGCGCCGCGATGCCGGAACGCACGGACCGGCGCTGAGACGCGCCGGCCAGTCCATGCTCCGCGCCTGGCTGCAGGAGCTGCCGGCATGACCCGGCCGCCTTTCGTGATCTCGATCCAGAGCCAGGTCGTCTTCGGCCATGTGGGCAATTCCGCAGCCCTGTTCCCGATGCAGGCCGCGGGGCTGGAAGTGGCGGCAATCCCGACCGTGATCTTCTCCAACACGCCCGATTATCCGACGCTGCGCGGCCGGGCGCTGCCGCCGGACTTCTTCTGCGACCTGTTGCAGGGCGCACGCGAGCGCAGCTTGCCTGAGCGGGCGGACTTTATCCTGACCGGCTATATCGGCTCGCTCGATGTGGCGCTGATGGCGGCGGATTTCGTTGCGGAAGCCAAGGCGATCAACCCTCGCCTCAGATATGTCTGCGACCCGGTCATGGGTGATGCCGGTCCCGGCCTCTATGTGCCGGAAACCATCGCGGACGTGATGCGCGACCGCTTGCTGCCGCTGGCCGACATCGCAACCCCGAACCCGTTCGAGCTGAGCTGGCTGACCGGGCAGGAAATCGCGACCCTGGCCGACCTCGAAGCAGCCCAAACCCGCCTGCGCATGGCGCCCGGCGCCCATCTGATCGCGACGGGCTGCGCGCTGGAAGACAGCCCCGCCGGCCATATCGAGAGCGTCGTTCTCGGTGCAGGGGGTGCAAGCCGCCATCCGGTGGCGCATCTGCCCATCGCCCTTCCCGGAACGGGAGACCTGTTTTCCGGGTTGGTCGTCGCGGGGCTGGCGCGCGGGTTGCCCCTGCCGCAGGCGGTCGAGACCGCCCAGCACCTCACCTCCCGCGCCCTGAACCACGCCCGCACGCTCGGCGCCGGCGAGGTGGTTCTCAGCGAGCCGGACTTCCGCCGTGCGCTTTTGATGCTCGCCCCGTTGTAGCGGAGCGGAGCGGGGCGGGGCGCGGGGCGGTCGATCGGCCGGACGCTAAAGGGACCTCGAGACGCGCGCGACGGCATTGCGCAGCCACAGATGCGCGGGATCGCCGCTGCGCCGCTCATGCCAGACCTGAACGAACGGAAAGGACGGGATCGAAAACGGCGGCTCGAAGATGACGAGCGCCGGGTCGCGCTCATGGCGCCCCAGGGCCTTCCGCGCGACGGTCAGGACAAGATCCGTGCCCTGGATCAGCCGCGGCGCATTTCCCCAATGCGGCAGCGTGACGGCGACGCGGCGCACATGGCCGATGGCGCGCAAGGCCATCTCGATCTCGGTATTCGCTTCGTCCTTCAGCGCCACGAGCATATGGGGCCGGGCGAGATAAGCCTCCAGATCGAGACGGCCGCCCCCCGCCAGCCCCTCCCGGTCCGCGAGGCACGCGAAGTGCTCCAGGAAAAGCTGCTCGGCCTCGATCCGTTCGGGAAGATCGGGAAAGACGCCCAGTGCCAGATCGCACTCCCCATCCAGAACCAGCTGAACCATCGCCTCGCGGCTCGACTGGGTTATCGCCAGATCGATCCCCGGCGCTTCGCGGCGCAGTTTTTTCAAAAGATCGGGAAGGACGACCGCAGAGCCGTAATCCGACATCGCCAGACGGAATGCCCGCTTCTCGCTGGCGGGATCGAAGCCGCCCGGTCCCAGTACCTCCCGCACCTGTCGCAGGGCCTCGGTCAGGACGGGCGCGATTTCGCGCGCCCTGGCACTCGGCACGAGCCGCCCGGAGCGGCGGATCAGCAGGGGATCATCGAAGAGATGCCGCAGGCGTGCGAGCGCGTGGCTCACGGCCGGCTGGCTCATGTTCAGCCGAGCGGCCGTGCGCGACACATGCCGCTCGGCCAGCAGCGCGTCGAGAACCACCAGCAGGTTGAGGTCGATGCCCCTAAGAGTATTCATGTCATGCATGTTGCGGATATTTTATCGGAATTTCCATCCACAAATCAAATATCGCATCTGGTGCGCATCGGAGGTTCATCCATGCACACCAACTCACTGCTTCTCATTCTCGCAGCCATCATCACAGGTGCCGTTGTGCCGTTTCAGGCGGGGGCGAATGCCGCCCTCGGGCGGTCGCTCGGTCATCCGCTTTGGGGCACGCTCATCTCCCTTTGCGTCAGCTTCGCCTGCATCGTGCCCGTCATGGCGCTCGCGAAGGTGGGAGCGCCAACCCTGTCCGGCCTGGTGCAGGCGCCGCGCTGGATATGGATCGGCGGCATTGTCGGCGTCGTCTACATAACCGGCGCGCTCATGCTTGCGCCGAAGCTCGGCGCCGCCGGCTTCATGATGGCGGTCATCGCCGGCCAGATGCTGGCGTCGATCATCATCGACCAGTGGGGCCTTGTCGGCCTGCCTCAAAAGCCCGTCACGCTCTCCCGCCTGGTCGGCGTCGGCCTGATCTTCCTCGGACTGATCGTGATGCAGCTGCAGGCGCTCGGCCTGAAGCCGCTTGCGAGCTCCTGACAGCGCAACACCGGTCCAGACGTTTCAAGAAAGATCCCCCCATGAAATTGCTTCATGTCGATTCCAGCATTCTCGGCGCGCACTCGGTGAGCCGGGAGCTGTCCCGGGCGACCGTTCAAAGGCTGCAAGACCTTAATCCGGAGACCGACGTCGCCTATCGCGATCTGGTCGCCGCTCCCGTTCCGCATCTGACCGGCGATGGCGCAGGAGATCGCGCTCGGCGAAGAAATCCTGGACGAGTTCATGAACGCCGACGTCATCGTCATCGGCGTCGCATTCTACAACCTGACTATTTCGAGCCAGCTCAAGGCGTGGATCGACCGGATCGTCATCGCGAGAAAGACCTTCCGCTATACCGAGACGGGCGTCGAAGGGCTGGCGCGGGACAAGCGGATCATCCTTGCCGTGGCGCGCGGCGGACAGTACCGGCAAGGCGGTTCCCTGGCCCCGTGCGAGCATGCGGAAGCCTATCTTCGGTCGATGTTCGCATTCATCGGCGTGACACGAATCGAGGCGGTCGTGGCGGAAGGTCTCTCCCTCGGCGAAGCCCGAAAGCAAAGCGGCAAGCAGGCGGCTTTCGAGGCCATATCTGCGCTGGCCCCGTGCTACGGGCACCACGGCGCCGCCTGACGGGAGAGCGTCCCTTTCCAGACATTGACGGCAGATTCCGGCAAGCCTAGAAAAAGCGCAGCAGCAGAAGGAGATTTATGCGCAGAGGCAGCTAACGCAACCGCTCCCGGCGGTCTCGAACGGCACTTGGAAAAGTCGCCGCACCTCTCGGCATAACCATCCTTCGGAGTTGTCATGAAAACCCATGACGCCGTCATCCGGCCCTATGACCCGGCCACGGATACGAAAAAGCTGTCGCACATCTGGCTCGAAGCCTCGCTGCTGGCCCATCCCTTTGTCGGGGAGCAGCGCTTGCGCGAGCAAAAAGCGCTTATCGAAGACCGATATCTCCCGCAATCCGAGACCTGGGTCGCCTGCATGGGCGGTGATCCCTGCGGCTTCATCAGCCTGCTCGGTACGTTTGTCGGCGCCATTTTCGTGTCGCCCGACCGGCAAGGGGCCGGGCTTGGACGTCAGCTGATTGCCCACGCCCTGACGCTCAAGGGCGAGCTGACGCTTGAGGTCTACACCGGTAACCGGCAGGCGATGGCCTTCTACAAGCGCCTGGGGTTCCAGGAGATTTCCCGCCGCCCCGTCGACGACGACGGGAACGCGTTCGAAAACGCCCGCCTTTGGCTGATCGGCTAGCGGACGGCCGGGCGGGGAAAATCCCGCCCGGCCAGAGCTCCCGGCGAGCAGAGCACACGGGTCATTGGCGAAGGACGAAGCCGGCTCCGAGCTCACGCACTTCGGCACCGAAATAACGTCTGCCACCCCGAAAACGGCTCTCGCCCCTGCCTGATTCCCCAAGCACCCGCCTTCGCGATGCACTTATCCTCGCGCCGCAGAGCAAGATGCCAGGGGTAAATGCCGATGATCGGTGGAAGTTCATTTGTCAACGCAAGCGGAAAGCTCCTGGGAACAGCTCTCGGAGCACTGCTGAGCTCGACGACTTTGAGCGTACTCGTCAGCCATCCGGTCCATGCGCAGCAGGTCATCGAAGGCGGCGCGAGCGAAACCGTCATCGGCGGGGGCGGCGGAACGCAGCCCGATCCGTGGAACATCGGCGCGGCTCTCACGGTCGGCCAGGTCGGCTCCGGCACATTGACCATCACCAATGGCGGCGACGTCGGCAGCGACGTCGGGCGAATCGGCAATGGCGGCACCGGCACCGTAACGGTCGATGACCTGGGCTCGACCTGGGACCTTCAGAATGCCGCTCTGTATGTCGGAAGCGCCGGCGCGGGCAACCTGAACATCACCAATGGCGCCGTGGTGCAGAACGGATCGGCCTATATGGCCGACACGGTCGGCAGCGAGGGCGTCGTCAACGTGAACGGCGCGAACGCGGCCTGGGTCAATGCCGCAGGCTTGATCGTCGGAGGCCGCGGCGAAGCCACGCTGAACATCACGAACACCGGCGATGTGAGCAACAGCTCGGCGCGCATCGGCGACATCGCGGGCAGCATCGGCCACGTGAATGTCAACGGCGCGGGGTCCACCTGGACGAATTCGGCCAGTCTCTATGTCGGCGATCAGGGGCAGGGCTCCCTGAACGTCACCAATCAGGGCACGGTCAGCAGCAACACCGGCGTGATCGGGGTTTCAGACGGCAGCGTCGGCACCGTGACGGTGGATCGCGGGACCTGGACCATCGCCAACACGCTCGATGTCGGCAACGATGGCACCGGCAGGCTGGATATTTCCGGGCTCGGCGCGGTCACCAATGGCAATGCGAATGTCGGGAGCGCCGCCACGAGCAGCGGCACGGTCACTGTGAACGACCTGGGATCCGTCTGGAGCAGCGCCACCCTGGTTGTCGGCGAGTCCGGCACCGGCGCAGTGCACGTCGCCAACGGCGGCACGGTCAACAGCACCGTGGCCTCGATCGGCTCCGAGAGCGACGGCGTCGGGACCGTCACCGTCAACGGCGCAACGTGGAACAACTCCAGCAATCTGCGTGTCGGCAATCGCGGCGTCGGCACGCTGGAGATCTCGGGCGGCGGCTCGGTAGGCAGCTCGGCAGGCTATGTCGCCGCAGCGGCGGGCGGCGTCGGCACGGTGACGATCGACGGGACCGGCTCCAGCTGGACCACCACCGGCGCAAACTATGTCGGATGGCAGGGCGACGGCACGCTCAATCTCTCCAATGGCGGGCGTATCGTGGTCGGCTCCGGCCAACTGACGCTGGCCAATGTCGTTCCCACCACCGGCACGCTCAATATCGGGACGGGCGGCGCAGCGGGCGTGGTCGACGCCATCACGGTCGATGGCGGGGCCGGCACGGCGGTGATCAATTTCAATCACAGCGATGCCGACTATTACTTCACCAGTGACGGCACGGTGGCGGGCGCGAACGTCGCCATCACCGGCTCCGCCGCGGTCAACCACATCGGCTCCGGCATGACGACCCTGCGCGGCATCAACAGCTATTCGGGAGGCACCACCGTCTCCAGCGGGACGCTGCGCAACATGGGCCTGGTCGGCGACGTGCTGGTCACCGGGGGCACCTTCGGCGGCGATGGCACGGCAGGCGCCGTCACCGTCAATTCCGGCGGCACCCTGGCTCCGGGCAACTCCATCGGCGTGATGACCGCCGCCTCCGCCAGTTTCGATACAGGATCGGTCTTCGCGATCGAACTCGACGATGCCGGCTTCGTTGCCGGCCTCAACAACGACGTGCTCAATGTCACCGGGACGGCAACCATCAATGGCGGCACGGTTCATGTCACGCCTGAGAACGGTACCGACGACGGCTCGACCTACCTGCCGGGCACCTACACCATCCTTACGACGGGTGCCGGCGTCAGCGGCGCTTTCGATGCCGTCACCGACACCTACGCCTTCCTCGGTTTCACGCTCTCCTACGACCCAAGCAACGTCTATCTGACCTCGGCGGCAGCAACCAGCTTCTGCCTCGCCGGCATGACCGCCAATCAATGCGCGGCCGGAAGCGGCGCCTACTCGCTCGGTGCGGGAAACAGCGTGTTCAACGCCGTCCTGGCACTGGCCGTCGCGGAGGCCCCCATCGCCCTCGACCTGCTTTCGGGCGAGGTGCATGCCTCCGCGCATACCGCGCTCCTCGAGGACAGCCGCTTCCCGCGCGAAGCGGCGATGGGCCGCCTGCGTTCAGCGCGCGGCGGCGTCGGCTCCGGCAGGAACACCCGGATCGAGGATCGCATCTCCGAGAGTTTCGGTCTTTGGGGACAGGGCTTCGGCTCCTGGAGCCAGTGGGACGGCGACGGGAATGCAGCCACAATGGACCGCACTATCGGCGGCTTCCTGATGGGCGGCGACGCGCAGGTCTGGGACGGTGTGCGCCTCGGCGTGCTGGGCGGCTATTCCCGGTCGAGCTTCAGCGTCGACGACCGGTCCTCCTCTGGAACGGCCGATACCTACACGCTCGGACTGTATGGCGGCGGCGAATGGAATGCCTTCGCGCTGACCGGCGGTCTTGCCCATAGCTGGCACCAGCTCGACACGTCCCGCTCGGTAGCCTTCACCGGATTCACGGACAGTCTCAGCGCATCCTACAGCGCGCGAACCCTGCAAGCCTGGGGCGAGGCGAGCTATCGTTTCGAGGCAGGCGCGGCCCGCTTCGAGCCCTTCGCCAATCTCGCCTATGTGCATCTGTCTACCGACGGGTTCACCGAAAGCGGTGGCGCAGCAGCCCTGACCGCCGCCTCAAGCGCTGTCGATGCGACCTTCACCACGGTCGGCCTTCGCGCGGAGACCGATGTCAGCCTGGGCGGGACGCAGGCAACCTTGCGCGGCACGGTGGGCTGGCGGCATGCGTTCGGCAGCACCCCGACATCGCAGTTCGCCTTCGCTTCGGGCGGCGCTCCCTTCGTCATCGCGGGCGTTCCGCTGGCGCAGGACACGTTCGTGTTCGACACGGGCCTGGATGTGAACCTCACGCAGAACACCACAATGGGCCTTGCCTACGGGGCGCTCCTCGGCTCCGGGCTTCAGGATCACACGGCCAGCCTCAAGCTGAACATACGCTTCTGATCGCAGGTGTCCTTGCCCGAACGGCAGGCGATGATCTTCCCACTCCTGCTGAGCGACGTTACGGGGCCGCACGACCGCGCGCCCCGGCAACTCATGCGAGCATTGCCCCGATGGATGCCCCTGCGTTACCCTGTGCACGCTCCTGGATACGCAAGGGGGAAGCATGCACCGCGCGGCACGCATGAGGCGACAAAATCGCCCTCATTTCTGCCGACAGCGGCCATGCTCCGCCGGTTCACTCGGTTCGTCTCGTCTGGTGACAGCCATGTCAGCATGGCAGCACTCTAAATGGAGTGAGCGGATTTGACCGAAGGCAACTTTCATCGACTGTCATTCACGGAAGCTGGCCCGTGCGAAATAGCCAAGCTGCTGGAAGCTCTCGAGCCGAGCATCAGCTTTTTCATGGATCGCCATGAAGACGAGCGAATGGCGTTCGACTTTTCGCTCCGCATCATGCCGAACGCCTATGCCAGCTTCCAGACGATGTCCGGCATGTCGAACATGCGCCAGAAAAACCATGTCGCACTCGACGGAAACGACGACCTGTGCCTGCTGGTCCATCGCGGGGGACACCCGATCCAGATGCGGCTGCACGACCGCCGCCATGGACGCGATGAAGTTACCGTGGGGCCGGGAGGGCCGGCGCATCTCAGGGGCAACGACGAGAGATACAGCGCCTGGTCGCTGACGAGCCATAGCCAGGTCATTTGCGTCTCGCGCGCACATATTGCCGCGGCCGTCGGCGATCTCGACCATGCGCTCGATCACGGCGTGCCGCAGTCTGCCGCGCTCGACCTCCTGTGCGGCTATGCGAGGACGCTCGCCAGCGATATCGGGCCGCTCGACGGCGAGGTGCTCCTCCAGGCCAGGAAAACGCTGACAGACCTGTTCATTCTGGCCGTCGACCCCACCCGGGATGCCATCGAGGCAACCAAGGACAGCGCGCGGGCGGCACGGCTCGCCCGCATCAAGGACGACATCTGGGCAAATCTCTCCCATCCCGATCTCTCGCTGGAGTGGATTGCCGCCCGGCACGGCTTCTCGCCGCGCGCCATTCGCAACCTGTTCTACGCGTCCAGCGCGAATTTCACGGACTACGTCCTTGCGGCAAGGCTGGAGCGAGCCCACGAACTGCTTTGCGATCCTCGCCTCAACCACCACAGCATCACCGCCATCGCCTATCAGTCCGGCTTCGGCGATCTGTCGTGGTTCAATCAGGCCTTCCGCCGTCGCTACAAGATGACGCCGTCGGATGTGCGCAGATCCAGACCGGTGGCTCCACCCACCTGACAGTGCGCGGTGCGGCTCTCACCCTTGCCGCATCCCCCAAGCCCGGGCATTCGCAACGCAATATCCTCGCGCAGCAACGCTGGATAGCGAGGACGAGCCTATGTCTGCTGAAAGCCCGTTGACCTCAAGTTTGCTCCGGAGGATGTCGCCCGCGGCACTGTTCCTGTGCGCTGCAGGCGTGCTGGCGACGCCAGCAGCGGCGGCGGCGCCTCGATTCAACAACATCGAGATCAGCGGTGGTTTCAATGTGGAGACGATCCTCGTCGAACAAGAAAACGGCATGTGGACCCGGATCAGCGACCATCCGCGAACGATCCCCATCCATGTCACCATCGAGATGTCACGCGGCTATATCGAGTTCTATCGCATCGGACGCAATCTGACCAATGGAGCAGTTCGCGATGTCTTCTCGACATACATCAAGACACCCCACGGCAACCAGCCAAACCCCATAGAAGCCATCATCGACTCCAGAACATCGGTTTCCGGCCCGGCGAACATCCTCATCGACGAATTCACGAGGCTAAACCAAACCGACGAGCAGGCGATCGTCAATCGCTGCAATGCCAATTGGACCGAAACCGAGCAAGGGCACAGCTTCAGCTACCCGCTGCCGCTGGCCATACATGCCGATGCCAGGGAAAAGCGTCGCAAACGCTTTCCCTATTATCTGAACGAATACGAGGGCTATGGCGACTTCGGCCGGGCCACCGCCTTCGGCTTCGTCGGCCTCAAGATCGAGTGCCTCGGCCAGAATTCGAAGCCCCCCGTCCCCGATTCCAAGCCGCCGAGCGATACCGGCGGCATTCCAAGGACGAGCGGCACCGATACACCCAATACGCCGGACAACCAGGATCTCGCCTTCGACCAGGGCCCGATGACGGTCAACGACATCCGCCTGACGCTGACCACCTACTCCAACGCCTATACCGAGCCGACACCCGGCACCCGCTGCAAGAAGGCCAAGCTGCGGGTGACCATGGAGACAAACCAGGAAGGCCCGGTGTCCTTCAGGCTGTGGGAACAGCGCGGCGACGGCGCCATTGCGAGCGAGGACATCGACGCACAGGCCCAACACGACGGCGGGTATTTCAGGGCTGTTCATGAGCGCTGGGTCGAGGTCGACGGGACGACGAGCGTCCAGTTCAACGCGCGCGATCTCGTCAACGAGACCTTCAACCAGGAGACCGGCTGGAAAGACATCACCCTGCACTGCACCGGGGCGGGCGGCGGCGGACTGGCATCGCCGAGCGGCACCGACGACGACGACGACACGCCGAAGATAACCTCGTTCCAGGGCAATTTTCAGTTTGTCGACAACGGCCCGCTCGCGCAGAGCTACACGTGCCCGCGCGATGCGAAGGCGCTGGTCTGGTTCGACGCGCCCAAGGCGGACAACATCCATTACTCGCTGGACTGCGGGGCGCTCGGCAACTTCTCAGGCGTTCTCCAGCCCGAGCAGGTGGCCAGCAGCCATTATCGCGCCGCAACGCTGATCAATTTCGACATTACCGACACGATCGAGGCCGGTTGCACGCTGCGGACGGTGTCGCCCGGAGACCCGCTCGACCATGCCTTCACGGCCCGTACCTTCCAATGCGCGAAAGCCGCCGGGCACAGCAGCGGCATCGGCGACCTGACCGGCAGCCGGAGGGACCCTGGTCACGACCTCCCCAAGCCCGACCCCCGGGTGAACCCCGCCGTTGGCGGTGGTGTCGGCGTCCTGACTGCGGACCCCAATCCCACGCACGCGCCCCCTAAGGCTCCCGACAAGGCGCCGGCGCCGGCCCGCACCAACCCGACGCCGCCGCAGCCACGGCTCGTCTGCGTCGGTGGCCGGATCGCCAGGGGCACCTGCCAGTGCGGCCAGAACAAGATCCGCAGGAAGACCGGAAACGCGTCCTATCAGTGCATTGCGGTCGCCAAGCCGCCCGAACCGAGGCGGCCTGCCCGGACCAACCCCACCCCCAGAAGGGTCGAGATCGTCTGCAGGGGCGGCAGGGTCGCCAACGGAAAGTGCCGCTGCGGGCCCAACCGCAACCTTGTGAAAATCGGGAAGGCCGCCTTCGCCTGTCAGAAGAAGCAGGCCGTGCGCACCGATCCGCGGGCGAAAACGAAAACCAGACCGCCGTCCCGGGTGAACCCTGCCCCCAGAAGGCAGAACGTGGTCTGCCAGGGCGGCACGGTTCGCGGCAGCAGGTGCATCTGCGGCAGGAAAGCGGTCGCCAAGAAGCTGGGAGCCCGCAGGTTCGCCTGTGTGGCACGGCGGGGCTAAGGCAAAGTCCCTGCCGCCCGCAATTCCGACCCGCCACGCGGCACCGGAGTGCGGGCGAACCCTGGTGGTGATCGCGACCTCACAGAAGGGCGGATCGTCGCCGCCGGTATCCTTGGTGGAGTTTCAATGGGCAATCGGGTCGCCCGGCATCAGCCCGAGATGCCGGGCCGGCCGAAAATCCGCCCCCCATGCTTCTGAACCGGGACTATCGCTTCCTGTGCGCACTGACAGAAAGGCCGGGAGAAGCCGGCACAGGCGCTCTGGCTCGGCCGACACGTGAAGCCGGGCGGATGACGTTGCAGCATTCCAGCAGGTGCGGCTGACCTGGGCGCCCAACGCCGCCAGCCTGTCCGGTCCCTTGAACTGGATTTTGGCGACGTGAAGACCCGCTGCGACAGTCGGCAGATCGCCCTACCTCAGCGAGGTTGGGCGCAATGGGCCTGTCGGCCGAACGGTTTCGTCGTCTCGGTGGCCGTCAGAGACGACCGATTTCCCAAACGCAAAAAGCCCGGCTGGGACCGGGCTTCGTAACGTTCAGGCTGTATTTGGGAATTT